>CAXXKC010000003.1:0-3701635 GCA_963674835.2 Thermoguttaceae bacterium
TTCCACGCGATCGCCAGTTCGCTGAACATCACGGCCGAGCCAGCCAGGCTTGGCACCATGGGGCCGGTTTCTCTCGATGAGGTGGAACAGACCGGCCGGGTGGGTGCCGGAACCGTCACCGATTTCACGCAGGGCTCTCTGCTCCAACTCGACGCGTGTATGGAGTGCGGCCGCTGCCAGGATGCCTGTCCCGCGTATGCCACCGGCAAACCGCTCTCCCCGCGCGCGGTCGTACAGAACGTCAAAGGGTATCTCAAGACGGTCGGCCCCACTATAGCTGGTGATCGACCACCATCCGAGGACCTCAACACGCCTGCCGGTCCGCAGCTCCACGGCGATACCATCGCCGCAGACACCCTCTGGGCGTGTACGACATGTTCGGCCTGCACCGAGGTCTGCCCCGCCCGCATCGATCCAGTGGGAATGATCCTCGATATGCGCCGTTTCCTGGTCGCCGAAGGGCAACTCAGCGGTGCACCGGCCACCTCGTTGCGACGCATGGAGAACTCCAGTAACCCGTGGGGCCTGCCTGCCGAACAGCGCATGGAGTGGGCCGAGGGGCTCGACGTACCTACGGTCCACCAGCGTCCCGATTTCGAGATCCTCTACTGGGTCGGTTGCGCGGCCGCTTACGACCGTCGGGTGCGGCGGGTCGCCCGCGCTTTCGTGCGGCTCCTGAATGCCGCGGGAGTACGTTTTGCCGTTCTCGGCACGGAGGAACGCTGCACTGGCGATTCCGCGCGGCGCATCGGCGAGGAGTTCATTTTCCAGCAATTGGCCGAGTCGAACATCGAAACGCTCGACAAGCACAAAGTCCACAAGATCGTCACCCATTGTCCGCACTGTCTGAACGCCCTCGCGCAAGACTATCGGCAGTTTGGCGGCCACTACGAGGTTCTCCACCACAGCCAGTTGCTGGCGGAACTCTTGCATCAGGGGCGGCTGCCTCTTGCCGATGGCCGGTCGGCGGACGTTGATAGGCCCACTCGGCGGCTGACCCTTCACGACTCCTGCTATCTGGCGCGAGTTCATCAGATCGTGGCTCCGCTACGCAAAGTCGCCGGCAGTTCGCTTTCCAACGGTGATACTCTGGTCGAAATGGAGCGATCTGGTCAGAGTACATTCTGTTGTGGGGCCGGTGGGGGGCGTATGTGGTTTGATGAGGCCCCTTCTCAGCGCGTTGCGAACCTAAGAGTGGTCGAAGCCATGGCAACCGGCGCCGATGCGATCGGCGTGAGTTGCCCTTTTTGTATGACAATGATCAGCGATTCCGTGGCGCAACTCAGCCCCGATGCCAGCGTCTTCGACATCGCCGAGCTTCTCGCCGAACGTCTGCCCGACGCTGCGGGACATGACGCAGCCAGCACGTCTCCAACATGATCTTCTCAAAAGGACCAGAAACGATGACACAATCCCCCGGTTCGTCCTGTCGACACGGCGGCGAGTTCCTTGTGCAGCAAGTCGATTGCCAGGAGGTTTTCACTCCCGAGGATTTTTCTTCGGAGGAGCGTGCCATGGCTCAGGCAGCCCGTGAGTTCATTGACAAGGAGATCATCCCTCGGCAGGAAGAACTGGATCAGAAGAAACCGGGACAAATGCTGGAATTGGCCAGACAGGCTGGCGAACTTGGCTTCCTCGGCGTCCAGGTGCCTGAAGAATACGGCGGGCTGGGTGGTAGCCGCGCGCTGACGTGCCTTATCGAGGAGCAGATTGGGCGTGTCGGCTCATTCGCCGTCACATGCATGGCCCATTCCGGCATCGGCACAATGCCCATCACCTATTTCGGTTCGGAGGCTACGAAGGCCAAGTACCTGCCCAAGCTTGCCACCGGCCAATGGTTGGCGGCCTACTGCCTTAGCGAAGCCGACTCCGGTTCGGATGCCCTTAGCATGCGTACCAAGGCCGTTCTCAGCGACGACGGACGGCACTACATCCTCAATGGCTCCAAGATGTGGATCTCGAATGCCGGTCTGGCCGAAGTGTTCGTGGTCATGACCAGGATGGACGACAACAAGTACGGCGCGTTTGTCGTCGAACGGAGCTGTCCCGGCCTGACGATCGAAAAGGAGGAGCACAAGCTCGGCATCTGCGGCTCTTCCACCTGCCGGATCACTTTGGAAGACTGCCAAGTTCCCAAGGAGAACCTCCTTGGTGAAGCTGGCAAAGGCCACCTGATCGCTTTCAATATCCTCAACCTGGGACGGTACAAACTGGGCGCCGGGACCTTGGGGGCCTCGAAGGAAGTGCTCCATCTCAGTGCCACTTATGCGAACGAGCGCATCCAGTTCGGCAAGCCCATCGCGCAGTTCGGCCTCATCCAGCAGAAGCTCGCCCATATGACTAGGCAGGCGTTCGTCACCGAGAGCATCTTGTATCGTACGGCCGGCATGATGGACGCGCTCGGTCAACTTGGCGAGATGTCGCAGTCCATTGCCCCGGGGTTCCCGCTGTACGTCGAGGAATACGCGCTGGAGTGTTCCGCCGTCAAGGTCACGGCCAGCGAGAACCTCGATTCGATCGTCGACGAGGGCGTGCAGATCCACGGCGGCTACGGATTCTCCGAGGAGTTCCCTGTGTGCCGCGCGTATCGCGACGCGCGCATCAACCGCATTTTTGAAGGCACCAATGAAATCAACCGTCTGTTCATCCCGGGGATGCTTCTCCGCCGCGCTGAGCGGGGCAAGCTGCCACTTCTTGCAGCAATCGGCCGGGTACAGAAGGAACTGCTCGAAATGGCTCCCACCGGCGCCCAGCCCAACGAGCCCATTGCGCGAGCAGAGCTTGCGGTGGCCAACCTTCGTCGCCTCGTGCTGTTCTTGGCCGGCGTTTCCTATCAGCGATTCGGCGCCGGACTGATGGAGGAACAGGAAGTCCTGGCCGGGCTGGCTGATGCCATAATGGAACTCTACAAACTGGAGAGTGTGTGCCTGCGCGTGAAGAAGACGGCCGCTCGTGGGAATGCCAAACTCGCCGCACTTCAGCAGGACATCCTCGTGCTCCAAGTCGACGACTCGCACCGGGTGGCCCAGACTGCCGCCCACACACTCCTGCCACACGTCGCCGCAGGTGACGACCTGCGAACCTACTTGGGCCTCGTTCGCCGCCTTCTTAAGACCGAAGCCGTCGACGCCATCGCCGCTGGCCGCCGCATCGCTCGCGCGACGCTCGACACGGAAGCGTATCCGTTCTGACGGTCGTCGCGTTTGCCCAACAGCCCGGCTCAGTTGGAACGGTTGTCACCGCGCAAATCTTCTTCCAGCACCCCGTGCCGGACAATATGGCCTTGAACCATATAGATCACGTCCTCGGCGATGTTCGTCGCATGGTCGGCAATGCGTTCCAAGTTTCGCGAGGCTGCCATAAGCGTCAGCAGGGCCGACGTTCGCTCCGGCTCCACACGGATCAACTCTTCCGCCCGTCGCCGGTTCTCTCGTTTCATCTCGTCCACTTCGTCGTCCCGGGCGCACACGTCGTGGGCGAGCGTGGCATCGAAGTTGACCAGGGCGTCCAGCGAGTCTCGCAACATGCGCTGCACTTTCTGCCACATCCCGTTCAAATCGAATGGAATAGCGATCGGCGGAAGCCCGCAGAACGTCACTGCCTTGCGAGCGACATTCACCGCCAGATCACCGATACGCTCCAAGTCATTATTGATCTTCAGCGCGCAGATGATGAAACGCAGGTCTACCGCCACGGGCTGGTACAACGCCAGGAGCTTCAGGCACTCCTCTTCGACCTCCACCTCTCGGTGATCTACTTCGAGGTCGCGCCGCTCCACATTTTCGGCCATGTCCTCATCGCGGTCCAGCAGTGATTGTACTGCCATCTGCGCTTGCTCTTCGACGAGAGCGCACAACGACAGGAGGTTCTTCTTCAGCGTTTCGATCTCGCGCTGCAAATGCACCGACATACTGCTGTCCTTGCGTGATTTGTTCTTTTTCCGGTTCTCAAGCGTGTGGCTGCTCGTCGCGATTCGCTCCAGTTACCACAGCCGCCGACCGATTGCATCATACCATGATGCGCCACGCCCGCAACCAGAGGGGCCGGTATCGCGCCTCTCTCAGGGACCGGGGGATCATCGGGCAGGAGTGCCAGAGCGCATTGGGCCTATGTGCAGCGCGTGTTTCGTGTTCGAAACCCCAGAAACACGCCGCCAGGAACGCTATGGCTAATGCTCTGTCATAGTCAAGAACACGGGTCGAGTCTTCCGTAACCCATTGGCACCGCTGGACAAGCCAGCGGTGGCACCCGAAGACCAGGGCTTGACGAAGCACTAGGGGCGACACGCACCAAACATACGCTCGCTGCCTGGGCGCAGGCAAACCGTGACGAGACAATTGCTTGCGTTTTGGTCCGGTGCCCGAAGGATAAGCAGTGCGGAGTGCGCTTCCCTCAAGGAAACCAGCCGGACTCTCAGCCGACGCACCGTGCCCCTCGGCAGAATCGCGATGCGCTTGCCGGCCCCTTCTCCAAGGGGTGTAGTGATCTACAGCGGCGCGTCCCGCAGAGTATGTCGGGTGTCTCACGACCAGGCGCGCCTGTGTTGGAGAAGTCGGACGGTGCATCGTTCGGCAATGCGCAAGCTGGGCAGGCCTCGGCGACCACGCGCATGCCGGGAGCCCTTCGTCAGCCGAATCGGCCGGTAATGTAGTCCTCGGTCTCCTTCTTCTCTGGATTCGTGAACACCCGCTTCGTCGTTCCGAATTCGACGAGGATCCCCTCGTACAAAAACGCCGTGTAATCTGAAACCCGAGCCGCTTGCTGCATGTTGTGCGTTACGATGATGATCGTGTACTCGCCCCGCAGCTCTGCTATGAGGTCTTCGATGCGTGTGGTCGACCGCGGATCCAATGCCGAGCATGGCTCGTCCATCAGGATGATCTCTGGATCGACGGCAATGGCCCGGGCGATACACAGCCGCTGGTGCTGCCCCCCCGACAGGCCCAAAGCCGACTTTCGCAGGCGGTCTTTGACTTCGTCCCAAAGCGCCGCCCGTTTCAGGCTCCGCTCGACCGCGTCGTCCAGGATGTCCTTTCTGCTGATCCCTCCGATCCGCAGGCCATAGGCGACATTCTCATAGATCGATTTTGGAAATGGCGTCGCCTTCTGAAAGACCATGCCGATGCGGCGCCGCAGCTCGATCACGTCGACCGACGGATCGAGGATGTCTTGCCCATCAAACAACATTCGTCCGGTACTGCGCACGCCGTCGATCAAGTCGTTCATCCGGTTCAAACAGCGCAGGTACGTCGACTTGCCGCAACCCGACGGTCCGATCAATGCCGTCACTTGGTTGCGGGGGAAATCCATGGAAATGTCGTGCAGTGCTTCCGAGTCACTGTAGTAGAAATGGAGTCGCTCGGCGCGGACGATGGCGTCCTGGGTGGCCGATGGCAACCCACCCTGCTCGGTAGCCTGTGGCGTTGTAACGTTGGGCGGTACAACCTGGGACATATCGGAAGATGTCGGGTTGGAATGGTCCATGATCCGCTTCTTGCCCACCGGTGACCTCGTTGCTTGCATCATACCCTACCGTGACGGAGCCGCAAGAAAAAGGGGAACGTTAGATCGTTTTCAACTGAAATTGTTTTCTCATTCTGTTCCGAAGCCAGATCGCCACACTGCTCATCGACAGTACGATCGCCAACAGCAGCAGGGTTGTCACATACACCATCGGCTTGGAAGCCTCGACGTTGGGCGACTGAAACCCGATGTCGTAGATATGAAAGCCCAGGTGCATGAACTTCCGATCCAGGTGCACGAAGGGAAACTGCGCATCCAAGGGCAGATTCGGTGCCAGCTTCACGACCCCCGTGATCATCAGCGGGGCCACCTCGCCTGCCGCACGAGCCATCGCCAGAATGAACCCCGTCATGATTCCTGGCGACGCCATTGGCAGGAGCACCCGTCGCAAAGTCTGGAACTTCGTCGCTCCCAGCGCGTAGGACCCCTCGCGGACACCGCGGGGGATCGTTCGCAGAGCCTCTTCGGTGGCCACGATCACCACGGGCACCGTCAGCAACCCCAGAGTCAGGCTGGCCCACAGAATCCCGCCCGTGCCGAATACCGGCATGTTACTGGCTGCTCGTTCGGGAAAGAACCACTCGTCGATCAGCCCGCCGACTCCATACACGAAGAAGCCCAATCCGAAGATGCCATAGACAATGGACGGGATGCCCGCCAGGTTATTCACCGCGATCCGCACGATGCGCACCAGCAATCCATCCTTGGCATACTCTCCCAAGTACACGCCCGCCAGCACACCCAGGGGGAAGCAGAACACCGCCATCAGGAAGACCAGCATGACGGTCCCGAAGATCGCGGGAAAGAGTCCTCCCTCTGTGTTCGATTCGCGCGGGTCGTCGGCCAGAAGCTCGCCGATCTTGGCCAGGTAATGCCCACTCTTCTGAAAGAGACTCATCGCGTTGGGAGTGTACGAGCGGACGACATCTGCAAGCGGAATCGCCGCCTCTTGGCCCGAGGCCGTCGCAAACACGGCCACATTACGACGAAGCGCCGTTTCCCTGGCCTGCTGTTGAGCGACCAACTTGTCCGACCGCCGTTTCAGTTCGGCCTCTTCCTGATGTAGTGCCGTCAGCCGTTCCGCCGCCAGCGACGACTTTCCGAGTTGCTGTTCCGCACCGCTGAGATGACCCCTGTCCGCCCCACGCTCCTTTGCTTCCACCCCTGGCCGTTCCCCATACTGGCCGCGAACGATTGCATAACGGATCGCCTGGATCCGGTCGCTCAGTGCCGACAGTTCCCGCGCAGTTGGCTCGATCTGCTCCGCACGCTGGCGCCGAATTGCCTCCTGCGCCGCACGGAATCGCTCCTCAAGGTTGCCGTGTGCGGACGAGCGAAGATCCGGCAGGTCGAGCCTCCGCAGGAATCCGTAGAAGTCGCCGTTTTCAACTCGCTCCAGCACGAACGCATTCGGGGGATAGCTCTCTCGGCGAATAGAATCCGCTGGGTACCAGTGAAAGTCCTGACGGGAAGGATCCAATTCGCGATTGCCCGTCTTGAACTGGATACTCCTCAACCCGGTGTCGGGATTGACGTCGCTACGGATGCGCACCCCCAGCACGTTCGTCCCGTCGGTCCGCTCGACGAGCGTGAGCGAGGCGGGCCAGAAGACGGTCGCTCCGTGGACGATCACCACCAGCAACAGGAGCGCCGTGGAGACGAGCACGGCCATCAGCGCCGCACCGGTTGCCCAGACGAGCGGTTCGCCGTGGCGCCAGAACTTCTTTCCGCGATGCGGCTTCACAGGCGGCCGTAACGTTGACGAAGTCTCTGGCGCACCACTTCCGCTACCGTGTTCAGCAGGAATGTCAGTAGAAACAGGAGAACCGCGCATAGGAACAACACTCGATACAAGGTTCCGCCCACCGGGGATTCCGGTATTTCCACGGCGATGTTTGCCGAAAGCGTGCGCATTCCGTTGAAAGGACTCCAACTGAGGATGGGCGTGTTCCCCGTGGCCATCAATACGATCATCGTCTCTCCGACCGCCCGTCCAAAGCCGATCATCGTTCCGGCAAAGATGCCGGGACTGCCCGACGGCAGAATCACTCGCCGCAGCGTCTGCCACCGGCTTGCCCCCAGTGCCATGGATGCCGCAGTAAGGCTATGCGGTACCGACGAGAGCGAATCCTCGGCGATCGAGAAGATGATCGGAATCACGGCCAGCCCGAGCCCGAATGCAATGATGATGCTGTTGCGCTGGTCCAGCCGCGTGTGCATCGCTTCGAACAGCCACTGGCGGAAGTTGCCGGCAAACAGCCACTGTTCCAACGTCGGTACGAGCAGCACTGCCAACCCGACTCCTGCGACAAGGACCGGCAGCATGGCGAGAAACTCGTAGCCGTTCTCGATCCGCTTGGCCCAATCCGACCATCGTAAGAGCTGCCACAGCACCATGAAGAGCACGAACACCAGCGGGATGGTCACAAAACTGGCAAACACCGCCAGAATCCACCGCTCAATGATGGGAGCCAGCCACAGAGCGATCAAGAAGCCGATCACCACCGACGGAATCGCCGCCATGGTCTCGACCACGGGCTTGACCAGCGCCTTCAGCCGTGGCGTTGTGAACTGGCTCGTATAGGCCGCGGCAAACAAAGCCAACGGTACCGCCAGCAACATCGCGTAGAACGTTCCTTTGATCGTCCCGAACAGCAGTGGCACAAGGCTGAACTTCGGCTCGAAATCGGCCCCGCCCGTCGTCTGCCATGCATATGTCGGCTCGCTGTAACCCTCGTACAGCACTTTGCCGAAAAGTGTCTCCCAACTGACCTCTGGATGGGGGCAGTCGATCATCCACGCAACCATCTCGCCTTGCCCGCCCAGATCCATGATAGCGTTGCCACGCGCCGAGTAGCCAATCATCCGCCGTGGCGTTCCATCCTCTGGCGGAATTGCCAGCAGGCGGCGCTCGCTCGTCGGATAGTCGATGTGAATGGCGCCTCCTTCGGCAACACTCACGATCGACTTATTGCGCTGCGACGGCAAGATCCGATAGATTGGGCTGTCGTGCGAGCCCAATTGGTGCGCCAAACCAAGTCTTGCTTCTCGGCCGCCGCCCATTGGAAACCACGTCGACACTTCACCGTGCGAATCGCCAACGGCCAGCGACACATCGCCCAACACCATGGCCAACGCGGTGATCGTCCGCTTGTCGCGAAACGCAGGGACAATCTCTGCGGCCGCAATTCCACCTTCGGACTCGAGGGTCCATCGCAGGATGCGGCCGCGTTCGGTACCGGCGTAGAGCGTCTGGCCGTCGCTGTCCATGGTCATTGCGGTAATGCGCCCGACAGCACCCTGCTCGATGGTTGTGCGTTCGAGCTTGCTCGTGCGCTCGCCAAGCAGATTCTCTTTGACGACCCGCTGCACGATCGATATTCGATTGTCAGGCAAGAGGCGGACGCACACGAGATCACCATTCTGCGAGATCCGCATCAGGGCCATTTGCGGCTTGGGGCCACCGTCCGGAGGCATTTCGCCCAACGTCGTTACGGCATGTGTGATGCGGCGATGTCCCTGGAGGTCGCCTTCCACGGCCACCGATATCTCCACCAACGAGACGCGACCATCAGAGCCCAGAAGGGTCCAGCGGCCCGCTCCGTGTTGTTCGGCCGCCTCGATGTGGCTTGCCTCGTTCGGTAACGCTCCGCCAGTCTCGCGATTCGATGGTGCTCCGGGACCATCGGAGCCTGATGCCGAAGGCAACCGATTCCGGCTGACCAGCCTGCCATGCCGCAGATCGAGAATCGCCAGCGTTGCATCCCGCAGGATCGCATACGATGCCAGCGGGGCACCTCCGTGTTCGTCTGCGCCGAACTCGATACCTACGGCGACCACGTGCTCGGGCCGTATGCCCATCGGGAGCCGCGCCCGTGCTACTTCGCGGCATTGCCCGGGACGGAACAGGGGCAATGTCACGCCGACAATCAGCAGCAGGATTGCCACCACACTGGCAATGACTGTCACACCGCCCAGCGTAATCAACCAGCGTACCACGCGGTCGCGTCGCTTGCTTCTACGTATCGCACGCCGGTCTATGTTAGACATGAGGACTGCCGGCGGTCGATCCAAAGCGTGAGGCGGCCATGCGATTCAATTCATGTACCGCCAGCATCACCACTTCGAACATCCAAGACGGTTGTTCGATGAGAGATCTTCTGCGCGCTCCGAACCTTCTCAATTCTTCCGCGGCCCCCTACCTGAGCTTGGCCAATTCCTTCTCCAACGCTGACGCCGGCAAGGGCCCGTAGCCGTCCTTGATCACAATCTCCTGCCCTTCACGAGACAGCACGAAGGTCATGAACTGTTGAATCAGCGGCGGAAGCGGCTCGCCGGGCTTCTTGGCAATGTACACATACAATCTTCGTGCAAGCGGATAAGACCCGTCAAGCGCCCTGTCGAACGATGGTTCCGCCAGCGGTTTCGTATGGTCAGCAGCCAACGGAACTGCGCGCACCTCCGACGTCTTATATCCGATGCCGGAGTAGCCGATCCCGGCACGGTCGTTCGCCACGGCGCTGACCACGGCCGCCGAGCCCGGCTGTTCCTTCACGGTGTCCTTGTAATCGCCCTTGAATAGCGCGTGTTCCTTGAAATAGGCATACGTACCGCTCGCCGAATTGCGGCCGTAGGCGCTGATGGGCAGCTTGGTCCACGCGCCGCTCAAACCCACTTGCCCCCACGTCTCGATGTTACCGTAGCCGCTCTTCCGTGTCTTCGAGAAGATGCAGTCCAATTGTGGCAACGTCAGCCCTCGGATCGGGTTGTCTTTGTTTACGTACACAGCCAGGCAGTCCAGCGCGACGCTCACCTGTGTGGGCTTGAAGCCGTGCACCTTCTCGAACGCGTCGACCTCTTCAGGCTTCATCATCCGCGACATGGGACCGAGCTGGGCGGTTCCCTGGGCGAGCGCCGGCGGCGCCGTCGCCGAGCCTTTCCCTTCAATCTGAATGGCCACATTCGGATAGATCTTCTGAAACGCCTCGGCCCAAAGGGTCATCAGGTTGTTCAGCGTGTCTGACCCGATGCTGTTGAGGTTGCCGGCAACGCCGGAAACCTTGGTGTACGGTTTCACGGCCGACTCGACACCAGGCGCTGCGCCTGGCACACGACCCGCGCAGACAGCGACTGCGACGGCCGCCAGAGCCCAACTCCACCTCCAGAGACCGCTCATGGATGTTTCTCCTGGATTCCATCCGGACTGGTTCTGTCGCCGTGCGAACCACGCCAAAGGCGTTTGTCGCACGTTTGCCACGACCTGTTCCAGCCCCGGCGAGCACACTCCGATGCCCCGCGAACGAAGCTAGAGACCCGGCAAATATGCTAACGACGAGTCTGGCCCATCGTCATCACTTTCCGCCGCATTGTATGTGGCGTCTGTTAGCACAGCGTGGGCCAATTGTTAGACTTCCGTTAGGACAGGTCGTCCGCATTCTTTCTCCCAATTACCGCGGCCGGTTCCTGTGGGCCGGCTGGAGGCACTGCTCTGGCAGGCTTTAACGACTGCAGACCTTTTCCTGAAACTCCCATCATTAGTGGATCGATCATTTATTCCGAGGTTACCAGAAACGCAATGATCGTTTCGGCTGCTAATGCATCATCCGCGATTCGAGGAAGTGCAATGCGTCACTTGCTTCACAGGCCATTCGCCACGGGCTTGCTAGTGATCGGGCTGTTCGTTGTTGTTTCCAATGCGCGTGGACAGAGCGATACGTTACCCGCCAATGGTAGCATTCGGCAATCGCTTCTCTTGCCAACCGATTCACCGTCGAATACGCCGGCTTCCTACCTGACCGGGACCGATGCGCCGGCGCTGGACCTGGCGGCTCGCGTTGAGGCGCTCGAGAAGGCTCTCCAAGCCGCCAAGGATAAGGAAGCAGCCGCCAAAGCCAAGGCTGCTGGAGCACCCAGTGCCAGCGCCGGTGGCCGGATCTTCCTCGACAGCTACACGTTCGATCAGAGCCAACTCTCCCACGGCACGTACGGCAATGCCGAGAATAGTGTCCTGTTTCGCGCCGCACGTCTCGAAGTCAATGGTGACGCTTTCCAAGATCTCTCCTACCAGATTGAACTCGACTTCGCGCAATCGACAGTCGTCTTCAAAGACACGTTCATCGCTTTGCACGAGCTTCCTCTTGCAGGGAACTTCATTGCAGGCCATTACAAGGAACCCATCAGTCTCGAAGAGCGCACCAGCAGCAAGTACATCACGTTCATGGAACGCAGCCTGGCCAACGCCCTGTGTCCTGCACGGAACACGGGTGTTTCACTGTACAGCTGGGCCCCGACCCAACGGGCGACGTGGATGGCTGGTTGCTTCGCCGTTGTCGGCGACCACCCGCCGACCCTTACTTCCGACGACGGCCCCTATTCGGTTGCCGCTCGTGTAACTTGGCTTCCTTGGTACGATGCACCCAGCGACGGCCGTGGCCTGATTCACCTCGGCATGGGAGTCCGATATCAGAATTCTGAAGGTACGCTGCGGTTCTACAGCCGTCCGGAAGTCGGCTTGTTCCCAACCACCAACGGCACGACGACTAGCAGCTGCGTTGTCGACACGGGCAACTTCGCCGCGACCGGCTTCACCACGCTCAACCCTGAGTTTGCGCTTGTCTATGGGCCACTCTCGTTCCAATCGGAATGGCTGGGCGCCTTGACCGATGGCTACGGCGCGATCGGGAACGCCTTCCTCCACGGCTACTATGTCCAGGTGAGCTACTTCCTTACCGGTGAACACCGTCGCTACAAGACCAAGGCGGGTGTCTTCGATCGCATCAAACCGATCGAGAACTTCTTTCGCTGGCGCACCTGCGACGGCTCAGTCGCCACCGGAACCGGGGCATGGGAGTTCGCGTATCGATTCTCACAACTTGACCTCAACGACTCTGCCGCTGGCGTTCTCGGTGGCCGTGTATACGACAGCACGTTCGGTGTGAATTGGTACTGGAACCCTTACACTCGAGTCATGCTCAATTACGTGTGTAGCACCGCCACACTTCCCGTCGGCAACCCGATCGATATAGCCGGCGGAGGTGGAACGGAGAACATCGTTGAAATGCGTTTCCAGATTGACTTCTAGTCGAATCGTTCCACGCGTCGACAAAGCACCTCTGACGTGCCAATCGCCGAGCGGGTGAGGTCGCATTCAACGGACTGCGTCGCTTCTTGCGCCAGCGCAGTCGGAACACGTGTCATCCTTCACGGACACCACGATTTGGCTGTGCGTCTGCCCGTTCGATCAACGTGGTGGACCCCAACTCTGGACCGACGACTGCTGCGGGCCCCTCCCACATATCAGGGACGGCATGGCCCGTTGGCGTTCACATTGCCAATAGCCGGTTCCACGGCCCTTCGCCAACCGATGGGGTGACATGGCTGCCCCGGCAACATGGTTCCGTGTGTATTGGCTGGCCCGATGTCGATAATCTGGCCTTTTGTCCGCCAAAAGAACCGGCAGGTCTTGTTCCTCCTAGGGGGTGGGCTACAATCAGTGTCCGGGTGCTGTCACAAGGGGAGGGCAACGATGGGCTACATGGGAGTGGACGTCGGTACGACTGGCTGCAAGGCGGCCGTCTTCGATGACCGTGGTGTTCTTAAGTCGCTGGCATACAGCGAATATCCGCTGATCAGTCCCAAGCCCACCTGGGCGGAACTTGACTCCTCTCGGGTCAGTCAAGCGTGTTTCGAGGTGATTCGGGAGGCCGCCGCGTCCGCAGAGCAGGATCACATCCGTGCCCTTGCCATTTCTTGCCAGGGAGAAGCATTCACACCTATCGGCGCGGATAGCCAGTTCCTCGCCAACGCTATGGTTTCTTCGGACGCGCGAGCCGCTTTTCTCACACATGGATGGAGCAGCCAGTTCGGCTACTATCGCCTTTATGCGCTGACCGGTCATACTCCCCATCCCATGTTTACACTTTTCAAACTCCTTTGGCTTCGGCAACAGGCGAACGATGTCTGGGCGAATGCGACTCGCTTCTACTGTTTCGAGGAACTGCTCCAGATGCAACTGGGTGTCGAGCCGGCCATCAGTTGGCCTTTGGCTGGTCGCACTATGCTATTTAATGTTCGCACACATCGCTGGGAAGACGAGATCCTCTCCGCCATTGATCTCGATGTCTCCCAACTCGCCAATCCTGTGCCGTCTGGAACAGTTGTTGGCACGATCCCTTCCGCCGTTGCTCGTGAGCTGGGCCTCCCGGATGGGGTGAAGGTGGTCGCCGGAGGACACGACCAGACCTGCGGAGCATTGGGTGCCGGTGTGGTCCGCCCGGGTGTGGCCATGTACGCAACTGGGACTGTCGAGTGCATCTGTCCCGCTTTCGATCGCCCCGTTTTTGAGAAGAATCTCTTCCGCAGCAATCTGTGCAACTACGATCACACTGTGCAGGGCATGTACGCCACGATCGCGTTCAGCCTGACGGGTGGCAATCTCCTTCGCTGGTTTCGCGACCAGTGGGCGTACCAAGAACGAGAACAGGCCGCCCGTACTGCAGCCGATCCGTACTCGCTTATTCTCGACGCATTGCCTTCCGAGCCAACCGACCTGTTGGTCTTGCCGTATTTCACCCCATCGGGAACGCCGTACTTTGATGCCCACACACCGGGTGCCATTGTTGGCCTGCGACTGTCGACGACTCGAGAGCAGATGCTTCGCGGGCTTCTCGAAGGTGTGGCCTTCGAGATGCGACTGAACGTGGAAATCCTGGAGGCAGCCGGCGTGCACGTTCGGGAGTTGCGAGCGATCGGTGGCGGAGCCAAGAGTTCCGCTCTAACCCAACTGAAGGCCGACGTACTTGGCCGACCGATCACCACCCTTTCAGTCAGTGAGGCGGGCTGCCTTGGGGCGGCCATGTTGGCCTGCTCTGCCGACACAGGCGCTTCGCTGCACGACCTCGTTGACACATGGGTCCGCCCGGTGAGTGTCGTCGAACCCGACGCTCAGCGAGCGACCCTCTACAGCAGTCAGTTCGCTGCCTATAAGGAACTTTATCCAACCATACGTGGTTTTACTGCCCAGCACATTGCTGCAGAATTGGAGCACAGGTCCTGACTGTACCAGGCACATCGCACGCCCTCGTTGGTGATGTCTGAGAAAGGGCAGAGTCTTACGGTGATTCGGAAACGACTTCAATCTAGAGGACTCGGTCAATTCTCGCACGCCAGGGCCGTTCAACGTGACTATTCAACACCGGAGACTGTCTTATGATCCGCGCGACCGCAGGTTTCATCGTGTATGGCGTCCACAAAGACGGACTCGAGGACCCCATGGGCCAGCCGTTCATTGATGATCGGCTGATCGCCGATGCAAAACAGGCTCTCAGGGCACGCGACGTGGAACTAGTCGAGCACGGCACCGTCGTCGCCAGCAAGGCAGAAGCCCGCGAAGCGCTGAAAAGGATGAAGGACGACGACTGTGTCGACTGTGTGGTACTCTTCACCGGCACATGGGTTTGGGCCGCTCATTTGGTGGCTGCCATTCGCGACTTCGCCGGAACCGGCAAGGGCGTGCTCATCTGGACCCATCCCGGATCGCAGGGGTGGCGACCCGTCGGCGGCCTAGTACTGCATGGAGCCCTCCTGGAGGTCGGCATCGAGCACAAGTTCGTATACGGTCCCGCCGATGTGCCCGCTGAAGTCGATCGGGTCGTCAGTTTCTGCCGTGCTTCGCACATGAAACAGCGTTTGAACATGGCGACCATCGGTACGTTTGGCGGCCGTGGCATGGGGCAAAGTTGTGGTGTCGCCGATCCCAGTCAGTGGATGCGGCAGTTCGGCGTTGACATTGACTCTCGTGATACCACCGAGCTCATCCACACTGCAGAACAAATCTCCGGCGAGGAGTTGGCCGCGCTTCAACCGAGAGTCGGCCAACTCTTTGGCACGTTGCCCGAAGGCTCCCCAGTCAACGAACGGTCTATGCGACTGTATCTGGCTATCAAGAAACTGGTTGCCGCCTACGAGTGGGATTTCTACACGATCCAGTCTTACCCTGGCATGGCCACCGACTACTCTGCAACGTGTTTCGCTCAGAGCATGATGCTTGAGGATGGCGTAGGCACGTCGACACTTGGTGACTTTAACACGGCGCTAACCGTGTTGTTGCTGACTGAGTTTAGTAGAGAGCCGGTGTACTATGGTGACCTGCAGCATATCAACAAAGAGAACCGAGAGATCAAGATCATTGGCGATGGGGCGTGCCCGCCTTCCTTGGCCGGGAAACTCAGCCCCGCCGGCTTCGCTGAGCACGGGATCCCCACCGAAGGTGAGGCGGGAGGGCTCTCGGTGAAGTTGGTCTGCAAGGTGGGCGAAGGTGTGCTGGCCCGACTGGGCCGCATCGACGGGCTGTTCACCATGGTCCTTACCCGCTGCTCAGTCTTCGAACCACCGGCCGAAGAACTCCAGGTCCGCCAGCGCGAGTGCGGTATCCCCTTCTGGCCCCATGGTTTCGTCACTGCGCACTGCGATATAGACCAGCTACTCGAGCATTGGACGAACGAATACGCCTGCCTCGGCTACGGCGAACACCTGTATAATGAGATCATCGATTTCTGCCGCATGACCGACATCCATCTCATTCTCCCGTGATACGGCAAGGTCCCCGGCTGCGTTGGGGACTTTCCCGTGCCCGTGTGAGTTGGGTCGGTAGTCACTCGACAGGGTCTCGCTCATGAGCACTCCCGTTCCGGACGTCCTTTTGAAAGAATTCGAGCCCAGGTGTCTACTGAACGTCTCCGCGCACATCCCCCAAAAACCTCGTTTCCCGGTGGTTGACGCCCACAACCATCTCTTCGGCGATTTGCCGCCGAATCGCCTGTTGGCTCTCATGGATGCGGTGGGCGTGCGTGTCTGGGTGAACGTGACTGGCAACGTGACCATGCCCTTGGAGAACAACACCTACACGATCGCTCGACGCGATTTCGATGTCTTCGCCGAGCGTTACCTGAGGCCGTATCCAGGTCGCTTCGCTGCCTTCACTATGGCTGATTTCGCCCAGTGGGGTGACCCTGTCTTGTTCAGTGATGACGGCTGGGTAGACCGCTGCCTGGAGAACTTTGAGGACGATCTGGCCAAGGGTGCTTGTGGCCTGAAGGTGACCAAAGAGTTGGGGCTCTTCTTCCGTGACGGCTCGGAACAATTGCTTCGTGTGGACGATGAACGTTTGTATCCGATTTGGCAGCGGGCGGGGCAGCACCGCGTGCCAGTGCTCATTCATGTGTCCGACCCTGCTGCGTTCTTCCTCCCCATCGACCGGCACAACGAGCATTACCTGACGCTTCGCGAGTTTCCGGCCTGGAGTTTCCACGGCTCCCAATTCTCGAAAGAAGAACTGCTCGGCCAGCGCAACCGCGTGATTGCCGACCATCCGGACACGCTGTTCATGCTGCCCCACGTTGCCAACCTGCCCGAAGACCTTGCTTCCGTCGGTGTGTTGTTGGATACGTTTCCCAATGTGATCATTGATTTCTCGGCTCGCATTGACGAACTTGGACGCCAGCCTTACACGGCCCACGACTTCTTTGTCAGGTACCAAGATCGGATTCTCTTCGGACTGGACATGCCGGTGTCGGCGGAAGCCTATCGCTGCTACTATCGGTTGCTTGAGACTCGGGACGAGTACTTCGACTATCCTGACTATATTGGCCGATTTGGCGTGTATACACGCTGGAAGCTCTACGGTCTGGACTTGCCTGAGATCGTCTTACGGAAGATCTACTACGAGAACGCTCAGCGGTACATTCCGGGTGTCAAGCCATAGCGCACGTCTGGGCCTCGGTGGTTTTGGGGGAGGCGGGGGAGCTTGTTCGGACGGGAGATTTCATAGCGACAGGGTTGCGCTCGCGTTGGTGTTATGGCGAGAGTGTGGTTGATAAGGTGTTTTGAGGCATGTGGTTGGGGCGGGGGTTGTGGATGGAAGTGGATTTCGTCTGAGGTGGGGAGAAGTGGAAGCACGGGTGTCGGATATTGTCGTAACTGATTGGAGGGCAATGGGTTCTCGCGAAGGGCGGAAGATGGGTTTTGCGCGCGAAGTGCGAAGATGGGGTTAGGGAAACGCGGGCGTGATCCTCGCCTTGGAGAAGTGGTTGGTTGGGTGGTGGTTAGGTGGATGTGGGATTGCTGGGGATTGGTGTAAGTGCTGAATACCCTGTGTGCACGTGCATAGGCGGGTCGGCGCAATTGCAGTGAGGGTAACCCAATACCGTGGGTGCACATGGGGAGTGTGGCTGGTGGTTGGTGGCTAGTGGCTGGTTGGGGGATACCGGTGACGGGGCGCGGGTTTGCGGGACTGGGAGTGTTTGTGTGGTGAGAAGACTCCTGGACTTCCGGCGGCGTCTCTAATCTGTCTTGAGTTGGGGGGAGCAGTTCGATACACTTGGGCCCCTGGGTGGGTTAGGGAAGGTGCTCCGCCGTGAAGATCGGCGGGGCGTTTTCTGGCGGCAATTGGTTGGGACGTTCCAGCAAGGAGGCTGACGTGTTCCGACGTTCTGTTCTTTCGGCGATGGTTGGCGCGGCGGTTCTGTTGGCGTATGTGCCGCGGTGTCTTGGGGCGACTGCTGGAGCGGGCGCGACCCCGACTGCCAAAGTGGCGATTGAGAATCGCCCGGGAATGGCGGGGGCTAGTGTGGCGCCGGTGGCAGCCATCGCGCAGGCGACTGTGAACGAAGCGGGTGCCGATTCGGGCACGCGGCCTGTGGTAGCAGTGGCGCAGCAGCAGCCGTCGGCGGCGGAGCAGATCACGCAGCTTCAGCGTTCTTTGGAGGCCAATCGGAAACGACTGACGGAACTGAAAGCTTCGCTGTCGGATCCCGAAGACGAGTATGCCAAAGCGGAAGGCGCGTTCAAGGTCCTCGATGGGAACCTGGCCGAGTTGAAGAAGCAACTCGAGAAGGCTCAGAAGGACAAGGATGATGCCGTATCGAAGTCGGTTGAGGGCGAGATCGACGCGCTGTCGAAGAAATGGACCCTGGCGAAGGAACGCTTCGACCTGGCGATTCGCGCCCGGAAGGCAACGCAAGAGACCATCGTTTCGCTAGAGGAGAAGCTCAAGAAGGACGGTGAAGCGTTGGATGTGCTTCTGGGGAAGAACGCGCCGCAGGCTGCGCCCACGAGTGCGGCGCCCGCCGCTCCAAGCACGACGCCTGCGAGCACACCGCGGCCAGCCGAGACGCCTGCGCCACCGGGACCGACCGCGGCAGTCACGGCGCCGGCACCACCGGCACCCGCTCAGCCGGCAGGCAGTACGCCCGAAGCCACGGTAGCGAGACCCGTCGCCTCGGTGATCGCGGATGCCGTGCAGAGCCCTGCGCCGCGTCCGGAGGCGGCCGCCCCACCGTCGCAGACGCCGGAGGGCGCTTCGCCGGGAGCGGCGGCGCCGGCAGGTCCGCCGACTCGCAAGGACAAGGAGTTGATGGCAGCCACGCAGGTGGCGGAGAAGACTGCGGCCGATGCGCAGATGGCCGCGGATCGCGTCACGGAAGTGACCGAGCGCATGGATATTCTGAAGAAGAACATCCGCCTGGAGCGGACGCTTCGCGACACGGCGCGCAAGAGGCTCGATAATGCACACGAGTGTTTGGCGGGCCTGAACGAGGACTTTGGCAAGAAGCTCAGCGCGGGGCAGAATGTGGACGAACTGGCCGCGCAGATGCGCGAAGCGGAAGGGAGACTTCACGAGGCCGAGTCGGAGTCGCGTCGCATCAGCACGCACTTGGATGAATTGCAGTCGGAGCTCGCAGGACTTCAGGAAGAGCAGATCGTCTCGGCGCGGGACGCCGAGCACAAGCGACTGGAGTCGGAGGAAGCACAACGGCAGGTCGAACTCCTGCGCAATCCGTATACGATACGCAACATGCTCCAGTGGCTGGTTGACCATGGACCTTCAGCCGTGGCGATTGCAGCAGCCATCGGCATTTGCCTATGGCTTTCGCGGATGTTCGAGAAACAGTTGCTGCGTCTGATGGCGAGCCGTGGGAGGCGCGGCACGCGCGAGGAGCGCGAGAACCGCGCCAAGACGGTGCTCGGCGTGTTTCGCGGTGTGGCGAACATGCTGGTGGTCGGCGGTGGTACGGTGATGCTGTTGGACGAGATCGGCGTGCCGATCGGTCCGCTTCTGGGCGGGGCGGCGGTGGTCGGCTTGGCCGTGGCGTTCGGTGCCCAAAGCCTCATCAAGGACTATTTCACCGGGTTCATGGTCCTGCTGGAGCAGCAGTACTTGATCAACGACGTGATCAAAATCGGCGATATCAGCGGTCAGGTCGAGCGGATCACGCTGCGGACGACGGTGCTGCGCGATCTGGAGGGTCGCGTCCATTTCATTCCGCACGGCCAGATCGCGACGGTGACGAATTTTACGCACGGCTGGTCGCGAGCGGTATTCGACATCGGCGTGGCGTACAAAGAGGACATCGACCGGGTGATCGAAGTGCTTGTCGAGCTGGGCAAGAAGATGCGCGCGGCGCCGGAGTTTCGCGACGTGATCCTCGAAGATTTGACGATGCTCGGCGTGGAGTCGCTGGGAGATTCGTCGGTTGTGATCAAGTTCTTCATCAAAACCCGTCCGCTGAAGCAGTGGACCGTGAAGCGCGAGATGCTGCGGCTAATCAAGAACAAGTTCGATGAGCTGGGAATCGAGATTCCTTTCCCGCATCGGACCATCTTCCACCGCCGAGAATCGGAAGGCGAGCAGTTCGGGCGTGGTTGGCTCGCCGAGGGTGACGACCGGAACGCGGCGTAGGCCGGTCCGTGCTGAAGGACGCTGCGGGCTTCCGGTGCGTGCGCAGCCGGGCGTGGGGCTCGTTTGGATGGCGGATCTGTGAGGGCGGGTGGCCTGGCGGAGAGAGCCGCTGTAAGATGATGGGGTTTGAACTTGAGAAGCACTGGCGGAGCCAGTGGCCCCCCTGCGCGGAATCCCTGGCAGCACGTACTGTTCCGTCGGTTGGATCTGTTGGACCAACTCCCGCGGCCGTTGCGTTGCTGACGGGACAGCCTTGAAGCGGGAGTCTGGATGCTCCCGTCCGCATTCACCCCCAACCGCACGACGTGGAACAGAGACCGCCAATGAAACACGACACCATCTGGCACATCACCCCGGCACCGGCCATGCTGGCCGCCGACGGTGTCGACTCGCACGGACGCCGAAAAACGTCCCCGAACGCCTCCGGCGCTCGCTTGTTTAAGGACTAGGAAACATGGGTCTTCATGAAGTCATTCGCAAGGCACACTGCCGAAAACACAGGGTTCCGGCCGCACTATTTGCGATTGCAGTTATCATGGGAACTATGTTTGCTTGGTTATCACGTCCGCTTTCATTCTCGTCATATGCATGGAAGCATCAACAGTGTCTCCGTCCACGCATGGTAAAATGACTTGCTTGCGCGCAATGCCCTTAAGGGAATGTCACGTCCAGAAGTCGATGAGCTTCTTGGCATTCCTATGGGTCGCGATAGTGTTCACGATGACTCTTACATTTATTGGATAGGTACTGCGACTATAGATGACAACTGGTTGGAGATTGGATTCCGAAGTGACAAGGTTGTGAGTGTTCGTCGTTATTCGGATTGAATAGGGAAGGTGCGATGGCCCAAGTGTGGCGGATCTGCGAGGGCAGGTGGCCTGGCGGAGAGAGCTGTTGTAAGATGCAAGATAATGGGGTTTGAACTTGAGAAGCACTGGCGGAGCCGGTGGCACCCCTGCGCGACTGTTCGCTCGTCAAGGGAATTCGGTTCGTGATCTGCGCTGCGTTCGGGGGAGCATCATGAAAGAATCCGTTGTCGCGCTGTTGATTTCGGTCGCCATGCCATCGTGGTTCTGGTTTCAGGCATACAAGTACGGGACGGCACGTTTTCGGAAACGGATACTCGTCGAGTACATTGGAGCCACCTTGTGTTCGTTCCTTGCAATAACAACAGTATTCGCTGTGTGCATGTCCGAGCACTGTTACATGCTTTGGAAATGGACTCCTCGACCGGAATCCCTCAGGCTCGGAGTGGCTTGGCTCTTTAGCGGCCTGATGCTTTCGGCGATGATCGGTTTGTGGAGGAGTCTGCGAGACCGACGGAAGAGTGAAGCGGGTAGCACCGGTTGCTGTGCAACCGGTGTGACGAAGTCACGGAAGGGATGATGCAGTAAGGCCGGGAGTGGAAGCGTGCAGGCGGCAGAGGGTAACTCTTGACATTGACGACCGGTAACTGGAGTAGGTTGGTCGAGAAGACTTCAGGGAAGACTGATCTCGATCAATCCCGCACGAATAACGATGTCAAAGCGTTTGGCGATCGCTCGTTGTGTCCTGGGGGCTTCCTATGATTGACGACCTTAACGACCCGGTATGGCTTACGCAGCGTGCGGCCGTCGAGATCGTCCGATACGCAGTGGATTCGGTCTGTGAGAAGGCACGCTCGCTGTTGTTCAGGCGTCCGGCAAAGATCGACCGGACTTATGCCCGTGAGGCAGCGTCTCCTGCCTTTGCACGAGCCTTGTCCGACAAACTCGCACGCCTTGTAGAGGTAGAAGTTGAGGCCATTCGAGAGACCTATGCACTTTCGGATTTGGCATCCACGCTTCTGGAGAGGAAGGAATTACGCCTAGTTCCCACCGTGAGACTCTTTGCGGCGATGTCGCTGGCATTCGATTATGCCTTGCGTCGGCGTCTCAGTACAAGACCTGAATGGCTCGACCCGTGGCACGAATGGAAGTATTTCCTTCCTACTCCGACTGGCTCACGCGATGAGGACTTCGTTCTGATGTGTGCGCAACTGTCGGGTATTCCCGCGCCCGAGCTAGGCGAAGAGATGCTCGAAGATTCACCAGTCTTGGTTGTCGATACCATGTGTCGCATCGACTCCGTGTTGCGTGAACAAACCGGGGAGCTTGTCGAGGCATACAACAATGGCGGCGTTGACGGGCTTGTGCGGGCTTTCGATGAACGGCGTGGCGTGATCGACCCGAAGCCGTACAACGCTAACATCGCCAGAGCGGCCGTTG
Organism: Thermoguttaceae bacterium; assembly: GCA_963674835.2. Classification (GTDB taxonomy): domain Bacteria; phylum Planctomycetota; class Planctomycetia; order Pirellulales; family Thermoguttaceae. Next base: position 22,507 of record CAXXKC010000003.1, read on the forward strand.
TTTACGTGGTCTCCGGTGAATGTTGTTGGGGAAGGCAATTCGGGGACGCTTAGCCTAATTCGGCGCGCGAACGGAAAAGGGAACATCTCTGATAGGTAGGAAAGGAAGATCGGGAATCGAAACGGGGGCGCAGTTGGTTAATGGCGGGATGGGGCGGAGCGGGCTGGGCTGGCGGGATGGCGAGAGGATTGCGGGTGGTTCGTGGTGGGTTGGTGTATCATGTTTTGAATCGGTCGGTGGCTGGGCTGGCCGAAAGAGAGGCCGGCATCGTCCAGAGCGGGATTGCGAGGAAGCGGCCCTACGGAAACGCGGAGTGGCGGATTCAGCAGGAGGAACGCTTGGACTTGTTGGATACCGTGCGATCCGAGGGTCGCTCCGAGTTGGGCACTTCAGATCCAAGACGGTAGCTGCGTCGGTGTTTCGATTTGCCCGATTCGCTCGTTTCGATTCCCTTGGTGCATTGCAGCTATTCTGCAATAGGCGCCCCGGGAACAGCTTCGTACGGCTGGTGCGGAGCCAGGCCGATTCGGCGGGGGTGCGTCCCCGGGAGGATCTCGAAGCGGGGGTCGAAGTCGACCATCGTCGAGGCCAGCTTCTTGAGGACGCTGAGATCGCCTTCCGCCTTGCAGGTTCCGTCGGCGAGTTGTGACTCGAGTTTCTTTGCACCCATCATCGTTTGCTCAAGGTCGGAGCGGTTGATGGTCAGGGTCAGATCCGGTTTGTCAGCAAGGTATCCTTCGATGTTCGTGAGGGTGGCGTTCGTCATCTCGATCAGAAACTTCTCGCCGTTGTCCGGCGTGACGAGGTTGATGGTGAAACGCATCCCTTCGGCCTTGCGACTGTCCATCTTGATTCCGAGGAAGTTGAGGAAAAGTTCGGTCGACATGGCGCGGATCACGTCCGGGCTGGAGGTGCTCGGAATCGGATCTTGTGGGATACCGGACCGGAGTTCCAGTGCGCCTGCGAGGAAGCTGTTGCGGAGGCCCGGATTCTCCTGTTGGTATCCGAGTTGCTCGAACGCGTCGGCGAGGAGGTCCTTGGCGGCCTGATTGTCGGGTTGTGCGTGGACCAGCTTGTCGAGGATTTCGGAGGCAAGCTTGTACTTACCTTGATCGAGTAGTTCGCGGCCCTTGGCGATGATCTTGTCGGCCCCGCCCATCATCTCGACGTAGAGCGGCGCGGAGTCTTCCGGCGAGAGGGGAATGAGGGTCGCCGGGTTGCAGTCCCAGAAGCCGAGATAGCGCTGGATGACGCCTCGCGAGTTGTGTTCCGGCGAGCCGTGATACCCCCGCGTGTGCCACTGCTGCTGAAGCCCTTCGGGCAACTCGTAGACGTTGTGGATCTGGTTGATTGTAACCCCGCGGTTCGCGTAGTGGAGGCACTGGTTGTTCATGTTGGCGTAGAGGTCGCGCTGGGCGCGGAGCACTTCCTGGATGCGTTCGTTACCCCATCGCGGCCAATGGTGGGAGGCGAACATGACTTCCGCATCCACACCGAAGCGGTAGAGGGCTTCGGCGATGTACTTGGACCAGCGCAGCGGGTCGCGCACGGGAGCGCCGCGCAGGGTATAGATGTTGTGCAGCGAAGCCACCACGTTCTCCGCCATCCAAAGCGCCCTATGCTCCGGGAAGTAGGTGTTCATCTCGGAGGGCGCTTCCGTGCCGGGCGTGTTCTGGTGGATCATGAGGACGCCGTCGACGGTCATCTCTTCAAGGTTGCTCTCGACGATATCTGTCGGCGCAATCAGACCGACGGCCCCGCTGGAGGTATTCTGGCCGAGGCCTTGGCCGACATGTCCGTAAGGGCTGACCGGAAGGTTGATCCCGTATTGGTAGAAGAGTCTCCGGTTCATGGCGTTCCCGGCGTAGACGTTCTCCGAAATGGTGTAGTTCATGAAATCGCGCGGGGCGATGATCCGGACCTTGCCCAGTTTCACGTCTTCGTCACTAAGGATGCCGCGCACTCCGCCCCAGTGATCGGCGTGTGAGTGGGAATAGATCACTGCGGTGACCGGCAACCCCTCCCCGACGTGCTGCTGGAACAGCTTCCAGGCGGCGCGCACCACTTCCGCGGAGATGAGGGGATCGATGACGATCCAGCCGGTCTTGCCGCGGACGAAGGAGATATCGGATAGGTCGAAGCCGCGGACCTGGTAGATGCCGTCGGCGACCTTGTAGAGCCCGTAGTTGTTGTTCAGCCTCGATTGGCGAAGCAGCGACGGGTGGATGCTGTCGAAGTCGCGATCTTCCTCCAGGAACTGAAAACGTTCCATGTCCCAGGCCACATGGCCAGCGTCGGCCTGGATCTTGAGTTCCTTCATTGGGGCAATGAAGCCCTTCTTCTGCTCCTCAACATCTCGCGTGTCGGCGAACGGGAGCGAGCCCTTCGCTGCTGTGAGGATCTCCTTCGTAAATCGGCTCGGGGCCTTTCCCTTGGGATGAAAGTGCCCCTTCAGCGGCACTGTTTCGGCCGCCGCCGTCGAGTTACCATCGAGCAAGATGCGACTGGCCAAGGCGAAAGCGGCTCCTACTTTGGGAATGGCCTGCATGAACTGGCGGCGGGTTGCCATAGGTCTCTCCTGCCTGATTCGTGGCTACTGCGCTAACTGGCTTCCGACGTCAACCAAGGCGGCATTCCAGTCGTCTGCTGCGGACGCCGTCTTCGAGGCAGTCGACAAACGGAAAATCGTAGTTCGCGGGAGGCGTGTGGGCCAGTTCACGGGTGGCGGAAACGAATTCGGCCGTATGATCTAATCCGCAATGCACCAGGGAGTTACGGGTTGCGTCCCCCGCGGCGCCGAGCAGGGCTACTGTTCGTGGACACAGCCTCGCGACCTTGCGAAGCTTAGATTGCACGGAGACAGCGGGATGGGATGGACTCACTTATCCGGCTGTCGGTCGTCCGCCTGTGGCTGCCATTGTGTTACCCACGGCATCTCTAACGCCGAGCAGACTGCCGATTCCGGAGCGGATTCCGGGGATTGTGCCAAGCAGCTTGGACAAGGAGGAGGACGAGCATGACATGGGTTGAAGACCTTCAATCGTAGGAACGGGAAGTAACTAGCTCTACGGAATGATGGCCACCCCCTTGGCGTGCCGGTATTTACCGGCATTCTCGTCGTCATCACGTTGACGACATGTTGCTTCCGTCATATTCGCGCGTGCGCGGAGCAGTGCACAAAAGCCGTGTCACCCAATTGACCGATAGGGTCCAATGGCGGAGCGATTAGTCCGGAAGCATGACGGCTGCCTGCCTCGGCTGCCGGCACCGATACCCGCCGCCCCCCCTGCTGACCCGATTTTAACCCAACCGCGGCTTCACAGAGGCTGCAGGGAGGAACCCGTCATCGCATGCGATGCTCCAAGCCATATCTCTGCACGGGCACCTTGTGGATCGCCGGACTGCTTTCGGCCGGCTGGCTGTTGACCATCTCCAGCGCGGGCGCCGCTGAGTCAGCGGCGAGCAATGCTGCCCAGGCGACCACCGGCGAGCCAAGGGCGTCCAGTCAAGTGAATGATCCGCAGGGGATCCTCGATCTGGACATCGACCAGTTGGCGCATGTTGACGTGGTGGCACCCTCGTTGAACATGGAGGTATCGACGGTTGACCGTCAAGAGAGCACGGTGGGCCGTACGGCGGCCGCCGTGTTCGTGATCACCAACGAAATGATCCGCCGGAGTGGTGCTCAGACGATTCCCGATCTGCTGCGTCTGGCTCCCGGCGTGCAGGTGCAGCAGAACAACGCCAGCGAATGGTCCGTCAGCATCCGCGGCCTCAACGCGACCTTCTTCGACAAGGCCCTCGTGCAGATCGACGGCCGTTGTGTCTATACGCCTATCTTCGGGGGCGTATTCTGGGACGTTCAAGACCTGGTGCTGGACGACATCGAGCGAATCGAGGTGATTCGAGGACCCGGAAGTACGCTCTGGGGAGCGAACGCGGTCAACGGGATCATCAACATCATCACCAAGAAGACCAGCGAGACTCAGGGAGGTTATTTCAAGGGTGTGACAGGTACCGAGGAGCGCGGTATCACCACGGCGCGTTATGGCGGCAAGCTGGGTGACGACGCGACGTGGCGCGTTTACGGCAAGTGGTTTGACCGGGGCCCGAACTTTGACCCAGACGGAGACGCGTCGGACGATTGGCGTCAAGCACGTACCGGGTTTCGCATGGATTGGCAGCCCCGGCAGTCCGACGCCTTCACGCTGCAGGGCGACTACTACAACGGGGTCGACGGCGTTGAGGGCAATATGCCGAGCCTGACGTCGGCGCCGTCTTTATACGACCATTACGTAGAAGACCGGCACGTGTCAGGGGGCAACATTCTCGGCCGTTGGACCCACGTCGTGGACAAGGACACGGACTGGTCGTTGCAGATGTACTACGACCGAACGGAGCGCCACGATACGGAATTGCCTTTGGTGTGGGACACGGATACGATCGACCTCGATTTCCAATACCGGCTTCCCTTGGCATCCCGCCACGCCCTTATTTGGGGGCTCGGCTATCGGAATTACGGCGACTATACGCGGGGCATTCCCATCGTGTTGGAACTGGACCCTGCCAAGAAGAACGACAACCTCTACAGTTTCTTCGTTCAGGACCAGATAGAAATCCGCGAGGACGTCTTCTACTTCACGGTCGGGTCGAAATTCGAGCACAACGACTATACGGGATTCGAAATCCAACCGACGGTGCGGTTTCTCTGGACGCCCGACAAGAAGCACTGTATCTGGGGCGCCATCTCTCGCGCCGTTCAAACACCGACCCGGGTGATGGAAGCCATCAGCAAGATCGACGATCCGTTCTTCACCCAAGTGAATCCGTTTGGACAAGTGCCTGTGTTTCCAGTCTTCCACGGCACTTCCGCCGCCCAGTCGGCCGAGATGATTGCGTATGAACTCGGGATGCGCGCCCAGCCGACCAAGTCGTTCTACTGGGACTTAGCGGTTTTCTACAACAATTACCGGAAGCTGCCGGGATTTTTAACGGGCACGCCAGAATTGGAATGGTTCGTACCGGACTGGCAGCCGGCGTTGTTCATTCCGATCGACGGCGTCTGCAATGTCCCCACCGAGACATACGGCTTCGAACTGGTCGCCGGATATGAGTTGAACGAGAACTGGGAGCTCCGCGGCGCGTATTCTTTTCTGCGCATGCTCGCGCATGAACCTGCCGGCGAGACGGCGTTTTGCTGGGAGGGGGCCAACGCGCGCAACGTGTACTACCTTTGGCTTTCCGGCGATCTCGGCAACCATTGGTCGGTCGACCTCATCGGCCGGTACTTCGACACCATACGTGCCCCGTTTGTTCCAATGTACTTCGTCGCAGACGTTCGCCTCGCATATCGACCAAGACCGAATCTTGAATGGGCTGTGGTTGGGCGGAATCTGCTCGAGGGGCCTCACCTGGAGACCAGCAACTCGGATCTCTTCGGTACGATTGATACCAAAGTGGAACCTGAGGTCTATGTTGGGGTTACTTATCGATTCTGAACGGGCTGGCGCCTGCTCTGGCAAGACGAGAATCGAAACGGGAGCGCAGCTAGTCGTTGACGGGACGGGCTGGATTGCCGGCGTGGCGAGAAGATCGCGGGTGGCTCGTGGTGGATTCCGCAGGAAAGACGCCTAGACTTGTTGCGCGCCCTGCGATCTGAGGGATGTTCCTAGTCGGGTACTTCAAATCGAAGAATCTAGCTGCGATATTGTCCTGATGCGAATCGTACCCGTCCTAATGCTGCTGCTGCTAACGACCGTCTTGCCTGAGTTGCTCACCGGGAGCACGCCCTTGGTCGGCTTCCTGAACCCGGGTCTGCTTTTGTTCCTCGGTCTGGCATATGGGCTGGTGATCCTATTGATCCGAGAACTGGCCGTCCGTCATGATGTCGGGTTGCGTGGACTGATCTTCTTCGGGCTGGCGTACGGCATATTGAACGAAGGACTGCTTGCGAAGACTTTCATCACTCACAACGACTTGCCGGTCCGCGAATACGATGCCTACGGCCTCTGGTTGGGCATCAGCGTCCCTTGGGCAGTATGTATCAGCACCTGGCATGGATTTGCATCCGTCGTATTCCCCATTTCGCTGACCCATTTCTTCTTTCCGCGGTCGAGCCGAAGACCGTGGCTCAATCGCAAGGTGGCGATCACTCTGGGGGTCGTTGTGATCTTGCTCGCGAGCCTCTTCTTTCTGGGCACGTCACCCAAGGGCGTGAAAGGAATGCCTCTACAACTTGCGGTGATGCTCACAACGATGTTTGTCCTTGCTGTTCTGGGGCTTGTCTTCAAAGGGGCATTGTTGACCATTGCCGGATCTACGTGGTTCAAACCGATGCTCGTCGGACTGAGCGTTATCCTGCCCTTTCACTTTCTTGCGACCACAGCGGCATCGAAGATCAGCCCGGTCGTCTTCTTCCTGATCTTTGCCGGTATCTGCTATGCGTATGGTTGGACCTTGAAACGTTGCGGCTGGTTATCGCTTCCAGGGTTCCTGTACTTTGGGATCGGGTGGTATGCACAGAATGCGACGGTCTCCATTCTTATACGATTAGGCAATTCGCCGCTTGCCGTGACGGCAGCATTGGTCGATTCTCTGGTTCTGGGCCTGCTGTGTTGGCAGATTCGACGGAACGCTCATGCGCTCTGCGGAGTGCCTCTTACTGCGGCGGGGGAGGAAGGCTTGTCGAAATGACGTTGGAGTGATCCTGCGGCCGACGGTTTCTTGCGGATACAGAGAGTTGCCCCCGACCTTCCTCTCCAGAGGCGCCAAGAGACGTTTTGCGGGTCAGAATCCCAGCGAAGATTGACTTTGTGACAATCACTGGGCTGATCGCTCAATGGACGACGCTGCCACGATTGCGGCGATTCTTTTCGCGCGCGGGCGTCGGTAGCGTGGTCTGGCCCAGGGGTTGTGAGAAACGGACCGGCGCTGAAGACCGGTCAGGAATCCGGTGCGATTCTGCCTGAGGAGCACACCGCTCGGCGCCATCAACGGGATTGGTCCGCGCCATCGCGACGCATCGCCATAGGACGGTTGGGAACGGTTGGGTGTTTCGAGGAAAGCTGTTGGTGGCAACTGTTGCACCGCATCTTTCCAACCGTGTCGTGAAGTTCCCTCCCATGGCAGGACGTACAGGACTGAACCTCCGCACTGAGACCGCTGAACTTGCACGGTTCGCAGAGATTGGCGTTGAGGAGTTCCACGACCTTGACGGCAACATCGGCGGTCAATCGCCCGCATCGCTCTTTCCTCTCTGGAGCGTCCGCGGCGTCTCCCGACACCTCGCACCATTTGCCGACGGATACGTGGCACAAGACCGATCCAGAGCTCGATTTCGGTATTGCCAGAGAATCGTTCTCGGCCTCGGGAGAATAGGTGGGCAACTCGGCAGTTTCGTACCAGGTGAACAATTGCGAGATGAGGTTCTCGCACCGCTGCTTATCCTGTTCAAAGAGGCCCAGGACGGCCGCGCCGCCGTTCAGTGTGCCGCAAAGCGAGCCCCAATGCCCCACTCCGCCGGCCCCGTACCTGAGCATGTGAAACGGGAAGGACTCAAAGGGGCCTTGGTGCTGCTTGGCCAGAACTTTCAGAATGCCGCCGAACACACCGTACATGCACCCGCCTTCGGGATAGAGCCGATAGGCCTCTTCGGCAACGGCACTGGGAGTCACGGTTCTATAAGACCAAGGGGAAGGCTGCGTCGCAGCCTGGAGTGCGTTCTGCAGCGGTTGCTGGGCCGGTGCTTGCGGCTCCTGCGGCGATGCGGCGCGAAGCACCTCTGCGCACCCAGCCAATAGCCCCAGACCGGCCGCCAAGCCGGCTGATCCGAGAATTTCGCGACGCGTCGTAGTCTTCATGGGTGATCCCGGACGATGAAGTGGTGGTAGGGAGGGTTGGCACACGATTCGTCGATGGCAGGGGTGCGCCGCGAAGACGAGTCTCTTCGGCGCACAAATGCATGAGTTACCGCGGAATCGTGTGCGGCAGGCAGGCCAAGCACGATCGTGAGGCGGCGCCACCCATTAGGTGCAACCGAGGCCGCCGCTTGGGCTGGCCCATCGGCCATCCCGTTTCTCGTTTCGTCCATTCCGCCTCACCCAATAGTATATGCGATTGTTCCCGATTGCGAAACAGCGGCGCAAAAAATGAACGACCACCGCGAGTGGTTGTGGGCGTTCGTACGTTACGAAGGGGTCGAGCCGACAGACAATGTGGGCGAGCGGTCGCTGCGTCCTGCACTCGCCTGGCACGCAGAGCGCCGGCAGCAGCCGGTTCGTCGAGATGGTTTTGCCGGTGATCGAGACCCGCCGCCAACAGCGTCACCACGCCTTTGCCTTCGTCACCGCGGCTGTCGAAGCCCATCTCGCCCATGAATCAGCCCCTGCACTGCTTTCCAGGGTGTGAAGGGTTACTCCGAGTGGATCATCCGGCTGTCGTAGCAGCTAGGCTCATGGGGACCGATCCACACAAATGCAAGAGCGGCCGCGGGCGAAGGCCGTCAGCCAATTGTGTGATATACGCCAGTGTGTTACCATCGGTCTTCCGCGGTCCCATTCAAAGGCAAGCTTGCGCCGGTGCGTGTGAGCATTTCGTCGTGCCGTTTGAGTCTGGTATAATGAGGTGGCGTTTCGTGCGGTTTCGGCATCCTGCGCATTCGTGCGTTGTGTGCGTCTCGCCCAGCCATCTTGCCTTATAGCATGGGATAAGTCATGAAGCCCGGGAGATCTTTGCTGAACTTGCTTGTCATGGTGTATCCCGCGCTGGTTGTGGCCGGCACGACCGCCGTGGTGGTTGCCGCCGACGTGACGACTCCCACCGCCGACCGTACCGCCGCCAACCGCGATTCGAATGTGCAGAACGCCGCGGCATGGGATGTTGCTAGCGACACGTGGGTGGCCACCGACGCGCTCGGTCGAAGTCTGCCAACGGCGGAGCAAGTGAGATCGCCGCGTTCGGACAAGTTCGTCGGCGTTTTCTATTTTCTCTGGCTCGGTCGGCACGGCGACGCGGGCCCGTTTGACATTTCGAAGATTTTGGCCAAGGATCCGGCGGCGATCGGCGACCCGAAGAACCCGCTGTGGGGACCGCTTTATGCGCCGCATCATTGGGGCGAGTCGATTTTCAGCTACTATCGCTCCGATGACGAGAGCGTGCTTCGCAAGCATGCGCAGATGCTAGGGGAGGCCGGCGTCGACGTCGTGATCTTCGACGTGACCAATCAGTTGACCTATCCGGAAAGCTGGCGGGCGTTGTGCCGGGTCTTCGACGAATCGCGGCGTGCCGGCAATCGCGTACCGCAGATCGCATTCCTTTGCCCATTCGGCGAACCTCGCAAGGTGGTGCATGAACTGTGGGATCAGCTTTATGGCAAGAATGTCTGTCCGGAGCTTTGGTTTCGTTGGCATGGGAAGCCATTGATCATGGCCGATCCCGCAATGTTGGATGAGTCCATTGTCCGGGCGGAAAAGAATACGGCCGTCGAACTGGCGACGGGCCACACTTTGGGTCAGACGTTCACGGTCGCCAAGCCATTTCGCGACGTTGGCGGGATGTTGGCCACGTGGCGAGAGACCGGTTCGGCTGTCACGATGTCGCTGTATCAGGATGGGCCGCAAGGAAAACGGCTAGCGTCTTCTCGTTTCACTGACGTGGCCGACAACGGTTGGCTGCTGCTGGACCTTCACACGCCGCAACCGGCGGGAACCTATTATGTCGAAATCTCAGCGCCCAAGGGAAAGGTCGGCTGGTGGAGCCATAGCAAGGACGTTTTGCCAGGCGGAAGCGCGTTGGCCGACGGCGCCGCAGTTGCCGGAGGTCGAACGTTGCGCATCGGCATTGCCGACGAGAAGACGAGCCAGATTCACCAGTTCTTCACGTTCCGCAAGCCGCAGCCCGACTACTTCTGCGGACCGCGGGGATTGGGTGAATGGGGCTGGCTGGAAGTCACGCCACAGCATGCGTTTTCCCAAGTCGCCGGCGTGCCAGAGCAAATGACCGTGGGCGTGGCCCAAAATGCCGTCGACGGGAAGCTCAGCGTGTTGAGCAATCCGCGCTCCTGCGGCCGCAGCTTTCACGACGGCAGGGAACCGGGCCCCGAAGGTCAGGACACCACCGGACGCAACTTCACCGAGCAGTGGGAGCGTGCGCTGAGCATCGACCCGCCGTTCATCTTCATCACCGGCTGGAACGAATGGATCGCCGGACGTTTTGACATTCACGCGCCTTTCTATCAGCCTGGGCCGGTGACGTTTGTCGACGAGTTCGACATGGAATACAGTCGCGACATCGAGCCGATGCAAGGCGGGCATGGGGACAACTATTACTATCAGATGATCGCGAACATTCGCCGATACAAGGGCGTGCGGCCCCTGCCGTCGATCGAATCTCGGCCGATCGCTATTGACGGGAAGTTCGACGATTGGCGGGACGTCCGGCCTGAGTTCCGCGATACCATCGCCGACCCCGTGCATCGCGATTTTGCCGGCTGGGGCAAGGACGTGCGGTACGTCAATCAAACGGGCCGCAACGACATCGTCGCCTCGAAGCTCAGCTATGACGAACAGAACGTCCATTTCTATGTACGCACCCGTGAGAAGCTGACGCCGGTTAGTGATCCAAACTGGATGCTCCTATTTATCGACGTCGATGGCGACCCGAAGACGGGCTGGCTGGGCTACGACTTCGTGATCAACCGGGAGGTTGGCGGCGATGGAGTCACTTCTTTGCAGCGCAACGTCGACGGGAAGTACACCTGGGGGCCAGCTCAGAAAGTCAGCTATCGCACGGTGGGCAACGAGCTCGAACTGGCCGTGCCGTGGAATCTGTTGGGAACTAAACGGCCGGCCGCGCTCGATTTCAAATGGGCCGACAACATCCAGCAAACCGGCGACTGGCCGGACTTCACCGTCAATGGCGACGCCGCCCCGAACGACCGCTTCAACTACCGCGCACGGATGAAGTAGAACTCGCAAGCTGTCTTGTCATCTGCTCCGTTCAAACGGCAGTGTAGCTGCTCGTCTTTGCGGCGACCAGAATGGCAAGCTTCTCTGGTGCGTGTCGCACTTAACTGTAACGTTTACGACGGCGTGTTTCTACGGTTCCGAAGGTGCCCCGTACGGCCAGTTTTCCTTCGGCACAACGGGACGCAGCGCATTCTGAACGAGCCCCATCTTCTCGATCAGAATCGGCTGGAAGCCCGGCAGTTTCGCAAACACTTCGGAATCCTTCTTGAGGCGGAAGTCGCCTTGCGCGGGATTGACGAAACCGGGATCGCGGTCGGTGACCCAATTGTCTTCCGGGCCAACCTGCCAGTTGCCGCTCTTGACGTCGGCGCACATGACGAGAACATTGCGGACCGCCCGGCTGACCCGCGGCTGACCCGGCTGCGGGTTCATGAAGCCCACCAGAGCCGGATAGTGAGTGGTGTAGGGCGGCTTGGTGATGTCGACTTCCTTAAGGAGGCGTTCTTGCCAGAAACAGTCCAGTCCGCCGTCGATGGCCGCTTTCCATCGCTTGTCGTTCCAAGGGGCGGAGCCGAGGGCGCGTTTGCACTCGATGAAGATGTTGTTCTCGGCCAGGATATCGTGGCCGCCGTGGGAGAAGACGGTACCGAATGAACCTTTGCCCGGCTCGCCGCAACGGAAGAACACGTTGCCAAAAACGATGTCGCCGCCGTCGCCATCGTCGAAATAGACGGCCGCGTTGCCGTGCCCCATGGGACTGCCGATGTTGTGCCAGAAGTTGTAGCGAATGAGGTTGCCGCGGCACGAAGGATTGCGGCCTTTGTAGAACGCTCCGCAGTCGTCCGTTTCCATGCAGACGTGGTGGACGATGTTGTACTCGAACACGTGGTCGTTGCCGCCGACGCCGATCGCCTGGTGCGGAGCGTCGTGGATCAGGTTGTGCGCTCCGTGATTGCCGACCCCCTGGAGCATCAGCGCATAGGAACCGGTCGGTTTGTGGATCGAGAATCGCCAGATATGGTTATTGACCGCCTCGTGACCGGCGGGCGTCAGCGTTTTTCGGTCGCCGCCGGCCAGCAGGATTCCCCCCGTTCCCGTGTCGTGAACGTCGCAGGCTTCGACCACGTGCTTGGTTCCACCCGACACACGGATGCCGAGGCCTCGCGTGTTGTGGACTTCACACGCCTGGATGCGAACGTCGCTGCCGCCGCTCACCTGAATGCCGTCGCTCAGGGTGGCTTCGACGGTGAATCCACGCAAGCGGATGCCGACGGCCTCGTTGATGGCGACCACCGGTGCCTTCAAGGTGGAGATCGTGACCTGTGTGCCCGCCAATGCGGCCGGCGGCCAGAAGTAGAGCACTGCGGCCGTGCCGTCGATGAAGTACTCGCCCGGGCTGTCCAGTTCCTCCAACAAGTTGAGTGCGTAGTAGCGCCGCGGGGAGGGGTTTCGTTGCTCGATGCCATAGACGGACGGGGCAGCCAACTCGATCCGGTGCTGCTTTTGATCGATCGACTTCACCTGGATAACCTCGGAGTACCAATCGAAGGCCCAGTAGCCGTGGAGCCAGACACCCGCCTCCACGTTCCACCGGGACGGACGATCGCCCGAGTATTCAAACACGCCGCCTTCGGTACCTTTCTCACCGACACGAGGAACCGCGCCCGGGGCGATGATCTTGGCGATGGTGGCCCATCCATCGTTCGGCCAGCGGGCCAGTGTCATGCGCTGTTGGCCGAAGAAGAGCTCCGGCGCGTCGGGCGTGCCCTGATACTTCACCGGAAAACTTCCCAGCCCGGTGATGCCGAGCGCACGAAGATCGGTCTGGACGACATGCCCTCGCGCGGCCGGATCCAGACGCCCGAGCACCTCGGCGTTGGTGACCGGCTGAAAGGCCTCGGTCGGCACGATCTGCCCACCGGCCAGCACGACCTTCTCGCCCGGCCGTGCCTCGTACACGATCGGCGCTGCGTTTGTGCCAGAATCCTGGGCCTCGAGCGCGAACGTCCTGGCCAAGGGATAGAACCCGCCGCACACCACAACCCGGATGCCCTGGTCGGCATTGCCTGCGGCCGCCTTCCATTTCCGAATCTCGTCCCGGGCCCGTTCCAGGGTTCGGAAGGGCCCATCCGTCTTCTCGGCGTTTGGCTGCGCGGTTGTTCCCGACCAAGCATCGTTCCCGTTCGTCGCAACGAACAACGTAGCCTCGGCCGCCGGAAGGGTGGCGGACGTCAATGCCAGGGCCAATCCAAGGAAAAGGACGACAGGAGTGCGCATGCGGTTCCTCGATATTCTATTGATGCCTGTATTGAAAACGGAACAAGGGGTCCAACCCAATCCTGATCTTTCGGCCTCCCGATGGTCGGCCTCGTTCCAATTCCAATGCAGGGCCCAATAAGATGCAAACGGTTGCCAATTCGTCACGAGAGCTGGGCCGACCGCACTGGGTCGTGCTCCACCCACCGGTCGCCTCAGCTCCAAAGCGGGTCCACACGAATTCGAAAACGGCCGCCGGCGAAGACGGAGTGCCCATTGCGTGGTCTTCGCGTGGCACCACTTTCGGTTGTGTGTGGCTACGTTTAGCATAGTCGCCACGGCCGTGCAGGCCAACACGAAGGGCCTGCGGGAGGGCACCGGCGGTTCGTGAGGCGATGCGGTCCAGGCAATGATCGCGATTCGTGCCGGATACCAGCCAAAACGGCAGGAATCCTGGGGGCCCAGTTGCCGTTCGACACGCATTGGCCATGCGGGCCTCAATAGGTCGGCAGCAGCGGCCGGCAGACGCACGGGAGGCTCGCGACTTCTTGTGCATTTTGGCGAGACTGGTGAATGTCCTACGACGGTGCTATTTCGACGGGGCCTGTTCGGCGCTCTGCAACGTCACTGGGCCGAGCAGCCCGGACTCCAGCAGCGGGGCGTCTGGCTTGAATGGATTCCACGTCGTCGACGTCAGCCGCTTTTCGGAAGGGAGCGACTGGTCGCCGATCAGGCGGTTGGGCCAGAGGTTGGCCACTTCGATCTCCAGCCGGTTGTCCTTGGCCTGGACCGCACCGCCGATGGCCACTCGCCAGGGCGCGCACCAGACCACGCCCAAGTCGCGGCCGTTGAGCCGCACCCTCGCGAGGTTCTTCACCTTGCCCAGGTCCAGGAAGAGCGCCTTGGGCCGAGCGTCGCCCGAGGGTAGGTCGAACGTCTTGCGGTAGGTGGCCACGCCTGAGTAGTGACGAACGCCCTCTTCGGCCCGCTGCGACCAGTCGTCGAGCCGCTCGAAGGTGACCTTGGCCGGGCCGCCCCATTTCGGGTCGAACGACACGTCCCACGCCCCGGGGAGCTCGCCCAAGCGGACCATCGTGGGCCAGTTCGTACCTGGCGTTACCGGCGGCTTGTCGCGACCGTTGGAACGAAACACGACAAACCAGCTCTGGTGCGCCTCGAAGCGAAGCGGCAACGTCGTGCACGCGCTACGGGCATGGTAGACGGGCAGCGATCGCACCGCGCCGGACAGCGGGTCCCAGAGCTCCGGCACTCTGCCGGAAACTCGGAAGGTACAGGTCGCCTCGACCGGTTGGTCCTCGCGATTGGCGACGAAGTAGATCTCCGCGTCGCCGTCGCGCCGATGCACGTATCGCAACGGGCCGTCGGAGGTGAAGTCCGGGGCGACGCCCATCTTCTGGAGCAGTTCGACCACGTCGGCGAAGTCGCCGTACTGTTGCGGCTCGTTCGGAACCGGTTTGCCGGCGATCTTCCACGGCGCCATTCCCATCGGTCCCAACTCCTGCGCAGGGTGCCGCACGTCGTTCTGGTTCGGTGGTACGGTCTGCCAGGTTCGATCGGTGGGCACCTCGAGCAGGCGGCCGTCGCGGAGCTTGATCTGGAGCACCCCGATCAGGCCCGCGGGATTCGGCGCGTCGCCGCCATTGGTGGCGTCGACCGTCACCACGTTCTTGCCCGGCTTCAGCAGGGTCGTTACATCCAAATCTGCGAGTTGGTGGAAATCACTCCCGCCGCCGGCGGCGCGTCCGTTGATCCGCAGGTCGAAGGCGTTGTCGGCCGTCATCAGCATGCGGGCCGACTCCACCTGGGCGTTATCGCCGAGCCGGACCGTGCGGTGGAAAGAGCAATGGCCCACCGGCGCGCTGGCGGCCGGGTTGCCTTCGCCATGCCAGATCCACTTTGCACCGGCCAGCGGGTTGGCGGCTTCCTCGACCGGTTGTGTCGGATGCGGTCGTCGCCAAACCACCCGGCCCTTGCCGAACCCATGTTCCTGGATCGAGACCCCATCGCAGTCGCCCCAAAGCTCGTCGGCCAGGCGTCTCACCTCTTCATCGCACTGGGGATATTCGCTCAGGCTCGGCGACTTCAGCGGGGGAGGGCCGATGGCCGTCGCTCCGGCCGCGACCAACTCCTTTACTTTCGCCAGCAGCCGCGGGGTCATCGTATCGCAATCGGGCAAGACCAGGATGCGATAGCTTGTGCCGTCGGGCAGCACGAGGCGCCCGGCGTTTACCGACATGCGGCCGAGGAGCGTCTCGGGCGCGATGCCGTCGAAGTTGTAGCCGCGGTGGTCGGGCGGGTTGCCCTCGGTGGCGGAGGCCGGGGCGCGAAAGACGTGCGGCGCGCCCTCGGCCGAAAGGTAGCACACGTCGGCGACCGAACGCCCTCGCCGCAGGAGCCATTGGCATCGGGCGAGATAGGCGTGGTAGGCCGAGACCATGTCCCACCAGGTCTGCGTCCGCTCCCAGTGGACGCCGTAGGGCCCCATCGTCATGCCCGGCCGGCTGTCCAGCCGCGGCTGGTGCTGATAGCGGTGAAACACGATCCGATTGACGCCTGAGCAGAACGCCCAATCGCCCAGCGGCTTCATCGACGCCGGATAGGCGTGCCATCGCTCGGCGGCGGTGGAGGTGAAACTCTCGGCGGCGACGATCGGCCGGCCGCAGGTGTGCGCGATCGAGGCCGCCTCGAAGACGCTGAAGGCTGTGTTGAAGCCGTAGAGCCAGAACTCGCACATGGGGACGTCGGCCACCGCGCCGAGACTCAAATCGGCGGAGGGATTCAGGTCGTAGGGCTCGATCGACAGGCCAAAGCCGTAGCGGCGCGCTAGTTCCTTCAGGTGTCCGGCGTGGTTTTCGATCACCAACTCCTGCGCCGTCTGCCGCAGGTCCCAAAGGAACCGCTCGGAGGTCTCGAGGCTTCCCACGGCCCGCCCCGTCACGACGGGCAGATACGGCAGGGGGTCGTAGCCGCGGCGCCGGCGGAACTCATCGCGAAATGCGGCGGTCCAGTTCTGTGAGCCCATCTCCCAACTGTCGATGTGGAGCATAGTCCAGCCGGAGTCGACTGACGGTTGTCGCGGGCCGATCTCGCGGAGCAGGGTACCGAAGAACGCGTCGAAGTGGGCGTCGAGCGCCGCCTTGTCGAACTTGTCGCATTCGAGGCCCAAGCCGGGCACGGGAGCTGGGCGAGTGTTGGCGCCCGTGCTCGCGCGGCAGAACCGCAGGATGGTCCAGTGTCCGGCCGGCACGTCCCACGCCAGACGCCCGTCGGTGCCGAGCCGCGCAGTCAGGTCAACCACGCGGTCGACGGGAATGGCGGTGCCGGTCGGCCAGTCGGCGAACTTGGCCGGCGCAGGCAGAAAGGGCTTCGTGCCCGGCCGCGACGAATAAGGATGGCGCAGGTAGAGCGCCTTCTCGCCGATGTCGGCGATCGCGTGTGCGGAGCCGGTCTTGGGCACCGCCAGCACGGCCACGTCGGCGTAGAAATCGTTCTTCGCCTTGACGATCTCGGGCGGCACACCGTCGCTGCCGAAATAGGCTGGGCGCGGTGCAGGGCGGGGCAGCACGGCATCGAACTTTGCCGGCCCGCTCACCTCGACCTCGCTGGCAACCACGTGCTGCATCGACTGCTCGGGCCGCACCCACGGGCCCCCGCTGCCGGTCCACCCAGGCCCCGCGTTGATAGCGAATTGCAGGCCGAGCCGCGCCGCCTCGCGGACGGCGTGTTTGAAGAGCTGTCGCCACTGGGGGCTCATGAATTTGACCGGTCCCTGCGGGATGCCGACGTTGACCTCCATGAAGATCACGCCACCGATGCCCGCGCGCTGTAGGGCCTCGAAGTCGGCCGTGATGCCTTCGCGGCTGAGATTGCCGTCCATCACGAACCAGTAGACCCACGGCCGGGCAGAAGCCGGCGGCGAGGCGAAGTGCGTTGCGAGATCATCGGCAGCCGCCTGCCGGTTCTCCAGCAGCGTCGTCGACATCAGCATCAAGGCGGCCGTCAAGGCTATGACGGCTCGTCGGGTCGCTTTGTTCATGGGGGCACCATTTGTTACAAGCGGGTGATCGATTCGGCATCTGTTGACGGCCGGCTGCTTCATCTATTTCCTCATTGTAGCGATACCATACCGTGTCCCGAAATGAGTTTCTGTCCCAGTCCAAGATCTTCATCGCTGCGCACCGAGCGTTCCTTCCCGCTCCAGAGTCTGGTACGAAGATCCTCTCGTCAGGCTTTGGGGGGGCTTGTTCCTCAGATGTAGCGGTTGGCGTCGGAGGAAGGACAACGGCAGGTCCAGCTCTTGCGCAATCCATATACGCTACGCGACACCCTCCAGTGGTTGGTTGACCATGGACCTTCGGCCGTGGTGATTGCAGCGGCCATCGGTATATGCCTGTGCTTTTCGCGGCTGTTCGAAAAACAGTTGCTACGCCTGATGGCGAGCCGTGGAAGGCTCGGCACACCCGAGGATCGCTAGAACCGCGCCAAGATGGTGCTCGGCGTATTTCGCGGCGTGGCGAACAGCTCCGTTGTGGTTGGCTCACCGAGGATGACGACCAGAACGCGGCGCAGACCGGCCCGTGCTGAAGGGACGTCGCCGGGTTCTGGCGTATGCACAGCCGGGCGTGGGGCTGGTTTTGATGGCGGGACTGTAAGGGCAGGTGGCCTGGCCGAGAGAGGCGCTGTAAGATCATGGGGTTTGCCGCGAGGGGAGCGACGGCAGATCGCCGGGCAGCGAGCATTCAGTTGAGCGTGGCGGCAGGCGGCGGGTTGTCTTTGAGACTCCCGACGCCTTTCATGGAACTTGTTGCATACCCTGTGATCCGAGGATCGCCCCAAGTCGGGCACTTCGAATCCAAGAAACTAGCTGCGTCCAGGTTTCGATTTCCCAAATAGAGAGAGTCAGCTGTGTCCGCGTTTCGATTCCCGCGAAGCTGGGACGAAGACCGGGCTACAAGGCGATAGTGAAACTACTTACGGCTAGGAGGTTCAACAGATGAGTGCAGAACCGTTCAAGACAGTGTTAAGTATTGTCGACCGATTGCGAAACGGGCACATCTATTGCGAATTGACAAACTGTCGTAATGACGCAATCAGTGTCCTTGCGGTAGTGCCCGGACAACACTGGGAAATTGATGTTCTTTCCGATGGAACTCTCGACGTTGAGATATACACGAGCGATGGGACCATCTACGGTGAGCAGAAACTCGACGAGCTTGTCAACGAGTTTTCGGAGTGAGACGCGTGAAGGGCTCGAATGCGAAATCGGAACGGGGGCGTAGCGAGTATTAACGGGATGGGGCAGAGCGGGCTGGATTGCCGGCATGGCGAGAAGATCGCGGGTGGTTCGTGGTGGGGTGGTGTATCATGTGCTGAATCGGTCCATGGCTGGATTGACCAACAAGGAAGCCAACGCCATCCAGACGGGCATTGCGAGGAAGCGGCGCTACGGAGGCTGGGACTGGCGGATTCAGCAGGCAAATCGTGTGGACTTGTTGCATACTCCGGGATCCGAGGGTCGCGCCCAGTCGGGCGATTCAAATCCAAGAGACTGGCTGCGTCCCGGCTTCGATTTCCCAATACGTCAACTCGCCGCAGACCGAAGCGGAAATGGATGCCATCCCACGATGCATTCGTCGGTGAAGCCCTTACGGCGGTCCGGCATGGACCGACCAGACAGCCAAGCGACTGGGGCTACAATCAACGCTCCGTCGTCGCGGCCGTCCCCGCAAGGAACCTGTATGACCCACTACAGCACGTATCCTACCGACTATATGCGTCTATCCCCTTCTACGGTCCCTCTATGGTCCTCAGAGCTGAGTCAACTATATCTGGAGCCGTGACAGGATCGGTTCCTCAATATCTCTTGGATTCTCGAGGACAGCACGTAGTGCGATTTCGACGCCTGTTGCAGATGTCTCTAGCGACATACTCGGAGCTCCGAGGTTTTCTGGTAGCGCTGCAACACTTGGAAGATGGGGAAGGTGAATCCACCCTGCACGAATTGGCATTTTGCTTGAGTAAATACGATGAAGGATGCCATACATTAAATGGTTGCAGCAAAACGTACCTGGCGCATCCGAAATATCGGAAGGTATGCCAGACTTGCGCATAGCCTTTACAATGGCACGAACGGGCAACGTCGAATAGTATGCAGCAGGGCCATCGGGAACTGTCAGTTGGCCCTGCAGGGAACGCCCATTGTTGTCTGCGAGACCGTATCTTGTCGAGTCGTTCAAGTTCTGGGCGATTCGCTCGACGGTTATTATCGCACGTCCCCCATATTCCCCCATCATGACCACGATGTCCGGTGCGGTTTCGGCAATTGAAGCCCACACGAAGTCGATGCATTCGAAAAAGTTGTTCGGGACTATGCGAGCAACTATTTCCGATCCACCGATCTGTCTGCCGTCAAGCTTACGCGCTACCGATTCTGCCGGATTGTCGGGGGTACGTCCGTAAGCTTCGAACCCCGTAAGAAGTATTCTACGCGATGCAATTCTGTCCGCGCTATCTTGTGCCACCTGACATGGTCTCCAGCCGGCTTGCCGTCGGCATGCTGCAGCCCCTGTGCCTGCCCAAATGGGGCATTGTCCAGCGATTCTAGCCGCTTCGTGCGGAGTGGTCAATTACTTGGGAAAGTCGGGCGAAGCTTTGCTGCGGTGCGGTGTCTGGCGCGGAATGAGAGGCGATTTGACGGGTGGACGCGAGAGAGTGGTATGTGAAGGGGAGTGTCGAGAGGTGCTTGTCGGGTATGGGGCGAGGCGGTAGGCTTTGGGGCGAAATGTGCGGTGTTGGTCCTTTGTCCTGCTCGAAAGGAGACTGTATGATCGTTCGCCCGGAGTCAGCGAAGGATTATGATGCCGTCCGGAACGTTCTTCTGGCGGCGTTTGCAGATCATCCGTACAGCCATCAGACCGAGCACCTGATTGTCGAGGAGTTGAGGGCCGCCGACGCGATGACGGTTGGGCTGGTGGCGGAGTTGGACGGAGAGGTGGTGGGGCACATTGCGTTTTCACCCGTGACGATTGGCGGGAAGGATTGCGGCTGGCTTGGCCTGGGGCCGATCGGTGTGTGGCCGGAGCGTCAAAGGCAGGGGATTGGCAAGCGGATGATGGAGGAGGGGCTCAGCGCGATTCGCGCGTTGGGCGCTCGGGGATGCGTGTTGGTCGGTGACCCGGCGTACTACGAGCGTTTTGGCTTCCGGAGCAACCCGGCGTTGACGATGGAAGGGGTTCCAGCGGAGAACCTGATGTGTTTGCCGATGGCTGAACCGATGCCGGAAGGTGAAGTGGTGCACCATCGCGCGTTTCATGCGGGCGAGTAGATCGCCTTCGGTGTAACTGTGGCGTGTATTTCGCTTTCGGAACCATAGGAACACGCCGCCGCGGCGCTGCCGTTCAGCGCGACACGCACTTGCCGACGGTCATTGGCGAGTGTCGAGGGCGGCCTTGGTGAAGACCGCTCGGGCGTTTTGGCCCTGGCCGGGGAAGTCGGCGTGCTGCACGAGCCAGACGAGGATGAGGCCGCGTTGGGTATCGGCGTTGGTCAGCGTGGAATACGCACCGCCGTGGCCGAAGGAGTGTTCGCCGACGGAGAAGCCGAAGCCGTAGCTCTCGCGCAGTGACGGGGGCGTCTGCCGGCGGGTGAGCTGCTCGACGGCGGACTCGGAGAGATAGCGGCGGCCGTCGAGTTGCCCACGGTTGAGAAGCATCTGGTAGAAGCAGGCGAGGTCGTGGGCGGTGGAGAAGAGTCCGCCGGCGGGGACGGGGAAGCGCTCGGTGCGGTCGGAGAGCGGGTAGTGGAGCTGACTGATCGTCGTTTGGACGAGCCCATTCTTGCCGGGGCCTGACCGATAGGACTGGGCCAGGCGCGCGATCTGCTCGGGGCTGGGCCAGAAGGTGGTGTCGGTCATGCCCATCGGCTGGAAGAATCGCTGGTCGAGAAATGTCTCGAAGGGTACCCCGGCGACGACCTCGATGATCCGTGCGGCCGTGTTGATGCCGGCGTTGCTGTAGGAGTACTTGCTGTCGGGCTCGAACTCCAGGGGCGTCATGGCGTAGCTGCGGACGCGAGCGCTCAGGGGGAACCGGTCCAGTGTCGGTTCTTCCAACGCGGACTTGAAGGGAAGGCCGCTGGTGTGTGTAAGCACGTTGCGGATCGTGATGGGATGCGCTGGCTTGCGAAGCAAGACGTGATCGGCATCTCGTTCCGCGACGACCATCTGGCCTTGGAACTCGGGGAGGTACTTTTCGACGGGGTCGTCGACGCTGAGCTTGCCTTCGTCGACCAGCAGCATGAGTGCCGACGCGGTGATCGGCTTCGATTGGGAAGCGATCCAGAAGACGGCGTCGGTGCGCATGGGCTTCTTGGCGGCGACGTCGGCCCAGCCGACCGCTTCGACGTCGAGGACGGCGGCTTTGTCGGCCACGAGCATGACGGCGCCGGCGAGTTCCTGACGATCGACAAAGGGCTGAACGTGGCTGGCGAGACTGTTGGGCGGCTGGGCGACTGCCTGGGAGGGTGGAAGGGCTATGGGGTAGGCGGCAAGGACGGCGGTTACGATGGCGACGGGGAGTTTGGTCGACACGGGGGATGGTCTGCTGGTGTGGTGGGAAGTGTGCATTGGAGAGATGGTTGGATTGTGGCGCGCCGCGGCACGGTTGGCAAGGGTTGACGTGTGTGGCGGGCGAGGGGCGGTCTTTAGCGGGTGGCGTGGGGTGTTGTGGGTTGCAATCGGGTGCTGGGGCGGATAACGTGGAGGCAGGTTGTTGGGGTATCGCAAGACTGACACTGAAGGTGAACCGATGAAGAATCGCTTTTCACGCCGCTCGATGCTGCAGGGGTTGGCCGGCGGTGCGGCTGCCGCGGCCGCAATGTCGTATCTCGGGCCTGTCGGGGCTGCCGAGGTGGAGCCGCTGAAGGTGAAGGGAAATGTGAACCAGTCCGCGTGCCGGTGGTGTTATGGACGTATTCCGTTGGACGAGCTGTGCAAGGCGGGCAGCCAGATCGGTCTGAAGTCGATCGAGTTGGTGGGGCCGAAGGACTGGCCGACTCTGGCCAAGTACGGGTTGACCTGCGCCATGGGGAACGGGGCGGGCATGGGCATTACCAAGGGATTCAACCGGGTCGAGTATCACGATGAACTCGTGGCCGGCTTCGAGGAGTTGATTCCGCAGGCGGCCGACGCGGGGATTCCGAGCGTGATTTGCATGTCGGGCAATCGCAAGGGGCTGTCGGACGAGGAAGGCATCGTCAATTGCGTGAAGGGGATCAAGCGGCTGACGAAGCTGGCCGAGCAGAAGAAGGTGAACCTGGTCATGGAGCTGCTGAACAGCAAGGTGGATCACCATGACTACCAGTGCGACCACACGGCGTGGGGCGTGGAGGTGTGCAAGCAGGTGGGCTCGGATCGCTTCAAGCTGCTGTACGACATCTACCACATGCAGATCATGGAAGGCGACCTGATTCGGACGATCCAAGAGAATATCGAGTACATCGGCCATTTCCATACGGGCGGCAATCCGGGCCGGCACGAGATCGACGAGACCCAAGAGATCACGTATCCGGCAGTGATGAAGGCGATCGTGGCGACGGGGTACAAGGGGTTCGTCGGCCAGGAGTTCGTGCCGACCGGTGATGATCCGCTGGGGTCGCTGCGGCGTTGCGTGCAGATTTGTGACGTGTAAGGGCCGGCCGCGGGGCGGACTTTGGCGGCAAGGAGACGATGCGATGACGATCCGTGGTTGTGCGCGGGGCGGCGGCGGTGTTGCGCGCCGCGATTTTTTGCGGCTGGTGGGTGCGGCAGGCGTTGCGGCGGGCTGCGGCGGTTGGGGCCTGTCGGTCGGGCGAGCCCAATCGGCGTCTACGCTGCGGATTCCGCGCCGTAGGCCGCGCACGGCGTCGATCGGCGTGTTCGGCGTGGGGCATTACACGTACTGGAGCCAGTTCGAGGGGCTCCGGGACGAGATGCTGCACAAGATCGGCGTGTTGGTGAAACGCGTCGAGGCGCAGGAGGTGCAGGTTACGAATTTCGGCCTGATCGACAATGCGCAGGGGGCGTACGCGCTGTTGCCGAAGCTGAAGGCGGCGAACCTGGACCTGGTCTTCTGCGATATGGTGACGTACGCCACGAGTTCGACGTTCGGCGCGATCATTCGAGACCTGGACGTACCGATCGTGCTGGTGGCGCTGCAGCCGCTGAAGGGCCTGGACTACAGCCGGGCCTCGACGCGGATGCAGTTGGCCAACGACGATTTCTGCTCGGTGCCGGAGTTCACGGGCGTGGCGGTACGCATGGGGAAGCGGGTGCCGCCGGTGATTCTGGGTACGCTGGACGACGATCCGGTCGCGGATCGGGAACTGGTTCGCTGGTGCGACATCGCCAAGGTGTTGCACGATCTGCGGCGGGCGCGGATCGGGCATTTCGGGCACGTGTTGGAGTCGATGCTCGACATGCACTCGGACCCGACGGCGTTGACGGCCGCGTTCGGATGCCACATCGTGCAGACGGAGGCCGACGAGCTGGTGCGGCTGTACCGGGACGTGCAACCGGCGGCAATCGAGGCGAAGAAGTCGCAGATTCTGGAGATGTTCGACACGCCCGACCCGAAGTCGGACCCGGTGACGCGCAAGCTTACGCCGGAGGACTTGCAGATGGCCGCCCGGGTGGCGGTGGCGCTGGACAAGTTCGTGGACGAGAAGCAGTTGGACGGGCTGGCCTATTACTATGAGGGCGAGCCGGGGAGCGAGACTCGCCAGGTGGTGACGAACCTGATCGTGGGCAATTCGCTGCTTACGGCGGCGGGGTTTCCGATGTGCGGCGAGTCGGACTTGAAGACGTGCATCGCCATGCTGATCGAGGACCGGTTGGACATCGGCGGGAGCTTTGCCGAGTTCCACCCGATCGATTTCCGGGAGGGATTCGTGCTGGTGGGACACGACGGGCCGCACCACATCAACATCGCCGAAGGGCGGCCGGTGCTGCGGAGCCTGTTGAAGTATCAC
The DNA here is from genome assembly GCA_963674835.2 of Thermoguttaceae bacterium. Lineage (GTDB taxonomy): Bacteria > Planctomycetota > Planctomycetia > Pirellulales > Thermoguttaceae. Next base: position 46,752 of record CAXXKC010000003.1, read on the forward strand.
GGCAAGCCGGGGTCGGGAGCGAGCGTCGAGTTCAAGATTCGCGAAGGCCCGATCACGATGTTGAGCATCGGCCTGACGGCCCAGGGAAAGTGCAAGTTCGTGATCGCCGAAGGGCAGTCGGTGCGCGGACCGATTCCACCGACGGGCAACACGAACACGCGAGGGTTCTTCAAGCCCGACGTGCGAACGTTCCTGCAACGTTGGGTTGCGGAAGGGCCGACACACCACTTTGCCCTGGGCGTGGGAAAGCACGCGCGGACGATCAAGGATCTGGGCGACGTGTTGGGAGTGGAGAGCGTGATCGTGGCGGAGGCGTGAGGGAAGGCCGAACGCGCACGAGGTGTCGCGCGTGGCGGCCGGCTTGTCTGACCGGGTTGTCGGCCGCGCTGGAAAGGTCGTCCGCGGCGGCGGAACGGCCGGCGGCATGTGTGTCGGTGCCGGCGCTGCGGCTGTTGGGATTGCTATGCCCCCTTGGTTCGACGCGTAGTATTCGGTACGGGGAGTTGTGACGGAACGTTCACCGATCGACAAGGAGAGGAACGATGGCTTCCAAGAGGATTCTGATGCTGGTGGGGGATTATGTCGAGGATTACGAGGCGATGGTGCCGTTTCAGATGTTGGTGATGGTCGGGCACCAGGTAGACGCGGTTTGTCCGGGGAAGAAGGCTGGGGAGACGGTGCGGACGGCGATCCACGATTTCGACGGGGCGCAGACGTACAGCGAGAAGCCGGGGCACAACTTTGCGGTGACCGCCGACTTCGACGCGGTCGATGCGAAGGAGTACGACGCGTTGGTGATTCCCGGCGGGCGGGCGCCGGAGTATTTACGGCTGGATGAGCGAGTGTTGGCGATCGTGCGGCATTTTGCGGAGGCTGACAAGCCGATCGCGGCGATTTGCCACGGGCCGCAGCTTCTCAGCGCGGCGGGTGTGGTCGAGGGGCGCACGTGCATGGCGTATCCGGCCGTGAAGCCGGAGCTGACGCGCACGGGGGCGACGTGGAGCGACGTGAACGAGACGTTCAGCAACGCGGTGGTCGATGGGAATCTGGTGACGGCCGCCGCATGGCCGGGACATCCGCAGTGGATCCGCAAGTTTCTGGAAATGCTGGGCACGCGGATCGAGCCGTGACGGGCGGCGTGGGGTCTTTTGCTGGCCGGGCGGTGGCCGACTATAATGTGAGCTATCCGGGTCCACGTTGTGGAATCTTGCCCGGGTGAAAGACAGCGGCGAACCGTTCGTCTCTGTGGTCCGGCCTCTCGCTGGGTGGCTTTCGTGCATTGGTTGTGCAGATCTTGTTTGGAGGAGTGCTTCATGTCCCATCATGCGATCGACCGACGCCGTTTTCTTCAAGCCACGACTGCGACCGCACTGGCGGGATTGGCCACAAACGCGGGTTCGGTTGTCGGAGCCGAGCCTTCGGCGAAGACGGCGGACTGGAAGGACAACGCCTGGATCCAAGAGGCGCGACAGGTGGCATTGAAGCAGCTCAAGCCAACGCCCAAGCAGCTCGAGCACGGGTTGGAACTGCACGCGGCGTCGCTGGTGTTCGATTCGTATGGGTTCTCGCCGCGGGTGGCGGTCGACGGCGACGCGCTTCGCAAGGCCGTGGAGGCGGGGGCATCGGACATCGAGGTGCAGGACCTGCGGGAACAGATGTCGATGACGCGGGCGGCCACGAATGCGGCGGAGCGGGCCGAGTTCGAGCAGGCATGGGAAGCTTCGGGCGTGACGTGCATCTTCCAGAACGCGGGCGAAGAGGGACAGGCGGTGATGCGGTTGATCAAACGGCTGGCGCACTTCACGTTCCTGACGGACCACATGCCTGAGTTCCTTCCCAAGGCGGTCACGCCGGAGGACATCGTGGCGGCGAAGAAGGCCGGGCGGCACTGCCTGTACTTCACGGGGAACGGCGTGCCGCTGGTGGAGCAGTGGGTGTCGATCGAGGACGAGATGCGGTACATTCGCATCTTCTACGAGTTGGGCATTCGCATGATGCACTTGACGTATAACCGGCGCAACATGATCGGCGACGGTTGCGCGGAGCCGTCGAACGCGGGGCTGAGCGACTTCGGCCGCGCGGTGGTGGCCGAGATGAACCGCGTGGGCGTGATCGTCGATTGTGCCCATAGCGGGTGGCAAACCAGCCTGGACGCTGCGCGGACCTCGAAGAAGCCGATGGTCGCCAGCCATACGACGTGCGCGTCGCTGCATCGCCATATTCGCGGCAAGCCGGATGAAGTGATCCGGGCGATCGCCGACACGGGGGGCTTCGTGGGGATTTGCACGGTGCCCAGCTTTTTGGGCAATCCGGGGGACATCCTGGCGCTGATGGAGCACATCGACCACGTGGTGAAGAAGTTCGGGCCGGAGTACGTAGCGATCGGCACGGATACGGCGTATACGTCGCGGAACGCGTCGGCGGAGAATAAGAAGGTGCCGTCGCGCGGCAAGTCGCGCCGCAGTTGGGCGAGTTTCTGGCCGCCGGAGTGGGTGCCGTCGCGGCCTTACCAGGCGTCGATGAGCATGGCGTGGACGAACTGGCCGCTGTACACGGTGGGCATGGTGCAACGCGGCTACTCGGACGACGACATTCAGAAGATCCTGGGCGGCAACGTGATGCGCGTCGCCAAGGCGGCGTTGGACGTACAGCCTTCTTGATGCCGATGCCGCCAATGATGGCGATTCGGCCCGGATAGCAGCCGACGCGCTCCCTCAACGCGCGGCCCTCTCCGCAGGCGGGCGAGGGGAACTGTGTTGGGGACGATTGATTGGATGTTGTTGGTGACGGCTCGTGGCTGGCTGCTGTCAGAGTTCTTGTTCGCGTCGCAGTGTCTTGAGTCTTCGGCTGCAATGAAAGCAGTTGATGACATCGCCGATCCATGTGAAGGCGAGCATGCCGAGGACGATTGCGGTTGCCCAGATGGGGACGGAGATGACGTGAGATAGCAGCCAGATGGTGAAAGCGGCTGTGAGCAGCAAGGCTGTGTGGACAGGGATCGCTCTGCGCGATTGACGGCGGTAGTTTTCGAGCCGTTTGATTTCGGCGATTGTATCCATGGTTTGCGTCCTGGAGAGAATAGACGGTTTGGCGGGCGTGCCGTCAAGGGGGCGTTCGTCGGTGTGGGCTGGAGACGGAGCGGTCTTGCTACTGTGTCGGTGGGATTCGATGGGGCAACGCGTTTGGGTTGACTTGGCCGCGGTGGGTAGCGATGATGTGAGGCGGGCTCGGCGTTGACCGGTGATTGATCGTGAGGGACTTGGCATGATGATCCACGTTGCTGTGCGCTACAGAGCGGCCGTTTTGGTTTTGGCTTCGACGATTGCGTTGGCGGTATTCGGCCGACCGGTTCTGCAGGCGAGAGGCGCCGACGATCTGGCGGCAGGGTTCGCTGCGCCGTCGGACGCCGAGAAGCCGTGGGTCTATTGGTGGTGGCTGAACGGGAATGTGACCGAGGAGATGATCCGGTCGGACCTGGCGGCGATGAAGGAGAAAGGGGTCGGCGGTCTGTTGCTGTTCGACGCCCGGGGGTATCACGACGACCACTGTCCTCCCCCGCCGGTTCGCATGGAGTTTATGGGCCCGGAATGGCGGCGGATGCTGACGGTGGCCATGGCAGAGGCGAGCCGGCTGGGGTTGACGATGAGCGTGAACCTGAGCAGTTGCGCCGGGGCGCTGAAGGGGCCATGGGACGTGGGCGACGACGCCCCGAAGCAATTAGCGTGGGCGACGAGCGAGTTGGAGGGGCCGAAGAAGGTCGAGATGACCGTGCCGGCGGGCGATTGGAAGCGCATGTGGGAGGTGGGGCTGTTGGCCTGTCGGCGGGAATCGGCGGCCGACAAGGCGGTCGTCGAGGTCGTCGACCTGTCGGACAAGGTTGACGGGCAAGGACGGCTGGCGTGGCAGGTGCCGCCGGGGCGATGGACCTTGCTGCGGCTGGTGTCGACGATCATGGAGGACCGCAAGACGGAGGTCGACATTCTCAGTCGGGAGGCGGTTGCGGCGTATTTCAACCGGATGGGCAAGGCGATTCTGGACGACGCGGGGCCGCTGGCCGGCAAGACGCTCACGCATTTCTATAGTGTGAGTTGGGAGGGCGCCGCGCCGACCTGGACGCCCGGGTTCGACAAGGAGTTTGAGAGGTATCGCGGTTACAGCATTCGGCCGTATCTGCCGGTGCTGGCGGGGATGACCGTTCAGACGCCAGAAGTGTCGAAACGGTTCCTGGAGGACTATCGGCGGACGATCGGCCACTGTTTTCTGGAGAACTGCTACGGGACGCTGCGGGAGCTTTGCCATCGGGCGGGGCTGGCGTGGCATTCGGAGTCGGGCGGGCCGTGGAACCGGAAGAACGACATGTTCGCCGACTCGGACCAGTTGGCGTTTTGGGCGTCGAACGACATGCCGCAAGGCGAATTCTGGTGGCCGCTGCCTCACCAAACGAACGCCCGGAGCACGGCCATCGCGGCCCACATCTATGGCAAGCCGGTGGCGGCCATCGAAGCGTTTACGCACATGAGGAAACATTGGTCGGCCTATCCGGCGACGCTGAAGCCGCGGGCCGACGCCGCCCTTTGCGACGGCATGAACCACTTCATTTGGCACACGTTTACCTGTTCGCTGCCCGAGTTCGGAGTGCCGGGGGCGGAATACTTCGCAGGCACGCACCTGAATCCGCGAGTGACGTGGTGGCGGCAGGCGGGCGATTTTCTGGCTTACCTGGCGCGCAGCCAACACATGCTGCGGCAGGGACACTTCGTGGCCGACGTGTGCTGTTACGTGAGCGACCGGAACTATGCCGGCTGGACGCGCGGCGAGAAGTGGGGCACCAAGCCGTCGCTGGTGCTCGGGAAGGGCTATACGTATGACCTGGTCAATACGGACGTGCTGCGAGAGCGGCTGGCGTTCGAGCGGGGACGGCTGGTTCTGCCCGACGGCATGCAGTACCGGCTTCTGGTGGTGGACCTGGCGGAGGAAGACGTGCCGCCGGAGGCGCTGCAGAAGATTCTCGACCTGGCCGAGGCGGGGGCCACGGTCGTTTTGGGCAGCCGTCAGGCGAGCCGCGCGCCGGGGTTGAAAGGCTATCCGCAGGCTGATGCGGAGGTGGGCCGTCTTGTCAAGCAGTTGTGGGGCGATGCGGCCGGGCCGAAGGTCCGCCAACGAGGCCGAGGCAAGCTGATCACGGGCACGGGGCTGGACGCCGTGCTTGCGAGCGAGAAGATTTCGCCCGACTTCGCGGGGCCTTGGGATTACATTCATCGCCACGGCGAGAACGCCGACATCTACTTCCTCTCGGGCACAGGTGATGCGGAGTGCACGTTCCGCGTTGCGGGGAAGGAGCCCGAGTTATGGGACCCGGTTGCGGGGCGGATCTGCGACACGGTTGCGTATCGCAGCAGCGACGACGGGCGGACGGTCGTGCCGATTCGCCTGGCCGAGAACGGGTCGGTGTTCGTGGTGTTCCGCAAGCTGGCTACGGATCGCCACGTGGTGGCCATTGCGGGGCCGGCCGACGGTTGGGAGATTGTCGGTCGCGATGAGAAGGGTGTGCGGCTGCGTTTTTGGAAGAAGGGTTCGTATGCGGTGAAGACGGCCTCGAAGGGCGAGAAGGCGGTCGAGGTGGATGGGCTGACCGAGCCGCGAGCGCTGGACGGTCCTTGGGACGTGCGGTTCACGCCGGGGTGGGGCGCCCCGGAATCGGCCGTCTTCGAGCGGTTGATCGCGTGGAACGAACACCCGAACGCTGGAATCAAGTACTTTTCAGGCACGGGCACGTATCGCAAGAGCGTGGAGCTGAGCAAGGATGAGGCGACCGGGCCGGTGCGTTTGGAGTTGGGCCGCGTTGGGTACGTTGCGGAGGTCCGGCTGAACGGCAAGCCCGTCGGCGTGGTGTGGACCGCTCCGTGGGTGGTCGACCTGACCGGGAAGGTGAAGGCGGGCACGAATGCGCTGGAGATCGACGTGGCCAATGTCTGGCAAAACCGTTTGATCGGCGACGCGGGATTGCCGGAGAAGGAACGGCTGACGAAGAGCAACCTGCGATTGCAGGCGGATGGCCCGCCGATGAAGCCGTACGAAGGGTACTCGGCCAAGGATCCGTTGGCGCCGTCGGGCTTGATGGGGCCTGTGCGGTTGGAGTTCGGGTGTGAGCGAGAGGTGGGGCTTTGAGGTGTGGTTGGGTATGTGGTGGACAGTGCCCTCACCCCCGGCCCCTCTCCCGCGTGCGGGAGAGGGGAGGAGTTGGTCGTTCCTAGGCTCTCTCCCGTGTGGACGGGAGAGTAGTGGGAAGGGGTTACTTCAGTTTGTTTTCGAACCAGGCGGGGCCGCCCCATTTGCCGGTGACGACGATGTCGATATCGCCATCGGCATCGAGGTCGACGGCGTCGATGTTGAGGGCGGAAGAGATGCCCTTGTCGTAGCTGATGACGTGCTTGGTCCAGGAGGGATTCTTGCCGCGGGCCAACTCGTACCAGTAGACACCGACGGGTTGAAATGCTCCGGGGTCGTTGCCATTGTGGGCCATGAATCGCTTGCCGGTGGCAAGGTCGAGGTCGCCGTCACCGTCGAAGTCGGCTAGCGCCAGGCTGTGTGGTTGGGTCCAGGTGTCGTCGATCAGGTGCTGCTTCCACTGCGTGTCTTGCCCGTCGCGGACCTGTTCGTACCAGAAGATGCCGGCGCCATGGGCGTGGCTGGTGATGACGTCGTTGAGCCCGTCGTTGTTGACGTCGTAGACGAGCATTTGGGGCGTATGGGTGGCCTTGCCGTCTTTGGCGCCCATCGCCCAGGGGTGTTCGATCCACTTGCCGTTGCGCGGATCGGCGGGGCCTTCGAACCAGGCGTTGGGACGGAGGATGTCGGGGCGGCCGTCGCCGTTGACGTCGCCGACACCGCCGCCGAATTCCATGGGCTTGTCGGAGACGACGTGGGCCACAAGTCCGGGCTCACCGGAGGGGAGCTTGCCGACTTCGTACCAGACTGTCGCCTTCAGGTTGGCGAGGACTTCGTTGGCCTTCCCGTCGCCATCGACATCAGCGCTATCGGCCGTCTCGAAATTGGTTGCCTTCTCGACACCGCCGACGGGCCAGAGGCCGGGCTTGCCGAGCGTGTTGCGGTACCAGGCGATCGATTGTGAGAACCAGCCGCAGGAAACAAGGTCGGTTTTACCGTCGCCGTCGACGTCGAGGGGAATGTTGGCGAAGTCGTCGTAGTAGCCCTTACCGCTGTCGTCGACGGAGCCGTCGAGCTTGCGGATGGTGACGGCCTTCCAGTCGGGCGCGAGGTAGACGTTGGGACCGGCGACGACGTCGAGCTTGCCATCGCCATTGAAGTCGGCGACGCCGAGCGCCTCGGTACGGGCGGAGCCGATGCGGTGCATCTGGAACTTGACCTTCGTGGGAGCGTCGTCGGCCGAGGACGGTTGGGGAGCAGCGAAGACGAGCAGGCCGGCCAGCGCGCAGGATAGCGGGGCGGCCGTCGGAAGCCAGCGGCGAACTGTCATGGGATGGTTCTCCTGAAGGATGGATGGTTGAGCGGTGGGAGCCACGCCTGGCCGTGTTCGAGGTGGCCGGATTCGTGGCAGGCGGCGGGCCGTTCGGCCGGAACTCCAGCATAACGTGCGGCGAGGTCGCGTGCCACACCCGGAAAGCGGAGGGGTCAGGTCAAGTCGCGTGGCTGGCCGGTGGAGGCGAGGACGCTGGTCCAGACCCAGCCTTCGGGGTCGATTCTCTTACGGCGGGAGACGGCCATGCTGATGGGGACGTGGGTGAACTGCTGGTTCCACTGGCTGACGACCATTCGCGTGCGGCCGGCCATGGCGGCATGGACGGCGTTGTGGGCCAACAGGAGGCCGAACGCCGAGTCGTGCGGGTTGGCAGGCATGCTGCGGATGATGTAGCTGGGGTCGATGTACTTGAGACTCATCGGGATGCCGCGCCGGGTGAAGTATTCCTTGATCTGTTCTCGCATGAAGTGGCCGATATCGGCCAGCTTGACATTGCCCGAGGCATCGAGATGGCCGGTCGCATCGAGGAGGTCCTGCCCGGCCCCTTCGGCGACGACGATGACGGCATGGTGGCGTCGGAGGATGCGCTCTTCGAGGGCCTGCAGGAAGGTCTCCATGCTGAAGGGGACTTCGGGGACGAAGCAGAAATTGACCTGGCTGTCGGCCAGGACGGCGTAGGCGGCGATGAACCCCGATTCGCGACCCATGAGCTTGACCAGGCCAATGCCGTTGTGGACGCCCTTGGCTTCAACGTGGGCGGCATAGGTGGCGCGCCATGCTTGGGAGACGGCCGTCTCGAAACCGAACGAACTCTGGACGTAGCAGATGTCGTTGTCGATCGTTTTGGGAATGCCGATGACGCTCAAAGGGAGGCCGCGGCGGGTGGCCTCGTCGGCAATGGTGGCGGCGCCGCGGAGGGTGCCGTCGCCGCCGATGGTGAAGAGGGCTCCGACGCCCAGGCGCTCGAGATAGTCGACGACTTCCTTGGGATCCTGCGGTCCGCGGGAAGAGGCGAGGATGGTTCCGCCGAGGTCGTGAATGTGGTCGACGGCGTCGAGCGTCAGGTCCATCGGCTCGTGGCCGTAGCGGGGAACGAGGCCTTCGTAGCCGTAACGGAAGCCATAGACTGTGCGGACCCCGTAGTGGTAGTGGAGGCTGAGCACCAGCGCGCGGATGACATCGTTCAGGCCCGGGCAAAGTCCGCCACAGGTGACGACGCCGCACTTGAGATTGGCTGGGTCGAAGAAGATTCGCTCTCGCGGGCCGGCTACTTCCATCGATGGCAGCGGTTGGCCTTGGGAGAGGAGCGTTTCGACCTCGTGCGGGTCGGCGGAATGGAGTATGCGGGCTTCGTCGTCGACGAAGCGAACTCCTTTCGTGGGCGAGGGAACACGGCACGGGCCGAGGCGGGGGATATCGAAGCAGAGGGTATTGTTGTCGGCCATGACGGTCCCTTCTTCGTCGCGTGTGAGTTGTGCTAATCAGGCGGCCGGCGGCGGGTAGGTGAAGACCTGACCGTGCTGGAGCTGCCGGTAGCGGTCGCCGATTCCCTCGAGCGTCAGACAGGTGCGGAGCAACTGGGGCGGCAGACTATTATCGGGAAAGAGATCGTAATGGCAAGGGACGACGACCTGGACGTCGAGCAGGCGGGCCAGACGGGCGGCCTCGGCCGGGGAGAGATTGCGGAAAGCGACGTTGATCACGGTGATGAGCACGTCGGGGTGGTGCGGTTTGGCGGCCCTGACGAGGATCTCCTCGTAGCCGGTGTCGCCGGTGAGATAGACCGTTGGGCCACCCTCGACGCTGACAAGGTAGCCGACGTGGGTCAAATCGTCGGCATCCAGCGGGATGGCCATGGTGGCGCGGACGTGCATGTCGCCCAGGGTATAGGTCTTGTTGGGCCACGTCATGATGATCTGGGACTCGGCGACGCCGAGCTGGCGGAGTCGCTCGGCGGTTTCGGGAGGCGCCAGGTAGGGACCGTCGCCGCCGGCCGCACGGTAGCCTTCGAGGGTCTGCGGGTCCAGGTGATCGCCGTGGCTGTGGGTCATGGCATAGAGGTCGACGCCAACGAGATCGGCGGGGACCAATGGGGGCGGCACGAGGCGATCCATGTCGAAGCCGTGCTGCTCGCCGATGGCCTTGCAGCTATTGGTCAGGTAGGGATCGATGGCGACCAACTTGCCGGCGGGGCTTTTGAATATGACACCGCCCTGCCCGAGCCACCAAAGACTGATGCTGCCGGGCGGCACAACGTGATCCGCGATCTGACGTCGAAGATTCATGATCCGTACCTCGATGTACCGTTGCTGGAAGATGCACCGCGATGGGTGCCGTGGTTTTTCCGAAGCACAAAGGGCGCAGGGGGCCAGCCGGGCTACCGTTGACTCTTGGGTGAATTGTCGGAGGTGGGTTCGGCACTGGCGTACCAGCCCAAGTGGCTGCGAAGGATGTCGATCGCTTCGGCGAGTTTGCCGGCATGGAGAGTCTCGACGAGCAGACGATGCTGGCGCTTGCCGCCCTCGAAATCGCCCTTGGCCAAATGGAGTTGGAATCGCTGGAAGAAGATCTGCAACAGATCGGAAAAGGCAGACAGGGGTGGGATGTCGCTGACTTCGACGAGTCCGCGATGGAAGCCGATGTCGCACTTGATGCGCTGATCGAGGTTGTCGCCAGCGGATCCGCAATCGGCCAGATCGAGCAGGTGCTGGTAACGGTCGGCGTCGTTGCGGATGGCGTCCATGGTGTAGTAGAGAACGCCCGTTTCGATGACCACGCGCGTTTTGAGAAGGAACTCGCGGGGGTAGTCGGTCAGCGCGAAGTGGAAACCGAAATATTCGGCGACACGGGTGAAGTCGAATTCGGCCAGGAAAGTTCCGCGCCGGGGCACGGCGTCGATGATGCCGAGGAAGTCGAGGGCCTTGGTGGCCTCTCGAACGACGGATCGGCTGACGCCGAATTGGTCGATCATCTCCTGCTCGGTGAGGAGCGGATCGCCGGGTTTGAGGCCTCGATCGATGATGAGCTTGCGCAACTGGGTGGTTAATTGATCACTGAGACGCTGGCGACGGAGTTTTCCCGGCTTGCTTCGCTGCATCGTCATCCCCGAGGGGGTGGAGAGAAGAGAACGAACCCGACAGACAATTCATCATATGATAGTCTACATAAACGGAGGCGGGGGCACCACCCGACAATCCGCGGGTTGGTCCACTAGGCTTGGGGGTGGTGCGGGAGGGATGGGGGTGGGTTGGGGTGTGTGATGTTGAAGGATAACGTACGGGGATTAGGTTGTGGGGGAAGCAGCTTGGGGGGCACAGTCGGGGGCGGCTGTGCTACACGGGTTAGGGTGTGTGGTGTGGTGGTGTTTCCTGTATCGGAGTTGCGCTCGAAGCGTTGCGTACCCTCACCCCCGGTTCCTCTCCCGCAAGCGGACGAGGGGAGAGGTGATAGGAACGCTCGTGCTTGTGGGCGAGGGGAGTTTTGTTGAGGGTTAGTGTGAGTCGATGGCTGGCATGGGGAAGAGTTGGCTCGGGGTGTGTTGGGCTGCGAGCACGTCTTCCATGCGTTTGAGGATTTCCGGATTGTCGGCTGCGACGTCGTGCGATTCGCTGACATCGGCTTTGAGGTTGTACAGTTCCGTCTTGACCGGATCGCCGCCGTTGTTCCGGAGCAGGTTCTGGCGGACGGCTTTCCAATCGCCCATCCTCACGGCCTGTTGGCCACCATAGCCGTGGAACTCCCAGTACAGGTAAGGGTGCGCCTTCTGCTGCTCGGGCTGGCCCAGGAGCAATGGGGCGAAGCTGATGCCATCGTTACTTTTCGGGACTTTGCCCCCGACGAGTTCGGCAAGCGTCGGCATCACATCCCAGAACGCGGAGACGTGGTCGGTTGTGGTGGAGGGTTTGATCTTGCCCGGCCATCGCGCGATCATGGGCACGCGGATGCCGCCCTCGTAGAGGCTCCCCTTGAGTCCCCGCAGCGGCCCGACGCTTCGGAAGAAGTCGTAGTCGACTTCGGTCTTGAGGTGCGTAGTACCGTTGTCGGAGGTGAACATGACGAGCGTGTTATCGTCGAGCCCGAGGTCCTTGACCGTGGCCATGATCCGTCCGACGTCCTTGTCGAGCCGGCTGATCATCGCCGCATAGGCGGCCCGCGGAGTTCGCTGGGGCGTGTAGCCCCTGCCCGTGAACGGGGTTTCCTGCCATTTGCCCCGATAGGGCTTGATGTCGTGTTCGGGGATTTGCAGGGCCAGGTGCGGGATGGTGCTTGGGAAATAGAGGAAGAAGGGCCGATCCTTGTTGTCGCAAATGAACTGTAGGGCGACATCGATCATGCGGTCCGGTGTGTAGTCTTTTCCGCGGAAGGCCTTGTAGGCGGCCGGGTCGTCGGGGTCGGCCCCCTTGGGAAACAGTGCATGGCCGGGAATCGGCGGGTGGTTGTTCAGTAAGACCTTCTCGCCGTTGCGCCACAGGTAGGCGGGATAGTAGCTGTGCGCGTGGGCCTGGCAGTTGTAGCCGAAGAAGAGATCGAAACCTTGGCGGTTCGGATCGCCGGTCGTTCCGAATTGTCCGAGCCCCCATTTTCCGACGGCCGCCGTAGTGTAGCCTTTCTGTTTGAGCATCTCGGCAATCGTCGTCTCGCTGGCCGGGATGGGTTCCTGGCCCTTGAACTCCATGCCGTAACGGTCAAGGATCTGCTCGGAAAGGTCGGCTCGTTTGTTGTCGCGGATGTAGGCGTGCCCGGGATGCTTGCCGGTCATCAGGGCGCATCGCGACGGGGCACAGACGGCATTGCCGCAATAGTGTTGGGTGAAGCGCATGCCCTCGGCGGCCAGGCGGTCGACATTCGGCGTTTGGATCTTCTCCTGGCCGTAGCAGCCCAATTCGGCATAGCCGAGATCGTCGGCGAGGATGTAGATGATGTTCGGAGGGCGTTCGGCGGCGTTTGCGTGGGAAATGAATGGCAAAGTGGCGGCCGCTGCGATGACGATACAGAGGATGCTGCGACCGCAGATTCTCGTTGTGAGCCCGCGCCGTTCGGTTTGTGTGGACACGACCATTTCCTCGCAAGCCGTTGATGGCAAAGCGTACGCGTGTGTGGACACCTCGACAGAGAACTGTTGCCGGGGTCATCGAGGAATTGGCCCACGGACTGACAACCAGATTAACGCGTTGGCGTCGACGAGTCCAGAAATCAACGCGATGAATTCATGGACTGATTCCCGGCCACCCGGAACGTCGATGCACGACCGTGGCACGGCGAGCCATTTCGGCCGGCCCATCGCAGCTGTATGCGAACGCGCACGTGAGGCACCCCCATTCAGGGCTGTCCGTGCCGATCATAATGAGACAAGTGACAGCTTGAACCGCTTCGGTCGCGCCGGCGATCCGCTTGGCAACCCAATGCAGACAACGTGTTTTCATTGATGCCGTCGCAGCCAACGATCGCGATTCATGCCGGCTGCCGCTCGACGCGCATTGGCAAAGCAGGCCTCGACAAGAAAGGACTCATCCGTGCAACTTGGAATGATCGGTCTTGGGCGCATGGGAGCAAACATGGTTCGGCGGCTTCTCAAGGGCGGCCATGAATGCGTGGTCTTCGATGTATCGCCCGGCGCGGTCGACGAACTGGTCAAGGAGAAGGCGGTGGGGGCATCGTCGGCGGCCGACTTTGTCAAGAAACTGGAGAAGCCGCGAGCGATTTGGATGATGGTTCCGGCCGGAGTCGTGGACGACACGATCGCGGGCCTAGTGCCGCATCTCGAGCCGGGCGACACGCTCATCGACGGGGGCAATTCGTACTACATCGACGACATCCGGCGGGCTGATGAACTGGCGAAGAAGGAAATTCACTATGTCGACGTGGGGACGAGCGGCGGTGTTTGGGGGCTGACGCGGGGCTACTGCATGATGATCGGAGGCGAGCAACAGGTGGTCGAGCGTCTGGACCCGATTTTCGCCACGTTGGCGCCCGGCATGGGCGATATTGCCCGCACACCCGGCCGCGAGAAGATCGGCGGCACGGCGGAACAGGGGTACCTTCATTGCGGCTCGAATGGCGGCGGCCACTTCGTGAAGATGGTGCACAACGGGATCGAGTACGGCTTGATGGCGTCGTATGCCGAGGGGTTGGCCGTGTTGCGGGACGCCAATGTCGGCGAGAAGCAGGGGGAGATCGACGCGGAAACGACTCCGCTGCGCGAGCCTCGGCACTATCAGTACGACTTCAATTTGCGCGACGTTGCCGAGGTGTGGCGGCGTGGCAGCGTGATCGCCTCGTGGCTGCTGGACCTGACCGCCGCGGCCCTGATCGACGATGCCGGGCTGTCGAAGTTCGCGGGTCGCGTATCTGACTCGGGCGAGGGGCGCTGGACGATCAAGGCGGCGATTGACGAATCGGTGCCTGTGCCCGTCCTTTCCACGGCGCTGTATGAGCGTTTCTACTCGCGGGGTGAGGCGGATTTCCAGGACCGGTTGCTTTCGGCCATGCGTTACGAGTTTGGCGGCCATTTGGAAAAGCCGAAGAAGTAGCCATCCCCAAATAGGGCCGCCAACTGGTGCGTACTTCGGTGGCCCGTTTTGCCTGCAGGGCGCCGATATCGCCTATCTTACGCCGCCGTCCCGGTGCGCGGATGTGGGTGCGTTCGGCTGGTTGGATGGACCATTGTGGGGCAGGGTCCGTCCCGGGCGCGTACGGGGGCCGCGTGGCAAGTTTGGCAAGATACGTCAGAATATCCGGTTCTAAGGGTTATGCCTTCAAGACATGGTCCGGTTGTACCGATGATACCGTATGTACGGCCTTTCTGCCGCCGCGCTGTGTCGTCGGATCCACCAAGGGTGGTACTGAGGGACGTTGGTTTGCGTCTTCCTCAGCCGAAGCACCGGTGTGGTCGCCTGGGTTCAGGAACGGGACAATGCGTCTGATCCATTTGACGCTCGCGTGTACAGCATTGTCTTGGCTGGCGAACAGTGTTTTTGGGCAGGAAGCCCAGTACTTTGCAGGACGCGGTGATCCGCCCGCACAAACCCTGACGGTACGTGACGGTTCGCCGGGAGCGACGACGCTGGTGCTGTTGCCCAAGGACAAAGAGCAGGGGCCAGGGCAAGCGACTCAGCCGCCCGATTTCACGGTCACCTTTCGCAAGAGCGACGAGGTGCAAGCTGAAAATCGGCCGGTCGTGTCCGAGTCGGCGTCGCAAGCGGAGCCATTGTCGCCAACCCACAACGCTCCTCCTGCGGCTTTGATGACGCCCAAACCGGCCCCTCTTGCCCCATCGAGCGGCAATGTGGGGCCGATGTATTCGAGTCGGGCTTTGCTGCATTCCGGCACCGACCACGGCGTTGTGCTGCCGGTGTCGCTGCTACCGCAGAAGACATCGGCCAGTTCGGCACAGGTTTCGCCCGTGGTGTTCGCATGGCCCAACGCAGAAGGCCAAAAGAACGACTTGCTGCAGCCACCACCGCCGGGCTCGCCGAGCCAAGGCATTCCGCCAGCCCCGTTGGCGCTGCCCAGCCCCACGAGCCGCAGGGCGACCGAGGCGGGCGTCACGTATTCAAAGGATGGCGTCACGTACTCGGCGGACGGCGACGGGTTTTTGTACGTCGACGCCGCGCCGAGGCAGCCTGTGGCCGCCGCGCCAGCCCCGTCGTCTGACGACGTGCGAATCAATTGGAGCTGCGCCGCCGGTCGCGGCCAGACTTGCGAGATTGTGGCCGAGACGCTCTTCTGGCGATTGGAACACACGCGAGGACAACCGGTGGCGTTGAATCCGGTGCTGGGACAGACAACGCGGACCGACGACTTGGACCCGGACTTCGCCGTGGGGCCGCGGGTGAGCGCTCGCTATATGAGCGACGAATCGGAGAACATCACGGGGTTCGAGATCGGCTACTTCGGGATCTACGATTGGGATGCGACCAGGG
Source organism: Thermoguttaceae bacterium (assembly GCA_963674835.2). Lineage (GTDB taxonomy): Bacteria > Planctomycetota > Planctomycetia > Pirellulales > Thermoguttaceae. The sequence goes on from CAXXKC010000003.1 coordinate 62,175, forward strand.
TGTTGGTCGCTCCGGCCGGCACATATCTGCGTCTTCCCGACACGCTGGGGAACGTGGGAGAGACGGTCGATTTTGCGCAGGCCGACAGTATGGGCCTGTATTTCAAGTCGCGTTTGAACAGCGTGGAAGCCAGCATGCGATTCGGCGATCCGTCGGCCGGCTTCCACATGATTTTCGGTCCGCGGTATTTGCGGCTGGAAGAGGAGTTCCGGATCGACTCGTACACCGCGGGCCGGAAGAGCTCGTACGATGTGGCGACGCGCGATTCGCTCTGGGGCATTCAGTTGGGCGGCGAATGGACTTGTCGACGGGCCTGCTGGGAATGCAATACGTCGATCAAGGTGGGGGTGTACAACAACAACGCCAGGCAGGCGACCCTCATGACCGACAACGATCGCACGGAAGTACTTCGTGATTTCCGCGTGCAAGAAACGGTGAACTCCTTCGTACTGGACGCGGGCTTGAACGTGAGCCGCCAGATCAACGACTTGTGGCTCGTTCGCATCGGCTACAACGTGTTGTGGCTGAACCATATCGCCCGGGCACCCGATCAACTGGACTTCTCCGACAGCGCCGTCAGCGGCAGTCTGATCTTCTTCCGACAGGACGCATTGGCTCACGGGTTGAACTTCGGCCTCGAAGCGAATTGGTAGCTTCTGAAGGTCACCGAGCGCGGTCCGTGGGCGCCGGCGCAGCCGGCAGCAGTTTTCGGCTGGCCGCACGCGTTCGCTCCAGCAGGGCGGGAACGTCGACCTTCTTGTCGCCTCGATACCAGCCGGACCACTTGCCGTTGGTGGCTGCCTGGCGAGCATCGAGGAATCGCTCGAGGGCGTGTTGGGCATCGGTCAGTTGGCCAGCGTCGTCTGCCGCACGAATGGTCGCCAGGTAGAACGCGTACATTTCGCGCATCATTCTGGCTTGCGTCAGGTAATGGACGTCGAAGAAGGGACGCTCTCGGCTGGTGAGCACGGCGGCCGGGTAGGCGGCGATCAGTGCATCCAGGGCGGCGATGGCGTTGGTTAGCCGGCCGGCAAGTTCGACGGGCGCTGCGGGCCGTTGGGATGCGTGGCCTCTTGGGGTGTCGGTGTAGCTGGCGAGCTTGCGTTTGGCCGACGTGAACAGGGTGCCGTCCTGGAGGAGTCGCTTGCCGCCGAGCGGGATGAACGTGGCCAACAGCTTCTGGTAGGGCTGGTGCAACGCCTTGGGAGCGAAGCGATGCCAGAAGCCGGCTTCGGTCCAGCCGCGCGGGTCGTTCATGATCTCCGTGGCCACCTGGATTCCCAGGACGTGTTCGCGCACGTTGCAGACATTGAGAATGGCGTACTCGGTATCGCCCTTGGCGACGATGCGGTCGAACTCGGCGCGAATTCGCTCCGGCGTGGTTCCCTGCAACAGGTGCGACCCGGCGTTCCAGAAGCCGATGTGATAGTAGACGCCGTAGCGGCGGCCGCTTTCGCGTTTCGTGGAGGAGAAGTCGCCCTGCATCGTCTGCGACGGTCCGTGATCGGCAAAGACGATGATGACTTCTTTGGGGAACGTGAGGCTTCCCTGGCCCATCAGCTCCGAGCCTTCGGCCCAGAGGGTCGTGGTGGCCGGAGGCACGGGGCGGGGATCGACGGCGCGAACGATGTCCCACTGCTCGGCGATGGCTTGCGAAATGAGCCGGCCGGCTTGCGAGCGATCGACCGAGGCGTCGCTCGTCCAGATCGCGCGGTCCCCCTTTCCACGCAGGCCGAGCTGCCAGACGACCTTATTGCCCGCCAGATCGTGCCATCGCTGGGCAAACGCCCGCCATGCCTGGCGCACGCGATCGGGATGCGAACCGTAGGCAAATGCGTGGTCCGCGCCGCGGGCCTTCCAGTAGTTTTCGAATCCGTAGTGGCTGACGCCCAGCGGTTCGATGTGGTGCTGAGAGACGTAGAGTCCCCGCTCGGCGGCGCGGGCGACCAAGCGCGCCTCGGGCTCGTTCATCACGTCGACGAACGAAGCCGGAATGATGAGGTTGCCGCCGGCACGGAGGAGGGCTTCGTACACGCGGTCGATGACCTCGAGATGGACCACCTGCTGATAGAACGGATAGCTGATGTGACGTTGGCCACCGCCACTCTTCCACTCGGTGAGAAGGTCTTCGTCGTTGACGAACCATCCACGGTAGTGAAACGTGGGCGGCTTGGACTGGATCGAGCCTGCGGCCAAGGCGATGCGGTCGCGGGACTGCGGCAGGAGGTCTTTGAAGTACCAGTACGGATCGACGCCCAGGTAGTCTTGCGAGACGCGATAGATGGCGTAGATAACGCCGAGCTCGTCGGCACCGGTCAGACGGACGCCGTCGCTGTGTACGTCGACGCGATAGCTTTCGGGACGGCCGAGCGAGGGATCGAGTTGGACAACAATGTCGGCTTTGCCGTCTGTGACGAGCTTGGCCGGCGATCCGAGGACCTTTTCGAGATCGGCGGCCAGATCCTTCAGCGCGAGGGCCACGCCGGGAAGGGGAACGGTGCTGCGAACGGTCACGCTGCCTTCGAGAACGCAACCGCCCGGCGCGTCGCGCCCGGGTTGGTGCGGCGACGTTTGGTCGGCGGCGGACTGCAAGACGGGGGCGATGGCACCGGGCCCTTCTGAGGATCGCAGCGAATCGGCGCCGCGCGCCGAGAGGCAGCCGAGGGTTAGACCGGCGAGAAGCCCAACGGGAAGGAATCGGAAGATCGAAGCGTTAGGGCTGAAATGTCGCATCGTCGCCACTCCTGGCTTGCCGAACGAAGACCATGAATCGATACTTGTACGCTGTCGTCCTACTTTGCCTTGTCTTTCGCTTTGTCGGCGGCGAGCACGGGGTCGACCACGCGCCGGTCGGCGATCACAACGACGGAATCGTAGACGGGAACGCTGAGGAAGACGTAGGTGTCGCCGTCGCGCTTGCACTGTGAGGCGTCCATCGCGTAGACACGACCGGAGAGGAGGTCGATCCAAACCGGAGCTTCAAAGTCGCCGTGCGGAACCGAGAGGACCACCCGTTCCATGTCGGGCTTGGTATCGGGGATGTCGCAATTGCGCCAGAGAGTGAGGACCTGACCTCCGCCGTCGGCCCGGTACGGGAAGAGCGAGAAGCGGTCGCTGTCGCCGCCGACTACGGCCGCTCCGTCGTCGGGGATTCGTTTGAGGTGGTTGTCGAACAAGGCGGTCATATGCTGGACCGCCCGATAGGCCGGCTTGGCATGGCGCACGGTCTTGTCCGGGTTGGCCGCCAAGAGGCCCTTGGTATTCATGCCATTCGGATACAGCATATCGCAGATAGAGAAGTACGACGAGGGAATATCGCGACCCAAATCGCCCATCAAACGGCGCAGGGCCCACTTGGCCTGGGCGGGTTCCGTCCAGTCCTTCGTGCCCAACCCGCCGACTGAGCCGGAGGTGGAGGGGCAACCGCTTTCACCCTGCCGAATCCGCACTTCTGGGGCGATCGCGGCAATGACCTCGCGGAGTCGGGCGACCTTGGCGTACGACCGGCTGGGAACGGGGGTGTAGGGATGATAGGTCACCTCGTTGACCAAGGAGAGCTTGCCTTGACTGCGGATCCAAGTGAGCTCCTGCTCGATATAGGCGTTGTCCGGCGAGTTTCCGTCGTCGAAGATGATCGTGGCGTTGGGTTGCCGGGCTCGGATGACCTCGGCGGTGCGCAGGACGAAGGTGGCGTAGCGCACGGGTCCCGCGCCTTGATGGGTGCGCGGCTCGTTCCAGATTTCCCATTCATCGACGTACTTCTTGTAGCGGTCGACGAAGGCGCCGACGTAGTGATCCCAGGCCTTCAGCGCCTCGTCGGAGGCAGGCAAGCCGCCGCCCAGCCTGGCGCCGCCACCCTCGGGATAGATGGGATTGCCGTAGCAGAGGCAGACCCAGGGTTCGACGCCCTGCTTGACCATGTCGGGGATGATCTCGTCCATCCATGCCCAATCGTAATGGCCTTTTTCCTTTTCGGTCTTGGCCCAGCCGGATTGGACGCGGGCCTTCTTGACCCCAAGCGGTCCGAGGTACTCGCGCCAGTTGGCATAGATGGTGAAGTCGCGGTCCATGGTTTCGGCGCCCACCGACCAGTTGGAAGATTCGATCTGCGTGGCGTCGCGCGGGCGAATGGTCCCCAACAGCGTGTAGCCCTTGCCGGGCTCAACGTTGTCGGCGGCGGCGAGCACCGGGTCGACGACGCGCCGATCGGCGATCACTACGACGGAATCGTAGACGGGCACGCTGAGGAAGACGTAGGTGTCGCCGTCGCGCTTGCACTGTGAGGCGTCCATCGCGTAGACACGACCGGAGAGGAGGTCGATCCAAACCGGAGCTTCAAAGTCGCCGTGCGGAACCGAGAGGACCACCCGTTCCATGTCGGGCTTGGTGTCGGGGATGTTGCAATTGCGCCAGAGAGTGAGCGCCTGACCTCCAGCGTCGGCGCGGTACCGGAAGAGCGAGAAGCGGTCGCTGTCGCCGCCAACTACAGCCGCGCCGTCGTCGGGGATTCGTTTGAGGTGGTTGTCGAACAGGGCGGTCATGTGCTGGACCGCCCGATAGGCCGGCTTGGCATAGCGTACAGTCTTGTCCGGGTTGGTCGCCAAGAGGCCCTTGGTATTCTTGCGATCCGGGTACTGCATGTCGCAGATGGAGAAGTAGGACGAGGGAATGTCGCGTCCCAAGTCGCCCATCAAACGGCGCAGAGCCCACTTGGCCTGGGCGGGCTCCGTCCAATCCTTCGTGCGCAACGCGCCGAACGAGCCGGGGGTGGAGGGGCAACCGTTTTCGCCTTGACGAATCCGCACCTTCGGGGCGATCGCGGCAATGATCTCGCAGAGTTTGTCGACCTTGGGATACGACCAGTTGGGAACCGGGGTGTAGGGATGATAGGCCACCTCGTCGACCAGCGCGAGCTTGCCGCGGTCGCGGAGCCACGTGAGCACCTGCTCGACATAGGTAGTGTCGAACGAGCCGCCGGCGGCGAAGATGATCGTGGCGTTGGGCTGCCGAGCCCGGATGACCTCGGCGGTGTGCAGGACGAGGGCGGCGTAGCGCGCGGTTCCTTCGCCTAGCCCCGTGCGCGGCTCGTTCCAGATTTCCCATTCATCGACGTACTGCTTATAGCGGTCGACGAAAGCGCCGACGTATCGATCCCAGGCCTTCAACGCCTCGTCGGAGGCAGGCAAGCCGCCGCCCAGCCCGGTGCCGCCACCGTCAGGATAGATGGGATTGCCGTAGCAGAGGCAGACCCAGGGTTCGACGCCCTGTTTGACCATGTCGGGGATGATCTCGTCCATCCAGGCCCAATCATAATGGCCTTTTTCCTTTTCGGTTTTGGCCCAGCCTGACTGGATGCGGGCCTTCTTGGCCCCAAGCGGTCCGAGGTACTTGCGCCAGTTGGCATAGATGGTGAAGTCGCGGTCCATGGTTTCGGCGCCGACCGACCAGTTGGAAGATTCGATCTGCGTGGCGTCGCGCGGGCGAATGGTTCCCAACAGCGTGTAGCCTTTGCCGGGCTCGACGTTGTCGGCGGCTGGAGCCGGCAAGGATCCGAGCGTCATGGCGGCAAGGAGGCCAACGGTCAAAAATCGCCAGATCCAAGTTTCTGAGTAGGAATGTCGCATGGTTACCACTCCTCGACTGGTGAACGAAGACTATGATTCGGTGTTCCTACGATTCGCTCATCACACGGATCCGCTGGAGCGTTAGCGCCGTTTCGGGGCGTTGGCCCGTGCAGAACCGCTCGATCTCGCCGGCCAGGCATTGCCATCGCTGCTCGAACTCGATGGCGTTGTTGCCACGATGGGGAACCAATAGCACGCGGTCGCTTTCACGGAGCGGGCTGTCGGCCGGAAGAGGCTCCTCCTCGAAGACGTCCAAGGCGAGGTAGATGTCGCACTGAGAGAGGGCCTCGATCATCTCTTGCTGGTGAACCATCTTGCCGCGCGCGATATTGACGAACAATGCGCCCGGCTGCATCCGCTCGAAGTGGGATTTGCGGATCATGTGATGGGTTTCGGGGGTGTAGCCGCCGGCCAAGATGACGACCTCGCAGGTGGCGAACAGTTCGTCCAAGGCCAGGTTGCGCACGCCCTTGGCCTGGGCATCGGCGTCGCCGAGATGGCGCGAGTAGACGTAGAGCCTGTCGGTGAAGCCGCGGAGCAGCTCGAGAATGCCGTCGCCGATCAGGCCCAGGCCGATGACGCCCACCGTGCGGTTGGAGAGCAGGCGTCCGCGCGGGTACTTGAAACGCGGCCAGGCTTCTCCGCTGCGCATGTCATGATGGTAGTTGTGGATGTGCATCAGCGACGAGAGGATCAGGCCGAGCGTGAACTCGGCCATGGGCCGCGGGCGCGACGGGCCGGTGTGGATGACGGTCAGGCCGCGCTGGACGGCGTATTGATCGTCGATGTTCTGCCGCGTCCCGCCGTACGTCGTGCCGACGAGCTTCAGCGCGGTGCCGCGATCGATCACTTGGCGGGTGATGACCGGGGTGGCGGTGTACGGGACAATGATCCCTTCGACGCCTTCGAGGTTTTGCAGCAGGGCGGCTTCGGTCGCCTCGGGGAGCTCGATCAGCTCGACGTATTGCTCGATTCGCGCCTTCGCGTCGGGATCGGCAATCGAACAGGCGAAGAGGTATTTGGGTTTGCTCATGGTTCCTGGCATGTTCTTTCGACTAGGGTTGGTGTTTTCGAGTTTGGGGCAGGATCAACGTCCCATCCAGCCGCCGTCGACGACGACGACTTCGCCGTGCATGTAGTCGGAGGCGGCCGAGGCGAGAAAAACGACGATTCCTTTGAAGTCGTCCGGTTGGCCCCAACGGCCTGCGGGGATTCGGGCGAGGATGGCGGGGCCCCGCTCGGTGTCGGCGCGGAGCGCGGCGGTGTTGTCGGTCGCGATGTAGCCGGGTGCGATGGCGTTGACGTTGATGCCTCGACCGGCCCACTCGTTGGCCAGGGCCTTGGTCAACTGAGCGATCCCGCCCTTGCTGGCCGCATAGCCCGGCACAGTGATGCCGCCTTGAAAGCTCAGCAGGGACGCGGTGAAGATGATCTTGCCGTGGCCGCGGGCCAGCATGTCTTTGCCTAGCTCGCGACTGAGGACGAACTGGGCGCTGAGGTTGATTTCCAAGACGCGATCCCAGTAGTCGTCCGGGTGTTCGGCGGCCGGTTTGCGGAGGATCGTACCGGCGTTGTTGACGAGAATGTCGATCGGCGGGCATTCGGATCGAACGCGGTCGACGAGCGCGTGGACCGCCTGGCGGTCGCTGAACTCGCAGCGATAGCCCTGGAAGGAACGCCCCAGCGCGGTGACCTGGCGTTGGATTTCGCTATCGGAGTCCTCCAATTGCGCGGATACGCCCACGATGTCGGCTCCGGCCTCGGCCAGCGCGACGGCCATCGCCTGGCCGATACCGCGGCGGCAGCCCGTTACCAGAGCCGTTCTTCCGTTCAGTCGGAACAAGTCCAATACGTCCATTGGTTTTCCCTTAGCTACAGGCCAACAAGTACTTCATTCCCTCGGGCGATCGGTCGATCGATTGAAAAACCTCCTGCACGCGGTCCAGCGGAGCGACCTCGGTAATCATGCGGTCCAACGGAATCTGTCCGGTAGCGGCCAGTTGGATCGCTTCGTCGAAATCTTCGGGCTCGTACACGCGCACGCCGATGAGCTGGAGTTCGCGCCAGAAGAAGCGAAACAGGTCGACCGGCTGTGGCTGCGAATGGATGGCGACGAGCACGATGCGGCCGCGAATGCGCGGGAGCCGGGTCATCGCCTCGACACCCGCCGCCGTGCCGGAGACTTCGAAGACGACATCGGCAAAGGCCTGCTTGGTGAACCGGCCGACGGCCTCGACCAGATCGTCGGTCAACGGGTCGACCGTGGTCAGGCCCAGATCGCCGGCCAGCGCGCGGCGCGTAGCATTGACCTCGGAGACGAGCACGTGGGCGCCCTTGTGTTTGGCGACCAGGGCAACGAGCAGGCCGATCGGACCGCCGCCGATGACGACGACGTTTTCGCCCTGGCTGAGCCGGGCAAGACGCACATCGTGGCAGGCAACGGCCAGCGGTTCGACCAGCGCGCCGTGTTGCGAGGAGACCGCGTCGGGCAGTGCGTGGAGGGTCGCCGCGGGGACGGTCCACCACGTTTGCAGGGCTCCCGGGGTATCGATGCCGATGAACTTGAGGTTTTGGCCGATGTGGGCGCAGCCGTTGTCGACCGGATCGGGCTTGCCCGGCTGAAGTGGCCGGACGACCACGCGATCGCCGACGCGAACGTTCGTCACACCCTCGCCCAGCTCCGTCACGACGCCCGACGCCTCGTGCCCGATCACCTGCGGGATTCGCACTCGCTGATCCATCTTGCCGTGATAGATGTGGACGTCGGTTCCACAGACGCCGCAGTAGGCCACGGCGAGCCGCACTTCGCCGGGGCCCGGCGGCACGGGCGGGCCGGTGCGGACCGCGAACGTCTGATTCCCTTCATAGTAGGCCGCTTTGTCGCTCATCGAATGTTGTCCTTCGCTACGAGTGCGATGTTGAAAGGGCCGCAACCGCGACCGGTCACTCGCCGGCCGGGTCTATGGGACGCTGGACAATCTGAAGCATGTTTCCATCGGGGTCGGCGAAGCTGCGGACGCGTCCGCCACCAACCGCGGCGACCGCGTCGCTGCGCCACTGGACGCCGAGCGATTCGAGTTCGGCGGTGGCGGCGTCGAAATCGTCGACACGCAAGGCCAGATGCGACCAACCGGGCGTCCACGTGGTGCGATCGGGACGTGGAGTCTCGTCGCGCGGCATGATCTCCAGCAGCGTGCCGTCCGCGGCGCGGAGGATCCAGACGGGTTTATCGTTTCGCACGACTTTCGTGTAGCCGAGCGTCTGACAGTACCAGTCGGCCAGCCGGTCCACGTTTTCGGCCGCCAGGGCCGGATGATCGATTCCGGTGATTCTGCTCATGGGTTACCACCTGTTGCTTGTTGACCAAAGGAGAAGACGTTGCACTCGTGCAACGACATGGGATTCAGCTTGTAGGGACCCTCATAGCCCGTGTCGTCCAGCATGTGAGCGACCAGCGCAATCGACAGCGGGTAGAACCACGAACCGAGCATAATGTGGGTGCGCGAGGGGTCTTCGTCGCGGAACTCGGCGATCACGTCGTCGGCACCGGGCTTCCAGATCCAATGGGGGCGAGACTTCCACTGATCGGGCGTGCTGCCGCGGCGGTGGAGGAACCAACCGGCGCCTTGTAGATCCTCGTGCATCAGAGCGTGAGCGAGGTAGCGGCGAGCGGCCTGGCGGAGGTCGTCGCGCCGGTAGTCGGTCAGTTCGGCGAGGTTGGCCATCATGTAGGCACCGTCGAAATCGGGGCAGTCGGAGCCGCCCGGCCAGAACGAGCCGTCGGGCAACTGGCAGGCGAGCGTGGAATCGACGCACCGTTGGAGCGATGCGAGCGGCCAACCTTGGGCGAAGTAGATGGGCACGACGTGAATGGTACCGAAGAGGCCATTGGGCAGATCGGCCCCAAGCTGCGTGCCCCAGAAGCCCGTCTCCGGATCGAGGAGTTCCTGGAGCGCAGGATACATGGCCTGTTCGAGGAGTGCGTCGACTTCAGTCAGGCCGAACCAGTCGCGCGCGGCCAGGAGGGCGGTCGCCGCGGCGAGCACCTGGTTGCCGGCGGCCCAGGAATTGCGCCAGTTGTATTTCTTCACCCAGCCGTACAGGGCGGTTGGGTCCAGTAGGGGCTCGAGGAAGGTCAGGGGGAATCGCGGCCGCCGCCGGAGAATTCGCAGCGCCCAGAGGTGTCCGCGAGTTGCGTGCCAGAAGGGTTCCAACTCGTCGATCGCAAGTTGGCGGCGTCGCGATTCGGGCGTTGGCGCGAAGTACCCGAACTCGGACTGGTCGTCGTTGACGCGGTCGGCCCAGGCATCGAGGGCTTGGGGGGAGACGGCGTCCAGTTGGCTGAACATGTCGAGGATGTGCAGGGCATGGTACGAGCCGTAGAAGCTCTCGTCGCCGCCGGGCTCCTTGCGATAGCGGCCGGGTGTGTCGCCCAGTTGCATGGCCTGGACGAACCGCAGCGTTGTCTGGCGGATGCGCTGGTAGCCGGGCGTTTCGGCGACGGGGATCGATGGTTGCATTAGTCGCTTCTCTCGACGGAAAAGGTGTAGCTGCCGTCACGTTCGGCAAGGCGCCACGAACGATTGGTATCGTTCGATCGAAGGACGATGTCCGAGGGGTCGGCGCTGTCGAGCGTAACCGTCCAGCAGACGTCGCCGCGGGCAAGTGCAAAGCTAGGACCGTCGGCGGTTGCCTGCCAGTCGTGGACCAGGCCTGCATCGTCGATCGCGAAGGCGTGAACGGCCAGGCGGAACTCACGGGCGGAAGGTTCCATCCAGCGGTAAAGGTGGCCACTGCCGGGACGACCTTCGCCCAGGCGGTTGGGGTCGGGATGGTAGGCATCGTGGACATAGGCGTAGACCGGTCCGACGAGGGCGCCGTCGGCCAGGTGGAAGAGCTTCAGGCCTGCGGACCCGCGACGCATCTGGATCGTTCGCCGGTCGAGCACGTCGATCGTGGAGGATTCGTCGCGATGGTTCAACAGCCAGTTCCACACCGTGGTTACGGGACGGGTGGCGGAGATCCGATCGATGACGAACAACGCATGGGAGCCAGCCTGGAGCCAGAATCGCGTGAACTGGCGGATGGGCTCACCATAGACGTCGGCGGCTTCGGACCCGACGGCAACGACTTCGCCACACTGTTGGAGCAGCACGCGTTGTCCGCGCGGCGGGACCGGGTCGCTCACCTGGCCGTCGCGGATCTGACGGCGGCGGGGAACGTTGGTCTGTTGGAGGAGCCGGGCCTTTGCGAGGTCTTCCTGCAGGCCCAGGTCGTCGGCCTCGATGAGGAACGTGCAGGTGTTGTGCGTTTGTGAGGAGCTCTCCAGGCCGTGGATGAGGTTGCGGTAGCAACTGTGGCCGGGGTCGACGAGGAGCCGCTGGTTGTTGTGAGCGAGGATGAAGCTGTTCAGATCGCCGTGCAGGTGGCCGGGGCCGTGCAGCGGGCCGGTGCCGCCCTGGATCGCCAGCACGGTTTGGCCCGGCCAGCCATCGCGGACGAGGAAATTGCCGTTGCTGAAGCCCAGCACGGGGGAAAGCCCGGCCTCGGCGGGCGAAACGGGATCGACCGCTTCGAGCAGCAGGGGCAGCGTGAGAAAGCCCCAGTCGTTTCGGAGGCCGAACGTCGCCAGGTTGTGCGGCCCTTGCGTGGGAACCGGCAGGTAATAGGTATCGAACAGCCAGCGAGCCAAGCCGGCCTCCGTCGGCCGAGTGTCGCGGCAACGGGCGGCGATGTGCAGCAGCAGGTCGCCCGACGGGCGGAAGAGGGCCCCGCAGTCGTTGAAATTGACGGCCCGGGCTCGCGGTTCGGCGTCCCAGCCGGCAAGCGGTTTTGCGTAGAGCATGCTGGCCGCCATCCAGGGCATGGCGCGGGCATATGCCTCGGCACCGCATGTCGTCAACGGGGCGGCCGCTTGGCGAAGGGCCTCGCACGCCAGCATGAGCGCGTAGGCCAGATAGTTGGCGTATTGCAGCGACTCGGCGTAGGAACCGTCGGGCTGGTAGGCCTCGGCGCAGATGCAGGTTTCGGCGGCCGCATATTCGAGCGCCGCATCATCGCCGATCACGGCGGCCGCCACGGCAACGCCGGATGCCATCACTGCGCGCCAATTGGCCAGATGGTTGTTCCGAGCCAACCAGCGCCGGCATAGCGTGATCCCCTTGTTTTGCAACGCGTCGCGGAGCTCGGCCTGTTGGGCTTGGGAGAATGTCTCGGGGCTCAGGTCCAACGCGGCGGCGAGGCCCCAGCAGAGATGGGCCGTTTCGAGGTGACCCAGCGGCGGTTGCGTGGCATGGTCGCGATACCACGGGCCGACCCAGTCTTCCTCCGGGCGTCGGGCAACGGCCAAGGCCGTGTCGCGCAGCCATGCCTGCAACAGTGGTGTGGGCGAAAGCGCGCAGGCCATTGCGGCGTCGGAGAGGTACTCGGCGGCCGGATACCACCACGTGGCGTCGGCCTCGCTGTCGGACAAGCCCGGGGAGGATGCGCGACGGTTGACGCGGTCCATCAGCGCGGTCCAGAACCGGCTGACCGGCAAGTCGCAGCCGCGGCGGTCGAGAATGGCTTGGCGTTGCTGGGAGGTAAGAAACAGGCTCATCTTGGCATGGGGCGATGTATTTCGGGGTAGGGGAGGGCGGTACGGAGACGATTGGTGTTAGAAGTACCCTCCGCGTGCGACGACTTGGGTGGGCGAAACGCCTTGTTGCACCCACTGCTTGATTTCGACCTCCTTGTTGGCCACTTGTTCGGCCGCAACGAGCACGTCGAAGGCGATTTCCTGCGGGATCGTCAGCACTCCGTCGATATCGCCGAAAACCCAGTCGCCGGGACGCACGACGACCTCGCCCATGAGGATCGGCTTCTGATAATGATACATGCGAAAGCGGCCCAACATACCCGTGTTGCAGTGGTATTGGCGAAAGACGGGGAAGTGCTGCTTGAGAATTCCGCGGGTGTCGCGGATGCCATTGACGACCGCGCCTCGACATCCGGCTTTCAGCGCGGCCATGGTCATGACCTCGCCCCACTGGGCGGTCGTGCGGTCGCCGGTGCAGTCCCAGATGACGATCGAGTCCTCGTGGAGGGCCTCGAGCATCTGGGCGCGCATCTCGAATTCGCCGTCGGTCGTCACATCGGGTCCACCTTTGACGGTGAATGCCTGGCCTGCGAGCACCATATCTTCTCGCAAGGGAGCGAAGTCGGCCGGCAGCGACGAGGAATGCATCTTGTACTTGAAACGGAGCACGTCGTTCACGGCGCCGGTGAACAACTGCATGTATCGCTGGCGCATCTCGTGCACGGGCACGGGATATCCGCTGCTGGGGCCACATTGGTCAATCGGTTGTGTGTTCGTCATGGAACGGAAAGGGTACTCGCGGAAGAGAGGTTTGTCGAAGACAGTCTTGTATCTGGTCTTACTCCAGCCAGGCCACCATGGCATCGAGGACGATGGACGACGCGGCGCCGGCAGAACCGTGGCTCACTCGGACTTTGGCCGGGACGGCTTGCGCTTCGATGAGTGACGATTCGAGGCGATACACGTCGTTGAGCCGGTCGTCTTGGACGCTCAATTGACACCGGCCCGCTTCGGGATCGATGCGCAGCTTGAGATTGTACCAGCGATCGGCCTGATACGAGGCCGAGCCGGCCGCCTTGTCGTTGGCCAGCGGAGAGGTGATCCGCCCGTTTTGATCGAAAAGGATCGCGGCGACGGGAGTATCGCCCTTGGTTTGAAGCGAAACGGTCGTTGGCCGGTTCGTCTGGCCCGGCTTGACGCGGAGATGGACGACCAGGGGACGGTCGACGGGCTGCCGGAAGGGAATCTCGGCGGCGCAGCCGGCCGTGGAATGCGGCGTGGTCGCGAGGCGAAGACTCTTCAGCCCGAGCGGGCGATAGCGCCGGACCGTGCTGAGGTCGAAAACCGAGTCGCGCATGCGACCCTCGTAGTCGGGGTTGGGGACCACGTCGACCAGGCCGCCGTTAGGGTCGATTCGCCATCCGGGCGGACGGCTGCCGACGGGGCAGTCGTGGAAATTCTCGTACGCCAGGATCGCCGGCCGAACGAAGACGATGTACGGCAGGCCGTCGCCCGCCGCCGGTTGTTTGCCCAGCGACACCTGGCCGGCGGGAAAGTCCTTGGCGAAGATCTCAAATGTGTGGACCTTGTCGGGCGGGCGATTCCGGTAGCGGTAGGGCCATCCCCAGTGGCCGACCTGGAACGTTTGCCCTTCGGGTCGGAAGTGGTCGGCGGCGAGCCAATCGAGCTTTTGGCCTTGCTCCTTGGCCACGTACACACGCGACGGGCTTTGCAGGCGAAAGCTGTAGGTGAGGCCGTAATCGGCGACAGCGCGTTTCTGTTTGGAATCTCTGGACTGCACGCCGCCGATCTGGAAGACGTCGTGCAGCGGGAACGACAGGAGCGAGAACGGCGAGCCGTTCCACATCGATTGGTTCAGACGCTCGGCCTGGCTGCTGTAGACGGGGTCGCCAACCTCGGCCGGGTCGTGCATGACGACGTTACCCAGGTAGGGATGACGCTGCGGCTGGATGTCGGTCACGGGGTCCATCGATTCGACTTCGAGCCGGAGTCGGGCCTTCTGGTACAGATTGACCAGCAGGTGCACGTCCTCGTTGGTGCCGCTGCGATACCAGTGTTGCCATTTCTCGCCGGCACAGTTGTTCTGGTACGCCGCATAGAGTTCGTCGACGAGTGGCTTGGCATCGAGCAGGGCCGCCAGCGCGGTGCGCCGATCGCCCTTTTTGAGGCTGGCGATGGCGTCGTTGGCGGCAAGGGAGGCCTTGTAGATGCCGCGGATTTGGCGAATGGCATCGATGAACTCGTAGTCGAAGAAGGAACGCCGGTCGGGAGGGATGGATTCGCGCAAGGCGATGGCCTTTTCGAGTACGCCGCCCAGGTCGCGGATTCCCTGTTCGTAGGCTTCCCGGTTGTAACGGTAGTTGATGACGAAGCCGTCGCGGGTGCCCGACTCGATGTTCAGCAGGTTCTCGATGACCGTGAACAGCGGCTCCATGACTTTGTGGTAGTAGGGGATCGTTTTGAACGAATCGTCGCGCATGTCGTGCGGGTACTTGGCGTAGTACTCGTCGTAGAGGGCCAAGACTTGCTGAGCGACCGGCTCGCCGAACTCGTCGCGGCAGTAGCCCAGGAGGTATTGCCGCGGTTTGAAGCCCGGGTAGTCCCAGAGCATTTCGGCGACCGCGCGAATTTCGATCTGCTGGTGCCGAAGCTCGTTCATCGCCAGGAGCATGTGCTGGGTGTCGCCCCGTTGGAACATGGCGTCCATGTTGACTTTGATGTACTGTTCGACCGGCGTGCACTTGGCGATCTGCGGCCCGCCGCCGAAGTACTGGGTGTGGAAGTACTGCCCGTACTTGTGAGAGGGATTTCGCGGCTCGGTCCAGAACTTTTTGCTGTAGGCCATTCCGCTCATCCCGGCGTCGGCGAAGTCGGTAGTCACGCCCTCGGGGACTTCGACCAGACCGTCGTCGTAGAGTTTGCCCACCTCGGCGTAGAGCGTGGTCATCATCTCCAACTGCGGGTTGGGGTCGTACTGGCGTACGAGGCGGGCCTGATCGGCGAGGGCCTTGGTGATGAGCTCGCCTCGCTGGCGACGCGTTCCGCCGTTTGGCAGACTCGGTTCGTCGTAGGGTCCATCGGCCCAGCCGCGCAGGTTGATCTCCCACACCACCTGGGGCGAGAACGCGGCCCAACGGCGAATGTAGAACGTCCAGAACTGGCGGAAGGCCTCGGGATGGAGACGGTAGGAGAACTCGTTTGGCTTGCCGGACGGGTTGTGGATGCGCCAGTAGTCGTCCCAATAGCCGGTGTCGGCGCCCACGCCTTCCATCTGGTGTTGGGTGAGGAACAGGCCGCGGTCGGCGACCGCCTGAAGGCGTTCGCGGTCGGGCTGCCACTCGATGTCCAGGAAGTACCAGGTGAACATGTTCATCCGCAACCGCAAGGCGGCCTCCATGAGGCGCTGGAGGACCTCGTGGTGGATGGCGAACATGTAGCGCGAGTAGCGCGCCCGTTGCACCAACCCGCTTTCGATCCATTCCATGAACTGCGGATGGTCGTTGAGGGTCCATCCACGGTACTTCCAGGTGGGCTCCTTGGCAGGGCCGAAATCGACGCGATTATCGAAAACGAGTTCGCCGCGCGTGGGCGGTTCGTGATCGGCCCAGAACCAGAAGGGGTCGACGTGCATGTGCATTCGCTCGAACTCGTAGACGCCGAAGATGGTGCCTCGGACGTTGCTGCCGGCAACGGCCAGAACCTGCTGCTTGCCGCCGACATCGTTGAGAACGCGCCACTTGTAGGTTTCCCACTTTCCGGTCAGATCGTCGACGTTCACCCCAACCGAGGCCAGCAGCGTCTTGCCCTCGGGGCAGTCGGCCGACCCGAGAACGACGCACTTTTCGGCACAGTCGCCGAGCGAATGAACGATGTTGGGGGTCACGCCGGTGATCTTGGTGACGTCGCGTTGGAGATCCTTGGCGGCGGCCAGCACGCCGGGATGCTCGCCCTTGGCCAGCACAATGGTTGCAGGCTCGACGCCGGCGACCAGCTCGAAGCGCAACGGCGACGAGGCGGGCGCGTCGTGCGGTTGGTCTTTCGACGATTGGCCGCCCACGCACCAAGTGGTGCCGATCAGCCACACGGCGAGCGCCAGAGTGAAGCCAAGGCTGTGTCGTACTGTGTTCATGCCGGTTCTTGCGCGACGGTCAGTTTATGTCGTTTACGTCCAAGCCATCGCCGGCTCGGCCTACGCCAAACACGAGGATGACACTTGCCAACAGAGGAGCCAATCCGGCAATGAGGAACAGGTATCCGTATCCCAGCCAGTCGACGGTCAAGCCGACCACCGACGTGAAGGCGGCGCCGCCCAATGCGGCGGCCATGCCGGTGAGACCGAGTGCGCTGGCCATCAGCCGCGAGGGGAAGCAATCGGCGTGCAGGGCCAGGGTATTCGAGCTCCAGAAGCCGAAACCCAGCGTGGCCGTGCTGGCCAAGGTCATGGCCATGCCGGGACCGGACGCCCGCGTGACGAACATTCCCATCGCCATGCAGACGGCGCCGACGATCATGACGCTCTTGCGCGCTACGCTGGGAGATGCGCCGCGTTGAAGCAATCGGTCGGAGGCCCAGCCGCCCAGGAGCTTTCCGGCGTCGGCGGTCAAATATGGAATCCAGGCGAAACAGGCGACGTCGGCGAGCGTGAAGCCCAGACTGCGTTGAAGATAGGCCGGCAGCCAAAACACGTAGAACCACCAGACCGGCGTGGCGATGAAGCGAACTCCGGCCAGGCCCCAGAGTGAACGCATGCGGAGCAGAATGCCGGCCCCCTGCGACATGGACATGCCTTTGGTGGCCTCCGATTGCCGCTTGGCCACGAAGTCGTCGCGATCGCGAGATGAGAGCCAACGATGGCGAGAAGGATCGTCGTAGATCCATATCCAGGCGACCAACCAGACAATGCCCAACAGCCCGATGGCAACGAACGTCGCCCGCCAGCCGATATACAACGTCAAGCCGCCGACCAGCGGCGGAGCGAGAATGGCGCCGACGGCCGATCCGCCGTCGAACACGCCCATGGCGAAGGCACGCCGTTCGGGCGGCAGCCAACGGGCCACGGCTTTACCACCCGCCGGCCAGTTGGCGCCTTCGCCCACCGCCATCAGTCCGCGTGCGAGTCCCAGCGAGACCGGCCCACGCACGAATCCCTGGAAGATCGAGGCCGCCGACCAGAGCAGCACGGAAAGCCCGAGCCCCCAACGGACACCGACCCGGTCGATCCACATCCCGACGCCAACGCCCGCGATGCTGTACACGACCATGAACAGACCGGTGATGTAGCCGTACTGGACATTGGTCAGGCCGAGCCCCGTATTGAGCGTCTCTTTGAGGACCGAGAGCGTCTGCCGGTCGAGATAATTGACCACGGTCGAGAAGAAGAGCAGTGCCAGGACGGCCCACTGCAACGTCGACACGGCGGAATGGCGCGCGTTGTCGCCCGATTGGCTTCCCGATGCCGAAGACGTTTGTTGCTGCTGGTCTGCTCCTGCCATGAATCTCCTCAGTTCTGCCGGACCAATTCGATCAGCGATACGGCGTTGCACGGCAAATCGAGACACTCCTTGCCCCAGTCGGCGTCGAGATACTCCGCGGAATGGAAGACCGCAGCAGTAGCCCGCGATGCAGCAAGCAACAGCGCCGAACAGCGGGCCGCACGGGTCGTCGTCCAGTTGGATCTCGTCATTGCTGCTGGCGTTCCTTTCCCCAGTTGTTCTGAAGGTGCACGCCCTGGACGAACACATTGTCGCCAAAAGCGACGATTTCATCCACGTTGCCGGCGCCGCTGGCTTGGATGCTGCTGGTGCGGAGGTCGCGCATGGCGTCCATTTCCGGCCGCGGGAGCCCCGGGATGGGTCGTGCGTGGTTTCCCAGGCGGATGAATATGGGTACTTCGACGCCGTTCATCATCATGTTCTGCTAGCCCGCTCTTCTCCGATTTCGGGATGGTGTCATTTTGGTGCCCTGACGGGCTTTGGCCCGAGTGCGGCCGCCAACCGTGGTGTGTCCAGCGATCTGGAAATCCGGAAGACGCCAGCGGGGCCGCTGGGATGGCCACTGTAAATGAAGATGTGCTGCACGCCGCGTTTTGCGTCGATGACCGCTCCCGCCGGGTGGAAGCCATCGGCGGTGGAGTAGAACTTGCCCTGTCGGCCCAGCAGACGGCATTCGCGGGTCCACCGGCCGGTGTGCCAGTCTGCCGGATCCATGCTCCAGAGCCAGAGTTCCATGTGGTAGCGCTCGCTACGCACGAGCTCGAGACGTCCTGTCAGCGGATTCAACGATAGATCCACCGTGTCCACGCTTGGTCGATCCTCGAGGTTGGTTTCGCTCACTTCGGGTTTCTGTCCCGGTTGCCAGCGGATCTGCTTGTGAGAGCGTCTTGTGGTCTCATCGCGGGTCACAAGCAGGTAGCGTCCTTTGTAGGCAATGGCGGCAGGCTCGGCTTGGAAGAAATCCACTGGAAATTCGGTGGACTGCCACGTTCCTCCACCATCAGCGGAACTGAAGACGGAGAAGAAGAGCGAACTTGCACTGCCGCTATTGAAAGCCACCAAGCCCAGCTGCGGGTCGTCCAGAAGACGAGGACCAGCGCTGAGCGCCCTATTGGGCAGAGCATCGTCGCGGAGAGCTATGGGAAAGTGTTTCCAGGTACGTCCCCGGTCGTCCGAACGAAACACGCCGTGCGGATTGACAGCCACCACGGCCCCGTCTCGCGTTGTGCCGATGGCAGGCATTCGCACCTTGTAGCCCTGTCCGGTCGTATTCTCCTTGTCCCATTTATGGTGATACATCAGCGGCACGAGCCCGTCGCGTTGACGATCCGCTGGCTTCATGCAGTCCCGCAGATCGTAGGGCTTTGACCAAGTCTTGCCGCCATCCTCGCTGCGCAGCACGATGCCGCCGGATAGGTTCTCATCGGGCATGTCCGCCCCGGCAGGCTTGTGCCCCGGCAGGCGTCGGTACATGACCACAATCGTGTCGCCCGTCATCGTGCCGATGGGCCAACCAAAATGGTCGCAGGGCCCCGCGTCCGGCGGCGGCAAACTCACGGGCGCGATCTCGATCAGACCAGCTTCGTTGGCATGCTCCAATTGGCTCGCTGACTCGGGGGTGAGCGAGAGCAGTTCCTCGGCAGTGGTTTTCGCGCGTGGCGGTGTGGCCGCTTGAGCGTCTGGATTCTGCGAAGTGACAGCACCGGCCTCGGCGGCAACAGCCGAGCATACCACGAGGAGCACCGCAAGGACGGTCGGCAGGAGTTTCATGGCAGGCTCTCGATCGTATTACACAGGCTGGGCAATCCTCCTTCTCACTCTACCCGAGCCGGAACCGCATTCCATAGACAAAGAGTCTATCTTTTTCACAATCTGACTGGGGATTATACTGGGTTTCCGGCACGCTTCCCGCTCCGAAGGCCGAGGCTTGTGCGTCCGTGCTCGACAAGAAGTCCCTCGGTTCCTGACAACACCTGGCATCCTACCCAGAGTATCAGCCGCATTGCAAACCAACGACCCTTTCGACGCCACAGTGACTCAGATCAGCTTCGTCGTCCGGCGCGCGCCCAACCGTAGCTGGGCGATCCGGAATCTCGTCAACCGCCACTTTCACATCATGGCCTTTGCCGCTTCCGGAAGGGCGCAGTACCAGTGCGGCGACCGGCACTTCGAGGTCGATAAGGGGCACCTGTTGTTCTTTCCCAAGGGCACGCCTCACTCGGGCCGCAGCGATCCCGCAACCCCCTGGTCGTTCTACTCCACGACGTTCGAGCTGCTGTTCGCCAATCCGCACAGCGAGGAGACCTTGCTCGGCCTGCCAACCTGCTCGATGCCCGTGAATACGGCCGAGTTGCAGGCCCTATTCAGCGAACTCGAGCGGCTGTGGGTAGGCCGTGAGGGAGGTTTCCTGCTTCGCTGCCGCAGCATCATTCTGCACTTGTTGCATACGCACCTGCGAGCGTGCTGCAGTTCCGATTCAGGCGTGCCCCATTCGGGAAAGCTCGGCTCGATCGTGGCCCTGCTGCAAGCGAACTCCGCCCGGACTTTCTCTATCGAGGAGTTGGCGGAAAGGGTCGACCTAAGCCCATCGCGATTCCGTGTGCTGTTCAAGCAATACACCGGGCATTCGGTCGTTCGCTATCAAAACTGGCTGCGTATCAACAAGGCTAAGGACCTTCTGCGCAGCGGCGAGTATAGTGTCGCCGACGCGGCCCGCGAAGTAGGCTTTGCCGATGTCTACTACTTCAGCCGGCTGTTCAAGAAGCTGACGGGGACCAACCCCTCGTATTGCCGCAACCGCTAGGTCGACGCTTTCGTGCCCACCGCGCGGATCGGCAGTCGAATTGTGCAAGACGGGACCATCGGCTCTTGGGGTGCAGTCTGGTTGCGATTACGGGAGCAACGGGCCATTTTCTGAAATCGTTTCCCCGGCAAGCCGATGCTTATGCTGTTGACGAAAGAACGTGGTAGGCCGTGCGGCCGCTCTCCTTGCAAGTGGCTAAGCGGCCAAGCACTTCTCACGTCCTGGCGACCCTGTCGCGAGGGGGGTGCAATTGACGACCTTTCCCTCAACGGGTATCCTGCTGAGATTCGCAGTGTCGGGGTGGCCGTTGGCAACCGACAACAACGTTGTACCAAGGGTTTAGCTCAACGGTGCAGCTGGGCCAAGCCCGCGGGGAGGCGAAGTAGGAAGTTTAGGAGATCTAGAAGACTCGGCGTTCGGCCGAAGCGTCTTGCGGACACGCAGATTAAATTACCACGGGGCGTAGCTCAGCCTGGATAGAGCGCTTGGTTCGGGACCAAGAGGTCGCTGGTTCAAATCCAGTCGCCCCGACTTGAGTGGACAAGAAGCCCTTCGGCAAGCAGGTCGAAGGGCTTTCTCATTGTTGGGCAGAGACTTGCGTCTTCGAGCGTCCAGTTCAAACAGACGATTTGGAGTAATACCGGAATTTTGCGTCCCCGGAATCTTGCGTGGTGTCCCCGGTATCATGCGCGGGGTAAGCTCATCCGCACGTAGTCGTTGCCGTAGCCGCCCATCGTCGTTTTATGGAGGATCATGGGGCGAGAGTCCGGTCGCGTGGTCGGCGTCTCCTCCGCGCGAAGTGCGAAAACGTCGGCGTGGATCACAACAACGACCAACCCCAGGATCGGCAGTCCGGTCGGCAGTCCGGATGGCACGGGCGTATCCCTAGGCCCCCTTCCGACCGGAATTCGTCTGCGGCGAGTCGTCGCACTTCAGATCGCCGGCGGCGTATTGGATGCCGTCGAGCAGAAACCGCAGGAGCGTCGGGCTCAGATAGCTTTCGGGAAAGTGGCTCGGCGAACAGAACATCACCCGACCCTTCCCCCATGGTTTGATCCATGCCACGTAGCGGGTCATCGCGGTGGCTTTGCCCTTGGGGTCCCGCAGCGATTTGGTGTCGATGACCAGAAGCGGACGGAAGTTGGTCTTCGTATAGGGACCACAGAATAAATAGGGTTCATCCTTGTGGATGAAGGGCTCCTTGCCGCGAAACGCTGCCACCAGCGGATGGTTCGCGTCGACCGTGTGAACCGTCACCTCTTGGGATGGCGGATGATAGTCGAACGCCGCGCCGATCATCTCGGTATACTTCGGCGAGTTGTTCAGGAATGTCACGGCGCCGTGAATGGCGACCAATCCCTTGCCACCGGCGACGAAATCCAGCATCGATTGCTCCAACGCCTGGGCCTTCGCCTTCCGTTGGGCCTCGGTGAGGTCCCGATACTTGGCTTCGCTCTCCAGAACGTCGAGGAACAATTCGCGGCGGTCACCCTTCGAGCAGTTGTTGTTCAGGACGAGCACATCGTAGGGGGCCAGGTTCTCCGGTGTGAGTGCCTCGATATCGACGGCGATCGTGACGTCGAAGGCTCCCGATTTCGACGCCAGAATCTGCAGAACGCGGTCGACGTGGGGGATGACCTTGTGGTCGTAGCCCGTGAACCGCGAAAACACCAGCACTTTTCGCTTCGCCGCGGCAACGGTCGGCTGTGCAGGCGCCGCCTTCTGAACCCCGGCTTCCCATTCGGGCGTGGGTGGCACGATGTTAGGGCCAGCCGGTGGAACGCGTTCTGCGGCGACCACGCCAACCGAGATCGCAATTAACAAAACAACGGAGGTGAGGGGAAGTTGCTTCAACAAGATCGTTCTCCCAAGCGTGACTGGGGCGCCGGACGAGGAATCCGCGCCGGGGCTTACGTTCTTCCGGGACAGGCCTCCACTGTTCGACATTTCCCAGTAGACCTCCGCCCGACTACGCCGCCGGGCCTCTGAATGGAGATTGTACTTCCTTGGCCGATCTCGCTCAACGATCGGTTCGTGGCCCGACCCGTAATTGGCCCCCGACAGGAGCACTGGGGGCCTCGATGACTCATTTGGCGGCATTTCTCGGTAGGTGTGGCCACACTGGCAGTCCCGGGGACATCATACATAACTCTTGACGGAATTGCGTGATTCTGCTAGGTTCGCGGCATGGCTCGACTAGCACGTGTCGTGGTTCCGGGCATGCCGCACCTCATCACGCAGCGAGGGAATCGTCGCCAGACGACCTTCTTCTGCGACGAGGATTACCTCGCCTATCGAGAACTGATGGCCCACTGGTGCGCCGAGCACCAAGTGCAGATTTGGGCCTATTGCCTGATGCCCAATCATGTGCACCTGATCGCGGTGCCGAAGACGGCCGATGGGCTGTGCCGCGCGATCGGGGAAGCCCATCGGCGCTACACGCGGCGGGTCAATTCGCGGGAGGATTGGCGCGGCCATCTGTGGCAAGGGCGTTTTGCGTCGTTCGTGATGGACAAGCCTTATCTGCTGGCAGCGGCGCGGTATGTGGAGCTGAATCCGGTCCGTGCGGGCTTGGCGGCGTCTGCACGGGGATATCGCTGGAGCAGCGCTCGGGCGCACCTGAAAGGGAAGGACGACCCATTGGTCAGGGTCTCGCCGCTTCTGGCAATGGCGAGCAACTGGCGGCAGCTTCTGAGCGGCGTGGTGCGTGACGAGGAACTTCGGCAGTTCCGCCAGCACGAGCGGACCGGGCGCGTGTTGGGCGACGAGAAGTTCCAGAAGCGTCTGGAGAAGAAGCTTGGTCGCATCCTCCGCCGCCAAAAACCCGGCCCGAAGAAACAGGAAATGAAATAATTACGTATGGTGTCCCCAGAACGTTTTTTCTGAGTTCCTTAAGAAACACGCCCCAGGATTCCAGAAGGGTTGCGTCAGCGGGATGCCGGCAGTCGTTGGGGTCCGAGAGACGCGGAGAATTCGCGGCGTCGAACGTTTGACGGTTCAGGATCTGCTCTCCGGCCGGGAGTCGGGAAACGCGGTCGTGCGACGGGCATCCTTTCCTGTGGACATTCAGAACCCCGCCGGTATCGGTCAGGCGCGGGGAGTCTCTCCTGAGCACCCGTTGGGCAAAGACCCTAAGGTCAAGCCATACGGCATCCCCTACGGATGCCTCGTACGGCAGTCGGTCGACGGCTGGCTCGTCGCCGGACGGTGCATCAGCGGCAGTCACGAAGCCATGGCGTCGTACCGCGGCCAGGTCATTGCCATGGCCACGGGTGTGGCTGCCGGCGTGGCGGCCTCCATAGCCTCGGGACAGAACATCGAGCCACGTGAGGTGAAGGTCTCCCAGATCCAAGACGTCGTTTTCAACACAACCAAGGCGATTGGGAAGGCCCGACGATGAACGGAGAATCGACTGGAGACGCCACGCTGCCTGTGAACGCGCATACTGGTCGACATCCGTCGCCAGGAACAAGCATGTTACAGAAACTCAAGCAAATGATCCGGCTCGAAACGTGATAGCGTTTTCAGTTCGAACCTTTACCAAACGCCTTCGGATCCAGCACCACATGCTTGATCTTCTTCCGATTCCACGTGTACGTCGTGTGGAGCTTTCCGTCCGACGTTTGGATGACGGCCGGGTAGGAGAACTCGGCGCCGCGGTCTTCGTCTTCGAGCGTGGCTACTCGCGTCCATTCCTTTCCGTCTTTCGAAACCGCAACGTGCAGTTTCCCTCGGGCTCCAGTGGCTTGGGTGGTGTGGTTGTAAACGAGGACCTGGGTTCCGTCATCGAGTGTGACGGCGTCGATCCCGGAGTTGGGGTTTGGCAGTGAAGTTGCTTTCTGTTCGGTCCAGGTTCTTCCACCGTCGGAAGACCAGGTCTCGACGATCCTGTTCTGACGACTCCGGCAGAGGGCTTGCAGGCGACCGTCGCCGTACTTGAGGATCGTCGGCTGGATGACACCGAATTCGGGATTCACGTCCGGTTCCACGACCTTGCAGACGGCGCCTTTGTCCGAGAGACTGAACGACTCGAAGTGGAGCCTCCATCCTTCGTGTTCCGTGCTCGAACCGCAGAGAACCGTGTCGCCGTCGTCGAGCAGAATCGGCTTGTTCTTGACCGGCCCAAGCAACGTCGCCGGGAGGGGCGCCGGCTTGGACCACGTTTTCCCGCCGTCGTCCGATCGGGTCAGCATGCCCCACCACAGCCGTGGATTGGGACCGACCTTGTAGAACAGCAACAGCGGACCGTCCGGAACTTGAAACAGGACGGGGTTCCAGCACGGGTAGCGTGTGCCGCGGCGGATCCCGTTGCCGACTTCCATTGGAGCGGTCCATTTTCCGTCTTCGAGCCGGGAGACCCAGATCGCCACGTCCGGTTCGCCCTCGTCGGTTCCGCCGAACCACGCGGCGACCAGCCCGCTTGGCGTTTCCTCAATCGTCGAGGCGTGGCAGGAAGGGAAGGGGGCCTTTTCGTAGATGAACTCCGATTTCACGACGACCGGGGGGCCGGTGACGTCGTCGGCCGACGCCGCGCCAATCGAGACGGCGAGGCCTGCCAATGAACCCAGAATTCCCATCATTCTTCCTGTATACATGACTTCTGTCCTTTCAGATGAGGGTTTCGCTCAGGTGGGCGGCGCGGCAGGACGACCTGCCATGCCGAATTGGTCGAGAGATTGGCCGGTAGCATCGAGGAGGTTGAAGTCGATGGCTTCCATCCGTTTGATCTCGCTTGGAATGCTATCAAGGGCCTGTAACGCCCGACTTGCTTTCGGCCAGCGCCACGACTTGCGTCAGCATCGCCATCGGCTTGAACCGCCCCTCCGCCCACTGCTCCAAGGCCAGCACGGCATTCTTCCTTGAAACCGCTTCGTGTGCCCGTGACTTGCAGTTTGCCAAGGTGGCGCGCACTTGGCCAGACCAAATAAGGATGGCTGCCGCCGAAACTTTCTTGCGTTCACGCAGACCAGGGCGGAGGACGAGGCCCCTCCTCCCCCTGGACCCGCAGCTATCCTCTTCTGTGTTCCGGGCCTAACGGCTAGCTGAGAGCGCCTTTGAGATCGCGAGACTCGCGAGAACACGTGCCAACTTGCGTAGGCCTTGATCGTTTGCCGGCCCCTCATTTCGGGCGGGAGCCACCTTGACACGCTGAGGGGGAGCAGTATTCTGAGACCTACTTGCTTGATTACCGCTTTTTCGCCGACTGAAGCATCGTGGTTGCAGCCCCACAGATCGGGTAGCGAAGCTTCACATTTCACGAATTACGACCTCTTGACACGACATGCGATTCACCTGCCGATCCACGCGAATCGCCGATCGCTCGACGCCCACGGCGTGATCATTTTCCCCGCGAGATCAGAACATGCACCTTTTCTACGGTGGTCCCGAATTTGGCGAGACATATCATGCCGCGGCGTTCGTGGCGGTTTCCGATGCCAACACTGTCGAAGTTCACGGTAACGCTAAACCGTGGCAGTCTGCTTGTGATTTCCTGAATGCTGTCAGAGCCAACTCCGCTTCGCTAGTTCCCAACGGGAATCAATCCACTGCTGAACGAATCGGATGCTCAGCAGACGAATTCCTTCGCCGGCGGCACGAGAATCTGCCTGCTATTGTTGCGAAGGCCATCTCGCCACTCTTGGCGAACGTCAACGTCATTAGGGAAACGTCTCGACCTTTCTTTTCGAATCGCCCATCGTGCTTCTTGTGGACGCGGCATGTCAAGTACAAGTCGGATCGCAATCTAACCGGACTTGCCTTCGGCCAATTGCTCGCTGTGCTCCAAGAGGTCGGGATCCGGCCCATTGTTATTGGCTCAGCAACGCCGTATGTTTCGTCTACAAGAAGGAACCTCGTCGATTTCTTTGCCACCCCCCCATTTCAACATAACCCACTGCTCCAGTTGACCATGTTGAATGATATCTGTGACAACTGTCCGGTCCGGTTCTCGATAGGAATGAAGTCGGCTGCAATGGACGGATTGGCTTTTGCTAGGCAGTTGACGACGTATTACGTAACGCACCCGCGAACCAACGGGCGAATGGACAAGGTTGAACGTGCGTTTCCTGCGTTCCGTAAACTCCTTGTCAACTACAATCGCAAGTTCATGCAGTTTTCTGTACGGGAGCTTGAGACAGTCTTTGACGCCCTCTCATAACCAAACGTTCGATACGAGTTGCTGATCCAGTCAGAATCAGGTTGTCGCGACAACCTGTCGCCTTGGTTGCGAGCGGCGCACATGGAGCACTGAAGGATGCAAAGCTATCCCCCCTCGCCAGCCCAAGACTTCACGTACGAGGACGTGGCGAAATGTGCCCAGCGATTCCTTGCAGAGCGTCCTGTCGTCGTACTTGGCACAGGTGCTACGATCCCGCACGGCCTCCCGTCCATGTCTGCCCTTGCCGACGCACTCCTTGGCACCGTCACGGATAATTCCGAAAGCTGGGCTGCGTTTGCGCGACGGCTGGGCGAAACAAAAGACCTAGAACAGTCCCTGCACGACATCCCTATACCCGAAGAGACGCTTGACATGCTCGTCCGTGCGACAGGGCGATTGCGCCATATTGGGCAATCTGGTATGAATAGGGCAATGCGATTCGTTGGTTCTGCCATGTTGGTGCTGGCGGACGGATCGTGGTCGCCTTGGAAGTCTGCCATGCCCAAACGAGCCTCTGCCCGTATTCAGGAGCATTTTGAAGAACTCACCGATCCACGCCGACGTAAAGTTACGCACCCGCTGATCAACATTGTCACGATCGCCATCTGCGCCGTGATCTGCGGCGCGGATGATTTCGTTTCCATCGCCGAGTATGGCCGCAAGAAGCGGAAGTGGCTGGCACGGTTCCTGGATCTCAGCAGCGGCATTCCATCCCATGACCGCTTCAATGCCGTTCTGGGCGCGATCAAGCCTGCCGAATTCGAGGCCTGCCTCTTGAGTTGGATCACCGCGTTGCATGAAATCACCGACGGCCAAGTGGTGGCCATCGACGGCAAGACTCTCCGCCGCAGCTTCGACGCTGCGACCAGCAAGTCGGCTATTCATATGGTCAGCGCCTGGGCCACCGCCAATCAGATCAGTCTGGGGCAAGTGGTCGTGGACGAGAAAAGCAATGAGATCACGGCTATCCCGCAACTGCTGAGAATCCTGGAAATCTCGGGTTGTCTGGTGACCATCGATGCGATGGGCTGTCAGACGGAGATTGCCCAAGCGATCCTTGATGCCAAGGCCCATTACGTGTTGGCGGTCAAGGAGAACCAACGTACTTTGTACGACGGCATCGCGTGGCACTTCCTCTGCCAGCGGAACGCAGACTTTACCCGCGTGGCGGTCAGCCGGCATCAAACCGACGAGAAAGGGCACGGTCGCCAGGAGCGGCGGGTCTACTTCGTCTGCGAGGTTCCCAAGGATCTTCCCGACCGGAATCGCTGGCCGAAGTTGGCCGCCATCGGCATGGCGATCAGCGACACCGTGCGCGACGGCAAGGTGTGCTATGAAGAGCGTTACTACATCCTGAGCAAGAAGCTCTCGGCGCGGCGATTTGCCGAGGCGGTCCGCAGCCACTGGTCGATCGAGAATCGTCTGCATTGGCAACTCGATGTGACGTTCCAGGAAGACCAATCCCGACTCCGCCGCGGACACGCCGACGCCAACTTCAGCATCCTCCGCCGTACAGCCTTGAGCCTACTGAAGAACAACCACACGTTGAAGGTCGGCGTGAAGAACAAACGGCTCGCCGCCGGTTGGGATGATTCCTATCTCGAACAAGTGCTCTTCGGACAGTGACTTATGGTGCAATCGCCCTGGTCCGTGCGACCTGGGGCATTGTGTCCTCAAAAGATGTCGAGTTCTACGAGCAACTTCTGGCCGGGACTGTACGCTTTCCACTTGCCGATATGTTCAGGTATCTCTTACGCACAACAGATGCTCACCTCCGAGTGGTAACCACCAACTATGACCGATTGGCCGAGTATGCAGCCAATTGCGCTGCTGCATACGCCTCGACGGGAGTAACCGCCGGATGGCTCCAGAGGTTCGCGGCAGCCTCGGTCAATGCAGAGCACCTACCCTCGCCCGTCTTCGAGGGGCTGGTCACTATTCTCAAGGTACATGGCTCATTAGACTGGTTCCGTGATCTCACGGACAACGTCGTGGGTGTTCCCTTTGCTCAGAAGATTCCATCCGATATGCGGCCACTTGTCGTGACGCCGGGGGCCTCCAAGTACAGGGAGGTCCACAGGGAGCCATTCCGAACTGTGATGAGTGCTGCGGATACCGTTCTTCGCGAAGCGACATCCTTTGTCTGTGTCGGCTACGGGTTTAACGACGAGCATGTGCAGCCAGTACTCGTGAACCGCGTGCTAAAGAGTAATATTCCCTTACTCCTCGTTACGAGGGAGCTTACTCCACATGCTCGCGATGCGTTTCTCGTTGAACCGCCGAAGCGATTTCTGTTTCTAGAAGAAGCGGCGCGGGGCACGAAGGCGTACACGCCGGATCATCCAGGCGGGGTCATTCTTGATGGCGTCTCGATCTGGCAGCTGCCTCGATTCATGGACTTGATCACTGCAGCGGGAAAGGAATAGCAGATGGCGATCTTCGATTACCTGACCGCGGATGCCATCGGCTCCGTGTACAGCGTTGATACGGGCACCGTTCTCGTAAGTGTCTCTGACCTCGACGCGCTACGCAAGATGCAGGTAAACCATCTTGTAGTGTTACGAAGTTCCCGCGCAGGGCAGCACTTGATCGGGCTTATCAACAAGATCATGCGGAGAGCTCTCATCGGCGTCAACGACAGCGAGGACGATGGTGACGATGCCCAAGACGAGCGTGCTGTAGTTGAAAACATCGTTCGAGTGACTCTAATCGGCACGCTACTCGATGCCGTTGGCACAAATCAGAATGTCTTTCGCCGGACGCTCGAAACCGTCCCTGAGATTGACGCTCCTTGCTTCATCTTGGGCGGAAACCGTCTCACGCAGTTCATGCGCGCCGTATCGAAGCAGATCGTCGAAGGTCAGGAACCACTTCGCCTAGGGAAGTACACGCTCGACGAGGATGCAGACGCTTGGATTGACGGAAACCGTTTCTTCCAGAGGCATGCCGTCGTTGTGGGTAGTACTGGTTCAGGTAAGTCATGGACAGTGGCTCGGATTCTTGAACAAGTGGCACGCCTTCCAAACGCAAGCGCTCTTCTGTTCGACATCCACGGCGAGTACACGCCGCTCGATGGTGACGGCATTAGCCACCTCCGAGTCGCCGGCCCTGGTGACCTCGCAGCAGGCAGGAAACTGGTGGATGGCGTTCTCTTCCTGCCTTACTGGTTGCTCACCTACGAAGAAATGCTCGCGATGCTTATGGATCGAAGCGACCAGAATGCTCCGAACCAAGCGATGATCTTTAATCGCGAAGTCATCGCCGCCAAGCGGACCTATCTTGAAGCCAATAACAAGGAAGAATTGCTTGCAAATTTCACGATCGACAGCCCCATACCTTACAGTATCGACGATGTTCTGACGAAGCTGGTCGAGTACGATACACAGATGGTGCCTGGGGCACGAGCCGGGCAAGATAAGCAGGGTCCATTCTTTGGAAAACTGACCCGCTTTGTCCAACGCTTGCAATCGAAGACAGCCGACCGCCGACTCGGCTTCCTTTTCAGTGCCGGTGAGGATGCCGTACGTTACGAGTGGATGCATGAACTAGCAACAGTGCTTCTCGGAAGCACGATGATTCGGGAGGCTGGGGGCGTCAAGATTATCGATTTCTCCGAAGTCCCTTCCGACATCCTGCCATTGATTATCGGCCTAGTGGCTCGCGTCGTGTTTTCCGTCCAGCAATGGACAGAAAAGAAGAAGCAACATCCTGTTGCACTACTGTGTGATGAAGCACATCTCTACATCCCAGAGCGGCACGACCCCGGGGTGTCTGAAGAGGGTCTCAAGTCGTTCGAGCGGATCGCGAAGGAGGGCCGAAAGTACGGTGTGGGGATCACTGTTATCAGCCAGCGCCCTGCCGAGGTCAACCGTACTGTACTCAGTCAGTGCAACAACTTCGTGGCAATGCGCTTGACAAACGCAGAAGATCAAGCGGTCATCCGCCGTTTGATGCCCGATACACTGGGCGGTTTCGCAGAATTGCTGCCCGTTTTGGATATAGGCGAGGCGCTCGTTGTCGGTGATGCTGCCATGTTGCCTAGCCGTATTCGTATCGACAAGCCCACGAAGCGCCCGAGCAGCGCAACTGTCGATTTCTGGGACCGCTGGGCCGCGGACTGCGTTGAAGACGGCATATGCGCCGCAGTGGAGGCGTTACGGAGGCAGCAAGCGATTGGATGACACCCCCCCGCAGTGTCATCACAGCGTACTCCAATTGCCCCGGCCAGCCAGAAACCTCCCACTCCAGTTCTCCTAGCCGTGTCCAGTCGCCCCGACTCAGTAAGAACCGCTGTGAACAGAAGTTACAGCGAGCTTCTTTTGTGCTCTTTCTGTAAACCTGAAGCGTTGTAAAAGGACTTGTAAAGCTTTCGTCGGCTAATTGGCGGGGCAACTCGTCCTGAGATCTCGGCCGTGGCTTCAGCGACGATTCTCTGCGCGTGTGACACGGAGATGTGATCTACCACCTATCGGTAGACTCGCCAGAAGCATAGTACTGCCCTCGTGACCACTGGCGGCCAGTCGTGACCATGAACACGCTTAGAGAACATCGCCAGAAAGATCGCTGGGGTGGTAGCGAGGGAGTTGGCGGTGGTGAGGACGACAGGAAGAAAACCGAAACACGAATGAAAGCGGGCAACACAACCTGGCATATTGGTGCGGATGCTCGGGCAGTGGCTCGCTTGCTTCACCAGCCAATATGCCTCGGCTCAGGCTCGACGAAAGGGGGCGCCCCTTCCGCCGTCGCGTTGGTCTTCACCCTGCCCTGAGACCGATGCGGCGGTGGAGGCGGATAGGGGCTCAGCCCAAGCCCGTTCAAAGGCGGAAGATTACCATTCCAAGTGGACGAAACTTGGGGGCAAGGCCACTAACCCGCGGTGGCCGTAGAGCCACTTCACGGACGCTTGCCGGTGGTTGGGACGCCCTGCCCCATGGTAGAATCAACCGTTAGATGGGCTCGGCTGGCCTTCGTGACCACCGCGTCCGTTAACGGTCACTTTCTGTACGTGAGGCTGAACGATGATGTCTTCCCGGTGCACGTTGGTCTTCTTCGCATCTTGGGCCATTCTCGTCTGCGGCGAGGCTGCCGCAAGTGCCAAGGGCCTTGCGCGACCGGACAACAATCTCAAGTGCGTGGACCTGTCCGACCTGAAGGGCCCTCTGCCTCTGAAGGTAGTGTCGACCAGGCTGATCCTGAGACAGACAGAAGACTGGGAGCACGGTTCTTGGGAGAACCCGAAATGGCCGGCGGGCAGGGACGACTCGCTGGGCTATCCCACCGTGGTGAGGAACGACCGTGGGCGGAACCCGGACGGGAAGTACTACCTCTACTATGCGCACCACGATCCTATGTCTGGAATCGGCTGCGCTGTCGCTGAGTCGATAGCCGGCCCCTACACGAAGTTGGCCGATCTGCCTGGATCCGATCGGAACAACAGCATGGTCCTTACCGTTCCCAACTACGACCCAGCCGGTCCCCATCCGAGAGATCCATCCCATTACAGCAGCCCGTGTGTGGTGTGGAACGAGGACGAACAGGTCTGGTTCATGTACTTCCATTACTACAATCATTTCCATGAGGCATGGACAGCCGAGTCAAGTGTTCCGGGGGAAGGCTGGCAGATGACGGCGTTGGCGACCTGCCAAGACCTCTCGTCTCACAAGTGGACGATCTGGAAGGATTCGGCGATGGGCAAGGTGAGTGTCTGGGACATCGTCCCGGTGTTGCCGACCACAAACGAAGAGTGGATGAAAAGCCAGTCGTCCTACCATGCCATCCAGCGACTGCCGGACGGACGATGGCTCGCGCTCTTGCGCGGCACGCCGACGGAGTATCCGGGGCCTACCGTGGGCTTCGCCGCCTCTGGGGACGGCAGGAAGTGGAACTTCTTCCCGGAGAACCCGGTGATTGCTCGAGGCAAGCCGTGGACCGAGGATTCGAGAGAGTATCGCCCCGCCTTCATCGGCTATCTGGGCAAGAACGGGTCGGGGCAGGCCGAGTATCTGGTCGCTTGGGCCGAGCATTCGGAGCCTCAGGTGATATACAGCAGGACAACAGACTTCAGGACCTTTCGGCGGGATTCCCGAGGATATGCCAAATGGCCGGGCGCGGATGGATTGACGAGCCCTTGGCGGGAAGGCGACAAGCTCTATCTGTTCGCAGGGAAATATGTCCACGTCATCGCTCTGCCGATTTCCTCGCAGCCCGGACAACAGCCGGCTCAACCGTGACGCGGCGACCCGCGCACGTTAGCCAACACGTTGGCAGATGAAGGCGCGGGCGGGGATGCGAGCGGCTCTTTGGCCAAGCACGATGGCGCGACATCAGGTGGGGGATAGTGGGGAAGCCTTGCACATCAATCGCCAGAACTTGCGTGCGTCCCGCTGGTAGAGGGGCAGCATGCCGTTTTCAGGCAGATGAGGACGTGAGCCAAGCACAGAGAATCCGCCTGGGCGCTAGACGCGAGGGGCGCGTGCGCTGTTAGAATGGCTGGACGAATGAGCCTGGATCGTCTCTAGGCTCGGCGCATACAGGAGATGTGGGCTGGAAGAATCGGGACCGAGAACTTGTGAAAGGGTCTTCGTGATGCATCGACGTGATTTTCTCAAGTCGGGCGTTCAGGCGACCGTGGCGGGGACCGCGCTTTCGGTTTCCGCGGGACCTGGCGCGGCAGTTGGCGGCGAATCGCGTGTCTGTCCTTCGGGCCATGCCCCCGCCATCCTGGCCGACTATACGGCCGAAGACCACCGGCGGCGTCTTCAGAACACCGGTTTCTGCCAGCGCATGATTCGTTCATGTATGCGCAAGCACCTGGTAACGAACTATCTTCCCGGGCAGTGTGCGTACAACCTGTGCGAGTATCCCTGCCGCGAGCGTTGGACTCCTGGGGAACAGGACGAACAGATCCTGGATCGGCTGAAGGAGCATGGCATCCAGTTGATTCAAGTGATGGACGACTGGAATGACCAGATGGGGCTTTTTGGCGGCCATAAGCTCGACGCGATGAACCCGGAGGGATTCCGCCGCTTTGTCGCGATGGTCCACGAGCGTGGGATGAAGATTTTGGCGTACATTTCGAGCGGCTACTTCACCCGGACCGACCCGCATTTCCGCGAGGAATGGTGTCGCCGGGGACATCTGTTTCACGGGGGCTACTGGAACATGGGGCGATGCTCGCCGGCGAGCCCGGGCTGGCGTGCGTATTTGCTGCCTAATGTGGTGCGCATTCTCGATACGTATGACGTCGACGGTCTCTACAACGACTGGGGTTACATTTCGAACAGGCGGAAGGGGCTCAGTGGTCCGTTGGCCAAGGACGAGGTGGCCGCATTCGAGGAAACTGCCGAATACGACGGGGCTTTGGCCGATCTCGTGCAGCTCATTTACGATGAAGTGAAACGCCGCGGCGGCATCCTCAAGTTTCACTGCGACATGACTCTCCGGCCTAGCGTGGGCGATGCCAAGGTGTACGACTATCTCTGGGTCGGCGAGGGAGTGAAGAACATCAATGCACTTCGCGAGGAAACGAAGAACCACCCGCCCTACGTCGTACCTTGCACGCAATTCCCGTACATCAAGCTTGTCAGCGGCGACGAGCCGTACGTTCATTCGATCCCTTACATGCAGTTCCCGCTGCTGGAAGGCGGACGACCCTATACGGGCGAACGGGCCGTGATTCCGGGCGTCGCCTATGCGCCGGATCGGGACGATAAGAAGCCAGTGGATGACATGACCGACTGGTTTCGTCGTAACGAGGCGAAGTGGGAGTACTACCAAGCGCATCCGAACGGTCCGTATATGTACAGCGAGTGGGGGCCGGTTCCGCCGCAGGCCGACTACCAGGAAAGACACGCTCGTTGGCTCAAGCGCTATATGCCACTGGTCGAGGCGGGAACCCGGGCGTGGCTCGAAATCGGCGAGAGTGGCCTATTCAAGGCTCCCCTTCCCGCAGGCGTTGTGGCGTCGGCATTCGCGAACCGAGACATGTATCTGGTGTTGGCGAACTACGGCAAAGCCGCTGTCGAAATCACAACGGTCGAGAAGTTCGTTTCTCTTGGCGAGAAGATCGGAGAGCCAGCGGTACAGTGGAGCCTTGCCCCGGGAACGCTGCAAATCCTCCGGCGCGTGGTGTGACGATACCGTGCGGAATGAGAATGCAACGTTCCATGGACCAGTCCTATCTCTTCCTCCGGCGGTGATGTCGCTGCAAAGCTGGGCTTGCCCCCTTCGGCTGCCCCAGTCGTCTGAAAGAATCGCATTTGGGCCAGGACGCATTCGATGTGGCGTCGTAGGAGTAGGCTCAACCGTAGTTCGGCGCCTGCGGCTTCGGTCGGGGCGGCGTCGGGTGAGTGAGCCGTTGGGCAAACTGGAATGATGATTATGGATATGGCCGATCCGGCAAGCTGGCGATGCCCGACGGGTTGGCATGCGGATTGGGATGGTGAATGGGAGTTTGACCGGCTGAGAGAGCTGGGTGTCGCGTTCCTTGGGCATTCGGAAGAAAACCGTGTCCGACTCGACATCGTGGAGGTTGGCTACGTTCGAGTGATGTTCTTTCGAGGGGCACAAAGACTCGGTACCGCTTACGTCAATCGAGAGTCTCGCGATTCGCCCCGCGCAATCTATCAACTCAACATCGGAACTGATGACACGGAACACACGGTCAAGTCGGTGGGCGAAGGTGTGCGTTTGCTCATGGAAGCCCGTAATGCCTGGGAGCCTGATGACGACTGAATTGGCCAACAAGCTGTGGTCGCGACACTGCTTCGCGGCCGGCGCGGATGCTGGAGATCATGTCGAATGAACCCTGGACGCACCTGTACCATATGCTTTCTCGCTGTCGTTCTTCTCGGCGTTGGGTTCGTCGTGATTGGTGTGTTTGTAATCCCGGTTCTTCCGCACTTCCAACTCGATGTCGTGCTATCGCCCACACAGCTCGCAGACCCCCGCGTGCGTGACGCGACACTCGCGGTGCTGGAGCGAGCCAACGGGAACCAGTGGCTCATGTGGACGGTTGCGGGCGTGGTGCTGTGTCTTGTCGGGGTGACCGGCATGCACGCGTCGCTGCGAAGGCAGATGTGCTCAAGGACGCCTCCCCCGACAGAAGGCACGTCGCCAAAGTAGTTGTGGCCACCGACCCCGGGTGTCTGTGCCGCTGATGCTTCGGTCGTTTCGGCCTCTGATAGTTGGTACGATGAAAGCGGTCCGAATTCGCCCATCGTCGGGGATAAGGTGTCGGTCGCGAGGTAAGTTGGGAAACAGTTGGGTTTGGAAGGTCCTCGTTTCGCGCTGCTTGCCAGTCGGGACTGCCCGCGCACGAAGTGGCGGTCGAGGCGGCAGTTGCCTTATACGTCACGCTTCGGTTACTCTATAGACAGTGTTCGAGAGGGGATAGGATGCCGTGTGAAGGCGGGTGATCGCCTTCTAGTGACGCGGCGTCGACCTCTGGGTGTGTTATGCGAGTGAATTGTGACTACCCCACTTCTGCATGACTACGTGCCCTTGGGATTGACGTTTCACAGCGACGCGAATGCGACTCCGCCGCCGTGTCTTATTGGGCATGTTCCATGCGTGAACCGCGCTTCTGCCAACTACTTCCTTGTCTCACTCGCACTCCTGCCCAACGGAAACGTCTTCTGTGGCGATGAGGAATCGCCCGATCAGCCTGTTCGCTTCGTGAACACGAGCGTCGCCGCACTTGCGAGGTATATCGAGGCGCACGCTGACTACACGAACGACACAATCTATCGCTGCCAGCTGGATGGCAGCGACCATTTTGAAGGGCACTTCCTGCGGGAAATCGGGACGTTGGTTGCCCAGTTTCACGCAATCGATCCGGAAGCCATTGCCTCGCGCGAGAACTGGTGGCCGTACATTCTGGACCCCATACTCGCCGAATTCCGGCGCAGGATAAACCATGCCCGCTGAGCCGCCGCATCCACGCCAGGACGCCTGCGATGTGGTGCGGGCGGAGTAGTAGTAAACGCAATCGTAGCTCGATGCCTGTGACTGCGACCAGGGCGGCGTCGAGTGAGCGAACAGGCCAGTTCATGAAGAGGTTCGTGCGATGGCTTCATCAGTCCTCATGGCGGTGTCTGCACCGGTGACTTCCCTGTTCTATTGCCTGTGGTGGCTGTCTGTGGTCTGCTCCGGCGTTCTGGTGATCGCGGCCGTCCTGCACTGGCAACGAACTCGCCACTGGTGCCTGCTCGCACTCGCAGCGGGCTCGTTTCTGACAGGACTGGGTGCGGTTTCCACACTGGCACTCGCAAACGGTTGGCTGGCAATAGCCTCCCTGAATGTCATCAGCACTCTGGTGCGATCATTGACTTGGTCGGCCGTGTTTGCTCAAGTCGTTGCAACCGTGGGCGGCGTCGGTGCCATCCACTGGGCCTTCAGGCAGAGACGGCGGAGTCCTTCCATCGGCATCGACACCGACGAATTGCAGGGCACACCTTCGGTCTTCTGAGGGCTAGGCCTTTGCCTTCGGATTGCTGAATCGCAGGGCGGCGCCGTCTTGGAATTGGCCGTACTCGGTCACCCACGCTCCTTCCGGTCCGGCGACCATAAAGTGCCAGGCGTTCACGCGGTTCAGGTCGGCCGTCTCGTGCAGTCCGAGTGCGACGCCGTGCTTCGAGTGAACCGTGGCGAGCTGGCTTTCGGGGATGTGGGCGAAGAGTTCGGGCGTCGGCTCGCCTTCGCCGAAGGTCCAGATCGATCCGGAGCGAACCTGCCACGACTCCATCTTCGGTCTGGCTTTGTCGGTGGCCACGTGGCTGTGTTCGGGGATCATTTGGCCGGGCAAGAGGAAGATATCCATGCCGAGGTAGTTGTGCTCCTGCCGATTGATCCAGATCATCCCGCCCATGCCGACGCGAGGGAAATCGCCCAGCCCGAAATCGGCAATCCAGATGTTCTTCTCGACGGCCGGGGTGATGGGATAGTGAATCCTCTTCAGCAGTGCATAGTAGGCGTCGCGGGCTTTGGCGATGAGGAAGTTACCTTGGGCATCGTAGAAATCCGAGCGTTGCATCGTAAGTTCCTTCGGCAAGTTGGAGTCGGCCGCCAGCAGGCGAGGACGCAGCATCAGCGTGCCCAGCGTCGCCCCCATTCCTGCGAGGACCGAACGTCGAGACCATCGGGAAGAACATGGACTTGTCATGGTGGAATTGCTTTCTGTTGGTGAAGAAGGAATCACTATGGGGACGAAGGCGTCGAAGGATCGCCGTCGGCCGCCTGGAGTCGGGCTAGGGCTCCGAACGCCCCGCTGTCTTGGAGGCCTTGGTAGGCGGCCGCATAGGCCTCGTAAAGGTCATCGTACCGACGCTGGCGCGACGGATCGGGCTCGAGAGTCGCCCGGGGGCGCACCATCGCGGCCACGCCCTGCTCGATGGAGTCGAACACCCCTGCGCCTACTCCGCCGAGCAGCGCCGAGCCCAATCCGGTGGACTCCTCGCACTCGAGCAGTTCGACCGGGCGTCCGTAGATGTCGGCCTGGATCTGGCACCAGAGCGGCGAACGTGTGGCACCTCCGCCGATGCGGATCACGTCGATCCGCATATTGGCATCGAACCATTGCTGAATGATGTCGCGGATCTCCAGGGCCACGCCCTCCATCACCGCGCGGGCCATGTCGGGCAAACCGTGAGCAAACGACAGGCCGAGGAAGGCGGCACGAGCGTCCGGATTCCAGCGGGGCGTAGCCGCAGTCGCCAGATAGGGAAGGTAGAGCAACCCCATGGCGCCTGGCGGCGATTGACCGGCCAGGCCAGCGATCGCCGGGTAGTCGAGATTCGCGGCGGCGTCGGTCGGCCGGGCCGAATTGAGCACATCGCGAAACCATCGCAGCGAACTGGCCGCGGCGTTGGACAACCCTTCCACCTCCCAGCGGCCCGGCGCGGCGTGATTGGTAATCATCATCCCGCCGAATCCGGCAATCGGCTCCTCGGTGCACAGGATCGCCAATCCGGCGGTGCCGAGCGTGACCGTCGCCATCCCCGCACGGATCGCCCCCATGCCCAGCACGCTGCAGTTCTGATCGCCGGCGCCCACGCACACCGGAGTGCCGACGGCGAAGCCCGTCTGGTCGGCCACGCGGCGGCCGATATGCGCCACCGGGGTTCCGGCCGGCGTGGGCTTGCCGAACATCGACGCGCTCAGGCCCAGGCGGCTGAGTAGCGGCTCGTTGAAGGCGAGTCGGCCGACGTCCCAGACGCCGTAGAACGCCATGCAACTCACGTCGGTATAGTCGTCGTCCGCCCCAAACGCGCGCAGAATCAGGTCCTGATTCTGAACGAAGCGGGCCGTCCGCCGGTACAGTTCGGGCTCGTGCTCACGCATCCACAGGACCTTGGTCAGAATCCACGTGGTGCCAAGCGGCAGTCCGCTGGTGCGATAGTAGTCCTGTGGATCGATTTCGCGACGGAGTCGTTCGACCTGTTGGCCGGTCCGGGCGTCCTGCCAGGAGATCAACCAGCGCAGCGGAACACCCTGTTGGTCGACGGCACACGTTACCGATCGCTGCGTGGAGAAGCCGATGGCCGCGATCTCGGCGGCAGGCACTCCCGATTGGCCAACCGCACGGCGACAGGCTTCCATGGTGCGCTGGGCCATGAGCCTCGGATCCTGTTCGACCCAGCCCGGCTTGGGATAGGTGGCCCCGTACTCACAACTGGCGGTGGTTACCAATCGGCCCGACACCTCGAAGAGCGAGCAGCGTGCTCCAGAGGTACCCACGTCTACGCCTGCGAGGTAACGTCCCATTGGAATGTCACTTTGCCAGAGGGGGAATCAGTCCGATCTGCCGCATCGTGTCCAACGCGTCGACGATGGCGGGAGCCGCACGCGTTCCGATCCGATCGGCGCCCGCCAGGAGGAATGCGTAGGCGTTCTGGGGGCGCGGCGCCTGGACGCCGGCCACCTTCAGCTTGACGGGGGTGTTGGCCAGGGCACTGCGCATGCGGAGGAACTGTTCCATGCTCGGCCCCTCGAACTGGCCTGTGGAAGTCTTGGCATATTGCACACCGGCCGCTGCGATCATCGTGCTGGCAGCCACGATCTCGTCGTCGGTCAGGTAGCAGACTTCAAGGATGCATTTCGTCACCGCCGGCCCGGCGGCGCGGACGAACAGCTTCAATTCCTCCTCGATGACGCCAAAGCGTTTGTCCTTCAGGGCGCCGACATTCATGACCAGATCGACGGCCGTATAGCCGCGTGCCACGGCATCCTCCGTCTCGAAGGCCTTGACTGCCGGCGGCGTGCTTCCAAAGGGGAAGGCGATGCCGGTGCCGATCTCCACGTCGGTGCCGGCGAGCTCACGCGTGACCACCGGCCCCCAATGGGCACTGCTGGTATAGAAGGCTGCGAAGCCATACTCGCGAGTGATCGCACAGCCGCGGACGATCTCGGCTTCCTGGGTCTGTTTGGGCAGGATCGAGAAATCCATGGCCTTGGCTACGCCACGTTTGTCGAGTCGGGTGAGATCAATCATCGGAGTATCGCTGTTAGAGTCTTCCAAAAGCCGCTTCGCATTCGGCGACCGTCAGGCCCCGCTCGCCAAGATGCCGCACCTTGGCCGACGCCTTCTTATGGTCGGCGTGGTAATCGGAACCGCCGCTGAGGAGGCGAACGCGGGGGCCGTACGTCGCTCGCACTTCCTGCTCGATCGCCTCGGGGGTGAGCGGGCCTTTGTAGGTGGTCTTGTCGTACGTGTAACGGACCTCGATCCCGTCCAGGCCGGCATCGATGAGCGCGTGGATGTAGGCCTCGCGGCTTTGGCCCGTGCTGCCTTCCCGCTGGACTTGTTCGTCGATCAAGTAGGGGTGGGCGAGGATTGCGATCCCGCCGGCGCGATGCACCAGCGCGATCGCCTCCTGTGGATCGATCTTGCGCCGCTGGACATTCAGCGCCGGATTGTCGCGGACCATCAGCTTCGCCTCGCTCCACGAGGGCGCATGCCCTCGGGCGGCGATTGCCTCGAAGACGTGCTTGCGTTGGACCTCCTCGGCGGTGCGCGTTGCCGGCGAGCCCTCCGGGGTGCGGTAGTGCAGAATGTCGGCCTCCCAATCGACCGGCATGCCCATCGCGGTCAGCCGCTCGCACAGCTGGCGATACGCGTCGCTCTTGCTGCGCTTGGCAGCGGCCACCTCGGCAACGATGTCGGCGTGGTGCCAGTCGCAGCCATAGCCGCAGATGTGCACGTCGTCCACAAATGTGTCGCAGGAGAACTCGTACCCCAGGATCAACCGCAGGCCGCGCTGGGCGGCGTAGGCCACGCTGTCGACGCTGCTGCCGTCGTCCAGAGTGAGTTCCAGGGGCGGGGTGATGTCGTGATCGGTGATTCCCAGGGTCTCGAGCCCCACCTGGACGGCCGTGTCGATCAGTTCTCGCGGCGCGTCGTTGCCATCGGAACGCGTCGTATGGGAGTGTAAATCGCAGGGATACTTGGCGGGAGGCTGATCCGACATCGCTTGACTTTCGGAAGGAGATGTGCCCATGGACCGACTCGGCTATGCCTTGCCCGTGCTTCCCAAGACGTCCATGTACTCGCCGATCATCGCAACCAGTCCCTTGCTGGTATGATCCAGGAGCTTGATGGGGTTGTATTCGGTTCGATGGGAGTCAATGTACTCATAGAGGCCATCGATCAGCGTTTGCTTGATCTGGGTCGATACGTTCATCTTTGCGCCGCCGGCGCGAACCAGTTCCCGCACGACATCAAACGGCAAGCCGGTGCCTCCATGGACGACGGCCGGGCACGTGGTTGCCTGGGCAATCCGACGGAGTGTTTCGATATCCAATTTCGGTTCTACCTTGTAGAACCCGTGCGCGGTGCCGATCGCAGCCGCCAGGAAATCGATCCCCGTGCCGCGTTGGAACTCCAAGGCTTCCTCGGGCGTTGTGTAGATAGCGGCGTCCTGCCGAACCACAATGTCGTCCTCGACGCCGGCCACGATACCGATCTCCCCTTCGACAGCCACGCCGTGCGCATGGGCCTCTTCGACCACGTCGCGAGTGCGGGCGACATTCTCCTCGAATGGATACTTCGATCCATCGATCATCACCGAGTTGTAGCCGGAACGAATCGCCTCGCGAATCACCTCGCGATCGGTTCCGTGATCGAGATGGAGTGCAATCGGCACGGGGCTGTCGGCCGCCGCGGCGCGGGCCAGCGCGACGATCGTCTTGATGCCCAACTGTTTGATCGATGCAGACGATGTCTGGAGAATCGCCGGGGCACGCTTCGCTTCGGCCGCCGTGACGATCGCCTTGAGGGTGAGAAAGTCGACCAGGTTGAACGCACCGACGCAGTATCCGCCCGAGCGCGCGTCCTGCAACATCTTCCCTGGATGAACCAATGGCATGGCTGTCCTCAATCTGCGTGTGACGTTCTTACCATTCTCTTGGACCGTCTGTTCACCGCGCGGCCAGCAGCTTGCGCTCGGCGCCGAGCGCGTCGGCGGCCAGGATGGCGTCGAGTACGCTTGCAGCGCTGACGGGAAACACGTGATTCGCACACAGCGAACCTTCCGCCGCGCAGGCGTCGGCCAACGGCTGCAGCTTCTCGCGGCTGGCGCCGGCCAGGTTCAAGTCGGCCAGTGTTACCGGTAGCCCAAGGGCGATCTCGAAATCGACGATGCGGTGGAGTTCTTCGATGTCGGTCTCGTCGTCGAGGCAGAGCTGGCACACAATCCCAAATCCGACCTTCTCGCCGTGCATCAGGTGGTGACACTCGGGATAGGCCGGCAGGGCGTTGGCAATCGTGTGGGCCGTGGCGAGCCCTCCACTCTCAAAGCCGAGCCCCGACAGCAGGACATTGGCCTCGATCACTTTCTCGACCGACGGGGTCAGTGTCTGGGCTGCGACTGCCCGCCGGGCCTCGATGCCGTGTTGCAGCAGCGTGTCGAAGCAGAGTCGAGCCAGGGTCATCGCCGCCATCGTCGGGACTCCCCCGGCCAGCGTCCGGGCCCGGCTCTTGAACGAGGCGTTGGCCTCCAGCCACGTGGCCAGGGCGTCGCCCATTCCGGCCACCAAGGTCCGGACGGGAGCGCGGGCGATCACCTCGCTGTCGACCAATACGATATCGGGATTCAGCGGCCAGCATGAATAGCCGGTGCAGGCTCCCTCGGCGTCGTACCACATGGAGATGGCACTGGTAGGAGCATCGTTCGAGGCCACAGTCGGAACGCTGATCATGCGGACGCCCGCCTCCCAGGCCGCAGCCTTGGCCGTATCGAGCGTCTTGCCGCCGCCGATGCCGATCGAGACTTGGACATGCTCTTGGCGGATGATGTCGGCGACGCGACTGGCCTCTTCACGGGTCGACTCGCCGCCGTAGAGAACGTCGACCACTTCAACATTCGCGCTACGCATGCCGGCAAGGACGACCTCGCCCACTAATCCCCGAACGACCCCGTCCCAGAGCACCACCGCCTTGGAGCCGAGAATGGCCGCGTAGGATCCGAGCTCGTGCAGCACTCCGCGGCCCTGCACGTACTTCTGAGGACAAATGAGAACGGCTTTGCTCATGGTCGTTACTCTTGTGACTTGTGGGAAACGATATCGGTGACCTGCAATTCGTCGCCTGGGTGGCCAAGACGCATCGAGGGACTATCGGACTGTCGCAGGAGACGGTGGTGGGGGGATTGTTCCGCCAGGCCCCCGCGTCCGACAACCGATCTGCCATTCTCGAAACAACGTCTAGAGCGAAAGAACATATTCTACCAGGTCTGCGATCTGTTCGGGAGTGAGAGGGTCGCCTGAGCGGGCACTCTCCCCGTGCTTGCCGCTTCCGAGCAACTCCGCGAGCGTCGCGAAACTGCCATCGTGCAGGTACGGGGCCGTGCGCCAGCACTCGACCAGCGACGGCGTGTCGAACACGCTGCCGTGGTCGTAGGCTCCTCGGGTCCCCACATCGTGCCGTTTCAAATCGGTGAACAGCGGGGCAGGGTGGCACTCGGCACAGTTGGCTTGCTTGCTGAAGAACAACTCCTTGCCCCGTTGGGCAGCCGGAGAGAGATTCCCGCCGACCAGATGGGGGCTGGCGACCGGTTGGAGTGACTTCAGGTAGGTATCGACCGCTTTAGCGTCGGGTTCGGGGCACTGCTGAAAGAGAATGCCGCGAAACCCGGCCCGAACCGCCATCTCAGCCGTCTCGCGCACGCTCTCGCTCATCGCCGGCGGAGTGGCGTGCGACAGAAGCAGACTTTTGGTGTTCTTGGGATTGCCGTAGCCATCGTTCATCAGATCCCAGTTCAGGCCGTCGACTCGCACGTCTGGGTGACACGTGGCACAGCTCTGCCACCGCTGGAAGCAGAGCGTGGCGTCGTGGAAGAGCATCTCCCCGCGGCGTGCTTCGGTCATCGAAGGCGCCGCCCCCAGCCGAATCATCCCCACGGGCTGCGCCGGGTCCTGGTTGGCCAGGTTGACCACGGCCAGATTGTCGGAGAAGTACATCGCGACATACACACGGCCGCCCGCGATGACCAGACCCCGCGGGCCGTTCCCCGGAAGGGCAACTCGCCGCCGCAGGTCGCTGAGGAAG
Organism: Thermoguttaceae bacterium; assembly: GCA_963674835.2. Taxonomy (GTDB): domain Bacteria; phylum Planctomycetota; class Planctomycetia; order Pirellulales; family Thermoguttaceae. Next base: position 106,391 of record CAXXKC010000003.1, read on the forward strand.
CTGAGATCGTTTGCCGGATCCAAGGGGAGCGAGACGACCGACCTCTCCCAACTGGCAGCTTGTCCGTACGTTGGCTTCGGCGGGGCAGGGGCGTGCACCTCGGTCGTCGTCCGCAAACGCTCCTGGCGACTCGCGAGTTTAATAAGTAGCTGCGGCAGATCCAGAATCGACAGTTCGTGCGTGCCGCTGTGGGCGATGCATAGCGTCTTGCTGTCGGGCGAGCAGGCCACTCCCCAAGGATTCGCCGCTCCCAAGTCGACGTCGTCCAGAAGTACCGTGCCGACAAGCTGCTTCGTCTGGGCGTCGAGGATCGACAGCGCGTTGGTGTTCATCCAGCCGCGTTCGAGCTGCGTGGTGGGGAGCAGATTGCGCGACAACCCGTGCGTTACGTACGCATGCTTGCCGTCGGGCGAGACGCAGATGCCTCGCAGACTCGTGCTTCCATGGGGAAGCTGCACTTCGGCCACGGCCAGGGTCGCGACGTCGATCGCCGTGACGACTGCGGCCATGCAGTCGGGCTTGCAGTTCGCGGCAGGCAGGAGATTGATGACGAACGCCGTCTTGCCGTCGGGAGTGATCGCAACTCCCACGGGTTCCCGCACCGCTGGAACCGTTGCGATCGGTTTGCCGTCGGGGAGCGACAGCACCGCAACGCTGTTGTCGAAGCGGTTGCAGACGAACAACCGGGAGCCATCGGGAGTGAGCGCCAGGCCAGTCGCAGCGTGACCGGCTGGGAACGTTTGTGCGACCTGCAACGTCTTGGCATGGATCACGCAGACGCTGCTCGAAGGTCCGGCGCAGGTAACGTACAGCCGCCCGGAACTCGCATCGATGGCCAGTGCCGTCGGTTCGCCGGGCACGTCGACCTTCGTCGCGACCGTTCCCGCGCCCGCGTCGACGGAGGCAATTTGCCTGGCGTCGGCCAGGGCGACATACACCCGAGAGCCGTCCGGTGAACTCGCCACGGCCACGGGGCCGAGCCAGGCGGGGGCCTCGGCAGCCAGGCACGCCACGGGGCTCAGGCAGGCGATGGTTGCTAACACAATCAGTCCGCTGTGAATTGGCGAAGGTAGCTTCATATTGCTTGCCTCGAGCAGAAATGCCTCGCTGAGGAATACGAGTTACTCCAAGAGACCGAGCAAGTCCTGCGGTTGGTCAATCAGTTTGGCCGCACCGTGGGCTTGCAACTCTTCCGACGGTCGATAGCCCCATGTGACTCCGACCGGATACATGCCGGCGGCCACGGCGGTTTGCATGTCGGCGGCCGTGTCGCCTAAGTAGAGGATCTCGTCGGGGCGTGCGTGGAGTTGTTGCGCCACGAGTCTGGCACCGGTCGGGTCGGGCTTTCGCGGAATACCCGGCTGGGCTCCGGCCACCACTTCGAACCGCTCGGCGGGGAAGAAGCGAGCTACACAGTCACGAGTGGCTCGATCCGGCTTGTTGGAGAGAACGGCCATGCGCACGCGACGTTCGGCCAGGGCATCGAGCAACTGTTGAACTCCGTGGAAAGGATGCGTTTTGCAGGCCCAGCGGCGGGAGTATTCTTCGCGAAAACGGGCCGTGCAGGTTGCCGACGTTTCTGGCGTGGCATCGGGGCCCAGGGCGCGGCCGATCAGGGCTTCCACGCCGCCGCCGATGTAGTATTTGACCAAGTCGGACGGCAATGCGGGCCGGCCAAGCTCGGCCAGCGCCGCGTTAAGCGAATCGGCGATATCCTCGTACGTGTCGAGGAGCGTGCCATCGAGATCAAATACAACCACATCAAACGGCATGGAGCACTCGCTTGTCGATCCGAAGGGGCGTTTCGGTCGGCCGATTTCCCCGGGGTTCAGGGCGTCGTTTTCGCGGTCGCCTGAGACTCCGGCCCGGGGCGGCGATCGCGGTATTGATAATCGGGCCACAGAGGGCAGTTGAGGTCGATCCAGCACTTCACGCGTGCCTGTTCGTCCGGCGTCAACTGCACGTCGTGGTGTTTGGCATTGAGGACCTGCCAGAGTTTGCTCTTCAAGGTGCCGAAGCTCATCGGCTCGGCCCGCCAATGGCGTTCGCCCCACTGCATCGAGAAGTGGTTGACCCAACCGCCGCTGATGAGCGTACGGTAGGAGGCCGGCACGCGCTGCTCGTCGATGGTGCCCGTCAGGTTCATCTTCTTGTCGTCCTGGTTGTGGCAGCGCACACACTTTGCGTCCCACACCGGCTGGACGATGGCGGGGTAGGAGAAGGGGTGGCCTTCCCAAGAAGCGGCGTCGATGGTACGCGGGGCTTTCCGCAGGGCCAACGCCGGCGTCGTCGGTGGGGCCGATTTGCGGTCGTCGTGACAGCCGATGCAACTGCGGCGCTCTCCCGGCTGCAACTGAACGACGCTTCGCATCCGCTGGATTTCGTTGAGGTTCTCATCCAGCGCGACGAAGTAGAGCACCTTGCCCGCCGGCGCGAAGAAGCTGGCCGAGCCGTCCTTCTCGACCGGCACCAGGCCCAACGAGGACTTGGCCACGAAGGTGGGCCAACCGCTGGGCCCCGTGACGAGGTGCGTCGGCGAGGCATAGACGTCCATGAAGTTTGCGCCACAATCCTGGCGGAACTCACCGTCGGGCAAGCGATCGAGCGGTGAGGCAACCTCTTCGCAGACGCGCACGTATTTGATCGTGCCGCGGGGCACCGAGGGGGGCATGCCCTGATAGATGTCCTGCAGGCTGAATTGTCCCATGTCGGTCTGGGCCAGGGACTCGCTTCCGGTGAGCACCGGTGGACGCGGTGTCGCCTGGACAAGGCTCGGAGTCATGCAGCCGAACTTCGCGTCGCTGTAGAGCCATTCACGGTTCCCGTAACGGTCGACCACGAACAACCCGAAGCGGCTTCCTGGGGCATAGCTCGCCAGGAAGTAATCCCGCGAGATCGGAACCGGATCGCGGAAACAGGCCTGGCGTGGCCAGTCCATGTCGTAGTGCGGTCGTGAGTCCGGCGTGATGTTCGTAATGGCCGTCGGGTCGAAGGGACTCTTGGTCCGATCGATCAGCCCGAGCGCGCCGTTGTGATCGCCCCCGTGCGAATAGAGCGTGCAGAGGAGTTCCTCGGTGCCGGGGACTTCGCGGGCGTTGATGTAGCTGTTGGGTGTGTTGTTGCCATAGACGAGCGTGGGCTGCGTCCCGTCGGGATGGATCGCCCAGAGCGTATGTCCGAAGTTCGCACCCTTGTCGATATACTCGGATCGGGTCCAGAGGATGCGGCCGTCGCGCATCACCACGGGGGTCCACTCGCTCAGGTTGGCGAACGACAGCGGACGCAACGACACGTCCTTGTCGCCGGAGCCCGACTCGTCCAACCGGAAGAGCACGAATGCTTGCGGGCGCCAGCAAAGGAACCGCTTTTGGCAACGGGTGGTGATGAAGGCCAGACCGCCGTCGGGAAGCGGGCAGGGGTACATGTCGTGATACGGTCCGTCGGTCAGTTGCCGCAATCCGCTGCCGTCGAGGTTCATGACCATCAGGTGCCAGTAGCGAGGGTAACCGGCCACGTCGGGCCGTTCCGGGCGAAAGGCGAAGTATACTCGCTTGGCTTCGAAGTCGAGCATCGGATCGCGTGCGATCCCCGCAGTGCCGTCGAAGAGCCGGGTCAGCTTGGCCTCCGATGGCGCGAGCCGGCCGTCGCGCGAAGGTATCGCCAAGGTGCAGATTCCGCCGCCCGAGCGGAACTGCGAATCCATAACGTCGCTGTAGTTGTGCGACGAGAGGTAGGGATAGCGCTGGACGAAGAGGATATTGGCCAGCGGGGCCAGATCCGGATCGCGAAACATCAGGCGACGTTTGGCCAGGCGGGCATCGAGGTACAAGAGGGTTTCCGCCGCCGCATCGTCCGCGGGAAGGGCCTTCTGACGCTCGCGAAGCGCCGCCAGCTCCTGTCGTTCGGCCGCGACGTCGATCCCTTTAGCCGCCAGACGGTCGGCCAGTTCGTTCATCAGGACGAGCACACGTTCGACGGGAGCGAGCCGGGCAATCCGTCCCCAATAAGGCGTTCCGCCCGGCAGGGCAGGGCGGTCGGTTTTCAGGGGCGACAGATGGTCCTCGGCATTGATGTGTAGCCACGCGTCGCGTTCGCGCAGGACGGCCATCGTGAGCGGATCGACGGATTCGCCGTAGACCGTCTTCCACTGCTTGCCGTCCAGCGAGACGAGGACTTCCACTGCCAGGGGCATCCGATCACGATACTTGCCTTCGCGGTCGCGCGAGAGGACCACCGCTCTGACCTGGGTCGGTTTCGGCAGGGCGATCTGAGCCCATTGGTCGACCACGTCGGCCGCGATCCAACTGTGTGCGTTGCCGAAGAGCCCGTCATTCAAATGGGCAATCTGGTGGATCGCGTGGCCCGGGAGGCACGAGGATGCGGTGGCAGTGGCTCCCTGGGCGGCCAGGGCGACATTTCGGCCCTTTTCATCCAGCACTTCGATTTCATCGAAGCACGGCTCATTGGCTCCGGCCTCGGAGATCACCACGCGTACGAACGCCGCTTTCTGGGGAACGAACTCAAGCGTGTTGGGAACCTGTGGTTGCAGGTTGCCCGCTGCGGCGGCCGGAATGGCCAACACCAAGAACATCAGGCCTGTCAACCAGGTTACCGCGCCTTGCGAAATCTGTTGTCGCCGGATCATCCTGTCCTCCCTTTAGGAGCAATGGATTGCTGCCCGATCCCTCCCGGGCCGAGGCGGCACACGGCCGATTTCGGCGGCCGTAGGCTTCGAGACCTTGAGCCCGGGCTCTCCCCCGATTGTATCCTGCCTGGTGAGACAATACAGCGCATTGCGTATGTGACTCTTGACGATTTGTCTCAAGCGGGAGGGGACCGCGACGCGACTACGGGGCACAGGGTTCGTCGCGAGGGGGCGCGGGGCATTGCTTATGGCGGTATTGGGAGGGGGACATTCCGGTCACCCGCTGAAAAACCCGGGTCAGATGCTCCGCGCCGCTAAACCCGCAGCCGTGCGCAACCCGGTAGAGCTTCTGCGTGGAGCTGACTAACAGGTGCTTGGCCTGTTCCACGCGCTGGCGATCAATCTCCTCGCCAATGGACCGCTTCAGTTCCCGGCTGAAAAGGCGATAGAGCCCACAACGGCTGGCGCGACTGGCCTTGACGACATCGTCGATGCCGATGGGCTCGCGATAATGCTCGCGGATGAAAGCCAGGGCTCGGGCGACGCAGGGGTCGGCGACGGCGAAGATGTCGCTGGAGCGACGGACGACGACGCGGGTGGGAGCGATCGTGATCGGCTGCGAAGGCGCGGGCCGGTTGTGCATGAGGTCGTCTAACAGCCGGGCGCCTTCATAGGCCATCCGCTCGCGATCGCAATCGACGCTGGAGATGGGGACGGCCGCCAATTCGCACGCCTGCTCGTCATTGTCGACGCCCACGATCGCCACCTGGTGCGGCACACCGAGTCCTGCCGCCTCGCAGGCACTAATGAGGTGCGTCGCACGGTGATCGCTTTGGACCATGATTCCGACGGGCAACGGCAGCTTCAAAAGTTGACGCTTCAGCCAATCGAACCAGTTCACGCCGCGGCCCGTCTGAGTTGCGGCATGCCAATCGATCAGCCGGTAGTCGCGTCCGGCCTTCTCGACTGCCTGGCGGAATCCTAATTCGCGTCCCTGCACGGCGCAGGTGCCACTGAACTTGAAGAAGGCCAGGTGCACGAAGCCACGCTCGAGAAGGTGCTCAGCGGCCAGACGACCGATCGCCACGTCGTCCAACACCACGCGGGGTACGCGTATGCGGGGAACGTCGGCATAGAGAGCGACGACGGGCACACGTTGCCGCTTGATGTATGCCAGCAAATCGGCGCGTTCCGGCAGGAGGATCGTGATAATTCCATCGCCTCGCCAATGATCGGGGACCAGGCTGTAATGGGCCATGGACGTGTCAAGGACCCATTCCGCTTCACGCGCATATCGAATGATGCCCCGGTGCAACTGCAGATCGTAGTAGCCCAGCGCCATGAGAACGCGGGGGTGCGATGGCAGGGAGTTGCGCGTGGGCATGTCGGTGGGTCCGCAATCACACGGCCAGAAACAGCTCCCCGCGCCCGATGAGTGGCTCGTGATCGAAGATCCTGGATCACCGAGGGAGCCTATCGCCCATTGTAAAACCGCCGCCGCCGCGCGCCTACGGAGGAAACAATCGCGACTTGCACGGTGAGGGCGCGGGGGATCGGACCGATGCGCTCGAATTCCGCTGGCGATCGGTGCGGCTGTGGGCGATGCTATTGCGTTCAGGTAAACCGGGGCGGAGGGCGAGGCGTTTCGGTCCGGTGGACTCCGTCCTACTCTGTTCTCTGTTCCGCGCGGGACGCCGCACTCAAACGGCCTTCACCATCGCATGGTTGGCGAGAATGGCGGGCCACCTGCAGCCCGGCGGTCCATCGGTGCGCCCCTAATATAGTGGAGTGGTATCTTGACACGTTTCGGGGGATTACTATCTTGACCGATAGTGACAGAAGCCCGTTTCGGCTGCCGGGGCGATGGTGGTCGGCTACAACAACTCAGGTATGAAGGGCTCCTCGCGACACGTCCTTAGTCGCCATTGATGGGGGCCTACATCGTCTAGGCCGCATTCTTGATCGTGTCGGTCGCGGTGTCCGGCGACCTGCCGATGGCGTGCAGGCGACTGTTGAAATTGTAAGTCTTATCCAGGAACCAGACGAGACACCCCGGAGAACAGGACTCGATTTCAAGAGCAGTTCGAGAGAAAGGGTTTCTGTTTTCCGTGACAGCGATTCGCGCGAACAGTCACACAACGGAGTTCTCGTCATGAAGACGCCTTCACGAGTTATGGCTGAAGTCGGATCTGCACGGAATTCGGTAGGCATAGGAATCTCATATGAAGCTTCAAACGGTGAGCCTCCGCCGGTCCAAGCACCTGACGGAAAAATGGGTCCAGGAACAGATCGCTGAAGACCCGAGCATTCTCGGTCTGGGTGACCTAGCCTTGAAAGACAAGGAACGCACCCAAGCCGGCGCAGGCCGACTCGACTTGCTCCTGCAGGATCCGGAATCGCTGAAGCGATTCGAAGTGGAGGTCCAACTTGGAGCAACCGACGAAAGCCACCTTATCCGCACTATCGAGTACTGGGATATCGAACGAAGGCGATATCCGCAGTATGAACACGCTGCCGTGATCGTCGCGGAAGAGATTACGTCACGATTTCTAAATGTCATCCAGCTCTTCAACGGCCACATTCCGTTGATTGCGTTGAAGATGACTGCTTACAAGGTTGGGGAAGAATACGCATTGACCTTTGTGCGAGTTCTGGATGAGCTTGCATTTGGGTTGGTTGATGAAGATGAAGAAGTGACTCTGCCTACGGATCGTTCGTTCTGGGAGGAGCGCGGCAGCACGAAAATGCTTCAGGTAACGGATGGTCTCCTTGCGATCGTGCAGGAAATCGAGCCCGGCGCAACACTCAACTACAATAAGCATTACATTGGGCTCAAAGTCCATGGCTCGTCCATGAACTTCGTTACTTTCTATCCGCGAAAAGCCCATGTAATCATGACTTTCAAGCTGTCGCAGACACAGGAGATTGACGAAGAAGTAGCGGAAGCGGAGGTTGACACTATGCCGTATGATACGGCTTGGAAGCAATACCGATTGCGGATATCTTCTCACCCGCAGGAGAATGAAAAGGAGATAGTCCGGAAACTGGCAAAGCGGGCACATGAAGGGTATGGGAGACCTGCCTAGCAAGGTAGCTGATACCTACTGGTCTGATTAGTCGGCCTCAACCAAGGAGTGAAACCTGCTTGGTGCGTCAAGTTGCTTCGCGGCGGCCCGTGCGTGGGGTTGCTCTGCGTTGTCCAAGCGGCGCGATCATCGCAGTGGCCCCCAGGTACTCCAGCAAGTGCGTCATCTTCCACTGGAGCTATTCTACCTGGTCATTCGGCGGAAGTGCATGTTCTCGTGGTTGGTTTTGGAGGTGACTTACGATGAGATCAAATGGGGGCATGAGTGCCGTGAGATGTTTTGTTGCGATTTTGGCTGTGGGTTTCTCGGGTGTCTTGGTTGTGAGTCCGGTTGTCGCGAGTGGTGGAGCGAAGGCGGATCGGGTGGGGGAGGAGGCGTGTCGGAGGCCGAACGTTGTGCTGTTCCTTGTGGATGACATGGGATGGATGGACTGCGGGGCCTATGGATCGCGGTACTACCAGACGCCGAACATCGACCGTTTGGCCACGCAGGCGATGCGGTTCACGGATGCTTATGCGCTTCCGCTGTGCTCGCCGACGCGGGCGTCCATCATGACGGGGCAGTACTCTTCGCGGCACCGGATCACGAGCGCGACGGGGCATCTCCCGCCGGCTCCGGCAGGCGCGTCGCCCTATCCGGAGAAGGTTCCGCCCGCGCGTCCGCTGATTTACGCCAATAGCAAGCACTACCTGGACCCGAAGTTGGTGACGCTTGCGGAGGTGTTGCGGGATGCCGGCTATCGTACGGGGCATTTTGGAAAATGGCACCTGGGCTTGATGCCAGAACACTGGCCGGAGAGGCAGGGATTTGAGTGCGTTTTTCACTGCGCTCCGGACCCGGGGCCGCCGAGTTACTTCTCTCCCTACGGTGTGCATGCAGAAGGTCATCCCACCGGCCAGCACAAGGTGGGCAACATCACCGACGGGCCCGACGGCGAGTACATCGCCGACCGGCTGACCGACGAAGCGTTGAAGTTCATCGAGGCGCACCGCACGGAGCCGTTTTATCTGAATTTCTGGCACTACAACGTGCACGGCCCCTGGGGGCACAAGGAGGAGTATACGGCCGAGTTCGCCAAGAGGGCGGATCCTCGGGGCGAGCAGCGCAACCCAATCATGGCGTCGATGCTGAGGAGCGTGGACGAAAGCCTGGGCCGTGTGCTCGAGAAGCTGGACGAGCTGGGATTGACGGATAAGACCTTGTTCATCTTCTATTCGGACAACGGCGGGAACACGCACAGCAACACGCCAGACAGTCGCGAGATGCGAACCATCAAGCCGGGCCATCCGAGATACGCTGCCGTGCAGGACTGGAAGAAATGGGCGGGAACGGAGCCGCCGACGAACAATGCTCCCTTGCGTGAAGGAAAAGGGAGGATTTATGAGGGGGGCCAACGGGTGCCGTTGATGGTCCGGTGGCCGGGGAAGGTCCAGCAGGGTACGACGAGCCATGCGGTGGTCGGCGCCATCGACCTGTATCCGACGATTCTCGACGCGCTGTGCTTGGAGAAGCCCAAGCGCCAGGTGATCGACGGGGTTTCCTTTCTTCCGGTTCTGACCCAAACCGGCGAACTGAAGCGGACGGCCTACTTCACGTGGTTTCCGCACTTGATCCCGGCGGTTTCGGTGCGGCAGGGGGACTGGAAACTCATTCGGCGGTTCGAGCCGCATCCGGACTACCCCGAGGTGCGAGAACTGTACAACCTGAAGGAAGACATCGGCGAGACGAACAACCTGGCCAAGAAGATGCCGGAAAAGGTGAGATCGCTCGATGCATTGATCGACGGCTTCATTAAGGAGACCGGGGCACTGGCGCCCAAGCGGAATCCAGACTATGTCAAGCCGGACCCGTCGGCGGGGCTGGTGCCGAAGATGTGCAAGATGCCGGTGGTCGACGGGGCTTTGCGCGTCGAGGCGGATGGGCGCACGCCGTTTTTGGGCACAGCGCAGGTAAGACATGCCGGCCCGATGACGCTGAAGCTTCGCGCCCGTAGCAAGGTCGGCGGGAAAGGCAAGGTCCAGTGGAAGACGACCGAGCAAGAAGGATTTCCGGCGAAAGGCCAAGTGGTCGAGTTCGCGCTGCCCGGTGGGGAGGCTTGGCAGGACGTGACGGTCGATTTGCCCATCGAAGGCACAACGGGCATCGTGCGTCTGTACCTGCCGGCAGTCGAGGCGCCGGTTGAGGTCCAGTTGATCGAATACCGCGCGGGAGATGGCGGCCGGCCGATCCATGCGTGGGACTTCCGGTAGTAGCGATGCCCTTGGGCATCCGGGCGTTGTCTGAAGCCCGTCTCGGGTTGCACTTCCCGATTCGATGTGGGCCGGGATTCTCAGACGGCGCCCGTGTGGACTGTCGTTCACCGTAAGAGGGAGCGACTGGCCCCGTTCTTGTGCCGATCGCTCTAACTGTCGCCCGGAGCACGACTTCCTGCAACGAGGACGTTGTGCATCTCGTTGCCGGGACGCATGCGATCGGCAGATGTCACGCTTGCGGCCAGGGAAGTTGCTGCGTTGTGTTGAGATAGCCCGAGGGGGCAGTGTGACACTGACGAGCCGTTTTCGTCCCTAGGGAATATAGGGAGACCGTGTCGGCAGGATGCCGCCCCCTCGGCAAAAGGGACCCTTCCGGTCCGAGCTGGGTACTGCCGGAAACGTGCATTCGCACGGGCGGGACTCGATGGGGCTTGTGCGAGTCGCACGCAAATGTCGTGCTGCCGGCGGCGTGTCTCCTCGGTTCCGGAGGCGGCTGGCACGCTGGATGATCGCGTGAGGAGTCCGCTGCTGGAGTTCGGCTGTGGCGATCCAACGGTAGACAGAAACGGAGAAGGAGCGGAAGAGGCCAAGCCCTGTTCCTCATCGAGAAACGCTCATGCGCAACTTGAAATCACAGTTCTGTCGTTTCCTTTGGCCCTGGTCCTCAAAGCGCACAGCCGGTAGGCGGCGGGCGACACATCTGCCCCATCGCCAAATGACGCACCTGGCTCATCGACGCCTGATTCATGAGCCGCTCGAATCGCGAATGCTGCTATCTGTTTCGCCGACCATGATCGACCTGGACTCGGCCAGCGGCTCCAACCCAGGCTACTTCACGCAAATCGCCGAGGTCTGCTATTTCACGGCCGAGAGCAGCGACTACGGGCGCGAACTCTGGGCCACCGACGGCACGGAAGCGGGCACGCACCTGGTCAAGGATATCAACACCGGCACCGATTCATCGAATCCGTCGGAGTTGACCGAGTTCAATGGGAAGCTCTACTTCGTCGCTGACGACGGTGAAAACGGTGTGGAACTATGGGTGAGCGACGGCACCGAGTCGGGCACGGTGATGGTCAAGGATATCTATGCCGGCGAGGCGCTCAGTTCCTCTCCGTCCGGCCTGGTCGTCGTCAACGGAGCGCTGTATTTCAGCGCCGAGGATGCCGACCATGGTGTGGAACTCTGGACGAGCGACGGTACGGAAGCGGGAACCGTTCTGGTCAAAGACATTTACACGGGCACGGTTACCGACGGCGTCGCCCCCAACTCTTCCAATCCTCTGGGGTTGACTGACGTCAACGGTACGCTCTTCTTTGTTGCCGATGACGGCGAGCACGGCTACGAATTGTGGACCTCCGACGGCACCGAGGACGGTACCGTGTTGGTGGCCGACATCAATCCCGATGGAAGTGCGTTCGATGGCGACGGCGTCTCGCTCCTGGCCGTGGACGGTACGCTCTTCTTTGTTGCCACTGACGGCGAGCATGGCTACGAATTGTGGACCTCCGACGGCACCGAGTCGGGGACAACGATGGTCCAAGACATCTATTCCGGAAGCGACAGCGCCTTTTCCGTGGGCGACGTGCAGCTTATCGAGATGGACGGCATCCTATACTTCGCGGCCGACAATGGCGAAAACGGGGACGAACTGTGGAGATCGGACGGCACGAGCAGCGGCACCTATCTGCTGAAGGACATCAACGAGGGGAGCGAAGGCGATCTCTCCGAGTACACAGGATTCACGGTCGTCGGCGACGTTCTGTATTTCTCGGCAGATGACGGGACACACGGGAAAGAACTGTGGAAGACCGACGGCACCGCTTCCGGCACCGTCCTGGTCGACGACATCAACGCGGATGGAGCTGATTCCTATCCGTACTACATGGTGGCCGTAGACGGGCTGCTCTACTTCTCGGCCTACTCTGCCGACTCCGGACGCGAGTTGTGGAAGAGCGACGGAACGGCCGCGGGAACCGTGCTCGTCGACGACACGGCCACCGGTACCGACAGCGCCGGCCCCAGCGACCTGACGGTCGTCAACGAGCATCTTGTCTTTTCGGCAACCATCGACAGCGGATACGAGTTGTGCTCGCTGGCACTCAACGAGGTGGTCATCGAGAGTGCCCGCCTGAGCATCTGGATCGATGGCGAGGAAGTCGAGATCGACGACGAGATCGGCGTCTACAGCGACAGTGTGACCGCCACCATCTACACGCCTGCAGACGGTGAAGAGGGCCAGCTGCTCTTTGAAAGCGATACCGGTACGACGATCGGCGCTTTCTTCGACATCTGGCGGACCGCCGCGGGCAACGCGGGTGACAATGCCGAAGCGACGTTCGACGGCCACACGTTGATGGGCTACGCGGCCGACTCGAGCTATGCCGTTCAGATGTTCGTCAACGGCGAGGTCTGCACCGACTTCGAGGACTACGTCATCCAGAACGGTGACGAGATCATCCTGGTCTATACCGACAATCCCGTCGTATCGATCCAAACGAACTACGGTTCCATCGTCATCGAACTGTTCGAGGAAGAAACGCCCATCACGGTCGAGAACTTCCTGGACTACGTGAACGACGGCGACTACATCAACTCGATCTTCCACCGGTCCGATCCCGATTTCGTCATCCAAGGCGGCGGGTACACCACCGACTCGTCCACCTTCTCCGACGTCTCCCAGTTCACCGAAATCACGGATCACGGTGAGATCGAGAACGAATCCCTGCTCTCCAACGCATATGGCACGGTGGCCATGGCTCGGACTTCCGATTACGACAGCGCCACGAGCCAGTTCTACGTCAACCTGACCGACAATTCCTTCCTCGATCCGAGCTCCTCGACCGCCCGCGATGGGTACACGGTCTTCGGCCGCGTTCTGGATATGACCACGGTCGAAACCATCGCGGCGTTGCCGGTCGACAGTACGAACGCCTCGCCATTCGGCGAACTCCCATACAGCAGCTCCAACGAGTTGGTGGTCGTCGAGTCGGTCGAAGGCATGGGCGAAATCACAGGGTACGCGTTCTACGACGCCGACGGTGACGGGATCTTCGACACTGACGAGGTGGGGATGGAAGGCGCGACCGTCTTCATCGACGCCAACGGTAACGGTGAGTTCGACGACGGTGAGACGTGGGCGACGACCGACTCCGACGGCATGTACCTTCTGCTGGCCGAGCCGGGGGACTATGCCGTGTGCGCCATAGTCAGCTCGGACAACGCGAGCACCACGGGAAGTGTTACGGCGAGTGTGGAGATGGGCGTCGCGACGAGCGATGTGAATCTCGGCGAGCTCAGTCTGTCGGCTCCGGTGGGCACCGCCGACACCTACACGATGGATGAGGACGATTCACTCACCGTCGGCGAGGAGGACGGCGTGCTGGCGAACGACACCGACCCGGACGGCGATGATATGACCGTCACGCTGGCCGACGGACCGGAGCATGGAACCGTCTCGCTCAGCAGCAACGGTTCGTTCACCTATGAACCGTACGATGATTTTGCCGGCACCGACACCTTCACCTACACAATCTCCGATGGCACCCATACCTCGGGCGCAACGACCGTCACGATCAACGTCGCGAACCTATCGGACGCGCCGGTCGCGGAAGACGACGCATTTGACGCGATAAGCAACGGTGCGGCGTATGCGTTGGACGTGCTGGACAACGACTCCGATCCCGACGCGTCGGATACGCTCACCATCGTCTCTGTCACACAGGGTTCCAACGGCGGCATCGTCTCCTTGACCAACGAGGGGATTCTCTATGCGCCGGAGGAGGGTTTTTCAGGCACGGAGACGTTCAGCTACACGATCCAGGATGGAGATGGCACTGAGGCCACGGCCACGGTCACGGTCACGGTTGCGGAAGGCAGCAGCGGCAGCGGCACGGAAACAGGAACCGGCAGCCTGTCGGGCTACGTCTACATCGATGCCGATGGCGACAGCGTGCTGGACAGCAGCGAACTGGGGCTGCCCGGCGTGCTGGTTACGCTAACCGGCACGAGCAACGCCGGCACCTCGATCTCCAAGGCACGCCTGACCGACAGCACTGGGTATTACTCGTTCGACGACTTGCCAGCCGGAACGTACGTTTTGACCGAGAGCCAGCCTGAGATCATGCTCGACGGCGACAACTCGACGTCTATCGTGGACGCCATCTTCAGCGACGACACACTATCGGAGATCCTCCTCAGCGACGGGGATTCGTTTGAAGACAACAATTTCGGCGAGGGGCAGATCCGTTCGGGATACGTCACGGTTCGGATGTTCTTCGCGTCGACGTCTCTGCAGGAGTATCTCCGTACCTTGATGGCTTATGGTGAGGAGTGCGCCGGGAACGCCGACCTGGCAGACGCGATCCGCGAAGGTACGACCGAGTATGGCGAGGACTCCGAGCCTGGGGAAGTGGTCGACGACAATACGGCTCCGGTGAGCACGGACGACGAATACACCATCGACGAAGATACGACTCTGTCGGTCGATGCAGACGGCGGCCTGCTGGCCAACGATACGGATGCCGATGCGGATACGCTCACCGTCGCGCTCGTCAGCGGCCCGGCCAATGGCAAGCTTTCCTTTGGAAGCGACGGGGCTTTCACCTACGTGCCCGACGCGAACTTTGCAGGCACGGACACGTTCACTTACGTGGCCTACGACGGGACGGCGATTTCCGATCCTGTTACGGTGACGATTGCCGTCGAAAACGTCAACGACACGCCGGTTGCCACCGAGGATGACTATTCGGTCGACGAGAACACCACCTTGGCGATCGACGCTGCGGACGGCGTACTCAAGAACGACAGCGACATCGACGGCGATAGTCTCTCGGCCGTGCTCGTCAGCGGGCCGGCGTATGGGGATCTGGACCTCACCAGCACGGGATCGTTCGAGTACAAGCCCAACGTCAACTTCGCGGGCACGGATTCGTTCACCTACTATGCGACGGATGGTTCGCTTGTGACGGGCACCGTGACCGTGACGATCACCGTCGAAGAGGGTGAGGATGTGCCGATCACGACCGAAGACGCATATACGATCGATGAAGATACGCTGCTCAGCGTGGACGCCGAGGCCGGAGTGCTGGCCAACGACACGGATGACGACGGCGATACGTTGAGGGCGGTCGTCTATGCCGCGCCCGAACATGGCGACCTGACTTTGAACGACAACGGTTCATTCGACTACACGCCCGCAGAGAACTACTACGGCACCGATACGTTCACTTACTACGCCACCGATGAACTGTTCGAATCGTCGCTTACCACGGTGACGATCGAGGTCAAGCCGGTCAACGACGCTCCGGTCGGCGAAACGGATGCCTACACCACGACGCCGAACACCCAGTTGGACGTCGCCGCCGAAGATGGCGTGCTCAATAACGACGACGACGTCGAGGGCGATCCGCTCACCGCATCGTTGGTCACCACCGTCGAGCACGGCACCCTCTCGCTGGAGAACGACGGCTCGTTCACCTATATCCCGGCACTGGACTACCACGGCATCGACACCTTCACCTACAAGATCAACGACGGCTCTCTCGATTCCCAGGAAATCACGGTCAACATTCACGTGAACACGCCGGCCGACGCGGAGGACGACAGCTATGAGGTCGACGAGGACGGCGTCCTGGAAATCGATGCTGCCGGCGGCTTGCTGGCCAACGACGACGATCTCGACGAAGACACATTGACCGTCGTTGTCGTCACCGGGCCGGAGCACGGGACGCTGGAATATGCCGAGGACGGATCGTTCGAGTATACGCCGGCTGTGGATTTCTACGGCACCGACACGTTTACCTACACAGCCAAAGACGGTTACCTCAATCCTTCGGAAGCCACGGTGACCATCACCGTTCGGCCGATGAACGATGCTCCGGAGGGCGAAGCGGATGCGTACTCGGTCGACGAGGACAACAAGTTGACGGTGGACGCCGACGAAGGCGTGTTGGACAACGACGGCGATGTCGACGGCGATGCCCTGAAGGCCATCCTCAGCACCGGTCCGGAGCATGGAACGCTCACCCTTGAGAACGACGGTTCGTTCACCTACGAGCCCTACGCCGACTTCAACGGCGTCGACACCTTCACTTATTATGTCAGCGACGACCAACTCACGTCGGCCGACATCACCGTGACCATCACGGTTCAGGCGGTCAACGACGCTCCGATCGCCGATGCGGACGAATACACGATCGATGAGGACAACAAGCTGATCGTGGACGCCAGCGAAGGCGTGCTGGACAACGATGAGGACACGGAAGGCGACAGCCTCACGGCGGTGCTCGCCAACGGTCCGGAACACGGAACACTCAAACTGGAGGACGATGGCTCCTTCACCTACGAACCCTACGAGGACTTCAACGGCTCGGACAGCTTCACCTACTATGCGGCCGACGCCGAACTCAACTCGGCGGAGACAACCGTCACGATCACCGTGGGCGCGGTCAACGACCTGCCTGTGGCTACGACGGACGCGGTGACGCTCGAAACGGTCACGGCCACGGATATCGACGTGCTGGCCAACGACACCGACGCCGATACCGGCGACACGATCACGATCGAAGCGTTCGACTCGACCAGCCAGCAGGGCGCCACGATCACGCTGAACGCGGACAATACGCTCCACTACGATCCGACCACTTCCACGTCGTTGAGCGACGGAACCGCGACTACGGACAGCTTCAGCTATACGATCACCGACGGCAACAGCGGGGTCTCGGTGACGGGAACGGTAACGGTCACCATCTCTCTGGACAGCGCGGGTACGACCTACATTGTACTCAACGGCGACTCGATCAGCGTGAGCGGCGGCGGCGCCACGGTTGACGGCACGACGGTGACCATCACTGCGGCCCGCACGTATAGCATCAGTGGCACGCTGAACGATGGCCAGATCATCGTAGACACCGATGACGACGAAGAGGTGACGCTCATTCTGAATGGTGCGGACATCACTTGTTCCGACAGCGCGCCGATCTATATCGTCAATGCGTCGGACGCGGTAATCGTCTTGGCGGACGATACGGAGAACTACGTTACCGACGGCGATACCTATACCTTCGAGGCCGGCATGGACGAGCCCGATGCGGCCATCTTCAGCAACGACGACCTGGTAATCGAAGGCAACGGTTCGCTGACCGTCGACGCCAACTACAAGAACGGCATCTCCACCTCGGATGATCTCGACATCAATGGCGGCACCATCACCGTGACGGCCGTCAATCACGGAATCCGAGGCAAGGATTCCGTAGTCATCCTCGATGGCAGCATCACCGTCACGGCGGGCGGCGACGGCATCCAGTCGGACAACGACCAGGATGCGACCAAGGGGTATGTGACGATTGAGGGTGGGACTCTCGACATCACGGCCACCTCGGATGGAATCCAGGCGGAGACAACTCTCACTATCAGCGGCGGCGACGTTGCCGTGTCGGCCGGAAGCAAGGGGCTCAAGGCCGGCGTGGGCGTGGCGATCGAGTCCGCCACGGTCGACAGCGTCGTGGTCGACGTGGATTCGACGGATGATGCCATCCATACCGATGGCACGGTCACCATTGACGGCGGCACCATCACGCTGGCTACGGGCGACGACGCGATCCGCGCCGATGTTTCGGTGACGATCACGGGCGGAGACGTCGTCATTACGGAGTCTGCCGAGGGCATCGAGAGTGCAACCATTACGATCGATGACGGAACGATCTGCATTGTCTCAAGCGGCAACGGCATCAGCGGATCGAGCGAGGACGGCTCCTCGGCGGTCGTAACGATCAACGGCGGCACGCTGACGATCACTGCGGGGACGGACGGCATTCAGTCCGAAGCGCAAGCCCTCATCAGCGGTGGCACGATCAGCATCACTTCGGGCGGTGGCAGCAGCGCGTCGTTGAGTTCGGATACCAGCGCCAAGGCCATCAAGGCCGACGGCGATATCACCGTGACAGGCGGAACAATCACGATCAACTCGGCCGACGACGCGATCCACTCGGACGATACCGTGACAATCAGCGGCGGGGATATCACCATCAGCTCCGGCGACGACGGCATCCATGCTGAGAGCAGCATCACGATCAACGGCGGGGAGATCGACATCACAAAGTCCTATGAGGGGATCGAGAGCACTGTGGTCACGATCAACGGCGGGACGATCCATCTGGTCAGCAGCGACGACGGCATCAATATCGCCGGCGGCATCGACGGCTCGGGCAACGAGTTCAGCGCCAACCCCAACGCCTGGTTCGAATTGACCAATGGATACGTCTTCATCAATGCCCAGGGCGATGGGTGCGACTCGAACGGCTCGGTATACATGAGCGGAGGAACGCTCATCATCAACGGGCCCACAGGCAATATGAACGGCGCGCTGGACTACAACGGGACCTTCGAGATAACGGGCGGATATCTCCTGGCCGTTGGCAGTGCCGGAATGGCCGAATCAACGAGTGCGTCCTCCACGCAGGAGACGCTGGCCTTCTCGTATGGATCGACGCAGTCGGCCGGTGTCATGATTCATATCGAAACGGAATCGGGGCAGGAGATCCTCACTTTTGTGCCCGTGAAGACCTACCAGTCCGTCGTGTTGAGCTCGCCGGATCTGGTGGTGGGCACGACGTACTACGTGTACTCCGGTGGGAGCTGCAGCGGCACGGAGATCGACGGGCTGTACTCCGGCGGAACGTACACAGCCGGCACCGAGCTTGGCAGCATCAAGCTCTCGTAGTCTGCATCGACCCGCCAGGCACAGGGAAGTGCGGGGAGACACCTTGTGATGTATTACCACCGACTTCAAAGCAGTCGCTTCGAACTGAAGTACGTGATCGACGAGCAGCGCGCGTGTGCCGTTCGCGACTATGTTCGAGGCTACCTGGAGCCGGATGAACATAGCCAGGATGACGCGACGTGCTCCTATCCCGTCTACAGTCTTTACCTAGACACGCCGTCGCTCGTTCTGTACCGCCAGACGATCCAGGGTTTGAAGAACCGGTTCAAGCTGCGGATTCGCTTCTACGACGACCGTCCGGCGTCGCCGGCCTTTTTGGAGATCAAGCAACGGCTGACGGACACCATTCGCAAGGAGCGCGCGGCCCTGTGTAAAGAAGCAGTCTTCCGCCTGTTGGACGGCGAACGACCAAGCCCGTCGGACCTGATCCGCTTCAATGGCAACGGGAGTGATTCGGCCGCATTGGAACGATTCTGCAATTTGAGCGAGAAGATCGGCGCGATGGGCGCGACGTACGTTTGCTACGATCGTGAGGCCTACGTATCGCCGGAAAGCGACAATCTTCGCGTAACTTTCGATCGCCGACTGCGGGCCGAGGCGTTTGGTGGACCGGTCCTCTTGTCGCCGCCTGCGCAGGGAATGCCCGTACGGGTCGGCGGTGTCGTGCTGGAAATCAAGTTCGTCGATCGTTCTCCTCGTTGGATTCAGGACATGAGCGGGGCCTTGGACCTGAGACGGTGTTCGATGGCCAAATACGTTCATTGCGTTGATGCCCTGGAACTGCGCCCCTCACGTTGACTCAGCGCACAACGGGAGTTGTTCCTATGAACGACTGGATCCGTCTGCTGTTTCACAGTGACTACGGCGGCACGCTGTGCGGTCCCCAGTCGGTCGTGTTTGTTGTCTCGTTGGCGTTCGTCGTGGGGCACTTCGTCGGCTGGGTTTATATGTGGACTCACCACGGGCTCTCCTACTCTCGGACGTTTGTCACCTCCTTGGTGGTGATTCCCGTGCTAGTGGCTCTCATGATGGTCCTCATGGCCGGCAGCATTGTCGTTGCGTTTGGGTTGCTGGCGGTCTTCGCCGTCGTCCGCTTCCGCAACGTGCTGAAAGACACGCGCGACACGGCGTTCATTCTCTGGGCGATCACCGAAGGGCTGGGAATCGGTACGTTGCGTTTTTCGACGTCGCTGATCGCGGCCGTGGGAGTCGCCTTTGTACTGGTGTATCTGAGGATTACCGAGTTTGGCAGCCGACACCGTTACGACGCCGTCCTCAGCCTGCGCATCACGGGAGATCCGGAGTACGGCATGACGGCCCTTCACGACATCCTCCGGCGGCACAGTCTGCGCGTGCTGCTGACCAACGAGCGCCGCCGGACCGATGCGGGCGTGGACCTGTCTTATCGCTTGTTGCTGCGGGATCCGAAACGGGATAGCGAGTTGAAATGTGAACTGGACCAGACCGAGGGTCTTCACCAGGTATCGCTCTACCTGCGAGAAGATGAATCGGAAATATGAGCCTGATCCGCACTGACTACATTCCGATCCCGTGGACACGGAGACTACGACGGATGCAGCATACGGCGCTGCCCGTGGTCAGCTTCTCCGCGTGCCTCTTGTTGACCTTGTGGCTGTGGCAGCAACAGGGTGAACTGCCCAATGCCGTGGGCGAGGTGGAGGCGGTTCGCATCGACGTCGCCGTGGGAAGCGACGGGGTCCTGGTCCCTCTGCCCCGCGGTCAGTGGACCTTGTTCGATCGGGTGGAAGCGAACGCCGTGATCGCACGCCTGGACGACCAGCCCGTGCGAGCGGAAATGGCCACGCTGATGGCCGAACTAGCTCGGCTCCGTAGCAAATTGGCTGCGGCTGCCGAGCAGATCCAACTCGACGAGTCTGGACGCGATCGCAATCACTGGCGTGAATATCGTCGATTGGCATGGCAAAGCCAAGAGTACCGGCTGGATGTCCTTGACCGCCGCGCCGCCATTGAGACAGACCGTATCGAACAGATGCGCCTCGATCGTGACCTTGCGTTTCTTGAAGCGGTGCATGGAAAGGGGGCGGTAACCGATATGCAGATTTCGGACCAGCGTCTGCAACGCGACGAAGTGCGCAAGCGGATCGAGAAGAATGAGCAGTCCCTTGCCGAAGCCCAGCGACAATGTGACGACACCGCTACTGCGCTGCGCGATTATCCCGATATGCACACGGCGAACATAACCAAACTGCTACAGCCGCTCGAAGCGGCGATTGTCGTTGGAGAACGACGACTCGATGAACTGCGGGTGCGCATTGACGGGCTCGCGATTCGCAGCCCCATCAGCGGAACGATCTGCGCAATCCACAAATGGCCTGGACAGAAGCTTCGGGCGGGAGATCCCGTCATCACGGTGGCCGCCGATTACGGACGTTACATCTTAAGCTACGTCCGCCAAGGGCAAC
This sequence comes from Thermoguttaceae bacterium, assembly GCA_963674835.2. Taxonomy (GTDB): domain Bacteria; phylum Planctomycetota; class Planctomycetia; order Pirellulales; family Thermoguttaceae. The sequence continues at coordinate 127,540 of CAXXKC010000003.1, forward strand.
GAATACAGCCGACAGTTGGAATGCCGGTAGAACTACGGATTCGGGGATCGATTGGTCATCCCGTAGCCACGCTGGTCAAGCGCATAGGCCCGCAAGTTGAGCCCGTACCGCCCCATCAGCTACGAGATGCTTCCAGGCCTGAATGGGGTCTGCCTGTCTTCATCCTAACACCGCCAGAGCTTCCACTCCGCCCTGGCGAACTGGTCGATATTACGTTCAACACACGGGGCAGCACGGATTCCGGTTGAGTTCCACTTGGACCAGAGCCTGCATCAGGAAATGCCACCCTCATCCCACAACGGCGGTCATGGAGTGTACTTCCGCGCGCCGTTCCTGCTCTCGCACTTCGATCGTTGTGGAAGCCGCAAGAACTCCGCCCATCACGTAGGCACATCCGGCAATCAGTAGCGGCAAATACGCGAACAGAAGGCGGCTGCTCTTTCCTCGAAGATCCCACATACTCGCCCGTCGGCGCAGCATTAGTGCGTGTCGCACCTAACTGTAGCGTTCGCGGCGGTGTATTTCTACGGTTCCGAAAGCGAAATACACGCTACGATTACGCCGAATGCGCTCTAGAAGACGTATTCCAATCCGCAATGAAGACCCTGTGCCCAGAAATCGGTGGTACTCATGGGCAGTCTTGGGTAGACGGCGCTCTGTGGGTCGGGCGGGATCTGCCGCGGGTCGATATCCAGATCGATTTGGTCGCCGGCCCGCATGACGCTACCCCAGTACATCAGGGTGTATCCGAAACTGGCCTCAATCCCGCACCTGAATCGGCGTCGCACCGAAAGGTCGATCTCGGCAATGCCAGAAAAGCTGTTGCGAGAATGGGTGCCCGAGTTGGAGTCCAACGCGAGCAAGCCTTGGCTGGGGTCCGATGTTTGCCGACCGTCGATCTCGACGATGGACCGTGTGCGTCCGAAGGCCAGCTTGCTCAACATCTCGAACGTCCAACAACAGGAAATCGGCAGGTCCCACTGAACGCCGAACTCGGCACCGTGAAAGTCGTTCCTCGTGCTGAAGTGGTCGGATAGATTGTTCGTACCCACGCCAACCAGAGTGGCCGACTCACTGATCAGCAGGTTGTCCTTGAGTTGCATCCAACGCCAGCCTACGAGGAAGTCCATCTGTGAGTAGGGCAATCGTTGGAGGGCCCTCCGGAACAGCAGCTCCGTTCCTTGGGATTTGGTTGTCGCCGCTACGCTTACCCAGCCGGTATAGGCCGGGTTGGGAAAGGCAATGAAATCTGCATCCGCTTCGCCCTTTTCGATGTTGTAGAAAGGACGGCCCAGAATGGTGTAGTCGTCGCTCGAGGCATAGTAGGAGGTCATTTCGTTGCCGAGATTGGTATAGGCAAATTCGACCCCGAACGTGCGGCAAGGGTCTGCCCACAGTCCAAGAGTGAATCGGCCGCCCGACCTTGCATCCGTGTTGACTGTGTCATCGCCAAACAGGATGACCGTGTTGGGATCGTCGAGCGTGGGACTGACCGTGGGATTGGTGGTAACCAAGGGGGGCAAATTCATGCCCTTCTTCCACACGGAGAGATACTCCGCACGTATCCAAAGCGAAGACCCACAAGACGCCGTTGGATAGCACGTCGTTGGGCAACAACCGGCTTCTTCACCACAACAGCATCCGGGATCTCCGCAACCTCCATAGTATGATTCCTGAGGGTAGTCCATCGGCATCTCGTCCATCTCGATGGGCGCGCCTTCTTCGAACGAAGTCTGGACGACGCCGGACGGCCGGGCATGGATCGCGCCGCTTGCTTCGCGATAGGATGCGGTCTGCGGGACCTGACCGTCTTCTGCCGCGGGCTCGATCGACGACTGCGCCGTCTCTTCGGCCGCAGGGGACGCGACGGATGGCCTAGTGCGTTGGACATTCGCCCGGTGCACCGGCGTCTGGCTACGGACCCAACGCCCGTTGTCTGGGAAGACATAACCTTGTGCCTGAGCTTGTGCAGAGGACACCAGCAGTGAGAGAGCAGGCACGAGAAGAACGTACAGGGCGATGCGACGGTGCATTTTTGCCATCCTGCCTATATCTCCGAGACATCTCATTTTTAGGCCAAGTGCAGCCTAAACGCTTTCGTACGTTCCCTCATTCGGCTTTCTCCGGAATAATCCTTAAACTTTCATTAATCGGAATATCTTCTCCTGATTGCCTAACCCAGGCACTGATCGCGACCCCCTCTTCATGGTTGCATCGGATCTAAAAATGGCGTTGCCTGCTCAGAACGGCCCAGAAGCGAGTGAGCTCCGCCTGGAAGGGACTCAGTCCGGGCACGTGGTGCCTGTCGCGCTGCCCGATCCCAACAAATTGCACGGCAGCTGGAGTGCGATTCGTCCTCGTCCGCGCAGCCCTCGACGGCCGCTTCTCACGGAACAGCCAGAGCATTTGTCACGGCACGTGCCATTCCCGTGGTTCAATCCGAAAACTGCTCGCCAGAAATATTTGGAGTAGGTTAGAATAGGGTCATTGCAAATGTTCATGGCCGATGTAGGGATCTCTTTCGCTTCGTGCTTCCATTCGGCCGTGAAAGGGTAGGGCGTGGACATGAGAGTGGGCGATACGCTTTCTGCGAGCGACCGTCTGGATGGACAGGGCGTCGAGGATCTGCTTCAGGACGCTCGTGGCGGGAAAGTGGACTGTCTGGGTGAGTTGCTGCAACTGTATCGCAACTATCTGACCATTCTGGCCACAACTCAGTTCGACCAGCGGCTGCAACGGCGTCTGAATCCATCGGACCTTGTGCAGGAGACAATGCTGGCGGCTCACCGCGACTTCATGAAGTTTCGCGGAGGCACGGAGCGGGAGTTCCTTGCATGGCTTCGGCAGATTCTTATTAATTGCCTGCACCATGCGATCGACGCGCACATGAAGTCGAAGATGCGCGACGTTCGCTGCGAGATATCCATCGAACAAGTCAATCGGGCGTTGGACCGAACGGCGACCAACATCGGGCAGGTTCTTGCCGATCGCGGCCCGTCCCCCAGCGCTCATGCGCGACAGCGCGAGTGTGCGGTTGTCGTTGCCGACCAACTGGCCAAGCTGCGTCCAGCCTATCGAGAGGTCCTTGTATTGCGTAATCTGCAGGGATTGTCGTTTGAGGAAATCGCGCAGCGTACGAACCGCAGGTCGGGCGCCGTCCGCATGTTGTGGCTGCGGGCTATTGAGAAGTTTCAGAAGGTATGTAGGCCAATCGACGGGGAATCTGTGACTCTGCCACTCCGCTGCCCAGACTCCCCTGCGTGCGACGAGAAGTGACCACCGCTCAAAGATGTTGCACCTGGCTTGAACTGTCGAACGTGAAGCGAATATGCACTCCTCCGATTTCTCCGATCCAAGTGTTGAGCCGTCTGTTTTGGCGAGCTTGACAACTGAACAGAGGGAGCGGCTGACAGATGTTGTGGACCAATATCTGTCGTCTCTGCATGGCAGTATGCCGTTGGACAAGGAGGAATTGCTGCGACAGAATCCTGACTTGGCCGGGCCGCTGGACACGTATTTCAGAAGCCTGGACGAGCTTCACGAGGTTGCAGCCGGTTTTGTTAATTGCTCGCAGTCGGAGAAGCAGGAAAGAGAGACTGCGGACTGCGGCAACCAGAGGCGATTAGGCGACTTCGTGCTGCTCCATGAAATCGGCCGCGGTGGCATGGGAGTCGTCTACGAAGCGCAGCAAGTTTCGCTGAACCGCCGCGTGGCGTTGAAGATCCTGCCGTTCGCAGCCGTGCTCGATTCGAAGCAGATTGCCCGATTCAAGAACGAAGCTCGGGCCGCGGCCCAGTTGGAACATTCCAACATCGTATCGGTCTTCGCGGTAGGCGTGGAACGAGGCGTTCACTACTTTGCGATGCAGTACGTCGACGGCCAACCGCTGGATCGGGCGATCGCCGAAATGCGGGAAGCGGCCGGGCGCCGGCGGAACGACCTTGCCCAGACACCGGCGGGCGACGCGACGTCGGCACCCGAGGCCATCGTCGATGCCGTCATCGCTGAGGACAACTTCGCGGCGGAGACCGCTTGTGTCCGGCCGACGCGCACTTCGATGCTCGTGCGACAATCGGACGACCGGCCGGAATACTTCCGCACCGTCGTTCGGCTGGGAATTCAGGCCGCCGGAGCGTTGCATGCGGCCCATGAATTCGGCATCGTGCACCGCGACGTGAAACCGTCGAATCTCCTTCTCGATAGCGACGGGAAGCTCTGGGTAACGGATTTCGGTCTGGCCCGCTTTCAGACCGACGCCACGCTGACGCGGACGGGCGATATCATCGGGACGACACGTTACATGAGTCCCGAGCAGATTTCGGGCCAGAACGACCTGATCGATCGCCGGACGGACATCTACTCGCTCGGCGCCACGCTGTATGAATTGCTCGTGCTGCGGCCCGCCTTCGAGGACGACGATGCCAGAACGCTTCTGACTCGCATTCAGCAGGACGAGCCGAAACGACTACGGCAGCTCGAACCGCGCATTCCGCGCGACTTGGAGACGGTTATTCTGAAGGCCATGTCGAAACGTCGCGGCGAACGATATCGCACGGCGCAGCGTTTCGCGGATGATTTGCAGCGGATTCTGGACGGCAGGCCAACCGTCGCCCGGCCGCCCACGTTGCCGCAGCGAGTCGGCAGGTGGGCCGCGCGTCGTCAACGCTTCGTCATGGCGGGTGCCGCCGTGTGCCTGCTGGCTTTGGTTGGCATGGTCGTGAGTACGGTTTTGATCGCCCGGGAGAAGAACAAGGCGGAGCAGAACTTCGCTCGAGCCGAGCAGTACTTTCGCGACGCCCGCGAGGTCGTGGATCATTTGGGTGCGCGATTGGCCGAGCAACTTTCAGAGGTGCCGGGAGCAACGCAGGTTCGCCGCGACCTGCTGAGAAAGACGCTCCAGTACTATCGGGGTTTCGCGGAACAGACGAAGAATGATCCGGCGTTGAAGACTGATCTTGCTCTGACGTACAGTAAGATCGGCACGTTGGCGAGCGAGGTTGGATCGGTCGAGGAGGCAATCGAAGCCCATCGGAGTGCCTGCGAGTTGTGCAAACAGCTTGCGGCGGGCGAGCCAACGAAACGCGAGCATGAACGCCGCCTGGCCGTCTGTCAGAACAACCTCGGCCTGGCGTTGAGCCAGTCGGGGCGGACGGAGGACGCTCGGCAGTCCTTTGAAGCTGCCATACGCTTGCAGCAGGAGTTGCTCGAAGGTGCCGGCGACAACGAGCAGTACCTCGAAGACCTGGCGCTTTCGTATAACAACATGGGGCTTCTGAAAGGCAAGACAGGGGACGAGGCCGCGGCCACGGTGTCGTTTGAGAAGGCGATCGAAATCCAAGAACGATTGCTTGTGGCCGACGCCGACAATGCCGATCGTCTGCGCAATCTGGCCGCCTCACTGAACAACCTCGCCACCTATTCTCTTGAGAAGTCGCCGGCGCGGACCATCGAGTTGTACGAGAAGGTATTGGGGTATCAGCAGAAAGCGTCGCGGGCGTGCCCTCGCGACTTGGAATATCGGAGTGACGTGTCGCTGACGTACAACAACCTGGGAACCGCGCAGATGCGGGCCCATCAGTTCTCCGATGCAGTTCGTTCCTACAAGCAGGCCGTGGCAGCTCAGCGGGAACTGGTTTCCTTGGTCCCGTCCAACCGTGCTTTCCAACATCGACTCGCAGTGGACCTGAACAACCTTGGACTGGCGTTGTACCAGCTCGGCCAGATTGCCGATGCGAGGCAGGCGTTTCAGCAGGCGTTGGCACTGCAAGAACCGCTCGCGCGACAGAATCCTAACGATGCCGATCTCCAGAGCAGCCTGGGAGGCGTTTACAACAACATGGGGATGGTTTCCGAGCGACTCACGATGGGTGAGGAAGCGTCGGCAAGCTACGCGAAGGCCATCGAGCATCAGAAGCGTGCGCAGGGACAGGCACCGAATGTCGCTCGCTACCGGACGTTCTTGAGCAAACACTACTACAACTACGGGCGGGTGTTGCGACAATTGCGTCGCGCGGACGAAGCCGCGCAGGTGGCCCTGGCGAGGAAGTTGCTCTGGCCGAACGATCCACAGCGACTTCTCACCGTCGCTGAGGAGTTGGCCCTGGTGGTCCCGCTCTGTGCCGGCTCCCACCATGGCAAGGTGTCCAGAGAGCAGTGTGCGGCGTATGCCATCGACACGTTGGAGGAAGCGATGTCGGCCGGATTGACGCTTCCCAGAGATTTCGATCAGAATCAAGCGTTCGCTGCGTTGAAAGGCGATCGACGATTTGCGAAACTGACTGAGAACAGGTAGCCGGGGGAAAGGCAACACGATGCCGAGATGCCGTAGACGCTTGACCATGAACGTCCGCCAGCAGGGCTCGCGGAGTTGTTGCCGTTTGCGAATCGAGTTACTGGAGACGCGAAGCATGCTGTCGGCCGCGCCTGCCGCCGCCCTCGCGTTGGACGCCGGCTCTCTGCCGGCGGATCTGTTCACGACCTCGGTTACCTATGGTGCATGGTCTCAACCGCCGGCCATGGTCCAAAAAGTGGACGATGCCGTGGCAGCAGTATTGCCGAGCGCCACCGGCTTCAGTGCGACTGAGCGCGCCCCCCTGGCGCCGCGGCAGCCGTTTCCCGATGGCCTGGTGTCGGGTATCATCCTCACCGATCGTCCACCCGCCGGGAGCCAGCCGATCTTGCTCGGTGCGGATGCCTATCAGGTCTCGGGTACGGACAAACTGCTCATAGGAGGTGCCGCACTGCGATGGCCACAGGAACAAGCGTTGCTTGCCGGCCCGTTGAGTTCATCTCATGTGGGCACCCTTGAACGCGGCGGCTTCGAATCGGGCTCCCTTCTGCCCCCGCAATTCGTTCCGGCAGATGAGTACTTTTCGTCCCCGTTGAACGTCGTACTTTCCGAACCTCGGAAGGCGCCGTTCGCGTTGAACTTGCCGTCGCCGTTCGAGCCGGACCAGATGCTCGAAAGTCCACGGGCGACGACCACGGTCGCATCGTCGGGTGGTGACTGGACCTTCGTGCAGTCATTCAGCAGCACGCTGCTCGATCAGAGTGGATTGCTCGGTCAGACGGCTTCTTTCGATTCGAGCCTTGACATCATTGAGCGTCTGAGCCTGATCACCGAAGTCGATTCGCAGTCGAGTTCATTTACAGGCTCCTCAAAGGCAAGCGTGGACCTGTCGAATGAATGGGTGCCGCAAATGTCGTTTCAGTCGTTGGATGCCGGGTTTTCGGCCACCTCCCAACTCGGCGCGAACATCCTTTCGGCATCGGAGCACGACACGGAAAGCAGTTTCGTCAGCATTGACGTCGATCTGGGGGGGCCTTTTTCGACGACCATCATCGGAGAAGATGAATTCGCGACAGACGCGACGTGGAACGGTAGTGTGAAGGGTCTGCGCGCGTCGCGCATGTGGGATTATGGCCGTCAGGATGTCGTGTATGAACGAATGCGTACGATCGTGAACGACCAACGGCTGGTCGATCGAGAGGAGAGTACTGCCGCGCAAGACGCAACGCAGGCGGCTGACAACGAAGAAGGCGGCATGATTGCGCTGGGCACAGGGCCCAATTACCTGGTAGCCGCAAGTGACTCACTTCCGCTTTCGGCGGAATCGGCGCAAGGCCCAACGCCATCGGCGAGCGTTGGGAGCATTGAAATCACCAGTCAGATTGGCGTCCTGCAGTGTTTCGAACTGTCCGATTCTCCGATACCTGGGGGAAGCCATGCTCCAAGAGAAACCGATGCTTCCAACGGAGTGTCGGCACACGTGCCAGTGGGTGAGATCCCGGTCAGCGACGTGCCTGAAACGACTGACTCGGCCGACCGTGCCGATCGCCGGATGAACAGTGCCATCACCATCGTGGTCGTGTCCGCGATGATCGTCTTCGTCGACCGGCGCCGACGAGAAGGCGACTCTGAATTGCAGGTCGCGTGAAACGCGTCGAAGGCAGGACGAAGTCGCGTGTCACTTTCGAAGGCGGATGTGGCAATTCTTTTGGTGAGCAGCGACCTTGCCGCTCGTCCTCTTGGTCCGTCGAGGGCAGTCGGTCTGCCCGGAAGGATGATTAACATCAGTTCCGCTGTTCGAGCCAGGGGATGACCTTGGCGGCCCAACGGGCGGCGTGTTCGCGGAGGCCGGGCCCGCTAAAATGAACGCCCTGCCCGTTGCGCTCGTGCAGTGGGCCTTTGAGGGCGTCGGTATCGGGGCCTTCGATGGCGATCTGGTCCTTCCAAAGGGACGCCTGGGCAGCTCGGATGTCGGGGGAGGCTTCGTCGCCAGGCACGTGGTAGCTGGCCTGGGCGACAAACCACGGGACGTCCCAGCGGATCGCTTGGCGCGAATCGCGGATGATCCGTTCAAGGTATTTTCGACAGAGGGTGCCTGGCAGGGTCCGCGTGGGATCCTGCTGGTTGGCATCGGAATCGAGAGGTTCTCAGGTTCCGGTGGCCGTCATGCGGTGCTTTTGCCAGTCGGCAGGATACACGAGCTCGTACGTGCCCGAGGCAGGGTCACGACGCGCACCGACTCCCCAAGGGCTTTGGGGTGGATTGTCAATCGTGTACTTCACGCCATCGATCTCGAGAACGAAGGTCATGGCGGGCGTCATGCCGGCGAGGTCGACGGTGAGGGAACCGCCTTCGGTGTACTCGACCCTCCAGCCGTTGGGAGTTTGGATCATGTTCTTGACGGTGCGGTCGGCAATTTTCGCCCAGAAGACGGTGCTGCCGAAGTAGCCGTTCTTGAGGTCGTCGCGTTTCACGGCATCGGCCTCGTAGCCGGTCTTGCCACCCATGAGCAGATTCCAGGGCGTGTGCCAACTGACGTAGTAATAGGTTGTGCCCTGGAAGAGGATCGGGACCAGAGGGACGGCCTGGCCGGCGGTGAAGGAGCTTGTCCAGCCGGGATCGGTCCGGGCGTCCCACGCGAAGCCGCACCACTCGGCGAAGCCCTCTTGCAGTCCCTCGCTGCTGAAGTGGATTCCGAGCTTCTGGATATGCTTGAGGACCTCGATTCGCGTGCGAAAGTCGGCTCCGTGGGTGACGGGATGATCGGGATGGAAGTCGGCGCGGCCTGCAAATGTGGTGAAACAATCCCAGTGCCACGTGTCGCCGGCGTTGACTTGCCAGTCCTTGAAATGCTTGTCGAGCGCGCGAAAGAAACTATTGTCTTTCACGGCAGGCGCCAGCGCTTTGGAGAAATCCCAGCGAACGCCGGCGGGAGTCGTACCCGGAAATGTTGCCATGGGGCCTCCGTACTCGGTGAATCGCATGGGCACTTTGCCCCATTCACGGGCGTTGGCCTCGCAGGCGTCCTGGAACATCTCGTGAATGCCGATCCGGGTGCCGAGCTTGGCGCAGTCGCGTTTGAACTGGAAGTAGTCGTAAGCGCCAGGCCCATTGTGACTCGGATCGGGGGTATCGGAGTAGCAGGGATAAGTGAAATCGTTTCCCACGGGGACGGTCGGACCGACAAGCCACCATCGCTGCGGGGCCCAATCGATCGCGCGAATCTGTTGGAGGAGTTCGGTGTAGTTCGGATGGGCCGCCCACATATCGATCTTGCCGCCGACCGAGATTAATTCGGTCGGGTCGAGGAACCGGTTGCGGCGGATGAATCTCTGGCGATAGGCGACGCCCACATCGACCCAGTTGAACTGGCCGTCGCCGTTGGTGTCGTCAACGGCGGAGAGGACGAGGTCGATCTGAGGGTCGGCCAAGGCGAGGTTCCAGAAGGAGTAGGGGCCGGGCTGGTCGCGACGAGGCCGAAAGTCGGCGGCCAAGCCACCCATCAGGCTGTACACGCCGTTCAGGTCGCCGGTGGCGGTGGACCAGATGGCGCCGAACTGAGGACATCGCACGATTAGGCCCCGACCGTTGTAACCGAGGCCGAAGAACGTCGCATGGTAGTCCCAGCTTTGTGCGGCAGTGGCGGACAACTGCTGTTTGTTGTCGGGAAAGCGAATGAGCTCGCCGCTCTTGAGAGGGCGAATGAGGAAGCCGGTCGCTGCAGCGTCTGGGACATTGGACGGGATGCTCACGAGGCTGCCGCTGTCGGTCAGGGCCCGGGCTTTTCGGTCGCCTTCGGCCTTGACGACGGTGGAAATGATGATCGCGTCATCGGCGATTCGGTAGATCACGTCGGCGACGAATCCGGAGAAGGTATATGTGACGGTCAGGCCATTGCCGGTCGGCGCGACGGACGTGTGCCATCGGGTGTCCGACGGCAGGAGGAGTTCCTCCTTTCCCTGCTCATCGAAGAGCAGGAAACCGGGAAACTTGCCGCCGCTTGGGAACTGCGCGTCGCGGACGACGACTGACTGGAGTGCGCAGTTGTGGTCTTTGTCTAACGTGAGGCCCAGCTTGGTATTGCCGATCAGCAGGCCGTTGTCGGCAGCGTGGGCGAGCGCCGTGATGGCCACTTGAAGAAGAAACACGCCCGTGCATGTTGCCAGCGAGCGTGTGTGCCTCGTGGTGCTGATCCGTATGTTCATCGGGGGTTACTCGACTGCTTGGAATACGACGGGTGTTTCGAATAGCGACAGGCAGGAGGTGTTGTAGCACATGGGAGTGAACCGCATCGGGCGGATGGCACCGCCGGGGAACTTGAGGTTGACCATGACGGCCGAGCCTTCGACCCAGGTGCGCGAACCGGGGCCTTCGTCGAGATAGCTCCACATGGGCAGTGGCTGTGCAGGCGGGCACAACGGCAGTTGCACATAGCCGTCGGCGTCGGCAGGCGCGTCGAGCTTGATCGTGGGTATGCCTGGGGGGAGGGAGGCGGGGATGTAGCCGATCGGCACGCTGGCATCAGAAGGCTTGTGTTGGCTGGGCGTGTCCCAACCCCAGATGGCCGGCACGAGCACCAACGGTCCGTAGGTGAGCACGACGCCGGGCTTGCACTGCTCGATGCGATGGCCGAGTTGGCCGTGCAGGGTGAGCTGGACTTTGGCGTCGTCGCGGCGCTCCTTCACTTCGGGTTTGCGTACGCACGACGGCACGCGCAGGGCGAGCTTCACGTCGGCCGGGACTCCGTCGGCTTCGACGGTGGCTTCCGCGCTCGCCGGATAGGCCGTAGCGATCTTCACGTTGGCGTGTTTGCCACCGGGCAGCGGCACAGCGAACTGGCCGGGAACGAGGAAGTTCACGGAGAGGGTGCCCTGGCGGAATGTGACGGCATGGCGGGCCATTTCGCTGATGGCCAGGCCGCCGGTATGCACGCAGCACCACCAGGCCTCTTCGATGTAATCGAGGCCGTATCCGCTGCCGAGCATGCGCCGCTGGCCGAAGCCGCCGGTGACGACCTGGTTGAACGCCAGGGCATTCCAGAAGATCCGCTCGGCCTTTTCATACGCGGCGGGGTCGCCTGTGAGCATTCCGGCGTGTAGGTTGATCAACAGCCAGTCGGCGATCGAGCAGCCTTCGTTGCGGGTGCTGTGGGGGAAGCATTCGGGCGTGCAACCGTCGGGTGCTTCGTAACGATTGTCGATGATGATGCGGCGGTTCTGCTCGACGCGAGCATTCCACGCGGGATCGCCCGTATAGAGGGCCATCCATTGCAGGCCGCGAAGCGTGCTCATGTAGGCGTGGGCATGGCAGGGGACGTTGCAGGGGTCGAGGTTCTCGCGGAGCATGGCGCAGAGTTCGAGCCAGCGCGGTTCCTTGGTGGCGCCGTAGAGATGGGCAAAAAACTCGGACAGCCAGGCTTGGAAGACGCGGCCGCGCGAGCCTTTCATCAGGTTGTTCCAGGCGTCGCGGGCCGACCAAATGCGATTGCCCATGGCGACGGCGGTTTCCAATGCGCGGTTGTCGCCGGTCAGGTTGTAGTAACGTACGAGACCGCACGCAAGGCGGCCCATCAGTGCGGGGAAGAGCGGGTCTTGATCGGGCGGGGGATCGCCGTAGACGGGGCCAAATCGCCCGATCGAGCCGGAAGGATGGCGCTGCTTGAGGATGCGTTCGAAGAGGGTATCGAGGCGTGGATCGTTATGGCCGTCGACCCCCTCGGCACAACAGAGGAACTCGAGGAGACGGCCGCTCAGGTCGCCGGCGCACCAGTGGGCATGCCGGCTGCAGCGGTCGGGTCGCTCCAAGTCCATCATGATGAAGTCCATGGAATCCAAGGGATAGTACGCGGTACGGGCGCGGGCCAGTCCCAAGCGGAAGCTCATCTGGGACGGCGCCAAGAGCGGCTTGGAGACCGCGGCGGTACCGCCCATCAACATCGTGGGCGTGAGGGTGCGGCCGTTTGCCATTGCGTTGCCGGGCTTGGCCGGTGAGGGCTCGGCTGCGATGAGGGCATCGGAGGTGAGCGTCGCACCGCCAGCCGCCGCACCGGCCAGGGCCGACTTGTACAAGAACTGACGCCGATTCACGTGATGGTCCATATGCACAAACCCTTGTTACTGACGATTCCTTTCGAGTGATTCCCGTTACGCGCCGAGATCGTCGGTGTGTTTGCAGAAAGGAGCCATGTTGCGCCCGCCGCGGTGCACGGGAAAGCATGGCGTTTCATGGTGGCCTCGCTTGGGATGGGTGATTCCCGCAGTTGCCGGCAGAGTCGTTGGAATCAGTTCTGCCGTTCGAGCCAAGGAATGACCTTGGCGGCCCAGCGGGCGGCGTGTTGGCGGAGGCCTGGTCCGCTGAAATGGACGCCCTGCCCGTTGCGTTCGCGCAGTGGGCCTTTGAGGGCGTCGGTGTCGGGGCCTTCGATGGCGATTTGGTCCTTCCAGAGCGACGCCTGGGCTGCTCGGATGTCGGGGGAGGCTTCGTCGCCGGGTACGTGGTAGCTGACCTGGGCGACGAACCACGGAACGTCCCAGCCGATCGCTTGGCGCGAGTCGCGGATGATTCGTTCGAGGTATTCTCGATAGAGGGTACCTGGCAGGGTCCGCGTGGGATCCTGCTGGTTGGCATCGGACTCGCCCTGGTGCCACAAGACGGCGCGGAAGCCGTGCGGGCCAAGCTGTTTCATCCTCGCGATGAACCCGGGGTAGATGTTGCCCTTGCTTTCCCATTGGCCGTCGGGGAGTTGTTGGACGTTGTTGAGGATGGTCGGTGGGTTGGGGAAGGTGGCGCCTTTGGGGAGCCACTCGCGGACGCTCGTGCCTCCCATACCGCAGGCGACAAAGCCGACCGGCACGTTGCAGCGCTCGGCGACGGCATCGCCGAGAGGCGGCATGAAGCTGCCGCCGGCGCCACCTGCACCCGGCTGCGGGTCGTTGGCGAGTCGCCAGTGGGTTCCGTCGAAGGTGGAGACCAGGCCGGTTTTGGTGGTCTGCTTCTCCTCGCCGTTGTTGGCGGAGTTGGACTGGCCGGCCACGACGAACACCTCGCCTACGCCGACGTGGGGCACCTCGGCCGTGGCGAGCAGCTTGCCGCCGGTGGTCGCCTTGGCGCGGCACACGTACCAGCCGCCGGGCGGGACGGCGATGTCGGCCGTGAAGCGGGCGTCGGTCTTGTTGATGGTGGCGGGCGTCCAATCGCCGGCCAGTTGCACTTCGATCTTGTCGGCTGCAGCTGGCACGGGGCCGCTTATGTGGACGACGCCCTGGCGGCGGGAGGTTCGTTGGACGACCTGATAGTCGCGGGGCGAGTCGATCTGGAGCACAACGGGCTCGGCGACTTCCAAAGGCTGGCCGCTGACGAACTCGGCGGCAGCGGGTGCGTCGAGTTGGAGCTTGACGACGGTGTTGATCTTGTCTTGCTGGTCGGGTGGAAGCTGGACGGTGAGGCCGTCGGGAGCCTGATTGATGGTGGGCGTGCCGCCTGTGAGGGCCTTCGCGCTCAGCACCTTGGCCTTCAGGGGTGGGAGATGCAGTCGGTCGCCGCTCCATTTCTGGACGTGCAGGTAGAGGGTCTTGTCGCGATAGGCGGATCCACCCCATGGGCCGTTGTGGAACGGACCGCCGCGCGTGCCGTAGATGCTCTCGCCGTGCTGGGCGAGCCAACGGCCCATCTGGCGCAGGACTTTCTGCTGATCGGCGGCGATCTCGCCGGTGGGCAGCGGGCCGACGTTGAGTAACAGGTTGCCGTCGCCGGTGGCGCATTGGACGAGCATTCGGAGGCATTCGTCGAACGTGCGCGTGCGGCCGTCGGGCCGATACGACCATCCGCCGCCGTCGGCGCAGTGCGTCATGGTCATACACGATTCCCAGGGGCGGTTGTTCTGGAACTTGCCGATTTGCTGTTCGGGGGTGTCGAAATCGCCGCGGGTCAGTTGCCAGACGCCGGGGTCGGGTTGATCTTTCGTGGGTTGGAAGAACGCCGCCGCACGGTTGTTGACCACGATGCCCGGCTGGAGCTGAAAGAGCATGTCGAACAGTTCACGGAAGCGGTAGTCGCGCCAGTTGCCGGAGACGTGGTCGAACCAGAGGACATCGACGCGGCCGTAGTTGGTCAGCAATTCGCGGACCTGGCCCATGTAGAATTCGTCGTACTTGCGGTTGTCGCCGACGAGGTAGTCGGGATGGGTCCAGTCGCGCGTGGAGTAATACCAGCCGAGTTTCAGGCCGTGCTTGTGCGCGGCATCGGCAATTTCCTTGCAGATATCGCGACGGAAGGGAGTGGCGGCGATGCTGTACTCGGGGCGCAGCTTGGTGGGCCACATGGAGAAGCCGTCGTGGTGCTTGGTGATGAAGACGACGTATTTCATCCCGGCGTCCTTGGCCAGTTGCATCCAGGCGTCGGCATCGAATTCGACCGGGTTGAACTGTTTGTAGAGATTGTCGTATTGCTCAGGTGGAACCGATTCATGGCCGCGGTAGTCGTGGGGATGGCCGATGCGAGCCCAACTGATTTCCTTGCCGCAGATGCTGGAGGGGCCCCAATGGATGAACAGGCCGAACCGGGCATCGCGCCACCAGGCGAGGCGGGCTTCGCGTTGCTCGGGCGTTTCGGACCGCGGGGTGGACGGTTCACCGGCGGTCGCGAAGCAGGGAGCCATCGCCAGCATCAAGCAGGGCAACAGGCGACGAAGGATGGTCGTGGTTGTCATGGTGTTCACGGTCTGTTCGTGGTGCGGGTTAGACGAGCGTATATGAGGCGGAACCCCCGTCGCGCATCGCCGGGAGGGGCGTCTGTGTTTGTTGGCGGTTGTTCCTGGTCAACCGCTGACCAGCTTGGCGGGCGGAGCGGGGTTGAGAGGCATTTGCGGGAGCCTGTTGAAGGCGCCGGGCGAGCCGACCCCTTCAATCTTCACTGGCCGGGCCGCGGGCGTCAACAAGGCGCGCGTCGGACTTTGGGCCGGTTCCAAGGGAAATGGCGTCGGCTGGCCGTTCCGTAGGCCGTTGTGAAGGCTTTGTGGCAGTGGGGAGCGGGTGAGGGCTCGTTGGGTGCTGGGGCCGGGGGTTTGATGGAGATGGGGGAGTTTGGTGGGGAGCCTGTGGAGGTTGGCGTGAGTTTCCGGAGGAAGAGGTCGTTGGATTTGACAGAGCTGTCGACGGTTACAACACGCACGGGGTTGTGGGAAGGCCGACCGCGCCGGGACGGCATACGAACAGGCTGCCAGCCAGCGGGTGCGCGCGGAGCGAGGCGGCGTCTTCCCGGATCGAGGCGGTCGTGATGTACAACTGGTCGAGATTCTGGCCGCCGAACCAGCAGGCGGTCGTTTTGGGGACGGGCACGGAGATCTTTTCGAGCGACCGGCCCGAGTCGGGGTCGATGCAGTGGACTGCGGAACCGTTGAAGACGGCTACCCAAAGGCGTCCTTCCGTATCGATGGTCATGCCGTCGGGCACCGCCGATGGGTCGTCGGACAGCCGGGCGAAGGTTCGCCGGCCGGAGATCGTGCCGGAGACGCCATCCCAATCGAACAGATCGACGGCGCCGGTCGGCGAGTCGATGAAGTAGAAGCGGCCGCGCTGTTCGTCCCAGCAGAGGCCATTGGAGATGCGAACTTCGGTGAGGACTTCGGTCACCTCGAATCGGGCGTCGATTCGATAGAGGCTGGCCGCGGGCTGATCGCGGCCGGTCGTTCCCACCCAGAGCCTGCCTTGCGGGTCGCACTTGCCATCGTTGAAGCGGTTGACGATCGGCTTGTCGGCGGGCCAGGGGAGCCGATGGGTGCTTTGCGTTGACGGGTCAAAGGCGCAAAGGCCCGACTCCTGCGCGAGAATGAGGCCCGTCGTCGCCCGGGGTACGACCGTGCCAGTCTTCTCGCTCAAGGGGAACGACGCTTTCTCGCCGGACGCGGGCGTGAAGACGTGCAGCCGGGGTGCGTTGATATCGACCCAGTACAGGGAGTCCTTCCACCAGATGGGACCTTCTCCCAGCTCAGAACGTATTTCCCAGGCGACGTGGGCTTCGATCACCGGCTTTTCTCCCAATCACGTTTTTGTTCGGCCACGTGCAGTTGGACGTTCTATTGATGCCTGTATTGAAAACGGAACAAGGGGTCCGACCCAATCCTGATCTTTCGGCCTCCCGATGGTCGGCCTCGTTCCAGTTCCAATGCAGGACCCAATAGGGCTTCAGGGTTTCCTAGACGGCGCAGTCGGGCGGGAGCAACTGAATGTCCATCCCTCCGGAGACCAACAGAGAGGACCCGGTGATGTTTCCGGCGTTCGCGGAGGCGAGGAACGCTACCGCCTGGCCGATGTCTTCGGGGCTGGACTCCTTTCCCAAGGGGACGTTTTTCCAGCGGCGCAGCTTGATTTCTTCGGGGAGCGTGTCCCATCGCTCGGTGTAGATGTAGCCGGGGATCACGCAATTGACGCGGATCTTGTGCTCGGCCAATTCGAGGGCGATGGCTCGGGTGAGGCTCTCGACGCCGCCTTTTGAGGCGATATAGGCGGCCCGATCGTCCAGGGCGCGTCCGGCCGTATTGGAGCCGATATTGACGATCGCCCCACCACCGCGCCCGACCATCTGGCGGGCTGCATACTGGGCACACAATACGTAGCCACGCAGGTTCACGGCCAGGACTTCGTCGAAGAAGGCGATCGGCATGTCGAGGAAGCGGTGGCCAAGGCCGAGGTGGCAGGCGTTGTTGACCAGCACATCCAATCCGCCCACCTGCTCTTCGATGCGAGCAAAGGTGCTGGCAACATCTTCCTCTCGAGCGACATTGGCCGCGGCGGCCAGGTATCGCTCGCCATCGGCGTTCGCATCGCGGTTGAGTGCGTCGACAGTCTGCTGGACCCGATCGGCCGACGTCCCGTTGATGAAGACCGTGGCACCGTTGCGACCGAACACCTTGGCGATACCCAATCCGGTATTTCGCGCGGAGCCGGTTACGAGGACGTTTTTTCCGTGAAACATGATCGTTCTCGCCTATTGTGGGAGGAGTCAGAAGTAGTCTTCCGCTTCGGGCGGGCGGATGTCGGTCAGGTCGCCGCGATAGTGCCGCAAGGGACGCGATTGATAAGGATGGTCGCCGAAAGCTTGCTCGTTCAATTCGATACCCAAGCCCGGCCGATCGGGAATTTCGAAGTAGCCATCGTTGAAGACCAGGTGTTCGGTCGTCAGGTCCTTGCGCCAGGGAATATCGGTGGCCATGGTCTCCAAGAGGTAGAAGGTCGGCGTGCAGGCGGCCAGTTGGAGCGTGGCAGCGTTGGCGACCGGACCGCTCGGGTTGTGGGGCGCAAAGGGCAGATGATAGGCCTCCGCCATGGCGGCGATTTTCTTGCATTCGGCGAGCCCACCCACGTGGGAAACGTCGGGCTGAACCACGTCGGCGGCGCGGCGCTCGAAGAGTTCGCCGAACTGGGAGCGGTCGTATAGACGTTCGCCGGCGGCGATGTTGATGGGCGATCGCCGTCGGACATCGGCCAGGGCGTCGAGGTTTCCCGGCGGGATCGGTTCCTCGAAGAACAGCGGCCGGAACGGCTCCAACTGCCGGGCAATCGTGCAGGCTGTCGGCACGTTGAAGCGGCCGTGCCCCTCGATCAGAAGATCGACGGCGCTGCCGACCGCGTCGCGCACGGCGCCGACGACGGCGAGGGCGTCGTCCAACTCCTTCGTGGAGAGATTCATGTAGGCCTTGCCGAAGGGATCCCACTTGAGGGCTTGAAAGCCGCGCGCGGCGGCCGCCTTCGCCTGGTGGGCAAAGGCCTCGGGTGTTTTGGCACCGGCGAACCAGGCATTGGCGTAGGCTTTGACGCGATCGTTGCACTTGCCGCCCAACAGGCGGTAGGCGGGCACGCCGAGCTCTTTGGCCGAGATATCCCACATGGCCATCTCCACGGCGCTGAGAGCCGACATGAGGACGGGGCCGGTTCTCCAATAGGAATCGCGGTAGATCGTGTGGAAGTGGCGCTCGATCTCGCGGGGGTCCTTGCCCACGAGGTATTCCTTCAACTCGACGACGGCCGCCTCGACGGCGAGTTCCTTCATCTCCAAGGTCGCCTCGCCGACGCCGGAGATGCCGGTGTCGGTATCGAGCTTGACGAAGACCCAGTTCGTCCGATAGCAGTGAACCACGTAGGTCGTGAGGTCGGTGATCTTCATGGATTGCAGATGCTCGGGATGGAAGGGAACGTGCGTGGGTGGCGGTTGTGGGGCTATGGCGCTTCTTCGACGACACGATCTCGCTTGAAAAAGAAGAGCAGGCCCACGGCGACAGCCAGCCCACCGATGACATAGCAGCCGGAATAGGCGGCGAAGGCGTAGGAGAGTCCCTTGCCCGGCTCAAGCACCTCGCGGAGGTAGCCCATCAACCAGGGCGCCAGCGAGCCGGCCAGGAAAGCGAGCATCACCATGATGCCAATCGCGGAGGCCCGGTATTTTGGTTGGATCACATCGAACAGCGACGCCTGGGTATTGGATTCGTAGAGCCCTCGGAACAGGCCGAAGACGGCCATGGCGGCGTAGACTTGGAGGGCCGACTGTGCCAACCCCATGTAGAGGATCGCCGGGGCGCCCAGCAGCATGGTGATCGATTGCATCGTCATCCGAGCGCCGGCGTATTTACGGACCAGGGCGTCGGAGAGGATGCCGCCGATCAGAACGCCGACCAGGGCGGTGATGTGATGGTAGAACATCGAGTAGGCGCCGGCTTCGGTGAGGGAGAGGTTGAACTTCTCGCCGAGGAAGTCGGGTGCCCAAACGATATAGGCGTTGTTGACGAAGACGACGGCCGTGAAACCGACGGTGAGGAACATTGCGGTCGGAGTGCGGAAGAGGATTCCCAGCATCGTGACGGGGCTCTGCCACTGTTTGGGAGCTTCGGACTGCCGGTTTTCGTCGCCGTCGCGAAGGCGGAAGATGAAGACGATGCCAAGGACGATTCCGGCGGCACCGTAGACGTAGAAGACGGAGCGCCATCCCCATCGCTCGGCGATGAAGCCGCCGAGGAAGCCGCTGACCATGATGCCGAAATACATGGCCGCCTGGTGGACCGACATGGCCAGTGCGCGCGTAGCTCGGTGGAATCGCGCCATGAGCGCGTAGGCGGCCGGGGCATAGAACGACTCGCCGCCTGCCGTGGCCACGCTGCGCACCATGGTCAGGCTGACTACGCCGCGGCTCAGCCCGGTCAGCAGGGTCGACGTGCTCCAGAAGATCAGGGCGCCGGTAATGACCCATTTCTTGCGGAGCATGTCGCCGAGGTATCCGGCGATGGGCATGAGCACGGCCAGGGTGAAGAACAGCACCGTGCCGACGAAGCCGAGCTGAGAGTCGGTCAGGTGCAGTTCGGCGCGGATCTGCGGCAGGACCACTCCGTAGATGGCGCGATCGCCTTGATGGAAGAAGAAGGCCAGGCAGAGGAGGCCGAGCAATTCCCACTTGTAGCTTTGCCGATAGGGTGTTGCCTCCGCCGGCCGCAGCTCTTCGGTCATTCGGTGGTCCTCATTTCGTCGCGCTGGCGGTCGGCCGATCTGGCGGGATCGGAGTGGTTGGGCCATGTCGCCAGCGGTGGGAAGGTGTCGATGGGCTGCGAGAAGTCCTGCTGTAACCTGTGTCGTTGGAACCCAGTGTACGGCCTGGCGTGACGGTCGTGCAATGACTTATAATGACATTTACATGATATATATGGACAGTCTTTCTCATGGGAAGCGCGACGTGACAAGCCGAGGGTCGTCGCCCAGACGTGCGGCAGTGTGTATCGATACCCGAGACGGGGCCGGGCGGCGTCGGCTGCACGGCGTGGCCCAATTCGGCCAGCAGCACAACTGGCGAATGATGCTCGTCCGCCGACGTGGCGAAGAGGCCGCCAAGGAAGTGATCAAACTGCGACCTCATGGGGTCATTGCGTACATTGCCGACCGGAATCTCGTTGACGCGGCCAAGCAGCTGTCGGTGCCGCTGGTGGATACGGCGATCTCCGAGGTCGACGTGGCGAGGTTCGTATCGCTCGACAACCGTGAGGTCGGCCGTTTGGCGGCCGAGTCGCTGACGCGTCTGGGCATGAAGCACTTTGGCTACTGCGGGGTGCGAGGGAAGCGTGCTTCGGAGGAGCGCGGGTTCCACTTCGCCGAATGCCTGAGGCGAAGCGGGCATGCGCTGGCCCATTTCTCACAGCGCATCGCTGAGGGAGAATCGCACATCGGGCCGCTGACCGCATGGCTTCTGTCTCTGCAGAGACCGGTCGGGATTCTCACCTTCGACGACAAGCTGGGCGAGCGCGTGTTGACGGCGTGTCACTGGGCGAACCTGGCCGTTCCGGAGCAGGTCGCCATCCTGGGCATCGGCAATGACGACCTCGTATCGAAGCTGACATGGCCGTCGCTGTCGAGCATCAACGTGCCGGCCGAACGGATCGGGTTCGAGGCAGCGGAGATTCTCGATCACGCGATGCGTGGACAGCGGATTATTGAAGGTCGCCGAAGTAGTAGGCTGGTGGGATCACGAAAACACTACGAATACCGGGCTCCCGCTGGTCGCCCTGGTATCACTACTTATGCGACGGTCAATAAGACTCCGCAGCGACACCTACGCCCGACCGGGATCAGCATGCGCGGCACCACGGCAGTTCTGGCCGTTCAGGATACGACCGTCGAGTCGGCCGCTCGGTATATCCGTGAGCATTGCGGTGAGGCGGTCGGCGTGGAACACGTAGCGCGCGCCGTTGGCGTGTCGCGCCGCACGCTGGACCGGCGCTTCGTCAAGGCGCTCGGCCGATCGGTTCATGAGGAACTTGCCGCAGTGCGAATGCAGAAGGCCTGCGTCCTGCTTTCCGAAGGGCGGGAAACGGTGGCCGTCGTCGCGTCGTTGTGCGGATTTCGCACGGCCGCCTCGTTCAGTCGGGCATTTCACCGGCAGGCCGGCTGTTGGCCGATCGAATACCGCAACCGAGTTCGCGGGTAGTGGTGGGCCGAGCGAGGACTGGGGCGGGGCGGTAGGGCGAGTTCCTGGCGGCAGGGGATGATTCGCGCGTTGGGAGTGAGCACATCCGCCACTACGCCCCGTGACCATTTCTGTGCCCACTACTACAGGGGGGCTATTGACATACTTAGGGGGCGATCTACCCTGACGGTCGTTGACGACTTCGCGTGTTCTCGCCGCCGGAACCATCGTGGCGGAGGCCCGGCCTGTCGCGTGGGAGCTGCTTTGCGTTTGGGACTCTGTCGAATGGCTTCAAATATTTCACGGTTCACTGAACCGCAGTCGTCGCTCGGTTGCTTCAACCGGTGAATGACAGTTTGTGTATTTTCGTCCCTGAACGCACTGGTCTAAGGAGTTCGTGCTATGAACCGCATGGCGTCGTTAGTACTGGTTTCATTCTTGGGAGTTACTCTGTCGAACGCGGCTGTGGCCCAGGAGAACCGAACATTCAACGGTACGCAGGTCAGGAACGACACGGATCAGCTGATTGATGTTGTGATTGTCGGCCGCCAAAACGGCATCATTGACCGAAATTACCGGCTAGCTCCGGGCCAGACAAGAGCGACGGAAGACGGTTACTTGCGAGGAGGATGGAGGGCTGTTTGCTGGTGGAACAGCGCCACTAAGGCAGGTCTCGGGGCAAAAATGGAGGTTGTGGAGCGTGACAATCAGGTCATCGCGGTTTCTGATCGCCAGAAGATCTTCCTGTTGCCTGCTTACAGTTGCAGCGGGAGCGACCACGGAAACGCTGGGACCATTCAAGCCAGGAAGAACAACCGAGAGATGATTACATTCGCGTTTCTCTCGCACGTGCCTGAGTCCGGCCTTGTGGTATATGGAGACCGCGATTGGCCGGACGAGACGAACGCCAGTAATCGAGAGTTTGGCTATGGGAAGAGCGACTTGCAACGCGCGCTCGAAGGCTGCCCTGCTCGTTCGACTGACACCATTGTGCTCTACTGGAATGGACACGGTGGCGGCCCGGAACACCAGTTTGCAATGTATGACGGCGTCACCGTGTTACGATCCACCGTCATGGATTGGATCAAAGCACGAAAGACGCGGTTGTCGGTCTTGCTAACAGACACCTGCGCCAAGAGCGTTGTCATTCGGGCGCCTGAGGCCGCGGCGGCACCCGGACGTCCAGCAGCCATTGCTCCGTTGTTCGATGAGCTCTTCCGAAAGCCGCAGGGCGTGGTGGATATCAACTCTGCGCGGCCGGGAGAATATGCGTTTCGACGGAACCCGCAAGGGAGCCTCTTCACCATGGTTTTCGCAAGCCAGTTTCCTCTTGCAGGACTCCCCAATGAGCAAATCGGATACCTGCACGCGAACGCCGGAAACCGGAAGGGCTGGGATGTCGTTCTCACCGAAGCTCAGGCGAGTCTCACCGCGTTCTTCCAAAGCACCTTCCCCAACGGATCTTCAGGCCAGAACGATCAACACATCTGGCGAAGAAGCCTTCCCGAACTTCCCGGGCACCGAGCGCGGAGGTACCGCCACTGCCAGGTCCAGAACTCGCTTGGCGTTCCGTTGGATGTCGTAATCGTTGGCCAAGGACAAGGTGTGTTGGACCGAAACGTGAACATCAAACCGGGCGAAACCAGAGAGACTTCGGGCTCCTACCTCTATGGTGGCTGGCGGGTTGTCGCGTGGTGGAAGACGGATGATTCAGCACACACGGGCGTCGACACAAAGATGATCGAGATTACCCACGACGGCCAAATGGTGAGAATTCCGTAGACGTGACGCGTCAAGGCAGGATCAGTAGTAGCGGGCGTTGTCTACGAAGTCATTTCCCGGACTGGGACGGTTGCCAACAACCTGTCGTTGTCAGCGGGTCGCTTTGGCAAGTTTGCCATATTGTGTCGCTGTCTGCACGCGATGGCCGAAAGCATCGGTGTTTGTCTGGTTAATGGTTTGTGCGGTCGCCTTCTGGGTTTGGCTCTTGCGGGCGGGCGAGGCGGATCGTGCGTGAGAAGTGTGTCGGACGTTGGCAAATGGGCTAGGGGCTGGTATCCTGGGGGGAGGGTTCAAGGTCGCCATCCTGATCGGTGTGTTCCATGAAACGTTCCAACGCGAAACCGCAGCGTTCGGTGGGGGTGTTTCTGGAGGTGGGACGAGCGGCGATGCGCAAGGTCGTGAGCGGAGTCATGACGTTTGCGAATCAGCGCGGGAACTGGAACGTCTTTCTTCCTGAAAGTGACAGCAGCAGCTCGCTGCAGACCATGCTGGCGGGGCGTTGGGACGGGGTGATTGTGGGTTTCGACGATCCACACGGGCCCGACCTGTTGCGGCTGTCGGTGCCGTTGGTGGGTGTCGGCGGGGGCTACGGCTGGTTCCGCCCGGACATGAAGATACCGTATGTGGGGACCGACAACGCGGCGGTTGCACAACTGGCGGCCGACCATCTGCTGGAACGCGGCTTCGTGCATTTCGCATATTGCGGCTTCAGTCCCACGCCCGTCAACGGCTGTTCGCAGAAGCGGGCGGAGGCCTTTAGCGAGGCAGTTCATCGAGCGGGCCATTCGTGCGCGATGCACAACGCGCCGAACACGGCTTCGGACACGTGGGATCGGCTGTGCGGTGAGTTGACCCAGTGGCTGACCGGTCTGCCACGCCCGCTGGGACTGATGGCGTGCAACGATTCGCGAGCGCTGCAGATCCTGGAGGCGTGCCGTGCGGCGGGACTGCGCGTTCCGGAAGACGTGGCGGTGGTGGGCGTCGACAACGAAGAGGCGGTTTGCCCCTTCACCGATCCGCCGCTGACGAGCGTCGACCAAGGCGCTCAGCGGAACGGCTATGAAGCGGCCGCATTACTGGATGAGTGGATGGGGGGCGAGCCGGTGGCGCCGGGGAAGCGGCTGGTTTCGCCGGTGGGGATCGTGGCGCGCGGCTCGACCGAGATTCTGGCGGCGGGGGATAGCGGCGTGGCCGCCGCCCTACGATTCATTCGCGAACACGCTTGCGAGCGGATCGGACTGGACGACGTGGGCAAGGCTGCCGGCGCGACCAGTGCGACGCTGCGCAGGCGATTCAAGGCCGTTCTGGGACGGACGGTGCACGAGGAGATCCAGCGCGTTCGCATCGAGTCGGCCAAACGGCTGTTGATCTCGACGGACGAGACCTTCCGGCAGATTGCGCGAGAGTCGGGATTCTGCTCGGTGCAGCACATGAGCACCCGGGTGCGGCAGGCGACCGGCTACACACCTCGCGAGTACCGTCGGCGCTACGCGGCGCTGGCATCGCAACCCACGGCGGAATGTCTGACGCGGTAAACAGGGCTGCACCGCGCAAGGATCCTTGGGCGCGACGAATCTCGCGACGTCGGCAGGACTTGAGGGAATGGGGCCGATGCTCTTTCTACGTAAAAGTCTGTCACGATTTTTTATGTTGGCGCACGGACGGCGAAGGCCGTATCTTGGTAGGTGAGTCGGACTACCCACCGCTTTCCCCCCCAAAGGCCCCCTTCCCATGCCCGAAATGAGCCGACGCCGCTTTCTTGACCAGACTCGTAAGGCGACACTCGGATTGGCCGGTGTCACCATTTTGGCAAATCCCAATTCGGTCCGAGCCGCTCCGGCGAATGACCGGCTGTCGCTGGCGATGGTCGGCGTAGGCGGAGGGCGGGGGCACTCGCTGGCCCTGGGTTTCCTGGACCGGGGCGATTGCGAGATCAGCTACATCTGCGACGTGGACCGGCGATTGCACGAGCCCCGAGCGAAGGATTACGCTTCGCGCCAAGGTGGCAAAGTGCCGAAGTGCTTGCAGGACTTTCGCGAGATGCTCGACGACCGATCGGTCGACGCAGCGGTGCTCGCCCTGCCGCCGCACTGGCACGCTCTGGCGACGATTCTGTGCTGCCGCGCCGGCAAGGACGTTTATTGCGAGAAGCCGCAGAGCCAGAGTTGCTGGGAAGGGCGCCAGGCGGTCAAGGCAGCTCGCAAATACGACCGCATCGTGCAGATCGGCACACAGAACCGCAGCGCGCCGTATAACATGGCCGCCAAGCGTTACCTTGAAGAGGGCAAGCTGGGGAAGGTGCATCTGTGCCGCGTGTTTGAGCAGAGTCTCGTGCCCGACTTCAAGTGGGGTCCCGACACGGATCCGCCGGAAACGCTCGATTGGGAGATGTGGAACGGTCCGGCACCGGCACGCAAGTACAACAAGGCAATCCATATTCAGTGGCGTCAACTGTGGGACTACTCGGGTGGCCAGATGTCGTACCAGGGAATCCACCAGGTCGACCTGGCCCGATGGCTGTGCGGGGTCGACTATCCGACGGGCGTCTATTGCTCGGGCGGGCGACTCAACTCGGAGGGGGACGCCCAAACGCCCGACACGCAGTTGGCCATCTTCGACTATCCCAAGCTGCGGATGACGTATGAGCAGACACTGTACACGCCTTACATGCTGAGGAACGATCCGGGCATTCGCAACGGCGACATCTTTCCGGATTGGTCGCAGAACGCGACGCGGATCGAGCTGTACGGCGAGCAAGGCGTGATGTACGTGGGTCGGATGGGCGGCGGTTGGCAAGTGTTCGTTCGCCCGCACAGCCGAAAACCGGTGGTCAAGGACCAGATGTACGGCCGCTTCCCCGATCCGGACCACAAGGCGAACTTCGTACAATCGGTGAGGGACCACAAGCGGCCCAATGCCGACATCGAAGAAGGGCATCGGAGCATGCTGCTGGTCCACTACGCGAACATCAGTTGCCGGCTTGGCGGACGGAAGCTGCGGATCGACCCGAAGACCGATCACATTATCGACGACCCGGAAGCCATGGGGCTGTTTAAGCGCGAGTACCGCAAGCCGTGGGTGGTCGAAGAGGTCACCTAGTGCGAGTCGCACTTGACTGTAGCGTTCGCGACGGCATGTTTCTGCGGTTTTGAAAGCGAAATACACGCTACAGTTACACCGAATGCGGACTAGTAGCCCGGCCGCAGGTTGTCGAACAGTAAACGGGAAGTCAGCCAGTGATTCGTTCGCCGATTGTCGACGGCGTTCGGCGAGTATCACTGGTAACCATTCGCCAGGAGGTAATGCATGTCTAGGCACAATCGCCGCGATTTCCTGAAACGCGCCGCCGCGGGCAGCGCCCTTGCGACGTTGGCTCTGTCGGGCACGAAGGCTTCGGGTCGCGTGTTGGGGGCCAACGATCGGATCCGTGTCGCCGTGGCAGGAGTCCACGGGCGAGGACAAAGCCATCTGTCGGGATTTGGTGGAATGAAGGATGTCGAGGTCGCGTATATCGTCGATCCCGACAGCGGTCTGTTCGAGTCCAGAAGCAAGAGGGTCAAGGGGCTGGCGGGAAACACGCCCACCTGCGTGCAGGACATTCGCCGGGCGTTGGACGACAAGGATCTCGACGCGGTGTCGATCGTCACGCCCAATCACTGGCACGCGCTGATGGGTATCTGGGCGTGCCAGGCAGGCAAGGACGTGTATGTGGAGAAGCCGTGCAGCCACAACATCTTCGAAGGCCGCCAACTGGTCGAGGCAGCGAGGAAGTACAACCGTATCGTGCAGCATGGCACGCAGCGGCGCTCCGATCCGCAGTGGATGAAGGTGATCGATGACCTTCATAGCGGAAAGTACGGCAAGCTGTTGGTCTCGTATGGTTACGCCAGCCGGACGCGGGACAGTATCGGCATCACAACTCCGCAAGAGCCGCCCGCCGAACTGGACTTCGATGTGTGGCTCGGGCCCGCGCCCGTGCAGGGGTACCGCACGAACCTGGTGCACTACCGTTGGCACTGGCGGTGGGACTTCGGCGACGGCGAGATTGGCAACATGGGCTCGCACCAGTTGGACGTCTGCCGCTGGGCCATGTCCGAGGGCGCGGCCCCGAAGAGCGTTGTGAGCGTAGGGGGCCGGTTCGGGTACAAGGATCAGGGCCAGACGCCCAACACGCTGTTGACCCTGATCGATTTCGGCGAGGTCAAGCTGCTACTGGAGATTCACGGTCGAGTCGCGATGAACCAGTGGAAGATCACCAACGAGTTCTACACCGATGAAGGTGCGATTCGGGACGGCAAGTTCTTCGCCAAAGGCAAGAGTGAGGGTGTGGCGATCGACAACTTCCCGGCACCCGGCGCTCCCGAGCAGGGGCCGCGTCACATGCAGAACTTCATCGACTGCGTGCGCAGCCGGAAGCGCGAAGACCTGCATGCCGAGATTCTCGAAGGGCATCGGACAGCGCTGCTGGCCCACTTGGGCAATATTTCCTACCGCCTCGGCGAGGAAGTGCCGTTCGACAAGGTGGCGGAGGCCTTCAGCGGCAGCGACGTGATCGGCGGGGCGTTTGAGGACATGAAGCGCCAACTGGTGAGCGTCGGCGCGGTCGATTTGGCCAAGTCGACCTACCGCCTGGGGCGCACGTTGCAGTTCGACCCCAACACGGAGACGTTCCCCGGATCCCCGGAGGCGAACAAGTATCGCAGCCGGAAGTACCGCGGCCCGTTTGTGGTGCCGGATCAAGTGTAGAACGCAAGCCCAGGCAGCGGATCAAGTCGGCCAGATCGGCACCACGCAGGAGCATGCCTGGGAGAGACGGGCGCGTTTCGGGAACTGAAGGACTACTATGAAGTCTCCTGCCCGCCGCCACCGGGACGCTATGATCTGCAATTGATCGAGTTGACTCGGATCATCCACGGTGAGATTAGAACCCATGCCCGCTCGAGCACGAGTTGGTGGTTCAGGAGAGTTTGCCGAGGGCTTGTGGATAGCCAGTGAGTTAGAAGGCGGGGAGGGGAGTTGGGGGCGTCGAGGTATTTGTGCACACGTTGAGACAGAAGAATCTGTATGAGTGAAAGCGATCGCGGCACCGGCCAGCCGCTGGTGAACCATGGCTGGCGCGTCACGTTTGCCGGTTTGGGCATCAACTTGGCGCTGGCCATCATGTACACGTGGAGCGTGATCAGCAAGGGCGTGCCCGACAGTTGGGGCTGGTCGCAGTCCGACCGGTCGATGCCTTACGCGATCAGCTGCCTGATCATTTCGCTGGTGATGGTGCCGGCCGGGCAGATGCAGGACCGGCTCGGTCCGCGTCTGGTGGCGACGATCGGCGGCATTCTGGTGGGGTTGGGGATGATTCTGGCCAGCTTCACGACGACGCCGCTGGGCTACGTCATCGGCTTCGGGGTGCTGACCGGGGCGGGCATTGCGTTTGCGTACGCGTCGGCGACGCCGCCGGCAGTGAAGTGGTTCCCGCCGGCGATGACCGGCACGATCGTGGGAATCGTGGTGTCGGGCTTCGGCTTGGCGCCCGTGTATGCCGCTCCGCTGACGAACTGGCTGATCGGCAACTTCGGGCTGTCGGCAGCGGTCATGATTTTGGGTGCGGCGTTCCTGGTGGTCGTGTCGGGCCTAGCCCAGGTTTTGAAAGTGCCACCGTCGGGATACGTTCCGCCGGGCGCGCCGCCGCAACCGGTCGGGCGCGCGATGGAAGGCCAGAACTACCGTCCCGGCGAAATGCTGCGGACCTGGCAGTTCTACGTGCTGTGGTTCATGTACGCCTGCGGTGCGGGCGCCGGGTTGATGATTATTTCGAAGCTCGCCAAGATCGCGTCGGTTCAGGCGGGCCTCGAGTTGGGGTTTGTGCTGGTGGCCCTGCTGGCCGTGGGAAATGGTGTCGGGCGCATCGTTGTCGGCATTGCCTCCGACAAGATCGGCCGAAAGACAACGCTGCTGCTCTGTTTCGTGTTGCAGGCCGTACTGATCCTCCTATTGGTGCAAACGACCAAAGATTCGCCGCTGGCCAACACGGCGGTGCTGGCGCTGGTGTCGGCCTTGATCGGGGCCAATTACGGGGCAAATCTTGCACTGTTCCCGTCGGTGACGAGAGACTATTACGGGCTGAAGAACTTTGGAGTGAACTACGGACTGCTCTTCACAGCCTGGGGCTTTGGCGGCTTTCTGCTGTCGCTGTTGGCGGGCAAGGTCTACGACGCGACCGGGAGCTTTGGTTTCGCCTATTATTGCTCGGCGGCCCTGTTGGCCGTTGCGGCCGCGGCAACGTTGAGCATCAGGCCGCCGCGGCGAGCCCAGGAAAAGGTCGTTGCGTAGAACGCTGAAACGGAGACGAACATGCACGCAATTCTGGTCGATGAACAACAGAGGCTCCACTGGCGAGAAGTTCCCGATCCGGTTTCGAAGGCCGGGGAGCTGCTGGTCGACGTGCATGCAGCCGCCTTGAATCGTGCGGACCTGCTGCAGCGTGCGGGGAACTATCCGCCGCCGCCGGGCTGGCCGGAGTGGATGGGATTGGAAGTGGCCGGGGTCGTCGTCGAGGCCCCGGCGGACTGCCGCTGGAAAGCCGGCGACCACGTCTGTGCGCTGCTTGGCGGTGGAGGGTATGCCGAGCGTGCGGCTGTTCCGGTCGACATGGTCTTGCCAGTTCCGGACGGTCTGTCGATGGTCGAGGCCGCGGCGATCCCGGAAGCGTTCGCCACGTCGTATCTTAATTTGTGCATCGAAGGCGGCATGAGAGGAGGGGATACGGTTCTCATTCATGCCGGAGCGAGCGGGTTGGGCATCGCGGCGATCCAGTTGGTCAAGGCGATTGGCGGTAAGGTGATGACGACGGTGAGCACGGAGGAGAAGGCGGCGTTCGTGCGCCGGCTCGGAGCCGATGTCGTCGTCAATCGGACGGTCGACGACCTCGTCGCGATCATGACCGAACACCCGGTCGATGTCGCCTTGGACTGCATCAGCGGTCCGGAGCTGGGGCGGTGCATCGAGAAGATGGCAATCGGCGGACGCTGGATCGTGATCGCCACGCTGGGCGGAGCACTGACCGAAATCAACATGGACATCTTCTTTCGCCGAGGCGTCAAGTTGATCGGCAGCACGCTGAGAAGCCGTTCCTCGCAGATGAAAGCGGAGATTCTCTCGGGACTCGAGCGGACCTTGTGGCCGTCGTTCTCGTCCGGGGCAATCCGGCCCGTGATCCACAAGACGCTGCCGATCACCGAGGCCGAAGCAGCACACGCGATTCTCCAGCGTCGCGAGAACATCGGCAAAGTGGTGCTGACGGTGGGCAAGAACGGCCAGTGACGGGCCGCGCTAGGGAGTTCTTGGTTGGCGGGACGACCAGCCCAGCGCCGTGGTGCCTACTTACCAGAAGCAGCGTTGAGGGCATCGATGGTGAGAGACGCCGCGCGGGCTGTTTTGCTTGAGCGCGGGCAGGATTCTTCGTACGATTGAAGCTGGCCGGTATTGGTTACGTCGCGCGGATGGTGTGATGCCGACTGTTGTGGCCGGTGTGCTGCGCGCAGTTCGCAACGCGTCGGCCGGGCGAACACGCAGGAGCCTCCCATGAATCGACTCGCGATCTGCCTTTTGCTTTGCTGTGGGATTCTCGGGGCCGAAGCCCGCTCGGAGGATGTCGGAAAGTCGCCCGTCTGGCTCGACACGGCGCCGCTGGGCCCGCAGAACGTGGTTCTCGACCTGGGCGGTGGCGCGGCGATCCGCGTGGACATTCTGGGGGAGTGTCTCTTCCGCGTTCGCCACGGTAAGTCGGGGCAATGGACGGAATCGGCGTTGAACCGCTACGGGATTCTGAACAGCGCGTTTCCGGCGGTTGCCGTCCAGCGGTCGGAGGCCAACGGAATCGTGACGCTCGCCACGGCGCGGGCGAGGCTCAGCGTCGATCGAAAGGACGGGACGGTCTGTTTGGCCACGGCCGACGGAAAGAGGCTGACCGAACAAACCGCCGCGAGTGACCCGCCCCGCGGCGGATACGACCTTCGCTTCGCGCTGGCCAAAGGCGAACGCATCTACGGCTTGGGGGACGTGAGCCGCGAGAACATCATGCGCCGCGGCGGCGTGTACGAGTTTTGGGTTCTCAACGTGAAGTCGTACATCCCCATTCCCATGATGCTGAGCGACCGCGGGTGGGGCCTGCTGATGAATACGACCTGGCGCAACACGATGGACGTCGGTAAGAGCGATCCGGATCGGATCATTTGTACGGCGCCGCGGAGCGACGTGGACTACTACCTCTTCTGCGGCTCGGACTACCGGGAGTTGTTGAAGACGTACACTTCGCTGACGGGTCGACCCGCGCTGTTGCCGGCTTGGGCGTATGGTCTGACGTATGTTTGCAACCAGAATATCGACGCGTTCAACATGATGAACGAAGCCGTCACTTTTCGCCGCGAGGAGATTCCGTGCGACGTGATCGGTTTGGAGCCCGGCTGGATGTCGAAGAACTACGACTTCAGCACGGCGAAGAAGTGGCACCCGGACCGGTTCCCGATCCCTTACTGGGCGCCCAAAGGACCGCACACGTTTCTCGGTGCGCTGAAGCGAAAAGGCTTCAAGTTGAGTCTGTGGCTTTGCTGCGACTATGACCTGGGAGTGTACGAGGAGCAGCAACTCGCCGCCAAGGATGCGGCCGCGTCGGGCGCGAAGCGGGCCGGCCAAGGGGGCACAGCCGACGTGCAGGAGGGCTTTGTCGACGAACGGATCAGCAAACCCGGCGATTCGAAGACGCAATCGGCCGCTTCGGGCGGCGAGGCACCGAAGACGCCTGAGCCCTGGTTCGAACACCTGAAGAAATTCGTCGATCAGGGAGTGGCGGCCTTCAAACTTGATGGATCGGCCCAGGTGATCGAGCACCCGAAACGCCAATGGGGCAATGGCATGACCGACGAGGAAATGCACAACCTGTACCCGGTGATCTATGCCAAGCAAATGGCCCGTGGGTTCGAGCAACACACACAGCGGCGCGCCATGGTCTACTCGGCGGGAGGGTACGTGGGCGTGCAGCAGTTCGTGGCCACTTGGGCAGGCGACACCGGCGGAGGCCCCCGACCACTGACCTCGATGCTCAACCTGGCCTTTTCCGGCCACTCGAATCACTCTTGCGACATGAAGGTCACCGACGTGGAAGGGATCCATTTCGGATTTCTGCAGACGTGGGCACAGCAGAACAACTGGGACTACTGGTTCCAGCCGTGGTACCTCGACAAGGCCTGCACCGACGCTTACCGGCAATATGCGCAGCTTCGCTACAAGTTGCTTCCGTATCTGTATTCGACGGCGGCAGAGGCTGCGTTGACCGGCTATCCGGTCATGCGCGCCATGGCGATGACCTATCCGGAGGACGCGAGCTGGGACACTTGCCTGTCGCAGTACATGCTCGGCGATTTTCTGCTCGTCTCGGCATACTCCAAGCAAGTGCGGTTGCCGCCGGGCGAGTGGATCGACTTCTGGAGCGGCAAGCGAACCAGCGGACCGGCCACGCTTCCGGTTGAAGTTGCCGCCAGTCGCGGTGGTGCTGTGATGGTCAAGAGCGGCGCTATCCTTCCTACTTGGCCCCCCTGCGATCATGTTGACAAGGGCTGCTCGCCCCGAGTGGCGCTGCTGGTCTTTCCATCGGCCCAGAGTGGTTTCACGCTGTACGAAGACGACGGCGAAAGTCTGGGCTACCGCAAGGGCGAGTTTGCACGCACGGCGTTGAGCTGCAAGACGGAGGGAAGGACGATTACGCTTGTGATCGGCCCCCGCGACGGCAAGTATGCCGGGATGCCGGCGACTCGCGAGTTCACGGCGACCGTGTACTTGCCCCATCGACCCAAGACGGTCAAGCTGGACGGTGCGCCGCTGGTCGATTGCCCTTGGGATGAAACGGCATCGACCCTTACGGTCGAGATTCCCGGCTGCGGTGCCGAGCCGCGCGTTGTGACGATCGACTGACGACGACCCGGACACGGCGTTTGGCATGGCCCGACCTGACACACACATTTTCTCACACCGGAAAGGAAGAACTCAATGCTTCGCTCATTCCTGGCGCTGACCGTGGTGGTCATGCTGGCAATCGGTGTCTTGGCTGCCGAGAAGGACAACCAGATCACCTATCGCACCGACACCGACATCTCCTACCTGGAGAAAGGAAAGGACGCCGAACCCTATCGGGCAGAACAGTGCCGATTGGACATCTACTATCCGGAGAACCGGACGGGGTTCGCCACGCTCATTTGGTTTCATGGCGGCGGGCTCACGGCCGGCAAGCGGTCCATTCCCAAGCAGCTCCAGGGGCAAGGCATCGCGGTCGTGGGAGTCGACTACCGGCTGTACCCGAAGGTGAAGTGCCCGGGATATCTTCAGGATGCGGCCGCGGCGGTGGCCTGGACGTTTCGCAACATCGAGAAGTACGGCGGCGATCCGAAGAAGATCTTCGTCACGGGCCATTCGGCGGGAGGATATCTGACGAGCATGGTCGGACTCGATAAGCGTTGGTTGGACGAGTACGGCATCGACGCCAACCAGATCGCCGGGCTGATCCCGCTGAGCGGGCACACGATCACGCACATGACGGTGCGTGAAGAACGAGGGATTCCCAGGACGCAGCCGGTCGTGGACGATCTGGCGCCTCTGTACCACGTCCGTCCGGACGCGCCGCCGATCCTGCTGATCACGGGCGACCGCGAGATGGAGATGTTGGGCCGCTACGAAGAGAATGCCTACTTCATGCGCATGCTCAAGGTCGCCGGTCACAAGGACGTTGCGCTCTTTGAACTGCAGGGCTACGGTCACGGTATGTTCGAACCGGCCGTGGCGCCGTTGTTGCGGTGGATGCGGGCCAAGGGCAGTCACGAGGGACTCACGCCGAAGCCGGCGGCCGCGGCCAAGTGAGGCCGGTGGGCGGCTGGATTAAAGCGACTCGGTCGCCTTGGCCGCCACCGATTCGATGAGCACGCCGGCCGGGTCGGCCTCTGTGGCTGCACTCTGCAAGTGGAGATAGCTGAGTCCATTGCGCGTGGGGAACACGCGGGGAAGATCGTGCCAGGGTTTGTCGGCAATGCGGAAGCGAGCCTTCTGCTGGTCCCAGCGTATTTCCAGGTCGGCCCAGGTGTCGGGCTCCAGGCCGGGGACGTCGTTGATGCGGCCGGCGGCGTCCATACGCAACACGTGTTGTGCGAAGTGGGCGACCACCGGATCGACTGGATTGAACCAGCGGTCGACCAGGCATATCTGCATTCCTTGCGAGCCCTTGGGCATGCGCAGACGGAGCTTGAGGCTGCCGCATTGCCAGCAGGGGAAGTTCCAGACGGCTCCTTCCATCTCGTGGACGAGTCGCGGGTCGGGGTGGCGCGCCACTTGAAGGACTTCGCGCGGCTTGCCGTCCGGATGCGGAATGAGCAACGTGCCCGGGCGGCGATTGTATGCGCAGTGCCCGCTGACACCGCGGAAGTTCCCCGCAACGCTCTTGAGGTACTGCTGCACGGACCATCCACCGAGCCCGAAGGCGAAATCGTCGTCGCGGTGGTCTTCGAGAAGCCAGTCCGGATCGAAGATGATCATGCGGCGGCAGAGCGGATGCTGTCCGAAGGCGAGTAGGATCTTGCCTTCGGGGAGTTCCACGGCCTGCGATTGGTGGATGCTCTTGTCGACCGAGCCGAGGTTGCCGCCGCTGGAGCGGAAGTCGGCGTCGTTGCGTCGATCGTTGAGGTACAGTTCGCGAAACCCGCGCCACGTTTTGCCGTCGTCGTCGGAGATGGCGGCGTGGATGACGTCGCGGTTGGTGAAGAAGTCTTCGGAGCGACCTGTCTTCTCCGATTCGTTCAGCCCCGGCTGGGTCTCGTGGTTCAACTCGGGCAGAGGCGTCGAGTTGTTCCACACGAGCAGCAGTCGCTGGTCACGCATGCGAAACAACAGCGGCATGGTGATCGTAGCGTAGAATCGCGACGGGGCGGGCGTGGTCCAGGACTCGCCGCCGTCGGTGGAGAAGGCTTCGTAGTGGCAATCCTGCGAGGTGCGGATCAGCATCCAGAGCCGGCCGTCGGCGAGTTCGACCACCGTCGGTTCACAGCCGTCGTTCTGCCAGCGGACGCCCTCGTGCGGCCACTCGATGCGGTGCGGCGGGGGACTGGGCAGAAGCACCTCGCGCCACGTGGCGCCGTCGTCGTCGGAGAGGAGCACGCCGGGCCGCATCGTGCCGCCGATTTGACACTGCATGGGCTGAACCCAGCGGTGCCGTTGGCGCAGCGGCATCGGCAGCCGTGGCATGAACCCCGTGTGCGAGCCGGCACGAACGTGGGTGAACGGGCCTTCGGGCCCTTGCGTGGATCGAATGGCGAAAACTCCGGTGCCTTCGACCGACTGAAGCGCGTGCGAGTTGGGCCCGCCGTGGACAGGGCGGCCCGTCTTGCAGCGGACGGTGAGAAAATCGCCCGACCACGGACTGCGGACCATGGCGCTGGCGGTGGCGTCTTTGAGCGTCACCTCGCGCCAGCTCAGACCGCAATCGCGGCTGGAGAGGTAGATGCGGTGCGGGGTGGGGCCGTCCTTGCCGGCGTCGTAGCGGGAGCCGTAGTGCCGGATCTCACCGTCGGGCATCACCATGAGGCCACGGCAGGCGTTCTCCGGCGGCACGCCGACCACTTGCGGCGCGTAGATACGCTCTAGGGTTTTGAGCGTCTCCGGATCGGTGTCGGCGAACGCGAGTTGCTGAAGGCTCATGGCGGCGAATACGACCGAGAGAATCCATTTCATGGCGGGTGCTTCGCGGTAGGAGGAAATGCGGGTGGTGAGTCGGAGTAGGATGGAGGTCGTGCCGCGTTACAGAGACGACCAGCGAATTCAGTGTGCGTTCGATACGGCGGGCAGCGAACGGACGGGATGTTCCACGGGCCAGCTTGCGCGATCGGCGTGCTGGTAGACGCCGATCTTCTCGATGGGCAGCTTCTGAAAGCCGTGCTGCCAGGCGGGTGAGTCGTCGCGAAGCCTGAAGTCGGCGGCCCGTTCGTTCACGAATTTCGGGTCCTCATTGATCAGATTGTCGTCCAGGGTGACCAGCGAACGGATACTCGGGGCAATGTCGTCCCACCAGGTGTCTGTCACAGGAGCGTTTCCGGAAACGCGGCGAATGTTCTCGCCCGCTCCCTGCCAGAAGATGTTGCGGCGAACGATGTTGCCCTTGGGCTTCTTCGGCTCGTCGTCCAACAACGTGAGCAGTTTCGGATAGCGTGTGCTGAACGGAGGTTGGTTGTAGCGATCTCCGGCGATTGTGCCTTTTTCGTGGGCTTCCTTGATGCGGCCTTCGGCGTGTGGGCCGCACCAGCCGAGAGCCCGGGCGTCGATGTGAATGGCCTTGGGGCAATCGACGAAGACGTTGTACTGAACGAGGTTGTCGCGTCCGCCGCCCAGGAAGACGGGACGCCAGACCTGGTAGAACACGTTTCCTTCCACGACGGCGGAGGAGAAGAGGTCGTCGAGATAGATGCCGTTGCAGGGGCCGCCTGAGCGACCGTAGAGGTGGTGGAGGTAGTTGTACCGGATGACGTGGCCTCGCAAAGTCCAACTGCGGCCGGCATAGATAGCGCCGCAATCGTGCGACTCGGAGCAGACGTTGTGGATTTCGTTGAACTCGATGAGATGATCGTTGCCGCCGAAGACGATGGCCGAGTGGGGAGCGTCGTGAATCAGGTTGTGGGAGACGCGATTGCCGACGCCACTGATCATCACGCCGGGCCGATACATTCGGTCCCAGCGGGCGAAGTGGTGAATGTGGTTGTTGTCGGCATAGTGGCCGGCCGGCGTGAGCGCGTTGCGGTCGCCTCCGACCAGGTAGACGCCGCCGCCTCCCATGCCATACATATCGCAGCCCACGACACCGTTTTGCATTCCGCCGTCGATCGTGACGGCGTGGTTTCCCAGGTTGCGAAGGGTACAAGCGACGACGCGGCAGTGGTCGCCGTCCTTGATACTAACGGCCGTACCGCGGGTTGCTTCCAGGGTCATGCCGCGAATGGCAACGTGGGAAACTCCGGTCAGGCGGAAGAGGCCGGGCGACATGGAAACTTCCACGCGCGCGTTATCTACCGGCTTGGGGGGCCAGAAGTAAAGTTTGCCGGCGTCTCGATCGACGTACCACTCGCCGGGCCGGTCGAGTTCTGCGAGGATATTGAATCCGTAGAACCAGCAACCCGTGTGGTAACCATAGTAGTGATAGGGCCGCTCGACTTCGATGATGCGCTTCTCGGCATCGAGGGTCTTGATCTTGTGACGTTGCTCGGCCCAGTCTCGCGACCAACTGCCGCAGACCCAGGCGTCGCTTTCGCCCAACCAACGTTTCGGGCGATCGCCCTCGTAGCGGAAGATCCCCTCGACGCGGCTCTTGTGGCCACGGACGTCGCGCACGGTCTTGCCCAGCGCTTCGGCGATCGTGATCGCGTCGTCGTTCGGGCCGCGGGCAATCTCCATGGGCTGGTCGTCGAAGAAGACCTCCATGCGCGGGTGGACCCTCTTGCCGGCGCTGGCTTGGGCGCTGCCCATGATGTACTCGCCCTGGTGGTGCCTCCCGGCGAGCCGTGTTTGCAGCTCCCACTCCGCATCGAGGCCAAGATCCCCATACTCGCCGATCCCCTGGGCATGGAGGTCCGCCTCGACGACTTGCCCGCGGGCGGAAGGATCGAGACGATTGAGGGCTTTTGGGTCGCTGACCGGTTTCCAACCGGTGATGCGCTTACCGCCGCTGAGGTGGACGACCTCGCCGGCTCGCGCACGGTAGACGACCGGCGAGTCGGCGGTGCCCGAGTCGTCGGCCGTCAGTTCGACCGGCTCGGTCAGCTCGTATCGGCCGCCGCGCAGCTCGACGGCAATGCCGCCCTTGGGCAACCCGGCGTCGTTTTTCAGGCGGCGAATCGCGTCGCGAGCGCGCTGGATGGTGGCAAAGGGGCCGTCGGTCTTCTCGGGGTTCGGCTGATCGAGCTTGCCAGACCAGGTATCGTTGCCGCCGATGGCGACGTAGAACACCGTGGGCTCGGCCGCGTATGCCCCGACCGTTGGAGCTATGACCAGAGCGAGCAACATTGCAACGGTGCCAACGGTTGACAATCGACGGGCGCCACCTGGATGCGTAGTTAACATGGTCATTGCCTCAAGGTGCCTTAGCGTCGGTCTCTTCCAGGCGGAAGCGGGTGCAGACGACGGAGTGCTTGCGGGCATCGTTCCAATACTTGATGTAGGTCGTGGCGACGATCGTACCGTCGGCCAGCCGTTCGACGCCGGGATAACCGCAGTCGCCCCCGGCATAGCTGTGAAGGAGCTTGATGCGGTATTGTCCGGGTTTTCCTTGTTTGATGTCGTCGTACGTACCGACCCATGCAACGAAGTGGCCGTTGGTGGGCGACAGCGGCGCCCTGTCGCGGAAGGCGATCACGAGGCGACCATCTGCCGCGTAGGTGCCGCGATGGCGGTCGCCGGTGAGTGCCCACGATGTATCGACCGGATCGCTCCAAGTGGCACCCTCGTCGCGGCTGAACATCATCAGGCTGTATCCCTTGTGCGTGTTCTCGCGCATGAGGCAGCAGAGCTCGTTGCCATCGGGCGATCGGAAGACGAAGGGCTCACAGGGGTTCTTGCCTTCAACCTTGGCAACCACGCGCGGCTCGGACCAATTGAATCCGCCATCCTTCGTGATCGACTGTAACACCACCAACGGAGCGCGATCAGCGCCGCCCGGCCCGCGATGGTACAGGCCGAGAAACGAGCCGTCCTTGAGCTGGACGATGCTGCTAAAGGTCATGACGCAGCGGAAGTCGGGGCCCAGCGCCGGCAGCTCTTTCCAGCTCTGGCCATCGTCGTCGCTCATGATCCTGGGCATCTTCTCGCCGGTCTTGACGTTCCAGGCCGAGTAGACCCAGAGGCGCTGCTTGCCCTGCGGATCGACCATGCGGTAGATGCTGGGGCAGTTTTTGTGCTCCCGGAACCCGGCGGGCATGCGGTCGTCGAGACGGGTCCATGTCTTGCCGCCATCCTTGCTGCAGGCCATGGGGCCCGCGTTACCGCCGTGGTTGATGCACCAGACGACGAAGATGGTGTTGCCGTCGGGCATGAGCACGGTCATGGGGTGGCCTTGATAGACGGTCGGCGTTCCGGCGGCGATCACGACCTGGCGCTGCGTGTCGGCCGACAGATCAACGACGGGAAAGGTCGCCTCTTTCTGCCAGCGGGCCTTCAGTTCGTCCTGTTTCTCCGCACCGAACGCCGTCCCGGCCGCGCACAGCACCGTGATTGTCAGTAGGAGTCTACTCATCGCGCTCATTCTCCTGGGGTCAAACGTGGATGATTCTTCAGGACCGTCGCACGGTCATGCTCGATGACGTGTCCTCAGGTCACGGTTTGAGATTCGTTTCCGACCGCTCGGCGATCATGATGGGGCTGTCCCACACGGGCAGGCCGGTGAATTGCACCGACTTCTTCTGCGCCTTCCAGGCGGACTGGTCCAGCTCGTACACTTTGCCGGTGATCATTTCGACGCACACCGGGTCGCGGAACGTCACGCCGTGGATCGTTAGGTTGAGTGGCGTCCACTCCAGAGCATCGGTTGGCACGTCATGGTCGAACCACACGAGGACAATGCAGGTGCCGTGCTTTTGGAATCCGGCAACGGCCAAGGTGCGAGGGTAACTCGATCCGTAGTTGAGCAGCCCAAGCGACTTCACTTCGTCGTCGAAGAAGCCGACCAGATGCTGAACGGCGTAGTAGGCGGGCCGCTTGTAGATGGACTGATGCAAGAGGTTCGAGCGGATCAGGCCGAACGACTGGAGCATGTTGGGGTAGCGCAGATCGATGATGGTGAAGGCCGATGACGGGATGTTGCGCACGCGGTCGCCTGCCAAGCGGCGCACGAACCATTTGGCCTGGCTGTACTCGGTCCAGGGATACTGGGCCAGTGCATGGGTCCATTCGAGGATCGAAGGGCAGCCGTTCTCGCCTTGGTAGAGCTTGATGCGGGGGCTGTAGGATTCGACGAGTTGCTTTAGCTGGTCGACGGCCGCGTAGCTCGAATCGGGGTTGCGGGCGTAAGGGTGATACGTCACGTAGTCGATGCAATCGA
This sequence comes from Thermoguttaceae bacterium, assembly GCA_963674835.2. Taxonomy (GTDB): domain Bacteria; phylum Planctomycetota; class Planctomycetia; order Pirellulales; family Thermoguttaceae. Next base: position 167,658 of record CAXXKC010000003.1, read on the forward strand.
GCTTGTCGCGGCTTTTGAGGATATCCAAGACGCCCTTGGTGAATTTCAGATCGACGCCGGCCAACGAAAGACCCATGATGACGGCCTTGGGCTGGACTTTGCGGATCGTTTCGGCGGTCTTCATCAGTAGCGTCGCGTAGTCTTCGCAACTGTGGGCGTTGGGTTCGTTCCAGATTTCCCACTCGTCGAGCGTGTCTTTGTATCGGTTCACCGTCGCTTCGACGTATTTCGACCAGGCGGCCATGGCCTCTTCGTTGCGCACCACGGCGGCCAAGCCCGCACCGAGCTGCACCTCGGAGCCATACAGGGGATTGCCATAGCACAGGCACATCCACGGCTTGACGCCCTGCTTGTCCAGCCCGTAGACACATTCATCGAGCCACGCGAAGTCGTAGACGCCCTTCTTCTTCTCGCACTTGGCCCAGCCGCTTTGCAGCCGGCCGTGCTTGACGCCCAGTTCGCCCACGGAATCCTTATAAACGCTGAACTGGGCCTGGTCGCGGTCGAGCGTTTCGCATCCGACCGAGAAGGGCGAGGACTTGATGTCGCGTGCGCTGCGGACAGCGAGCCAGCCGATCTGCTTCAGCTCGGGTCCGGAGGCCTTGAACTTCTCCCAAGTGATCGAGCGGCTCTTGGGCTTCTGCCCGAACGCAGAGGAAGCGAGCAGCAGGCCAAGGAGCAGGACGACGGTCAGCCGTTTCAGAGCACGGCGAGCCAGGCGCAAGCGACTAGCGACACGCATTGCCGAGCCCACTCCAGGACCGCGGTAGCCTTCGATTAGCATTGTCACACCTGAATGGGGTGAATGGGTTTGCTATGGCTCCTTCGGCACGTACCAGAACGTCCTCCAGTAGGCCTTATCCAATTCGAACGGGTCGACCGACGCATTGAAATCGTGGTCGACCGGCAGAACGCCGTAGCGGATCATCTCGCGGACATAGTCCCGCCGCGGCACGAATTGCACGGGGCAGTTTTCGCCGTTGTTGGGACTGGGGTTGATCATGCAGAAGCGGTTGTTCTCTTCGAGGATGTGCCTGCGGCCGCGGGCCACGGCGGCGACAATCGTCTGGTAGTCGGGATCGTTCTTGTCGCGAAACACGGCCATCCCCGATCTGACCTCACACACGCCCAGCCCTCCCGCGGCCTTGGACAGCGGCGCCTGTGCCACCTTCGACAGTTCCGGGTAGGAGAGGTTGAAAATGATGTGCCGATTGAAGCGGCCGCCGTCTTCGGACATGGTGTGCGCCACGTAGCGGTTCTTCTGGTATTTGTCCGGCGGGTAGTATTGGGCATAGAAATGCGCCGGGAGCTTGTAGGTGCCGATCTTCTTCTCTGCATCGGTGGGAGCATGGCAGACATCGCAGCGACGGTTCATCACCTCGACCATCGCCTTGGTTTCCGGCCAGTCTTTGTCGTTGCGCACGTTGATGCCGTGCACGTAATAACCGATCGTACCGTGACTGTTCACGGCGTACGTTCCTGCGTGATTCGCACCTGCGTCGAGCCAATAGCGGATGACCTTCTGCTGCGCCTGCGGCATGTCGACGCCTTCGTGGCCTTCCTCGATGAGTTCGAGGAGACGGCTGGAACCGGTGCCGATTTCGTAGGGATCGAAATTGCTGCGGCTGTGCTCGGCATAGGGGAGAATGACCCGGTTGTCGCCGAAGAGCGCCCGCCACGACATTTGGATATAGCCGATGGGGTACAGCGGTCCCCAATGACCGGAGATGTTGAAGCCGCCCTCCTCGCGGTCGTGGTTGTGGCATTTCAGGCAGTGTTCGTCGAGAATCGGCTGGATGTCGCGGAGGTAGTCGAAGATCTCCGGCACTCCGGCGACCGGCTCGGGGGTGACCGGCTCCGTGCGCAGGATGCGGGCGAGCTGTTCGCGTTCGTCGCTGGCGGGCGCTTCGGTGCGACGCTCGTGGCAGCCGATGCAGGTCGTCGTTTCGCCAGGCATGACCGAAGTGAACGAGTGCATGCGTTTTACGCAGTGCCCCTTGTCGTCCATGGCGACGAAGAGAAAGCTGCGCAGCGCGGGGAGTGTGAAATAGGCGCAGCCATCGTCGGAGACGGGGACGGAACCGATGAGCCGCTCGACGGAGAAGGTTCCGCCGGCCGACATCTCGGACATGGCGCCGGAGTAGTTGATGGGCTTGGGCAGAACTTCGTAGACGAGCAGGTTCTTGACCGTGCCCGGCTTGACATTCCACATTTTGCGGCCCTTGTAGATGTTGACCAATGCCAGGGTGCCGTGCTCGCTCGACGGATCGGTCGCGTCGGTGAGTACGGGCTCGCGTTGGCGCTTCATCAGGGGTCGGGGCTCGCCGATCCAGTATCCCTCCTTGGCCAGTTGCTCCGGCAAGCGGTAGAGAACCTCGGTCTTGCCGTCGCCGTCGAGCATTTCGATGGTGGCCTTGTTAGCGACCAGGAAGTACCGCTCGCTCAGTGCCCACGGGTCGCAGTGGATGTTGCCCTTGCTAATGTACTGAACACCTTTGCGGTCGTCCGGTCCGAGTCGCGGGTCGATCAGCGCGATACGGCCGTAGTGCTCGCGCCGGCCATGGCCGGGCGACCATGTGACAACGATCTTCGGACTGCGGGGAACGGGCTTGGGAGCGAGAATCGTGCCGTGGTTGATTTGGTTGCCATAGAGCACCATCTGGCGGGTCCCGTCGGGATTCATCGACCAGAGATGATGAAAACCCATGTGAAAGCGGTCCACATACTCCCACCGCATGTAGGCGACCTGGCCGTCGGAAAGCACCCAGGGGGTGTTGTCGTGCTCGACATTGGCCGACAGGGCGCGGAGGTTGCCACCGTCGGCGTCGCACTTGTACAACGTTGCGACCTGGGTCAACCAACACTGAACGTAGCGATTGGCACGGGTCGAGCAGAAGATGATCTCGCCGCTGGGAAGGTAGGTGGGCTCGAAGTCGTCCCAGCCAGGCGGAGAAAACGTCGAGTAGTCTTCCATGCCGGGCGACACGTCCTCGCCCTGGCCGGTAAGTTGCTTCAGGTTGGTGCCGTCGATGTTGATTTCGTAGAGGCTGTAGTGCCGCTTTCCTTTGGGCAGATAGGCGAAGACGAGCTTCTTGGCGTCGTAGTGAATCTGCGGATCGCGGATATTGCCCTGCGGGTCCTCAAAAATGGTCCGGACCTGCTTCGTCTTGACGTTGTAGATGCAGAGCTTTCCGCCCGAGTTCATGGGAAACGTGGGCTGGCACTGATCCATCGCATAGTACCCGATGCTGGCGTACCAATGGCCGTCGATGCTGGGCTTGCGAACGGCGAAGAGGATCTCATCGGGCATGCCCACTTCGAGAAAAGAACCAAGCATTGACGGGTTTTCGGCCGCGCGACTTCGTTCGCTCATGTGGCCGAGCACAGCGGAGGCAAGCAGGAGCATCAAGACGACTGGGGCTCTGCGATCCATGTGTCTGTCTCCGGGCGGATACGTGGCAGGTGTCGTGCGGCTCGGTGTGTGCGGCTGGTTTCGTGTGGCGTGAATGTGGCGATGACGGGGCACCGCGCAAGGCAGAAGATGGCGGTCGCCGTGCCAGCGCTGATGCCGAACCCGCTGGGCAAGCCATGCTGGGCGGTCGCATTCCAACCCCCACTCTACCGCAGGGTGCCGTACCAAGCAAGAGCCGCGTGTGGCATCGGCGGAGATGCGGCCGTGGCGATCATGAAACGCGGCGATGCAGCGCGTGTCGCGTGTTGGCCGAGGAGACGCACAACCGACAGCACGCTCACCCATGGGTCGGAATGGGCACCGCCCGGTTTCGGTGAATGCCGCGTCGTCGGGCGGCCACCGGTTCGGTTGCGGTCCTCTCACGAATCGCGTTGGCTCACGGCACCGGCACTCCGTGAAAACAATTCGGGCTCTGGGGTTGAAATCGGCCAGCACAGCCGGCAGAATCGGAGAATGGGGCGGGAAACGAATGTCCTGCCGTGCATCCTTTGGCCTTGGAGGTCCAACCGTGATGAGCGACCAACGTGAATGTGCCATTCGACTGGCCGCGGTGTGCGCGCTGCTTGCGTGCGGTTTGTTGTTCGCGGAGGAGAATTCGGCGGCCGAACCAGCGACGCCAAAGGCCGCTCCGGCCTACCGCGTGCGCAGCGAAGCGACCGTGGGGAATTTCGGCACACTCACGACTGAGGCGGCCAGCTACCAGCCGCTGGATACGGTCGTCGTCCGCGTGGGTGGACGAGCCAAGGGTGATGCCCGCTGCCGGATCCGCGTGTGCGATCCGAATCAGCGGCCCTATTTCGAGACGGAAGCCGAGCTGAAGGACCATCGCGCCACGGTGACCTTTCCAGCGGCCGCTCCGCTCGGTGCCCATTACGTCTACCTGATTTGGCCGGGCGAAAAGCGGTACTCGCGGTACGTCAATTTCCAGGTCGACGCCGAGACGGGTATTGCCTCGGGCGACGACGATTTCGATCGTCTGTATCCGGTGACACGCGACGCCATGCGGCTGGGGCGCCGGCAGTACGAGACGCCGCGGGGCAAGTTTGTCGGCTACATCTCGGCCGATACGTGGCATTTCGACGGCATTTGGCTGCGCGACTGGATCTATGGCCTGCCCGCCTACAAGTACTGGGAACGCGACATGACGTGCGGGCTGGACCGCTTCCTCGAAGTGCAGTCGGATGACGGGATGTTGCCTGACGGTATCGAGCGTAGTGGGCATACCTGGCGCGTGGGTCTGGAATCGGACGTCGAGTACATCGCCACCCTGGCCGTCTGGCAATCGTGGCAGGCGACCGGCGACGACTGCTGGATGGCGGCCGCGTTGCCCCGGCTGGAGAAGGCGCTGGCATACATTCAGAGAGATCCGAAGCACTGGGACGCGGCCCATCGCCTCATCAAGCGGCAGCACAGTTGCGATACGTGGGACTTCGACATCGACGGCGCCGGCGATAAGGGGCAGGGGCGGTTCGTTGTCGCCACGTGTGATCAGAGCGGGTACTACCAGGCGTTTCGCGCCATGAGCCAGATGTACGCCCACCTGGGACGCACCGAGGATGCCAAGCGATGGGCCGACGAGGCCGAGGCCTATCGCGCCCGGGCGGTCGAGTTGCTTTGGGACGGTACGAAGTTCCTGCACCACGTCCATCTGGACCCGATCGATCACGGCTCTTTCGACGAGCGCAGTCAGCTTGCCATGGGGAATACGTGGGCCATGACCCGAGGACTGGCCACAGCGGAGCAGGCGCGGCGGATCGTGGATGAGTACCATCGTCGACAACGTGTGACGGGCGACGCGTATCCGTGGTGGAGCCTACAACCGGGGTACCCGGACGACTTAGGCTATTTCGGTAGGGCCTATTGCAAACAGGGCGGCTACGCCAACGGTGGCCTGATGCCGTGGGTCGGCGGCGAGCTGTGCACCGCCGCGTTGTGTTGCGGGCGAGAAAGCTACGGCGTCGAGCTGCTGCGGCAGTACTCCGATCACCTGCGGCGGACGGGCGGCGCGCAGGTGTGGTATTGGCCCGACGGTCAGCCGGGCCACCGCACGACCAACGAAGTGGCCTATGCCGGTTGGGGCATGGCCCAGTGGGTACAGGCCCTCGTCACCGGCTTGGCAGGCTTGGAAGACGCTTCCTCGCAGATGGGCTCGATGCGCGTCGCGCCCCGCTGGGCCGCCACGCCGGTGAAGCAGGTTCGTGCGACGGTCCGTTACGCCGCTTCCGATGCATGCTTCGCGTACGAAATGCGAATCGACGAGGCCAGCGCGACGATTCACCTCACGTTCACCGGATCGGGGAAGGACTCGCGTTTCGCCGTTCTTCTGCCCGAGAAGTGGACACCGAAGAAGGTCACCGTCGCGGGGAAGGCTGTGGAGTATCAGCTCGAATCGCAGGGTGCGAGCCGCTACGTAACGTTTGCGGCTCCCATCGCTGGCGTCACGGAGGCTCTGTTGGAGTTTTAGCAATTCACGTACGGGCATTGAGGGGACCGGCCTCGCGTCGGGAAGCCAGCGATAGACCACGGCGGGCACCCGATGTGTGTTGGTTCGTCGCCGGCCCGTTGCGGCAGGTATGGGCGTGATAGGGTCTTCGCTTATCGGAGCCGGACGCTTCGGCGGCGCGAAAACGGGCTGCAGGCATTCGCCGATTTAGTGTCGGCCTGTAATGGGAAACGACGCCTGGCCGCTTAGCTACCGTTACCTACCGGCACGGGAATCGCCGGCACGGCGATGCATCTCACGAATGAGGACCGCCCGGTCGGCACTGCGTTTGTTTACTCTGTTCTGGATGGCCTGACGTTTTGCCGGATTGAGCATAGCAACGCGTTCCTTCCGCAATCGCTCGTCCTCATCACGTATCGCTTTGCGGAAATCCCTTTCGTTCTTGTCGATGTCTTCGGTAACTTTGTCGTATTCGTCCAGGCAGGCCTTGCCGTCCAGATCCTGCGCCGCGTCCGGCTGCGAAGAGAATGACTTGTTCAGCTTGCCGCCAATGACAAGGTGAACCGATTCGACACGGTCACCTTCGCACTCCAGGACCAGACGGAGCGATCCGGCGTGAAACATGCAGGACAAGCCATGTCGCCGGCCCTTGAGGTAATTCGCGAAGAGAACCCGCTGGCCGGCCTCATTCCATGTCGCCAGCACACCATCACGCCGACCATCATCGTACTCGGCGTATACACAAGGCGTGTTATTCGGATAGGTGGCAACGGTAGGCCCACTCGGCACACCACGCAGGTGACAGGCGATGATCTTATACCCGTTGCGGGCCTGCATTACGATGGAAGTATCGTCGGTGGCCCGCTCAATCCTGCTGAGGTCCAGACGGAACGTGTCGTTGTTGATTCTCGTTCCGGAGGGGAGCGTGATGCTGAGTGTTGGGATGGCACTGGGCGAGCGAGTGGGGCCTGTGGGGACTACCGTACGACCCCGGGGAATCGCTAAGAGGCTATGGCACTGCTGTTTGGGGGCTGCCTGATAGATCTTGCTGATCTCCGTGCAAGCCAGAGCAAAATTGAGGTTCTGGCCGTCCACCCGTGACCACGTGTTGATACCGACGACTTGCCCACGGAGATTTATGAGCGGTCCTCCGCTGTTTCCCGATGAGATCGCCGCGGTCGTTTGAATCCACAGTGAATCGGGCGCATACCCTTCGAGGATGGAATGCGCCGACGGCGCGAGGCGGCGGATGGCCTCCAACACATCTGCCGTGGTTCTCGTGGAACTGATCGTGCCTTCGGTCGCGGTGAAACTAAGACCCCGCGGCGCACCTATTGCGATAACTGGGTCCAGTTTCTCGGGGAGAATAGTGGCCACGGGAAGTGTTGGCAGTGGAGCGGGGGAGTCGACCTTGACTAGCGCGATGTCCCTTCCGGGATCGCACGTAATGAACCCCTTGACTGGCAGTTCTGTCTTGTCCTTAAGGACGATCTTGGCCTGTGTGATACCCTCTACAACATGATGGTTGGTAACAATAATCCCGTCTTCACTTGCGATGAAGCCGCTGCCGAGCCCGTCACTGGTTTCGATACACACCACAGCTGGCTCGGCGAACTTGACGACTTCTTGGGGGGCGGCCTGCTTGACCTGACTGAAGGCGAATTCCTGGTCCTTCCGGCAGAGAGCATCCAGGCGAATCCGGATGGACTCGCCCGATTCCTTTAGGAGCTGTACCTCGCCATCGGCGATGCCTACGAACTCGGCTTTGGTCGTATACTTGCCGCTTGTGTCACTCCATTGCCGCATTTCGGCCATGGAATCGGTGGCAGCGAGCAAGACAACGAGCGCAAGCAGGCGTCGCAACACAGTGTTCTCCTTTCGCCGTGATCTGTTGTCGTGTGCGGGTGTTCTTGATTTCCTTCTGTCTTGGCCTATCTGTTGTTTGTGGTTTAAGGTGGATGCGGTCCCGGTCCTGCATCGCTCGGCAGACGCGGAGATGGACGAGGGGGGCAATCACCGAGCGCTCGCGGGTGGCGCCAGTTCGGGTGCGGGCCTGCTTAGGGAATGACGAGACAGCGATTGGGCCCGCTAAAGACGGGGCAGACAGGGCAAGAAACGCCAGCCGGGTGCGCGGCGCAGTCATTGGGAACCCCCCGGGTCAAGCCGTGACAGCGGGGCTCATTGTAGCACCAATTTCAAAGGCTGCATATCTCCCGCTGAAGAACGGGGCCGACATATGCCCGAGGCTGTTTGGGCGACGCGCTATTCCCCGTTGCTTGCTTTCGCGGGTTTCTTGGGAGCTGCCTTTTGGGGAGCGTTGGGCTTGGGGTCGGCCTGGCGCGCGAGTTCGTCGCGCACCCACTTCTGGTCAGCTTCGCAGAGCCGAGCGAGCGGAACGTGGAGGGTCTTTCCGTCCGGCTCGCGTCTCAGAGCAACCTGGTCGTCTTCGACACCGAGGTAGGTTGCCATCACGGAGTACTTGCCCGCCGCATCGGTCCACTTGCGCGGTTGAGCGGGCGAGGTGTTGGGATCGAGCTGCAATTCGGCGAATTTCTCCGGCCGCACAAGGCGCACGACACACACGGTCTTGCTCGCCGGTGATGCCGTGGGGGACTTGGCAGAAACGACCTCGACCGGTCCGACGAGTCGGACCATCTCTCCGACGATGAGCCCTTTGGTCGGGTAGCCGGTGAGGCGAATCGGCGGAACGTTCTGGCTGGCGACCGCCAACAGAACATCGGTCGGACCGACGACCCGTGCGACGACCGTTGGCCAGCATTCCATGTAACCGACCAAGCCCTTGGAGAGATTCTCCGGCGAGAGGCATTCCTCTGGAGCACGCGGCGAGGACGGAACGGTTTTCAGGAAGGTGAGCTTCTTGGCTTGCTGCCACTCGTCGCCGGGCGTTGCCGCCTGGGCATTGGCCGGTGGGTTCGGACTGGGCGCCGCACCCTGCTCCAATCTGGAGCGAATCGCCATGGCGCCTGGGTTCTGGCCGTAACTGACCAACACCATGAACGCCCACAACAGAATTGTCAGCGGGACCGCTTTCATCGCCAAGTCTCCTCGCACCATTAGACGACCGTTGCCGGGGCACGTTCCCCATTGAACGTTTCTACCCTCGCCGACACGGGTCGTCCAGACCCTGCCGTCTATTTGGTGCACTCGGCAGGGGTGAATGCGGACGGCCGCGTTTTTGCTTGACGAGGGTGAACCCTGGGCGGTCGACCGTTCGATCGATCGGCTGGTGAATGTTCCTTCCGGGGGGTTGAACGTGTGGTTTCTTGCACTGGCCGCGACACGGGAGCCGAACGCCGCGCACCGTCATTCTGGGCCTTTGCCGCAGACGGGCGAGGGGAGGAGTTGTGGGCGTTGGTTTGGAGGTGATCGAGGAAGGGAAGCACGAAATCACGAAAGGACGAGACCACGAAAAGTGATGGGGATGAGCGATTGGGATGCCGGGAGTGAGTTCGGGGGCGGTTTGGCATACGTCCGTCCGGGCAATGGCAGAACGGCGTGTGGCGTTTGGGGGATGGTGATGGAGCGCGTCGAGAAGAGCATTGGCGATCCGGAGAGGGAGCGGCGATGAGAGCTTCCTCATTGCCGCAACGAATTTCGCGAAGGCAGCAATGTACTCACCGCTGGCGTGGCGCATCCAATCATGTGCGTTGTCCTTGGCACTTCTCTTGACCCGGGTTTCCCAGATGCCCTCCGCGTTTCTATGCAGCGCCCATTTGTTTCGACCTGTAGAATAAGGGAGATTCTCACATCGAACCTTGGGATAAGGGCGGAACCCAATGGGTGAAGCAGGAAAGGACGCCTTACGGGTTGGTTTTGACCGTTCCATCAAGCTGGAGTTTCACGGGGCGAGGATCCGTTCGGACGCTGGTCTTGTCTCGTACCGCGACCTCGATGAAGTGGCAGGTCTACGCGCACCGACCGACAACCTGACCAACGACTGTGGTTCGGTGCTATCGGTTCGGGCACGCACCCTCAGAAACACCGGCGATCCACTGTCCAGAACCGCGATCCGTCTTCGATTGGCCGATTTCGGCTTGGGCGAGGCTGGTCGGGCAAGTACAATTGGCCATTTGTTGATGCCTGTATTGAAAACGGAACAAGGGGTCCGACCCAATCCTGATCTTTCGGCCTCCCGACGGTCGGCCTCGTTCCAGTTCCAATGCAGGACCCAATAGACGTCCGGCTGCGTAGTTGGCGGAGGTCAGCCGGGAAATCTCAAGGAGAGAATAATCTGATATGGTGCGACTCTTCGTGAAACCAATGAAGATCGGCGGCCAGGCGAATTACCGCAACGCCATGGCGTTCACGGAAAGAATGAAGGAAGCGATACGATGAAGAGAATGCTAGTTCTTTGTTTTTGGTTGCTGGTCGCCGTTCAGTCGCTGGCCGAGGAGCGGGTCGCGCTGTGGCCGGAAGGAAGGATCCCGGATTTCCAGGCCAGTCAGATCGCGGCGACCACCGAAGAGGTGAAGGCTCCTGGATTCAAGGCGGCGGACCATGCGATGCCGCATCTCGACTGGTACGAGGCGCCAGCGGAGAAGAACGGCGGATGCATGTTGCTCATTTCAGGCGGCGGTTATCAGACTTGCTGCGACGGGGTGTGGATTGACCGGGTCGCGAAGAAGTTCACCGAACTGGGGTTCGTTTGCGTGAGCCTCACCTACCGTACGCCGCGTCCGCAAGGGTTGCCGATCTACCAGAGCGCGTGGGAGGATGGGCAACGCGCCGTCCGTCTCGTCCGCAACGATGCGCAGAAACGAGGTTTCGACCCGGAGAAGATCGGCGCGTTCGGGTTCTCCGCGGGCTCGCACCTGACGGTCCTGCTCGCCACGAGCGCGCTCACACCGGCGTACGGGCCGGTCGACGAACTCGACCAGCTTCCGTGCCACGTGAACTGGGCGGTGCCGATCTACACCGCCTATGCGCTCACGGATGGACTCACCGGCCCCAACACGCGCGAGGGCGACGCGATCGACGTGAAGCTCTCGGACGTGTTCAAGTTCGACGCGAAGACGTGTCCGATGGCGCTCTTCCACGGAGGGGTGGACGTCTATTCGCCGAACGGTTCCACGCAGATCTACCGCCAGCTCCGCAGGATGAAGATCCCGGCCGAGATCCATCTCTTCGCAGACCGTCCCCACGGTTTCATGGGCGACTCGAGCAAGGGCGAGGACGGCACCGCCTACGACCACTGGTTCGACCGTGTCGCCGAGTACATCCACCAGATGAATTTTGACGGGCGACTCGGCGAGGAAGTCGATCTGATGACCCGCTATCCGAACGACGATGCGCGCGGCCAGTACAGCAAGGAGCCGGTCTGGCCGGAAGGCAAGATGCCGGACGTGCAGACGCACCAGTGCGTGCCTTATCTCGAGTGGCACATGCCGAAGGAACTCAAGACGAAGGCGATCCAGATCATCTACTCGGGCGGCGGCTACGGGGGCAACAGCCCAGACGGATTCGAAGTCGCGCCGGCGCGGCGTTACCTGAACGAAAAGGGCATGACGGTCGTGACAATGAAATACCGCACGCCGCGTCCGCTGGGTGGGCTGGCCAAGCACACGACGGCGTGGCAGGATCTGCAGCGCGCCGTCCGAATCGTGCGCAGCCAGGCAGCGGCGAAGGAGCTCGATCCCAATCGCATCGGCATTATGGGTTCCTCGGCCGGCGGACACCTGACACTCATGGGCGCGACCAGTTCGCGGCGCCGATCCTATTGGCCGATCGACGACCTTGACAAGCTTCCCTGCAACGTGCAGTGGGCGGTCGCGATCTATCCGGCGTACGCACTCACCGACGGCGCGGAATCCCCGAATGCGCAGGGCGGCAACGAGGACGACGCGCGATTCGTCCCCGAGTTCTCGTTCGACCTCGCGACGTGTCCGATCCTGTTCATCCACGGCGACGCGGACGGTTGGGCGGCGATGAATTCGGTGAAATGCTGGGAGCAGCTTCGCGGGATGGGGATCCAGTCCGATCTCCACACGCTCGTCACACGTGGGCACTGTTTCCAGAAAAAGGCCGCTCCGGGGACGGGCAGCTATACCTGGTTGGGGCGCATTTGGGAATTCATGAACCACAAGGGTTTCAACAAGTAGGAAGGCAAACAAGGCGGTATCAGGATCTTGGGAACAGGCAAACAATCGCAGCCCCGTACGACGGCAAACGTAAACTCGAACCGGGTACGGAGGAATGTGAACGCGCGTCAGCCAGGCTGCGCGATATCAGCGACTTCATGAAGGACCTCCACTGAAGTCAGCCCAGAAGATCAGTTGTTCGACGGGTCGCCCCGACCCTGCCGTCTATTTGGTGCATTCCGTAGCGGTGAATGCGGACGGCCGCGTTTTGGCTTGACGAGGGGGGTGGAGAGAGAGGACCGCTCAGCGAGTCAACGGGACGAGTGTCTGAGGAGGTTCACGGTTGCGGAGGAACCCTCACGGCTCTTGGCATGAACAGCCCGTGGGGGTTCCATGGAAATCCGCGCACGGCTCGCGGCACGAGAGTTCCGAAAATGCTACGCAATGTGATACGGCCCGAGGAAACGCCCTCCATTATAGTGAATCATGTGATCAGGAGCATCCGCAATCCACACCTCGGATTCCCAGACAATATCGCCCGCGTGCTTGCGGAATGCCGTGAAATCCTGAAACGCGGTCACGTAGACTCGATCTGCTGTACAGTTCTTCAATCCTTGCTCAAGCTCGCCGTGTCTTTGCGGCGATACCGGCCCGTGGGACGTGACTGCCTCGATCAGAAACAGCCAATGCCGATTCGGGTCATAGAGAACCACGTCGGGCAACTTGTCGTGTCGCATTTCAGGGATGTTCAATTCGGCGAGCTGCTCGTCTGCAACGAATAGAGTCTTGTTGGCGGTATCGCCAAGGTATATGAGCATACTCCCCGGTGCAAACCGTGCCCCGAATTCCTCGACAATCCGTTTCTGCAGCTTATTGTGCTTGCCTGGTGATAATTGCAGCCTACTGCCATCCGGCAATGTTACCGGCACACCTCACAGGTCACGCTCTCTTGCATATCGTTGCGAGAGTCTCCCGTACTTCTTGATGAACGCGACGCATTCACTGTTGAAACGTCCGCGCCCGTATGACTTCAGAACCCGCGCGACATCATCAGTGAGTTGATAGTTTGTATCCCCGCTGTTTGTCGGCCTGTTCGGATCATCAGGGTTGCGGTTGACCAATCGAGCAGCTTCGAATTGATGGATCGTCTGCCTCCTGATCGTTTCTCTGCTGTTCGGAGCGTACTGCTTGCCGTATTTGTCTTTCATCCACGCCATCATGTCCACGGTGCGCAACATCGGCCGGTTGCATTTCTTCCAGGGGGTATCGGGGCCAAGCTCAGCGAGGGCCAGCAAGGTCAAACATGACCGCTCGTTCTGCTGCGCCTTCGGTAGTCCGATGGCGGAAAGTATCACCTTCGCTTCTTCAATGCTGGCCATCAGGCAATTTCCATGAGGTAGTCTCTAAGGTCGTCAGGCAAAGACATGACATCTCCGATCGCCATTTCAACATCGCGTCTCGTGGGCGGTTGTTGCTCTGCCTTCAACAGTCGATCCCCGAGGGCAGCAATCGTCTTGAGCGTCGGGAGACGAAGCGCCCGTATCTCGGCAGCATTGACCTGCGTGTTGCCGCTGAGTGCTCTGAAGTAGCGATCGAGGAATGCGGAGTTGAAGAGTGCAGCTAAACCGTATGCCTCACTGCGGGTTAGCTCGCCAGTTGCCTTATAGACATAGTTCAAATGATTCTCAAGGCCGACGTATTCTGAGTAGGAATCGGATCGCTCAAATATCCCCGCGACTAGTCGCCGTTTTTCCTCCTTGGCGGTGAACCGTTTAAGCAGGATGTATCGCAGCGAAGGGACAAGGATGTTCATGGATTCGGGGCTTACCGCAATATGCGTCGGTTTGCCATTGTGTCCCCTAGCGATTGTAACAAAGGGCCGAACATTGTGCATCATCAGCAAGGGTGCCGATCGCGCCTTCGGCTGCCGCTCGTGCAGAAGGTGCTCTGTCGCACGAAAGGTCACGACAGGGCCGGTGGATATTCGCAAGCCAAGATCAGCGAGCGTACATGGGAGTGCGTCGATAGCATCAATGATCTGCTGATCGTGGTCCGTCGTGCCTACGCGAATGATGTAATCGCCGGTCGAGTTGTCGATGATCTGAGAGTAATCCAAGAACCGCTTATCAGTTACATGCAGAGCGTCTTTCCCATGGCTCGTGGTGATCGTGATCTTGCCGCGTTTCGTGGACTTGACGGCCCGCAGGATCACAGTCTCCTGCAATACCTCGTCACTGCGAAACGCCTCCGTGCGAGATTCGAACACGTGGATGTGTGATGGCGTCATTCGGTCGAAGAACCACTGCCGGAACTTTCGAAAGTAAGGGCCGTTGAAGTAGCTTCGGGGCGTGATGGCGACCATTTCGCCACCTGGTTTCAGCAAATCCACAACAGCCGCCATGAATAGGACGTAGATATTCGGTTGTCCGTGGACAACATACGACATCGTCCGTGCGTGTTCCGATTCTTTCCGAAGCTTGAAATAGGGGGGATTGAGGATTGCGAGGTTGAAATTCCCATCACTCGGGGACTCCAGCAGACTACCCTTGGCATTGGCCAAAATGAAATCATCATGTCGGACGCTGTATTCCACCCGGTGGCCCGCCCGCCCAAGCACTGCCCGACATCGATTCAAAGTGTCGTGCAGGAAGACGCAAAGGGGCGCTCCAATCTCCCACGCCTCAATGGCGATCTCTCGTGGTTCGCGGAGTGTGGCGATACGGTCACAGATGGCCGCAGCGAGAATCCCGACCCCAGCCCCTGGGTCGAGTATTCGGATGCGCCCGCTAGGCATCGTCGAGAAGAGCCCCGCCATGAAGGCAGAAATCTCGGGTGGTGTTCCGAAATGGCCGCTCGCCTTACGCAGATCGGCTGTGGTGTTCTCGTGGTATCGTCGCTGTTGCTCCGATGCAAAGGAAACCAGGGGGGTGACGTTGGAGGCCGTTCCAATTGATGCCATGGGATTCTCTAGACCTGAGCTGACATTACATCCGTTGACAGCAGTCTATCGAAACACGCACCAATCCGCAAAATGCCCCCCCACGGGGAGCCGGCGGACTGATTTCGGGGTCGCTATACGTAATCCTCTTCCTCACGTCCACAATCCCCTGTCGAGCATGCGGTAGTTGACGGCTTCGTTCAGATGCATGGCTTCGATCTGGTCGCTGCCGGCCAGGTCGGCGATGGTGCGAGCCGTCCGGAGGACCTTGTCGTGGGCGCGGGCGGAGAGGCCGAGTTCGCTCATGGCGGCCTTCAGCAGGTTCTGGCACTCGGAGTCGAGGCGGCAGAACTGGCGGACCTGGCGATGGGGCATGTCGGCGTTGTAGCGCGTGTTGCTGTTCTGAAATCGCTCGGCCTGCACCTGCCGGGCGGCCGCGACTTGGGCTCGCATGTCGGCGCTGGACGTACCTTGCGTGTTGCCGGTGAGCTCGCGGAAGGGGACGGCGGGGACTTCGATGTGGATGTCGATGCGGTCAAGCAGCGGGCCGGAAATGCGGCCCATGTAGCGCTCGATCTGAGGTACCGTGCATTGGCATCGCCGCCGGCTGTCGCCACGGTAGCCGCAAGGGCATGGATTGAGGGCGGCGACGAGCATGAAATTGGCGGGGAAGGTGCTGGAGGCCAACGCGCGGGAGATGGTGACCGTGCCGTCTTCCAGGGGCTGACGGAGGACCTCGAGCGTCTGGCGGGAGAACTCGGGCAGTTCGTCGAGGAAGAGCACACCGTTGTGGGCCAAGGAGATTTCGCCCGGGGCGGGCGGAGAACCACCGCCGACGAGGCCGGCATTGGAGATTGTGTGATGCGGCGAGCGGAAAGGGCGGGTGGCCAAGAGGGGCTCGCCCGGCTTCAGGCGGCCAAGGGCGCTGTAGATGCGGGTCGTCTCGATCGATTCAGCGGCGGTCAGGTCGGGCAGGATGGTGGGGAGCCGTTTGGCCAGCATCGTCTTGCCGGAGCCGGGCGGGCCAAGCATTAGAACATTGTGATCTCCGGCGGCGGCGACGGTAAGGGCGCGCTTGGCTAGTTCCTGGCCGCGGACATCGGCGAAATCGTCGCCGTAGGTGGCCAACTCGCGGAAGAGCCGGTCGAGTTGGGAAGGCGTGGGGTCGATGTCGATCTGCCCGGCCAGGAAGGCGACCGCCTGGCTGAGACTGGAGACGGCGACGACCTCGATGTCTTCGACGACGGCGGCCTCGGCGGCGCTGGGCGCCGGGATAATCACACCGCGCAGGCCGTTGTGCCGGGCCGCAGACATGGCCATCGACAAGGCGCCCTTCGTGGGACGGGTGGTGCCGTCGAGGGCCAACTCGCCGACGACCGCGTAACGGTCGAACCACTGGGAATCGAATTGCCCACTGCCGGACAGGACGCCCAAGGCGATCGGCAAGTCGAACGAGGCGGCGTCTTTGGGCAGATCGGCCGGGGCGAGATTGATGACGATCCGGCTTTGCGGGCGCTCGAAGCCAGAGTTGACCAGGGCACGCTCGACGCGATGGGTCGATTCCTTGACCGCCGCCTCGGGCAAACCGACCAGGATCGTTTTGGGCAATCCGGCAGGCGAGACGTCGACCTCGACCTCAACGGGAACGGCCTCGATGCCCGACAGGGCGAACGTCTTGAGTTTGGCGAGCATGAGCAGCCGATCCCCATCGGGAGTGATGAAAAGGTCGCCGCCGGAAGGACCTATTTTGGCGGGCAGGCACAGGGTGTGCAAGGGTTGCCGGGCAACGATGGGCGAGGAGACGGAGGAATCGGCCGCCGAGAGGGGCGCGGATCACGCCGGGGCATGCGGATGGCGATGGGGGTGGGAAGTCGCGGGATCTGGTCTGGGGATTGTAGCGATTGGGTCGTTTGAGGCCGATTCGGCGGCTGTGAGCTGGGTGCTCGATTGGCGCGCAGATAGAAACGACTCCCGACCTCTTTTGTATGTGACACTTGTTGCGGTTGTGTTCTTTTGCGTTAAGGGGGATACTTGCCGGTGGCTGGTTGGGTGTTGATTGTTCGGATTGTTGAAAGGTAGGAACACGATGCCGCTTCATAACAAGAACGCTGTTCGAGAGAATCTTGACGACGAGGTGTATGCGTCGGTAGACCTTTCAGTGAGCATGCCCAAGTACAGGTTCCCCGACACGGAGCACGATCCTCGGCACGCGTACTGCGCGGTGCACGACGAGCTGATGCTCGACGGCAACTCGCGCCAGAACCTGGCGACGTTCTGCCAGACGTGGTCGGAGCCCGAGGTCCGTCAGCTCATGGACGAGTGCATGGACAAGAACATGGTCGACAAGGATGAGTATCCGCAGACGGCCGAGATCGAGAGCCGGTGCGTGCACATGCTGGCCGATTTGTGGAACTCGCCGGAAGCGGCCGATACGATCGGCTGTTCGACGACGGGTTCGAGCGAGGCGGCCATGCTCGGCGGGATGGCGATGAATCGCCGCTGGGAAGCCAAACGCCGTGCGGCGAAGAAGCCGATGGGCGAGCCCAACCTGGTGACGGGGCCAGTCCAGATCTGCTGGCACAAGTTCGCCCGATATTGGGACATCGAGCTGCGCGAGATTCCCATGGAACAGGGACGATTGTTGATGACGCCCGATGAGGTCTTGCGGCGATGCGACGAGAACACGATCGGTGTCGTGCCGACGCTGGGGGTGACGTTCACGTGCCAGTTCGAGCCGGTTCAGGCCGTCGCCGAGGCGCTGGATGGCCTGGAACGGGACAAGGGGCTCGATATTCCCATCCATGTCGACGGCGCCAGCGGGGGCTTTTTGGCGCCGTTTTGCGCGCCGGACCTCGTTTGGGATTTTCGTCTGCCGCGGGTGCGATCGATCAACACGTCGGGCCACAAGTTCGGGCTCTCGCCGCTGGGCGTCGGCTGGGTGATCTGGCGGGACACGAAGGACCTGCCGGAGGAGCTCGTCTTCTGGGTGAACTACCTGGGCGGCAACATGCGCGACATCGCGTTGAACTTTTCACGGCCGGGCGGGCAAGTGGTCTGCCAGTATTACAACTTCCTTCGCCTTGGCAAGGAAGGTTATCGGAAGATCCACGGGGCCTGCTACGAGACGGCCGCGTACCTCGCCGGGGAAGTCGAGTCGCTGGGGTTGTTCGACGTGATCTACGGCGGCGTGATGCACGAGGGCATTCCGGCGGTTTGCTGGAAGATGAAGGAGGGCGTGGAGCCGGGATTCAATCTGTACGACCTTGCGGATCGGCTGCATGCTCGCGGCTGGCAAGTGCCGGCGTATAGCCTGCCGGCGAACTGCCAGGACGTGGTGGTGCAGCGAATCCTGGTTCGGCACGGCGTGAGCCACGACTTGGGCTCGCTGCTGGTCGAAGACATGAAACGGGCGATCGACTACTTCAAGGGGCATCCGGTCCACATGTCGATGACGGCCGCCGAAGCGTCTGGTTTCCATCATTAGTGCGTGTCGCACTTAACTGTAGCGTTCGTGGCGGCGTATTTCTACGGTTCCGAAAGCGAAAAACACGCTACGATTACGCCGAATGCGCTCTAGCGCGAGCCGCACCTGACTGGAGCTCTCGCGGAGGCACGTTCATGGCCAAACGAGCGGCGACTGACGGGATCAGTCGGCGGAGACGATGGTCACGTCGTCTCGGCGGGCGGCGGGGGTGACGGTGAGCTGCTGGAGCTTGCCATCGACGTATCGGCCTTCGACGGTAGTGTGGAAAGGGGCGTGGAGTTTGAACTCGACGTTCCACGATTTGGGCCAGGCGGGCAAGAGGAGGATCTTGCGGCCCTCGCACTGCATGAGCATGTGCTGCAGGGCGATCATGGCGACGCTGCCGTGGTCCTGGTCGGGAATCCAATCGAAGTTGGGGCCCCAGAACGCCGGGAAACGGCTGCCGTCGTGCTTGGTGGCGAAGTTATGGGCCACGTCGGAGGCAGCCCTGTCGGTCAGGCCAAGGTAGGCAGCCTGGATGGCGTCCTGCGTCCAACCGCCGGTGCGTTTGACACGGCGGCGTTGGAAGGTTTCGAGACCGACCGGGAGGTCCGGCTTGCCGAGCCCAAAGAGGCGGTAGGGAAAGACGGCGTAGAGTTCGGGGTTCTCGGAGTTGGACAGGCGATCGAACTTGACAGCCGGGAGCAGGAAGGTCGTTCCGGCGTCGGTCTGGATGGGCACGTCGGGAAGGTCGGCGAGAGTGCGCTTCCAAAGGGCGCGCTGGGCGTCGGTGGCCAGCGGATCCGGCAGGGCGATCAGCCGCGGCAACGTGAACCGCAATCCGGCAATGATCGGCAGGGGATCGACGGCGCTGTGCCAGGTTTCGATCGACTGGGCCGGGTCGAAGCGAATCTTGCCGTCGGGGCCGCGCTTCCAGTGCTGGTCGTAGAAGGTCGTGACGGCCACAGCGATCGACAGGAGCGTGTCGCGGGCGAAGGAGGCGTCTTCGGTGCGGTCGTAGTAATCGAGCATGGCGGCGATCAGCTCAAGGCCGCCGGACCAGTAGTATTTGATATAGTTGTTGACCATCTCGGGACCGCGATTTCTCCAACCCCAATCGCACGGAGCGGGCGGCCCCCAGAAGAGCATCGTTTCGACGAAACAGGCGCCGTCGTGCTTGTAGTAGAGGCGAGTGCGGTCGGTCATCAGCGGCAAGCAGGAGGTATACATACGGAACCAGGGCTGCATGAGGTCGAAGTCGCCGGCAGCGAGCATGGGCCAATAGGCCAGGCGGGTGTTCTGGAACCAGTATCCGCCGCCCCAGGCACGGAAGTCGGCGTTGAAGCCGCGGCTGTGGTCGTCGACAGTGAAGATAGAGCCGTTGAACTTGATGGGCTGGGCACCGCGTCCGGCGCAGGCAGCGATGAATCGCTGCAGGGCGTAGCCGCGGCTAATGACGAACGGCGACTCGTCCGAGGCCGACTGGTCGACACGCGGGGAGACATGGATCCAACTGCGGTCCCAGAACTGGGTCCACCACTGGACGTGCGATCGCCAAGCCTCGTCTAAGGGTGTGGCGTTGGTCTGGGCAGCCTGCTTCCGAAGGCAATCGAGCCAGACGGTAGTTGAATCGGTCTGCGCGGTGAGGACGTGGATGTTGACGTCGAACTGCTTGGCAGGGGAGGGCGACTGGAGGATCGTGTCACTCTTGGCCTGGAGGCCCGGGGCTTCAATTAGTCCGCCGAAGGTGCGGCCGAGGTAAGGATCGGCGTATTTGGGGATCAGTTCGGTGAGCTGCTCCTCCTTCATGATCGTCTGGTAGCAGCTTCTTTGGTTGCGATGGCACCAGGCGAGGCGGTTGTCGGCGGCGGGTAGAATGGTGTCGGGATCGACGATGATGTCGTAGGAACCCTCGGTCATTTCACGACAGGCGTCGGCTTCTTTGCCGGTGAGCCGGCGGGGCTGCGTGCGCCACGATTCGAGTTGCACCTGGAGGTCGAAGGGATTGCGGCCGGAAGCTTGGAGGTGGATGACCGGCCGGAGCGCGTCGACCCAGAGCCGCAGGGTCACGCTCTGCGATTCGGGTCCGGCGGTGAGGACGATTTGGCCTTCGGGAAGACGAAGTTCCTGGCGGAAGGGCGCTCCCTTGGCGAACGGGTTGGGCGTGATCTTGACGCGAATGCGGCCGAGTTTCAGCAGGATATCGTCTTCGTTCCAGGCGTCGGTCTTGGAGATGTAGAAGAGAAGATCGCCGTCCGGCTCGGCCCAGACGTTCAGGCCGATGTCGCCGTTGCCCAAGGGCATGGAACCCGAGGAGTTGGTGCTGGGAGAATCCCAAACGACGTTGTAGCGCTGGGCGGTAAGCGGCCCGCTTGGCGCGGCGGAGATCGCCTGGGCGGAGAAGGCGGCGAGGATTGTGAATATGGTTGCCCAAGTGAGGCGGAACGCATTGGGGAGCGCTGGGGTAGGCATGGGGCTCTCGCAGAGGCGGTGGGCACTGGGGATGGAGTGCAGAGGATGGCGCCCGACGACTGGCGACGTGGGAGCGGCGTCTTTATGGTAGCAGCAATCGGGGCGTCGAGAAAGGAAGACGCCGGGCGAGGGGAAGACGCCGGCAGGGGCGCGTTAGCGGTGGTGCTCGCGGACGAGGGCTTCGGCGTCGGCACGCGGCGTGTTGGTCTGCTGGTCCCAGTAGGGCGAAAGACGCCGCAGGTTGGCGACAATCGTGGGAAAGACTTCGAGGATGCGGTCAACGTCCTCCTGGGTGTTGTAGCGGCTGAAGCTGAATCGGATGGAGCCGTGGATGGCCGTGAAGGGGACGTGCATGGCGCGGAGGACGTGTGAGGGCTCGAGCGATCCGGAGGTGCAGGCGGAACCGCTGGAGGCACAGATGCCGTAGTCGCTCAACTGGTAGAGCATGCCCTCGCCTTCGACGTAGTGGCAGGAGACGTTCAGGGTGTTGGGGAGGCGCGGGGCGCCGCTGCCGTTGACCTGAATGTTGGGGATGCGCTGTTGGATGCCCTGCTCCAGGGAGTCACGGAGGCGCTGGATGTGCGATTCTTCGTCGGCCTGATTGTCGGCGGCCAGTTCCAGGGCCTTGGCGAGGCCGACGATGTAGGGGACGTTCTCGGTGCCGGCGCGGCGGCCGTCCTCCTGATGCCCACCGATCATCGTGGGCCGGCAGGGCGTGCCTCGCTTGATATAGAGGACGCCGACGCCCTTGGGCGCGTGGACCTTGTGGCCGGAGAAGGAGAGGAGGTCGACGTGCTGGAAGGTGCCGGAAAGGTCGATGGGGATCTTGCCGACGGACTGCGTGGCATCGGTGTGGAAGACGATGCCGGGATCGGTCTGCTTGGTGATGCGCGCGAGTTGTTCGACGGGAAAGACGACGCCGGTCTCGTTGTTGGCGTGCATGACGCTGACCAGGAGCGTGTCGGGACGCAAGGCGCGGACGAACTGGCCAAGGTCGAGATTGCCCTGTTCGTCGACGGGGAGAAAGGTCACTTCGCAGCCGGCGCGCTCGAGATCCTTGCACACCTCCAGCACGGCGGGGTGTTCGACCGAGGTGGTGACGATGTGACGCCGCGAGGGATTGGCCTTGGCGGTGCCGAGAATGGCCGTGTTGTTGCTTTCGGTGGCGCAGGAGGTGAAGAGGATCTGCTTGGGATCGTCGAGGGCGAAGAAGCGGGCGATGCGGAGCCGCGCTTCGGCGATCGCGGCGGCAACGTGCCGAGCGGGTTCGTACATGGAACTGGGATTGAAGTACTGGTCCCGCAGGAAGGGCGTCATCGCCTCGACGACTTCGGGAGCCACCTGGGTCGTGGCGTTGTTATCGACGTAGATCGTGCTCATCCGTCCGGCCTCGTTCAAATCTGGATGACCTGAATGCGCTCGTCGACCATGTCTTTGAGCGTTTGCTCGACCATCATGCGCATGGTTTGCCCGGCGTGGGCGCACTCGCCGCAGGCGCCGACCAACCGGCAATAGACGCGTGTTCCCTTGATGTCGAGGACTTCGAGGTCACCGCCGTCGCGGACGAGCATGGGGCGCACGTATTGATCGATCGCCTTGTCGACTTTCTTGCTGAACTGGTAGGGCGAGATGTCGGGCGCCGGTTGGGCCGTTTCGCGAGGCAGTGGCAGGTTGATTTGGGTGAGCTCCTTGACGGCGGCGGGCTTTGCGCCCCAGGCTTCGTCGAGGAGGTCCTGCAGGCCGCCGGGCACGTGATGACACGACATACAGGCCCCGCCCGCCTTGATGGCGTCGGTGATGTCGGCGATGGTGTGCAGGTTGAGCTCGCGGATCTTGCGGCGGATGTAGGGTTCGGTGAGCGTAAAACACTGGCAAACGATGCGGCCGTCCTCCTGCTCGTCGGCGTGAACATCGACGCCGAGGGCGGCCAGATCGACACCGCGCTTCTGGGCCCAATTGAACACGGCGGCCTGGAGCGCCTCGGCGCCCATCACGGAACAGTGGATCTTCTGCTTGGGCAAGCCCTCGAGGTAATCGACGATGTCTTGGTTGCGGATCTTGAGGGCCTGGATGGGCGTGTATTTGCCCTGCTCGATCAGTGCGCAGAGGGCTTCGGAGGCGGCGATGGCCGAGGTGCAGCCGAAGGTGAGGTAGCGGGCGGAGGTGATGATGTCCTGCGTGGGATCGCTGGGATGGCGCTGGACGCGGAAGGTGAAGCGCATGGCATCGCCGCAGGCAATGGAGCCGTGCTCGCCGAAACCGTCGGGGCTTTCAATCTCCCCCAGATGGGTCCCTGGTTTGCCTTGGACGGCGTCCATGAAGAGTTGTTTGGTCTTCTCGCTGTACTCCCAAGCCATCGTTTGTCTCCAGTGTCGTCTTGCGCAGGACACTGAATCATACAGCCGGGGGAAGGCATTGGGCAGGTGGTGCGCGGGAAGGAGGGATGGAGGCTCGTCGCGGCGCGGTGCGGTGAGTGCTCGTTTGGAGCGGGCGCGATGAAGCAGAAAACGGGCTCTGTGGCGGCGGTTATCGACCGGCGGTGGGTTGGTCTTCGAAGGCCGCGTAGCCGAAGGCCGTCGCCAGGGGATTTTGAGGCACGAATTGACCGGCGGCCGGATTGGCCAGTTTGGGATTCACGTTGTAGACGCCGCCCGTTTCGCGGACGGGCAGGGCAGGGCGGCTGGCCTCGGGCCAGTCTTCGCAGTACCAGAGGTTGTCGACCAAGCGGAAAGAGTCGGGCTCGGTGTGGGAGCCGATGTTGGCGATGCTGCGGACCTCGGCGAGTCGGTAGACAATGAGATTTCGCTCGAACAGCCCGTTGCGGCAGGGGACGAAGCCCTTGGCGGTCGTTTCCTGGAGGATGCGCATGACCCATTTCTTGGGGCGGTAGATCGTGTTGTAGCGGACTTCGGCGCCGTCGACACCGACGAAGGCCAGCGGGGCCTCGCTGCCGACGAACACGCATCCCTGGACGCGAATGTCCTTGGCCTCGTACAGGGTTCCCTGGGGGCGGAAGAACTGAAGCCCGGTGGAGCCGCCGATGTTGACGGCGCGGTCGCCGACGTTCCAGAAGAGGCACCGTTGGATGTCGATCTGGCAGGAGCCGCCCTTGGTCTGGATGCCCGTGTGCTGGGAGAATCCGGACTTGCCGCGGAAGGTGCATCGTTGGATCTGCCCGCGATGGCAGCCGACGAGGTCGACCGACTGGCCACCCCAGCCTTCGATGAGGCAGTCGTCGACGAGGAAGTCGTCGAGGCCGGTGAGCTTGATTGCGTCGCAGTTGCCCTTGGGCCCGACGTCGGTCACATGGAGCCTCTCGAGGCGGATGTGGTGGGTCGGCGTGTCCATGGTGCCGGCGTCGTCGATGTTGATGCCGTTACCGGATTGGCCGCGCAGTGCGATGTTGCGGAGGGTGAGATGGCAGCAATCGCTGAGGTGCCAGGCTTCGTTGCCGCCTTCGAACAGGGGCGGCCGGTCGGGGTCGGCGCCTTCGATGACGATGGGCTGGTCGGGCGTACCCTTGAGATCGGTGGCGTAGATGCCGCGGGCGTAGTTGCCGGGGCGGATGCGAATGTGGGTGCCGGGCGTCGCCTTGCGTACGGCCGCCTGGAGCGCAGCATGGTCGCCGACCTCGATGGTCTGTTCGCCGTAGACGAACGGGGCGCAGCATGTGACGGCCAGGAGGCAGAGCAGCGCTTTGAGGCCGTGAGTCATGGCAGCCTTGTGGTGTGCGGTGACGCAAACGGCAATCGGCGGCGTTTACTTGGCCGGCAGGGGTCGGATCTTGATGTTGGTGAAGCAGATGTTGCCGTGGTCGCCTTGAACGACGATGTGGCCGATCTTGTTCTTGCCGAACTTCGGCAGCTTGGCGAACTTGCTGTTGGCGACACGCTGGTTCCAGTCGTCGCTACCCAAGTCGTACTGGCAGTACTTGACGCCGTTCATCCAATGTTCGACGTGAGGGCCGTCGCAGACGAGCTTCACGCGGTTCCACTGGCCAACCGGCTTGGTGGTGTCGAGCGGCTTGCCGGTCTTGGGGTCGATCGGCGGCTCGTAGAGGGCGTAGGCCCAGCCGGACTTCTGGGAATCGCCGTGAGGATTGGTGTTGTCCAACAGTTGTAGTTCGGGGCCGGTCTTCCAACCGCGGTCTTCCTCTTCGCTGACACGGTACATCAGGCCGCTGTTGGAGTGCGAGGGGACCTTGTAGTCGAACTCAAGCTCGAAGTTGCCGTACTGGCCGTCGGTGATAAGGTCGCCAGCCGATTTGTCGACGCGGCAGAGGGCGCCGTCGATCACCTTCCAGCCTTTGGAAACAGATTTCTCGCCGTAGTTGCGCCAGCCCTTGGTGGTCTTGCCGTCGAAGAGCAACTGCCAGCCGGCAGCCTTTTCGGCATCGGTCAACTGGTTGACGTGCGGGATGACCGAGGCGGGCTGGCCCTCGACGCAGGGCGCTGCCGAATCGGCGGCCGCGACGAGGGAGGCTTGGACGAGGACGAAAAGCGCGGCAATCAACGTTCGACAATAGGCACGCATGAGTGGTCTCTCCGGCGGGGATGGCAGTTGGCTTTATGGGGCATCGATCCTTCATGGCAGAGCGCGAGGTAGCGGCGACTGCCATGAGGGAGGAAAACCTGGCGTGTGTCCCGTTTGCGATAACAGGGACGCGGGTGTTAGTGTAGTCGGCTCGGTGCGGCCACGCAAGCAATTTGGACCGGACCTGGGGCATGCGCCGCAAGACGAGTTTTGCTCGGGCAGGTCAACGGGTACATTGAGGGGAATGAGTTCGGGCAAGTGAGCGAGTTGCGATGGATTTGCTTCGATACGGGGTTCTGTTGGTGGTGGCCGTGTTGGCCGGGACGGTCAATTCGGTGGCCGGCGGGGGCACGCTGTTGTCGTTTCCCGTGCTGGTGTGGGCGTTGCAGAACTCGAAAGCGGCCAACGCGACGAGTACCGTGGCGCTCTGGCCGGGGGCGCTGAGCAGTTTCTGGGGGTATCGGTCGGAGCTGCAGAGCAGCCGGGGCGAGCTCGTGCTGCTGGCGGTGCCGAGCCTGCTGGGAGGCGTAATCGGTGCGGTGCTGTTGCTGCACACGTCGAACGCCGTCTTCGACGAGCTGATTCCCTATTTGATTCTGGTGGCGACGATTCTGTTCATCCTTCAAGAGCCGCTGGGGCGATGGCAGCGGCGCCGGGCCGAGGCGGCCGGTGGGGACAACGCACCGGAGCGGTCGGCCAACGGGCGGCGGTTCCGGTGGCTGGCGCGGTGGGCGGTCGTGCTGCTGTTTCAGCTTCTTGTGGGCATCTACGGCGGGTACTTCGGCGCCGGGATCGGCATCCTTATGTTGGCGGCGTTTGGATTCCTAGGGTTCACGAACATTCACCACATGAACGCGTTGAAGAACCTCAACGGGATGTGCATCAACGGAGTGGCCGCGGTGATGTTCATCGCCAAGGGGCTTGTGGACTGGCGGCTGGCGGCCTTCATGGCAGTGGGCGCGATCATCGGAGGATATGCCGGAGCGGACACGGCGCGGCGGCTGGGCCAGAAGACCGTGCGGCGGATCGTGGTTGTGATCGGGTTTGTGCTGGCGGTGTCGTTCTTCTTGCGCTAGAGTGTCTCGGTGAGCAACGGGGGCAGGGCGGTGAACGGGATTTGCTGCTCGCACCAGTGGGCAACCTGGAGGAGTTGGAGATCGGCGTGGTGGCGGCCGACCAACTGGAGGCCCACGGGCATGGCGTCGTCGGCCAGTCCGCAAGGGAAAGTCACGGCCGGGACGCCGGCACAGCTCCACGGGGCCTGGAATCGGGAGTCGCCGGTGGTGTCGAGGCGGGCCGGAGCGGTGGTGTGCGTTGCCGGCGTGATTAGCGCGTCGACCGTGGCGAGCAGTGCTGCGGTTTCGCGTCCGAAGTGGTCCTGGGCGGCACGCGCCTGGGCGTAGTCGGCCTCGGAGATGGTCAGGCCCTCGTCGAGCAGTTGGCGGAGCTTCGGCCCGTAGGCATCGCGGTGCTGTTGGAATGCCTGGTGGTGGTAGGCGGCGGCTTCGAACGCGTTGATGCGCCGGTGCACGTCGTGAATGGCGGCGAAACCGGCGGGGAGATCGACGGGAACGACCGTGGCGCCGGCGGCACGCAACCGGTCGAGGGTCGCTTCGACCACGCGACGGACTGACGGATCGGCCTGGTCGAAGAAGTACGGCAATGGGAGACCGAGACGCGGAGGGAGAGTCGCGTCGGTCGCCTGGTGATCGAGCCGATCGGCCATGACGCGCCAAAGGCGGATCAGGGCGGCGACGCGGCGCGCCATGGGGCCGACGACGTCGAGGTGGTGGGCCGATGGGATCACGCCGTCGGTGGGGATCTCGCCGAAGGTTGGTTTCAGGGCGGCGATGCCGCAGTAGGCAGCAGGGCGGATGAGCGAACCGCCGGTTTGTGTCCCGACGGCACCCAAGCACATGCCCAGGGCGACGGCCACGGCCGAACCACTGCTGGATCCGCCCGGGGTGTGCTGCAATTGGGGATCCCAGGGGTTCTTGGACGGCGGAGGGTCAAGATAGGCGAACTCGGTGGTCACGGTCTTGCCGAGGATGATGGCACCTTGGCGGCGTAGGCGGGCAACCAAGGGCGCGTCGGTGCGGGCGATATACTGGTCGCCCAACCTGAGAGGTGAGCCGGCACGGGTGGGCAGACCGGCGACGTCGATGATGTCTTTGATGCCGACCGGAATGCCGTGCAGTGCCCCATGCGGCCCGCGGGAGAGGTTGGAAAGATGGCGGTCGATGCCCGGCTCGTCGACGAGGACCCACGCTCGGACCTGCGGTTCGTAACGGCGGATCGTGTGGAGACAGCGGTCGACGAGCCGTCTCGGGGAGAGCTTGCCGGCGACGATCTGCTGCAAGGCGACATCGAGAGAAATCGGATCGCTCATGTGAATGCGCCCGGACGGTGGATGCCAGCAGGGAAGACCTATCGAAGTGTATTGCACATCGCCGGGGAGCGTTAGGGGCTATCAAGACAGGAAGCCCAGTGAGATTCGGCTGTTTGCGCGTACTGGAGAAACGCCTCAAGAAACCGGCATTGACGCGTGGGGCCGCCTGAGTCTATTGTTTGCTCCCCTAATTGGGTCAGTACCGGTGGTCTAGCATGCGGCATACGGATGCAGCCTGATCGAGTCCCATTTTCTGCCGAAGGTCGAGTCGCGCGTTGGCGATGCGTCGCGATGGTCGCGTTGGCCGTGGCGGTGGGCGGCTGCGCGTCGAGTCAGATGGCCAAGCTGCGTTCGGCACCGCACAATCCGTTGACCGAACAGCTTCAGCTGAATGCGTGGGGCGGCCCGAAGCCGAGCGATCGGACGGCCCAGTTCCTGCGGGTGTATGACCTGACGAATGACCTGTATGGCGATCCGAAAGAGCTTCTGCAGAAGGTGCAGACCGTTCTGGAACGCGAACCGTCGGCCGAGAAGGTCTATGCGGCGGCCGAGCTGGCCTACCTGAAGGCGAAGCAGGCCGAGGTGACTAATCCGAAGCTGGCCTTGGACTTGTACGGTGCGGCGGTGCTGCACGCGTATCTGTACTTGTTCGACGATCGGTTCCGCGCGACGCGGAATCCGTACGATCCGGAGTTTCGCGGCGCGTGCGACCTGTACAACGCTTCGCTCGAGGGCGGGCTTCGCATCATCATTCACGAGGATGAACTGGCGCCGGATCGAACCCACACGATTCAGACGGCCGGCGGCAGTTGGGACATTACGTGCGTGGTGCGAGGCGGCAACTGGCGCAAGGAGGATTTCGCCCATTTCGAGTTCGTTTCGGATTACGAGATTTCGGGTCTGAGGAACCACTACCAGTCGTACGGACTGGGCGTGCCGCTGATTGCGGTTCGGAAGGCAGAGCAGCAAAAGGACGAACCGGCGGCGGCGAAGTACTACCCGCCGGGGTTGAGCTTCCCGGTAACCGCATTTCTAAGGCCGATTCCGGATGGGGAGTCGGCGGCGGCATCGCACGGCGTACGGCACCACGGCGTGTTGGAGTTGTACGATCCAACGACGTCGAGCGACATACCGGTGGACAACCTGCACGTGCCGCTGGAGAGCGACATAACGACACCGCTGGCGTATTTTCTGTCGAACCCGGCCATGGACCGGCTGGCGACGGATGGACTGCTACACCCGGACCGGCTTCTGGTCGGCAGCGGCCAAGGCACGCTCACGGGGCTGTACATGATCCAGCCGTACGAGCCGGGGAAGATCCCGGTGTTGTTAGTGCACGGGCTGTGGTCGAGTCCGATGACGTGGATGCAGATGTTCAACGATCTGCGAAGTTGCCCGGAGATTCGCGATCACTATCAGTTCTGGTTCTATCTGTATCCGACCGCGCAGCCGTTCTGGATCAGCGCGGCGTGGCTACGGCGCGACTTGGCACAAGCGCGGCAGATTCTGGATCCGGACCGGAAAGAGCCGGCCCTGGACCAGATGGTGCTGATCGGGCACAGCATGGGCGGGTTGGTTTCGAGGATGCAGACGATCGACAGTCGGGAAGATTATTGGAAGATCGTCAGCGACAAGCCGTTTGGAGAGCTCAAGGCGGAGGACGAGGCTCGCCAGCGGCTGCGCCAGTGTTTCTTCTTCCAGCCGAACCCGTCGATTCGTCGGGTGATTACGATCGCCACGCCGCACCGAGGGAGCCGTTTTGCGAACCAGACGACGCAGTGGCTGGCGGAGAAGTTGATCAGCCTGCCGCAGATGCTCGTTCAGGGGCGTCAGCAAGTGGTTCGCGACAACCCGGGGTTCTTCCGCGACGCTTCGATGCTGGAGATCGAGAACAGCATCGATTCCTTGTCGCCGAAGTCGCCCGTGTTCCCGGTGATGCTGGCCAGCTATCGGGCGCCGTGGGTGAAGTACCACAACATCATCGGCATGCTGCCCGACAAGGGGCTGACGGGCTGGCTCTTGGCAGGCACGGACGGGGTCGTCTCGTACGACAGCGCGCACGTGGACGGCGTCGAGTCGGAACTCGTCGTGCCGGCCGATCACACGACGGTTCACGCCCATCCGCTGGCAGTGTTGGAAGTGAAGCGGATTCTGCTGTTGCACCTGGCCGAGCTGCGCGGCGAGAGGATCGATTCGCAAGTGCGGACCGTGGCAGCGCCGCCGGTGGGGACGCCGACGGCTTCGGTGGCTCGCTAGGCGCGTTCTGCGCAGCCGGCGCGTGGGCCGGGTGGGTGTTATGCTGAAGCATGACCACCCCTTTCAACATGTGCGTTCGCGGGCTTCGGTGAGGACGCGATGGGTGGATAAGTGCTTGATGTTTTTGCAATTGGGTGTCCGCCGAGGTTTTTTCGGGCCTCGTCGGGTTTTGGTCAGTATCTTAAGGTTCGCATGACGGGCAATCTCTCGCAAGAGTCGAGCAGTTTGGTCGGTGGTACAGCGGTGGACGAAGCTCCAGCGACGCGGCGGCAGGGCAAGCATCATCCCGCGATACGTAGCTCCGACTTCGTCCACCAGGGCCATGTACGACAGGTTGTCGGCGGCCTCCAGGCCATGCACGGCCCGAAGGGCGGCAATGAGAACAGCCAAGGCGTTGGCCGCCACCAGGGACATGGAAAAAGCAAACAACGCCGCACGTGGGTAGCCCAGCGTGGCGACCTCGCAATGCAGCCAGTCGGTGAGACGCTGGAAATGCTGCTCGATCGTCCAACGTTGCCGGTACGCCACGGCGATCGTTGTGGCATGGACCTTGGGGGGCAGGTTGGTGATGAGCACGATCTCCGTCTCACCATCCCGCGTGGGGACGTCCAACGTCAGCGTGATCTTCCGCCAGAAGAACTCCTGTCCATTCTCATCTTCGATACGGATCGCCTGTTCGCTCACCTTCCCTGTCGCGCAACGGCCTCGCCGACGCACGTTCCCCCCCGGATTCAGCGGAAACGTGCTGCGGTGATGGCGAATCGTAAAAAAGGATCTGCCTTTGTGGAGATACAGCAAAAACCAGGGCACGCAGAAATTGCGATCAGCGATCAGGTGAGTTCCCGTTTTGATCTCCAGATCGTGCAGCAGGGCACGCTCCTGACTGTGGGCATCCTCCCAAAGTACCACCTTGGTGACCAAGCCGGTCGCGTATTCGTACACCACCAGCGATTTTCCGGGCAGTGCGGCGGCGCGCGTTTGACGCAACGGTTTCAAGCGGTGTTCCGTGCCCGTCAGCATGTTCCCGTCGAGGACATAGGATGCCAAGCCGAGCACCGGTTCTTTCTGAAGTCCTTTCATGGCGCGGATCAGTCCGCCAGCGCGCTCCGCGGCATGCTCGACGACCGCCTCGGAAATCGCCAGTTCGGTGCGGTTGAGCTTGCCGTAGAAAGCCGACAAGGAAGCGGCAACCTCGTCTTTCCTCGCCAAGTACGCAGCGCGGGGGGACCGACGGTTGCCGCACGCCACATCGAGCATGACATTCACCAAATTGGTCAACGTGACTTCGCGTTCGTACTGTGCGCTGGCGTGTTCCGCAAACAGGGTCTGCAGAACCACGTCGTCCAGCAGATACTCCATCGCAAGCCTGGCAACGACAGCACAGGGGGCACCTTCCACAAACGGCCGAAACGCCTCAGACAAAGACACCGGTGTTTCCTCCATGAAAACTGGGCTACCTCCTTCAAAGCCAACAGCTTACGATGGAAGACGCAAACGCCAAATGCCATGTTGAAAGGGGTGGCTGAAGCATGACCTACGGGCACCAGGCAGGTTCTGTACAGCCGGGGGCGGCTGTGCTACGTGGGGCGAGTCAGCGCTGGGGATCGGTGAGGTCGGTTTGCCATTGGCGCACCTCGTCGCGGAGCGGCTGCTGGTCTGGATGGGATGGGCAGGGATCTTCGCGGATTTCGGCGTATTGCCACCAGACGACCAGCCACAAGACGACGAGGCCGAACATTGTTGCGGGCGACAGGTCGGTGCATCGGCCCACGGAAAGGACCGTCGCGGCGACCGTGATGAGCAAGAGCAGGTGTTTTAGGTAGAACTGGCGTCGTCCGCGCCCACGAGAGGTATCTTCACCCGTGGGGAGAATCTGCGGCGGGGATGAGAGTCTGGCTTCTGAATTGACGACCTGCATGGCTGCCCGCTCTGTGCTGAGCGACCCGATTTCTGAGGTCTATCATATACCCCGTAGTGAGACCAGATCCAGAGGCAATGGGCGTCTCGCGGCGGGGTTCAAATTTGGTATGATGGTCGCGGGAAGGATGGGCGTCGCGGTTGGGGGATGCGAAGGGTGGGACGCGTGTCATGCTGAAGCGTAACCTACGGATTGCTCCGAGCGGCACAGCCGGGGGCGGCTGTGCTACATGGGGTGAGCGCGACGCTGTGGAATGGTGAACCACGGGCTGGGTGGGGCAAGGAAGCAAGCGAGGTAGTCATGGCGACAACGGATGGCCGGTCGGTTGCAGGAAGCCGGGGAAACGGTGCCGTCGGTAGCAACGGCTTGAGCGGGTCGGTCGAGCGGGCCGTTGGGCGAACCCAGCAATGGCTGCTGGAACAGCAAGCGGACGACGGCCACTGGTGCGCGGAGTTGGAAGGCGATTCGATCCTGGAGAGCGAGTATATTCTGCTGCTGGCGTTCTTGGGGATGGAGCAGTCGGACCGCGCCCAGAAGGCGGCGCGGTATCTGGTCGAGACTCAGCTTCCCGACGGCGGTTGGGCGATGTATCCCGGCGGGAAAGTGGAAATCAGCGGCAGCGTGAAGGCGTACTTCGCCCTAAAGCTGACCGGCCACGATCCCGACGCGGAGTACATGCGCCGCGCTCGCAAGGCGGTGCTGGAGCACGGCGGCGCCGACCGGGTGAACAGTTTCACGCGGTTTTATTTGGCCTTGCTGGGGCAGATCTCCTACGAGCTTTGTCCGGCCGTGCCGCCGGAGATGGTGTTGCTGCCGAAGTGGGCGCCGGTCGACATCCACACGATGAGTTCATGGTCGCGGACGATCTTCGTGCCGCTGTCGATCGTTTCCGCGCAACAGCCGGTACGAGCGATCGAGCCGCAGCACGGAATCCGGGAGCTCTTCGTGCGCGAGCCGAACGACTGGCCGGCACTGCGACGTCCCGGCTCGCCGCAACGGGAGCCGTGGATCGGATGGTCCCGTTTCTTTCGCACGATGGACGCCCTGCTGCGATGGAGTCGTCGGCATCGGATCGTGCCGTTTCGGCGGCGGGCCGTGGCGCAGGCGCACCGATGGATGTTGGACCGCTTCGAGCGCAGCGACGGCTTGGGAGCCATCTTTCCGCCGATCGTCTGGTCGGTGGTCGCCCTGCGGAGCCTCGGCTACGCAATGGACAGCGACGAGGTACGCCGGTGCTGCGAGGAACTGGATCGGCTGGTATTGGAGGACGAGGCGACGAAGACCGTGCGGTTGCAGCCCTGCAAGTCGCCGGTGTGGGATACGGCGTTGACGCTTCGGGCCCTCCAGGCGAGCGGCGTCCCCGCGGACAGCCCGGCGATCGGCAAGTCGATCCGGTGGCTGCTCGATCGGCAGATCCGCCAACCGGGCGACTGGCAACAAACGGTGGCGGCCGAGCCGGGCGGGTGGTGTTTTGAGTATCAGAACGACTTCTATCCCGACACGGATGATACGTCGATGGTGCTCATGGCACTCAAGGACTGGCACGATCAGCGGCGAGGCAAGAACGGAGATGCCGCGACGGTTGACGAGACGGCCGCAGCGATCGAGCGGGGAGAGCGTTGGCTGGTGGCCATGCAGAATCGCGACGGCGGCTGGGGAGCGTTCGATCGGAATAACAATCTCGAGTTGCTGTGCCAAGTGCCGTTCGCCGACCACAACGCCATGATCGATCCGAGTACGCCGGACTTGAGCGGTCGCGTGGTGGAGTGTTTGAGCTTGCTGGGACGACGGCGTTCGGATTCGGTGATGCATCGGGCGGTGGCGTACCTGCGGGGCAGCCAGGAATCGG
Source organism: Thermoguttaceae bacterium (assembly GCA_963674835.2). Classification (GTDB taxonomy): domain Bacteria; phylum Planctomycetota; class Planctomycetia; order Pirellulales; family Thermoguttaceae. The sequence continues at coordinate 201,489 of CAXXKC010000003.1, forward strand.
ACGGCAGTTGGTACGGCCGCTGGGGAGTCAATTACATCTACGGCACCTGGCAGACGCTCACCGGCATGGCGGCGTCGGGCGCGGGCAACGACGATCGGGCGATCGGCAACGGCGCCGCGTGGCTGCGGCGATATCAGCAGCCGTGCGGAGGCTGGGGAGAATCGGCCGACAGCTACGAGGACGCAAGCCTGCGCGGACAAGGAGCTCCGACCCCCTCGCAAACGGCTTGGGCCTTGATGGGCCTGTTGGCAGCTGGGGCGAAGGATGAGCCGGCCGTGGAGCGGGCCGTTCGTTACCTGGTCGAAACGCAGCGCGAGGACGGGACCTGGGAGGAGACGGAAGTGACGGGGACCGGGTTTCCGTGCGTGTTCTACCTGCGGTATCACTACTACCGAATCTACTTCCCGTTGATGGCGCTGGGGCGTTGGGCGGCGACGGGAAGGGCGGGGTAGGGCGGTGGGGCGCGTGCGCTGTTGTCGCGAGATGCCGCGGGGCGCGTGCTATGCCGAAGCATAACCTACGGGGTTTTGGAGAGCGCGGCGGGGGAATGCGCGAGGACGTCAGGGCGAGTTCAGCGGGACATCGATCCCGGGCGACGTGAAGTCGGTATTGGTCAGATAGTCGTGGACATCGGTTACACTTGTCCAGACTGCGCGCATAAACTCTTCTTGGAGGTACTGGCAGATGGTGTACTTCTGGGTTCTGTTGAGCGCCCCATAGCCTTCGACCTTTTGGAGAATGACTTCATCGCCACGCGCCAACGCCGTGAGCGCCCAGCGGCGCACGAGGCGGTAGGTCATGACGCCGTGCAGCCGGAGGCCTTCCTCGGCGATTCCGAAGCGAAGTTCGATGAATACGAAGGTGCCTTCGGTGGGAAGCTTGTCGCTGTTGCGGTTGGCGCTGATGAAGCCGGCTCCGGTGTGGAACATCCAGCCCTGGCCGTCGTTCTTCCAGGTGGCGATCAGGCGCTCGCGGTCCATAATGAGGTAGTGGTTCTCGCGGGCGATGCGATCGGGGCGATGGATCTCCAGGGGGAGGGCCTCTTCCTGGGCGGGCAGGACATGCTGGTCGGACGCGGTCTCCTCGACGGGCACCGACTCGGGGAGCTTCTCGGTTGGATCGGGCGGGTCGGGCGTGATGCGGAGCGGCATGCCGCAGGCCGGACAATTGCGCGTTTGGCCGACCAACTTGTCCTTGGCGTTGAGCCGGTTTCGGCAGTTCGGGCACGTAACGCGTACCATAGCCTATCTCCTGGACACGCTCGTGCGTGTCGCACTTAACTGTAGCGTTCGTGGCGGCGTGTTTCTGTGGTTTCGAAGACGAAACACATGCTACACCTACGCCAAATGCGCTCTACGCGCGATTGCGCGACGCGTAGCTCGGGTGTCGACAATGACGATCCGGCGCAGCGGCGGACATAGCTGGCGGGATATGGCCACCCGTGGGGGCAGCCTCCTTAGGGCAGGATATTGGTTTCAGGGAGGCCGGTCAAGCGCGGAGCGGCCAGGAACCGAGGTCGCGGGGCCGCGACCGCTGCGCCGTTGGGTGGTTTTGCTTGGGAACGGCGGAGTAGTCGGGTGGCGAGGCGGTTGGCGGTGTAGACATCTTGACGGCAATCCGTACAGTTTGAGAGAGGAACGGAGGTGCTAGCAGCCGCGAGCGGTCCACCCTTTCGAGGGTGGCAATTGCGTTGGATACGGCAACGCCGTAAGATGTGGCGGATATCGGGAAAGGCTAGATTTTTCGGCCTGGTGGACTTCCGTTCTTCCTACGCATCAGGATTTACCGAAGCGTTCTGATAGGTACGGTTTGAAAAGACGGAACAACCGCGGCGGACTGTCCTCACGTGAAGGGTCGGAGTGAGCCGGATAGATTGCGCCAGCGCGGATCTTGCGGTCGCTACCCGTATGGACAGCGGGTTCGTCGCACACTCGTTTTTCAGCGAGAGCGTGCCGAGCTGTTTCGACTGTGAATCGCCCGATTCGTCCCTGCATTGAGGGTCTGTGCGAATCTGGTCTGGTACATCAGGACTGTCTTGCCTAACGGTTATGAGGTCGCGGTCCCGGACTGTTTTGTTTCCGTTGCTGACGGGAACAGGTTGGACACGGCCTGGTATTCAGTAGTGGGAGCTTGTAAAGCCGTGCATCTGGATCAGCTACCCGGAACGTTCTTTGGACCATCCACGCTGGTCGACCTGGTGCGTCATCGCGCCGACCACCAAGCCGAGGACCTTGCCTTCACATTCTTGGTGGACGGCGAGGAGGAAGAGGCGCACCTGACCAATGCGGAATTGGACCGAAAAGCTCGGGCGATCGCCGCCTGGCTTCAGTCACGGGGGCTTTCGGGGGGCAAGGCATTGTTGCTGTATCCGCCGGGGCTTGACTTTATTGCCGCATTCTTCGGCTGCCTGTACGCGGGGGTCGTGGCGGTGCCGGTCTATCCGCCGCGGCGAAACCGATCGTTGATCCGCATTCAGGCGGTCGCCAACGATGCGCAGGCGCAAGTGGCCCTGACTACCGACGCGGTCTTGCAGCGTGTCGAGTCGCTCATCGGGACGACGCCTGACCTGCGGAAGCTGACTTGGCTGACGACCTGCCGCGTGCCGTTGGGCGTGGAAGCGCAATGGAAGGCGCCCGATATTCGATCTGACACGCTGGCATTCTTACAGTACACTTCGGGATCGACGGGGACCCCAAAGGGAGTGATGCTGAACCATGGCAACCTGCTGCACAACTCGGCGCTGATCGCGTACGCATTCGAGCATACGCGGTCGGGTTTGGGCGTGTTTTGGTTGCCCAGCTACCACGACATGGGACTCATCGGGGGCATCCTGCAACCACTGTTTGTGGGGCGACCGAACATTCTGCTGTCGCCGATGGCGTTCTTGACGAAGCCGTTGCGCTGGCTGTCGGCCATCAGCCGGTACGGAGGCACGACGAGCGGGGGCCCCAATTTCGCGTATGATCTGTGTGTGCGCAAGATTTCGCCTGAAGACCGCGATCAACTCGACTTGAGCAGTTGGCAAGTGGCCTTTAACGGCGCGGAGCCGGTGCGGCCGGAGACGCTGGATCGGTTCGCGGAGTATTTTGGCCCATGCGGATTCCGGCGTGAGGCGTTCTACCCCTGCTTTGGGCTGGCAGAGGCGACATTGATCGTTTCGGGCGGGTTCGTCAAGAACCGCCCTGTAATGCGGAGCTTCGTCGCTACGGAGCTGGGCGCCGGAAATGCGATATCGGTGGAACCGACCGAACAGGGGAGCCGCACACTGGTCGGCTGTGGCCAGAGCCTGCCAGATCAGGAGATCGCGATCGCCAATCCGGAATCGCTGACGCGGGAACCGGAGGGGACCGTGGGGGAGATTTGGGTTCGAGGGCCGAGCGTGGCACAGGGCTACTGGCAGCAAGCTGGTGCGACGGAAGCGACCTTTGGAGCCCGCCTGGCCGACACGGGCCAGGGCCCCTATTTGCGGACGGGCGACCTGGGATTCATGCAGGACGGGGAGTTGTTCGTCACGGGACGGATCAAGGACCTGATCATCTTGCACGGGGTCAACGTGTATCCGCAAGACATCGAATACACGGTGCAGCAGTGCCACAATCGTGTGCGGCCGGACAGTGGAGCGGCATTCACGGTGGAACGGGACGGCCGCGAGCAACTGGTGGTCGTTCAGGAAGTGGACCGCCGCAACCACGGCGAATTGGACGAGGTGTTCGGCGCCATCCGCCGGGCGGTGTCGGCAGAACACGAGATGACCGTGGATGCGATCGTGCTGGTAAAGGCGGGGAGCATTCCCAAGACGTCTAGCGGGAAAATTCAGCGGCACGCGTGTCGCCAAGCGTACGTGGCGGGAACGTTGGAAGTGGTGGGCCAGACGCCCAACAAGGCGACGAAAGATGCCATGGCCACGGGAGGAAACGGTCACGGAAAGCAAGCTCACAAGCCGCCAAAGATCGACGAGGTTGTGGAGACCTGCGTGCGGCGTGGAGAACCTGTGAGAATGTCGAAGAACGGCGATTCGCGCAACGGCAAGAATCCTGGACCAAAGCCTGTATCGACGGGCACGGCCAGCGGGGTAGCGGAGATGGTCCTGGAAGAGGTGCGAATCGTGGCCAGGGAGCGGGCCAACGGCCTGACCTTGGACACGCCAATCACGGAGATCGGGCTGGATTCGCTGGAGCGAATGGAGATTCTCGCGTCGTTGGAGGAGCGTTTCGGCGGCCGGTTCCCAGAACAGGTCCTTCCGGAATTGGATACGTGCCGTCAAGTGGTCGACGCGGTGCAGAAGTATTTGGGCAAGGAGCCGGCCCATCGGCCCGTCCACGCTCACGAGAGCGAGATTTCGGTCGACTGCTACCAGTTCGATCAATTCCCGGAATACGTGCGTCTGAAGGAGAACCTGCAGATTCTGGAGGGTTCGGGGCTGGGCAACCCGTACTTCACGGTGCACGAAGGCGTCACTAACGACCGCACGATCATCGGCGGCTGCGAGGTAATCAATTTCTCGAGCTACAACTATGTGGGGATGTCGGGCGACCCGACTGTGACCCAGGCCGTTCAGAAGGCCGCCCAGCAGTACGGTACGAGCGTATCGGCCAGCCGGCTGGTGTCGGGCCAGAAGCCAGTGCATCTCGAGTTGGAGAGGGCCATCGCGGACTTCGTGGGAGCCGAGGATTCAATCGTGCTGGTCGGGGGCCACTCGACGAACGAATCGGTGATCGGCCACCTTATGGGGGCCTCCGATATGATTCTGCACGACTCTCTGGCGCACAACAGCATCCTCCAGGGATCGATGCTTTCGGGTGCCCGTCGACGCGCGTTCCCACACAATGACTGGCAGGCCGCCAACCGATTGCTGGAGCAGTACCGGCGGGAATATCGCCGAGTGCTGTTGATCATCGAGGGGGCGTACAGCATGGACGGCGACATCCCAGACCTTCCGCGCTTCATCGAGGTGAAACGGCGCCACAAGGCCCTGTTGATGATCGACGAAGCACACTCGATGGGGACCATCGGTGCCCACGGACGCGGGATCGGCGAGTATTACGACGTGGACCGCAACGACGTGGACGTCTGGATGGGAACGCTTAGCAAGTCGTTCGGAAGCTGCGGCGGCTATATTGCCGGCTGCAAAGCACTCGTGGAGTATCTGCGATATACGGCACCAGGGTTTGTGTACAGCGTCGGGCTGTCGCCGCCCAACACGGCCGCGGCGTTGGCAGCGCTCCGCCTGCTAGAGAAGGAGCCCCAACGAGTTCAGCAGCTTCAGCAGCGGGCCAAGCTGTTTCTGAGCCTTGCTCGTGAACATGGGCTGAACACGGGTCACAGCCAAGATACGCCCGTGGTTCCGGTGATTTTGGGCAATTCGATCCACTGCGTGCAGTTGTCGAAGGCGATGTTGGCGCAAGGCGTCAACGTGCAGCCGATTCTTTATCCTGCTGTGGAGGAGAGTGCCGCCCGTCTGCGGTTCTTCATCACGTCGATGCACACCGAGGAGCAGATCCGCCACACGGTGCGTGCGTTGGTGGAAGAGCTGGAGAAGATCGATCCCAAGTATCTGGGCGAGCCCGAGGCGGCGAGCCAAACGCTACGCTCCGGTTGAGTGGGCCAAGGGTATCCGTGCGTGGTGATTGGCACGGATGGGACTGATGGTTGCGCAGTAGAAACGCGGGAGAGCGAGCCGTTCGCGGTGCCGCTGCAGGTGTATGCGGAGCAAGAAACCGCGGGTCTTGGTCGCCGTGGGCGGGTCGCATCTTCCGGCTGGAGCGCTTGCCCGGACTTTTTGACGCGCGCGGCGAGCGCGGCCGACGATGAAAGGAACCAAGGGGGGGAAAAGCTGTTGCGACGAATGCGTTTTCTGGTTAAAACTATCAAGAGAGGGATGAATCGATCGGGGCAGGATTCTTACGGAGGTGTGTGGCTGTAGATCGGACGGCGCCGCTTGCAGAAGAGGGCGTCACCCAAGCCAAAGAGCCGCTTTGAGATGAGCGGCACCTGATCGATTACGAGAAGTTGGCAATGTGTATTTCAGGTCTTTCGGTAAGGGGTTAAGCTTGCTCACCGAACAACAGATCTCCCGAAGCTGGCGGAAGTTGTTTGTCAAAGGGGAAGTGAACGACGACGTGCTGGAGAAGGCCGAAGCGCTTCTGGTTGAGTTGCGGGCGGAAAGCCCGTTGCGGCACCGTCTGCGAACCGAGCTAGACGAGTTGCACCGGAAGCTTCAGAAGCAGCACTAAGAGCGGTACGTTCTCGATCCACCGGGCGAGGGCTCCTGCGAGCCCCGCCCAGAGTCCAGGGCGATCATCGGTTGATGTCGATGCCGAAGGTGAGTCCGTGGACGAAGAGGTCTTGGCGGTTCTGGCTCAGATCGATTCCCATGAGTTGGGTGTCTCTGAAGCTGTAGTCGATGATGTCGGATGCGCGGGCGATTCCGTCGACCCACATTCCGCTCCAGCCGACTCGCAATCCGAGTTCGTTCGTGAGCTGGTACTTCAGATTGAGGCGAAGTTCCACGGCGGGCGACCACTCGTATCTCGTGGCGCAGTGCGTGCCTGACGTCGGGTACATACCCTCCGGCACACCATATGGCACGCTGACGCCTGCGTTGGTGTTGACATAGTTCGCATCGAGCATGTTGGAGCCGAATGAGTACGACTGTTTCAGGTTCTGCACGTTGAGCCCTGCGAGGAATCGCAAGTCGGATTCCCAGGTCCATCGATTGGTTTGCCGGAACCACCGGAGCCCGATCTGAGGGCCGACGATGTGGTTGTCGGCGTGAGCATTCCACGTGGCGTCGGCGAGGAAAGCGTTGGGGATATCGGGACCGTCGACGTTCGCTAGATACAAATCTCCGGAGGCATCGACATTGAAGAACTCGTCGAACTCCAAATAACGGCCACCGAGCAGGAATTCCCAGATACCTGCATGGGGGCCGGGGTGGGCGCGGTAGATGTAGTCGGCCTCGATACCCCAAGATCGAAACGTGTTGGTGACGCTGAGGGTGTCGAAGCGACTTGGGAGAGGATACAGCGCCACATCGGTGTAGGTGGTGCCATCGTAGTTGCCGAGGTAGCCCGAGAGGTCGCCGCCGGTTCTGTTGTCTTCAAAGATCACCGTAGCTCCGCCACCGATGGTGGTACCGTAGCTAGTGGTGATGCTTCCGAAGGTGAACCCCTGGCTTTGATGGTGGAGATCGAAGAAGCTGACCATGACGCCATCGTGGCCGTGGATGTAGCCCAAGTCCCAACGCTGGCCGAAGACGAACTTGGATTCGAAGTCGCAGTTGCTGAACGAGTTGCTCTCGTAAACCACCCGCGACGGGGTAATATTCGCGACGCGGTTCGGCAAGTAGCGCGAACCGATCGGAGCGACTTCGGGCTTGCTGAGGGACCAGTAGATGCCCTCGATCTGGAGGAAGGCTCCCTCTTTGGCACGAGGCCCGCCGCCGAAGCCATCGATTTCTACGGGAGCGAAGATCTGCATATCCTGAAGATCCTGCGCGGAGGCAGGCGCTGCGGCCAGGACAAATAGGGTCCACAGTGTTAGCCACAGTTTCGTACGGTGTAGCGACATGGCTCTCATCCACCTCGGTGTGCGCTGAGGGACAGTTGCACCCAGACCCGCCATGGCGGAGGGTCTGCACCCTGGGGTTGTGACGGTAGTATCGGACGTACCAGTCGCGTCAGTTGAGTAAGAAAGGTAAAGCTTGCGGAAAACGGGCCGCATGCATGCTAGCGGCGTGGCAAACAGGGAAACATGGGACTCATGCGCAGGCTGTTTCCGACCCCTACATGGCCGTTCGCCCCTGCTGGAGGAGTGCCAAGGGCTCCGATCGTCCCGCTGTGAAAGCAGGCCAAAGTGCGGCCGCCAAGCAGAGTCCCAGGGCAACTGCAAGACCGATTGCCAGCCTGGCCCAGGGGATGACCAGAGGCGTGGGCATGCCGCCGAAGAAGCTGACATATTGGGAGATGCCCATTCCGCACCATCCGGCCATGATGCCGAAGCCAAGACTGAGCAGGCAAGTGATCAGGCCGATGAGCAGGCCCTCAACGAGAATCATGCGGAAGAGGCCCGATCGGTTGACGCCCAGCGATCGCATCACTCCCAACTCCCAACGGCGGGCGCGGACGGACGCCATCACAGTATTGATGACGCCCAACGAGGTCACCAGAAGGGTAATGAGTGGCAGTTGGCACATTGCCCAAATCATGGCGTCGGCGCGGTCGCCAATGCGGCTGCGGACTTCGTCCGGTGTGCTGATGCGGACCGATGGACCGAAGTTCTGCGCGCCAACGTTCCAGGTGCCTTGTTGGTTGACGGGCTGCTGCACGCCCGGATTGCGCTCGGCAATCGGCCGGAGCGCGGCACCGATCGCGTCGACGCCGACGTTCTTGTCGATGTTCATCCAGAAGAAGTTGATCGCGCTGAGTCCGAAGTCGCGGCGTACCTGATCGTAGGGAGCGAAAACCATGGCTGCGGAGCGGCCGCTTCGGCGACGGAGACCGGAGAACTTGGTCATCCAATGCCATCCGGGCAGTGAGACGGCACCCGCAATGGTGTATTCGACCCGTTTGTCCGGCGATTCGGGGGGAATCATCGTGAATCGGTCGCCGAGGTTGAGGCCGGTCGCGTCGAGGAAATGGTCGGGGACGATGCAGTAGGGGCCTTTGGCCAGCTTGGCAAGCGCGTCGTGGCGGTTGCCGCGGACGAAATCGAGCTTGATGAGGGGATCGTCACCACCGAAGGCTGTGTTGGGATCCAGACCGATGACGATGACGTTGTCTTGCCGTGCGACGGAGGTGCGCTCGTGGCTACCGGTGATGTCTTCGGCCAGCTTGGGTTGTTCGACGGCCAAGGGTATGCACTGTTGGCCGTCGACGCCGGGAATGCTGCGGATCGCCTCGATTTCGGTGTCGGGAAGGCCGCCGCGTTGGAACGAGACGAGGGCGTCGGGGACCCAATCGCCGGGAACGAAGGGCTGGAGCATGGAATAGCCCCATACCTGCAAGGCGACGTAGAGGCCGAGGCCGATCGTCAGTGCAACGGTGGTACCGAGGGTGCGCCAGAGGTTGCTGCTGAGCTGGGCGGAGAGCAGACGCGGCTGGAGGCCTACCAGCAAACCGAGGCCGGGAGTGAAGACGGTCTCGGTGACGAGGATGGTCAAGGGTGCCAAGAGCAGAAAGCCGACGGCCATGCTCGAACAGCCGATGGCCTCGTAAATGGCGTAGCGGGCGGCATCGGGGACAGGGACGACGTAGACCAGCAGCGGATTGACGGCGATCAATCCTACGCCGACGACGCCGGCGATGGCCGACCAACGGACGCTGGGTCGGGTGGATCGGCGAGGCGACATGGCCTCCAGCGGATGCACCCTGGTGGCCTGCCACGCGGGGAGAATCGACGCCAGCAGGGCTCCACCGAAGGCACTGGCACCGGTGAGGAGGACGCACCAAGTGCCGAGGGAGCCGCCGGTGGAGAACAGGGCGGGTTGGGCCCGGCTTGCCAGCGCCAGCATCGCCCAACCTGCGGCAAGGCCCCCGGCCCATCCGATCAACGCCAAGACGATCGCCTCGGCCGCGATGACGCGCATCACCTGGCCACGGGAGAGGCCAACGGCTCGCATGACGGCGAACTGACGAATGCGTTCGTTCACGCCCATGCTCAAGGTGGTGAAGATAATGAAGAGGGCCGCCAATAGGGACATGCCGGTGGCCGCCCAAGCTTGGCGTCGGGCATTGGCGGCCATCATGCTCTCTTCGAGGTTGGCTCGGATGTCGTCGATGCCGAGCATTTCGGCGGGCGGCTTGGCGGTGGCAAGCCGGGTCGACCAGGCTCGGCGCACGTCGGCGGCTGTGGAGCCTTCGCGCAGCTTGAGATTGACGAGGTTGACCTTGGCCGTCTGGCGAGTGAGCTTGTCGGCCAGGGCGAGGGGGACATAGACGGCGGCCGTTGCAGGACCACTGGGAAGGGCCGAGGGAGACCGCACAGCCATGGCAACCGAATGCTGGTCGACGATGCCGATGACCTTCAGGCGGAATTCTTTGGTCCCGAAGACAACCAGGACGTTGCCGCCGACGGTGACGGCGAGCTGCTTGGCAACGCCACTGTCGAGCGCGCACTGGCGGCGGTCGGCATGTTGCGGGTCGATCCACTTGCCGTCGATCAGCGGATAGGGAGGCTGTGCGGCGGTCGTGCCAACGAGGGAGGGCATGAAGAAGGGAAAGCGGCCCCGAGCCCCCGGTCGCTGGGGCGGTCCGCCAGTGGACGAAGGGCGAGCGGATCGGCCGCTTTGACCGGGACCTGCGGCGTCGTGTGAGGGCGGTTGCGAGCGAGCGCCTGCGCCGCGGGCGCCGCCGCCGGACGGCGAGAAGAACGACGGACCGCCCATCTCGTCGTCGGCATCGGGATTCACGAGGCGAATCGACGATTGAGAGGCGGGTTGGACCTCGGCGATGGCGGCGTCTTTGCGCAGCGCGTCGATCAGTTCGGCGGCCACAAACGGGTCTTTCTCCGAAACGGGCACGACAAAGGCGTCGTATCGGCCGAGGTACTCGGAGGCCATCGGGCCGAACTGAGAGCGCAGGGCGTCGTAGCTACTAACGACCCAAACCACCACGCACGCCGAGGCGATCGTAGCCAGCGAGGCCAGGAACATGCGGGTTGGATGGCGCAGCGCGTAGGCACATGTGAGCTTCCGTGCGAGGCTCATTCACAGACCTCCGCCGCCGGCGACGCGCTGACGATGTCCTGGTAGTGGGCCGCCAAGGCGTGAACGTCGGAAAGCTGGGAGGTCGGGAATTCGGTGAGGACGCGGCCGTCTTTCAGGACGACGATTCGCTGTGCCCAGACAGCCACGGCCGGCTCGTGCGTGACGACGACGATCGTCCGGCCCTCCTCGGTACAGAGCTTCTGCAGAAGCCGGCAGATGCCCTGGCCGGTGATGGAATCGAGGCTGCCGGTCGGTTCGTCGGCGAGGATGATCGACGGCTCGGTGACCATGGCACGGGCGATGGCTACGCGCTGCTGCTCGCCGCCGCTGAGCGCATCGGGACGGTGGCGGCGACGATTGGTCAGCCCGAGGCGGTCGAGCAGGGGATCGAGCTGCGAGGGACCGGTGCGTCCGTCGGCCAGAAGCGGCAGCAGAACGTTGTCTTGAGCTGTGAGGGTGGGAATGAGGTTGAAGGCCTGAAACACCAGTCCGATGCGACGGCGGCGGAAGCACGTGAGCCGGTAGTCGGACATCTGGGCGAGGTCCTGGCCGTCGACGGTGATGCGGCCGGCGTCGGGCCGCGTGAGGCCGGCCATGACATGCAACAGCGTGCTTTTGCCGGACCCGCTGGCGCCCATCACGGCTACGAACTGGCCGCGTTGGACGGCGAGCGAGATATCGCTGAGGGCTTCGATGGTCGTCGTGCCTTGGCGGAATCGCTTGGTCACGTGCTCGACGCAAAGCGGTGGTGCGGAATCGCTCGGTGTGGTCATCTGGTGGCCGCTCCTTCTTCAATACGAGCTCGTTATTTCATTGCCGGCCCGCGTCCAGATCGCGTGCCAGGTGGTCATTTCGATGGTGTCGGCGACGAACCGTGCGCTGCCGTCACAGAAGCCGATGTTGGCTCCGCCGGGATGGCGACTGCGTGCCGTGGTGAGTTTGGCCGACCCGCCGACCAAGTCGGGAATCGGGCCGTTGGGTCTGAATCGGGCGTTGAGGACGGGGCCACTTGGAGCACAGCCGCGCAGCCAATAGGAGAGCCGTGTGCCGTCCCAGCCGGTAACGCTGGGCAACAGCGCGGACAGTCCGCCGGTTTCGGCCGTTTCGGCCAGCGTGCCGGAGACGGTGGTCTTTGCGCGATAGATTTGCGCGTCGGGAGTGGGCGTAAGGGAGGGGGAATCGCAGGGACCACGCAGGGACTCGGCGAAGGCGACGGTGTTGGAGGTGCCGTCGCGAATATCGGCGAACCGCAAGACGGCGCTGACGTAGCATATGCCGTTGTTGGGATTGGCCATGAAACCATACATGCCGCTGTAGCTGTCGAGCCCATCGCCGCCGTTCATCGCGTAGTTGGTCCCGGCAACCGGAATGACGGTGCCCGAAGGGAGCGTGATGTCGTGGAGAGGTCTCTCCGGATCGCTCGGGCAGAGGAAGATGGACACGACGGTGGCAGCGGCGGGCCAGAGTTCCGTGGGGAGATCGTCTCGGCCCACATGGCCCATGTAGATGTTGAAGTCGATAAGGTTCTGGAGGTTGGACTGCTCGCAGTAAGGGAGGAGCTTGGCCAAGGGGGAATAGTCGGAGAGGTAGGCGTGCATGCCGGTGGGGATCACGGAGGGCGCTGGCCAGCCGGGGTTGGGGAGGCATTTGCAAGCGCCGACGTAGTTGTGCATCGCCAGGCCCAGTTGCTTGAGATTGTTGGTGCACTCGAGGCGACGGGCCGCTTCGCGCGCGGCCTGAACGGCCGGCAGCAAGAGGGCCACGAGGATGCCGATGATGGCGATGACAACGAGCAGTTCGACGAGGGTGAAGGCTGTGCGTTTCGAGGATTTTCTGATGCGGGCGTTTTGCGGGGCGTGAGGTGTTGGCATCGTTCGGGCTCGCTTTCCTGTCGAGATTGCGCGGTCGTTCCATCGCCGGTGGGCCGGGCGTAAGGATCAGTGTTTCTCGGGCCGGCAGTACGAAAGGGCCAAGAGAGCAAATGCGGTGGCGAGATTGGGGTCGCCTTCCATCCACCGCGGGTTGCTGTTGACCCAGGAGCCATCGGGTTGTTGACGGCGGGCGAGTTCGTCGACGAGTTCGCGGCGCCAATCGTGCTTGGCGCCCGCGGAATCCTCGATCTGGTCCGTTCCAAGCGCGTCGAGGGCCTTGGCAAAGGTGACGTAGTAGTAGTAGAGTCCGGCATCGCCCATGCCGGGGTTGGCCTGAAGGTCGTAGTGTTTGCTGATCCAACCGACGGCGGCCTTGACGCGGGGATCGTCCTTGTTCAGGCCGGCGTAGATCATGCTCTTCAGTCCGGAGTAGGTCATGGAGCCGTAGCTGCGCAGGCCGCCTTGGGCCGTTTCGCGCTGCTCGTCCTGCTTGCCGAGCACGCAGGTGTAGTAGAAACCGCCGTCGTTGACCTTGTCGGCGAACTGCGTGGTGTTGTCGGGGCTTTCGAGGTTCTGGCAGCGGGAGACGAAAACGAGCGCTTTCTGGATCGCCTGATCGTCGGCCTCGGTGGCGGACGCCTTGAAGGCGTCGACGAGAAAAGCCGTGTTGGACAGGTCGGGGCGGGACTTGGCGCCGTAGCCGGCGCCGCCGTAGTAGAGGTTGGACTTGTCCTTGCCGCGGCTTTCGTCCCATTGTCCGGCGCGGAGGAACGCGTCGGCGCTGTGGATGAGCTTGTCGTAGCGTCCGTCGCGGTTGGCTTCCTTGAAGCAGACCAAGGCGATGCACGACTCGTACATGGGGATGCGGCCGCCCGGCATGTGAATGCCGCCGCTTTCCTGGGAGTATTCTTCGAGGAATTTGAGGCCTTTGGCCACCTGGGGATCGGCGAGGCCGCGGCCGCTTCGCAGCAGCGCGAGTGTGGCCAAGGCAGTAGGGCCGATACCGATGTGCGCGCTGATGGAGCCGTCTTCCGCCTGGCGTCCGGCCAGGAAGTGAATGGCACGGTCGACCACCTTGTGATAGAGCTTGTCGTCTGGCGTCTTCGACTCGCTTTGGGCCGCGAGGGCGAAAGAAGAACATGAGGCGGTCAGCGCGAGGACGAACATCAACGCCCTGGATGGTCGGTGAAATGGGAGATCGCTGGAACCTTTGGATGCCGGAAGCACGTGACTTGCGGTGCGCGAGAACCAGCCAGCAGAACGCACATCACCCATACGGCATACTCCTGATCCGTCTGGAAACAGAGCGTTAATCGGTGCGCATCGACCGACGCGCGGGTCAGGACGCAGGGAGAGCAAATGCGATGCCTCGATTCGTAAATCGAGTGCGACCGGCATCGCGGAGATTGAATCGAGGCGAATCGGGCGGACGATACGCTGTGAGGAGCACTACGAGACTCGCGGCGGTGTCGATTTGCGCGACGCGAGTGTCGGTGTCATGAGCAGAGAGCCGAGTTTGTTGACATCGACCGCGACTCGCGTATCCTGAAGCTCACTACCGGTGTCTTCTCACTGGTGCGTGCGGAGCGTGGCTTGCAGGGATGCGTGAGCGGGGACCTTGAATCGCCCGGGAAACAAGAGTCTGCCATGAAACGTCGCGGTTTTACGCTGGTTGAGTTGCTGGTGGTCGTGGCCATTGTGGGAGTCCTCGTGGCCCTGTTGCTGCCTGCGGTGCAGGCGGCACGCGAGGCAGCACGGCGAATGTCGTGCAGCAACAACCTAAAGCAGATCGGCCTGGCCATCCATCATTACCACGGCACCAATCTCATGCTTCCGCCCGGCGCGTTGGTGCGGCGGCTGGAAGACGACACGCTCTGGACGGGTTACCTGGGGCCACACGCGCGGATTCTGCCGTATATCGAGCGGAATACGACGTACAACAAGATGGACGTCGATACGTCGTACGGCGACCTGATCAATAAGGATGCCGTGGGACACGTGATCGACAATTTCCTCTGCCCCAGCGAGATCAACCGGGAGCCCGTGTCGCATTCCAAGTTTGGGCTGATCGGGGGCGTGAACTACGTGTTCTGCATGGGTGACTGGTATGTGTGGAACGGTGTGGACACGCCGGGCCCTCCGACGCGTTCGGCGTTTGGGGTGAACTTCAGCCGCAGATGGGCGGACTTTCGCGACGGCCTGACCAACACCCTGCTGGCTGCGGAGGTGAAGAATTACCAGGTGACTATCCGCGACTGCGGGCCGCTTTCGCTAATCAGCGATCCGAACAGCGTGCCGCCGCCGGACGCGGATCCGCTGACGGTGTGTCCGGAATACTTGGGCACCGGCTGCTCGATCTTCCTTAGGGCTCACACACAGTGGGCAGAGATGTCGTGCCATCACAACGGCTTCACGACGGCGTGGCCGCCGAACAAGAAGACGCCGGGCGGACCGGGGCTGAGCGAACCGGACGTGGATGTTCTCAGCCGGCGAGAACGGCTGGGTGGGCCGAGCTTCGGCGCGATCACGTCGCGCAGCTATCATCCGGGCGGAGTTCACGCGCTGTTGGGCGACGGGTCGGTGCGTTTTGTGGCCGATTCGATCGATGGGTTCGTTTGGCGGCACCTCGGAACGGTTCAGGGGGGCGAGGTGGTTCCGAGCGACGCGTTCTGAGGAGCCGCCACGAGCCGTGCAGTTCGGAAGCGCCGGAGGTCTACTTGGCCTTCTTGTAGCGATAGTTCAGGAAGTCGCCGACGTAGATGAGGTACTCGAAGGGGAGCCTGTCGTCGCCCACCTCCTTGACGATCGTGCCCAGGGTTCCCTGGATCACTTCTTCTTTGTCGGCGTAGCCGGCGCATTTGACGATGGCAACGGGCGTTTCGGGCGGGTAGTGGACCAGCAGCTTGCGGATGAAATCGGAAAACTCGGCGCGCATGGTGAACAGGACCATGGTGCTGCCGTGGACGGAGAGTTTCTCGATCGTGTCGGTCTTGCCCGGCCAGTCGGTGGCACTGAGGATGACCGCCTTGGTATGGTCGCTGGTCGTAACGCCCCTGCAAAGCGCGGCATTTCCGGCGTTGAAAGAGCTGACGCCCGGCACGACGACGGGATGGAGATCTTCGAACTCTTCGAGGCACCACGCCCAGGGACCGTAAATGAGCGGGTCGCCGGAGTCGAGAATGGCCACGGTCTTTTTTTTGGCGACGGCGTCGCGCACGATGCTGATGAACTTGTCGCGTTTGGTAGCCATTTGCTCGGCCTGGTGGCGCATCGGTTCGGGCACGTCGGCGAGGTTCTGGCCATAGAAGGGGAAGAGTCGCCAGTAGCCGTCGATGATCTCTTTGCCGTTGAGATAGTCGGCGAACTTCTCTTGGATGCGGCGGGAACAGAAGACGATGTCGGCCCGCTTCATGACGTCGATCGCCCGCAAGGTGATCAAATCGGCATCGCCGGGCCCCACGCCGACCAGATAGAGCTGAGTGGGTTTCGTTTCGGCGAGCGCATTGCCGGCCAGGGCAGCGAACCAGAGGGTCGAGAAGGCCAGCAGGAGTGCTTTGGACCGCGTGCGTCGAGCGTGAGCCATGGGGAGTGTCCTTTCGGTGAGATTCGGGCGAGCCGATTGAGGAAAACGCTTGTCGAGGGAGGAAGTCGCCGCGGGTCGTGCCGGGCGCACGTGGCCGGGGCGGAACCGTATCGTATTACGAATACACGTGTCGTAACACGACCATAGTAATCATCGACCGGAGAGATGACAAGCGGGGAGGAGGGATTTGGGGCGAAGGAGGGGAGACGGAGGCGATTGATGTGGCCGCCAGGACGTGGCTGGGGCTCGTGGGACGAGGGAGGGCAGGGGAGTGAGCAGGTGAATGTTGGTTCGGGGCTCTGCCGGAGATTCGGGCCGCCCTCACCCTCCTCCCCTCGCCCGCGTGCGGGACAGAGGGGAGGAGGTGGCGCGGTTAGCGTTTCTTGAGGGTGATGCTCATGCCAGCGCCCTGCATGGAGAAGAGCGTCTCGAGGTCGGGGTTGGTGGTGACGGCTTTGAGATACTCGGGGTTGGGCGTGCGGGGCGTGATGTTGTGGGCGAGGATGAGGCCGCCGGGGCGGACCAGGGGCAGGATCTTCTTGAGGTAGTCGGCGTATCCAGGCTTCTCCGCGTCGATGAAGACCAGATCGATTGGCCCTTCGAGCTTGGTGATCGTTTCGTGGGCGTCGCCTATGACGACCGTAATGATGTCGGTCATGCCGGCGGCTTTGAAGTTCTCGCGGGCCAAGGCGGCGCGCTCGGGTTCGAGCTCGTGGGTGATCAGTTTGCCGCCGGTTTTCTGGAGTGCCAGCCCGATCCAGATGGACGAAATGCCGTTGGACGTACCGATTTCGACCGCCTTTTTGGCGTCGATGGCCTCGGTCAGCAGGCGAAGCATGCGCCCATCGGCCTCGGGGACATTGAGCATGCGGCCCTGCTTCTGTTCGATATCGTCGAAGAGTTTGTAGATCTTCTGCTCGTTGGCGTCTTTGGGAACGGGCGGCGACTGGAGTGCTGCCATTGCATCAGCGTTGCCCGGCCCACGGGGACGACGTGCGTCGGTGCCAGGAGTCTGAGCCAGGGCGGTTGCGGTCGTTACGAACAACATGAACGCGCCGACGAGTGTGGGAATCGTGAGTTTCATGGTTGTGCTCCGAGGAGGGTGAGGACGTCGATCTACACGGCGACGATGGATTCACGATAGACGGATTCTGGGCCGACCACAAGAGTGGCGACGACGGGGCGGCTGAATAGGTCGGGCGGCACGTCAATCTGTCCGATGACCCGCCGGGAAACGATGGGGATCGGTTCGCGCAGCGGCCGGAGGGGAGGCGTTGCTGTGCCGGTCGAGCCGTTGACCGTGCATTTATCGATGCCTGTATTGAAAACGGAACAAGGGGTCCAACCCAATCCTGATCTTTCGGCCTCCCGATGGTCGGCCTCGTTCCAGTTCCAATGCAGGACCCAATAGGGGCGGGCGGTGTCGCGGTGGACGAGGTCGGGAGCGAAGGCGGGGAGGCAGACGGCGATGTATTCGGCGCCTTCGGGGGCGGGCGTGCTGTATCGGACCCATTGGCCCGACCGGACGATGACGGCCTGACCGGCCGCGTGGATGATCGTTGGTTTGGGGACGAAGGTTGTCATGATGGTTTTGTGCGGGTTTGAGTGTAAACCGTCCGCGCCCCTGGCCCCGTTCGCGCATGCGGAAGAGGGGAGGGTTGCGTCGGGCGATTGTGCGGATGCGGTGAGGGTCAGTGGAGCCGGATGAACTGGATGGCGATCTTCCGGCCGGGGCCAGCGACGGGGTCGAGGCGAAGAGACGTGACCATGTTGCGCCAGTGAGGGTTGGCGCCGAGGTCGAGGTCGTAATCGTGGAACTGGCCATCGCCAATGACGTCGAAATGGACGCTGCTGGCTTCGCTGGTCGGCGAGAAACGGGTGGACCAGAAGACTTGCGCATGATCGTCGGCAGAGCATTTCATGCGGATAGTCATGTGATGGAAGCGGCATGCGTCGATGCGCAGTCGGGGGCCGTAGAGGATCGGGTCGGGACCGACCGACTCGGCCTGTAGTGCACCGTCGCGAACTTCGACGCGCAGGCTGCCGGCGGCCATCCAGCCATCGAGCTGGCCGTCCTTGTCGAACTGCCACGCCGTCTTGTTCTGCACCGGCGGCAGGTCGTACGGGCCACGGCCGATGTCGGAGGGGACGAGGTCGGGTGGCCAGTTGCCCGGCTTGCAGAAGGTGTCGCGGATCTGGTCCAGACATCGGAAGCCGTACTCGTTGCAGGGCTCGATGTAGCTTCCTTCGCCCCATTCGTTCCATGGCCCAAGGATGAGGATCTTTTTGTGGTGTTCGTCGGCGTAGCGACGCGCCATGCGACACATTTCGCCGAAGAGTTCCGGTGTTCGGTCGTAAACGACCAGACTCTTGTTACCGTGCCAGGGTTCGGAGGCCCATCCGGTATCGAGCAGGGGAAAGTACTGCATTTCGGTAGCGACCGAGTCGGCCTTCTGCCAGACCTCGGGCGAGGTTTCGACGACGTCGGCGTAGGGGAACCGCTGGGTCTTCGCCCGAGAGTGGGCCAACTGGAAGGAGTGGTAGCTTGTGAAGGCCTCGAAGCCTTCGTTCTTGAGCGTCTCGCAGGTGGAGACGTCGGGGGTGGGGGAGCCCATGGCGGCGAAGTAGATGCCCTTGTAACCGGCATCGCGGGCCATCTTTTGCGACATGGCGTAGAGCTCGGCGGCTTTGGCGCTGCCGCCGAGGTCGTTGCGGACGTTGCCGGGTGCCCAGATGAACACGGCGGGACGGTCGTCGATGCGGTAGTACTCGTCCATGCCGAAGTAGTTGTCGATCCAGAACTGGGTCACTTTGCGCCAGTCGTCGACTGAATGGGTGTGGGGCGGATTGTGATTGGCCCACATGACGCACCACTTGAGGTACTTGCGGAACTTGGCGTCCTTGTATGAGTTGACCCAATGCTCGAGATGGCGGGCGCCTTTGCACCAGTACCAGTCGACGAGGAAGAACTTGACGCCGTGCTCGGCCGCCCACTTGATCTGCCAGTCGATACACTCGGGGTTGGCTTCGTCGTACCAGCCGAGGACCGGCTTGCGCAGCGGATAGTCTTGGATGGGCTGCCAGCGTTCCATGGTGGGCCAGCCGGGGAAGTAGAAGGCTCCGATGTCGAACTTGCTGGTGACGGGCTGCGGCTCGGGAATGTAATCGGTCTTGGCCACCTTGGGCAACGGCGTGAAGTCGATGGACGCCGTCGAGGAAACTGCCGGCATACCGGGGCCCTCGATCTTGACGGAGATGGGCACGACTGCGGCGCCGCCGGCTTCGACGGTCCAGTGGATCGAGTCGGGGATGCCGAAGCAAACGGGCGCGATCTTCTGGCCGGCCTGGCCGACGACCTTCACGCCTTCGGGCACGGATAGTGTGGCGACAACGTCTTTGGCGGGCTCGCCACCGAGGTTCTCCAGAGTGCAAACGACCTGCGAGGGGCGGTCGACGCGGTTGACGCCTTCCTGGCGGCCGAAATAGCTGACTTCAAGTTCCGCGGGACCTGCGGGATGGTCGGCAAGGCCGATCGACTCGATCCGCGCGGTGGCGTCCTTCTTGTCGGTCGGAGAGATGCCGAGGAAGACGAGGGAGTCGTCGCGCGACGCGAGTTCCGGGATCTCGACGTTGTAGGTGTGTATCTGGCCGTCGGCACGGAGAGGAAACGATACGGATCGCCAGCCCATGCGTTTGTCGGTGGCGTAGTAGATGCGGCCCGCCTTGCCGCCATCGACAGCCATGCGGAGACAGGCGACCGAGGCCTCAAAGGCAGGGATGGACAAGAGGGGACTAGCGAGGATCGGCGAGGTGGTCTCGGCGGTAGTCTGCAGGGCGGCGTCTTGCACGCTGGGCGAAGTCGTTTCCTGCATGGCCCACCATCCCTGGTCGCCGGAGGCAAACTGCCAGTTTCGGGCCGCGACGGGCTGGCTAAGCGGAACGTCGACGATGCGGATGAAATCGATCTCGAAGGGGCTGTCGTTGGGAGGATCGAACCGGAGGCGAATGATCTTGCCCGCCGCTTGCCAGAAGGGATAGATGCGGTAGACGTGGAATTGGTCGTCGGCGGTGATTTGGAGGTGGTCGGCCTTGGCTTCACTGAACCCACCGTACTTGCCCTCGAGTGTTTCGGTCCAGAAGAGTTCGGCGGCCCCGCCGGCGGCGCTTTTCATGCGAATCTCGATGCGCTGGCCGGGACGGGCCGGGATGTCGAAGGTGGGGGCGAAGAGGATGGGGTCGTTGCCGGTGGTACGGCCGCGCAGGACACCGCCGGCCACGGCCGCGTCGGCGATCTGTCCGCCGACGGTCCAGCCCTGGAAGTCGCCCTCGGTGTTGAACTCCCATTGGGCGACGATCGATTGCTGGGCGTCGGCAGCAACGGCCAGGGGACTGGATACGAAGCACGCGATGGACGAGAGGATTGCCGTGGTGAGCCAGCGATGCATGGTCGTATGCCTCCGGTTTGAAGAATGCGTTCTAGCCGCGCGGGAGCCGGCGGGGACTGAATGGTGGACCGGGCGGGCCGTGGGTGGGCAAAGTCTGATGGAAGGAGTTGGCGTGCGCGGGTGATCGCCGACGGGGCGGCGATTGGGTGGTTGGGTGGGATGTTTGAATTTAGTTTTAGTCGGGTGGGAGGGGGAGGTCAAGCTGCGCGGGGGAATGGGTGTGGGTGGCGGGAATGAGGGGGAGACAGTGAGGGGACAGAGCCGAGGACGGCTGGGATGAGAAAACACAGCCGGGGGCGGCCGTGCTACATGGGTCGGAACTCGACGACGGAGCCCCGGGCGCAGCGGGATGAGGGAACGCAGTTGGGGGCGGCCGTGCTGCAGGAGCGGCAGGGACACAACCGGGGGCGGCTGTGCTACGGGGCGCAGGAGGCCGCGTTAGCGGACGCGGCTGCGGTCGACCTGCTGGTTGGTCCCCAGGCCGGCAACGGCGTTGTAGACGCGGGCCAAGCCGTGGGCCGGTTCGGTGGCGACGAAGAGCCAGTCGCCCGGCTGGAGCTTGTAGTTGGCGCGGCTGTTGGGATCGTGGGCGATCGATTCCCAGTCGACAGCAATGAGCTGATCGCTCAGGTAGCGCGAGGGGTCGGGGCGGGCGATCCAGATGAGCTTGTCGGAGACCTTCATGCTGGCCAGGGCGTCGCGCACACGGGGCTCGCCCTTGACGGGAACCCGCTTAAGGTGCCTGACGCCGTCGGCGTCGACGGTGACCAGGTAGTACTCGGACATGGCCAGCTCGACAGCCTGTTTGACGGCCGAGGACGCGGCCATGGCCGTTTGAACGGCTTCCTGCGCTTGCTGGACGGTCTTTCCGGCGACCTCGACCTTGCCTTGGCCGGCGATTTCGATCGTTCCGTCGGGCGCGACCTGGAAGGTCTGGCTCACGGTGGCCTTCGTACCGTCGGCAAGCTTGAGCTGAAGGACATCGGCGGCCTTGATGTGGTCTTGAGATAAGGAGGCGGCCAGTTCCGCACGCGGCGGCTCGACGAACCCGATGGTGGCCGGCGCCGCGCCGGGACTGATGCAGGAGATCTGCGTGGCGATCAGGAGGGGGGCGAAAAGGACCGCCAAGAGAAGATGGACGATGACAGCCGGTTGCTTGTGGATGGAACCATCCCGGGAGACCTTGGCAGTGGTTGGGGTCATCGTCCGCTCCTATTCCATGACCAGGGGGAGAGGGCGGGGAGGATAGCGGCCGGATGGTTGGGCGTCAACGTCGGTTTGGGGAACGGGCGGGTCATATGGCCCCACAAAGGTGGGTGTGCTTGGGTGGTGAAGACGCTACGCTGAGGGCGTTCGACCGAGCTGGCGGGAGCGGTCGAGGGTTCTGGTCCGGTAGTCGCGACTGCGGTTCCAACCGAGCTGCGATCATCCCCTCTCACAGAGGGGGCGGCTGGAGAGAAGGTGATGGAAGAGACGGTACATACGATCGAGGCATTTGTGGTGCCGGTGGTGATGATCTCGGCCAATGGGCTGTTGGCTTTGGCTTTCTACAACCGGCTGACGGCGGTGATCAGTCGCACGCGAACGATCAACAAGGAGCGATTCGACTTGTTTTCGAGGTTGGCGGCGATGGGCGAAGCGCGGCAAGACTCGACCGAGGCGGCCCATGTGAAGAAGCGGCTGGAGATCCTTGACGAACTGGGGCATCAGTTGTTCGGGCGGGTTCGTTTGATTCGCGACGCGCTGGTGTGTTTGTTGGTCACCGTGTTGTTGATGCTGGGATGCTCCCTGGATTTGGGAGTTGCGCCGTTCCTTCCGTCGCTGGCATGGGCGGCGCCGGGGCTGTTTGTCGGCGGCGTGGTGGTTATGATCGTGGGCGTGTTTCGGGCCATTCAAGAGTTGGCTTGCGCGCTGGAGACCTTGACGTTTGAGCATGAAACGCTGGAGCGATTTCAGCACGAGAACGGAGGTGCATTTCCGGAAAACGGAAGTTGGCCGGAGTAGGAATGCTGTTGCAAGCCAGAGGTTGCGGCCGGAGGAGGCGTGTGTTCGGATCGGTACGGTGATATCGTTGTCGACAACGCACAGGGAATTGCGCCATGGGCAGAATGGTTTTGCAGGTTCTCAACGACGGGGAAGTCGAGAAGATCCACAAGAAGAGCTTGGATATTCTGGAACGCGTCGGAATCAGGGTGACACACGAGGAGGCGCTCGGGAAGCTGAAACGGGCGGGCGCCCGAGTGGACGAGGTGGGCGGGCTGGTGCGGTTTCCGGCAGAATTGGTCGGCGACTTGCTGGCGCAGGCACCGTCGGAAGCGCCGCAGGCGGGCATGAACGGAAGGGTACTGCGGACGGGCGGCGCGAAACGGACTTACAGCTCGCTGGTGATCGATCCGTGGATCGCCGACGGTCCGCGGGGCGTGCGGCGGCCGGTGCTGGAGGACGTGCGGCGGCACACGATCGTGGGCGAGTCGCTCGCTCGGATCGAAGCGCTGCACCGAATGCAGTTTCCCGTGAGCGATGTGCCCGAGCCGGAGAGCTACATCAGGACGCTGGAAGTGTTCCTATGCCACACGACGAAGCACGTGATGGCGTCGCCGGCGTCGGTGGAAAACGGCCAGGAATGGATGGGAGTGGCGGCGGCGATCGCGGAGGCGGCGGGTTTGGATGTGGAGTCGACGCCTCTGCTGACGCTGGCGATGGCCGTGACCAGCCCTCTGCAGGTGCACGGTCCGAACATCGAGATCATGAAGATGGCCATGTCGCGATGTTACCCGATCCTGCCGACCGTGTGCCCGATGGCGGGGACGACGTCGCCGTACTCGATGGCAGGGACGCTATTGCAAGCGAACGTGGAAACACTGCTGCCGGCGCTCATCGCACAGGTGTATAAGCCGGGCCACCCGGTGTTCTATGCGATCGGGCCATCGGTAACCGACATGCGGAGCGGCCACGACCTGTACTATGGGGCCGAGAAGCTGTTGTTCAAGACGGCCGCCATGCAGATGGGCAAGTTTTACGGGTTGCCGATCGCAACGGAGTCGGCGGGCACGCTTACGTGGCGGCCTGATGTGCAAAATGGTGCGGAAAGCATGCTCGTGCTGTTGACGGGGCTGGTGAACGGGCAGAACTTCATCGGCGGGCTGGGAAGCCTGCACAACGCCAACGGCATGAGCGCCGAGCAGGTGGTCGTGCATTGCGGATTGGCGGAGATGGCCGAGTTTCTTGCGCGGGGCATCGACATGAGCG
Source organism: Thermoguttaceae bacterium (assembly GCA_963674835.2). Lineage (GTDB taxonomy): Bacteria > Planctomycetota > Planctomycetia > Pirellulales > Thermoguttaceae. The sequence continues at coordinate 225,342 of CAXXKC010000003.1, forward strand.
ACGTCAAGCTGGCGCTGGACTCGATCGTGGCGGCCGGCCCGGGCGGTAACTACATGACCGACGGGTTGACGGTGGAATTGCTGCGCAGCGGCGAGTTCTTCCACGGCAGCTTTCTGGACATGAGCGGCGGTTACCGGGCCGATGCGCCAGGCATGTACGATATCGCCCACGCGAAGGTCGAGGAGTTGGTGGAAGAGTATCGGCCGACCGTGCCGGAAGCGGTTCAGGAGGCGGTTCGGGCGTATTGTCGTCGAGTAGTGGGTAGTGAGTAGTGGGTAGTGGGTGATGGGGAGTGTGTGGTGGGAGGTGGCTGGGATGGAAGGCGCCCTCACCCCCGGCCCCGCTCCCGCAAGCGGGCGAGGGGAGTTTTGGCCCGCGGATTCTGTGGGGTTTTGCGGGGGAAGAGGAGTTCGCAGACGACGTAGCGGAGGAGGAGGCCGGCGAGGATGAGGGCGGCACCGACGATGGTCCACCAGGCAGGGACCTCGCCCCAGATCAGCCATACCCAAAGGGGCAGCAGGACCGGCTCGACGAGGCCGATGGCAACGGCTTCCTGACTGCTGATCGAACGGAGTGCGCGGATGAGCAGCAGGTAGGGGATCGCCATCTGCACGGTGCCGAAAGCGGCGAGGGCCAGTAGTTGCTCGAAGGATGGCGCATAGCCGATCTGAAGAACCCAGGGGAGCAGGACCGCCGTGGTGACCGTGTGGCTGAGGGCGACGATCCATGAGGAGTTTTCGGATCGCAACTGGCGCATGAGCACGACGACGGCCGCGTAGAACACGCCTGAGGCTGCGCCACAGATCGCTCCGAACGGAGCCTGGCCGCGGATTTCAAAGGAGAGGATCGTGCCGACGCCGAGCATGGCGAAAGCCAGGGGAATGAGGTCGCGCCGAACGACGGGCTCGTGGAAGAGCAGAACGGAGAGCAAGAATACCCACCAGGGCGCCATGTTCTGGAGCCAAATGGCGTTGGCCGCGGTGCTCCGCGTCATGGAGGTGAGGTAGGTGACGTTCATCAGCGCGAAGCAGATCGTCAGCGGAATGAGATATGTGCGGTAGCGCGGCCGACGGATCGTGGGTAGGAGAACCAACGCGGCGCAGGCCGATCGCCAGAAGGCGAGCAGCGAGCCTCGATAGGCTTCGGGCCAAGCATCGAAGATGGGGGCCTTGGCGAATAGACCGCTGGTGCTCCAGAGCAGCGCCACGAGGAGCATCGTGAGCCGGCCAGCAAGTTTGCCGGCGGCCGGGTCGTCGGCCGATCCCGTGGTGAGTTGCGTCAAGAGCGTGGTCCGTCCGCGGTAGGCAGGTTCGTCCAGCGACTAGACTGGTGGACCTCGGTTTTACCCTGCGGAGCTCGCAGGATGAAGGCGGCCGCATCGGGCGTGCAATCGATCAGTTCGAGGCCTTTCTTGGGACCGAGGACGCTGACGGCCGAGGCGAGGCCATCGGCCAGCGTGCCGTTGGGCGCGACGACGGTAACGTTGCTATGGTCGGTGAGACCGATGCCCGTGCGAGGATCGACGAGGTGGGAATAGCGGCGACCGTCGATGATGACAAACTGGAACATGTCGCCGGAGGTAGCAACGCCGCAGCGGGAAAGCAGTAGGGTGCGGGCCGGTTTGGCGTCGACCGTCAAGGTGCCGACGCTGATCCGCCATCCCGAAGCGTCCGGGGGCGCGTCGCCCAGGACGACATCGCCACCGGCATGGATCATTGCCCGAGTGATGCCGTGTTGGCGGAGGACGTCCATGGCTTGGTCCAATACGTAACCCTTGGCGATTCCACCGAGATCAAGGCGCATACCGGCTGTTTGCAGGGTGACGGTCTTGTGCTGTGGGTCGAGATGGACGAGTTGGTAACCGACGCTGCGCCGGGCTTCGGCCAGACGGTACTCTGAAGGAAGCTCTCGCTCGCGGCGGGCGCGGCGCCAGAGGCGTACGAGCGGACCGACGGTCACGTCGAAGGCACCGTCGGATTGTTTCGACAGTTGTTGAGCCTGGCAGAGGACGCGCCAAAGATCGTCGCTGACGGGAACGGCTTTCCCCCCTCCGGCGGTGTCGCAGAGGCGCCGCAACTCGCTCGTTGGATCGTAGTCGCTGAGAACGAGATTGAGTTGGTGGATACGGGCGAAGGCTGCCTGGGCGGCGCGATTTGCAGTGACATCGTCGATCGCGTAAGATACAATCTGGATTGGAATGGCCATCTCCGTTTGGGCGAAGTCGAATCGCTGGAGCGGGGAGGCGCCAACCGGAGTTGTGAAAAGTCCCGCCGCGATCAGCCATCCTGCAAACAGCCTTGCCATACGGGCAGGTTCCTTCTGGATCGGATTCAGAGTTAAGGTATTGTCGTCTCAAGACACGTTCAGCCGTAAGAGGATCCTCTACATGACTAGAGTAACTGAGAAGCTGTGGAAAATCCAACGTGCCTTTGTATGGATGCTGGGCCTTGCGGCGGCGGTCGCGGTGGGCAGCATGCTGAGCGCTGCGGAAGGTGCCGAGCAGGCGACAATCTCGCCGAGTGAAACGCCCGTGGTCAAGTGGCTGCCGAAGCCGTATCCGGTGAAGGACGCCGACGCGACGGCGCAGGCCCAGATGAAGCCGTACACGGAGATCATCTCGGGGACGGACTTGAAGTTTGAGATGGTGCCGATCAAAGGCGGAAAGTTTTTGATGGGCAGCCCGGAGAGCGAGGCGGGTCACAAGGCGGACGAGTCGCCCCAGCACGAGGTAGAAATCGCACCGTTCTGGATGGAAGCTCACGAGACGACGTGGGACGCGTACGAAGAGTGGTGCTTCGAGATGGACATTCAGCGGCGCAAGCTGAAGAATGAGCCGCAATCGGAGTGGGACAAGCTGGCCGACATCGTGGCGCGGCCGACGAAGCCCTACACCGACATGACATTCGAGATGGGCAAGACGAATCGGCCGGTGATCTGCGTGACGCAGTACGCGGCGCAGATGTTCTGCAAGTGGCTGTGTGCGAAGACGGGCCGCTACTATCGGCTGCCGACGGAGGCGGAGTGGGAGTATGCCTGCCGCGCTGGAAGCAAGACGGCCTATTCGTTCGGCGACGATCCGGAGAAGCTGGACGAGTATGGCTGGTGCTTCGACAACAGCGACGACAAGTATCACGAGATCAAGAAGAAGAAGCCCAACGCCTGGGGCCTGTACGACATGCACGGCAACGTGTCGGAGTGGGTGCTGGATCAGCACATCGCCGACGCGTACAAGCGTTCGGCCGGCAAGGTGGCCTCGAATCCGCTGTTCGTGCCGACGACGGAGTATCCGTGCGTGGTACGTGGCGGCTCGTGGGACGACGACCCCGAACGGCTTCGCAGTGCGGCCCGCCGTGGTTCGAACAGGGACTGGAAGATGCAAGATCCACAGATCCCGCAGAGCATCTGGTGGCTGACGGACGCGACGTTCGTTGGCTTCCGTGTCGTGCGGCCGCTGCAGATGCCGACGGAGGAACAGGCGAAGTTATACGAGCCCGATCCACAGATTATGAGAGATTATAAGGAAGCCCAAGGGGGCAAGATGTAGAGTCGCCTGGAGCGTGCGCAGACGGGGACGAACGGGAATATCCCGGCTGAGCACGAGAGAGGCACCGTTGGACGTAGGGTGCGTGAGCCGCACCGACAATAGTCAGACAAGGTGGTGCGCCCGGCGCACCCTACAACAAAGAAGGGAGATGCAGAGGATGAGCAACCAGAGAACAACCTCGCGTCGTGATTTCATGAAGGTTTCGTCGGCGGCAGTCGCCGGGGCCGCGTTGGCGGGCGGCTTGGGTTTTGCACGGGGCGCTCACGCGGCCGGCAGCGGTGAGATGAAGGTCGTGTTGATCGGCTGCGGCGGGCGAGGGCAGGGCGCGATCCGCAACTGCATGGACGCCGGCAGCGCGGCGGGCACGAAGATTCGGCTGATCGCGGCCGCGGACGCGTTCGAGGACAACGTTCGGGGCGCCGTTGCCAGCTTGAAGAAGGAAGACGCGTACAAGGGAAACGTGGATGTTCCGGACGATCAGATTTTCTGGGGTTTGGACGCCTACGAGAAGGCGATTGCCGCCGGTCCCGACATGGTGATCCTGGCGACCCCCCCCGGTTTCCGGCCGATTCACTATAAGGCGGCGATCGAGGCGAACAAGCAGGTCTTCATGGAGAAGCCGTGCTGTGTGGACGCTCCGGGCTACCGTTCGCTGCTGGAAACGAACAAGCTGGCGGACCAGAAGGGTCTGAAGGTGGGCGTGGGCTTGCAGCGGCACCACGAACCGCGTTACCAGGAAACGATCGCGAAGATCAAGGACGGTGCGCTGGGAACGGTGATGTTGCTTCGTCCGTACTGGAACGGCGGCGGCGTTTGGGTGCGCGATCGTGCCGGCCTGGAGAAGGCGGCCGGTCGGAAGCTGACGGAAATGGAATACCAGGTGCGCAACTGGTACTACTTCGTCTGGCTGTGCGGCGACCACATCTGTGAGCAGCACGTACACAACCTGGACATCTGCAACTGGATCAAGGGAACGCACCCCGCAGAAGCCAATGGCATGGGCGGGCGTCAGGTGCGCAAAGGCAAGGACGTGGGGACGATTTACGATCACCACTTCGTCGAGTTCACGTATGACGACGGCACGAAGATGTTCAGCCAGTGCCGCCACATTCCGAAGACGTGGTCGGCGGTCGAGGAATACGCGCATGGGACCAAGGGCACGGCTAACTGCGCGGGCCGGATCGAAGGCGAAACGAACTGGCAGTTCCGCGGCGAGCGGCCGAATCCGTACGTGCAGGAGCACATCGACCTGCTGAAGGCGATCGCCGAGAACAAGCCGTACAACGAGGGCCACTTCGGGGCCGACAGCTCGTTCACGGCGGTGTTGGGACGCATGGCCACGTATTCGGGCCAAGTCGTGAAGTGGGACGACGCGGTGGCCAAGGGGCCTTCGGAGATGCCCAAGAAGTTCACCTGGGATGCCGACCCGCCGCTCATGCCCGATCAGGACGGCAGCTACGAGTACCTCGTGCCGATGCCGGGCATCTACAAGCCATTCTGACGAGAGCCACGGGACGTTGCCCGTGGAAGACCGTCGCGGATTTTTTCAGACGTGCGAGACGCCCTCACCCCTCAACCTCTCTCCCGCTCGCGGGAGAGGGGAGGCGGGGTGAGGTTTTTTTGTGCTTCGGCCGGATGTGGGATGGCGTTGCGATTAGTTTCTTATTCTGGTTAATCGTTAGAGTTTGACAACGACGAGCCGGTGGCGATGGGGAGCGTCGCCGGCTCGTCGTCTTTTCTTGCCGAAGGGTTCCGTCTTCAGGGGGAAAGGCGGCTGGTTGCGCATCAACTTGGGAAAGCTGCGTGTTTCACACCACACGCATGGTTTGGTCCGCCTAGACCGCTGGGACTGAATTTGCCTGCTTGAGTGCTCCGATCACATCTGCTGAGAAGGCTGAAATTGCCTAATAGCGGTGTTATTCGTTGACGACTCGAAAGCGGGGAGCACCGCTCCACCTCACGCAAAGAAGGAGTGAGCACGCCATGAAGCGGAGGCCGTTGGTGACTCTGGTTCTCGCGTTGGCGGTCGGCATGGTGCTGACGGCTGCCGACCGGCTCCAGGCCGAGGATGGTGCGGTACCGACCAAGGTGCGCCTCGTTGCCACGCAGTCGGATGCGCCGGCGTGGGTGCACGGCAGCGAAGCGTATTACCAGGAGCGCGTGCCTGACACACGACTTGCAATGGCACCAATGCCGGACGACGTCATGCCCTATCAGGACTCCGGCATGGCTTTCGATGCGCCGGTGAGCGACGAGGTCCCTCCCGCGCCTGGCGCGATGGAAGACCCGGGCTATGCCTCGACCATGGACCCGGCACCGTCGGAAACGTATCCGACGCAAGAGCCGCCGGGACCGTGGCACTTGTTCGACAGTCCGTGCCTGAAGTACTACGGAATCAACTTCGGCGGCTGGTTGCAGCAAGGCATCACTTTCAACGGCGACGACCCGAGCGATCGATTCAACGGACCGGTGGCCACGAACGACCGCGACGGCGAGTACCAGATGAACCAGTTCTGGTTGTTCATGGATCGGCCGGTGGGACAGCGGGGGCACTGCTGGGAACTGGGCGGTCGCATCGACATGATCTATGGTACGGACTATCGTTACGGTATCAGCTACGGTCTGGATGATCGCATCAACGGGATGGACAGCTACTACGGCCTGGTGATTCCGCAGGCGTACTTGGCGTTGGGCAACGATCGGTTCTCGGTCCTGGTCGGCCACTTCGCAGGGATCCTCAACTATGAGCAGGTTCCCGCGCCGGCCAACTTCTTCTACAGCCACTCGTATCAGATGGGCTACGGCGAGCCGCTACTGGTCACGGGCTTGATGAGCTCGTACAAGCTGACGCAGAACTGGTCGGTTGCGGCCGGTTTCCATCGCGGTTGGATGATGTGGGAAGACAACAACGAGAGCCTGGACTTCATGGGCGGGCTGTCGTGGACGGGGGACAACAAGACCGATCGGCTGGCCTTCAATGTGGACGTCGGCCCCCAGGATCCGATCCAGCAGGGTGACACGGTCGGCCAGCGGGACCGGTTCGTATACAGCCTGATCTACCAGCACGAATTCTCGGATCGCACCAGCTACGCGCTGGAGCACACGTACGGATACGAGCAGGACGGAGCATTCTGGGCCAATCAGGACGCGGAATGGTACGGCATCGCACAGTATCTGTACTACGCGATCAACGAGGCCTGGAAGGCCGGTCTTCGCATCGAAATCTTCCGAGATAACAACGGGGCTCGCGTGGCGGGCGTCGGACATCTCGTGCCGGGCCACGGCTGGGACGGCGGCCCGGGATTCGCGGGGAACTTCTGCGAGTTGACATTGGGGCTGAACTGGCGGCCGAACCCCAACGTGGTGATGCGGCCGGAAATTCGCTGGGACGTGTATGACGGGAGCCCCGACCTGAACGGACAGCTCCCGTTCGACGACGGCAACAGCGACCGGCAGTTTCTGTTCGCCACCGACCTGATCGTCACGTTCTGACGTATCTGGACCAACAGAATCGGCTCACGAGCCGGCGACAGATGGCCTGTTGCCGGCTCGTCGTGTTTCTTGGTGCCGGTCAAATGAGTAGACAGACGGGCAGGGCCCCAATTAGAATGGGAGGCGTATACCCGAGGTTTCCGGTATCGGCTGACGAGACGGTTGCAAGGCGGCGGAAGATGCAGCGAAGGGGACGAGCATTGGAACGAGGTATGTCGGGGCCCTGGCGCGCCGGGTGCCTCCTGGTGGCGATGACGCTATCAGCCGCGGGTTGCCGGGACGGGGCCGCATCGTCGGCAGGGGCGGCGGTGGGCAAGGCACAGCCGGCACCGGCCCAAGCGACAGCGCCGGCGAAGGTTTCGACGCTGGCGAGCGTTCGGCTGCAAATGCAATCGTGGCCGACGACAGTTCGCGTGCAGGGGAGCCTGCTGGGCGAGGAGGATGCGGTGATCGGGACGAAGGTGGCAGGGCGGGTGCGCGAGGTCAAGGTGGACGTGGGTAAGGCGGTCCAGGTGGGCGACGTTCTGGCCTCGTTGGAGCAGGAGAACTTTCAGTGGAAGGTGCTCCAGGCCCAGGCGCAGTTGGAGCAGGCGCTAGCGAAGCTGGGTCTCAAGCCGGGCCAGGACGAGAAAGGGCTGAATCCGGAGGCCATTCCTGAGGTGGTGCAAGAGAAGGCCCTTTGGGACGAAGCCGCAGCCAACTTGAAACGCGGCGAGGCGTTGGTCCAACAGAATGCGATTTCGGCCGAAGAGGTTCAGCAGCGGCAGGCCGACAAGGATGTGGCCGAGGCTCGCTACCATGCGGCATTGAACAAGGTGAGCGAGGAACTGGCAACGCTCGAAATGCGGCGGGCCGAGCTTGGATTGGCGCAGCAAGACCTGACCGACTCTGTCATCCGTGCGCCGTACGCGGGAACGGTGCAACAACGGCACGTGGCGCCGGGCGTGTATCTGAGTGTCGGGCAGCCGGTGGTGACGCTGGTGAAGGTGGATCCACTGCGATTCCGCGCGGGAGTTCCGGAGCGCGACGCGATGCAGGTGAAAGTCGGCCAGCAGGTGCACGTGTTCATCGTGGGAGAAGAGGAGCCGCGTACGGCCAAAGTGTCGCGGATCAACCCGTCGCTGGATCTTTCCAGTCGTTCGCTGGTAATCGAGGCCGATTTGGCCAATTCGGGATCGAGCCTGCCGGTGGGGCTTTTTGCCGAGGCGGAGATCGTCGTCGATCCGGACGCGAAGGCGTTGGCGGTTCGGCAAGAGGCGATTTTGGAGTTTGCCGGGGTGGAGAAAGTGTGGCGGGTGCACAACGGCGAGGCGTCGCAACAGGAAGTGACGACGGGGCGTCGCCAGGCTGCAATGGTGGAGATCCTCGGAGGGCTGTCTGAGGGAGACATCGTGCTGAGCGACGCCAGCCAGGGACGTGCCGGACCGGTCACAACGACCGGCACGTAGGTTGTGTGTGAGTGTGGTAGGCGTCGGTGGCTGCGAGGAAGTGGCCAAACGATCGTCTGCGGAGTTTTGCGGAAAAGTGGAGTGCTGAGAGCGTACGTTCAGTCGTCCCTCCTGAGTCCTTTTCCGATCATCCTTCCTTCCGACGCGCGGAGAAACAGCGTTGCAGTGGCTTGCCGGAATATGTGTACGGCGTCCGGTCTTCGCGATGATGCTGGTCTTCGCGCTGGTGGTGGCCGGTGCGGCGTCGTATCTGCAATTGGGGGTGGACCGTTTTCCGAAGATGGACTTGCCGCGGGTCTACGTGATCACGACCTATCGCGGGGCGGCTCCGGAAGAGATCGAATCGGAGATCTCGCAACTGCTGGAAGACGCGGTGGCGACGGTGGAGGGGATCGACGAGTTGCGTTCGATTTCCAGCGAAGGGACGTCGCTGGTGATTCTGACGTTCAACATCAACCGGGACATCGACGCGGCGACCCAAGATGTGCGTGACGCCGTGAACAGCGTGCTGAATCGGCTGCCGGTGGGGACCGACCCGCCGGTGGTGCGAAAGCAGGACCTGGACGCCTCGCCGATCATGAGCCTGGCCGTGTCGGGGCCGCGGGACACGCGAGAGCTGTACCTGTTGGCGGATCGCAGCGTAAAGAACGTGATCGAGTCGGCGCCCGGCGTGGGGACGGTGGGGATTTCGGGGGCGACTGAGCGAGCGGTGCAGATCAACGTGGAAGCGTCGCGGCTGGCGGCGTACGGACTGTCGATCGTACAGGTGCGCGACGCGCTGTCTCGGCAGAACGTGGAAGTGCCCGGGGGAAGGGTCGATGCAGGAGTTCGGGAGCTGGGTCTGCGGACGCTGGGGCGATACGAACATACGCGCGACTTCGACAACCTGGTGGTGGCGACCGTGCGGGGGACGCCGGTTCGTCTGCGAGACTTGGCCCAGGTGGTCAACGGCACGAAGGAGGTGCGAACAGGGGCGCGGCTGAATGGTGGATCGGCGGTCGTGCTGTCGGTGCAGCGGCAATCGGGCGCGAATACGGTCGAGGTGATCAAGGCGGTCAAGGAGCGGCTGGCGCGTTGCCGCGAGCTGCTGCCGCCGGACGTGAGCCTGGACATCATCCAGGACCAGTCGCGGTACATCAACGCGGCCATCGGCGAGGTGCAGAAGCACTTGATCGTGGGGAGTATCCTGGCGAGCCTGGTGGTGCTGTTGTTCATGCGATCGTGGCGCTCGACGCTGATCGCGTCGGTGGCGATTCCGGCGTCGATCATCGCGACGTTCACGATGATGCGGATCATGCATTTCACGCTGAACAACGCGACGATGCTGGCGCTGGTGTTGATGGTGGGCGTGGTGATCGACGACGCGATCGTCGTGTTGGAAAACGTGTTTCACTGGATCGAAGAGAAGAACGCGTCGCCGATGGAGGCGGCGGTGGGTGCGACGAAGGAGATCGGCCTGGCGGTGCTAGCGACAACACTGTCGCTGGTGATCGTGTTTCTGCCGGTTTCGTTCCTGACGAGCCTGTCAGGCCGGATGTTGTTCGAGTTCGGGCTGACGGCGACGGTGGCGATCCTGGTTTCGATGCTGGTGAGCTTCTCGCTGACGCCGATGATGTGCTCGCGCATTCTGCGCCCGATCCCCGCGAAAGCCGCGGAGGGCAAAGCGGCAGTGGCGGCATCGCGGCGGGGGTTCTACCGTTGGATCGATGCGGGCTATACGGCCTGTTTGAAGCTGGCGATGCGGTATCGATGGGTCGTGCTGGCGATCTCGGTGGTGACGGTGGCCGCCAACGTTCCGCTCTACCACATGGTCAAGAAGGATTACATTCCGACGAACGTCGACGAGTCGGAGTTCGAGGTGCGCATCACGGCGCCGGAGGGCGTGACGCCGCGAACGATGGACGCGACGATGCGGACGTTGGAACGCGACGTGATGAACGTGTCCGGCGTGCGCAACGTGGTGGCTTTGCTGGGATCGGGTGGGGTGTCGCGGGCGAACTACGGCTACATGTTCGTGCAGTTGAAAGACATCGACAGCCGGGTGTTTTCGCTGGAACGCCTGATGCACGCGACGTTGGCCGGGCACCCGATGTCGGCTTTCCAAGGCAACTTCACGCAAAGCGAGAAGATGCAGGAGATCCGCAAGAAATTGCAGGCATATCCGGACTTGCGGGTTCAGGTGCGCAACCAGACGTCGCTGCGGATGGGGGCGCCGGTGGACATCGACTTTGCGATCACCGGCCCAGACTTGGAGCAGTTGGCCCATTATAGTGAGCTGCTGCGACAGAAGGCCGACGAACTGCCGGGCATCGTCGATGCAGACATCACACTGCGGCTGAACAAGCCGGAGCTTCTCGTGGAAATCGACCGGGAGCGCGCCGCGACGCTGGGGGTGGATGTTCGCGAAATCGCCGATACGTTGGGGATCGCCGTGGGGGGCGACGACCGCGTGTCGCGCTATCGGGACCCGCTGGTGGACGAGGTGTACGACGTGGAACTGCGGCTGGTGGGCATCGACCGGAGCAGCCGGCAGGCGATCTCGCAGCTTTACGTGCGGGCCAGGCCATCGATGACCGAACGAACGCGTGGAGCGGTCGCCTCGCAGCGGAGCGGGACGCCCCAGACGACGCTGACGCGGCTGAGCAATGTCGTGCGTTTCCGTAATGGCGTGAGCGCGGCGAGAATCGATCGGCTGGACCGGCGGCGCATGTCGGCCGTGCGGGCGAACGTGGCGCCGGGCTACGCGCTGGGCGACCGGCTGGATGCGTTGCGGGCGGCGGCGGACGAGTTGGGAATGCCGAGCACGTATCGTACGCAGATCATGGGACAAGGCCGCGAGCTGGAGAAGACGTTCGACGATTTCCGCTGGACCTTCGTGCTGTCGTTCATCTTCATGTACATCGTGCTGGCGGCGAACTACGAGCACCTGCTGCATCCGATCACGATTTTGGCATCGCTGCCCCTGGCCGTGCCGTTCGGTTTGGTCAGCCTGTGGCTGGGCGGCGAGACGCTCAACCTTTACTCGGGACTGGGCATTCTGGTGCTGTTCGGGGTGGTGAAGAAGGCGTCGATCTTGCAGGTCGATCATACGAACCAACTGCGCGCGCGGGGGATGGACCGCATGGAGGCGATCCTGCAGGCGAACCGCGACCGTCTGCGGCCGATTCTGATGACGACGTTCGCTTTCGTGGGAGGCATGTTGCCGCTGCTGCTGGGAGCGGGTGCAGGCGCGGAGGAGCGGCGATCGATCGCGGTGCTGACGGTGGGCGGCCAGACGCTGTCGCTGTTGCTGACCCTGTTGGCAGTGCCCGTGGTGTACTCGTTCCTCGACGATCTGTCGGAGTTCCTGCAGCGCAAGCGTTCGCCGAGACGTCCGAAGACGCCCGACCTGAGCCAGTCGCCGGTGAGCGTACCGCACCAGCCGGCGGCCGACGCCCTGGAAGAGCAGTCGGTCTAGCGGTAAGATCAGCTTCCAGGGAGACGCCGCCATGTCGGAATCGCTGGAAAGGGCTTTGAAACCGCAGTTCGAAGGTCTGAACGTCGGCGACCCGCAGTTTGCCGTAGAGGTAGTGCAGCGGGTGTTGGCGACAGGCCAGCAACTCGGTGTGAGCGACGTTCACTTTCAGCCGGACGCACAAGGGCTGGAGTTGCGGTTTCGGATCGACGGTGTGCTGCAAGTGGCGGCGCATTTTCCGGCGACCGTGGCGCCGAACCTGATCGCGCGGCTGAAGGTGCAGGCGGATCTTCTAACGTATCGGACCGACGTGCCACAGGAGGGGCGCATCCGGTCGCCGCAGAGCAACGTCGAGATGCGAGTGAGCACGTTTCCGACGCTGTACGGCGAGAAGGCGGTCGTTCGCTTCTTTTCCGGACCGGCGCGGTACGAACGGCTGGAAGACCTGGGTTTGCCGGACGACGTGATGGCGACGCTGCCGAGGCTGCTGGCAGACACGTCGGGGGCGATCTTCGCGACGGGCCCGGCCGGAAGCGGCAAGACGACGACGTTGTATGCGTGCCTGAGAGAGATTGCAGCGGCGTCGGGCGGAGGTCGCAGCCTGGTTTCGCTGGAAGACCCGATCGAGGTTCCCGTTGCGGGGGTGGCGCAGGCGCAGGTGAACTCGTCGGTGGGCTTCGACCTGGCGACCGGATTACGGTTCATGATGCGTCAGGATCCGGAAGTGATCATGGTGGGGGAAATTCGCGATCGCGCGACGGCGGAGGCGGCGTTTCAGGCGACCCTGACGGGACATTTGCTGCTGAGCACGATGCATGCAGGCAGCGCGGCCGAAGCGATCGGGAGGTTTTTGGATATTGGCATCGAGCCGTACGTGTTGCGGAGCGCGGTGCGGACGATTCTGTGCCAGCGGCTCGTGCGGCGGCTGTGCGATTGCGCTCGGCCAAGCAATGAGGCGGACGCGCGTCTGGGGTTGCCGGTTTCCGAGGTGCGTCTACCGGTGGGCTGCGACGCATGCCGGGGGACAGGCTATCGGGGGCGCATTCTGTTGGTGGAGATGCTCACTCCGGAACGGACGGAGTTGGGTCGCGCGATCCTCTCGCGATCGGATGCGAGCACGCTGGAACGACTGGCGATCGAGGGGGGAATGGTCACGCGTTGGCAACGGGCGTGTGCGGCGGTCGAGGCGGGGACGACGAGCCCGGCCGAAGTGCGTCGGGTGCTGGGATTCTCAGATTCGCCGGGAGACCTGCCAGCCGGTCGGCAGTAGGTGGGGGCTCGAGGCTTGCTGGCGACCGGCAGCGGCGATATGCTGCAATTAGTGCGTTCGCACATCCTGGAGATCACGTCGAGTGAGTCACTCCCAAACGTCGCAGGTCTGCGCGATTCGACTTGACGACCTGACGGCATTGAACGACGAGATTGCGGCGTTGGTTCGCGCGGGTGTTCCCTTGGAACAAGGCTTGGGCCGACTGGGTGACGATATGCCCGGGCGGCTGGGAGCGGTTGCCGGACAGATCGCGTCGCGATTGGAACAGGGGCAGTCGCTCGGCGAAGTGCTGGCCGACCCGGCGCTTGGCGTGCCGCCGCTGTATCGCGTGGTGGTGGAGGCGGGGATACGGAGCGGACGGCTGGCGGGGGCGTTGGAGTCGATCGCCCGCTCGGCGCGGTGGGTTTCTGAGTGCCGGCGGATGGTGATGGGAGCGGCGCTGTATCCGATGTTGTTGTTCCTGATCGCCTGGGGATCGTTCGTGTGGTTCGTGCTGCGGATCGCACCCGTAGTGGCGCAGGGCATGAAGGACTTCAACGCTGTGGGGCAGGACCTGTTCGCGGTGATCGCCGGCTTGGGGCCAACGGTCGCTTACTGGGGGCCGGGCGTGCCGGTGGTCGTCCTGCTGCTGGGAGGCATCTGGTGGTATCGGTCGGCGGGAGCCAACCTGCTGGAAACGCGAAGGTCGAGTCTTCTGCTGGGCTGGCTGCCGTGGTTGGGGCGCATGTTTCGTTGGCTGCGGGTCGCGGTGTTTGCCGAGATCCTGGCACTGCTTGTGGACAACGAGGTTCCGCTGGATCAGGCGGTGACGTTGGCGGCCGACAGCTCGGCCGACCCACGGATGAAGGCGGCGGCCGGGCGGCTGGCCGAGGCGATCCGGCGGGGCGAGTCGGCGGCGGACGTGAATTGGGCGGGGAGCGATTGTCCGCCCCTGGTTTGCTGGCTGATGGCGGCGGGCCAGGAGCGTGGCGTGCTGTTGGCGGCGCTGCGGCAAACGGTCGAGGTGTATCGGCGCCGCGCGATGCGTCAGGCCGATTTCGCCCGACTGTACGTGCCAGTGGCATTGACCGTGTTGGTTGGCGGGGGGCTGACGTTTCTGCACGCCTTGGCCGTGTTCGGGCCGTGGATTTCGCTGATCCACGCTTTGTTTGTGGCGCGTTGAGGGCAATGGGAGAGAGTGGAAGGCGGGCGGTGATGGGGAACGGAGCGTCTTGTGAGACGTGCGGTTTGCGTGAAAGGGTAGGTTGTTGGCGTTGTCATGAGTGAGCCGTTTGCATCACGATTGTCGGGCGAGGAAGCGGCCGACCTGGCCGCGCAGATCGCGGCGTTGGCGGGGTCGGGGCTGCCGTTGGCGCCGGGCTTGCGGGCGGCGGCCGACGAGTTGCGCGGGAGCCGGGTGGCAACGGTGCTGGACCGCGTTGCGAGCGACTTGGATGCCGGCATGGGGCTGGACGAGGCCATCGCCGCCCAGAGCGAGCGATTTCCAAAATATCTGCGGCGTTTGATTCTTGCCGGGGTCAAGAGTGGCCGATTGGCGGTCGTGCTGCAGCAGTTCGTAGCGACCGAGCGGAGCCGGAGCGAGCTGCGGCGGCGTATTTGGGCGAACCTGGCGTATCCTGCAGCGCTGCTGGCGGTGATGATCGTGCTTATGGGGCTGTGCGCCCATTGGATGCTGCCAGCGGTGGAGAGCATATTGGCCGACTTCCACCAGCCGGGCGAGCAGGCGCTGCCGGCGTTGGCACTGATTCGGGTCTTCTTTTGGCTGACAGGAGGCCTGCTGAGCGCCGGGTTGCTGCTGTGGGGATTGGCGCGGTTGGGCATGCCGGGTGCGTGGATTCAGGTCGTCGACAGCATTCCGATTTTGGGGCCCATCTGGCGTTGGAGCCGGTTCGTGGCGTTCTGTCGACTGATGGAGGTGCTGGTTCGGGAATCGGTTCCGATGCCGGAGGCCCTGCGGATCACGAGCGAAGCGATGCGAGAACCACGGTTGGCGTGGGCGTGCCGTGAGGCAGCGTCGCGCGTGGAATCGGGGGCCGGCCTGTCGCAGACGCTGGCGCGGCTGCGGCCGCTGCCGCCTTCGCTGCTGCCGTTCGTCGAGTGGGGAGAGGCCACCAACCATCTCGCTGAGGGATTCGCGGCGGCCGCGGAGAGCTTGGAGGGGCGAATCCAATCGCAGGTGGCACTGCTGGAACACATCGCCATGCCGGCGACGTTTCTGCTGATCATTGGGATGGCGGGCGTCCTGGGTTCCAGCTATGCACTACCTCTTCTCAGGGCCATCCCAATGCTCAGCGGTGGATCGATGGGGACCACCGGAAGCCCCGGGGCTCTCGCTGCAGGCTTTGCTCCCATTGGGCTCCTGGGCGGACTTGGGCCGCTCGTTCTCGGGCTGGCGGTTCTACTGTCGCTGAGAGTCCTGTCGGATCCGAAGGGCCGCGCGGTTCGCGATCTGACGCAGCAGGCCCTTTTTGTGATAGGCGTCACGTTGGCGGTCGTCGGAGCGCTCGGAACGTTGCGGCTTTGGCTGGGGATCGTGGTCGTAGTGGTTGCGGTTATCGTGGCAATCCTGGCGCTGATTCGTCTTCGCCGCACGCAGCAGTACGCGCTGTTGAGCCTGATGGCGGCCGCGGCCCAGCGGCTGATGCCCTTGGTCCCGACGATGGAAGCCTTCGGTTGGGAGTACCGGACCTCGACCGGTCGCAGGGCGTCGCGGCTGGCCGATCTGCTTCGCTCGGGGCAGCCGCTACCGGCATCGCTGAAGCAGTGTCGCGGCCTGTTGCCGCGTGCGGCGGCGCCGCTGGTGTACACCGGTTACGAGTCGGGAGCCTTGGCGGCATCGCTTCACGAGGCGACCCGCGCGCGGAACGAGCATGAGCCGATGGTCAGCGAGGTCTGCGCACGGATTGCGTACCTGGCGGGAGTGATCCTCTTCTTCCAACCGATATTCCTCTTCATGATGCTGAAGATCACGCCGTCGATGGCAAAGATCTTCGCCGACTTCGGCATGAGTTTGCCGGAGCCAACACAGGTGATGGTCGAGATCGCCTGGATGATGAATGACTTCGCAGTTCTCCTGTGGCTACCGCTGATTGCCGGGCTGGTGCTGGTCTATGCGCTCCTTCGCTACAGCGGCCTGGTGCCTTGGCGTTTGCCTGGGACAAGCTGGTTCGTGCGGAAGTTGGATCGGGCAACGGTGCTCGATGCACTGAGCGTGGCAGCAGATCGTCGACGCCCGATGTTGGACGCGTTGCACACTCTGGCCAATTCGTTTCCCGAGAGACCGATACGCAAGCGATTGCAGAAGACGGAAGCGGACGTCGAGGCGGGGATGCCCTGGAGCGAAAGCCTCTATCGGCACGGGCTGTTGGGTAAGGCCGACCTGGCGGTGCTGGAAGCGGCGGCTCGCGTGGGCAACCTGGCATGGGCGATGCGCGAGATGGCCGACAGCAATCGCCGCCGCTGGGTTTACCGCGCCCGAATGTGGCTGCAGGCTCTGTTCCCGCTGGCGCTTCTGTGTATTGGAGCGGCCATCGCGCTGTATGCAATCGGTTACTTTCTTCCCCTGGTACGCTTGATCGAGAGTTTTCCCTAGATGACGAAGCGTCGCGGCTTTTTGCTGATCGAGTTGACGGCAGCCTGCCTGATTCTGGCGGCCTTGCTGGTCGTGTGCCTGGAGTTGCTGTCGGCCACGGCGTTGGCACGGCGCGCCAACGGGCTGCGGCAGACGGCAACCGAGGAGGCGACCAACGCCATGGAGAGAATCGCCGCCGCCGATTTCGGGGAATTGACGCTGGAACATGCACGGCAGCTCGCCCGGCCTGATCGCGTTGTGAAGGCGTTGCCAGGAGGGAAGCTGGGGGTCGAGGTGGATCAACCGAAGGAAACGCCGGCGTGCAAACGGATCGTCGTGACCGTCTCGTGGCAAAGTCGCCCGGAGGAGCCCGAACAGTCGGTTCGCTTGGTGGCGTGGAAGTATCCGCTGGCCACGAAGGGAGGACCTGGTTGAGATGAGCACGCGAAGGGGTTTCTCGCTGATCGAAGTGGTGGTGGCTATGGCCGTCGGCAGCGCGCTGATGGCAGTCGCCGTGGGCACTTTGCACCTCATCCTGCGGGCCGAGCAGACCTGCCGAGAGCGGCTTAACCACCAACAGATGATCGCGAACCTGACGGACCAGTTTCGTGGCGACGCGCACGCGGCCCAGGAGTTTTCGGGCGAGCCGTGGAAGTTCGAGATGGGGGCCGGGCGCGTGGTCGAGTATCGGCATGAGCCGGAGTCGCTCGTCCGAACGGAGACCGTCGGGGGACAGTTGCGGAAGCAAGAGCAGTACCCGTTGCCTGCGGGAGCCGGCGTGCGGATGAGCATTGAGAGCCAACGGCCACGGATGGTTGCGATGGAGATTACGCCGGCGACGGCCGAGCCGTTGGATCCGGAGTGGAAGCGCGTTTGGGTCGAGGCGTGTCTCGGGGCGGATGGACGTTTCGCCCGGGCGGGAGGTCAAGGAGGGAAGACGCCATGAGCAAGCTATGGAGCATTGGGCCCGCTGGCGTCGGGCGGCGTGGGCACCGCCGAGGGGCGGTGATGCTGGTCGTGCTGGTTTGCCTCGGGATTGCCGCGGTGGTTCTGGTGACGATCCTCAAGATGGCGGCGGCGGAACAGCAGATGCTCCGCAAGCGGCAGTGGCACGTGCAAGCGGCGTGGCTGGCGGAATCGGGATTGGAACGGGCGGCGGCGCGATTGGCGGCCGATCCCGAGTACCGCGGCGAGAGCTGGGCGATCGGGCCCGAGTTGCTCGGAAGCCGCCATGCGGGGACGGTGAGTATTTCGATCGAGACGATTGCCGGCCAGCCCAAGCGCCGAGCGGTGCGCGTGGTGGCCGATTATCCGAACCAGCTTCCGAACCAAATGCGGTGCAGCCGGGAGACGGTTCTGGACCTTTGATACGAAAAGGCATATGGCGGTTTGTCGCCGCCGACCCATTGGGAGTAATCCAGCGATGAAACGCACGAACCGGAGCGGTTTTACGCTCGTCGAACTGTTGGTGGTCATTGCGATCATCGGCATCCTGATCGCGCTGTTGCTGCCGGCAGTGCAGGCGGCACGCGAGGCGGCCAGGCGAGCGCAGTGCATCAATAACATGGCACAGATCGGCATCGCGCTACAGAACTACGAAGGCGCCCGGGAAGCGCTGCCGCCGGGCTCGACCAATCCGACGGGGCCGATCCTCAACGAACCTCGCGGCTACCACGTGAGCTGGCTGGTTCATCTGTTGCCGTACATGGAAGAGCAGACGACGTATCGCCACATCGATCTGTCGAAGAGCGTGTATGACCCGGCGAACGCACCCGTGGCCCAGGTGCGCATCGCCACGTTTACGTGTCCTACGGACGGCTCTTCCGTGCCGGGACCGCCTCAGAGCAACTACGCAGGCTGCCATAACGACGTGGAGACGCCGATCGATGTGACCAACAACGGCGTGCTGTTTCTGAATAGCGGCATCCGCTCGGTCGACATTCCTGACGGGCGGACGTACACGCTGTTTGTGGGCGAAAAGCTCCAGGAATCGGGCGATCTGGGTTGGATGTCGGGGACGCGGGCGACGCTACGCAATCCGCTAAGCGGCTTGACGGCCAGGGGCGGACCACGGCGTCCTCTTGGGAAAAGAGACGAGACGGGTGGCGAGGCCGAAGAACCGCCGGCCAAGGACGTGGACCCGAAATTGACGGTCGGCGAATTCGGCTCTGCGCATCCCGGTGTAATCAACATCCTGTTGGGCGATGGGTCGGTGCGGTGCTTGAGCGTCAACATTTCCTCGACCGTCGTGCGACAGTTGGCCAACCGGGCGGACGGGAAGCTGCTGAAGGATCGCCCCTTCTGAACGTGCTGGTTGGGTGGGGATGGTTCGGCGTTGTGGGAGGCTGTGCGATGGAATCTGGTGATAACGGCACTTGGCTTTGGAGTGGACCGCCGTCACCCCCGGCCCCTCTCCCGCAAGCGGGCGAGGGGAGATGGTTGTTCTGCGGCCGCGGTGCGGGCGAAGGAAGGCGCAGTCGGGGGGCGCGGGGTGGGTTTACGATGTTGGAGTTGGGGGTTGTGGTCGCGGTGATCGGCGTGCTGATCGCGCTGCTGTTGCCGGCGGTGCAGGGCGCCAGGGAGGCAGCGCGACGCAGGCAGTGTGAGAACAATCTGTGCCAGATCGGCATCGCATTGAGGAACTATGAGTCGGCGCACGGGGTGCTGCCGCCGGGGGTGGTGAATGCCACGGGACCGGTGCGAAACAAGCCGGAAGGCTACCACATGGGATGGCTGGCGCAGTTGCTGCCATTTGTGGACGAGGATCTGACGTACCGGCACCTCGATTTCTCGGTGGGGGCGTACGACAAGAAGAACCGGCCGGTGCGACAGATTCTGATCGCAACGCTGGCGTGCCCGTCGGCGCCGTCACGCACCATCGGCTGGACGAGCTATGCCGGGTGTCATCACGACGTGGAGGCGCCAATCGACCGGGACAACCACGGGGTGTTCTTCCTCAACAGCCGAATCCGATCGAAGGAGATTCCCGACGGGTTGACGCACACGATTTTCGTCGGGGAGAAGATGCCCGATTCTCGGGACCTGACGTGGCTGTCGGGGACCGTGGCGACGCTTCGGAACACGGGTACGCCGCTGGGCGGCGCGGTGTACGACCCGAAATGGAGCCAGGGTTGGGAGAGCGACGTGATGGACGACGAGGATCCCGGCTTCGACACGGGGAACGCGTTTCCGCCGCCCAAGCCACCTCCGGCATCGGAGAAGGAGAAACCCATTCCGGACGATGCGTCTCAGTTGATCGTGGGCGGGTTCGGCTCTTTTCACCCGGGCGGGGCGAATTTCCTGTTCGGGGACGGGGCAGTCCGGCTGATCCCGGAGACGATCGACACGGATGTGTACCAACAACTGGGCCATCGGGCCGACGGGAAATTGTTACAGGACCGCAGCTTTGAGTGAGAACATGTCTCAGCCCCCGCCCGCGAGCCCTCAGCCAGCGCGGTACTCGCTGGCGTCGATTCTGCTTCTGACGGCAGTTGTGGCCATCTACGCCGGCGCGCTTCGCGCGGGAATTGTCGCGGCCGAGGCATCGCGGCGGCCGGCGGTCGGCATCGGTGCAGCGTGCGGCCTGATCGCGGGGTTCATCCTGGGCATCTTCCTGGGCCAAGGAGCGGACAACCGCGCTCGGGGCACCGCGATGGGTGCGTTGGTCGGATCGCTTTCGGGAATGGCAGCCGGAGCGATGGTTCCGTTGCCGGAGAGCCTCGTGGTCATCATCCCCGGCGCTCTGGTTCTGTTGGGATTCGCGCTGCTGGTGCGGCGGCTTTCGCGCACCGGTGCCGAGGACGACCCGCCGCCGACGGCACCCGGCCCATAGATCGGGGCGTTCTTGGGCTGCCGAATCGCAAGACCGTCAGGGCGAACACAAGTGGTTCGCTTGCTTGTGTTTCGGTCGAGCGCCATGCTCCGCAGGAAGCGTTCCCGTCGAGCGGAGGGCGGGACGCCGAGCGGTCCGGTCTCCCGGGAGGAGCAGGTTGCCAGTATGATGGAAGGTTTGTCATGCACGATATCACGGTCGGAAAGCGATGATCGTTGTTTCGGTAACAGGAATCTCGAAGCATTACGGCCCCGAGCCCGTGCTGGACGGCGTGACGTTCGACGTCCATTCGGGGGAGCGGATCGGGCTGGTCGGTCCGAACGGGGCGGGCAAGACGACGCTGTTGAGAATCCTCGCCGGGCAGGAGGAAGCCGATGGCGGCGGGTTCGCGGTTCACCCGGCGGTGCGCGTCGAGTACCTGCAACAGCAGCCGATTCTGCAGCCCGGCCGGACGCTGTGGGAGGAGGGCCGGAGCGCGTTGGAGCCGCTGATCGCGCTGGAGCGGGAATCGTTGGCGGTAGCCCACGCGATGGCGGAGACGCACGACGAGAGCCAGCGGCAGCGTTTGTCGGCCCGTTTCGACCATCTTCAGCAGGAACTACACCGGCACGACGCGTACAACCTGGATCATAAGATCGAGCGGGTGTTGGAAGGCCTCGGCTTTCGCCAGGAGACATTCGAGCTCGGAGTAGAAGCACTCAGCGGCGGCGAGCAGAACCGATTGATGCTGGCCAAGCTGTTGCTGTCGGAGCCGGACCTGATGCTGCTGGACGAGCCATCGAACCACCTCGATATCGAGGCGACGGAGTGGCTGGAGGAGCACCTGGCCGGCAGCACGGCGGCCATGATCCTGGTGAGCCACGACCGGTGGTTTCTCGACCAGGTGACCAATCGAACGTTGGAGTTGTTTCGCGGAACGATCGACAGCTATACGGGCAACTTCTCGGCGTACTGGCAGCAGAAGGCCGAGCGGCTCCTGGTAGAGCAACGGACGTACGAGAGGCAGCAGACCGAGATCGCCAAGGCCGAGGAATTCATTCGACGGAACGCCTACGGGCAGAAGCACGCCCAGGCCGAAGACCGCCGGAAGAAGCTGGCGCGGATCGAGCGCGTGGATCCTCCGCGCGAAATCGCGGCGCCGGTGATGGGTTTGCCCGAGGCCGATCGGAGCGGCGACATCGTACTGCGCGCCGACGGGTTGCGGAAGAGTTACGACCGCACGCTGTTCGACGGAGTGACGTTTCAGGTCATCCGCGGCCAGAGATGGGCCTTGCTGGGGCCGAACGGGTCGGGCAAGTCGACCTTGCTGAAATGCCTGTTGGGACTGCTCCCGCCGGACACCGGACGGGCAAACCTGGGGCAGGGTGTTCGGGTGGGCTACTTCGACCAGCTTCTCGGTTCTCTGGAGGATGAGGCCGACGTGGTCGACGCGATCCGGCCGGCGCATAAGGAGTTTGTGATCCAGCAGCGCCGGGATTTGTTGGCCCGGTATGGATTGGTCGGGGATACGGCCTTGCAGAAGGTGAGCCGTCTGAGCGGCGGAGAGCGTTGCCGCGCGGCCCTGGCACGCCTGGCCGCTATGGACGCCAACTTCCTTGTTCTGGACGAGCCGACGAACCACCTGGACCTGTGGGCGAGAGACTCGCTGGAGCGAACGCTGAAGAAGTTCAACGGCACGGTGCTGCTGGTGAGCCACGATCGGTATTTCGTGAACCGGGTAGCCGATCACGTGCTGGTGATCGAGCCCAATCGGGTGCGTGTGATCGAAGGAAACTACGACACGTACCAACACTTGGTCCGCAACCGGCCGGTCGTGACGGCGGCCGAGCCTGCGAAGAAGAAGGAGAGCAAGCCGTCGAGACCGTCGGAAGGCGACGGGGAGCGGGACACGAAGGCCGCCCGCAAACGGCGGTTTCCCTATCGAAAGGTAGCGGACTTGGAGCGGGAGATCTTCGAGCGGGAGACGCGCGTGGGCGAGCTTCACGCGGCTCTGATCCAACCGGAAACGCACCGGGACGGAGACCGCGTGCGCCAGATCATGGCGGACATCGAGCAGGAGCAACAGACGTTGGAATCGCTCTACGCCCACTGGGAAGAAGCGACCGAGCTGAACTGGTAGCGGGTGTTGCGACGGCGTGCTTCTGCGGTCTTGACGGTGATCGGCCTGCAACCGACTCTCGCGAAGTGCTCTCTCGCAGCCGGCAGAATCGGCAGATCCGGCTTGGCCGTCACCGTTGTCAGAAGCGGCCGTGTAATCGGGGGGGCACGCAAAGCCGGATCTTCTGTAGTGTTCTACATTTGAGGGAAATCTGAACCGCGCAGTTCCGGACGCTGCGGCGGTGCGCACAGGACCCATTGTCGGCTGGTTGCGTCGTCACTGATCCCACGGGATGGAGTTGTCGGGAGTGTTGTTCTTGGTCTTCATGGTCGCCGTGTTCAATCTGTGCCTGGGATTTGCCTTGGCGACGTACCTTGCGCGCCGCAGGTCGACCGGCGGAACGGTTGTGGCGTGGAAATCAGGAGATGCGGCGGTTGGAACCCCTGACTTGGACACGTCGGCCGCGGCCGCCGAGGAAGAAGCGGCGGTTGGCGAAGACGCAAGCGAAGTAGACAAAGCGGAAGGCGTGGCGCAAACGGCACCGCCCATTGAAGAGACTCCGACTGCTGCCGCGGCCAACAAAGTCGCATGGCAGGCTGGTGAGGAGGGAGAGACACCTCCTCCGGAGACCAGCCAGGCGACGGTGACCGCGATCCAAGACGAGGTGAAGCGCTACGACGAACAACTGACGCAACTGAGCGACAAGATCAGAGATCCCGGCCCGGAAGCCGACGAAGAGTGGGTTCAGGAGCAGGCGCAGTCGCTACTGGCCGTCAACGAGGAGTATCTGGACTCGCGGAACGCGGCGCACGACGACTTCGAGTCATTGCACCGGGCGGTGGAAACTCACGCGAGCGCGTGCGATGTGATCGAAGAGGCCATGGTCCTGCAAACGACGAAGATTCACGAGGCGAACGACGCGATCGAAGGGGGCGATTTCGAGGGGGACGCGAAGGAGGCCAGCAAGCGGCTGGTTGCGGAAACCAGCAAGCTGACCGACGTGAACGACCAGGTGCGCGATGCGTTGGATGCGGCACTGGTCGACATCGCCCGGCAGGATAGCTGGCTGCAAGAGGCACCTTCGGCAATGCGTACCGATCTGCTGACCGGCCTGACGAGTCGGGCTGGCCTGGAAGCGGAGGTCGCCAACTGGCACCTTGAGGATCCCCAGGGGTTGGAGCAACTGAGCATCGGGCTGCTGGATGTGGACGGCTTTGGCAAGCTGAACGAACAATATGGGAGGGCCGTGGGAGACCAGGTTCTTCGGGCGTTGGCTCAACAGCTCAGCAATGAAAGCGGCGACAAGGGGCCGGTTGCCCGCTATGCGGGGCAGCGGTTCGCCATGGTCTTTCACGGCACCGACATCAATGGGGCGACGAACGCCATGGAGGAAATCCGGCAGATCGTGCAGAAGAGCCGTCTTCACCACGAAGAGAAGGAGATCCGCATCACGCTGAGTTGCGGCGTGACGGAAGCCGTGCCGGAGGATACGTTCGAATCGCTTCTGGACCGCGCGGAGGCGGCCGTTCGGGAAGCCAAGCGGAACGGACGCAATCGTACGTTCGTCCATGACCGGAAGACGACCTCGCCGGTGGCTCCGCCGACGTTTACCCTGGACGGTCGTCACATTTCGCTGGAAACGATGCAGCCGTGCGAAGCGGCGTCTACGATGCAGCCGCAATGACGACGGCAGCCGCCTGGCCGATGGGCGTGTTATTGACGAGCAGGGCGACGGGCTGGGCGGAGGCAAGCGGCCGGCCGTGGATCACCTCGACTGGGCATTCGGGGTCGGGATGCTCGTAGTTGAGCGTCGGGGGAACCTGGCCAGCATCTAGAGCGAGGACGCTGACGGCAGCTTCCATGGCACCGCCAGCGGCCCCGAGGTCGCCAAAGTAGCTTTTCGGCGCGGTGACGGGGACGTCTCCAACCGCCGCCCGCAACGATGCCGCCTCGATGCGATCGTCATCCACCGTGCTGACGCCGTGGGCGTTGACGTGGCCTACGTCGGCCGGCTGCATACCCGCGCGGTCGAGAGCACCACGGATAGCGTGCTGGAGGGACTCGCTGGAGCGGTTGTGGGTGGGAGGCTCGTGGGTGGAGCAGAAACCGAGAATGCGGCCGAGCACGACCGCGCCGCGGCTTTCCGCGTGGCGCCGGCTTTCGAGGACGAACACGGCGGCGCCTTCGCCAATGACTTTGCCGTCGCGGTCGCGATCGAAAGGGCGGAGGATTCGCGAGGGATCGTCCTGACGCAAGGAGAGCACACCGGTCTTGCAGAACCGGGCCCAGTCGAAGGGGTTCATCTGGGAGCTGGCCCCGCCGGCGAGCATCACGTCGGCCCAGCCGCGCTCGATGACCCGCACGGCTTCGCTGACGGCCAGGAGGCTGGAGACTTCGGTGTGGTGAATGGTGTTGTTGGGACCGCGCGCATCGTGAGCGATGGAGATGTGCGAAGCGATCATGTTTGGGAGCACGCGGAGGAACGAGAGCGGGAAGCTGGCCGGCATGGCGTGTGTACCCCAGCGGCGGATGTCGAAGTGCCCGTCGACGACGCTCCTGCGGTACGGTTCTTCGCTTTCGTAGACGGAGCCGCAGATGCGATCGGCACCGAGGACGACACCAAATCGCTCGGGATCGACAACGCCGGCAGCGATTCCAGCCTCTTGACAGGCGAGTACGGAGGCGGCGATGCCAAGCTGGGCATCGCGCGACATGAGTTTCAGGCCCTTGCGGTTGGTGATGAAGCGCTTCGGCTCGAAGTCCTTGACCTCTCCGGCGATGTGCACGGTGAGTCCGGAGGAGTCTATTTGTGTGATCGGCCCGATTCCGGACCGACCAGCCGACAATGCTTCCCAGAAGGCAGTTCTCCCGATGCCAAGGGGGCTAACGACGCCCAATCCGGTGATGACGATTTCAGTGGGGGGCATTCTGCCTGCTCAATAGGATGCTGGAAAGCGCGAAGTGAACGACTCTGGTTTCAGGTCTATCGATCGGAAACGTCGGAGAATCTTAACCCGATGGGCTTGATCCTCACAATAGGTGATGCGGACGCCGAACACCATCAGGAAAGCTCCGAGGCGCCGGAAGGAGGCGGATAGTGGCCATCGGGGGGTACTGACTCCATAATCATCTGGATGAGGCGATCGCTGGAAAGGGCATTGGCCTCGGCTGCGTGATTGGGCATCACTCGGTGTCGCAAGGCGGGTAGCGCGAGAGTCTCGATGTCGTCGACGGCGACACGGCCGCGACCGTGCATGAGCGCCCGGGTCTTGGCCGCACTGACCAGAGCGAGCAGGCCCCGGGGGCCGGCCCCGTGGATGATCCAACGGTCGACGAAGTCGGGGGCCTCGGGGGCGGTGGGACGGGTCGCCCGCACGAGCGTCCAGGCATAGCCGAGGGCCTGATCGTCGATCTCCACACGGCCGACCGTATTCTGAAAACGTCGCACGTCGTCGGCCGACACTTGGGGAACGATACGCTGGCTGGGGAGGGAAGTACCTCGGCGGGCGATCTCCCATTCTTCCGCTTCATCGGGGTAGGCCATACGGATGAGCAGCGAGAACCGGTCGAGCTGTGTCGCGGGCAGCCGATGCTCGTTCTCGTCCTGTGGGCTATGCGTGGCCAGAACGAAGAACGGATCGGGGAGCGGATAGGTCCTGCCGGAGACCGTGACCTGGCGGTCGTGCATGGCTTCGAACACGGTGGACTGCGTTCTTGGGACCGCGCGATCGAGTTCGTCGACGACCACCAAATTGGCGAACAGGGCACCGGGCGTGAAATGGCTGCAGCGCTGGCCGGTTTCCGGGTCGGCAAGAAGGGTCTCGGTGCCGGTTAGGTCGGCAGGAACCACATCGGGTGTAAGCTGAACTCGGCGGAAACTGAGCTGGGCAGCCTCTGCCAAGCTGCGAACCAACAGCGACTTGGGTAAGCCGGGCAAGCCTTCGAGCAGGACATGGCCGCGTGCGAGGATGGCAATGGTCACCTGCTGGAGAACCTCCTCTTGCCCGACGATGGCCTTGCCCAGTTCCGCATGGAGCTTCTGGTACCACTGGTGGCACTGCGCGACGGAGGCCAGATGTTCCGGAGAGATGTCGTCCATGTTCATCAACTGCACTGCTCGATTCGGGCGAGACGCTCCATCTTAACGCCCGGCTTGCCGAGTTGGCAAATCGACGGAGGCTGGGGGGAAAGGAGCTGCCTGGGTGCGCTGTGCGGGCGCGCAGTTCAAGATGGTCCGTCGGCGGCAGCGTGTGAAATGCAGGTGGCTCAGGGCGAGTGAGATGCCGGGCGAAGGGCGCCGAGCTGTGAGGCGAGATCTCGCTGGGCAAGCCATTGGCTGGACAGCTCAATGAGACGCTCTGCGCGGCGCAGCAGCGGCGATGGCGGGTCCGCGGCCGGGTCGCGGGGAACAAACAGGCCGCCGCAGTGCTGACATGCCACACGTTGTCCCAGGTATTCGGTGCGAATTTCCAGTGGGCGGCCGCAAATAGGGCACCCTTGCACGAACGTGGGATGAGGTGACATGGAAACCATCGGTGCGAAGAATCGCTTTGTGAAAACAGAAGGAAGTGGAAATTTGACTGCTAGAAGAGACACAAATGGTCGGGACGGGTTCGGGCCACGATGATCGCTTTCGAGAGCGGATTAGGCACCATGGAGGGGTTTTTGTCACCCGTCGAAGCCGCCAGTAACCCCATACGTCGGGAGTCTGCCGGTGGTTCGGCTGGCCGGTAACGACTTTCGAGGTCGAAACGTGCCGGAAGGGCGTGTCTTCCCGGCATTTTGGCCGTGGGTCGGGGGAGAAGCGTATTACGCAAGATATTGAAAATAAACAAGATGCGTCGCCATTCGCTGGCATCCAGACGAATGGAGGGGACCATTGAATTAATGAGAATTACTTTGAACTAGCTGATTGACTATTTAGTTCAGACGCCGTCATAATCGGTGCGACCGGTCTGACTTGAACGACCGAGACCTATCGAAGGGAACACGCCTGGAGGCACACGATGAGCTACCGACATGCGATCGCCGGCGGGATTGTCCTGGCCACGCTGACGATTGGCGGCCTGGCGATGGCCGCGGGACCCCAGGGGACGTGCAATCCCAGTTGGAGAGGGCGGCCGGTCGTGCTGGACCCTCGGTGCAAGACGCTGCCGATGACGGGCGAGTCGTCGGTGCCGGGATTGGTGCCGTTGAGCGACGGCAGCCTGATGACGGTGGTTGGTAACGCCGTCATGACGACGCGAGATGACGGTAAGACGTGGTCGACGCCCAGGACGATCTTCGATGGGCCGGGGCCGGGGATTCCGTCGGAGGCATGCGTGCTGCTGAAGACGCAGTCGGGCGCGGTGGTGATCGTCTACATGGATCTTTCCACGATGAAATGGTCGTGGGACCGGGCCAAGAACGAGACGACCGAGGACACGCAACTGAACGTGTGGGCGATTCGCAGTCTGGACGAGGGAAAGACGTGGGTCGATCGTCAGCAGTTGCTCGCCGGGTATTGCGGGGCATTGATCGACATCATCCAAACGTCGACGGGCCAGATCGTGGCGCCTGTTCAGTGCATGCCCACGCGGGACCGGCACGCCATCTTCACCTGCGTTTCGGCAGACGACGGCAAGACGTGGGAGCGGGGCAACGTGATCGACCTCGGTGGGCACGGCGACCACGACGGCGCGATGGAGCCGACGCTGGCCGAGCTTTCCAACGGCCGCGTGCTGATGCTTCTGCGGACGAGCCTCGACCGCTTCTGGGAGGCGTATTCCGACGATCATGGCCGGTACTGGCGGGAGATTCGGCCGAGCCAGATCGATGCGGCCAGCGCGCCGGGCTACATGCTCCGCCTGGCCAGCGGGAGGTTGGCGCTGGTGTGGAACCGGTTGTACGCGGAAGGAAAGCAGACCGCGCCGCGAAACGGCGGCAAGGGCACGACCACCTCAGAGACGCCGGGCAGTTGGCATCGGGAGGAACTCTCGCTGGCGCTGTCGTCGGACGATGGCAAGACGTGGACGAAGCCGGTCGTGATCGCACGCGTCCCGGGCGGCGGCTTGAGTTATCCGTATCTGCTGGAGCGGCGGCCGGGCGAGCTGTGGTTGATTACCCGATTCGATGTGAAGGTGTGTCTGCGGTTGAACGAAGCCGATTTCGTGCAGAAGTAGGCGTTTTCTTCGTCCCCTTGCCGCGTGTGCCATGTCGATAACGAAGCAACCGGTGTCGCGTCTGGATCAACTGGCCGCTCGGCTGGAGCAGGACATCCGCCAGCGGGGTCTGTGGGTGGGAGATCGGTATCTGACGGCCGCGGAGGCGGCGCGGATGCTGAGCGTGAGTTCGGCGACCGCCCACCGGGCGATGCAGGTGCTCGTGGAACGGCGGATGCTGGTACGTCGGCGTAGCCATGGGACGTTTGTCGGACCGCACTTCGACACCCGCCCGAACACGCGCGTTCGGACGGTCTACGGGATCATGAGTGCGCCGGGCCTGGATCACGATACGGTCCCACTGGATGCGTTCGTTCTGGGGATCCGTGCGCAGATGGCCGACGCCAACGTGCAGATCGGCTTTCTGCCCGACCGCGACGTGCGGGCGTATGTGCGGGAGTTGTTGGGAGCGGCGGTTTTGGCGGGGAACGTGGCGGGATTCGTGCCGGTCAGTTGCCCTCGGGACGTGTACCGGGAACTGGCCGATTCCGGGCTTCCGACCGTGGTGCTGGGCACTCCGTACGTCGATCAGAAGGACATTCCTTCGGTCGACGTCGACAACTATGCGGCAGGATTGCTGCTGACGAAACACCTGATCGATCGCGGTCATCGGCGGATGGCCGTGCTGTCGGCGTTGGAAGGGCAACCGGGGAGCAACCTGTTCTACGACGGCGTGAGCGATGCGCTGACAGCGGCGCAGTTGCCGCACAACGCACTCGTGGTGCGGGTCGTGCCGCTGGAATTGGCGGCGGTTGCAGCCCAGCTTGGCGAGCTGATGGCGATGAGCGACGGGCCAACGGCTTTGATTGCACGGACGCCAACGATGGCGAAGGTCCTGCCTGGGGCCTATGACCGGATCGGCGTGCCTGCGGACCGGCGGTGCGAGATCGTGTACCAGAACCATCCGAGCGTTGAGGCAAACAGGCTGCCCTTCACGTGCGCCGAGCCCCGATTGGCATTTCGCCAGATCGTCGGTCGGATCGGCGAGATGCTGGAATGCCTGGGGAATACGGGAACACTCGAAGAGCCGCGTGTGGTCATTCCGGTCGATCTGTGCACGCACGACGGGTGAGGTTGCCTGCGGAGAAGATCGTGTGCAAACAATGAGTCTGTCGGAACCATCCTGAGCAGGGGAGCAGAGCGATGGGCGGGAAGATGGGTATTGCGGTTGTGGCCGGCTGGGTAGCGGTTTTGGCTGTGACGGTCCCGTGCCGTGGGGCCGAGTTGCACAAGGCGCGGGCACCGGAAATCTTGGGCTCTGCCGGGGAAGCAGCAGGCGATATCGGCGCCTCGTATTTGGCGGTCGGGCCGGCGGACACGGTGGATTTGATCTACGGCCATGCGTCGGCTGCTGGGGCGGAAGTGATGCGGAAGCGAAGCGCGGACAAGGGGCGCACCTGGTCGGCGCCCGAGGCGATTTGCCCCTTGAGTTTGGCAGAGAACTACGGCACGGTGCCGCTGCGGACGCGTGACGGGCAGTTGCAGCTATTCTGGATGGTGCGAAGGGGGCAGGGAAACACGCCGGCCGTGGATTACTTCATCGACATTTGGAGTGCGCACACGGCGGAATCGGCGGGCTCGTGCAGTCGACCAACACGGATCTTCGAAGGATATGTCGGGTCGATCAACGGGATGGTGCAGTTGGCCAATGGGCGGATCGTGCTGCCATTCGCGTATTGGCTGGCCGGTGTGCCCGAGGGACCGCCGACCGGCAACAACGTGGTCACCACGGTGTTTTCGGACGACGGCGGCAAGACGTGGCAGCGGCCGGCGGCCAAGCTGACGGTGCCGTGCTATGCGAACTACAACGGTGAGAACCTGGGGGCGGTCGAGCCGTGCATTCTGCCGCTTCGCGACGGGCGGGTGTGGATGCTCATTCGCACGCAGACCGGGCGGCTGTACGAGTCGTGGTCGACGGATGGGGCCGCATGGTCCGAGCCGGCGCCATCGCGTTTTGTGTCGAGCGATTCGCCGGCGGGTTTGGTGCGGCTGCCGGACGGGCGGATTGTGCTGTTTTGGAACAACTGCGAGAACACGTCGCGGGTTGGCGGCCAAGGCGTGTATGTGAATCGCGACGCCCTGCATGCGGCGGTTTCCCGCGATGAAGGGAAGACATGGCGAGGTTATCGCGAGGTGTACCTGGACCCGTTTCGCAACGATCCGCCGCCGAAGCTGCACGACCGCGGGACGGCGTATCCTTTCCCGGTCGCGTTGAGCGACGGCACGGTGCTGTGCGTTAGCGGGCAGGGAGAGGGGCGGCGGAAGATTCTATCGATCGATCCCGACTGGCTCGACGAGACGCACGCCGCGGACGATTTCACGCATGGGCTGGATCACTGGTCGGTGTTCAAGGCGTTTGGTGAGCCGGCGAATTGGTGGCGCAACCGGGTGCAGGGCGCGGTGCTGGTGGACCATCCGAGCAAGGCCGGCCCCAAGGTACTGCACGTGCGCCGCCCGGATGAGAAGGACGGCGACGGGGCATGCTGGAACTTTCCGATGGGGCGGCGAGTCCAGGTCGCGGTACGACTGCTTCTGCAGGCCGGCTGCCAGGGTGTGTCGTTGGCGCTGGCCGATCGGCATATCCAGCCAACGGACGGCGTGGGGGAGCGAAGATCGCTGTTCACGCTGCCGATCGCCGCCGACGGGAGTCTGCCCGGTGGAACCGTGCTGAGCCCCGGGCGGTGGTACACGGTGAGCCTGGCATGGGATGTGATCGAGGGGCAGTGCGAGGTGCGCGTGGACGGCCGGGTGGCGGAGCGGCGGTGGTTGTCGAACCCGGCCATCCCAGGCGCGTGCTATTTGCGACTGCGCTCGTGCGCGGCCGGCGTCGACCCGGCGGGGATGCTCGTGGAGTCGGTGACGGCGGATGTCGAGCCGTAAGCGGCTGGGGCCTGCGATTGCCCCCCCAGGTTAGCTATTCTGGCAACTGGCGGCAATTCGCCCCCCGCGTCAGTGAAAGGTATACTGGATCGATTCCGCGTATCGAGCAAGTGTTGAGGCTATGATGACCGTCACCCGTGAAGACATCGCCGCTGCAGGAGTTGTGGGAGCCGGGGGAGCCGGGTTTCCCACGCACGTGAAGCTGGCCGGCCGCGCCGACAGCGTTGTCATCAACGCGGCCGAGTGCGAACCGCTGTTGCACAAGGATAAGGAGGTCTTGCGGCAGTACGCCGACGAGGTCCTGGAGGGCCTGGGCATCGCTATGCGATTGGTGGGGGCGGACCGCGGCTCGATCGGCATCAAAGGCAAGTATCACGACGTGATCGATCTGCTGCGGCCGAAGCTGTCGGCCGGAATGGAAGTGGTTCCGCTGGACGACTCTTATCCGTCGGGCGACGAGTTCATCCTGGTGTACAGCGTGCTGGGCCGGGTGGTGCCGCCGGGCGGGATTCCGCTGGCCGTCGGCGCCGTGGTGATGAACGTGGAAACGGCCTTGAACGTGGCTCGTTCGACGGAAGGGCCGGTCATTGAGAAATACCTGACGATCGCCGGGGCGGTGGCTCATCCGGTGACGTTGCGGGTGCCGATCGGCGTGACGCTGGCCGAATGCGTTGCTGCGGCGGGGGGCGCGACCGTTTCGGATCCGAATTACGTCGTCGGCGGCGTGATGATGGGCTGTCTGGAAGAGAACCACGACGCGGTGGTGACGAAGACGACCGGCGGCGTGATCGTATTGCCCGGGGACCACTTCGTCGTCCGCCGGCATCGCCGCGACTGGACGCAAATGGTGCGGATCGGGCGGAGCGCGTGCGACCAGTGCAGCTTCTGCACGGAGCTTTGCCCACGGTGGCTGCTGGGGCACCCCATCGAGCCGCACCGGGCGATGCGGAGCCTGGGCTTCAACCTGGTGGGCCAGGCCGACGTGAGCGGGACGTCGTTCTGCTGCGAGTGCAATCTGTGCAGCATGATCTCGTGCCCGGAGGATTTGGATCCTCGGGACGTTTGCGTAGAGAACAAGCGGCGGCTGGCGGCGGAGAAGCGGCGGTGGGAAAACCCGCCGTTCAACCCCGACCGGGCGCGGCAGCACCTCAGCAACCGGAAGACGCCCACCTCGCGGTTGATGAACAAGCTGGGACTGACGCAGTTCACGAACAAGGGGCCGCTGGACAATCGGCTCATGGCGGCCAAGCGCGTTGGGATTGCTTTGAAGCAACACTTGGGCGCCCCGTGCGAACCGGTGGTGGAGCCGGGCCAGCATGTGGCCAAAGGCCAGGTGGTGGGCAACCCTCCGTCACCCGGCGGCAAGCCGGCCTTGGGGGCGCCGGTTCATGCGTCGGTCGACGGCACCGTGACGGCCGTGCGGGACGGCATCGTATGGATTGAGACCAACTAGAGTGTCCAAAGGAACCATCATGGCAAGCGCGAAGTCGGTCGGTGCGATTGAGCTGTCGAGCGTCGGCGTGGGTTATCGGATCGAAGACGAGATGCTCAAGGCGGCGTCGGTCGAGCTGCTCATTGCACGCACGATCTGCTCGGGAAAGTACCTGATCGTCATCGGCGGCACGGTAAGCGATGTGCAGGCAGCGATCCAGGTGGGAATTCAGAGCGCGGGCGAGGCGATTATCGATCACCTGATGTTGCCGAACGTGCACGAGTCGGTGTTTCCGGCGCTGGGGCAATCGGTCGTGTTGGGAGGCGAGCAGAAGGGAGCCCTGGGGGTGATCGAGACCTACAGCGGTACGAGTGCGTTGGCAGCCGCCGACGTGGCGGCCAAAGCGGCCCGCGTGACGCTGTTCCGGATCCACGTGGCGATGGCGATGGGCGGCAAGGGGCTGATTCTGATGACGGGCTCGGTGGCCGACGTGCGTGCCGGCGTGCAGGCGGCGGCCGACGAGGTGAGGAGCCGAGGACTGCTGGTCTCGGAGGTGGTCATCCCGCGGCCCGAGCCGGCGCTGTTCGGCGACTATCTGTAAGCGAACGGCGGGAGTCGCGCAGAGAGCGAGACCGTTCTTGGTGCGTGTCGCACTTAACTGGAGCGTTCGTGGCGGCGTGTGTCTGCGGTTTCGAAAGCGAAATACACGCTACAGCTACGCCGAACGCGCTCTAAAAGGATTGGATCTTCAGTTCATGCTGCTGCATGAATGCCTCGGCCTCGGCGCGGTTGAAGACGCTTTCGGTGGCGCCGACCGCACGAACGCAACTGGCTCCCAAGGCGCTACCCCAACGCAGGCATCCGGCCGGGTCTTCACCACGCAAAAGACCGGCGATGTAGCCGGCATCGAAGGCATCGCCGGCACCGGTTCCGCCGACGTACTCGGTGGGGTAGACGTCGGCGTGGAGCCGCAGGCCATCGCCCAGGAGGATCGTTCCCTCGGCACCCTGGGTGATAACGACCGTACGGGCGCCGGCATCGCGGAATCGCTCGGCTTGCTGGACGGGATCCTTGACGCCGAGGATGATGGCGGCTTCGTCGTCGTTGGGAAGGAAGACGTCGGTTTCGGGGAGGATCTTTTCGAGGGTCGCGTTGTAGTGTTCGCCGCCGAAGAGGACGACATCGAGCACGGTCTTGGTGCCCGCGGCACGAGCCTCGCGGAAGAGGGCGACCATGGCGTCGGTCTGCAGCTTGGGCATCATGAGGTAGCCGCCGACATAGAAGACCTTGGCCTGCCGCACCCATTCGTCGGGAATGTGCTGGACGCTGAAACAGTTGCTGGCGCCGGGCGTGCTGATGAAGCGGCGGTCTTGGCCCTTGACGTTGACCACCATGCTGCTGGCCGTCCCGGCGTCTGAGACCTTGTGAATACCGGCGACGTCGACGCCGCCGCGCGAGAGACTGTCGATGATGAACTGTCCGAAGGCGTCGTCTCCGACGCACCCGCTGACGCCGACGTCAAAGCCCAGCTTGGCGAGGTCCAAGCCGGCGTTGGAGGCGCAACCGCCGAGGGCGAGTTGGATGCTTTGAGTGGGGATGAGCTCGCCGGGCTCAGGCAAGCGGGGTATGGGGGCACACGTGTAATCGGCGAAAAGGATTCCGGCACAAAGACAGTCGATTCCCACGATATGCCTCCCTACGGCAGCGCGATTTGAGAACTACGACCCGGGCGCGCCCCACACCACGGTGCCTATTTGATAGCAGGCTGGTGGTTGTTTTTCCAGTCCCTTGGCGGAAAGTGGCGTGAGGGAAGGAAGTTGGGAGACAGTGCCCTGGGTTTGCGGCATCGAACGCATCCTACGGGCAAGAGCAGGGAGTTGCTGGGGCCATGGTGGGTGGCGGGCTGGCAGGGGACGGCGTTTGGCAGGGCAGATTGACGAGTGGCGGGCAATGTGTTAGAAGAGGTGGTTTGCATGCGGCGAAGTCGTGGTGGGCAGTGGTCGAGGCGCTTCGGGCTTGCACGACGAGCTTTCCATTGCACAATCAGGAGCCATTCCGTGGGGATTAGCGAACGTAAGAAGGAAATCAAGCGGCGCCGCCATCGGCGGAGGAAAGTGACCCAGATGCAGAAGCGGCTGGGCAAGGCCACGGTCTCGGAACGGGCCGTGATGGCCGAGAAGCTCCGCCAGCTTACGCCGGGATCGGAACATATCATTACTGCCTGGGGCCTGGAAGAGCGCTAGTCGCGCCGCCGTCACTGGTTGAGAAATTCCTGCACGTCGGCCGCAATTCGCCCCGTCGCTTGGTGGTAGAGCCATCCGCTACCCGTGGTCTTAGTGGGCGGAAATTCTTTGGTCAGCCGGACCTCGCGCGACTGGGTGTAGGGATTGACGGGAACTCCTTGCGGCAGATAGGGACCGAACGGGTAGTAACGTCCGGCCGGTCCCGGCACGCCGGACGCGTTGGTGGCTTGCTCCAACTGAGGGAATCGGCCGCGGAACAAAAGAGGCACCTCGCCTCCGTGTTCGAGCCGGTACCGTTCAATTTGGCTGCGCAGCGTCTGTAAGTCCTGAAGAATAACGACTGACTTGGCGCTGTTACTGGCGACACCGACGAGCGGTATGATGGCCGCCGTGGTGATCGCCATGATCAACACGACGATCAGCGCATCGATCATCGTGAACGGATTCCTGGAACGGCGGGCAAAGCTCAGCAGGTAGAGCATGCCCGCCATGAATCCGATGAGGACCGAAACCGGTAACGGTGAATCGCCCAGCGACGCCAAAGACAACTAGCCGCCCCTTTTGGGTGGTTAGGAGGTTCAAGGAAGCACGGACATAATGGCCCCCCTACACCGTACCTTGGGGAAACGGGATGAGTTGGGCCCGAGCTGCAACATGGGCCAGTTTGCGCAGCCACGTGGAATGCGGCGGCCGGGGGTAGGGATCGTTCCATGCGGTCTGCCGAGAACAGATCCCGCCGGTAACTGAGCCCCCCTCCACACGTGGGCCATCGTGAGGCACTGCGCCAGCCGAGTCTGGCAGAAATCACTCGCCGACGGCAAGGGAAACGGCTTGGCAGCGGAGGGCATTCAGGCGGAGATTGCGCCGTCGGAACGCTCGAAGGTGAACTCGCCGTCGATCGCGTCGATGCGAATGCGCGAGCCTTCGGGCAACTCCTGTTTGAGGAGTTCCACGGCCAAAGGGTTCTGGATCCGCTGCTGAATGACGCGTTTGATGGGCCGCGCGCCATAGGTGGGATCGAATCCCTGTTCGGCGATCGCATCCATGGCGGCCTCGGTCACGTCGAGCTCGAGGTTCTTCTGCTGGAGCTGCGCTTGCAGGCGACGGATCTGCAGTTCGACGATCTTGCGGATCTGCGGAGGTGTGAGCGGGTGGAACAGGATGGTTTCGTCGACGCGGTTGAGGAACTCGGGGAGGAACCTCGCCTGAAGCGCGGCGGTGACGGCCTCGCGGATTTCCTGCTCGGTGCCGCCTTCGCGGGTGATCTCTTGAATGACCTGGCTGCCGATGTTCGAGGTCATGACGACGATCGTGTTGGTGAAGTCGACCGTGTGGCCTTGATTGTCGGAGAGGCGACCATCATCGAGAACCTGAAGGAGGATGTTGAAGACGTCGTGGTGCGCCTTCTCGATCTCGTCCAACAGGATGACGCAATAGGGTCGGCGGCGGACGGCTTCGGTGAGCCGGCCACCTTCCTCATAGCCGACATAGCCAGGAGGAGCGCCGATCAGACGGCTCACCGTGTGGCGTTCCATGAACTCGCTCATGTCGAGCCGCACCATGGCGTTCTCGTCGTCGAACATGGCTTGGGCGAGTGCCTTGCAGAGTTCGGTCTTGCCCACGCCCGTTGGGCCGAGGAAGATGAAGGAGCCGATGGGCCGATTGGGATCCTGCAGGCCGGAGCGGCTGCGGCGGACGGCGTTGGCGACCGCTTCGACCGCCTCGTCCTGGCCGACGACGCGTTGATGGAGCCGTTCTTCGAGCACCAGGAGCTTCGCGCGTTCGGTCTCCATCATTCGGCTGACGGGGATGCCGGTCCACGCGCTGACGACTTCGGCGATCTCTTCGGGACCGACTTCCTGGCGCAGGAGGCGCCGGCCGCCGGTGGCGGGTTCGGCGCCGCCGGCCGATTCGAGTTTGTCCAACTGGTCGGCGAATTGCCGCCGATGCTGATCGAGCTCGTAGAGCCGCTGGTAATCCTGCTCGCTGACGGGGGTTCCCGAGGCCTGCTTCTCCTTGATGCCCGACTGGAGCTGGTTGAACTGCAACTCGGCGTCGGCCAGTTGCTTGCGGACTTGATGGACGTCGCCGAGGCCGCTTTTTTCGTGTTCCCACTGCTGGCGAAGGGTCTTGAGCTTCTCGCGCAGCTCGGCCATCTCCTCCTCGATGTCGGCCAGGCGCTGCCGGGCGTGTTCTTCCTGCTCGTCGGCCAACTGGCGCGCGGCCAGCTCCAACTGAACGAGCCGTCGCTGAACCTGGTCGATTTCGGCGGGGACGCTTTCCAATTCCATGGCCAGGCGGCTCATGGCTTCGTCCATGAGGTCGATGGCTTTGTCGGGGAGAAAGCGGTCGGTGATATAGCGGTGCGACAGATTCACGGCCGCCACGAGGGCGGAATCCTTGATCTTCACGCCCTTGTGGTGCGCTTCGTAGCGCGGCTTGAGGCCGCGCAGAATGGCCAGCGTATCTTCGACGGACGGCTCGCCGACGTAGACCGGCTGGAACCGCCGCTCCAGCGCGGCGTCTTTCTCGATGTACTGCCGGTACTCGTCGAGGGTCGTGGCGCCGATGCAGCGCAGGTCGCCGCGAGCCAGCGCCGGCTTAAGAAGGTTTGCGGCATCGCTGCCCCCTTCCGCCCGCCCAGCGCCGACGACCGTGTGCAACTCGTCGATGAAGAGAATGACGCCGCCTCCGGCGTCCTCAATTTCGCGGAGAACGGCCTTGAGCCGCTCTTCGAACTCGCCGCGGAACTTGGTGCCAGCCACGAGCGCGCCCATATCGAGGGCGACAACCCGCCGGTTCTTGAGGCTTTCGGGCACGTCGCCGTCGACGATGCGAAGGGCGAGGCCCTCGGCGATGGCCGTCTTGCCGACGCCGGGCTCTCCGATAAGGACCGGGTTGTTCTTCGTGCGGCGCGAGAGAACCTGAATGACGCGGCGAATTTCCTGATCGCGACCGATGACGGGATCGAGCTTGCCGCGCCGCGCACGTTCGACCAAGTCGATGCCGTACTGTTCCAGCGCGCGGAACTTGGCTTCGGGGTTCTGGTCGGTCACACGGGCGCTGCCGCGGACGTTCTGCAGGGCCTGCAGGACTTCCTTCTCACCCACCGCGTTGAGTTGCAGGAGCCGCTTGGCCTTGGAATCGACCTTGGTCAGGGCGAGGAGGAGGTGCTCGGTGGAGACGAAGTCGTCCTTCATCGTGTCGGCTTCGGCCTGGGCAGCCTGAAGAACACGGTCCAGCGCACCGCCGACTTGCGGCGGCGCGCCGCCGGTAACCTTGGCAAAATGCTTCAGTTCGGCTTCGACGGTTTGCTCCAGTTGGCTACGGTTGACGCCGATGCGGTCGAGCACGGAGTCGACGATTCCGTCGCCTTCGGCCAGCAGAGCCGCCAGCAGATGCAGCGGATCGATTTCGGCGTTGCCGCGGTCGGCCGAGAGCGATTGCGCTTTGGCCACCGCCTCCTGGGCCTTGATCGTCAGTTTGTCAAAACGAAAAGCCATAGTATTCTGCCTTCCCCAACGCGGAGAGGGGCTCGGTTACTCCTTGACTTCGAACTCGGCGTCGACAACATCGTCATCGGGCCCCGCGGCCGGACCGCCGGCCTGCGGCTGCGGCCCAGCGGCTCCCTCGGCACCGGCAGCTTGTGCGCCGGTCTTCTCATAGAGGGTGCGGCTGAGGGCGTGCGAGGCCTGTTCCAGCTCGCTGATCGCCGATTTGATCGCGTCGACATTGTCGCCCTTGGCGGCTTCGCGCGTCTTCTCGATCGCCTTGCGAATGGCGTCGATGTCGGCGCTGCCGAGCTTCGACTCGTTCTCTTTGATGAGCTTTTCGAGTTGGAAGCACATGGAATCGGCCTGGTTGCGCGCCTCGGCCAGTTGCCGCTGCCGCTTGTCCTCCTCGGCATGCGCCTGGGCGTCGGACCGCATACGCTCGATGTCGGTGTCGGATAGGCCGGCCGACTGCTCGATGCGGACCTTCTGCTCCTTACCGGTGCCGAGATCGCGGGCGGAAACATTGAGAATGCCGTTGGCATCGATGTCGAAGGAGACTTCGATCTGCGGCACGCCACGTGGGGCCGGCGGGAGGCCTTCGAGGTTGAACTGGCCGAGCAGACGGTTGTTGGCCGCCATCTCGCGCTCGCCCTGGTAGACCTTGACGGTGACCGCCGTCTGGTTGTCGTCGGCCGTGCTGAAGACCTGCTTCTTCTCGGTGGGGATCGTCGTGTTGCGCTCAACGAGCTTGGTCATGATACCGCCGAGGGTCTCGATGCCCAGGGAAAGCGGGGTCACGTCCAGAAGGAGGACGTCGTGCACTTCGCCGGCCAAGACACCGCCCTGGATCGCCGCACCGACGGCAACGACCTCGTCGGGGTTGACGCCCTTGTGGGGGTCTTTGCCGAACATGTCGCGGACCAGGTCCTGGACCTTTGGAATACGCGTGGAGCCGCCGACAAGCACGATCTCGTCGATATCCTTGGGCGACAGTTTCGCGTCGTTCATCGCTTGGGTGACGGGGCCACGGCAGCGCTCGATCAGATGGTCGACCAACTGCTCGAACTTGGAGCGGGTGATCCGCATCTGCAAGTGTTTCGGGCCCGAGGCGTCGGCCGTAATGAACGGCAGGTTGATGTCGGTCGACTGCGCCGAGCTCAGCTCCTTCTTGGCCTTCTCGCAGGCTTCCTGCAGGCGCTGCAGGGCCATTACGTCCTTGCGGAGGTCGATGCCCTGCTCCTTCTGGAACTCGCCGGCGACGTAGTTGATCAGTTCCTCGTCGAAGTCATCGCCGCCGAGGTGGGTATCGCCATTGGTGCTGATGACGCGGAAGACGCCTTCGGCCACTTCGAGAACGGAGACGTCGAACGTGCCACCGCCGAGGTCGAAAACAACGATCTTCTCGGTGCTCTTCTTTTCCAGGCCGTAGGCCAACGAGGCCGCGGTCGGCTCGTTGATGATGCGAGCGACTTCCAGGCCGGCGATCTGGCCGGCGTCTTTGGTCGCCTGACGCTGCGCGTCGTTGAAATAGGCGGGGACCGTGATGACGGCCTTGTTGACTTTGTGCCCAAGGTAGGCTTCCGCCGATTCCTTGAGCTTGCCCAGGATACGGGCCGAGATTTCCGGGGGAGTGAATTGCTGGTCCCCGACGCCGACCTTGACGTAGTCCTCGGGGTTGCCGACGATCCCGTAGGGGACCATCTTCTCTTCGCTGGTGACTTCGTTGTGACGACGCCCCATGAAACGTTTGATCGAATATACGGTCCGCTTGGGATTGGTGACTGCCTGACGGCGAGCCGGTTCGCCTACCAGGACCTCTCCGCTGTCGGTGAAGGCGACGACGCTGGGGGTCAGCCGGTTGCCCTCGGCATTCGGGATGACCTTGGCTTCCTTGCCCTCCATCACCGCCACGACCGAGTTGGTCGTACCTAAGTCGATGCCGATAATCTTTTCGCCTTGAGCCATCAGATACTCCTTTCTCGCAGACTCAACAGAACCAGCACCCGAGCGCGGTCGTGCCATTTGGGCCACGGGGCTCGCGTGCGATGGATCGAGAGTCTTTCGTTATGTTGATTCATTGAGTTGAGTTGGATTCTGCCTTGGTGTTCCACCCCGTCAGTCGGGTAACAGCAGAGGTGGCATTTTGATTCCGAGCGATCCTTGGATTGCAAAGGCCGTGCCGGTGCTGATCTTACGTAGAGGAGCCATCGATAACATGCTGCCAAATAATAGGTTATGGATCGCGGCTGGCTTCCCGCCCGAGGGCTACTCCAAGAGACACGGCGACTGGCTGCCATTTTGGCACCACGACAATGGCGTGCACGCACACCACTGTGGGGAATGTCTAATCCCCACCATGGACCACATTCTGAGCCGGCGCGTGCGGTGTGGTGGCGTTTTGTAGGTTATCTTTCAGCATAACTTCTTCGGAGGTAGGAACTTCTGTTGTCGGTCGGTGACACCTGCTAAGATCGCGTGAAGCGGCGCAAAGCTGGTCGATTGACAGTCACCGAGGCGCCAAGTACAAGGGGAACCGAGAGCGGCGACGGGTGGCCCGTTGGAGGCGATCCGTCCCACTGTCGCAGCACGCAGGAACATCCGATGGCCAAGGCGAAAGTCAAGAAGAAGGCGGTTCGAAAGTCGTCCAGCGCACGACCGGTCAGTCCCGCCAAGATCCAATCGGGACTAGCACGACTGGATCGCTCGCTGCTGAAACTGATAAGCCAGCGCACCGAGATGGCGCTGGACTTGGCGCGCGCGAAGCAGGCGGCCGGAGATCCGGCGTTCGTTGTGGGCCAGGAGGACGCCTTGTTCGCCGAGTTGCTCCAGTACAACAAGGGGCCCTTGTCGGAGCGGTCGGTGCGGGCCGTCTATCGCGAACTGACGAGCGGCTATCGGGCAATTCTGCAGGACACGCGGGTGGCGTGTCTCGGCCCGCAGTACAGCTACAGCCATCTGGCGGCCGTGATGCGTTTTGGGCAGTCGGTCGAGTTCATGCTTGTGGGCAGTATCGCGGCGGTGTTCGAGGAAGTGCACCGGGGGCATTCGGACTACGGGCTCGTGCCGGTGGAGAACTCGACGGATGGGCGGATCGCCGACACGCTGGACATGTTCACGCGGCTGTCGGTCCGAATTTGCGGCGAAGTGACGCTGGAGATTCACCACACGTTGCTGGGAAAATGTTCGCGGAACGAGATTCGCGAGGTGTACAGCAAGCCGCAGGCCCTGTCGCAATGCCGGAACTGGCTGGCGAAGCATCTGCCGGCCGCGCGGACGATCGAGGTGACGAGTACGTCGACGGCAGCACAGTTGGCCAGCGAGAAGCCCGGCGCGGCGGCCATCGCCAGCATTCAGGCGGGCGTGCAGTATGGGCTGAACGTCCTGGCGGAGCAGATCGAGGACAACCCGGCCAACCGGACCCGATTTGCGGTGATTGCGAGCCATTCGGCGCCGCGTACGGGCCGCGACCGGACGGCCATGATGTTCCAGGTAGAACACCGTCCGGGGGCGCTGGCCGACGCGATGAATATATTCAAGCGTAATCGGCTGAACCTGACGTGGATCGAGTCGTTCCCCATTCCCGGGACGACGCGGAGCTACCTATTCTTCGTCGAGCTAGAGGGACACGAGGCGGATCTTCGGGTGCGCCGCGCCGTGGCATCGCTGGAGCAGAAGACCCTGCGGCTGGAGATTCTCGGTTCGTTTGGGGTCGTACCCAGCGCGTGAGACACAACCGGTGCAAGTCGAGCCCGCCCCCCGTTGACAAACGGCACTCTATTCGCCACAACGCTTGATTGAGCGATTTTCATTGCATGCCGTACCTGCCGCGTGTGACCCACCCATTCTGGCAGGTCCCCTGGCAAGAACCACTAGGCCATCTTCACCGATAGGAGCCCCTCGATGCGACGTCCCTTCATCGCCGGTAACTGGAAAATGAACCTTGATCGGGCGTCCGCGGTGGCGTTGGCCGAAGGGATCGCGGCGCAGACTGCGAAGATCGACGGGGTGGACCTGGCTCTGTGCCCTCCGAGCGTGTACCTCGACGCGGTCGGTCAGGCGCTAACCGGTTCCCAGGTGGCCCTCGGGGCGCAGAACGTGTATCACGAGGCCAACGGGGCGTACACGGGCGAAATCAGCGTTTCGATGCTGAACGATCTGGGGGGTGGGGGGGGGGGGGGGGGGGGGGGGGGGGGGGGGGGGGGGGGGGGGGGGGGGGGGGGGGGGGGGGGGGGGGGGGGGGGGGGGGGGGGGGGGGGGGGGGGGGGGGGGGGGGGGGGGGGGGGGGGGGGGGGGGGGGGGGGGGGGGGGGGGGGGGGGGTGGGGGGGGGGGGTGGGGGGGGGGGGTGGGGGGGGGGGGGGGGGTGGGGGGGGGGGGGGGGGGGGGGGGGGGGGGGGGGGGGGGGGGGGGAGGTGGGGGGGGGGGGGGGGGGGGGGTGGGGGGGGGGGGGGTGGGGGGGGGGGGGGGGGGGGGGGGGGTGGGGGGGGGGGGGGGGGGGGGGGGTGGGGGGGGGGGGGGGGGGGGGTGGGGGGGGGGGGGGGAGGGGGGGGGGGGGGTGGGGGGGGGGGGGGGGGGGGGGGGGGGGGGGTGGGGGGGGGGGGGGGGGGGGTGGGGGGGGGGGGGGGGGGGGGGGGTGGGGGGGGGGGGGGGGGGGGGGTGGGGGGGGGGGGGGGGGGGTGGGGGGGGGGGGGGGGGGGGGTGGGGGGGGGGGGGGGTGGGGGGGGGGGGGGGGGGGGGGGGGGGGGGGGGGGGTGGGGGGGGGGGGGGGGGGGGGGGGGGGGGGTGGGGGGGGGGGGGTGGGGGGGGTGGGGGGGGTGGGGGTGGGGGGGGGGGGGGGGGGGGGGGGGGGGGGGGGGGGGGGGGGGGGGGGGGGGGGGGGGGGGGGGGGGGGGTGGGGGGGTGGGGGGGGGGGGGGGGGGGGGGGGGGGGGGGGGGGGGGGGG
The DNA here is from genome assembly GCA_963674835.2 of Thermoguttaceae bacterium. Taxonomy (GTDB): domain Bacteria; phylum Planctomycetota; class Planctomycetia; order Pirellulales; family Thermoguttaceae. The sequence continues at coordinate 269,240 of CAXXKC010000003.1, forward strand.
GGGTGGGGGGGGGGGGGGGGGGGGGGGGGGGGGGGGGGGGGGGGGGGGGGGGGGGGGGGGGGGGGGGGGGGGGGGGGGGGGGGGGGGGGGGGGGGGTGGGGGGGGGGGGGGGGGGGGGGGGGGGGGGGGGGGGGGGGGGGGGGGGGGGGGGGGGGGGGGGGGGGGGGGGGGGGGGGGGGGGGGGGGGGGGGGGGGTGGGGGGGGGGGGGGGGGGGGGGGGGGGGGGGGGGGGGGGGGGGGGGGGGGGGGGGGGGGGGGGGGGGGGGGGGGGGGGGGGGTGGGCTGCAAGTACGTGATCCTGGGGCACAGCGAGCGACGGCACATTCTGGGGGAGACGGACGCACAAATCAACCAGAAGGTCCATGCGGCCCTAAAGGGTGGCCTAATGCCGATCGTATGTGTGGGTGAGCTGCTGGGCGAGCGGGAAGCTGGCCAGACGCTGGACGTGATCCGGCGGCAGATGGAGGGCTCGCTGGCAGACCTGTCGCCAGAGCAGATGGAGCAGATCGTCATCGCCTACGAGCCCGTTTGGGCCATCGGCACGGGCAAAGTGGCTACCCCGGATCAGGCGGAAGAAGTTCACCTCGACCTTCGCAAGATCCTTGAGAGTCGCTACAATAAGTCGATTGCGGACGGTGTGCGGATCCAATACGGGGGGAGTGTGAAGCCCGACAACGCAGCCGACCTGCTGGCCCAGCCCAACATCGACGGGGCCCTTGTTGGGGGAGCAAGTTTGAAAGTCGACCAGTTCTTGGGGATTATCGCCGGGCTGGGGAAGTAGATGACCTTTCCACGCCCGATGCGCTACGCCAGATGAAGTGAGCCAAAACAATGAACTTGCTGTTTATGTTTTTGTTGCTGGTGTTGGCCTTCCTTTTGATCGTGTTGATCTTGGTTCAACGCGGCAAAGGCGGCGGGCTGGCGGGTGCATTGGGCGGAATGGGCGGTCAGAGCGCGTTCGGCACGAAGGCCGGCGACCTGTTCACTCGCGTCACGATGGTGGTGGCCGGGCTCTGGATCATCACGTGCATCGCCAGCGTGTGGACAGTTGGCCGAACGACGAGCCGAGTGAATATTGGCGGCCCCGCAGCGGCCACCCAGTCGAGCGAACCCGGTTCGCAGGCTCCTGCGAGCGGCGCCACGGAGGGTCAGCCGGCCGCAGCGGCCAAGCCTGCTCCGACGACTCCCGCCGCTCCGGCCAGTGCGCCGGCAAGCAGCGAGGGCAAGAGCGCGCCAGCGCCAAAGGCCCCCGCGAATCCGTAGCGCGCTCGTCAGTGGCCGGCTCGCGTTGCGCGGGGCCGGACCATGTCGTTTTTCGTACGGGAGGTTCTTACCTTGCCGCTTAGCATGACCGGCTTCGGCGAGGCTCGCCGTCAGCAGGATGGCGTGGCCGTTTCCGTCGAGCTGCGCACGATCAACAGCCGCTATCTGAAGATCAGCACGCGAACCAGCGACGGCTACGGGTCGCTCGAGCCGCAGGTTGAATCGCTAGTGCGCGACCGCATTCGCCGGGGCACGATCCAGGTGAACGTGCAGGTGGAGCGAGCCAAGTCGCCGGAGAATTACCGGATCGACACGCAGGTTCTGGAGAGCTATCGGCAGCAGATCGAGGCCGTCTATCGCGAGTGGGGAGCATCGCAGCCCATTGCGGTCGAGAGCCTGCTGCAGTTGCCGGGAGTGGTCGACGAACACGGGGCCGAGCACCTGGACGCGCAGGAACACTGGCCGCTGATCGCAGAGACGATCAAGGAGGCGCTGGCCAGCCTGGATCGGATGCGCAGCGAAGAAGGCCGGGCGATGGCAGTCGACCTGCAGAACAACGTTCGCGACGTCGCATCCAGTCTCGATGAGATTCAGCAGCGCGCTCCGTTGGTGGCGGAAGGTTATCGTGTGCGTTTGGAGGAGCGGCTGAGAAAGCTGCTGGCCGAGCGGGAGTTGAAGTTCGATCCGGCCGACGTGATCCGGGAGGTCGGTCTGTTCGCGGAGCGGAGTGACATCTCCGAGGAGATCGTCCGTCTGCGCAGCCACCTGGAACAGTTCGATGCCGTGTTGGGCAGCGACGAGAGCGCCGGGCGCAAGCTGGAGTTTCTCACGCAGGAGATGTTCCGCGAGGTGAACACGATCGGCTCGAAGGCGAACGACGTGGAGATCTCCCGCCGGGTGATCGAGATCAAGGCGGCGATTGAGCGGATTCGCGAGATGATTCAGAACGTTGAATGAACCAGACGACGCCGCGCGGAAAGCTTGTGATCGTTTCCGGGCCATCGGGGGCAGGGAAGACCACCGTGATGAGGCGAGTGTTCGCCGAGGCCCAGGTTCCGCTGGTGCACAGCGTGTCGGCGACGACCCGCCCGCCGCGCCCTGGGGAAGTGGACGGCCAGGATTACCACTTCCTCCCCGAAGAGGAATTTGCGGCTCGCCGGCAGCGGGGGGAGTTTCTGGAATGCATGCAGGTGTTCGGGGGCGACTGGTACGGAACGCTGATTTGCGAGGTTACCCCTAGCCTTGAAGCGGGGAAGTGGGTAGTTTTAGAGATTGACGTCCAAGGCACACACTCCGTCCTGCGGCGATTCCCCGACGCCGTGACTATTTTTCTGCGTCCTAGCTCGCTGGAGGAACTCCGGCGGCGGTTATGCCAGCGTGGCACCGAATCGGAGGCGGCCATCCAGCGGCGGCTGGCACAAGCGCACGAGGAATTGGCCCAGGCTCACATGTACCGGTATCAGGTACTGAACGACGACGTGGACCTGGCGGTCGAGCACATCAAGCAAATCCTGAACGAGGTGGAGACCCAGCGGCATGATTGAAGAACTAAAGGAAGAGGGGATTGTCAACAAGGTCGGCGGGCGATTCAAGCTGTCGACGCTCATTCAGAAGCGGTTGGTGGCTTTGAACAAAGGCGCTCGTCCCTTGGTCGACGTGAAGGGCGAAGACAAGATGCAGGTTGTGATCCAGGAGATCATCCAGGACAAGATCTACCTGGACACTGAATCGAACGTGCGGATTACGGCCCGGGAGCCGCAAGCAGGCGGCCCGCCGGAGATGGACTTTGACGCTCTATGAAAGGCCGCGAACTGCTTGTCGGCGTAACGGGCGGGATTGCCGCCTATAAGACGGCCGCCTTGGTGAGCCGGTTGGTGCAGGCCGGCGCGTGCGTGACGGTGGTCATGACCGAGTCGGCCACGAAGTTGGTCGGCCCCAAGACGTTCGAGGCGCTGACGGGGCGGGCGGTTGGTTTAGATACGTTTGGTCCCGGCGCCCACCCACATATCGACCCGGCCGACGCGGCGGAACTTTTCTGCGTGGCGCCGGCGACGGCGAATTTGCTGGGGAAGGCCGCTTGTGGACTGGCCGACGACCTGGTGAGCACGCTGCTGCTGTCGTTTCACGGTCCGGTCATTCTGGCTCCGGCGATGAACGTTCACATGTGGGAAAAGCCGGCGGTGCAGCGGAACGTGCGGCGCGTTCGTGAGGATGGATACCTGCTGGTGGAACCGGAGGAAGGATATCTCAGTTGCGGCGCCGTCGGAACCGGCCGCATGGCCTCGCCGGAGACGATCTTCGACGTGATCGCCCAGACCTTGCAGGAAACCCGAAGCTGAACGGCAGCACTGGTCTCAACTGTCCACTTCCCCATGTCGCGCATTCTCATCACTTCAGGGCCTACCCGGCAGTATTTGGATCCGGTCCGCTACCTGAGCAACGCGTCGAGCGGCCGGATGGGCAGGGCCCTGGCCGCAGCGGCGATTCGTGGGGGCCACGAGGTAATCGTCGTGAGCGGACCCGTGGCGATCGAGTACCCGACGGCGGCGAAGGTGGTGCCGATCGTGTCGACGGAGGAGATGCTGGAAGCGTGCATGAGGGTCTTCCCGGATTGCGACGGGCTGATCGGCGTGGCGGCTCCATGCGATTACCGTCCGCATCGCGTTGCCCCGGAGAAGATCGCCAAGACGGGCGGGCCTCTGCAATTGGAGCTTGTGGAAACGGCCGACATCGTCGCCAAGCTGGCTTCGATCCGGCAGTCGCAGTGGATGGTGGCCTTCGCGTTGGAGACGGCCGACCATCGGATGCGCGCCATGCAGAAGCTGGAACGGAAGAGCTGCGACCTGATCGTGGTCAACGGGCCGCAGGCCATCCAGGCAACCGACACGTCGCTGGAGATCCTCGACCGCAGCGGCAAGGTTCTCGCCAAGCTGGCCGGCAGCAAGGACGACGTTGCCGGCGAGGTGTTCCGCGTGATTCAGTCGCGATTGATCGACCGGATCACGCCTGGTGAACGTTGAACCAGGTGCTGCAATAGGTACACTTCACGTCGCCGTGGGGCGAGACGTCGGCCCGCTCTGCCAAGGGGGCGCCGCAGCGCGGGCATGTGTACGTTGTGGTGTCCGGAGAATCGGGCCCGGCGGTTCCTTGGATCTTCTCGGAGATATCTGATGGCATGCCGTGGCCTTTCAGCGCGCTGATCAGTGCGGCGCCGCCGGTGACCACGAAGCCTATGGCAACGAGGCTGCCGAAAAGGCGAAAGAACACGGGGGGCGAACCGAAGTTGCCGAACGGCTGAAGCCAAAGCCATCCGATGGTCAGTACGCCGATGCTGGCGAAGATCGCGCCGAAGACGCCCGCGACCGCCCTGGCCTCGACGGGCAACTTGGGGCCGTTGGGAGCCGAGCGTTGCATGAAGATCCTCCACACGTAGAGCACTGAAGTAGGTGTCGGCCGTCGGGCGTCATCCCCGGTGCCCGCATCGACGAGCGCGGGACAGGGTCTGCCGGCGTGCACGAAGTCCGTTTTACCATCGCCGATGATGATCGCCAACTCTTCGTGCCGATCGCTGGTGGCCGCAATTGCGAGCCGAACGGCGCGTGGGGGGCGGGCAGGGGGGCGCAACCAGTTCTGTCGCTTGCTGTTCGAGACTGTGCCATGCTGTGCCGAAACGTAGCGCTGCGCGGGCCGAGCCCCGTTGGCCATTCGCTTTGGTTGAGACCGCGCTGGGGGGTGGTTAGAATTTCGGGTATCGAGACGAATTGTTTGGGGGAGATTCAATCCAAAGTTCTAGGAGACGGCAAGCATGGATCGGGGATTCACTGCAAATGAGTGTGGACGGTTCCTGGCAACGCGTGCGGAGGTCTTTTCGGGGTCGTCGCCGGCGGTGCTGGAGGAGCAGCGTGCGGGAGGAGCGACGTTCGGGCGAATCGGCCTGTTGATGGCGATTTGGGCAGCCGTGCTGGGGGCCGGCTTGGGAAACCCGGCTCGTGCTGATGCGTTGAAGCGGCTGACCGAGACGAATCTGAAGTCGGTCCATGAAGCGGTCGTCGCCCTGCGCAGCGAGCGGCAGGACATTCCTCGCACAGGTCCCTACAAAGACTATCGGGCGGCGATTCATCTGCATTCGGCGTTCTCGCACGATAGCCGCGGGACGATCGATGAGATCGCCGCCGCCGCGAAGGTGACGGGAACCGAGGTGCTGATGTTCACGGAGCATCCGTCCGATGCGTACGACCCGGCCGTGAACGGACACCACGGAATGCACGACGGCGTGCTGCTCATTCCTGGCCTGGAGGCGCGGGGATTCCTCGTGTTTCCCACGGAGAGTATGAAGGGGGTCGCTGGCGACTCGCCACAGGCGTACGTCGACGAGTCGCGGGCCAAGGGGGCCCTGGTGTTCCTGTCGCATCTGGAGGAGCGGATGGACTGGGATGTCCACGGGCTGACGGGCACGGAGATCTACAACACACACGCCGACTTCCTCGAAGAGAAGCGACTGATTGCGACGATGAAGAATCCGCTGGGGATGTTCCAGATGATCGATCTCTTTCAGAAGTATCCGCAGGAGGCCTTCGGTGCCGTGCAGGATTACCCAGCCGGATACTTGAAGAAGTGGGACGAGCTTTGCCAGAAGGCGCCATGCACGGGCATTGCAGCGCCGGATTCGCATCAGAACGTCGGGCTCCGCGCTCGCTTGCTGGAAGGAAACAGTATTTGCTTGGAAGACGCGCTGGGCGAGAAGTTGCTCGATGTGAATCTGTTGTTGCTGCCGGTGCTTCAGCCGCTGGCTAAGGGCAAGAAGGCGGGCGACGTGCTCTTTCAGTTTCAGATGGATCCGTACGCGGTCAGCATCGGGCACGTGGGCACGCACCTGTTGATGCCCGAATTGACGGAGAAGGCAACCCGCGAGGCGCTGGAGGCGGGGCGGGCGTACGTGTCGTTCGACTGGATCGCCGACGCCAAGGGGTTCGATTTTGCGGCGGTATCGAAGTCGGGCCGGCACGAAATGGGAAGCCAACTGGAATGCGCCGACGGCCTGAAGTGGCACGCAGAGGCTCCCTTGCCGGTCGAGTGGCGATTGGTGCGCGACGGGAAGGTCGTGTCGAAAGCCTCCGGGCGGAAGTTTGAGCTTGAGGCGAAGGCGCCGGGCAACTACCGGATTGAAGCATGGCTCGACGTCGCCGGCCAAGAGCAGATTTGGATTCTCTCGAATCCGATCTACCTTCGGGCGACCGGTTCGAAATGAATCGGAACCGGGAGCGGTCGGAAGATGTGTGCGAAACGGCAAGAGGCGGGATAGCGTACGTGGTGTTGTGACTCGCGCTCGTGAGAGCCAGAGCCTTGTGCAACGGTGCACATTCGCTTGGCATTGGGGAGCTTTTCGATGACTTATCGGCAGGCACCGCTATGGTTGGTTGCGTTCGTTCTGAGTTGGACGGCCGTCGCGCGCAGCGCGGAGCCGCATGGCCAACAACAGCCGGTGTATTTGGGCGATGCGGCAACCGACCTGATCGTTTCCAGCAATCAGGCATGGGGCCGCCTGGGCTGGAACACGGCGGTGAAGCCGGTCGATCGCCCGGCAACGCCACTGAGAATCAAGGACCGCATCTACCAACGTGGATTAGGGCATCATGCACCGGGAGAGATTCTGGTCGACCTGAGCGGCCGGTTCAAGACGTTCGAGGCGGACCTGGGCGTGCAGTGGCAGCGTGGGACGAACGTGGCCAGCGTGGTTTTTGAGATCTACGTGGACAACGAGAAGCGGTTTCAAAGCGGCGTGATGGGCGAGTTGGACCCACCCCAGCATGTGAGCATTTCGGTGGAGGGAGGAGACGTGCTCAGGCTGGTGGCTGGCGACGCCGGGGACGGTATTACGTGCGACTGCGCCGATTGGGCCGACGCGCGGCTGATTCCGCTAGAGTCGGCGGCGCGTCCGGCGCCGGGCACGTTCCTCGACGCGGCTCCCTTCGCCCACGTGGTGACGTCGGATCCCGAGCGGATGGACGGAACGCACGCGTCGCGGATACAGGAATTTCCAGCCGAGGACGTCTTCCTATCGACGGAGGTTCTGGCCGGTGCGGACGGGATGTATGCGATCTCGACGGCGGCGAAATCGGCAGCGATCGGTTTGGAATGGGAGGAGAACCGCGATTTGCGTCGTGTGGGCCTGGAGTTTGCGGAGAGTTCAACGCTGCCGGATATGGCCGCAGTGCAGTTGCAGTATTGGATGGGCGAATCACCGTGGCAGGGTGAGTGGAAGCGGCTGGAGACGGCCGCACAGACCGATGGGCGCACGGCCACGTGGCAACTCGGCTTCAAACAGATCCCCAGCGGAACTCCGCGCGTGCGCTGGGTCTTTCCGCGAAGCAAAAAGCCCGTGATGATCGAACGATTCCATGCGACGACGCGATCGCGATCGAAGGAAACAAGTCTCACGCTGCTGTGCGAACCGCCGCGCGCGGGCACGCGATGTCAGGTGGTTCTGTACAACGGCACGATCCTGGAGCCGGATGCGGAGGGCACATCGCACGCATGCACGTGGGATACGAGCAAGCCGCTGCGGTTGAAGGTGCGGTACAGTGCTCCGTGGCCGTACAAGGCCGATCGGACGGTGCTGAGGCTGACATTTCCCGACGCGGAGCTGGGCGTAGCCGTCGAGGATCTGCTGGATAACGACTGCGTTTACGTGCCGAGCGCCGGGTTGTTTGCGGTTCGGGAACCGGCCCCGGTGACCCTCGCAAAGTACAAGCAATCGATCGCAGGGCGAAAGACGATCAGGGAGGTCGTGGCGAGCCGGCCGGACCAGACGTTCGGCCAGGCGATGGCGGAAGTCCATCACGAGATCCAGAATCTCGGTCCGACGATGGTCTCGCTGGCATGCGACAACCGAAAGTTCGTCGCCGAGAGGGAAGGGGCCATCGCATTCGACCTATACGAACAACCCGACGAGAAGCCGGTGAACATCCCCAAGCAATACCGGCTGACACCCCGATTCGGCGATCGCCCGGAGGTGACGTGCTCGCGGCGACTGGAGGGCGAGTGGCTGCCGATTCCTGAGAGTACGTTCGAGACGCCGAAGGTCCGCTACCGGCAGCGATGCTACGTGGTGCCCGTGGACGACGAGCCGTCAGCCGGTGGACCCTTGTGGTTGCGAGATCGGGCCGCATGCGTCGTCGAGTATGAGGTCGAGAACAAGACCGATGACAGGGCGGAGGCACGCGTTGAACTTGCCTTGACCGGACCGAAGCAGGCGATCGATTGGCAGTCGTCGGAGGGCCGGTACTTTGTGGGCGACGACAATCGGCTCGTTCTGGCGGCCGATGCCAGCGGAGCTAGGCCACTCACGGTTGCGACGGAAGGCAGCGTGCTGAGGTTGACGGGTCTCCTGCAGGCAAAGGGGAATGCTCATGTGCTGGATTGGATTCCGGCGTGGAAGGCCGATCGGCAAGAGCTTGCCAGGCGTCTGGACGGTGCGGTGCTGCGGGGACAAGTGGAACGGTACTGGAAATCGATCCTGGAACCGGCCATGCAGGTGGAACTGCCCGAGCCGCTATTGACGAGCATTCTTCGGGCATCGCAAGTGCATTGTCTGATGGCGGCGAGGAACGAGCAGCGCGGCAGTCGGGTCTCGCCATGGATCGCATCGGACCGGTATGGACCGCTGGAGAGCGAGGCGAACTCGATCATCCACGGAATGGACCTGTGGGGCCACCGCGATTTCGCGCGCCGCAGCTTGGACTTCTTCTTGGTCCGGTACAACGAGGCCGGCTACTTGACGACGGGCTACACGCTCGTGGGCACGGGCTGGAACCTGTGGACGCTGGCCGAGTACTTCGACCTCGCGCGGGACAGGGCATGGCTCGAGCAAAACGCGGCGACGGTGGCACGCGGCTGTCAGTGGCTCGTGCGGCAGCGGGCCAAGACCAAGCGGTTGGATGCGCGCGGTGAGAAGGTGCCGGGGTATGGGCTGATGCCGCCGGGCGTGAGCGCCGATTGGAATCGTTTTGCCTATCGTTTCTTCAACGATGCCCACTACTGCGCCGGTTTGACCGCGGCGGCCGGGGCGCTGAAGGCGATCGGCTACCCTGGGGCCGACGCGTTGGTTCGCGACGCGGCCGCGTATCGGGAAGACCTGCGGCGGGCGTTTCGGTGGATGCGGGCGCGCATGCCGGTCGTGAAGCTGCAGAACGGCACGTGGACGCCCAATCATCCCGGAATCGTGGGTTACTTCGGCAATCTCGAGGGTTTCACACCGGGCGAAGACGCCAACCGCAGTTGGGCAGGCAGCGTGGAAATCGGATCGCACTGGCTGGCGGCGTTGGGGATCGTCGACCCGCAAAGCGACGAAACGGCGTCGATGCTGGACTACCTGGAAGACCACCAATTCCTGCGTTCGGGCATGGGCGACTATCCGGAGGAGGCGAGCCACGAGGCCCCGTTCGACCTGGGCGGCTTTGCCAAGGTGCAGCCTTACTACGGCCGCGTTGCGGAGATCTACGCCGCGCGCGACGACGTGAAGCCTTTTGTACGGTCGTACTTCAACGCCATCGGCTCGCTGTTGAGTTGCGAGAATCTGTCCTTCTGGGAGCACTTCCACAACCGGGGCGCGTGGAACAAGACACACGAGACGGGCTGGTTTCTGGCGCAGAGCCGACTGCTGCTGGTCCAGGAACGAGGGGAAGAGATTTGGCTGGCGCCGATGGTCCCGAGCGGCTGGCTGGGCGACGGGATGCGGGTAAGGGTCGAACGTGCACCGACACGGTTCGGCGAGGTCGGCTACGAGATCCGTTCGGCGGCAGGCAAGGGGGTGATCGAAGCAACGGTGGTCCCGCCTGCCGAATCGACGGCGAAGTCGATCGTGCTGCGGCTGCGACATCCGGATGGAAAGAAGATGCGAAAAGTCTGGGTGAACCAGCAGGCGTACGAGCGGCTCGATCCGGAGCAGGAGACGATTACGCTGCCCGGGGCCGGCAAGACGATCGATGTAGAGGCTGAGTACTGAGCGAAGACGGCGCCGGCCAGAAAAATGCTCGGAGGCCCCGACCTGATTTCGGGACCTCCGAGACCACGTTGCATCATCACGGGCGGCGGGATCGCACGTTCGCCTGCAGAACGTCAACGGGCCGTCCACCGGCAACTGTTGCCGGCGAGATGCATTGAACCGAGTGCGCCCATGGGCGCGGCGTAAGGGACGGTTGGTCCGACGACTACTTGTGAGCTCGCCAGCCCATGGTGATCGAATCGATCGAGTCCATGACGCTGCTGAGCGCGGCCATTGTTCGCTCGGAGCCGACTTGAGAGACGAGCATGCCCAGGAGGCCGTTGAGCTTCTCGTTCACTTCGGGTCGGACCGACTCGGGAATCGCCGAGACGTTGGCGCGGAACGCCACGTCGAACTGCTTATTCAGACCACAGAGCAGCTTCGTCGGATCGGCGGGCAGGCCGGTCAGCGACCATCGCGAGTCGCTGGCGAAGAGCCATTGGCCGACAACGGTGACGTAGATTTGCTGATTCGGCTGCTTGCCAACGACGCTGTAGATGTTGCCATCAACGTGGTCGATCGATTCGATGAAATCGCCCAGGGTCTGGGCAAGGCCCTCGGCATCGGTGATGGGCACGAAGCAGTAGCCGCTGACCGTGGAATCGACCTGGAAGACCACACCCCAGGGGCGCGAGTTGTCGAGGCCATAGGCACCTTGGCCTTCGGCGTACAGCTTGAACATGGCGGCCAGCCAAGCGGGCATATCGGGCGCATCGGCAAGCGCGCTCAGATCGCCGATTTCGCCGACGGCGCCGTTCTGCGCGGACAGGGAGACCACCGCCAGGGGCTCGGCGGCTGCTGACTGAGTGGCCGGAGCCAGGGACAGCGTCAGGATCAATGCGGCACAGAGGGCCGTCAAACACACTCGGTTCATGGTGATACCTCCAGACATGTGTGAAACGAGAAGTGATGGGACGGGCTCGGTCGACAGATGGACCAGGAGCCGATTCGTCTCTATGTACAGGAATGGCGCCGGATGCTTACAGGTTTTTTGGGGGGATTTTTCCGGGAAATTTTGGTGGGAAGCGTCGACGGGCACTGTCGTACCGGCCGGTGATCGTAATGTGTTTCTGTAACAGATATTGCGATGACAGGCGAAGCCCACGCGGATTGATGTCGCAACAGAGGCGCTCGATGTGAAACCACACACAAGAGGGGCGTCACGCATCGCCGAGGCTGGCAAATAGGCTGCGGATCTCTTCGTCGACTTCGTCGGGGCTGGTGACGGTGTCGATGATCTCGGCACGGAGGAGTTCGCGGAAACGGCGGCGCATGCGATGGGCAGCGACCATGGTGGCGTCTTCGGAGAGGGCGAGTTTCTTGGCCGCTTCAAGATAGTCGACCGGGGCGTTGCGCCCCATGAGAAACGGCACCAGGGCTTCGAAGCGATCGGCTTTGCCCGACTCGGCGAATTCGTCGTGGAGGCGTTTCAGGGCTCGGTTCAGCAGGGCGAAGGCCCACTGGCGCTCGAAGAGACGTTCGGGCGTGACCTCCCGGATGAGGGGGGCACACACGCGAGCCTGAGCGTCGGAGAAGTCGAGGGAAATTCGCTTGAGGCCTCCGCCACGTTTCTTGGCGACGGTCTTCTCCCACTCGTTGGCCAGGAAGTTGTGCAGCGTGGTGAGGAGGAAGGAGCGAAAACGTCCCCGCGCGGGCTCGGCGACGGAGAGGGTCTTCTTCTCCAGCAATCTGGCGAAGAACTCCTGCACCAACTCTTCGGCCTCGTCGGGCGTGCGCACTCGGTGGTAGACGTAGGCGTAGAGCGGATACCAATATCGGCGACAGAGCGTCTCGAGCGCCTCGCGGGAACCGGGGGACGATCCGGCCCCGGCGGCCAGCACCACGCTCCACTGCGTGCTGCCGAACCGCGAGGCGTCGCCGACCGAGTTCTGTGATGGGTTCTCGCGTTTCTGCATCATGTCGTCCGGATGGCCACAAATTACGATTGGGGCGCGTTGAGCAGGGCGGCGGCCTCCGCTTCGAGCCGCTTGGTTTGAGGATCCTCCGTTTTCTCCGCGGCGGCGAGCTTCGCTCCCTTCTTGAACCACGACTGCGATTCGGCGTACTGGCCGAGACGCCGGCACGCCATCGACAGACAGAACATGGTGGCGGCCTGATCCTCGTCCGGGCGAGCCTTGGCCAGGCTGGTGGTGAGCGACTGGACGGATTGTCGCCAGTCGCCGGCGCGATAGTGGGCCAAACCCAAGGTGCGCCAGTAGCGGGCTTCGGCAGGGAGATAGTTGACCGCGACTTCGGCGAGGCCGGCGATCTGAGCGGGGTTTTCGACGGGAATATCGACGCTCGTGACGAGCAGCCAAGCCAGATCGTTGCATTGGGCGGCAAGCCGCTGCCGATAGGGGGAGTGAGTCTCGGTCTTGTTGACAATCTCCATCAGGAGTTCCAGGCCTCGCCCGTAGTGCTCTGTGGCTTCGCGATAGATCAGCAGCGCGCGTGCTTTCTCCTGTTGGGCGCGCTTTCGCTCGACGGCCTCCTGCCAGGCGAGCCTGGTCTGCCGCATGGCAACGAGAGGTCCGACGACAGCCAAGATCACAAGGACGACGGTCAGGACGCCGCTTAAGGTTGCGGCCAGCGGGTTTCGCGAGCACCAGCGAGTGACGCGGCGCATGGGCGTCGGCGGGCGGGCGCGCACCGGCTCTCCGCGAAGGAAGCGTCGCAGTTCCTCGGCCAGGGCGAGGGCCGATTCGTAGCGCTTGCGAGGCTCCTTTTCCAAGCATTTCAAACAGACCGTTTCCAGGTCGCGTGGAATGCGGCTGTTGAGCTTGCGCAACGGCGGCGGGTCCTCGTGCATCACCTGGTGCAGAAGGGTTTGGGGATTGCCGCGGAAGGGTTTCTCGCCGCTGAGCAGTTCGTAGAGGACGACGCCCAAGGCATAGACGTCCGAGCGGCGGTCGGCGCGGTGCGAATCGCCGCGGGCCTGTTCGGGCGACATGTAGGCCGGTGTGCCGAGGATTTTGCCTTCGAGCGTCATACTGATTTCGCCGGTATCGTGCTTGGCCAGGCCGAAATCGAGCAAGTGGGGTTCGCCGCCGGAATCGATGATGATGTTCGACGGCTTCAGGTCGCGATGGACGATGCCGGCCTCGTGGGCGTAGTCGAGGGCATCGGCGATCTTCTCGCAGATGCGCGCGGCTTGCTGGAAGGAGAGGGGATGGATCTTGATCCAATCGTCGAGCTTGGCACCGTCGACAAAGTCGCAGACGATGAAGACACGTCCGCCGACGTCGCCGACCTCGTGCACGGCGACGATGCCCGGATGGTTCAAGCGGGCGGCTGCGCGGGCCTCGCGTAGAAGATCGTCGACCTCGGTGGACGGCGGCTGGCGATGGTGCGGCACCTTCAGGGCGACCGTGCGTCCGAGTTGGGAATCGAAGGCTTTCCAGACGGTGCCGAAACTGCCGGCGCCGACGACCTCCAAGAGCTCGAACCGACCCAGGACACCGGGCGATTCGTGGCGGTGACCGTCTTCGGAAATGAGCACGAATCGGCCGCTGCACTGGGGGCAGGCGACGTGGCGAACGCTGCCGGTGCGGCTGACTTCGACCGTCTGGGCGCAGTAAGGGCAGCGGACTTCGACGCCGGGCAGTTCGGAATCGTCTTCCAGTTCCGCCTGGAGCAGGCAGCGCGGGCACAAGTCCCACGGCAAGACCCGCGGGAAACTCCCTCCGCAGCCGGCACAGCGTGCCACGTCACCCATCGAACAGATCCTCGATCAGAGCAGCTTGGTAATTCCCGGCTTAGGGAGCGGATAGTTGCCGGTCGCGTCGGGAAGTGTGGGCGGCTTGGTATTGAAGTTCGATTCCTCGGGCGCGGGGCCGTACTGGAGGTCCGACTTGCAGACCTCGTCCCAGGTGGTCTCCTTGCCGGTGTAGCAAGCGATTTGGCCCAGCACGCCGATCATGGTGCTGTTGGCCATGTAGCCGCCGCTGTTGACGGGCTTTCCTTCGCGCACAGCGTTGATCAGCGCTTCCTGTTCCTCCTGGTAAGGGTTGTTCTGCGGGCCTTCGTATTTCCACGCGTTCTCGCCGTCAATCCGGCAGGAGCCGAGGTGGCAGGTTCCCTTGGTTCCCATGATGATGTCGGTGGCATTGTTGTAGCAACCGGCCTCGGTGCGAGAGAGAGCATAGAGGCGAGCGCCGCTGGCGTATTCGTAGACGACGGTGTGGTGGTCGAACATGTCGCCGAAGACCTCGCCGAAAGACGCGGAGCGCCCCGCAAGGCCGAAAGCCCACTTGGGCATTTCCTCTTTCATGATCCACGACATGCGATCGACGTTGTGTACGAGGGACTGGGGGACATCATCGCCAGAGAGCCAGCAGAAGTGATACCAGTTGGAAAACTGGTACTGGGTTTCGGCATAGCTTGGGTCGCGCTGGACGACCCGGTACGGAGCGCGGAGAAACATCGACTGCATGGCAACGATGTCGCCGATGGCACCGTCGTGGATTCGCTTGACGGTTTCCTGCCAGCCACGGTGGTAGCGGCTCTGCAGGCCGGAGAGGATGCTGAGCTTCTTCTCGGCCGCCAATTGGCAGACCTTCTGAATGCGGCGAACGCCTACGGGATCGATGCCGTGAGGTTTCTCGACGAAGACGTGCTTGCCGGCATTGATGGCCGCCTCGGTGTACATGGGATGGAACTTCGAGGCGCAGGCGATGAGGACGACATCGACGGCATCGATCACCTTGCGGTAGCCATCGAAGTCGACGAAGCAGTGGTCGTCGGCAACGGCCACCTGACCGGGGCACTCCTTGGCGAGGTTCTTGCGGCTGGCTTGCAGGCGATTGTCGAAGATATCGCACATGGCGACGAGCTTGACGTACGGTCCGACCTTCATGGCTTGGGCCGACGCCCCAGAGCACCGACTGCCGCAGCCGACCATGCCGATCTTGATGGTTTCGTCGCCGGCGGCATGGGCACCCCGGGCTACCGAGAGTGCGGCCAGCGCGGCCGCGCTGGCGGCGGAACGCTTGAGGAAGTCGCGGCGGGAGGTGGCGGTCTGGCGGGAATCGTTCTGGGTAGGCATCGGTTTCTCCTAAACGGTTGCGTGTTTGACAGTGGCGATTCTTCGATTGGGAATTGAATGGGTCGCGCTGGGCGCCGCGGCTGGGAACGCTGTGCTTTGGGTTTTCACAGCCGAGGGCGCTGTGCTACAGGCTTTATTGGCCGAGATTAGCCGGGATACGGATTAGGGAGTATTCAGTCAAGTTTCCTTCCCGCGGTCCAGAGGCATGCTCGCTGGAGCAAGCGGTCGAGGCCGGGGACGTTGAAGGCTTTCACATCATGGCCGAGGAGGGTGTGGAACACACGGCCCTGGCCTACCTGGAAGACGAAGGCCATGGGGTAGTCCTGGCCATCGACCTTGGAGCGGGCGGTGGCCAGCACGTGGATGGGCCGATCGCCGCCGAGGCACGTATAGAGTTCGTCGTCGGCCTGGAAGTCGGCCATGCCGCGAGTGATGGGATGGTCGTGGTCGACGATCGTGACGGCAAACGGGCCGCGGGGATCGTGTGCGCGTTTGTCCTTGTCCCACACGCGGCCGGCCAGGTCGACAAAGCCCGGCCAGTCTTCGAAGGCACCGCAGGCAAAATGGACCAGCACGAGGCCACGTCCCTCGCGGACGAACCGCTCCAGGTTGGCGTGGATCTCCTTGGGACGTTTGGGAGGGTCGTAGTTCTTCATGTGCAACAAGAGAACGTCGTAGTCGAAAATGACGTCGGAGGCGAGAAACTCCAGATCGTCGACTCGGCGAACGTCCAGCCGAGCGTCTTTTTCCAGCAGGGCACTCAGGGCGGGTGCCGTCTGTTTCCAGAGATGGCCTGGATAATCGACACCGGTAATCATCAGCACGCGGACCGGCTTCTCGGCAGCCAGACTCGTGGCGGTGTGACCGGCCATCGCGGTAGCCAGACATACGGCCGACAGGAACCAACGGCAAGGAAAGAATCGATGTTTCATTGGGTGACCTCCGCGTCCATCTTAGACTCCCGCATATCGAGACACCAGAGGCCGCGAGCGTCCGCGTCGGTCTGCTCGCGGGGCAATCGGCCATCGCGGTAATGGAGGTTTGCGTGCGTCCGGGTCGCGCGCCGTGACATCACACCCCCCCCTAGATAGCCGGCTCAGTGGTTCCACAAACGGTCGTGCCGGTAGGCTGCGGTGACTGCATCGGCACCAACGGATTCGCCACATGGTCCGGTGAAAAGTGTCGATTATGGCGGTATTGCTGGAGTATTGGAGTGATGACTTCACCGAATCTGCGGGGTGCGGAGCGCCGCGGGTTGATACGGCGAGTGAAGTTGCGGGTCTCTGCCAGGGAGGTCCTGAGGATGAGTCGAAATGTCTGGGTCGTGATGGTTGCATTGGCTTTGGTAATGTCGTTTGCTTCGACGGCCTGGGCCGACGATGCATCGTTGGCTCAACCGGGCGCCGCCGAGGTGGCCTCGGCGGATGTCGGTGCGACCGGCGAGACGGTTTGCCTTGACGACTACTGGTGCGACCGGCCGCGTTGGTCGGGGTACGCGGGAGGCATTTTCCTTCAGCGTGCCCGCGCCGGATCGGTTTCAGTGTTTCGGTACATGGCCAACGACGCGATGGCGATGGATGCTCACGACCTGTCGTTCGACCACGAGTTGGGGCCGGAGGTTGAGTTGGTTCGCCATGGTAACCGGGGACGAGATCTGCAAGTGCGCTATTTCGGCATTCAGGACTGGAGTGCCGAAACGACCGTGCACGGATCGACCAACGAATTTCGCTTCCACCAGTTTGGCTTGAATCTGTTCGACATCGAGGACTACGCGGTTCGCTACCGCTCAAAGCTGGACAGTCTGGAAGTGAACCTGAGTTTTCCAACACAACGCTGGTTGACGCCGCTGGTCGGCGTGCGGTGGGTTCAGCTCCACGAGAGCGGTCTGACGATCGTCGACCAGTTCCAGCCGGGTTTGTACGACCGGTACGGGATTCGAGCGAACAACGCTTTGGTGGGTGTTCAGATCGGTGCCGCGGGGAGACTCTGGAACGGACCCCGCCTGCACATCGACTCGGTTATCAAGGGTGGTCTGTATGGCAACACGGCTTCGCGCAGCTTCGACGCGGACGTTGGACTGATCGGCCAGTACCACCTGAGCGCAACCGACACTTGCACGGCCTTCGTCGGCGAACTCGGGTTCTCGGCGACGTACCAGGTGACCCAACGACTGGCTGTTCGGGCCGGCTACGAGTGGATGTGGCTGGACGGGGTCGCGCTGGGCCCGGACCAGATGCCCGGCACGGTCCTGGTCACCACACCACCGACCACGCAACTGGATCGGAGCACGCTGATGCTCAATGGTGCGACGGTGGGCGTCGAGCTGACCTTCTAGTGCTTGTCGCACTCAACTGTAACGTTCGCGGCGGCGTGTTTCCACGGTTCCGAAAGCGAAGAAAACGCAACAGTTACGCCGAACGCGCTCTAAAGGCTACTGGACGACTTGCGGCGGTACGAGTGGGACGTCGGCTTGCAGCCGCTCGAGATAGTAGCGTGCCAGCTTGTCGTCGGGTGTGAGGGCGACGGCTTTGGCGAACTCCTTCTGGGCGTCGGCGCGTGCGCCGGTCATAAGGTATTGATAGCCCAGGAGGAAATGCTCGGCCGGCGACTTCGGGTTGTCGGCAGAGACCCGTTCGAGCGCGCGAAGCTGGTTGGTGTAGGTGTCGATGTTGTCGTAGTAGCCGTAGAGCTGGGCCCAATCGGCCGGGCGTCCCATGGCCAGGGCGGCGTGCGCGTCGGTGGCGGCGGCACGATAATCGCCCAGGGCGAACAAGGCCAGGGAAATGAGCTGGTAGACCTGGGCGTTCTCGCGAGCCTGTTTGGCCGCGCTTCCGGCCAAGTGCAAGGCCTTGGTGTAATCGCCGTGCAAGAAGGCTGCTTTTGCCTGGGTGTAGTATTGCTGGGCGTCGGGCATTCCGCGACCATCGCGGAGGACAATCGGCTCGAGCGGCGGAGTGTGGGGCTTCGGCGCTTTGGAGATGGGCGGTTCCAGATCGTCGAAGGGCTCGTCGGGATATACGTAGTTGTAGATGTAGTCGTTGAAGCCGCCCCAATCCCATTCGGGATCCCAAGGCCATAGGCCACCCCATCCCCAATGCGTGTACGGATAGTACCAGTCGCCATTGGGTGAGTACCAATCGTCGTGGTGCCAGTACCAGTAGTCGGGCCCATCGTGGTGATTGATGCTCGGAACGGCTGGACCGGCGTGGCCATGGTGTGGGTGAACAGCGCGATGTGCCGGGTCGAAACGATAGTTGTAGGGGTCGAGGTAGTCGTCGTCGGGGACGAACTGGTCGTTGCCCGGGTTGGCGCGGTGGACGTTGGGCTTGTCGGGATGGACGTTGGGATCGCCCTGCGAGCCGTCCGGCTCGTGCGACGATGCACTATGGTCGGCCGATGCGTTGGGGCCGGCGTGGTTTTCGCCCTTTGCTGCGTCACCGGGGCTGCCTGAAGGCTTGCCTCCAGCGGCTGCGTGCGTGCCGCCGGGCGCGTGTTTGCCGCTGGCATCCTCACTATCGGCGGCAACCGTCGGTGTGACCGAGAGCAGAGTGAGCCAAATGACGACGAGTGACGTACGCACGAGCCAGACTTTGATCGACATAGTTCTCCCACCTTTTCGAACGCACTCGCCAGCCGGACCATTGGGCGGCGTGGCCATGCTCAAGACGCGCTACGGCGGATCGTAGGGACCCCGAGAGTAGTCTAGGTGCGCCGGAGTTTGCAGGACTTCGGAAGCGTATGCGCAGGGCAGCGGAGCGGTGCGGGATCGGCCTGCAAATCGTAGTATTCGGAAAAGTCGATACGAGCTGCGCCGGGGCGGGCGAGAGCGGCCCGAGCGGAAGGCGGGGCGGCGTCAGCGTGCGGATAGCGTCCGCGTGCGCCGCCGGACGAACAGGCCGGCAGCGCCCATGATCAGGAGGGTCCACGTGGCGGGCTCAGGTACGGAGGCGGCGCCCGTGACGTTGAGGACGAGGTCGTCGCCGGCGACCGACAGGACGGCCGAGTAGCCGCCGAGGTTGCCAGTGAGATTGGGCCCCAAGTCGCCCAGGATGTGGGCCGCGTCGATCAGCGTGTATGTGCCGACGCCAAAGTCGTCCAGAAGCGTGAAGGAGAAGTCGTCGAGATCGAGGCTCTTCATGTATAGAGCCGAACTGGGCAGGAGAACCATGTCGCTGGTGGAAGGCGTGTCGAGGTCGAAATCGAGCACGGAGTGGAGGTCGAGTTTGAGATCGCCGTAGAGCGTGAGCACACCGGCCGAGGTGCCCGGCGCGAGATGTCCGCCCGCGCTGACGGTAACGCCGCCGACGGAGCCGGAACCGCCCAAGGTGCCTCCATCGTCGACTACGACGGCGCCGGCGGAGCTGAGCGAGCCGGTGACGAGAAGGGTGCCGCCGACAACGGTCGTGGTGCCGGTGTAGGTGTTGGCACCGCCGAGGGTCATCGAACCGGAACCGGCCTTGGTAAGGCCGACGTCCATTGTGGAGCCATCCTGGATGACGCCCGTGTAGTTGCTATCGGCAGACGAGGCGACGGTGAGGATGGTCGTGCGCGTGTCGGCTTTGTTGTCGGTGATAATGCTGGTCTTGCCGTTGAGCGAGGGGATAGTGATGCCGTAGCCGTTCAGATCGACGGTACCGCCGGTGACGGTGAGGCCGCCGGTACCCAAGGCATTGGCGTTGCCAACCTGCAAGGTTCCAGCCTTGACGATGGTGCCGCCCGTGTAGGAATTGTCTGTCGCCAGCGCAAGTGTGCCGGCTCCGGATTTGACCAATCCGCCCGGCCCGGACAGCTCGCCGGAGAAGCTGAGCACGTAGTTCACCGTGTCGACGATGGCGTCGCCGCCGACGCCGGTGAGCGTCATGGGAACGTTGGACGCGAAATTGGCACCGGCTCGAAGCGTTCCGCCGCCGAAGTTGAACAGCGCGGTGCCGGTGCCTTTGGTAAGTCCGCCCAAAATGAGGATTCCCCCGGTGAAGTCGTAGACTCCTCGCGACGCGCCTCCGTTGGCAAGTCGTATGCTACTGGCGGTATGGGACCCGCCGGACTGCGAGAATTGGGCCGAACCGTTCAGCCCGATCATCTCGTTGCCGGCGCGGAACGATCCGTCGCTAAGGTCGTACTCGCCCCGGGAACCGGGCTGGTATGCCATAACGAACGAACCCGAGACATTGTGCGAGCCGCCGGACTGGTCGAAAGAACCCGCTCCGTAATAGCCGATCGATTCGCCGCCCGTGTACAGTGTGCCTGAACCGGTGAGATTGTACGTGCCGTTGCCCGGCGTGCCGTAGCCCAATTGCAGGACACCGTTGACGGAGGTGGTTCCTGCCGATTGAGTGAACTCGCCCGTGCCGCCATTGCCGTCGCGCAACTCGTCGACGATAAGAGAACCTCCAGTCATTTCGACTGCGCCGGCATCGGCATCGCCGATGACGAGAAGACCGGCGTGCTCGCCCGTCGCCGTGATGGTCGCGGTGCCACGATTTCGAATGAGGGCAACGTCGCTGCTCGTCGGCTCGGCTCCACCCCAGTTGGATGCGGATGACCAGTTGCCGGTGGTAACGCTCCACTCGCGAGTTGCGGCGGACGCCACTTGGCAAGCAAAGAACAGAACGGCAACAGCAAGCACAGCACGTCGCATGAGCAGTCCCCCTCATTTACGGGGCAACGATAGACACCCTCCGGTAGTATCCTGACGAGAAACGCAAATAATGTCAAGTAATAGCGAGTGGTTTTGTGTGGCCAATTACGAGAAATGAATCGGCACACGCACTCCTCTGGGGGAATGAGCAGTGATTCGGTGGCGCGCGGCCGCAGTGCGGGAGCCGATCAAGGGCGCATGAGGACGACGACGGAGCGGGCTTTGAGCGTGTAGGCCTCGTTGGAGAGAGGCGCGACGGATTCAGGCGGGCAGATGTCGTCGGGGCTGGGGAGGCCGGTGTCGATGACGCGGCGCCAACGGACGGCCGGGGGCTCTTGGATGAGGAAGGGGAGTTCCTGATCGGAGCCGTTGATCATCACGTAGAGGTCGACGTCGCGTTGCGACGCGCCGCGGAGCAAGTAGGCCAGCGTGTGCGAGTCGTATCCGAGGTCCGGCTCGGATCGAGGGCCGTACCAGCGGATGTCTTCGCGCCAGAAACGGCTGCGGCAGAGCGTGGGATGCGCCTTGCGGAAGGCAATCAGCAGGCGAACGAAACGAAAGACGTCGGCGAAACGGTCCTTTCGGGTCCAATCGATCCAAGTCAGTGGGCTGTCTTGATTGTAGGGGTTGCTGTTGCCCCGTTGGGTTCGCAGTAGCTCGTCGCCGGCACGGATCATGGGTGTTCCGTTGGCGAGCATCAGCAGGCAGAGGAAGTTCTTGGCCTGGTGTTTGCGAAGGGCCAGCACGCCGGGCGGCACGTGGTCATCGCCTTCGTGGCCGCAGTTGGAGGAGTATTCGTCGGCCAGGCCGTCGGTGTTGCCATGGCCGTTGGCCCAATTGCGCTTCTTGCTGTAGGAAACAAGATCGTAGAGCGTGAAGCCGTCGTGGGCCGTGACGTAGTTGACGCTCTGATACGGATGGCGGGCCTCTTCGAGGCTGTCGGGAAAGAGGTCGTCGCTGCCGTAGAGCCGCTGCATCAGGGCGCCGACCATGCCGCGGTCGCCACGGACGAACTGACGTATGTCGTCGCGGAAACGGCCGTTCCACTGGGACCAACTGGCGCCGGGAAAGCTACGGCCGAGCTGATACATGCCGGCCGCGTCCCAGGGTTCGGCGATCAATCGGACGTTGGCCAGCGCGGGCGAAGAGGTGATGTCGCCGAAGATGGGCGGGTCCTCGAAATTGACAGCGCCTCCGCCGCCTCGCGAGAAGACCGAGGCCAGGTCGAAGCGGAATCCGTCGACGTGCATCTCGGTTACCCAGTAGCGGAGGCTGTCGCGGATCATCCGCCGGACGGCACGATTGGCACAATGCAATGTGTTGCCGGCACCGGAGAAGTTGCAATAGGGGGCATGCGGGTCGCCAGAGAGCTCGTAGTAAGTGCTGTTGTCGATACCGCGGAAGTTGTAAGTGGGACCGCGGGCATCGCCTTCGGCGGTGTGGTTGTAGACGACGTCGAGGATGACCTCGATGCCGGCGGCATGCAGGGCGCGAACCATCTCGCGGAACTCGTTGTGCGGGTCGGCCGACGCGCCGCGGGTGGCATAGGCGTGGTGCGGTGCGAAGAAGCCCAGCGGCATGTAGCCCCAGTAGTTGCCTTCGCCGGGCCCGAACTGGAAGACGGGCATGAGTTCGACGGCGGTAACGCCCAGTTCGGTGAGGTAGGGGATCTTGTCGATCACGCCGAGAAAGGTGCCTTTGCGAGCTTCGGGCACGCCGCTGGTAGGACTCTGGGTGAAGCCTCTCACGTGGAATTCATAGATGATGAGGTCCGATTCGTGGCGAGGAGAGCAGTCGCCCTGCCAGTCGAATGCGGTGCCAAGCTCGGGCAGCCGCCCAACCATGGCTCGGCCCGAATTGGAGCCTGGGCCAATGGCGGCGGACCGATCGAACGTGGGAGGCACATGGATCGATTCGGCATACGGATCCAAGAGGATCTTCTCGGCATCGAACGCGTGGGGCAGGAAGGGGTATCGCGATTCGGGCCCAGCGACTGAGTAGGCGTAATATCGCGCGCCGGCAATTTGGCTGCGGGGTACGCGGCAATGCCACACGCGGCCCGACTTGTTGGCCAGATGGTCGAGGGGCTTCGTCAGTAGCGGCGTCGAGATGTCGTCGCCGTAGATGAGGAGCGTGACGCCGGTAGCGTTCTTGGAGTAGAGGGCGAAGTTGTAGGCCGCCTCGTCGGGCACCCAGGAAACCCCCAACGGCCGCGGCGAGCCTTCGATGGCCGTCCACGAGGCGCGGGTCTTGCTGCTGTTTTCATCCTGCGATGTGTGTGCCATGTTCCTGTCCTCAACCACCGACTTGGATGTTGCGATCCTTCCATCTTCCGCGGCCGAGCCAGCGTCGGCCGGGTTCTTGGCGAGCTGGCGGTCGCCGTTTGGACTGCTTATGCCACGATTTCGTACGGCTTTCGCTGTGGGCGAGCCAGCCAGGCGTTGGCTTCGTCGTCGCCGACGATCTGTTGGCGCTCGGGGTCCCAGGCGATCTTGCGGTTCAGCCGGAGCGAGATGTTCGTGAGATGGCAGGCGGTGACCGTGCGATGCTCGACCTCGACGGGCGTGCAGGGCTGTTTGCGGGTCTTCACGCAATCGAAGAAGTTGGCCATGTGGTCGTCGCTGGGGTACGCGCGCCAGGCGTCGGAAGGGAAGGGGTTGTCTTTGAGCTCGTCGACCGCCTTGCCGTAGACGCCACCGCGGTTGACGAAGACGCGTCCTTTCTCGCCAAAGAAGAAGATGCCGTCGCGATTGAGCGCCTTGATCTCGTCGGGTACGTCTTTGCCGAACATGGCGGCGAGCTGCTCGGGCGTGGTCTCGCTGTGCTGCTGCACGTCGCCGTAACGGGCGCGCTGATTGAGCGAGGAGAAGTAGAGTACCTCGACGCCGTTGGGATAGAGCATGCGCGAGAAGAAGCGGTCGGGCGTGTTGTAGTATTCGGTTCCCTTGGGATTGGGGAACAAGGCGCGGGCGTCGACCGACGTGGGACCGCTGAGGTCGCAATCCATACCCCAGTGGGCGATGTCGACGTGATGGTTACCCCAGTCGGTGATGATGCCGCCGGCGTATTCGTACCACCAGCGGAAGTTGCCGTGCGTCCGCTGGACACAGTAGTCGTGCGCGGGAGCCTGCCCCTGGTAGAGATCCCAGTTGATCTCCTGAGGGACGGGCTGCGTGGGAAAGGGTCCGCCCTTGGTGGTGTAGTAGGGCAGGGCGACCCAAACCTGACGGAGCTTGCCGATCCGGCCGTTGCGGACCAGTTCGACCGCGGTTTGGAAGTTGGCGTAGCTGCGTTGCATGGTGCCGACCTGGACGATACGGCCGGTCTGCTGGACGACCTTGCAGAGGAGCTTGCCTTCGTCGATGGTCAGCGTGAGCGGCTTCTCGGCGTAGACGTCTTTACCAGCCTTGCAGGCCGCGACGTTCACGGCCGTGTGCCAATGGTCGGGCGTGCCATTGGTGATGATCTCGACGTCGTTCCGCTCGATGAGCTTGCGATAGTCCTGGTAGATCTCGGCCTTGCCGCCGAGGGCCGCTTGGGCTTTCTCGGCGTTGCGGCGGTCGACATCGCAGACGGCAACCACATCGCCGAAGCGGGCGGCCCACTCGGCGATGCCTGTACCCCGGCCACCTACCCCGATGCAGGCCACGAGCGGCCGGTCGTTCTTCGATGGTGCCGCGGATGCCCGGCGGCTGGTAAGCCAGTAAGGTACCGCGGCAGAAGCACTGGCGACCGCGGCCGTCTGCCGGAGAAACTCACGGCGCGTGGATCGAGTGGATTTCATGAGCATCCCTTCAGTTGTTCTTCTGGGAATCGGGTGGCGAAGCCTTCCAGAGTCGTTCGGTGACCGGGAACATCGATATGCGGAACTTGGTGCAGCCGTACGGAATGAGCGTGATGGTTTCCGGAGGTGTGGATATCGCGACCGGTTCGGCCGGCAGTTGAGGCGCGCCGGGCGCCGGGTTCCAATCGATCGGGACGGCGCCGGCTTGAAGCTTCACGGGCGAGGCCAGGGGCCAATCCCACCGGGCAGGCATCGGCTGCCGCTGGACGACGATTTTGTCCTTCAGTTTCTCGCCTGCGGTGTCCAGGGCGTATTTCCATTTGGCAGCCGGGTCCGGCGTGTTCGGGTCTTGCGTGTCCGGGATCGGCAGTGCGAACAACAGCGGTCCGTAGGAGACCGAGGCGTAAGGTGCGTCCTTGGCGTTGCGATCGCGGCCGGTCGTCACGCTCACCGACATCGGAAAATGGAGCCGCACGGCATCGCCCGACTTCCATGTCCGCTCGACACGCACAAACCCGTTGGCGTCGGGCGCGACCTTGAGGGCGGAGCCGTTGACGCTCAGCTCGGGATGCTCGCACCAGCCGGGAATTCGGAACAGCAGCGCAAACGCCGCCTCGCGGGCCGGCTTCACAGCGACGTCGATCACCTCGTTGAACGGATAATCGGTGCGGCACTCGATCTCGACGGGCACACGGTCTCCCGCCAGCGCCGACACTTTGCAGGGGCCGTAGCATGTGGCCGCCAGGGCGTTGTCGTACGTGGCCATCCACATATGCATCACGTAGT
The DNA here is from genome assembly GCA_963674835.2 of Thermoguttaceae bacterium. GTDB lineage: Bacteria > Planctomycetota > Planctomycetia > Pirellulales > Thermoguttaceae. The sequence goes on from CAXXKC010000003.1 coordinate 294,798, forward strand.
TGGGCACAATGCGGTTCAAGGCCGCCGTGCAGCAGAGCGGCATGTGCGTGGGTGCGTAGGAGCAGCCCTCCGCGCCAGGTCCATGGGGGAAGGGAGGGGAGCCATTGACCACGCGGTTGGGACTCTGGAAATAGACGTGGGTCTTGAAATCGCGCGAGACGGTCGTCGGGCCGGCATTGAAGAACGCCCGCTCGGCCCGATCTGCCAGGCAGCCCTGCCCGCTCACCCACAAGAGCATGATCTGGCTCCACAAGTAGCCCGCCACGTCGCACGTTTCGGTTCCGCGGAAAGCGCCGGTCGGTCCCCAGAACTCGTCGCAGACCGGTACACCGGACGGCTGCATGGCCTCGCGCTTCAAAAGGCCGTGCCAGGCGATGGCGACGTCCAAGTACTTGCGGTCGCCCGTCCAGAGGTAGCCCAGTGCCCAGGGCGTCGTGCTTTCGAGGAACACTACGCCGTGCTCGTTGGCCTCGGCGCCGGGTTGCATGTTGGGCATGCGGCGGTAGCGGGACACAGGCCCTTCCTGGGTAGCGTCCTTGGCGAACAACGTGCTCAGGGTATCGGCGATCTTCTTATCGCCGGTCCACGTGTAGGTCTGAAATGCGGGCCAGATGTTCGAGAAGCCAGCGGGCTGCCGCACGCAGTCGCGGCTGCTGCTATAGCCCATCTCGAGCGCCCCGAGAACGCGTCGATCTCCAGATCCGCTGTAGTATGCAGCCAGGGCGCGCCCGAGCAGCCCACAGGCCCAAACAGGCCAGCCGCCGGCAGAGGCGATCGCCTTCTCATCGTCGGGGTTGTTCTTTTTGAGCCACCAGAGGAAGAGGATACCGTCGGGGTTCATATGGCTGACGACCACGTCGAGGCGGCGTTTGGCCTGCTCCAGAAGCGTTTCATCGTGCAGGACGTAGCCCAGACGCACCAGACCGTCGAACCAGTAACCACCGCCTTCATAGGGCCACGCCCCGTGCGGCCAGGCGAGGCGATCGCCGGTCATCTTGTGATCGGCAGCCCACGCGCGTTGGAACTCTTGATGATACTCGTCCATGTGGCTGGTGTAGCCGTCCTTTGCCGCCAGGCACCAGTCGCGCAGCCAGCCCCCGGGTTCCACCGCGCCGGGCGGCAACGGAATGAACGCCGAATGCGTCGCGGGCTCGTGAGGCCGTCCGTAGTTCACCTCGCCGACCGCCCGACGATCGGTGGCGACCACCAGGGATAGAAGACAGATCGCCGTGAGCAAGGGCCCTGCGTTGCCTCTTTCGGAAAAACCAAACGCGGCGGCCACGACCGAGCGGAGGAAGACGTGGTGGCAAAGGTGGGCTAATCTCATGGAGGGTTCCTCGGCAGGTAGGATCAGACGGCCGGCAGTGCGGGCGCACCCCGGCCCCAGGACGACCTCTAGTATAGCCGACGGGAAGTCGCCAGGGGAGATAGCGCGTGTCGCACTGAAGCGTAGCGTTCGTGGCGGCCTGTTTCCGCGGTTTCGAGAGCGAAACACACGCTACGGTTGCGCCCAATGCGCTCTATTGATGCCTGTATTGAAAACGGAACAAGGGGTCCAACCCAATCCTGATCTTTCGGCCTCCCGATGGTCGGCCTCGTTCCAGTTCCAATGCAGGACCCAATAGAAGCTGTTTCGATCAGGCCGCGGAAACGCCGGTACGATGGGGTCGAGCCCAGCGCGCCCCACCGGGAGCGGGCAAGATGATCGGCAGCGGGGCTCGCTGCGTGCGGTCCCTGTGCCAGTCGGTCACCTTGTGCAACATGGCTCTACTTGGCGGCGTCGCGGGCCTGCTCGAGCAACTTGATCCAGGCGCCCATGTAGTGGCCGTGATCGTGGAAGGTGCGGCCGCTTACGAGGTTGCCGTCGACGACGCAGGGGGCGTCGACGAACGTGCCGCCGCAGACTTCGAGGTCGAACTTGCACTTGGGAACGGTGGCCATGCGGCGTCCCTTCACGCAGCCGGCATAAGCGGGGATCTCGACGCCGTGGCAGACGCAGCCGACCGGCTTGTTGGCATCGAAGAAGTGGCGGGTGATTCGCACGAGATCCTTGTCGTAGCGGATGTACTCCGGTGCGCGCCCGCCGGAGAAGAAGATGCCTACATACTCCTCGGGTTTGACGTCCTTGAAGGCAATGTTAGCCTCAATGGTGTAGCCTTCCCATTCCTTCGTAATGGTCCAACCGGGTTTTACTTCGTGGAGGACCATTTGGTAGCGCCGCTTTTCGGGCGCGGTGACTACGGGCTGGAACCCGGCTTCGATCAGGCGGAAGTAGGGGTAGAGGGTGTCGACCGTTTCGGTCGCGTCCCCGACGACGATGAGAACCTTTGGCATCGGTTTGCTGCTCCGAGTAGATTGTGTGTCACTAGACGATTGTACGGTTGCCTTGGTGGCCCGCTTGGCTTTGGAGGCGGGTTCGGCACGCAGGCCGGCCGAAAGCATCAGGACCAGGGATGCGGCGCAGGCGAGAATGGTCAGATGTCGTGTTCTGGAAGCCATGATTTCCTCATATGTTTGTCAGGCATTGGTTCAAGTACTGGCGACTTCGGTTGATTTCGTCGGTTACGGCGGCGGTGGTATCGAGAATCGGGATGCCACGCGGCACGGGGTGCATGAAGATGGACGTCCAACCCTGGTAGTGAATGTCGCGGAGTGCGGCCAACAGGGGCGTGAAATCGAGCGATCCGCGGCCGGGCATTTGGAGCAGTTCCTGGTCCTTGGGCAGCTTTGTCATGCAGCCCATGCCGTGCTGCCAGGCGTAGAACATCTGGATGCTGTCGCCGAGCGTGCGGATGAGGTCGGCCAGAAGTTTCTCTTCCTGCGGCAGGTGGTAGGGAGCCAGGGCGATGGCCAAGTGCTTGGAGGGTCGCAGCTCGGCGAGCCATTTGAGCGAGTCGGGCGACTCGACCAGGTTGTTGGCGTGGTTCTCGATGGCGATCGTCACGTCGTTCTTGGCCGCAAGCTCCAGATGCGGCTTGAGCTTTTCGATGAAAGCGGCGACGGCAGAACGCAGCTCTTTGCCAGCGAGGCCCTTGGGGCCGACGGCGCCGGTGACGATCAGCCGGCAACCGAACCGCGCGGCGAAAGGCATTTCGTCGGCGAGTCCCAACGGCCCGAGCTTGTATTGGGTGATGCAGCCGAGGGTGATCTGGTTCTGCTTGAGCAACTCGGCGAAGCGATTTTCGCCCATGGCGTCGAGCTGTTCGCGTTGGTTTCCGTGCGGCTTGGGCCAGATGTCGATGGCCGTGGTACCCGTCTTGCGGACCTCGGGGAGGATTTCCTCCAGCTCGGTGCATCCGTACATCGACGAGGAGAGGATGTAGCGAAGTTTGAAGGCCGTTTCTGCGGCGCGGGCCGTGCCGAGGGCATCGCCCAGAAGCGCGCCGGCAACGGCACCGGCGACGGAAGAGGTGAACTGTCGGCGCGTGAGTCGTGTCATGGTGTCAGACCGTTTCATAACCTTTGCGTTGTTCGCGGTGGAGCCAGCCGTTGGCCTCGTCGTCGCCGATGAACTGCTCTTTCTGCGGATCCCATTTGAGCGGGCGTCCCATCCGCATGGAGATATTGGCCAGGTGGCAGGTGGAAACGCTGCGGTGCTGGCTCTGGACGTCGGAGATGGGACGGCGACGCTGACGGATGCACTCGAAGAAGTTTTCCATGTGGCTGACGATGGCGTCGAGCTTGCCGGCGCGATCGGGCCGATCGGGGTTGTCGAACTCGTAGGCCGTGAAACGATCGTGCGGCAAGGGGTCGTCCTTGAGCCGATCGACCGGCACGCCGGCGACAACGCCGCGATTGACGAAGATCTTGCCGCCATCGCCCTCGAACATCGTCCCTTGGCGGCCCGTATCGCCGATTTCGAGGACTACGCCGCTGGGATAGCGGACGGTGGCCTGGAACTTGGTGGCGACGTTGTAGCCGTCGGGGACGTTGGGCAGCTCGGCCTTTCCGTCGATGGCGATGGGCAACTCGTTGATCGCCCATTGTGCGATGTCGATGTCGTGGGCGCCCCAATCGGTGACCTTGCCGCCGGAATACTCGTACCACCAGCGAAACGTGTAGTGGCTCCGTTCTTCGATGTAGGGAACCGACGGGGTCTGTCCTTGCCAGAGATCCCAGTTGAAGCAGGCCGGCACAGGACGCTTGGGGAACGGGCCTCCGGTGGGATTGGGGCCGGTGATGCAGGTGACCTTCTGGAGTTTTCCGATGCGACCGGCACGGACCATCTCGACGGCGAGGCGGAACCGCCAGTCGCTGCGCTGCCACGATCCCACCTGGACGACGCGGCCGGTCTCGGCGACCACTTTGCACAAGGTCTTGCCTTCGTCGATGGTGAGGGTCAACGGCTTTTCGATGTAGACGTCCTTGCCAGCACGACAGGCGTCGATGAGGATCTTGGTGTGCCAATGGTCGGGCGTGGCGATGAGGACCACGTTAACGTCTTTGCGATCGAGGAGCTTGCGATAGTCCTCGAAGATCAGCGGCGTGCTGCCGAAGCTGGCGCGGGCCTGCTCGCGGACATTGCGATCGACGTCGGCGATGGCGACGATCCGACCGAAGGGGCCCGCCTTTTCGGTAATGACCGAGCCTTGGTAGCGCATGCCGATGGCACCGATGCCAAAGTCGTTGGCGGACTTCGACGGGGCGCCGGCCTGGGCGTTGGCGGTGATGATGTAGGGAGCCGTCAGTGCGCCGGCAACGGCGGCGGCCGATTTTCCGAAGAACTGGCGTCGCGTGGATTTCATGGCGATCCCCTGGGATGGCGTACGGGCGGGAACTACAATGGGAGAGGGTAACTGGTCGCGGCCGATCCGCAGCATGGGAAGGACGGGATCGACGGTGGACAACCCCCAATCTACTCCGGCGACGGGGCGGCGTCATTACGATTTTGCGTAAATCCGTTCCGATTCTGCAGCGTCGCCATCGGCCGTTTCGAGACGATCGCCGTGCCTGAACGACCTCCTCATGTCGCTTTGCTGATCGAGACTTCGCGATCCTATGGGCGGGGGTTGCTGCGCGGGATTCGGCGTTACCTGGCGGAGCACAGGCCCTGGTCGGTCTTCATGGAGTTGCGGGCGTTGGACTCGCGGGCACCGCTGTGGTTGAGGAATTGGCGAGGCGACGGGATTCTTACGCGCACGGGGACACCGGCGATCGCCCGGGCCGTGCGCCGTGCCGGCGTTCCGATGGTCGAGCTGCGCTCGCCGCGGCTGAACCCGGGCGTGCCTTGGGTGGGCGTCGATAACCGGGCGATGGGAAAGCTCGTGGCGGACCACTTGATCCAACGAGGGTTTCGCCACTTCGGTGCGTACGAGTTAGCTTCAGAGATCTTTTTCGAGGAGCGGCGGGGGAACTTCATTGCCACGCTTGCCGAGGCAGGGTATACCTGCGCCAGCTATCAGCCGAAGGGGCGCCCCGAGAAGCCAGCGCAATGGGAGCGGCACCAGGAGGACCTGGCACGGTGGGTCGAGCAGTTGCCCAAGCCGGTCGGTATCATGGCGTGCACCGACCAGCTGGGCTTCTTTCTGCTAGATGCTTGTGCGCGGGTCGGCGTGCGCGTGCCCGACGAGGTGGCCGTGGTCGGCGTGGAGAACGAGGAGTCGCTGTGCACGATGGCGGTTCCGGCGCTGTCGAGCGTGGAGTTCAACCTGGAGCGGATCGGCTACGAGGCGGCGGCGACGCTGGAACGCCTCATGGCGGGTCAACGGCCGCTTGAGGACCCGCTGTTGATCGAGCCGTTGGGCGTGGTGGTCCGAGGGTCGAGCGACGTGGTGGCGGTGGGCGACTCGGCGGTCGCCGAGGCGGCGCGCTTCATTCGGGAACACGCCTGCGAGGGAATCGCGGTGGGCGACGTGCTGAAGCGAGTGCCGATTTCGCGCAGCGCGCTGGAACGACGCATGCGAGCCGCATTGGGTCGCACACCCAACGAGGAGATCAACCGGGTGCGCGTCGAGACCGTGAAGAGGCTGCTGGTGGGGACGGACCTACCGCTGGCGGCGATCGCAGAGCGGACCGGTTTTGCCGGAGCGCAGTACCTGGTCGACGTGTTTCGGCGGAAGACCGGGCAAACACCGGGGGCTTTCCGGCGGAGACATGGGAAGACGGTGGACGGGGGAACGTAAGCGGACCGGCCGACGCCCCACGCGGATGATAGGGCACCGCCGCGCCATGCGTTGGTCACTCGGCCATCGAACCGCCGCTGGTGATTGCCGTATTGCTATTTGCCGGTCGGCCGGTACTCGTCGCGGACGAGGCCGATCTGGTCGAAGGGGATCTTCTGGAATCCGGGGACCTTCGTGTAGACAGGCGAGTCGTCTTTGAGCTGGAAGTTCATGGCGGCGGCATCGACGAAGTGGGGGTCGACATCGATCAGGTTGTCCTTGAAGGTGACGAACGGTCGAGCAGTGCCTTGGACACCGTCCCATTTGCCACCGAAGCAGACATTGTTGGCCACCAGGTTGCCCTTGGGAGCGGCCGGCTCGTCGTCGAGGATGTTGACCAGCCGGGGATAGCGTTTGCTCCAGAGGGGCGACTGATAGGGCATGGCCTTGAGGCGTTCGGTCATGGTCGTGGGAACGGAACCTGCCGCCCAGCCCATGGCGCGCGCGTCGATGTGCAGGGCCGGCTTGCAGTCGACGAAGATGTTGTTTTCGACGATGTTGTCGCGGCCGCCGCCGATGAATGCCGGCCGGCAGACGTCGAAGAACACATTCCCGAAGATGTTGGTGCCGCAGTACATGTCGTCCAGGTAAACGCCGACGCAGCCGCGGTCGCGGAAGCCGCGGACGTGGTGCATGAAGTTGTTGCGGATGACGGTGCCGCGCATGGTCCAGTCGCGACCGGCGTAGATCGCGCCCGCGTCGTTCGCTTCGGTGCACACGTGGTGGATTTCGTTCAGCTCGATCACGTGATTATTGCCGCCGAAGATGATGCCGATGTGGGGCGCGTCGTGGATGAGGTTGTGGGCGACACGGACTCCGACGCCGTTGATGCCGACGGCCGTCTGGTACATGCGGCTCCACATACCGTAGTCGTGGATGTGGTTGTTTTCGGCGTAGTTATCGCAGGGCGTCAGGCTCGGGCGGTCGCCACCGTGAATCGAGACACCGCCGCAGCCGGCCTGGCAGATGTCGCAGGAGCGCACGCCGTTGTGGGTGCCGCCGGAAACGGACACGGCCGACTTGCCGAGGTTGCGGAACGTGCAGCCAGCGATCTTGTTCCTGGTGCCGCCCGAGACGGTCGCGGCCACCTCGCGGACGGCCTCGAGCGTGAATCCGCGGAACGTGACGTGGGAGGTATCCTTCATGGTCACCAGATGCTTGGCCATGGAGATGGTCGGGGTGCCCTTTTCGATGTCGGCCGGTGGCCAGAAATAGAGGATGCCCGAGCTGCGATCCAGGTACCACTCGCCGGGCTGATCGATTTCGGAGAGAAGATTGAAGGCATAGAACCACTGGCCCTTGCGATAGCCGTAGCCATGGTAGGGGGGCACAATGGCGATGATGTGTTTGTCGGCATCGATCGACTCGATCTTCTGGCGCTGGTCGGACCAGTCCCAGAACCAATAGCCGTGCACCCAGGCGTCGTTCTCTTTGAGCCAGCGTTTGGGGCGATCGCCCTCGTATACGATCTTGCCGTCATGGTCGCCCTTTGTGCCGCGAATGTCGACCGGATGGTTGCCGGCAAGACCGACGATCGTAACGAAGCCGTCGTTCGGCCAACGGGAGAGTGTCATCGGCTTGTCTTGGAAGATGAGATCGACGCGGTTGTTGATGACCTGGCCGAAGTCCTGCACGCCTTGCGCACGGAGATCGGTTTGCAGGACCTTGCCGCGGGCCGACTCGTCGAGGCGCTCGAGGATGGCCGGATCGGTGACCGGTTCGAAGCCGGCGAGCTGCTTGCCGCCAGTGAGGATGACCGTCTCGCCCTGGGCCGCACGATAGACGATCGGCGCGGCCTCGGTTCCCGAGTCGTCGGCGGTCAGTTCGAGGGGACCGGTTTGCTCGTAGCGTCCGGCCCGTACGACGACCGTGACGCCGCCGGCAGGCAGTCCGCCCTGCTTCTTGAGCTGGCGGATCGCATCGCGGGCGTGCTGGAGGGTGGCTAACGGGCCATCGGTCTTCGCGGCGTTGGGCTCGGCGAGCGTGCCGGACCAGGCGTCGTTGCCGGCGGTCGAGACGTAGATCGTCTTGCCGGTGGAGTCGGCAGCAACGGCGTGTGACCTGGAGCTTACGTGGAAAGCAAGAGCGACCGTCAGTAGAGTACCGAGCACGATCGAGCAGGCATGGGCTCGTCTCATGGGAATGGCTCCGTAGAAGGCGGGGAAGTCGGGGGACAGATGTCTTGGGCAGGAATCCGACGCTAAGGTGCCTCTATAGTATCACGTTTTCAGGTTGCGGGCCAGAAGCAGCCGAGTGGACGAGCGGAATGTCGATTGTGGGGCGGGTGAGGCAGGGCGCGGTTGGCGCTCGGGGCTTGAGACTGTACGAGGTTGCGGGCGTCGCCCGTAACGGCTTACACTGGCAAGTGCGTGACGTGCCAGCGGTCATTCGCCGAATAGCCATGTGCAACGAACCGCGGGAATCATTTCCAGGAGGCTACCCCTCATGATGCGGATCACCTGCCGACGCGGATTCTTGGTCGTCGCTTGTCTGGTTCTCTTGACGCCATCGGGCCGGGCGGAGTGGAAAGGCACGGTCGACGGCGCGCCTAAGGGCTGGACTGTCAATGCGCCACGCGAAGAGATCCGTCCGCAATTTGCCTTCGTCCCGGCGGGCGGTTCCGGTGGCCATGGCGCCTTTGCGATCGAGCACGACAACCGCGAAGGACTTGACGGCGGCTGGGTCACGATGCTGCCGGTCCGCGGTGGTCATTGGCACCACTTCCACGCTCTGCGCAAGGTCGATCATGTGCCCGTGCCGCGCCGCAGCGCTGTGGCGAAGATTACGTGGTTGGATGCAGAGGGCCGGCGCGTCCGATATGACGAGGCGGTACCCGAGAGCTATTCGCACAATAGGCTGCCGCTTGCGGAGTCGGAGCATCCGACCGACAAGCAGACCGATCCGCAGGGCTGGACCGAGGTTTCGGACACGTACCGGGTGCCGTCCGAGGCTGCCAAGGCCATGGTCGAATTGCGGCTGCTCTGGGCGCCGGGCGGCAAGATCCAATGGAGCGACGTGAGCCTGAAGGAGGTCCCCGCGACACCGGAACGCAAGGTGCGTCTGGCCGCGGTCCATTTCCAGCCGCGCGGCGGCAAGACGCCCGCCGACAACTGCCGGATGTTCGCCCCGATGATTGAAGAAGCAGCTCGGCAGAAGGCCGATCTCGTGGTGCTGGGCGAGTGCATTACCATGGTCAACAACGGATGCACCTGCGTGGATGCCGCCGAACCGATCCCCGGGCCTTCCACAGAGTACTTCGGCCAGTTGGCCAAGAAACACAATCTGTACATCGTGGTGGGACTCATGGAGCGAGACCACTACCTGATCTACAACACGGCCGTCCTGATGGGACCCGACGGAAGCCTCGTGGGCAAGTATCGCAAGGTGACGCTACCGCGAGGCGAAATCGGCGGTGGAACCGCGCCCGGCCATGAGTATCCCGTGTTCCAGACACGTTTCGGCAAGGTGGGAATGATGATCTGCTACGACGGCTTCTTTCCCGAGGTCGCCCGCCAGTTGAGCAATCGCGGCGCGGAAGTCATCGCGTGGCCTGTTTGGGGCTGCAATCCCGAGTTGGCCAAGGCGCGCGCAATAGAGAACCACGTCTACGTTGTCAGCAGCACATACACCGACATTTCCGCCAAGTGGATGCGGACGGCCGTGTGGGATCATGTGGGACGCACGATTGCTTTGGCCGAGAAGTGGGGAACGGTCGTCGTGGCAGAAGTCGATCTGAATCGGCGAGAACACTGGCGCAGCCTGGGCGACTTCAAGGCGCAGGTACCGCGACATCGCCCAGTGGCTGTCGGCGAAGAACCCTAGCACCCCGTGCGAAAGCTGCCTGCGTCTGGGGAAAACACGTACGCAGAAAAGGGAGAGCGTGTCAAAGAGGGCTGGTCGCGGCGGCGCCCCGTTCTGGCACACGCCTGGGACGTCGGCCGGTCAGGGTACCAGCGATCTGATTACATCGCAACGGGGAAGTGCTGTCGTCAGCCTCTTCACGCCGCCGGGTGAAATGCCCGTGCCACGGATGTCGAGCGTGCGGAGGTTGGCCAACTTCTCGAGAATCGCAAGCGAGGCGTCGGTGACGTCGCCGTTGCCCTTGAGGACGAGTGTGCGAAGGTTCTTGAGGCCGGCCAGGTGAGCGATCCCGGCGTCGCCGAGGCCGAGGTCTTCCAGGTCGAGGTACTCCAGGTTGGTCACGCGACCGATCACGGCGAGGCCGTCGTCGCCAACCATGGTACGCGCCACGTCGAGGCGAGTGAGGTTCTGGAGGCCTTTGAGCGACTGGAGGGCACCGTCGTTGAGCCCAGTCGCGTCGAGCCGCAGGACCGACAGCCGGGACAAGTCGCCCATGGCTGCAAGCCCGGTGCCGTTGACGGGCATGTCGCACAGTGCAAGCTGTTTCAGGTCGTGTAGGTCCTTCAGGGCAGCCAGGGCCGCATCGGTGATGCTGAAGCAGCGCGTGAGGCATAGGTCCTGGAGCGGGAGGTTCCTGATCGATGCCAGGCCGGCGTTGGTGATGGGACTGTCTTCGATCGTTAGGCTGGTCAGTCCGGTCAGGCGTGCGACGGCTGCCAGCGCGGCATCGTCGATGAGCGGGCCGCGGAGCTTCAGGGCTCGGAGTTGTTTGAATTGGCCCAACTGCTGCAATCCGGCGGCGCCGACACGGGCACAGCCGCGCAGGTCGATCCGCTGCAGGTCAGCCAGGCTCTTGAGATGGGCGATGCCCTGCTCGGAGATGTCGGTATCGATCAGGCCCAGCGCGGTGAGCTTGGTCAATGCGGCGAGCTGTTTGAGCACGTCGTCGTTCACGTGCGAATTGCCCCGCAAGGTGAGCGCGCTGAGATTCTCAAGGCCTGCGAGCTGCCGGAAGCCGCTGGCGTCGATTTGCGTCTGGATGAGGTCGAGCTGGCACAGGTCTTGCAGCGAGCAGATGGCGGGGACACTCTCGCCGGTAATGGCCGCGCCGGAAAGCCGCAGGTTCTTCAGATGCGGCAGCCCTTGCAGCTTGCGAACATCGTCGTCGGACACAGTGACGCGACCGCCGGCCAGGTCGACGCCAACGAGCGTGCCAGCGGCATCGAACTCAAGGGTGCCGTGTGCCCGGTCGATACACTCGACGGCATCGACGAACTCGGGATCGGCCTGGGCCTTGCCCGAGCGGATGGCATCGATGAGGGCCTTGTCGGCGAGCTTCGGTTCGGGCGTCGGGCTTGCCGAGGAAGCGGGCCGCGACAGGGGGCACGTGGTCGGTGCGGCCGGCTGCGGTTGGCTGCGGGAACATCCGGCGGCGACGACCATCACGACGACGGCCGCAGAAGCGCACGGCTTGAGCGGGGCGATCATGGGGGCGGTTCCAGGACTGAGTGGATCGTGCAGAGATAGGGCACAGGGCAGCGCATTTGGCCTTGTTCACCGGTCTCGCGTCGGTCGGCTCTTGTGCATTTTCCGTGCACGGGTTATTCCAGCGTCCACGGGGAACGCATGGGGCGCGAGATCATCTTGGCGGCCTCGGGATCGCCGACGATCTGCTCGGTTTTCGGGTCCCAGGTGATCTTGCGTTTGCTGCGCACGGCGATGTTGCACAGTTGGCTGATCAGGTCGGAACGCACCGCGTCGACAATGTTGCTGACCGGCTGCTGGCGCGATTTGACGGCGTCGACGAAGTTCTGATCCTGCCGCTGGCTTTCCGGCAGGTGCACGTCGTTGGGGCCGATTTTGGAGGTCAGGACCGACTTGGGCTCGGCGTCGATCCCGCCGCGCCGAATCTCGATCCAGCCTTCGGTGCCGATGAACTTGGTCGAGTCGCCGCCGGGCTTGAAGGTCATTTTGACATCGCCGAGCTGGATCTTCATGTCCCAGTTGTAGACCGTGTCGTAGAGGCCCTCGGTGGGAATGACGCCGGTGCCTTCGACGACGATCGGACCGGTGCGGTCGGCGTCGGAACCCCAGACCATGATGTCCAACGGATGGGCTCCCCAGCCACCGAGGTAGCCGATCGAGTAGTCGTAGACCCAATAGGTTCCCGGCGGGTGGCAGCGGTCGGCCGTATACGGCTTGACGGGCGCCGGACCGCACCACATCTCGTAATCGAGATCGGCCGGCACGGCGACGACCTCAGTAGAACCACCCGAGCCGCCGTTGGGGGCGATCACTTCGATGGTGTGCACCTTGCCGATTCGGCCACTGCGAACCAACTCGCAACCGAGACGGCAATGGGCCAAGCTGCGCTGCTGGGTGCCATACTGGAAAACGCGCTGGTTCTGCTGGAACACCTTTCGGCAGGTGAGATCCTCTTGGATGCTCACGCCCAGCGGTTTCTCGACGTAGGCGTCCTTCTTGGCACGCGCGGCGGCGACGGCGATGGGAACATGCCAGTGGTCGGGCGTGGCGACGACGACGGCGTCGATGTCGTCACGGGCGAGGATCTCGCGGAAGTCGGCATAGGCCTTGCCGCCGACCATGGCCGCACAGCCGTCGCGCCGGCTCTTGTAGGCGTCGGCGAACGCCACCGACTGGGCGCCTTTGCAGTGCGAGAAGCCTTGAAAGAGCTGTCGCCCTCGATTGCCAACGCCGATGTGCCCCAGGGTCACCCGCTGGCTGGCCGGCGGAGTCTCGGCGTTTCCCAGCGCGGTTGACGTGATGACGTAGGGCGCTGCGATCGTTGCGGCGGCCGTCTTCAACAGGGTACGTCGGCTTACTGGTTGGCGGGTCATGTGGAGTTCCTTGTCGATGGGGTGGCAGGAACCGCGGTTTGATAGGCTTCCCTACGGGCACCGATCAGCGTAGCGTACGCTGCGCGGAAATACAACATCCTTCGCTTTCGTATGCCCGGCGGAGACGGGACGGCTGTCGTCGACGGGGACAGTCGCCCATACCCTGCCGAACGGCTATTTGATGGCGGGGACCTCTTTGACGGCGCTCCAGCGAATCGTTACCGGCCCCAGTAGACCGGATTCCAGAAGCGGAGAGTCTTTACTCCAGAGCCGCCAGGTGGTGAACGTGTAGCGGCCGGTCGGGCTGGGCTTTCCGTCGAGGAGCCATTGGGGCCATTGCTTGAGCGTGCCGTTGGGATTGCGCTGGCTGTCTTCGGGGAGGTGCTCGTCGCCGATCATGCGGTTGGGCCAGAGATTCGTTACGTGGACCTCCAAGCGGTTTTCGCCCGGCACGAGCAGATCGGTCACGTCGGCGCGGAAAGGCGGCTTCCAAAGGACGCCCAGTTGCTTGCCGTTGAGCTTCACCTCGGCGATCGCTTGGACGACGCCCAGATCGAGCAGGGCGCGGCGGTTGTCGCCCAGCATGTCACGGGGGACGTTGAACGAGGTCTGGTAGGTCGCGGTACCGCTGAAGTACTTGACTCCGTCGTCTCTGTGCTTGTTCCAGGCGACGAGTTGATCGAGCGTCACTCGCGGGGGCGCGCCACTATCGTTCGGGAAAGACAGTTCCCACGGACCGGCAACGTCGAGCGGCGAGGGCAGGGTGGGTATCGCCACATCGTGCGTGGCGCCGGAGGCCATCGACACGGCATACGTGCCGGGTTGCCAGGCTTGAAGCCGCATTTGTCCGTTCGGGTCGCAACTCACGTCGGCGAGCGGTTGGTCCCACGCCGGCTGCGAGCCGAGGAGGATCGTTTCCGGATCGATGCCGCGGGCGGTAATCCGCTGCTGGCCGAGCATGTACTCAAGCACGAGCGTCTTGACGATGCCGAAGGCTGGATCGTCGCCGGCGGCCAACTGGGCTACCTGGAATCGGCTCTGGCCGGCGTCGGCGATCTGCTGGACCTTGTCGCGCACGTCGCGGGTGCGTTGGGCATCGCCGAGCACGCCATAGACGGCCTTGTCGACTTTGATCTGCACGGCATCGGGGCTGAGATGAACGGTAGCGCCGTCGCTCGCCTTGACCGTGTGCTGGTCTTCCCCGGCGGTGTACTCGACCACCAACGTCTTGACGGTACCGAAGGCCGGATCGCCGTCTTTGGCCATGTCGGAAACTGCGAGGGTCTGCTCGCCGTTATCGACACATCGCTGCACCTGTTGGCGCACATCGCGTGTGCGCTGCGGATCGCCCTGCACGCCGTAGACGGCCTTGCGAACGACGATCTTCGCGGCAGGCTGCAACACGGAGAAGAGCGGCTTGCCATCGCGGGCCAAGCCGACGACGGAGTCGGCTGGTGGCGGCCCGTCGCGGAAGACGACGAACACGGAACCGCTCGGGCCCAGCGGCAGAAGCACACGGGTGAGGCCGTCCTTCTGGCTGAACACGGCTGCTGGCTCGATCCGGCCCGAGTCGGGCCACCAGAGTTCGGGCGTCTTGTCGCCGACGCGAAACGTGACCGCGACGTTGGTGGCGTTGGGGCGGGGATTGGCGACGAAATAGAGCTGCGTATCGCCCAGGTCTCGATGGATGAACCCCAGAAGGGCCGGACTGGAGAAGTCGGGCTGCACGCCGGACTGTTTCAGGACTTCCTCCGGAGCAATCCCACAGACGATGCGCCCCTGGCCGAAGCGATGTTCGTGTTTCGACTTCCCATCGCAGTCGCCCCACAACTCATCGGCGAGCTGCTTGACTTCGGCGTCGCAGGCCGGATAGCCGGCCAGGCTCGGGGACCGACCGGGCCGGGGACCGATGACCGTGGCGCCCGCCTGCACCAGCTCTTTGATCCTTTGAAGCAGCGGCGGCGTCATGGCCGGCGAGTCGGGGAGGACCAGCACGCGGTAGCTCATCCCGTCGGGAAGCACGAGTCGGCCGTCTTTGACCTTCATGCGGGTCAGCACGACGTCGGGGCTGCACTCGTCCCAATCGTAGCCGTGCCGCCGATGGTTTTGAAACCCTTGCGGCGAGCCTTCGGGATCGAGGTAGCAGATGTCGGCCACGAAGTTGCCTTGACGGAGGAGGAACTGGCAACGCGCGAGATACGTGTGCCACGGCGGAGTCAATTGCCACCATGTCTGCGTGCGTTCGTAGTGAACGCCCCAGGGGCCCATGGTCATGCCGGGCCGGCGATCCAACCAGGGCTGCATGGCGTAGCGGTGGACGACAAAGCGGTTGATGCCCTCGCAGAAGGCCTGATCGCCGAGGGTCTTGATCGCGGCGGGATGCGCCTGCCATCGCTCTTGATCGGCAGCGGTGAAGGCTTCGGCGCCGATGATCCGCTTGCCGTAGACGTGCCCGGCGGAGGCCATTCCCTTGCAGGTTTCCAACGCCATTCCGCCGACCCAGAATTCGCCCATCGGCTCGTCGCATTGGCCGGCATAGGGGAGACAATCGCAGGGGCTGCCGTAGGCCTCGATGGTGAATCGCAGGCCATGCTCGTGCGCCAACTGGTGTAAACGCCCGGCATAGTTCTCTACGACCAACTCGGAAACCGTTTTTCGCAGGTCCCAGAGGAATCGTTCGGAGACTTCCAGGCTCTGGATGACGCGGCCCGTCATGGCGGGCAGGAAGGGCAGGGGATCGTAGCCGCGGCGAGCGAGGAACTCCTCGCGCATCTTGGCCGTCCAGTTTTGCGAGCCGTTTTCCCAGCTGTCGACGTGCGTGGCCGCGAGAGATTTGCCGGCCGACGCGCCGACATCGGCGATCAGCTTGGCCATCATGCCGTTGAAATTGGCTTCGACGCCCTCGCGACTGAGCTTGTCGCACTCCAGGCCGCGACCGCTGGGAGGCGCGGGCGCGTTGACGGCGCCGGTGCTCGTGTGGCCAATGCGCAAGACGGTCCAGCGGCCTTCGGGCACGTCCCAATCGAGATGTCCCTTGTCGTTCATCTGCCGAGTCAGATCGACGATTTGCGCCCGATCGATTCGCATCTCGGCAGGAAGGTCTTTCTGCGCCGGCGGGCCGACGTGAGCGGCTTGGTAGAGAGCCTTCGCCCTGATCTGATCGATCCGAAAACTGCCGCACGTGGGAAACGCCAACACGGCGACGTCGCGATAGAACCCGGCGACCGTTTCCGGTTGGGGGAGGTCGGACTGGGAATGCTTCGGACCGGTCAGTTCGGTTTCGGACCACACTACTTTCTGCATCGACTGTTCGGGCTTGATCCACGGACCGCCGCTACCGTTCCATCCGGCGTCGTTGTTCATATTCACTTCGAGCCCGAGGCGTCCCGCTTCGGCGACCACGTGCTGAAACAGTTCGCGCCACTTGGGGCTCATGAAATCGACCGGCCCGAGCGGCGCCCCTTGATCGACCTCCATGATCAGCACGCCGCCGACGCCCACCCGCTGCATTGCCTCGAGATCCGCAGTGATTCCTTCGCGAGTGATGTTGCCGCTGAGCCAGAACCAGTACACCCACGGCCGGGCTTCAGGAGGCGGCTGATGAAAACCGGTTTCCAAGTCGGCGGCACCCTGTGCGGCGGCACAAGCAACCGAACACGTCATCAGCACTGCTACCGCGAGAGCAAAACGATGTCGGCATGCATAGGTCGGACTCATGATGTTTCCATCCTGTCGTGCGAACTGCGAGAAACGCAAGGTAGGCTTCGGGCCGCCCAACATGGGTCAGGGTAGTACCGCAGCGCGGGGAATGCAATGGTCGCAGTGTCCGGAGCACTATTGCACGGGAACAAACCCGCCCGTTCTGCAGAGCGACAGATGGCCGTGGCCAAGAACATGGGGGCTCACGGCAAACGGCGGAAACCGATTACGGGCGATTCGTCACCAGCGGCACCGGCAGGAGCGGGCACCCCGGCTTGGCCTCGACGAGGAAGAAGGCCTCGGCGTACTCTACGCCGCACTCGGCCCCGCGCTGACGCTGCATGTTGTCGTGAATACGCCAAAGGGCCGCCGGGTCCTGGCTCTTCAGACAGTCGATGGCTTCCTTCTTACTCTGACGAACGCGCCCGACGTCGACGCAGCAGTTCGGGTGAAACCCGAGCGTTTGCAGCTCGTTGGGTGGCGTGAACGTGTTCACCTCGTAGAAGTAGAGGTTCCAGCTCTTGGCCTGATCGGCGGCGGCGGCCGGGCCCGAGTTGCGGCTGTCGTGCGTGTACGCCATCCACGCCGACGCGCCGACGACCTGATGGTTGGGATGGGTATCCAGTGGCCAGTGGGCGACGACAATGTCGGGCCGGACGCTGTTGAACCAGTCGATGATCTGCACGAGCGTTTCCTTGTCGGCGAACGGTTTCTCCAACTGTTCGTGGGCGAAAGGAAAAAAATACGGCGTGGCGCCGAGAATCTTGCAGGCGGCCGTCGATTCGGCCCGCCGAACGATGTTCTCCGGCTGGTCGCCGATCCGACGGCCGCGACGAAATGCCGTGGCGTAAGCCGAGATCACTTCGTGTCCCTGATCGGCCAGCATTCGCATCAGCCCACCGGCTCCCAATTCGCTGTCGTCGCAGTGCGCGCCGAAGAACACGATGCGCAGCTTCTTCTGTGGCTGAGCCGAGGATACGGCGCTTGTGGCTTTCGCTTCGTCGGGTGGACCACCTTGCGCGCTGCGGCCGTCGCCAACCGCTACGAAGATCCCGGACGCCAGGAGCGCTACAAAAACTATCGACGATCGCATGGGTGGTTTCCTTGAAGACACCGAAGAGAGGCCTCCACCCATCTTATCAACTCGGGGAGAACGCGCAAACCATTTGCCGGGCCGGAGGGGTGAATCCAGACGCAGGGCGTCCGAAATGGTGGCCGGGAATTTGGGGGAATTCACGGTATTCGTGGGGAATCTCGTCGGAACGCGACCGATGGGTATCGCGGGAAGGGTGAGCTGGGATGCTTGATATGGGCAGACGCACCGGGTAGAACTGGCGTGTCGGTTGTCGACACGACCGTTTTGCGGTTCTGGCCGGCGCGGAGGACGTTCTTGCGTTGGTTCCGAACGATCGTGACATGGTGCACAGACGGCTGGAAGGGATGTCACCTGGGCGGTGGTAGGCGACGGTCGCGAACTGTTAGTTGCGTACAGCATGCCTGAGGAGATAGAGTTTGAGGAGTGCGAGCACTTCGCGAGGGAGGAACTCGATATCGGAACGTGTTGGGCATTGCTAGGAACTCAGATGGAGAACCAGGTATGGTGCGTTCACCTATCGCGTCTAAGCGGGTCTTTCTTGCTCTAATCTGCGTGATGTATGCGGGGGCTCGTGGTGTACTGGCGGATGACGGTGCCGCGTCGCCTCAAACGCCCGCTGCGGCAGAGAAGGCGAGCAGCGGTCCAGCGGCGCCGCCCAACCCGAAACTGGTGAAACTGCCATTTGCCTTCCCCGGGCTGCGGATGGAGAACACACCGGTGATCTTCAAGGGCCGCCCGTTGCTTGTGCAGAACTTCAGGCCGTTGAAGGCCGACCAGCAGGAGTCGGGCTCCTACTTGTTCATCGAAGATCTGACAACCGGCCAGGAAGTTGCCCGCTTTGGAACCGGCTTTTCTTTCGTCAGCGCTTTGGTCGACGGCGACACGTTGAATGTGTT
Source organism: Thermoguttaceae bacterium (assembly GCA_963674835.2). Taxonomy (GTDB): domain Bacteria; phylum Planctomycetota; class Planctomycetia; order Pirellulales; family Thermoguttaceae. The sequence continues at coordinate 313,369 of CAXXKC010000003.1, forward strand.
TGCCACGGTCAACACGAACAAGGAATGGACCAAGGACATCTTTCGGTTTTGGTCGAAGGACCTGAAGACCTGGGAGGAAGAGAAGGTCATCAGCCGGGAGGGTGACGAGCATCTTTTCAACGCCTCGGTGTGCCGCGACGACCAGGGTTACCTCATGGCCTACGAATCGAACAAGCCGGTGCAGTGGTCGTTTCGCTTCGCCCGGTCGAAGGATCTGTCGCACTGGGAGAAGATACCGGGCATCGAGTTCTCGGATGTCGAAGGCAAGTCGGCGTGCGGCAACCCGACCATTCGGTACTTCGCGCCGTACTACTACGTGGTCTACGGGGTGTGGGCCTATCAGCCGCGGCCTTGGAAGTGTTACGAGTATCTCCTGCCGGAGACGAAGTATACGACCGTTGTTGCGCGGTCGAAGGACTTGGTGACGTGGGAAGCGAGCCCGACGCGCGGGCCAATGCTGGACCCCGTGTCCGGCGAAGGGATCAACAACACCGACGCCGATTTGTTCGAGTGGGAAGGCAACACGTACATCTACTACGCCACCGGCGATCAGCACTCCTGGGGCACGATTCGCGTGGCCATGTACCTGGGCCCGATGAAAGAGATGCTGGAAGCCTATTTTCCCCAAGGCGTGCCGGTAGTCATCCGGTTCAATGCAAGGGAACGACGATACATCGATCCTCACTAGGATCGGAAAGGGGACATCATGCTTCGCAAGCGTTTGTGGCCCGCCGCGTTGGTTTTCGCTTGGGTGTGCACGGCCCTGGTCAGTTTCCATGAGGTGAAGGCCGGAGATGTACCATCGCCGGCTGGGGCGCCTGCCAATCCCAAGCTGATCAAGCTGCCATTCGCCTTTGCCGGATGGCGGATGGAAAACACGCCGATCATCTTCGGCGGACGTCCGCTGCTGGTCGAGAACATTCGCCCCGGCGGAGCGCACGCGAAGGGCGAAGACGCCTGGCTTACGATCAACGACCTAACGACCGGCCAGGAGGTGGCACGGTTCGGACATGGACATTCGTTTGTGAGTGCATTTGTCGACGGACCCGAGCTGAACGTACTTGCCACGGAGTTCAACAGCTTCGGCGTGAAGATGGACATGAAACGCATCAATCGTTTCAGCACGAAGGACCTGAAGACGTGGAAGCAGGAAACCGTGCTCACGCCTAAGGGAAACGAGCAGTTCTTCAACACTTCGGTCTGCCGCGACGACCAGGGCTACCTCATGGCCTACGAATCGGATGTGCCGGTGCGCTGGTGCTTTCGCTTCGCTCGATCGAAGGATCTGTCCCACTGGGAGCGGATTCCTGATCTTGATTTCGCCGACGTGGAAGGCAAGGCCGCATCGGCCAATCCGACCCTTCGGTACTTCGCACCGTACTACTACGTGATCTACGGGGTGTGGTGTTATCAGCCGCGGCCTTGGAAATGCTACCAGTACCGCTTGCCGGGGACGAAGTATACGACGGTTGTTGCGCGGTCGAAGGACCTGGTTACGTGGGAAGTGAGCCCGACTCGCGGGCCGATGCTCGACCCCGAACCTGGCGAAGGGATCAACAACACCGACGCCGATCTATTCGAGTGGGAAGGCAACACGTACATCTTCTATGCCACCGGCGACCAGTCGACGTGGGGCACGATCCGCGTGGCGATGTACGTCGGCCCGATGAAGCAGATGCTGGAGGCCTATTTTCCCGCCAACGTGCCGATGATCACGTTCGATGCCAAGCAGCGAAAGTACATCTATCCGCAGAGATAGGAGAAGCCACTATGAGGCCGTGCGTGCTTTTGCATCGGGCATTCGTGGGCGTTATGGTCCTCTTGCTGGGTACGGGGGCCGCGGCACATGCCCAGCAGGCGAGCGACGTCATCCACCAGCCATATCTGCCTGATTCGCAGATCCCTTCGCGATCCGTCTCGTTCGAGAATCCGATCGGGGCGCCGGGCGAGGGCGGCTCGGCGGCGGCCCATGACGGAGAGACCGGGCAGCAGCGCGATCGGCGGATGCAGTGGTGGCGCGAAGCCAGGTTCGGACTGTTCATCCATTTCGGTCTGTTCAGCCTGCCAACCCAGGAACCGCGGCTGATGGATCGTTACTTCAAGCTGCCGATCGAGACGTTTCATACGCTTCTGGGGCAGTGGAATCCCACGCGTTTCGACGCCGACCCATGGGTGCGGCTGGCGAAGAAGGCGGGAATGAAATACATCGTGCTGGTCACGAAGAGCCACGACGGCTGGTGTTTGTTCGACTCGAAATACACCGACTTCGACGTGATGGCTACGCCGTATCGTCGCGATATTCTCAAGCCGTTGGCCGAGGCATGCCGCCGAAAAGGGATCAAGCTCGGTCTCTACTACTCGATCATCGACTGGGATGACCTCAACTATTTGCCGCGACGCGAGGCCGACACGCGCCCTGCCGCGGGCGCCGATATGGACCGCTACGTTGCCTATATGAAAAGCCAACTTCGCGAGTTGCTGACCAACTACGGACCGATCGGAGTGATTTGGTTCGACGGGAATTGGGACGCCACATGGACGGAACAGCGCGGCAGGGATCTGGAGCACTACGTGCGCGGAATCCAACCCGACGTCATCATCAACAACCGGGTTGGAAAGAACTGCCCAAACCACATCAGCCAAGGGCATCCGGCCGGCGACTTCGACACGCCCGAGCAGATGATTCCGGCCAGTCGATTGGCGAGAGGGGATTGGGAAAGCTGCATAACCATGAACGATCATTGGCAGTTCATGGATTACGACAACCACTGGAAGTCGGCAACCACGCTGGTGCGGACTCTCGTCGACACTGTCAGCAAGGGAGGCAACCTGTTGTTGGATGTGGGGCCACAGCCTGACGGCGTCATTCCGCCGCCGGCCGTCGAGCGACTGGAAGCGATCGGGCGTTGGATGCGCGTTAACGGCGAGAGCATCTATGGGACCCAGGGCAGCCCGTTCGACAAGCCGTTTGCGTGGGGACGATGCACGGCAAAGGCCCTGCCGGATGGAAAGAGGACGCTGTACTTGCACGTGTTCGATTGGCCCAAGAACGGGAAGCTTGTCGTGCCTGGGGTCGCGTCGCGCGTGTCGCGGAGCTACCTACTGGCAGATGCTCAGCAGACGGGGATGGCGGTAGCGGTCGACGACGGAACGGTCACGGTTGCCCTGCCGGAGAAGGCGCCCGACGCGATTGATTCGGTCATCGTGTTGGAACTCGAGCGATGAGACTCTCGGGTGAAGTGGCGGTCATCACCGGTGGATCGGCTGGCATTGGCTTCGGATCGCCCATCTCATGGCCATTCACACCTGGGGCTTAATCGTCAGCGCGCTCGCCGGTCTTCACCTGGCCCTGGCGCTTCCGAGTTGCGCCATCACCGCATACGGCTTCATGGATCGTCCGTTGAACCAGGTGACTGCACTTTCGGTAAAACCAGCGGCGTTCTGCCCGGCCTCGCTCCCGCTCAGCGGGTACGCGATGCGGATCGTGTGAGCACAACAATCCCCTTCTACTTCACGGGTGCAAGAACATTGGCTACCAACCGTTGGCCGACGCTCCAACCGAACAAGGGATGTCCCTGTTTGGCCATATCGTTTGCCTGCATCACCACGAGGATGCGACCGTCGTCGAGCGGGCACATCACCGGGTCGTTGGCATCGTCGCCGAAGTGAACAGTCTCTTTCGTCTGCTGGGTTTTCTCATTCGAGTCGCCGTACTCGTACACGGTGAACGTGTCTTCATCGGCTACCGTCTGATCGTCCTTGGCCTCGGTCAACAAGCGGTCATTCGCGTCGTATTCGTACTCGACGATCTCATCAACCGTGGTATCATTGCCCTGGTCCGTAGTCTTGGTGATACGGTTTCCGGCCAAGTCGTACGTGTAGTCGGTCGTGTAGTCGTACGCGCTGTTGTCGCTCTCCGACTCCTCCTGAATCAGCCGTCCCAGGTCGTCGTAGAGCCAATCGATCTGCGTCTCTTCCAGCGTCTGGTCGACGAGGATCTTCTCGGTCACCCCGGTCCGACGGCCGTCGGCGGCCAGCTCGTAGTCGTATTCCGCCAGAAGCGTGTCCACGCCGTCGTCGTACACGTGGTTGGAGTTGCTGTCGTTGAACTCACGCAAGAGATCCAGACGGTTGAGGCTGTCGTAATCGTAATCGCTCACCACACCGTTGGGTAGCCGGACCTGGTCGAGATTGCCCAGCAGATCGTACACATAGTCGGTCACTTCCGGCTGGTTGCCGGCGGTGATCGGATCGACGTCGATGTCCGCCGCGTTCCGCCGCGTCTGGGTCACCGAATCGAGCCGCCCCAGCGAATCGTACACATAATGCGTGTCGGTGATGGCGTTCGCCTCGGCAGTCTGGGTGTCCTGGGCAGTCCACGTGCGAGTGTGCAGGCCCGTGACGGCGGCGTACTCGTAGTGGATCACGCCCTCGGGCGAGGCCACCGTCACAAGCTGACCGCGGTCGTCGAACGTGTTCTGCACGACGCGCTGGTCGGTCGTGGTCTCGACCAGATCGCCGTCGGCGTCCTGAAGCACCTCGACCTGCCGGCCGAAGGCGTCGTAGTTGTAGACGACGACCTCGTCGGGCTCGCCCGCCCCGCCGTTGTAAGCGGTCAGGTCGTCGAAGAAACACTTCTCGACCAGCCGCCCGGACGCACCCTGGCGGTCGTCGTAGACGTAGCTGGTCACCACGCCCTCGAACGAGACCTCGTAGTCCAACCGGCCCTGCTCGTCGTAGAACTTCTGCTCGACGAAGTCGGTCGCAATGCCCGTCGTCTCCACGCCGATCGGCAGCGTCCGGGGCAACTCGCGGCCCCGGTCGTCGTAACTGAACCGGGTTTCATGCCCATTGGGGTCGATGATCGAGACCTGGTTGCCCTGCTCGTCGTAGCCGTACTGGTAGACCGGCACGTCGTTCTGCTCGCCCAGCGCGTCGTACACCTCAGGCAGCGTCACACTCACCAGCCGCCCGAAGTCGTCGTAGCCGTACTGCTTCAGAAGCGGCGTCTGCCCGTCGGCGGTCTGGTAGCTCTCGCTGCTCAGCCGGCCGTAGGCGTCGTAGCCCCGGCTGACGAAGCTGTCATCGTCGAAGGTCGTCTTGACCGTGCGCCCCTGGGCGTCGTACTGGTACGAGGTCGTCTGGGCGTCGGCCGTGCTGGTCGACTGAACGACGCCCTCGGCATCGACCACGACGCGGATATTCGTGGTCGCCCAGTCCACCCGTCCGTCGGCGGCATAGTGGGTTTCGCTGCGAAGGCGAACCAACTCGCCGGTCATTTCGTCGCTGACCACCGGGCCGATCGTAGCCGTCTGTCGTCCCAGGCTGTCGTACTCGTAGTTCGTCGTCGGCCCGGCCGCACCGGGAGCATGGCTGCCGACCGAAGCGGTCAACTGCCCGAGGTCGTTGTAGCTCGATTCCGTCGACGAGATCACCGTGCCGGTGGAGAGGATGATGGTCCGTGGCTGCTGGCCGGTGTCCAGTGCGATGTCGAGACCCTGGACGCGCCGGGTCGAGGTGACGCGGCCGGCCGCGTCGTACACATAGACCGTGCCGAAGATGTCGGCCGTGGCCGTGCCGTCGAGGTACGTATCGGTCGAGGCAACGGCGCGGCCCAGCTTGTCGTACACCGTGCGATTGACGAGCCAGACGATCGCGTCGGTCTCGTCGCGCGACTGGCGGCGGCTTTCGATCGTGCGGCCCGCGGCGTCGTAGGTGTAGTGGGTTTCGCTACCGTACCGGTCTGCGGTCCAGTCGACCCGGCCGGCCTCGTCGTAGTACGTTTGGCTCGTAGAGAGAACCACGCCCGAGCCCATCTCCCACGACGACTGCAACTCGGGAGCCGTGCCCGTAATGCTGATGCTGATTCCACAGAGCCGGCGCGTCTGGTGGATCGCTTTGGCAGAGGGCTTCTTGAATGCCGGTTCGAAGCGCGTCGCCCGATCGACTACTTTCGCCTCAACACCGTACCGGAAGACCGACCGTACGATCTGAATCTCGTTTGCTTGCGCAACGGCGCCCCATCGTTTCGCCATCGCGATCGGTTGCCACCTTGCCGAGGTAGTGCCACTTGCATTTGATCTTCCGGCACCACCGGCCGGACAGTTGCTTCCCGAGAGGGGAGTCTTTCGGCACTTTCACCGTCTTCTGTCTTGCGGTAGACTTGGGTGTGATGCCACCTCGCAACCCTAGGGTCGGGTGGCGTCATTGACACCCGCTCGCTTGCATCGGGCGGGCGTCTATCTTCAGCCGGATAGCATAGTGGGTGGCAAAACGGGTGTCGCGCAGGCAAGATAGTTGGTCGTGATCTATTAACGGCAAACAACTTGGATGGGTGGCCGAGTGGTCTAAGGCGGCAGTCTTGAAAACTGCTGTGCCCGTTCGGGCACCGGGGGTTCGAATCCCTCCCCATCCGCTAAATCAAGCCACTTGCGAATGAATGCAAGTGGCTTATTTTATTTAGCTTAACGCGAACCAACTTCCGCCTGTTAGCTCGCCAAAAAACGTCCGAAATCGAGAAATGTCTGATAACAACGCCGTTTCTTGTCTGATAAGGGCTTCCCAAATGTCTGATTTTCACCATAATGAACCTAATCAGATGTGTATTTTGGACCTCCGGAGACATCACCGTGGCACTGCGGCGGAGAAAGGAATGGAAGCCAGAGAGCAACGGACTATACACCCGTAATCTGGGTTGGAAGCTCGATCATCGGACGGGCAGGTATTCTCAGCACAAATTCTACCTCGGCACCGACCTGAAACAGGCGGAACGCCGACGACAGCGTCTCGAAGAACTGTGGGAACTCATCGAGCAACGTGCGCCAATCGGCGAAAAGCCGACCTGGACTTCCATCGGGTTGAAGATCGCCAAGGCGCTGGCAAGAGGCGAACTCCAAATCGTTGTCGAACGGGGCAACAATGCGCCGAAAGCGTATGCCAGTTATCTGCATCGGCTGGCAACCGCGTATCCGATGGTTTCCTTCGTCCCCGAAGAGGCAGTCGCCTACGCGGAGGGCAGTGCCGCCAACACCGCGATGGTGCAGGAACAACTCGACGCAATCCAGAGCCAACTCGAATCGCTCCAGAAGACACATCAGCGAACTGGCAACATCCGATCCGCTCTGTTGCCCACTCATGGGGGTGAGACTCTGCATCGCGCACTGGACGCCTACATTGAGTGGCTCAGGAACGACCGAAACACGGCTTGGGGGAAAACACGGGTGGGGCAGGCTGAGCGGTTGAAGGAAAGGCACGCCGACGTGCCCCTTTCCTCTCTCGACTACGATGCGTGTGAGGACTTAATTCGGTACTGGCGTAATCGCCCACCACGCAAGGGAACCGACACACCGATTGCCGCGCCGACTGCTGAAAACCAAATATACGAACTGAAGTGTTTTCTACGCTGGCTCCATCGTTCCCAGCGATTCACGTGGAGGAAGCCTGAGGACCTCGATGAGATCGAGACGCGGGTGGCAGAAACGCCACAAGAAATCCAGGCGAGAGCGACCACGGAGCAGGTTGAGACCTTCACGCTGGAGGAACTGTGTATCCTCAACGAATACGCCACGCCTTTGGAACGGGTCCTGATGTTGCTGGGACTAAACTGCGGTTTCGGCGGTGCGGAGTCGGGAACGTTGGCGCTCAACCAGATATTCCTACACCAACTCCACCCGAAAGCAAAGGAAATCGGGTTCCAAAGCACTTTCCAAGACAGCTTTATCAGGCGCGTGCGACTGAAAAGCAAGGTCTACGGCGAGCATCTCCTTTGGTCCCAGACCGTGACCTGTGTTCGGTGGGCGATGGAGAGAAGGCAAAGGCTTGGTGGTGCCAAGCCGGACAGTCTGCTGATTGTGAGTGACCGAGGAGAGCCTCTGTTTCACGAAACCAAAGGTGGTAACTACGCACGGCGTATCCAGAACCTTTGGAACAACGGACTGCTGAAACGGGTTTGCATGGATCACAAGGACTTCCGGAAGCTCAGCTTCGGCAAGTTGCGGAAGACAGCAGGCAATTTGATCAAGCGGTTCTCAGACGGAGAAACGGCGGGAGTGTTCCTTTGCCACGGGACGCCTGTTCGGACTGATGCGTTGTCCGATGTCTACACGAATCGGGACTTCCCCAAAGTCTTCGGCGCAATTCGAGAAGTCGAGTCGTATCTGAAGCCCATGTTCGAGGCTGCGCCGCAGGACCTCGTCGCGCAGCCACCCAATCAGCGAATTGGGCGACGGATCACGGTCCAGATCAAGAAATTGCGGGATCAGGGTGCCACGCTGAGGCAAATCGCGGCGGAGCTTGGTGTGGCGGTGACGACTGTCTCAGATCATCTGCGTCGAAACAACCACCGACCGCACAGGCAAGCTTCACCATGATCGGCGGTGTGGTGGTCCCGCCTCCACCTCTCCAAAATCCCTCCATCCTCTCCCCCGCGATCTTGATCGGCTGGAATGTCCGCCCTTCCTTCCATTCGTGAGGTGATTGCGGCGGCGAGGGTGATCCGTCCAACTTTCCGACTTTCCAGATTTCCAAGTTCCTGGATGCCACTTTCATCCTCGCAAATGCGATTTTGATCGGCGGGGGTGATCGTTTGCGTGGTGGGTGTTGAGGGTGTGGTGGGTTCTCGCAAGAAGGAATGCTGGTCGTTGCCAGATTGCCAGTTTGCCATTCTGGTTGGCGCGGTTCAGACAACCGAACTGGGTGGCAACCGCACGGAGGCAACCTGATGGCGGGAGGGGATGGCGAGAGCATTGGACTTTGGATTTCGGGCGGGCAACTTGTCAAATTGACAAGTTGGTCGGGCGGCGTGGAACTCCTTGCAAAGAAACTTTTTGCAAGGAGTTGATGCGGGCAGCCGCCCTTGACGCAGAGGTGGTGGTCCCTCGAAACCTTGCACTGTGCAAGGTTTCATCTTCCCAACGGTCCTGTGAGACCTCGGTTTGTCTGGTAGACCGCGGCACCGCTGCCGACGAGCGGGGAAATCCACTTTCATCCTCGCAAGTGCGACTTTGATCGGCTGGGGTGTCCGCTCCGAGCAGAGTTCGAGAAGGCGGTCGCGGACCTTGTTCTTCTTGAAGTCGATGGGAGAGGCGGGGAGGGGTAGGCGGCGGAGGCTATTTGCCACCCGCACAGCGTCGGACTTGTCAGGACTGGCGAAAAGGGTGCTTGGCAGACCCATACCCGTCCCCAGCCGCCTGCTGAAGCCATCGCCGCCGATCCACCGGATCATCACAAAGCAGTCCATACTCGCAAATCGCCGGACCATATCCCGCGTCAGCAGCCGCCTTGACCCAGCGAATCCGGAGCCCCGGATCGCCAAGCTCCATCGCGTAGTAGTACATCGCCGGGACGTAACCTTCGTGGGCGGCATCGCGGAGCAGACGCTTTCTCTCTTCGTGGTCGTCACACTCCAACGCATAGTCGCACATGGCAGGCGAGTAGCCCTGCTCGGCAGCCTCCCGAAGCCACCGTTTTCTCTCCTCGGGGTCGTCGCACTCCAGGGCGTGAAGATACTTGGCAGGAATCACACCACTTTCGGCGGCTGTTTGAGCCCACGAATCGTGCGCTTGGCGAGAATCGGGATTCTGCCTACCTCGCCGTGTCATTTCGTTACCCTCGCTGCAGACAAAGTGTCACGAACCCGTGACCTCGATGTCATTGATGACCTGAACCACGCCGTCGAGTCCCTTCACGGCTTCTTGAGCGAGTTGTTTCTGGTAGTAAGTTCGCAGGTGCCCCTGCAACAGAAGGATTCCGTTATTGCAGTTGCAGTCCACCAGCCTACTGGCGTGGCAGAGACGCCCTTGCAGCCGGTCATTCGCTGCCTGGACAACCGTGTCAGAACTAGAACGCTCGCTCACACTGGGAAACAACAGGGCAGTCATCTTCCCCTCCATGACGAGCATGAGAACCGATACTGTCGCCGCCAGCGGCTAATCATGGCAAGCAATACCGAAAGCGCTCGGAGCCGATGGGAAGGCACGCGATGTCGCCGGGAAGTCGCTTCGGCGGCTCCCAAGAGATGGTGGACTTGAATGACGAGACCGCCGCAGTGGAAGTCCATCCTATACTTCGTGTCGAGATCGTCAATGCTCGACACCAGAACTGGGGACACCCGAAGGACGCATGGTCGATGCCGGGACGCCTATTGCCTCCTCAAACCAGTCAGCGTTATACTCCCCTTAGCGGCTGACTATTCCTCTCGTCTCGCCATTCAGGCAGCAGCCATCGCACCACTCTCAAAATCCGGCTCTTCCATGGCAGAAGGCACGATCAAGAAACTGACGCAAGAGGGCTTCGGGTTCATCCAGACACCGGACGGAATGCAAGTCCACTTCGAGGCGTCCGCTGTGGAGGGCGTGCGATACGAAGACCTGCACGAAGGACAGAGGGTTACCTTCGTGGAAGCGCCCAGCACCAAAGGTCCTCGTGCGGAGCACGTCGCCCCCTTCCTGCCTCCTCGTCCGGAAAACAGCCATCAGGGCACTTTCACAACCAAGCTCACCATGGCAGAGGGCACGATCACAAATCTGACGCAAGAGGGCTTCGGGTTCATCCAGACACCGGACGGAATGCAAGTCCATTTCGAGGCGTCCGCTGTGGAGGGCGTGCGATACGAAGACCTGCACGAGGGACAGAGGGTTACCTTCGTGGAAGCGCCCAGCACCAAAGGTCCTCGTGCCGAACATGTGGCTCCGGCGTGACCAGTCACTTGCCTTTGCCGGGAATCCTCATCCCCTTGAATGCCTCCCTCGGCTTCCCGTAGCCCAGAACCGACATCGGCGTCTCGTTCAGTCCCGACGAGATTTCGACCAGCGACATCCCCTCCTCCGCCAGCAGAAACCTTGCACCAAACACCATGTCGTTCATCGAGCCGGTGACGGACCGGTTCAACGCTTTCGAGAAGATCACCTCCTCGCTCGTCGGTGCGATGAACTTCTGGAAGATAAAATCCATCCCGTCCTCGACCATGAACTCCCGCATCGTACTGAGCGCGGCATCAACAAATCTGCGGTCATCCATGATCCCCTTCCCCAACATCACCATCGAATAGAGCGACGGAGTGTTGGTCAGGATGATGTATCGGGTTCGCTGGGCGGTGAAAAGGTGGGCGGACCAGTCGGCAAAGGGGTTTTCGTCGGGCGGGGCGACCGAGTTGGCGGCGACTTTGATCTTCTTCGAGAGTTTCTGGGAGAGGCGGAAGATCATGGGGCTCTACCGAAGGCTTCGTCCTACTTCAGCCTCGTGACAACGACGTTGATTTTCTCCCCTGTTCCTGGATCAGCGAGCGTGCATCGATACACACCCGATCCCGTGGGTCTCAGTCGAGCCACACCGTATGTCTTTGAAGTGGCAACGAATACCCTTCCCTCCATGTGCCAGTCTCCCGTATTGCCGTCGCTCAACTCGTAGGTGCCGTCTTCCTTGAGCCTTCCTGTGAGGACTTGGTTCATTCCACGGTTCTTGACGAAAAACGTTGCCAGCCGGAACTCCGACATGGGAAGAGACGACGGAGAGGTTGACTGTGTGCTTCGGTAAGGCGTACGGGTCCGCGATGTAGGACTCGTTCCGATTGGTCGTGCGCCATTTCTTGGCGGCTGGATCGCGGGTGATCCCTCGGTCCTGAAGTCCCGCAAGGCGGCAGCGGCAGGACGCAGCTCTCCGCTTCCTCTACCCCGGAGAATTCGGAGAAAGGCGACACCCGGTGCGTTCGGATGGTCATAATTCCAGAAGAAGGCACCAGCATATCCTCCGTCACGAGCATTCCGAAGAAATGCCTCCACCGCCCGTCGCTGCAACTCATCGTCTTCAACCTCCTTTTGGTTGTCCTGATTGAACTCGCCGATGAGGACTGGGCGGTCCAACCCCAGATCCTTCACTGGAGGCAGATAGCCATCATTCCGATATTCGTGGAAGTCGTAGAAGTCGAGTCCCAGCCCGGAATAGATCCCGGCTTTGATGTTCTCGAACGAATGCCAGCCTGAGCCGCATGAAACCAATCGCCCCGGATCAGCGCCGTGGATCACCCGTGCGTTATCCCGGATGAAGTTACGGATCACTGCCCAGGAGTACCCCTCAGCCGTCCAGTTCCCGGTCCTGCCAGCGACCTCCCACTCAGGCTCGTTCATAATGTCGTAGGCGAAGATCGCCGTGTCTCCCTTGAAGCGGGTCACGAACGGCTTGATTACCTTATCCAGGTATCGTCTACGGGCGTCGCCATCGACCACGACATCTTTGACTCCCAGCAGGCGGCATGTCCTCATCACATTGTTGGAGAGAGTGAGATAGAGATGCAACCCCCTATCGTTCGCCAGGGACAGTGCAACGCTAAAATTGTCGATGAAGCGAGGTTCTATGCCCTCGGCATAGCCTTGATCGTTGAAACGCACCCCTTCCATGTCTTCAAAGACCCAGATCCGCACTGCATTCAGATGCATTCCAGCCATGTTATCGAAAGCGCAAGCCAAGTCGTTTCTACTAAAGGCGACCTCCCAATCTGGGTGAGCTGGCAACTCGCCGAAGTCATGACCGCAAGCTCCGTTGAGCCACGTCAGGTTAATGCCATGCACATAGGTAGGTTTGCCGCCTAACTTGAGAAGTCTAGCCGTTTCACCGGCATGACCGATTCTCGGTTGTGCCGCTGGAATCACGAATGAGAAGACTACGATCACGAGCAGGCTACCTGAGAAACTTGAAAACGCGGGAGAACCTGCCGATCCATACGTCCCGAACCTCATAGCGTTACTCCTGCCGTCGATGACTAATACCGCTTAGGTTCTACTTCAGCCGTTTGAGAACAACGTTCGTTCTCTCCCCTGTTCCGGAATCAATCAGGACGCCACGATAGCCAGAACCAGGACCAGCAACATTGCCCGAACTTGTGAACTGCCCATCGTTTCCCCCATTGTTGCAAGCCGATGCCCCGACGTGGGCGTCTGCGAAAAGGGCGATCCTCACCGCCCCCGTTTCGGTCCCATCCCCGCCACCTCTTTCTCCGTTCCCAAATACGCCTTCAGCAACGCCTTGAACAACTTGCCGTGATTCGGCACCTTCAGGTGGAGCAATTCCTCCACGATCACCCGCTTCCGATTCACGCCGCTGGCGGTCGCTCCTGAAAATGCTGATACACCTGTTGCATCATCAGTTCCAACGCCAACGCCCGTAGTTGCTCGTTCCCCATGAACTGATTGGAGATGTTCTCGTTCCGCTCCATCCGAGCCAACACCGCCTGCATCCCCTTCGGATCGAACGCCAACTTGAACTGGTCGATCTTGTTGTTCCGTGCCTGATCTCCCAGTTCCTCGTCCTTCTTCAAGTCGCCGACAATCTGATCGAAGAAGAGTTGGTCCTCGGGCGTGAAGTTCGTCCCGAATCTCTCGTTCAGAACCTCCACGATCTGGGACAACCTCGCGAGGTCTTCCTCCTTCGCTCGTCCCGTGCCGACCTGGGTGGGACCGGACACGGGTGATTTCTCCCCCGGCGTCAAGGATACCGACCCGTCGTGGGTCTTTGTCAGCCGATAGTAGGCGAGTTTCACCTCATCGTCCAAGAACAGGGGATCGCTACGGTCCTCAATCGTCAGTTTCGTGATCAGGAGCCGTCCGAAGGCATAGAGTTTCTCCAATTCCGGATCGCCGAAATTGACCACTTGCGAGATGAACGAGTAGAGCCTGAGGTAAGTCCCCAACTGGTGGCGGAAATCTACCTGACGCTCCTCGGGTTCGTTCCGAAATCGTCCTGCTGCGGGATCAACATGGGCATGGAGCAACCCCTTGTCCTGCTCCCGTTGTTTCTCGGGTGGCTTGAAGAACACTTTGGCAAAATCCTCGACCTCCTGATGCCAGTAAATCTGGAAGGCGTCGAGTTTGTGCTTCAGCGTGTAGAGGAGGTTCGGATCGACCCGCTCCTGGATTTCCGTCCGCTCGTAGTAGGGCTTGAACGCCTCCTGGACTTCCGACGCCTCGTTCTGGAAATCGAGGATGAAGGTGTCCTCCTTGCCAGGGCAGGTGCGGTTGAGCCGAGAAAGGGTCTGGACCGCCTGGAGTCCCTGGAGTTGTTTATCCACATACATCGTGTGTAGGAGCGGCTGGTCGAAACCCGTCTGGTATTTCTCGGCGACGATGAGGAACTGATACTCGTCGGTGTCGAACCGCTCACGGGTTTCCCCCTCCCCAAACCCGTTCATCCTCGCTTCGGTGTATTCCAACCCCTCGTCCTTGACCATTCCCGAGAAGGCAACCAGCGTTTTCAATTTGTCGTAGCCCTTCTCCCGAAGATACTTGTCGAACGCCAGTTTGTATCGCACCGCATGGAGCCGGGAACGGGTGACGACCATCGCCTTCGCCCGACCGCCGATCCGCTTCGAGGTGAAATGAAGGAAATGCTCGACCATCACCTCGGTCTTTTGAGCCAGATTGTGGGGATGCAGGCTCACGAAGCGAGCAATCGCCTGAGTGGCTTTCTTGCGATCCAACTCCGGATCATCCTCGATGGCTTTCGTCAGTTTGTAGTAGGTCTTGTAGGTGGTGTAGTGTTCCAGAACATCAAGGATGAAGCCCTCTTCGATTGCCTGTCGCATCGAGTAGAGATGGAACGGCTGGGGTTTTCCGTCCGGACCCGGCGAGCCGAACATCTCCAGAGTTTTGTGCTTCGGCGTGGCGGTGAAGGCGAAGAAACTCAGGTTCTTCTGCGGACCACGAGCCGCCATCGTGCGGAGGATTTCATCCTCGTAGTCGGCTTCCTGTTGTTCTTCTTCCTCCGCCTCTTCGAGCGTTGATGCCGCCAACACCCTGCGGAGATTCGCCGCCGATTCGCCGGTTTGGGAACTATGTGCCTCATCAACGATCAGGGCATAGTTCCTCGTGGGCAGTTCCTTGATCTTGTCCAGGACGAAGGAGAACTTCTGGAGGGTCGTGATGACGATTCTCGTCCCCGCCGTGATCGCGTCCGCCAACTGGGCGGAATTGACATCAATCTTCTGGACAACCCCCTGTTTATGCTCGAACTGGTAGATTGTTTCCTGCAACTGCCTGTCCAAAACCTTGCGATCCGTGACCACGATCACCGAGTCAACGACCAAGTTGTCTCCCTCATCATGGAGGCTGGCGAGTCGGTGTGCCAGCCAAGCGATGGAATTGCTCTTGCCCGATCCTGCTGAATGCTGGATCAGGTAATTGTGTCCCGGACCCTGACATCTTGCCGTCGCTAATAGTTTTCGCACAGCATCGAGTTGGTGGAAGCGAGGGAAGATCATGGTTTCCTTCTTGACCTTCTTTCCGTTTTTCCTCTCCTCCTTGACCTCCAGATGGACAAACCGGGCGAGGATGTCGAGCCAACTATCTCGTTCCCACACCTGCTCCCAGAGGTATGCCGTTTTCCAGCCGGAGATTATGTTGTCCGGATTTCCCCGACCGCCGTCCCGTCCCTTGTTGAAGGGGAGGAAGAAGGTGTCGTTCCCAGCCAATCGGGTCGCCATGTAGACTTCGTCCGGATCGACGGCGAAATGCACCAACGCCCTGTGCTTGAACTGGAAGAGCGGTTCGGCTGGGTCACGATCCTTCTTGTATTGTCGCTGGGCATGTTGGACCTTCTGCCCTGTGAACGGGTTTTTCAGTTCGGCGGTGGCGATGGGCACCCCATTGACGCTGAGGACGACATCAATGGACAGATTGGGGTTTTTCTCGCTGTAATGAACCTGTCGGGTGATCGTGAGAATGTTCTTCTGGTAGAGTGCCAACGTGTCGGGGTTCATCCTCGTGGCTGGCTGGAAAAACGCCAGCCGGAACTTGACGCCCCGATCCGAGATTTTGTGTCGCAGGCATTCGAGCATACCCCGTTGATCAAGGTTTCGGGCGATGTTCTCGACGACCTTGGTTTCGACTTCGCTCCCGTAGATGCCTGCCAGCTTCGCCCACTGCTCGGGCTGGGTGTCCTGGAGGAAGGCGACGAGAACCTTTGGATCGAGTGCCAGACGAGGATCAAAGTCGCTGGGATTGGCTTTCTGGTAGCCATGCTCCAGGAGATGGGACTCGATGGCTTGCTCGAAGCCCTTTTCGGTATGGTCAATGGGCATCGCCGTGTTTGTCCTCCCGCAGATCAATCTTGCCGGTCACAGCGGCGGAAATGAGGGTTTGGCGATATTCACGGAGTTTGGAAATCTGGAGTGCGATACCCTCAGTAAACCTGTTCATACGAGAAAGTTGCGATTCAATATTCTGCACAATCCGGTTCTGCTCTTTTACCGAAGGCAGCGGGATGCACACATCTCGCACGAATGTGCAGTTCAAGTGTGGATGTAAAGCACCAGTTTGTATGGACTTCAACGAGTGATGCCCGTAGTTGGAGTTTAGCACCCATGCGAGGAAGACACCGCAACACACTTCGCTTCTTGGCGATATGATTATCAAGGCGTGGCAGTTTGCTCCCACATATTCCTTTGGAACAGACGCGACCTGACCGATGTCCCCCGTCTGCACGACGAGGACATCACCCTCACGAAGACACGACTTTCGATGTTCCCGATGCCAGTTCTCCGGAACGAAGTAGGCAGGGCGATTGCGCCATATTGGGCAATCTGGTATGAATAGGGCAATGCGATTCGTTGGTTCTGCCATGTTGGTGCTGGCGGACGGATCGTGGTCGCCTTGGAAGTCTGCCATGCCCAAACGAGCCTCTGCCCGTATTCAGGAGCATTTTGAAGAACTCACCGATCCACGCCGACGTAAAGTTACGCACCCGCTGATCAACATTGTCACGATCGCCATCTGCGCCGTGATCTGCGGCGCGGATGATTTCGTTTCCATCGCCGAGTATGGCCGCAAGAAGCGGAAGTGGCTGGCACGGTTCCTGGATCTCAGCAGCGGCATTCCATCCCATGACCGCTTCAATGCCGTTCTGGGCGCGATCAAGCCTGCCGAATTCGAGGCCTGCCTCTTGAGTTGGATCACCGCGTTGCATGAAATCACCGACGGCCAAGTGGTGGCCATCGACGGCAAGACTCTCCGCCGCAGCTTCGACGCTGCGACCAGCAAGTCGGCTATTCATATGGTCAGCGCCTGGGCCACCGCCAATCAGATCAGTCTGGGGCAAGTGGTCGTGGACGAGAAAAGCAATGAGATCACGGCTATCCCGCAACTGCTGAGAATCCTGGAAATCTCGGGTTGTCTGGTGACCATCGATGCGATGGGCTGTCAGACGGAGATTGCCCAAGCGATCCTTGATGCCAAGGCCCATTACGTGTTGGCGGTCAAGGAGAACCAACGTACTTTGTACGACGGCATCGCGTGGCACTTCCTCTGCCAGCGGAACGCAGACTTTACCCGCGTGGCGGTCAGCCGGCATCAAACCGACGAGAAAGGGCACGGTCGCCAGGAGCGGCGGGTCTACTTCGTCTGCGAGGTTCCCAAGGATCTTCCCGACCGGAATCGCTGGCCGAAGTTGGCCGCCATCGGCATGGCGATCAGCGACACCGTGCGCGACGGCAAGGTGTGCTATGAAGAGCGTTACTACATCCTGAGCAAGAAGCTCTCGGCGCGGCGATTTGCCGAGGCGGTCCGCAGCCACTGGTCGATCGAGAATCGTCTGCATTGGCAACTCGATGTGACGTTCCAGGAAGACCAATCCCGACTCCGCCGCGGACACGCCGACGCCAACTTCAGCATCCTCCGCCGTACAGCCTTGAGCCTACTGAAGAACAACCACACGTTGAAGGTCGGCGTGAAGAACAAACGGCTCGCCGCCGGTTGGGATGATTCCTATCTCGAACAAGTGCTCTTCGGACAGTGACTTATGGTGCAATCGCCCTGACGAAGTAGGTCGGAGTGAATCTGATCTGGTTATCCTTGATGTGAAGCGACTGGAGGTAAGTCACGCCTTCGTCCACGAACAAATCACGAGTTGGACCGACATATCCGTTCGTCACCTTGTCAGCGAATGTCGCAATCCGTCGCACCTCCCAATGCTTTGGTATCTTCCCCAGCCACTCGATTCCCGAATCCTTCATCGGCACTTTGGGATCGAGTCCCCTGGTCACGGCTTGGCTGATGAGGACTTGTCGCTTCTCGCCCAGCAGTTCGATCATTCGCTGCTTCTTGGCGATCAGGGAGTCGATCTGGGCGGTCTTGCGGTCGAGGAAGTCAGCGATGATGTGCTGTTCGGGGAGGGGAGGAAACGCAACTGGTTCATTGAAGTAGGCATCTGTGTCCAGATTCTGAATGCCAGTAGTCTGTTTGATCGCCTTCACATTCAATCGCAACGCATAGGCTGTGGCGTGAACATATCGAAAGAAGTTGGAATCTGCGATGTCGCTTGGCGTCAATCGAGCCACAAAGTTGGAACACACAGCCGGTTGGTCAAGATTGTAGATGACCACACAGCCGACCGGCTGTTGCTCTCCACCGCCA
The DNA here is from genome assembly GCA_963674835.2 of Thermoguttaceae bacterium. Lineage (GTDB taxonomy): Bacteria > Planctomycetota > Planctomycetia > Pirellulales > Thermoguttaceae. Next base: position 331,764 of record CAXXKC010000003.1, read on the forward strand.
GATTTCTCTATGAGGAGGTCTCGAAAACGAAGAACACGCCCCTTCCGTTCCGAGGCTGTGACTTTCCGTATCGTCGGGATTTCTCCGGACACACATAGTCCCTGTCGATCAAAGTCCGCTACACGGACACACGGAATGTCGTCTTTCTCCCCGTCTGGCTCTTCACCCCAAACCCCATTTTTCGAGGTTTCGACGGACCACCGAAGCCGATACATCTTCCAGTCAGCCGGTATCTCTCCCAGCCACTCAACTCCCGATTCCTTCATTTCCCGTCGAGCGTCCCGCTTCATCCCACCACCTCCTTGAGCATCCCCTGGATTTCGTCCTCAAGTTGCCGGATTTCGGACTCGATCTCCTCCAATGGACGCAAAGGGGTGTATTGGTAGAAGTGCCGAGTGAAGGGGATTTCGTAGCCCTTCTTCGTCTTGGATTCGTCAATCCAAGCGTCGGGGACATGGGGCAGGACTTCCCGCTTGAAATACTCCTGGATGTCGTCCTTGAGCGGAACATTCTCGTAGTCCCGCAGGTCAGTATCGGGTTCGGGGTTGCCTTTCTTGTCCGTGCAGATGTCCGCCGTCTCGTCCCGCTCCGACAATGCCCCCAAGATTGCTTTCATCAAGGGTGGAGCAACTTCCACTTCATGCTCGTCAAAGACCGCCTTGAGCCGTTTGAGGAACTTCTCTCGGTTCTTCACGACGGGTTTCCCGATCAGTGTCTCCAAAGCACCGATGATCGTCTTCTGGAGTGCCTGCCCCTCCTCGATCTCCTTCTTTCCAGCCACGCCCTTCTTTCGACTGGAAGCGAGTCCCTGGAACTGGGATGTCTGCCGGAGTTGGTCCAGTCGCTCCGGCGTGACGGCGAAGTTCAATCGCAGGGGACGTTCGACCACGATCCGCCAGTAGCCGAAATCCTCGTTGTCGAAAATCTTGGAGAACTCGCCGTCCTCAAAATCGCCGTAGATGTGAGTGATCTCGCCGATCTGGTCCGGTTTGCCCTGACCATCACCGAGTTCGTTCCGTTTGTTGCCGAGGCTTTTCCGCATCTTTACGAAGAACCGCTCGCTGGTAGCGTTGATCAACTGGATTTTTCCCTTGCGGTTCTTCGGCTTCCGATTCGTCACCACCCACACATAGGTTGCGATCCCCGTGTTGTAGAACAACTCGGTGGGCATGGCGACAATGGCTTCGAGCCAGTCGTTCTCGATGATCCATCGGCGGATCTCACTCTCACCCGACCCGGCTGAACCGGTGAAGAGGGGCGACCCGTTGAACACGATGGCGAGCCGAGAGCCGGACCCGTTCTGCTTGAACTTGGAGATCATGTGCTGGAGGAACAACAGCGACCCGTCGCTTACCCGAGGCAGTCCCGCCCCGAACCTTCCAGCCATTCCCAGTTTCTCATGCTCGTCCCGAATCTGCCGTTCGACTTTCTTCCACTCCACGCCAAAAGGTGGATTCGAGAGCATGTAGTCAAACCGCTCGCCGGGAAGTCCGTCCTGGGTGAAACTATTGCCGAACTTGATGTTCGAGGCGTCCTCCCCCTTGATGAGCATATCGCTCTTACAGATGGCGTAGGATTCGGGATTCAGTTCCTGCCCGAAGGTCTTGAGCGTAGCACTGCGGTTCAGTTCCCGCAGGTAAATCTCGGCAACGCTCAACATCCCACCCGTCCCGCAGGCGGGGTCATAGAGGGTGCGAATCACGCCCCGTTTCCGCAAGACATCATCGTCGGCGATGAACAGCAAATTGACCATGAGCCGGATCACCTCACGGGGAGTGAAGTGTTCCCCAGCCGTCTCGTTGGAGGCTTCCGAAAACCTCCGGATCAGTTCCTCGAAGATGTAGCCCATCTCGATGTTGTCCACCACGTCGGGGTGGAGGTCGATCTCGATGAACTTGCTGAGGACGAGATACAGGAGGTTCGACTCATCCAACCGGTTGATCTGGTCGCCGAACTTGAACTTGTCCAGGAAGATTTCACGGGCGTTCGCCGAGAATCCGGCGATGTAGTTGGTCAGGTTGGCGGCGATTTGCTCCTGGTCGCCCAGGAGGGACACGAACTTCCGCCCTTTGGCGGCGTCGGTGGGCTGGAAGGCGAACTTACTGAGGTTGTAGAAGGACTGCCCCGCCGCCTGGGAAAGCATGAGGTCCTTCATCGCCTCGTCGGCACGCTTGGGAAGTGCCTTTGCCTTCTCCAGCACCTTTTCCTTCGTCGGCTCAAGCACGCAATCCAACCGCCTCAGGACCGTCAGGGGCAGGATGACCTTCCCATACTCCGACTGCTTGTAATCCCCACGCAGCAGATCGGCGACCGACCAGATGAAACTGACCTTCTCTTGGAAGTTGTTGATGGACATCCCTGTATCCTGGATTGCGATATGTGCGGAGCAGAACTGCCCCCCGAAACTCCCGACATCTCGACAAGCACCGCCAATATACCCCCTCTATTGCTGGTATTCAACAACCAGCGGTTCGGAAACCTCTATCCGACTGGAACTTGTGCCGGTCGGGCAAACGCGAGGGGCTTGGGTTCGGATTTCCAGGTTTCCAGGATTCCAGAATGCCTGGAAGGCGGATCAAGGGCGCGGACGCGAGGTTGAAGGGGCGGGGGAGCGGGGAACGCCAGGGAACTGGTCAATTCGACCAGTTGCCCGACCGGACCAAGTCCCTATGTAGAAGTCGATCCTCGCTGACGCTCAATCGTCTTTCGGGCAGATGTAATATCACTGAGTCGCATCACCTGTTTCTCAGTGGTGCCCAAGAAGGTGGCAATCTCTGCGACAGACGCATCCAAGTTGTGCAAAAGGTAGTCGATTGCCCGTTCTACCCGTTCATTACGGGGCATGTTGATCGCAGGGTAGGTGGTTTCGCGGTGATACAGGTGCCGCAAGAAGGGCATCAACTGCGGAGCATCTGCGAGTGTGCAAAAGATGTTCGCTGCGCGAGGCGAGACCTTCGTGGCGACGAAGGTCCGCAATTCCCGTATGTAGTCGTCGTGCGACACCCGAAAAAGGTTCTTTCCGAGTAGCACGCCGAGCAGGTAACGTCCTTCAACAAGGTCGCCACCCATCCATGCAGAATCGCGGAGTCCAGCGTGTCTCCTGGAATCCAGTGGGGCATCGAAACATTCAGCCAGGATATCCATGAGCAGACTGCAGCGAACAATTCTCTGGCTATTTCAATGCTGTCGAGTGAGGAGCGACTGGGGATCACCTCCAATCCTACATCCGTCATCCCGTCACTGCGAATCATCCTACCGATGTGAATGGCGTTCGGACAAGATGGTCGAGTCAGTCCTCGGCATAAAGGTTGGTGGAATCGGGGGCGAGACGACACGCCTGGGATGGGCTTCCACGTCACCCCCAAAGGTTCACCCCTGTTCCACCCCGATTCCCAGCGATTTACACCAGAAGCGATCAAGCCGTGATCCTGAGTTCCGGCGAACCTGACCTGGACGGCACCCTGCACTTCGAGCCGAGCCGGGCTCGCCATCGGCATCGGGGTTTCCGCAAGATGATCGAGTCGGTCTTCGGCATGAAGGTCGGTGGAACCCGGCACTCGAAGGGAATGGGCTGTCACTCGGAGGGGTTCAGGGCTGTTCGTCGTGGATTTGCGGAAGGTTATGGGGGAGGTGATAGGAGGTGATTGGAGGGACGGGGAGGGGGGTGGGCGTGGTATTCCATCACGTTGCGTCCGTGAATTGCGGAGCTACCGCACGGAGACGTTCCGCGAAATCCTCGACGGACTTACAGCGGTCAATGACAACCACCAGCGTCACCTGCCGAGGCTTCTCGGTCGTCTGCGGTTCCTCCTGGAAGAACACATTGTCGTGAAGTGGGGTGAAACTTGGCAGCCACGCAGCAAGAGTCTTGCCCTGTGTTGCGCGTAGACACGCAATCAACAGAATGGAACGGTTCTCATCGTATCGCGCCGGCTCATTTGCCGACGACAATGCGCCTTCAAATCGAAACCTCACGATGTCATTCTTGGCGACAGAAGGACAGGTGATGAAGTGAACTTGCGTATGGATACGACTGCGTTCCCGGCTGAATCGCAATCGAAAAGGACTTTTCACACCGTGGAAATCTTCGTATGGGACTGTCTTGAAACCGCGCGCGAAAAGGAGTTGCCGTCCCTTTGACGCGATCTGACGTAACTGAGCGAATTGGGGTAAAGCCGAAAACTCCTTCGCATGCGCCCTGGCGGCTTCGACCTTCTTCGTAGCCCGAACAAGCGGAGCTACGACATGCTTCACCCGTTTCCGTAACCGCATCCGGAATTTGTCGTCCGGTGACTTCCACGGGATTATGTTCTTCATCTGCAAGTCGAAATGGACTCGCTGGTTGCCGTTGGGATCGTCGGGACGGGCGCGGAAATGGTCATCCCGAACAATGTAGATCACTGGCTTTCCTTGTCCGAAGGCGTATCCCGCCTCGTAGTAGACGGATGGACGTGCGTGGGTCAGGTCAGCGATGCAGATGTCGGCATCGTTCAGAAGACTGAAGATTTTATCGTCAATGTCTTCATTGTGTTCCACGCGATCCACCCGAAGAGGCGTGATGCGGAACTCCCGTAGCACGGGCTGAACCGCTCCGCGATAGATTGCATCAACGTCCCGATGCCCAAACGCACTGGCTACAAAGCATTTCATCGTCATCGGCATCACGCTCTCGTCGTGAGGTATGCCTCCTGATGACAACTGTCCCAGTCCGCTATGTTCTGCCATCAGCGGCTGACGCGTGCTGGTGGAGCCGCCGAATCCTATTTGTAAAACAGACTCACATCCGGCATCAACTGGCTGGCATTGTCAGGCAGCAGGATGCCAGGAGCAACCGAACGAGATATGTCGTGTCACCCCACCCAAAAACCTTCCCCAGCAGTATGAGGTTGATCAAAGAGAACTCCAAGATGGAGGCGGCTCGGGAGCATCAGGATGCGTTCGAGTTCTGGAGGAGTCGAGGGGGAGGCGACCGCGTCTCGCTCACCGCCGCAAAATGAGAATCCAGAGAAACACGGCGGGGATGATCGCCACGGTCAACATCGCTGCTCCCACAACGACCGACCGAAGTCGAGGAGCGGTACCTACTGCAACCTTTCTACCGGCACTATCTGCCTCGCACCCACACTTTGGGCAAGTGACCCCGCCCTCGACCCACATGCGCCACGTCTTCGTCACCGGTGATTGAATTCGGGGAAGCGGCTCTCCGCAGTCAGGACAAGCTCTTCGCCGTCCCATGCCGAACAGAAGCACAAGCAGGACGACAAGGAATGGTAGGAACACCGGGAGCATGGCGGTCATCGGTCTTGTCCTCTGCACTCTGGTCAATCCGGCATTCGCTCGTCAGCGACGCCATCCTGACGATTTCTCCCCAGCGTCCAGGAGATGGCGAGGTCGGAACACCCCTCACCGTTGACCCGCCACATAATCATACCGCCGTGAGTGGGGCATGGACAGGGCGGTCCAGGTCAAATCACACTCCCGTGACCTCGATCTGCGCCCCAACCGCCTGGAGAATCTCTGCCGCCGTCTCAACATCCGGCAGGTGCAGACGCACCTCGATTTGCCCCGACATCTTTGGGCTCTGCACCGAAGCGTCAAAGGTCAGGGAGAGCAGTGTGGGGCTCGCGGTGAACACAATGTTCCGGAACTGAGGATCGTCGTACCGCATATTGACGTTGATCGTGTTATACAGCCCGGCTTTCACCACAAGTCGTTCTTCGGACAAGACGAAGAAACCGATGAAGCGGGTGCGCTTTCGATGGCAATACGCACCCGGCGACTTGAAATCCCTGAAGAGTGCTGTCTCCGCAATTCCTTCGGCGACGACGAGAATTGGACTCTCCGCCTCCAGTTCCTCGCGGAGCGGAGCGGGAAGCCGTCCCAGACCAAGAAAGCCTGATAGTGTCTGTGTTAGTGTGTCCACTGGTCATTCCCCTTCATTACCCGCGTCTCCTTTATACCATTCGTCACTGGATGACAACCATTGGAGCGAGAATCGCCGAACCAGGGCAACTTGTGGTAGCCCCGTCTTCTGGTGGAGGGATGATCCCTGCAGCCTGCAAGGCGATTGGGCGGCAACGGCTGGCGACTGACGAGGACCGAAGCACGGCACTCGTGACGCGAAAGAGGTTGGTGGAAATGGGAGGGATAATAGGTCACAGCGATCTTCTTGGGCGCGCCTCTGGACGTGGCGGCTGGGGAGCAGCGAGGATAAGATGGACTGCGGGGGCGTCGCAGATCGATTCCAGGCACGCGCAAATGGGGAATGCCGGTTAATACAGGTTTGTTTCATTTTGTGGAGGGTTCACGTCATGGGGGGTCAGAAGAAGTTCCTGAATCCGTGAGCTTCGATGGCTTGTTCTTGGGATAGATCAACCGGTGGTTGGTGCTCTTGGCTGACAGAAGCAGGTGTAGACGCACTGCCAGACCGATCTCCACGGATTGCCTCGCCACAGCGACAGGCCCCATCGGTTCGAGTGCCGAGTCAGTCGGGCGGCGAAGTACATCAGGTCTTGGATCACACTTCGCAACCGACGCCGAGAGACCGGCTTGGGAAGTGGCATCTTCCCTTCCGGCGGCAAGGACTTGTTTTCGGCCAATGCCGTCTGACCGCACAGCCGCAACACGTTGTAGGCCACCAGCCCCAACGACAGCATCAAGGCGTTGGTGGCGAACTTCCCGCTTGGTAAACGCTCCAGGTCCAGGTCCGATTTCAGTTCGGAGTGGAACTGCTCGCTGGTGCTGTGCTCGTGATACAGGGCGATAACCTTCTTGGGGGCAAGCTTCAGACTGGTCCACCAGGTCGAGATCTCGATCTCCGGAACCAACAAGCGCTGACCCTCGGCAGTGATCGTCCGCTGGATCACCTCGAACACCACACGGTACGGCTTCCCGTCCCGTTCCTTCCAGGTCTCGCCCGTCCAGATCTCCTTGCCCACCCGAGGCTCTTCACACGTGCCATACGCCTGAGCCTCCTCCAGCCAGTCTGCCTCCGACTCCTTCCGCAGATTGCGCTTGATGATCCAGTCCACGTACTTCTTTTTCCGCAGGCGACGGAGGTTTTCGCCGTCGTCGTTGCCGGCATCCATCCGCACCAGAAGCTTGCCCTGCGTGATCAGCCTGGCCAAGTCAACGGCTTGGTCCAGGAAGTCAGGTGTACCCTCTTGCACATGCTGGTTGCCGGGGCGCAACTCGCAGTGAATCAGGTAGCCCTCCTGGCCCAAGTAGGCGAAGTTCGGAGCGTAGCCATCCAGATTCTTGTACGTCCACGCCACTCCCTCCTTCTTCGTGCCGCTGTTGTCCAACGGCGATACGTCGACGTCCAAGGCAATCCAGTCGTCCTGGCAGGGCGTCAGGACCGGGGCGTGCCGGGCGACCATCCGAGCCGACTCCTCATGCAACGTCCCAATCGGGGTCGTCCCCAGAGCGTCCATCCGTTGCCGGAGCGTTTCCTCAGAAGGAAGCTTGGTCAGGCCCATCGCTCGCCGGAAGAATGCTTCTTGGCGATACGCTTCGATGTCGGCGTAGTCGCTCTTGCCCAAACACAAAAGACCGATCATCGCCACCAGCACATCGCCATGCGGCACCTCGGGACGCTTTCGCTCTCCCAGGCAGATGTCGTTAAGCCGCTTTCGAAGCAACGCCTGTCCCAGCAGGGCTCCGGCCAGGGCCAACCCCGAGTGCGAAACGAGGACCTCGTCGGTCTGTTTGATGATGAATTCCATGGGCCTCACTGCCTCACCTTACGGGTGAACTGCTGTTGCCCACGATCATCGCCGAAATCCTCTGAAAAACAAGGCCATTCACCCGCTCACACGCAAAGCAAGTTCACGGAACCAGGAAGTTCTTAACCGACATTCATATCAGGTTCAGAGATGTCGACACCGGAGGGCATGTGAACAACGTGGTCTATCTCGCCTATTTCGAAGAGGGCAGAAAGGAATTCGTACGTTCGCTGTTCGGAATCGTGAATCCTGAAGATTACAACTTCATCATAGCGCACCTAAGTTGTGATTTCTTGAAGCCGATTAGGATCGTCGACACAGTTTGCGTAGAAGTATGGGTCGGAGAAATCGGGCGGAAGCACTTCGATTTCCTTTACAGGCTGGTCGGGAAAGACAAGAATCACGATGAGCCCACGGTGTATGCAGAAGGGCGGTCGGTGCAAGTGTTTTTCGACTACAAGACGAACACTTCGATTCCCATACCCGGGCATATTCGAAAAGAGCTGTCAGCATATGCCATCGAGAGAATGGAATCGGAAGAAACAGGAGGTTAGTGGAGACAAACCAACAGGTCATCGTGACCTTTTTTAGAAAACCCAAGCAGTACTTCTTCTCGCCAGAGGCAGTTGGATACCTTCCACCTGGGCATACACCATCCGCCCCTCGCCTCCGAAGACAACCCTCAAACCCGCCTCCCAAAACTCCCTCCCCATGATCTTCCAAGTACTCCCCCTGCACCTTCCCGACTTTTGACAAAAAAATCGGAGGAGCAGGGTTCGGGCGAATCTCCGTCGCCTGTTTTTGTCTCGAAAGTGGCTTTCTCGGAGTAAGCCCTCGAAGATATTGCCGAGGGGAATTCGGATTATTCTCCCCAGCACCTTCCCCGACTTTCGAGAAAAAAATCGGAGGAGCAGGGTTCGGGCGAATCTCCGTCGCCTGTTTTTGTCTCGAAAGTGGCTTTCTCGGAGTAAGCCCAGGGCGATTGCACCATAAGTCACTGTCCGAAGAGCACTTGTTCGAGATAGGAATCATCCCAACCGGCGGCGAGCCGTTTGTTCTTCACGCCGACCTTCAACGTGTGGTTGTTCTTCAGTAGGCTCAAGGCTGTACGGCGGAGGATGCTGAAGTTGGCGTCGGCGTGTCCGCGGCGGAGTCGGGATTGGTCTTCCTGGAACGTCACATCGAGTTGCCAATGCAGACGATTCTCGATCGACCAGTGGCTGCGGACCGCCTCGGCAAATCGCCGCGCCGAGAGCTTCTTGCTCAGGATGTAGTAACGCTCTTCATAGCACACCTTGCCGTCGCGCACGGTGTCGCTGATCGCCATGCCGATGGCGGCCAACTTCGGCCAGCGATTCCGGTCGGGAAGATCCTTGGGAACCTCGCAGACGAAGTAGACCCGCCGCTCCTGGCGACCGTGCCCTTTCTCGTCGGTTTGATGCCGGCTGACCGCCACGCGGGTAAAGTCTGCGTTCCGCTGGCAGAGGAAGTGCCACGCGATGCCGTCGTACAAAGTACGTTGGTTCTCCTTGACCGCCAACACGTAATGGGCCTTGGCATCAAGGATCGCTTGGGCAATCTCCGTCTGACAGCCCATCGCATCGATGGTCACCAGACAACCCGAGATTTCCAGGATTCTCAGCAGTTGCGGGATAGCCGTGATCTCATTGCTTTTCTCGTCCACGACCACTTGCCCCAGACTGATCTGATTGGCGGTGGCCCAGGCGCTGACCATATGAATAGCCGACTTGCTGGTCGCAGCGTCGAAGCTGCGGCGGAGAGTCTTGCCGTCGATGGCCACCACTTGGCCGTCGGTGATTTCATGCAACGCGGTGATCCAACTCAAGAGGCAGGCCTCGAATTCGGCAGGCTTGATCGCGCCCAGAACGGCATTGAAGCGGTCATGGGATGGAATGCCGCTGCTGAGATCCAGGAACCGTGCCAGCCACTTCCGCTTCTTGCGGCCATACTCGGCGATGGAAACGAAATCATCCGCGCCGCAGATCACGGCGCAGATGGCGATCGTGACAATGTTGATCAGCGGGTGCGTAACTTTACGTCGGCGTGGATCGGTGAGTTCTTCAAAATGCTCCTGAATACGGGCAGAGGCTCGTTTGGGCATGGCAGACTTCCAAGGCGACCACGATCCGTCCGCCAGCACCAACATGGCAGAACCAACGAATCGCATTGCCCTATTCATACCAGATTGCCCAATATGGCGCAATCGCCCTGGGAGTAAGCCCTCGAAGATATTGCCGAGGGGAATTCGGATTATTCTCCCCAGCACCTTCCCCGACTTTCGAGAAAAAAATCGGAGGAGGAGGGTTCGGGCGAATCTCCGTCGCCTGTTTTTGTGTCGAAAGTGGCTTTCGGCGGGGGCGGTGGGAAAAAGGTCAGGGTGACCTTTTTGGGGTCGCTGGTTTTGTGTCGAAAGTGGGTGTGGGCGGGAGCGGTGGTGGCGGGCAAAAGGGTCAGGCTGACCTTTTTGGGGTCGCTCCCCCTTGCGTGAACATGGCTTTGGATCGGCTGTCGAAGCCGATGGTGAGCCACTTCGAGCAACGTTCCCGTGACTCAACCAATAAGGTAGCCAAAAAATTGGCTACCAGAAGGGTTCACCCCTTGCGGTCCCGCAATTCTCGGCGTAATCCTGCTCTGCGATAAGTGGGTGATCGTGGATTCCAGTGGGGCTGACCTGGTCCGTATTACCTTGCACTTTGCACTCCTGCCCAGTGCATAGTGCGAGGGAATAGCAGATGTCCTGTTGGAAAAGTTTTTCCAACAGCCTCCTGCCCTCCGTAGCGGCGATCCGGAATCGTTTGGCGTATCCCGACGAATCTGGTATATTACGACAACTCCAAAGTTACGTTGTCTTACTGGGACGCCGCTCGATCTTCGGGCATCCAGGGCGTCCGGCGAAGCCCGAACGTCTCGGCTTCAGCCTTCTCGTCCGATTTCATTTTTCCAGCAAAGGAATGCGCTCATGGTACAGAAACCCCAACCCAAACCAGCCCCAGTACTCGTCCGTTGTGCGGACCACCAGTACGCTCCCGCCGTCATCACCTGCATCCATGTCTTCAACAGGACCGCCACCCGGTGCGTTGCTGTTCCCCAACCAGATGGAACGGAAATCGAGGGTGACTGGCTTTGTCCAAGTTGTTTCCGGGAACACCTGATTGATGGCATCGAGGGCGTGGACAACCTCCGGACCGCTTGCCTTCATTGTGCGAGAGAACTCATCGCTGGGCTGGAGATTGTCCCCTGGCAGGAAGTGTGAGGGTGTTCTCGGATGCGCGCCGGGCGGAATGCGGAGCCGACTGGGACGACCGAGGCGGAACCGGGCGTAATGCGGAGCCATCTGGGACAGGCGAGGCAGAAAGTGGCGGAACCGAGGCGGAACACAGAGGCAGTCAGGACGCCCTGCCCGGACCTCAGCGATGACCAGGACTGCCGAGGCAGCACCAGAGGCATTTGGTTGTCATGGATGGTCATGTTCGGAAACGACGCGGTGATGCAGAAGGAACACGGAGAACAATATGATCTACGCGACAATCCATCGGTACCAGATGGAAGCCGATCATGGTCGCCCCAGAAGGCGAACGGAAGGCGGTAGACACTGCCAGAGGGAATGCGAGGTAGCGAGGTATCCCCAAGCATCGTCCAGGACCACCAGGACCGCCTCGGTTATTAAGATGTCCCTTTCCATCAGATCGAAGCCGATCCCGAGCACCCGCCAGGGTGCGACCACGGAACGAGGTGCTGCTGGGAGGGACGGGGTGGTAACGACCAGAGCAATAGGACATTCGCAGGACTGAAGCTGACTCCGTAGCCACTCCCCAGCCTGTCCGAACCTTCGTGAGGACTCCGTAGCCGTAGTATCTAGTAAGTACTCATTACATTCAATCAGCTAAGGATAGACCTATATAGTAGTTGGGCGAATCCTGAAACTTTTCTGGAAAAAGTCGAGATCATTCTGACAAATCTTGAAGAACGGACACTATATAAAGGCAAGGAGGAAAAAATGGACTTTTTGAAATCAAGGCTGAGCGTGTGGGTCGTGATCCCCACGAAACGATGTGATCTGGCATATTCCGATCTGTTGATCTACTCTGCCCTCTGTTCGCAGGATCAATTTGGAAAACATCCCACTGCCAACCGACTGGCATGGCTGACCGGATTGGTCCAGGAGACTGCTGCCCACAGCCTGGAGCGACTGGAGGAAACGGGGCTTTGCGACAGAGGTCGCCCGGTGTTTAACAAGGACTGCTTTCGCTTAATAAAGCGTCCATCTGCCGACCACTGGTCGAAGCGGTACGTGCGGTGGCAATGCTTGGTGCGAGCCAATGCTCCAGATGGACTGACCGTTCCGGACGCGATGATCTACTCATTTTTTCTGCACAATGCCAGAAACGCGTATGAGCCACCCGGTGGTTGGACCTGTTCCAACCTGGGCGAGAACCTCGGCATGGATAGGAAGACCGTGTCGCGGGTGATCGACCGCCTGATCGATGCAGAACTTCTGGCGAACCAGGACGGCAACTGGGCGGTGGCGCATCCGGACGAATTGCGAGGCGCGCAACTGGAATGGTTCCGACGCCGAAGTGAGCCGAAGAAGCCCCGGTCCATCGTGTTCTTCTCGCCCCAAAATCCACCGCTCGACCTCTCAGAAGCACCTCTGGTAGAGGACCCCGTCACAGACTGCTTGACGGAAGTTCGGGACTACGCTGGTGCCACTGGCAAGATCGAAACGAAGGAAGAAATGAAGGCTCTTCTGAACATCATGCTTCAGAAGGCTATCGTGAACGGCGCGTTGGTGGAAGACTGGCGGACGCTCGTGGACCAAGAGTTGGAAGCGTTGCACGCGGACGTTGAGAGGCAGACGTGATCATCCACTCCCCCTCCACCACCTTCTACCTGACCCACCCCGAAGCCCATCGCCTCCTCGAAGAACTCGAAATGGCACTCGCCCACCCCGAAGGCGATGTCATCGTCGTCGCCGACACGGAGATGCCTGTTGATGAGGCGTGGGAGTTGCAGGAGACGCTCCGGAGGTCGCTCAAGCCGACTCGGAATTGGGTGAGGTTTGGGTTTTGAGGGGAACATCGCCGTCATCACACGACGGCTGGCGGAAACCACGCACTGACAGGGCAACGATGCTCATTCCCACCCATTGCGTCCGTTGTCGGCAGGCGGGATAATGCTGGTAGGAGATGACGCCATGGACAGCAAAGTGAAGGCTGAGATTCGGAAACTGAGGCAGAAGTGGTTTCCGCGTTGGGTGATCATCGACGACGGCACCAAGTCGTCGAAAGAGCGGAGATTCTGGAATGGACAGGGCTGGGTAGAGGGACTACGGGGTGCGATGCTCTTCGCCGACAAGGATGCCGTTCTGAACGAATTGATAGCGATCCATTTCATCGGTTAGCCGGTCCCCTCATCGTCCAAAAGCCTCTCTCTGGCTTTTGCCACCAGAGTAACTTGGGCAGTCGGCGGGCTTTCCCTGCCAGTGGGATTGGGCAAGCCGTGGCTTGCTTTCCATGCAATTTCCTTTCCCATAATGTGCCTGATCGGCTACAATGCTCACGATCATACGGAGTGCCCCCGTACCGAGGATGTATCATGTCCTCTTCGATGCCAGATACCTACTTTGCTCCAGCCGCCAGGGACGCGCCCGGCGAATTTGCCCGAAAGGCGTGGATCATCGATCAGTTCCCGCTTCTGACGGAGGCACTCGACGCCGTGCCCGTCATGACGATGATCCTCAACGGCAACCGCCAGATCGTGGCGGCAAACTCAGCGGTCTACCAAGCCCTCGGTGCCATCGCCGAAGACGTTATTCAGCAGCGCCCCGGCGAAGCCGTGGGTTGTATTCGTGCGAAGGAAGGTCCGGGCGGGTGTGGCACGAGTAAACACTGCGTCACTTGCGGAGCCGTCCATGCCATCCTGGAGAGCCAGGAACAGAATGCCCCCGTTACAGAGGAATGCCGGATTCTGGTCGAGACGCCCTTTGGGGCAGCCCCGCTCGATCTGAAGGTCACTGCCACACCGAGAGTCATCGAGGAGGAGCGGTTCATCGTCGTCGTTCTGGAAGACATCAGCCAGCCGAAGCGACTCGCCGTTCTCCAGAGAATCTTCTTTCACGATCTGCTGAACACAGCAGGGTGCGTTTTCAGCTACGTCGAACACTTGTCCCGTAATCATCGGGAAGTTGAGACGATCAGTGAAGCACTCCTGGAAGTGAGCGACCACTTGATTGAGGAGATCAAGGCACAACGGGACCTCATGTCCGCAGAATCAGGCGACTTGGAAGTCGCGAGGACGCCGGTCGTGTGCCAACGAGTTCTCGGCACGGTTCGGCAGGAGTTCTTGCAGAACCCTGTCGCTACTCAACGGACCATCGAGATTCAAGATGCCTGGGATGGCACCATCACCACCGATCGGAAGTTGGTACTGCGAGTTCTGCGAAACATGCTGAAGAATGCCCTGGAGGCAACGCCCCCAGGTGGAGTCGTGACTCTGCGATGCGTGGAGATGGGCAAACACGTCGTGTTCACTGTACACAATTCCGGGGTGATGTCACCGGAAGTCCAGCTTCAGGTCTTTCAGCGGTCCTTCAGCACCAAGGGACATCCAGGCAGGGGCATTGGCACCTACAGCGTGAAACTGCTTGGGGAACGCTACCTGGGCGGTCGGGTCGAGTTCGAAAGTCAAGCCGGGGAGGGCACAACTTTTAGTTTGACTCTGCCGAAGGAGGTCCCGACCGAAGCTGACGGGCGAAAGAGCAGAGATTCTTCGCCCCCGTGATCCTGATGGACTTTGACAACAGGCGACTTCAACCGGACCGAAGTCCCTACCCGAGGTTCCTTTCCGACCCAGGTGTCTCACTCAGGACGACGGCTTCGGCACGCTTTCCTGTCCCTCCAATTCCTTTCTTCTGAACATCCGTCCCGCGCGGACACCTTCAAGCGACCTATAATGGCTTTAGCTGATGGTCCATTCTGCCCCATACAGCCGGTAGCCATATGACCGAAAAGGTAAAGCCCGAAATCCTGATGGTCAGGCGGGAGCCGTTCCCGCGATGCGTGATCATCGACGGAATCGCACACGACGTGCCAAAGGTATGGACCGGAAGGGGATGGACGACGGAGTTGCGTAAGGCGATGCTCTTCGCCGATGACAAAGCCCTGAAAGAGGAACTGACGACGATCCATCGTCGCAGTTAGCCGTTTCCCTCGTCGTCCAAGAGCCCCGCTCTGGCTCGGCAGTCTCGGACATCACCCCCGATGAGACCGGGGATTTTGTTCCCTCGCCCCCGCACGCCCGCGTTTGGCGAATCTCGCGAGATTTTGAGACCGTCGCCATAACCTCTTCTTGCCCATAGAGTTCCGAGGTCTCACTTCCCCTCGGTCTCAATTCCTGGTCCGAGATTCTGGCTCCCGTCGTCTCAAATCTCACTGCGATCTCCGAAACGCCCGCCTCGGATTCTGGGAGACCCGAAAGGCAAGTCGTTCCAATTCACCCCTGTTCAACGAGGAGAACGACATGCCTTCCCAACAGCAAATCCGCGAGTCCATCACCAGTACCATTATCGAGGCACTTCGGAACGGAAATCTTCCGCCCTGGAGGCAACCCTGGGTTGGACGAGCCAATACCGGACTGCCGACGAACATCATCAGCAACAACCGGTACCACGGCATCAACGTCCTGCTGCTCCAGCTTCACCAAATGCGTTTCCAATTCTCGTCGAAGTTCTTCGGGACGTTCAACCAGTGGCACCGTCTTGCTGGTCGGATCAAACCTCGCCCCAGCGATGTTCCGCCTGGGGAGTGGGGATGCCAGTGTGTCTTCTACAAGCCCATCACCAAGATCGAGCGGAACGACAAGGGCGAAGAGGTCGAAGTTGAGTATCCGTTGCTCCGCACCTTCACCGTCTTTTCCGTCGAGCAGGTCGTTGGCGCACATCTGGACCGGTTCCGAGCTAGCGACGTAGTCGCCAACGCAGACTTCATCGACTACGAACCCGCCGAAAACGCCATCACAGCAACAGGGGCAGACGTTCGCCTCGGTGGAGACCACGCATTCTACCGGAAGCCGAATCCGCACGGCGACGGCGATTTCATCTGCTGTCCGCACAAGCATCGCTTTCCGCAAGAAAAGGAGTTCTACGCCGCGCTCCTGCACGAGTTAGCCCACTGGTCCGAGACACGGCTGGACTGGCAGGGAAGCTACGCCGAGGGCGAACTCCGGGCGGAAATGGCGGCGTGCTTTGCCCTGACGGAACTCGGTGTTCCGCAGAGTGATGATATTTCCAATGCGAGTGCATATTTGGCGACTTGGTTAGAGTCGATGGCACGGGACCCGAAATACATTTTCAAAGCCAGTTCCGACGCCAGCAAGGCGGTTGACTTCCTCTTGTCGTTCAACCGAAGCGAGGAAGCCGAAGAAGCGGAACCTGCAATCGCCGAATAATCGGCTCGGGGGTGGCGGGGTGGCGGATGGATTCGCCGCCCCGCTTTGGTCTGCGATGGAGACCTGACATGTCGGCATGAGCAACTTCACCACGACCAGGAGCCAATCATGAACCTGGGCGAACTGACCTTAGAAGAAGCGGCACGAACAGCCGCAGGGAACTGGCAGAACTTCCACTGCTTCTGGTGGCACAGGATAGGAGACCTGGAAGACCCGCAGGACTGGACCATCATCTACACACACCATCGTGACTCCACCCTTCTCGATCAAAGCAACGCGGAGTTCATCGACAAAACCCTCCAATCCTTCACCGATGGCGACGATCCCGACGTTCATCCCGAACATCATTCCCACTGGGCAGTGGGCTGGATCGACGGCTACGCCATCCGTGTCTTCCGCGACGGCGAAATCACCTCGGCGTTCCGCAGGTATCACGAGATCGCGACCAGGCTCGCCGATTACCCCATCCTGGATGAAGAGGACTATTCCCACAGGGAAACCGAAGCGACCCTCACAAACCTCACTGACGCCGCTTGGAAGTTGAAGAACGACTACGACCTGCCCGACGACTGGGAGACCGACGTGTATCGCTGGCTTTCCGACCATGATCCTTCCACCGTGGAAAACACCGACGATCAAGGCGGGTATCCCAGCGAAGACCAACTCCGCGCCGCTTTCGAGGCGTTGGGATACACGAACTTCGCGGTGGCGTGAGTCGTGGGAAATGGGGTGGTTGAGCATGACGTTCACCGCCCCGTAGGAGACCTGAAAGAGGAGCAGGACGAACACACGAGGTCAAATCATGGCAAAGCAAGACCCAATTATCCAACAACAGCACGACGACTACTGGCAGGCGGTTACCGACGTAGCGGAGCAAATCGTCGCCGAGGTGCAAGACGCCGATCTCGACGAAGATCGGGACGAGTTTCTTCACCGACTACTGCACGAGAACACGGACGACCATGACTACGTGGTGCGGGACGATCTCCAGATTCAGACATTGCAGTACTCCCAGCACCCGTGCGCCGCCCTGTTCAACGGAACGTTGCTGGGCGAGCGATTCCGACCCGGTGATTCCTTCCCCTTCGCCTCGTTTGCGGCTGAGGCGTTTGAGATGGACGTGGCGGTGAAGGTGCGGGAACTGCTGGGCGAGGAGTGACATTTGATAGGAGACCTGAAAGGAAATCAGGACGAACACAGGACACGGGAGCAAAGCAATGGACGATCATCACGACGCCACTTTCCAAGAAGCCGAAAACGAACTCCCCACTCTGGAGAAGAAACAGAATCTGTTGGCGCACCATGTGAGGATGGTGGCGAGAAAGTTGAGTCACGCTCTGTTCATCTTCGGGAGTCAGGGCGGTTTGGGAAAATCGCGGACGGTCCTGAAAGCTCTGGACGACGAGGGCATCGAGCCGCTGCTGGTCAATTCCCACATCACCCCTTTGTCATTGTTCAGCTTGCTTTTTCAGTATCGCGACGATGCGGTCATCGTCTTCGACGACGTGGACAGCATGTTCTCCAGCATGGCTCACTTGGGACTGCTCCGCTCGGCACTTTGGGGGTCGCCCCGAATCGTGACCTACGGCAGTTCCCAACTTCCCAGAGACTTGCCTCCTCGCTTCGAGACCACCGCCAGATTCATTTTCGCCGCCAACGTCATCCCCAAGAAGAACGATGCCTTCGGGGCGATGTTGTCAAGATGCGACATCTATGAGTTGAGCGCCACGAACTCCGAAGTGATCGACCTGATGCGATCAGTTTCTGCCAACGGGTTCCGAGGTATCACGCCCGAGGAGTGCGCAATGGTGATCGACTTCATCAGCGACAATTCAGAAGACCTGCAACTCTCCATGCGGCTCCTGGGACCATCGTTGCGGAAGTTGGTGTATGCCCGTCAGGAGAATCTGGACTGGAGACCGCTCGTTCAATCACAACTCCGAACTCTCGGCAGGAAACAAACGATCACCAAACAACTCGACGGCAAATCCCAGGACAGCAAAGTCCTTCGAGAAGCCTTGAAGCAACACCCCGACTCGGTGAAGGACCAGCAGGCATTTTTCTGTGCGAAAACGGGCAAGAGCCGTGCGAGCTTCTACCGCGTTCTCTCGCGCCACAAGGACGAACTTGGCGAGTAGGAGACCGCAAAGACGGTCATCCTCGACATCCCCAGGAGCACGACCATGAACCAACAGGACATCCTGAACCGCTACCCTCGACTCGTCGCCCATCTGATTTGTGCATCCCTCGGCTACTTCACACCCGAGGGTGCAGCCAACGCCATCGCCGCGCACAAGCGAGGTGAGCCATTCTGCTGCGAATGGTACTGCGATTGGGCAGCGAAGGGCAAGATTTCGGTACTCGAAGTCGGCGTGAGAGCCATTCGCAAAGCGGTCCACTTCCGCCACCATCACAAGGGCGTGATGGCTGACTACCGACACGCGAAGGCACTCGTGGATCACGTTCGACAGGGTGGTGAAGGTCCTGTGTTCGCCTCCTGGTTCTAACGGGAGACCAGCAAACAATCCATGCACGAGGAGGAACGACGTGTGTGCCATCACCGCAAGTGGAAACCTGAACGGACACGACCTGACCGATATTGCCGTACTGAATCCTGGCGACTGGTTCGGGAAGGCGTGGCTCATCGAAATCGGCGGGAGTTACTTCCCGTTGTTCCTCGTCATCGAGGCAGACAGCATCAACGATGCCATCGACGAACTCGCCGACAACGAGAAATACGGTCATCTGATCACGGTGGATGATGCCGATCTCGACGACTATCCCGAAGATGATCGCCACTACGGACCGTCAGGACAGGTTCTCGACCTGGATCACCTGATGATTCACGGGCAAGAGGGTGTCGAATGTCCCTGGAAGTGCCGTTACTTCGGCGAGGAACTGCCCGACGAAGGCACGCTCCCCACCGATTATTGGCAGAGGGAGGAGGAATAGGAGACCGGAGATCGCTTCCGTGACGGGTAACGTGTACTGAATGGGCATGATCGTGAAAGCCATCAACATCCTTCGCCACTACTCGCACCAGACTCACCCCGAACGGGCGGACGACGCACTCGCCGTCCTCGCAACAATTTCGGACGACATCATCCCTGTCCTCCTGGAAGCCCTCAACGAGGAGGATCGCTACGTCCGAATCCTTGCTTTGGAAATGCTGGACGCAATTCCGCCTGACGGCAGAGCGTTGCCTGCGATCATCAATGCCCTGGGAGACCCTGATCGGACCGTGCGAGTCTGTGCGATTGGTCCATTGGTGAAGTTTGGGGCAAGGGCGAAGGCGGCTGCTTCGATCCTCCGCAAATGGCTCGACATCCCCGACGATGATTGGATCGTCATCGTCGCGGCTGGGGCAATCGCACGGGTCGATCCAGGGCAAACCGAGGAGATGGTTGACTTGTTGATCGCAAACATCGAGAAATGTCCGCCAAGCGCAGTGGAACGAATCGGTGATCTCGGTCCTGCTGCCATTTCCGCCGTCCCGATCCTGATGAATCTGCTTCATCACGAATGGTCAGGGGTGAGGCTGTCGGCGGCGGAGGCGATCTACAAAATCACCGGCGATCCGGAGGACTGCTTATCGGTCAGTAGGAACCTTCTGATCGCTGACGAGTGGCTCGACAGGGTTATTGGGGCGGAATCGCTCGGATCGCTTGGGAGGATCGCAGTCGAGGCGTTGCCCGATCTTCGGTTGCTGTTGTTCGACGAGGATTCCATCGTGCGATCCACGGCAGAGAAGGCGATATCGCAAATCGAAGCCGACATCTGATCGGTGACGTTCTCCCTCCCGCTCTTCCGTCATCTGCGTGATTCCCATACGCCGGGTCCGATCCTTCGGGAGACCTGACAGGACGGCATGGCAATTCCATCACGAACCACAAGGAGAAATGTCATGCCACGTCCGAAGTTCAGCCTCGGTCAAGTGGTCGCCACGCCCGGCGCGCTCCACGCTCTCCAGGAAGCCGGTCAGAGTCCCAGTTTCTTTCTTGAGAAGCATGTTGTCGGTGACTGGGGTTGTCTTGACGCCGACGACCGAGACCTCAATGACAAAGCCGTGGTCGAGGGCGACCGACTCCTATCGGCATACAAGACGCTTCGTGGGGAGAAAATCTGGATCATTACGGAAGCCGAAGATGACGCTGGTATCCGATCCGCCACAACGATCTTGCTGCCGCGCGAGTATTGATTTCATCCAGCCGTCTCAACGGGAGACCTGCGAGACCATCATGTCCCAAACACAAAGGAGCAAAACATGGGCTGGCTTTTTACGAGAGGCAGCACGCGGAAGGAACTGATCGCGGAGCAGACAAGGAACTGGACAGCGGCTGGACCAGAAGGCACGACGGTCATCACGACCTGCCTCGCCCGTTGCTACCGTGGCGGAGCTTTCAGCGGCGTCCTGTGGGCAGTCTGGGAACGGACTTTCACGAGGAACGGCGAGGCGGTGCAACCGACCGAGCGGTGGATCGCATGCGACTTACTGCGATACAAGCGGGATTTTGGGTGGGGTAGCAAGGGCATGGACGAGGTCATGCATCCATTCTACTACTCCTGCCCGTTGAAGTATCTCGCCCTCGTTCCCATCGAAACCTACGGCGGCTGCAAGGAATGGCGGGAGGGTGTGCGGCAGTATCACGCGAGACAGCGTGAGACGCGGCGGCGAGCCGTTCGGGCGTAATCCAGGAGACCAGGAATACGGCAAGAGGAGAACTCCATGCCCAAGTATCGCATTGACCAGTACGAACTCCACTACGCCACTTATGAGGTGGACGCCGAGAGCGAAGCCGAGGCGATTCTCGTGGTGTTCAACGGCGGAGCCGAAGTCATCGACACGGGCTACATCGAGGTTACCGACGATTTCGGCATGCCTGCCGACGAGCATCGGGAACTGGCTGAGGCACTTCGGACCAGGGGAATCAGCGTCAGCGATGTGATTCCGTCCGTTCGCAGTGTCGAGAAGGTGGAGTGACCAGGGGAGACCCGAAACAGAATCATCCTCAAACCCAAAGGAGAAAACCATGTCCGATCCAACAGAACCCCTCCGTCGCGAACGTTTGGCGGAGATCAACGCCGAGCCGGGAAGCCGGGAGGCGCTGGAAGCCCAGTATGGTCAGGTGTGGGATACCGGCGAACTGACGACCGACTACCAGGTCCTCGGCTTCAGTGCGCCTCTAGTGGTGGTCAAACGGAGGTCGGACGGTGTTCGGGGGTCGCTGGAGTTCCAGCACAGCCCCCGGTTCTACTTTTCGTTCCGCCCAGCATGAGAGACGGTTCGGGTGGGGCTACCCAGGTGCCGAGGTAGCCCCGCCCGTTCCTTTGGAGACCCGCATGAGAACTGGGTGCGACAAAAAGGGTCGCCCCAAACCAGCCTGAGAAATCCCCGTGATTTCCAGCACCTCGAAGGAGACCAGCCAGCGACAGAAAGGCTTTACCCTACTTCGCCTCCTCGATGGGGCAAGCGAGCGACGAACTGTAACGAGTCAGTATCCGCCAGAAATGCCCCAACGGACCATCGAATACACGGCATTTCTGCGAGACGAACCTGTAACGGGTCATGCAAAAACGACACTTTACATTCTGGGGTCGTCGGACCATGGAAAAGCACACGGCAATCTATCTCCGCGTGAGTAGCAAATCCCAGGATCACGCCTCTCAATTGCCCGACCTGGAGCGATGGGAGACCATCCACGACGGACAGGTGGTATGGTATCGGGACAAGTTCAGTGGCAAGACCATGGTCCGCCCAGGCATGGAACGCTTGCTCGCCGATCTGCGGACGGGCAAAGTCGAGCGGATCGTGGTCTGGCGTCTGGATCGCCTGGGGAGAACGACCAGGGGGCTGTGCCAGTTGTTCGATGAACTGAGCGAACGGAAGGTGGACTTGGTGTCGTTGAGGGACGGGTTTTCGCTGGCATCCCCAGCAGGGCGTCTCCATGCCCGTATTCTCGCCTCCGTCGCCGAATATGAGACCGAGATTCGTGCGGAACGGGTCGCTGCCGGACAAGCCGTCGCTCGTCGGCGAGGCAAGAAATGGGGTGGGTCGAAGAAGGGGTGGCGGTGGAGAGTCACTGACGAACAGATGACGGCGATCCAGGAGATGAGGTCGGCGGGGCGGAAGATCGTCCACATCGCAAAGGTCACGGGGCTGTCTCGACCGACGATCTACCGTGTACTCAAGCAGTCCGTAAATGCCTGACTCACTGGTCCTGGGTAGGAGACCGGGAAGTTCTGCCGGGGATCGGACCGGACTCACTCGCGTCTCCCCTCCGAGTCGCGGCGGCGAAACTTGTCGGGTGTAACAAAAAGTGTTTTTCGGAAAATGTCCTGGAGACCTGTCATTTTCTGACAGGCAGGGACGCCCCTACGAGGGTTACGTGTGGCACTTTTTGTTACTTCGATCTCGGTTTTTCTGAGGTGGTGAAGTTGAACGCTTGAGCGAATCGAGATCGCTGACAATAAGGCGGGGGAGAATCGGGGTGGGGAGGGATCTCGGATGTCTCCATGCTGTCAAGACTTACGATGGTCTGCGGGACTTCTGTCGCCCGACCCTTCTGGTCGTCGTCAGATCAAACAAACAGGAGCATATTTGCTAACGAAGAGTGGCACGCCTGGTAGCGGTAAACCTTGGTGGTTGACATACATATCACGGGTGGTATATAACGTGAAATCGCCTCCACCAAATCAACCGTAGGATTACGTCTGAATCGACTCGCTGCGACTCAAAGCGCGCCGCGGCTACGGACTAGCGGACTGCTTTTTTTCTCAGGATCGTTGTTTGAAAAGTGACTCACAATCCGCATGTGAACCAGCCAACAGCAATCGTGGTGGACTGTTGTACGACTCGTCCGTCCGATGGAATCTACCGTCAAGCCTACGGTTACGTTCTCAAGATTTGAAGAGGTAGCCGCCAAATGAAAACCTTGATTGGTGCAATACTTGTTCTTGCGGTTTGCACTCCATCGGCGTTTGCAAGGAAGTGGACCGACTCTACCGGCAAGTATACCGTTGAGGCGGAGCTTGTTGACATCAAAGATGGTAAAGTGCGTCTCAGGAAGGAGGACGGTTCTGTCATTGCCGTTCCCCTTGATTGGCTAAGCGAGGCAGACCGGGCGTTTGCAAACAGCCAAGCGTTGAAGAACAACAGCGCCCAGCAACAGCCTAAGAAAACGAAACCTTCAGTTAGCCGCACATCGGACGACGCTGCGGAGTCGGTAGCCGACACGGACGCTGCGGTGGGCGGTTCAACAACGGTAGAGCCAAAGGTCGGTCCCTCGCCCCTTCCTTCGAAGCTCCCGGCTGAAGCCGCCGCACTCAAGGGAGAGTGGTTCGTGGACTTGAGTCTTGCGAAGGGACGAATCGAGGGTGGTGTTACAATCCTGGCGGTGGGTAGTAACTGCTTCAAGTCTCTCACCATCGAAGATCGACAGCTAACCCTTTGCTACTCCGATCAGGAAACGACGAAAGAGGTGTTTGAATACGAGCATAAAGGCATCAGCGAAGACGGAACCCATGCATTCGGCTTGGGTAAGCGTGTCTCCTCCGGTAAGGAAGTGGTGAAGAACGGGGGCACGCTGCGTCTCAGAACTATTAAGGATGAGGAAGGCGCAGCCGTGCTCGACTTGTCCGGGGCCGATCCGGATCAGCGATTAGTAACGCTGCGGGCCTATCCGATGCGTAAGCGGGCTTCGCGCGAACTGCCGAAGATGGGAAAGCCCAACCCCGATGCCCAGGTAAATGTAGGAGGTGTCTACTTTTGTGGCCCCCTCCCAGGATTCCAAAAGCCCGGGTGGCGATACATCTGCTTTTTCGCAGACGGAACTGCTACCTACTGCGGTGACTACGTCAAACCGGACGAGATCCGAGCGAAGTATACGGAAACGCTACGGGTCACGAACGGCAACATGACTACGACTACTTATGTGTGGAAAGGAAGTTACCAAGTCCAGAAGGGTCACCTGACCATTTTAGTCAAGAAAGAGGACGGTGATGAGTTGCGATTTGAAGGTGCGATTTACGGTGGTGAGCTTCACCTTCGCAAGGGCCAGAAGTCAAGCCTGAAAGACGAGGGCGTGTACTACTTCAAGGCACTGCCCCAGTAGCCTGGACAGTGGAGAGAGATTGTCAGATAGTCCTTTTTCGATACGGTTGCCTTAGCGAGGCGCAAACGAGTTTGGGCAATCGCAACTCCAGAGTCGTAACATATTGCACTCTAACAATCACATCCACTCGGACAGCAAAGAACGCAGCTAGTTTCTCGCTCTGCTGTTCGCTGCCAGTGATGTGAGACCTACGAAGCGCCCCGGGACCCAACGGCGGTCCCGTCTTCCCATTACGTTTCGTGATGCGCCTCGAAAGACCACCGATTTCGGCACAGGTGAGACAGCCAGCATTGATCCCAACGCCGATCACCAGTGCGCGTGAGACCTTCGGCGTCCTCGGAGGACCGAAATCACCGCCGCCAAGAAATCGCTCAAAGTATTCTCGCTCTCACTCCCCCTCCCCCACCTCAACCTCCCCTCGAATCGCCTCCTCGCGCCTTTCATCCGACATCACGCCCCCGACCATCTTTCCTCGCTCCTTCCTCCTCTGACAAGATTCCATCCCGCCGACCACGCCCTCCAATCGGGACCTTTCCCGTTCCACCTGAGCGATCTGGGCATCGATTTCGTCGATTTCACAGGCGAGGAACTTACGGTGCCGTTCGTCCGCCTCGTGGAGTTGATCCTGGAGCATCTCCCGATCCGATTTCAAGTTCTGGAGAACCTGCTCGGCTTGCGAGGTTCGGTGTCGCCACTCGGCTACCGGATCGCTGGATGGATCGACTGGGGCGGTTGTCGGCGTCCAGAAGAGCAGGAGGAGGCGAAGGATCGTGGCGTAAAGAAGGCTCCCCAAGATGCCCTCCTGGTCTTTGGTGACTACAAAGACCGCCAGCAGTACCAAGAACGCCCAGCAAATCGCCGAAAGGATGAATGGAATCCAGCCTGCGTAATGCCATGGCGCGGCGGGGAGTAGATGGAGAAATCCCATGGTCCACCTCCTGGAATAGAGAGGGGCGACGAGGATCACCCCATCGCCCCTTTAGTCAGTCCCAATCGACGGTCAAGTCGCTCAATCGGATTTCCTGGAACTCAAGTTCGGTGTCGATCTGGGTCTCCAATTCGCGGACCTCGGCTTCGACCTTGCGGAAGTCCAGCGTTCCGTTTTCGCACACCTCGACGGCTTGCCGTAGCGATTTCAAGGCGACCTTTTTGGAGTCAATCTGGGAGAGGAGGATTCGGAGGACGTGAAGGCGATCCCTCGCCTGTCGTTCTCGGCTTTCCAGCACGGCGAGGACCCTGCCGAGGCGATCTTTGGTCGTCTTCAAGGACACCACCTCGGATTGGAGGCTTCGCCGAGAATGCCCCTCCTGGGTTCGGGCAATCTTCTCCTGGACCGAAGTCAGGTCCTCGGAGAGCCTCGTGTGGCGAACCTGCACGTCGATCCTTGCATGGCTCAGTTGGTTGACTCCGGTCTCCAGTTCGGCGACGGAGGCGGTCGCCTGTCGCGATTTGACATCGATGCTGTCGAGAAGGGTGTCGATCTGGGCGAGAACCTGCTCCTGGGCGGTCTCCCAGCGTGGACCACAGCCTAGAAGGAGCAAGAGGAGGATAAGGGGGAGCGTTTTGGACATGGGGCATCTCCTTGTGGTGGTTGGAAGGGATGCCCGGTGTATTGGGTCTCCTTGTTGGGAGAGTGTCCAGCGATCTTCGGGGCTGTAAAATGGCTATCTGACAGAGACCCCCTGCGGTATCTGATAAGAAGCGGTTTTGAGGGCGATTTTTCAGGGTCGAATTAGCCCTAAGGTTCTATCGGAAAGCAGGTTGCGAAATCGAGCCTGTGGGCAATCGAGTCAGTCCCTCCCCATCCGCTTGTGGGTTTGGCCGGTCGGGAGTTGCGTGCTTGAAGGGGCAAGGCGGTAGATCCTTGCCATTTGAGGTGTGTTATCGCCGAGGTGAGTCCTTTGCCGTGCCGGGGTGGTGTTGCGCGGCGGGGGTTTGGCGGTACTCCAGCGCAGACTCACTCTCGGTATCCTCCGATCCCTCGGGCAGTGTCCTAAGAACGCGTTGCCGGGTCGAGTACACCCCGCCGCCGGGCGAATCGGATGGAGGCGAAACTGGCGGCGAAGAAGATGGGCAAACGCGAGAGGGATGAGAAACTGCAAAAGGATAGTAAGAAAATGCCCAGTCACGCCACAAAGCGCTATTGTCCGTGAAACGCCATGCTGATTAACCACGTCGCTAAGGGCCCAGTGAGGATAGCAACTGCGGTGATGGAAATAAGAACCATCTGCCGCCTATCGCGTTTGTCCTCTCGCTGCGATCGCCTTTCCTCCTGATCCTTTTCCCAAGCATGATGCGTTTTCGCCTGCTCCTCTCGCCACTGCCTATCACGTTCAGCTTGTTCTTCTTGCCAGCGCTGCTGGAGCGATAGCATTCTCTCTGACAGTATCATCTGAACGTGTTCCTTTGGGGAAAGACCGCGAATCCATTTAACAAAAGACTCGCACTCCCTTTCGCAGCACACATCGCCAATTCCGCCGTATTCCGCTCCCGGCACTGGTTGTATGCTCGGGAACTCCTCTTTTCCGGCCACGCACAGGACTGGACCGTGGAACGTCGTGTAGTCATCATCATGGAAAAGCCTGCCATTCTCACGCCAATATCCGCTTGCCTCGCGCAGTTCTCCAGTTTGTCTGTGCGTAAGTGCTAATAGGCCGCACTGGGCGCAGCACACCTTTGCCATTGCAGAATCGTGCGTGACAATTTCCACTGGCGCGATCTGCGGGGTTTGGGTAGACTGCTTGCGTATGGGATTGCGACCACGTTCACGCACGCAAGGAGCACGAGATGGAAACGCCGCGAGTCTCGCCGCAGGAGTTCGCCGATTCGATGAAGCAGGAGATGGAGCAATACCTCAAGGAGGTCATGGACGCGGTCAACGGCGCCGCGGATGGCGAGTGGATCGCCGGCAGCGAGGAACAGGTGCGAGATCTCTCGGCAGAGATGCGTCGCCGCGTGTTTGAGGCGGCGGTGCAGAAGCGGGTCGATGCGGCGGAAGCCGCTTTTCCCCCCTCCGCACGATCCGACGACGGGCAGACGACTGGCCAATAAAGGCCGGCAGTCTCACCGAGTTCTCACCGTCAATGGCGAGGTCAAGATCGTGCGCCGGTGGTGGTACGGGCCACAGATTGGCAGTCTCGCGCCGGTGGATGAGGTTCTCGATCGCGGCAGGACAACGATCACGCCCGGCGTCGTCGAGATGGCTTGTCGCGTGAACTTGTCGGCAATGAGCTTCGTGAGGGCATCCGCGGCTCTGCAGCGCACGGCTCAAGTCCGGCTCAGTGGCGAACGGTTGCGTCAAGTGGTGGAAGCGGCCGGGCGTCGTGTGTTGAAAGCCCAGCAAGACGATACCATCGCCGTGACGTGGCACGCGGAAGATTGCACCGTAGCGGAGGAGGGGGAAACCATCGGGAAAACCCGTGTTTACACGGGCTGCGACGGCGTGATGGTGCCGATCGTCACCGACGCCGAGAAGATCAAACGCCGCGATAAAGTCAAAGCCAAGCGTCGTCGCAGCGGCAAGAAGTGCAAGCCCTTGCCACCGCGCAGGCGCGGCTCGGACCTGCCTTGGAAGGAGTTCAAGATCGCGTTTTTTTATAGCGAGGGCGCCCAGCATCAGCATGTGGCCTTCACGCATGGCAATCACATTGTGACCGGAAGGCTCCTGCGCCGTGAAGCGGACCGACTGCGATTTCAGAAGGCCGACCAGCGCGTGGGCTTGGTGGATGGGGCAACGTGGATTCGTGAGCAGATGCAGTTGCACTTTGGTGAATTGGATGGGTTGGGCTTGGACTTCTACCACCTAAGCGAGAACGTCCATCGCGCGCGGCGTAAGGTGTTTGGCGAGGAATCGCCCGAAGGCAGAACGTGGGCGGATGAACTGATGCACGTATTCAAGCACAAGGGCTATTCGGCGGCGTGGGAGAAGATCATCCAATGGCGTGCCCCCTTGAGAGGCAAAAGGAAACGCGAAGCTGCAGACCGGCTAATGAACTTTGTGTCGCTCCGCAAGGACATGATCCGCTATCCAGCATTTCGCCAGCGTGGCTGGCAGATCGGCAGTGGCCCGACCGAATCCCAGTGCAAACTGTGCACGAAACGGCTCAAAGGCTACGGCCGCCGCTGGGACCGGCCCAACGCCACAGCGGTCGCAGCCCTGGATACCCTGGACAGAAACGGCCAATGGCACCAAGTCTGGCCAAACGCCCGCCCCGCCCCGACTTAAGCCCGCCAAGAACGCTGGTCACGCACGCAGAATCCCTCGCATTGCATGAACTAGGCAGAGGGCGTACAATGGCCGTAGCATGAGTGCCAGTGTCGCCCCAGCGGCACAGAATAGAAGAAGCGACCGGGTTCCAGCCGGTCGCTTTCATTTTATCACCTCTGCTGGGCAGTGCCAGACGGCCATTACCGTTTTAGGACCGTATCGAACAGCTCATCAAACGACCACACGTGCCCGGAGATCCCGGCCATCATAGCAGCCGTCGGTCGCTTCTCCCCCGACTTGCCAGGCTTCCGGGTCTGCCAGCAGTAGTTGTACCATGCCGCGAACATCCCGAAGGCCGCTTCCAGGTTCACCAGTTTCTTGGAAAAGCACTTCGTCAGGCGGTTCAGCCGTTTCAGAAAGAGCCGCTGAGAACCGTTTAGCGCTTCGACGTGGGACGTGCATATCGTCCAGCGCTCGTTGCTCCGCATGTTCTTGACCGCGGTGCGCTGGGTGCCCACCATTTCTGATGGGGTGTAGATCATGGCGGCGTTGCGGTAGTCCTTCACGATCTGGCCGAACTTTGAGTATGGGCCGAAAGCCAGGTCAACGGCCTCGGGGTACGCCTGGAAGCCGTCGGTGCTGATCTGAACGGTGATTCGGTACTCGCCCGATTGGAAGGCATGCTCGTCGCTGGCGTGCGGGCTGGGGAGCGTGATGCGGCTAGCCACGTCCACCATGAACCGGCGGGCATTGTCGGCCGATCGCTTGCCGATCCGGAACGAGGGCATCAGCTTGGTTTCCCGGTCAATGCACGTCCACAGGTAGACGTCGCCCTTGTCGTAGCAGGTGGCCCGCTCGGTCACGCTGAGCCGCGACTGCTTTTTGAAGATGTAGGTCCACTGCTCGTCGAACTCCAAGTGAGTCAACGTCAGGTGCCGCATACGGCGATCCAGGAAGGCTTGGCAGGCTTGCCCGAAGAAGACCAGTAGCCGGCAAATGGTGTCTCGGTGCAGGCCGGTAATCCGCTCGGTCGACCGGACCGAGTTGCCTTCCACGAGCAGCCGGAGGGCCAACTTGGCGGTTTCGACGGGAATCCGCATGGCGCCCAGCGGGCGGGGCCGCTCATCTGCCCACGTCTTGCCGCAAAGGGTGCACCGGTACCTCTGGTTGCCGTGCCGATCCCGGCCGAACTTCTTGTGGCTCTCGTGCTTGCAGGATGGGGCGATCATCGCGAGATTCCCTTTTTCCGGGGCTCTCGCTAGAATGAAGATGTTAGGTCACATCCTGGCGAAAGCCGTTTGTGATTCGCCCCCGGTTGGGATTGCCGTCCCGTCCGGGGGTTTTTCGTTTCAATTGCCAACCACTGTATTTATTGTAGCAACAATAAATAGGCTGTCAATGCGTGCTTGGCGGATTGACAGAACTTTTTTTGTTGCTACAATAACGGCATGGAAGATCAAGCAGACAGAGGGCGTCCGCCCAAAGCTCCAGAGGATCGCAGGACAGCCGAGTTGCGGATTCGGCTCACGGGTGCCGAGCGGGAGCGCTTGGACGCTGCTGCGAACGGAAAGACGTCAACCTGGGCGCGCGAAGTTCTATTGAAGGCAGCCAAGCGGAACGGATAGCGGAGAGAGGGGGTTACGATCCCGTCGGCGCACAGGCCGACCCCTCCGGCAGAGTATAAAGCTGCTGCGCCGCCAAGGCGCGGGCCGCTCTCCCTGAACGAGACTAGGGAGGAAAATATAGACAAGCGATAGCTGATGGCGTTCGCGCTATTTGGCGGAAACTTCGCGGATTTTGGCTTGAATATCCACAAGAGTCTTGGCAGGCACGCTGCCAGCCATCTCCCTTATGGATGCCACAGGTATTTGCTCTATCCAGTCCGCCACTATGACCGTCTGTTTTTTGAGCCTTGTTAGCGGATGCCGACGAGGGTCAGAAGGTAGTTCCACGGTGAGGTTAGGGTCAGTGCTGGAAATTTGCGTAGTCCCGACGACAATCGTCAAATTCCCATCTTTGTCAGGCTTGGATAGAGCAACGGCCGGCCGCTCCTTATAGCCACCGCGCGGGCCAATGCATGCCCAGAGAACTGTGCCGGGAATAATTGCGGCTGCCACCCTTGAACCTCGCGGCTAAAAAGGGCATTCTTCATCGCCCTGCAACAGCCGAGGATCTGGCTGCGTTGCCGCTACAAGGGCCTTCAATTCCTCGGGACTAAGAGTTTCCTCTTTCGCCTTGCGCTGGTAGAAGATCTCATCTCGGTACGCCTGCTCAACCGAGATGCCGCGCCGCATTGCCTCATACCGAAGATATGCCATCATGTCATCATCGAGAAAGATGGAGTATCCCTCGATAAGCATCATCCACCTCCCCATAGACTCCACTGCGGTCGTCCGCATTGGAGTGAACATACTGCTGGACTGCTGGCGGTAACAGGCTACCGCGGCATAACGAGTCTGGGTTTCAGCTGGTAACGGGGGGAACGGTATCAGCGTCATTGTCGGCTTTTTTCTTGAGAAGTTGCTCCACATTGTGGAGGTGTTGCTGCATGGTTCCTACCATGCGACGGTATTCTTCTACGGAGACTACTACCTTTGCAACCGGAAACGCCTTAACGCCGGTAAGTTGGTCCATCTGTCTTTGCAGGTCGTCATTGTTGGATGGAAGCACGAGCGGCGGCACGACCTGCGCGAATGTGAGATAGACGAACTTGCTGTCAGTCTGAGCCAGCAAGTGATTGGCGAATACTGCCGTGCCACTCTCGGGCCATTCGATTGCAACGAGCTTCATGGGAGGCCCGGTATTGCCCGCTGGTTCGTCAGTCATCGCAACGCGACTCCGCAAATAGGACTGGAGATTCCTTCCTCTTTCATCATATCCCCAAAACCGAGTATGTGACGCGGCGGGAATCCCAGCGCAAAAATACGGCCGCGTGATATGTCGCGGCCATAAGATCGTTCCGTTTCAGTACTTAGGCGCCTCCTGCGTCAGCTTTTCGCAATCGCCGATTATATTATACATTATCGAAACGTCAAGCCTGCGTCTCTGGACAATTCCGCCTGGAACGCAGCAATCCTCTTGTGCCCTGCCGTGCATCAGCAACCATGTACTGACATACCTCTACCGAGGTGCTCGTCGCCGGTAGCGCATTCTTAGGGCCTCCATTTCCAGCAACACACTCCTAGGACACTACCATCCCTCGGCGCCCGTTGACAGTTCGAAATCCGGCTGCTATATACGTGGTTTCGGCTGACCGCAGCAAGAGGCGGCCGTGACGCCCCCTTCGTCTAGTGGCCTAGGACATCGGATTCTCAGTCCGACGACAGGGGTTCGACTCCCCTAGGGGGTACTGGAAGTAAGTCGTTAATATAGAAGGCTTTGTGTCGATTGACGCAAGGCCTTTTTTTGGTCCGGCTGAGGGGCAAGAACCGGGCACTTCAATGACCTTCGTTTTCCCGGTCGAAGTCCACCCAAGACCAGTCGATGGTCAGCAGGTCGCCGCGTCGCATTCCGGCCTCCCACAGGCACACAAGGAACGTCCGCCATCAAATGCGGTCATGGGGGCGATTCCAAACGGCAACGTAGGGGCGTGACAGGCGGCGTACATGGCCTCGAATTCTGCTTCCGTGCAGCTCGGCTTGTCCGCCTCGATCTCGTCAAGCATCTGGATTTTGGGGGCCCGGCGGATGAGGGCGATTTCAGAATTGACTTGGTTGCACCGATCATCGGCGAGGCGTTTGGCCGGCCTGCCCTGTCCGGCGATCTTGTCCCGCCGCCGCTCACGCTGCTCGCGAGCGGATCTGGCTGATCGTAACGGGTGCGGCCTGCTCTGATACGAACTCCGCCCGATTCGGGCTGCCGCATGCGGTGCGCCGTTCACGCCAGCACCGGTAATAGTGGCGAACCCGCCGTGGCAAGAATCGCGGAAGGTGCGCGACGTAGTAAACCGACCGCTTCAGATGCTGGAGCCATACCGGATCGTTGAGCAGGCTCTTCAACCCTAGTCCGATATAGGGCTGCCAGCCCCGCGCGTAGCTGCTTGAGCCGCCGTCGGGCAGATTGCCGGCAAAGTCGGCGGGGCAACCGGCGATATCGTAGGAGTGCTCAAAGGTCGGAGGCCTTCGAGCGTAGCGGTGACAGAACTCGAAATCGATGAGCTTCAGTCCCTCGCGGCGGTCGACCAGCACGTTCTCGACGTGCGCATCGATCAAGGCATAACCCGCCTCATACACCTTTCGGAGCGCCGCGACAGCCTCCTTGGCCGCGGAGAGAGGGAATAGCTTTCCGGAGGACCGTTTGTATTGCAGCACATCTTCGTAGTACGGGATGACCAGGCTATGGTGGTCGACGCGCAGTAGGGGCGGTACCTCGGAAACCAAGGGAGACAATTGCTGAAGCGACGCCGCCTCGCTTTGTCGGTAACGGTCTTGGCACGCTTTGAATGTCTTCTTCACGGCCGGTTGACCGTCCAGCTCGATCAATTCAATCTTGGCCCGCCGACCGTATCGGGTGATTCGTTTCAGCACCGGCTCACTAGTGGCATAGGCGTCTCGAATGCTGGCAACGCGCTCCTGGATTTCCGCAGCGGTTTCTGGAATCAGAATCTGGACGTAGTCCATGGCCTGATGCCCGTTGTCGCTCGAATGAAGAACGTTGCACTGTTGATCTGCAGGCACTCCGTCGTTGAACGCATCGCGGATCTTCTTCTTGACCAGCACGCGCGCGTTGGTGAGTCCGGGGAACTGCCGACGCTGCCGCGACGAGGGCTTGACGGGTTCGGGATCGTAGGTCACGACAACCGCGGCGGGAGGGCCGCCGGAAACCCTCCAGGGACCACGGCCCCAGTTGCCACCACGGATACATCGGGCCGAATACTGCGACTCGCGCGGCGCGAGGACCTTCTGCACCAGGATCTCGAATCCCTCGTGCTTCAACATGGACGTGATCTTTGCCAGACCGTCCCCGTTGAGCCCTGCACGACGAACGACGAACACCGCCAGGCCCGCATCCTCGGGCGCGGCCGCCCTGTCGCTTACCAAGTGAGTCACCCAGCGGTTGTTGGCAGCCAGCCGTGTCAGCATGTCGTGGGGTGGGCGCCACGAATGTTCCGCAAGGTACTGGTCGAGATCCCGGAGCGTAATCCGTATGTCGATATCAAGATCGTCGGCCAGCCGTCGCAGGACCGCAGCGTAGTCGTGTTCCGCCTCGTTCCTTCGGTGGACCAATCCATCGGAAAGACCAGATCGCTCGCCTTTGTGATACAAGGCATGGTACGCCAGGCTCAGAAAATGGTGTTCCGGACACGGTACCCAGCAAAGATCGCCGTGCAGTCGTGCATCCGATAGGATCGCTTCCGCCAGATACGGAGGAAAGTAGGGCATGTTGCCGAACTCCGAGCCCGGCAACCCCGTGACCGAGTACACATCGACCGGTTGGATCCCTGGACCCTCGGCAAGGATCTTCTCCAATGCTTCTAGATGCTCGTCGTCGACCAATAGATCCAGGTCTTCACCGGGTGGGAGGTTCGGTAGCGACTCGAACCATCGCAGCACCGCGTAGCGAACACCCTGCTCGCCGAGCCGTTTCAGGAAGCCGGCGACGCCCAAGGCGCGCGGCACGTAACGCCGCGCACGCTGTTGCGTTCTGCGGTGCCGCACCCCGAACACGGCCATTCGTCCGATACCGTCGCCCAAACGCACAAGGCTGTTCCACTGCAGACGACCCGCAAGCACGTACGCCAGACACAAGATGATTGCTGCCGCCGAGAAGAGGGTTGTTCGTGGTATCCAAACGACTTGCCGCGCATGCCGCCAGTTTCGCGGGTTCCACAAACGCAAAATAGACCGATTTGAGAGGATCAACACGTCTGCGTTATTGCGTCGGACGACGCGCCGATCCGTCGAGTACGTCAGGTAGGCTGCCAGACTAGGCTGTCTTGCCGCGATATCCTCCATTCCCCGTAAGCTACCGGCGACTGTCAGAACGCGGCCGAAACCCCAAGCTACAAGTGACGCCGCGATGGCCCCGTCCTTGGCCCCTATCTCCACGAAGTTCGTGTCAGGCGTCCATGCCTCCTTGGGTGTCACGCGAGATGCTCCTTTCAACAGAGACGTCCGCTTCGTCGCAAGACCCACGAACTGCGTTCTGTCTTTCGTAGCCAACGGGCTCCGTCCCCGCCACGGCGGCAAGACCAGGTGTGGTCAAGACGAGCAGCAGACCACAACGTGTAACCAAATGTCGGAAGAAGACTTCGATTTCTGAAGCGATTTTCTCGCCTTGGGGCCAAAATCTCTCCGCGGCACACCCTCGATCAGGCGGGTTCGGAGTGGAATACCGCCCCGTCTGGTGATTGGCGAGTGGAAGTCAGGGCAGAAGCCGAGTTTCAGGTGGCGCCGCATGCTCTCAAGAGTGGCACACGGCCCGTCCGGTGCCTAAACGGTGGCCAGATCCTGGATCTCAGCATCGGAGAGCGCACGCGTGTAGACGCGCACTTCGTCGATCGTGCCTCGCATCGGCCGATAGCCGTTCTCCTCAGCGCCGATTCCCAAGCCGAGATCATTCACCCCGATCTGGAAGCTCGCTGATTGGGAACTCTCCAACTTGCCGTTGATATAGAGCTTGATCGTTGAGCCATCATACGTGGCCGCAACATGGATCCACGTGTTTCCGTCGGTAGGGTACAACGTCTGCGAGTCGACGCGGTAGTTATTCCCCGCCGACGCGTTGTTGAAGCGGACGAAGACGGTGCCGTTCTCGCTGAGTGTCATCTCGTAACCGTCGACCGTGCCATGGGCGGCCTTCTTTACCACGTATTGGGTACCGACCTGTTCCGGCCGCAGCCAAGCTGACAGGGTAATGGCATCGCGGGCATCGAGGCTGGGACTGTCGGGCACGACGACGTAGTCGTTGCTCCCATTCAGATACAGTGCGTTGCCGCTTTGGCCCGTAATGTGGGTGGGGTCACCATGGATGCTCCCGTCGTTTCCTAGCCCAGAGGAGTCGAAAGCCGCTGTCCCAGCCGTTTCGTCGAGTCGCAACAATGCGGCCAGACCGCTTGTGGGCGTTGGCGGTGCGGAGACCAGGACGGTGAGGTCGTCGGCAGCCGTCAGTTGGCCGTCGGCGGCCGTCAGACGCAGCACGTAGGTCCCTGGTTGGCTGAAGGTGGCAGTCGTCTGTGCCGCCGCCGAATTGGCAAACTCCACGGTTCCTGGGCCGCTGACTTTCGACCATCCGATACTGACCGCGCCCGGCGACACCGGCAGACCGTCGTCTTCTACCTTTCCGTCAAGCGCCACGGCGGCCGGAAGTTCCACTTGCCGATCCGCTCCTGCGTCCACTTGAGGTGGCTGGTTCTCGATCAACGGCAGCGGGTCCGGCTCGGTGTCGGCTGGAGCCGCCGCCTGGTAGGTAAGGGTCAGCTTGGGTCGAAGACTGACGTTGGAGGCCTCGCTGGAGTTGAACATGACGCCATTGGTGGCGCTGACGTAGTCCTGGACGATCAATCCGTAGTTGGATTCGGGCTGGTCGACCCACTGCTGCACGGCAGCCAGTCCGGCCGCGTTCAACGAGATTACGTATTGGCCAAGCGAGGAAGCGGTGATGGTTCCCAGCACGGCGGAGCCCCGGTCGCCGGTGCCTTGGGCGCCGGCCGTCTGCCAGGCGACCCCGGCCGATGCCTGGTTCCAGGTCGTCTGGCTTTCGGACCAGCCGCGTAGCAGTTGGTAAATTTCATAGGTTTGGGGAGAGGTGTTGGTAACGTTGAGGGTGATCGTGGCTGCTTGGATGAGGTTACCCGGCGCGATCGCGCTCAAGTCCCAGCGTATCAGAGTTGCCTCGTCGGGGCTTCCGTCGACCTGCAATTCAGCGGCCGTGCCAAAGTTGGTTTTGGCACTGCCGGCCAGGATCGATGCATCCTGGGTGCCGGTGTAGCCACTCAGCCCGTCCTGGAACGACACCGTCACCGGCGCCGACAGGTCGACCGGCGTTGGCGGTGCGGAGACCAGGACGGTGAGGTCGTCGGCAGCCGTCAGTTGGCCGTCGGCGGCCGTCAGACGCAGCACGTAGGTCCCTGGTTGGCTGAAGGTGGCAGTCGTCTGTGCCGCCGCCGAATTGGCAAACTCCACGGTTCCGGGGCCGCTGACTTTCGACCATCCGATACTGACCGCGCCCGGCGAGGCCGGCAGACCATCGTCTTGTACCTTTCCGTCGAGCGCCACGGCGGCCGGAAGTTCCACTTGCCGATCCGCTCCTGCGTCCACTTGAGGTGGCTGGTTCTCGATCAACGGCAGCGGGTCCGGCTCGGTGTCGGCTGGAGCCGCCGCCTGGTAGGTAAGGGTCAGCTTGGGTCGAAGACTGACGTTGGAGGCCTCGCTGGAGTTGAACATGACGCCATTGGTGGCGCTGACGTAGTCCTGGACGATCAATCCGTAGTTGGATTCGGGCTGGTCGACCCACTGCTGCACGGCAGCCAGTCCGGCCGCGTTCAACGAGATTACGTATTGGCCAAGCGAGGAAGCGGTGATGGTTCCCAGCACGGCGGAGCCCCGGTCGCCGGTGCCTTGGGCGCCGGCCGTCTGCCAGGCGACCCCGGCCGATGCCTGGTTCCAGGTCGTCTGGCTTTCGGACCAGCCGCGTAGCAGTTGGTAAATTTCATAGGTTTGGGGAGAGGTGTTGGTAACGTTGAGGGTGATCGTGGCTGCTTGGATGAGGTTACCCGGCGCGATCGCGCTCAAGTCCCAGCGTATCAGAGTTGCCTCGTCGGGGCTTCCGTCGACCTGCAATTCAGCGGCCGTGCCAAAGTTGGTTTTGGCACTGCCGGCCAGGATCGATGCATCCTGGGTGCCGGTGTAGCCACTCAGCCCGTCCTGGAACGACACCGTCACCGGCGCCGACAGGTCGACCGGCGTTGGCGGTGCGGAGACCAGGACGGTGAGGTCGTCGGCAGCCGTCAGTTGGCCGTCGGCGGCCGTCAGACGCAGCACGTAGGTCCCTGGTTGGCTGAAGGTGGC
Organism: Thermoguttaceae bacterium; assembly: GCA_963674835.2. Taxonomy (GTDB): domain Bacteria; phylum Planctomycetota; class Planctomycetia; order Pirellulales; family Thermoguttaceae. The sequence goes on from CAXXKC010000003.1 coordinate 369,280, forward strand.
AGTCGTCTGTGCCGCCGCCGAATTGGCAAACTCCACGGTTCCGGGGCCGCTGACTTTCGACCATCCGATACTGACCGCGCCCGGCGAGGCCGGCAGACCATCGTCTTGTACCTTTCCGTCGAGCGCCACGGCGGCCGGAAGTTCCACTTGCCGATCCGCTCCTGCGTCCACTTGAGGTGGCTGGTTCTCGATCAACGGCAGCGGGTCCGGCTCGGTGTCGGCTGGAGCCGCCGCCTGGTAGGTAAGGGTCAGCTTGGGTCGAAGACTGACGTTGGAGGCCTCGCTGGAGTTGAACATGACGCCATTGGTGGCGCTGACGTAGTCCTGGACGATCAATCCGTAGTTGGATTCGGGCTGGTCGACCCACTGCTGCACGGCAGCCAGTCCGGCCGCGTTCAACGAGATTACGTATTGGCCAAGCGAGGAAGCGGTGATGGTTCCCAGCACGGCGGAGCCCCGGTCGCCGGTGCCTTGGGCGCCGGCCGTCTGCCAGGCGACCCCGGCCGATGCCTGGTTCCAGGTCGTCTGGCTTTCGGACCAGCCGCGTAGCAGTTGGTAAATTTCATAGGTTTGGGGAGAGGTGTTGGTAACGTTGAGGGTGATCGTGGCTGCTTGGATGAGGTTACCCGGCGCGATCGCGCTCAAGTCCCAGCGTATCAGAGTTGCCTCGTCGGGGCTTCCGTCGACCTGCAATTCAGCGGCCGTGCCAAAGTTGGTTTTGGCACTGCCGGCCAGGATCGATGCATCCTGGGTGCCGGTGTAGCCACTCAGCCCGTCCTGGAACGACACCGTCACCGGCGCCGACAGGTCGACCGGCGTTGGCGGTGCGGAGACCAGGACGGTGAGGTCGTCGGCAGCCGTCAGTTGGCCGTCGGCGGCCGTCAGACGCAGCACGTAGGTCCCTGGTTGGCTGAAGGTGGCAGTCGTCTGTGCCGCCGCCGAATTGGCAAACTCCACGGTTCCGGGGCCGCTGACTTTCGACCATCCGATACTGACCGCGCCCGGCGAGGCCGGCAGACCATCGTCTTGTACCTTTCCGTCGAGCGCCACGGCGGCCGGAAGTTCCACTTGCCGATCCGCTCCTGCGTCCACTTGAGGTGGCTGGTTCTCGATCAACGGCAGCGGGTCCGGCTCGGTGTCGGCTGGAGCCGCCGCCTGGTAGGTAAGGGTCAGCTTGGGTCGAAGACTGACGTTGGAGGCCTCGCTGGAGTTGAACATGACGCCATTGGTGGCGCTGACGTAGTCCTGGACGATCAATCCGTAGTTGGATTCGGGCTGGTCGACCCACTGCTGCACGGCAGCCAGTCCGGCCGCGTTCAACGAGATTACGTATTGGCCAAGCGAGGAAGCGGTGATGGTTCCCAGCACGGCGGAGCCCCGGTCGCCGGTGCCTTGGGCGCCGGCCGTCTGCCAGGCGACCCCGGCCGATGCCTGGTTCCAGGTCGTCTGGCTTTCGGACCAGCCGCGTAGCAGTTGGTAAATTTCATAGGTTTGGGGAGAGGTGTTGGTAACGTTGAGGGTGATCGTGGCTGCTTGGATGAGGTTACCCGGCGCGATCGCGCTCAAGTCCCAGCGTATCAGAGTTGCCTCGTCGGGGCTTCCGTCGACCTGCAATTCAGCGGCCGTGCCAAAGTTGGTTTTGGCACTGCCGGCCAGGATCGATGCATCCTGGGTGCCGGTGTAGCCACTCAGCCCGTCCTGGAACGACACCGTCACCGGCGCCGACAGGTCGACCGGCGTTGGTTCCGCGTCCTGCGCTGGCGGCGTGGTACCGTCGGTCGATTGTGGCCATCGAATCAGCGAGCCATAGACTTTCTTCCCGTCACCCGCGAGCACCACCAGATCGTCGTCAAAACTCCCCTTGGTGCTGGTCGCGTTGTTGACATTTCCCCCGATCAACGTCCCAACCTGCCCAAACGAAATGGCATCCAACGGTGATTCACGGAACAGGATGTCGCCGCCGCTTTCCGATTCGCTGTAGGCGACGATCAAGCGGCCGGCATCCTCGTTCAGGACGACGATGGGCCGCGTGCCGCGTGTGTCGACGGTATAGAGCGGGTCCCAATTGCCGGAGGGCCGGCGAACCAGAAGCGCGATCTTCGCATATCCGCCAGTATCGTAGCTGGTTTTCACGGCGGCATAGAGTGTGCCGTCGGACGCCACTGCCATGTTGAGATGGTCGTCGGCCATTCCGCCACCGACCGACAGGACAGACTGGGATGCCGGAACCTCGTTGCCCAACCAGGATGTCGGCAAGTCACTGTCCAAATGAAGCCGAAAACCGAACCGATCCGTGTTCTGATCCGACCAAAGCACCCCGACCGCACCGCCGGGAAACGCGGCAATCGCGGCGATGTCGTCGGAGGTGATTCCCGAAGCGATCGTAAATGGACTGCTGAAGGACGTGTATGGGAAATCGCTGTAGCGGACCTCGATCGAACTGCTTGCGTCTGTGGCCAGCCAAAGCCGTCCGGTCGAATCGACGTCGATGGTGGCCGTCTCCACGCCACTTGTTAGGGACACGTCGACCAGAGCCGGATGCACCGGCCAGGCTGCATAACCCCCGCCCGCACCTGTCGAATACTGTACGGTGATGAGCTCAGAAGTCGAGCCGTCGTACAGCAGGACGTGCGCTAAGTCGCCGACGGCCTTGACGTCGGCATGAGCACTCGTGCTTGAGGAAAGCCGTAGTGTTGGATTCCAGCCGGTATTGTCCAGCCGCCAGAGCCACGTGCCCGAATCGTTCGGCAACACGCTCCACCAAGTGTCCGAGTATTCCCACACCTTGGATTGCGGCTTCTCTCCCGTATTCGTAGTTACCGACAGCGGAACAAGTGTGGTGAAGCTGGCTGAATCGAACAGCGGGGCCGCCGAAAGAAGCTCGCGAGATTCAAGCTGCTGAAATCCCAGTCGACGATGCAGGCTGTCCGTTCGTCGCCTAGAGTTCTTTCGGTCGCGTCGTGGTCGTCGGTTTTTCGGCAGCCCGAAACCTCGGTTGAGAAACATGGTAGCGTCTGCACCCAAGCCAAGAGAATTCGCCGAGAGACGAGAGTTTGGACAAGATGGAAAGCTTGCTGCGATCAAATCGTTTGCGCAGTCTACGAAGCGCACGTAGACTTTCCATGGTAATTAGGCGGCGCGGCTTTCCTCACAGAACTCCGTCGATTTGAGACGGCAGCATGCCGGCCCCGGCAGATCGTAGGGGCAGCGACAGGGAAAGACCCCGCCAAAGAGGAGGTTGCGGGACCATGGCGCAGCCAGTCAGCCCTCTTGGTGGCTAACTGACCACGACCTCCCGCCCCTCGGTCAAGAGCGACCGACTGCGTCTGGAGAGAACCGCACGGCCGCCCGGTGCGGCGAAGCAGAAGAAGGGTGGGCTGCCCACGTGACCAGAGATCACGGGCGGGATTGCCGACTCGCCCAAGAGAAACGAGATGCCCTCAGGATGGGCGGGGGCAAAGACTCAACGGGCGTGCAATGCTTCCAGGGGTTGGAACGCAGCGCCCGCCTTCGTGGCGAGCAGATCGCTTTGTTGAAGGTCGCAGAAGTAGTACGCTGGTGAGCTCACGACACCACTACGAATACCGGGCTCCCGTTGGTCGCCCTGGTGTCACTTCTTGTGTGACGGTGAATAAGACCGTGGAATGGCGCCGCGGCGAACGTCACTGTCAATTGCGACAGGCACGAGCAGAAGTCGCTGAAGCCTATGCGGCGCGGCGGTATCCTTCGACGGCCGGCGTCTCGGCGGCCTTCGAATAAGGCAAGATGATCGGCGGCGCCTGTTCTTGTTCGGGATCCGGTTGAGGGATGCCGAATTCCCGCTGCCACAGTTTCGCCTGCTTCATGTACGTGCTCAAGAAGGAGAAGAAGACGCACACCTGCAGCCCGGCCAATCCGTCGCGAAAACCTCCGCGGATGAAATACAGGTGCAGAAGACGCAGCATCGGACGAACCGCAAGACCCATGAAGCTGGTGCGCCGACCCTTCTCCCACATGTCCTCCGAGGCCCAACTGGTATACCGCGCGTATTTGACGATGAAACTGTTGTAATCCCAGACGCTGTAGTGGAGCATCTTGGTCTTGAGCTTACCCACTCGCTGACGGTCAATCGCGATGTCGGCATGAACGCGGCGCGTTTGATAGCGACAGACATCGCGACGAATCAACCGGATCGACCTACTGTTCCAACTACTGTATCGCAAGCGATGGCCCATGAAGTGATCCTGGAAGCCACAACTGTACGCATCCAAGTCGGCAGGTGGGTCCTCCAGGATCTGGGTGATCTCGTTGGCCAGCGTTTCCGGGACGCGCTCGTCCGCGTCCAGAATGAGCACCCATGGGTGGCTGGCCTGCGGAATGGCCCAGTTCTTGAAGTCGGCCGAGTTAACATACTCGCGCTGGATGATGCGGCAAGGAGCCACCCTTCTCGCGATAACCAACGTATCGTCGGTGGAACCCGAGTCCGCGACCAAGAGTTCGTCTGCGAGGTCTCGGACGGATTCAAGACACGGCTGGATGTTCTTCCGTTCGTTCTTGCACGGAACAAGGACAGTAAGACTCTGGCGCATCGGGTCGATCCAACCTTCGGATTGGTGGTGTCAAACTGAAATCGCAACGCACGAAAAGCGGCTGCTGACAGGTACTTGGCGCATGAATCGCCCTAATGGGTTCATCACCAAGGAACCGCACTCGTTGCTATCGCCCGCGAATTGCGGGGAGAAGTGTTGCGTTTCAGGTTCGACGCCACATTGATACGGGCCTCCAATACGACCGCCACTCGGGTAGAGCCCATTGCCCTGCTCACGAGCCAGAAGTGGCTCGTGACCGACTTTCGTGGGTCCGAACGAGCCCCCTAAGGTGCTTGTCGGCTCGCCCTAATCGATATCTTTGACATAATCGCTGCTTTCTGCGACGCAGAAGCTTCCAAATGGAGATCTGACCCGCTCTTTGTGTCAACGAAAACAGGCTTGCTCTTCTTCCGCATCCACCACAAGACGCGAGGTTCTGATAACAGTTCACGTAACATCGCTGGAGGCGCAATTTGTTCACTGCGAACAACCAAGATGGGTGAGGCAAGCCCCAATCGTACCGGCATGGGCGGGCCGCTACGAGACGCTCTTTTCTACGCGGTGCCTGATTCCCTGTAGGGCGTTTCATGCCTCCCCCCGATCCGTTTCGCCGGCTGCGGGTGGCACGCGTCCTCGCGGACTCAACGACCCTGCCGCTGTCTGATGTGAGAACGCCCAGGTTTCGTCAGAGAGGTTGCTCCACTGCCCGACGAGGAACGCAAGCCGGAAATCCACGCTCTGCGGACCAACTGCTTCGGAAATCACGTCAGTCTCGCCAGGTGATCGGCGCGGCAAACGGCCGAGTCGATGGTGGCTATTGCTTCTACGCCCAGCGCCAGCGATTCCCCAGACCCTCCCAAGTCACCCCAGCCTCCCAGCCTTCCCTTTTACTTCGTTGATTGTCCGCACAACCCACGGGCGGTAGAATACAGGGGCATTGCTTATCCGCAGTTCCGTATGCCCGGATCGGTGATTCGATCGCGTTTCGACTTGCTGTATTACTCACACAGCCCTTGGCATTCAGAGAGCGGAGCAGTGTATCGACACATGGCGCGACGCGAAAAGTGGTTCCTCTCCTCCCATGACACGCCCTCCAACGGATGCGGTTTGCGCGGGAGTCGGCGACGATCCCTGCGCTGCGAACTTCTGGAGGCCAGACACCTGCTGTCTGGCGTGACGCTGATCACCCACGGCTTCAACAGTAGCGTGGACGATTGGGTTACGGCGATGGCCGACGCGATCGCGGCACGGCCCGACTTGGCGGTCGACCAGCCGCGATACCGCGTCGAGGTGACGGACCCTGGTCACGATGGTGGGCCACTGTCGGTCGTGAACACATCGCGAACTGGGCCGCCCCCGGCGGATTGCGCCGATCCCGAGATCGTCATCCTCCTGAACTGGTCCGATGTCGCCGGGACCCTCTCCCTGGGCGGCGGCTACCACCGCAGCACCGTCGACGTGGCTGCGGCAGTCGCCGCGAAGCTTGTCTCCACAGACTTCTTGCTGGATCTCGCCACTCCACTGGCCGAGTTGCCGTTCCATCTGATCGGGCACAGCCGTGGGGCCTCTCTCGTGGGCGAATTGGCCAAGGACCTAGGCGCGTACGGCGTCTGGGTCGACCAGGTAACCACGCTGGATCCGCACCCCGTCGACGGGGTTCGCGAGCCTTCGTGGCCTCTGAATTTCAACTTCGGCGACGCGCCCATGACCAGTTGGGAGAACGTCAGCTTCTGGGACAACTACTGGCGGACCGATGGCTCCAGCTCATTGGATTTCACCGGAGAGACCGTCAACAGTACCTACGATGTACAGCTCAGCGAATCGGTGCTTTCCAATGGCGGCTATTCGTACGAACATTCCGACGTGCATCTATGGTACCACGGCACGGTCGATACGGCGCCTACGGCCAATGACGGCTCGTACACGGTGCCGACAAGTTGGTACGGTGGCGTCCATCCGGTAAGAGATGCCACAGGTTATCTGTACAGTGCTCTGGTGAGTGGCATCCGCCCCAGTGCAGGACTCGCGGCCGCTCTCGGGGGCACGGCGGTACGCTCGGCCATCGACTGGTCGGCGGCCGAATGGGCCAACCTTTTGGAACTTGGCGTTGCCGCAGATGACCTCCAGTTCGGAGGCAACGATTCAATCCCGTTGTCGTACTACTACCAGGACTTCAATAGAACCGCCACGATCACTTTCAGTCTCGATGTCGACAAGAATCCGTACAACGAGAATGCCGTTCTAGTTGGGCAAAACACTGTCGGGCAAACCGGCTCCACCCCGGTGGTTAGCAGTTTCTCACTATCCACGAGCGGCATTGCCGCTGGCTCATACTATGTGACTGCAGAAATCACCGATGCTGGCGGGCACACCCGCTATGCCTATGCGCCAGACCCGGTTGCCATTGTCAACACAGCGCCTTCGGTAGCCCTGATTGATGCCGTCACCACGCTACCGGAAAACGTCGTCACGACACCGCGGATCAAGATTGCCGACATTCACCTGACCGATGACGGACTAGGCACGAACGTGCTGAGCCTCAGCGGCGCGAACTCGGCGTATTTTGAGATCGATGGCAACGAACTCTTCCTAAAGGCCGGCACCCTCCTGGACTACGAAACCAATCCGTACATGGAAGTAGTGGTGGCTGTTGACGACGCGCAAGTGGGTTTCAGCCCGGATGATACGGTAGCGTTGACTATTGCCGTCACAGACGTGAACGAGCGCCCAGCTTTGGACTTCGGCGGCTACACGATCGAACCATATGACGCAACACAGGACAGCCCAGGAGGTTCCTTTGTCGGGGGCGACGGAACGACTCTTCAGATCACCGGGAACCACTGGAAGAAGATAGCTTTCCCTTACACGGTGACGACCGACACGGTGCTGGAGTTCGACTTCCAGAGCAGCACGCAGGGTGAAATCCAGGGAATTGGCGTCGACACCGACAACGCCATCAGCGCGGAGAGCGTTTTCCAGCTCTACGGTACGCAGACTTGGGGGCTGCAGAACTATCGAACCTATGCGAGTTCGGCGTCGAACGTACAACACTACGTGATTCCCGTGGGCAAGTTCTTCACCGGCGAAATGACATACCTGGTCTTCACCAACGATGATGATCTCGCAACGGTGGCGGAAAGCGTGTTCAGCAACGTCAAGGTGTACGAGATGACGTTGACTGTCGAAGTGCAGGGTTCATCTGAGATGCTTGGAATCGGGAGTTTCATTAGTCAGGATCTGCTGACCCAATCGCTCTACGTGGGAGACGACTCCCAGGCCCTGCGGTTTGTCGGTAATGCCTGGAAGCAGTTGGCCCTGAACTACACAGTGACCGCCGCCACAGTGCTGGAGTTCGATTTCCAGTCCAGCGCCCAGGGGGAGATCCAAGGCGTTGGCTTCGACAACGACACGGTCCTGAGCCCCGAGTGGTTCTTCCAGATCTATGGGACGCAGACGTTGGGATTGCAGACCTTCCGGGACTATGCAGAGTCCGCCGGATCGGTGAAGCACTACGCGATTCCCGTGGGTAGATTCTTCCAGGGCCCGATGTCGTATCTGGTCTTCGCGGCCGACGACGATGCCAGCGCGGCGGCGGAAGGCATCTTCAGCAACGTTCGGCTGTATGAACCGGAGTTGAAGGTCGAGGTGCAAGGCGTAGCGCGATCACTTCTGGTCACCGGCTTTGCCGATCAAGACCAAGCCGGTCGGGTGCCGTCGCTGAGAGACGGGTTCCAAACGCTGGAACTGGACGGCAACAGTTGGAAGAAAGTGGCCTTGGGCAACGGCACCTCGTCGTATACGGTGACTGAGAACACGATTCTGGAGTTCGATTTCGCGAGCGGCGTCGAAGGGGAGATCCAGGGAATCGGACTGGACAGTGATGAGGTGGCCAGCGCGGATTGGTTCTTCGAACTCAGCGGGACGCAACGGTGGGGACACCAGGTCGTCCCCGAATATTCGGGCTCCGGGGTGGCACACTATGTGATTCCCGTGGGAACGTACTTCACGGGCACCATGTCGTACCTGGTCTTTGCCAACGACGATGACGCCCAGGCAGCCGCAGAAAGCGTTTTCAGCAACGTGGCGTTGTACGAGGGAGGAAAGGAGGCTCTGGCTGCGGGGGCGAGAGTGGAATTGTCGGGTGCCGGTGGCAGCGGGCAAGCGACGACCACGTTGTCCGGCGATGGCAGCGTTGACCTCGGGTATGCTCTGCCCCGGGACCAGAGTTCCTTGTCTTCAGTCGATCCTCTCCTGCTCGACGGCCTGCTGAGCCGAGCGGCCCCTGCGGAGATTGGGCGTCTCGGTTCACTGGATATGTTCGATCCGTGGGAGACGGCGACAATGAGTGGGCGTTTGGCAAACCGGTACGAGCTTGATGAGCGGGTGGTCGTCGGCTCTATCGTTGAGGACGCCCTGTGCGGGCAATTGGCTGGCACGAAGGGCGAGCAGAAGGCGAGCGACCGTGCCTTGCTGGAGTTGTTTGGCTGGCACTTCCAACGGCGGCAAGAGGATGGTCCCTGGCCGGACTTGCGCAACAAGGAGCGTGAGCGATTGATGGACCGGCCGTCGACGGATGAAGTGCAGACAGATTGAGCGATATCGCGTGGCCCGCCTATTCTACCCACTCTACAGCGCTGGAGAGCGAGCCGTTCTCGGGAAGCGATAGGCCGCTTGGTCGCTCGCCAGCCGGAATACCCCACCAAGTAGCGGGGCCTTTGCGAGAGTTTTTCGCGTCTATGACTTCAGGCGGGCCGTTTGGAGCCGACAAGGACGAGCCTACGAGCAACGGTGGCCGCCCAACATGAGGGCGTATGCCGGGATAGCCACTTTTTGGTGTGGTGCCAAACCTACCGGTATTGGTAGAGTACCGACCTGTTGAACACCGCCAGGTTCGGTGTGAGCGGCGACCGCCATGGTCCCGGCCGGCAGCTTGTTGATGGCGATGCAGTCAGTAGCCCGCTCTGCATTGGAAGGAACGGCTGCCCGCAACGTGTTTGCCGGGGCTTGGGTCGCAGACGTGTCTTTTGGCAGTGCAGACGTCTATAAGGAGTAGTTCATGAGTTGGGATGTGCTCATCATGAAGACGGACGGCAAGACATCCGTCCGGGAGCTACCCACAGACTTCATGCCTCAGCCGCTTGGCGACGCCGAGGAGTTGCGACGTCGGCTTTCGGCACGGTTCGCCTCGCTCGACTGGTCTGATCCGGCGTGGGGAACCTTTGACGGCGATGGGTTCTCCATCGAATTCAATTTCACCGAGTCGGGCCCCGTCGACGGCTTCATGCTGCATGTGCGAGGGGATGGCGATGCGGTATCGACGATTGTCGCCATGTGCAAGCAGTTCGGTTGGCAGGCGCTGGACTGTTCGACTTCCGAGTTCATCGACCTGGACGATCCCTCGTTGGAAGGCTGGAACGGTTTCCGGACTTTCCGAGACCGCGCGGTCGCGCACTAGTGCGAGTCGCATTTGACTGTAGCGTTCGTGGCGGCGAGCTCGTGCGGTTTTGAAAGCGGAAGACACGCTACGCACGCGCCGAATGCGCTCTGGGAAGCACGGCGAGGCCGTCTACTGGTCGGGTTGTCCAAGGAGTTGCTGGAGCCGCTTGACGGCACGAAGCCGGAGCTTGTGTGCGGCATTGCTGGACCGGTTCATTCGGGTGGCGATCTCCTGTAACGACAGGTCCTGCCGATAGTGCAGCACGATGACCGTTGGTCGTCGGGACGCAATCGCCGAAGCGTACGGATGAGGCGGTTTTCGGTGCCGGATGCGAGAGGTGCCCATCCGCGGCGGGGGCTGCCCCGATTGCCTTGGGGCGAACAATGATATGGACCGATTTACCGATCGCCGGATCGAGGAGAATGAGCATGAAATCTGCACGCATGTTGGTGGTTTGCGTTTTGAGTGCCGTTGGTCTGCTCGTGGCATCGCCCGGCTACGCGCAGGAGAAGTCGGACCAAACGGTCGGCCAGAAGGTGGACCAGGCGTTGGGAGAGATCCGAGAGGGCGCCCAAGAGCTGGCGGGCCAGTTGCGCGAGACGTTCGAGCAGATTCGCGCGAAGGTGGAACAGTTGAGCGTGGCAGGGCGAGTCTACGCCCGGGTGCACTGGGACAAGGCGTTGAGCGCGGCCTCGATCTCGGTCGAGGTGAACAAGGAAGGGGTAGCCACGCTGAGCGGTACGGTTGCGAGTGAGGCCGCGAAGACCAAGGCCGGTGAGTTGACCGCCGACACGGTGGGCGTGAAGCAGGTCGTGAATCGGTTGAAGGTCGTGCCGACCTCACGTCCATGAGTTGAGCCGAGGCCGACCTGCCGGCCAAGCCAGCCCGCGCGACCGAAGGTCTCCCTGGGCGCGAGAGACCTTCAGTCCGCGACCTCGGCGAGGCGGCGAAGCCAGCGCCGAGGTGGGTTGTCGAGGTGAATAGTAGCTCGACACGTGCGGGGCAAGTCTGGATCAGACCGAGGTCTCGGCTTCGATCCCTTCGCGCAGCCAGTCCCAGGCGTCGTCGATCTGGGCGGCGTCGAAGTACTTGATGGTTGCCCGGGAGAACGGCTTAAGCAGCCGGGCAAGCCACTCCTCGCAGGGGCGATCGCCGACGATGGCCAAGCGTTCGATGCTGTTGTAGTGATGGACGCCGAACATCATGTCGTCCCACGCAGCGTGGAGATCCCAGCCATGGAAGTCTTCGAACTCGAAGAGAAGCCGGACCTTGCCTTCCTTCTCGATGACCGAATCGATCATGGGCACGAACGACTTGTAGTCTTCGTCGTGCAGCTTGCCGGTGACTTTGATACCGACAGTGTTCGGCACAGTGGTTGGAAGCGTTTCAAACATTGATTTATCCCTTTCATCTAGGGGGCGACTACACACTGTAGAAAGCTAGGTCACCGCCCGGGACATGCAAGCGGACCGTGCGGGAGGTGCGCAGCGGGCGCACCCCCTCGATAGTGGCGATTGGGGGCGAGGGGGCCGGCTCGGCGAATCGGCACGTGACGGACGCTGTTTCCGACTCTCAGCCGCTTGACTGCGCGGCATGTTTGGTCGACGATCGGCTCGGGCCGCCACATCCGGGCTGCGGAATCAATAATCTCTCGGCGTCGTGCGCCCCTGGACGCGGCCGGGCAGGCCCTGGATGCGGAGGAAGCCTTCGGCGTCGGTCTGGTTGTAGTCGCCGCCGCCTTCCATGGTGGCGATGGCTTCGTCGTACAGGTTGTTGGGACTGGTGCGACCGGCGACGAAGATATTGCCCTTGTAGAGTTGGAGCGTCACCTCGCCGCTGACCGGTTTCTGGGACTGACGGAGGAAAGCCATCAGGGCATCCATCTTGGCGTGGTACCAGAAGCCGTAGTAGACCATTTCGGCCACTTCCGGGGCCAGCCGGTCGCGCAGATGCATCAGGTCGCGATCCATGGTGATCTGCTCGATCAGCCTATGGGCGTGGTAGAGGATGGTCATGCCGGGGGCTTCATATACGCCGCGGCTCTTCATGCCCACGAAGCGATTCTCGACCATGTCGATGCGGCCGATGCCATTGCGGCCTCCGATCTCGTTGAGCTGATAGACCATCGGGAAGGCATCGAGCGGCTTGCCGTTGAGCCGCACGGGCACGCCGGCCTCGAAGCCGAGCGTGATCTGTTCGAGCTTGTCGGGGGCCTTCTGGGGCGAGGTGCTCATGCCGAACTCGACCAGTTCGACCCCGTTGACGGTGAGATCCTCGAGCTTGCCCGCCTCGTAGCTGATGTGCAAACAGTTCTCGTCGGAGCTATAGGGCTTGGAAACGGAAGCCTTGACCGGGATGTCTTTCTCCTGGCAGTAGGCGATCATCTCGGTGCGGCCGGGAAACAGCTTGCGAAACCGCTCGATGCGCCAGGGGGCGATGACGCGCACCTGCGGATCGAGGGCCTCGGCGGCAAGCTGGAAGCGACACTGGTCGTTGCCCTTGCCCGTGGCGCCGTGGGCATAGGCATCGGCGCCCACTTCGCGAGCGACCTGGAGGCACACCTTGGAGATGAGCGGCCGGGCGATCGACGTGCCCAGCAGGTACATTCCCTCGTATTTGGCCTGCCACTGCATGACGGGGAAGGCGAAATCACGGCACAACTCCTCCTGGGCGTCGACAATGCGCGCCGATTTGGCGCCGATGTTGCGAGCTTTCTGGAGGATGGCCTCGCGGTCCTCGCAGGGCTGTCCGAGATCGACGTACACGGCATGCACGTCGTAACCCTCTTCCATCAGCCAACCCAAAATGACCGAGGTATCCAGTCCACCGGAGTACGCGAGAACGCAGCTAGGCATAGAAGGTGATTCCGTTACTGAAGGCTCAGACACGAGTAACGCCGAAAGAACAAGCCCCTATTGTGACTAGCCGGCTGTGACCTGGCAAGAGTGCGGACGCCGGCGGGGCCGAGGCGGAGTCCAGGTGTCCAGGCGGACTTCGACAGGCATGTCTGCCGCTTACCGGCTGGGGTCGCGATCGGTGGCTCTGCGCTTGGGCGTCCGCCCAGAGTGGACGCTTGGGCTCGGCGGGAGCGTTACGCCCGTGGCGCTCGCGTTGTGACACGGTGGGGATAGGGCGAGGTTATTTTTCCCAGTTTATCCATTGACGATCTGCTCGTCGGCGATCATGCCCGCGGTGCGAGAGTCCCTTATGCAGAAAACCTGACAGTCGTGACAGATTCTGCACATCTTACAAGCAGTTCTTGCACAGGGGTTGCGCGCTTGGAGCTGGTTTCTGGTGAACCTCAACGAGGGGAGGTGGCTCCTAACGGTTGTAAGAGCCGCGATTTGCGAGATTCGCTGTCGGGGAAGGGAGGAAAGCCCCGGTTTGTTGGCACGCTACTTGCGGGTTGGGCGAGCCGTTCGTCATTGACTGCCAACGTAGCATGGAGTGCGTCGCGCGTGGCTTTAAGGCAAGGGCGACAGGGCAGGGCAACGTTTGAGTTCCTTTGTCAGGAGGGCTCGGTTCGATCCGAGCGGAACGAATGATCCGTCCCAATTGCGACTACATGGACGAGTGCGACCGAGATCTGCAGGGCCGAGTGGTGAACTACCTAGTCGGTCGGCAGATGCCCGCACTGCGGAACATCGAGGTTGCCGCGCAAGGCGGCACGGTTGTTTTGCGCGGCGAGGTGCCGTCGTTCTATCAGAAGCAGCTCTGCCTGAACTGCTGTCGCCGTGTGGCGGGTGTTCAAGATGTGGTCGACGAGGTTGAGGTCATCAGCCGCGAGCCGCAGGCCTGGTTTGTCTGAGGATGTGCCAAGAGGACAACCGGGTATTCGCTGCCGGCTGCCGTGCCGGCAATCGCTGAGGCGTTCGTCGGAGCCGACCTATTCTACTTGGTGAACCACAACCAGGTTGTGCCGTTGGATGGTGCGCGCCGTGCCGGCCAGGAGGACGATTCGGTCGCCGGGGCCCAGAAAACCGGCGGACCGTCCCCAGTCGACGACGAAGCGAATGACCCGTTCGGGATCATCCGCCGGCGAGCCTGGCAGCGGGATGACGCCCCAGTACAGGCACATCCGCCGTAGGGTCGCCTCGGAACGGCTGACGCCCAGCGTGGGAACGAAGCTGCGGTGTTTCGACAGGCTCAGGGCCGTGGCGCCGCTGGTACTGATCACCACAACCAGCTTGGCTTGCAGTTCGCTGGCGAGTTGGCCGGCACAATGGGCCATGGCTTCGGAAATCGGGTTAGGGAGCTCGGCTTGGGTATTCGCGTCGGGCAGCGTCGGCCGCTGGCGGAAGACAGGCTCGGTCGCCAGGGCGATGCGGTGCATCATGGCCACCGACTCGACGGGATACTGGCCGATGGCCGTTTCGCCCGAGAGCATGCAGGCATCGGCGCCGTCGAGGATGGCGTTGGCCACGTCGGTCACCTCCGCCCGGGTCGGCAAACGCGAGTGCTGCATGCTGTCCAGCATCTGCGTGGCAATGATGACCGGCTTGTGAACCTGGCTGCAGAGGGCGATGATCCGTTTCTGGGCCATGGCCAAGCCCGCGATATCGGTCTCGACGCCTAGGTCGCCGCGGGCAACCATGACGCCGTCGGCCGCGGCGACGATTTCGTCCAGGCGATCCAGCGCTTCGGGCTTCTCGATCTTGGCGATGATTTGGGCATGCGAATCGTGGGCCACCAGCAGAGACTTCAGCTGGCGCACCTCATCGGGACGGCGGACGAAGCTGAGACCGATGAAGTCGACCTCTTGCCGGGCGGCCCAGTTGGCGTGGGCCAGGTCGGCCGGTCCCAGGGCAGGCGCACTCAGGTTGACGCCCGGCAGATTGACGCCTTGCCGGCTGCGGACGACACCAGCCTGTACCACCCGGCAGCGCGCGAAATCGGGCCCTTTTTGCTCGACCACCAGGCTGACGGTCCCGTCGGCGAGCATCACGCGGTCGCCGGGCGAAAGCTCATCGACGAGGGGTTCGTACGTGGTAGTCACTTCGCCGGGCCGCGGGGATTCGGTGGAACGAACGAACGTCAGCAAGCCGTCGAGTTCCAGGTTCAACTGGTCGCCGGGCAACTGCCCCAAGCGGATCTTCGGGCCGGCAAGATCGACCAAGACGGCTACCGGCTGGTTCGCCTGACGACTGATTTGCCGGATGAGGTCCAGCAGACGTTGGTGCTCTTCGGTACTGGCGTGGGCGGCGTTCAGACGGAAGACGTCGACCCCAGCCTGCAAAAGTGCGGACAGGACGTCGGGCTGGCTGGAAGCGGGACCGACGGTGGCAACGATCTTCGTTTGACTGGGCCGTTGCGGCAGGGGACTGGCGGGAGCAGGCATGAGACTCGGGCTCGTTGGGGACCATTGAGACGCCAGGACGCAGGCTGAAGCATAGCCCATGCACGGTGGGGAGGGGAGGGGGAGCCGGACGGAGCCCGCACAGATTCCGCATCTTCTCCAATTACCGCCTTCAATGTTTGCCTTTGAAGGATCACGAACGGCAGCGCCGATAGCACATTAAGGGAGTTTGTGTAACGTGGTGCGCGGGGCGTTGTCGAAGGGGCAACGGGGGAAGCGGCGGTGTGTGGCCGGATGTCGGTCGACCGCCTCGAACGATGTCGGCGTCGGGCCGATGTGCCAAGGCACGGATCGATGGCCGAAGCCGCGTTTTGGGGAGTGAGCGGATGTGGGGTGTGTCACTAAGCTGGTTGCTCCTGCTGACGACGGCCAGCACGCCGGTCGCCGTTGGCGGCCCCATTCTGCCAGTACCCATCTACACGCGACAAACATCATTCTCGATTCCCTTCCGAATCGATCGAGCCGAACGGACAGCTACGGAACCGGTGGCCGTTCAGTTGCAGGTGTCGGTCGACCGCGGCACGACGTGGCGCGCTCAGGGCCGAATTCCGCCGAACGCAGGGCGGTTTGAGTTTCGTGCCGCGGCCGACGGCGAGTATTGGTTCGCCGTGCAAACGATCGACAACCAGAACAGGCTGCGACCACCCAAGGCCGACGCGCCGGGCCTGCGAGTCATCGTCGATACGGCGCTGCCGAAGCTGGAGCTGGGCGCTCACCGCGGTCCAAACGGCGAGATCACGGTTCGCTGGCAGATCACCGAGCCGAATCTCGACCCGGGCAGCGTCCAAATCGCGTACCGCACCAATGTCTCGCCGACGATGCAGTCGGTGGCGATCGACCGAAATCGGCTCGCCGGCGAGAATCTGGTGCACATGGGCGACGCATCGTGGTGGCTGCAGGATGGCGGAAGCCGGGTGGAGATTCGTGCCGAGGCGAGGGACCGGGCAGGCAATATCGCCGTAACGAACGCCCAGGTGAGCCTGGCCGATCCGCCACCCGCTGAGACTGCCGCCAACTCGCCGCCGCCGGGAACGATGCCAGCGACGGGAGCGCCGGCGCTCCAAGGGCAAGGAAATGCTCGGCGTCCGCTGCTGCACACGGCGTCGCTGCCGATGCCGGAAGCCTCGGTTGCCATCCAGATCAATCCGGCGATCGGGAATCGCTACGGTCAGCAAGCGGCCGAATCGTCGCGCGGCGTGGCCGGCAGCGACGAGCCGCGCATGGTCAACACGCGGATGTTCGAGTTGGAATATGCGGTCGATTCGGTGGGCCCCTCGGGTATCGCCCGGGTGGAGCTTTGGGGAACCCGCGACGGCGGGCAGACATGGACCAGCCTAGGGGTCGACGAAGACAAGAAGAGTCCGTTTCTGGTAAGCGTTCCTGAAGAGGGAATGTATGGGTTTCGGATCACCGTGCGGAGCGGGGTGGGTATCGGCGGCGAACCACCGGCCCTTGGCGCGGCGCCGGAGGCGAGGATCGGCGTCGACTTGACCAAGCCCGACGTCCGGATCGTCTCGGCCGAACAGCTTACGGGCAAGGACTCGGGCAAGCTGGTTGTCTCGTGGGAAGCGCGGGATCGGATGCTGGCTCGCCAGGGGATCTCGCTTTTCTATAGCGTTTCGCCGGGCGGGCCCTGGCAGCCGATCGCCGTGGGCTTGGAGAACTCGGGCCAGTATGCCTGGATGGCCGACAAGGATGTGCCCGAGAGGATCTACCTACGCGTGGAGGCGCGCGACGAGGCCGGCAACCTGGGCATCTTCGAGTCGCCGCAGGCCGTTGCCCTGGATCGTGTCCATCCGAACGTGCACATTCGCGACATACGCCCGGTGGGCCAGTCGGCCGACGGGGCAGCGGATCGGCTTCGTCGCTGAGACAACGCCGATCTGGTGCTGACGCACTCTGCGCTAAAGTGCACTTCCGCTATTTGCAAATGCGGCTAAGCCAGCGGTCACGGCTCGGAGTGGATTGCGAGCGGTGCTGGTGTCGTCGGCGGAGAAGGCCGTTGACGAAGGCGGGTCTTGCCGTCTCGGTGTCGGATCAAGTAGGATGGCCAAGCGAGCAGCGCGGTCAACCGATCCCCGCCTGGCCATTGTCCCCTTTGCTGGCTCACGGCCGCCGCTGCGAGGCGAGCCGGCGGTTTTCCGATCGATTGCCGTACTCGGCCCCAGCGAGACCACTGATGCCCAAGGCACTTCATGCCATCGACTACCTTGCCGATCCGGCAGCCCATCCGCCGCAGAGCGTGTGCGTCGCGTCCGGCGACGAGGCGTTCTTGAAACGCCGTACGCTACTGGAGATTCGCCGGGCGGTACTGGGCAGCTCGGAGGGCGAGTTTTCGCTGGCAACGTTCGAAGGCAAGACGGCGCTGCTGCGCGACATCCAGGAGGAGCTTTCGACGCTGGCCATGTTCGGCGGCGGACGGCGGTTGGTCCTGGTGGAAGAGGCCGACGACTTCGTCACGCGGTACCGGGCCGAACTGGAAGACTATGTAGCCAAGCCTGTCTCGACCGGTGTGCTGGTGCTGGACGTGAAGAGCTTCCCGTCGAACACGCGTCTGTACAAGGCCGTGGCCGCGACGGGCATGCTGGTCGACTGCGGTGCGCCCGCGGCAGCGGCCGTAACGCGCTGGGTTCGCTCCTGGGCTAAGCAAGCTCACGGGATCCAACTGGAGGTAGCCGCGGCCGACGCGCTGGTGGAAGCCGTCGGGCCGGAACTGGGACTGCTGGACCAGGAGTTGGCCAAGCTGGCACTGACCGTGGAGGCCGGCGGCAAGATCTCCGTGACCACGGTCACCGAGATGGTGGGAGGTTGGCGCGCCCGAACCACTTGGGAAATGCTCGATGCCGCACTCGACGGGAAAGCTCCGGAAGCCATGCTGCAATTGGACCGGCTCTTCGCAGCCGGCGAGAATCCGATTGCGCTGCTGGGCCAAATCTCCGCCACGCTGCGCCGGCTGGCAGCGGCCATGCAGCTGATTCGTTCGGCTGAGGCCACGGGCCGGCGGATGCCACTGCGGGCTGCCTTGGAGCAGGCGGGCGTGAAGACGTTTGTGCTGGACAAAGTGGAGCGGCAGCTCCGCCGCCTGGGCCGCAAGCGTGCGGAACAGCTCTACGGGTGGTTGCTTCAGGCCGATCTGGACCTGAAAGGGGGCAGTTCGCTACCGCCTCGCACGGTGTTGGAACGTCTTGTCGTGCAGGTCGCAGCTTCCCCAGCCGCCCAAGCCTCCGGAAAGGCCTAGTAGCATCTCGGATTGCGCGAACTGCCGAGTTTTCCGATCTCTCCCCGCTTCGGCGTCAGAAGGCGGGAATATTCGGGGATTGGCGGTGGCCAGGGGTGACGATTGCCAACGGGGCAGTCTGGCTTGCGTCGGTATGGGGTTTTCGCTATGATCCGCCCCCTCGCTTGCGGGTACCCTTCGTGTGGTCGGTTCGGGTGTGATGTCGGGATTAAGGCACGCGATATCCCTGGTCTTACTGATCGCTACGGCGAGCGGCTGTCAGTCTTCTCCGTGGTCGGCACAGCGTACGCCCGTCGACCATGCGACGACCCCTGCAGGCGCTACGGCACCGACGGCATCGGCAAGCGCGGCCAGCCCGACGCAGGCCGCGTCGCCCCTGCCGTCGGCGGATCCCCAGGCGCTGCAGGACGTGATGGCGCAGGTGCAGGAGTTGGACGGTCTCGATCCGGCCGCGCGCCAACAGTTGTTGGAAGACCTGAAGCAGACCGAACCGCGGCTGTGGCAAGACGTCATCCGGCAATTCCGCGCGACGCTGGCATTTCGCCAGAAGTTGCAGCAGAGCGACTCGCCGACGGATCGTGGGCCCGCCGATCCACAGGCTTCGACGAGTGCACCGCCAGGCCCCCCGCAGAACTCGCTCGCGATGGCGTCGGCATCGGCGACTGGGAAAGGGCCAGCGGCGCCGACGGTTTCTGACAGGTTTTCGCAGGACCCTAGGCCGAACCAAGCCTCCCGATCGGCGATAGTTCAGGCGGCGGTGGCCGAGGTCGTGCCGGCCGGCCAGGGGCCGCCTGGCAAGGCGTCGACCCAGTCGCAGGTGGCCGCAAAGCCAGCGCCGACGGTGACTCAAGCCGAAGCGACGGACCGAGTGTCGGGCGGCGAAGTGAAGCTGGCATCGTGTGAAGAGCCAGCCCAGGGCACGCTGCAAGCCGAGCTGCAACAGGCAATCCACGCTGTGGAAGGGCAGCTTAGCGACTCGCCCCAGTCGGCTGCCGAGGTGGCCGAACATGCGCGTCTGCGGATGCTGTACCTGTTGGCCGGGCGGCGCGACGACGCGCTACGACCGATCCCCTCGACAACGCCCTCAGTGCAGGATTTTTGGTCCAAAGAACTCTTCGGATTGGCAACCCTGCTGGATGCACAGCAGGATGACCGACCGGAGCGGCGCGCCGCGCAAACGCACCAGCAGCTCAGCGAGGCATTGACCAGTCTGAGCCGGTCGTCGGCACTGGTGGTGCGCAACCTGGCCTTCTCGAACGATATTCAGGGCTTCGGCGCCTACCGCTCCTATACGGAGAACAAGTTCACGCCAGGGCAGGAAGTGTTGTTGTACGCGGAGATCGAGAACTTCACCAGCGAGGCGACACCGTCGGGCTACGTGACCAGCCTGAGTTGCGGATGCCAGATCTTCGACAGTCGAGGTCAGCGCGTCGCTCAGCACGAGTTCAAGATTGAGGACCACTGCCGGAATCAGCGCCGCGACTTCTACATCGACGTCGACCTTTACATGCCCAAACGCATCTACAACGGTCTTCACTCGCTGCAATTGACCGTCGAGGACCTGAAGAGCCGCAAGATCGGTCAGCAGACGATCGAATTCATGATCGTCGACGCCGAGAAGTGATCTCGCTGAGGCTCTGCCGTGGGTGAAGCGGCTTTCTTGAGATCGGTCCAGCGGCGGCTCGCTTTTCGCGACGATTCTGCCTATGCTGGTATCGGCCCGGGCGATGAATCGATGCGTCGCCCGAGACGGTGGTAAACACTTCAATCTGCGGCACAGATCCCCGTGGATGAAAGAGAAGAGTTGTGTAGGTCTATCGCGTTTCTTGGCGAATGCTGCCTTCCTTGTTTGCGGAGGATATCTCGATGCGGCTTCTCGGTCTCATGCTGACGATGTCACTGGCGACAACGGCCGTTGGAAACGACCAGGTGTACGATGTCGTCGTTTACGGCGGAACTTCCAGTGGCGTGGTGGCCGCGGTGCAGGCGGCGCGGATGGGCAAGACCGCGGTGCTGATCGAACCGGGCAAACACTTGGGCGGACTCACCTCCGGCGGCTTGGGAGCGACCGACATCGGCAACAAGGCAGCCATCGGCGGGCTGGCGAGGGATTTCTACCGGCAGGCCTTCAATCACTATCAGCGGCCGGAGAGTTGGAAGTACCAAACTCGCGAACAGTACCTCACCCAGAAACGCGGGCGCTCGATCGACAAAGACACGATGTGGGGCTTCGAGCCGCACGTGGCCGAGGCGATCTACGAGACGATGGTCCATGAGGCGGGCGTGCCGGTGGTCCGCGGCGAGCGGCTGGATCTGAAAAGCGGCGTTCGCAAGTCGGGCACGCGAATTGCGGCCATCGTGATGGAATCGGGTAAGACGTTTGCGGGCCGGATGTTCATCGACGCCACGTACGAGGGCGATCTGATGGCCAAGGCCGGCGTGTCGTACACCGTGGGACGCGAGGCGAACCGGCAGTATGACGAAACGCTCAACGGCGTTCAAACGCAACGGGGCATCTATCATCAGTTCATCAAGGCGGTCGATCCGTATGTGCATCCGGGCGATCCGTCGAGCGGAGTGCTGCCGGGCGTGCACGCCGGCTCGCCGGGCAAAGAGGGAGAAGGTGACCGGCGCGTGCAGGCATACTGCTTCCGCATGTGCACGACCGACGCGGCCGAGAATCGCGTGGCCTGGCCGAAGCCGGAGGGCTACGACCCGCTGCGATACGAGTTGCTGCTGCGCAACTGCGAAGCGGGCGACCCGCGTGTGCCCTGGTCGCCGTCGGCCATGCCGAATCGGAAGACCGACACGAACAACAACTTCGCCATTTCGACCGACAACTTGGGAATGAACTACGACTATCCCGACGGCGACTATGCGACGCGCGAGCGGATCTTTCGCGAGCACGTGGACTATCAGAAGGGGCTGATGTGGACGCTGGCCAACAGCCCTCGCGTGCCGGAGCCGATTCGCAAGCAGTTTCAGACATGGGGCTTGGCGAAGGATGAGTTCGTCGACAACGGCAACTGGCCGCACCAGCTCTATGTGCGCGAGGCCCGGCGGATGGTGGGCAAGTGCGTGATGACCGAGCACAACTGCCGCTGGACGAAGGTCGCGCAGGACCCGGTCGGACTGGCCGCCTACGGGATGGACTCGCACCACACGCAACGCTACGTCGACAGTGAAGGACACGCTCGCAACGAGGGCGACGTGCAGGTGGGTGTGGCGGGACCGTATCCGATCAGTTATCGTTCGATCGTTCCCAAGGCAACCGAGTGCGGGAACCTGCTGGTGCCCGTGTGTCTGTCGGCAACGCATATCGCCTACGGTTCCATCCGCATGGAGCCGGTCTTCATGATCCTGGGCCAGTCGGCAGCTACCGCGGCCGTCCAGGCTATCGACAGCGACCGCGATGTGCAGGCCATCGATTACGCCCAGTTGCGCAAGCGGCTGGAAGCCGACGGGCAGGTCCTCGTATGGACGGGCCCCAAGCGTCATGCGGCCGCCTCCTTGGACCCGCAGAAGCTGGGCGGAATCGTTGTGGACGACAGCCAGGCGAAGCTCGTGGGCACGTGGGTGGGAAGCACTTCGATCGGGCCGTTCGTCGGATCGGGCTACCGGCACGACGAAGCGGATGGAAAGGGGACCAAGATGGCCCGATTCGAGGCCACCATGCCGCGCACGGGACGATACGAGGTGCGGCTGGCGTACACGGCGTCGGGCAATCGGGCGTGGAACGTGCCCGTGGTGGTTCAATCGGCCGAAGGCATGGCGCAAGTGGTGGTGAATCAGCGTAAGGCGCCGGACGTGGAACACGCGTTTGTCGTGCTGGGAACGTATCGCTTCGAAGCGGGCCAGTCGGCGCAGGTGATCGTTTCGAACGAGGGCACAAAAGGGCATGTGGTCGTTGACGCGGTGCAGTGGCTTCCCGAACCGTGAGCCCGTTGCGGACCCTCAGCAAAAACCTTACCACTACAAGGTAGTGCCCTCATCCACGGGCCGTACGTCCGGCCTCTCGCCCCCTAGTTGGGCGCTGCAAGGACTTGAAGTGCGCGGTAGAATCGGCCGAATGGAGCACTCGCCCCAAGACGTGCCACGTGCCATGGGCGATGGGCTGGTGCATGTGCGGTCGAACCCATGCAACTCGGCGGAAGGCACCAGGGACGGGTATGGTGGTGAGCCTGCCGATCGGGCAATACGACAGGGCAGCGTCATGAGCGAGGAGAAGCGGAACAGAGGCCGGGAGCGATCCGCCCCCGCCCCACCGGGTGCTTCCTCGTCGTCCGCTTACGAGAGGCTGCTATCGCAGACGAAGCGGACGGAGGAGATCCTCGCCAGCGAACGTTACGCTCGAACCATCCTCAATCAGACCTTGGATGCGATCGTCGTGTACGACGCCCAGGGCCAGCTCACCTTTGCCAACGCAGCGGCACGGAAACTGGCGCGGTTCGATGGGTGCGAAGCAAACGTCGGTTTTGTTTCCGGGATCTGGGGGAAGCGCTACCAACTCGACGGGCACCCGATTCCGAGGGAGGAAACATGGTTGGCCCGCGCGCTGCGGGGCGAAACGACGCTCGGGCGCGAGGTGCGCATGGTTCGCGGCGACGGCGCCCATTACTATGTTCTGATCAATGGGAGCCCACTTCGGGATTCTGAAGGGAAAATCATCGGCGCTGTCGGCACGCTGGCCGATATCACGGCTCGCAAGGAGATGGAGAAAGAGCTGCTGGGCGCGAAGCAGGCGGCGGACGCGGCCAACGCGGCGAAAAGCCAGTTCCTGGCCAACATGAGCCACGAGTTGCGGACACCTATGAATGCGATCGTCGGCATGACCGATTTGGCCATTGCCGAGACGACCTCGCCGACGGTGCGCGATTATCTGGAGACAGCCCGCGAGTCGGCTGGTTTCCTGCTGGAGCTTCTGGACCAAGTGCTGGATTTCTCCCGGATTGAGGCGGGGCGATTCGAACTGGAATGTTCGCCTCTCCGGCTCCGCCGGACGGTACAGCAGGTGGTGAAGGCGCTGGCAATCCGCGCTCAGGAAAAGGGTCTGGAACTGATCTACGAGGTACCCGACGAGGTGCCCGACGCGCTGCTGGGCGATTCGCTGCGATTGCGGCAGGTGCTGACGAACCTGATCGGCAACGCGATCAAGTTTACGAGCAAGGGTGAGATTGTGCTTCGAGTGGCTGTTGCCCAAGCATCCGCCGGTGAAAAGGCATCCACGGGCCCCGCGGGAGAACTTCCGATTCGTGCCGAGGATGGCAGCACAACGGTGACGCTGAGGTTCTCGGTCAGCGACACGGGAATCGGCATCGCGCCGGAGCAGCAAGAGAAGGTCTTCGCGCCGTTCACGCAGGCCGACGCATCCACCACTCGCCACTACGGTGGCTCCGGACTGGGACTGGCCATCTGTTCGAGTCTCATTGGCTTGATGGGAGGGAAGATCGAGATTGAAAGCCGGCAAGGGCAGGGGAGCACCTTCTCCTTCACGGTCCGGCTGGATGTGAGTCGAGAGGCGGAGGACGAAGAAGCCACGTTGGATTGGACGGCGTTGCAAGACGTGCCCGTCCTGGTCGTGACCGACAATGCTACGAACCGGCGAATCTTGGAGCATTTGCTGGCCGGTTGGGCAATGAAGCCCGAGACGGCCGTGGACGTGCCCAGCGCGCTGGCCAAACTGCATGAGGCCGTGGCGTCGGAGCAGCCGTTTCGGCTCGTGTTGGCCGAGGCGCGGTTGCCGGGAATCGACGGATACACCTTGGCGGGGTGGCTGGCGAATCAGCCCCACTTAGCGGAGCGCATCATTCTCATGGTGTCGGCGACGCAAGAGCGGGAATGTCCGCAAGGTTGCCGTGAGGTGGGGGCGTTGTCGCTGAAAAAGCCCGTCTCGCAGTCGGAGTTGCTCAGCGCGATCGCCAAGGCGCTGGGCATTCCTGCCGGGGCATGTGAGACCGCCGATGACGATATCGGCCGGAAGCCGCCGGCCCGAACGTTGCGGGTGCTTTTGGCGGAAGATACCCCGGCGAACCAGAAGGTCGTACTCTACGTGCTCGGCAGGCGAGGCCATGACGTGACCGTCGCGCAGAACGGCCAAGAGGCGCTGGATCGGCTGGAGCGAGGGGACTATGACGTCGTGCTAATGGACGTGCAAATGCCGCTGATGGACGGATTCCAGGCCACGGCAGCCATTCGCAAGCTGGCCGAGCCGAAGTCGCGCACTCCGATCATCGCCATGACAGCGCATGCCTTGAAAGGAGATGAGCAACGGTGTCTGGACGCGGGCATGGACGCCTATTTGGCGAAACCGATTTTGGGTAAGGAACTGGTTTCGGCCGTGGAACGGTGGGGCAACCCCGGTGCCGAAACGCCATCGAATGAGAATCCTGACAGGCCATCGGCCGAGGCGTCTCCGCACAAGATCTTCGTGCTCGATAAGGCCGTGCGGCAGTGTTTTGGCAACTACCGACTGTTCCAGGACATGGTCGAGTGCTTCTTCCAGGAGTCGCCGCCGCTATTGGAGCAGATGTCGCAGACATTGCTCTTGGGGCAGGTCAACGAGACTGGCCGCTTGGCCCATCGGCTCAAGAACACGGTGGCTTACTTGGGGGCGGCGCCCGCGATGAACGCCATCGACCAATTGGAGGCAGCAGTCCGGGCTGGCGAGGCGACCGCGGCGACCGGCGCGTTGGGGCAGTTGAACGAGCACTGCCAGATCTTGCACGAGGTTCTGAGTTCTCACCGCGGAAAGCCTGAGAACTAAGCCAGGCTGGGTGCCCTGCTTCGGTCGCAGCCGTCCAGGCCGGAAAACCGGTCGGCGGGCGAGAATCAGCACATTGGCACATCGGCCACGGCTAATAAGCTACTCCGCCCGCGGTATTTGCGGAAAAAGCGCAAGAAAATCGGTCCAGCTTCTTGACAGTTCGCGATTTTTTTAGCAATTTATGGTTACGGTTGGTGTGCTGCAAACGGCCATCGCCTCGATTCCTGAGGAACACGGCCCGATACGGTTGAGGCAAGGCACATCGACAGCTCTTTCCGGAACACAAGCAAATTCTGCGCACTATCACCACGAGGGCACGGAGGGCACGGAGACCGAGGGTGATCTAGACTCTGCGACGGGCCATGCAAGCAGGGCCGCGTCCATCATCAACTTGTCCATCATCCTCCGTGTCCTCCGTGCTCTCGTGGTTTCTGCTGTTGCCCGTCGGGTTTTCTAGGCCGCGTTCGGGAGTTTTGTCGCCCGGGGTCGTAAGGCCGCCGGCTCCATGTTCATATCTGGCGGACGCGGACTAATTGCTTACCGATGTTCTCGCCGTGGAATAGGCCGATGAACGCTTTGGGGGCGTTTTCCAGGCCATCGGTGATCGTTTCGCGGTACTTGAGCTTGCCTTCGCCAATCCACTGAGCCATCTGGCGAATGCCTTCGGAGTAACGATTGGCGAAGTCGAACACGAGGAAGCCTTCGGCGCGGGCGCGCTTGACGATCAGATACCAGAGCAGGCGAGGTCCGACGGCCTCGTCCTTGTTGTACTGCTCGATTTGTCCGCAGACGACTACACGGGCGCCCTGGTTCAACCAAGGGAAGACGGCATCGGTCAATGGGCCACCGACGTTGTCGAAGTAGAGATCGATCCCATCGGGGCAGATCTCGCGGAGCTTGGCGGCGTAGTCGTCGGTTTGCCGGTAATTGAAGGCGGCGTCGAGGGCCAGATCCGACAGCAGGTAGTCGATCTTCTCCGGCGAACCGGCCGAGCCGGCCACTCGGCAACCCTGGATCCGTGCAATCTGGCAGACGGCCGCCCCGACGGCGCCGGCCGCGGCCGATACGAAGACGCTTTCGCCCGGTTTCGGCCGGCCGACCTCGAGCAGACCGAAGTAGGCGGTCATGCCTGGCATACCGAGAATGCCGAGGCAGGCCGACATGGGGGCGAGGGAAACGTCGACCTTGTGCGTATCGTGCCCATCGGAGATGGCATAGTCCTGCCAGCCGAACGTGCCGGTAACGACATCGCCCACCTTGTAGCCGGCATGTCGCGATTCGAGGACTGCGCCAACCGCGCGACCGGGCACGACCTGCCCAATGCCAATGGGGTCGGCATAGGTGCGGACACCGCGCATGAGGCCCCGCAGGTAGGGATCGACCGACACGTAGTGGACCTCGACCAGGATCTGCCCATCGCGCACCTTAGGAGGATTCTGATCGACGATCTGGAAGTCGGAGAGTTCGGGAACCCCATTGGGACGCGATACCAAGGTAACCTGTCGGTTCTTCATCATGACCAGGGCTCCCAAGAGAGGTTAGAAGGCGGGGTCTCGCGGCGACTGAGTGCCAGCAATCGCCGATCCGGCACTCGACATCCGGCAGCAGCAAGCCTTCCCGGGAAGAAGGCGCCCTACCTGACGACGTCGGGAGGATCTCAGTGGACCTTACAAGTCTACGCAGTGCGAAGCGCCGGGCAAGAGTGAAGGCGACGTGTGGAATTCCGGCCGCAGGTCATGAGGAGCTGCGCCAGAGAATGGACACGTCGTCTTTCGGCCGGAAGCCGAGGATGCGAGTGGCCTTTTCGCCGATGAACTTGCCCTGCGGGCAGTCGCCGAGGATGAAGAAGGTCTCGCACTTGGACGGAAGCCGGGCCAGGTCGATTTCGAGCCCCAGGCGGAACACGTCCGCAGCATCGGACCAACTGACCATGAAGGGGACTCCGCCACGGCCCGGCTTCAGCTCCTGGCGGCTGCAGAAGTTATAGAACAGGTAGTTCTGCACGTACACGTCGTGATGCTGGGCGTAGATGCGGCTGATCTCCAATCCGAGCGATTCGGTGATCTGGTATAGTTCGGTGCCGGGCTGCGATGGTATGTCCGGCGAAATGCCGAAATCGAAGCGGTCGTAGCTCGGTCCGGCGACGGCGTTATAGGGGCCCGTTTGGATCACGCGGTGAATGCCGTGGCGTACGGCCGCCTCCATCACGTTGTAACAGCCCAACATGTTGACCCGAAACGCCAACACGGGATCGCGCCGAACGACTGCGAGATCGATGATGGCATCCATGCCCTCGGCTCCACGCAGGACCGCGTCGGCGGAGGTGACATCGAGATCGAAGAACTCGTGGGATGCGTACTGTTGGCGGATGTCGTCGGGGGCGGGCTTGATGTCGGTGATCCGCAGGTGATGGTGCGGTGCGAGAGCTTGGACCACGTGCGGACCGAGGTAGCCGTTGGCGCCGATGAGAAGGACGTTCATGATGGCATCTCCTTCAGTCGTAACTCATCCGGCAAACTGAGGACGGAAACCGAGCACGTGGCTGGCCTTCGTGGCCGGGAAGCGGGCGTCGCGCAGATCGGAAACAATGTGGAAGACCGACCAGCCGTCGAGCCGGGGACGCTCGGCCAGAAGGGCGGCCAGCGCGAGGGAAACCGCCTGGAGGGCATCGCGTTGGTCCAGGCGCGGCAGGTTGGTCTCCGTGGCCGGTGCCTTGCCGGGTTCGACGACGTGGCCCAGCCGCAGGACACAGATGTTCACTCCCTGATCGCGGGCGAACTGGCGGCAGGTAAACTCGCCGAGGAAGCGCGACATGGGGCCCGACGCATTGCCGGGCACCGGGCGCCAGTCCTCCGTGACCCGAAAGGATGCGGCACAGCCGAGCATCACGTCCAGCGAGCTGAGGTAGACCACTCGCTCGACGGCCTGCCCAGCGGCGGCCTGGAGAAGGTTGTACATGCCGCGGGTACGGTCGTCGATCTGGGCGGCCGGGGAAGCACCCGGCGGCGGCTCGGCGACGTGAACGATTGCCCGGACGCCTTCGACCAGTGCGGCGGTCGCCTTGGGGTCGGAGAAATCGCACTTGGTGAAGGGAAGCTGGGTATGAACGTCTACGGGGCTGGTCAGGGCAACGCGGTACGTGTCGGCGAGGTTCGCCGCGATTGCCTGGGCCAGCGCGTGGTGAGCGGAAGTGATGAGGACGCTCGCGGTCTTATCGGGGGCATCTTGAGCAGCCGAAGCGGCTTGAGCGCGGGCCAAAGGCGCGCCGGCCAGAGCGAGGCCCGTCGTCTGGAGAAAGGTGCGGCGTTTCATGGGGCAACTCCGCGGTTTGGGCTTGGTGGAATTCCCTTCAGCATAGCAGATTCTCGCCTTGCGTGCGCACCCGGGAAGCTGACGGCCGTTGGGCGAGTGGAGAAGAGACGATGAAGGCACGGAGAACACGGAGCGAGTCAAGAGAATGGATGCGCAGCGCACCCATTCGGGTCGCCAGGGTCATTGTTCTGTTGACCGCACGTATTTCTGGCTAGCGGAGCTTGATGTCGTGCGTGTCGAGAAAGGCGAGTAGGTTGGTGCGGAAGTCGTCGATCTCTTCGCTGGCCAGAGTGTGGTCCCAAGCGCCGAGCCAGTAACGGTAGGAGTAGCTCGCTTTGCCCTGCGGGAGTCCTTTGCCTTTGTAGGAGTAGAGGAACTCGCGCCGCAGGATGAGCGGATGCGAGAACTGATCCAGCCGGCTCTCCAACTCGGCGAATCCTTGCCCGACGTCCCAGAGGAGCGAGAAATCCTGCCAGGAGCCGGGATAGATCGGCGGAGCGACGTACTTGAGCTCCGGATAGATGGCTCCCTCCAACTCCTTGAGGGCCAATTCGAACCAGACGACCTGGCTGTCCTGGACAACGACGTCGCGAATAGCACCGGCCAGCAGGCCCAGCCCACCGACAACACGGTCGCCGCGCCTGATAGCAACCCAATGGTCGCGGACGTGCCAGGGAAGCTCCGTGGCACTGGACGGCTCGAAGCTGAGCTTCGTTCCGCCGAGGACACGTCCGAGGTCTTCCAACGCGCCTTTGATGGCGCGGAAGTGCTCCTCGGGCGTCGGTTGGTGAGTGGGCGTGCAACTGATTCCGCCCAGTCGGGACGTTTCGACGCTACGGCCGTCGGGGCCCGTGTGGTAAACGCGTCCCAACTCGAACAGGCGGAAGGCGTCGCGATAGGTCCGGTTCTGACGCGCCAGGGCCAAAAGGTTGGGCACCAGCGTGGTGCGCAACAGGCGGGTGAATTGCGTGCTGGGGTTCTTAAGTTCGAGCGTGCCTTCGGGCTGGAATCCGAGCTGCGCCAACCAGCGGTCGTCGAACCAGCCGTAGTTCTGCACTTCGACGAAGCCGTGCGAGGCGGCCAGCAACCGGCGCAACTTGTGCTCGATCCGCAGCGACTTTTCGACGAACAAAGGTTCTAGCATCGCTTGGGGCATGCGGGGCTCGATCTTGCCGTAGCCGAAGATCCTCAGGACCTCTTCAGCGATGTCGGCCGGAATGGAAAGGTCCTTTTCGCTGCGGTGCGGCGGAATGCCGACGTGCAGCCGGCCGTCGGCGTCGTAGCGGGCCTGGAAGCCGAGCGACTGGAGAATGGCAGTAACCCGCTCGTTCGGAATGTCGGCACCGGCCATCCTGACAAGCGAGCCGGGCTCCAGCACGAGGGGCCGAAAGCCGTCCTTCACGTCGCCCTGGATCGTCAGCCGTGAGGTTACTTTCGGCTGGGCGCCGGCGTCGTCGACGAGTTGGAGGATGCGGGCGATGCCCAACGTGACGTTGGCCGGCGGCTGGCCCTTCTCGAAGCGCTGGGCCGACTCGGTGCGGAGATCGAGCCGGACCGACGTGCGACGAATGCGCGAGCCTTTGAAGTTGGCGCTTTCCAGGAGGATCTTGCTGGTCGTTTCCTCCACTTCGCTATTGAGACCGCCCATGACGCCTGCCAGCGCGACCGGCTCCTTCTCGTTCCAGATCAGAAGGTCGTCGGGCAGCATGTGGCGATCCTGGCCGTCGAGGGTCGTGAAGGTGCCGGGCCGGCCCATGGTCGCCACGCGGATTGCCGAGAGACGGTCGCCGTCGAAGGCGTGCGTGGGCTGGGCCAGTTCGAGCATGACGTAGTTGGTGACGTCGACCATGAGATTGAACGTTCGCTGGCCGAGCGCATGGAGACGACGCTGCATGACCAGCGGCGATGGTTGCCCGGCGGCCACTTCGAACTCCAAGCAGCCGTAACAAGGACAGCCATCGAAATCCTCGACCGACAGCGGATAAGCCGGCAGTTTGTCGTATTGCGTCAGATCGGCCATGGGCAAGGCGCGCAGCGGCCGGCCGAAAATGGCGGCCAATTCTTGGGCGAATGCGTAGTGGCCCCACAGGTCGGGCCGATGGGTGAGGCTCTTGTTGTCGATCTCGATGATGACATCCTGGTCCGGGATGAGATCGGACAAGGGCGTGCCGACGGCCGTCGACGCCGGGCACTCCAAGAGCACTTCGTGCCAACGGCTCATGCCCAATTCCATGGGCGAGCAAAGTACGCCCTCGCTCTGATGCCCTGCCACCTGGGCCGACGCGATCTTGTGCCCCCCGGCCAGTGTGACGCCCGGCGGTGCGAAGGCCGCCTTCATGCCGACGCGCACATTGGGGGCTCCGCAAACGGTTGTGTACTTACGGGTGCGGCAGTCGACGGTGGTGAGCGTGAGCTGTTTGCCGGGCTCGGCCTTGAGCGGCTCGGCGGCGACGATCTCGCCCACCACGACGCCTTGGATCGAACGAGCAAGGACCTCGAAACCTTCGACTTCGGCGGTGGAGAGCGTCAGCTGATCGGCGATCACCTGGGGATCGAGGTCCGACAGGTCGACGAAATCGGAGATCCAGTCCAGGGAGATTTTCACGTTCGCTTCTTTCTTGAGAGGGGAGATCCACCACGGAGGCACGGAGGACACGGAGATGGAATTTGGATGATCATTTGGAAACAGCGTATTAGAGTACGAGGCGCACGATGCCGTCTTTCATGAGTGCGACGTTGAAGTTCATGAGAAAACCGAGTTTCTTGCCGCTGAGTCGCAGGTAAGTCAGCAGTTGTGCCTCGTGCACCGGCAGCAAGGCTTCGATGCTCTTCAATTCCAGAACGACGTTGTCTTCTACGAGCAGGTCCACTCGATAACCGCAATCGATTTTGATTCCCTTGTACGTAACCGGCAGGGGCACTTGGCGTTTGAACGCGAGGTTTCTCAGGCCCAATTCCCGGCAGAGGCACTGTTCATAGGCGGACTCCAGCAAGCCTGGTCCCAATTCCTTGTGGACCTCGATCGCTGCTCCGCGGATCTCATGGCTGAGTTCCTCGAAAACCAACATTGGATCGATGCCCTCAAGATCCGGACGTTCGCATGGTTTCGCCTATGCGCCGCTTCTCTGTGTACTCTGTGCCTCCGTGGTAAATCGGCTGCTTCGTTTGCAGCGGGAATGTACCACGGAGGCACGGAGAAAACGGAGGTGGGGTAGGGAAGGGGTCGAGTGTTCGTGGGTTGGATAGGGTTGTTTGTGACGAATTCGTGGTGAGTAATTGTTGTTATACGGCGGCGGGGAATTGTTCGTAGAAACGGATGTCGCCGGAGTTGAAGAGGCGGATGTCGGGGATGTTGAACTTCATCATGGCCAGCCGCGTGAGGCCGAGGCCGAAGGCGAAGCCGCTGTAAACGGACGTATCGATCCGCCCGTATTCAAGGACCTTGGGGTGAACCAGTCCGCAGGGGATCAGCTCAATCCAGCCGTCGCCGCAGGTGGAGCAGCCGCGGCCGCCGCAGAGCACGCACTGAAGATCCAGTTCGAAGCCCGGCTCGACGAAGGGGAAGAAGCCCGGGCGCAGGCGGACGGTCACGTCGCGGTGGAAGATCTGGCTGAGCAGGGCCTTCATGACGGCGATGAGGTTGGCCACGGAGATGTCACGGTCGACCAGCAGGCCTTCGAGCTGGTAGAAGGTATTTTCATGGCTGGCATCCATCGCTTCGTAGCGAAAGCAGCGCCCGGGAAAGATGGCTCGCATGGGCGCCCCGAACCGCTCCAGGGCGCGGACCTGATTGGCCGAGGTATGGGTTCGCATCAACTGGCCGTTGGTCAGCCAGAAGGTATCCTGCATGTCGCGGGCGGGATGGTCGCCGGGAATATTGAGGGCATCGAAGTTGTAGTGTTCCAATTCGATTTCGGGTCCGGTTAGGACCATGAAGCCCATGCCTTGGAAGATATCTTCCAGTTCCATCTGGACCAGTGCGATGGGGTGCAGGCAGCCGACGTTGTGTCCCGTGCCCGGCAGCGTCAAGTCGAGTGTTCGGGCCGACTTGGTGGCCTCGACCTGGGTGGCGGCACTGCGAGTGACTTCCGCCGCGCGAGCAATTTGCTCTTCGGCCATGCGCTTGAGCTCGTTCAGTCGACTGCCGAACTGCTTGCGCTCGTCGGGGGTGAGTTTGCTAAAGTCGGTATTCTTGGCCAGCGTGGTGATGACGCCCTTGCGCCCCAAGTACGAAATGCGGACTTGTTCGACGTCGCGCGGGGTGCCGGCCTTAGCCAAATCTGCCAAGAGTTGTTCTCGAATTTCGTCCACCGAATCGCCTCCAGTCGAACCAGGCCAGCCTGGCGAGAGTCGCCCAGTGCGTGTCGCACTTAACTGTAGCGTTCGTGTCGGCGTGTTTCTGCGGTTTCGAAAGCGAAACACACGCTGCGGCTACGCCGAACGCGCTGTAAAACTGCACTTCTATACCCACCGCGGGGGTCATCGTCAAGTCGTATCGCTTGCTGGGAGCGGCCAGAGGGCGGAAAACTAGCCGGGAAACTGCTCATCCAGCCACTCCTGCCACCGTTGGGTTGTCGCGTCGTCGACGCGGGAGCGAATGGTGCGGAGGACGTAGCGAAGAAGCTGTTTCATTTGCGGATCGCGGAGTTCCCTGCGGTTGGGCCACATTTGCGCCAGAATGGGGACGGCCTTGTCATACTGGTGGCGCATGGTATAGACACTGCACTGCCCGGCGAGCCCGAACGTGCGGAGTTCCGATTCGGAAGGGTCCAAGGCGGCCAACTCATCGAAGATATCCATGGCCTGCTCTTCGTTCCCCTTCTGGAGATAGACCAGCGCCAAGCGTTCCATGGCGCGGTGGCGCAGGTAGGGTTGCTTCTGGGCACCGGTGATGACGCTGCGCCAGGCTTCCTCGGTTCCCACATTGCTGGCATAGAGCCAGCGGCTTAACGCGGTCTGTGGCTGGGGAACGGCTCCCGCAGCCTCGTTCGGAACATCGAGCAGACGTGGCGGCTGGAACGCGACCCACGCCAGAAGGGCACCGCAAATGAAGGCCGCCGCGCCGGCGGCAACCCAACGCCACCGCCGGGGACGCGTCACCGACAGATTGGCGGCCGTCTTCATGAAGACGTCGAGTTGCTCGGTCGCCTGACTAAGCGCAGCGGGCAGCTCGAAGAGTCCCGAGGATAGTTCGGGCAAACCTTCCGGCCACGATTCGCCGAGCGTTTGGCTTTGAAGGCGCGCCAGGTCGCGTGCCAAGTCGAGGGCCGACTGGTACCGGTCTTCGGGCTTCTTGGCCAGCATCTTGTGGACCATGCGGCACAGGGCGGGGGGAAGGTCGGGACGGCACTGTTCGAGCGGCTCGGGCACTTTGTTGAGGTGCTGCACGGCCAGCGCCAGCGGCGTCTCGCTGCTGAAGGGCGGGCGGCCGGCGAGCATCTGGTAACAGGTCACGCCAAACGAGTAGAGATCACTGCGGGGATCGAGTGGTTTGCCCTCGATCTGTTCCGGGCTCATGTACAAGGGCGTGCCCAACGTCATGCCGGTTTGGGTCAGCTCGACGTGTTGAGAAGAATCGACGAGTCGCGCCAGCCCGAAGTCGGCCACTTTGACCTCGCCGTTGCGGGCCAGAAGAATGTTCTCCGGCTTGATGTCGCGATGGATGATGCCGTGCTCGGCCGCTTTCATCAGCGCCGCGGCGACCTGGCGCATGACCAACAGCGCAGTGCGGAGGTCCGGAGGACTGCCGCGGCGCAGCCATTGCCGCAGGTTCTGGCCGAGCACGTATTCCTGGGCGATGTAGAAGATCCGATCCGCCCGGCCGACATCGTAAATTTGGACGATGTTGGCGTGCACAAGCGAGGCGGCCGAATGGGCCTCGCGGCGGAATCGCTCGACGTAGACACGGTCGCTGGCCAGCTCGGGCCGCAGGACCTTCACGGCAATTTGGCGTTCGAGCGACTGCTGGTGCGCGAGGTATACGTCGGCCATCGCCCCGCGACCAAGGCGGCGCAGGAGGCGAAAGTCGCCTAACTGCCGACCGGACAGGTCATTGGGGGTCTCGGAGACGCTATGCGAGGTTTCGCTCATCATGGCAACGCACCTGGCCTGAGGACTACCTCCAGTATGAACCGATAGGGGTGGTCAGGCAATGGCCGCGAGCTTGGTCAGGAGGTTTGCCGATGCGAGGCCAAACCGCTCATCCGTGGTTGGCATATGCAGCTTGGCTGCGCAGGGTGCATTACGGGCCGTTGAGCAGGGCCTGGGGTGGCGGGTAGCGATAGTACGATTCGAGGATCAAGGCCGCCATGGCGGTGCAATAGAGGCGTCCGCCCTGGCGAATGAGTTCCTCGCGTCCCTGAACGAGCCAGCTTCCCTGGTCGGGTCCTTCCTGGACTTGTCGGGCGATCAGCGAGTCGCGCATGGCGGTGTTCCACTCGGCCCAGACCAATCCGGCCCGGCTGCGCATTAGGAGCGTCGCGTGGTAGTTGAAGTCGGGATCGCCATTGGCTCGTGGACCGTTGCGGGCAAGTTGATCGGCGTATCGCTGCACTTCGAGACTGTCGGGCTGCCAATTCAAGTAGACCCTGGCCAAGAAACCGAGGGGCGTGGCATCGGCGTCCAGCGGCTCGGAAAGCGAACGACGATAACCGGCTCGATCCGGCGTTTGCAGCGAATCGAGGAAGGCGCCGGCGCGATCGAGGCTCGATTGCGGAACGTCCAGGTGCGCCAGCTTGGCCGTGGCCAGGGCGGCGACGGTCCAGCCGGTTGCATAAATGTCGCTGGGATGGTTCGTGTCGGCGCCCGGGATGTGGGTGGCCGACCATCCGCCATCGTTGTTCTGACTTGTCGCGAGCAGGTTCACAGCCGACTTGGCCGCATCGAGCATGGCTCGCGTGTGGCCGCTTGCAGCAACCTCGCACAAAGCGGCGGCGGCCATGGGACGCGAAGGAAGCTCGTCGGGCGACGTCTCCGATACCAAGCCCGTTGTGGGGTTCGTCTTCATTCGCCTAATCAGATATTGAGCGCCCTTGTAAACCGATGTGCGATGGTCGGCGGTGCGCTCGCATTGACCGGCGCCGGCCATCGCCAGAACGACGAGCGCCGTGGCGGTATGCGGCGCGCCGAGTGTGCCCGGGTTGGCCGCCGATCCGATACGGCTGAAGTCCCAGCTACCGTCAGCCAGCTGATGGGCTACCAGCCAATCCATGGCAAGCCGCACCGCCTGCTGACTGGCTTCATTGCCGCCGAGGGCCGACAGCAGTTGCGACCGGGCGGGTTCCTGGCGACACTCGAATCCCTCGATTTTGGTCAGGGCGGCTTTGTCGATGCTCGGCGCGACCGGCAGCGGAACGTGCGAAGGGCTTTCCGGGGGCGAAACGGGCTTCGGCGTCTCTGGCGTCACATCGGCGTGAGCGGGCAGTCGCGTTGCCCTGGCCGCAATCATATCGGGTGACGGTCCGGGAGCAGGTTTCGGAGGCGTCG
Organism: Thermoguttaceae bacterium; assembly: GCA_963674835.2. Taxonomy (GTDB): domain Bacteria; phylum Planctomycetota; class Planctomycetia; order Pirellulales; family Thermoguttaceae. The sequence continues at coordinate 405,439 of CAXXKC010000003.1, forward strand.
GCGTGACCGGCTCGGAATGGTTCACCGGTGGTGACGGTGCCGGCGGCTCGCTCTGAGCCGTGATGTTTTCAGGGGCTTCGTTTCGAGAATCAACCGTCGGCTTGGCATCGGTTTTGGCGGGTGCGGGTTGCGGCGGCGGGGCCGGAGTGCTCACGTCGGGTGGCACCGTCGACGTCTGAGATCGCGAGGGAACAAGCGGTGGGGCCGGCGAGGGGGTCGTCAACCGTACGAGCCACCATGCAGTCAGGGCCAAGACGAATACGAGCACCACAACGACAGCTGGGGTTTGCCAGGACCATTGCCTGCGTCGTTCGACGTACTGCCGAGCCATCCACCATCGGCTGGCCGACATCGCCGGTCGAGCGGCCTTGCCGGAATCGCTTCTCCCGTCGTGCGTGGTGCGATGCTCACGCGACGAGGCGACCGGCCTGGGCATGGCGGCCGTCCACGAACTGGCGACCGGGTGGCTGACCAACTGCAATCGTAACTGCTCTTCGTACTCGGTGCGCCGCGCCGGATCGAGGAGCGTTACCCGCGCCGCGGCTAATTCGTTGAGCAGCTTCTGCGACAGCGCCGAATGAGGCCCGGCTTGGAAGGTGCGCACGTGGGTCATCTGCCGGTCAGCCGCGTTGGAAATCACATCGGCATCGGACTCAAACAGACCGATCCCCAGCAGCCGGTAGTGGTTTGGCGGCTGTTCTTCGGCGGGGATTCCCAGCCAGATGCGATAGGGATCGAACGCGTCGGTCACGGCAGTGTGCTTGTCGAGTCACGCGACGGCCGTGTGCTCCGCTGGCCGCCCACAAGTCGGAATGCTCTCTTGCAGTATGGTAGGCGTCGAGACAATCTGCAATGTAACAGATGTGGGGGATACTCGTACCAAGAACGGATGTCGGTCCTCCGCCAGCGGTATTCCCAGTGGTCATGCAGGGAGATTCTGCAGGGTGGAAAGGGCAGGAAGGAGGGGCAATTGCTTGGTCTGAAGGATATGCGAGGCCCAGATTCGCTCCTGGGTGTTGCCAGAGGGGGCGGCGCAGCCGACTGCGGAAAGATGCACCGAGAAATGGACTCGGCCGGGCATTTGCGGGAAACGGTCAGTCGCCGGTCTGCCGTGGGCGGTCGCCGCCTGGCAGGAGGAGGACAATCTCGCGACTGACCTCTTCGACCGACTTGCCGGTGGTGTCGATTCGGCGCCAGCCGTGCTCCTGGCACAGTTGCCCGGCAAAGCGCAGCTCTTCGTGGATTTGCTCCAACGAGGCATACGGGACGACGGGGATGCCGGTGCCTTCGGCGCGTGTCAGACGCAGTTCGCGGAGCCGACCGGGAGTCATCGTCAGGCAGAAGATTCGTGAAGCGGGGATGGCCAGAAGCGACTCCGGCGTCGGGACCTCGGGAACCAACGGCACATTGGCCACGAACCAGCCGCGGTAAGCGAGATAGAGGTTGGTGGGTGTCTTCATGGCCCGCGACACACCGACGAGGACGATTTCGGCCCGCTCGAGGTCCTGGGCGTTCTGCCCATCGTCGTGGCGGAAGGCAAAATCGACGGCCTCGATCTCGCGCGAACGCGCCTCGGCCAACTGGCGGAACAGACCGGGCTTCTCTTGCGGGCTGAGGTGCAGGTGGCGAGCCAGCCGTTCCAGGACCGGGCCGATGACGTCCAGCGAATCGACCTCCTGTTGGCGCGACTCGGTCAGGATCAATCGGCGCAGCTCGTCGGAAACGAGCGTGTGGAGAATGATGGCCTTCTTGGCGGCCGCCTCTTGGACAACACTGCGGACCTGTTGGGGGGTCCGAATTTCGGTTCGCTTCTGAATGTCGACGTCAGCGTCGATGAACTGCAGGATGGCCGCCCGAAGAAGACGCTCGACTGTCGAGCCCGTGCTGTCGGAGACGACGAAGACCGTGATCATGGGTTGACCTCTCGCGGGGCATTCATCGGGCATGTTCCGTCACCTTCGCACCATGGGCAGCGCGTTCGGGCGGCAATCGATCGTTGTGCCGGTGCATGATGAATAATACGTTGGAATCGGCTCGTGGAAGGGATACAGTGTCCGGTCTGGAGTTTGCAATGTTCGGCATCGGAGCGTGGGAACTGCTCATCATCGGGGGAATGCTGGCTGTTGTTCTCCCTATTTGGATTGCTGCTATCTGGCTCATCCTTCGTCTGGCACGCGACCGGCAAATAGCATGTCCGAGGTGCGGGGCGCCGGTCGCGCGCGGCAGCAACTACTGCTCTCACTGCGGCAATGCCCTGGGACCGTAGGCATCGCTACGGTGCAGCTTCTTTGTTGATCTCGACGGCGGCACCCTGCCGATCCGCGGAAACGTAGGCGCTGTAGATCGTGAGGATGGCGTCGGCGGCCAGCTCGAGGTCGCTTTCCAGTGGATCGCCATACGCGATCGTGCGATAGAAGGCCTCCATCTCCTGGGGGTAGCCGGTGAACCAGTCCTCTTCGGGCGAGGTGCAGGCCCAGCCCTGTTTCGTGCCGATCTTCTCGACCACGTAGATGTCCTTGAAGTTGGCCTCGATGGGATTGTAGGTCTGCATGGCCGAGTTGGGATTGATGTTGCACAGTGCACGGTGGTTGTTGGCGCAGACTTCGATCCAGTTGTGAATGCCGCCCAGGACGATGTCGGAGGCGTGGACGTCGGCGATCGTGCCGTCGTCGAACTCGACGTGCATCGTGGAGAAGTCGTCGATATCGTAGTAGGTTGCGCGGATGTGGCCCTCGTCGCGGAACGCGGGAAGCCGAGTGATGGCGTGGGTTCGAGCGCTGACCGTGTGGGGGCGGATGGGCCGACCGTCGCGGGCGAGCCCTTCGACGCGTTTCAGGTAGAGAGCGGCAGTGAGCGGATGGCAGCCCTTGCCGATGAGCACTCCGCCGCCGCAGCGCGCCGCGTAGGCGTAGTCGACCGAGTGCGACCCGCTGTGAGCTTCTTCGCCGTGGATCCAGAGAACCTGGCCACCGGTCTTCTGGAGGATCTCACGCTCTTTCTGGATCGAAGGGGCGAAGACCCAGTTTTCCGCGTAGAGCAGCCGCCCCTTGCTGTTGCGTTGGGCTTCGACGAGCCGGCGGACGCTGGCCAGGGCCGCGTCGAGCGCGACCTGTTTGTCGGCACGCTCCCAGTGGAAGTCGGGCGAGCCGTCGCCGAAGTAGCCGGTCAGCGGCTTTTCGCAGACGACGAACTTGTCGCGCCGGAGCCCTTCGATGGAGATCGGCTCGTGGAACATCGGCGGCACACAGACGTGGATGACGTCGACTTCTTCGAGCATGGCCTCCAGGGAGTCGAAGAAGCGGATGGAACGCTTCTGGGCATAGGCTTTGCCCCCTTCGGTGTCCTTGGAGTGGACGCCCACGACGTCGACGTTGGTGCCGTAGACCCTTGTGAGGGCTTCGAAATGGAAGGTGGCGGAAAAGCCCGAGCCGACGATCCCGGTACGAATGGTCTTCTTCTGCACGTTTTCACCTCGCGATCAGAACTGGCTGACGTATTCTCTTAGTCGCAGAACGTTTTCCGGGGGCGTTTCGTAGGGGAGGGCCCCGGTACCCAGGCATACGTTGGGACGGCCGCTGAGGAGGCCAAGGATGCGATCGGCATCGGTGCGGATCTGCTCCCAGGTTCCGCGCGATATGAGTTCGACGTCGGTATTGACGCGGACGCGGACGTCGGTCCGATCCCAGATCTTCTTCATGAACACTTCCTGGTCGGTTTCGTACGGGGCGACGACGTAGCTCGTGCCCGTTTCGAGCATGGCCTCCAGGATGGGCGCGGTGTTGCCGCCGATGATGCACGGGACGGGGTGGCCGAGCACTTCGGCCATGCCGCCGAGGATCGCCTTCAGCGCCGGGAGTTCGACGCGGCGGAACATGGCCGGCGACAGCAGCGGCGGGCAGGCCGCCGATTCGAAAAAGGCGATGTCGACGCCCTGGTCGCGGATTTCCCGTGCAAAGTTGATCTGGCCGGCCACAAGGTGCATCAGGGCGGCGGCCACGGTGTCGGGATCGGCGGCCACGTCGCACAGGAGATTCTGAAAGCCGACCAAGTTGCTGGCAATCGAGAAGGGACCGCTGACGGGAACGCGCACCTGCGGCTCGGGAAACTCCTTGGCCAGTCGGGCGGCAACCCGGATGACCATGGCGATGCGGCCGTCGCGCCGGGGATCGAGCGGTTTGAGGTTCATCAGCTCGCCGGTCGAGCGGCAGGTAGGCCTGGAGATTGCCGGGATGCCCTGTTCGCCCGGGTTTTCGACGACCGCCCCGTAGGCCTCGGCTTCGAGGTTGTAGATATCGATCCCCGGCATGATGGGCGTTTGCCGATAGAGCCGGTGGGCCTCGGCGTGCGCGCGGAAGAGTAGCTCTTCATCGCGGGAAACATCCCAGGGAGGCATGCCGATCACGGCCGCCGCGTGTTCGTAGACGGAAGGGGATAGTTCCATGGTCGGCGCTCAGTTGCAGGGGGTGCAAAGGGCTTCGAGGTTTTCGGTCGAAACGCCCGGTGGCGTTCCCCCGCCGCACGAAACGATGATGCGGCGCTTGTCGCTTACCGGGGCGAGCATTTCGGCGACGCTGCGGCGAACGTCGTCGGGTGTGCCCGCGGCGAGTACGTCACGGGGCGGAATGTTGCCCAAGAGCGTCACCCCGTCGCCGGCCGCTGCGCGCATCTCGCCGAGGCTGTGGTCGAAGGAGAAATTGAACAGATTCACGCCGAGGGTGGGCAGATGCCGGGCGGTGATGAGGCCTGCGGCGTCGTTGTGGAGAAACTTCACCGAGACGTTCTGCGAATCGTAAAGCTGCTTAAGATAGGGGAGCGCGAACTGCTCGAAGTCGTCGTTGCCCAGGAATCCGATAAGGTCGTCGAGGAGGAAGACGCCGTCGATCGAGTCAAAGGTCTTGCACTGCAGGTCGAGCCAGTCGGCGAGGAAATCGGTGACGACTCGCAGCAGGGCGTGCGTTTCGTCGGGGTTGGTCTTGACGCCCACGAGGAACTCGGTGTGGCCCAGAAGGTAACAGGCAATGTTCAACGGCCCACGGGCGACGGCAAAGCGGATGCGGTGGCCGGCCTCTTCGATGGCGGACCGGCACGAGACGAGCCGTTTGAGCATCAGCGGGAGCAGGCCGTCGGTGCGGCAGTTGGGCTTCTTCAGACGCTTGATGTCGGGGTAATCGAACAGCGATCGTTCCACGCTGGGAAAGTCGTTCTCGAACCAGACCGTCTTGGCGCCGAAGGCCGACGGCTCGGTGCACATGCCAAACTCGGACCAGAAGCCGGGCAAGAAGTGGATCTTGGGGAAGCGGCGGACGGCCTGGAGATTGACATCAAGCCACGTCTGCTGATCGGAGAAGTAGTCGAGGATGGACCTACCGGCCCAACCGGGGAGCCAGGGGCTATCGACGACCAGCCCGACGGGGAGCGGCTGGAGCAACTGGCCGCGAAGCACACGGAGCAGGTCTTGCCATTGCGGGTCGGTCATGTTCGGTCCGTTCCTCCCGAGGCGGTATGGTCTGCTGGGGCCGTCAAGGTTTCTTGCAGTGGTTCGTGCCGGACCCCGCAGCGTGCGGGGGACATTGATCAGGTTTGCTGATGGATGACGGTCTGTACGACCCGTACGGCAATCAGCAGGGCCAACGTCAACAGAATCGCGGCGAGGCCCCAGACGGCCGCGACCACTGCTTTGCGTGGGATACGCGCTGGCGGCAGGTGGGGGCCCAAACTGCCCATTTGGTAAAGGAGGCAAAACAACAGCAGCGTCACCACGCAGAGGACGCCGCCGACGAGCGTACCCGATCCGCCGACGGCCGCGAAGCCGCCGGCAACACATCCAAGTGCAGCCAACCATGCCAGCAGTTTCAGTCGTCGATCCACTCTTGGCGTTCCTTTTTGGTCACCATAGCCGTCGACGCCGGGGGACGCAAGGGGCCGCGGGAAAGGGTGGGGAACGAGGAGAAGAAAGGGGCGTTGTTGGTGAGGAGAAAGGTCGGCGAATCGGGCGGAACTTGGCAAGGCCGGCGTGCGCCGGGGTGAGAGTTTGGAACGGCTCCCACTAGAGGGCAGGTGCAGGATTTTTGCGAAAAACCGGCCTGGTGAAATGGGCGACAGTTTCTATAATCACAGCCTGTTGTGGCTCGTCCCTGGGCAGGGCAAGAGCCATTCTTGGTTGTGCGTGTTGCAGACGCAGGTTGGTCGATGCTGTCGTTGCGGCACGTGCTCACTTCGCGGCGTCGCACTGCCGCCTACTTTTCACTGGTTGGTCCCCAATGATTTCTCCCGGCGACGTTCATCGCCTCTCGGAGGCGCTGGACCATTACGATCCCACGATTCGGCAGGAAGCGGCCGAACAACTCGCAGCCATAGGCCCCAGAGCACAGCCGGCGGTCGTGAGGCTGGTCGAGGCATGTGCCGACGAGTCGGCGGAGGTCTGCGAGCGCGTGGTCCATGCACTGGAAGCGATCGGCCCGCCCGCCCCGTGCGACACTCGGCTGCTAGCGCGTCTTCTGGGCAGCGGCAGTGCCGACGTCGGCTATTGGGCGGCGACGCTGCTGGGACGATTGGGCGAGCAGGCTGCGCCGGCCGTGCCGGCATTGGCCGCCGCGGTGGTGGCCCCCCTGGACGACTCCGTGCGTCAGCGGGCCGCATGGGCGTTGGGCAAGATCGGCGCGCCGGCCAGGGAGGCGCTGCGCACGCTGCAGGAAACGGCGCAGGACGACGGCGACTCGCGCCTGGGTCGGCTAGCTCGCAAGGCGATGCGGGAAATCTCCGGCGCCGGGTAATACGCGATTGGGCAGCCGTATTGTAGGGTGAATCGAAGACCCGATCGCGCGCACTTCGGCTGCGCGGGCCTTGATACGGCGGGGACCCCGTATTCACGGGATGTGCCGGGAATCGCTCGGCAAGTTTGCTTCTGGGTTCCGTGGACGCTATGGTGGCATTTGCCCAATGGTCGCCGAGCGACCGGTTCTTACGGCTAGCCACGTCTTGAAGAGAACCAGAAGGAGCAGATCGCAATGTCAGTATACGACAAGAGTCACCGCATCGGTCGGCGCACATTTCTTCGACGTTCGGCCGCGGCGGCCGGCGCGGCATGGCTGGCGGCGCCGGCGATCGTTCCCGCGGCGGCCCGCGGCGCGGACGGGAATGTGGCTCCGAGCGAGCGCGTGGTCGTGGGGCTGATTGGATGCGGCAATCACGGGGTGAATTGGAACCTCGTCCAGGCGTTTCGCTGTGCCGACTGTCAGGTCGTTGCCGTGTGCGACGTCGACCAGTCGCGACGCGAGGGGGCAAAGCGGCGCGTCGAAGAGCATTTCGGCCAGCAGCGTGGCAAAGACTACCGCGGCTGCACGGCCCACCACGATTTCCGAGATCTGATCGCTCGCAAGGATCTCGACGCGGTGGCCAACTGCACGCCGGACCATTGGCATGTCATCCCGGCGATCATGGCCGCCCGCATGGGAAAGGACGTGCTCTGCGAGAAGCCTCTGACGCTGACGGTGGCCGAGGGACGCATCCTCTGCGATACGATCGCGAAGACCGGGCGCGTGTTTCAGACGGCCTCGGAGAATCGCTCGATCGACACGTATCTGCAGATGTGCGAATTGGTGCGGAACGGGCGGATCGGTAAGGTGACGCACATCGACGTCACGCTGCCGACAGGGAACGAGACCCGTGGGGCGAATTTCGATGATCGCACCGAGCAGCCCGTGCCCAAGGGATTCGACTACGAGATGTGGCTGGGGCAGGCACCGCTGGCTCCGTACTGCCCGGCGCGGTGCCATGGGAGCTTTCGCTGGAACCGCGACTACTCGGGCGGCCGGTTGACCGACTGGGGCGCGCACATGATCGATCTGGCGCAGTGGGGGAACAACACCGAGGCCACGGGGCCGGTGGAGGTCGAAGGGACCGGCAAGTTTCCGCCGCGCGACGAGTTGTTCAACACGGCCGAAGAGTTCGTCCTCGACTACAAGTACGCCAACGGCGTGACGTTGAACGTGTCGACCAGCATTCCGGGCATCCGCTTCGAGGGGACCGACGGCTGGATCGGTTTCAAGAAGTGGCGCGGTCCGCTGGAGGCCAGCCGCAAGGAGATCCTCCAGTCGAAGATTGGGCCCGACGAGGTACATTTGTACCATCCGAGCGAGATTGTCGGCCGTGCAGCAGGCAACGGGGGCGAATGGCGAAACTTCTTGGACTGCGTCAAGACGCGCAAGCCGTGCTACGCACCGGCCGAGACGGGGCACCGCACGATCACCATCGCGCACATCGGCAACATCGCCATGCTTCTGGGCCGGAAGCTCCGTTGGAATCCCGAGGCAGAACGGTTTGCCAACGATGCCGAGGCCGACGGGATGCTTCAACGCAAGCAGCGGCAGCCGTGGGCGATCGAGAACATCGACGCGTGGGTACAGAAGTGGAGTTGAAAGCGCGCGATGGATGGGACAGGGCAGCGTCACGCCGCGGCACAACCTGGGTGCGAGGCCGTGGTTACGGATGGCTGTGGTCTTGGCGGCGGTAGCGGTCGAGCAGTGTGGTCAGTCGGGCGACGTCGTCGGGGCGGTCGTTGTATAGATTGCGCTGCTCGCTGACGTCCGCCGTCATGTCGTAGAGCTGGCCGGCCGGGGCGTCTTTGGGGACCTTGGCTTCCGGCAGGCTCCAACCGCCTGAGCCACGGCAGAGGATCAGCTTCCACCGGCCTTGCCGGATCGCGAATCGGCCGTCGATGGAATGATGCACGGTCGCCTCGCGAATCGGTCGCTCGGCCGTGCCTAGCAGGTCGGGCAGGATGTTGTAGCTGTCGGGGCCGGCACCGTCCGGCAGATCGGCGCCGACAATGGCCGCGCAGGTGGCCAACAGATCGGTGAGGCAGACGGTGTCGTCGCACGTGGAACGGGACTTCACCTTGCCCGGCCAGCGGACCAGGAACGGAATGCGGTGTCCGCCATCCCACGCGTCGGATTTCTGCCCGCGAAAGTGGTGATTCGTGGCGTGGTGATACTTCTGGAACGGCTTGCGGATGGTCATGGTCGAGCCGTTGTCGCTGGTGAGAACGACGAGAGTGTTATCGGCAAGACCCTTGCGTTGCAGGGCGTCGGTGACCTGGCCGATAACCCAATCGACCTCGACGACGAAATCGCCATACGAGCCCGCCTGGCTTTTGCCGCGGAACGGCTCGTTGGGCAGCACTGGCGTGTGCGGAGCGCTGAGGGGGAAGTAGAGGAAGAAGGGCTTGCGGGGAGCGGCGCTGGCCTGGCGGTCGATCCATGCGATGGCTTTCTTGGTGAGCGTGGGTAGCACGTCGGCATGCTCGAAATCGTCGGCCTTCAGCCCGGCGCGCCAGTTTTCCGGAAACGGCCGACCATGGCTCGGCACGGTTGGCACCATGGTGACGCGGTCGTTCTCGATGTAGCAGTAGGGCGCCATATCCAACGACGCGCTGATGCCAAAGAAGTAGTCGAACCCCAAGGCGAGCGGGCCCCCGGCGATCGGCTGGGTGTAGTCGATCCCGGGATCCTCGGGGATGTCGTCGCGTTGGGGCAGAGGCTGGCCGTCGCGCAGTTGCCACCCCAAGCCCAAGTGCCACTTGCCGACGGCGGCCGTGCAGTAGCCGTGGCTCTTGAGGAACGAGGCTACGGTGGTTCGCTCGGGCTCGATAAGCGGCCGGTCGTAGCCGAGCAATACGCCGCGCTGGAGGCGGCTTCGCCAGCAGTAGCGACCGGTGAGGATACCGTAGCGGGTGGGCGTGCAGACCGCTGAGGGTGAGTGGGCGTCGGTGAAGGTCATGCCCTCGGCGGCCAGCCGGTCCATGTTCGGCGTGGTGATCTTGGACTGGGGGTTCAGGCAAGACAGGTCGCCATAACCAAGATCGTCGGCGAGAATGTAGACGATGTTGGGCTTGTCGCCATCGGCACGGTCAGATGCGGCCGCATGGGCGACGGCTACAAGGACCGGAAGGAGCGTTACGGCGAACAAAACAGACACGATGCAAGTGGGACGCATCACTGTGCTTCCTCGTTGGTTGCCAGAGGTGATGTCAACGTCGGTATGCTAAAGACGCTTGCGGGCGGTTGTCAAGCATATGGACACCACCTGTAGGTATGTATCGGGGCCGCGGAATCGTCGCGCGTTCCCCCCACACGAGTGGCGCATCTCGAATGCTATTGATTCCTGAACCGATCTGGATATGATCTCTGGAATAGGTTTTAGTCCTCCACAAGAAGAGTTGACTAGGGAATCTGCCTGTGCGGCTTTGGGATGTGATCGTGCAAGGGAGGTGGGCGGCGCTGGCGACTGCGTCGGTGTTGCTGGCGGTTGCGCTGATCGGGCCTGGAGCGCCCGGATCGTATGCCGCCGAACGCCCGTCTGCCGATAGCGCGGTTTCCTGGGTCAAGTCCTGCGACCAGAGCTACTTCTTCACAACACGGGCCGCCCTCGGCTGGATGCCGACGGTGGAATCGCAGGAGCGCCGCCACAGTCGAAAACTCGCCGTCGATGACCCAACCCACAAAGCGACGGCACTTTACGACAAGGATGTACGATCTTGGAACACCCAGCGGCCGCGGTATGCCAGTTGGGTGACAACGCTGACGACGGCCGCTGAACCCTGCACGGTTCTCTGCGCGTTTCTGCTCTAGCCCGTCCGACTCGTCTGCGGGAAGTCTGCGCGCCGGTCAGCAAGCGTTTCTTGTACCTGGAATTCACGCGGCTGGCATCCGCGCAGGCGCCTTTTCCACAGTGGCGATTTCCTTCGATGAAAAGCAACTTTTTCGCACGCTATAGTCTCCTGATCTTGTTGGTCATGGCCTTTCTTGTGCCGTTCTTCCTCGTCGGCACACAGATGTCGCTGCGCAGCAACAAGAACGACGTCAAGTCGTGGCTACCGTCGGCCTATCAAGAGACGACGATGTACGAGTGGTACCGGTCGCGCTTCGAGACCGACATGTTCATCCTCGTCAGTTGGGAGGGCTGCACGCTCGACGATACCACGCTTCCGCTGCTGGCGAAGAAGCTAACGCCCCCGCAAGAACACGTGCGCGTGAGCTCGGACCCGCGATTTTTCAAGAGCGTGACCACGGGCGTCGAGATCCTCAACAGCCTGATCGACCAGGGCGTGGACCCGGCGGCGGCCCTGGAGCGGCTGAAGGGGTTCGTCATCGGCCGTGACGGCAAACAGACCTGTCTGGTACTGACGATCCGTCCGCAGGCGGAGGCCGAGTGGGACGCGACGGACCACGACGGGCAGAAGTTCCTGCACGCGGTGATCGACAAGATCTACAACGTGGCGGAAATGGAGTGTGCTATTCCCCGCGATCAGCTTCACATGGGCGGGCCGCCGGTCGATAACGTGGCCATCGACGTGGAGGGCGAGCGCTCGATGCTGCGGCTGGCGATCGTGTCGGCCATCGTGGGATTGATCATATCGTGGTGGTGCCTACGGAGTTGGGGCCTGACCACCATGGTATTCACCACGTCGCTGTTCAGCGCCGGCTTGGCCATGGCCGTCGTGTGGTATTCCGGCGCGCAGATGAACGCGATTCTATTGACGATGCCGGCGCTGGTCTTCGTGGCAGCGACCTCGGGCGCGATCCATCTGGCCAACTATTACCGCGACACGGTGCGCCAACACGGGTTGGAAGGCGCTCCGGGGCGGGCGGTGGCCAGCGCGTGGCTTCCGTTGGCCCTGGCTACGGGCACAACCGCGATCGGCCTGGCATCGCTGTGCATCAGCGAATTGGTGCCCATCAAGATGTTCGGCATCTACTCGGCCATCGGCGTGATGGGTAGCCTGTTGGTGCTCTGTTTGTACATGCCGGCGCTGCTGCAGCTTTGGCCGCTGAAGGGGGTCTTTCGCAACGATGCCTCCGGCGAGTCGGTAGACGTGGGCCTTTCGCCGCGGTGGCGTGCGTTCGGCCAGTGGACCATCCGGCGACACGGTTGGGTGACGGTGGGCTGCCTGTTGCTGATGGCATTGGGCACCTGGGGCACGACCAAGGTGCAGACGTCGGTGAAGCTGATGCGGCTGTTCTCGCCGCACGCCCGCATCTTGGCCGACTACGCCTGGCTGGAAGAACACCTCGGACCGCTGGTTCCGCTGGAGGTGGTTCTCCGTGTCGACACGCAAACGTGCAAGCTGGACCTGTTGGAACAGATGCAACTGGTGCAGGAGGTGCAAGCCGGCCTGGATCAGATGGGAGAAGTGGGCAGCGCCTTGGCCGCACCGACGTTCGTACGCGACATGCCCCAGAATCCCAGCTTCATGGAACGCCGCGTTTGGATCGTTCAGCTCCAGCGCCACCAGGACCAACTCAACGAGTTCTTCCAGGTCGAGAAGGACAAGGGCGAAAACCTCTGGCGCATTAGCGCCCGGGTCGGAGCCTTGACCGATCTGGACTACGGCAAGTTCGTCGACGACTTGAAGCAGGTGGTCGAGCCGATCCTCGACTCGTACCGTTCGGAGGGGGTCGACGGGATTGCAGCCGTCTACACCGGGCTGGTGCCGCTGATTTACAAGGCGCAGCACTCGATGCTCGACGGTCTACTGCTCGGCTTCACGGGGGATTTGATTCTCATCGGCCTGGGCATCATCCTCCTCATGCGGGAATGGTCGGCCGGGTTTCTGCTGATGATCCCCAGCCTGTTTCCGCTGGCACTGGTATTCGGGGCCATGGGCTGGTTCGGGATTGTCGTCGATACCGGCACCGTCATGACGCCGGCGGTCGCGTTAGGCGTCACGGTCGACGATGCGATCCACTTCATGCTCTGGTGCCGGCACGGACAGGAACGGGGCATGAACCGGCAGGAGGCGATCATGTTCGCCTACGAGGACTGCGCGCGGGCGATCTACCAAAGCTGGGGGGTGATCGGTCTCGGGCTGTTCGCGTTCGCGCTGAGCAATTTCGTTCCCACCCAGCGATTCGGTTATTTGATGCTCGCCATGCTGACGGCGTCGGCCATCGGCAACTTAGTGCTGTTGCCGGCATTGCTGGCAGGCCCGATGGGCCGCTACTTCTGGAAGATCCGCAAGCCGTCGAAGCGCGAGGCCCATGTGCCGCCGCCGCACCGGCGTCAGACCATCCGCGAGCCGTTGACGGCCGGTACGCCGTACCCCCGCATCGCCGCCGATGACGATCATCCGTGGGACCACTCGCAACCCGATTCGCTGACCACCTAAGGACGTAGCCTCGCGGATGTTACACTAGACGTTTTCAAACGATGTTTCGTATTCAACAAGATGGGGGGCTCTCGATCGTTGCGACCCAGCACGTTCGAGACCGTGTTTGAAGGAGAGTCCGATGCTGTTCGCCAAAATCATCGTCTGGCTGACTGTCCCGCTTGTCATAGCGGCGATCCTGGCCAGGCTCGTCCGTTTGCCGCAATACACGCGGCGAATCGCCCTGGTGATGTACGTCGCCATTCTCTCGGGCGTAGCCCTTTATCCCTGGTCCAGCGCCATGCGTTTGGGCATTGACCTCAGCGGCGGGACGATCCTCGTCTACCAGGTGCAGAAACCGCTGCCGGCCGATTTCTCGATCGACAAGATGATCGTCGCCTTGAACCGGCGAATCAACCCCGCGGGGGTGCTCGATACGTCCATCCGCGGCATCGGGAACGACCGCGTCGAGATCATCATTCCCCGCGCCGCGCCGCAAGAGGTGGAACGCTGCAAGCGAATTCTTACCTCGGTGGGTAGCCTCGAGTTCCGCATCCTCGCCAACAAACGCGATTCGCCTTCGCTGATTGCCCGGGGCGAACAGACGTTCCCCGGACCGGTCATGTCGAAGGAAGGCAAGACGCTGGCACGGTGGGTACCTCTGGCCGACAAGTCTGATCTTAACCAGGGGGGAGATATCGCCTTGCGGGTGGATCCTAACACGGGTATCCGCTACGTGTTGGTGGTACACGATCCGTTCAACGTCACCGGCGAGTACTTGACGCGGGCGGAACAGACCACCGATGACCGCGGGCGACTGGCGGTCGGCTTCCACTTCAACGCCAAGGGAAGCACGCTGTTTGGCACCCTCACCGGCAAGAACCTGCCCGAGAATGGTTTCGAGCGACGCCTGGCGGTTATCCTCAACGGCGAGGTCTATTCGGCCCCGGGCATTCAAGACCAAATCACCAGTAACGGCATCATTCGCGGCGATTTCACTCGGGAACAGGTAACCGACCTAGTGGCCGTACTGAATGCGGGTTCGCTTCCCGGCGAGTTAGTGAAGACGCCCGCCAGCGAGTTGACCATCGGCCCGACGCTCGGCCGGGATACGATCCACAGCGGCCTGATGGCCATGGCGATCGCCACATCGCTCGTGCTGGTCTTCATGGCCGTCTACTACCACCTGGCCGGCCTTATCGCCGACGTCGCCGTGATGCTCAACGTGCTGATCGTCGTAGGCGTCATGGCATGGCTGCATGCCACGTGGACGTTGGCCGGCCTGGCCGGTTTGGCGTTGACGGTCGGTATGGCGGTCGACGCGAACGTGCTGATTTACGAACGACTGCGCGAGGAGCAGGCACGTGGCCGATCGCTGCGGATGACGATCGAGTACGCGTTCGATCGAGCCCTCTCGCCGATTCTCGACTCGAATATCACGACCCTGTTGGCCGGATGCGTGCTGTACGCCGTCGGTAGCGAGCAGGTCAAGGGGTTCGCGGTCACGCTGATCATTGGCTTGATCGCAAACTTGTTCACGGCGGTATTCGTCTGCCGGCTGCTGTTCGACATCATCGAGCGGAATGCTTGGGTCTCGCGAATCAGCATGCTTTCGATCTTCGGCAAGCCGAACTTCGACTTCGTGGGAAAGCGACGCTACTTCGTCGGGGCATCGATCCTGCTGATCGGCGTCGGTCTGTCGACGCTGTTCCTCCGCGGGTCGAACATGCTCGACATTGATTTCACAGGCGGCACGCTCGCAGCCGTACACTTCACCGAGCAGACCAGCTCGGCAACGGTGCGCACCCTGGCCAGCCAGGCCCTCAACGACGATGCTGTATCGGTTGAAGAACTCCAATTGCACAACGAACCTCGCGGACATCGCTTCCTGATCCGCACGACGATCCAGGATCCGGATGAGGTCAAGAAAGACATCGCCAAGGCGATGGGCAGCCAGTTGGCCAGCACGACGATGACCCACACGGCCATCGAGCCGATTCCCAAGGCGACGGAAGCGGTCAAACCGGCGGATGCTGCCAAGCCGGCCGATGCTGGCAAACCTGCGGACGCGGCCAAGGCGGAAGATGCTTCGAAGACATCGGATGCTTCCAAGGCGAAAGACCCCGCCAAGACGGCCGATGCGACGAAAGCAGAGGAGGCCGCCAAGCCGAAAGCGGCCGACGAGAAGGCCGCCGATGATGAGCCGGAAACGGTGGCTAGCGAGACCTTTGCCGGTGGCACTCGCACCGACTTGGAGTTCAATTCGCCGGTGCTAATCGGGGGGCTGCAAAGTATCATCGAAGCCGCTCTGACGGCGGAGAAGATTCCCGATCCGGCGCGTCGGTTCAGCATTGTCGGAGTGGGCAAGCCCACGGTACAGGCGACCGGCGGTGAGAACGATCAGGCGGCCGAGAACGAGTGGAGCAAGGTAGCGCTTCGCACCGACTTGGACGCTGCAACCTTGAAGAAGGTGCTGCCCCTGGTCGCCCAGCGGATCGGCGACCAATCGATGTTCGAGCGGCTGGACAACTTCGGCAGCCAGGTTGCCCAGGAGATGCAGACCGCCGCCGTGATCGCCGTGGCGTTGAGCATGTTGGTGATCGTGGGTTACCTTTGGATCCGGTTCCAGAACATCAGCTACGGCGTAGGCGCGGTCGTCGCTATTCTGCACGACGTGTCGGTGGTGGTTGGCTTGTTGGCCGTGAGCGGCTGGCTGGCCGGCACGTTCATCGGCCATGCCTTGATGATCGAGGACTTCAAGATCAACTTGCCCGTGGTGGCAGCCCTCCTCACGTTGGTCGGCTTTTCGGTCAACGACACGATCGTCGTGTTCGACCGGATCCGCGAGGTGAAGGGCAAACGCAGGGAGGTCACCTGGGACGTGATCAATGAGAGCGTGAACCAGACGTTGTCGCGCACGATTTTGACCAGCTTGACCGTATGGTTGGTGGCGGTGATTCTGTACGTCGTGGGCGGCGTGGCGATTCACGGCTTGGCCTTCTGCTTGCTGGCTGGTGTGATCGTCGGCACGTACAGCTCGATTTACATCGCCAGTCCCTTCCTCGTGTGGGTGGGCAACGTCTCCTCGGGTCCGAAACGGTCGTCGCCACGGCAGGTTTCGGCAGACCGTGGACGTGACAACTCGGACTCGGCACAGGACAAGGACTCGCGTCGGCAGAGGCGCAAGGTTAAGTAGTCGTTCGACCCACGGGGTTGGGCGGGCAGCAAACGCGAGCGCCGTGGAAGCGCCGCCACACCTTCAATGGAATAGAAGCGATGTTTGCGGAAAGGATGCCGCCATCGGAATGGTCACCTCTGGCGCGGCCCGTTGTCGGGCTGACGCGCGTGGTGATCCGCTTTCCGGAACTTACGCTCCTTGTCGCCGGCGCGGTTGCAGTACTGTCTGTGATGGTGGCGGTCCGAGGACTCGAGTTCCACACGAAGCGTTCCGACCTGCTCAGCCCAAAGAGTGACTATCACCGCCGTTGGATCGCTTACACGAAGGAATTTGGTGACAAGGAAGACGTGGTCGTGGTGGTGCAGGGAGAGCATCCCACGGCCGTCGCGGCCGCGACAGACGACGTGGCGACCGCGTTGGCGACCAAGCCGGAACTGTTCCACGCCGTGCTTCAGAAGGTCGACACGTCGTCGCTGCGGTCCAAGGGGCTGTACTACCTGGGCTACGAGCAGTTGGCGGCCCTGGGCGGATTGGTCGGCCAGATGGAGTCAGTCCTGCAGGGCAACTCGCTGGGCTTGGACGCCGCTGCGCCGATTGCCGCGGAGATGGGCATGGCGAGCGGTGGCGCGGATCGCGTCCCGCCGGTCATCTCGGCGGCCGAACAGCAATTGCATCTGGCTATGCTGGCCCGTTGGCTCGATTCGCTGTTGGTCGCGCTGCGCGATCCGTCGCAATATCATTCGCCGTGGCCGGAAATGAATGCCCTGGCCGCAGCCGCGCCCACCGCGGGCTCCTCGCAACGTTTGCAGGCCGACAACGGCAAGATCGGCCTGATCATGCTGCAATTGGCCCCCGACACGAAAAAGTCGTTCGTCCCCAACACGGAGGCCATCAAGTCCCTGCGACGCATGTTAGATCAGGTGCGCCAGCGACATCCCAACACGTACATCGGCCTGACGGGCCTGCCCATCATCGAATTCGACGAGATGCAGGCGAGCCAGTCGTCGTCGACACTCGCTACCATCCTGTCGTTGATGGGCGTCGTGGTCGTGTTCATTGCGGGATTCGGCGGGCTGCGCCATCCGATGCTGGCCGTGCTGTCGTTGATCGTCGGGCTCGTCTGGTCGCTCGGCTTCATCACGCTGTCGGTCGGCCATCTGAACATCCTCAGCAGCGCTTTTGGGGCGATGCTCATCGGGCTGGGAATCGACTACGGCGTGTATTACGTCGCCCGCTACATCCAGTTGCGCAACGCGTCGTACGGAATGCAGGACGCGTTGATGGAGACGGCCCGCAGCATTGGGCCGGGTATTGCAACAGGCGCCATTACCACGGCGGGTGCGTTCTTTGTCGCAGGGTTCACCGATTTTCGCGGACTAGCCGAGTTGGGAGTCGTGGTCGGCGGCGGCGCGCTGCTCTGTTGGTTGTCGGGCGTGGCGGTGCTACCGGCAATGATCTGTCTTTCCGACCGCAATCGGCCCAGTTCGTCGCTGCCGGCGCCCCTGGATTTCGCCAGTTGGTTTCGGCCGCTGTGGCGGCGTCCGCGACTGACACTGGCGTTGGCCTGCGGCGCCACGGCCATCATCTCGATGGGCATTTCGCGACTGTGGTACGACTATAGCTTGACGAACCTGCAGCCGGCCGGCCTGGAAAGCGTAGAGGTCCAGCGCACGTTGCTGGCCCGGCTGGGTCGGAGCGCGCTGTGCGGACTGTCGATCGCCAATACGCGGCAGGAAGTCCAACTGCGCAAGCAACGGTGCCTGGAACTGCCGTCGGTGGAACGAGTCGAAGAGATCGCCACACTCCTGCCGGAAGTCGACGCCCGGAATACGGCGATGGTAGGGCGCATTCACGCGCAGCTAAGCGCCTTGGGCACGCGTCCGCCCGCCCTGCGGGTCCCGCAGCGCCAACAGTTGCAGGAGCAGGTCGCACAGGTCGAGGCGATTTTCGACCACATTCCGGAAGCCGCGGCGTGCTGCTGGCAAGTGCACCAAATTCGCGGCCTGCTGGAGCGACTGTCGGATCAGGAGTGCACCGCGCGGCTGAGCGCGTACGGTCAGAGCCTCTGCCGGGACACGTGGCAACGGGCGGCGGCCCTGCGTGCGGTATCGAATCCGCAGCCGCCGCAGTGGAGCGACCTGCCCGAGGGGCTGGTCTCGCGGTTCGTGGGCCACAACGGCAAATACCTACTGAAGATCTACTGCAAGGGAGACGTTTGGGATCCAGCGGCGATGGAGAAATTCGTCGCCGACGTGCGCTGCGTCGATCCGAACGTCACCGGCAATCCGGTACAAATCTGCGAAGCTTCGCGCCAGATGCGGCGCAGTTACGAGGAGTCGGCTGTCTATGCGGTGGTGATCGTTCTGGTACTCGTCCTGATCGACCTGGGCAGCTTGTGGGACGCCCTGCTGGCCATGCTTCCGCTGGGACTCGGGGCGATACAGATGATCGGGTTGATGGGATTGTTGGATATCCCGTTCAACTCGGCCAATATGATCGTGCTGCCGCTGATCAACGGCATCGGGGTCGACTACGGCATCCACGTCGTTCACGACTTCCGGCGCCGGAAACACTCGTACCGGACGATCAGCGCATCGACCGTCACCGCTCTGGTGATCAACTCGTTGACGACCATGGTCGGTTTTGGAAGCCTGATGATCGCCAGTCATCAAGGTCTGCAAAGCCTCGGGCGCGTGTTGACCATCGGCCTAACGTGCTGCCTGGTCAGCACGTTGATCGTCCCCTGCTTCTTCATCCTCTGGTCGCGGAGGCACCAGGACGACGATTTCGACGCCGGGTATCCTCATCCTTCCCAGCCGAGCGAGCAGGAAGACGCCGCGGGCCCCCACTGGTCGGTGCCGATTGGCCGTCCAGCGTGAGTCGCCTGTGAGGACTGCCCGATCATGACGCCGCCGTGCGGCCCTCGGGCTGGAGAACGTCGGAGGGCACGGGCACCTGATGCTCGGCCGGCACGACCTGCGAGGCCAGGATGCCCAGCGACAGGCAGACTCGCATCGCCTGTTCGGGCGACATGTCGAGCTTGGTAATCTTATCGGCCGGGACGAAGACCATGCCGCCCCACATGGGCAAGGGAGCCATCGGTACGTAGACGAGGCGATACTCCTGCTCGTCGAAGCGGTACACCTCCGGCGACGCCATCAGCGCCAGGAATCCGCCAATGGCCCCGTCGCCAACGGCGCAGAACACGACACTCATTCCCTTGAGGTCCGATCGGTCCTCCTTGCGGAGCATGCCGACGAGTTGGGAAGTGGTGCCATAGATCCCTTTGACGATGGGAATGTGGTTGATCGCGCGGTTGAAGGCCCCAGCGATCCGGTTGCGAGCCATCGACTTGGTCAGCAGGCCCAACAGCCAGATGCCCGAAAGCACAAACACCCAACCGATGATCAGGGCGGTGAGCTTGTCGGTTGCGAATTGCAGGCCGACCGACTGCAACGCGGTGCCCAGGGTGCTGCTGGGGCCAAGCAGCGCTTGCAAATAGCCGACGACCCAACCGATGATCGCAATGGTAATGACGATCGGGAGGATGGTGAACAGTCCGGACAGAAACGTGGAAACGATGCCGTCCAGCCAAGTCCAAGTGATCAAGCGTTTCATAGTCTGGCCTCGAGTCGATCGATCCACCGGCAGGGTTGCGGCAGATCACAGTCACGGCGGCCGGCGGCCTCTCCCCTCCGACGGCCCGGAGGCAAGCACCCAACGGGCGTCCGGCGAACCCTGAGGCGCCTCGGCCGGCACAACCGTCACACCGTATCATAGCATAGCAGCGAGGGCGGCGCAGGGCAGCGCCGTTGGGGGAGGGTGCTTTCGCAATTCGTTCGCCCGGCGATCCCTTCGGGACACAACCTGCAATCTGTCCGCTTTGGCCATTCGGCACATCGCGACTTTCCGGGGAAGCGCTGGAGCGTCACAACGCCCGGACCGATCCAATGCTTGGACGATTGGAACACATCTCACGAAAGAGTAGCGAGCGGATCGCTTTTCCCAACCTTAGAAACACGCCGCCAGGAACACTACCGTCAAGTGCGACTCGCACTAGCAATTCCGTGCACGGTCTTGTAGAGGTTCGCTGAAGTTGGTTCCCAACACTCCACGGGAGAACAGGAAATGGTCGATCCACCCGGCGGTGTTGCGTGAGGTGAGCGAAACCGTGCTCTCCTCACCAACGGCGAGGATCTTCAGACGCGACAGTAAAGCAGTTTCTTCACGAAGTTTGCATAGCCAATAAGCGGAAGCCGGCAACTCCGACCGAGCGTTGGTCAGCGAGAAGGCAGCATGAAGTCGGCCATCGCGTATTCACTATGCAGGCTTTCATGAATCGATCACCCACGGAAACCCGCCGGGTCGGCTCTGGCGGGTTTCTCTGTTTCTTGGCTCGACGCCGAGCTACGCAATGCGCATGGTCAGGCCGCCGTCGACGGTGACCATCTCGCCGGTCATGTAGTCGTTGCGCACCAGCTCGATGATCATCTGCGCGACGCTTTCGGGCGTTCCGTTGCGGTGCAGCGGGATGCGTTTCTCGATGTTCAGCGATTTCTGCTCTTCCGAGACGCCGGCGATCGTGTGAAACTCGGTGTCGATGATGCCGGGCGATACGCAGTTCACACGGATATTGTCATCGGCCAAGTCTCTGGCCAGCCCGCGGGTCATTTGCGGAATGGCCCCTTTGACCGTCTGGTAGGCGAGGATCCTGGGACAGCCGCGGATGCCCGCGACCGAAGAGATGAGAATGATGGCCCCCTGCTTCCTTTCCCGCATCTGCGGAATCGCCGCGCGGCAGAGGTGGTAGATGGCGTGAACGTGCACATCGAAGGCCCGATACCAGTCCTCGGGCGAGACATCCAGGACGCTGCCGAGCACCGGTCCGCCGGCCGAATGAATGAGAACATCGACCGAGCCCAGTTCGGAAATCGTTTGGAGCACGCAGCGTCTATTGTCTTCGGGCAGGGCACAGTCGGCCACGATCATCGCGCAGCGCTGGCCGAGCTTCTCGATCGCCGCCGCCGTTTGCTTGGCTTGCTGATCGTCGCGCCGGGCAGCTATAGCGACGTCCATTCCCTGGTCGGCCAGGGCGATCGCCGTCGCAGCGCCGATTCCGCGCGTTCCACCAGTGACCAGAGCAACTTTGCCGCTCAGTTCCATCGTCGTCTCTCCTCGAATTCAATAGCCCCAGTTGTCGGTTTGCTGTTGTCCGAGCCAGTAGATCAGACCGGATCGGGTATCGTATTTCGCCGCCATGACGGTCACTTTGCCCGTGGCAACCTGCTCGCGGACGATCGGACTGTTTTGCAGCAGGTCGTCGATGGCTCGCCAGGCGTTCACCTCGGCGACCTTCTCGGCGAGCTGCGCCTCGTCGAGGCAGACGATTTCTCGCCGGACCTTGTCGACCGCGGGTTGGATCTTCTCCAAAATGGCTGATATGCTCCCAGGCGGTTGTTCACCCTGGATCGCTGCGTTCACCGCACCGCAGTGGGTGTGCGCCATGACGATCACGAGCGGTGTGGCCAGATGGCTGACAGCATACTCGATCGAGCCGATCTGATCGACCCCGCAAACGTTGCCTGCCACGCGAACCACGAACAGCCGGCCGATTCCTTGGTCGAAGAGGATCTCCGGCGGGACACGCGAGTCGGAGCAGGCGATGATGGTGGCCAGAGGGCGCTGCCCGTCCAACACGGTTTGCGTGCGACGCTCGAGGGTGATATCCCGATGCTCGCTTCTTCCAGCGACGAACCGGGCGTTTCCCTCCTCCAGACAGCGGAGCACATCGACCGCGGCGATCCCGAGACCGGCGGGGTCCTCACCGGAACGTTGCTGTGCCGAGTTAATGGAGCCGTCGTCCATGGTAGACCTCTTGGTTTGACGTCAGGTTTCGGTCGGACAGGCCGGCACACGCACCAGCCGGAATCCCAGTGCACGGTAAACCCGCAGTGTGCCGAAGACCACTGCGCATTGAGTAACGTTCACAGTGTAGTATATCAGCACAACTAAGCGTATATCTGCCCAGGACATTCCAGTCGGCAAGCGGACAAGGACCGCCATCGCCGTGAATTCCCCGAGCGTAACCACGGCACAATAGACCAGCCACACGAGGAAAAGCCGCACGACAGAGCTTGATGCGAACAAGGCGCCCCACACGCACGGAACCGTCATGATTAGATTGCCCATCGTCACGGTAGCGATCGCTATGAGCGATTCACCTTCGACAGGAATGCCGTTGAACGCTCCGGGCGGAAGCACCAGTCGCAACGGTGAAAGCGCAACGGCGAGAAGCGCTGTCCCGAGCAGGAGGTGCCGAATCTCGAACTGGCGGTCGTCGTGGCAGCTCTGCGCGACTTGCCGGCTTTCATGAATCAGCCGCCATCGAAACGCTTTCTTGGCAATCCACAGAGGAACCTGCGCCGCCAGAACACCGCCCAGGAGAATCGTGCCCAGCAACATGGCGTCCGAAAGCGACATGGAACTCGTCGCTCGATTACCCAGCATCAAGGCATACCACATGAGCATGCCAAGCAGGGCGGACCAGGGCAATCGCACAACGATCGCCCCGGGCGCGAGCACGGCCCAGGTGGCAATCAGGTTCACCTCGCCAATACAAATGCCGATCGCCAGCGCCATCAGCCAATCCGAACCGCCGCGGAACACGGCCGGTGTAATGAAATTGTGAAGGAGAAACAGGCCGATCAGAACAGCGCTGACTGTCCAAATCGCCTCGTGCATGTCGTTGGATTCTGCCGGCGTGTCATTGGTCGTGTTGCCGTCTTGTTCGAGATGCAGTTCGTTGTCGGGGATGTCAGTCATCGGCGTGCTCCACGCCATGGGGCCGAACTGCACCGTTTTCACCCATCGAGGCGTGTTCATCAGGCTCTTCGTCTGAATCGCTCGCCGCCAGTACCTCCGTTGCACGAGCTAGGTCCTGCTGGGCGACGAGGACGTGCACGGGGCCGACCAGTCCACCCCACAATCCGAACGAATTGTTGTTGCCCATCACGGCGCGAATGCCGGCGGCGGACAGGACATTGATGACGACCGCCGCGGACACGTCGTCGGGCACGGTCGCGATCGTCTGAAGGCTCACCGAGTCGGTGGAATTTGCGTGTTTGACACTCCACCGCAGCAGCAATATGCCGTAGGTCAGGATGCAGAACAACACCGCGCATCCTGTCGCCCTCGCTGGCTCGACGCCCAACGCCCGGAGCACCGCCAACAGCGCCGCGAACTCGGTCGTCACGAGGAAGAGGCTCTTCAACGTGAACTGCATTCGCGGGTGGTCAGGCTGATCTTGATCCATAGAGCCCCCCGATCATCCGAACGGGCCAGTCCAACGGACGGCACTGAACAGGAACTGCGTTCCGAAGCCCATCAGCACAACGGCGCAGAGCGCGAAGACAATCTGCTGGCCCCGTCGGCTCATCAGCGCCGATCCTTTGAAGCTGGCAAACGACAGGAGTTCCAACCAACCGAGATCGCAGAGCCAATGCACCAGAGCGAAGACAGCCAGGACGGCCAAGCTGAAGTCCATCGCCCGGCTGACTAGGGCGATCCCCACAGTGGCCCACCACACCAGGAAGTACGGATTCGCGCCGGTCAGGATCACGCCCGTCCAGAACGGATGCCGAGACGCCGAGACCGGAGCGCCTTGGTCCATCTTGCGTATGCTGCACAGCAACTGGATGCCCATGAGGATCAGGACCACTCCGCCGCCCAGCGCGATTCCCGCCCTAACGCCGTCCGACTGCACGATTGCGCCCGTTCCCGCAGCCGGCAGGAGAATCACCGGCAATTCGACGGCCGCATGGCCCACGGCGATCCACGCGCCCGCGTGACGAAAGCGCGTTCCCGCCGCGAGGGTCGCCGCGGTGATCGGCCCCGGCGCCAAGGCACCGGACAACGTGATGGCGACGGCCATGAAAAGGAACGCGAACACGGGCTCCTCGCGCTAGCTGAACGATCTCGCCTGCGGTGGAAGCCGGGCGCGGGCGTACCGTCAGCATAGCGTATGACCGCCACCCTGCCCAGGAGCCTTCGCAACGGCAGCCGGAGCTCACTGCTCGGGGATCGTCACGAAGTGGCTTCCGCCCTTCAACCAGCGTTCCATCGCGCCTTTGCTGCCGACGATCGCGCGGTGGGGCCCATCGAGCTTCATCAGTGTATCGGGGCTGCCCAGGGTTCGAAACAGCTTGTCGTGCGGGTCGAAGCGGTTGAAGAGGTAGACTCCGTTCACGCCCGCCTTCCAAGCCGAGGCAGCCTCGCCGTGCCAGACGGCCGCGTCGCCGGCGCCTCCAGGTTTGCTCGCCGAAACGACGCGCGACGCGCTGAGGCATGCATAGACGGGCACGTCGTACTTCTTGCCCAAGGCGACCAGATTCTCCCACGGCTCGAAGTGGAAGTAACCGCCGCCCACCAGGATATCGACCAGATCGTCCTGCATCCAACGTTCGTAGTCCAACCCGATCGCCTTGGCGAATCCGAGCGAATCGGGCACGCGGATGGAGATCAGCATTGGGCGGCCTCGCTTCTGGGCCACCTCTTCCGTCATGGCACGCACCCTTCGCAGCAAATCGGTCATCTGGTCGCACTGTTCCTGGGTCACCGGTTTCCCGGTCATCTGCGGCTTGAAGTAGACGGGATGGCGAAAGAAGTCGAGCTCGATCCCATCCACGTCGTAACGCGTGCACACGTCGCGGAGGATGCGGAACACCTTCTCTCGCACTTCGGGCAATCCGTAGTTGACCGCCGACCAACGGCCGCCACCGTGGCGGAACCGGTCCTCCTTCTTGCCCATGAGGAGTTCCGGATGGCTCAGTTTCCATTGCGACAGCAGCGCACCGTCGGCCGAATCGTGCGTGTCGTTCATGCGCATCGACCAGAACACTTCCATGTTGTGCTTGTGGCCGAAGTCGGTGATGACCGTGAGCGAGTCGGTGCCGAGCTTGGTCAGTTCCCAGGCCCAATCGAGCTTGCGTTGGTCGCCGTGGCCGCGCAGCTCGGTCTCGTCGCTCTTCTGCGTGTAGAAGTTGAAGACGCCCGAGCAGTAGTAGATCGTGTCGACCTGCGATCCGGCCAGCGGGGAAGTGCGGCGTGCCAGGAACGCCTCAACGTCCTTTTGCTCGCCTTCCTTCAATCCCCGGGCGTCGTTGCCGTCATTGTTGACGATGATGCGACGCGTTCGGTGGGCGGCCGCTTTGCGGGCTGCCTTCATGTCCTTCGACGGCTTGGGTGCCGGATCCGATGCACTCTGCGCCTGCATGGGGCCGACGAACAAGGCCGCCAGCACTGCAGCAGCGACACAAGAGAACGCAACACGCCGAAGATGTCTGGACATCACTGATTCCTTCCCAGCCGTCGCCATGCGTCCGGCCTCTTGACGGTTCTCACGGAACCGCGGGTTCCCGCTGCCTCATATATACGCATGTCCAGAAGTCGCCGCCAGTGGCGATTTCTGCCTAGCTCGCAGTCTACGGTGCACGACAGCCACATGCCAGAGTGGGCTTTATGGTTCCACGGGTGCAGGCCTCTTCGGGGGACCGGCCACGGTGTGGGACACCCCAACGGGGCCTTGCCGATGACCTATACTTTCTCGTACCAGAGGCTCCTCCGGAACCGCCGGACAGGACGGTCCCCGCCGATTATGGCGGATCGAGCGGCCGGAAACGCCGATTGCATGTCGCCGGAGCCACGGGTCGACGTACGGTTTGCGCGGGCGCCCCTTCGGAGATCGTTCCGCGTATGACGACGGCAGCGGTTCTGACGATTGGCCGCGATCCACCCAGACAGAATCTGTTCGACGAAACACGCTTATGGACATTCATCAAGTCAGCACAAAGATCGATTTGCTGACCCATAGCCACCGATTCGCCGGTCTGATCGATACGCACGGGTATCGACTGGCCGACATTCTCAACGACGCCACGACCAGCATCGTGGAACTGGAAGACGCAGTCGTATCGTCCCGGGGCACGCGACCCGACGAGGTTCAGTCGCTGCGGTCGGCGCGGCTACTGGTGCGGAAGCAGGATGTTCTGGCCGCCTTTCTCGGCGGCAACCACGAGGCACCGATCCGGCGCAGCAACAATCGCATCGAGCGACGACGCCGTGGGGCCATGATCCTGCTTCCCGCCCTGATGCTATCGGGAATCGTTCACCTACCCTCCCGGGTGACGGCCGAATCGTTCCTCGTTGCCAACTCGCTGTTACCGTCGTACCTCGCACTGACCAACGTCGCCATACACAGTTCCGAATTCCTGCTGCCAGACGTTTCATACGAGGTGGCCATCATTCGGCGGGAATGGATCGAAGCCCTGGAACTGTCCGGCGAATTGGTTTCTAACGACAGCGTCGCACAGTGACAGCCGCCACGGATTTCGCCGGCCTCGGCTACCGGACGGGCTCGGCAATCCACTGGCGATAACACGACGCGCACAGATAGAGCAGCATCTCGTGATAGACCTGGTCCAGCGCCTCCTGCTCGGAAAGATGACGAAGCTGCTGCAACAGGCGTTCCCACTCGGCGCGGACGTCGCGTTGCAGGTCTTCCCGGCTGAAACTGGGTGGCGTCGGGTCGGCCAGGGCCTCGATACGCACGATGTAGAAGTCGCCGCAACCCGGCGTCAATGGCCGGCCACAGCGGCGGCAGAACAGCGGCTTCGATCGGCTATCTGCCATGGAACCCCGGAGTGTGACGAGGTCGTTTGCCGGCGACCCTCCGCAAAGGCCCCCGTGTCCCCCTGAGAGAAGCCGCCTTGTGACCGACGAGAGTGTTCCCAGAATGGGCCCTTCGCACGTAGAATAGCTGGCGCCAGAATCCGCGTCAACGAGACCAAGGGAGATCATCACATGCAGTTAACCCTCAGTCAATTCATCGTATGGCTGATTGTCGGAGGTCTGGCCGGCACACTGGCCGGGCGGATCGTCACGCTCAAAAAGGAAGGCCTAGGGCGCTGGACCAACCTGGGCGTCGGAATGGCGGGCGCGCTCATCGGAGGGTTTGTCTTCAAAATCTTCCACATCGATCTTGGGCTAGGCGAGATCAAGATCACGTTCGAAGATCTGATCGCCGCCTTTCTGGGCTCGCTCGTGCTGATCGCCATTTGGTGGCTGGTCCGCAAGTTCCGGCCTGCCAAGACCCCGTAGCCGCCGGGCATTCGGCGCAGTCGACGCAAAACGGCCCTTCGGATCCGAAGGGTATGGGTTGCTGCACGTATGCCCCATCCACAGCGCACTATGTGGCGAACCCCGGGGGACCCGGGATCGCCATCACATCGTACCGCGCGAGACCGCGACGACTCACTCCTTCTTGCCCCACGCAGGCACGACGTCGGCCAGCAGGTCGTGGTGCCGGACGCGGGCCTGCAGGCTATCGTTCGCCCCTTGGTCCCCATCCGACGGCACTCCAAAAAGCTCCTCCATAGCACGATCTCTTGTCTGGGCATCGATATTCGCGTCGGGAACCTGGCAGGACTGCTCGTCGCGGAGCCGATCGCGGATCGCCAAGCGGTCTGCCAACTCGTACCGGCTGACCGCCCGCAATACCCCCTTGCTGGCGGCCCAGGCACTGGCCGTTCGCTGCATGAATCCGCCCGCCGCAGCGTGGTCATCCTGTGCTAAAAGGCGATCCACCAGCAAAGGATCGACCTGAAGCGGCGACTCCTGTTGCTCCTCTTGCACAGTCCTGGTAGTCGCGTACGGTGTTTCGTTCGCGCTTGCCGACAGACTCACGCTCATCGCGGCAATCGGGGTGCCTCCGTCCTCGTACAGCCGTAGGTTGCTGAAGAGGACTCCGCCGGAGGCATCGGCATCGTCGTCAGACGCCAGGATGAGGTAGGGCAGGTCGCCGGTGAAATACTCGCCGATCGGGATCACGTAGTGGACCACCTCACCGGCCGAGGAGGCGTAGTTGTGGTACGTCTGATGGCCCCAGGTCTGCGTGCCGTAGAGTTGGAAGAACGACTCGGCACTGAGGGCTTGGTCGTTGTCGAAGCCGATGCCCTGGATCTCGCCTTGGGCCGTGCTCTGGAAGTCGAACTCCAGGACCGTGCTGGCGGTGATCGTGTAGCCCAGGTCGATCTTCTTCCAAGAGTTGCCGGAGAAGTCGATGCTCTGGAAGCCGTCGCTCGTGGACGCGGCGTCGTCCAGCGACATCGACCGGGTGAGCAGGTCTTCGGCGCCGTAGCTGGTGACCAGATAGGAGTCCGACGTGCCTTGCGTCTCGACGTCCAGTTTCGGCTCGTAGACACGCAGGTTGCTGAAGGCCACCTGTCCGGAGGCGTCGGCATCGGCGTCGCAGGCCAGCACCAGGTACGTCAGGTCGCCCGTGAAGTACTTGCCGACCGGAATCACGTAGTGGACTGTCTCGCCTGCGGATGCGGCGTAATTACGGTACGTCTGACGGCCCCAGGTCTGCGTGCCGTAGAGCTGGAAGAACGTCTCGGCACTGAGCACTTGGTCGTTGTCGAAGCCGATGCCCTGAATCTCGCCCTGGGATGTGCTCTGGAAATCGAACTCCAGCACTGTATTTGCCGTGATCGTGTAGCCCAAGTCGATCTTCTTCCAGGAGTTACCGGCGAAGTCGATGCTCTGGAAGCCGTCGGTCGCCGGCGTGGCATCCTCAAGCGACATCGACCGGGTAAGCAGATCATCAGTACCATAACTGGTGACCAGATAGGAGTCGCTTGTGCCTTGTGTCTCGACGTTGAAGTTGGGCTCGTAGACGCGCAGGTTGCTGAAGGCCACCTGGCCGGAGGCGTCGGCGTCGTCATCGCAGCCCAACACGAGGTAACGCAGGTCGCCGGTGAAGTACTTGCCGACCGGAATCACGTAGTGAACCACTTCGCCGGCCGAGGAGGCATAGTTGTCGTAGGTCTGTCGTCCCCATGTTTGTGTGCCGTAAAGCTGGAAGAACGTCTCGGCGCTGAGCACTTGGTCGTTGTCGAAGCCGATGCCCTGGATCTCGCCCTGGGATGTGCTCTGGAAATCGAACTCCAGCACTGTATTTGCCGTGATCGTGTAGCCCAGGTCGATCTTCTTCCACGAGTTGCCGGAGAAGTCGATGCTCTGGAAGCCGTCGGTCGCCGGCGTGGCGTCGTCCAGCGACATCGACCGCGTGAGCAGATCATCAGTACCATAGCTGGTAACCAGATAGGAATCGCTTGTGCCTTGTGTCTCGACGTTGAAGTTGGGCTCGTAGACGTGCAGGTTGCTGAAGGCCACCTGGCCGGAGGCGTCGGCATCGTCATCGCAGCCCAGCACGAGGTAACGCAGGTCGCCGGTGAAGTACTTGCCGACCGGAATCACGTAGTGGACCACTTCGCCCGCCGAGGAGGCGTAATTGCGGTACGTCTGGCGGCCCCACGACTGCGTGCCGTAGAGCTGGAAGAACGTCTGGTCGCTGAGCGTCTGGTCGTTGTCGAAGCCGATGCCCTGGATCTCGCCTTGGGCCGTGCTCTGGAAATCGAACTCCAGCACCGTGTTTGCCGTGATTGTGTAGCCCAGGTCGATCTTCTTCCACGAGTTGCCGGCGAAGTCGACCGTCTGGAAACCCTGCACGCCCGGCTCGACGTCCTCGAGCGAGAACGCTTGCGTGAGGAGGTCTTCGGCGCCGTAGCTGCTGATCCCAAACGGCGACGACGTGCCTTGCACCTCGACCGCCAACGCCTTCTCGTACACCTTGACGTTGCTGAAGACGCTCTCGCCGGCGTTGCTCGCATCGTCGTCGTTGACGAACACCAGCCGTGACATGCTCCCGGTGAAGTACTTGCCCACCGGGATCACGTAGTGGACGATCTGGCCTGCCGAGGAAGCGTACGTGCGGAATGTCTGCACGCCTAAGGTCTGCGTGCCGTAGAGTTGGAAGCAGGTTTCCAGGCTCATCAGATCGTCGTTGTCGAAGCCGATTCCTTGCATCTCGCCCTGAACGCCGCTTTGGAAGTCGAACTCCAGGACCGTATCGGGCGTGATTTCATAGGTCAGCTCGATCTGTTTCCAGTGGTTGCCGGTCACGCGGAGCGTCGCCCCGTCGTCCTCGACCGCGTAGCCGCCGGCGGTATCCTGGCTCGGGTCGTAGGAGCCGACCGTGTACTCGTTGAAATCCAGGGCGGGCACTTCGCCGACTATGGCAACGACGGTGCCCGGCGAGAGCTCCGAAGTGCTGCCGTCCGGCGCAGTGGCCGTCGCACAGACCCACTCGCCAAGCGTGGTCGCGGTCGGGAGGATCTCATCGAAGCTGGCGTTGCCCACCGCGTCGGTCGTCACCGTAATGGCCGCCAAGTACCGCACCGCATTCACCTGCCACGCAGCGTCGGCCGACGTGCCCGCATAGAAATCGATCGTGAAGGTCGTGTTCGGTGTGCTATCGAGGCTGCCGGAAACGCGTGTCGTGGCCCCTGGCCGGGCGGTATCGATGGTCGGATAGTTCTGGAGCAAGTTGGCGCCCGTATCGGCATCGCCGACATCGTTAACCGTGGCACCGTCGTCACCGAGGTCGATCGCCAAAGTGCCGTTGGAAAAGAGCAAGTTGGCTTGGATGCTATTGCCCGACGATGTCGTACCCGCAACCAGAATGCCGGCATCGGTATTGAAAGCGATGGTGTTGCCTTGTCCGACCTGGCCACCGACCTGATTGCCGGATGCGCCGTCGTCGATCCGCACGCCGGAGCCGGAATTGCCCAGGGCGGCGCCGACAACGTTCGTGCCGATGTAGTTGTTCTGGATGAGGGTGTCGATCGCGCTGCTACCCGAAAGCCGGATGCCGTTGCCGGCGTTTCCGGAGATGAGATTGCCGGCCAACAGTGCGCCGGCGCAGTTATCGACGAGAACGCCGTCGCCGGCGTTTGCCAGGGCATCGGTCCCGCTGGCGGTGGTACCGATGTAGTTGCCTTGCACCGAGTTCTCGGTAGACGCCGTCGCTGAAACAACCGTTACACCGGTGGTGAGATAGATGGTTCGGCCGTTGACGACGTAGGCGAACTCGATGAAGGCGGCCGTGGCCCCGGTGGCCGGAGTGGCGATGTGTGCGACATAATCTCCGCCGCTGCCCGACAGGGTCTGGCTGCTCCAACTGGGCACGGAGGAAGAGGAACCTCCCCAAACGGTCGTATTGCGGAAGTCGCGACTGTTCGGGTTGGCGGCCTGCCAGAGCCGGACCTGAGTCGGTGTCGTCGTCGTGGTCAGTTGCAACGTGGATCCGTGATCGGTGATGGACCAGTCGTAGTCGGGCAGATCCACCCCGGCGAGCACGCTGGAGTAGAAGGCCGTCAGGCTCGTCAGGTCGCTCGCCCAATGGTCGGCGCCGGGTACGTAGCGTATGTGAGTGGGACCTTGCATGTCGTCGACGAAGAACAGCTCGGACCCCGGGAGGAAGAACTGGTCCTCGGAGCCGCAGAGATAGAACCTCGGCACGGCCATGCTGGCCCGATCCTTGTACGCATAGGTATCGACGATTTGCAGGATGGATTTGCCTTCGGGCGTATCGAAGCGGCTGAACGCATCGTAGTACACATAGTCTTCCATGGCCTGCGTGTAGCCGTCCACGAGGAAGTCAGTCGCGCCCTGGTAGTATTCGTGCTGGTACTCGATCTGCCTGGCCATGTCGAGCAGCGGGAGCACAATCGGCATCATCGCCACAACGCGCTGCTGCGGATCCACGGCCGTGGTCAACTGGGTCGTCCACGATCGCTTGGAGACGCCCGAAACGACGAAGTGTTCGATCTGGGCCTGATTGCTGGTCAGCGTGGGCACTACCGTTTGGGCGGTGTCCATGGCCTTGACCGCGCTCTTGACCATCGGCAGCAGGGCGATCCAAGTGGTATTGCCCGTTTCGAGGTACTTGTTGAACGAGTAGGCGAGAATCTCGTCCTCGGTGTGGTTGAACGGCTCGTCGACGAACTGGACCGGCTGGCTGGGAACGGTTGGCAGGCACACGCCGATCGTTCCGGTTTGGACAGCCAGCGCCAGGGTGCCGCTGTCGACGCTGCTTGGCACCGTCGTGGTGTTCGATCCTCCGCCGATGTATAGAAAGGCCGTGGTCAACGAAGTGTCGAGGTTGTTCGGCACAATGATCTGCAACCAGTGGTGCCAAATGGGGTTGCTGTTGGCGTTGGTGAGAACGTAGCCGTCCGGATTCCACTCCTGCGAGATCATATCGTAGATATATCCGGTGTAGCCGATGCCCGCGTACGTGCCGGTAATGGTCGTTTCGAGCGTGTAGCTGTAGTTCGGATCGGCAGCGGCCACGTAGGTATCTAAGGCCGTGGGATAGGTGTTCTGCGGTGTCGACGGGCTGACCGTGGTCTCCTGCGCCAAGGCAGCAAGTTTCACCCCGCCGGTAAGATTGCCGGAGATGATGTTTCGATCGGCCACGTCGCCTGCCTCGCCGTCGATGCCGATACGATTACCGGTGGAGTTGTTGGCCACGAGCACGCCGTAGCCGCCGTTACCCAAGGCCACCGTTCCGGAAGCATCGGTACCGATGAAGCTGCCCGCGATGATGTTGTCGCCGCCGTCGCCGAGCGCGATGCCGTTGGCGGCGAAGCGATTGATGACCAGCCCAAACACACTGGTGCCTCCGCCCGTAATGGCCAAACCGTTGGTCGAGGCGGCCAGGGAGCCGTCCAATTCGACCAGCAGGACGGCGTTGTCGCCGACGGCGAGGCTATTGGGACTGGAGCCCGGCTGGGAATAACCGTCGATTTGCACCGCCTCGGTGATTACGGGCAGGGCCGAGAGCGGCTGGATGGTATGGAGCCCCGCACCGGCAATCGCGAAGTCGATCCTATCGACTTCTCCATCGTTCAGATGTGCGTTGGCATCGAGGATGGCTTGGCGCAGCGAGCCGGGGCCAGTGTCGTTGGTGTTGGTGACCGTATAGATGCCTCCGAAGACGTCGGTGATATGGATCGTGAAGGCCTCTTCGCGCCACAGTCCGAGGCGATCTGTCGAGCGGACGCGAATCGAGTAGGTCGTTTGTGTTTCAAAGTCGAACGATTCGCCGGTGCGCAGAGTTCCGTCGGCATCGATGCTGAACAGGCCGTTGTCGCCGTCGCCCTCGCCGGAAACGAGCGTGTATTCGAACGTGTTGCCCGGCGCAAGACTAGTGGTGCTGAAGTTGCCGATAACCGTTCCCACCGGTTCGTTTTCGAGCACACTGTCGGACGAAAGGGCGATATCGGTCGGCGGGAGGGTATCGATCACGATGGGCTGGACAGCGCTGGCTCCCTCGTTGCCGGCCAGGTCGCTCACGCGGGCGCGCAAGTGATAGGCGCCGTCGTCCAAAGGCGGGGAAACCGAAATCACGGCCGCTCCATCGATCAGGGTCCCGGTGGCAACGCCCATTTCGCCGAAATCGGCGAAGTCGCCGTCGTTGTTGTAATCCAAGTCCAAATAGACCAACGTACCGTCGGGCACCCCCGACCCGGTGTCGGTCGCTGTCACCATCACCGAGGGAGTGGGAACGTCGCTCCACTCCGCAACGCCCAATTCGACGACCGGTGGGGTGGTATCGACGTCGATCATCTGATTGCCGAAGTTGATCTCGGGCATCGTGTGTCCCGCCACGACGGTCACGATATGGGCGCCCGACGTAGTGCTGATCGCGTCGGCGCGGATGAGGAAGTTACACAGGCCATCCAACGCATCCGTACGGATCGGCGAAACGTCGTTGTTCGTCAGATCGAAGACGTCGAAACCGCCGGGCGTGCCCGAGGCGGCGACCCAGGCCTGATTGACAGGGGCCGTCATGTCCATGGCAGCCGGGTGTTCTCCATCGCCTTGGGTGATCAGGGCCGCCACAAAGAACCCGCCGTCGACCATCGTGGGACTGATAGGAACGGTCGTGAATTGATCGGTTCCGGCGTTGGTCACCACGGTGCTGGCCGTCGCCACGAGGATCGCGTTGCTGGGATCACCATCGTCGTCGGGGTCGTCGTAGAGCAGGACGGTGCAGGGCGTGCCCTCCGACGGCGACAGAACGCCGGGAGCGCCCCAAGCCAGCGCAATTGACGTGATCGTTTCCTTGCCAGGTTCGGCGGTGAAATAGTTGCCCCAGAGGATGTCGCCTGCAAGGATGCCCACCGCAGCCTCGCTGGAGCCGTCGTCCCAGCGGTAGGTCTCGTCGCCTTCACTCAAGGCGCTACTGGAAGCCAGGGCATCTTCAAGCGGTTCTACCAGCGCGCCGGTGAATCCTCGATCGATGACCTCGACGTCGTCAAAATCGTGGGTCGTCTGCGATAGCGTACCGCTGTAGCCGAACAACCCTACGTAACCGGCCGCGGGAATGCTCGAGTCGGTGCCCAACCATTCCAGATTGCCGTTGATATAGACGCTGATGATGTCGCCGATAACCTCCATGCGGATGGTGTTCGCGGCGCCAGTATTCAGATTCGACGTCGTTTCCCAGGTCTGGAGGAAACTCTGGGTGCCATCGACGATCTTGCCGACGAAGTACATCCCGCTGTCGGTGATCCCGGTCAAGTAGGCGGATCCCACCATCGCTTCAAGATCGAGATCGGCGGTGGCTCGCACCACGATGCCGCTGGCGATGCCGGCATCGCCCGAGCGGCTGACGGTCACCTCGGCTGAACAGTTCTGCCACAACTGGCCCGTATAGGCTGAGTACATCGTTTGCCCGAGCTGGCCGGCCGCGGCATGGTATTTGCTTTCGACCACACTCCATTCGACCGGCTGGGCCGATTCCCAGTCCTGCGCCTGGCCGTCGTCGAAATCTTCGACGTAGTCGGCTGCCAGCATCGGGTACGTCTGTCGCCAGCCGGGCTCCAACACTTCGCGCACCACGTACGTTCCGGCCGGGAGCGGCCCGATATCGTAGTAACCGGTCGCATCGGTAACCGCATAGTAGAGCTCGTTGTCTTGATCCCAGACTCCATCGCCATTTTCGTCGACGAAGACGGTCCACCCGACCATCCCCGGCTCGCCATCCGGCTGTCCGCGGTCGTCCCACACTCCGTCGCCGTCCAGGTCGTTCCACTTGTAGCCGGTAATGTGGCTCGACTCCTCGCTCGGCACGCCAAGCAGCGCGACGTCGTCGATGTTCCATCCCGAGTAGAGGAAGGCCCCGCTGGTCACCTCATATCCCCAGCGAATTCGCACGTTGGAATTGCCGGCGGCGTTCGGCAGCGAATACGACACAAGCTGCCAATCGGAGTCGGTGACCTCCGAACTGGGGTTGGTATAGATATTGATCCACGTGGTGCCATCGAAGTAGTCAATGGTGGCCGAAACGTACGGCGTCACGTCGGTGTTCAGCCAGCGCTCGAACTGGAGCGTCACGTTGGAGTAGCCGCTGCAGTCGATCGGGCCGGTGGTGAGGTACCACGGGCCGCCGCTCGTTGCGTCGTAGTCGCCGTTGAGGTCGACACCATAGACATCGTCGCCGGTGAAGCCCGAGGTCGGATCGGGCCCTCCAAACGACACTCCGCCGCCGCCCGTCGGCTGGCCAAAGGCCCATTCGCCGGCAACGCTCCAACCCGGATCTGTGCTCATGTCGGCCGACCAGAAGACATCGCTCCGGACCTGGGAGAGGAGATACTCGCCAGAGGTGCCTACCGCACCGAGCACGTGCACCGTATACGTGCCGGTTTCGGGAGCCACAAACGACACCAAGGCGTTCCGCCCGTCGGCGGCGCCGTTGTCGTTCGTCGCGAGTATAACGCCCGACGGGTCGTACAGTTCGACGATCGGATCGAGCGTGTTGACGAACTCGCCGGATCCGTCGCCGGGAGTCGTCGTCACCAGGCAGATCAACTCGCCAGCGGTCGCAGAGATGGTGTAGTAGTCGCTGTCGCCGGACGGCACGCCCGTGGCGCGGAGCATCACGTTGCCGTCGGTCACCGCCGAGTCGACCAACTCCGGTGGATAGTCGTTATTCATCAGGTCCACGATATCCAGCCCACCCTGCGTCGTATGGCCTACGACCCACGACTGGCGTGCCGAGGCGGTCGTATCGAGCCCAATGGGCGCCGCGCCGGTGGACTGATTGTGAAACAGCACACCAACAAAGAACCCGCCCTGGACCAAGGTCGGCGTCATCGACACGGTGGTGAACAGGTCGGTGTTCGGATTGGCGACGACAGTGTCGACCGTGGCTAGCAACACGGCGTCGCTAGGATCGCCGTCGTCGTTGGGATCCTCGTAAAGGAGCAAGGTCGCCGCCGTACCGGAGGGGACATCGCCGAATGCAACCGAAACCTCGGTGATCGTTTCGCCGCCGGGAACCGCGGTGAACGCGTTCAGCGCGAGCACGTCGCCGCCACCGCCGTCGGGCAACCCCAGGGCGGCATCGTGGGTACCGTCATCCCACTGGTAGCTCACTTCTTCGGGCGACTGCGTGTCGAACTCGCCGCTGGCGTGTCCCAAGACACGGCCGACCGCCGAGATGTCCTGCGCGTCGGCAAGAGAGTCGTTATTCTCGGTTTCGAAGTCGGCATTGCGCATGACGACCAGGCTGTAGTCGAGCCCGTTGCCGGTAATGCTCACGTAGTAGGTGCCCGCGGCGGGCGCCACGAAGTTGCTGATGACCCGTTCGAGGTTCTCGGCCGACCGCCCGTGGGCCACCAAGCCGACGGAGTCGTACAGATCGAGGGTTGCCTGCGGTCCGCCGCCGCCGAGGGCCAAACTGACCGATTCGCCCGCCTCGAGAGTGAAGCTGTACCAGTCGGGCAAGGTTTCGATCGCCAACGGCGCGATCAGCGTGCTCAGCCCAGTCCCCACATACTCGTTCGGACCGTCATTGAACGCCAACACTAGACGATTGTCGCCCTGCGTTGCTGCATCCTTGATGCCCACGGTGGCGGCCTTGCCGTCCGTCTGCAACGCGTCTGCCACGCAGGTGATGTCGGCGTAGTTCAAACGAATTCGGCCGTCGGCATAGAGGACGGCCTGGAACGTAATATCGCCCGAGGTGTTGCCGATGTAGTCGACATCGTTCCACTGGACGATCAAACGCCGGTCGGCACCGCTACCAAGGACTTCCCAATAGACGCCGCTGTCGTCCGTTGCGGTGTAGCAAACCAAGTCGTCCCAAAGCACGGCGATCGCGGCCTGTGAGGGAGCGGCCGTGAAATCGGTGTTATCGTAGCTGGTCGTCCACGAGCCGAACGTGATCAGGCCGTTCGTGTTGAAGCAAATCGGCTCGTCGTCACCGTAGGTAATCCCGTAGAAGTCGATCTGAAATCCGGCCAGATCGGATGGGTTGAGGGTGAAGGCGAAATCGTCGAGGTCCTCCAGAGCTTTGACGCCGGTTTGACTGATATCTTCGAAGTCGTAGGCGATCGGAGTCGCTGCGTAACCGGCGCCGCTGAGGCCATCGGTGATTCCCGTCACGGCGCCGTGAAAAACCCCTTGCCCCAGGTCGATCATGCTGGCATCCAAATCCTGCGCACCGGCAAGTGTGTTGTTGGCCGCGCCGCTGTAGGTCTCTTCCTCCACGGCCGCATTGAGGACCAGCTTGGCGACATAGTCGCCGGCGCTGTCGGCCACACCGCTGATCGTGAGAATGTACGTTCCCGGCGCAGTGGCCGCCACGGTCTGCAGCAGGACATCCTCGCCGCCCGCGCCGGCCGATGCGGTAACGTCCACTCCACCGGGGCCGGTCAGGCGAAGGTGCGTCTGTAAGAGGCCCAGCGGCGAGACCGCCACCGTGATCGCCTGGCCGGCGTCGACACCGATCGTGAAGCTGTCCGTGTCGCCGGCGTCGTTGATCAGGCCGACGATCGACGAGTCGTAGACCAGACCTCCCAGCGGAGCCTCCACTTCCAGGGGCACGGGAAAGGCGGTCGTGCCGTAATCGAGCGTCACGGTGCCGGAATAGGGCTGCAATGGATTGTCGTCGGTGTCGGTCAGTGCCCCACCCGCCATGTCCACCGTCAGCGGGCCTTCGGTGACGATACCCGAGAGCGTGTACTCGACCGTATCGACATCGGTGAGCACGGCGCCGACGACGGTTCCCCTGCTGAGCGTCAGATCGTCGACGCCGACGGTCGTCGGATCGATCACACCGCTGACGTGGACGCGCAAGGTGGTCAGCGGAGGCGAGACGGCCGAAGCGTCGGCCGGTTCGATGGAGGTCACCTGCAGCACCGCATCGTCGTAGTAGAACGACACGTTCCAGGCCAGACTGCCCGAGCCGTCGTTCTCGCGTAAAACGGCCCCTGCCGCCATCCACATATTCTGTGTCCCTTCGGCCGTCACGGGACTCTCGTCGAAGTGGAACGTAACGTGGTACTCGTCGGTCAGCACGTAGCTATCGGCCGCGATGCCGTTCACCACGAAATCGGTGCTGTTGATGCTGGAAGGCAGATAGGGGTCTGAAAACGCCAGGACGAAATCGACTGGGGGCGTCTTGACGACCTCGCCTGCGCCGGGCGAACTGTCGGACACCGACATATCCTGCGCGACGATCCTGGCCGCGGGATCGCCGAACAGGTTCGTCTCGTAGACGGCCCAGCGAATATAAGGATCGGCGATATCCCACAGGACATCGGTGTGGCTGTCGGCATTCATGATGCCGAGCCGGTTGATGCCCTCCCCGAACAGCGCGTCCCAGAACTCGCGGTTCGGGCGTTGCGACGGGCTGTCGGTCGAGTAGCTCGTGCCCCAGCCATAACGGCTGTTGAAAACCACGGCGGCCGCGCCGGTCCGCGTACTTGTGGTGAGGTGTTCGGCAATCGCGTCGTTGGGAAAGTCGCCCGGGTAGCAGCCCTGGGAGTAGACGAAGAAATAGTCGGTATTCGTCAGCGCGTCGACGTTGGAGTTCCCCAATTTCATCACGTAGGACGTATTGGCATGTCCCAGGTGATTGTAGATGCCATAGTCGCCGCTGTTGAGCATGCTGGTTATATCGGCGGTGCTCCAGGTGTACGTGCTGCTGTCGTACAGCGTGGTCGTTGTGAAGGTGGGATCGGACGCGAAACCGACAGTGGTGTAGCCGGCGGAGCTGCTGCCCAGCCGAATCTCTTCCATCGACTCCGTGGCATAGTCGGAAATGCCGCCGAACCCCAAGTACTCGCCGACCATCACGGCTTCGCGGCGATACGGGCTGGATGCCGTGTTCTCATAGGCGATCGCCTTGTAGACCCAGTTGGCCATCTCGGCGGTAGTCTGGGCGGCGACCCGGCCGATGTACACCTCGGGCAGCAGATCCACGTCGGAGCCGCCGGGCCCATCGGTCGGCTCTCCCCAATAGGAGTCCCCATCGCTGTTGTACGTACCGTCCAGGCACTGATAGTACATGTCGCTGGGAATCAACTGCTCGGACTCCGTCAGGTCCAGGTCCACCCACAAGCTGCGATAGGGCACGATGTTGCTGTCGCCACCGAGGAGTACGTAATCGGTCTCCCAGTTGGTATACGCGTCGCGAATGAAGTTGCGGATCTGCTCGGGATGGTCTACGCCCGAATACGTGGCGTAAATGTCCTCCAAGGTGACCACCGTCGCCGACATCCCCTGCGACTGCTTCTGCGCGATCAGATCGTTGATCGAGTAGTCGGTCGACGCCGCTGCGAAGACCTGGCTCGTGATGGCCACGTACTCGTAGGAATCGGCCGGATCGCAAATGCTCTCCGTTAGGGCGACG
This sequence comes from Thermoguttaceae bacterium, assembly GCA_963674835.2. Classification (GTDB taxonomy): domain Bacteria; phylum Planctomycetota; class Planctomycetia; order Pirellulales; family Thermoguttaceae. Next base: position 445,366 of record CAXXKC010000003.1, read on the forward strand.
GGCGTCGTGCCCGCGTCGACGTATGTGTCCAGCGCGTCGGGATTGGCCACCTCCTCGGCAAGCGGCCGCAGGTCGCTCGGTCGATAGGCCATCACCTGCTCTTCACCCGACGCTTGCGCAGCCGCTTCGGTCAGGTCGACCTGCAGTGTCATCGTGGAGTAGTAGGTCACTTGTCCGGAATCGACGTCGTAGTCGACCGGGTTGAGATTCACGCGGAGGATGTTCACTCCCCGTTCACTCTGGACACCAACGACCTCGAAAAAGCCATCGGCAGACGCAGCCGCCTCAAGGGTCTCGACATCGACGCCGTTCGTTCCATCGGAAGCGGTTGCCAGCAACTCGGGATCGATCACCATCGGCTGGGCGCCCTGCTGAATCACGTACGAGCCGGAGAGCGTGACGGAATCGCCGACCGCCACATCGATATTAGCGACGGTGCAGCCATATGGCAGGACAATTTCGACAGGAATGACGGGAAGGGCCGGCTCGCCCGCTTCGCCGCCCGTAGCAGCTCCGGAAATCACGGCCTCCACAACGGGTTGCCCGTCTACGCTTTCCCCGGTTGGGATCATGAGCAACGCGGGCACCTCGTATTGCAGCGAAATCACGTCGTCCGTCGAGGCGAGTTCGACCCACGCAACGGTGCTCGTCTCGGCCGAGACCGCCGTGCTCAACGCGCTGTTGCTCTCCGAGCTTGTTTGGACCGACAGTGACGCCGACGAAAACAGGTCCAGGCTCAACAGATGCCGGTCTTCGAGCGGTTCCAGGCGGAGCGAGCGAGCCGCCAATGATCTTGCCAGTACAGTCTCCCCGAAACGCCCAAACCGTCGTTTTCGAGAACGCAGACGTTCGTATTCCATTTCTGCCACGTCGGCGCGCTTGCTGCTCATGATGGGATCCTCGTGATTCGGACACACCTTCAAACGGAAATTTCCCGACGCTCCCAACGCCTCCTCACTCGTCCCGGTAGCTGACGCGCCACACCTTCCCAGTCAGCGAGTGAAGCACAAACGGCTACTGCCCACCGACCGAAGGCCTACGGCGCAGACCGAACACTTGAAGGGGTCGTATTCGCCGGGAATAGGTGGCCGGAAAGTGAACTCGCATGCGACTCGATCTAAGACAGACAAGCGACGGGAACGGATTGTCGCACGACATTGCTGAAACAGCAGCGTACAGGTACACGAGGAGCCGCCAGTATCAACGAAGATTCACATAATTCCTATAACCCAACAGGGTAATTTTCCCATTGGGCCTTCGGCCAATCGGTTAAGATAGGGAGTCTGCGAATTTGCGGACACATGGCGAAGCACAGAAGACCGTATCGGTGCCCAAATCGACGGCTGATTCCCCGGTTTCTGTAGACGTGCAAGAGGAGGCCACTTGCCGCGGCCGTCAATCACGGATTCTGCTTCGCCCACCAACGCCCCACGGCGGCCGAGTAGTCGCTGCCGGCGAAGCGGTATCCGTGCACGCCCAAACCCTCCATGGTCGGATCGAACACCGCCTCCAGTCCGAATCGAGTAGGGTCCTCGTGGTGCCGTTCCAGCAGTGCGGCAGCCGCAGTGGCGCCCAACTGCGGTGGGAACTGGCGTCCCAGGGCCAACGGGTCACGATGGGCCATGAGGCCAGCCAGCCACTGGTCGACGTTCGGCCAGGGGTGCCGGCCGGCAATGGACAGCGCCGCAATCCAATCCAGTTGATAGGGCGCTCCGGGGCCGGGAGGAAGGATGCGCTGCGATTGAATCGCCTTCATCAGCGCGGGGATGGCCACTTCGGTCCCCTCGGAGGCCAGCACCGCGCAAAGCATGCCGTGATGGGTCGGGCGACCTCCCAGCCGCTCAACGCCCTGTTGATCCAACGGTTGATCGTCGACGACCATTAGCATCTTGGCAGCCAATGCCGACATCACCTCGGGATCCAATTGAAACAACATGAGCAGTTCAGTTTCGCTCAGGTGCTTCTTCCTCTGCAAGAGGCGCTCTACGGTGCGCCGACTAATCTCGGTCAGCCGCTGAGCCTCGTCACGTTGTCGCTGGTATTCGTACGCCATGCGCCGTCGTGGCGTCGGCAAGTTGACCAGGTGAAAGAAGGCCGTACCGTGTAGCCGCGGATTGGGATGTGGAATGGCGACGCCGACCGGGTAATCGCCCGGCGAGAGGTTTTGGCCGCTCACACAGTGCGCCGTCTGGTCGTCGATCCGATCGAAATGACTGGGACGCTGCGCGAGCTGCCCCCAGCTTGGTTCGCCGACCAGTAGATACTGCGACCCTCGATGCTGGCGGTTCTGCCAGAACTCGGCCACCAGCGCCGGGCGCGTCAGGTCCAGCAGCTTCTGCAACTGCTCGGCGCCCTCCCGGCCAACGCCTGCCTCGGCCAGCTTCGCGCTGATCGCGGCCTTCACTCCGGGCACTTCGTCGTCGCGGGCCAGGAAGTCGCGGAGCTCGCGATAGGCGATTTCACAGGCGCGGCGGCGCGCGGGCGACCTGCGGCTGTCTTCGGTCGCCAGTTCGTCGATCCACCGATGCACTTGGTCCTGGGAGACTGCCGGGAGAATCCACGATTTCGGATCGCTTGCCAGCCAGGCACCGCGAGCCTTCTCGGCAATGGGTTCCAGCCATTGCCGCGCGTCGGTCGACAAGTCGGGGTGCCTCATCCGCTCGTTCAGACGGGTTGCGATTGGCGCGACCAGCCGGTCGCTACTCAGCAGCCACTCGATCCGCTCGGCCGCCCCCAGGCGGTCGCTGTAACAATCGCTCTCCAACTGATCGATCAGGCGATTCACTTCGTCCATCGATACGCTCGCGACAGGCTGTGGCAGGGCGCGCGGCAGCCGGCGTGCGAGCGATTCCAGCCGTTTGCGCACCTCGAACGATAGATCGGATCGAACCAACGCCCGCTGAAGCTCGCTGGCCAGCGCTTTGGCCGAGCTACTATCGGAGGCCAACTCCTCCAGACGCGACGACGCCTTCTGGCGGACGGTGTACCGGTCGGAATCCAACTGCTTGAGCAGATCGGCCACTTCACGCTCGACCCGCGATGGTTCAGACTGCGGCGACTGCGCAAAGCCCCCCCCGCCGGTCAGGAAGGCCAGCACTACGGCGCTCGGCAGAAGGAGGGTCAATCGGCGCATCGTGTCCTCATGGAGGCGGAACAGGGTCCTTTGTTCATTGTTCATCGGACGAGACCCGTGTCCACTGCTCTTGTGTCGTTTGGCGAGTTCGGATACAAGATGCCCCGCCTTTTCACGTTTTCACCCCCTCACGCGGACTACTTTCCGGCGGAGAGCACGCTCATGTCGCGAAAACTGCTTGCCTTGGTCCCCTTTCTCATCTTGTGGCTGACCCTAACGGCGGCGAGCGCGGACGCAGGCGAGTGGTTGCTCGACGCTGCGAAGATGAAAGTCGCCTTGCACACGGACACCGTGGAAGAAGGTTGCTTCATCGAGTACGTCGTCGCTCAGGTCGAACGAGGGAAACTGCCGGTCAGCCTGGTGGAAAGCACGTTTCTTTGGGCGCGGACGAAGCCGATCCACAAGTTTCAGTACTTCCGCCTTGGGCTGATCATCCGCGCCCGCCGACTCGGCATCTGGCCATAGCAGCGTACTTCGTTCGCCGCACGCCGCGCCAAGGCTCTCTCGACGTTGGCTGATTCCGACACGGGCACGACCGTTTCGCTGTGCGCGCTGGCCATACTGTCGAGCGAACGTCGGAACTGAGTGCGATGAAACGGAATTCTTTCGCCACATCTGGACACGGGCCCTGTTTGTGGGAACGATATACGTCTGGAACTTGGCCAACGGGAGGGAATTCCATGACTCGCTCTCCGATCTTACCGATCCTTCTGTGCGTCGCGTGCCTTCGACCTGCCGTAGCAGCGGCCGAGGAGCCGGTGCGCCAGGTCTTTGTCGTGCCGAATTTCCATCCGGCCAGTTGCGGGTGGCTCACCGACTGGTCGACCGAGCGGAACTACTGCGCCAACACCTACTTCGACCACCTGGACCGCGTTCGCGACGACCCCAACTACAGCTTTGCGCTCTCGGAGTGCAACAACATGATCGCGATGCTGTACTTCCGGCCGGATCGCGCGGCGGAACTGAAGCAGCGCATCGCCGAGGGCCGTGTCGAGCTTTGCAACGCGAGCTTTCTTGAACCGACCGTTAATCTGTCCGGTGGAGAGGCGCTGGTGAAGATGGGCGTCGAAGGCCTCCGCTGGCAGCAGCAGGTGATGGGTGTCCGGCCGCGATTCAGTTGGATGATCGACGTGACCGGCATGCACGAGCAGATGGCGCAGATTACCGCAGGCCTGGGACTCGACGCGCTGGTGTACTGCCGGCTCAACCCGACAGGCAGCACGGTACACTGGCTGCAATCACCCGACGGCTCGCGCATTCTCGCCCTGAGCCCGGGTCACTATTCGGAATGGATGCAAGTCTTCGGCACCGAGAAGCCGCTGAGCAACGCGCAGTTGAAGGAACTGGTCGGCGACGTCGAACAGCGCGTCGCACCACTAACAGACGAAGAGTTCCGTCACGGGGGTATGAACGGCAACCTGAACAGCCCACCGCGGCGAGTTCCGGCAGGCGCAGCCGTATTGATCCTTGGCAGTGCCGGCGACTACAGCTTTGCGCCGCGATGCAAATCGTATCCCAGCGAGTTCCTCCGGCAGTTTCGGCAGGTCGCGCCTCAACTGGACGTGAAGTTCACCACACCCAGCAAGTATCTCGACGCCATTCTGCCGGGCATCCGCTCGGGTGCCATTCGGGTACCCACCATGCATGGCGGCATGGACTACACGTACAAGGCCTTCTGGATCGAGAGCCCTCGCGTGAAGTCGTGGTATCGCCATTGCGAGCAGCAGTTGCAGGCGGCAGAGATGCTGGCCGCGGCGGCCAGCCTGAGCGCGAAGTTCGATTACCCCGCGCAGCCGCTCTACGAAGCCTGGTTGCAGATGTTGCTAAACATGGACCGCAACACACTCTGGGGTGCCGCAGGTGGTATGGTGTTCGAGAATGCCCGAAGCTGGGACGTGAGCGACCGTTTCCGATCGGTCGAGCACATTAGCCGCAACGTGCTGGCCGGCGCCGCGCGCTCACTGGTCGGCAAGAAGAAGGGCGCGGCCGTGTTCAACCCGCTGAATTGGCGGCGCACTGATCCGGTGCGGCTGACCTCGGCGCTCGGAGTGGTCAGCCAGACCCTGCCCGGGACCGACGACGTGCTCTGCCGGCTCGACCTACCGTCGATGGGCATCAGCGGTGCGGAAGCGGCCTCATCGCCGTCCCTCAAGTATATTGATTTGCCTGAGGTGATCGAGACTCGCGACTACCGCGCGCGGGTCAGCCCGACCTCGGGCGCGTTGGAGAGTCTGGTGCTCAAGCGATCCGGCCGCGAGCTGTTGAGTGGGCCGGCAAACGTCGTCGTGGCCGAGACGCCCAGGAAACCAATCGGCGGGCCCGCCGATCACATGGTGGATCGGCCCGAGCGGCGTCGTGTGACCGACTCGATCCAATCGGCCTGCCAGATCACTGTGAGCACCGGGAGCCTGGCGACGGTCGTCGAAGCGGAGTCGAAGTTCATCGGCGGCGGGCGGCTGCGACGCGTGATGATCTTCTATCGCGACTACCCGCGGATCGATTTCGAGACGGAGTTGAACGACGTACCCGACCGTACGGTCGTCGTGGCCGAGTTCCCGTTGGCGGCCGCGGTTCGCGAGGTGCGGCGGGGAATTCCGTACGGTTTCTCTTGTGCAGCCTGGTCCGAGCCGAATCCGGCGTTGGACGGCTTCGCCAAGGGAATCACGCCCGCCGTGCGATGGTCGCATTATCAAATGGACGGTGCGGGCATGGCAATTCTCGATCGGGGGCTCACGGGCCGCGAGATCGTCGGCAAGACGCCGGTCATCTATCTCTACAACGCGGCCGACAAGTACCGGGGTTATCCCAATGCGTGGCTGAGCGGCGCCGGCCGGCATCGGCTGAGCTATGCCATCGTGCCTCATGAAGGCGATTTTGCGGCCGCGCGCATTCCGCAGCTAGCCTGGGAGTTCAACGACCCGCCCTTACTCGTCGGCGACCGGGCTCCCGCGCAGGCGACGTCGTTCGTCAAGACCAGCGACAACGTGATTGTCGAGGCGCTTCGCCGGGAAGGAGACGAACTCGAGTTGCGACTGGCGGAGAGTCTGGGCACGCCGGGCAAGGCGACCGTGACGCTCGCATTGCCGCATCGCGATGCAGCCCTGACCGACATGGTGGGAGGCAACCGGCAGCCGCTCCCTGGCGGGCCGAGCTACGAATTCGCCATCCGTCCGCAGCAGATTGTCACCTTACGATTCCGAACCGACACGGCCGTGCCGGCCATCAAACCGCTCACTCGGTGGGACGATTTGGTGCCTGAGAACAAACGCGAGGCACTCCATCGATACCTCCCCGACGTGAAAGGGCATCCACCGGCCGGGTAAACCGTGGCAAGCACCAACCTCTTGAAGACCAACCTATGAACACGGTCGCGACCAACCCGTTTCTCGGCATCGGAATGCACGCAGTCGGGGCAACGTTCGCCGCCACCTGCTACACGCCAGAGAAGCGCATCCGCGGTTGGTCCTGGCAAACGTACTGGATCAGCCAGGCGTCGTTCTGCTGGTTCCTGTTGCCAATCGTTGGTGCCGCCATGACGATCCCGGATCTCGTTGTGGTGCTCCGCGAGGCACCCACGGACGCCATGCTCCATTCGTTCCTGCTCGGCGCGGCTTACGGCATTGGCGGCACGGCGTTCGGCATTTCGATTCGCTACATCGGCTTCTCGCTGACCTACGCCATCGCCGTGGGCCTCTCCAGCGTTTTGGGAACGCTCATCCCTCCGTTGGTCAAAGGTACGCTGCTGACAACGCTGAACAAGCCGGGCGCCGAATGGATCATTGCCGGCATCGTCGCCGGCACGCTGGGTATCGCTGGAGCGGGCTGGGCTGGCCGGCTCAAGGAACTCGATCTGAGCGCGCAGCACGGCAACGGCGAGTTCGCGTTGGGCAAGGGCCTACTGCTCTCGCTCTTGGCGGGCGTGCTGTCGGCAGTCTACGGGTTCGCGTTGGAGGCGGGCGAGCCGATTGCCGACGTGGCCTCCCTCCACGGTGCCGGTGTCTGGCGGGGCAATGTCGTCTACATCTTTTCCAACACCGGAGCGTTCGTTACTACGTCGATCTACTGTCTGTTCCTGCACGTCCGCCACCGAACGCTCGGCGAGTTGGTGCGAATGCCAGCCGGCTGGTCCCAAGCGTATCTGCCGATGAATTGGCTGCTGTCGCTGGTCACGGGGCTGTTTTGGTACGGACAGTTCTTCTTCTACAACCTCGGCCACGTGCGCATGGGCCACTACAAGTTTACGAGTTGGGCCATCCACATGATCATGCTGGTGTTGATCAGCAACGTGGTCGGCGTGGTGCTGCGCGAATGGCGTTCGTGCCGGCGGCTGACCCACCGAACCATCGCGGCCGCACTGCTAGTGCTCATCGCCGCGGTGCTCATGCTGACGTACGGCAACTACCTGGGCGCCCTCGCGTCACCGTCTTGATGGGCGAGCCCGTCACGCATCACCGAAGAAGACCGCCAGCCACACGGTCGGCCCGTCGGGAGTCGTCCACTCGACCCGATGCCTGCGGTGAGCGGGAATCAGTACATAATCGCCCGGCCGCATGGTGATCGCCTCGTCGTTGCCCTCAAAGAGCAGCCTGGCTTCGCCCTTGAGTACGGCCACCCATTCGTGTTCCTCCTGATCGTACCAGAAGCGGTCGGGGCTCGCCTGACCGTGTGAGACGATTCGTTCGATGCGAACGGACCCGCGCTCGGCGAGCGTCTCGACAACCTCTTTCGAAAGATCGGCAGGAAGGTCGGACAACAGGTTCTTCATTGCTTCTCCAGCACGATCACCTCGTAGAGGCCGATCGCGGGAACACGGATTTCCCAAGAGTCGGCCTGCCGGTGAATCTCCAGCGGGCGGGCGGTGACAACGGATCTGGCTTGGCGGACGGGCAGATTGCCACGAAGAACCGCGCCGGGCCCGGTCGGTTGCTGCCAGTCGGTGTGCCGGGCAACGCGGTTATGCAGATGCACGTCGATTCGGTTCCCTTCCGCTTCGAAGATGCCCGCTCGAACGTCGGGAGACGTTTGGAGGGTGATCGGAGGCGGCGCCACCTCGCTGAGCAGGCCGGCTACTCGCAGGACGAATTGTTGCGGCAACACCAGCGCGTCGGGCCCGCTTTCAAAACCCTCGCGACATACGGCCACTTCGCTGCCGTCGTGCTTTCGGGCGGAGACCTCGATATTGTCCAGATAGAAGACCGCCGGCTCCGTGCCCGGGCCGAAGATCACCACACGGTCCGTTCGCTGGTACTCGGCGGCAGGCGTAGCGGTCGACGGAGATTCGAGCTTCTTCCCGTCCGGCAGCATCACCGCCGCTCGGCAGGTGGAGGGTCTTCCTTCTCGTGCAAAATCGTACGCGATCGTTGCGTGGACCCATTGCCCCACAGGAATCCGGCCCAACTCGTGACCGCCGAACACGACCCGGCCCTCGGGCTCGATCATCAGGCGAGGTCCGGCGGCCGGCCCCGTATCGGACCGCACGTCGACAATCACGGCTGCGCTGTGATCGATTCTGAGATCGAACTGGACCACGCCGCCGGCGCTGTCCGACGCGTCGAACGGTGCAACGCACGTTTCCAGGTCGGGGCAGTACGACTCTGGGGCGGAACCGGCATCCGTGCATTTCAAGCACTGTTTGCCCGAAGCGGGCGCCTCGGCGACCACCTCCATGTTCGTGTCGCCGCCATGGACGGGCATGCTTCCCAGCAGGTCGGCGCCGTCCACCGACATGACCACCACGCGGCCTCGGCCGAAGGGTCGAATGGCTACGGCCGGCGGCGCGTCGGAGTCGGCGCCCTCGCGGCCGAGCACCCTCCACTCACTCGCAGCGAGTCGGAGTTTCGTTCGCCGGTCGGCATACAGGGTGGTTTGCCTTCCTGCGATGTCCGCGATCAACACGATGTCGCGTCTATCGGCAACGGACGGAACGACCTTCTCGAAAGAGAAACCAAACGCACCGGCCAACGGATTCTCGGCGCGGCGTTGTCCTTCCGGATCACACTGGCCGGCCCCGGGCCCCAAGAGCAACGTTCCGCCCGAGCGGACATACTCGATTGCAGTCCGGGCCTGCGCATCACTAATCGCGATCGACAGAGGCATCAGCAGCAGTTTGTAGCGTGCCAGGAAATCGGGCGTGAAATCGGCGTCGAAGACATAGTCGGGCGAAAGATGGGCCCGCCCCAAGCCCTCCGTCCAGTTCGACAACGTTCCGAAAAACGGGTTGGGCTCCCAACTGCGGCCCTGGGTGGGGCCGAAGAAGAAGGTCTCGGTTTGTTGCGAGACGTGCACCGCACAATAGGGCAGCGACGGGCCACCTACGTACGGGTGGATAGTATCGAGGATCGGCGTCATGAGGGCCGCGGCGGCGACGGCATTTTCGTCCTCGCCGGTGAACGTGTCGTACCCGAACGACGCCTCCCCGCCCGCCGTGTAGCACACCAGAGCATGCTCCAGCAAGTGCTCGACGCCCGTGTCGACATTCGGCCCGACGTCGAACTGTCGCCACACTTCGGATTGTGGGCGTCCATAGGCCCGGCAGAGCCGCATGGTTTGATCGATGGTCAGGGCGGTGTACGATTCCGAACCGGTGATCATGTCGGCGGCGTACTTGTCCAGCGGGACACCGCTGTACCAGGGAGAGTCGCAGCGATGATAGTGATTGACCGCCACGATCGCCTGCGGATGCGCCTTACGGATGGCACCGCTCAAACGCCCGAGGTAGTCGCCGAATGCTCGATAGCGCCAAGCCAGCCACTGGCGAAAGACAGGATTGCTCCAATCGACGTGGTCGGGAATCTGAGCGCCGGTTGCTTCCGTGAACTTCTTCTGGCAGGCGAGGCAGCGGCAGGTCAGCGGAAGTGGGCGCTGCCAGACGGGCGTCCAGAACGAGCCGTCGAACCAGACGCCATCCAACTTGAAATGCTCGATCGCCCAGTTGCAGTATGCGATCAGGGCATCGCCGTAGGGGCTCATCACGCAGCAGGCGGCGTTCGGATCGCACTCTTCCGGCCACGGCAGGATCGACACCTGGCGCCAGTCGGGATGCTCGGCGCCGCCGCTGGCACAGTAACTCAGCGAGATCCACGAGACGGCCGACATCCCCGACCGGCGGATCTCGTCGACCCAATGCTTGAGCAGCTTTTCGTTGGCGGCTGCAACTTCTGAGCTGCAGCGACAGGGCAGGTAAGGGTTCTCGACCAGCGGGCAGCCACCGTCGTCGACGACCTGAATCCATCGCGCCTGGACCCCCGCCTTGGCCAGCGCCGGTTCGAGCTTATCGATCGATGCCAGAGGATCGGTCGGGGGCTGCGTTCGCCCTTCGATGCGGAGACATGCCCGACCGTACGAAGTCTTCTCGATCGGATCGGCCGACAACAACACATGGCAGTGTAGGACAACCGCGACAACGAGCACACCAAAGCCAAACGATCGAAACATGGTCGTTACTCTCAAGGTCTCCTCCGGCAAGGCTTGCTTGCAAAGATGATGCGTGTCGGGCCGATGGCGTACATCATCGTATCGACACGTGCGATTGACAAGACCCGACCGAAAGACGACGTGGTTTGCCGTACCGGATCGAGCGGGCAGGGCAGGGGGGCAACATTGACGACGCTCGCGACGGATGATAGCCTTGGCGGTGGTCCATCGATGGACTCGTCTTGCCTGTGTGCCAGCAATCCTGAAAACGGAGCGAAGCGATGAGCGGTGTGATCGGGCACACCATGTACGCGATTCTGGCAGCCAAGGCGGCCGAACAACGGAAGCTGCCGATTGCGCCGATCATCGGGCAACACTTCGCCTCGTACGTGGCCGGCGCGTACCTGGGAAGCGACATCCAGACGCTGCCGGCGGCCGTATGCCGCGACACGGGAAAGGAAGTCGGCTATGGCACGACGCCTCCGGAACGAAGCCCGTTGACGGGCGGGCCGGTCACCGTGTGGCAGATCGAGTTCCAAGGAAAGAAGTACACGCCTCGCGACATTTATGAGATGTTCTACGGTCGCGCGCATCTGCTCTTCGGCTGGAGCGACGCGGACCGTGACAAGCGCCTGCGTTGGGAGCAGTTGCCCAGCTACGTCGCGGCCGTCGCGGGCGATGCCATGGAGCGGTTCGGCCCGGGACAGAGACCGCTGGCGTACGTGTTCGGCTGGGCAACGCACCTGGCGGGCGACAGCCTGATCAAATCGATTCAACCGGGCGTGACACTGAAACTACTGGATGGAAAATACACCACCAAGAACCGGCCCATCCAGGATCTCGTCACCTTCCACGAGATCGGCTGCAAGGAACTGAAGGTGAACTGGGCGGCCCTGTTGACCGATGCGGCGGAGACGCCGGTGGAGCGCGTCCAGTGCCACTACATGCGCGTGGCAAGCCCGGTCGGACACCTCACATGGTACTTCCCCGGCGACTGGGAACCGGAGCAGGAGGCCCTGCTACTGAAGGTCTTGGCAGAGAATCGCCGCTACGAGCGCGCTCGCGTCGGCGAGGTGCTCAACGAACTGCAATTGCACGATACGCCCGACGGTGCCGACTGCAGTGCGGAACTGAGCCGTCAGACCGGCGGACTGCACTACAAGGAAATGCTACGTCTGGCCGACGAGGCCGGTTTCCGGAACGCACTGTGGCAGATCGCCGAACAGACGGCCGACCTGTTCCAGCAGGTGATCCACGAGCAGCCGCTGCTCCAATCGCTCCCGGCCGGCACAGGCCCGACCTGGGACGAATTGACGCGAAAATGGCGGCGCTGACGGTGCGATTGCCACGGTGCGAGGCGACTTGCCGAACGCGTAAGATTTGCACACAATCGGAGCCATCCCATGATTGCCGTGCATTGTGTCCTGGCTGCGATGCTTGCGGTCGTTGCCGACGCCCAATCATCGAAGACGCAGCCCGAGGCGTTTGACAATTCCCAGGGCATGCACATGGTGCTGATTCACCCGGATCAGTATCTGACCGGCACACGACTGGACCGGTCGAACTGGCGGTGGTACGAACGTGCGGAGATCCCTCGCTGGGTATCGCTCACCGTGCCCTTCTACATGGCCGCGCACGAGGTCACGAACGCACAGTACCGCCGTTTCGTCGTCGAGACCAAGCGGCCCGGGCCCAAGGGACTGCTGCTTCGCGGCCTGACGCTCGTTCGCGATTTCGAGCCCTGGCACGACCCGGCTTTCAGCGGCGACGACCGGCCGGTGGTATGCGTTACGTACGCCGATGCAGAGGCCTTCTGCCGTTGGCTCAGCGAGAAAGAGAAACGCCCGTACCGATTGCCGACCTCCGACGAATGGGAGTATGCCTGCCGCGCCGGGTGGGGCACCGACTTCAACTGGGGAAGCAACACGATCACGCCCGAGCTGGCCAACTACGACTCGCGGCTGGCAGAAGACAGTGCCGTGATAGGGCAGGGCACGGGATTGCCCTTCTCCGGAAGTCCGGTCAGCGTCGGTTCGTACAAGCCGAACGACTGGGGGCTGTTCGACATGCACGGCAACGTCAACGAGATAACGAGCACAGGCGGTGAGTTTCGCGTGGTGCGCGGCGGCGGTTGGAACGACAGCGCCCGCCGGTGCCGATCGGCCAGTGTGCGTGACCGCTGGAAGTCCGATTGCGCGATGGCCGGCATCGGCTTTCGCGTGATTTGCGATGCACCGCCGCAGCGCCACCTAGAGGTCAGTCTTGGGGAGCCCTTGATCGTCAAGACGACCACACAGAAGGCGCTGAGCGATTTCGGGCGCAAGATCCTGCTACTCAAGGGCGGAACGCTCATCGTCCACGACCGCATGTCCAGCGACGGCGGCAAGACGTGGAGCCCGTGCCCGATGCAGCCCAATCCGATCGCGATCGAAATGCACGACGGCACGATCGTCTCCATCCCGTTCATCATCCCGCGCGACAAGGCGAAGCCCGACGGCTGGGGAAAGGCTTCTTGCCTGCGATCGACTGACGGTTGGAAGACGGTCACGACCTACGAGGCCACCTTCCACGTCCCCGATGCAATCGGCGGCTTCGACGACGCCGGGAACTACCGAGACGCGATCGGCTACTGCGACCACGACGTCGTCGAGCTACCCGGCGGCGAGCTGCTGATGACAATGTACGGCTTCTGGAAGTCGGCGAGGGTGTTATCCGACTATCAGCGATACCCGATCGAGACTCAGCAGTGGAAGTATGTCGCCTGGATCATGAAGTCGTCGGACCGGGGCGCGACGTGGACATGCCTTTCCAAAGGCATCGAGCACTGCGAGCTAACTCGCGGGGGTGGAAGCGAGCTGGGGCTGATCCGACTAGCCGACGGGGACCTACTCCTGGCGGCGCGGACGGGTGAACATGGCTATCCCAACGAACGGATGCTGTTCATCTGGTCGAAGGACAGCGGTACCACCTGGGTCGAGCCGCGCCAGCTTCGCGTGGACGGCCGGCCGCTGCTGGGCATCTTCCCGCAGTTCGCCCTGATGCCCGATGGTGTTCTGACCATGACCTGGGGGCGCACTGGCGGCGCAGCCAGCGCCGTTGCCTTCAGTCTTGACGGCGGCGGCCGGAACTGGAGCGACTTCACCGCCATTCCCGACGACATTGGCGGGTACAACGATATCGTCCAGCTTCCCGCGGGGCCTCTGTTGGTCAGTGCGTCGAAGAAGCTTGCCGAGGGCTACGACCTGCGGCTGATCCCCGTAACCGTTCGGCGAAGCGGCGATTGACGAGCGGGTCGGCCGACGAGTCCTTGTGGGCCGCACCATTGCCTCACGGCTTCGTGCTGGCCTTCGGCAGGGGGGTGAGCCAGTACTTGTAGCAATCGGCCGTGGCCCAATGCTCTCCGGAGCGTTCGCCGTACAGAGTGATCAGCAACTCGAACTGATGGGTTTCGCGGTTCTCCAGCAGCGAGAAGTTCGAGAACTGGATGTGGTCCGACTGGTCGGGCCGGCGGTCGTCGACGACGGTCACCGTGTTGCATTTGAGGGCGGGAATGGTCTCTTCGACTTCCGCGATGATCAGCGGATATCGCGGCCAGTTGCCGGAAGGTGGCTTCGGTGAGATGTTGCCGAAGTAGTACAGCTTGCCCGTCACGCTGTGCCGGATCAGACCGCACATGGTCGAAGGTGTGTAGAACGACGAACCGTCTTCGTACTTCAGTTCGCGAATATCGCTGAAGGTCGCGCCGCCGTCGGGCGACACGGCGTACCATCGCCGGCCCGGGGTTTGCAGCGTGTCGGATCCGCGCAACAGCATGAGCACGCGGCCGCCTTTCAGCTCGGCGATCGACGGTTCGGCCATACCGCGCGAGGTAATCGTCGGCGAGCCGGTAATCCGTTTGCCGGCCGTCCAATCGTAATCGTCCTTGCCGGCATTCCAGCGGCCGATGAAGCACATCGCGCCGGCCTTCTCCGGCCGCTTGTCGTTGTCGGGATCGTCCGGGGCATTGGCGTGTCCGAGGCAGATGAGGACCGTGCCGTTGCTGTGCCGGATCATGTCGGTAGGTGTGCCCTGATTCCTCTTGATGTAGCCCGGCTTCAGCGGATCGTCGGGGTCGAAATCCTCTCCGTCTTCGTAGCGGAGTTGCTTCAGAGCGTTCCAGGTCCGGCCTCCGTCGCGCGACAGGTGATAATACGTCTGACTATTGTAGGCCCTGCCCGACCGTATGACGCGGACCCAGGCTTCCAATAAGACGCCTGCCGCGGTGTCGTACAGTCGGCAGCTGCCGCCCTCCTGGACGAGTAACCCCTTGAGGGTTCGGTTCGCGTTGACGACGGGCCGATAGTCGGACCACGTGCGGCCGTTGTCGTCGGAGAACCGCTCTTTCACTTCGTGCCAGACGTCGCTGACCGACTCGAACGCATGGATCTGCCAGCGCTGGAGATCGGGGCCCGCGTACGACTCGCGCAGGCACGGTGCGCAGTCGGGCCGGGGGTGCTTTTCGTAGAGTTCCTTCTTGACGCTGACGATCGGCCGGTTCGTCGTCCATGGCGCCGCCGCCGACTGGCCCCGACAGACCCCTGGACCGAGCGACATCATCACAAAGAGAATCGAAAGGTGGCATCGAACATCGAGCAGCATGTGGTTTGCCGGCACGGTTGCACCTCTTCTTTCGCTTGTGACTCGGATGTTTCTGGCACATTCCGCCAATAACGGCTACTGGTCGCGGGGCGCTCCCTGCTCGGGCGTCGCAGGGACCCAGTCGTATCGGTAGTCAGGTCCCAACTGCATCCGAGTCAGGCATACGATCTCCTGCACGTGGCCCGTAAAGTGTGGAAACGAACTGAAGATCGCTCCCAACGCGCTCACGTCGAATCCCTGGATGCGACGGACTCGCAGCAGGTCTTCCGGCGACAGGGTCGATAGCACCTCGGTCGCCGCCGCCACGACTTCGTCCAGCCGGCCGAGCAATTCGGCCTTGGGGATGGCCCACCTTTCGGAGAACTCCGACGGCCGGTCTCGGACGTCGGGTTGGTCGCCGATTCCAGCGACCGTCCATTGCCGGAGGTTGCCGCATAGGTGAAGTATCAGGTTGCCGACCGCGTTCATGGACGGCTCGGGCCGCCACCAGACTTGTTCGTCGGACAT
The DNA here is from genome assembly GCA_963674835.2 of Thermoguttaceae bacterium. Classification (GTDB taxonomy): domain Bacteria; phylum Planctomycetota; class Planctomycetia; order Pirellulales; family Thermoguttaceae. The sequence goes on from CAXXKC010000003.1 coordinate 461,057, forward strand.
TTGCCCGACACAGTGTCGAATCTTGGCCACGCCGCTGGTCAGGCAGTTGGCCGCCTCCTCAACCAGAGTGGCCATCAGCGCCGAAGGGGTGGCCGGCGCCGCGTCGTCGCCCACGGCCGGGACGGACTGCTCACTGCCGCCGGGCGTATCCCGCTGCAAGACCTTCAGATCGGCCCGTTCGTTCCAACCGGTCTGTTTCCAGAAGGTCGCCCCGAGTTCGTTGGTTGCATAAAGGAAGATGTTACACCTGCGGATACCTTGCTCGCCGAGCGCAGCCAGACAACTCTCGACCAGCGCACTGCCAATTCCCCGCCGCCGCTGCGATAGGGCCACCGCGAGGTGATGCAGGTATCCACGACGACCGTCATGGCCACACAGGACCGCTCCCACGAGTCGGCCGTCTTGGCGAGCGACGAAGCTCAGTCCCGGATTCCGGGCTAAGTGGGCCGTGATTCCGCGCCTGGCGTCCGTTTCGTCGTGCAGGCCCACTCCCTCCGTCGTTCGCCACAGGTCGGCTACCGCATCGTAATCGTCAGCCGTCATTTCGCGAACGTCACAGTCGATATCATCCATCGCTGCTCCCCTCCACATCCGACGCCTTCGGTTTGTAAGCATATCCTCCCGCATCAGATCGCCGCAAGCGGCGACACGGCAGGCGGCCGATGAATACTCGACACGTCGGCGAACCGCCGGGTTCGGACGTCGACGGCACGCGGGCCGACGCACCGAGAATTGCGCCGCGGCACAACGTTTCTACCCTCCGCTGGCCCAACTCTCGACCGCCGGCCTCCCTCGCGTTATCCTGATAGCCGTGCACACACCCCATTTCCAAAAGGGCACTGCCATGAAAGAACGTCGAGGCATGCACTGGACTTTCGCGGCTGCCGCCTGTCTTTGCTTGTGCGGTCCGGCTTGGGCGGAGGAGCCGTTCGATTACTTCAGCAACTCGTGGAGCGTCATTGGGCTGAGGGACTACAACCACGGAACCCGACTGACACCTGACAACAGCCTTCTGTTGACCGAAAAGAACGGCCTGCGGCTGCGGATCGGACCGCGCGAAACGATCTTGAGCCGCGACCAGACGAAGACGCTGATGGACGGATGGCTGCCGGTGGTGCTGCTGACGGCCAACGACGGCGCGGTCCGCTACCGCTTCACGCTTTGGGCGACCCCCTTGCCCAGCGTGCGCGACTGGCAGAAGGCGTTCGATTGGCCCACCGAGGGTGAAAACTACTTGAACTGGATCTGGGTCAAGATCACCAACACGGGCAAGGAAGCTGCTCCCGCCCGACTGGTCCACGAGCCGTTCGGTCCCTCGCCGACCAAGGGCGGCCGAAAGGACTGGAATCTGCAGCCCGGCGAGTCGGTCGAGACCGTATTGCGAATCCCCTTCGAGCCGCTGACCGAGGGAACATCGGTGGGCGAGGAAAACCCGCAACTTTGGCTCGACCGCACGATCGCCTATTGGCGCGGCCTATTGGAACCGGCCGCACAGATCGAGGTGCCCTGCGCCAAGGCGAACGATGCGCTTCGAGCAGCGCACGTGTGCCAACTGATCGCCAGCGATCATGGGCAGTTGCGCGGCGGCGAGGGCTTTTACGACGTCTTCTACATCCGCGACGGCGGTTACCAAATCATGGAACTGGAAGAGGCCGGGCTTTGGGATGCCGCCGGCAAAGCGATCAAGGACTTCTTGAATCACCAGCTCCCCGATGGACGCTTTGAATCGCAGAAGGGTCAGTTCGATGCCAACGGGCAGGACCTCTGGGTGCTTTGGCAGTACTACAAGACGACCCGCGATCGAGCGTGGCTGGCGAAAGCGTATCCACAGATGCGGCGCGCGGTCGATTGGGCCATAAAGGCACGCCGCCTGGCACCCGCCGACTCGCCTTGGGCCGGTGTGTTGCCTAACGCCCTCGCCGACGGTGAGTATCTCTGGGACGGCAAGTACCACATCGTCGGCTACGACCTGTGGAACCTGCGCGGCTTGTTGTGCACGGCCGACGCGGCGCGCATTCTGGGCAAGAGCGACGAAGCCGACTCGCTGCTGAAGGAGGCCGAGTCGTACCGCGCGGCGATCGATGCCGTGTGGAAGCGGACCGGAGTGGCCTGGTTCCCACCGAGTTGGGAGAAGAAGGGGACATTCTGGGGCAATACTGAAACGCTGTGGCCAACGGCGCTTTTCGCGGCCGACGATCCGCGCGTCGTCGCCACGATCGACTACGCACGCCACACGCTGGGCGGCGGCTTCGTCGAGGGGTGCATCCGGTGGATGGGCGCGGCCGATGCCATCCATCCGTACATGTCGGCCTACACGACCATGGCCAGCCTCGCCCGAAACGAGGACGAGCAGGTCGTAGAGGACTTCTACTGGTATCTGCTTCATTCGACGGCCACCCAGGGGTTCCCTGAGGGTATCTACTACAAGCGTCGCTTTGCATGGAGCGACACGATCCCGCACGTCACTGGAGCATCGAACTATGCGATCATGCTCCGCCATATGCTGATCGACGAGCGCGGCGATGAGCTTCATCTGCTGGCGGCTGTTCCGGACGGCTGGTTGGCCGACGGAAAGCAGATCGTCGTCCGCCGCGCGCCGACGCATTTCGGCCCCATGAGCCTTCGGATTGCAGGAACTGCGTCGGGCGTTCGCGTCGAGATTCAGCCGCCCGACTCGGCGCCGCCCAAGCGGATTGTGCTCCATCTGCCCAAGTCGCGGCCGCTGGTCGAAGGCGTCGGCGGATTGGAAGTGGTCACGCGTGCCGACCAGAAAGAGCGGTGGGATTTCGCCACGGTTCTGGAAAGCTATTTGAAAGATGCTCCGCCGCTGGAAAAGAAGTAGAATGGTCCGCAGCGGCGATGGGCAGCCGGATCGATTGCTCTAACTCGGAGGACGACGTCATGCGACTCTTCGCGTTTCTGTTTGCCGGAGCCTTCCTGGCCAATGCCGCATTGGCGGCCGACCCGCCAGCGATCTTCGAGGATTCCTTTGCCGGCAAGTTGGGAGATGGTTGGACTTGGATCCGCGAAAACCCGAAAGCCTGGCGTTCTCGCGACGGTGCGCTGGAGATCCGCGTCGAGCCAGGCGTTGCCCAAACGGTCAAGAACGCCTTGGTCCGCAACTTGCCCGACCGGAGCCAAGGCAAGTATGCTATCGAGGTGACCATGACCAACACCGCGCCGCCCACCGGGCAGTATGAGCAGGGTGGAATGACGCTGTACCACAACGGGCAACCCCTGCTGAAGCTGGTTAAGGAGTTCATCGATGGCAAGCTCTACATCGTGCTTGGTGGTCCGACCGATCCGGATGGCAAAGGCGGCCTGGTCGGCAAGATCCTTATGGAAAAGCCGACCGCGCGACTGCGACTGGTGATGACGGCCAATCGGTACTGGGGCGAGTTCCAGCCCGGTGCAGAGGGCCCAATGCAGAAGATCGGCACCGGCCCGCTTCCGGCACCCGCCAAGGACCAGATCAGCATTCAATGCTACCAGGGGCCTCCCCAGGCCGAGCACTGGATGCGGTTCGACGACTTTCGCATCCTCAAACTGGCCGACTAGCATGAAGCAGCCTTGGAAACTGGCGGAAACCGTCTACGGCGAAGTGCGGCAACAACGCTACGAGGTGGCCGTGCTGCCTTTGGGGGCAACCGAGCCGCACAACTTGCATTTGCCGTACGGGATGGACACCCTCGAGGGCAACCTTGTCGGTGAAAAACTCTGCGAGGCAGCCTGGCAGCGCGGAGCCAAGGTCGTGCTGTTGCCGACGATCCCCTACGGCACGGTAAGCAACCAGCGGGAATTCCCCCTGTCGCTCAACGTGAAACCGACGACCCTCGGTGCCGTCGTCACCGACCTGGTCGAGTCGCTCGTGCACCAAGGCATCCGCAAGATCGTGCTCCTGAACAGTCATGGCGGCAACGATCTGAAATGGCTGCTGCGCGAGCTGTACGGCAAGACCGAAGCCCATCTGTTCCTGTGCAATTGGTACACGGTGTTTCGCGACGTCTATCACGAGATTTTCGAAGCGCCGGACGATCATGCCGGTGAGATGGAGACCTCGCTCGCCCTGGCCTATTGGCCCGAGTTGGTTGCCCGGCAGCCGGACAGCACGCTCGCCGCCGACGACGGACGCAAGGCACCCACGCGTTTCGAGGCCGTCAACCAGGGCTGGGTATCGATCACGCGCCCTTGGCACCTGCTGACGACCAACGCCGGTGCCGGCAATCCACACGCCGCGACCGCCGAGAAAGGCCAGCAATTGATCGCCCTGCTCATCGAACGGCTCGCAGGCTTCCTGGTCGAACTGTCCGCAGCCGAGTTGGACGCGGAGTTCCCGTTTTGAGCCGACGCGGCCGCCGCATCATCTCAACCCGCACGCAAGAGGGGTCATCTGGCCGTTGACCCTCGGCTGAGCGACAGCTATATTACGATGTTCAGACACAACGGTGGGTGTAGCTCAGTTGGTTAGAGCGCCAGATTGTGGATCTGGAAGTCGCCGGTTCAAGTCCGGTCTCCCACCCTGGATAAGCCTTGATGTAGCAATGAGTTATATCAAGGCTTTTTTTGATGCTCGCACCGTTCAATCGGCCCGGTGCTATTCCGACGGTGCCCGAGAAAAGCTCCGCTCGGCCTACAAGTGGCTGAAGGGAGGTAGCGGCTTCAGGGCGATGACTCGTCTTGCGGCCAGGGCATGCGGGAACTTCGAGCTACTCCTTGCCGGTCAGGAGTCTTCGCAGTTCGTCCGGCAACGTCTCGTCGGGAAGCCAGCGTGTGGAACCGTCGCCCATCGCTACGTTTGCACCGGCCGGCTCACACCGTGGCCATCGGGATCGCTTGGGATGTTCTGAGGAGATCCCCAATCCGCCAGGAGGATTGACGCTCAGCGGAAGCTGGTCCAGTTCCAGGTCGCGCGGCTCCATCCACGGGATCTTCACCCCGCAGGACTCGACTAGGAGGATCTTCTCCTCGAACGCTTTGGAACGCTGCTCGTGAGTCGCCGCGTTTGACGCCCGGCTCTCCTCCGGGCCATGTCGTTCCAGGTCCGACAACGGCGACATAACTCGTCGTAACGGAGTTGGGTGGGCTGTTGGGACAGCGATACAGGTCCGGCATTTTGCCGGCAAGCTTGCGGTTGTGCGGCCCATCCCACGGCTCGTCAAAGCGGTACTGCGAGGCGACAGCCTGCGCTTGCGCGGATTCGAGATAGGGCAGAATGAGAACCCGCCAACTGTGCATGGGGCGGCCTTCACGATCGCAGAGATGTGTTGGCGGCAAACAATGATGGTCATCCAAGTACATGTGCAGAGCCAGTGCGATCTGCTCCAGGTTATTGGGACACTGCGCGCTTGGGGCCACTTCTCTCGCCGCGGGACCAGCGGGGAGAATAAGACCTATCAGGAACAGAACCAGGACAATCCCCGATGCGACCCGAGTCCTGGCCGATATCATGCCTGCGAGCAACGCCAGAAACACGAGGATCAGCGCCGCCCCAGCAAACCCGACCTTTTAGGCCAGACCGAAGAAGACCGCCACCAAGATGGGAGTCGCGAGGAGAGTTGCAAGAGAATACTTCATGCGCGCAGATCTGCACGCAGTTCCTGGCGCCGGTGCTGGATTGTCGTGAGTGGGCTCAGCCATGGTTCCACCCCGCTCCAACGGTTCGCCTGCCCGATGCCTTCTCGGCCGGAGTCACCAAGCATCGTGCTGGGATGGAGTGTACTACTGGCCGGCCCCCTGCACCAGCCCTGAGGGGTTCAGAGGGCATGCGTGTTGGTGCCCAACGCCTGCAACAGGCCAGTTCGCAACGTGCCCATGAGATCATGACTCAAGTGCTGGGAATTCTGGCGAGGCTAGGGTATAGTAGTGTGCTACCCGGCTTCGCCCCGTATCGTTACTGTCCGAAGTGCAGGAGTTTCCTGATGCCCAATCCCTCGTCAAGTGACAGGCTCAACGCGGCCGAGGCGCTGATCGATCGCCACATTCGGGAAGGACGCGGCGACAAGCCCGCGATCCTCTGCGGTGACCAGACGGTCACGTACGCCGATCTCCAGGCGGGGGTGAATCGGGCGGGCAACGTGCTCAAGCGTCTCGGCGTCGATGCGGGGGACCGGGTTGCCCTACTGGCCCCGGACAGCCCCGAGTGGGCCTACGTCTTCTTCGGCGCCATCAAGAGCGGTGCCGTGGCCGTCCCGCTTAACACGATGCTCTTGCCGGAAGACTACCGCTATCTGCTCAACGACTCCCGGGCTCGCGTGCTCGTGGTCGATGCATCGCTGCTCGATCGGATTGTGCCGGTCCGCGACGAACTTTGCCATCTGGAACACGTGGTGGTCGCGAGGGGCGATGGTGAGGGACAGCTCTGCCTGGAGACTCTTAGCCAGGAAGTGTCGACCTGCCTGGAACCGGCCGACACCAGCCGAACCGACATGGCGTTCTGGCTCTACAGCTCTGGGACCACGGGCTTTCCCAAGGGTGCGATCCACCTGCAACGCGACATGCTCGTAGCCGCCGAGCAGTATGCGAGGCAAACGGTCGCCTTGCGCGAGGAGGACGTGTGCTTCTCCGTGGCGAAACTGTTCTTCGCCTATGGGCTGGGCAACGGACTCTACTTCCCGCTCTATATGGGCGCGACCACCGTCCTGCTGCCTGACCGGCCGACACCCGAGCGGATCTTCGCGGTTCTCGATGCCTACCAGCCGACTGTCCTATTCAGCGTTCCCACCAGCTACGCAGCAACACTCCACACGGCCGAAAGGCAAGAACGTGCCAGCCTGGGCGCGGTGCGGATGTGTGTTTCGGCGGGCGAGGCCTTGCCGAAGCATCTCTTTCAAAGGTGGCACGAGAGGTTCGGCGTAGAGATTTACGACGGGATCGGCTCCACGGAGATCGTCCACATCTTCATCTCCAACCGCCCCGGCATGGTTAGGCCCGGCAGCACGGGTCAGATCGTCCCGGGTTACGAGGGCAAGATCCTCGACGACGAGGGGCACGAGCTCCCGCCGCGTCAGGTCGGTACCCTGTGGATCAAAGGGGACAGCATTGCCGCAGGTTACTGGAACAAGCCCGAGTCGACCGAGGCCACCTTCTGCGGCGAGTGGATCAACACGCACGACAAGTTCCTTCGGGACGAAGACGGGTTCTACTGGTACGCCGGACGCACCGACGAGATGATGAAAGTCAGCGGCCAGGCCGTCTGGCCGACCGAAGTGGAGGCCCTGCTTGCCGAACATCCGGCCGTGTTGGAATGCGGCGTGGTGGGAATGGCCGATCCGGATGGGCTGATCAAGCCCATCGCCTACGTGGTCCTCAAAGACAGATTCGAACCTTCGCACGAGCTGGCCGGCGAGCTTCAGAACTACGTCAAGAAACACTCGGCTCCGCACAAGTACCCTCGTGCGGTCGCGTTCGTGGAGGCACTGCCGAAGACGGCCACTGGAAAGATCCAGCGATACAAGCTTCGGGAAAAGGCGGCCGCCGAGACGCCTCTACATCCGCACTAGGGCCGATCCCCAGACGAATCCCGATCCGAACGCGACCAGCATTACGAGGCTTCCGGCGCGAATCATCCCCGCCTGCCTTGCCTCGTGGAAGGCGATCGGGAGCGACGCGGAGGCGATATTGCCGTACTCCTCGACGTTCACGAAGACCTTTTCCGCGGGAATGGCCACGCGATCCATGATGGCTTCGAGCATTCGCAGGTTGGCCTGGTGGGGAACCAGCACATCGAGGTCGGCAAGCGAGAAGCCATTGGCCTCGAGCGACTCGAAGACCGCGCCGGACATCCGGTCCACACCGTTTTGGAAGATGACCTTGCCATCCATGCGGAAGTGAACCCTCCCGGCATCGATGTCTTCCTTGGTTATCATTTCTTTGCGTTCCAGCCCGGAACCCGGAGCGGCCGTGTAAAGGGCCTTGGCCCCACTGCCGTCGGCATGGAGGATCGTGGAGAGAATCCCCTGGCTGGCATCGTCGGTCGGTCCGACGACGACCGCGCCGGCGCCGTCGCCGAGAAGAATGGCGATATTGCGGCCATCGTACGATCCATCGATCCGTTTGGAGAGCACCTCGGCACATACGACCAAAACGTGCCGGTACGTCCCCGCGCGCACGAAATGATCGGCAATCGCCAGCCCATAGATCAGGCCGGCGCACTGTTGTTTGATGTCGATGACGGGAATGCCCGCCAAGCCGAGCTTGGGCTGGAGAAAGAAGGCGCAGCCCGGATCGGCATGATCGGGGGTAATCGTGTTCATAATCACCAGGTCGATCTGCTGCATATCCAGGCCGGCGTCCTCGACCGCGGCCTTGCAGGCTATCGCGGCCAGATCGGAGCTGGACACCGTAGGCTCGACGTGGCGCCGCCGCCGCACGCCCGTGCGCTCGATGATGAACTCTTCGCTGGTCTCCATCATCTTCATGACGTCTTGGTTGGTAACGACCCTCGGCGGCACGCAGCGTCCCGTGCCGAGGATTCGTGAGCCGGCTGCAACTTCGCTCTTGGCCATGCGTTACTCCGTCTTGCCGAGGCCTTCGTGCTTCAACGAGTGCTTCACCAGAAGCCCACAGTTCTTCTGAAAGAAATCGATCGGCATCACATCGGTTTTTGCATAGACGTCGGCACCGAGGCTCTCGGCGATCTCGCGGACGGACTTGCCCGCCTGGGTTTCCTCGACAATCCGCCCGTGGTATTGCCTGGTGTCGGCGATTGCGCGCTGGAGATAGTCGCGGATGTTGGCGGCTCCTTCGATGACGGCGTTGTGGCTCAGGCAGAGCACCTCCGCATCGATCGCGGCCAGTCGCTCCATCGAGCGGAGATAGGCGTCGAGCCCGGAAAGGTAGTTCGGCCACCAGGCGTCGTCGTCGGGCATGTAGTAGCCCGTGGCATCGGAGATGATCAGTATCTTCCGCTGTGGCTCGTAGAAGCTGAGGCTGCAATCGCTGTGTCCCGGTGTGGCGAGGATCTGAAAGCGGCTCTTGCCCACCTCGATCGAGTCCCCCTCGCCGACGGTTCGGTCGACAGCGATCTGCTTGTCGGCCAGCGGTGGCGGCACGTGTTCGGGGCGAACCGCGCCTCGCTCGGCCAGCGCCGCCAACAGCGTTTGGTCCATCTGTGCGAAGATGGCGACGGCCTTCTCAAAGGCCAGCGTCTGGGCCGCCTTCTCCGAGGCGATGACGCAAAGGCCCGGGATGAGTTCCCGCAACCGCGGAATACCCATCACATGGTCGGGATGGGCATGGGTGATCGCCAGCTGTCGGATCGCCGTGAGCGGGATGCCTACCGCCTCCATCTGCTCCACCAGCAACGGGGGCGTCGCGCCGATGCCCCCTTCGAAGAGGATCGCTTCCGATCCGTCGCGGAACAGATAAAGTGGATACGCCGTGGAGCCGAAGATCCAGAGGTTTTCGGTAATCGGAAAGGGGGGAGGCTTGAGGGACATGGGTTACGCTCCTGTCTCGGAGTTTTCTTTCGCATAAAGGGCCGCGCCCAAGGCGCCGACGAATTGCGCGTGCGGCGTCACATGGACCTCTTGGCAGAACGCGTCGGCGAACAGCGTGGTCAGCACCGGGTGATGGGCGACAACTCCGCCCGTCAACACGAGCTTCCCTTCGATCGCGTCCATTTCGACGATCCTCTGCACGACGGATCGGTAGGTGGCCTTCACGATATCCTCGACCTTCTGGCCGGCACGAATCTTCTCTAGGATTTCCGTGGCGGCGAAGACCGTACAGAAACTGCTCAGTGTAAGGTCCTTTGTGGAGCGTTCCGCCAGACCGTTCAGCGAGTCCAGAGGCAGAGCCAGGCGCAGCGCGATCTCTTCGAGGAATGCGCCCGTGCCGGCCGCGCACTTCCGGTTCATCTGGAAGCCGAGGCGCCGGCCCCGGTCATCGAGATGGATCACCTTGCTGTCCTGGGCGCCGATGTCGATCACGGTGACCGCCGTGCGGAAGTGGTCATACGCTCCCTTGCCGTGGCAGGCGATCTCCGTCATCTTCCCATCGGCCCAAGGGACGTTGTCCCGTCCGTAGCCGGTCGACAGCGTGGCCGCAATCTCCTCGCGGCTCGCGCCCGAGGCGGCCATCGCCTCTTCGAGACACTGCTGGGCGGAACCGGCATAGTCGACTCCCGACCGGCACATCGACCTGGCGACGACCGAGCGTTGCTCGTCGATCAAAACGAGCTTCGCCGCCGAAGCGCCGATGTCGATGCCGCAATAGTACGCCATGGATGCGTCTCCGGAACGCTCAATCGAACCCTGCTTGATGAACACTCGGCGCCGACCTCTTCACCTCAGCTCACCGGCAACAACAACCTCGTTGGAAGCTAGCCCTGGACGAGTTGTTCGGCAAACGCCTCGATCTTGGTGCGCGTCTGCTCTTCGGAGAACAGACGCAGGTCGTTCAGGTCGCCGTGGATCACCACGAACGGTTTACCGAGCTTCTTCTGGAGCCGCTGCGGCATCTCGTAGCGGTTGTTCGAGTTGTTGGGGCACGTCTTGGAATCGTGGTAGAGGATGCCGTCGACCCGGAACTTGTCGACCATCTCCTCAATGTAGGCTTCCTTCTTGTCTTCCGACCGACAGATGAAGATGCTGCTGTACGCTCGGGCCATGCTGCGGAAAGGATCGGCCGGATCGAGACTGTCGAAGATCCAACTATTGCAGTAGGTCGAAGCGACGACGGCCATCCTCAGATCAGCCATCTGCGTGGAGAGATCCCGGAGCTTGCCCCAGACGGGCATCCCTTCCCAGTACACGCGCAGTTTCTCGCCGGGGACCGCGGCAATCCCCTCCGACACCCGCTGCTTCAGTTCGGCCAGCAGCAGTTCGTAGTAATCGATGGCTTCCTGCGAACCTCGCATCACGACGGCCGGCCCCATCTGGATCGTGCCGTCGAAAAACGTCAGGGGCGCCGGAACATTCGCGGCCGACTCGAGCACCGATCGCCAAAGAAGCGTGCAGCGGTGCGACAGTGTGACGACTTCCTCCAGCCGATCGTCTTCGAGCTTCGCCCCGGCAACCAGCTCCAAGGGCCCCACCAGGTCGCGGATCTGCCCGGCGATCTGGTCCACCAGCGAGTCGTCGACGTCTCCGATCGCCCGAGGCGTGTGAATACCGACGCAAGGCACGTCCCATTGCCGGGCGTAGAACTGGAACCAGTCCTTCACGTCCCGGCACTGGTTCGTGTTGTAGACCAGCACGTCGGCCTTCGGAGGACCCGGCAGCTTCATCTTGTGGATCGGACTCTCCCCTTTGAGGAACGAACCGACGTCGCTGGTGAGGTACGAGCAGATGTCGGGCGAGAAGCCCTGCGCATTGGCCAACGGGATCAGGTCAGCCGCCATTCGCGAAGCGCCGAGCATGGCCCCGTGATTCTCGGGAAAGTAGACGTTGAATCCCATGGCCCTGAGCAATTCGGCGGGCCCCACGCTGGTGCACCACGCGGTCTTCTTGCCTTGCTCGGGCCCGCTGCAAATCTCGGTGAAGTACTTGCCCATGACGCCCCGAAGCGTCTTGGTCGATTCAATTTCCTTCCGTTCGGTCTCGGGCATGATCGGACTCCCTATCGATTCCAAGGCAGGTGGTCCAGCGCGTCCGGCGTATCGCACGGGGAACCGGACACCCGCTGCACCACTCATTATTCTTTGATCGTCAACACTTGCACAATCGCGGGCTCGGTGCGAAACGAACACCGCAGCTTTCAGCCAACTCCACTAATTCCGCCGCAACGCAGTCTAGGCCGCAGTCTTCCGCATAGCGGACCACACCGCCGCGGAAATCGGGAAAGCCCAAACCCAGTACCACGGCCACGTCCAGATCGCTGGGGCGTTGGGCGATCCCGTCGTCGAGGATCGTAAACGCTTCATTCACCATGCGGAGGACGAGCCGTCGGGTGATCTCCTCTGTACCGATCGCCCGGACCACGAGGCCGCGCCTGCGACGGATTTCGGCGAGCAGTTCGTCGGTCAGATCATGGCGACGGGGCTCATGAACGCCCGGCTCGTATCGATACACGCCCGCCCCCGTCTTCTGGCCCAAGTGCCCGCGATCGACGAGCCCGGCGACCAGCAGCGGCAGATCGCCGTGCCGGGGAAACTCGCGTTGCAGCACGCCGCTGGTGAGCGCCAGGATATCCAACCCGGCCATGTCGATCAACGCCAGGGGCCCCATGGGGAACCCGAACTCGACCATGGCCCGATCGACCACCTCCGGCTCCGCGCCTTCCTCCACCAGCCAGAACGCTTCTTTCAGGTAGGGAACGAACATCCGGCTGACCAGGAAGCCCGCCTTGCTCTTCACCAGTACGGCCGTCTTGCGAAGCGTTCGCACCAGGCTCATGGCACTGGCGACGGCTTCCGGACATGCGAGGGCCGGTTGAATGATCTCGACCAGCGGCATGCGCTGCGCGGGATTGAAGAAGTGCATGCCCACGAGGCGCTCGGGATGCACCAGCGGCTCAGCCAGCACGTCGAGCGAAATAGTTGATGTGTTCGACGCGAAGATGGTCTCCGCTCGGCAGGTCGCTTCCAGTTGCCGAAAGACCGATTGCTTCAGGGCAACGTCTTCGAAGACCGCCTCCACGACCAGGTCGCTTTGGGCGAGGTCGGACCATTGATCGGTAACCGAAAGGTTCGCGACCAGATGGTCCGCGCGGTCCTGAGCAAGCCGGCCCTGTTCCACTTGCCGGGCAAGGGACTGAACGATCTTCGTTCGGCCGCGGTCCAGCGCGGCGGGCTCTTGGTCGTAGGCCACCACCTTGAGCCCGGCGGACAGAAGCGCCTGAGCGATGCCCGAACCCATCGTGCCGAGCCCAATGACGGCGACGTTCACAACCGGAAGCGGCGTCACGGCGGCCAAGGCGGCCACTTTCGGCGCTTGGCGCGTGGCGTGGAACAGATGGATCTTGTTCTGTGTGGCCTGGCTCTCGATGCAGGCTGCGAAGCCGTCGCGTTCTCGCTGCAGCCCAACCTCTAGCGACTCTTCGAGGCCCGCGCGGACGGCTTCGACGATCGTCCGCGGTGCAACCAGCTCGGGCCGGGCCTTGTCGGCCAACCGGCGGCCGTCGGCAATCGCCGCCTGGAGGCGTTCGCCCTTGGGAATCTTGTCGCAGCGGTCGCACGTGCGTTGTGGCACACCAACCGAGCCCGCGGCAAGACGTGCCTGTTGGATCAGCGAGCCTGTGTCGCAGAGCTGATCGACAAGCCCGCATTCCAATGCGTCTTCGGCGCCGATCCACTCTGCGGTCAACAGCGCGCGCAGGGCAACGGAAGGCCCCGCCAGACGCGGCAGACGCTGCGTGCCGCCGGCGCCCGGATTGATCCCCAACGTAACTTCCGGCATGCGAAATCGCGCCGACCGCGAGGCCACGCGGACATGGCAGGCCATCGCCAGTTCGAGCGCTCCGCCCAGCACGTTCCCGGCCAGCGCGGCAACCACCGGCTTGCCGCAATCCTCGATCCGCTGGAACGCGTCCTGGAACGTCTTGCACAGGCCGATCGCATCTTCGGCCGAGTGGAGCTGGCCAAACAGGGCAATATCCAACCCGCTGCTGAATCGCTCCGGGCCCCCGGTGAGCACGACGCCCTGCACCGCGGGATCCTGCCGGGCGCGGTCGATTGCATCGCACAGTTCGACCACAAGCGCCGGCGTCATGGTGTTCGCGGGAGGTACGTCGAGCAACAGGGTGCAAACCCCCTCAGATACGTCCCAGTGAATCATCCCGGCCCCTCCGACAGCAACCGTCAGAAGACCAACGAGAGCATCAGCGCGCCGTCAGCCCGACAAACCGCCCTCACAATACATGGTCCGCGCCGGCCCGTCAAGGAGCACGGCTTGGGCGAGGCAGGACGCCGACTCTTATTCCGTGCGGCTCTGTTCATCGAGGGCAGGGCGCCGAGCCGATAACGTTTCATCTTCGGAGCGGGGCCGGACGGTGAACAACTGTCCGATGTGAACAACCTCGACGGAAACGTTGCGCTTTGCCAGCGCGTCGCGAAGCTGGATCATACAGCCGGGACACGCGGTCACCACGGTGTCGGCGCCGCAGGCGACGATGGCCTCGACCTTGTGTTCGGCAATCCTCTGGGAGACCTCGTAGTGGGTGATGCTGAACGAGCCGCCGAACCCGCAGCACCGGTCGGCGTCGGCCATCTCGACGAACTGGATTCCCTCGAGCGCCTGTAGAATGGTGCGGGGTTGCATGCGGACATCCTGATGCCGCGCGAGGTGGCAGGGATCGTGCCACGTAACGGTTCGGCCGCGAAATCGGGGTTCGACGGCGAGCCGGCCCGGATCGGCGGCCGCGACGTCGATGACGAACTCGTTGAAGTCCTTCACTTTGTCCGCGAACCGCTCGTAGCGCTCCTTCTCCTCGGGAGTCTGGGCCAGGTAGGTCGGATACTCGCTCAGCCCGGAGCTGCACGTGGCACAGCCCGAGACGACGTAATCGCAGTCCTCAAACGCCTCGACATTCTTCGCGGCCAGCTTCCGTCCGGTGGCGAAATCGCCGGAGAGGTAGACCGGTGCGCCGCAGCAGCCCTGGCGCCGGTCGAAGACGACCTCGCAACCAAGGTTCCGAAGCACCTCGACGATCAGTAGTCCGATCTCCGGATACACATACTCCGTAGCACAGCCCGAAAAGAAACCTACGCGGCACGTGGGCGTGCCTGCTGCAGTGGTGCGCTCCGGCAGAGCGTTCCTCAGGAAGCGCGGCGCGATTTCCGGAATCATTCGCCCGGCGCCGAGGGCCGAGAGAAACTGCGGCAGGTGCCGGAATCTGCCTTCGCCTCGGGGCAGCAGGTGCTGGAACCACGACGCCAGGCGCAACGCCACGCCGAACAGCCAGCGATTGGGAAGCACGTAGCGAAACACGAAGCGCTTCGAAAGAGGCAATCCCTTCGCCGCTGCGTAGTCGCCACGGGCTGCGGTCACCGCATGATCGATGCGCGTCTTGGCAGGACAGTACTGAACGCACGTCTTGCACAGCAGGCAGTTGTCGATCGACTCGTAGAAGCCTTTGCTGAGTTCCTGGGTACCTTCGAGCACGGAGCGGATCAATTGGTCCTTGCCCCGGGCCAGCCCCTTCTCCTCGTGCTCTTCGCGGTAGATCGGGCAGAAGTAGCCGCAGAAACCGCACTTCATGCACTGTTCGACGTCGGCCTGAAACTTGCGGATATTCTCGATAGGTTCGGCCACTTAGCCACTCCGATCTTCCCAAATCTTGCCGGGATTCAGGATGCCATTAGGATCGAAGATGCCTTTGATCTTCTTCATCAGATCGATGAAGATCGGGTCCTGCGTGCGACGCATGAATTTCTGTTTCTCCAGGCCGATCCCGTGTTCGCCCGACAGAACACCGCCGAACTCGACCGCTGCCTCGACGATCTCATCGACGGCCTTATGTGCCTTCTGGAAGTGGGCCGGGTCTTTCGCATCGGTCATCACGCTGGGGTGGAGGTTACCGTCGCCCGCATGACCGATGACCGTCACCTCCAAGTCGGCTTTTCGACAGATGTCCATCACGCGCTCGATGAACTCCGCCATCCGCGTTCGGGGCACGGTCACGTCTTCGGCGAGAACCGTGGGAGCGGCGCCGAACACGGCCGCGAAACCCGCGCTGCGGGCTTTCCAATAGGCTTGCGCCTGCGTCTGGTCCTCGGCGACGAGGATGCGGGAGGCACCGACCTCCTGGCAGACGTCGATCACCTTTTGAGAGTCGTGCTCGACCGTTTCCTCCTTGCCGTCGCACTCGAACATGAGCATCGCCGCGGCGTCTTCGGGCAATCCCATCCCGGTGATCCGATTGATGCTCCTCACCACCCAATTGTCCAGCAGTTCGATCTTCGCCGGAATCGTGCCCTCGTCGAGGATGCGCCCCACGGTCACGACCGACTTGGGCAGATCGTCGAACAGGGCGATGATCGTCTTCCTGGCCGGCGGCAGGGGGAGCAATCGCAGGATCGCCTCGGTGATGACGGCCAGAGTTCCTTCGGAACCGGTCACCAACGAGACCAGATCGTACCCGACGACGTTTTTCACCGTGGTGCCGCCGAACTCGATGGTCCGCCCGGTAGGAAGAACGGCCTGCAGCCCAAGCATGTACTGCTTGGTCACACCGTACTTCAGACACACCGGCCCGCCGGCATTCTCGGCAATGATCCCACCCAGCGTGGCGCCGAGAAAACTCTGCGGATCCGGCGGGAAGAAGAGTTGCTTTCGGGCCAGGGCGACCTGCAGGTCCATGAGCACCACCCCGGCTTGTACCCGAGCCGACAGGTTCGCGGCGTCGATCGCCAGGATCTTGTTCATCTTGGTCATGACCAGGGCGATACCGCCGCGGATCGGTACCGAGCCGCCACTCACGTTGGTTCCGCCGCCCCTGGGCGTCACCGGGATACGGTTCTCGTTGGCCAGCTTCAGCACCGCTTCGACGTGTCTCGTCTCGGTCGGAAAGACGACCAGGTCCGGCTTATGAGTCCAGGTGGAAGTGCCATCGTAGGAGTAAACCTTGCGATCCTCCTCCGAGGTCAACACGTTCTCCTTGCCCACAATATCCGCTAAGTGGCGTGCGAATTGCTCGTAAGCCATGGCTAGAACCCGCGATTCGGACTGGCTGCAAGGAGAGGGCCCAGGGTTCTATTATTGCACAGCGCCATCGCTACCGTGTCAATACTTCGACATTCGGTGGCTTGTGTACCCACGTCGGCCGCGCGCCGCCGCCAATTCATCCGCTGGGCGGCCGGTCCACCCGGGGCTCCGGCGAAACGAAGAAGTCCATCGCCAGCCGTTCACCGGGGCAGACGGCGTAGGCGTCGAAGTCGGTAACGCCTTCCTCGCGAAGCACGTCTTCATCCAGCAGGAAATTGCCCGTCCAGCGACGGCTGTCGCGAACGAGAATCGCCCGGGCGGCCTCGGCCATGAACTCGGGCTTGCGGCAGTGGCGCACCGCGGCGTCGCCGCCCAAGAGGTTCCGCACGGCAGCGGTCGCAATCGGCACCTTCGGCCAAAGCGCATTCACCGCCACGCCCGACTCGCGAAACTCCTCTGCCATGCCTAGCACGCACATGCTCATGCCGAACTTCGATATCGTGTAGGATAGGTGGTCCTTGAACCACTGGGCCTCCAGCCCCAGTGGCGGCGAGATGTTGAGGATGTGTGGATTGGACGCCCGCAGCAAGTGCGGCAGACACAGCTTCGAGCATAAGAAGGTCCCACGCACGTTCACGGCCTGGATCAAGTCGTAGCGCTTCATGGGCGTTTCGAGCGTGCCGGCCAGAAACAGCGCGCTGGCGTTGTTGACCAGGATGTCGATCCCGCCGAAAACGGCCACCGTGCGATCGACGGCCGCCTGCACTTGCTCCTCGAACCGGATGTCGGTAACACACGCCAGCGGTTTTCCACCCGCCCTCTCGACGGCCGCGGCCGCCGTGTGAATCGTACCGGGCAGCTTTGGGTGCGGCTGATCGGTCTTGGCCACCAGGGCGACGTTCGCTCCATCGCGTGCAGCGCAAATGGCGATTGCCTCGCCGATGCCGCGACTCGCGCCGGTGATGAAGAGCGTTTTGCCTCGCAGGTCCGCCATCCTGTCTCCGATATCAACCCATGTTTCGCATTTGGATCTCGCCGGGCTGAGCGCGAGCTCCATCGTTGCCAACGGGGCCGATCTAGTCGGCGTCGCATTTGCCATGGACGACGTCCAGACCGTTTTCGACTGTGCAGAACAGCAGCGGCCGCCGCGGGTTGCCGTGCGGTTGTGATCGCCACCCTGGAACCGTTTCGCTCGTCTACTCGTTGCCGATGAGCGGACGTACGCCATCGATGTGGAAGTAGACGAGGTACTTGCTCTCGTCCTCGCTAATCGGGACCGTACAGCGGCGGCGCACCGCGTTGATCTTCTCAGGATCGGTCTCCTCCTTGACGACGGTCAGCGACAGTCGCTTGCCGGCATAGCCTTCGCCCTCTTCGAGGAACAAGTAGGAAGCGCTCGGGTTGTGCAACACGTTGTCGTGCGACAGCCGCTTCATCATGATGAATGCGCACGTCCCATCGTCGTCGGGATCCAGGAAGTTGGGCTTGGCATAGATCGCCTGGTTCACCTGCCCGCTTCCGTCGGTGGTCGCCAGTACGCCGACGCCCTTGGCCTTCTCGAAATACTCGCTCAGTTTCATGCCGTACCTTTCGTTCTGGGAGACGAGTCGCCCCGCACTGCCATCCTGGGAACCGATGCCCCATGAATCTGCCGCATGGGTCGGGCCATGGCTCACCCAAAACTTCTGTGTGGTTGCCCGGCCGCTTTGCCAGTGAATAATTGCGTGTCGGGAAGAAAAATCAATCCCTGCCGGGCGACCTGATGGCCAACGCCAGAGACCAAATGCGAGAATTTCAGCGCATGGCGGATTGGGTCTGCGTGCTGATTCTCAGCAGCGACCTGCCCGAAGTCGAAATCGAAATCGAGAAGAACAAGGTGCGCCAACGGTGTTTGGAACTCTACCCGGATCGGGAACAGCTCTACGAGAGCCGTTTTCGGCGGCTGTGGGGTCAGTTTCGCGGGGAATCGGAGAGCTGAACTGGCAATTCTCGCCCGCCGCCCCAAGGTGGCACGGTATCGAGACCGTCGCCGGTACTCGTTGCGATCCCCTACGCCATACTCGAACGGGTGATGTCCTGCTCCCCGGCGATTTCTAGAATCCTTAAGAGGGGAGCGATTCTCGACGACGAAAGGACCGATCATGATCGAAACACTCTCAACCGACTTGCCCAAGACATTGGCTTTCAGACTGAGTGGCAAGCTCCACGACGAGGACTATCAGACCTTTGTCCCGGCCGTAGAAGCGGCCATGGCGTCCGAGGGGAAGATGCGCGTGTTCGTGCAGTTCGAGGACTTTCACGGCTGGGATCTGCACGCCGCCTGGGACGACTTCAAGTTTGGCATCAAGCACTACTCCGGTTTCGAGCGCATTGCGATGGTTGGCGACCGAAGATGGGAGAAGTGGATGGCCCAGGTGTGCAAACCGTTCACCAAGGCGAAGGTGAGGTACTTCGACGCCGAGAAGGTGGAAGAAGCGTGGACGTGGTTGCGCGAGGGCATCGAACTCCAACCTGCGTCCGAGCCGGCGCAGGGAAGTGGCGACACCGGCTGATCCGAAGCGGTGGAGTGCGGCAGCGGCTTCGGCGCAAAAAGGAACCCGCGGGCGCTGGCACGCGGGTTCGGGCCTGGGTCGAGTCAACCGTTACAGTGAAAGGACGAACTCGACCAGGTCGTCGATTTCCTTCGGCGTGAGCGTTTCCAGCCCGCCGTGTTTGGAACCGTGCTTACCTTCGACGAGCAGTTCCTTGACCGTAAGGTAGTGGCCGTCGTGCATGTACGGCGCAGTTCGCCACACCTCGACGAGCGTGGGCGTATCGAAGTCGTCACGGCGGTCGTACTGGCTGCGCGAGCCGACGATGTGCAACTTCAGATCGCTGAAGAGCGGCTCCGGATGACACACGGAGCAGCCCACCCGCTCGCTGAAGAAGAGTTCCTTGCCGCGCTTGGCTGCCTCGCTCAGCTGCCCGTTGACCAGGTGCGGACTGGGCATCGGCTCGAGCGTCTTCAGGTATTCGTCGATGGCCACGGCGTCGGCTTCGGGTCGCACGGCGAACTGGATGTGTGTGATTCCGGCTCGCACTGCGTCTTCGGCGTTGCCGCGCACACCCGACGCCATCGCCGGCGGCGTCTTGTGGGCCAGGAGCATGCTCCGGGCGTTTTTCGGATTGCCCAGGCCGTCGTTCATCAGGTCCCAATTCAACCCGTCGACCCGTGCATCGGGGTGACAGCTCGAGCAACTCTGCCAGTGTTGGAAGCAGAGATCGGCGTCGTGGAAGTTCATTTGGCCGCGGCGCACCGCCGTCAGTTGCGGCTCAGGCCCCAGCGCAATCGATGCCACCTGTTTCGGCGGCTTGACATCCAGACCGACGACGGCCAGCTTGTCGCTGAAGTACATGCCGGCGTACGCCTTGTTTCCTACGACGGCGATGCCGCGAGGCCCCCTGCCATCCAGCTTCACGCGCTGCCGGACGTCGACCAGGAACGCCAGATCGTTGGGCACGTCGGCCGAGGTCGGCGAAGAGTAGTTCCCGCTGGGATCGTAGCGGCCGGCCTCGCGGGCCGACTTCTCGTCGGTGGGAACCTTGGCGAGCTTCGCCAGCAGCGCCGGCG
The DNA here is from genome assembly GCA_963674835.2 of Thermoguttaceae bacterium. Lineage (GTDB taxonomy): Bacteria > Planctomycetota > Planctomycetia > Pirellulales > Thermoguttaceae. The sequence goes on from CAXXKC010000003.1 coordinate 481,250, forward strand.
CGTCGATTACGCTCAGCTCGTGCGTGCCAGCGTGGGCCACGCAGATTTTCGAGCCATCGGCCGTCGTCGCCACGCCCCAAGGATTGGCTGCGCCCAGGTCGACGTCGTCGAGCAAGACCGTGTTGAGCAACTTCTTGCCCGGCAAGTCGACAATCGTCAGGGCGTTCGTATTCATCCATCCGCGTTCGAGTTGCGTGGTGGGCATCTGGTAGCGCGAGAGGATATGGGCAACGTATGCGTACTTGCCGTCGGGCGAGACACAGACCCCTCGGACGCTCGAACTGCCGTTCAACAGCCGGATGGACGTCGCCTGGTTCGTGGCCGTGTCGATCAGGGCCACCGTAGCCGCCAGATCGTATGAATCGGCGCGGCCCAGCGCCAACAGGTTCGCCACGACCACCGTCTTGCCGTCGGGCGTCACTGCCGTGGCGATCGGCTCGCGGACGACCGGCACGCGAGCCACTTGCTTGCGATCGGCCAGGTCGATCACCGACACGTCGTTGTCGAACCGATTGCACACGTACAGCCGCTTGCCGTCGGGCGTCACCACCGGGGCCGTAGCGCCGTGCCCCGCGGCAATCGACGCGCCGATCTTGCCGGTTGCCGCATCGAGCACGTGGACTGAGCCTTCGGGAGTCGCAGAAGTGACGATCAGACTTCCACCGTCGGGCGTCAGTGCGATGCCGGTCGCCTTGGGCGGCAGCGCCACAGTGCGGGCGACCTTGCCGCTGGCCAGGTCCACAACGGCAACCTGGTTGGCATCGGCTTCCAACACCCACAGGTTCGCACCGTCACGGGCCGGCACCATCTCCATCGGCCCCAGGTACTGGCTCGGCTCGGCGGCAGCAACAGCGCCAGCCAAGATGCACATCGCATAGACACCGCACAGGAAACAAGCGGCGCGGCACCACGGGCGACTCCTGTTCATCGAAAGACTCCTATGGCAGGCGGAGTGGGAATGACACCCGGCACGTTTGGTATGCTCGACGGGCGGCATGCCACAGCAGCCGTATCGACCGCCGTGGAGGGGTGTACTGTTCTAGAGTTTCAGTATAGAAGGCGCGCCGGCACCTGTCGACGCGCGATACTCACGATCCGTGTTTTCCTCGCGCCGACTAGTAGTTTATGGGGGAAAGCACTCTTCCCAGCGACGCCGAATAGCCAACGCGTCCGGGGGAAACCGATTCGGAATCCGTACGTTCGGCAGGCCGGACTTCCTCGCCGGAGCCACAGGCGACGGCAAATCCGCGGTGGGACTCGCTGCGCTCGGCCCATCCTACGAGCTTACGATCTCGTGTGAAATCCCGTCGGGAATCAGCCGACGGTCCAACCGGCCCGGTATTGGCGGCGGATGAAGGGGTCGGCTTCGGGGCAGTCTTTGGCACGCATCGCGGCCGCGTCCCAGACGATCTTCTTGCCGGTACGTACGGCCAGATTGCCCAAGAGCATCACTTCGGTAATGCTCGAGGCGAAGTCGGGGAAGTTGCAGAACGCTGAGCGCCGGCCCTTGCACGCCTCGATCCACTCGGCGTGATGGCCTGGGGAGCGCGGAACCGACTCGGCGGGCCGCTTGAGGTCGCGGAACTTCTCCTCCGGCAGCAGTTGACAATGTGCGCCGGTCCATTCCACCGAGTAGAGCGTGCCCTTCTCGCCGACGAGGATGGCTCCGTTCTTGGCCAGTTCGCCGCCGCCGATCAGCGATCTCGATGGGCGATTGCCACCGTCGTACCAGTAGAAGGTCAGCGGGGCCAGTTCGCCTCGCGCCGGGAACTCGTAGCGAAGGATGGTCGATTTCGGGAATGTCTCGTTTGCGCGACCTGCGATCTCCACAAGTTCCACCGACGTCGGCAGCCCGAGCTTGAGGCCCACGTACGCCATCGCCACGTTGTGGATGCCCATGTCGCCGACCGCGCCGGTGCCAAAATCGTACCAACCGCGCCATTTGAACGGCACGTAGGCCGGATGATACGGCCGCTCGGGGGCCACGCCCAGCCAGAGATCCCAGTCGAGCGCGTTGGGCACCGGCGGTTTGTCCGTCGGGCGCTCGATGCCTTGGGGCCAAATGGGCCGGTCGCTCCAGCCGTGTAGCTCGCGGACCTGGCCGAGCGCGCCCGACTGGATGAGCTCGATGCCCGCCCGGGAGCCTGCTTCGGCCATGCCCTGGGTTCCCATCTGCGTGGCCACTTTGTACTGCCGGGCAGCGTCGGCCATCTTCCGGGCCTCTTCGATGCTCCAGGTGAGCGGCTTTTCGCAGTACACGTGCTTGCCGAGCCGCATGGCCATCAGCCCGATCGGGGCGTGCATGTGATCGGGACTGGAGACGACGACCGCGTCGATCTCCTTGTGCATCTCGTCGAGGAGTTTCCGATAGTCGTGGAACTTGCGGGCGTTGGGGAAGCGTTTCCAGGCATCGGCGGCGCGGGCTTCATCGACATCGCACAGCGCCACAATGTTCTCACCCTCGACACCCTGAAGGTTGGCGGCTCCGCGCCCTCCGCAGCCGACCACGGCGATGTTCAGCTTCTCGTTGGCCGATTGCCCGGCCGACAGCAGGTTCCTGGCCGATAACCAACAGGTGGCTCCGACCGCGGCCGTCGCGCCCAGCATGTGTCGGCGAGTGATTCGTAGCGTCATGTGCAGTACTCCTGCTCTCAGATCATGGTGGTGAAGTTCAGAGAGATCGCGTCATTACCTTGCCGCCGAGGCTTATTCCATCGTGCCTGGGCAGGCCCGAGCCATCCATTCCGGGATTCGCACCTGGCCCCATAGGGACAGTGGACGGGACTCCGCGCGATCGGCAGTTGGGCAGCGAGTGCATTATTCATGGCGTCGGTTCGCGGTTGCCAAGCCACAGGTCGATCGGCCGCTTCACGCCTTGGGGACGAAACGGCAGAGAGATCTTGCTCCCCTTGCCGGCCGACTCGTAAGCGGCATAGAGAACCTCTTGAACCAGGCGACCGTCCTCACCGGTGACGATGGGCGTTTCCTTGCCGCGGACGCATCGGGCGAAATGACGCATTTCCTGCGGGAAGCCGTAGTTCCACAGCTCCTCGAACACCGGGTAACTCCATCCCCTGGTGCTCGGCGCCTTCTCGACCGCGTAGCCGAAGCCGTATTCGCTGTAAGTGGGCAGGGCATTGCCCATGTGCAGATCGGCATATGTGACGCCGCCTTCGCCGTACACTTCGATGCAGTCGTCCATGCCGCCCCGGCGGGACCAACTGTTCTCGACAATCCCCAGCGCATCGTTCTCGAACTCGATGATGCAGAGGCTATTGTCCTCGCCGCGGGTCTTGTCGCCATGAACGTACGTGCCCATCTGGCAGTAGACCGTCTTGACCGCCGGCCGGTTGAGGAACCACCAGCAGAAGGCGATTCCGTGGCAGCCCAAGTCCATCAGCGCCCCGCCGCCGGACCGCTCGACGTTCCAGAACCACTCGCCGTGCGGGCCGAAGTGCTTTTCGCTCTGCTTGACCATGAACACTTTTCCAAATGCCCCTTCGTCGGCCATCCTCTTCGCCTGGACGTACTTCGGCGTGAAGTAAAGCTCCTCGGCGTACATCAACAGAACGCCTTGGCGGCGGCAGACGTCGATCATCTTGTCGGCTTCTTCGAGAGTCATGCAGAGCGGCTTCTCGCAGACGACGTGCTTGCCCGCCTGGGCCGCCGCGATGGTCATTTCGGCATGCAGCACGTTGGGGGCCGCGATCGTGATCAACTCGATGTCGGCCTCCTGGAGCATCTGCCGATAATCGCGGAAGACGCGGGGAATGCCGTACTTCCGGGCGAACTCCTCCGCGTGGCCGGCAGTGGGCGAGGCGACCGCCACGACTTCGGCCTCGTCGGAGACCATTTGCAAGGCGGCGGCGTGGATGTCGGCCTCGAACTGCGAGCCGATGATTCCGACCTTCACTTTCCCCTGACTGTTCATCGCTTTGGCTCCTGAACCGTCCAGTGTTCGATGCTCGGCGCGCCCCGTCATGCCCGTGGCACAGCCGCCCTCGGCTGTGAAAACCACCCTACCCAGCCCGGACCAACTGTACGCCGCCCGACGTCCTTGCGCAGGGTACTGCCCCGTCCTTCCCGCCCGGCTGGTCATTCTATCGCGGGCGGTAGGCGACTGTCATGTAGACTTTTTCCCGGTTTGATATAGACTTTGTCCAGGGGCCCACCGAACGAAGAAGGGGACTTCTATGGCAAAGCGATCCAACGGCGTCCCCCATGCCAACGGGCGAGCGTCGCGTCACGTCGCCGTGTTCGTCGATGCGGCCGGAAACTACGGACGGCGGCTCTTGGAGGGTATTGCCGACTACCTCGAGACGCACCGACTCTGGTCGATCTTCCTTCAGCCGCGGGCGACCGGGCAGTTCGATCCGGCTTGGCTGCGGCGATGGAAGGGTGACGGCGTGCTCGCCTTCGTAGAAGACCGCCAGGCGCTGGTCCGCCTGCACAAGCACGGCATCCCCTTGGTGGAAGCATATGGGCACCTGGCCGACCTGAGGGTGCCGAGCGTCCGCACCGACGATCACGGCGTTGGCCGACTGGCGGCCGAGCATCTGCTCGCCCGGCGATTCGACCATTTCGCCTTCAGCGGATACCCCGACCAGCTTTGGGCACAGCGGCGGCTGGAAGGTTTTGAGGGGGCCCTTCGCGAGGCGGGCTACGACTGTTCGTGCTGGAACCATGCACGTTCGTTTCCCGTCCTCAGCCAATGGGAACGCGCTCAGCGAAACCTGGCCGATTGGGTGAATGGCCTTCCTCGTCCGTTAGCAGTCATGGCGTGCTCCGATCGGCACGCGTTGAATGTGCTGGACGCATGCGAGCGAGCCGGGCTGACCGTGCCCGATCAGGTAGCCGTGATCGGAGTGGACAACGATCCGTGCATCTGCCGGCTGGCCAACCCGCCGCTGTCGAGCGTGGCCGACAACCCGCACAAGATCGGCTACGAAGCTGCGGCCCTGCTGGACCGACTCATGTTGGGCAAGGCCAAACGAACCGACACGGCCCCGGTATTGATTCCTCCGATGGGCGTGGTAGCTCGCCGTTCGACCGACGTGACGGTCACCAGCGATCCGTTGGTCCGCGACGTGCTGCAGTTCATCCACGCGGACGCCTGCAACGACATCAGCGTGGCGACGATCCTCAAGCGGCTGCCCATCTCGCGGAGCGCCTTGTACCGCCGTTTCCGCCAGGCGGTCGGCCATCCGTTGCACGAGCACATTCTCGCCGTGCGACTGGACCGGGTGAAGCACCTGGTCACGCAGACGTCGCTTCCCTTGACCCAGATTGCCCAACGCGCAGGCTTCGAGCACGTCGAGTACATGGGCGCCGTGTTCAAACGCATCTGCGGAATGACGCCCGGCCAGTGCCGACGGCTCCACCGGCCCACCGCGGCGGCCCGCACGGCGCGGGAGCACCGTGTCCGGTGAAGAAGGGGCAAACCGGGGGCGGGACCTTGTCGGCGAAGGGCTCCGGCCCGCCACGACCGATCTGCGCGGCCGTGCGGTTCCGTCCGGCGGGGGTTTGATTTTCCCGGCTTTTTCCGCCACAATATGTGAGTTGGTTTGGGATCAGGGCTTGTTTCTTGCCACGGCGGATTGTCATGATTTGTGTCAGTATTGGGCGGGGTCGCCACCGCCATGTAATCGCCGAACATCGAGACCTGGTCGCCCAGGGGGCATCCCTGGTGGAATTGCGACTGGACTACATCAACGGCGAAGTCAACGTCAAGCGGCTGCTGGTGGACCGTCCGTGCCCGGTGGTCGTCAGTTGCCGCCGAGAGCGGGACGGCGGCAAGTGGGCCGACGACGAGCAGGGTCGGCTGGTCTTGCTAAGGACGGCCATTGCCGAAGGTGCCGATTACATCGACTTGGAGGATGATATTGCGGCCAGCATCCCGCGATTCGGGGCCACGAAGCGCATTGTCAGCCTGCACGATTTCCGCAAGACGCCCAGTGATCTCGAACAGATCCACGAACGGCTCTGCTCGCTGGATCCCGACGTGGTCAAGATCTGCACGATGGCCAACCGTCCGGGCGACAATCTGCGGATGCTTCGCCTCGTCCGTGACAGCAAGATTCCCACCGTGGGCCTCTGCATGGGCGACATCGGCATTCCGTCGCGGATCCTGACGGGCAAGTTCGGATCGCCGTTCACATACGCCACGTTTCATCACGAGCGGGCCTTGGCTCCCGGACAGCTCAGTTTCGAGCAGATGACCAAGATCTACCGCTACGATCAGATCAACGAGCAGACGGCCGTCTACGGCGTGATCGCCGACCCGATTGGCCACAGTCTCAGCCCGCTGATCCACAACGCGGCCTTCCAGGAGCTTGGCCTGAACAAGGTGTATATTCCTATTCGCGTGCCGCGCGAAGACCTCGGCGCGTTCGTTGACGAAGCGAAGGAATGGGGGATCGAGGGTCTGAGCGTGACCATCCCGCACAAGGAAGCCATTCTCGAGAAGCTGACCGACGTAGATCCGGCCGTTCGAGGAATTGGGGCCACCAATACGGTGATCTTCGAAGGCGACCACCGGCGCGGCTTCAATACCGATTACCGTGCCGCGCTGACCAGCCTCGAAGAAGCCATGGTCGCTAAGGACGGTGGGCGCGATCCGCTGAACGGCAAGACGGCACTGGTTCTCGGTGCCGGGGGCGTCGGCCGCGCCATCGCTTACGGCCTGGTCGAGCGCCGGGCGAACGTCTACCTGACCGACGGAGATCCTCAGCGCGCCCCGCAATTGGCCTCTCACCTGAAGTGCCGGTCCGTCGACTGGGCGCAACGGCATTCGGTCTCCGTCGACGTTCTGGTCAACTGCACGCCCATCGGCATGCATCCCAACGTCGATGACACGCCCTACGACAGCCAATATCTGCACTCGTCCATGACGGTTTTCGACGCCGTCTACAACCCCGAGAACACGCTCCTTCTCAAAGAAGCCCTGGCCCGCGATTGCACCGTGGTCAGCGGAGTCGACATGTTTGTGCGTCAGGCTTGTATGCAATTCCAGCTCTTCACCGGCCAGGACGGTCCCGCGAAGCTCATGCGCGACGTGATCAAGCGTGCCACCTCCGCCGCCCGAATCTGACCCCGGCCAAGGGAAACCAATCGCGGCGTCGGCCAGACAACCCATACTGCCAGTTATGAACCTGACCCTTATCGGCTACCGCGCCACCGGCAAGACAACCCTGGCCCGATTGCTCGCCGAGCGTCTCGGCTGGGAATGGATCGATGCCGATGTTGAGATCGAGCGCCGCGCCGGCAAGTCAATCGCCCGTATCTTCGCCGAGGACGGTGAGCCGGCGTTTCGCGACCTGGAAGCCGCGGTCATCGCCGACCTGTGCCGGCGAGATCGACTGGTGCTCGCGGCCGGTGGTGGAGCACCAATGCGCTCGGAGAATCGCGACAGTATGCGCGACGCCGGAAAGGTCGTTTGGCTTCAAGCCTTGCCAGAAACGATTCACAGACGGATGGCAGGCGACGCCACCACGGCCGGCCGTCGCCCCAACCTGACGTCCCAGGGCGGACTGGACGAGATCCTGAACGTACTCGCCCAGCGGGAATCGGTCTACCGCGATTCGGCCCACGTAGAGGTCGATACCGAAGGTCAAACGCCCGACCAACTCGTCGATACGATTCTGGATCGCCTTCAGTGGCAGTCCGAGCGCCCCTGAGTCGCAAAGCGGTTCGCGGCCACGGTACAACGTTGCGATGTGAGCACGATGATCCATCTACCCATCGAATTACGCTTGGTCCTGCTCTTTATGTTCGGCACGGTGGTCGGCAGCCTGGTCAACCTGGCGGTCTACCGCATGGCCTGGAATCGGCGGCTCATCAGCCCATGGACGCGTCCGCCAGCCGAGGCGCCGCCGCGCCGATGGGCGGACCGCATCCCCGTACTCGGCTGGCTGGGATTGCGCCGCGAGGCTCGACTGCACGGCACGGGCTTCTGGATCCGGCCCATGATGATCGAATTGCTCACCGGTGCCGGTTTCGCCGCGCTGTACTGGTGGGAGGTCGTCGAGCTGGGCTTGTTCCACCCGCCCGTGCCGCCGGTACCGCAAACGCTGCTGCATGTGCAGTATGGCAGCCACCTTCTGCTGCTGTCGCTGATGCTCGCGGGAAGCCTGATCGACATCGACGAGAAGCTCATTCCCGACGGCATCACGGTGGTGGGCACGTGGCTTGGCCTGCTCATCGCCGCGGTCTATCCGTGGTCGCTGCTGCCCAATCCGATCGTCCTCGCCAACGGAGTGTTGCTCGGCTTTCTTCATCTGGCGGCGCCGGACGCCTGGCCGGCATGGCTCGACGGCTGGCCGCGGGGCGGCTCGCTGGCGTTGGGCTTGGGCTGCTGGTGGCTGTGGTGTGTGGCTCTCGCGCGGCGCACCTGGTACTCACGACATGGCTGTCGCAGGGCCTTGAAGCTCGCCCTGGCTCGCCTGGCTCGGGACTCTTCCACGCTTCCCCTGGCGCTCATGGGATTGGTTGGTTCCGGGCTCACCGTCGCGGTCTGGTATTGGGGGGGCGACCATTGGGTCGGCTTGCTCACCGCGCTGGTCGGAATGGTCGCAGGCGGGCTGATGATCTGGTCGGTCCGGATCGTTGGCACGGCCGTGTTGCGGCGCGAGGCGATGGGCTTCGGCGATGTCACCCTCATGGCCATGATCGGCAGCTACGTCGGATGGCAGAGTTGCCTGCTGATCTTCTTCTTGGCGCCTTTCGCCGGCCTGGTGATCGGACTGATCACCCTCATCCTCCAGCGCGAACACGAGATCCCTTACGGACCGTTCCTCTGCCTGGCGGCCACCTTCGTCATCGTCCGTTGGGCGAGCGTGTGGAACTGGGCCTTTGGGATCTTTGCGTTGGGGTGGATCTTACCGGCGGTCCTGGTCGTGTGCCTGGTGCTCATGGCCCTTCTGCTGGGTGCATGGCGGCTCATCCTCGCCATGATCGGATAAGCGGGAACTTCCCGCAGAGATTACCACTCGCCGGCAGGTGTCGTGGCATGGGGTATATTTTCTTGATCGTCCCAAGGCCCCTCAGGATGCCCCAGCCGTGTCGCCACTGTTTGAAACCGTCGTCGACCTTCAGCGCCAGGCAGACGTGCTGCGCCATCGTCGCTACGGTGTAATCGAAGTCGCCGGCGGACAACTCCAAGAGATCCGGCTCCGTCCGTTGCCGAAGGTCGTGTCGGCGCCGGGCATCCTGCTGCTGGGAGGCAACTATCACAGACGCTTCTCCGGCGATCGTCTTTGGCTGTACTACAACCAGCCGTTGCGGTTTCCCCGGTTCCTCGTGCTGAAGTACATCGTCTCGACACGTCAGGGATCGCTGGCCTCGCTGTGTCGGGCGTTGGAGACGTTGGACGAGATCGGCCGACTCAAGCGGTCCGATGCGTTGCTTTGCGATGTGGCTAACTGGCGGATCTCCCGGCGGTTCATGGCTCGCTACGGGTGGGAGCCACACTGCCCGTCGCGGTGGCATCGCCACTATATCAAGCGGTTCTACGGCAACTATCCTCCCCAAGCCACCTGGATTGCCGATCATGCACTATCCACCCCGCTCATCAACGCCTGAACCGGCCTTGCGGGGCCCCAGGCATCGTGCTACCATCCGCCCCGCTCGCCGCGGGTGTATTCCGTCACGGATTGTTCAGAGATCTCTTCAAGAGAGGATTGCCATGCGTCGCACCGCATGGGCAGGACCCTTATCGATCTTGGCGCTGATCGTCCTGACGGGCTGTGGCAATAACCCAATGCTCCTGAAGGGCCAAGTGGACAAGCTTCAGCAGGAGCAGGTGGCCATGTCGCGCCAGACGCAGGAGCTTCAGAGCCGGGCCAGCTCGTTGGACAAAGACAATCAGGATCTGCAGCAGACGCTCGCCCAATCGCGCCAGCAGAGCAAGGTGCTCGAAGACCAACTGGCCCTGGTGCGCCAACAGCTCGGCAGCGCCACGTCGCAATTGGCTCGGGCCGAGGAAGAGAAGCAAGCCACGGATCAGAAGGTCCAGGCGCTGACGGCCTCGATGCATCGCCACAACGGAGTGTCGATCAGCCCCAACAACAGCTACCTTCAGACGCTGCCGGCGATCAACTTGCCGGGCGTCTTCGTGCGCCGCGACGGCGACGTCATTCGCGTCGAGCTGCCAGCCAGCAAACTCTTCGATCCGGGAACCGTCCGATTCCGACCGGAAGCGGCGAGCCTGGTCAACACGGTCGCCGCGCAGATCCTGCGGGCGTATCCCAACCAGGTGATCGGCGTCGAAGGGCACACCGAAGTCGATCCGGCCTGGGGCCCGCGGATGCAGGCCACGCAGCAGTTCTCCGTCAACGAAGCGTCGGTCATCTACGACGTGCTCGTATCGCAGGCGCGCGTGCCGGCGAAGCAACTCTTTCTGGTCGGCCACGGCGGCAACCATCCGGTCGTTTCCAACGCCACGCCGGAGGGTCGCCAGCGCAATCGCCGTGTGGAACTGGTCATCTATCCCGATCGGGTCGACTCGTAGGGCAGGGGACGCCCCGCAGGGCGCCGCCCTCCCACAGGCAAGTTACACTCGCCCGTTGACCAGTTCCTTGTTCACCAGCACGACGTCCTCTTCCTGCTCGTGGTTCAGGCTGAAGCCACGATTGCGGAAAGTGGCCAACATGCGGGCGTTTTCCTTGGACGTTTCGGCGACGACCCGCTTAACGCCCCACTTCTTGGCCACTTCCAGGCAGTAGTCCGTCAGCAAGCCGCCGAGGCCACGGCCGTGCCACCGATCGACCACGATCACGGCGTACTCGGCCGATTCGTGGTTCATGTCGGCGACCAACCGGCCCACGCCGATGAGCTTTCGCTCGCCATCCTCTTCGACCTCGGCCACGATACCAATCTCGCGGTCGTAGTCGATGAAGCAGTAGCGTGTGGCCATCTCATGCGTGGTCTGCTTGAAGCGGTAGCTGAAGCGGAACCAGAGCGATTGCGCGGAGCAGCCGGCCAGCAACTCGTGCCACATCGGCTCATCTTCCGGCTTGATCGGCCGGAGCACGACAGGCGTCCCGTCGTGCAGGCGGCGCTCGGTGACGAATTCCTCCGGATAGGGTCGAATGGCCAGGTGGGCGTACGGCCGCACCGTGTGCACTACCAGCTCGCGATCGACGATCACGCGGGCATCCAACGCGATGACATCCTCGGACGTAACCAGGAGCGGATTGACGTCCAACTCCTTCACTTCCGGATAGTCGGCCACGAGGTACGAAAACCGCATGAGGATCTCGATGAGCCGATCGATGTTCACACCCGGCCGGCCGCGATAGCCCTGCAACAACGGCCACGACTTGAGCGACTCGAGCATGCGGCGTGCCAACGATTCGGTCAGGGGCGGCAGGGCCAATGCCCGGTCGCGGAACACTTCCGCCGCGGTGCCTCCCATGCCAACCATGATCACCGACCCAAAGACCGGATCGCGTTTGGTGCCCATGATCAACTCGAACCCGTTGGGATAGGTAACCATCTTCTGGACGGTCACGCCGAGGACCGTGGCGTCGGGTCGCTTCTCACCAGCCGATTTGACCATCCGCTCGAAGGCCTTTTGCACCGTGTCGTCGTTGCTCAGGTTCAAGGCCACGCCGCCGACGTCGGTCTTGTGCGTGATCTGCGGGGAATGGATCTTCATGGCAACCGGGTAGCCAAGACGCTGGGCCACTTCCACGGCCTCGTCGGCGGTCCGGGCCAAGAACGGCTTGGTGACGGGAATCTCATAGGCCTCCAAAAACGCCTTCGAAACGTTCTCCGAAAGGATCTCGCTCCCCTCGGTGAGAATCGTGTCGAACACACCCTTGAGCCGCTTGCGGTCCAGGCTGAACGACATGGGAATGTCGCGCGGCGTCTCGTGGAGGGTTTCCAAATTGCGGGCGTAGGAAACCAGGTGGGTAAACGCGCGCACGCCCTTTTCCGGCGTCGGGTAGGTCGGAATGCCGGCCTGGTTCAGCAACTGCGTTCCTTCCGCCACCGAGCTTCCGCCCATCCACGCGGCCAACACGGGCTTGTGCGCCTTGGCGGCGACCTGCCCCACGGCGGCGGCCGTGCCCGTCGGGTCCGTCATGGCCTGCGGCGTGAGGATGACCATCACCGCGTCGACCCCGTGATCCTGCAGCACGACCTCCAACGCCTGGGCATAACGTTCCGGCGGAGCGTCTCCGAGCACGTCTACCGGATTGTTGTGCGACCAGAACGGCGGAAGATGCTCGTTGAGCTTCTGAATCGTCTCCTCGGCGAGCACGGCCAGCTTGCCGTCGCGCGCGATCAGGGCATCGGTGGTCATCACGCCGGGACCGCCGGCATTGGTGAGGATCGCCAGGCGGTCACCCTTGGGAGGTTGCTGCCTCGCGAGCAATTCGGCACAGTCGAACATGTCTTCGACCTGGAAGATGCGTTCGATGCCGGCTCGTTGGAACGCTGCCTCGTACACGGCGTCGACGCCCGCCATCGCCCCGGTGTGCGACGCGGCCGCCTGTGCCGATTCGGCGAACCGGCCCGCCTTGTAGGCGACGATCGGCTTGGTACGGGCGAAGGCCCGGGCGGCCGACATGAACTCGCGGGCCTCGTTGATCGACTCGATGTACAGAATGATCGATTGCGTTTCCGTGGCCGAGCCGAAGTAGTCGATCAGGTCGCCCATGCTCACGTCGAGCATGTTGCCCACCGACACGAAATACGAGAACCCGATCCCTTCGTCGATCGCCCAATCGAGAACCGACGTGCAGAGGGCCCCGGACTGGGAGATGAAGCCGATGTGCCCTTTCTTGGGCGTGGCGGCGGCGAAGCTGGCGTTCAAGTAGATACCAGGCACGATGATGCCCAGGCAGTTCGGTCCGAGAATGCGCATTCCCTCGAACTTCGCCTGCTCGGCGCGAACCTGCTGTTCGAGCTTTCGGCCTTCCTCGCCGATTTCACGGAAGCCGGCCGAAATAATCACGATGCCGCGGGTGCCCGCCTCACCGCATTGCCGCACGATTCCCGGGACAGTCGCAGCCGGTGTACAAACGACGGCCAGGTCGGGTGCATGCGGCAGGCTGGGGATGTCCTTGTAAGCTTGAATGCCTTGGACGGCCTCCCGCTTGGGATTGACCGGATAGACCACGCCCCGAAAACCGGAGCCGATCAGATTGCGAAGGACGGTGTATCCGACGCTTGAGGGCGTATCGCTGGCCCCGATAACGGCCACACGATGGGGATCGAAGATCTTGTCGAGATTGAGAATGCTCACGTTCAACTCCTGTCGAGCATAAAGTCGCCAGCCATCTATCTGGAATCGCCCTCAGTGGCACAACCGCTCACGGCGAGAAGCCCGCACAACCGGGGGCGGCCGTGCCACATTGCGGGATTGGCTCCAAGTATCAAGGGGCGTATCGTGGTGGGGAGATGGAGAAACTCATTAATATAGTAGGTCGGCGCAGGAAGGAAAAGCGATTAGGATTGCGGTGGCACGTATAATTGGCCAGATTATACCAGTGCCGTGGGCTGTTCCGGGAGTGCCCATTGTGCAATCTGCACAACCCCTGGCAGGGATTTCAGAGGTAGGAATATAGCATTCTTGCCTCTGCAAGGCCGCAGAGCAAGGGGGGAAGGTCGCTCAATAGCCTGATTCCCAAATGCGTTGCGGCGATCGACCCACGATCCCGCATCGGTCGAATTCGCGCACACACCGCGGTCCGCGGAGACCGCTCAGCCAAGTTCGAGTTCGCCGCGGCCGACCGCACGGCCTTTTCGTCCCACTCGGACAACCCTAAAATGGGACTCTCTCGACCGCGGAGACACCCGTGCGTTGGGGGTGCTGTTGCGACGAGGCCCGCTGCTGCCGGTGCGGTGCCGGCATGCTCCAGGCAAGGCCGAAGGTCCGGACGCTCTGGACGAGTCGTTCGTTCCGGCTCCGGTGTCCGGTGGAAGACGGGGGACCAAATGACGCAGTCGGCCGACGAGGACCGCCAACTCGTGCAAGATGCCCGCAAAGGCGATTTTACCGCCTTTGAAGCGCTCGTTGCCAAGTACGAGCGCCGCTTGTTTCGGTTGGCCTACCGAATCGTCGGACGGCGCCACGACGCCGAAGAAGTCGTGCAGCAGACGTTCATGAGCGTCGTCGAACACCTGGAGAGTTTTCGCGAGGAGTCGACGTTCTATACCTGGCTCATGCGAATCGGCACCAATCACGCCTTGGCCTTGCTGCGGCGGCAGAAGGTCCGCCGCACGGTTCCCCTCGGTGAGGATCGCTCCAGCGAAGGCTACGACGAACTCCCACATCCGGAGTACATCGCCCAGTGGCGAGAGACTCCGGAGCAAATCGCTTCGCGCCACGAGACCCAGGAGCTGCTCAATGCCGCCCTGGAGGAGCTCGACGAGAAGTATCGGGTTGTGTTCGTGCTGCGCGACGTCGAGGGATTCTCGACCAACGAAGCGGCCGAAATGCTGGGAATCACTCCCTCCAACGTCAAGGTGCGCTTGCTTCGGGCGCGGCTGATGCTTCGAGAGCGACTCACCAAGGCTCTGGCCGACGAGTCGACTCGAATGACTCCGCACGATCACGACAACTGACTGGCGGCGTTGCCCACAGCGGCCGCCGGCGCCAGCCGTTCGTTCCAGGCGCTCTTCGAGACCCCAACAGGCTATGACCCGCCCTCGGCCCCTCTGTGGCGAGAGGCCGAGGGGAGTCGCTGTCACGCGCTCTTGTTCTTGTCGTAGAACTCGAGCATGAAATCGTGAAGGGCCTGGACGCCCTCGATCGGCATGGCGTTATAGATGGACGCTCGGCATCCGCCCACTGATCGGTGCCCCTTGAGCTCGACCAACCCGCGTGCCTTGGCGTCGCCGATGAACTTCTCCTCCAGTTCAGCGTTGGGCAGGCGGAAAGTGACGTTCATCATCGAACGGCTCTCCGGCTCGGCGTGACCGTTGTAGAAACCATCACTCTTGTCGATGGCACTGTACAACAGGGAGGACTTCTCCTGGTTGCGCTGGAGGACCTTGTCGAGGCCTCCGATGTCGCGGAGCAACCAGTCGGTGACCAGCTTGACCATGTACACGCCGAAGCAGGGCGGCGTGTTCAGCAGCGATTTCTGATCGGCGATGGCCTTGTAGTTCAACATCGAGGGGAGCGAAGCAGGCACTCGCGCGAGCAGATCGTCGCGCATGATGACCACCGTCACACCGGCCGGCCCGGCGTTCTTCTGCGCACACGCGTAGAGAATGCCGTACTTCTGCATGTCCAGCGGCCGGCAGAGGAAATCGGACGATGCGTCGCACACCAGCGGCACGTCGCCCGTGTCGGGTTCGGTGGGAAACTGGATGCCTTGGATCGTCTCGTTCGACGTCATGTGAACGTAGACGGCGTTGGAGCTCAGTTCGAGTTCGGCCTGCGTCGGCATGCGTCGGTAGCCGCCCGACGCGCCGTCCCAGGCGACGCGCACACCGCCCTGGGTCTTGGCTTCGCTCATGGCCTTCTTCGCCCAAGAGCCGCTGATGATGTAATCGGCCGACTTGCCCGTGCCGTGGATAAACGTCATGGGAATCATTGCGAACTGCAACAGGGCTCCGCCTTGCAGGAAGATCACCCGGTAGTTATCGGGAATCGCCAGCAGCTTGCGCAGGTTGCCCTCGGCCTGCTCGATAATCGACAGGAAGGTCTTCGAGCGGTGACTGATTTCGAGAATGGAGATTCCCGTGCCGGGCAGCGCGAGAAGATCGCGCTGTGCCTCTTCCAAGGCGGCAAGCGGTAACATTGCGGGACCAGGCGAGAAATTGTAGACGCGCTCTTGCATGATCGTTGATCCTGACTGGGCTCCGAGAAGTGAATGCACAAGATTACGTTAGTCTACAGAATCCGGGTTACCCGTGTCCAGCACCCACGCCGACCGCTGCGCCGCCGGCCGGCTCAAGGACGGACGGCTCTACCAGGCGTAGGCTTCGGGGGCTTGGTTGCCGGGTCCCGGCCAGATTTCGTCCAGCCGCTGGAGAATCTCGTCCGATAGGGAAATCTCTAGGGCTCGCACACCGCTCTCCAACTGGGCAAGCGTTCGCGGCCCCAAGATTGGGGCCGTCACACCCGGCTGATGCAAGAGCCAAGCCAGCGCCACGTCGGCCGGCGCCTCACCGACCTGCCGGCACAGGGCCTCGTACGCTTCCAGTTGCGGCCGATGCTTGGCAACGAGCTCGGCGGGCAGATTCCCGCGACGGCCCTCGTGTGGACCGTCCAGCACGCCCGCCAGCAGACCGCCGCCGACAGGGCTGTAGGGGATAACGCCCACGCCCAGTGCCCGGCAAGCCGGAACTACCTCCAATTCCACGCTGCGGGTGGTCAGGTTGTATCGGCTCTGCTCGGCGACCAGTCCCAACGCGTTTCGCGCGGCGGCAAGCGTATTGGCCTGCGCGATATTCCAGGCGGCAAAGTTACTGCTGCCTACGTAAAGAACCTTGCCCACCGCGATGAGCTGCTCCATCGCCTGCCACGTTTCCTCCCAGGAGGGACCGTGATCGATGCCGCCAATCTGATCCATGTACTGCAAGTTCATCCATTGGGGAGCCATCCCGGAGGGATAACCTCGGTCGATGTGGTGCATCTGGTACAGATCGATCACCTCTACGCCCAGCCGACGCAGACTGGCGTCGCACGCGCGGCGGATATGCAGAGCCGACAGGCCCCGCTGATGCGGCAACGGCCCCATCGGACCATAGACCTTCGTGGCTAGCACGATCCGCTCACGGCGTCCGCCTCCCTGCGCCAACCAGCGGCCGATCAATTCCTCGGTGAGCCCCTTGCCCAACGGCCGGCCATACACGTCGGCCGTGTCGAAGAAGTTGATCCCCAACTCCAATGCCCGATCCATGATAGCAAAACTGTCCGCCTCACTGGTCTGGGCACCGAAGTTCATCGTGCCCAGGCAAAGCCGGCTGACGGCGGCGCCGGTGCGTCCGAGTTGTACGTACTGCATCAAGCTGCCCTTTCTTCGCTCTCCAAAGCCCTGTCCGAAAGCAGACGCGAGGCCCCCTCTTTGAATTCACTGCACTCGCACCATCGTACGCGCTCGGGCACGCATCGATCAATGCTCCCAGAGCGTGGGCCGCTAGCGAACCGGAAATCGGATCTCGTACGAGATGTCCTGATCCGCCGGAATTCCGACGCCCTCGTGGTAACGCCAATCGGGCGGCTGGGTGCACGTGGTCACAGTAATCTGCGACGAACATGGCTCTCCGCCGGCCCGTTGCAGTTCGATCCAGAATCGCCGCACCTTGAAACAGTCATGGCCCGGGTTCTGAATGGCCAGCGCGTTCCATTCGCTCAGCGTGGCGACGGCCGCGGCGGGGATCGGCATGGAAACATCGCCCCAAATTCCCCGCGATTCGTCGCCGCCGCACGCGGGAATCGGCCCCAAAGACACTCCGTTGAGGACCGCGGTGGACACATAATCCCCGCCGTTTTGCAGCCCCGTGGCCTGAAAGTGAAGCGTGGCCGACTTGGCTTGCCGCAACTCGTCCAGCTTGAGGTCGTTCCGTGGATTCGGGCCTGGCTGACGAGTGAGCTCCACCGGCTGCCCGTGGATCGAGCGGCCGAGTACACGTTGTGCGATCTCCAGCCGCATGTCGGCCCAGCGGGCCCAATCGCCCGACGTGTTGTCGGCAGGACCAGGGTCGGCGATCAGCTTGAGCTGAACACGTCGGCCCGCCCATCGGCCCAGATCGGCCTCCAGCGGCGTCCAAGCGTGCTGAATCCACTGGCGTTCGGCCACAACCGTCTCCTTGCCGTCCGGCTCGACGACGGCCACGCGGAAAACGATTCCATCGCCCGGGTCACTCCCGTCGCTCTTGCCGATCAGGCATCGGAAGGCGGCCTTCGGCTCGGCCGGCAAGTCGATCGGAGCGAATAGGCTCGACGTGTATCCGGGCCCCGACTTGTAGGGCGGATGCATGTGGAGCCCTTGCTTCGACTCGCCGCCACAATGGCACTCGGCCCGGTGCGAGTAGGCACCGGTGGCCGGATCGACCGGCTGTTCCCGCCCGCCGCGAAGGCACTGCTGGACGGCAAACTGATCTGGGAAGTCGGCAATCGGAACGATGGCATCCTCGCTCTTGAGCCACCACGTGCGCCGGTAGACCAGCGGACCGGCCTGGACGCTCAGTGGCAGTGGACGGACTTCCTCGTGCACCGACTTCGCCAACGGAAAATCCAACTGGACCGCCTTTCTCGGCGCCAACGTGACTTTCTGCGATTGGTCGCCCAGCGTGACGGTCGCTTCCCGAGATGTGTGAACGTTCGGCACCAGATCCAGCGCGAGCCGATCGCTCACGTGCAACTGCGCCTCGACCAACGGCACGACCGTGAAATCGATCCACGCCTCATCCAGCTTTTTCCAGATGCGCGAGCCGGGCGTCGCATCCGCAGGAATCAGCACCTCGTGGGCCGTGCTGCCGGTAACGGAGACCGTTTCGCCAGGCATGACCGTCGCGTGCGGGCAGCTCAGCGATACGCCCGTCGCAGGCTTCGGCGTGAGCACGTAGCTGAAGGCCTTGTCGACTGGCTCGATGTGCACCAGCCCACGGCTGAGTCGCGTTTCGGCTGGGCCAAGCTCCTTCCGCTCGACGTCCAACGCCACGGCCGTCGCCGCGCGGCCGCCCAGCCCGACATCGAACTGCGTGCAGCCCGCGACGGGAATCACCTCCACCGAGCCGTCTTCGTGGCGATGCGCGATGAGCTGACCGTCGCAGGCCACCTGGGGCAACCGCGTGAAACGGCCGCGACCGTCGGCGTACAAGTAGGCGGGCGAATCGACGTAGTCGACCCGGTGGCCGTCGACCAGAGCACTGAACGCGGTCAGCTTCAACTCGGCCGGACCCTGCACATGCCAACCGTTGGGCGGCAACACGGTATCGCCGACGGTCCAGGTTTCGGTCGGATGGCCGTTGACCGTGACGCTCAATCCGTTGGAATATCGCGTGACGATCTGCGATCGCCGATAGGCATCGCTGGCCACCGCACTGCTCGTATCGAGCAACCGGCCCTGAGCGTCGGCGTAGCGGATGTCAACGGCCGTCGCTTCGGCATAGTGGGCGTGCACCTGTTGCAAGTTGAAGTAGCTACGAACGCCGCTGGCCATGCCGCCATCGAGGACGAGAAAGCCCGTGTGGCCGAAGGCCAGCGTGGCAGCGAGGAAACGATCCAGCCGCGCTTCGCGCTGTTCGGCACTGCCGAGGCCCTCCCGACCGTAGAACATCCCCGGATTGCCCATGCCGAAGTTGCAGCACAGAGGGTGCATCTTCCGCAAGTCGAAATCGACCAACCAAGGGTTGTTGGGCAGGCGGGCAGCCTGGTCCTGGCCGTAATTGCCGTCGGTCAGGCCGCAGTAGTACCAATGGTTGTTCCCCTCGCTATAGACCGGACCGTTCCACGTCTTCTTCTGATGGAGCATGATCTCGCCGTACGCGAACAGCGTGCCCGCGAAGGTGCCGGCACCGGGCACTCGTGCATCGAAATCAACATAATCCCAAGGGCGCACGGCCGTGTGAACGTCGCAGTAGGCCGTATCGAGGTGGAACTTCTCCTGGATGATCGGCGCCAGCCGGGCCTCGAACTCGACGGCGCGGGCCGGCTTGGGGTTGTAGCATCGGGCCCAAGCGCGGCGCCAGTCGCCGCTCGACTCGCGCGTCACGCAGTCCTCGTCCCAGTGCTCGTTCACTGGCGAGTAGTCGGTGTAGTTGTTGTAGATGCCGTAGCGGAAGCCGAGCGCGTGCAATTTGCGAGCGTAGTCGACCTGGCCCTCGTCGCCGCCCTTGCCGGGCGCGGCCCGGGTGCGGAAGGTGAAGCTCTCGCCGCCGTCGCGCCAACCGGTCTCGTGGTCGGTGATGACCACTTTCGTCATGCCGTACCGAGCCACGTTCTTCCATAGGGCATAGTCGTGCTCGCGATTGGAAGCCCCGTGGGCGATCCAAAGCCGTTGGCCAGCCACGTGCATCCACGGCGACTTTGGGTTGGCGATGTTCGGCAGAATCTCTTCCAGCCGCGGCGAGACGGTCAGAAAGAGCCGTTCGAAACAGTCGTTCCGACGGCCGTCGGTCTTGGGAAGATACCGCGACCCACCGTTGTAGCGCACGCCATCCTCGGCAATCTGATTGACCATCCAGAACTTCGACGCACCGGTCCGGTAATGGTCTAGGATGGCAAAGACGAACAGCGGCGTTTCCGCCGGCCCCGACACCACGAACGCCGGGCGTTGGGCGTCGCCGACCAGGTAGGGCAGCGTCACGAGCCGGGGACTATCCAGCCCGACCGCTCGCCCGATGCAGAACTCGCCCACGTGTCCGCCCGTCGAACGAGCGTCCACCACCAGTGATTTCTGCCAAAGTCGCAACGTATAGGTCGCCTCGGCCGTCAGCGGGCCGATCGAACACCGCCACACCGATTCCACCGCGTCGCCCTGGCGGCCGCAACGGATCAGTTCGACCTTGTCGGGCACCACGGGAGCGTCAGAACCGGCAGGCACGAAGCGAAGTCCTCCGTCGACCATCGGCCGAAACACCTTCCCGCGACCAATCCACTCGGCCGTCACGTCGCCGAGCGTGCCGCTGGCAGGCTGGTAACGGTAGACCAACCGGCCGTCCTTGCCTTCGTAACGGAATTCGTACCCGCCGTCGGACTCGCTCACGTCGGTCTTGTACTGATCCGTCAGGTTTGTCGGCAGGATCGTCTCTTCCCGAGTAGGGAAGGGGAGCCGTCCCGGGCCGGTGTTCGTGCCGGGGCTCTGGCCGGCGAAGAGCGTGAGGTTCCGCTCACGGCGCGGCGCGAACTTCAGCGGCGGCAACTGCTCCTCGTACACGGCGAGGTTGTCGAAGAACAACACACGGTCGTCCTTGTTCCGCCCGCCGTCGATTTGGATGCCCTCCAAAACGGCGCCGTCTCGGAGGATGGCCAGTTGCTCGGGCGCGAGGCGGCGGTGCATCAACCACCACTCCTGCCAGTTCACGCGGCCCATGGAAACGCGCACGGTCTGACCGCTCGGACTGCGCAACAGAACGCAGATCTCCACCTGCGGCGTTGACGGATCGGGGCTCCACGCCCAGTTGTTGCCATAGATCCAGAAATTGACGCAGTCGAACGGTTTTGGAACGGGGATCGGTTGCGGCGGCCGGAGCGTGACCGATGCGCGACCCTCGCCACGGTAGGTGAGCCGGCCGACATACTTGCCCCAGAGCTGTTGCTCACGGCAACGCACCAGGCTCGCATTCGAGTCGGTGCACTCGACCGTCCAGCCGGCCAGGCTCTCGAAATCGACCAGGGCAGGGTGGGTATCCTGGGTGCGATTGGCCCAGACCATCTCGTACGGCCGCTTGCCGACAGGTTCTTCGAGGACTTCGTCCGCGGATGCGACGGCGGTAACAACAGCCATGAGCGACAGGCAGACGGACCGGCAGAGCATCGGATCCTCCGTGGCGGTAGGCAAGGAAAGCCGGATCGTGTAGGCGGGGCTGCCCCTATGTGATCCACAGTATGAGACGAAGCCCGCGCGGTTGTCAAACCGCCGACCCACTCACACCGCGCAACACTGTTTTCGCCGACCGCCATCAACGGAGCCGGCGGAAGTAGCTCTGCCGACGATTCTCAGAGCGGCCGCAGGACCGACTGGCTGCGCCAGTAGTCGAAGAGCGTCTCCTCCGAGAGCACACCGCCGCCCATGCCGCTCTTGCGGACGCCCCCGTAGGGAATGCCGAGTGGGAAGAGGTTGTGGGCGTTGATCCAACTGTTGCCGGCGATCATGCCTTCGGCGACACGGTAGGCGCGGTTCATGTCGGTCGTCCACACGCTATTGGCCAGCCCATAGTCGGTCTGGTTGGCCATGCCGATCGCTTCGGCCTCGTCGTCGAACGCGGCCAGGTACGCAACCGGGCCGAAGATCTCCTCGCGCGCGGCGACGTTGTCCAACGAGCCGGCCAGCAGTGCCGGCTTCACGTAGAAACCGTCGCAGCCCTCGACCGTCGCTTCGCCGCCTTCGAGAACCACTTCGGCCCCTTCCTGGCGGCCGCGTTGCAGGTAGCCGAGCACCCGCTGCCGCTGCTTCTGATTGACAACCGGGCCCATCTGCGCGGCGCCGTCCAGTTCGTAGCCGATGGCCACCTTCTTCATGCGGTCGATACACGCATCGACGAAACGGTTGTAGATCGATCGCTGGACGAGCCACCGTGTCGCGTCGCAACATACCTGGCCCGTGTGGAAGGTGACGGCCTGAACCAGCTTTTCGGCCGTCTCGTCGACATCGACATCGTCGAACACGACTGCGGCCCCCTTGCCGCCCAACTCCAACTTGGCCGGCACCAGGTTGCGGCCGCACGCCTCGCCAACCAGACGCCCCACCTCCGGCGAGCCGGTGAACGACATACGCCGCAGCCCAGGATGGGACGACACGGCCGCGCCAGTTACTTCGCCGAAGCCCGGCACCACGTTGATCACCCCGTCGGGAATACCAATTTCCTTCGCCAGATGCGCGATGTACAGCGTCGACAGCGGCGTGTCTTCGGCCGGCTTGATCACCACGGTATTGCCAGCGGCCAGCGCGGGCCCAATCCCCCAGCCGACGAGCAGAATGGGGAAATTCCACGGGAAGATGAATCCGCACGGGCCCCAGGGATGGCGGACCGTCCATGCTTCATAGCCGGCGATCGCTCGGGCGGTGCGCCGCTGGATGTGTTGGGCCAGGTCCGCGAAATAACGCAGCGTGTCGACGAAGTTCTGCACATCGCCCTCGGCCTGACCCAGCAGCTTGCCGCAGTCGATCGCTTCGAGCTGACCAATGATCTTCAGCCGCCGCTGGACCTCGTCGGCCAAACGGTGCAGCAGCACGCCGCGATCGTTCGGAGCCATGGTGGCCCAACCCGATGTGACAAACGCCTCGTCGGCCGCTTGCACGGCGCGATCGACGTCGTCGGGCTGCATGGCGCACACCTCCGCGAGGACCTGACCCGAGCCGGGATCGCGGGTTTCGAAGACGGCCTCGCCAGCCGACGGCACCTCTTCCCCGCCGATGAACGCCCCGAGCGGACCTCGAGCAAGAAAAACGGCGACTTCCGGCAGTAGTTCCGTTGCACGTGCGGTGGCCATCGGTTTTCTCCTTCTACATATGGGGCGATACGGCTGGTTGAATTCTAGCCGAGTGGGGAGTTCCAGGCGAGTAGGGACCGATGTCGGCAGCACGGAGCGGCCGGCGTCAACTGCCGAGGGGGTTTTCGCGGCTGGTAAGCGGGATGCTGACCGGAGCGTTGGCCAAATGCGATGCGAACACCGCGACGATCATCTCCACCGTCACCCGAGCGCTCTCGAGGTTCGAGATCGGCGCTCGGTCAGCCTCGATCGCGGCGAGAAGGTCCTTGACCGCCAAAACGTTGCCGGCATGCAGGCCGCCATCGGACAGCGGCTCCGGTTTGCCGATGCCGGCCGAGCTGATCGGAACCCAACTCTTGCCCGTCTCGCCGGGCGACCAAGTGCTGTCGGGCAGGAAATGGGCCACCGGCAAGTAGCCCAAGCCAAGACGCAGAATGCCCCGAGACCCATAGATCGCCAGCCCGAACCGCGTCGGATGGCCGCCCGCATCGCGGACCGAATCGAAGTAGGCCGTCGCACCGCCCGCCATCCGATACATGGCGTGCACTTCGTCGCCGGCCAGCGGGCCGATCCCTTCGTTGCCCGGTTGCACGTCTTCCTTGCGCACTGGCCGGCCGTCGTGTTGGACCGTCGCGAAGCACCATTTCGGCTCGCCGGCAGCCCAATGGATCATGTCCATCACATGGCTGCCCAATACCCAGAGGTCCTCGCCACCGCCACGGCGGTCTTCCTTGCCTCGGCCGCGGATCTCGACGATGTGCCCGAGCTGGCCCGACTCGAGCAGCTGCCGAAGCACGGGGAGCCTGGGGCTGTACCGGGTCTGATAGGCGACGGCCGCTTTCACACCGTGTTGCGTACAGGCAGCCACCATCTGGTCGGCCTCGGCCAGCGTGCGGCAGGGCGGCTTTTCCAGGTAGATGCCCTTAGCGCGGCACTGTGCAGCGGCGACGACCATCTCGCAGTGTTGATCGAGCCAGCGCGGCCCGACGGCAACCAGATCCGGTTTGACTTCGTCGAGCATCCGCCGGTAGTCGGCAAAACCCTTGGGATTGCCAAGCCGCTTGACGGCCTGGGCTAGTCCCTTTGGGTCGGCGTCGGCGACGGCAACGATCTCGGTCGCCGGCACATCGAGCCACACGGTGTCGATGCCGTGGCCGTAGTTGCCGTGGCCGGTGTGCCCGATCACAGCCACTCGATAGCGGCGCGACTCGGCCCGAAGAACATACGGCGACGCAAGGGCAGTCAACCCGGCTGCGGCGGCCGTGGCAAGGAAGCGGCGGCGGGTAGTCATGGCGCAGGCTCCAGTGCGACTCATGCCTTGCGGCCCAGCATCCGATCCAACGCATCGGACGTGTAGTACACCAGGGCCTCAGGCCAATGGGGAAAGGCGTTGAAGTATTCGAACGTCAGCCAGCCGTGATAACCGACCGCTTCCAGCGCATCGAGCACCGCGGGCCAGTTCGTCGTGCCATCCAGCAGTGGGCGGAACGTGTGCAGGTTGAACTCGTGCACCTTCTTGCTGTATTCCTTCACGTGCACGTTCTTGATCCGCTTGCCCAACAGTGGAATCCAGTGCTCGGGAAAGTGATAGAGCATAATGTTGCCCGTGTCGAAGTGCACCTGCACTCGATCCGATTGAAAACTGTCGACGAACTGGTTCATTTCCTGCGGGCTGTGGAGAAACCCGTTGACGAAGATATTCTCCATGTTCAGATACACGCCGGCCTTTTCGGCTTCGGGTATCAGCCGGCGGACGGCCTCCGTGGAGCGCTCATAGCAAACGTCGTGCGGCACCGGCGGCACGTCTTCCAGCCAGGGAACATACGTCGCCCCGGGAACCACCAGAAGGTTCTCCGTCCCCAGAAGCTGCGCGGCGCGGATCATCTGGACCGCCATTTCCAAACCCTGCTTGCGCCGCTCGGGGTCTTGATGCGTGAGCGAGTAGGGCCAGAAGAGGAACGAGCACACACCGCTGATCTCCAGCCCCGTCTTGCGGGCCAGATCGCCGACCGCCTTGATCTGGGCGGGCGTGCTCTTGGCCGAAAGCTCGCCTTCCAGAGCGAAGTTCACCTCAACGCCCTCGAACCCCGCGTCTTTGCACAGCGCAAAACAGTCGCGGAGACTCATCTTGTCGGGGTAGGGGAGTGCCCAGAGGTTGATCGACTTGCGCATATCGTAGCGCTTCGACGGCTTGCGTGGGCCGGCCGCCTCGGTCGCGGGAACATCGGCCGCCAGACCCTGTGCCGCCAGGAACGTGCTGCCAAACGCCGCGCTATAGGCCAGCAGCTCACGCCGACTCAAGCTTGGCGTTGCCGACGCTGAGGAACGACGTTCTTCGGGCTGCGTCATCGTTTCGGTCTCCTCGATCTATCGTGCAAAGGATCGGAGTCTTCAGCTCATTTGGCCGTATCTCGCACCGGCCAACCCACGAGCACCGTACGCCTATCGGGAACATCAGGCCCGCCGGTCCCATTGTACGGCTGGCCGTTGCGGCCGGTCAATCATCGGAGTGAGGCCGCGTGGTGCTTGTCGGACCAGCCCCATTCGGCTATCCTAAGCCCCATTCGGCTATCCTAGCGGCGGCGACCTGACGCCCCGCTGAAATGACGTTTTCAGGCACTCTTCCATCGCAAAACGGCGCTGTTCAGGCAATTCACCATCTTCTCCGTCCAAGGACCGCAAGACATGGCCAAGACTCAGGCGAACAGGTATGCGATCGGCGTGGACTACGGCACCAACAGCGTACGCGCCTTGATCGTCAACGTGGCCGACGGCACAGAGATCGCCTCGCACGTATACTCCTATCCCACCGGCGACCAGGGCATTCTGCTGGATCCCAAGGATCCCAACCTCGCTCGCCAGAACGCCGGCGACTACATGGACGGTTTCTCAAAGGCCGTGCGCGGGGCTGTTGCGGCAGCGAAGAAGCAGCACGGCCTGACGCCCGAGAGTGTCGTGGGCATCGGGATCGATGCCACGGCGTCGACGCCGTTGCCGGTCGACCGCGACGGCATGCCGCTAAGCAACGATCCCCGTTTCAAAGACAACTTGGCCGCGCACGCCTGGCTGTGGAAGGATCACACGTCCTACGCCGAGGCGGCCGAGATCACCGAGAAAGCCAAGAACAGCGGCGACAACTATCTGGCCAAGTGCGGCGGCACGTACAGCTCGGAGTGGTTCTGGTCCAAGATCCTCCACTGTAAGCGAACCGCGCCGAAGGTTTTCGAGGCCGCCTATGCTTGGGTCGAGCAGGCCGACTTCGTCTCGGCCTTCGCCGCCGGCAACCTGTCGCCCGACACCATGCCGCGGTGCATCTGCGCGGCCGGGCACAAGGCCATGTACAACGACCAATGGGGCGGTCTGCCCAGCGAGGCATTCCTGAATTCGGTCGATCCAAAGTTGGTCCGCCTGCGGCGCCGATTCCGAGCACCGGCCGTGCCGGCCGATCAGAAGGCGGGCGGATTGTCGGCCGAGTTGGCCAGAAGGGTCGGACTGCCCGCCGGCACGCCCGTGGCCGTGGGCACCATCGACGCTCATGCGGGCGCGGTCGGCGCCGGCATTAAACCAGGAACCCTCGCCAAGATCATCGGCACGAGCACGTGCGACATGATGGTCGTCCCCATGGACCAATCACTGGCCGACGTACCCGGGCTCTGCGGAATCGTACCCGGCTCGATCGTGCCGGGCATGTACGGACTCGAGGCAGGCCAGTCGGCCGTCGGCGACATCTTCAATTGGTTCGTCAGCCATCTGACCCCGGCCAAGTACACCGCCAAAGGGGATGCCCACGCCAATCTCACGGCGGAAGCGGAACAACTTCGCCCCGGTGAGAGCGGCTTGCTCGCCTTGGATTGGAACAACGGAAATCGCACCGTTTTGGTGGATCCGCTTCTGAGTGGTCTACTGGTCGGCCAAACGCTGCATACGACGGCGCCTGAAGTATACCGCGCGCTGGTCGAAGCCACGGCCTTTGGTGCGCTGACGATCATCCAGCGGTTGGAACAGTACGGGGTCGCCGTCAAAGAGGTGGTCAACTGCGGCGGCATCGCCGAGAAGAATCCGTTCGTCATGCAGATCTACGCCGACGTCCTCAATCGCCCGATGAAAATCAGCCGTTCCGCCCAAACGTGTGCTCTGGGAGCCGCGATCTTCGGGTCCGTGGTCGGGGGCGCATATAGGACAACCGAGCAGGCTCAGCGCCGAATGACGGGCGTGCGCCCGACCGTCTACCGTCCTCGCCGAGCGGCGGCGGCCGTCTATGCGAAGCTCTACGATCTGTATCAAATCCTGCACGACGCCTTCGGTACCCCTAACGGACCATTGGCAACCCATCGCGTGATGAAGGACCTGATCGCCATACGTGACCAGGCGCGCCGCTAGCAGTAGGCGACTGGATCAAACACCGCGGACTGCGGCTCCGAGACGCTTTTCACTCGGAGCTGACAGATGTCCATTGTCCGGCGGCGTCAATCGGGCTAGACTGAATACGGATGTCATCTTGGCCGCGGAGTCTGTCCATCAACCTGCCCGGCGGGCTCTGTGGCTGCGGTACCTCGTTGTCCCTGTAGCTTGGGACCGTTCTAGGAGAGACCACCTATGCCATATTTTGTGCGCCGCACAGCCGTCGCAGCGGCAGTCTGTGGTTGGGTCCTGGCAGGCTTTGTGGCCATGCCGCGATCCGTTCAGGCTGCCAAGCCGACGACCAGCGCGTCGGAAAACATTGCCGTCCAGGAGACGTTCAACGGACAACCCTTCCAGTACCAGATCAAATCGAAGACGTCCAAGGACGGCTTTGACATCTGGTATCTGAACTATCCGTCGCCGGTGAAGACGGATTTGCCACAGAACAACATCATCCCGGCCGAGTACTACGTACCCAAGGGACTCAAGCCGGGTGACGCAAAGCGGCCTGCCGTGATCTGCATGCACATCCTCGGCGGAAAGTTCGAACTGGTCCGCATGATGTGTTCCTCCCTGGCGTCCCACGGCGTTCCGGCCATCATGTTCAAGCTCCCCTACTACGGCGAGCGCGGACCGGTAGAAGGACCTCGCGTCATGGCCAACAAGGCCCAGTTGTTCGTGCAGGCGTTGTCACAGGGCATGCTCGACGTACGGCGCACCGTTGATCTGTTGGCCTCTCGCCCGGAAATCGATCCCAAACATATCGGCATTGCCGGAATCAGCCTGGGCGGAATCGTCAGCGCGACGGCCGCAGGCATGGAACCGCGGATCGCCAAGGCCATGCCGATCCTCGCCGGCGGCGACGTCGCTCAGATCCTCATGACTTCGCGCGAGACGGTCGCGCTGAGGAAGGCCATCGATGCCTTGTCGGCTCCCGAGCGAACCGAGCTGGACAAGGCCCTCGCCGCCGTCGATCCGCTGGCGCACGCGGCCGACCTCAAAGCACGGGCGGAGGCCGGCAATGTGCTGATGGTCAACGCCACCGAGGACGAGATCATCCCGCGACAGTGCACCGACAAGCTGGCCGATGCGCTGGGCATCAGCGATCGCGTCATCTGGCTCGAAGGACTTGGCCACTATTCGGCGATTGCCGCGTTGCCGCGAATCATGCAGACCATGGTGAGCTTCTTCGCCGCCGACATCCCGGCGGGCGCAGAAACCGCGGAGCAGCCCGCTACGGCCGAGAGTCCACTGAAAACCATCGCGGCCCTGCTGCAGCAGGCGACCATGTTCATGACCGTCGAGCCGAAGGCCGACACGTGCCACTCGCTCGACCTGGAAGTGAAGATTCCGGCAACGAAGGGTAAGGAAACGACGGCCCGAGTCCGCTACGTTCGGGGAACCGGTAGCCAGTTCCTGTTGGACGCGGATTTGCCTTTCATCGGCCAGCTCATGCTCGGCCAAGGCCAGTATCCCTGGGCGGCCGCCAAGAACAAGAAGGTCTTCAAAGGGTCGCTCGATTCCGAAGAAGTCAGCGGTGGGCCCCTGCGTTTCGTCAGCCCGGACTACCTGATCAAGATCCAGGTAGCAGCAGGCACCTTGGCCGGAATCGCCATGGCGCCCAACATCATCGAACAGGCCGCCACGATCGACGATGTGACGCCTGCCGGCGGTCCACGGACGTTGAAGATTGCGGCCAAGGACGGTCAAGGGACCCTGGAGGTCACCTTCGCGGCCGATGGCAAGACGCCAAAGCAGATTTCGTTCGAGGCCAAGGGTATCAAGGGAACGGCTATTATCCATGGGTGGCAGACGAACGCCCCCGCTGCTGCGGAGATGTTCGAACCGCCTCATGGCAGTTCGGTGCAGGAAGTCGAGAAGGGTGACCTGTATCGAGTGTTCGGAGCCATGTTGAACTTCGCCATGGAGAATCTTGAATGACACGGGTTAAGATGACAACGCTGATATTCGCTCTCCTGATCGCCCTGGCCGGCATCCGGCCCGCGGCGGCCGAAGAGACGCTCGATATCCTCGCACGCGATTCGGCAGGCCACGGTCTGCTGGGCCGCACCCAGGACCGCCTGGTTCTGATCGTTTCGGGCACTCCGGAACAAATGGGTATCGCCCACGGCAAGCTGTTGCGCGACAAGGCGCGCATCATGCTCGAGCGCACCGTCTACTTGGCGGGCGGCCTGGACAGCATTTCCTCGGGCGAGTGGTTCTTCGACCGTATGGCCGAGATTCAGCGCCGCTGCGGGCCGTTCGTCCCCGAACGTTTCTTCGTCGAATGCGATGCGATGAGCAAGGCCATGGGCGTTACGACGCGCCAAGGCCGCGATTCCAACCTCTTCCCCGAGCGATTCCACTGCAGCGGCGTAGGCGTGTGCAAGTCGGCAACCAAAGACGGCCGCGTGCTGCACGTGCGCGTGCTGGACTACATCAACGACCTGAACATCCAGCAAGGCGCCTGCGTGCAGGTGTTCCTGCCGGAGGGCTACAACGCCTGGATGAGCCTCGGCTTCGCCGGTCTCGTCGGCACGGTCACCTGTATGAATGAGAAGGGGTTGGCCATCGGCGAGATGGGTGCCGGCGGCGAGGGCGATTGGGACGGTATGCCCATGACGTTCCTGTTGCGCGACATCATGGAGCGGTGCTCGACTGTCGATGAGGCCGTCGAGGCCTTCCGCAAGACGCCTCGTACGTGCGATTACTGGTACGTGATCACCGACGCGGGAAAGAACATGGTCGGCATGCACGCGACGGCCAAGGAAGTCACCCTCTATCAGCCCGGCCAGCAGGACCCGCGAGCGCCCTTCATCCCCAAGGACTCGGTGCTCATTTCCGGCGGCAGCCGCCTGAAGCACCTGAGCGACCGGATCACGAAGGCTCACGGGCAAATCGACGTCGAGGCGCTCAAGGAGATCATCAAGCGGCCGGTAGCCATGAACGCCAACCTGCACGACGCGATCTTCGCCCCCGAAACGCTCGACATGTGGTGCGCCGTTTCGGGCCGCCATACGGTCGCCTGCGACGAGCCCTACGCGCACGTCAACCTGGGCGAGCTGATCACGTTCTACAAGAAGACCATGGCCGAGAAGACGGCCAAGAACTGACCGGGCCGCTCACGCCTCCAGCGCGGCGACCAGGCTGCCAACGTACTGACCGATTTCGTCGAGGACCTCCTGGCGGGGCCGGGTGGCCGCCTCGGCGATTCGGCGGACGATGGCCGAACCCACGATCAGGCCGTCGGCTACCGGTGCGAGCATCCGCACGTGCTCCGGCCGGCTTATGCCGAATCCGATGCAGATCGGCAACTCGGTCTGGCTGCGCAGCCACGCCACGTTGTCGACGATTTCCGGCGGCAGCTCGGTCCGTTCGCCGGTGATGCCCGTCACCGACACGTAGTAGATGAATCCGGTCGTCCGCTGGGCGATCCGCAATGCCCGCGGCCGCGGCGTGGTCGGCGTGATGAGCTGAATGAGGCTGAAATCGTTGCGCCGGCAAACGTCGGCCAACGGTCCGGCTTCCTCGACGGGCAGATCGGGCACAATCGCTCCGGCCACGCCCGCTCGCCGAGCCATCTCGACGTACTTTTCCAGCCCGTGTCGATAGATGATCGCATAGCTGACCATCGTGACCAGCGGCCCACCGAGCCCGCCCGACAGGCCGCCGACCGTGTCGAGAATACCGCCAACCGTCGTGTGCGCGTCGAGCGCTCGCGTGTACGAAGCCTGGATGACCGGGCCGTCGGCGATCGGATCGCTATAGGGGATTCCCAACTCGCACATGCTACTGCCGCGGGCGAAGACCTCGCGGATCACGGCGGCCGTGAAGTCCAGATCCGGATCGCCCGCCGTAATGAAGGGCATCAGCGCCTTGCGGCCCGATTTGCGAAGCTTTTCAAAGAGGGTGTCGATCGCAGACATGGCAAAGCCGGGTTTGGGGTCTCGTAATTCGCGACTTCATCTCGTTCCGCGGGACGGCACCGCGGGCACCTGCAACAACCGTCGATCAGCCGAATTCCTCGCCACGCAGGCGCGCCACCTCGTGGGCATCCTTGTCGCCGCGGCCCGACAGACAGATGACGATCACCTCGTCGGGTTTGCGCTGGGCGGCCACCTCCATCGCCTTGGCCACCGCGTGGGAGCTTTCCAGGGCCGGCAAGATCCCTTCGGTACGCGCCAGGACGTCAAACGCAGCCAAGGCTTCCTCGTCGGTCACACTCGTGTACGTCGCGCGGTTGGTGTCCTTCCAATAACTGTGCTCCGGCCCCACGCCCGGATAGTCCAGGCCGGCCGAGACGGAATGGACCGGAGCGGTCTGCCCGTCGTCGTCCTGAAGCACGTAGGAGTACATGCCGTGGAGCACGCCGGGCCGACCGAAGCTGATCGTCGCGGCATGCTGGCCCGTCTGGCTAGAACGTCCGCCGGCCTCGACGCCCAATAGCCCCACGTCCGCATCGTCGATGAACGCGTGGAACATGCCCGCGGCGTTGCTGCCACCGCCCACGCAGGCAACGATCAATTCCGGCAGCCGACCCAGCCGGGCGAGACACTGTTGACGGGTTTCGCAGCCGATGACCGACTGAAAATCGCGCACGAGCCGCGGAAATGGATGCGGTCCCATCACCGAGCCGAGGCAGTAGTGGGTCGTGCGGACCGAGCTCATCCAGTCGCGGAACGCCTCGTTGACGGCGTCGCGCAGCGTGCGCGATCCGCTGCTCACTGGGCGCACCTCGGCGCCCAACAGCCGCATGCTGAACACGTTGGGCTTCTGGCGACGGATGTCCTCTTCGCCCATGTACACAACACATTCCAGCCCGAATCGGGCGCAAGCAGTCGCCGTGGCCACTCCGTGCTGGCCGGCGCCGGTCTCCGCGATCACGCGATGCTTGCCCATCCGCAGCGTCAACAGTGCTTGGCCCAGTGTGTTGTTGATCTTGTGCGCACCGGTGTGATTGAGATCCTCGCGTTTCAGATAGATCTGCGCGCCACCGCAGTGCTTGGTCAGGCGTTCGGCGTGATACAACGGCGAAGGGCGTCCCACGTAATGCGAGTAGAGTTCTTCCAACTCGGCGCGAAAGGTCGGATCCGCGACGGCCTGCTCGTAAGCGGAGGTCAATTCCTCCAGGGCGCTGGTGAGTGTCTCGGGTACGTAGCGACCGCCGAAGCGGCCAAATCGCCCCGCGGCGTCCGGAACTTGGCTAGTGGCGGCCATGAGAAGCCTCGATGGAGGATTGGAACGATCCCCCGCACCACCCCAATGAGTGGCTTCGCGCGAGGGACAAACAGTTGATTGTCGGCCCACCGGCGCCCTCGGTCAAGGGCCGACCCCGCAAGACAGGCCCCTTGGCGAAACCGAAGCAGCGAAGGTCTGAGGGAGGGGAATGCCCGACAATCTGCCGACACCCCTCTGTGAAGTTATGCTATAGATGTATTGGGGGTATTTGCGCCAAATCGGATCGTCCAGCAACTCTCATCAGCGGCAGCGAGGCGAGAGACATGCCCAGACAAGACTCCCGGGTCGATGCCGATTTTTACGCGATGATTCACCAGCGTATCGTCGATGCGCCGGAAGAATCGCCGGAACGGCGGCGCGATGATCGCCAGGAGTTTTCCGGCATGCAATGGCTGGCGCCCTGGGACGGGATTGACTTTCCGCCGGAAACCGCCTTTCTCGAAGTTCGCTGTCACGACCTGACCTGCAGCGGGTTCTCGTTCTTCGCATCGCAGCGGCCGCTGTTCCGCGAGTTCGTCATCGGATTCGGCGAAAAGCCCAACCTGATCTACGTGGCCGCCGAGCCGATCCGCTTCACCGACGTGTTGATGCTCCCGTCAGGGAAATTCGCCCGTGCACGAGATGCGCGTAACCTAGTGCACGGCACCGCCTCGCTGGAAGAAATCGGCCGGCCGATGGTGCTGGTCGGCTGTCGGTTTCTGAGGCGACTGAAGAAGCCCGACACGCAGTAGGTCGTCGGTCAAAGTGCGTTTTGCGAGGGAAGTGACAGGGGGTAGAATTGGAGCAGGCCCTAGGCTGCCGCAAGTCCCCCTCCGAAGGTTAGTCGCCCTTGTCAAAGCTCGACTTCCAACCTCGCAAACGTACCCGCAACTACCTGGCGCGCCGCGAACAGTGGCGTCTGCTTCTGGTGGTTCTCGCATTGGGGGCCGTGATCCTGCTGATCGTAAAGGCCCGGGACCCCGCCAACTTCGCGTGGATCGCCAATCTCGACACAGACCATCCGACGCCAGCCAGCGACGAACCGGTCGACACACGGCTGCAGCTGGAACCGCGGGCGCAGGAATCGCTCGACACGGTGGTCTCACCAGCGGCAACGCCTCCGCCTGCCCAACAGACCCACGATGGGTTGGCATCTGTCACGCCCGAGAGTCTGGCCGCGGTCGAGGACGACACTGTGTTTCGGGCTGCGGAGCGAGGCGTCTGGTTTCGTTTGTTGGAAATCCTCCAGGACACGAGTCCGGCCGATCTGAAGCAGGAATCGCTCGGTCGCGTCACCTTCGTCCAGTTGTTCGAGCAGCCGAAGCAGTATCGCGGCCGGGTCGTGTCGATCGCGGGCACCGTCCGCCGAGCGAATTGGGTCGAGGCGCCGACCAACGACGACCATATCAAGGGCTACTACCAGCTTTGGCTTCAACCGTCCGATCACCCGAGCGATCCGGTGGTCGTTTATGCATTGGAGTTGCCCCCTGGATTCCCGACGGGCATGGATGCGTCGGCCGAAGTGCAAGTCACCGGCATCTTCTTCAAGCGGTGGGCCTATCAGGCCCAGGACACGCTCCGCACGGCACCGGTCGTGCTCTGCCGAAGCGTCGAGTGGCTGAAAGGCGCACCCACCGCAGTGCACGGTGAACGCCCCATGCCGTCGCCCTGGCTCGTACTCGGGCTGGCCGTGGCCATCGCAGGGCTGGTCGTCGGTGTGCTCTATTTGCGAACACGATGATGAACAACCCGCAGCATCCCAAACAACCGTTGGTCTGGATTCTGTCGATCGCCATCGTGCTAAGCGGCATCGTTGCCCTAACCGATGCTGCGACTCCCGACAAGGAGGCCTCGGGACAGCCGACAGTCAGCGGCCCCCGCCAAGTGCTCGCGAGTCTTGGAATCGACGCCGACCGCTTCGCCGCACTGGCCGACGGAAAGCCGTGGACGCCGGCCGACCAGGAAGTGCTGTTGAGGATCCTCTATCGAATGCCGTGGATCCCGCTGAGCGATATTCAACGCTGGGCCAAAACGCCCGACCTGGCCCGATTGACCGACGATCCCGGCGCGCACCGCGGCGAAGTTTATCGCCTCCAGGGACGCACGGTTGCCGTCGAGGTGCTTCGGGTGTCGCCCGAAATGGCGTCGCGGCTGGACCTGCCCGCCTACTTCCGTGTCGAGTTGAAACTCCCCGATGGCCGCCAGGCAATCGTCTATGCCAGGCAAGGTCCTCACACATGGAAGACCCATCCGCCGTCCGACCAGCTTGCCGGCGCGTTGGGTTTCTTCCTGAAGCTCGGCGCCGACGCCAACGGCAAGTCCGTACCCATCTTCGTTGCGCCGCGGATTGCCTGGTATGCCGGCACGTTGTTGGGGAGCTTGGGCATGGACCAGGGGCTCTTGGAAGAAGTGTGGCAGGAGGAGGATGCCGGCGGTCCCGAAGGCCCGGGTTCGGCCGCGAAAATCGACGTCGGCCGGTTGCGACTCACCAGTCGCGACCGTCAGGCGTTCTACCAGATGTTGGCCGCAGTCGGGCGCGCGGCGCCGGGTCAATTGCTCGACGATGCCGAACTGTCGCTTCGCAAGGCGAACCGTACCAGCGACTCGGTGGTCCCACTGTTCAACAACCCGAAGACCCAACTGGGCCGCCTGGTGTTACTGGCAGGCACCGCGCGCCG
Organism: Thermoguttaceae bacterium; assembly: GCA_963674835.2. Classification (GTDB taxonomy): domain Bacteria; phylum Planctomycetota; class Planctomycetia; order Pirellulales; family Thermoguttaceae. The sequence continues at coordinate 516,662 of CAXXKC010000003.1, forward strand.
TATCGTTCCCATACAGATCGACGATCAAGACTTGGTCGCCCAACTCGGTTTCGATCACTACTTCGAGCTCTACCTGTTCACCGACGACTCCCAGGAGAACCCACTCGTCTTCTGCGTCCGCCAACTCCCGCCGGGAATGCCCACGGGCGAAGGCCCCGAGTTCCGCGAGTACGCGCGCGTCGCCGGGTTCTTCTTCAAAACCTGGGCTTACCGACGGGCAGACTCCTCGTCGCCGGGCAAGATGCAGTGGCAACTGGCCCCCTTGCTCATCGGCCGCGAGCCCGTTTGGCTGCCGCAAACCGACCGCACTTCGCCGCACGGTGGCCTGATCGCAGGTACACTACTACTGATTTTCGCAGGATTCTTGCTGATGGTCTGGCTGTATCGGCGAAGCGATCGCCGCCGCGGCCAGCCGGCCGGAGGATCACAGGCGACCTGGAGCCCGCCGACCAGCGACGAGGTTCCCCGACCGCAGCACGAGCCCGACTTCAATGGCTTGGCGGAAATCGACTCGCAGCAAGCCCCCGAGATCGACGACCCGGGTGGGCCGCGGCCTTGACTTCCCGTCTATAGTTCTGATACTCAGAGCTTGTCCCACGACATGGCATCGTCGCCCCTGGCCGTGCCATCGAAACAGTTTCGGGATACGTTCTCAGTGTCATCAACCGCGAGGTCATCATGAAACGGGCGAAGATCAGTATCATCGGAGCAGGCAACGTCGGCGCCACGACCGCCCATTGGTGTGCGGCGGCCGAACTCGGAGACCTCGTGCTGCTGGATATTCCGCAGACCGAAGGAATGCCTGCCGGCAAGGCGCTCGACTTGATGCAAGCCTCGCCGATCATCGGGTTCGACTCTCAAATCGTCGGCACGACCAAGTACGAGGATACGGCCGGCAGCGACGTCGTGGTGATCACCGCGGGCATTCCTCGCAAGCCAGGAATGAGCCGCGACGACCTCCTGGCCACCAACGCCAGGATCGTCGGCGCCGTCGCCGCCGAAATCCGCCAGGGCAGCCCCGATGCCATTGTGATCGTCGTGAGCAACCCGTTGGATGCCATGGTCCAACGCGTACAGCAGATCACCGGCTTTCCACATCAGCGCGTTTTTGGACAGGCCGGCGCGCTGGATACGGCCCGCTTCCGCACGTTCCTGGCCATGGAGTTGGGCGTCAGCGTGGAAGACGTCTCGGCGATGCTCTTGGGTGGGCACGGCGATACGATGGTGCCATTGCTCAGTTGCACCGCGGCCGGCGGCATTCCCATCACTCAGCTCATCGACGCCAAACGCCTGGAAGAGATCGTTCAGCGAACGCGAGACGGAGGCGCGGAGATCGTCGGATTGCTCAAAACGGGAAGCGCCTACTACGCCCCGGCCGCCGCCACGGCCCAGATGGTCGAAGCGGTCGTGCGCGACAAGAAGCGGCTCCTGCCGTGTGCGGCATTTTGTAACAAGGAATACAACGTTGGCGGATATTATGTCGGGGTACCCGTCATCCTCGGTGCGGCAGGTGTGGAACGCATCCTCGAAGTGGAATTGACCGGCCGCGAGCGCGCAGCCCTTCAGAACAGCATCGCCGCCGTGACGAAGCTCATCGAAACGATGAACCGTTTGACGCAGGACTAGCATTCTCGCGCAACGAGCACCGCGCCCAGTTGGTTGTGGGATACCGCAGCGGGCTCCCGCCGGCACCAATGCGGCTAATGGCCCTTTGTTCAGCAGCGACCGTGGGGTCTCCCGTGAATTCGGCCGATTCTCCGCCGCAAATCGAGACATCGGCAACGCGAACTGCGACAAGGTCTAGACAATAAGGTCGTGGTTGTCCATTCGGCCATGCTCGCAATGCTGGCATGGATTGGTATTCCCCCTGTGAAGGCATGTCGGCAGCGCATCAATTTGTGCCGAGATTGCAAACAATGGTGTCTCCGCCGGATTTACACGCAGCCGACGGCCATCTTTCGAACTCGTCCGTGGGCTGCGGTTGACAGCATCGCCAGGAATCGTGTACAGTCTGAGAGTTCCGAAGCCCATTTCGGCGGCGCACGGATGCGGCAGTGACCGTGGGTCGGGTAACCTGATCTGGTCCGGCAATTTCTGCTGCTCTCGTTCTTCGTGCATCATGAAATCAGCACCGGCTGTGTCCACGGGCAGAATCGAGCGAAGCTCTGTTGGCTGTATGCTGCGCGGTGCGTGTTGCACCTTCTCCTACTCTGCGCCCTAAATTCCTTCCCCATTCCTCTGCGACCCTCAACCGCAGTAATCCTATGAATCGAATCGATCAACCCGCGCCGCTGGCGATTCCCTCTCAGTCGGCCTCCAAACAACCTTCCTTCCAAATCCAGTCGGCCCTGTTCAGTTGCCCGTCGCACGATACTTCGCGGAGCATGTTCGCTCCCTTACACTATGAGGCGGGGTACGCCTATCCGCTCATCGTTTGGCTGCACGGGACGGGCTGCGACGAACGGCAATTGATGCGTATCATGCCGCTTGTGAGCATGCGCAACTATGCCGCGGTGGCGCCGCGTGGATTCCCGCTGCCGGGCGGCCCGGAAGACGAAGCCCTGGGCTGGCCGCAATTGGCCGACTATATCCAAGCCGCCGAGCAACGCGTGTTCGACGCGATCGAGGCTGCCCAGCAACGATTCACCATCCACCCGGATCGGGTGTTCATCGCCGGGTTCGATACCGGCGGCACCATGGCATTCCGCGTTGCCATGAATCACCCTCGCCGGTTCGCCGGCATTCTGTCGGTCGGCGGCGTTTTTCCCCGCGGTCTCCAGCCGTTGGGCCACCTCGTCGAGGCCCGCCGGCTGCCCGTATTCATGGCTCTTGGCCGCGACAGCCTGATCTACCCGCCCGCCGAGGCGTGCGACGACCTGCGACTGTTTCACGCGGCCGGCATGTCGGTGACGCTACGGCAGTATCCCTGCGGCCACCAGCTCACCCAGCAGACACTCCGCGACGTCGATCGCTGGATCATGGAACAGATCGTTCCCCAGTCGAGTTCCGCCGAAACGAACGACTGATACGGCTTCTGGGGCACATTCAGACTGCGGGCTTTGCGTAACACGGGCAGGTTGCCGCGGTCGTCTCATCCCACATACCCCCGGCGATTGGCGCCCTCTCGGCGCCCCCGAAACTGGATTGACAGCAATTCGCGGTTTCGAGTACAACCCGCCGTCCTTGTCCTCAACCTTGTCGCCATGCCCGCAGGAATCGGTGCACGGCCGGCGCTGGAAATGCCCAACCTCAGGCGGCGACGGAGGGTGCTGTGGACGAGCTGGAAGCCAATCTGTCCAACGGCTGAACTGAACAGGGGAACATGCCGCCGGATGCTTCTATCAGAGACGTACATGAATCCTCTACGCCAAGCGTGGAGGGCCAGGGCCAACCACCCAGCGCTGGGCGTGCGCGCCGCTTGACCACGTGGGCGAAGCAGCATCGGTTCAAGGCGGTCATCCTGATTCTCTCAGCGGGGACTTCCCTGGGAGCCATCTTCGCCCTGTATCTCGCGCTCAACAGCGGAAGCCTAGGTGCCGACGTGACGATGGCCAACGCACTGGCGGCCCTCGACGAAGGGCGACTTGCCGATGCGCGCCGGATCGCCATGCTCTTGCGCAACTCGCCCCACACGGATGCCGAACACCTCGGCGGTCCCGTCTTCATCCTGGGCGCGGCGGCCGCCTACGAGGCCGCTCAAACTCGCAATCCTGAACGCAAGGAGTTGTACCTGGTCGCTTCGCGCTACCTGGAGGAAGCTCGCGATCGAGGATTCCCGGAAGGGCGAGCCTCGCAGGGCCTGTTGCTGCTGGGACGAAGCCTCTACGACTGTGGCGAACCGGCCGCCAGCCGCACGATCCTCCACGAGGCACTGGCCGCAGATCCCAAGCAGAGCGCAGAGATCCATCTCCTGCTGGCCGAAACCAACCTCAACGATGCCATCCCTGACTACGACGCGGCCCTCAAGGAAAACTCGCTCTACCTGGCCGATCGCGGCCTGTCGGCCACCGCGCGGCAGCAGGGCCTTCTGCAACGCGCCAAGCTCCTTTTGGCCCTGGGTCAAATCACCGAGTGCAAGGACACGCTCGCCAAGATCCCCGCAGATGCAGCCAATCGAGCTGAGGCCACGCTCCTGCGAGGGCAGGTCCTGCTGCGCGAAGCCGAGCAATTGCCCGGCGCCGAGCAGGGCGACACACCCGCATTTCGCCAGGGGGTCGAAGCCGCTCTGGCCGACTTCCGTCAGGCCGAGGCCCAGGACACGCTCAGTTCGCAGGTGAGCGGCAAGGCCATGTACTTGATCGGCCTCTCGTTTCTCAAGCTCAAGGACTACCGCGCGGCATTGAACCAGTTCTCGCGTCTTCCAAAGCTCCATCCCGATTCGCCCGAAGCGATGGCCGGCGGCTTCCAGGAAGCCGATCTGGCGCGGCGTCTGGGCAAGCAAGACGATGCGGTGGCGAAGTACTGCCAGGTGTTGGACCAAATCGGTACGCCCGAGACGCCCGGCAACCCCTGGCTTCCGCGCGACGAGTTGGGCAAGCAGATCATGGCCGTCCACCAGCAGTACGTCAGCGCCGGACAATTCGCGCTGGCCAGCAAAGTGGCCAACCATCTCCATCCGCTCTTCTCTCGCAGGCAGCAGAAAGAAATCGTCGCGCGCACGTACCGTGGCTGGGGCGATAGCCTGCTCGCGCAGGCCGAGTCCCTGCCCGCGACCAAAGCGGAGGCGGCCGCCAAACAGGGCCGCGAGCACTTGCGGCGTGCCGGCCGGCAATACCAACAATTGGCGCAGCTCGACATTGCCGATCGCCAATACCCCGACGACCTGTGGGAATCGGCCACCTGCTATCTCGACGGTCACGACTTCCTCCGCGCCGCCGACCTGTTTCAACAGTATCTCAAGAACGAATCGCGGCGTCGCCACGCCACGGCGTTGGTGTCGCTGGGAGAAGCGTTGCTGGCAACCGATCATCTCGACGAGGCGCTGGCCGCCTGCCTCGAATGCATTGACCTGCACTCCCGCGACCCGGCCACGTTTCGCGCGCGGCTGCTGGCCGCCCGTGCCAGTGTCGCCAAGGGCGAGCCCGACAAGGCCAAGAAGCTGCTGCTGGAAAACCTCAACGGCGAATCCCTGACACCGGCCAGTACGGAGTGGCGAGAGTCGCTGTTCGACCTTGGCAAGCTCCTTTTCCGTGAGGGTGCCTACGAAGAGGCCATCGATCGGCTGCGTGAGGCCGTGCAACGCTACCCCGACGTGCGGCAGTCGCTTTCGGCCCAGTACTGCCTCGCCGAAGCCTACACGCTCTACGCGCGGCAGTTGGAAGTCAAGCTCAAAGAAGACCGCGTCGAGAGCACCCGCACCGCACGTGCCCGCAAGGTGCGAGAACTGCTCGGCTTGGCGTTGGCCGAGTATCGGAAGCTGCAGGAGAAGCTCGTCCGCCACCAGGAGGCCGCCGAACTGAGCCCGGTCGAGCAGCTCATGTTGCGGAACTGCTTCTTCTCGACCGGATACTGCCTGTACCAGTTGCAGCAGTACGAGGATTCGATCAAGGCGTACGTGATGGCTACGAATCGGTACCAGAACCGGCCGGAGGTGCTCGACGCATACCTGCAGATCGCCCGCGCGTATCGCAAGCTCAACAAACCGGCCGAGGCCCGTGGCGCGTTGGAGCAGGCCAAGATGGTTCTAACGCGTCTGAAACCGGATGCTTCCTTCAAAGACACCACGAACGCTTCGCGCGAACAATGGACCCAGTTGTTGGACAAGTTAACGGCGTCGTAACACCCACGATACGGTTGCAAAGAAACCAGGATTCACCCGGCCCCGAAGGCCCCAGCGTATGACGCACATGGATACCGACTTGCTGGCCGAGCTCATCCAGAAGAAGCAAGCGTGCCTCACGCACTTGCGCGACATGGGCCGCAAGCAGTTCGAGCTGGTCTGCGAGGGGAGCATTACGGGCGTGCTCGACGTGCTGTCGCTCAAGCAGGACGTGCTGTCGCGATTGCAGTCGATCGAGCGGGCCTTGGATCCGTTCCGCGGCCAGGATCCGCTGGGCCGGCAATGGAACTCGCCCCAGCAGCGTCTCCAGTGCGCCGAACGCCTCCAGCAGTGCGAAACTCTTCTGGCGGAGATCCTTGCACAGGACAAACAGAGCGAACAGGAAATGACCCGCCGCCGCGACGCAACGGCCCAACAGCTCCAACGTATTCATCACGCCGGACAGACTCGCGGCGCGTACACGGCGCCCACCGCCCAGCAGGGTCGGCGATTGGATCTATCCTCGGAGGCCTAGAGATGACACACCTGCAGACCGTGGCCGATGTTTTGTCGCTGGACGAGAACACGAGCCTGGAAATGGTCCTTGCCGCCTGGCATACAGCCACGCTGCGGCTGGAGCAAACGCACGAGACTCTCCGCAACGAAGTCTGGCGGCTGACCGAGGAGTTGAGGGTCAAGAACCGCGAGCTGGCCCGCAAGAACCGATTGGCCGACCTAGGCCAGATGGCGTCGCACATCGCCCACGAGGTGCGTAACAGCCTCGTTCCCGTCACGCTCTACATGAGCCTCTTGCGCCGGCGGATCGCCGAGGACGCCGAGAGTCTGAAGGTCCTCGATAAGATCGAAGTTGGCTTCACCGCCTTGGACGCCACGGTCAACGACCTGCTGCAATTCACCTCCGACCGCGATCCGCAGTGCCGCGAGTTCTCGCCGGCGAAGATGATCGACGATCTGTACGCCTCTCTCGCGCCGCAACTGGCCGCACAGTCGATCGAGGCGGCGAACGAACTCTCTCCCGAAGTGTCGATTCTGGCCGACTTCGACATGGTCCGCCGCGCCGTGCTGAATCTCATTCTCAACGCGTTAGACGCCATGCCCGATGGCGGCACGCTGCGTGTCCGCGGCGCGGCCGACGCCGACAAATGGGTCTTGCAGGTGGTCGACAGCGGGCCGGGCCTACCGGAGGAGACCGCGCGGCGGGCATTCGAGCCGTTCTTCACGACCAAACCCAGCGGCACGGGCCTCGGCCTGGCCATCGTCTATCGCATTGCCGAGGTGCACGGCGGCAACGTCAGTGCCGCCAACGGCCCCGAAGGTGGAGCCGTGTTCACGCTCGTCTTCCCACGACCTGCCCAGGAGAATGCAGCATGAAACCCACAAGCGCGGCCGACAACACGACGGGCCGGGTCTTGGTGGTCGACGATCATCGCCAGGCGCGCGAGAGCGTGGCCGACGTGCTGCGTCAGACCGGTCATCAGGTCGCCTGTTGCTCCAGCGGCGCAGAGGCCCTGCAAGTCACCGCCCGCGAATCATTCGACTGCATCGTCACCGACCTGATGATGCCGGGAATGAACGGTCTGGAGCTGATCGTCCATCTCGAACAGCGGCGTTACGGCGCGCAGGTGGTCATGGTCACCGCCCACGCCTCGGTGCCGACGGCCGTGGAAGCCATGCGCCACGGCGCCTTCGACTACCTGGAAAAGCCCTTCGATGTCGACCGCCTCGAACGTCTGGTCTCGCAAGCCATCCGCCGACGGCGCCTGCTCAATCCAACTCACGCTCCCGACGGCGACTCTGCCGCATTCACTCCGCCGGTGATGGTCGGCTCTAGCCCAGCCATGCAGGCCCTGCGGGCGCGCATCGGCCAGGTGGCTCCCACGCCGGAAACCGTGCTCATTACCGGCGAGAGCGGCACCGGCAAGGAACTCGTCGCCCGAGCCATCCACGCCGCCAGCGGGCGACAACACAAGTCCCTCGTCACGCTCAATTGCGCCGCCCTGTCGGACCACCTCATGGAAAGCGAGCTGTTCGGACACGAGCGCGGCGCCTTCACCGGCGCCGAAACACAGCGGCAAGGACGTTTCGAACTGGCCGATGGCAGCTCCATCCTACTGGACGAAATCAGCGAAATCGATCTGCGGCTACAGGCCAAGCTGCTCCGCGTATTGCAGGAGAAGAGCTTCGAGCGCGTCGGCTCGAGCAAGACGACGAGCGTCGACGCCCGAGTGCTGGCCTCCACCAATCGCGACTTGCCGGCCGAAGTGGCCGCGGGCAAATTCCGCCAAGACCTCTTTTACCGGCTCGCCGTCGTGCCGCTCGTCGTGCCGCCGCTGCGCGAACGTCGGGAAGATATTCCCGAGTTGATCCAGTACTTTCTTTTGCAGTCGGCCGAGCCGCTCGCACGCGAACCCGTCGTGCTGGACGCCTCGGCCCACGATCTGCTGATCCACTACGACTGGCCGGGCAACGTTCGCGAGTTGGAAAACCTCGTCAAGCGCATCAGCGTGCTCAACACGGGAAACCAGGTGGCCGCCGACGAGCTGCGCCGCTGGTTCCTGCCCAGCGTACCTGCGCCCAACAAGCCGGCCTCGGCCGGAGTACCCGTAGGAGTCAGCTTGGAAGAGATGGAACGCCAGCTCATCGAAGCCACGCTCCAGCGATTCGACGGCCATCGAGAGAAGACGGCCAAGGCATTGGGCATCGGCGTGCGAACGCTCTCCGGCAAGCTGCGTCAGTATGGATACGCGCCCCGCGCCAAAGCCGTCTCAAGAGCAGCCTAGGAAAGCCAAGACGTGGACACGACCAACAGACCGATCACGACGCGCAACGGCGAAAGCGGCAGAACTTGCCGGTCGCATTCGGCAGAACTTGCCGATCGCCGATGCGCCGGAATCGAACGCGCCTGGTAGACCAGAGAAACTTCGCAATTTGGAAATCGAGGAAACTTAGCTGGGACAGGTATTTGGAACAAGAACCCATAACGTGCGGCCGAGCGCGGCCCTCTGCCCCGGGTGGTCGGCATGCCGGTTGCTGAAGGTCGTTCGTCGGTCGCCCGGCGGCCGCACGCGTCAAGCGAGCACGAATCATGTTTGAGAGCATCATCCAATCCACAACCGTTCCGGTCCTGGAGCAAGTGGTCAACTTCGCCCAGGCCCGCCACAACGTGCTCGCCGGCAACATCGCCAACCTCGATACGCCGGGCTACGAGGTCCGCGACATCTCCGTCGACGATTTCCAGGCCCGGCTGCGGCAGGCGATCGACGCACGCAGCCAGCCGCCCACATTCCGCTCGCCGGGCGACGTCGACGCTTCGACCGACACCGATCTGGCCCACGTGGCCGAAAACTCGGCGACCATCCTCCGTCACGACGGCGACAACGTGGGGATGGAACAGCAGGCGGCCGAGATGGCCAAGAACCAAATCCAGCACAATCTGGCACTGACGATCATGACCTCGCAGTTTCGGCTGCTCAACGCGGCGATCAGCGAGAAGGCATAGGCAGTTGGGGATCGTGAAACGGGAGTCGAACCATGTTCTCTTCCTTTGATGTGAGTACCAGCGCCCTGGTGGCCCAGCGAATCCGCATGGACGCCATCTCCGGCAATCTGGCCAACCTGTCGACCACGCACAACGAAGCGGGCGAGCCGGTACCCTACCAGGCCCGTTTCACCATCTTCCAGACCGACGACAGCATCGGCGCCAACGGCTCCGCCGGCGTACGCGTCGCCGCGATCGAGACCGAGCACGCCGAACCCCGCTACAAGTACGATCCCGACAACCCCGATGCCCTGAAAGAAGGCCCGTACAAGGGCTATGTTGCCTATCCCGATATCGACATGATGACCCAGATGACCGACGCCATGGAGGCGGCAAGGGCCTACGAGGCGAACCTGGGCGCGATCGATATCGCCAAGGACCTGGCCCAACAGACCTTGAGGATTCTCGTTTGATGAACCCAATCCAGAATTACGGCATCTCGCCCACGCCGGCACAAATCACGACGCGGCCGTCCGAACAGGTTCAAGGCGGTTCGTCGTTCAAGGACTTTCTGCTCGATTCCATCCGCGAAGTGAACACCATGCAGAAGGACGCCGACCAGGCCGTCGAGCGTTTGATGACCGGCAGCCAGGACGTTACGCCGGCCGAAGTGCTCACCGCGGTCCAGAAGGCCGATATCGCTTTTCGTATGATGATGCAGATTCGTAACAAGATGGTGCAAGCGTTTGTCGAGGTGCAGAACCTTCGTGTGTAAGGACGCCCGAGGGAACGCTCCTCTCCCGCATCGCCGCGAGGAGCAGCTTGAGGTAGTAACCGTACCACTGTGCATGAGGCTCCATGGATGGATTTCCTCAATAAGGCTTTCGCTCAACTGACCGATCTGTTTCGCTCCATGACGCCCGGTGCCCGCATCACTTCGGGCCTGCTCTTGGCGGTGGTCGTGATCGGCTTGGGCTACCTCGTCAAAGGCGGTGTGTCCGGCACCGACGGATACCTGATGGGCGGACGGTCCTTCCCGCCCGACACCGTCGACAACATGGTCGGTGCCTTCGCCAAGGCCGGCCTCAGTGGATGGCAGCAAGAGGGAAATCGCATCCGTATCCCCACCGGCCAGGAAACCAAGTTCATCGCCGCACTGGTCGACAACGACGCCATGCCGCGCGACTTCGGTGAGACCGTGGAAGCAGCCATCAAGGGCGGCAGCGTCTTCGAAAGCCGCGAGAAATTCAACGAACGCTTGAAGAACGCCAAAGAGCAACGGTGTTCGCAGGTGCTCGGCAGCGTCAGCTGGATCGCTAAGGCCGCGGTCCAATGGGACGCAAAAGCCAAGCAGGGATTCAACCGCGGCGGCGAGGTGATCACGGCCACGGCGAGCATCAAGCCCCTGTCGCCACAGGGCCTCACCCCCGTCCAAGTGCAGTCGATTCGCTCCACCGTCACCTCGTTCGTCGCCGGCCTGCAACCCGAAAACGTGACGGTCCTCGATTTGGAAAGCGGCCGCGCCTACCGGGGCGACTCGGGCGGACCCGGCGCGATGAACGACAACGACATCGCTCGCAAACAGGTCCTCGAGGAAGACTGGAAGAACCGCATCCTCGGCGCTCTGTCGTACGTGCCCGGCATCACCGTGGCGACCAACGTCGACCTGGACCCGACGGTCAAGCACCACGAGACGCAGGTCAAGAACGACCCCAAGACCGTGCCCATTCAGACCACCGACAAGAGCGTTTCCAAGTCTCAGGACGGGGCGCCTACGCAAGGACGCCCCGGATACGCTTCCAACCGGCCGATGGCCGTGCAGATGACCAGCACGAAAGGTTCGCACGAAGAAGAGGAGGTCTCGCAGCAGACAACGGTCAACGCGGTGTCGGGAAGCACGCAGGAAATCGAGAGGCAGCCGCTACCCGTGAAGCGGGTCACGGCGACGATCGGCGTCCCCGCCAGCTACTTCGAGCAGATCTGGCAGCGGCAGAACCCACCGGACCCCGCCAAGCCGGACGAAGCTCCCAAGAAGCCGACGCAAGCCGACCTCGAGCAGATTCGCCAGAAGGAAGTCGACCGCATCCGGGCATACGTCGCCGTCCTGCTCCCCGAGGTCCAGGACATGACCGACAAAAAGGAGTTGGTCAAGGTCGAGTCGTTCCAAGACATTCCCGCGCCGTCCATTCCCGGCCCGGGCGTCGGCGAACAAATCCTCACTTGGCTGGAACAATCCTGGAAGACGATCGGCCTGCTGCTGTTGGCGGCGATAAGCCTCGTCATGCTGCGATCGATGATGCGATCGGCACCCGTCGCGATCGGAAGCAGATCGCTGGCCGTCGTCCCTGAAGAGGAAGTCGAAGCTCAGTCTCGCCAGCCTCATCAGCCACAGCCGGCCAACGATCCCTCGCGGCGTTTGCGGCGGTTCCAGCCGGGCATGTCGCTCAAAGATGAAGTCGCGCTGCTGGTCAACGACGACCCCGACGCAGCGGCCAACATCCTTCGAACCTGGATCGGACACCCGAGTTAAACCATGAAACTGGACGAAGGCTTACGAAAAGCGGCGATTCTGGTGGCCAGCCTCGATCGGGTGACGGCCGACCTGCTCATGGACAAGATGTCGTCCGAGCAGGCCCAGATCGTGCGCCAAACGGTCATGGAGCTGGACTCCATCACGCCCGACGACGAACGGCGCGTGCTGGAAGAGTTCTTCCACCACGGGGCGACACCGACTCCTCCGGCAGCCGAGGTGGTGCGCGACCGCACACCGGCCCGAGAGCCTGCCCGTTCGACCGGCGCCAACCCAGCCGTCGCTCGCAATTCGGACGGTTCGCCTTTCGGTTTCCTCAAGGACGCCGAGGCCGACAAGCTCGGCAAGCTGCTGGCCACCGAGCGCCCGCAGACGATCGCCCTGGTGATGTCACACCTGCCGCCGGATCGCGCGGCGGCCGTCTTGGTTCGCCTGTCTGCGGCACTTCAGGCGGAAGTCGTCCGCCGACTGGTCGACCTCGAAGAGACCGACCCCGAAGTCCTCCGCGACGTCGAGCAGACCTTGCAGGTGCGGCTGGCCGAGCTGGTCCGCATGCAGCGTCGGCGCGTGGCGGGCCTATCGGCCGTGGCCGGTATCCTGCAAGCCTCCGAATCCCAGGTCGCCATGCAGATCCTCGAGAACCTCGGCACTCACGATCAGCAGTTGGCCTCCAAACTCGAGCCCCAACGATTCGAGTTCGACGATCTCGACCTGTTGGACGACCACAGCCTGAGAACGCTGCTGGGCCAGGCCGATCCCGAGGTCGCCATCCTCGCCATGGTCGGCGCATCCGAGCAGTTGATCGACCGGCTGTTGCGTCAGGTTCCGCCGGCGGAAGCCCAAGTGGTCCGCCATCGGCTGATCCACATCGGCCCGACGCGGCTGGCCGATGTCGAGGAAGCCCGGCGTCAATTGGCCGAGTTGGCCCAGCACCTGGCGATCCAGGGACGGATCCGCCTGCCGCAAACTCACCGTTCTGAGCCTGCCGCGGCGTACGCGGCGGCCTAACCGCGATGGAGACACGAGTGGCGTCGGTCATCAAAAGCAACGATTCGCGGAGCGGCATTCAAGGCGTCGCCTTCAACTTCGACGACATGGCCGTCAAGGCCGGTCAGTACCTCGACAAGGTGAAGGCCGAGGCCGTGCAGATCGTCGTCAAGGCCAAGCAAGAGGCCGCCGTTGCCCGTCAGCAGGCCGAGGCGGAAGGACGTCGCTCCGCGCAGCAGGCGGTCGAGCAGATCGTCCAGAAGCAACTCGCCCAGCAACTGGCAACGCTGATGCCGGCCCTCCAGCAGGCGATCGAAGACATTCAGCACGCCAAACAAGCCTGGCTGACGCACTGGGAAAAGAGCGGCGTTCACTTGGCCACGGCCATTGCGTCCCGCATCATCCGCCGCGAACTGACCACCCAGCCCGACATCCCCCTGAACCTGATCCGCGAAGCCCTCGAGTTGGCCGTCGGCAGCACCCAGGTATGCCTGCACCTGAATCCGGCCGATCACTCCACGTTGGGTTCCCAGGCCCAGCTTCTGGTGAAAGAAGTCTCCGGCCTCGGGCCCACCGAGATCGTCGCCGATCCATCCGTCAGTCCCGGCGGCTGTCGCGTGGAAACACGGTTCGGATCGATCGACCAGCAATTCGACGTGCAGTTGGCACGGATTGAGGAAGAGCTGACGTAGAGGCCGCCCGCCGAAAGCAAACAGGATCTTCTTGGAATTCAACCTGGAACTCGAGCGTTCATCACCGTCATGGATCTCTTAGAGCAATTACCGGCGATCTTGCCGACGGCCCTGGTGGGAAGCGTCGCCCGAACGGTCGGCATGACCGTGTCGGTCGCCGGCTTTCCGGCGCCGGTGGGCGCGTTGGCCGAGATCCAATGCCAGGCGGGCGAGCCCCTGTTGGCCGAAGTGATCGGATTCCAGGACGAGTTGACGCTTCTTTATCCGTTCCGCGAGTTGTCCGGTGTACGGCACGGCAATCGCGTGCGATTGGTCCGCACCGCGCGCTGGTTGCGAGTCGGCGATGAGCTTCTGGGCCGAGTGCTCGACGCCGCCGGCGACGCCGTCGACGACAAGCCGCAGCCCGCGCTGGCGCATCGCAGCTCCTTTCACCGCCGCCCGCCGCATCCATGTGCCCGACCGCGCATCGATACGCCGCTTTCCACCGGAATTCGCTCCATCGACGGCCTACTCACCTGCGGGAAAGGTCAGCGGCTGGGCATCTTCGCCGGGTCGGGCGTGGGTAAGAGCGTCACCCTCGGCATGATGGCCCGCTACACGTCTGCCGACGTGATCGTCATCGCCTTGATCGGCGAACGCGGGCGCGAGGTAAACGAGTTCCTCCAGCGCGATCTTGGACCCGAAGGACGGGCCAAGAGCGTCGTCGTCGTCGCCACCAGCAACGAACCCGCATTGGTCCGCGTGCAGGCCGCCTACACGGCCACCTCGATCGCCGAGTACTTTCGCGACCAGGGCAAGGATGTCCTGTTGATGATGGATTCGCTCACTCGCTTCGCCCTGGCGCAGCGCGAGATCGGCCTGGCGGCCGGCGAGCCGCCTGCCACCCGCGGATATCCCCCGTCGGTCTTCGCGCTGTTGCCGCGGCTGGTCGAACGGGCAGGGCGGAGCCCCGAAGGAAGCATCACGGCTTTCTACACGGTGCTGGTCGAAGCCGACGATCCCAACGAGCCGATCGCCGACGCCGTGCGCGGCCTGCTGGACGGCCATGTCTGGCTGGCCCGCAGACTGGCCACGCGCGGCCACTACCCGGCCGTCGATGTGCTGGAAAGCCTCAGCCGCCTCATGCCCGAGGTGACCACCAAGGATCATTATCGAACGGCCTACCTGATCCGCGAACTGCTGGCCGCCTACCGCGACCACGAAGATCTGATCTCCATCGGCGCATACCGTCGCGGCAGCAATCCGACGGTCGACCTGGCCATCGATCTCCAGAACCAAATCAACGCCTACCTGCGGCAGCGCGTCGAGGAGGGATCCACCCTGGACGACGCTTCCAAGGGGCTACTGGAAATCGCGCGACTCGCCGCTCAACGAGCCAATACGGCTAACGCTCCATCCAGTGCCGCTCCGGCGACCACCAAGGGATAAGCCTGCTACCCGACACGGACAACACCGCACATGGCAACGTTCAAGTTTCGACTGGCTACGCTCCTGAAGCTCCGCGAGGCGGCCCGCACCGAGCGCCGCGCGCACTTGGCGCAGGCGTACCAGGCCGACGCCCTCTTGGAAAGCCAGCAGCAACAGACCACCCAAATGCTCTTGGATCTGCAAGCCGATTGTCGTGTGGCCTCGTTGCCCGGTGAGATCAACGTCGATCGCCTCCTGGAGGCCCAGCGGCACGAAACCATGCTGCGTGCTCAGCGCCAGCAACTCCAGCAGCAACGCGAAGCGGTGGCCGAAGAAATCGAACGACGCCGCAACGCCCTGACCGAAGCGAATCGCGAGGTGAAGGTCCTGGAGAAGCTGCGCGAGCGACAGCTACAGCGGCAC
Organism: Thermoguttaceae bacterium; assembly: GCA_963674835.2. GTDB lineage: Bacteria > Planctomycetota > Planctomycetia > Pirellulales > Thermoguttaceae. The sequence goes on from CAXXKC010000003.1 coordinate 531,958, forward strand.
CAGGCCGAAGAGAGTCGGCGCGACATCCAGCGGCTTGACGAGGTCGGCCAGCAGCGTGCGCTGCGGGAGGTGCACCCGTGATCGGCCGCTTGTTCCAAACACTGTCTGCTACCGTCCTCTATTTCTGCTTGGCCACCGTCATTGCCGAGGGGATCCTCGTCTTTCACTTCTGGGGCAAGTGGCAGATGGACCACACGAAGCTCGTGCAGATGATCGGTATCGCTCAAGGCGTCGACCCGCTGGCGATGCATCCCAAGGCGGCCGAAGGGCACGAGCAAACGACCAACGAGCAACCTTCCTACGAGCAGGTCCTGGCGGCACAGGCCGCGAAGGATCTGAACCTGCGGTTGCGCGAGCAGTCGTTGGCCAACTCCCTGGCGGCGTTGGAGAGCGACCAGCAGAACTTGGCGCAGTCAGTCCAGCAGTACACTCAACAGCGCCAGCAATACGAAACGCAGCTTGAGGCATTGGAAAACGAGGCCACCGTCGCCGGTCGCGATGTCAACCTCCGCACGTTGCAGTCACTCAAGCCGAAACAGGCCAAGGAACTCATCGTGCACATGCTGCAAAACAACGAACAAGACGCCGTGGTCCTTCTGCTACGCGATATGTCCGACAGCAAGCGTGCCAAGATCATCGGCGAGTTCAAGACGCCGGAAGAATGCGCCAAGATCGATGATATCCTCCGCCTGATTCGTAACGGGGCCCCCGAGGCGATCGTCGCCAATGGGGCCGCCAAGCAGCTCGGCGCCGAGCAGTCTGTCCCACCCTGAGGTACCCGCTCTGAGGAAGACACCCATGTCGCGAGTGAGTCTGGATACGCACAGTGCGCTGTCACCGCCGGATCTGACCGTCACATTGTCCCCTTCAGACAGTGCCGGCGACGGGCGGGATTCGTTCGGAGCGCTTCTCGAGCGCGCCCGTCGTAGTGTCGGCCCCGAGTCGACACCAACACCCCGCACCACCGACGATTCGCGACCGTCGTTGGACGCCCAAAAGTCCGCGCACGCCTCGGAATCCGCCGCCGGTCGCACCAACCGGTCTTCGGACGCCACGCCGGACAACGACGCGCCCGACATACCACACGCGGCCAACCACACTCAACGGGAATCGCCGGATGAGTCTGAGCAACGATCGTCCGATGAAGACCATACAGCGTCCAGCGATACCGCCTCGGAGCCGTCGTCGGTACCTCAATCCGAGGTCGACACAGACATGACCGCTGTGGGCAGCGACGAGTTGACCGACGAATCGGGCGACGAAGCAGAAGAGAAGGCCGAGGACGAGGACGTTCCAGTCCTCTGCGCCGCGACTCCGACCGACTCTCCCGTGCCTGCGACTGAGCACGCAACGGAGGAGCCGAGCGCCGCCGGCAACGATGATCCACCCAACGATTCGTCGGTCAGGCCGCTTCCAACGCCAGCAAACACCTTGCCTCCTTCGACACGACCTGCCGCCGTGACCACTTCATCCGAAGACGGCGAAACCGCCGACGAATCGGCCGAACCGGCCGCAGAAACCAAACAGTCGCCCGGCCAGTACGCCCAGGGGATCTCCGACGCCGGCAGTGCGCAAGCTGCCCAGGGTGCGGAGTCTCAAGCCAAAAACCAAGCGGACAAGCCGGACCAGAATGCCGACGGCAAGCCCACTGCGTCTCACGAAGAGCCGGCCAAGGACAGCCGTTTCGCCGACGATCTTGTCAACAAGACGAGCGAAACCGCCCGCCGCGAACCGACCGCCACGCAGAGCGCCAACCATCCGCAGACGGCGCAGACCGCGCCCGACACGGTCATTGCGGCCGCGGCGGCCGTCAGCGCTCCGGCTCCCGCCGAAGGCAAGAACGAGCAGTCCGACGCCAGCGACATCGGCGGCACCCAACGTGTTGGCCAGACCAGCACGACCTCCGCCGCCGACACCCAATCCTCGCAAGACGGGTCGGAAGTGTCGCAAGCCGATCGCATTCGGTTCGTACAGCGCGTGGCACGGGCATTCGAGTCGTTGGGTGACCGCGGCGGTAGCATTCGCCTGAGGCTTTCTCCCCCGGAACTCGGTGCCCTGCGACTCGAAGTGACCGTGCGTAATGGCGTCATGAACGCGCGGCTCGAAACCGAATCGCAAGCCGCGCAATCCATGTTGCTCAACAACCTGCCGGCGCTCCGCGAGCGGCTGGCCGCACAGAACATACGCATCGAACAGTTCGACGTGACTCTCACCGACCAATCCCAGGGTGGGTTGTCGGGCGGGACCGACGCCCAAAATCAATCGCAGCAAGGCGGATACCAGCCTCGCCCCTATTATCGCGACTCACCGGAGACGGCCGTTCAGAGCGTCACCGGGCCACGCCGTTCGACCGCCGCGGGCGGAATGTCCGAGTTCGACGTCGTCATCTGAACAGACACACTCCAAGGAGTTAAACAATGACTTCTGTCAGTTCCACCTCCAGCACCTCCTCGACCAGCGGAACCGGCACGACTTCGTCGACAGCCGGTGCGCTCAACAGCCTCGACGGGGACGATTTCTTGCAGCTTCTGATCACCCAACTGCTGTCGCAGGATCCGCTGAACCCCATGGACGATGCCGAGATGGTACAGCAGATCAGTCAGATCCGCGAGCTCGAATCGAACACGGAACTGACCGAGACGTTGAAATCGGTCATGCTCGGACAGGGCATCTCCACGGCCAGCAGCCTGATCGGCAAGCAGATCAAAGGGCTCACCTCCAACGGCACGCAAGTCGAAGGCACGGTCGACAAAGTCACCGTTACCGATGGCACATCCACGCTCCACATCGGCCTCAACACAGTCGAACTGAGCAACGTCGAAGAAATCCTCCCCGATACCGTCGAATCGTAAGGCAATTCCACAGCGCGACTCGGCTCGGCACAGAGCGCGCCGGCAGTAACCCGACACCTCAACACCCGTAGGGGGATGAATCATGGGTCTCACATCCGCACTCAGTACGGCGCTCACAGGCTTGAGCGCTGCCGAAACGACGATCGACGTCGTGGGCAACAACGTCGCCAACTCCAGCACGGTCGGCTTCAAGGCTTCCGAGGTCTCGTTTGCCACCCAGTTCCTCCAGACACTCGCCCTGGGCGGCGCTCCCGCCGAGAACAGCGGCGGCACCAACCCCCAACAGCTTGGCCTCGGAACCGTCGTCGCCGCCATCACGCCCAACTTCACCCAGGGCACCGTCGAAGTCAGCTCCAGTCCGACCGACATGGCCATCCAGGGTGATGGGTTCTTCATCGTCGAGGGCAGCACGGGCGAGCAAGTGTACACCCGCACTGGTACATTCAAACTGAATTCGGAAGATGAGTTGGTGACCACCACCGGGAACCGCCTGCTGGGCTACGGCATCGACGACGACTACCAGATTCAGAAGACCGTGCTCGTGCCAATCGAGATTCCTCTGGGCGATACCGCGGTCGCTCAAGCGACCCAGAACGCCTACCTAGAGGGTGCCTTGTCGCCAACGGGCGACGTGGCCGACACCGGGTCGATCATTCAGACCTCCATCCTGGGAAGAGACGACCATGTCTATCCCGAGACGGCCGTCACCACGGCTTCGGCCGAGCGGCCCAATCTGAATAACGCGGGCACGAGCTTCACCGAGGAGCCCGCCGGCAGCGGCAGCATGATGGCAGACGACGAATTCACCTACCGGATCGTCTACGTCCAGACCAACCCCATGGGCACCGGCGACAAGGAAAGCATGTGGGCCGAACAAGCCGTCACGATCACCGCCGACAACACGGCGGTATTGATCGACAACGTTCCACACGATGGCGGCACCACGTACGATGCGGTACACATCTATCGCAAAGACAGTTCCGACGCCGACTTCCACCTGGCGTTTTCGCAGGATCTGGACAGTGCGGACCCCTGGGCATTCACCGACACCAGGGCTGTGGGCTATTACTCGGGCACCCCCGCACAGAATACCGACGTGCTCAGCGGTGAGTACACCTATTACGTCACCTTCGGCAAAATCGGCGCCGAGCCCGATCCCGACACCAACATGATGGATCCCGATCAGAACAGCCGCCCAAGCCCTCTGACCACCAGCCCGGTCCGCGTGACCAACGGCCGCGTCGTCATCAGCGACATACCGACCACCGACGCTAGCAATGAAGACCTTTGGGACTGCCGACGCATCTGGCGGCGCGACAACTCCTCGGACGACGCCAGCTGGCACCTTGTGGCCGAGATTCCCAATGTGGATGACGCCGATGCGGTCATCGTCGATCAAATGCCCGACACCGGAACGGAAGGTGCGTTCGCCCAGCCGATCCTCGACCTGGACGGCCCGCGAATCCGCTCCGACACGACACTCGAACATGTAACCCTCCGCGACAGCCAAACGTATGAAAACGTCTTCCAAGCCGGCACCCTGGAATTCACGGGCGAAAAAGGCGGACGCACGCTGTCGACGAAGGACCTCGTCATCGACGACGGCACGACAGTCCAGGACCTGCTCACCTTCATGGAAGAGGCCATGGGCATCGTCAGCGCCGTGGGAAGCGGGACCGAGTCCGATATCCCTGCCGACGCCTCGTCCGGCCATCAACCCGGCGGCTACATCGACGACGGCCGACTCAGCCTGCAGGGAAACGGCGGTGTCGACAACGCCCTCGACATTGGCCTCTCCGGGATGCAGCTGAAGACCACGGCCGAATCGGCTAACGTCGATCTGCCCTGGCAAACAACCCAGGCGGCCGTGGGTGAAAGCGCCGTCACCGATTTCGTCGTCTACGACTCGCTCGGAATCCCGATCCAGGTACGGCTGACGGCCGTGCTCCAGGAGTGCGGCAATTCCTCGACCACGTACCGCTGGTTCGCCGATTCTTCCGATAACGACCCGGCCTCCACCGATGACGTTAGCATTGCAGTCGGCACGGGCCTGATTACGTTCGACAGCGAGGGCAATTTCGTCTCTGCTTCGAATTCCACGGTGTCTATCGACCGCCGGCACGTGGCCTCCGCTTCGCCGCTTGAGTTCGATCTCGACTTCTCCCAAATCTCCGGACTGGCCACCGACAGCAGCTCGTTGGCCGTCTCACGCCAGGACGGTTCTGCGGCCGGAACACTCACCAGCTTCATCGTCGGCGAGGACGGCATCATTCGGGGCGTGTTCAACAACGGCGCCATGCGCGATCTCGGCCAGATCCTGCTGGCACGATTCGCCAACCCCGCAGGCCTGGAACAGCGAGGCCAGAATCTGTTCAGCGAAGGCGTCAATTCCGGACTGGCCGTCATCGGTAGCCCCGGAGAACGGGGCGTCGGCAGCATCGTTGCCGGTGCCGTCGAGCTCTCCAATACCGATATCGGCGGTGACCTGGTTCGGCTCATCCTCGCGTCGACCATGTACCGCGGCAACGCTCGCGTGATCACCACCTCGCAAGAAATGTTGGATGAACTGTTGGCCCTGCGGCGTTAACCGTCGCACCAAACATGATGCTCATCGCGGCAGGGGCCCGCGCACAACGCGTGCCGGGCTCACCGCACCCGCGGTCCACAACGGCCGATCCCGAAGCAGCCGTACGATCATCTCACGACCTCCCGGGAGGAAGACGCCGACATGATCAAGCTCACGCGGCTCGGCGGGGAGATGTTTATCCTCAATGCCGACCTGATCCGCTACGTGGAATCCCGTCCCGACACCTTCATCACGCTGACGTCCGGCGAACGGCTCGTCGTGATGGAATCGATGGACGAGGTGCTTCGCCGGGCCGTGGCCTACCAGCAGGCGAAGCATATGATCCCACCCCCTTCTTCCCAGCCGGCAACCGCGTTTCCACCACAACCCGGCGAGCAGCCCTGACCAAGCGATACCACCAGCTGGCAGAATCGGCACGCCTAGGCCGACAACCCTTTTCACGTACGAGTTTGCCCGGAAAGAAATTGCCACACGGAGCATATAGACATAGCTCGATAGAACTAACTCGCGGCAGTTGCCGTGCATTTCGGCCGACACATGGCCGCCGGCCCGCGGATGGCCGTGTTTTCAGGCTATATATACTTGGCGACGCGCTGCCATCGTGCCGGCAGGACACGGAAAACTGGCAATTCAGAACATCTAGGAAGACGCATAATCGGTATGGCTGATCCCACCCCTCCGACCACCGAAACGCAAGAAGCACCGGCATCGACGGGGAAAGCCCGCGGTTCAATCCTAAGTCGGCTCATCGTATTACTGTTCTTAGCAGCCGTGGTCCTCATGGAGTGCTTGGCCGCCTACTTCTATCTCCCCGATATAGGGGAGGCCGCCGCGCCTACCGCCCCGCCCACTCACGAAACGGTCGCCGAACCGACGGCAAGCGAGGAAAAATCGGGCAACGAGGGCGAACAGGTCGAGGTCGACTTGGGAGAGTTCAGCGTCACGGCGTTTCAGCCTCGCACGAACACGAGTCTGCGCATTGAATTCCACCTCTACGGCGCCGTGGCTGTCCACGGTGAGCACGAAGAAAAGGAATTCCAGGAACTCCTGGATAGGAACGTGCATCGCTTTCGCGAGCAGGTCATTGTCATTGTCCGCAGTGCCGAGTTGTCCGACCTGACCGACGCCGGGTTGGGCTTGATCAAAAGGCGGATTTTAGAGAAAACTAACCAAATCCTCGGCAAGCCCCTTCTCAAGGCAGTGATCGTCAGCGATTTCTCCTTTATCGAACAATAGCCAACGCCCGCCGTCAGGATGACCATGCGGGCGCAACACGTAACGGCAATACCGTTTACACCATTCTACCTTCGCCAGCCGGAAATGGATTTCGATGGCCGACGACAACGATCCCATTAAGCAGGACGATATCGAGCAGTTGCTCGCAGGGTCTGGCTCGTCGGCGGAGAACTCTTCCGACTCCGAAGGGGGAGATGCCCTGAGTCAGTCCGATATCGAAGCCCTTCTCAGCGGCTCGCACAAGCAAACTGGACAGGCCACGAGCGAATCGCCCATGGAAGCCGAGGACGCCGACAAGCTCCTGGGCCAGGCCGATATCGAGCGGCTCCTCGACCAGGCCGGGAAATCGCCGCCGCCCGTCAGTCCGACACAAGCCCGCGAGAAGCCCGCATCGGGCACCTTCGCCGGCGAAGGTGAGATCGTCGCCGCGGACGTCGAACTCCTGTTGCGCCAGGCGGAAGAGGCGCTGGCATCGGTCGACGGCAACCCCGCGCGGGACCAGCCGGCCGGGCTAACGTCCTTCCGGCTTGAACAGTTCAGCGGAGCGCCTCCGTCCAAAGACAACACCACGCTCGACCTGATCCGCGACGTCGAGCTCGACGTGAAGATCGAACTGGGGCGCACCGACATGTACCTCGAAGATGTGCTCAGACTTCGCCGAGGGTCGGTCGTCCCGCTGGACAAGCTGGCGGGTGACCCCGTCGACATCTACGTTAACGGCAGGCTAATCGCACGAGGGGAAGTGCTCGTGCTCAACGACAACTTCTGCGTCCGTATTGCCGAATTGATCGCAGGTGCCAGCTCGGAGTAGGTTCGGCGCCGAGAAACCGCACTGAGGGAGAAGACATTGCCGGAAGATGCCCAGCACGCTGGGTCGAGTTTCTGTGAAGGATGCGATTTCGGGCATGGATCGCCCCGAATCGGTATCGGCAAGGCGGGCCGATCAGCTTTATAAAACCGCCGTTTTGGAAATCGTTTCGAACGTTCGCATCACCTTTCAGTCGCGCAAGCGGGAGTGCACGGATGCCCCCTCTGGCCAAGACGATTGGCATCGCCCTGTTGCTTGCTGCCCACCCCGGGTCGCTGGCAGCCCAGTCTCCGGCGCCGAGTGCTCGACTGGAGATATCCTGGCCGACCGACCAGGGCCAAGCCATACCCGGTAGGCAAACGAGCGTTCAGCCTGCATCCTACGAAGAGCCGGTCCGCGACGCTGAGGCAACGCATGCCCCAGATGCCCCAGCCCACGGCGGGCTCGGCTTGCGGGAGCCCGCGCCCAGCCCAACGGCAGACCGGCCCTTGCCGCCTCTTAAGAAATCGAGCTTGCCGCCCCTTCTGCCCCAATCGAAGCCTGCGGGAACGTCCGCAAAGCTCAGCAACCTGCCCTCGCTGGCAACCACCGGAAGTGCCCTGGCTATCGTGCTCGGGCTTTTCTTCGTATTCGCCTGGGCCATGCGTCGAACGAACCCTGGCCGTTCCGGCGTGCTGCCGGCCGATATCGTCGAGGTGTTGGGCCGTGTGCCCTTGGCCGCCCGGCAGCAGATGTACCTGATCCGCTGCGGCAAGAAGCTCGTTCTGGTCCACGTGTGTCCCGAGGGCGTCGAACCCCTCACCGAAATCAACGAGCCGGAAGAGGTCGACCGGCTGCTGGGACTCTGCCGCCAAACGCAGTCCAACAGTGCCACGGCCGCATTCCGGCAAGTGTTCCAGCAGTTCGCCGGAGAATCGTCGTCGAAGAACGTCTGGGCGCAGAGCGGCTACGACGATTTGCGGTTGGCCAACAGCGGCATTCCATCGAGGTCGCGCGAAAGCCTGGAGGACGAGCATGTCTGAAACGCAGCCGTGCGACGACCGCGAGAGCCTCCCGCGCATGCGACACGCATGCTCCCCCTGGAAACGCCGACTGGCATGGGCGTTGGCGCTCGTGCTCATGTTCGGCGTGCTGCGTCCCGCCGAGGCCGTCGACCTCTCCAATCAACCGCTTACCATGAAGCTGCCGGACGGGTTGGCTGCCGGTCCGGAAGCCTGGACCAGCCCCCAGGGGCTCAGCTCCACGATCCAGGTCATGCTCTTGCTGACCGTGCTGAGCCTGGCGCCGGCCATACTGCTCATGACGACCAGCTTCGTAAGGATCGTCGTGGTCCTGGGACTTCTGCGTCAGGCGATCGGCACGCAACAGTTGCCGCCCAGCCAAGTGATCACGTCGCTGGCATTGTTCATGTCGCTGATGATCATGGCGCCGGTATGGAAGCAAGTGTACGACGATTCGATCGTCCCGTATACCAACCATCAGATCGACCTGGACGAGGCGTGGACTAAGGGCGCCACGCCCATTCGCCGCTTCATGGCCATGCAGATCGACCGAACCGACAATGCCGACGACGTGTGGTTGTTCGTCAATCACATGCCCAATCAACCGACGCCGACCGGCTACGACGACGTGCCCTTGCTGGCGCTCCTGCCGGCGTTCATGCTCAGCGAGCTGAAGACGGCGTTCCTGATCGGCTTTCAGATCTACCTGCCGTTCTTGATCATCGACCTGGTAATCGCCACGGTCATGGTCTCGATGGGCATGCTGATGATGCCTCCGGCCCTGGTATCGATGCCCTTCAAGCTGCTGCTGTTCGTCCTCCTCGACGGCTGGCACCTGGTCGTGGGCATGCTGATTGATAGTTTTCAGGCGTTTACATAGCAGAAGGAACTGGGGATTGGAGGGTTGCACGGCAACTGCCCACCTCGCCGTTGTCACTCCTTTTCCTCATTCCGGTCTCGAATCCCCGACCCCTCAGCCCCAGTCCCAGACCTCATGTCTGCCCAAGACGCAATCGAGCTGGCCCGCAACGCCCTCTGGATCGGATTGTTGGTCAGCGCGCCCGTTCTGGCGGTGGGAATGGTGGTCGGTCTGGTGATCGGATTGTTGCAGGCGCTCACCCAAGTCCAGGAGCAGACGATCGCATTCGTGCCCAAGATCGTCGCCATGGCTCTGGTCCTCAGCCTTACCTTGCCCTGGGTGATCGCCCAAATGCTCCAATATTCCACGGACCTGATCAACGGCATCGCAACGCGATTGTGACGCCGAAGGGGAGAGGAGATCGGGGAACGCATGGAGTGGCTTCCGCAATTCGACGCTGCGAAGGTTTTGTTGTTCACGCTCGTGCTCAGCCGCGTCAGCGGCATGATGGTCACCGCGCCGATTTTCAATTCGACCGACGCGCCGCCGCAGTTCCGCGCCTTACTGGCGGCTGCCATGGCGATGCTGATCACCCCCACGCAATGGAACGTTTCGGTTGCAGACCCAGGCACGATTCTCAACTACGCGGTACTCGTCGGCAGCGAGACATTCGTCGGGCTCTGCCTCGGGTTGGGTGTGATGATTCTCTTCTCCGGTATGCAGATCGCCGGTGAGCTGATCGGGCGGACCGGCGGAATCATGATGGCCGATGTGTTCGACCCAACTTCCGGCGAAAGCGTGCCCTTGCTGTCGCGGCTCTTGCATCTGCTCACGCTGGCCGTTTTCGTCTGCATGGGCGGGCATCGCATCATCATGGCCGCGCTTCTCGACACGTTCCAGACGATCCCGTTGGGAAGTTGCGCCATCCCGGTATCGATCGCCGACACCTTCGTCGCGCTGGTCACGCAGGCATGCGTCTTGGGCGTGCGTGCTGCCATGCCGGTCACGGCCGCTCTGCTTCTGTCCACACTGGTGTTGGCGCTGGTGAGTCGCACGCTGCCGCAACTGAACATCCTGGCATTGGGATTCAGCATGAATGCCATGCTCACTTTCGGCGTGCTCGCCCTCTCGCTGGGTGCCGCCGTCTGGTTGTTTCAGGATCAGTTGCTGGCCACGCTGGAATCGCTGCTCGAGGGGCTGCATACGCCGTTGCCGGCGCAATGGTTGTCTTCCTGATCGTGTAATTGACTTCGGCGCGGAACAACCTCGCCGGATCCCCGAATGGCCGACTCCGACAACGAAAAAAACCAGGATCCAACCCCGCATCGCCGGCAAAAGGCCCGCGAGGAAGGCCAGGTCGTCAAGAGCCAGGACCTCGCGTCGGCCGTGCTGCTGTTGGCGGGAATGCTGGCCCTGGTTATGTCGGGCGGAGCACTCGTTGAGTTTCTCGGTCGCTACGCCCATCAGCACCTCGGCGGTCAGCCCTGGCTCCGCATCGATCCCGAGATGGCGGCGCTCCACTGGAACCGCACGATGAGCGAGCTGGCCCGCTACTTCCTCCCCATCGTCGGCCTGCTCGTCCTGGCCGCCGTGGCCATCGACGTCGCCCAGGTCGGCTTCCTCTTCCTGCCGCAGAAGCTCGCCTTCGATATCACTCGGCTGGACCCGCTCAAGGGTTTCGGCCGAATCTTCTCGATGTCCAACGGGGCGCGGCTGATCTTCGGGCTGTTCAAGATCGCCGTGATCTGCGCCGTCGCCTATTTCTCGCTTAGCAGCCACGTCGATACGATTCTCGGCCTGTCCGGTCTCTCGCTCTCCGAAAACGCCATGTATCTCGGCGAGATTCTCGTTTGGACCACGATCAAGATCGGCACGGCTCTTCTGGTGCTGGCCGTCCTCGACTACGGATTCCAGCGATGGAAGCACGAGCAAGACCTCAAGATGACCACGCAGGAAGTGCGCGAAGAGATGAAAAATCTCGAAGGCGACCCGCAGATCGCCGCGCGCCGCCGCGTGGTACAGCGGCAACTCATCCTCAACCGCCTCTCCAGCGCCGTGCCGAAGGCCGACGTGGTCGTAACCAACCCCACGGAGCTGGCCATCGCCATCCAGTACGATCCCAAGACGATGGCCGCGCCGATCGTCGTCGCCAAGGGTGCCGGAACTCTCGCCCAGCGAATCCGCAAACTCGCTCTGGAACATGGCATTCCGATCGTCGAACGGAAGCCGCTCGCCCAATCGCTCTACCGCGAGGTCGACGTAAACCATCCCATCCCGCACGAACGATACGCGGCCGTGGCCGAGGTGCTTGCGTACGTGTACCAACTCAAGGGCAAGCGTTTTGCGTAGCATGCCGTAGCACACGCCAGCCGGCCCTGCAGCAGAGCACCGCGCGACCTCAGCCGTCGCCGACGGCCAAAGAACTCACGGTTCGTCGCTCGGTGTGCGCTTGCCCAAGGGCACGCTCTCGGCCACCGGGCTCGTCTCCAGCAACTTCTTCAGCTTGGAAATCACGGAGGCAAGCTTCGGAACGTTGGCCAGGTTCTTCGATTCCTGCGGGTCGGCCTGAAGATCGTACAGCTCCGTGCCGCGTCGGCCGAAGTCCCACTCCGTGTAGCACCAACGCTCCGTCCGTACCGACCGGCCGAGCCAGTCCTCGCGGGCCACGAGCGTAAACGCGGGCTTGTCCCACGCGGCCGTCGGATTGTCCAGCAGCGGAACGAGGCTCTTGCCCTCCAGACCCGGCGGCGGCGCCAGGCCGCAGAGCTCCGCCAGCGTCGGATAGATGTCCACGAATTCCACGGTGCGCGCACACGCCTTGTCCGTCCCCGCGCGGCCCGGCGCGACAATCACCAGCGGCACTCGAGCCGATACGTCGAACAACGTGCCCTTGGCCCACATCCCTTTCTCGCCAAGATGCCAGCCGTGGTCGCCCCACAGCACGATGACCGTATTCTCGCGCAGCCCGAGCCGTTCCAACGCATCGAGCACTTGGCCCAGTTTCTCGTCCATGAACGAGACACACGCGTAGTAGGCGGCGATCGCCTGCCGCGCCCGTTCCGGCGTCGGGCGTTCCTCATAGAACAAGTCAAGGTTGTAGCGCAGCGCGTAACGCGGCACCGAGTCGTCGGCCGTCGGTGTTCGCGCGAAGTCCTTCGGCAGCGGCATCTTCTCCGGCCGGTAGAGGTCGAAGAACCGCTGGGGAGCCACCAGCGGCACGTGCGGCTTGTAGAAACCCACGCCCAAGAAGAACGGTTTCCCCGAGGGCGCCCACCGCTCCAGCGTCTCCACCGCTTCGTCGGCCGTCTTCACATCGGCAGTCCACTGGTAGTTTCTGGCGTTTGCCCGGGCGCGTTGCTCCTCAATGTTAGGCACAGGGCCGAACACGTTCGCAGAAGTGCGCAGGCTGGTAACCCACCGGGTCGGCGGCGGTGCAAGCGTACGGTAGGGCTCCCATCGCGTCAGATCGCCCAGCATTTCGCGATGCCGCTGTTGTTCCTTCACGACGGCCTCCTCGCCGTCAGCCCAAGCGGCCGGTTCGGGATAGTGAAAGATCTTGCCAAACAGCCCAACGTCGTAGCCGCTCTGGCGGAAATACTGCGGCAGTGTGACCCAATCGCGTGCCAGCAGCGCGGGCTGCGCAAAATCGATGGTCTCCGTAGTCGTCGGATAGCGCCCCAAGAGCAGCGAAACACGCGTCGGATTGCACAGCGGAAACTGGCAATAGGCCCGTTCGAAGCGAATGCCGCTTTGGGCAAGCCGATCCAGGTTGGGTGTCTTGGCCACCGGATCGCCGTAACAACCGATGCGACAATTCAAGTCGTCCACCGCGATGAACAGCACATTGGGTCGGCGAGCCGTTTCCGCGGCCTGCGCCAGTGTGCAAACGCCAACACTCGCCAATAGCGCGACGGAACAAAGAGTGGGCAGATATCTCATGGAAGGTACCTATGCTGTCGGGAGTGTCATCGCGATGCCTCGGCATTCTCAGCGCCGACTCACCAGAAGCGCCCTCACCGAACACCCCACATTCTAGCAGCATGCCGGTTGCATGCCAGCAACGTGCAGGAAGGCCGGCAGACCGTGCCGGCAACCGAACGAAAGGGCAGGGGGGCGCCCCCGAAGCGAGCCCTACACTTCCGCCGCCGAATCGGAGTAACCGTACTTCTCGATGAACGGTCCCCAGTGCCGGGCGATCTCGTTGCGGATCTCCGGGGCGATCTGGTAGCGATTCGTCTTGTAACCCTTCTGGCCGCCCAGAAACGTCTTCACCGCCGGCAACACGTCCTCGAAGCCGCCAAGCTCCAATTCCTCGTACAGGCGCTGCAACTGGCCGACCGGATCGGCCACCAGATCCTCATAGCTCACTTCCGCCAATTGCGTCGGGCCGAGCAACTGGCGATTCCGCTCGAACGACTCGTACATCCGCGTGAACGCGTCGAAGACCTGGTCCTCCAGCCCCTCGCAGGTGGGCACTTGCAGTCCTTCGTCTCGATAGAGCCGCTTCCACAAATTCATCGTCGAGGGGAACACGACGTACGGATCTCGGTAGATGTGGATGAACTTCGCCTGCGGAAACAGCTCCAACAGAACGGGAAGCCTCGCCAAATGGGGCGGCGACTTCAGCACGATCCGCTTGCCGGAGTTCTCCAGCGTCAAACACTGCAGCAGCCACACGAACGCCCGCTTCCAACGCGCCAAATCCTTCGGCGGCACGTCGTCCAATGTCAGATACTCCGGGTACTGCGGCGGCTCGTTGGGAAAGATCTCCGTCAGATACGGCGACGGAATTCCCATATTACACAGGGCGAACTCGTCCTCCTGAGGACGATCCAGGCCGACGGCCATGTTGTCCATGGGGCGCCGCTTCGGCATCAGGAAACCCATCAACCGCGGCAAGATCCACCGCGTCAGCAGGAAGTGGTTCGGGCAGAAGCACGTGAACGTATCGGCAAAGGCGTGGCGGGCGTCGAGGACCAGGAACTCGTGCAGCAGGGTCGTGCCGGACCGCCAATGGCCCACGATGAAGATCGGCGGCCTGTCGATCTTCGTTCGTGCGATCTTCCGGCCCAGCACGAGCGATTGAATGGCCGCCAGACACGAGTTGATTCCGCCGATCAGAACGAGAATCACTGCCATCGTGATCCGAGAAGGACAAACGCGGAATCGGTTCCGCGCCAGGATGCACAGCCAGCTCCAGAGCCGTATCCCCGACCAGAATCGCGGAATCCAGAAACGATCCTTGTACCCGCCCGATTCAGCTTTCACTCGTGGTGTGCCGCTCGCTTCCATGACCCTTGACTCCCACAACAGACCGAACACCGGCAGTCGCCTCGGCCGGCGCCGTCCTAGCGCAAGCTCCAGCAGACACCCGCTTGAGGGGACACACTTCGCCGGTGCCCCAGAAACCCCTAATCGTAGCAGGTAAGTGGGGCAATGCCTAGGGGTTATATCGGAATGGGTAAGGCGGCGTCTGTGGTCCGATTCAAACCGACCTGGACAGTTTCCACGCGATTGATTACCTTCCCCCGCCTTCATTTTCGGGGGTAACTCGTCGTTTTGTTCGTCTGTCCGTCCGGAGAACTGGATGGCTTCCGGTGCGTTGTCGCGTGCCAGCGCGGTCTTGCCGCGCGCACGTTTGCAGGATCTGATTTTGCCCGTCGGGATCATCGCCAGCGTCCTGGTGATTCTCGTCCCGTTGCCGTCTGCGCTGATGGACCTCCTGCTGTCGGGCAACATCACGATCGCCGTGATTATGCTCCTGACAACCATCTACGTGCGAACGCCGTTGGAGTTCAGCGTCTTCCCGTCGCTGCTGCTCGCCACGACCCTCATGCGTCTGGTGCTCAATGTGGCCACCACCCGCCTCATCCTAACCAACGCCGCCACCAGCGGCATGATGGCGGCCGGCGGGGTGATCCGCGCGTTCGGCGAGTTCGTCGCCGGCGACAGCATCGTCGTCGGGCTCATCATCTTCATCATCATCGTCGTCATTCAGTTCGTCGTCATCACCAAGGGTGCCACTCGCATCAGCGAAGTGGCGGCCCGCTTCGCCTTGGACGGAATGCCCGGTCGCCAGATGGCTATCGACGCCGACCTCAATGCCGGCATCATCGACGAGCGCGAGGCCCAGCGACGTCGCCGCGAAATCACCGAACAGGCCGACTTCTTCGGGTCTATGGACGGTGCCAGCAAGTTCGTCCGTGGCGATGTCATTGCCGGCATCGTTATCACGTTGATCAACATCATCGGTGGACTGTTCATCGGCGTGGTCCAGTCGGGCATGCAACTGAGCGAGGCCGCCTCCGTCTTCACGCGATTGACGATCGGCGATGGCCTCGTGAGCCAAGTGCCCGCCTTCCTGATCTCTTTGGCCGCCGGTCTGCTCGTCACCCGCAGCAGCAACGAATCGGACCTACCCCGAGAGTTCTTGAGCCAGCTCTTCTCGCGTCCCGAAACGCTGATCGTGGCCGGCGGATTTCTCGGCATCCTGATCTTCACGAATCTACCCGCGATTCCGCTCGTTCTGATCGCCGCCGGATGCCTCGGAGCCGCCCTGACGATGACGCGAAAGACGGTCCGCGCCAAGGCCGCAGCCGATGCCAAGCAGCTCGCCGAAAAGACGAAGCCGCAGGAAGAACGCGTCGAGGACTACCTCGTCGTCGATCCCATGGAGGTCGAAATCGGTGTCGCACTGATCCGCCTGGCCGACCCCAAACGCGGTGGCGATCTGCTGGATCGCATCCATCGCATCCGCCAAAACGTCGCGGCCGAGATCGGTATCATCCTCCCCAAGGTCCGTATTCGCGACAGCTTCCAACTGGAACAGAACCAATATCGAGTGAAGATCGCAGGCACCCCCGTCGCCACGGGCATCGTCTACCCCAACATGTTGCTGGCCATCGATTCGGGCATGACGACCGGCAAAGTCAAAGGTACGGCAACCCAGGAACCGGCCTTCGGTACACCCGCATTGTGGATCGAGCCCGGCAACCGGGACCAGGCCGAAATGCACGGCTACACGGTGGCCGAGCCGGGCGCCGTCATCGCCACGCATCTGACCGAGATCGTCCGCAAGCATGCCGACGAAATCCTCACTCGCGACGCCACCAAACATCTCATCGACGAGCTCAAGCAAACGTCGCCCGCCGTCGTCGACGAGTTGATCCCCGGGCAGATGAAGCTCGCCGAGGTTCAACAGATTCTTCAGATGCTGCTCCGCGAGCAGGTCCCCATCCGCCAGTTGGGCACTATCCTGGAGACGCTGGGCGATTACGCCTCGCGGCTGAAGGACCCGATCGTGCTCACCGAGTTGGTCCGCGCGCGGCTGGCCCGGGCGATCTGCTCCAAATACCGCGACCGCGAGGGTCACCTCTTCGTCGCCACGCTCGATCCGGCCATGGAAGATCGCATCCGCGCCGGCTTCGAGCACAACGAGCGCGGGTTGTTCATTCGCATGTCGCCCCAGGCCGTCGAAAAGACGTGCCGCTCGATCGCCACTGAAATCGAAAAACTCATCCACGGCGGCCGGCCGCCCATCTTGTTGGTCAGCCCGCAGATTCGCGCCGCACTCCGCGAGATGACACAGCCGCATCTGCCGAACCTGGTCGTCCTCAGCTACAACGAAATCACTCGCGACACACGCATTGAATCCGTCGCCATGGCGGCGGAACCCCGGTAACATGATCGCCGAACCTCACAACCCATTGATGCTTGATCGCCGAATGTTGCGTTCACACCTCGACCCGCCCAGCCGCAAACGCTGCTTGTAGGAGCAACCATGGACATTCGAACGTTTCGTGCAACGACCATGCAGGAAGCCCTGGCCATGGTACGCCGCGAGCTGGGCCCCGCCGCCGCCGTGCTACATACGCGCGAAGTGCGTACGGCGCGGCTCTTCGGTCTCATCCGCGGCGGGCCGGAGATCGAAGTCACCGCCTCGTCCGAAGTGAACGTCCCCAGCCGGCTGCCTCGCAAGATCTCCCAGCATCCGCCAGTCGAACACCCCTCAGGGCTCCGGCAACCGCCTCGGCCGCCCGTCGAGGCACCACGTCCGGCCCCAACGTTCACCCAGCCAATGGCTGCCTTCCCCGACGGAGTCAAGGGCCAGTTGTCCGACCTGCAATCGATGCTCGCCGAGCTCTGCCAGCGTTCGCGAGGCGCCCGGCACGATTTGCCCCAAACACTCTTCCAACTATTCACCCAACTCATCGACGCCGACTTGGGCGAAGACCTGGCCAAAGAGCTGGTCGAACGCGTCCGTAGCGAGGCGTCCGGGGCGGAGTTGAACGATCCGCTGCTGACCAAGGCTCGCGTCGCGCGCATGATCGAATCCGAAATTCGCGTTGCCGGCCCCATCGCGGTTCAGCCGGGCCAGCGGCGAATCGTCGCACTGGTCGGGCCGACCGGCGTCGGCAAGACGACCACGATCGCCAAGCTGGCCGCCAACTATCGCCTGAAGGAGAAACGCCGCGTCGGCCTGATCACCGTCGATACCTATCGCATCGCCGCGGTCGAACAGTTGCGAACCTACGCCGAAATCATCGATCTGCCCATGCAAGTCGTATCCACTCCCCGCGAGATGCGCGAGGCTGTGCGGCGGCTCGAGGGGCTCGACCTGGTCCTCATGGACACCGCCGGCCGAAGTCCTCGCGACGACATCAAAATCCGCGAACTGAAGGCCTTCCTCACGGAAGCCGGCGCCGACGAGGTGCATCTCGTCCTCAGCAGCGTGGCCGGCACACGCGTGCTCCAGCAGACGGCCGAACGCTTCCAATCGGTCGGTACCACAACGCTCATCCTCACCAAGCTCGACGAAGCCTGCGGCCTAGGCAACCTTATTCCCTTGCTGCGAAGCAGCGGGCTGCCGCTGAGCTACCTGACCAACGGCCAAAACGTGCCCGACGACATCGAAACGGCCGCGCCGCGCCGCGCCGCACGGCTCATCCTCGGAATGGACACCGTTTACGACAACTAACCGGGCGAACATGGACGACCAGGCCAACGATCTTCGACGCCTCGCCCAGCAGGGCATCCCGGCCCATACTGCCGGCGGACCGCGTCCCAGGATCGTTCTCATCACGAGCGGCAAAGGTGGAGTGGGCACAACCACCCTGGCCATCGCCGTCGCTGCCGTTGCCGCCCGGCGCGGCCGCCGCATCGTGCTCGTCGACGCCAATCCACACGGCGGCGACGTGGCGCTGCTCTGCCGGCTCACCGAACAATGGACGCTGGCCGACCTCCTCCTGGACCACTGCACACTCGACGAGGCCCTGGAATCCGGACCGGCCGGCATGCGCGTTCTCCCCGGTGTCTGGGGGCAAGACGCGCTGAAGACCTACTCGGCCGGCGCCCAACAGCGCCTCCTCGAACAATTGCACGCCCTCGGTGGCGAGGCCGACTACATCGTGATCGACGCAGGCTGCGGCTCGGGACACGTGCTTCGCCGTTTCTGGCAGGCCGCCGATGCGGTCGTCGCCGTGACGACCCCCCAGATCACGTCGGTCATGGATACCTACGCTTCCATCAAGCTGCTGGCCACGGGCGACCGGTTCGATTCCGTGCTGCTCGTGGTCAATCGGGCACCCAGCGGCGAGGCCGCGCAGGAGGTCTACCGGCGGCTGAGCCGCGCATGTCGTGGATTTCTCGAGCTAGAGCTGCCATTCGCCGGACACATCCGACACGCGGCCGCCTTGGCCGAACAGATACCGGATCCAATGGCCCTTCTGGATGGCGACAGTTGCCAAGACTTGGCTTTGGCAACCGACGTCATCCTGGCAACGGCGGACCGCAATCCACCCCTTGTAGAGGAACATCGACCGCCTCCGGCCCTCTGCGCGACAGCGTAAACGGCGGAGCGGTCAAACGGTCGGGAATCGGAACTGGGAAAAGCGGGAAACTAGGTCGGCGGACCTCCTCCGGCCTGCAAACAAAACGGGCGTAGAACACAGAAACATTCAACCGGCGGCTGCCAGATGCCGATACGAGAGAACACTCTCGGCAGCAAAACAGCCGTCAAACTGTAATGATTACGGGGAGTTTGATGGCGGTCCCAGGAAATCCTCGTGGCACGAACGTACGCCGGCATCCTTGGCCTCGTGGCACTGCTAACCTCCTTGATATTGGGCATCTACCACGGAGAAGCCGCCAATGCGGTCCTCTTCTCCGCGTGGTTGAGCCTTGCGACCTTTTCAGCAGGGGGTTACGTCATCGGGTCCATTGCGGCTACGGTCGTGCGGGAATCGGTCCAGTCCGACATCCTGGCAAAGGTGGGTACGGAGCGAACGCCGGAGAAGCCGGCCGTCGCGTCCACCCCATGATGACAACTCAAGGATACTCGGCCCGACCCTTTCGACACGATCGACAGAAGGGACGCACGGAGAAGGAACTCATCTGAATACAACCGCACGACGCGGAAGGGCTTCTTCCGGCAAGTGCCTGCCCCTCGGGCCGGCCTCCTCGCCGCGAACCCCTCGGCATCGGCGGGGCCTATTTGGCTGGCGCAATGACGCGCCTTCATGGAGGAACGCATGGCAACCACTGTGGCTCCAGAAGATGTGGAGCAACTCTGGATCGAATACAAAAAGGACCAGTCCAACCAGCCGCTGCGCAATCGACTGGTGGAAATCTATCTCCCCCTGGTCAAGTACAACGGCGAGCGCATCTGGTCGCGGCTGCCCGAAGGGGTGGAACTGGATGATCTCATCTCGGCGGGCGTGTTCGGGCTGATGGACGCCATCGACGCCTTCGACCTCTCGCGCGGCGTCAAGTTCGAGACCTACTGCGTCCCGCGCATCCGCGGGGCCATGCTCGACGAGCTCCGCACTATGGATTGGGTGCCCCGACTGGTCCGCTCCAAGGCCAGCAAGCTCAACGAGGCCATCAAGAACCTCGAAGCCCGCCTCGGCCGCCAGCCCACCGAAATCGAGCTGGCCGGAGAGCTGGGCATCACGGTGGCCGAGCTGGAAAAGATGGTGCTCGACGCCAATGCGGTCAACCTCATCAGTCTCAACAAGAAATGGTACGAGACCGACAGCTACAAGGATGTCCGCGAGATCGACATCCTTGAAGACAAGAAGGGCGAAGATCCGACCAAGCGCATCCAGAAGAACGACCTCATGCGCCTGGTCACCAAGGGCCTCAATCGCAACGAGCGACTCATCATCATTCTCTACTACTACGAAGAACTCACGATGAAGGAGATCGGCGCCACGCTGGACCTCTCCGAAAGCCGCGTCAGCCAAATGCACAGCTCTATCGTGCAGCGACTGCAAGGCCAGCTCGGCAAACGCCGCCCCGAGTTCGCCTCGTGAAGTAGGAATTGAAGACGGCGGCCACGCGGACGCGGATCAATCCGCCCCACCATTCTCCCCAAAACACAATGAGGCCCGGCGCTCACTCGAGCACCGGGCCTTTTTCGTGCGCCCAGCGTGTCACCGCTGCCCTGTTCAACTCTCTTCTCAGCACTGCCGAGTGAACTGGCGGTGATGCCCGACCCGTTGACCTGGTCGAGTCGGACCACTTGGGCGATCCTCACTCGCTCGTCCTAGCGATCCTCTCCTCGGCTCCTTTCCCTTGACCGGCGGCCGCCTCGTTGTCCGAGGCGCTACCCGCCTGCACCGGCCGCCCTGGTGCTTGCCGCAGCAATTGCGTGTTCATGCGTCCCATCACGATGGCCATTTGATACGCGTGGTTCATCAGCGAGGCGTTCAGCAGCAGGGACCAGAACAAGGCAACCACCAAAACGCCAACCCAGACACTCTTTCGGCAAAACGCAATCAGCACCAGCGCACCACCGATCAACCCGGCACCGATCGCGATACTCATGAACGTGTCCGGCCGAAAGATGTCGCGGCTCTTCGGGAACAACCAACTCCATGCCAAGCCGCAACTCATTAACGTCGCCACGACCGCGGTCCACACCCTCCGCCCGACCGATCCGCTCGACAGCAGCACGGCCGTGATGGGCGGTACCAACAGACCGGCCAACAGCAGACCGTCTCCTCCCAGCCATGCGCACAACGCCAATGCGACTCCGACGGCCGTAACCACGATCAACAGGGCCCGCAACGAAAACTGCCACCGCTGCCGCTCCCTGCCCAGCGTCTCACTCTCCGCCAGCGATTCTGCCATATCTCACCTCTTGGGTGTGGGCGACTGCACGATTTCGACCCCGACGGCCTGCGTTCCGACCGCTACGACGCGTCGGCCGATTGGTTCGTCACACGCACATCTACTTTCGTGTCTCGAACACCAACAGATAAGGCACGGCCGATTGACCATCCTGATCGCGGAAGTTGTGGAACTTCGCCGAATTCAGCCAAACGACGTACGTGCGCCCCGGCTTCAGCTTCACCGGCATCACACACGTCTTCTGATCTTCCAGGTAGCGAATCTTGCCTGCGCTCTCGGGAAACGTATCGCCGGATACCTGCGCCCATGACCAACTGCCGTCAGCCATCTTCTTGCTGAAGGTCACCTGGATTTCCTTGGTCGCCGGGTCGACCTCGATGTCGCCGGCCTGCGGCACCGTCTTCACGACCACCGGCGGCATCGACTTCACACTGACCGCCTCGCGTTGGGCCGCCAAGGCCAAGCCGCCAAACAACGCCACCACGACCGCCATCACTACTGCGCGTCTCATAGGAATCTCCCCTTGTTACAAACACTTCACAAACCCGTGTAGCACAGCCGCCCTCGGCTGTGCACAAACCCATCACACCCACCTTCACACCACACAGCCGCCCTCGGCTGTGCGCATACCGCGAACCCCCACCCTCCGCCGCGCGACCGCGCCGCATCTCGGGTCAATACATCACTTGCGCGTCGTGAATACCAAGCAGTACGGAACCGCCGCCCGGCCGGAACGGTCACGGAAGCCGGAATGCTCCTCGCTGTTCAGCCATATCTGATAGGTCGTTCCCGGCTTCAGCTTCACCGGCAGCACGCACGTCTTGCCGTCCGGCAAATAGTGCGGTTCCCCGCCCGTCTCGGGGCCGTCCTCGGGCGAAAAGCACCACGACCAGCTCTCGCCCTGCATCGGCTTGCTAAACGTCGCGTGAATCTCCGTCGTTGCAGGATCCACATCAGAGGCGCCTGCCGTGGGAATCGTCTCCAAGACGACCGGCGGGCTGCCGGCATACACGGCGGTCAGTTCGGCCGGCGTCAACGCTCCGCCATGCGAACCGGCGGCCATTCTCTCGAGCGTTTCATTCATCTTCGCCAGCGCCACTTCGCTCGCCCGCTGGTACTGGTAGAACCGAACCGCGAGAAACGCCACCGCGGCCACCAGCAGCAGAGTCAACACCGCCTGAAATCGCTGCAGCATGATGCGATCTCCTGCAAGGATCCGCCGGCAATCTCGCTCGATGCGAGCCAGATCGCCAAAGCGACTCATCGCCTCTTGCCGGGCCTCATCGGGCGCCAGGCCGGCGCGAACCCCATCGAGGGTCCGCATGTGAATGTGAAACTCCAATTCATCGCGAATCTCTTCGTCGATCTGGTCCAAGGGCCGTGGATCGGGCAGCCGCGCATACACGGCCAGACTGCGCATGAACGACATGGCTCAGCCCTCCGCCCCTTGAAATCGCATCACCCCCGCGATGGCCATGACCAGCCGATCCCAGCTCTCCCGTTCCGCGGCCAACTGGGCCTTCCCTGCAACGGTCAGCCGATAGAACTTCGCCCTGCGATTGCTCTCCGACGGCCCCCATTGGGCCTCCAGCCACCCGCGCCGCTGCATTCGGTGCAGGGCCGGGTAGAGCGACCCCTCCTCCACGCGAAGATAGTCCTCGCTCGCCTCCTGAATCCGCCGCGCGATCGCGTAGCCATGCTTCGGACCACCCTCCAAGGTGCCGAGAATCAGCATGTCCAGCGTTCCTTGTACCAGTTCTCTTCGTTCGTCGGCCATGATCTTTCCCCCAGAAACTCTATGGGACGATTATCCACGGTTCCCATAGAATGTCAATGGGTAAATAAGAAATCTCCCGCCAAGCCCTCAACACGGCAGGACGCACCCGAGACCGATCACCATAAACAACTTACATAAAACACTTTATGAAAAGTGCTGTTTGGCCCTGGACAGCTCTCGCACCAACGCCTCAGCGTAGCAGCGTCAGCCCAAGCACGAGCGCCAGCACCAGCGCCGCTACACCCAGAAGAACCGCCACGCTGCGTGCCGAGGCCTCGTCGGCGCCCGCTTTCGCCTCGTCGACGTCGTAGCCGTCCGGATGTTGGTAGCCGCACCAGGCACACCGATTCGCATGCTCTGCGACAAACGCCTCATCGCACGTCGGGCACAAAACCGTCATCCCCGGCGCTGCCTTCTTCTGCCCGCGCGGGATGGCCGCATATTTCGGCTCCACCTGGGCAAACGCGGTCCCCACGGTCCGGCAGATCGGACAGTGCGTGAGTCGCGGCGCTTCGCACTCAGGGCAACGCGGCCACGACTCGACCGCCGGTCCCGGCCGCCTCCGGCGGGAACCCGCCAGTTGGGCGTCACTCGCCGTTGATTCGCGATCAGGCCGCTCCATCAAGACATTCCTCCCCTACGCGCCGACTCACCACCGCAACAGCATCCTACCCCCGGCCACATCCCGAGGACAGACCAACCTCCCCACGCAAACCCCACCACCCATGTAGCACAGCCGCCCCCGGCTGTGCACAAACCCATCACACCCGCTTCCACACCACACAGCCGCCCCCGGCTGTGCCGAGCTTCGAGCAAAACCCGCCGCACATTCGCACAAACCTCACACGTCCGAGGGCAACTCGCCGGCAAACCCCACCAGACCCCGGAAACATTTGCGGGCCGCGCCGGCGGTGGTTATAAGAACACTGCGAGGGGTGCTTGCTTCCGACATGGACAAATTGCACGAAGGAGGGGTTGCGATGGTTCGCCGCTGGTCGTGTGGTCGCTTTGCATTGGTCTTGGTGTTGCTCTCGGCGTTGGCGGCAAGCGCACACGCTCAAACTCCACGCGTGCTGTCCGCCGGCACTCTGCCGCAAGATGCGCGCCTGGGCCCACTGAAGACGCTCGATGGCTACTTCCCCTTCACCCCGCCCAACTCGCCCGACGAGTGGGCCAAGCGATCCGAGCGCGTGCGCCGCCAGGTGTTGGTGGCCACCGGCCTCTGGCCGATGCCGACCAAGACGCCTGCCCATGCTGTCGTACATGGCCGCGTCGACCGCGGTGAATACACAGTCGAAAAGGTCTTCCTGGAAAGCTTCCCAGGCCACTTCGTCACCGGCAACCTCTACCGACCGAAGGGTCGCCAGGGCAAACTTCCGGGCGTGCTCTGCCCGCACGGACACTGGTCCAACGGTCGGTTCTACGACGCCGGCGAGAAGCACCTCCAGCAGGATTTGGTCAACGGCGCCGAGCGATTCGACCCGGCCGGCCGCTTTCCTCTCCAGGCACGTTGCGTGCAATTGGCCCGCATGGGCTGTGTCGTATTCCACTACGACATGGTCGGATACGCCGACAGCGTCCAGTTGTCGCACGGGCCAGGCTATCGCCCGAAGATGAGCACGCCGGAGAACTGGGGCTATTTCAGCCCGCAGGCCGAGTCGCACCTCGAAAACATGATGGGCCTGCAAACGTACAACTCCGTCCGCGCGTTGGATTGGTTCACAACACTGCCCGACGTCGATACCGCGCGCCTTGGCGTCACCGGTGCCAGCGGCGGCGGCACGCAGACGTTCATCCTTTCGGCCATCGACCCGCGTCCCGCCGTCGCCTTTCCCGCCGTTATGGTCTCCACAGCCATGCAAGGCGGCTGCACCTGCGAAAACGCCTGCTTTCTCCGCGTCGATACCGGCAATGTCGAGATCGCCGCCCTCTTCGCCCCGCGACCGTTGGGCATGACGGCCGCCGACGATTGGACCAAGGAGATCATGACCAAGGGCCTGCCCCAGTTGAAGCAGCTCTACCGCATGCTCGGCGTGGAAGATCGTGTGATGGCCAAGCCGCTGCTCCATTTCCCGCACAACTACAACTACGTGTCGCGGGCCGTCATGTACACCTGGCTCAACAAGCATCTCCATTTGGGCTTCGAGGACCCGATCGTCGAGCAGGACTTCAAGCCGCTCAGTGTCGCCGAAATGACCGTCTGGGACTCCGAGCATCCCAAGCCGCCCAGCGGCGACGACTACGAACGATCGCTCGTCCGCTGGATCACCAACGATGGCCGCAAGCAAATGGAAGCCCTCGTGCCGACCGATGCGGCGTCGCTTGCCAAGTATCGCGACGTGGTCGGCGGCGCGGTCGACGTGATGATCGGCCGCAGCCTGCCCGGGCCCGACCAGATCAAGACGACCCAACGCCAGGAAGAGGACCGCGGCACCTGGACGCTCGTCCGCGAACTCGTCCAATACCCGACCCAGCACGAAGAGCTGCCGACGCTCCTCCTGCTGCCCAAATCGTGGAACCACCGCGCGGTCGTATGGCTCGACCGGCAGGGAAAGGCCGGACTCTTCGGCGCCGACGGCAAGCCGAAACCGGCCATCGACAAGCTGCTGGCGGCCGGTGTCGCCGTCATCGGGGTCGATCTGTTCGGCCAGGGCGAGTTCACGGCCGACGGCAAGCCCATCACCAAGACGCGTGCCGCCGGCAACGAATCGCAGCATTGGGACCGTTACGCTGGGTACACCTGGGGCTACAACCACCCCGTGTTTGCCCAGCGCGTGCACGACGTCCTTTCCGCTGTCGCTCTGGCCAAGCACCAGATGCATGCCGAGAAGGTTGACGTCGTCGGTCCGGGCGGGGCAGGGCACTGGGTCGCGGCCGCCCGGGCTCAGGCGGGCAACGCCATCGATCGCGCCGTGGTCGACACCGCCGGCTTCCGCTTCGCCAACGTCGGCGCCCTCGACGATCCCGACTTCCTGCCCGGCGGAGCGAAATACCTCGACCTGCCCGGCATCCTGGCCCTCTCGGCCCCGCAAGAACTCTGGCTCTCCGACGCCCAGGCCGACGCCGCGCCAGTCATCCGCGCCGCCTACCAGGCAGTCGGCAAACCCGCAAATCTGACCGTCTATCAAGGCACCCCCGCCGATCAACCCGACGCCGCCGTGCAGTGGTTGCTTCGGTGAGAAGGCCCAGTCGCGTTCGTCACTCTGAAGCAGGGCCTACACATCTGACCAACCGACCTACGACATACGCCGCGCAACGATTGCCGTCACGGCACCGTCGATGGGGGCCACCAGAAGAACGGCCGCCTCATCGCCGCGCAGGCGCAGTTGGCGGCGGAGTTGTTCGGGATCGTCCGGGACGCCTCGCTTCTTGATCTCCAGCCGGCCAATGCCGCGTTCTTGCAGAAGACTCCGCAACCGCTTACGGTTCAGCGGCAGAACGTCGGTCACCTCGAAGCACGCCAGGGCCGGGTCTGCAATCGGATGGTCACCCGTAAGGTACGGGATTTCAGCAGCGACCGCAGCCAAACCATGCGACCCTGCCAGAGTCGACGTCAGACGCGCGGCCAGCACGGCCGGGTCCGGATCGAACACATAGCGGCCAATCCGCGGGGCAACCGGAAGCATTGATGCCGGCGTGCCCAGCACCGTGCGCGACTGAAGAGGACGGCCCAAATCCAATCCAGCGGTGGAGCCAAACAGGATCGTCGCCCGACACATACCCGGCCGCTCGGCAAATCGTCCGAACCAGGCGACCAGTTGCCGGCACTGCCGATCGCGGCCGATCCACTCTAACTCAGCCTCTTGGGACCAGGCCTCAGGCATGCTTGCGGCCGGGGCCAACTTCACCGCGGCATCAGGTAACCTCTGGAGCATGCCTTGGATCGCTGCGGCGTCCGGCTGGTGCCACTCGGCACGCGTCGTGCGGCGTCCATGAGGTCGCCGGTCCGGATCGATGTGCCAGGCCTGGAAATCGCCCAGGTCCATCTCCGTAGCATCCGCACACCGCACGTCGCCCACAACCGCATCCCCCCGACTCGCCAACGCCCGAAGGTTCGCTTCCGCCAGGATCGCCATGACGGGGTCCCGGTCGACGCCGGTGACCGGCCCGCGCGCGGCCAGCGCCAACAGATCGCCGCCGATGCCGCAGCACAAGTCGGCCACGCGCGTACCGGCATCTAACCGGCCGGCCTTGTACGCGGCAACCCAGTGGTCGGTGGCTTGCTCCAGAGCGGTCGGCGTGAAGAACATCGCTCCGGCCAGAGGAAACTTGGCGGCCGCGCGCCGGCGGAGTTCCACCTGCTCCAGAACAAGGTGCGTCCGCGGCGCCGACAGCTCTTGGCGCAGCCGTTGCGCCACCGCGACGGTCGGCTGCGGGTTCTCCGCCACGCGGCGGAGCCAGGCGGCCCCTTCGTCGGCAACGAGCCATCGGAAATCGTCAGGGTGAGCTTGCGGGTCCAAGGGTTCGTAACGGCACAAGGTGAACGAAGATAACCGCAACGATTGTACCACCATTGACCCCCGTGTGGACCGTATATCGCGCAACCGTTCACCAGCCCGCACGTTCGGCGGCGCGAAGCCGCCACAGAGCTTCACGATAGTAGCGGGTAGGGGGGTGAAAACGGAACCTCGCTTTGGGCGACCTGCAAAGGCCCCGCTCGCTGCCCGCAATAATCCCGCCGTGCCGTGCCGATGCAAAGAAGCGGGGCGTTCGGCGACTGCGTTCGATTCTGGATTAGCAAGAGGCACTATCCCATGCAACGCTATCTCATCCTGGGATCGGCCTTGGCATTCGCGATGTTCGGGCCGATGCTCTTCCACCAGATGCCGAGCTGGCTGAGCGATAAGCCCAAGCCGGCAGCAGCCCCCGCGGCGAAAGCGAAGACGGCCCAGGCGGCCCCCGTGTCGACGGTGCCGCTGACGCCTCAACTCGAAGGGCTCCCCCTCCGCGACCTGGGAGAAGTCCTTCGCTTCGACATAACGCCCGGCTGGATCATGAATCGCTGGTCGCGGGTTTCCAGCGCCCTGGGCGATCTGCAGTTGCAGGGCTACCGCGTCCCGCTGGTCACGGGCACCCGCGACGACGACCTGGCCGGCTCGCTCACCTACTACTTCAATCCCAAGCAGCAGGTCCAGCAGATCACCTTCCACGGAACCACTGGCGACACGCGACGCCTCGTGCAGTTCGTCACCAGCCGCTACCAGTTCGGACGCCGTGTGGCCAACGATCCGAGCCAGTTCATCTACGAGATTCCCGAGCCGCGGGGCGCCGCTAAGAGTTCGCTGACGATCCGGCCGGCAAGCATCCTCAGTGCAAACCAGCCGCGTCAGCGATTCGATGTTGCGCTGGTCATCCAGCGGCCCGAGGATCCCGAGTAGAGAGCATTCGGCGCAACTGTAGCGTGCTTTTCGCTTTCGGAACCGTAGAAACATGCCGCCGCGAACGCTACAGTCAAGTGCGACACGCACTAGCGGCGGCCCTACTCTTTGTCCTTGCCGGCGCGGCCCGGGTCGGGCTTGGCGATCTTCGGACGCGACTCGCCGGAGGGAGGCTCATATTCGAAGTCCTTCCAGACCAGCGGACGGCGGTGAATGGGCTCGATCCGCAGCATCACCTCGCCATTCTGGAAGAGCCGCACCGTCCCGTTCGATTCGCTCACGGTGATCGCCACCGCCTTAGTGGCTCGGCTGATCGCCGCGGCGGCCCAGTGCCGCGATCCCAGCCCTTTGGAAAGCGTGATCGTCGCCGCCGACGAGTCGACATATCGGCAGGCCGCCTCCACAATCCCGTCGCTCGACACGATGATGGCGCCATCCATCTGGGCGATCTCCTTGATCCCCTCGCGCACTCGCGCGTCGTCCAAGTCGCGCTCCTTGCGGTTGTAGCCGCGGACCGGATCGAATCCCACGGGATGGCTCTTGGCCATGACCTTGCGGCTATCGCCGACGACAAACATCGTGCCGACCGGCTTGCCCTCGCGCCCTTCGCGCCCGATCTCGATCGCCAGGTCGACCACCGTCTTCAACGTGTCCAGCGGAACTCGTGTCTCCAATTGCCGCAAATCGCGACCGGTCAAACGATCGAGGTGCTCGCCCAAGTTGATGATGCTCACCGAGTCCATCGTCTCGGCCTCGAAACCGCTGTACAGCGCGACCACGCACGAGCCCGGGGCGAGAATGTCGTCCGCCACCGCTTCCAGCACGGCCTGGGTGAGGCGGTCGTACACTGGACTGTCGCTCATGTTGAGTACGACCACGTCCATGCCCGCCTCGGTGGCCCCTTCGAGTTGCTCGTGCGTGTCGGCGGCCACGAGTATCTTCTCGTCGCCGGCAAGCGTCTTCAAGCGGCTCCAGTCGGCCGGCCCTTCCAACAGCAGCAGCACGGCATCAGCCTCGACCGATTCGGAAACCCGAACCGCCAGGTTATAGAGCGTCTTGAATCGTTCGGTGAAGCGTAACGGCTTCATACCTGCCACGAAAATCTGCTGTCGGTCTTTTCTGCTGCCGGGATGGGGCGAGGGTGGCACGTTCCCTCGATGCAATTCGCGCCAGACCCGTTTGCTGCGCGCCATCTCAAAACCCGTTCGATTCTAACCCGGAGAACACGAACTGTTGGTCGCCGCCCACAGGTCCGGGATCCGGCTTGCGAACCGGCTATCCGGCTCCGCAGAGAGCGTCCGGCAAGGCGCTCGCTTCCCTGGTGGAACGGTTCGCTAACTGGCCCTCGACACGCCGCATACTCGTTCACCATCCCACGACCGCTCTATCCTACGGGTTTTCGCGGCCACTGGCAACTGCAAACGCGACCAGGCTCGCTGTGTGAACGAGGCCTGCACAACAGCGCACAGGAGGTTCAGATCGCTGGCGGTCCTGGTCAGAACCAGTGAAACCACCGCTGGACGATCGTCGGAGGCTGGCTTTGCGGCACTTCCCCCTTCACATACTGCCGCCACGCCCCGACGTCGTTGCCCAGGTCGTTGCCCGTCACCTGTTGAAGTGACGAGACGGCGCGGAACTGCATCGCCGGATCGGGATCGTCCAAGGCCAGTCCCAGAGCGGCAACCGCCGCCGAATCGCGGGTTTCGCCCAGGGCCCGGGCGGCCGCCAGTCGCACATCGAGGTCCGAATCGCGACCCAGCGTCTCCGACAGCACGGTGGTGGCGTCCTTGCCGCCGCGCTGTCCCCATGCGTCGCAGGCCGCTCGCCTCACGTCGCTGTCGCTGTCGGCGACCGCCTTGTGCAGCATCATGTCGGCGCTGGTCGTTCGGTAGGGGGCCACCGCCCGGACCAACTCGATGCGAATCAGCGGATCCTCTTCACTGGCATACTGCCCGGCCAACTCGGCCGACGTCTTCTCCTGCTCCTCAGGCGTCGCCGACAGGGCCGCCTTGGCCACCTCGCGGAGCTGCCTAATTCGCTCTTGCGGCGGCGTGACGCCAGGCACCTCATCGGTGATCGGGCCGCCGATTGGCCAGATCGTCATCTTCCCGATGCGATACGTCTTCCCAGCGCAGCCGACAACGCTCGCCAGAACCAGGCAGAGAATCACCGTGGGGAACGATTTGCCGGGGGAGTCATTCATCCGTCGTGGTTGCCTCGTTGTGCGTTCCGAGCCAGAACCCCCAAGGACAAGAGGCGGGACTATAGCAAATCGCCCCCCTGGCCGCCAAGATGAGTTGGGCGGCCCAAGCCAGCCGAGGCGTATCCCTCCCATTGCCCCTTCGTCGTCGGTTCGTTCGGCCTCCAAAATGCCCAGTTGATCACAGACCGGGCGACTTCATTGGACCCACCCCCTCTCAGTCGCTAACCCCAAGGCCGTCTTCGCTCCCGCACGCCGACCAGCCATCGAGGCCCCCGAACGGCGCCCAGGACTTCCGCCAGACGCATAGCCCGTTATGATGCTGGAGTCGGCCGACGGCCGAAATGTGGTCCTGAATACCCAACATGAGGGGGTTAACATGTCCATCGACCCAAGTCGTCATGCCGAGAATCGGAATTGGCTCGAGGAATTGCTGAGGAGAATTCCAGGATTTCGAGGCTATCTCGAAAAAGAGTACCGCCGGGAAAGCGACGAGCTTCAGCGGCGGTGGCTGGCTGACCGCCTACAGGCAGCAAAGCAACGTGTCGACCGGGTCGCCCGATCGCTGGTCGACACCGGCCAGTTGGACCCGCTGCCGCAGCTTGACCGATTACGAGGCCGCCTGGACAAGCTCATCTCCAGAATTCGGGGGGCCATGCAGGGCTATAGCGGCATGTTCGACCTGGTGCGAATCAACGAGTCCGTCTTGGAGCAGGTCTATAGCTTCGATGCGGGCCTCATGGACCGAACCGACGCGCTGGTCAAATCGGTCGAGCAGCTTCCCGACGATTCCGAGAAGATTGCCGAGTCGCTGCCGAAGGTATATCAGGACATCGACGACATCGAGGCGGCATGGGACCAGCGGGAGAACATTCTCCGCGGGCTGACCTGAGCTGCATCCAACTCAACAGAAGGAACCTTGCCATGGCCCTCCGCTTGGAAGTCATTCAGTTCTTCGATGAATCGAACCGCTCGCTTGTCCAGCGAATTCCGCCGGAAGGATCGGCCGATATCAAGCTCGGTGCCCAGTTGATCGTCCAGGAAAACCAAGAGGCGATCTTCTTCCGCGACGGCAAGGCTCTCGATTGCCTCGGCCCCGGACGACACACGCTCACCACGGCTAACCTGCCGCTCATCACCCGGCTGCTGACAATCCCATGGGAGCGCTCGCCGTTTCAGTGCCTCGTCTACTTCATCGGCAAGCAGACGTTCCTCGACCAGAAGTGGGGTACCCGGCAGCCCATTCCGTACCGCGACAAGGAATTCGGCATGGTCCGGCTGCGGAGCTTCGGCAAGTATTCGTTCCGCGTGGTCGACTCCGCCGTGCTGGTCAACACGCTGGTCGGCACGCAGGGCAAGTACACCACCGACGACGCCACGCAGTTCCTCAAAGATCTCATCGTCGCCCGACTGACCGATCTGCTGGGCACCGCCGGCATGAGCCTGCTCGATTTGCCCGCGAAGTACGACGAGATCGCATCGGGCACCCGCGCCAAGGTGAGCGAAGAGTTCGCCAAGTACGGCCTCGAGCTCGTCGACTTCTTCATCAACGCCGTCACTCCACCCGAGGAGGTCCAGCAGGCCATCGACGCTCGCAGTGCCATGGGCGCCGTGGGCAATCTGAACGACTTCATGAAGTTCCAGGCGGCCAACAGCATGGCCAAATTGGCGCAGCAGGGGGGCGGTACTGGCGGCGCCATGGGCATGGGCCTCGGTGCCGGCTTCGGCATGATGATGCCCGGCATGATCCAGCAGGCCATGGCCCAAGCAGCCCAGGGCGGTCAGGCTCCACCGCCCGCATCGCCGACAGGGCCCGCCGCGCCTCCGTCCGGGCCTGCAGGCGTCGGACCGGCCGCCGGGGCCGCCGCGTTGGCTGGTTTCAGCTTCGACAATCTGGCCGCCGTGACTGTCGATCCCAAGGCCGTCGTGCGCGGCGTCGTCCAGGCCGCCGGCTACACGCTCTCCGAGTCGGACGATCAGTGGGAAACGGTCGTTCCGGTCGGCAGCACGCGCAAGCAAAGAGTGAACGTCGAGTTCGCCCAAAAAGACCCACAGGGACACGCGATTGTACGATTCTGGTCTGTGTGTGGGCCGGCCAGCGAGCAAAACGCCATGGCGCTTTTGCAGTACAACGCCTCCATCCCGCAGGGTGCGTTCGCCATCCAGACGCACGAAGGCGCCCAGGTCGTCGTCCTGCAGGCAAACCACTTGGCGCAGACCATCACTCCCTTGCTCGTTAGCCAGACCCTGACGGCCATCGCCTGGCAGGCCGACGCCGTGGAGCAGAAGCTCGTCGGCAGTGACGAATACTGACGCATGGGTGACACGGCCTGGGGATTGCTGCTGAACACGCTCATCCTCGCCGGATCGACCTGCGCGCTGAGCATCCCGCTGGGGACCTTCCTGGGCTGGCTGCTGGTGCGTACCGACGTGCCGGGACGCCGGACGGCCCTGGTGCTTCTCGGTATCCTGTTCTTCCTGCCGCTCTACTTGCAGGCGGCCGCCTGGCAGGCTGGCTTCGGTTTGCAGGGATGGATGGTCCTCACCCGCGAGCTGCCCGGTTGGTTGCGCAATTGGGCCGAGGTCGTTTGGATTCACGGTCTGGCGGCCGTCCCCTGGGTGGCCATGATCACCGGCGCCGGCTTCTGGCTGGTCGAACCCGAACTCGAAGAGCAAGCCCTTCTCGATGGCAGCCCATGGCAAGTCTTCTGGCACGTGACCCTGCGCCACGCGGCCCCGGCCGTCGGCGTCGCCGCCGTCTGGGTCGCCATCGCCACCGCAGGCGAGATGTCGGTCACCGACCTGTTTCAGGTCCGCACCTACGCAGAAGAGGTCTATACCCGCATGGCCGTGGGCCAGGACCCCGGCGAAGCCGCCATGGGCGTTTTGCCGGCCTTCATGCTTAGCGCGATCCTCGTCGCCTCGGCGCTGGCCGTGTTGGCCCGATTGGTGCCGCACGACCGGCCTCTTTCGGTCCGGCCACGTCGGGTCTACCGCTGGGGACGCTGGCGACTTGCCGCCGCATCGCTGTTGGCAATGCTGCTCGCCCTACTCGTGGGTTGGCCGCTGGCCAATCTGATCTACAAGGCGGGCCTCGTCGCCACGCTGGGCAGCAACGGCCCGGTGCGATACTGGTCCCTCGCAAAGTGTCTTGAAATAGTCGCGACCAGCCCCGCGCGGTATCCGCAGGAGTTCTTCTGGTCTCTCGTGCTGAGTCTGCTGGCCGCGACGACCGCGGTCGTGTTGGCAGGCGCACTCGTCTGGTGGGCCCGCCGCAGTCGCCTGGCAACGGCCATCGCCGTCGTTGCCGCCGCTGTAACCATGGCGGTTCCCGGCCCGCTCCTCGGGATCGGCATCATCGAAATGCTGAACCAGCCCGCGGTGCCGCTGCTCACCTACCTATACGATCAGTCGATCGCCGCCCCGTGGCTGGCCATGGTCGTGCGTTCGCTTCCGCCGGCAATGCTCATCCTTTGGCACGCAATGCGAACCACGCCGCCCGAAATGCTCGACGCCGCGGCCGTCGACGGGGCAGGGCCCTTGGCCCGCTTCTGGCGGATCGCCTTGCCTAGCCGATGGCCCGCCGTGGGACTGGCGTGGCTCGTGGCGCTGGCCGTGGCCCTGGGCGAGTTGGCTGCCAGCATCCTCGTAGTCCCTCCGGGGATCACAACCCTCTCCATCCGCATATTCGGGCTTCTGCACTACGGGGTCGAGGATCGAGTCGCCGGCATCTGCCTCGCGATGATCGCCCTCTTCGCCGCCATGGCCGCTCTGATTATCTCGCTCGGCCGGCGCTGGCACGGCCAAGGGCAAGTATAATGGAAGCGTGCGGAGGCGGTCGGGCCTCCCCGTTCCAACCGTGCGTCGTAGCGAGACGGTCCCCGAGCAGCGATGGGGTGCGTGTGGCGAGATTCGGCAAGTTCATCCTACTGGTGGTCCTGGCGTTCGGACTGTCCCTCGGTGGCCGCGCGTCGGCGATGGACCAGGTGACGCTGCGGCGGGCGGGAAAAGAAACGCACATCCAAGGGCGGATCCTCGTCACTGCGCAAGACGGAGGCATTCTGCTCGAAGCCCCCAACGGCGTCCTTTGGACCGTGCTGCCGGACGAACTAGTCTCCAAGACCAGCGACGCGACTCCCTTTCGGCCTCTCTCGGCCGACGAACTCTCCAAGGAACTCTCCGCCGAGCTTCCCGAGGGATTCCGCGTTCACACGACCGCGCACTACCTGATCCTCTACAACACCTCGCCCGCATACGCTCAGTGGTGCGGAGCCCTGTTCGAGCGGTTGTATCTCACGTTCATGAATTACTGGAGCCGCAAGGGCTTCGACCTGTCGGCGCCCGATGCTCCTCTGGTCGCCGTCGTGTTCGCCGACCGGCAAAGCTACGCCGCCTACGCGAGGCCCGATTTGGGCGACGCGGTCAGTTCAGTCATCGGCTACTTCAATCTGCAAACCAACCGCATGGTCATGTACGATCTGACGGGCACCGAGGCCCTGGGCGCACCGCGCGGCCGTCTCGGTTCCACGGCCCAGATCAACCGGATGTTGTCCCAACCCGGCGCCGAGATCCTCGTCGCCACAATCCTCCACGAGGCGATTCACCAGATCGCCTTCAACTGCGGCCTGCACACGCGCTACAGCGATTGCCCGCTCTGGTTCAGTGAAGGAATCGCCACCTATTTCGAGACACCCGACCTCAGCAGTTCTCGCACTTGGCGGAACATCGGCGGAATCAACGCGTCGCGATTGCGGCGACTGCAGAGCTACCTGCCGCGACGGCCCGCCGACTCGCTGCGCACCCTCATCACCGACGACAACCGTTTCCGCAACACGTCCCAGGCGTTAGACGCCTACGCCGAAGCCTGGGCGCTGACCTACTTCCTCTTTCACCAGCACCCGCGCCAATACGTCGACTACTTGAAGACCCTCTCGAAGAAGAAGCCGCTGGTGATGGACACTCCTCAGCAGCGCCTGCGGGAATTCCAGGCCGCCTTTGGCGACAACCTGGACGCCTTGGACGCGGAGTTTCTGCGCTACGTGACGAGGCTGCGGTAACGGTCGATCGCTGAAAACCGCCCCGCCCGGCATCGACCGGCGCGGCCCAAAGTCGCCCGGCAACCGGTTTTTCCGCACCTTTTGCCCTCAAGCGTCCGGCTTGTTCACGCTGCTGCGGCCGGTTATGATGAATGTTCCGCCATGTGTTTCACCCCATCTGCACGCCACTCCAAGGAGTTCCGCATGCCTACGCCTGACCAATCCCGCGCAATCAGCCAACCATCCCGCCGCAGCTTTCTCAAGGTTTCCGGTGCCGTCGTTGGCGCAGCCATGACCGGGGCTCTGAGCACCCCGCGCGCGGCACATGCAGCCGGCAGCGACATATTGAAGGTCGGACTCGTCGGCTGCGGAGGCCGCGGCACCGGCGCCGCCGGCAACGCGTTGACCGTCGATGCCAACACCCGTCTGACCGCTCTGGCCGACGTCTTTCCCGAAAGAATGCAGACCAGCCTGAAGGGCTTGAAGCAGCAATTCGGCAATCAGGTGGCTGTAACGCCCGAAACGTGCTTCGAGGGCTTCGACGGATACCAGAAGCTGATCGACAGCGGCGTCGACGTCGTCATCCTTGCCACTCCGCCGCATTTCCGTCCCATTCAACTTAAGGCCGCCATCGGCGCCGGCAAGCACGTCTTCTGTGAGAAGCCGGTCGCCGTCGACGGGCCCGGCGTCCGCAGCGTTCTGGCCACCGCCGAAGAAGCCAAGAAGAAGAACCTCAACCTCGTCTCGGGGCTCTGCTGGCGCTATCACCGCGGCGTGAAGGAAACCATGCAGCGCGTGCTCGACGGCGCCATCGGCGATATCCGATCGATCCAGGAGACCTACCTGACCAGCACCCTCTGGCACCGTGGCCGCCCCGAGGGCGACACCGAAATGAAGTACCAGGTGCGCAACTGGTACTACTTCACCTGGCTCTCCGGCGACTTCAACGTCGAGCAGCACGTGCACAGTCTCGACAAGGCCATGTGGATCATGGGCGACAAGCCGCCGCTGCAGGCCTGGGGACTCGGCGCCCGCATGGTCCGCACCGAGCAGCCCAAGTACGGCGACATCTACGACCAGCACGCCGTCGTCTACGAGTTCAAGGATGGCCCGCGCGTTCACTCCTACTGCCGCCAGGAAGCCGGGTGCTACAACGACACCACCGACATCTTCGTCGGTACCAAGGGCGTGGCCAACATCCTCAAGTTCCGCATCGACGGCGAGAACCCCTGGCGGTTCGAAGGCGACGGCGGCAACATGTACGACCTCGAACACGACGCAATGTTCAAAGCCATCCGCGCAGGCAACGCGATCAACAACGGCGTCTACATGGCCCAGAGCACCATGCTGGGTATCCTCGGTCGCATGGTCGACTACACCGGCCAGCGAATCACCTGGGACCAGGCGATCAACTCCAAGCAATCCCTCTCGCCCTCGGCCTACTCGTGGGATGCCACCCCGCCGACCGTACCCGATGCCAACGGCAAGTACCCCGTGGCCTTGCCGGGCATCACCAAGTTCGAATAACCGGCTCACAAGCAGCGCTCGACGTGCCAAACCGCCTCGTCGACGCCCCAGGCCTGATCGACCGGTTCCAGCGACGTGTTTCGCGCCAACCAATCCGCAACACGTCGCTGGCCGTTGATCACTCCATTATTGGTTCGGCCGAACCAACGGCCGATTCTCGACAGCGCTGCCCCCGGGCCGCGGAATCACCGTGGAAATGTGATCGAGGTACACCGATGCGTCACAAACTGCTCCCGGCACTCGCGCTGCTGATTGCGCTGGCCGCAGGCCGTTCTCCCGCAATCGCCGCCCAACCTGCCGCCGCAAAACCGCTCCGGCCGGGCCTGGTCCTCACGTTCGACGACACGTTTGTCGCCGAGTGGCTTGCCGCGCAGCCCATCTTCGCCAAGTACCATGCCCGCGCGACGTTCTTCGTGTCGCAATTCGACCGGTTCAACGCCAAGCAATTGGCAGGCCTACGGGAACTGAAGGCCGCCGGCCACGTGATCGGCTGCCATGGGCTGCGTCACCGCAAGGCGGTCGACACCATTCAACAGTCGTCCGTCGAGGAGTATCTCCGCATCGAGATCGAGCCCGCCGTGAAGCTCATGCAGGAGGCCGGGCTCCCGCCCACGTGTTTCGCCTATCCTTGCAGTCAGCGCAGTGACGAAACCGACGCCGCCCTATCGCACAGTTTCCGGCATGTGCGTACGGGCGTCGGAATCGAACCGAATCGAACCATCGCCCAAACCGAGACCATCTTCACTCCGGTCGACGCCATCTCCTCCCGCTTCTGCCTGGCCGGAACCGGCCTCGACAGCATCGGGTCCAGCACAACGCCCGGGCGAACGCTCAACGATGTCTTCGCGGCCCTGGACCGCGCCGCCCATCGCAACGAGATCGTCGTCCTCTACGCCCACAACATCAGCGACAAAGGCCCCAGCCACCACCTAAGCCCCGCCATCCTCGACAAGATCCTCTCCCACGCCGCCACGGCAAGACTAGCCTTCTACACCTTCGACGACCTGTGATTTAAGGGGTCGGGCGTCTTTGTTTGGGAAGATCTGCCGGTGTGGAAGTCCTTGCTTACAGCGAAGCAAGGCCGCTCTGAAGCACCCAAACCTCT
The DNA here is from genome assembly GCA_963674835.2 of Thermoguttaceae bacterium. Taxonomy (GTDB): domain Bacteria; phylum Planctomycetota; class Planctomycetia; order Pirellulales; family Thermoguttaceae. The sequence continues at coordinate 570,456 of CAXXKC010000003.1, forward strand.
CACGCGATCACGATTCCGTTTCGGCGCTCCGGCGGCCCGACCGGCGAAGACAGCGGAACCCAATAATCACTGTCTGCGCCATCACTCCCTTCTGCCACCAGCCACCCCAGTTCTTGCCTACCACAATGCCCTAAGTTCTGACATCCAAACGTGCCAGTCTTCGCGCAAGCTCCACCATGAAATCACGCCCCTGCCGCTTGTTCTCGATGCAGCCGTACCAACGGTCAGGAATCCAACTTGCTCCGTACAGGCTTCCCAGTTGAGCTCCCACCATCGCTCCTATCGTGTCCGCATCTCCCCCGAAATTGACGGCACGCACCAGGCACTCCTCCGGGACATCGCCATAGCGAAGAAATGCCCATAGGGATGCAGCCACTGCTTCTGCCGTACGGACGCCATTACCCACGACGTATATGACTTCCTCGTCGGAGGACTGCGCGTCCATCTGTTCCAGAAGGATTTCTAGCTTTCGCTGATTGGCAAATCTCGTGCTTTGACCGACCAGCGATTCCACGAAACTCCGGCGGTCAAATCCAGCCGGGTCGGTCGTCCCCAGAACGGCCACCGCTTTGGCCTGGATATACGCCCCGTCGATGGCCTCGGGGTGAACATGGGTGCAAAGAAGCGCAGCTTCGACAGCCTGATGAAGTACCTCATCCGAAGCATGACGATAGGCGAGCCCGACGGGCGCAATCCGCATCGCCCCGCCGTTCCCGTAGGAGCCCTCACGGAATTCGATACGGCCCGTCGTGCGATAATCGGCGCCGTTGAGCAGCGATCCCATCACCCGATGTGCCGCCGCCCCATACCCTCGACGAGCTTCGTAGAATTCGGCGTACTCGTTGGAAATGTGTTCTGCATCGGCGCAACCCTTCTCGACAAGGCTGGTCGCCAGCGCCAATGCCATTTGAGTATCATCGGTATAGCAGCCGAAGCCGCGGTTGGTGTCGAGGAAGTCCCGCAATTGGCCATATCGCCTCTGAATGCTCTCGGCAGACCACCCTTCAACACCTGCGCCAAGGATATCGCCGCAGGCTGTACCCAACAGGCAACCAACACAACGGTCTTCGTGTGACTTAAGGGTTCGGCAATCCTTGTTCTCACCCATCCTACCGCCCAAGCACTCTGTGCGTTTCCATCGTTCACTGCCGCTTGCCGAGCTTCTCTTGACCTCGAGCCACCTCGCGCAGTCGGTTCAGGAGCAGTTCGATCTCGTTGTGGACTTCGTCGGTCTGCGAGATGACGATAACCCCCAAGCCTGGCCCTGCGAAGGGCGGGATCGGACCGAGCTTACCGCCAAGCGCCCTCTGGAGCATTCACCCCGCCTGCAAATAACGCTCGACGTGTCGAATGGCGTCGTCGACGTTCCAAGTGTGATCGGCCAGTTCCAGCGACATGTTCTCGGCGAGCCAGCCGTCGACGCGGTGTTGAGCGCTGATCACCGTGCTATGACTACGGCGGCCGAAGTACTGGCCGATCTCCGACAGCGCCGCCCGGGTGTACTTGCGCGCCAGCCACATGGCCAGCATTCGCGGCTGGCTCACCCGCTTCGCCTTGCGGCTCGATTGCAGGCATTGAGGCTCCAGCCCGAAAGCCGAGCACACGGCCTTCTCGATGTCGGGCAAACGCACCGCCCGGCTGCTGTGCCGGACCAGCTCGCTCAGGGCCTCTTCGGCCATGGGCAAGGTGATCCGAACGCCGAGCGCCTGGCTGGTGGCCTGCAGACGGCACAGCGCCCCGGAAAGCTCCCTCGCGTGGTTCGTGAGCCTGGCGGCCATGAACTGTAGCACGTCGGCCGGAACCTCCAGGCCCATGCGACGCGCCATGTGACCGGCGATACCCAGGCGGGTTTCGTACTCCGGCGGCTCGATCCGGCAGACCATGCCGCCTTGCAGCCGCGTCGTCAGCTCCTGTCCGAGGTCAGTCAGGTCCGCCGGCGCCCGATCGGCCGAGAATACCAGTTGATGTCCCTGACGCTGCAACGCGTCGATCGTATACAGCAGTTCGACCAGCGTAGCCCGCTTACCGGCGAGGAACTGCAGGTCGTCGAGGATCAACAGGCTCACACCGCGGTACTTCTGTCGAAAGCTGGGCAAGCCGCCGCCGCGAAGCGCCGCCAAGAACTCGGTGGTAAACTGCTCCGTGGTGAGGTAGAGGATCCTCATGTCGCGGTTCGTGCGGCGTGCCGACGTCCAGATGCCTTGCAGCAGATGCGTCTTGCCGATGCCCGTCGAGCCGTAAACCAACAGCGGCGACATCTCGCCGGGCCGCTCGACCACCAACTGCGCCGTCGTGCGCGCCAGCCGGTTGTTCCGACCCACAACAAACGAATCCAGATTGGCAAACCTGCGACGCGGCGCACCGGCAGGAAGCTCGCCAGCCGCAGCACTCTTCGCAGCGCCGGACGATGGGGCAAGCAACGAAGCCTGCGGCAGCGTGGCGACCGCCCCAGCCGGCACAACTTTCGCCGCCGAAGAACTCTTGGCAAGATGCGGGTCCGGGAGCGTCGGATCCACCCGAAAATTCAGCGGCGGTCGGGTGCCCAGCGCGGTCAGGCACGCATTCTCGATATGGAGCCGGAAGTTCGTGCGGAGCCAGTCTTGAAACAGGCGGTTCGGCACGCCGATCGTGAGCGTACCATCGACCAATTCCAGCCGCGTGCTCTCACCGAACCACAGCTCGAATCGTCGTCGACCGACTTTCTCAGCCAGCGCGCTCCGCAGAACGGATACGATTTCCATATCGCCCTTGGCCACTTCCTGCTGTCCCCGGCGCGCACCGCTCCCGCAAAAAGCCACATCATCGTGGTCTTGATTACGAAGACTCCGAGGAAATCGGAGCTTGGCTAGAGAGAGGGGCGCGATTCTTCGACGGCCGTTCTTGCCTGTTAGCCGAGCGTCCCACTCAGTCCGCAATCCTCCCCATAGTCGTAAGGATTGGATCGCCTGAACCGTCCGACGCCGGCTTTCTTCGCTGCAATCACTCCGTCTAGGTTAGCGTTGTGTGTCACCCGATGTGCTGATTGTAGCCATGCTAGCTTCGCTGTCAAACAGGCTAACCGCTCCGAAATAAAAGAAATCGGCCCGGCGCAAAACCGGGGCCGGAATCGGCCGCAAAACCCGAGGAGTCCGAATCCGTACCGACCGCAGACGGCGATTTTCCCACCTCCTCGCTACCGTGGAAAAAATGTTCAGAGGTAGCATGACCCCACCGACCTGCGCGGAGCCCCAGGTCGCACCAAAACCTTGCCCCGAATTCTCTTTGCGACACCAGCGACCGCACACGCATGACGCCCTCAGTGTGCCGATGCGTTGAATTCACGGGACTTCTCGCTCCGGGAGAACCTTGGCGTACACGCGCCGCCGTTCCCACGCCTCGAATCCGCAGGCACGATACATGTCGATCGCCGGCCGGTTCGTGGCATCGACCGCCAGAACGACCCTCGGCCGGCCCAACTGCCGGGCGTGGCACTGGGCCTCACGAACGAGGTACCTCCCCCAACCACGCCCTCGCACGGTGGGGACGAGCCCCATGTAGATCAGCTCCACGTTCCCCTGCCGCGGATAATCGGCCAACAGCAACGCGCCCACGTCCTCCTCGGCGTTCCGCACGATCAGCCAGGAGTCCGGGTGAAACGTCCCGGTGGCCCGATAGCCCTCCAGCACGTCCTCCACGCTCCGCACGTTATCCAACCCCGGGCAGTCCAGCGTCTGTTCGTACGTTGCCTCGACAATTCGTCCCAGGCGCTCGCGTTGGTCCGGCCAGCACGGCTCGAACTCTAGCGGCCCCTCTGGTCGGCTCGCGGGCATCGCGCTCTCCTCGCAGCCCAAATACAGCAAGTCGGCCAGGAAAGCGAAACCGTGCGACTCCAGCAGCGCTGCATCTTCCGGCGAGACGATCTCCATGACCACCTGAACGATGCGGACCGATTCTGTAGCCAACCGATCGAGGCATACGGCCAGGAGCTGTTCCGCCGTATCGGCCGGCTCATCGGGCGCGGCTCCCGGCGGCCACAGGACGGCCGATCGACCCGCATGGACCTGGGCGAACAACGCGCCGACTACGTTCTTGCCGCGGCAGGCCACCACCAGACTCTCCAACGGCACCCGCATCGACTCAAGGTCGTCGGTCGTCGCTTCAATCTGCGCCGAGCGGCTTGCCGAGGGCACTGCACGGAATGCCCACGCCAAGGCCGTTCGAACCTCGCGCCAGGCGGCGGTCCGGATTTGCAGCTCGTTCGCATCGTTCCGTTTCATGCACGAAGCATACTCGGATTGCCGCGGTTGTTCAAAAGCAGATTGCCCGATTACCGACGATCGGCGGTATAATCGGGTCGGGCCGTAGAGTGCCAAGCCTTCGAATTGGGGGACCGTCTGCAATGACAAAGCTACTTTCGATCGCCGCGATCCTGCCCGCGACGCTGGTCGCCGTTGCCCACGCCCAGCCGGCGCTCGATGCGTTGGAGCAGAAGGTACGTCGCGATGTGGCCGCAGAAAACGCACAGCCGGCCGAACCGCAACCCGCCGAGCCGGCCGTCAACAGCCAGCAGCCTCAACAGAAGCCCCGGCAAGGCTACGCCGGTCTGGTCGTCGACGATCGCGACGATCGAGGTCGTGGCGTGCGGATCCTCGAGGTTGCCCCCAAGGGTCCCGGCGGCGCGGCGGGACTCCGCCCGCAAGACCTCATCACCGGACTGGGCGGCGTCCGCGTGCGGCAACTGAGCGACATGATTATGATCCTCGAACAGGTGCCGCCGGGCGGTTCCCTCGAATTCGAGGTCCTTCGCGGCACGGAGCCCAAGCGGATCCACCTGACGTTCGCCCGCTGGCCAGTCCCTGCCCCAGCCGCAACCCCAGAAGCGACCCAGCCACAGCCACCCAGCGGTCAGGCCACCGAACCGCCATCTATCGAGGCGCTCCTGCGCCGCATCGAACAACTCGAACAGCGCGTCCAGGCGCTGGAGCAGGCACTAAAGGCTCGCGACGCCCAGCCCAAATGACCGGCGCACGCCCTGAGACCCACCCCGAAGCTCCGCCACACCCACCCGCCATGTAGCACAGCCACCCTCGGCTGTGCCTCAGAGCCATTCTCGCGACAATCCCGCCCCCGCGTGCACTACGCCTGACCAAGCATCTCTTCCAGCAACTTGCGCGGGATGCCAATGTCGCAGACGTGCAACTGGCCGACGTAGGGTGCCGCTCCGGCAGCCAGGAAGCCCGGCTTGGCGGCGACGAACGTACACGTGTGCGCCGCCCGGATCGTGTGCGTCGACGGCTCCCCCGTGTCGCAGTCCAATCCGGTCGGCACATCCACGGCCAGTTTCGGCGCGGGCGCCGCGTTGAGTTGCTCGATCACCTCATTTAGCGGCGGCCGCGGTTCGCCTTGAACTCCGGTGCCCAGCAGCGCGTCGACGATCCACGCCGCACCGTCCAGCATGCGTTCCAGCCGTGCCGGATCGTGCCCGTCGTCAAACGGCTCAATCTCGACTCCGCTCTTGCTAAGGATTTCGAAATTGGCCGCCGCATCCCCGCGAAGCTGATCGGGGTTCCCCCAAATCGCCACGCGCACTCGATGCCCGCGCAGATCGAGGTGCCTGGCCAAAACAAACCCATCGCCGGCATTATTCCCTTTCCCACAGCAGATGAGAACGGGTCCGGCAACTCGCAGGCGTTCCAGCGTGTCGGCCAGCCCGCGGCCCGCGTTTTCCATGAGGATCAGGCCCAGCATGCCGTACTGCTCGACGGCCAGGCGATCCACTTGGCGCGACTGCTGCCGCGTAAGTGTCGCGTGCGTCATTCGGGAGCCCCCTTCCATAGCTCTGCCGGGGAACGGGCCCACCTCGGACTCCGCTTCCTCCGCGTCCGCCTGTATCCTAAAATACAGTAGTCCTTTGGAGAATCACCCATGCCCATCCACGAATACGCGTGCCGCGATTGCGGACATCACTTCGAATGGCTCACCCGCGGCGATGCGACCCCGGAGTGCCCCGCGTGCGGTCGCACCAAGCTCACGCGCCTTCTGAGCGTACCCTCAGGCCATGTGGCCGGAGCGACGCAGCCGCGATGTCCGCGCGAAGAGGGCCAGTCGTGCAACGTCACCAACTGCTGTGGCCGCGGGTGCAATCTCGATCCGTGAGGTGGCTCACGGAATCAGGAAGGCCAGTCCGGTGGCGACGCCACCTTCGAACAGCGCTCCCCGTACGCTAAGCGGAATCGGGTCGAGCAACCGCGGTGCACAGTTGCCGGGCCGGTAGTAGCCGAGGGGATAGATGCACTCGTTGGGCGGATACACCCCCATCAGGTACGGCAACGCCGGAATCGTGAGGAAGAAGTGGCCGGCCGAAATGAACGGCTGCACACACGGACCGCACGTGTGCCCATAACGTTCCGCATGGACATCCTCGAAGTACAGCGGCTTGTGGCACAAGCCCGAGGCCTTCCACGTGAACGTAATGCACGGCCAGGACCGCGGGACGAATTGATCGTCGCCGAGGGGACATTTCGTGGGAAACTCGCCGGGCGGGGCCGCCGTCTTGTAGCTGATGTCCTGGATCGGCTTCAAGTCCTTCGGCGATTGGCACGCTTGCGGCTTCGGCTGCGGAACCACCGCCAACTCCTGCTCTAGCGATGGGATCTCCAGCGGTTGCGCTTCCGTCTCCTGCTTGGGCGCTACGGCCGGCGCTGCAATCGCCGCCGGTGGCGCAAGCTTCTCCGGCGCGGGCATGGCCTTCGGCGCCGCAGTGTTCGCGGGTGGAGCCGCCGCGGCGGCCGGCGGTTCGAGCGGGCCTCGCATCAGATCGCTCGGCGATTCGGTCGGCTGTCCTGCCTTTGCGGCGCCGGCATCCAAAAGTGCTGGTGGCGCGACCGCCGCTTTGTTGTCGCCGAACGGATCGGTCACCGTGGCGCCAGTCGCAGGAGCCGGTTGAACGGCCTGCAAGGCAGCCGTCATGTTCACTTGGTTCTCTTCGTTCTCTTCCGCAACCGCGGCAAGCCGCTTGGCTGTCGTCCTAGCCGTCGGTTTCGCCGGACGGTACGGCAACCACTTCAGTTGATGTCCGGCCGCTCCGGTGGTGTAGCTGACAGGCGTTACGACTCCATTGTCGGCCGTGCCGGTGTATTCAGTGGTCTGAACCTGTGATGGCATCGGCCCGGCTTGAATCGGGCCTGCGAGTACGGCTAGCGCCAGCAAGGCGCCAAGCCACGCCAGGCGGTCCGGCACGCTAGGGAGCCTCGTCGTGGAGGTGTTCCGTGCTGTAATTTGGGGCTTCCTGCGTAATGGCGATGTCATGAGGATGACTCTCCCGAACACTGGCTGACGACACCTGAATGAACTGCGCCGCGGTGCGCAACTCTTCGATGGTCCGCGTTCCACAATATCCCATCCCAGCTCGAAGCCCCCCCACAAGCTGATACACAAACGGGCCCAAGGAACCTTTGAACGGCACTCTTCCTTCCACACCTTCCGGCACCAGCTTGTCGGGCTTGTACGTCGGATTCTGGCGATAGCGCTCGCTCGAACCTTGCACCATGGCTCCCAGTGAGCCCATCCCTCGGTAGATCTTGAATGTTCTTCCTTGATACAGAATCCGCGTGCCGGGACTCTCTTCCAATCCGGCGAAGAGCCCTCCGATCATGATCACATGGGCTCCAGCCGCAATGGCCTTCGTAACGTCACCCGAATAGCGGATCCCTCCGTCGGCGACGATGGTTGTTCCCGATTCCTGGGCGGCTTGGGCGGCGTTGTAGATCGCCGTGATCTGCGGTACGCCGACTCCTGAAACAACCCGCGTCGTACATATCGATCCTGGTCCAATTCCCACCTTAACGGCGTCAGCCCCGGCCTTGATCAGATCGCGACATCCTTCCGAGGTTGCCACGTTTCCCGCAATCACGTCGATATCCCATCGCTCCTTGACCGTCCGAACCGTCTCGATCACGTTGGCCGAATGGCCGTGAGCGCTGTCGACTACGAGTACGTCTACCCCTTTGGCAATGAGCTGTTCGATCCTTCCATAGTCGTGGACGCCGACTGCCGCTCCTACACGCAACCTACCCTGCCTATCTTTACAGGCATTCGGGTAGCTGCGCATCATATCGATGTCTTTAATGGTGATCAGTCCTGTCAGTCTGAAGTTTTCGTCAACCAGCAGAAGCTTCTCCACCTTTTTTTGCATCAAAATTTTCTCAGCTTCCTCAAGCGTTACAGTCCCCGTAGCAGTAACGAGGTTCTCACGTGTCATCACTTCCGCAACACGCAGCGTCTGGTCCTCTAGGAACCGCAGGTCGCGCCGGGTGATGATCCCCTCCAAGCAGCCGTCGGCATTGATGATAGGAACGCCCGACACCTTGTGGACGTCCATCAGGTCGCGCGCCTGCTGCACCGTGGCGCTGGACGGCAGCGTGGCCGGGTTGACGATGATCCCGTTGGCGCTCCGCTTGACCTTCTCCACCTCGTCGGTCTGGTGTTGAACCGACATGTTCTTGTGGATGATCCCTATGCCCCCCTCTTGGGCAAGCGCAATGGCCATCGCGCTTTCGGTCACCGTATCCATCGGCGAGCTTAGAAGGGGGATGTTCAGCCGGATGCGGCGGGTGAGCTGCGTACTGATATCGACCTCCGCCGGCACGACGTTGCTGTGCCGAGGTTCGAGCAGCACGTCATCGAAGGTGACTCCCTGGTACTTGATTTTCGCTTGCATTCCGTCTGCTCCTCCGCTTGAGAAAGGGTAATCCGGCTATTATGGAGATTTGGCACCGGATTGCCAATGACCGGCAGAGGGGCCGCTGGACCCGAGGGGGTCGCGGTCGGCAGCCGAAAGAGGGCCGATCGCTCAAGTAGCGACGGCCTATTGCGACGAGCCATGCGCGGACCGATGTCCCCATCGCCCACGCAAACGCTGCAGAAGCCCCCATCGCCCGTTGGGTGGCTCCAGCCCGTAGTCGATCAACTCCAGCGAACTACGGCAAACGAGATGCCCTTTCTCATCCATGTCCTTCGACGTGTGGCAGATCACGCCACCGGGAATGTCGGCCGACGTGATCGACAGCGTCGAGGTCGTGCCCTTGGCGTGCGTAACAATCGTCCTCACGTACGACGTACTGTGGATCTCTCCGAGCACCCAACGCGGCATGTCCAACGCAATCACATCGATCGTCGACTGCCGATATACTTTGCCGTCCGCGTCGGTCGTCGTGCTTTCCCGCTTCAGAATGAACGGGGCCACCGTCGGCGACCAATAGGTCTTGGTCACGGTCTTGGTGTTCTCATCGCTCGATTCCACCTGTTCCACGTGGCAGGGGACCTGTCGACCTTCGATCATCACGTGATCGTCCGGAAGAACCGTCACTTGCGTCTTCTGCCCGGGCGTTTCTCCATGAAAGCCCTGCCGGACCACCTGGGGTTCGGCGTCGAGCCGCTTTCCGGCGATCTCGACAAACACTTCCCGGCCGAGCGTCACGCCGTCGTCCGATATCTTCTGTAGCGTGGTCGTCGTTTCGGCAATGGTCGTTCCGGTAATCGCGCCTTGCTCGTCGAACGTTTCGGCCAGCACGCGCACCTCTTTCCAGGCTCCCGGTTGGAAGCGCCCCCAAGGATGAGTCTCGCGCCCCATCTCGCCTGGCTTCGCCCAGACGGTCGCCGGCGCCAGGACCAGCAGCATGGCTACCGTCAAGCTGTGAAGAACCAGCGATCGCACCGTTGCTTGCTCCACCGTGTCTTACCCCGAGTCCGCGGGTCGTGCCACAGAATACGAGAATGTACTTCATTGACAAGCGGGGTAGCTCCGCGCGTTCCGAAAGCGCCGGATCTGAGGCCGAATTCCCCCTATAAGGGTCCAGTATAGTACGTACCGCTGGCAAATCCATCCGTCGTGCCTCGACATGCGCGCCCGATCTTTCCCCGCGCGGCCACCAGAGAATCCCCCACACATCCCCCATATCACGGGGACGGTTCGGCAATTCCTTCGACCGCCGCAACCAGATCCTGATCCTGCCGAGGAAACACGGTTCGCAGATCCAGCAGAAGTCGATCCGCTTCGATACGTGCTGCCACCGATGGCGTGCCCGACCGTAGCGCATTGGCAAGTCGATCGATGGCACCCTGCTTCGGAGTCAGCGCGATGCACCAGCTCGCCAATTGGCCGCACGGCAGGCGGCCGGCGCCCACGCAAGCCGTTTCCGCAACCACCGTCGCCGATGCGATCGCTACGGCAGCGTCCATCTGTGGTGCCAACCGCTCGGCGCGGTTCTTCAGATTGTCGGCCGACGTCGTAATCAATTGCAGCAGCGGGACTGCCCGGCGGACCTTCTCGGCATCCCGGTACAATTCCAGCGTTGCCACCAGCCCCGCCATGGTCAGCCTTCCAGGTCGGAACGCTCCTGCCAGCGGGTGCTTGTTCATCGCTTCGATCAGCCCACGGCGACCGACCACAATGCCGCACGGCGGTCCACCGAGAAGCCTGTCACCACGGAACAGCACCAGATCGGCCCCTGCCTTGACGCTCTCCGATACGGTCGGTTCCCCGGAGAGCCCCCACGGACTCAAATCGAACAAGGCCCCGCAACCGAGATCGTGCACCAACGGCACCTGTCTGCGGCGGCTGATCTCGACAAGCTGTTCCAGTGTCGCCGACTGGACGTCGCCAACCATGGCGAACTCGCTCGAGTGCACCAGCAGCAACGCGCCGGTTCGATCGCCGATCGCGTCGACGTAATCTGTCGCAAGCGTCTTGTTCGTCGTGCCGACTTCCCGGACGACGGAGCCGGCGCCGGCGATGGCCTCCGGCAGGTGAACGCCTTCCTCGATCTCGACCAACTGGCCACGGGAAACGACCACTTCGCGACCGCCCGCCAACGCCGCTGCGGCCAGCACGGCGGCACCGGCGCCCGAACTCACCACCGTCGCCGCCTCCGCACCGGTCAACTGCCGCAACAGAGCCTCACGCGACGCATCCGCCGGCGTGCCCGCATAGTCCTCAGTCGCCGCGCAAATCGCCCGAACCGCCTCCTCCGCCAGAGGCGCGGCCCCCAGCTCGGGATGCAGGAGGATTCCCGTGGCGTTGATGACCGGGCAAGGCCAGGGCCGTTCGGTTTCGCTGATCCGCCGTGCCACGCGCTCCGCAAGCTCCGAAACGCTCGGCAATGTCCGATCCGCCGCCGCATGTTGCACCTCGTTGCGGACCTCATCCAGCACGCTTCGCACCGTCGTCACGACGACGTTCTGGCTCAGCCGATCGACGAGCCGGCGCAGAGTCGGGCTCTCCAACAGCTCATTCACCGAGGGAATTCCGCGCAGCGGATTCAGCGACATGGCAGCCTCCTGGGTTGCGACCGAAGCGAGGCCCGCCCCCAAAACCCATCCAGACGGTCCGCCCGATCCCTGTGTCGTCAAACCGGCGGCAGCAGTCCCCTCCGGATCGACGCGGGAGCCCATAGACTACTCCGCGGCCGCGGCAAAGTCTACCGAGCCGTAGATGCGACCGAGGCTACTCCGCTCTGGGCCGCTGTGGGAAACGGGTCATTGCGTACCGCCTCGGCCAGTTTCGCGTCCGCCCGATTCGTAGAGAATGCGCCCAGTTGACGCGAGGGAATGGCCGACGTCGCGCAGCCGGCCGATAACGCACAGAGCCCGCTCAACAGCGCGGCGGCCAGCGCCATCGCGGCCCAACGCCGGTTCCTTCGCTCGGGGCGTTTCATGGCGATGCTTCGGCTCACAGATCCAATCGCTTCAGCCGCATCCAATCCTGGACCGACTTCGGAGGCTCGGGCTCCTTGTGGAACATCGAGAACAGGCCCGAACTCTCGTCCTTCTGCCGCGATGTACTTCCGTACGATCTTGAGCCGACATTGTCGCGTTTGGCAAGCGAAGTGCAGCCCGCAAGCAGAATCGAGCAAAACACCGCCAACACGCACATCCGTCCGGCGCAATGCAGCACCGTGCGGGCCGAACGGGATGCCCGTCGGGAAAGCAACGCGCCCACGGAGTCCCACTCCCTCGGCAAGTCGATCTCGCGCCGGTTAAGAAACATGGCTCAACTCTCGCGATTCAGTCTCAACAAACGGGTTACGTCGTCCCGGTCGGGTCGCTACTTCTTGCTCGATTCCTTAGTATGCAACCACGTCGTATACCACGGCTTCTGTGGTTCACTCTGATATTTGGGCGTGGTGCCCGGCGTGTAGTACCGCGTCTTCGTCGTACGGGTATGCGACTTCGGGGTCAGTGCATTCTTCATGCTCACGAAGAACTTCTTCGTACCCGACGCCAGTTGGGCCAACGGAGAGCTGCTGCCGGCCGCTGAGTGCCCACTGCTGGCGGAACCCACAGCAAGGCTACCTATCTGGCCCACCGGCAACACGCTTGCCCACACCCAACCGGCACTCGCCAGCATGAACCATGCTGCCACAAGGGCTGTCGATACAACTCTCATCGGGGCCCCTCCAATGCAACGCACGAACCAACCCCTTTCGGCAGCGTCTGCCGTCGGAATCGGGGCGGGAGTGTCTCAGAATTGCCGGCCTCCGTCCAGAGCGGTTTCGTGCCTCCTTCCAGCAACAGACTTCTCCCAGTCTTCCTGTCTTCCTTGTTTTGCGGTTCCCTTCGCAGTATCCTGACACCAACCGCCGCTTCCAGCCGTCCGGCGACGTGGCGAAATACTGCGAAAACGCCTGCCGCGCCCGTAGGCGAATGCCGCGCGGTGCGGTAAAGTCACGGCTGTTGGTCGACCCATCCCGCGTCCCATCCAAGCAAGGCGCACAACGGCAACGCAAAACCATCAACGGGAGGTTCCTCATGGACACGGCTTCACTCGAAAGCGCGTACACCCTGGCCAAGCAGCGTTATGCCGACTTCGGCGTCGATACCGATCAGGCCCTGGCTCGCCTCCAGGGAATCGCAGTCTCGATGCACTGCTGGCAGGGGGACGACGTGGGCGGCTTCGAGACGAGCGAGGGCCTCACCGGCGGCGGTATCATGGCCACCGGCAACTATCCCGGCAAGGCCCGCACTCCCGACGAGCTCCGCGCCGACGCCGAGAAGGCCTTCAGCCTCATCCCCGGCCGCCATCGCTTCAATCTCCACGCCATCTATCGCGAAACGGGCGGTAAACCGGTCGAGCGCAACGAGCTCGAGCCGGCCCATTTCCAGCGTTGGGCCGATTGGGCGAAGCAACTGGGAATCGGCGTCGATTTCAACCCCACCTACTTCTCGCACCCCAAGGCCGACGACGGATACACCCTGGCGCATCGCGACCCGGACATCCGCCGCTTCTGGGTCGAGCACGGTATCGCCTGCCGCAAGATCGGCGAAGCCTTCGGCCGGCAGCTCGGCTCCCCCTGCGTGACCAACGTCTGGATTCCCGACGGCTCCAAAGACATCACCATCGACCGCGCCGGCCCCCGCGAGCTATTGTGCGAGTCGCTCGACGAGATGTTCGCTCCCGAGATCGATCGCCGCTACAATCTCGATGCGGTCGAATCCAAGCTCTTCGGCATCGGCTCGGAGACCTACGTCGTTGGTTCGCACGAGTTCTACCTGGGTTACGCGGTCCGCAACAAAAGACTCCTGTGCCTTGACGCCGGCCACTTCCATCCCACGGAGACCATTGCCGACAAAATCTCCTCCGTCCTCATGTATCTCGACGAGATCCTCCTGCACGTCAGCCGCGGCATCCGTTGGGACAGCGACCACGTGGTCATCCTCAGCGATGATCTGCGCGCCATCGCCGAAGAGATCGTCCGCAACGACTACCTCAGCCGCGTCCACATCGGGCTCGACTTCTTCGACGCCAGCATCAACCGCGTCTGCGCCTGGGTAACCGGCACCCGCGCCATGCTCAAGGCCCTGCTGCTGGCCCTGCTGGAACCGACGGCCACCCTCCGCGACCTGGAAATCCAGGGCGACTTCAGCCGGCGGCTGGCGATGCTGGAAGTCGTCAAGACGTTGCCGTTCGGCGCCGTGTGGGACCACTACTGCCTCCAGCAGAACGTGCCCGTCGGCATGGCCTGGATCGACGAGGTCCGCCGCTATGAGGCCGACGTGACCAGCAAGCGTTAACGCACGGCTCGATCGATTTGGCTATCTCCGAAAGGCTCCGTCTATGGAAACAAATCCTTTTCTTGGCATTGCGTTGTACGTGTTGGGCGGCCTGGCGGGCGCGTGTTTCTACCTCCCCTTCAAACGTGTGCAGAAGTGGGCGTGGGAAAGCTACTGGATGGTCTACGCCGTTGTCGGCCTGATCGTCGTGCCCTGGGGTTTGGCCTGGATCGTCTCCCCGAACGTCATCTCGGTGCTCGGGCAGACGCCCCGCGAAACGCTCTTCTGGTGCTACCTGTTCGGTGCCATGTGGGGCGTCGGCGGTCTGACATGGGGACTCATGATCCGGTACCTGGGCGTGGGATTGGGGTTGGCCGTGGGCGCCGGTCTGTGCGCCTCCGCCGGCACGCTTATTCCCCCGCTGTTCCGTGGCGAGTTCGGTACGTTGCTGGCCGAAAACTGGGGCATCGCCACACTCGTCGGCGTGGCCATCGCCGTCCTCGGAATCGTGCTGACCGGGGCAGCCGGCATGTCCAAGGAACGCGAGTTGTCCGAAGAAGAAAAGAAGGCCTCCGTCGCCGAGTTCGACTTCACCAAGGGCATCATCGTCGCCATCTTCTCCGGAATCATGAGCGCCGGCATGGCCTTCGGGCTCGGCAGCGGTGCCGCCATCGAGAAGGCCGCCCTGGCGATCGAACCGGTCACGTCCAACGTCTGGAAAGGCATCCCGGTCCTCGTCGTGGTGCTCTTGGGCGGATTCACCGTCAACTTCCTCTGGTGCCTATTCTTGAACGTCAAGAATCGAACCGGCGGCGACTACCTCAAGGCGGGCGCCCCGCTGGCGGCCAACATCGTCTTCGCCGGCGCCGCCGGCGCCATCTGGTGCTCGCAGTTCGCCCTCTACAAAATGGCCGACGCCAAAAGCGGCCCCGATCTGGCCTTCGCCGGGTGGACCGTGCTCATGTCGAGCATGATCATCTTCAGTACGATCCTCGGTATCTTGATGCACGAGTGGCGAGGCGTCAGCATCCGCACCAAGTCGCTTCTGGGCACAAGCCTGGTCGTTCTGGTCGGCTCGCTGTTGGTCATCGGATATGGCAACTACCTGAAAGAGCAAGGCAAGGCCACCCCGTCGCCCGCCGTGACGGTGGAGGTCGAGCTGCCCGCAGGGGCGTCCGATCCGGCCCCTTGACGCCCCAGCCCCCGTCGATCCCTACGCAAAGCGAACTGCGATGGCCACTGTCCAGGCAACCGAGCGCGTGCTGGCCCGCCTCGATCAACTCAATGAGTTCGAGCGACAGCCGGTTACTACGGAGAGGCTGCACGGCGGTGGCTATTTCGCGGCGGTCTACTCCGGCGAGCACATCGCTGCCACCGAGTTCGTCATCGGAGCCCTGTTTGTCAATCTCGGGGCCGGCGCGTTCGACGTGCTCGCAGGGTTGCTCGTCGGCAACCTGCTGGCCGTCCTCTCTTGGGCGTGCGTCTGCGCACCGATCGCCGTCCAAACGCGTCTGACGCTCTACTGGTACCTCCGCAAGATCGGCGGCCCGGTCGTAATGATCGTCTACAACGTCCTCAATGCCGTGCTCCACTGCATTCTGGCCGGCGCCATGATCACGGTCTCTGCGTCGGCCGTGCGTATTCCCTTCGGCGTCGCCGCCGAAACGCGTTGGTTCCCCCAGCACATCAGCTTCGTCCTGGTCGTGCTGCTGGTCGGGACGGTCGTGGTCACCTTGGCCATCCTGGGCTTTCGCCGGCTGGCGCAGTTCGCCTCCGTTTGCGCGCCGTGGATGGTGTTGATGTTCGTCGCCGGCGCCTTGATGGTGCTGCCCACGCTCGGCCCCCTCCGCAGCTTCGGCGACTTCTGGGAGATTGCACGCACGCAGATCTGGACCGGCTCCTCCACTGCCCATGGCACCGGAATCGGCTTCTGGCACGTTGCCGCTTTCGCCTGGATCTGCAACCTGGCCACGCACATCGGGCTGTCCGACATGGCGCTGCTGCGCTACGCCCGCCGCGCATCGTACGGGCTCTATTCGGCCTTCGGCATGTACCTGGGCCATTACCTCTCGTGGATCTGCGCCGGCATCATGGGCGCGGCGGCCGCCCTGGCGATGAACCGCCCGCTGAGTCAGCTCGATTCGGGCGGCATCGCATTCAACGCGCTGGGGGCCGTCGGCGCGCTCTGCGTCGTCATCGCCGGCTGGACGACCGCCAATCCCACACTCTACCGCGCCGGATTGGCCCTCCAGGCGGTGACTCCCGGCTGGAGCCGTTGGCGCGTGACGCTTGCTGTCGGCGCCGCCACCACGCTGGTCGCCTGTTTCCCGTTCGTCTTCGGAAGCCTCCTCGGCTTCGTGAGCTTGTACGGGCTGCTCCTGATGCCCGTGGGAACGATCGTCGTCGTCGAACACTGGCTGTTCCCCCGCATCGGGCTCACGCGCTACTGGTCGTCGCGCAACGGTCTGGCCGTTAACTGGCCGGCCCTGGTCGCCTGGGGTGTGGCCCTCGTGGCCGCGCTGATCTGCTGGACCACCGGCATCCTGCACGAGTTCTTTCTCGCCTTGCCCGCCTGGATTCTGACCGCCGTCGTTTACATCGCCCTTGCCGCGATTGCCGGAGCGCGCCGCTCTGCCGATGATCACCAGCACGAAGCCGACCCGGGCGAGCAAACGGTCCCCGCTCACTCGCCGCCGACCGCTTCAACCGTTACCTCCGCCGCAAGCCGCGACATCGTCCTCTACGTGTCGGGCGTCACGGCACTTGTCTGTCTTAGTCTGTGCTTAGTGCTACCGCTGTTCGTATTCGTTTCCAGCTACGCCGGTGCCGACGTCTTCCGAGCCAACCGACTGGCGCTCGGCAAGTTTCTCATCTGGATCACGTTGCTGTATTTCGTCAACGCCACCATCTGGGTGAGCAAGTGGGAACAGCGCCGAAAGCAAGTGGAACAAGGAGTCTGATCATGTCGCGTCCCTCGATGTTGCTGGCCGTTTTCGGAATCTGCCTGGCGTGCGTCACGGCCGTCGCCGCCGATTCGCCCGAGCCAAGCCCGGCCAAGGCCGACTACCTTCGCTGTGAATATCGGGTCGATCCGTTGGGGATCGGTGTGCTCGTGCCCCGTCTCTCCTGGCTCATGCAGGACGCCCGCCGCGGCGCCGCCCAAACGGCGTACCAAATCCTCGTCGCCGACAACCCGGAAGACCTGGCGGCCAATAAGGGAAACCTCTGGGACAGCGGCAAGGTCGACTCCAGCGACTCGGCCCAAATCCAGTACGCCGGCAAACCGCTCGGATCGCGAACGCGCTGCCACTGGAAGGTCCGCCTGTGGGACGCCGACGGAAAGGCGACCGCCTACAGCAGCCCGGCCCTCTGGACGATGGGCCTGCTCGACCCCAAGGACGTCCAGGCCAAATGGATCGGTCTCCAGGGACCCATGCTTCACCCCGCCAAGGGCGGCGCATTCGATCTGAAGGGTTCCTCCTGGGTCTGGTTCGACGAAAAAGGCCCGTCTCCGCAGCAGTCGGCTCCAAAAGGCGTTCGATTCTTCCGCGGCACGGTGACCGTACCGCAAGACCGTCGCATGGTCTCCGCCCGCTTCCTCATCGCCGCCGACGATACCTTCGAGCTCTACGTCAACGGCCGCCCGGCTGGCCGCGGCGGCGGATGGAAGCAGCCGCAGATGGTCGATATCACCAACCACTTGAATCTCACCAAGAACACGCTGGCCATCGAGGTCACCAACGGGGCCCCCGGCCCGGCAGGCCTGGTCGGCAAGCTCCGAATCGACTTCGACCGCGGCGAACCGCTCATCGTGCGGATCGACAACTCCTGGAAGGCCACCGACAAGCAAATCGCAAGCTGGCAGCATTCCAAGGTCGATGCTTCCGCCTGGCCCGCCGTCAAGACCATTGCCAAACTCGGCGACAATCCCTGGGGCGAGATCGGCAATGCCGCGGTTGACGTGCTCGGCTGCCCGCAGTTTCGCAAGGAGTTCACCGTCGCGCAGCCGATTCGCCGCGCGACCGTCTACGCCAGCGCCCTCGGCGTGTATCGGCTCCACATCAACGGCCGCCCGGTCGGCAACGACTACTTCACGCCCGACTGGTCCGACTACAACATCCGCGTATATTACGACACCTACGATGTGACCGACCTCGTTCGCGCCAACGGCGCCAATGCCATCGGCGGCACCCTGGCGGCCGGCTGGTACGCCGGTGCGATCGGCTGGCAGAGCCGCCGGTTCAATTACGGCACCGAGCCCAAGCTCTGGGCGCAACTGGAGATCGAACTGGCCGACGGCACGCGCCAGATCGTAACCACCGACGGCTCGTGGAAGACCGCGTTCGGCCCCTGCGTCGAGGCCGAGTTCCTCGCCGGCGAATACTACGATGCTCGCCTGGAGATCCCAGGCTGGTGCGAGCCGGCATTTCACGACGCCGATTGGAAACCGGTCGCCGTGACCGACGCGATCAAGGCGAAGCTCCAAGCCTTCCCAGGCGTCCCGGTCCAGGAAACCGGCGTGCTCCATCCGATCGCCATCACCGAACCCGTACCGGGCACTTTCATCTTCGACATGGGCCAGAACTTCGCCGGCTTCGCCCGACTGAAAGCTCAGGGCCCCAAAGGCACGAAGGTCGTCCTTCGATTCGCCGAGATGCTGAATCCCGACGGCACTATGTACACGACCAATCTCCGCGGTGCCCGGGCTACCGACACCTACATTCTCAAGGGCGAAGGCGAAGAAGTCTGGCAGCCGTATTTCACCTTCCACGGCTTCCGCTACGTGGAAGTGACCGGCTATCCCGGCCGCCCGACGAAAGACGCCATCACGGGCATCGCCATCAACTCGGCCACACCGCTGGTCGGCTCGTTCCAGTGCTCCAACCCCATGGTCAACCAGCTCTATAGCAACATCGTCTGGACGCAACGGGCCAACTTCATCTCCGTCCCCACCGACTGCCCCCAGCGCGACGAACGGTTGGGCTGGACCGGCGATGCCGAAGTCTTCATCCGTGCGGCAACCTACAACGCCGACACGGCCGCCTTCTACACCAAGTGGCTCGTCGATCTCGACGACGCGCAGATGCCCGACGGTGCCTTCACGCACATCGCTCCGGCCGTCCTCGGTCTCGGGGGTGGTGCAGCCGCCTGGGCCGACGCAGGCACCATTTGCCCCTGGACCGTCCACTGGGTCTACAACGACTCGCGCGTCCTACAGCAACATTTCGATTCCATGGTCCGCTGGGTCGACTACTGCAAGCAACACAGCAAGGATCTGCTGCGTCCCGCTGAAGGCTTCGGCGATTGGCTGTCGATCAAGGCCGATACGCCCAAGGACGTTCTAGCCACGGCCTACTTCGCCTACAGCACCCAGCTCACGGCCAAGACGGCCCGCGAGCTGGGCAAGACCGAAGAGGCCGATCAACTCGACGCCTTGGCCGAACAGATCAAAGCTGCGTTCAACAAGGCCTATGTCAACCCCGACGGGCGCATCAAGGGCAACACGCAGACCGTCTACGTGCTCGCCCTGTGGTTCAACCTCCTGCCCAAAGACAAGCGTGCGGCGGCCGAGCGCTATCTGGCTGAAGATATCCAGAAACGCGACATGCACCTTTCGACCGGCTTCATCGGAACGGCCTACCTGATGCCCACCCTCGCATCGATCCGCCGCGACGACATCGCATACCGGCTGCTGCTCAACGACACGTTCCCGTCCTGGGGCTACTCCATCAAGCACGGGGCAACCAGCATCTGGGAGCGGTGGGACGGCTGGACGGCCGAGAAGGGGTTCCAGGACCCGGGAATGAACTCCTTCGCCCATTATTCCTTCGGTGCCGTCGCCCGGTGGATGTTCCAAACCGTCGCCGGCATCGACACCGACGGGCCGGGCTTCAAGCGGCTCGTGATTCGGCCGGAGCCGGGCCAAGGACTCTCGTGGGTTAAGGCCAGCTACGGATCGCTCCACGGAACGATCGCCACCGAGTGGAAGACCGGCGATCAGGGGCTTTCATTCGCCGTGATCATCCCGGCCAATACGGTCGCCACGGTCTACTTGCCGGCTGCCGACCCCCAACGAGTGGCCGAGGGCGATCAGCCCGCCAGCAAGGCCCCAGGCGTTAAGTTCCTCCGTGCCGAACCAAACAAGGCCGTCTACGAATTGGGCGCCGGCCAATACCAGTTCACCGTGCCGAAGTAATCGGCAGTCGGATCACAAACCGACTGTCTTACGTACATATCTAGTGGGCAGCACATTACATACGTCCGAAGAGGGTGGCACTTTGACCTAGCGCGGCGCCGCCATGGAACCCAATGACGCCCACATATTCAGTCGGGCAATCAACCGACTATTGGCGGGGTCGGCGAGCCGACAGCAGTGAGTACAATAGTGCGCTGCTGATTGAGTCTCGGTTCGCCGGGAATCTATGCTATTGTTCTGGGATGGGTGTGTTGGCGATGGCCGACATCGCCACGGGCCGCACGATTGCGGTGGCTTCTGAGAACTTGAATTGTGGACGGCTTTCTCTGGCTGGTTTCAGCCCTTGCTCTGTTGACCTTGGTTCTGCATCTGGCGGCTCGCCTATGGTACACGCCACGAGCCAGTTGGATGTTCGATCGGCTCCCCTGGTTACCGACGGCCTGGTATGAGCCGCTGGACGAAGGCGAGCCGGTAGAGTTCTTCGCCGACGACGGCGCGAGGCTGCGGGGAAGCTATCTCGCCAGCCACACCCCCGAGCGTCAGGGAATCATCGTCTTCTGCCACGAGCTCAACGGCGATCGCTGGAACGTGCGCCCCTATGCCCAGCAACTGTTGCGGCAAGGGTTCGACGTCCTCACGTTCGATTTCCGCAACCACGGCACGAGCGATCGCACATCCGGCTACGAACCGACTCCCTGGGTCACAACGCTCGACATGGCCGACGTCGCCGCCGCGATCCGTTTCCTCATGACCATGCCCGACTCCGATCCCCAAGGGGTCGGCCTCCTCGGTGTCGGTAAGGGCGCGGCCGTCGCCACCTGCGTTGCCTCCGTCGATTCGCGGGTTCGCGTCCTCGTGGCCGAAGGCCTCTACTCAACGCGCCCCTTCGCCGCCCGCCTTTGCGCCCGCCTGGCCGGCGTACCTTGGCTCATGAGAATCGGTGCCCGGCTGGTGCGGCTGATGGACGCTTGGGTTCGCTTTGTTCTCGGTCGGCGACGCGGATACCACTTCATCGACGTCGACCGGGCCGCCCGCCGCGTCGGCCAACCGGTCCTGCTCATCCACGGCCGCCACGACCGCTACGTCCCCTTGGCCTGGATCCAGTGGCTGCAGCGGCGAATGCCCCCCGGCACGCGGCTTTGGGTTGTCGAGGGGGCTCAGCAGGCAACGGCCGTCGAAGCGGCCAAGCAGCATCACTGCGCCTCGGTGGCCCGCTTCTTCCATCGCCAGGTCGCTTCCGAACCGGCAGCACCGGCACAAAACGGCTTAAGCCTCGTGCAACCTCCGCAGCCCGCCAGGCCTCCATCCGGCGGCGCAACTCCGGCCTTGCCTTCAGCCTGATCCGCCCAAGAGGTCCTCGGCCTTATTTCCTCCGGAACGCCACCTCCATCAGGTCGCCATCGAACGCTTCAGGAACCCGACCTTCCGAGGCGTACACGTACAGCGCCGCCAGGATGATCGAGTGCACGGCCGACGACACCAGGCCGACGCCCACCAGAAGCACCACTAGCAAGCCGAAACCGAGGACCGCCAGAACCAGGTTGCCCGAGCTGACGCCGAACGCGGCGAGAAGCCCGGCAAGAACCAAGGGCACCAGGGCGACCAGCGTGACCAGGAAGAAGACGAAGCCAACCCCGAAATTGGCCCCCAAAGCCTCTCCCCACGTTCGTTTCAGGATCGCCAGCGATCGTTTGAACGCCTCGACCGGCCCTTGTCGCTCGACCACAAGCACGGGAACGACGAAGTAGGTCATGATCGACCACGTTGCCCCCAATAGGCTCACCACGAGCTGGCCGACCTTCTCCGAACGCGACTCGATCACTTTCAACAATAGGCCGACCGTAGCGCTGACCAGCGCCCATCCCAGGATCTGCGGCAAGCACGACGACGCTGCATGAAATCCGTCGGCCAGGGTCGGATTGGCTCCTTTCAGCCGGATGATCGCGCAGGCGACCAGCGCGGCATTGAAGTACAGAATCACGAAGTAGTTTACGAAGTAGAACGCGAACAGAATGGCATAGGCCACCGGATCGTTGGGCACGCGGCCTTCTTCCAACACGATATTCGCGTAGGGGCTGTTCCACAGCGGCAGGACAAAACTGGCCAACACGGCCAGGCACGCCAGCCCACTGATCGTTGGAAACACCAGCAGTTCCTTGTCCAGCCACAGCACACGAAAACTCTGCTTGACGAGTTCCCAGCCCGTTGCAAAACGATCGAACATCGCGTCGGCCTCCCAGAGAAATGAACCAACCGGTCGTAGGAGCCAAAGACGGCCGTCATCTTAGCCATCTCGCCTCGAACTGACAAGCACCATTGGGTGGCTCTGCACCACACAGCCCCACCACGTCTCGCTCCCCATAATCGGCAAACACCCGTGCTGTGGTGGAGCCCCTGCGCTGACGCATGCAGCTCGGCATCGCACTCGGCAGATCATCCCGCCAGGACCGTAGAGACACAGCTATTCCTGGGGGCTCTTCAGGCCTGCCCCATTGTATGAAGCCCTGCTTTAACGTAGCATGGCAGCAGCAAATTGCTCGCCCTTGTCTTGAGATGGCCTCCCGTCCTATGTTGAAGCAGCGAATTGGATTAATCGGTGCCGGCCAGATGGCCACAGCGCTGGCTCAGGGGTGGATTCAGGCTGGTCTGCTGGCTCCCGAAGCCATTTTGGCCAGCGATCCGCTCCCCGAGGCCCGCCAGCGATTCTCCCAACTCTCCGGCGGCCGGGCGACCGACGACAACCAGCAGGTCGTCGCGCATGCTGACGTACTTCTTCTGGCCGTGAAGCCGCAGCAGATGCCCACGGTCGTACCCGCACTTCGCGGGGGCCTGAACTCCGACAATCTGGTCATTTCCATTGCAGCCGGCGTCCGGTTGGAGCGACTGGCCCACTGGCTCGGCAACAAGCCCCGGCTGGTCCGGGTCATGCCGAACACACCCTGTCTGATCCGCCAAGGCGCCTGCGCCTATTGCCTCGGCGAGACCGCCGGTGCCGACGACGGCCAGCTTGTCGAGGAGCTGCTTCGGGCCGTGGGCTTGGCCTACCGTGTCGACGAGAAGCTGATGGACGCCGTCACAGGCCTCTCCGGCTCCGGCCCCGCGTTCGCTTACGTCATCATCGAAGCGCTGAGCGATGCTGGCGTCAAGGTCGGGTTGCCTCGTCAGGTCGCCCTGTCGTTGGCCGCGCAGACCCTCCGCGGAGCGGCCGAAATGGTGCTGGCATCCGGCGATCATCCGGGCGTCCTCAAGGACCGCGTCGCCAGCCCTGGAGGTACGACGATTGCCGGACTGACCGCTTTGGAATCCGGCGGGCTGCGCGCCGCGCTGATCAACGCGGTCGAGGCCGCAACCCGGCGATCCACAGAATTAGGGGCCGCTTGAGAGGAGTCTTCCAGAAGTATGTCCACGTCTGGCTTCTGCGTCGTCGACGACAAGTACATTCCGTTGTATCGCATCGTGTGGGTTTCGGCCCTGCCCCATTTCTGTGGCGAGGCCGACTGCCAGCGAGAGGGTGAGTACGAGATCCGTCTGGAACAGGGCGAGTCGGTCTGGGCCGCCAATACCGAGCAGCGCGATGACGTGCTCGCCGCATTGGAAACCTGGATGGGCGAAAACACGTCCGAAGAGGACTACTAGACCGCATTCGGCGTATGTGTAGCGTGTGTTCCGCCTTTGAAACCGCAGAGACACGCCGCCACGAACGCTACAGTTAAGTGCGACACGCACTGAGTCCCCGGAGCTTGCGGCCATGTCGATGTTCGAAAACGATCAGTACCGCTGGCGCGAAACCTATTTCGTGCTCTTCTCCTCGGCCGACGCGCCCACGGTCACGAAACTGCAGCAAATCCTCCAGACGCTCAACGACCGGTTCGTTCTCACCAACGTCCGTGCCGATAGCGATGGACACGCCGAATCGTTGACCGTCCTCGCTCCCGACGACTTCGCCGCCCTGGATATCTGTTATGTCGATGGGGAAGAGGTCCGCGAACAGGTATCACTTCTGTACGATGATCTCAAGCCGACCGTCAGTGAGGCGGCCGAACGCCACCGCCTCGAACAAATGAAACAGTACGACGCCCGTTTCGACGTCCTCCATTTCGAGCAACTTACCGACATGGGCGACGGGGACGAAGCCGACGAGATGCTCGACCCCAGCGCGCTTCTTCTCGTGCTGGACACGCTCGTCAAGCTCACCGGCGGCATCGCCGTCGACCCTCAGGCAGGCGCCATGTTATAGCGACATTCTCCTTCCGAAAACACACGTAGGCGGGCCGTGCGCGTCGCGTCTCGCCATGACTGGGCCAAGAAGTCTCTTTTCGGTAGCAAACCTCTATGATCGCCAAGGAAATCAAGCGCGGCAACATCGTCAACTATCAAGACGCACCCTGCATGATCGAGACCATCTCGGTGCAATCGCCTTCGGCGCGCGGGGCCGCCACCCTCTACAAATATCGGGCCCGCAACCTGATCACCAAGCAGAAGGTCGACATTACCCTGCGCGGTGGCGACTCGTTGGACGAGGCCGATTTCCAACGACGAGCCGTCAAATTCATGTACTCCGACCCGACCCACTTCCACTTCCTGGACCAGACCGACTACAACCAGTACTCGCTCCCCAAGGAAGACGTTGAGGACGAGGCCCATTTCCTTACCGAAGATTTGGAGGGCGTTTTCACACTGTTCTACAACGATCAGTGTGTCGCCATTCAGATACCCATGACGGTCGAGCTTAAGGTGATCCAGTGCGATCCCGGCGTGCGCGGCAATTCCGCCACCTCGCGCAGCAAACCCGCCACCTTGGAAACCGGCTTCGTCGTGCAGGTCCCCGAGTACCTCGAACAGGGCGAGACCGTCAAAGTCGATACCCGCACCGGCCAATACCTGTCGCGCGCCTAGGGCGGCTTCGGCTTGCCACCTGCCAACAGGCTACGCCCCCGGCTCGATCTTCTCTACGCGGCTGACCGCTTCGCCCTGCGCAAAGCGCGTGCGAATCGCTTCTCCGGCGGTCAAATCCTCCGCGCGTTTCACCACGCGTTGGTCGGTCGCCCGTTGCGTAATGCTATACCCGCGCCCCAGCACGGCCAGCGGACTGAGCGATTCCAACCGTGCAGCCATCGCCTCAACTTCGCGGCGAGTCAGCCCCACGCAGCCGCGCATGGCCCGCTGCCCACGGTTCTCCAATTCGTCCAAACGGCGCGACAGGTCGTGCAGCCGCTCATAGGGGAAGCGGAACACGCGGCTCGATGCCACGTGATCCAGTCGCGTGCGCGCCTCCGAGGAGCGGCTCCGCAGCGCGGTAGAGAGCCGCAGACGATACTGGTCCAAAATCGCGACGATCTCGGCGGCCGCCGGAACCACGCGCTCGGCCGCTTCGCTGGGCGTCAGCGCCCGCACGTCGGCCACGAGGTCCGACAACGTCACATCAATCTCGTGGCCGATTCCCGACACCACCGGAACGCGCGACGCGTGAATGGCCCGGACGACGATCTCCTCGTTGAATGCCCACAAATCCTCCAAACTGCCACCGCCACGCGTGACGATTAGGCAGTCGACCGGCTCAGCGAACCGGTTGACCAACTCGATCGCCTCGGCAATTTCTTCCGCAGCGCCGGGGCCTTGCACGCGAACCGGCACGACCAACACGTCGGCCCCGGCCCATCGGCGCCGCAACACTTCGAGGAAGTCGCGGATGGCGGCGCCCGTTGGGCTCGTCACCACGGCGATCCGTCTCGCAAACCGTGGCAGCGGCCGCTTGCGTCCCGGGTCGAATAATCCCTCACGAGCCAGCTTTTCCCGGAGCTGCCGCAACGCCAATTCAAGCGCCCCCAGTCCCCGGGGCTCAATCTGCTGGATGATTAACTGGTACTTTCCGTGCGGCGGATAAACGCCCACACATCCCCGGCAAACCACCTCCAGCCCGTCGTGCAGCTCGAACGGTACCCGCTGCGCCGCCGTGCGCCACATGACCGCCGAGATCTGTGCCTCCGAGTCTTTCAGCGTGAGGTAGCAATGCCCGGAGCGCGGCCGCGAGAAATTCGAGATCTCACCACTGACCCACACCGACGGAAAGGCCGTCTCCAACAGATCCTTGATCTGAGTGGTCAGCTCGACGACCGACAGAATCGGCTCTGCACCGGAACGCGAATCGAATGGGGACTCGGCAGTCATGACGCCATTATAAAGGGCAGGGCGGGGGCGGGAAGGGATGGCCGTCCGGCCCGCTGGATAATACGCCACACGACAGTACAATTGTGTTCATCGGCGACCGAACCACCGGTGGCAAGGGCAACGCTCGACCAAGCCCCGGCAGCCTCATTTGGTCGCTGCCCATCTGCGTTTCACCCATCGCGTACCATCGCTTCGAGTCCTACGATGCCATCCAGAGATCTCAGCCAGGCCAAGAAGGCCTACCAAACCGGCGACGTTCAAGCGTCGATCGCCGCCCATTCGGCCGAAGCGGCCGAGAAGCACCAGCAAGCGCACGGGCAATACGTCAAGAGCGCCGTCTTCGGGGGACTCGACGGAATCGTCACCACGTTCGCCGTTGTCGCCGGTGTGGCAGGCGCCAAGCTCGCCGCATCCATCGTGCTCATCATGGGCTTTGCCAACCTCCTCGCCGACGGGCTCTCCATGGCCATCGGCGACTACCTCAGCACCAAGTCGGAGCAGGAGTACGAGAGGGCCGAACGCAGCCGCGAAGAATGGGAAATCGAACACTACCCCGAGGGCGAGAAGAAAGAACTCGTCGAGATCTACGTCGAGAAGGGACTCTCACAGCAGGACGCCCAGGCAATCGTCGACATCCTGGCCACCAACAAGAAAGCCTGGGCCGATGTGATGATGGTCGAGGAGTTGGGCATCGTCGGATCCGACGAGTCACCCATCAAGAGCGCCATCGTCACGTTCTGCTCCTTCGCCCTCTTTGGACTCGTCCCCATCCTCTCCTACCTGATCGCGCCGTTCGTTCCCTTCTTCGAGGAAGCGACCTTCCCCATTGCCAGCGTCTGCACCGCGATCACTCTCTTCGCCCTGGGCGCCATGAAGACCTGGGTGACCGGGCGAAACTGGTTCCGCTCCGGTTTGGAGATGCTTCTCGTCGGCGGCGCGGCGGCCGTTGCGGCCTACGTGGTCGGCGTCCTGCTCGGCGAACTGGCCCCCAGCGGCCCGATCGGGATGCTGGGATAATCGTGGCGTTCGTCCAGCCGGCGCGTTTTGCCCGACCGACATGCATCCAGCGAAACCGGACGCCGGCTCAACGATAGCTGGCACACCTTACGCGTGCCGGACGCGGCCCACGCCTCGGCCTCTTCGGTCATCCGGTTCAACAGCCGCTCCACCTCCACGCGATAGTGCTCGATGCCGCGGCGGTCCAGATTCGCCGGCAGGCGGACCTCGGGCGCAACCACGGCACGAGCCCGCGAAAAGGGCCTCGGAATGGCAAAGCGGTCCCAACTGCGCACTCGCCAGGGACGATCGAATCCAAAACCCATGAGCACCAGCGGCAGCCCAAGCTTGGAAGCCAGGTAAATGGCCCCCGGGGCCAGACGACGCCGCGGCCCGCGCGGCCCGTCTGGCGTGATCGTCAGGTGCATCTTCTCGCTTCGCCGCAATAACTCCCGGATCGCCGCCGTGCCGCCCCGACGTGTCGACCCGCGCACGAACTCGAACCCAAGATGATATGCCACCCGCGAAAGGATGTCCGCGTCCCGATGCCGGCTCAACAGCATCGCCAAGTTGCAGTGCCCTCGCAGAGAAAGCGGAAACAGGATGTACTCGTGCCAAAAGATGTAGATCTTCTGCCCACGGCACTCCGGCGACGCCGGATCGACCATCGGATCGTACAGGGCCACCTTGTAGTTGAGCGTATCCATCCAGAGCCGGATGGCCGTCGAGCCCAGAAGCCCGCCCAGACTGGTCACAAAAGGTCGGTCGAGTCGCACGTCCTGGCCTCCTTGCCCGGCACAGTACAAGTTGAGAGGCGTAAGGCCCTCGCCTCGGTGAACTTCCGATCTACGCGCCTTCGTCGAACCACTCGCCGCTGAAGACTTCCACTGCCGGACCCGTCATGTACACATGGTTGTTCTCGGCCCACTCGAGTTCCAGATCGCCGCCCGGCAAATGGGCGAGTATCCGTCGATCGGTCTTCCCAGCCAGCACGCCGGCCACGCACACCGCACTGGCGCCCGTGCCGCATGCCAATGTTTCGCCCGACCCTCGCTCCCAGACGCGCATCCGCACTTCGCCCGGCCTCATCACCTGCACAAATTCGGCGTTCACGCGCCGCGGAAAGTGCGGGTCGACCTCCACCTGCGGTCCGATCTGCAGCACCCAAGCGTCGCTGGGCTCATCCACGAACGTCACACAGTGCGGATTGCCCATCGACACGCACGTCACTTCCAGCGTCTTCCCGCCGACGCTCAACTCCGCGCCGACCACCGGGTTGCCGCTCAACGTGGTCGGTATCTCCTCCGCCTGCAGGATCGGCTCGCCCATATCGACCCGAACCCGCCGCACGCGCCCATCGGCGACCTCCAGATCGAGCGACAAAATCCCGCGAAGCGTCTCGATCTTCAGTTGATCGGCTTGCCGGATGCCGTGATCGTACACGTACTTCGCCACACAGCGGATACCGTTGCCGCACATCTCCGATTCCGACCCGTCGGCATTGAACATGCGCATCTGTGCGTCGGCCGTCTTCGACGGGCAAATCAGGATCATACCGTCGCCACCCACGCCGAAATGTCGATCGGCGATACGCCGCGCTACTTCGGCCGGATCGACAGGAACCGGTTCCTCGAAACAGTTCACGTAAACGTAGTCGTTACCGATTCCGTGCATCTTCGTAAAGCGCATACGCGAACTCCCGCCGTAGGCAAACCAGGGTGAGCGGCCATTGTACGGAATCGTCCAGCACCGGACAACGCCGTCCCGTCCTCCCATTAAGAGGGGCCAGCAACCGATCCGGTTCGCGCCGCGCATCGCAGCACGCTCTCGACAACCGGCCGTTCGCACCGGCCCCCTTCACCCCGACAAATCGAGCAGATTGCCGCTCTGGCCGCTGGCATCCTTGCTGGGGCGTTGGTGGGCATCGGAATGTTCTTCGTGGCGGCTGCCCCGGCCGGGAAGATTCTCCCAGATTCGCCGACCATCGGCGTCGCGCTCCGCCGCCTCGTGATCTTCCCCATCGGTCTGGCCGATGCCGGCAGCGTCCTCGGCCTTAGTGTCGTTTCGGACCTGGCGCTGCTGGTTAGACGTTTCCAGTTGGGCCTGATCGATGTCCGAGCCCTTCGTCTGCGCCAGCGGCGCGCCGGCTGCGTTCGCGGCAAGGCTGCTCAGTGGCCCAACGCTCATGAGAAGTCTCCTCTGGTTTGGCTGCCGGCCAAAACCGGTCAGCGTTGGAACCGTCGGTGTTGGATTCTCACGTCGCGAAACAAGGATGTCCGGCGGACGTCACACACACGGGAACCGAATCCCTCCTTCAGGTCATCGGTTCGGAGCCTGCCTCAACTACTCTCCAAATGTACCATATTCCCCAGCATACCCAGGTGGGACTGGTTGTCTCACTCCGTCGGCCTACCTGAAAAACGGCCATAGACGGGAGCTTGCTGTGGAGCTGACCCCCAGTCAGGCTGTAGGTCCTCCTGAAGCTGCTGCAATGCCTTGTTGACGCCCGGAAACGCCTCCTTCGTCACCACAGGATCCTGCAGCGTGCCTTTGACACGAATCTGCAAAATCTGCTCGCTGGCGCCGCCCAACAGGCCGCTGATCAGCGGAATCCGCTCCTCGGTCGGCCCCAACTGGGCGCTGAACGCCAATTGCAGGTTCGTCTGCAGGTCCACCTCGCCGTTACCCGACAGGCTGATGGCGTCGCCGCTGAACGTGATCGGATCCAGGTAGATGTGTGGCCCTTCGATGCGGAAACTCATGTCCGAACTGCTAAAGGCGTTCGTGTCGGGTGTTTGGACTCGAAGCAGCTTGAGCATCGCGATCATCACGGGTAACTCGTAGACATTCGCGTCGCGTAGCGCCAACTTTCCGGTGCCGCTGAGGTTGGCCAAATTGCGGCCCGTGCCGTGAAGGTCGGCGCTGGCCCGGATCTTGCCCCGCAAGCGCTGCTGGCCCGGCACGAGTTCCTGTGCTGCCTGGCTCAGATCCGCCTGGTACAGCTCGGTGTGAACCTCGTATTGGGCGATGTCGCCCAAGGCGATCCGCGCGTTCCCCAGCATGGTGCCGCCGAACAGCGCCGCCTTCAGCGGACGTCGCTGCGGGGACGCTGCACTATCGCCGCTCCCCGGCGCCGCCACCGGCTCGACCCATTGACCGAACAGGATCTGGCTGTTGTCGATCCAAAGCGGCCCTTGCAGCCACGTGAACTGGAGGTTGCGATAGGTCAGCGAATCGAGATTCAACTCGCCGTGCGAGCCGAATACCTCGCCTTCGTGCCGCCCCCAGAACCGCGCGCTCCCGCACAGATTCTCGAGCCTCAGGCCGAAATCGACGGCTGCCTGCTGAAACGTGACTTCCAGATCCCATTGCGACGCCAACGGTGCTCGCGGGCCGCCGGCACGAGCCAGCTCGAACATGCCGCGCAGGCTGCACGCCCCCGAAGGGTTCAACCCCAGGATGCCTCGCTTCAGACGCTCCGGCATCGCCTGGATCAGGTCGCGGCCGGTACGCAGCCGATCGACCGACAGGCCGAATAGTCGCAGCCGCCAGCCGCCAGCGGCCGTTAGTTCGCACTCCCCGTCGGTCAACACCTCTGTGTCGCCGTGCTTCGCCCTCGCACGCTTCCAACTGGCCCGCCCGTCTCGATACGTGATGCCCCCTTGCAATTCCTCCAGCCGATACGGAAACGCAACCGGGTTGATCGACGTGTTCTCGCGAGGCTCGGCGCGAAAACTCACGTTCGGCTTCTCCTGCCCCGAAAGATACGTCGCCTGAACCTCCGGCAAATCGACCGTGCCCTGCGGCCTCAGGCAGTCCCAAAGATCCTGCAGATTCTGCCGCAGCGCGTCGCGAAGCTCTCCCTCCAGCGAGATATTCTTGGCGGTGAAGGTGAGTGACAGCAGATTCCCCTGCGGCGTCGGCTTCATGTCGCCCCGGCATGTCACGACCCCCGTACCGTTCGAGCCCTGCAGATCGCTGAACGTCCACACATTGTCGCGCAACTGGATGAGGCCTCCGATGTTGCTCAACGGGTACGGGAACTTCGTGTAGCGCATCGAGCAGTGGTTCAACCGGATCGACACGTCGCGGTGCACCGGCTCGTTCGGTGCGTGGCGCACGAAATACCCCGCAAAGTCGATCGTCCCTTGGGGCGCCAGCCCATGAACCACGTCGCGCGACTTCTCCGGCAGCGCCCGGAAGAGACGTTCATCCAACTGCAGGTTCTCCCCGTCGATCTTGGTCCATCCATACGGCGCCGTGGTCGGACTGCGCGCCTCGGCCAGGATGTGCACCGGTTGGCTGCCGGCGTACGCGGTCAGGTTGGCCGTGAGCACGTCGTCCTTCAACTGCACCATGCCCCGCCCGTGCTCCAGCCGGTAGGGGAACTTCTCGTAGGCGAACGATACGTCCAGGCAGTGCACCGACAGCTCCGGCTTCCACGTGCGCCCGTCGAACTCCAGCGTCAGATTGGCGTTGATGGGACCGGCGGGCAGATACTTTCTCCACTGCCTGCGGAACGTCTCGTTCAACACGTCCATCAACTGGTTATCCAAATCCAGCCGCTGCACCTTCGCCTGCAGCCACAGCGGACCGTTCTGCTGGAATCCCAAGTGCTTGCACGAGAACAGCAAGTCGGCTTGGCCGCTTCGCGCCGTCAGGTTCTGGATCACGAACCCCTCGTGGGAAACCTGGATGTTCGCCTGCATATCGGTCACCGGCCGCGGCAACCGCGGATCGTCCAGCCGACCGCGTATCAGCCGACCGCCCGCTTGAAACTGAAGCGGCACCTGGGCCGCCGGCTGATAGCTCATGCGGAACGTCAGATCAAGCTGCCCGCGAAACGTCCCCAACGGCGCGAGTTTCTCGCCCCACACACCCGGCAACGCGTTGCGCAGCTCGGGCGAAAGCTCCAGCGATTCGATCGCTCCGCCGACGTCGAACACCTGCCCGTGCGGGTCGATCCAGCCATCCAACTGCACCTGGCGGAGCAAGTCGGCGCCGAGCGTGCCGCGAACACGTCGCATCTCCGCCAACTCTCCAACAGCCTTGGGATCCGGCGGCGCGATGTTCAGATTAATGTCGCGCACCGTGAACGTGCCGGCCGGCGTCTTCAGCGGATCGAAGATCTCGACCGAGCCTCCTTCCACAGCCACCGCCGGCGCCCGCAAGCTCAATTGTGGCAGTGGCAACAGCTTCGCGGCGTTCCACGTGCCATCCGGACGCCGAGTCACCCGCAGCGTCGGACGCCGCAGCAGCACCTGGGTGACAACCGGATCGTGCGTGAGCAGCTCCTCCAAGTCGGTCTGGCAGCTCAGCCGCACCTCCTCCACGTGGAACAGCTCGGCCTGCGGCCCTTGGGCGCCCGGCTCGACGATCGACAGTCCGCGAATCTCAATTCCCTTCCCCTTCACCAACTCCGCGGAACGCACCGTCACCTTCAACCCGCGGTAGTGCTCGGCGAACTTGGCCTCCACGCGGCGCCGAATCTGCTCGTCGAGCTGCTGATAGAGATACGGAACGGCGATAATCGCCCCCAGAACGCCGATCAACAGCGCCCACTTGAACATGGACCAACAGAAGTTGATCAGACCTTGAAGAATCGCCGACACCCTCCGTGGCTATCGAGAAACCGTTACGCGTCTGCGGCGGCCCCTCGCACGAACTCTTCCTGACAATTGGGCAATCCGTTCCCCCACAGGCGACTTACCACGCCTGCCGCCAGCACGATCAAACCGAGCATGGCCGGCTCGCGGTAGCGAATCGAGCTCACAAACACCATGTGCAGAAGCGTCAGATACACTGCCGGCAACCAACACAATACGTACGGCACGCCCCGGCGGATCGTCCAGACAGCGCCGATCAGACTCAGCACAAGCACGGGAACATAGGTAAACACGACCCCCACGCGAATCCACCACCGCGACAAAGACGCCTCGTTGGGCCAAACGTTCCACATGCGCACAAACTTCACCGCGGCCAATTGCACGACACGGCCGGGATGCTCCTTCGCCCAATGAACCGCCGCGTCGTGCATCCGACCGTCGAGCTCATACTCCAGCGCCGCCGGGTGCTGCAGAGATGCCTGCGGCGCCCCACGCCGAAACTCCTCCACGAATCCCTCGACGAAGTCCATGTTGCTCCCGCCATCGGCATCCGGGTTCCACCCATCGTAGAGGCTCGCACCCATCTGCAGCGTCGTCGAAACGAAATGGCCGCTGAGCCGCACGCTACGAATCCACCACGGCGTCATCACAACGACCAGCCCCAGTGCCATCGCCGCGCCCAAAGCCAAATTCCGCTTCCGCTCGGCCGACAGCACCAACAAGATTGCGACCGCAAACGGCAGAAACAGTAGCCAACTCGGCCGGACCAACGTCCCCACGCCAGCCGCAATCCCCGCGCCGACCGCCCACAACGCGGCCCGTCGCGGCACCGGACTCTGCCACGCCAGAATCCACAGGATCAGGTTCACCAGCATCAGCGGACAGAACGGCGCCTCGCTAAGGATCAACACACTGGCGACGATCTCGCCCGGATACAACGCGCTGATCGCCGCCGCAACCAACCCTGCCTTGGGACCGAACAAGCGTTGGGCCAGCCACCACACGCCCGCCACCGCCGCCGTACCCAACAAGGCACCCAACGCACGGCCCCACAAAGGCGACGCCTCCGGACCGGCAATCCAGAACACCGGCGCCAACAGCACCGGGTAGCCGGGCATCCGGAAAACGTAGCCCATGTCGCTGCCGTAACAGTACGGACGCCCCTCCGCCAGATCCTGCGCCAGGCTCCAGTAGCTGAGACTGTCGCCGAATCCGAACGGCCCTTCCAGCCGCGACTGCCACACCCAGCTAGCAGTCAGCCGCAACGCGAAGGCCACCGCTAGAATCAGCACAAGCAGTTTGGTGGAATGTGGTTTCATAGGCAGACCACGACAGCCCCACCGTGCCATCGGCGAACTGTCCACGCGGTCTCCAAGGCTGGGTCAGACGATAAAATGGGCGAGATATGGTACTTCGCGGCGGTCGCAGAGGTCAAGGCGGATCGTGCAGCGCCACAACGCCTTCCGAACGCTTTCACACGATGCGAAACGACGGTCCGCGGGCCGACAACCGCCCCGACGATTACCCCGTCAGCCAGGCTTCCCCGGTCACGGCAAATACGCGTCCAGAACGACCGCGGAAGTCTCGCCTCGTGGAACAGCGGTGATTCGTCCGGTCGCCGCCGGCAACAAGACCGTCTGCCCCATACGCAAGAGTAATTCGCTTGGGTCGTCGCCAATCGCGATGGCTCCCTGAAGCACCGTAAGGATATGGCACCGGTCGCCTCCTCCCACCCCACAGGGGGAGCGAGATTCCAATCGATCCAGGATGAACTTGTCGCACTCCACGAGCCGCTCGACGCCTGGGGTCGCCTCAGTCGACACTGGCACGACCGGCTCAACCGGGCCCTGGTCGCAATCCATCGCCGCTAGGCCTTCTTCGATGTGAAGCTCGCGGGGTTGTCCGTCCGATCCCATGCGTCCCCAATCGTACAGCCGGAACGTCAGATCGCTGGCCTGCTGGATTTCCGCCACCAACAGCCCTTCCCCCAGGGCATGAACCGTCCCCGCCGGCAAGACCACGCACTGACCGGCCGAGGGCTGAAACCGATGCACGTACTGCTCCAGATCCCCGCCAGCGATCGCCTGCCGCAGGATCTCTCGATCCACGGGCCGCTTCAGGCCGGCCCAGATCCAACTGCCCGGCTCGGCCGCCAGGACAACCCAGGCTTCTGTCTTGCCGCAATCGTCCAGGCCCATTTGGGCGGCGACCGCATCGTTGGGATGCACTTGAATCGAGAGGTGGCGGTGGGCGTCCAGGTATTTCAGCAGCAGGGGAAAACGGCGCTGCGGATAATGACGGCCCAACAATTCCGCACCACGCTCGGTAACCAACTGGTGGAGTGACATTCCGTCCAACGGCCCGCCGGCCACGACACTCTGGTCGTCGCCGTGATCGACGATTTCCCACGACTCGGCAAAGTCGTCGCCCGGCCCCAGAGTCTTCCCCAAAACGGTCTCCAGTCGCCTTCCCCCCCATATAGCGTGCTTATAGAAAGGTTGGAACCGCAGCGGATACACTCGTTGCATTACCGATTCCCCCACTCGTTGAGGTCCATATTGCCTGCCGGTATTATAAAGGGCTCGTTTGCCGGCATCCGCGGTTATACTAGTGATATCCTCTCTTGGGCAGCCCGCGATTTCCCGCCGAGAACGAGGTCCTGCGCTTGCCAACCGCTAGCGCCCAGGTCAGACCATCCATCCAACCCGTACGACCTCCTGCCGCCGTGTAGCGACACGCGGGGCACTAGCGTCAACACCCCCTTGTGAAGGCCCATGTTGCGACGAGACTACAACGAAGACTTGTTCAAAGATTCCACGATGACCTTCGGGGAGCACCTCGAAGAGCTGCGCGTGGCGTTGTTCAAGTCGCTGATCGGTCTGGCGATCACCTTCTGCATCGGACTGTTCGTCGGCAACTATGTCGTCCAGGTCATCACCGAGCCATTGTCCAACGCCTTGACCGCCTACTATCAGCAGCAATCGAGTAGGATGGTCGCCAATAAACTCGCCGAGCTTGAGGCCAGCGGCAAGGCAGTCCCTAAAGACCCCGCGGTCCTCCAGTTCGCCGAACGAGAGCGGTTGCTCGCCGACGAGGTCTACATCGATCCCAAAGACCTCGCCGAACAACTCAAGCGCGACCATGTGTTGCCTACCGATTCCAACGCGCGCGCCGACAAGCCGACCGCCAGCCCAACCACCACCCCACCAGCGGCCGTCGACGCAGCCAAGCAGGATCCGCATACCGCCGATGCGACGACCGATGCTACCACGGGGCCGGAAGATCCGTTCGCCCATTTGACCCGAAAAGACATGATTCGGCTGTTCCTCTGGCGACCGCTCGAGGAAGATTCTCGCGTTCGGCCGACCGCCTTGAGCATGTCCGAGTCGTTCTCCATCTACATGAAGGCCACGCTCCTCGTGGCGGTCGTTTTCGCCGCCCCATGGATCTTCTACCAGATCTGGTCATTCGTGGCCGCCGGACTCTATCCGCACGAGAAACACTACGTGCACGTCTTTCTCCCCTTCAGCTTGGGCCTGTTCCTCTTCGGCGTATGCCTGGCGTTCTTCTTCGTGTTCAAGCCCGTGTTGGGATTCTTGCTCAGCTTCAACAACTGGCTGGGAATCGACCCCGACCCGCGTATCAGTGAGTGGCTCGGCTTCGTGCTCATCCTGCCGCTGGGCTTCGGCATCGCCTTCCAGTTGCCGCTGGTCATGCTGTTCCTGGAACGGATCGGCATTTTCACCGTCCAGGCGTACATGGCCAAATGGCGACTGTCCATTTTAGTGATCTTCGTCCTGGCGATGATTCTCACGCCGTCCGACCCGTACAGCATGCTCCTCATGGCCGTCCCGCTAACGATCCTGTTCTTCGGCGGGATACTGCTTTGCCGGTTCATGCCCCGAAGGCCCAGCCCGTACGACGACGACCTGCCCAGGCGTTCCGTCGGTTCGAAGTCGTCTTCCTGATCAGGCCGAGCACCGTCCGAGCCGCGACACACTCGGCGATTGCGCCACGCAAACCACCCGTTGCCGAGAACGCCGTGGAGTACACCCGCTGGCTCTGCCGTAGGCCAGCATCGGCTCCCATGCGCACTGCGCCCGAGCGCGCACCGATCACCTCAAGAACCGCAGAGACACCCCGCCCGCGCAACGCCAGCTAGATCGCCTCTCCGCCCCGTTCGCCGGTACGGATGCGAATGCAGTCCTCCAAGGGGAGGACGAAGATCTTGCCGTCGCCCACCTCACCGGTCGGTCCGGTGCGTCCGCCCTGGATGATTGCGTCGATGGTGGGCTGCATGAACGCGTCGTTCACCGCGATCATCAATTGCACCTTGCGGACGAGGTTCACCGAGAACTCGTGCCCTCGGTACACCTCCGTGTGACCCCGCTGACGGCCGAACCCTTGAACATCCATCACGGTCAGCCGAAAGACCTCCACCTCGGCCAGAGCGGTCTTGACAGCTTCCAAGCGATTCGGCGGAATGATCGCAATAATGAGTTTCATAGGCGGCAATCCTCAGGACAGGATGCCTTGATCGTATCCTGCCAGCCGCTTTGCCTCAAGAGGGAAGCCCGACGTTGCGGCCATTCTGCTCCCGAGTGAGCAGCCGGTGTCACGGGCCGGTCGGGTGGTGCGGAGCTTTGGGGAGCCTGTGCACTCCACCAAGGTATCCCCAAACACGGCCCGTGACACACTGGCCCACATCGTCTTGCGTCTTCCTGATAGTCCTGCCCCCTGGGTCCCTCACAGACCCGCACCAGCGTCCTGCTTGTGCACACGCCTCTTCACACTAGGCTCGCGAGCTGCCTCCTGTCGGCAGCCCGCTCCGCCCAGTTATCAATGGCTGCCTTCCACGGCTGGAGTCGCCTTCGGCACGTAGACCCCACCCATCGACGATGCCACGGGCACGCCGGTCACGAACGACTCGGGATAGGCGTAGATGCCGTGCTCGCACATGTCCAGCCCTTCCATTTCTTCCTCCGGGCTCACTCGCAAACCGACGGTGAACTTCAGGGCAAGGAACACGAGCATGCTGGTTGGAAACGCCCAAAGGAACGCGCTGGCCACACCCAGTGCCTGGATGCCCAACAGCGAGGCGCTGCCGGTCGTGACGAGTCCGCCCTCTGCGGCGAACAACCCCACACACAAGGTCCCAAACGCGCCGCACACACCATGCACCGACACCGCACCGACGGGGTCGTCGATGTGGATGTGATCTACCAGCACGCACGACAGCACGACCAACACGCCCGCCAGCAGCCCCGTCAGGGCCGCATAGTGGACGGGCAACGCATCGCATCCGGCGGTGATCGCCACCAGACCGGCCAGAGCACCGTTGAGCGTAAACGAGGGATCCGGCTTCTTGAACAGGATCCACGAGCAGGCCATCGCCCCGAGCACACCGGCCGCCGCAGCGAGGTTTGTTGTTACGGCGATGTAGGCGAAACTGCCCCCGCTGACGGCGGTGGTGCTACCCGGATTGAACCCAAACCAACCCAACCACAGAATGAACACTCCCAACGCGGCCAGCGGAATGCTGTGACCGGGAATTGGGATGCTTTGCTTGCCTCTGTATTTGCCCATACGGGGACCGAGAACGATCGCTCCGGCCAGGGCTGCCCAGCCGCCGATCGAATGGACCACCGTCGATCCGGCAAAATCGTGGAATCCCAGCGATTCCAGCCATCCTTTGCCGTCCAGAAGCCCGCCCCAGGCCCAACTGCCGAAGATCGGGTACACCAACGTCGTGATCACGGCCGTGTAAACCAGGTAGCTACTGAACTTCGTGCGTTCCGCCATGGCTCCGCTAACGATCGTCGCCGCGGTTGCGCAGAAGACCGTTTGGAACAACAGAAACGCCCAATCGAAATTGTTGGTACCCGCATCGTAGAAGAAGTTGGTCGTGCCGAACCATCCCGACGCGGTCACTCCGAACATCAGGCCAAACCCGATCAGCCAGAACGTGATGCTGCCGATGCAGAAATCCAACAGGTTCTTCATCAGAATGTTGCAGGCATTCTTCGCCCGGGTAAAGCCCGTCTCCACCATCGCGAAACCGGCCTGCATAAAGAACACCAGGAAAGCCGCCACACACGTCCACAGCGTATCAGCATCGGTGATTACGCTCTCGATCGTGGGCGCCGCCTCCTTCGGCGCCTGGGCATCCTGCGCCCACGCTGCCGTCGGTGCAATGACCAGACTAATAAGACATAAACATGCCAGAACACCGATGGGCAGAGCAACTCGACGGAATCTCATGTGGGCCTCACCTCGGCAAACCTATTCAGGGGTCTCAGCGGACATTCCGCCAGCGCCCTTCCGACCTACGGAATCACCACTGCCGCTCGCGACGGCTAGGCGCTGGCCTTGCTTCGCACTAGAGCAACCACTGTGCCAGCATGTAAGAGAGCCAGGGGGCTTATGCGTCCGATCACCCAACGGCAACATGAGTTACGGAAATCGGGCAGATGGAGCAATTGATGCCGGAGTCCCCGTCACACCGAATCGTTGCCCAATCGCCGCGCAACGAGCGATGCAAAAATGGGCATGCTCCTGCAATCGCTACTTCGATGCTGTTCCCACCTGCTCGAACATCGCGTCCACGAACGAATCTGGATCAAAAAGCGCCAGATCCTCGGCCTTCTCGCCGACGCCCACATAGCGCACCGGAAGTCCGACTTGTTGCCGAATAGCAACCACAACGCCCCCTTTGGCCGTTCCGTCCAGCTTCGCTAGCATGATCCCCGTGCAGCGCACGGCCTCTGTGAAGTGCTTCGCCTGGCTGATCCCGTTCTGGCCCGTTGTGGCGTCCAGCACCAGCAGCACCTCGTGCGGGGCCGCGGCAATCTGCTTGCCGAGCACCCGGTGGATCTTCGTCAGCTCCTGCATCAGGTTCTGCTGCGTCTGCAAGCGGCCGGCCGTATCCACGATGCATACATCGGCGCCGATCTCCAGGGCCCGCGCCACCGCCCGATGCGCTACGCTGGCCGGATCGCTCCCCTGCTGGCCCTTGACGATTTCCACCCCCAACCGCTCGGCCCAAATGGTCAACTGCTCCACAGCCGCGGCGCGAAACGTGTCGGCGGCTCCTAGAACGACCTGCTTCCCCTCGCTCGTGAACAGTTGCGCCAGCTTGGCGATCGACGTCGTCTTTCCCGAACCGTTCACCCCGCAGACCATGATCACCGTCGGTCCCTCTTCCACGCACTGAATCGGCTCCAACGACTGCTTCATCAACTCCTTGAGCTTGCGTTTGATCTGGTCCACAAGCTCCTCGGGCTGAACCACGCGAGCTTTGAACTGCGTCTGGATCTCGTCGACGGTCGCCTGGGTCGCCTGCACGCCCATATCCGTCTTGATGAGCATCGCAAACAGCTCATCGGCCAGCGAGTTGTCCAGCAACCGCCCTTCTGCCTTGAACAAATCGCGGACATCCGTGTTCAACAACTGCCGCGTCTTGTTCAACCCCTGCTTGAGCTTGTCGAAAAGGCCCATGATTAGTGATTAGTGATTAGTGATTAGTGATTAGAAGTGGTTTCGAATGACAGCGTTGCCAGCAGTGGACAAACGCCGTAAGACAGAGTGTGGATTCATATAATGGGTTATGGGAAGGAGGATTTTTCCATGACCCGACAACGAAGCGAACTTACCGATGCACAATGGGC
Organism: Thermoguttaceae bacterium; assembly: GCA_963674835.2. Lineage (GTDB taxonomy): Bacteria > Planctomycetota > Planctomycetia > Pirellulales > Thermoguttaceae. Next base: position 611,117 of record CAXXKC010000003.1, read on the forward strand.
CAAGATTGCCCCATTGATTCCCGAACCTAAACCGAACCCCAACGGCGGACCTTGGCCGATTGCCAATCGCCCGTGCTTTGAAGGCATCCTCTGGGTGCTGCGAAGTGGGGCGCGATGGAAGGACCTGCCGAAACGGAGATTTCCATCGGCCAGTACGTGTTGGCGACGGCTACGGGATTGGGAAAGAACGGGCATCTGGCTGAAAGTATGGCGGACCTTTCTCGCCGAGTTGGACGAGCAAGGCCGCTTGAAGTGGGAGGAGACTTTTGCAGACGGCACGTTTTCCCCGGCAAAAAAGGGGGCGCGTGCGTCGGCAAGACCAAACGTGGAAAGGGTACGAAGCTTATGGTGGTGGCAGACGGCGAGGGTGTTCCTCTGGGAGTGTACCTTGCCTCGGCCACACCAAATGAAGTCACGCTCATTGAAACCACGCTTGAACAAGTGGCCGTCCCGCGGAAAGGGCGAGGCCGCCCACGCAAGAATCCCCCACGGCTGATTTACGACAAGGCCGCTGATTCCGATCCTTTGCGGGACCGATTGGCGAAACGAGGAATCGACCTGATTTGCCCGCATCGGGCAAATCGCAAGAAACCAAAACGACAGGATGGACGGAAGCTGCGACGCTACAAACGCCGCTGGAAAATCGAACGCTCGATCGCCTGGATCGGCGATTTCCGGCGATTGGTCGTGCGTTACGAGCGGCAGATTACGATGTTTTACGCTTTCGTCCATGTCGCCTGCCTGTTGATAGCACTCAGACAGTTGTGAAACCACTTCTAGTGATTAGTGAGGAGTGGTTAGTGGTTGCAGTGCCTACGCACTACCCACCTCGCACTACTCACTACCCTTCTCCTTCATCAATCGATCGAGAATTCCGTTGACGAACTGCGATGACTGTGCCGTTCCGAAGCGTTTGGCCAATTCGACCGCTTCGTTGACGGCCACGCGATCCGGCGTGTCGGAATACACGACTTCGTACGCCCCGAGGCGCAAAACGTTCCGGTCCGTCACCGCCATCCGCCCCAGGCTCCAGTGCGCGGCCGCTTCTTCGATCAGTCGATCGAGATGCTCGCGGTGCCGCCGCACGCCGGAAACCAGCTCGCGCGCAAACTCCGCCAGCTCGCCCGAGCGCAACCGCTCGCCGATCAACTGGTCACCCACGGCCGGGCTGATCTTCGGGTTCTGATCGTCCTGGTAGAGAACCTGGAACGCCACAATGCGTGCTCGACTACGACGCGGCATATTCTCGTCAACTCGGCAATTTGCTTATCAGGCTGACCATCTGCAGGGCCGCTTCGGCACACTCGCACCCCTTGTTCCCCAAACGACTGTCCTCGCGATCCTTCCCCCGCGTGCCGGGCTCGCTCCTGGACCTCGCTATCGCCTGCTCCAACGTGTTGCAAGTCAACACGCCAAACAACACAGGCACTCCCGTCCTCGCCCCGACCTCCGTCAACGCCAGACTCACCGCCCGGTTGATGTGCTCGTCGTGAGTCGTCTCCCCGCGAATCACGGCTCCCAGGCACAGCACGGCCACGTACCGCCGCCCCTCGGCCAGCCGCGAAGCCACCGTCGGAATCTCAAACGCGCCCGGTACCCAAAACACGTCGATGTGGTCGCTCGCCACTCCGTGCGACGTCAGCGTCGCAACGGCGCCGTCCAACAGGTTCGACGTAATCGTATCGTTGAACCGCGAGACGACAATGGCAAATCGCCCTGCCGGTACTGCGGTCGTTCCTTCGTAAACGTTCACGGTCATGTGCCAATCGGCAAGAGGATACAGTTCAGTGCAAATCGGTCGGCCGACGCCCTCGGTGCCGCCGAACCGGTCACTTCATATTCATGCTCATCAGGAACTCGGCGTTCGTCTTCGTCTTCGCCAAACGCGACACCAGCAGTTCCATCGCCTCCGGTGGGTTCATCTCGTTCAGCACCCGCCGCAGCACGCAAACCCGGCGGTATTCCTCCGGATCCATCAGCATCTCTTCCTTGCGCGTACCGCTGCGATTGATGTCGATCGCCGGCCAGATCCGCTTGTCGACCAGACGCCGATCCAGCACGATCTCCAGGTTACCCGTTCCCTTGAACTCCTCGAAGATGACCTCGTCCATCTTGCTACCGGTCTCCACCAGCGCCGTGGCCACGATCGTCAGCGATCCGCCCTCTTCAACCTTTCGCGCGGCGCCGAAAAACCGCTTCGGTCGCTGCAGCGCGTTGGCGTCGACGCCGCCGGAGAGGATCTTGCCCGAATGGGGACATTCCGCGTTCCATGCCCGCGCCAACCGCGTGATCGAGTCCAGGAAGATCATCACGTCGTAGCCGTACTCGACCATCCGCTTGGCCTTTTCCAGGACCATCTCCGAGACCTGGATGTGCCGGGCGGCCGGCTCGTCGAATGTCGAGCTGATCACCTCGCAGTTCCTTCCCTTGACCTGCCGCTCCATGTCGGTCACTTCTTCCGGCCGTTCGTCGATCAGAAGCATGAACACATACAGTTCCGGATAGTTCGACAGCGCCGCCTTGGCCATCTTCTGCATGAGGATCGTCTTGCCGGCACGCGGCGGGCTGACGATCAGTCCGCGCTGTCCGAACCCGACGGGCACGATCATGTCGGTCACCCGCGTGTTGATGTCGCCGTCCTTGCCCTCCATCACGATCCGCTGATCGGGATGCAGCGGCGTCAGGTCGTCGAAAAACACCTTCTGCGACAGCAGGTTCGGATCCTGATAATTGATCGCCTCCACGCGGAGCAGGGCGAAATAGCGCTCGTTCTCTTTGGGCGGGCGGATCTGCCCGGATACCGTGGCACCCGTCCGCAGCCCGAAACGCCGGATCTGGCTCGGCGACACATAGATGTCGTCGGGGCACGACAGATAGTGGTAATCGGGGCTCCGCAGGAATCCGAAGCCATCTGGCAGCACCTCCAGCGTCCCCTCTCCGTACATCAGGCCGTTGAGCTTCACCCGCTCTTTGAGGATCCGGAAGATCAGATCCTGCCGTTTCATCCCCGCGTAATCGCTGAGATTCTCTTGGCGGGCTTCGTCGATCAACTCGGCCATCGACAGCTTCTGCAACTCGGCGATGTGGGTGTCGCCCGACTGCTTGATCTGCTCGTAGCGCTCGTCGGTATCGTCTTCCGCCAAGCGGCCGTGCTCGGCCAGCTCTTCCGCCAGCGACAGCGGCTCTTCGTCCTCGTTAAACGGCTTCTCCTCGGGTTCCTGACGCACCGCCTTCGAAGAGCGAGCGGTCGAGCTCGACCGGCGGGCCTTCGGCATCGGGCTTGGCTCTTGGGCTTCGGACATGGTCATGCACTCCTGAAAAGGTGGGGGGAGCCAGCGCGCAGAAGGCGCCGGCGGCGGGTTGTTCGGCTCGGGGATAAGAAGTCACTAAGAAAGGACTGCTCCGTCGGGGTCCGCGGTATCGGGGCCGCCGGGGATTGGAAGACAACGGTGTGCTGAAAACTCAGCCGATGAGGGAGGGCCACAGCCGCTCGATTTGCGCCTGCGTCTGTTCCGGGGGTCCGGAGTTGTCTACTACCACATCGGCACGCCTTCGCTTGGAGTCCAACGATTCCTGGGCGTCCTCACGAACGGCAAAATCTCTCTCCTTCCACCCGCGCTCTTCGGCACGCTTCAACCGCACGTCCCGCGGCGAATCGACGAATACCAGGCGATCGCACAGCCGGTCCCATCCGGCCTCCAACAGCAGCGGCGCGTCGAGCACGGCGGCTCGGCAACCCGATGCTGCCCCCCGCTCGGCTTGCTCCTGCAGCAAGCGCCCGATCACGGGATGCGTCAACTTCTCCAGGTAACGTCGTTCTGGCAATGCCTCCGGTAACGGGGAAAATACGATAGTCGCCAATTGTTTCCGGTCAATTCGGCCGTCTTCGCCGAAAATCGAGTCCCCCCAGCGCCGACGCGCGGCGGCCTCGATCTCCGGCATCCGTAGGACCTCATGTCCGGCTCGGTCCGCGTCGAGCACGACCGCTCCGAGATGCTCGAAGCAGCGAGCCACCAGGCTCTTCCCGCTGGCCACTCCTCCCAGCAACCCGATGACCGGTATATGAGGTCGTGTTGGCAAGTTGTCTCGCTGTTGATTTGGCTTGGCAGGTCGCCGACGGCACGGCTACGATTCCCAGGGGTGGGCATCGGCCCAGTTCGGCCCCGCCTTCAGGTCGACCTTCAAGGGAACCTTCAACTGTCGTACCCCGGTCATTTCCTCCGCCACGAGTGCCGCCAGAGTGTCGCGATGCTCGGCCGGGACCTCGAAGATCAATTCGTCATGGATCTGCAGGAGCATCCGCGCAGGGGAACACTCCCGGCGCAGACGGCGATAGATCGCGATCATCGCTTCTTTGATCAGATCTGCTGCGGACCCTTGAATGACCGTGTTGATCGCGGTCCGTTCGGCGAGGTTACGCTGGCGGCCGGCCCCCGTGCGGATTCCACGAATGGCCCGACGCCGACCAAGGATAGTACTAACATAGCCATTTCGGTGGCAATCCGCCAGGGTCTTTTCCAGGAACCGCTCGATCCCAGGATACCCCCCGAAATATGCATCGATGAACTCGGCCGCTTCCTTCTGCTCGATCCCCAACTGCTTCGACAAACCGAACGGACTCTGCCCGTAAATCACGCCGAAATTCACCGCCTTTGCCTGCCGCCGCATCGCCGAAGTGACCTCGTCCAGCCCAACGCCGTAGATCTGGCTGGCCACTCTAGCGTGAATGTCCTCGTCCCGCGCAAACGCCTCGCACAGATGCTCGTCTTCCGAGAAGTGCGCCAGCACGCGCAGCTCGATCTGCGAGTAGTCGGCCGCCAGCAGCAGCCACCCCGGCTGCCCAGGCACAAACGCCGACCGGATTTCCCGCCCCTCCTCGGTGCGAACCGGAATGTTCTGCAAGTTCGGATCGCTGGAGCTCAGACGCCCCGTTGCCGTCACCACCTGGTTGAACGAAGCGTGCACCCGCCCCGTCTCCTCGAAAACCATCTCGGGCAGGGCGTCGACGTACGTGCTCTTCAGTTTCGCGTACTGCCGATATTCCATGATCTTCGCCGGCAGCGGATGGACCCGCGCCAGCTCCTCCAACACCTCCACATCGGTACTGGCGCCCGTCTTCGTCTTCTTAATCACGGGCAGTCCCAGCTCCTGGAAGAGCAGTTGCTGCAATTGCTTGGGCGAGCCGATGTTGAATTCGTGCCCCGCCAACTCATAGATCTCCCGCTCCAACTGCTCAATCCGCTCGCCGTAGCGCCGGCTCAATTCGGCCAGCCGCTGGCAGTCCACGCGGATACCGTTGAACTCCATCTCCACCAGCACGTCGATCAACGGGAGTTCCAGCTCGCCAAACAGGCTCCCCAAGCCCGATTCGGCCAGTTTTTCGGCCAGAGGCGGCTTCAACAGCACCGGCAACAAGGCGTCCTCGCCGGCATAATCGGCCACCTGGCGCACCGGCACTTCGTCCATGCGTCGCTGGTTCTTGCCTGTCCCGATCAGTTCGTCGATCTTGATCGTCGTATGGCCCAAGTACGTCTTGGCCAAGTCGTCCAGGTTATGGTTCCGGGCGCCGGCATCCAGCAGGTAGCTGGCCACCATCGTGTCGAATGCCACGCCCGCCAACTCCACTCCAGCCGAGCGCAGCACGATCATGTCGTACTTTAGGTTCTGGCCGATCTTCTCGATCGCAGCGTTCTCCAGCACCGGTCGGAGCGTCTCCAACGTCGATTCCGCCTCCAAACAGACCTCTCCCCGCGGGGCCCGCACCGGCACGTACCATGCCTGATCCGGCTCCCAGGAGATCGCATAACCCACGATCTTCGCGCGTCGCGGATGGATGCTCGTCGTCTCCAGGTCCAGCGAGAACGATGCCTGCCTGCCCAGATCCGTCACTAGCGACGTCAGCGCCTCGGCCGTGTCGACGATGCCGTACGACGCCTGCCGCGCAATGCCCGCTTCCTCCGGCGGACTGGCAAGCGCATCGATCTTTTCGGCCAGGCTGCGGAACCCGAACTCGCGAAACAGTTCCAGTGCCCCAGCGCGGTCGATCTGGCCCGTGCGCGCCGCCTCCCAGTCGATCTCCAGCGGCACGTTCCGATCCAGCGTAGCCAGATCGCGGCTCAGCAGCGCCTGCTCGCGGTAGTCGATCAGGTTCTGCTTCCGCTTACCGCCCGCCATCTCCGGGGCGTGGTCCAGCACCTGTTCCAGCGTGGCATGCTTCTCGAGCAACTCCCTGGCGACCTTGGGACCGATCAGCGGAACGCCCGGTACGTTGTCGGTCGAATCGCCCACGAGACCCTGGTAATCCGGCACCTGCTCCGGCCCAATCCCCCACTCCTCACGGAGCGTATCACGATCGATGACCGTGTCCTTGCGAATGTTGTACATCTTGACCCGATCGCGGATCAATTGCCGGCAGTCCTTATCGCCGGTGACCAGATAACAATCGCCCCCCAACTCCTCCGTCACCCGACCGATCGTCGCCAGCAGATCGTCCGCCTCGTACGACTCGACCCCCACCCCAGGAATGCCCAGGGCCTCGATCAGCCGCCGAATCGACTGTACCTGCGTGATCAGATCGTCCGGCATCGCGGGCCGATGCGCTTTGTACTCGGTGTAAACATCGTGTCGGAACGTCTTTCCCGGCATGTCGAACGCACAGAACAAGTAGTCCGGCTTCTTGCTCTCCAGCAGGAAGAACAGGTCCCGGGCAAACCCGTACACCGCCCCCACCGGCTCCCCCTGGGGACTTGACATCTCCGGTAGAGCGTGGAAGACCTGATAGATCAGCGAGTGGGCGTCGATCACATAGACCGTTTTGCCCTTCAGGCTCTCCGGCGGTGGAGCCGGACCTTGACCACGTTCGGGCGCAGCCGTACTCTCCTCGCGCGTTGTCGCAGTGCCAGGGCTTTCCGGTTCGTCGCCGAACAGCGAGCGTTGGCGGGAGGGATGGTTCATGCGACCCGAAGCAGGTAGGAAGGACTGGCGCGCGGGAAGCTGGGCGGGACTGCCCGAAAAAGTCACCTAATCGTACACCCACCATTGGGGGCTGTCAAGGTATCGAGCATTCCCTCGCAGCCCGCCGTTCGGCGACCTCAAGTTGGCGTCGTCCGGCCCCTCGCCGGAATCGTTTTGCCAAACCGTTGCATTCTACGACGAGTTGATCGAAGATGAACGAAGGCCTGCGGGGTCCCAAGGGCAGCCCCGCAGGCCATCGATATGCTTCCCGCGCCGCATCACGCGGGGGCATCGCCTCTCAGCCTTTCTCGCAATGCAGCAGGATTTCGATCCTTACTATCGGTGGTTGGGAATTCCGCCCGACAAGCAGCCCCCCAACCACTACTGTCTGCTCGGTCTCAATCCCTTCGAGAGCGACCTCGACGTCATCGAAACGGCGGCGAACCGCCAGATGGGACATCTGCGCACCTATCAAACCGGGCCTCACAGCCAGCTCTCCCAGAAGCTACTCAACCAGGTCGCGGCCGCCAAGATCTGTCTGCTGAACCAAGCGAAGAAACGCACCTACGATGCCGATCTGCGCGCCCGCATACCGGCCAAGCGCGCTCCCGCCCCACCGACCCCCGCGCCGGCGCCCACCCCGATCCCTACGTATTACGACCGACTCTTGGTAGAGGCCCAAGCCAAGCTCAGCCAGGCCGAAGTGCGGCGGTTGGAGCTTCAAGAAGGCCGCCGCACCAAGGTCGCTCTGTTCGCAGCCGTTGCCGTCGTCGGGGCCTTGCTGGTCTTGCCGGTGGTTGTGCTGATCACTTGGTCGATCGTATCCCACCACGGCTCGACCGGAAGTGCCGTTCCGGCAGCAAGCTCTCAGGGGGTCGCCAGTGGCCCGGCAACAACCCCATCCGTCCCGACCCAACCGGCGGCGTCTGGAACTGGCCTCGTCCGGCCCCCCGCCGAGTCCGGCCAACCGCCTTCGGCCGGCAACGCCCACGACACCACGTCGCTCGATCCCGAGCAGCAGTCCCATTTGATCATCGTGCCCGATTCCCTCATCGACAAATGACGCCAGGCAAGCCGCCCGTCGGTCGAACGCGGCGTCTCGTTTCACCTCCCAAACCCTTCTTTTCCGGCAGTTTTTGAGCAATTTCCTCCTCGCACCTGCATGGTCCGCAATGGGGGGATTTTCGTTGACAGCCAAATTGACCCTGTTTAGAATCGAACGTAGGTCCTTGCCCGGAATATCTTCTCTCACTTCGCTCAACAGTCGCCTTTCAACCCTCCCAGAAGGCGATTCGGATACGGCAGAGGCACACCGTTACCATCTTCGCAGGTCGTGATCGCCCGATCCGGCTGCGACACAGGAGCTGTCACTTATGGCGCGGGAAAACCAGGGATTGCAGATCGCGTTGATCGCTTTCGTCGTCCTGACGATCCTCTTCAGTGTCACCACCTTCATCTTCTTCCGGCAGGCTAAGGAGGCCACCATTCGGGCCGACAAAGCCGAGTCGATGGCCAAGGACAACCAGACGGCGGCCAACAACATCCAGACCGAATACAACAAGGTCAAGCAGATGGTGGGCTTCGCCGACTCCGACCGCCTAGACACGATCAACCGCGATTACAACCAGGATATGGAGACCTACGCCGGCAACTTCGAGGCCGAAAACCGCGTCTATCGTAAGGTGCTCGTCTACCTCAACGACATCATCCAGAAGAAGAACGCCGCCTTGGCCGCCGAGCAGGAACAGGTCAAAGCGCTCACCGCCGCCATGGCCAGCTTCGAGCAGGTCAAGCAGCCTCAAATCGATCAAGCCTTCCAAACAGCCACCAAGGCCTCCAGCGACCTCAAGGCCCAACGGGCCGTGTTCGACCAGGAGCTCAAGGATACCAAAGAGAACAACAACCAGTTGCTGACCAAACTCGAGAAGAGCCGCAAAGACGCGGAGGCCACCGTCGAGAAGTCCCAGACCAAGCAGAAGGAACTCGAAGATCAGATCCGTCTCGTCATGGATCAATACCACTTCACCCGTGACAAGCTCGAGAAGATGATTGAGCCCACGTTCGAAGCCGCCGACGGCGAAGTTCGTTGGGTGGACCAACGCGACAAGACGGTATGGATCAACCTGGGTCGGGCCGATGCCCTCAAACGCCGCACGACTTTCAGCGTCTATTCCTCCGACACCAACGACGTCACCAAGGCCGGCCGTAAGGGAAGCATCGAGGTTACCCAAGTTCTCGGCGAGCACATGTCCGAGGCGAGAATCGTCGAAGACCAGGTCTCCAATCCGATCATGCCCGGCGATGTCATTCACACGCCCGTCTGGGCTCCCAACAGCCGCGAGCACTTCGCCCTGGTTGGTTTCCTCGATATCGACGGGGACGGTAAGAGCGACAAGGAACTCGTCAAAGACCTCATCGCCTCCAACGGCGCTGTGATCGATGCCGAGGTCGATGCCAAGGGCAAACGCATCGGGAAGATGACGGCCGAAACTCGCTATCTGGTCCGAGGGGAGCAACCTGCCGTCGACGCCTCGCCCGAAATGCAGTCCGTCTACAGCGAAATGGGACGCGAGGCTGAGCGCCTGGGCATCTCCATCATCGACCTGCCGACCCTGCTGCAACGTATGGGCTACAAGAACGAGAACCGCATCGTTCGCTTCGGCAAGCACCCCGATCGAAAACAGTTCCCAGCCCGCCTTCCCGAGGGCGAAGTCCCCCGCGTATCCAGCGGCGAAGTCAGCGGCCTCTACATGGATAAGCAGCCGCCCCGCGCCACTCGCGGCAGCGCGTATTGATCGCAGCCAAACGCCACGCGGCCGTGGGACACTCCGCGAAAGACCTTCGCTAGAGCGCATTCGGCGTGATCGTAGCGTGTATTTCGCTTTCGGAACCGTAGAAACACGCCGCCGCGAACGCTACAGTTAAGCGCCACACGCACTAGACCGTCGCTGAAGGCGCGTCGCCCACCGCCTCGATCGGTAGCGCCAGGTTCACCGGCGCCTGTTCCAACGCCGAGACCGCCGTCTCCGGTGTCGAAGCCGAGCCCGTTTCGTCAGACGAATCCGGCACCGGGCGCTCGTACAATTCGGCGAACAGTCTGCGATGCAACGATTCAAGCACCTCACGCTGCCAGTTCGCCAGCCCCTCGGCGCTCGTCGCCGTCAATCGTTCCGGTTCCAGGAAGATGCGTGCCGGGTCTGCCAATCCTTGTTGCCGTGCGAGGCGCCACAGCACCCACATCTCCCGCCAGCTCAGCCGATGGGCCTTTCCCAACTGGTAGAACAGCCGCCAAGGGTGGCTTCTGGCCTCCTGCCGTTCACGCCGGTCCGCCCATCGAACCATGACCCAAAACGCGATGATAATGCCGCCGAACACCGCCAACAGAACGAGCATCGACGTCGAGTGCGCTTCGCTCTGGCGCTGCCGAAATCCGCTGGCAATGCCGTCCAGCCTGGAATCTCGGTAGGCCAACGGCAAGAGTGCGTTCCACAGGCTGTTCATGGCATTTGGGTCGGGGTGTGGGATCCGGCGGCGCGACCATCGGCACCTGCTGGTTCAGTCGCGTGGGTCGACCAGCGTTTCGCGCCACTGTGTGAATCGTTCCTGTTCCTGGAGGCTTCTCGAACATGCTTCCTGGACCGACATGCTGCTGTCCTGAAGGCCCTCGGTCAGCGCCTCGCGGCTGGCCGTCGACGGCGACAGGGCCAGCGCCGTGGCCGCTTCGGTGCGCACCATGTGATCCTCGTCCGATAGCAACTGGATGACAGTCGCTTCCAACTGCGATATGCAGTCCATGGTGGTGGCCATCTCGATCCCCCGCAAACGTCGAGCGCGCGAAGACGATTCCATCTCCGCCTGCAGTAGCGGAATCGTTTGCGGGTCGATCTTCTTCACCAGGGCACCCGTCGTACGCCGCACCTCCTCTTCCAGCATGTCGAACGCGCCCAGGAAGCGTTTAAAGCTGAACTCGGCCAGGCTCTGCCGGGCTGCGTCGCGGACCACGGCGTGGCGGCTGTCGATCATGGCCACCAGCCGGGGAAGTGCGCCGGGGATTCCCCGCCGCCGAATCTGCATGAGCACATTCGCCTGAACCTGCGGATCCTCGTCTGCCAGCGCCTTCAAGGCCAACCGGTTCGCATCGGCCCCGGAGAACTCGTCCAACGCCTCCGATGCCGCTCGCCGGCCGCCTCGCGTCCCGTGCAGCAAAACCCGTTCGACGACCGGAAACACTTCCGTGCGTGGCATTCCTGAAGCCACCACCAGCTTGATTGCCGCGGTCTGCGACGCATCATCGAGCCGTTCCAGCACGATGCCCCCGCTGCGCGCCCAGCTCACCGAGCTGATCCGCTTCAGGTTGCCGAGGACCGCCGGGCTGGGATCCCCGCTGACCTTTCGTAGCAGCGCCTGAACGAACTTCGCATCGCTCCGCTTGGCCACCACCGCCAGCACGGCCGACGGCGCTCGTGGATCATCCAGATAGCTCAGCAACAATCCGATGATGCTCGCGTGCGGCGTGCTCGACAGAATGTCTATCAGCGACAGAAAGGCCGGATGGTACGGCGTCTGAAAGATCTCGTCCAACACGGCGTTATCGCGATCGGCCAGCAGAAGAAACGCTTCGAGCACATCGCGCCGCTTGTGCTTCGCAAACCGGCGAAGCGATTGCTCCAACGCGCCGACGACCGTCGACTGGAACATCTGCGGATCGCGACGCCACTCGCTCGATTCCGGTTGGGTCAGCCCCTCGTGCAGCAAGTCGACCAGTTGCATCATCACCTTCGTCGCCACCGCTGCGCTCGGATTCCCTGGGTCTTCCAGGATGTTCAACAGCAGCGGCACCAGGTCGTACTCCTGCAGCCACACCACCGCATAGTACGCGTTGACCGATAGCGGCGAACCGCTGTCCAGCAGCACTTCGCGTATCGCGCTGGTCATACGCCCCGGATGTTGCCGGACGATCTGCCGGGCGTTCTCGTCCAGGGCATGCAGCCGGGTGAGAATCTCGCGGTGCGCCGCAGTACTGTGTCGCAGCAGCAGGCTGGCCAGTGCGCCGTTGCGAATCGGCTCGTGGCGTGAATCGAGTGCCGGAATCAGCGCGGCGACGGCCGCCTCATTGTCGGCGTTCGTCAGCACATCGAATGTTACGGCAAGTCCTTCCGCCACGTCACCTACACCTTACTCTAGAGGGAGTTCGTCTCTCTCTGAATCGGCCCGATAGAAGCTCGAACTTCACGCCAACCGCCCGGCCGCTGGGTTCCCCATAGCGACGACCACGCTTGCCACCCGTCCGCCCGACGCGAACAAAACCCCCAACGTACCGCCGAAGGATCCACGAACCTCCCGCAAATGCCCAGCCCACAACGGCTTTGGCTCCCCCAGTGCCCGCCCGAAAGCCGACTCGGGCCAGCAACTTGCGACAGGACGAGAGGGCAGGGGGGGTAACCGCCAAACAGGGGCTGCCCGCGACAGATCGCCCTTGGCCCCCGGCGGTTTGCATTGTGCGGCCCGCGTGCGTAGGATCGACCTTAGTTCATCCAACGTACCATACTCACCCAGGATCGCCCCCACGGAGCCCCGCGATGTCACATTTTCCTCGGAAGGTCGTACTTGCCCTGTCGCTTCTGGCCGCCAGTTGCGTCAACCCCATGCCCGCCGACTCGGCAGAGTCCGGCCAAACGGCGCGCACGCCCGTCTTCCATATTCGCGATCGCACCGAAGAACCGGTCCTACGCGCCGACAAACCCTGGGAAGACATGTGTGTTAATGCGGCCACCGTGATTCGCGAGGGCAAACGATGGCGCATGTGGTACGGCGCCTACGACCATACGTACAAGCGCGACGACGACGCCTGTCTCTGTTACGCCGAATCGCCCGATGGCCTCCACTGGACCAAGTCGAACCTCGGGCTGGTCGAGTACCAAGGCGACACGAACAATAACATCCTTATCTCCGCCCCGCAGGTTGGTGGATTCGCCTTCTCCAGCCTCTTCGTCGACCCCAATGCCGATCCTCGCCAGAAATACAAGATGATCTGGCAACGTTTCCATCCACAGGAGTCCGCGTGGTGGGTCTACGGCGCGACCTCCGCCGACGGCATCCGCTGGAACTTGCTGCCCAAAGCGCTCAGCCCCAAGAATTCCGACACCGTCACGGTCTGCATTCCCGACGGTGGCAAGTACCGCCTCTACACGCGGTTGTGGGACGGGGGAAAATTCCGCGGCGCCCGCGTGGTCGGCTATACCGAGTCGGATCACTTCGGCGATTTTCCCGATCCGAAGCTCATCTTCCGAAACGATCAGAACGACCCCGAAGGCATGCAGTTCTACACCTCCGCCGCCACCAAGCTGGCCGACGGGCTCTACGTGATGCTGCCCGCCGCCTTCTACACCAAGAACCAAACCGTGCGAAGCCACCTGGCCTGGAGCCGCGACGGCGTCCATTTCACGCGGTATGGTCGCGAGCCGGTCGTGGATCTCGGCAAGAAATTCGGCACGATGGGCGTGTACGTTCTGCCCGGCGCCACGCCCGGCGATGCGCCGAACACCTGGTGGTTCTACTACCTCGCCACCGAAATGGAGCACGACTCGCGTCCCGCCGATGTCAAAGGCGATGGCGCAATCGGCCGATTCCTGCTTGTCGTCGAGTGACCGGTTCAAGCCGCTGTCCGTTCGACAGCGTGCAACACACGATCACCAAACGATGGCGCCTCCCCCGATCATGTCGTCTCCAGCGAATAGGTCACGAAACGCCGTCATCGCGCACATCGAAACCGCTCGTTGGCCGCAACCCGCGTCCTGTCACATTCACTTTGCACCCATCGAACCAAGCTGCTATCCTGTCGGTACAGCTCGAGCCCTCCTCCGCGTCCATCGTTTAAGGCAACGATACTGCGGCCCGCCATCCGCCAACGACAATCCGCGAGTCCCCGCTGCGAAGGAGACCTCGATGATTTCCGCTGTAAGACCCTTTCGCATGCTGACCGTAGCGTCCCTCCTGGCATGGATTGCAGTGACGGGCGCAACCGCTTTGGCGGGCGACTGGCCGCTCTACCGGGCCGACGCGCAGCGTACCGGCTACACGGCCGAATCCCTCCCGACGAATCTGTCGCTGCAGTGGACCTACCAGCCCACCGCCAAGCCCCAGCCCGCGTGGTCCGGCCGCGATACCCGCATGCCCTTCGACACCGCGTTTCATCCGATCATTGCCGACGGACTGGTCTGCTTCGGCAGTTCGGCCGACGGCAAGATCTACGCCCTGGATGCCGCGACGGGCGCCGAGCGATGGTCGTTTTACACCGATTCCCCGGTCCGTCTCCCACCGGCTGCCAACCAGGGACGCATCCTGGCCGTCAGCGACGACGGACACCTCTATTGCCTAGCGGCCGACGATGGACACCTGCTGTGGAAACTCCGCGGCGGCCCCAGCGATAGCATGCTCCTCGGAAATCAGCACATGGTGTCGCGATGGCCCGCCCGCGGTGGGCCGGCCGTTGCCGACGGTGTCGTCTATTTCGCGGCAGGCATCTGGCCGTCGGAAGGAATCTACCTCTACGCGGTCGACATCCAAACCGGCAAGGTCCTCTGGTGCAACGCTCAGTCCGGCGGTCTCGAGATGCCGCAGCCGCACGGCGGGGCAGTGGCCAAAAGCGGAATCTCGGCCCAAGGAAACCTCGTGGTCTCCGGCGACAAGCTTATCGTGCCCACCGGGCGAGCCGTCCCTGCCGTGTTCGATCGCCGCGATGGCCGGCTGCTCTACTTCCATCTCCAAGAGTATCGGGCCAACGGCGGCTCCGAGATCGTGGCCGCCGACAGCCATTTCGTCAACCGTGGCCGCATCTACCGACTGTACGATGGCCATCAGATGGACGCTCACATTGGCGACGAAGCGGTGGTCGTCACGCCCAACTGGCTCGTCTACTCTGCCGGCGACGACCTCGCTGCCGTCGATCGCTCCAACATGTGGCGCGAGGAAAAGGCCACCGACCGCAAGGGCCACGAGGTCACCCGATCCGTTTGGAACCAGCCGGCGTGGACCGTCGCGTGCCCGCAAGGGCCCGCGCGCCCGTTGGCGGCCGCGGGAAGACACGTCATCGCCTGTAGCAACAAGCACGTCATGCTCGTCGACACCGATTCCCGGCAGCCGGTTTTCACGGCCGATGTCGAGGGCGTGCCGCAAAGCGCCGCCGTGGCCACCGGCCGGCTCGTGGTCGCCACCGATCGCGGAAACCTCTACTGTTTCGGCCCGGCGACCGACAGACCGGCCGCCGACGTGTCGCCGAAACAGGCCGTCAAAACTGCCGACGAGCCAACACTCGCCAATGCAGCCGACGAAATCGTTCGGCAGAGCGGGGTCTCCAAGGGATACTGCCTCGACTTAGGCTGCGGCGATGGTCGCCTGACCCTGGCGCTGGCCCGGCGGACCGATCTGAAGATCTACGCGGTCGACCCAAGCCCCGAAAACGTCGCGGCTGCCCGCCGTCGTCTCGAGGCCGCCGGCCTGTACGGAGTGCAGGTAACCGTACACCAGGCACCGCTGGACGCCACCAACTACCCCGACTACTTCGCCAACCTCATCGTCTCCCAACGCAGCCTGTCCGAACCGCTCTCCGACGGCGTCAAACGCGAGGCTCGCCGCATCCAGCGGCCCTTCGGAGGCGTCGCCTGCCTGGGACCACAGGGCTCTATGGACACGTCCACCCGCGGTCCCCTCCAAGGCGCCGGCATGTGGACCCATCAGTACTGCAACGCCGCCAACACCAACTGCGCTTCTGACGCCATCGTTCGCGGGCCGCTCAGGATGCTTTGGTTCGCCGATCTCAACTTTCCCATGCCCAGCCGCCACGGCCGCGGCCCGGCTCCCCTCTGCTTCGAGGGCCGCATGTTCATCGAAGGCATCGATGGCCTCAAGGCGGTCGACGCCTACAATGGCACCGTCCTCTGGCAGTACGCCATCCCCGGAACACTCCGCGCCTACGACCAGGAACACCTCATGGGCACCGCAGGCACCGGCAGCAACATGTGTGTCGGCCGTCACGGGCTCTTCATCCAGTGCAAAGGCAAGTGCCTGCGCATCGATCCGGCCGACGGCAAGCTGCTCGCCGAATACGCACCACCGAAGCAATCCGACGGTCGACCTGGCACGTGGGGCGCCGTCTTCCTCGTCGGCGACACCCTCCTCGGCACCCTGGCCGACACCGACCACGTCGTCGGATGGCGGTGGCAC
Organism: Thermoguttaceae bacterium; assembly: GCA_963674835.2. Lineage (GTDB taxonomy): Bacteria > Planctomycetota > Planctomycetia > Pirellulales > Thermoguttaceae. The sequence continues at coordinate 627,293 of CAXXKC010000003.1, forward strand.
GCCGGCGACATGTCGACCCAGTTCACCGAATCGCGCCTCGTCTTCGCCCTCGACGCTTCGACCGGCCGACAGCGATGGCAGTACGTTCCGCAGCATCGCGTTCGCAACAACTCGATCGCCATCGGCAACGACCGCGTCTACCTCATCGACCGTCCGCTGGCCGAATTCGATCGCCTCACGCCCACGGCGGCCAAGCGTCGCGGTAAACCCGCACCGCCACAGCCCACAGGCACGCTCGTCGCGCTCAACTTGACCGACGGCAGCACAAGCTGGAAACAAAACGACGTATTCGGCACGACCTTGGCCTTCAGCCAGCCGCACGACGTGCTCGTCATGTCCTATCAGGATACGCGCTACAAGCTCGAATCCGAGATCGGTGGCCAATTGGCCGCATTCCGCGCCTCCGACGGCAAGAAACTCTGGCAGCGCGACAAAGAACCCTATCGCTCGCGATTGATCGTCAACGACCGCACCATCTACGCCGAGCCGGGCGCCTGGGACCTTCTCACAGGCGATCGCAAAGACTTCCAGTTCAGCCGTTCCTACGGCTGCGGCACGCTCGCCGGATCGACCAACCTGTTGCTCTACCGCTCGGCGACACTCGGCTACACCGATCTGACCGGCGACCAGGGCACCGAGAACTACGGCGGCATCCGGCCCGGCTGCTGGATCAACGCCGTACCCGCCGGCGGCCTCGTTCTCATGCCCGACGCCACCGACGGCTGCACCTGCAGCTACCTGATCAAGTCGTCGGTCGCCCTGATGCCGGCCGTCAGCGACTGACCGGCGCCGCTGCCATAGCAGCGTGACTGAACATCCCGCTCCCCACCGCCTTCCGTGCCGCGCACCCTCCACGCGGCACACCCCAAACGGTGAGCTACGGTTTCGCAGAGGCGAATCCTTCAACCACGGCGACAACGTTGGGAGCGACCCATCATGGAAACCAGGCATCACGTGCTCAGCGACGGCCGGACCTTGGCCTATGCCGAATTCGGCGATCCGTCCGGCGAGGCGATCTTCTACGCCCACGGAGGCCCAGGCTCGCGTCTCGATGGCAAGTTGTTTCACCAGGAGGCCTTACGCCACGGATACCGGTTCATCGCCACCGACCGTCCTGGCATGGGCGAGTCGACCTACCTGCCCGATCGCAAGCTATTGGACTACCCACGCGACATCGCCCAACTGGCCGATGCCCTGGGAATCGACAGGTTCGGCGTCATGGGCTGGTCGGGCGGTGGAGCCCACACTACCGTCTGCGCCTACGCCATTCCCGAGCGGCTCCTCTTCAATATCACCTTTGCCGGTTACACCAACTTTGCCGAACTTCCGGGCGCGGAGCACCTCTTAGAGTCCAAGGTCGATCAGTGGTCCGTCGGCCTCTCCAAGTCGCACCCTCGGCTGTTCCGCCTGCTGTTCGATCTGATGAACGCCAGCGAAAAGCTGATGCCCGAAACAACCTACAAGGCCTTCATGAAGACCGTTTCGCCCACCGACCAGGCCATCGGGGCCGACCCTGAGTTCAAAGCGGCCTTCATGGCCTCCCAACTCGAGGCTTTCCGGCAGGGCAGCCGCGGCGTCACCACCGATGCGGCCGTCCACTACGTCGACTGGGGCTTCCGCTTGGAAGAAATCCGCTTTCCCCTCCACGTCTTCCACGGCAGCGAAGACCGCCTCGTGCCGCCCGCCTTCGGCCAGCACCTTTGCCAGCACGTGCCTCACGGTCACCTCCATCTCCTCGAAGGCCAAGGGCACCTGTTCCCCGGCACCCACATGGGCCTCATCTTCGACACGGCCGACGCCGAAATGGCCACCGTCCGCTAGCCGTAGCACTGTCGTCCCGTAGGTCGCGACGCACGCCGGATCTCCCGCACCAGCCACAATCGCAAGCACGGGCAAAACTTACGGCCATCACCTTTCGCTCACGCACATCTCGAACCCGCCGGGCAGCCGCGGCGTTTGACACTCGCTTGACAGCAATTCCCCGTACGGATAAATTACTTTGTAGAACAAAGTGAAACCCGGAAACAAGGGGATTCGCCCATGAACGCCGATGAAGCGCGACAGAGGATGGTGGAAATCCAGCGCATCATGGAAAGGGCGACGCTCTTCACGCAGTTGCCAGGAACCGCCGCGGTCGTGGGCGGCCTCATGGTGTTGGCCGGTTGTGCGGTCAGCTACGCCATGATCCGGTCCCTCGACTTCGCCCGGATACTCGACCTCTCGATCGCCCAGCAGGTCGCCTTCTGCCTGATGTGGTTCCTGATCGGTCTGGCCGGAATCGTTCTCGAGGTCTTGCTCACCGCCCGGGCGGCGAAGCGGGCAGGCCTGGCAACCGACGTCCGATCGGCTCGGGTGGCCGCCTTCTCGCTTACACCCAGTGTCGTGGTCGCCATGGTCCTGACCGTCAAGTTCCTCATCCCCACCCAGCCTAGGGCGGAAGAAATCCAGTACATCGTTCCCGTCTGGATGATGCTCTACGGCACCGGCGTATACACCGCAGGCCTCTTCTCCGTCCAGCCGCCCCGCATGCTCGGCCTCAGCTTCCTCGCCCTGGGAATCGTGGCCCTCTTGGCATTTCCCGGCTACGGCCTGGTATGGGCCGCCGTGTCGTTCGGGCTCCTGCACATCATCTTCGGAGTCTATGTCCTCCGCAAACAACGCCAGGAACAGTCGCAATGAGCGAGCCGATCAAACCCGACGAGATCGACCCGGTCATTCACGAGCGGGTGCGTCTGTCGATCGCGGCATCGCTGGCCGCCTCGCCCGAGTTGAGCTTCAACGAGTTGAAGACCATGCTCGGCCTGACCGACGGCAACCTCAGCGTCCACGCGCGCACGCTCGAAGACGCCGGCTATATCGTCATTCAGAAGTCCTTCCAAGGCCGCCGCCCCCTAACCACCATGCGTCTGACGCTCAAAGGTCGCCGCGCGTTTCAACGCTACCTGGGCACGCTGCGGCAGATCATCGACCAGGGCGACCAGCCCGGAAAGGACTCCTCATAACCCGGGCTCTCCTCGCCTGCCACGGTTCGCTCTTTTTTTTGACCATTTGCTTTACAGAACAAAGTACTTTACGGGAGCGATGCCATGAAACGCCGACTTCTGCTCATCCTGGCCGCCGTCCAGCGGCCGGGCGACGGACACTTCCGCCTGATCAAGTACTCCGAGTTCCCGCCCCTCAGCCTGATGACCGTCGCCGGCCTCACGCCGCAAGACCGCTGGGAGATCGTCCTCAAGGACGAGCACGTCGAGTCGTCCGACATTGCCGAAGACTTCGACCTCGTCGGAATTCAAACCTACATCTCCTCGGCGCCCCGCGCGTACGAGTTGGCCCAGCGGTGGCGCGGCCGCGGCGCGAAGGTCGTCTTGGGCGGCCTCCATCCGACCAGTTGTCCCCAGGAGGCCGCCCGCTATGCCGATGCCGTCTGCCTCGGGCCCGCCGAACCGGTCTGGCAAACCATTCTCGACGATTTCGAGCACGGCCGACTGCGCCAGTTCTACCGCGGAGCCAGCGAGGGCTCGGCCGCGCTCGTGCCGCAGCCGCGTCGCGATCTGATGAACTCCCGCGCCTACCTCATCCACCACACAATGGTCACCTCGCGCGGATGCCCCCATGCCTGCGACTTTTGCTACAAGAGCAGCTTCTGGGGCCCCCGCTACTATGAGCCTCGCCCGTTGGCCGATATCGACCGCGAACTACAGTGCGTCGACGACGGGCTTGTCTTCTTTCTCGACGACAACCTGCTGGCCAACCAGAAGCACGCCCGGGCCCTCTTTCGTCTGCTCCGCGGCTCGGGCATCGTGTGGCAGGCCGCCGCATCGCTCGACGTCGCCCGCGACCCCGGCTATCTCGACGAGGCCTACGAGGCCGGCTGCCGTAGCCTCTTCGTAGGCTTCGAGTCGCTCTCGCCGGAAAACATGCGAGGTAACAACAAGCCCGTCAACGCGGCGACCGACTATGCCGCCGCCTGCCGACGCTTTCACGAGGCGGGCATCATGATCAACGGCAGCTTCGTCTTCGGCTTCGACTGCGACGGGCCCGACGTCTTCGAGCGAACCGTCGACTTCACCATCGCCAACAAGATCCTCACCGCCTCCTTCCATGTGCTCACGCCGCTGCCGGCCTCGCGCGTCTTCGAGCGTCTCCAGCGTGAAGGGCGACTCCTGCATCATTGCTGGGAGCGATACGACACGAACCATGCCGTCTTTCGGCCGCTGCACATGACCCCCGCCCAGCTCGAGGAGGGCCATCGGCGCGCACGGCGCCTCTTCGCCTCGTGGAGTTCCATCTTCGAGCGATCCCGCGGACTCCCGGGCGCGTGGAAGCGCATCGCCTACAACATCGCCTGGATGCGAATCGACCCCTTATGGGTTGCCATCATCCGCTCGGGCCTGATGCCGTTCGCCACGCGCATCTTCCAGCGCATCCTGCGCGCTCACACCCGAAACACAATCGCGCCCGTGCCCCACATCGCCCCTGCCATCGACGATGGAACCGTCCCCGTCGCGCCGGCATTCCACGCAAAACATCCCAGCACCGCGGCCCGTAACCTCACCCTCATCCCATCGCCCGCAACCAGACCCGACAGCTCCTATGAACCCCAACCGCCCCTGTAGCCCAACCGCCCCCTGTAGCACAGCCGCCCCCGGCTGTGCAAACCCCAAGAAAACCACTCACTCAAACCCAAAGCTGAACAACGACGCCTTACGAACCTGGAACTCGATCACCAACGGCTGCTTGGTCTCGGGAATCTGCTTGCCGCCGGCCCACTGGACTGCGATCGCCGTGCCGTCCGACCGGATGGGTCGGCAATCGTCAAACGTATACCCGCGCATCGGCGTCTTCCCCAACGAAAGTTGCACGCGAACCTCCCCGTCCTTGGCGTCAGCATTCAGCACCAGCGTGCGTCCCGTCTTCGGGCCGAGCGTCAGAGGGCGCGTCTTCAGGCTACCGCCGTCAGCTCCGCCATCGACCGAGAGAAACCCGTCCTTGCGCATCATGGCCACACAGCCAAACCGGTGACCTGACTTGTGCCCCTGATCGTACGCCGAGTAGTACACGTACTGCTTGTCGCCCACGGTCATCACGTCGGTAACCCATGCCCCGGCGTGGTCCGGCGCGCCGTCCTTGTCGACCGACCGCTGCAGAAACGGCCTGCGTGTACGGTGCCACGTCTTGGCGTCGCGGCTCACGATCAACTCGGTCCAACCGATTCCATCCGGCGGCGCATCGTCGATCAAACACGGCAAGAAGCCGATCCAGAGTCCTCCGCGCCGGATGATCGCTGCCACGCCGTAGAATTCCAGCGTGGGCGGGTCGTGCTCGTCCGCTCGCAGGACCACCTTCGCGCTGGACCAGTGGCGGAAGTCACGGCTGCGGCTCGTCCCCACGATGCGACGGCCGCACACCGGCGGCGCGACGCCTCGTTTCACGGGAACCGTGTACTCGCCCTTTCGCGACCACATCTTGAAAAGCGCCACATACTCGCCGCTCACCGGATCGTAGAACACGTTGACCACGTCACTGGCGCCCGTTCCGCGATCGTTGCCCCGATCGCTCAGCTCTGCGATCGTCTCCGCCGGCGTCCAGTGCAGGCCATCCGGCGAAAACGACACGGCGAAGCCGTCCGGCCTCGGCAATTCGCGATACACGACCGCCTTGTACCGCTCGGCCGCATTCGACGTACGAGGGTCCAGCAGTACGTCGCCGCCGATCACCTGCGGAAGCACCACGTTGTTGTGCCGATTCCCCGCCAACTCAACGAGCCCAAGGTCCGGCAAATCCCAGTGGATGCCGTCGGCACTCGTCCCGTACCCCAGATGGAACCCCAAACTCTTGTGGCTGTGAGGAACATACCACATGCGAAACCCCGAACCGTCCGCACCAGGAAGCACCGTAATCGGGCCGGTCACTTTCTCCAGCGCCGTCGGCGACTTCTCGCCCGACAGGATCGGATTCTCCGCGTACTTCGTCGGACTATGGGCCGTGAAGGTAACACCGTGGCTCTCGCCGATCAGCCCATCGTCCAGAAACAGGTGCGGGCCGCCATCCAACGGTTCGATCTCACCCGCGCCAAGACGGACCGGCATCTCGCCCGCTTCCGCACCGAGCGCCGCCGCCCGGTGCAAACAGCAAACCAACGCCGCCGCCAGCAAGACGCGCACACAGCGCCCCATTATCCGGCCCTGCGCGCGCCGTCTTCCCCATTCCCTCACACACATGCCTCGATGCGGCAACCCCGGCTGAAGAATCGATCTGGCCATCGCGTGTTCTCCCCGTCGATATGACTGTTCCCGCTGCGTTTCCGCTCGAATCGCACCCAGCCGAAGCGAATTCTGTCTCAAGTAGCCCCTTCCTCCACCGACTCCACGCGGATCGGGCGCAGGTCGAACTTCGGGTTCTGCCCCAGGAAGCGAGCCGGATTGTTGTGAAACACCTCGATCGCCTCTTGCAGCGTGTGGCCCCGACGGCGGAACTCGACGACGCACTCCTGCAGTGTGAACGGATCGCTGGGCCCCCAGTCGGCCGAGCTGTTCACCAACGTCCGTTCGCAACCATAGCACTCCAGCATGTCGACCGCCCGCTTGGGCGAGCACTTGGTGATCGGGTAGAGCGTGAAGCCGGTCCAGTACCCGGCGTCCTTCACGGCCCGAATCGTGTGCTCTTCCACGTGATCGATCCACACGCGATCCGGATTCACCGGCAGACCCTTGAGGATCTCCAGAATCCGCCGCGTGCCGTGCGCCTTGTCGTGCAGGTGCGGCGTGTGGATGAGAATCAACTGGTCGTGCTCGATCGCCAGCTCGACCTGGGCCTGCATGATGTCGCACTCGCTCGGCGACGACTTATGCAACCCGGTTTCACCCACGCCCAGCACCGTCGGCTTCTGGAAGAACTCCGGCATGTGCTTGAGCACCTCGCGGCTCAGTTCCGGATTCTCGGCCTCCTTCGGATTGACGGCCACCCAGCAGAAATGGCGAATGCCGTACTCGGCTGCTCGCGTCGGCTCGAACTCGCTGATCTGGCGGAAGTAGTCGACAAACGTTTCCGGATAGCGCCGGTCGAACCCGGCCCAAAACGCCGGCTCGGCCACCGCCACCACGCCCGACATGGCCATCCGCTCGTAGTCCTGCGTCGTCCGCGCGATGCCGTGGTAATGGGGTTGGATGATTTGCATGATGCAGCCTCCGCAGGCAGGGCTGGGCCGGAGAAGCCTGCCCGGCTCGTGTTCCGCAGTCAGTCAACGGGGTCGGAGAACAATCGCAGCAGCCGCTCGGCCCGGTCCGGCGCGGCCGTCCGATCGGCCAGCATCTCCAGCGATCGGAAGACGTTCTCCCACCGTGGATCCGCAGCAGGCCGGTTTGTCGCACCCTCGCCGGCAGCCCGATCATACCGGTCCAACGATGCCGCAATCTCCAGCAGTTGGCACCGTGTCTCCAGGAAGTACTGGTCGATGACCTCTTTGGCCGTCAGCATTTCCGCCCTCCTTTCGGTCCAAGATCACTCCATTATACGCCTGCCGCCGCTGCAGCTCCATCGGTAGGCTAACCGTCGCAGCAACTACCTCAGACCGCTTTCCTCCGCAATGGGCAAAAACACGCTTCCCCGACCCGCCCTCCGGCACCATCCCGGCGAGCGTCTCACGTGGTCACAAGCTTCTCGGACCTCAATTGCCCTTCTCCGCCGGCCGGATGGTCAACGTAATCGTTGCCTCGCGCACCGGTGCAACGAAGTCGATGCCGAGTCGGATCGGGATCACCCCGTCGGGAAGATCTTCTTGGATCTTCTCCTCGTGGATCTTCACCGGCTGACCGTCCGTAGCAATTTCCACCTGCACCGCCTCCTTGCCGCGTCCCACAACGAGCGTGTTGTCACCCGATTGCTTCCAGGGCGAAAACGTCATCAGCGCCGTGCCGAACGTTTGCGGTGAACTGAACCGGACATGATCGACCACGGTCAAACTCCCCTCGCCGGCCCGCGAGAAGACGAACGTCCGCTTGAGTTCTTTCAGCTCCTTCACGCCGTAGGCGCTGCTCAGATCGAGCACCAACGTGTCAGCCTCGTCGGTAAACTCCGTCTTCAGCACCTTCCCCTGGGCGTCCCGACCCGTCTTCTGCCGTTGTCCCGCCACCAGCGGCACCGGATGTCCGAACGAGTTGAGTACGCCGCTCTTGTAACGCTCGCGGCTGAACGTCCGGGCCGTATACACCTCCGAACCCGCATCCAGCAGGGGAGTGTCATGCCCCAGCGCCACGACAAACGAGCCCACGTCGTTGTGATTGTGGTGCTCGGCGTTGTGGCCCCCCTTCATGGCAGCGCCCAAGGCGTGTTTGGCGTCCGACGCCGGCCGGCAAATCAAAATGCCGGCATCCTCGAACCAATCGCGCGGAGGCTGCGACGCCGTCGACGCATCAGCCGGCGGCGTCGCGCTGGCCGAGTTGGGAAACCCCATCACGCCCAGGTCCGACAACGACCGGGGCGTCGCACCTGCAAGCAGCAGATGCCCGTCTTCCAGCTTGCGAAACCCCCAGTGCAGCCGCCGGCTCAAAAACGCCATCATCTCCGGGTTTGGCCCGGAGTTGACGTGGCAATCGGCAAAGGCCGGATAGACTCCCGGAAGAATCTCCATTCGCAGACCGAAGCGAGCGATCGGACCGATGCGTTTATCTTTCAGCAGATCCACCTTGCCGCCGGTCGCCTGGTAAAGCGTTTCAGCCAGCAGCACATAATGCCCGAAGCCGTAGTTCCAATAGCCGATCCCCTCCGAGCAATATCCGTCGGCCGTGAATCCGCTGAGAAAGTACTCGATACACTTCTCTGCCGACGCAGCGAAGAAGGCCCTCCGCTCGGGCGAGTCGATCGCGGCCAGCGCGGCTCCCGTAACGTTGGCCAAGCAAACGGCGTTCCAGTTGTTCGTCCCCACAACCCACCACATCCACGGTTCGCCCTTCTTCACACAGCCCTCGAACGGTGTAAACGTCCTGCGATCCAGTTCCTTGCGGATCAGCGCCCTTGTCTCCTCGCTGAGCTTGTTGCCTAGCCAGTAGTATGCAGTGGCCATGTCCCACGAAGTCGCCGAAGAAGCCAGGTCGATCGTAATCTCTTCTCCCTTGATGTTCCGCATACCACGGTCGTGGGCTGGCAACACCCAAGACTTTTCGGCGCACATCGCGAGGATGGTCTTTTCGATCGCCGGAAGAAATCGGCCTTTGTTCTCGATGCATTCCGCCAGCACAAACGCGGTGAATGGCGCGCGCCGCTGGCTGAGCACTTTCTGGTAGCGTGTACGATTGCCGTTGCGGGCAAACTCCATGTACAATTCGTCGCTCGCTTCCGGCAGCGGTTCCTTCGCGTACTTCTCGGCCGCGGCAACAATGCCTTCGTAGCCGGGCGCGCGACTCACCACCTCCCAGGCGGCACGATCCGTAATCGGCCGCCCCACGCCCCGTGGCGTCGATGGCAGCATCTGAACCCACTGCTGAACTCTCGCCGGGTCCGGAAGACGCTCCTTTTCGGCCGCCGGCGCGTGCAAGGCAGCCAACAGGACCGCCATCGCGGAAAGGGAGGAACAAAGAATGCGAGCGAGAGAGGAGTGCATAGGGTCTCTCCAGGTGGGTGTGGAAGGCGGGTTGTGAGCGAGGCCCGGTGCTTACGCGCCGGCAATTCCGAAATGCCGCATGACGGCTGTGAACACCTCGGTATCGGCGACCGGGTCGCCGGCAAACATGGCCGGCCGGCTCGCCACCAGCACCGAGTGCTGCGTGACATCCGTCGCCGGCGCGCCGTGCGAGCCTCGCATGCGCGAGGCATCCAGGGGAATGCTCTTCGTGGTGGGATCAATACAAAGCTCTACTGGATCGTAACCCGGCTTGCGGTGGATGTCCACCCTGCGAGCCCAATTCGGCGCTTGCTCGTCCGATACCCAGTAATAATACGCCTGCCAACTGTTCGGCTCCGAGACAAGCACCACCTCGCCGCTCCGCGCATGGTTCAGTCCGTATCGAGCCAGCCCATCGCCCACGAGCACCTCGGCGATCCCCGCCTGGCCGCGAAACAGCGCCGCCACCTGTTCCGTCACGTGCCGATCACCGTCCGCAACGAACACGTGGGAGAACTGATGATCGACCAGCGCCCACGCCCGACTCGCAACCGGATCCAGGCACTCGCCGTCGTCACCCTCGCGCACCGCCAGCAGACCGGCTTCCCGCAGAATGCGGTTGGGATACGTCACGTGGTCGACCGGCACGATCGCATACTCGCCGACCGCCAACCACAACAAGTCCTCCTCGTCGTACGCTTCGCGAAACTGCTCGCCCAGTCGGCCGACCACCCCATCCAACTCCTCGACCGCCGCATCGGCTTCGGGGCTCTCGGGGCCGCTTCGCTGCGCTGCGTAGTCCAGATGCGGCAGATAGATCACGAACAGGTTCGGTCGCCACTGCCGGGCCGCCTGAACAGCTGAATCGGCGATCCATGCGCTTGCGCGGATGTTCGCCATCGGACCCCAGAAATGCTGTAGCGGAAAATGCCCCAACGTATCTCGCAGTTGGCCGTACAGCTCGGTCGGTCGCGTGTAGCACCAGAGCGACTCGCTGCCGTCCGGGTTGTGAATCGGGGCCGGCGTGCAAACGTAATCCGCCTCGCATCCCTTGCTGTGCAGCAGGAACCACACGGCCGACGACAGACCATGCTGCGATAGCCGGTGCCACATCTGCGGTTGCGCGATACACTGGCTTGGCGACGTCCACATCTCGATTTCGCCCCGATCGCGCCAGTAGAAGCCGTTGGCCACCACACCGTGCTCCGACGGGAGCCGCCCCGTCGTCATATTCGCTTGCACGGGGCAGGTCACACACGGAAAACTCGGAACAAACTGGGCGATTTCACCGCCCGCCATCAATTCCCGAAGCTGCGGCATCCGCTCGACGTCTTTCTCTCGCAGACCTGGAATGAAAAGCAGCACGGCGTTCTTCGACATGATCAGGACCTCGGCATTTGCGGCTGAAGGAAGTCAAACGCCCGACGAGCGGCCGTGGGCCCCTCATGGCTGTGGCGGCTGAGTTCTACGTGAATACCTCCTTGATACCCGACGTCGGCAAGCGCTTGCAAGACCGGCGGAAAGTCGATCTCTCCATCACCGAACATCAGATGTTCGTGTCTTCCCTCGCGCATGTCCTCCAAATGCACGTTGACCAGCCGGTCTGCCCACTGGGCAATCATCGCGGGAATCGGCGTTTCTCCCTGGCAGTGCAGATGGCCGATGTCCAGCGTCACGCGCAGATCATCGCGTCCCAGTCGAGCCACCAATTCATCGAGACCGCCCATCGTGTCGATCAGCATTCCCGGCTCCGGCTCGAAGCCGATCGCGATACCCCGGGCGACCGCCTCGTCGAGCACCTTTTCCAACCCTTCTGCCAACCAACCCATGGCCGCCTCGCGCGACACCTGATCGGCCGGCGTGCCGGACCAGAGCGACACGCAATCGCTCTCCAACTCTGCCGCGCACCGGATCGCGTGCCGATAAAACTCGATGCGATGCGCCCGAGCCGCAGGATCGGCCGAGACCAACGTCGGCTCATGTCTCCTGCGGCGGTCCAGGAGGAACCGGGCACCCGTCTCGATCACCGACCGCATGCCCAATTGCCGCAACAGCCGGTGCAGCCGCTTCACGCGCTGGGTCAAGTAGCTGCTGTGCGGCGAAAGCGCACCGTGATCGATCGTGATCGCCACGCCGCGATAGCCGATCTCGGCCAACAGCAGAACCGCGTCGAACAGGTCGTGATGCGCCAGACCGTTGGTATTGTAACCGAGGTGCATGGGAAGGTGGAACTCACGAAGCAAACGTGTTTCTCAATGCCAACGCCTCTGTCTACGTCGAATACAACCACTGACCGAGAAACACGGTCGGAACCAGCAGGAGCATGATGACGATGGCACCCGGCAGGCCCCAGACCACGAAGCAGATGGCCGCATCCAGCATCACCAGCGACAACAGGCCATGGCGCACGGCCGCCTGCACCCGGCGCGGCGTCGGCTCCAGCACGGCGCGGAAGCAGCGGTAGACAATCAATAGCCCCAACCCACCGATGAGCAAGCTCCATCGAATCGGTTGCAGTTGCAGCAGCCGGACCGTGTGGCCGTTCCATTGGGGAACCCAGTTGAGCATCACGACTCCGCCCAGCATCACCGCCAAAGCGAGAACAAGGTGTGCCCGACGGCTCCGAGCCGTCTCAGTCCGGGCGAACCACGTCACGCCGACAATATACACTCCCAAGGCCGCCGCCACGAGCCAATGCTCTCGCTGCCACGGACCGGCCGCAAAACTCATCCCCAACAGAACGTTCAGCAACCGACACGCTCCCATGCCCACGGGCCCAAAAACGGTTCGCTTCAAGAAGGCGTCGTAAAGCACGATCGCAGCGGCCAGCAGCGTGCCTACCAATCCCGGACGCAGCGTCCCATGCCCGACTCCCGCGGCCACCCATGCCAACCCGAGGCCGACGATCAGGAGCGTCCAACCCAACCTTCGAGCCGCCGCCACGGAAACGCCTCGCGACGGCAGCGGGCGCCCCGGCCGTTGGCGAGCGTCGATCCGCACGTCGAACACGTCGTTGAGCACCATGCCGGCCCAGTACAGGCTGGTCGATGCCGCCAGCAACAGGCCCAGCAGGATTCCGTCACCCGCGGCGAAGTGTGGATGCGTAAACAAGAACCCCATGACCACGTCGGCCATGGCCGTAAACGTGTTCGGAAGACGCAGTAGTTCGAGATAAGCGAACCAAGAACGGCGTCGCGCACGAGGTTTTCGGACATCCACGGAATCGGCTCCCAAGTCGCCAGCCATTATAACCGCTAAATGCGTTATCAGCGGACCGCTTCGCCGGGAATTTCGCTGTTTGGCTTCACTATGACTGGAATCGACTTGCCACACCCCATCATAATTTAGGGGAGCCGGGGCGTTCAGAAGACTCGGCCCTGCGCAAACGTGGGAATCTGTTACGAACGGGACTGTCAACATGCAACGGGGAGGACGAATCGCGATTGCCTCCTTGGTTCTCCTCGCGGGAACCATGGCGGCGCTGCTTTTCCGGCGTCCTCCGGCTCCGGATGCGGTGCTCGTCCAGCAGCATGCCGATTCTCTCTTGCTTCGCAAAGACGTCGGACCACAAAACGCAGATTCACCCAGCGAACGTCCACCGGCGCGGATCGAATCGCAGGCAGCCCATCGCCTGAACGACACGACCCAGCCGCCGGCCATCCTCTTGCCCATGGATCCGGGCCAGGACCCGCCCGACTTGGCCAAGAGCTATCCGGGTCTCGGACCCTCAGACGCCACCAGAGCGCCTAGTCAGCAGACGCCCGGCGGCGGCAACTCCCTGCGCACCCATAGGATTGTCGACGGCGATTCCCTCGGAGCAATGGCCCAGCGCTATCTCGGCCGCGCCGACCGCTCCGTGGAAATCTACGAAGCAAACAAGGACGTGCTCTCCAGCCCGGCGCTACTGCCGATCGGTGCGGTCCTGAAGATCCCGCCGACCGACAACGCTCCCTAGGACTCACCTCGCCCGCTTGCGGGAGAGGAGCAGGGGTTGAGGGTACGCGACCTTCCGCTATGGCATCCTGATCGTCTCGGCCGCAAAACTTGGCCAATAGCGACTCGCACTAGCGGCGGTCTTTCCACGGGTACGACTGCTTGACCAGGCGATAATCGATGAACCGGGCGATGCAGTCGGGAACCACGAACCGGGCGTCGTTCTTCACCTCGTAACCCCGGGCGTCGTACACCTTCAGTCCCCGCACGTCCAGCAGCTTGGCGCCCTGAAGCGTCGTTTGGGCCTTGAGGAAAAACAGATCCTCCTCGTCCGTACGCGTCCCTCGGTGATAACGCTCCAGCACGTTGTACAACCGGGTCGCCTCCGAAACGGCCCGGGGTTCACCGCTGCCGACAAGAATCAGCGCCGATACATTGCTGAGCATCACCGGATCGTTCAACGCCGCGCGCACGTTCAGGCCCGGAAATCCCCATTGAGGCGAAAGAAGCACTAGCGCCTTGACGTCCTGCCCCTGTTTCCGGCCGCTCAGCACAGGCCAGCTCCAGTCCCGGCGAGCCCAGTTCAACGCGACCGACGCCCCCATTTCCGCCCCAACGATACAGAGCTTCTCTATGTTCAACTCTCCCTCGTTGTTCTTCTCCATCAAGTACGCTTTGAGCGCCTCCATGTCGAAGTCGACCATGCCGGCGAAGTCGCGAGGTCCAAATTTCGCGGCATCGAGCCTCCAATCGCTAACGTCGTTTCGCTGCTTCGTGCTCTCGCCATGTCCTCGCAAGTCGGGCACCAGCACGGCATGCCCCCGTCCCTGCAGGAACGAAGCAAGACTCAGGTACTCCTTGCGATCCCCGTTCCATGTGTGCAGGAGGATCACCGGCACGACCTCCTTGCCCGACTCCTTACTCTTGGGGCTCGGGTAGAACGTCGCGCTTAGCATCACGCCGTCTCGGGTCTGAAGCTCGGTACCGGCAACCTCCACCGTTGGCGGAAGCTTCGGCTTCTCACTCGACTTCGTAGCCGCAGGGGCTTTCGCCTCCGGCGCAGCCGCCTCAGCTGCCACGACAAACGAAGCTGCAAAGAAAGCGCAAAGCACAGCGGTCCTGCCGAAGATGCGGGACCTGCCAAAGACCGGCGATTTGACGCGCGGTGAGGACATGAGCCACTAGCCCCCCTAGAGAAGAACCTCGGCCAACGATCGTTGGCCCGACTTCTCCATGCTAAACCGGCCCGCCTTGAGCGTCAACTTTCGGACCGAAGGGGGGTACGAACGCCGCAACTCGCCGAATGCCCTGCTCAGAAGTCGAACGCCTGCGAGTCCAAGCCCATGTCGGAGTGACGATCGTGGGCATAGAAATGCCTTGCCACGTGGTCGGCCAGAATACGCACGAACTTCTTACGGAAGGTGCTCTCCTGCATCTCGCCCGCAGGAATGACGTGGTTCGGCGGATAGACGATCTGCGGCAAGGTCTTCTCGTAGAGCACCTCGCCCGTCTTGCAGTCCGAAACGGTCACCGAGGCCATCGCCTTGCCCTGAAATACGGTCTGGCCGCTGTAGATGTTGAATTCCTTCAAATCGACGCCCACAACCACGTCGGCCTTCAGCGCTTTGCCCACTTCTGAATACTCGTCCCAGTTGTTCTCATCCAGCCACTGCTCGACCTTGCGCTGGTCGACGAGCGTCATCTTACGCACGTTCTGGCTCAGCAACTGACCCACATGGGTGGCCAGATCTCGGGCGACGCTCTCATCGCGATACTTCAGCGAAACCATCGGCCGACAAACGACCGCAACCTGCTTATCTCGAAGTCCTTTGTAGTCGACCGGTCCGTTGTTGCCGTTGATCAAATAGGCCGCCGTCGCTAGTGCGCTGGTGCACCCCGACAAGGCCGGCAACGCGGCCACGAGCGCCAGAGAAGCTGCCAGAAAGCCGGCATACCGGTAAGAGCGGGTTTCCATTGCGTTCCTCGCCGAGCAAAGGGACAAGTGGCCGCCTGAACCCCCGCGTGTCAGGCGCGGTCGAGAGAAAAAGGGGATAGACCCAACCCGACCGAAGCGGTCTCGCCGTATTTCGCTCCAATGGGGCCTGTGCCCTCTTCCTCTCGTCAGTGCCATGCCAAACGAACGGCCCAATCAACAACCATCACGACGGCCACTCCGACCATGATCCAGGCCAGCGCGCTGCCGCTGGGGTTCCATAGAACCCAGCGACCTCGAACTGCCGAAACAAGCAGCCACGGCGCGGCAACCAGGTCGAGCACTCCCAACAACGTCGCGCCGACGTTGGCCGCCAAGGCGTCCAGGCAGCGACCTCGAATCAGGCATGACCAAGCCGTCGTGCCACCGCAGGTCGGACACCGACACCCAAAAATCACATACACCGAACACGGTGGCAGACCGAGCTGCTGATGCGTCCCGTAACCGCGGCCGTCCGGCCGAAGCATGCCAGCGACGCCCCAGGGAACCAGCAGGAGCACCACCAGCGCCCCTGCGATCAGCCGCTCGACGCCCGATAACCGTGTTGGGTCTGTGCTGTCGATGTCACTCACACTAACCGAAACCAAAGCGGCGGAAAGATAGCCAGAACGCACGCGTGCCGCAAGGTCGATTCGATCCCAGCCTCCATGGGCCGCAGCAGAAAGAGCGTTCCTGACAGAATGCCGCGCATTACATGCCAACTGCGGTCTGTATCGATTATTCCCACAATGCTGATCCTATCAGGATGACTAAGGACGCGCATTACTCCCCGTCGATAGCAGTTTTGGGGGGCGACGTCCAGGCCGGTACGACCCGATGCCACAGTCCAGCGCCGCATCACTTGATTACATAGGGGGGTAGGATGGCTCGAATACCCATTGGGCTATCAAAGCAAGCTGTTGCTTGCAGTCTCCTTGGCCTGCTCTGCATGGTAACCACGCCCGCTGCGGCACAGACCGCGGCCGATGCCCCCACCGCAGATGTAGCTTCCTCGGCGGCAGGGCAGGGCGGTACAGACAACTCGTTGAACGACCCGATTCTCGGTCTCGACATCGATCAACTCTCCCAGACTCCGGTCAAGGTCCCGTCGATGGACCTGCCCGTCACAACCGTGACCAAGGAGTTGAGCACCGTCGGGCGTTCTGCCGCGGCCGTATTCGTGATCACGCAGGAGATGATCCGTCAAAGCGGCGTGACGAACATCCCCGACGCGCTCCGCATGGCGCCGGGCGTCGAGGTCATGCAAATCAACTCCAACACCTGGTGCGTTACCATCCGTGGTTTCACCCTCGGTCCGTATAACAACAAACTGCTCGTGCTGGTTGATGGCCGCACCGTCTATAACCCCGATTTTGCCGGCGTCTACTGGAACGCCCAGGACTTGCTCCTGGAGGATATCGACCGCATCGAAGTCATTCGCGGACCGGGCGGGACTCTCTGGGGTGCCAACGCCGTTAACGGCATCATCAACATCATCACCAAACAGGCCAAGGACACCAAGGGCACCTATCTGAACGCCGGCGGCGGAACCCACGACAGAACGTTCGGTGCCTTTCGATACGGCGACCAGTTCGGCGACCAGTTCCAGTACCGCATCTACGGCAAGTACTTCGATCGCGGACCGAACTGGGATCCCAACGGACCCGGCGAGGATGCCTGGCGGCAGGGGCGCTTCGGCTTCCGCGCCGATTGGCAGCCCGGCCCCGATAAGACCAACACGGTCACCATCCTGGGCGATCACTTCGTCGGCAAGACCGACAACAGCGTCATTCCCACCAGCATCGATATCAATGACCACATGACCGGCGACGACGTCCTGGTGCGGTGGCGGCACGTCCTCAAGAACGATTCCGACTGGACGATTCAGGCATACTTCGACAACTACGTCCGTACGGACCTCTTGCAAGCGCAGATCGACAAGACCTATGACATCGACTTTCAATACCATTTCCACGTAGGCGAACGTCACGATATCACCTGCGGCGCCGCGTTCCGCAGCGTGAGAAGCACGATCCGAGGGGGCGACACGTTCACCCCCTGGGTCCCGTTCCCAAACTGGACCACGAACTATCCCAGCCAGTTCGCCCAGGACGAAATCTCGTTCTTGGACGACCGACTCGTGCTGACTTTGGGGTGCAAGCTCGAAGAAAATCCGTACACCGGCCTCGAGTACCAGCCGACCATCCGATTCCTCTATGCCCCCGACCGCCGGCACTCTCTCTGGGGCGCCGTCTCCCGCGCCGTTCATACGCCCACCCGCGCCGAGGAACAGATCTCCTTCACGGGCACGCACTTCTATCCGGCCTTCTACCAGCGGGCGATCGGTAGCCGATCATTGGTATCCGAGTCCGTCATCGCTTACGAACTCGGCTATCGGGCACAGACCACGAAGCGATTCTCTTGGGACGTCGCCACCTTCTACAACGTGTACGACAACATCATCTCCTCCGATCTCATCGGGGCCCGCTTCATTGAGATGTATCCCCCGCCACCGCACTTGGTCGTCGAGACCATCTACAACAACGGCCTGGCCGGCAAGACCTATGGTGTCGAGTTCTCCTACACCTACCAGGTCAACGAACGTTGGCGGCTACAAGGGCAGTACACCGTGTTCGAGATGAAGTTGGATTCCAATCCCCAGAGCTATCTCGAAGGCTGGGACCCGCACAATCAGGTCTATTTTCGGTCGTTCTGGCAATTGGCAAAGAGGTGGGACTTCGACCTGATTGCCCGCTATGTCGACAGCCTTCCAAGACTCGACGTTCCCAAGTACATCACCATGGACCTTCGTCTGGCGCATCGGCCGACGGACCATATGGAGATTGCCGTCGTCGGCCAGAATCTACTGCAGCCGCACCACCTGGAATACTTCCCCTTGGGACTCGCCTACGAAACCCAAGTACCCCGTAGCGTCTACGGAGCCGTCTCCTGGCGGTACTGAGTCGGCCCGCTGTCCGATCAGGGATACTCGTCCTCGCCGCCCAGCCGCGCAGCGCAGCGGTCGCCGACCACGATGCGCCGGATGGCCGTCGCCCGGCCGGTCGCCGGATCGCAATCGACGATCGTCCCGTGCAGTTGCACGTCGCCGGTGGCCACCTCGAAATGGGTGGGCCGAAAGGTCAGCGCCGTCTCCACCACGCGGTCATACCGCCGCCCCAGGATGCTGTCGTGCGGCCCCGTCATGCCCACGTCGCACTGAAACGCGGTCCCCTGGGGAAGGATGCGCTCGTCTGCCGTCGAAACGTGTGTGTGGGTTCCCAGGACCGCCGTCACGCGCCCGTCGAGGTAACGTCCCATCAGTTGCTTGTCGCTGGTCGCCTCCGCGTGAAGGTCGACCAAAATTACCTTCACTTCCGGAGGCATCTCCGCCAACACCCGGTCGGCGGCCTGGAACGGGCAGTCCACTGGCGACATGAACACCCGGCCGAGCAGGCTGATCACGCCGACCTGCACCTCATTCGTCTCGCACGGAAACACCGTGAATGGGCGCCCGGGTGCATCGCCCGGATAGTTCGCCGGCC
Source organism: Thermoguttaceae bacterium (assembly GCA_963674835.2). GTDB lineage: Bacteria > Planctomycetota > Planctomycetia > Pirellulales > Thermoguttaceae. The sequence goes on from CAXXKC010000003.1 coordinate 646,338, forward strand.
TGACGATCCGCGCCTCATTCTCCAAAACCGAGAAGATCTCCCGGCGGCGATAGATGTGGTCGCCCATCGTCACGCAATCGACTCCGGCCCCTCTCAACTCGTGATAGATGGCGGGCGTGAGGCCCGACCCACCCGCGACGTTCTCTGCGTTGGCCACCACTAGGTCGAGTTGCTGTTCGATGCGCAGCGTAGGTACGCACCGGGTGACGATCTGACGCCCCGGTTTGCCCACGATATCGCCAATCAACAGTATTCGCACGCGACGGTCCTCCTAGATACACGCTCGCAGCGCCGCTGTATTGCCTCCAGCCGACCTGCCGCCCCACGTTGTGTGTCGCCTGGCATCCGCAAGGAACCTGTGGTTCGACCGTTGAGATCGCATCCAACCCGTCGGTAGCGCGTTTCATTTTCGGAACCGCAGTTACACGCCGCCAGGAACGCTACGGTTAAGTGCGACGCGCGCTATCGGGCCACTTCCGTGAAACGCGTTTCCCGCAGAACGGTCACCTTGATCTCGCCTGGATAAGTGAGCCGCTCTTCGAAGGCCCGCACGATATCGCGGCAGACCTTCGCGGCCGTTTCATCGGTCGTATCCTTCGAGCTGACCATCACTCGCAGCTCGCGTCCCGCCTGAATCGCGTACGCTTGCTCCACACCCGTCAACTCGCAGGCAATGCTCTCCAGCTCTTCCATGCGTTTGATGTACCGCTCCAGCGTCTCGCGTCGCGCCCCGGGACGCGACGCACTGCACGCATCGGCCGTAGCCACGATGACCGTGTACGGGTTTTCCACCTTGATGTCGTCATGATGGCCGGACGCTGCGTGGATGACCTCCTTCTGCTCCCCGTATCGCTTCAGCAGATCGGCGCCGATCTTCGGATGTCCGCCTTCCGCCTCGTGGTCGGCCGCTTTGCCGATGTCGTGCAGCAATCCGCAGCGGCGCGCCAGCGCCCCGTCCAGCCCGAGTTCGTCGGCGATCATGCCGGCCAGGAATGCAACCTCAACCGAATGCCGCAGTACGTTCTGGCTGTAGCTCGTCCGGAAATGCAGCCGGCCCAACAGGTGCGCCAGCCGCTCATGAAGCCCGTGCACGTCCACTTCCTGGCAGGCCGCTTCGCCCAGCTTCTGAATATGACGATCCAATTCCAGCTGCGTGTTGGCCACGATCTCCTCGATCCGCGAGGGGTGAATCCGGCCGTCAGTGATCAGCTTGTTCAACGCCAGACGGGCAACCTCGCGACGAACCGTGTCGAACGCGCTGACGATGACCACGCCGGGCGTGTCGTCGATGATCACGTCGACCCCGGTGGCCTTCTCGAACGCGCGGATGTTCCGCCCTTCGCGGCCGATGATCCGCCCCTTCATCTCGTCGCTGGGGATGTCGACCGTGCTCGTCGTCGTTTCGGCCGTGTGGCTGGCGGCATAGCGCTGCAGGCAGCTCACCAACATTTCGCGGCTCCGCGCTTCGCACGTCTCGCTTAACTGCCGGTCGTACTTCAGAATGACCGCGCCCGTCTCCTGCTGCAACTGCGTCTCGAGCATGTCCAGAAGCCGCTTCGTCGCCTCATCCCGGCTCAAACCACTCAGCTCGTGAAGCGTTTGCCGCTGAAGGTCCAACAGCTTGTTGAGTTCCTCCTTGCGGCGGTTCACTTCCTGGATCTTCTCGGTCAGCTTTCGCTGAGTCGCCTCGACGATCTTCTCCTGCTTCAGCAGTTGCTCGCTCTGTTGCTCCAGGCTGTCCTGACGTTTCGACAGCATTCGCTCGCGCTCGTGCAGCTCCTCGCGGAGTTTCCGAAGCTCCTGTTCCCCCTCCGCTTTCTGCTGCAAGGCCAGCTCTTTGATCTCCAGCTCCGCCTCACGTCGCCTGCTCTCCGTCTCCTTGGTGGCCTGTTCGATGATCTGCCGCGCTTCGGACTCGGCATCCTTGCCGCGAAGATGGTCCAACAGCTTGATCAGAACGTACGCCAAGATGATGGAAACGACGCTCACGATGACATTGATGACGACTGGTGGCACGATAGCGCCCTCATCGGTACCGGTCGGCAGAGCAGCCTCCGACGGCGGTCATTCCACGAGGCGTCAGACAAGGACGTCGCAACAGAACGTCATCCAAGCGCGCAAGAAGGCTGGATCAGCTAGCACGTGGGCATGCGGCCGTTCGTTCTCCGCGAAGTCGCACACGTTCCGCCGCGCCAATCAAGAAACTCGGCGCGCACAGGACTCGCAGAGAAGGGGTTGCACCACCAAAACACCGCACTACACCGCATTCATTCAACCAACCGTAGGATGGATTTGTCCGACACCCGGCGGCTGCCACCGGTACCACGGCTAGCGCGGGCGATCGACTCACCAATCCCCGCAGCCCGTGGAGCAACATCGCAACGATCGCCAACAGCAAATCCATCTTTTCGCTTTTTCCGCAAACGGTTGGAGGGGTCTTGCTACCAAAGTCTTGCTAGCTCATTCAGGCCCGCTCGCTCATCGACGAACGACCGTCCTATGTCTGATCGGCCCGTAGGCCGCCGAAGACACTCTTCCAACAAATTCTTCTAGTGATGTCTGTCATACGCGATTAGCATAGACACCCGGTCGACACGCAGCCGCTGCCCGTTCAAAAACGGAAACATGCTACGCCAACTGGTGCAACGCTTCTCACACGACACTACTATCCTACCAGACACTAGCCAAACTGCAACTCCAGAAACGACATTCTGTCGTCGAGATAACCCCGCTTGCTCGTGTAGGTTAGAACAAGTAGTCTATCGATTGGCGAGCCTGCAACGGTTACGCCTTTGGGCGCGACTCTCGGGCCAGCTCCGCCCCCTGTCCCCCCATCAAATCTTCCAACAGAACGAACTCCTGGCTCGCGAACCGTGCCACCCACCCTTGCCATCGAAACGCGCTTGGCCCAGTCATGGCCGCCCGACCAGTGGCACGATCTAACGCTCTTGCTCGCTGTTTCGGGCGGGGCCGACAGCGTAGCCCTGTTGCGAGCGATGCTAGCGCTGAAGTTGGCGGGAGACGGTCGGCTGATCGTCGCACACGTAAACCACCACCTAAGAGGGGAGGCGTCCGATGCCGACGAGCATTTTGTAGCCGACCTCTGCCACGATCTGCAGATCCCCTGCGAAATCGGCCACGTCGACCTGCAATCAGAGGACCGCCGCGATGACGGCATCGAATCGGCCGCCCGATCCGCCCGTTATGCATTTCTCCAACAGGCCGCGTCCCGCGTCGGAGCCCGCTACGTCGTCACGGCCCATACGGCCGACGATCAGGTGGAGACCATTTTGCATCGCATTCTTCGCGGCACCGGCATTTCCGGGCTGTCGGGCATGGAGCGCGCACGGCCGCTCGGTCCGGCCACCCTGCTGCGACCTCTGTTGGAGTTTCGCCGCTCGGAACTGTTGCAGTACTTGGAACAACTCAGCCAACCCTATCGCGTCGACGCCAGCAATTCCGACTTCCGGTTCACCCGTAACCGTATCCGCGGCCAACTGCTTCCCGAGTTGGCTGCGGCCTTTAATCCGATGGTGGCCGATGCCCTGCTTCGCCTCGGAAATCTTGCCGGCGAAGTCAACGCCGTGATGGACCGACTCGTCGACCGCCTATACGCCTCCTCGGTCACGGAGCTTCGGCCCGACGGCGTATCCATCCGCGCCGATCGCGTCATGGGCGTCGAGCGTTACCTTGTCCGTCACCTGCTCATGGCCGTCTGGCGGCGCGCGGAGTGGCCCATGCAGGCCATGGGCTATCCACAGTGGGACCTGTTGGCCGACATGCTGGTACCGGCCGCCCAACGCAGCCCGGCCACACCACACAAACAGGTCTTTCCCGGAGCCGTGCTGGCAGAATCCATCGGAGACGCCCTTCACTTAACGCGCCAACGCTCCGACCGCAAGTCTCCCTAGAGAGTGTTCGGCGTATGTGTACCGCTTGTTTCGCATCTGAAACCGCAGAAACACGCCGCCGTGAACGCTACAGTCAAGTGCGACACGCACTAACGGCGCCCAACGCCCCCTCTCGCGCCATGCGGAGAGGAGGCGTCACGACGCGGTGAGCAATCAGGCCTGGGCCTTGCCGCCCGACGTAGCGGCAGCGTCCGTCACGCCAGGCATCTCCAGCCGACGCGACTCAAAGCCGGCCTTGGCAAACAGATAGTAGAACAGGAAGCCGGCCACGAAAGCCATCAGCGGCGGGACCGGGATCTTGCCGTGGAGCAGGGGAATGAAATCAGCCGAACCAACCACAAACCCAATGGCCCACGAGAGCCACCCGGCCCAATTGAATCCGGCCCGCGGCCCGGCCCATTTCTGCCCAGATAGCAGGTAATCGGCAGCCATCGCACCGCAAATCGGACCGAACGACGCGCCGATGACCGTGAACACACTGGCGGCGTCCCCGGCCCAGCCAGTAGCTGCCAGGACGATGCTGACCAGCGTGCCGATTCCGACAGAGATGAACGGATTGACCTTCGGCAGCGTCGTCTTGAAGCTGTTCGCGGCGATAAAGGCCGAGAAGCATGCCGGCGGGAAGGCGGCCAGCGCCAACAAGTACCAGAAGACCGCTGCCGCCTTCGTTCCGACAATCCCCCCCATCAAATCGGTCGTCTGCAGCTGGGTCGGATCGCCGATGAGTCCCTTGCCGTAGGCTCCAGCGACGATCAGCAGCGAGAGCCCGCCAGCCAGAATCGTCGAGCCGGCGATGCCGACCAAACCGCCCATTTGCACGTCGTTCTCGTCACGGTTGTTCATGCCGAAATCGGTGCCGGCGGCCCCGGCCGTAGCGAAGAATCCGATGACGTACGTCAACAATACGGCCATAACACCCCAGATCGACAGCGCATCGATGGGAGCCGTGGACTCCGGCGTTGCCAGGGCGCGCTGCGCCTTGGCGACCAGATCGCCGTTGTGGAACACCGGGATCCCGCTCATCGTTGCCACGAAGAGGATTAGCAGAATGGCAAGCGGAATCAGTGGCAGGAAGCTCGCGACTCGAGCGACGTATTGAATTCCCTTGAGCCCCATGAACGCGGCAAGGATGGCCCACACGATGCACACAATAATGTGTGGAGCGGTCCCCGTGGTTGCTGCAGGACTGTCGTACCATGGAGCACACAGCAGCTGCGCTGAGAAAAAGGCGTTCACGCCCAGCCAGCCGAACTGCAACGCACCCATGAGAAACCCCGGCATCACAAAGCCGCCCAATACGCCGTAGGTCGACGTACCCACGATGTACAAAGGCAAACCGGTCTTCAGGCCGAACATTCCCGGCACGAGATAATACAGGAAGTGGCATAGCAGCGCTGCCAGGACCAGCCCAGAGAAGGCCGTCACCAGGCCGACCGCCAGGGTGCCACCGGGCGCGTCGCCCGAGCCAAGCCCACCGGTCGGGATGCCCTGCCAAAAAACGAACCAGAGCATGATGCCGGCGTAGGTCTGTGCCGTGCTCTTGTACCAGGCAACTCGCCGATCCTGCGGAACCGGCTGAGCTGACGCAACATAGTGGGGTAGATTCGACGCCATACCTCCCTCCTGCCTATGGTTGCCAAGAAACAGCCCACCACCCTGTCCCACAGACGGCACCGCCGCTGCCCTGCGGTGAGAGGCCACGCGAAATCAGAGTATACTGAACCACCGAGCCACGTCCAGCAGATCGGCCGGCAAATTACCCTCCGATCACTCATGCCGCACCATTTCCGTTTCTGCCGCCGCGAGAACCGATACTATCCAAACCCCCGACCGTCGGCCAACTTCGAAGATTCGTCTTCTCGCCAGGCCACGCTGGGTCTACAATTCGTCGCCTTGCCTGCGAGCCCCCCCGATTGGGATTGGCCGCATTCCGGCCTCGCCGGCGATTCCTTCGGATAAGCCCCTTCCGACTCCGGCGACGTACACAGCGTCTCGAACAGGGCAGGGCGGTGGACTGACCGATGAGCCGATACACATGGATACTGGCGGCGTTGCTGATGGGAGTCGGCCTGTCCGGCTGCAGCTCGATCTCCGCACCCAACTGGTGCCATCCCGGAACCGCGGCCCAGCAACGCACGCGGGCCGAGCGCTTCAACCCCTATCCCGAAACCGAAATCGGCCCCAACATCACCGGAGCTCGTCCCAGGGAGTTTGAGCAACAGATCGCCGAACCGGCCCGTGCCCGTTGGACGTCCTGGCCGAACCATCCCTAGAGCACACGTCGACCCGATCCATCGCGGCTCGCACTCCGCGGCCGTTCTCCCGGTTCAGATGGCCTGAAGAGGGGATCCTGTGCGTCGCCACCGATTGCGGTATGATGGCAGCATGGCCATTCTCTGATTCCCCGTTCAAGCTGCCTGCGATACCATGCCCGCCCCACGCCGGCGTACAAAACGCCAACCCCCCGTCAAATCGGCCGCTGGCGAAGGTCGCGCCGACGGCGATCGACTGCAGAAGGTCTTGGCCGCTGCCGGCTTTGGCAGCCGACGTCAGTGCGAGGAACTCATCCAGACGGGCCGCGTCGAAGTCGATCGCCAGGTCATCACCGAGCTCGGCACACGGGTCGATCCGTTGCAGCAGGAGATCCGCGTCGACGGCACGCCCATGCCCCGGGTTCGCCGCGTCTACTATGCCGTGTACAAGCCGAAAGGCGTCGTATCGACGTCGCGCGATCCTTCCGGGCGGCCTCGCGTTGTCGACCTTATCCCCACCAGCCGCGAGCGACTCTTCGCCGTCGGCCGACTCGACCTGCACAGCGAAGGCCTGATCCTGCTGACCAACGACGGCAATCTGGCCCACCGCTTGACCCACCCTCGCTTCCGCATCAGCAAGGTCTATCGCGTCCTCGTGGCCGGCCGGCCGACCCGCGAAACCTTGGATCAACTGCGAAAAGGCGTGCACTTGGCCGAAGGGTTCGCCCGCGTCGCTGACGTCAAAATCAAGCGTCAGCAGAAACAAAGCGCCCTGCTGGAGATGGTTCTGGAAGAGGGCCGTAACCGCGAAATTCGCCGCCTCTTGGCCCGAATGGGACACAAGGTGCTCCATCTGGTGCGGATTGCCGTTGGCCCGGTCCGCTTGGGCAAGCTTGCACCCGGCGAACATCGCCGGCTTCGGCGCGACGAGATCGAGCAATTACAGCGACTGTTGCACTCCTCGCGAGGAAGCGCGGACCGATGAGCCATACTTGCTGTTCCACCAGCTATGCCGATCACGCGTGGCACGGAACCGTGACCATCGAAGAGAACATCCCGCTGGCCCGCGACACATATCGGCTGCGGTTTCGCTGTGCGGAGATCGCCGCCCGCGTGCTTCCCGGTCAGTTCATCATGGTCCGGCTGGCTGGAACCGACGATCCGCTCCTTGGACGACCTTTGGCCGTCTACGACACCATCCCCGCAGCCGACGGCCTTACGGCCGGTCTGGACCTGGTGTATTTGGCGATCGGCAAGATGACACGGCGTTTGGCCGCCTTCCTGCCCGGACAAACACTCGAAGTCTGGGGCCCCCTCGGCAACGGCTTCCCGGCGGACCCCAGCGAACATCTGGTCATGGTGGCTGGCGGCATCGGCCAGACCCCCATGCTCGCCCTCGCGCAGGAGTCTTTGGGCCTGAAGGCTTACGGCGAACCGTCGCGGCAAGCCCCCCGCGCCGCCAAGGTTACGCTCTGCTACGGCGCCCGAAGCAAGGAGTACCTCGCCTGCGTCGACGACTTTCGCCATTTGGGCGTGGAGGTCCTCCTCAGCACCGACGACGGGTCCGCCGGCCGGCCCGGATTCGTCACCGACTTGGTGCGCCCGGTCATCGAAGGCTCGCCGCTGCCCAGCCGGATCGTCTGTTGCGGCCCGGAGCCCATGATGGAAGCCACCGCCCGCATCGCCGCCGAGTTGCACGTCCCTTGCCAGGTCTCCCTGGAAACGCCGATGGCCTGCGGCATCGGAGTCTGCTTCAGTTGCGTGGCCAAGATACGCGATGCCAGTGGCAACTGGGATTACCGGCGCACGTGCGTCGAAGGCCCCGTGTTCGACGCCAGGGACGTCACCTTCTGAGACCCGCTTGCAGTTCCCTGCCCCAAGACGGCCCCGGCGCGGCAATGGGCAGACCCTGCCCCCGGGAAGCAAGAAATGGGCCACCCTCATCTGAAATTACCCCATTCGAGGTAATCAAGTAGCAGGCTGCTTCAACGCTTTGACGCGGGCCGACAGGCGGGACTTCATGCGGGCAGCCGCATTGGGGTGGATGATGCGTCGACTTCCCGCGCGATCCAGCTTCTGAACCGCTCGCTGAAACTCGCTTTCCGCTTCGGCCAGATCGTTGGCCGCCACAGCCTCGCGGACCTTCCGGCACTGCGACCGAAGGTCACTCTTCACCGCACGGTTGCGAGCCCTGCGCACGATACTCTGCCGCAACCGTTTCTTGGCACTCTTGATATTTGGCATAGTCCAGCAGACAACCCTCGTTGGAGTGTATTACGAACAGTTAGCTCTCATCATCGCTGAATTGGGCCAACTTGTCTAGTAGAGCCGCAACATCCCGATAACCGTACTCCAGCCCGGCCAGATTCGTAAGGTATCGGGTGGCTGGCTCTCGTTTCTGAAGCGACATGGCCGTCGTTCCCGCCAGGTAGAGGGCCAGCTTCTTGTTCTTTAGGTCGTGGTCCGGAATCTCGGTCGCCGCCGCCGCAAAGTGCTCCAGCGCCAGCGCCGGCTGATTGACTCGCTGAAAACACCGCCCCAAAGCCAGGTCGCACACCCCCTTGCGGCGAGGGTCCAGCTTGGCCCGCTGCAGCTCCATGATCGCCTCTTTGAACTGCTCACAGCACTCGTAACGAAGCCCAAGCTCGAACCGGTAGGTCAGATTCGTAGGCGACTGTTGGCAGCGCTTCTTGAAAAACTCGATCTCTTGCTGCGCGATCTGGCTCTGCAGCTTCGCACACTCTCTTTCGAGTTCCGGGCTGGGTGCCTTCTCTGCCTTCTTCTGAAGCTCTGTGGCCTGATGCTGCAGCCGGGTAAGACGCAGATCCTCCAACCGCGCCCGGATGTGTGCGTCCCCCGGTGCATGCGTGTCGGCCTGAATCAACACCTTCTCCGCCTTGTCGAACTGCCCCTGTTGTGCAAACAGATTGGCCAATCCGATGTAATGGGTCACATCGGACGGGTTCTTGCGAATCAGCCGCATGAGCCGCTGCTCGTCGGTCTCCTCAGGCCGAACGTCCGCCGGCTGCTCGCCCCGGTTGAGAATGGCCTTCTTGCCCGCATCCTGATCCTCGTACCCGCCTACGGCGATCGTCTTCTCCACCGCCAGATCGCCGATCGCCTTCTGCGCCTCTTCATCCTTGGGCCGTGCCTGTAGCACGCGGCGCCAACAGGCAATCGCCTGATCGAACTGCCTTCGCTCGGCCCACGCATGCGCACAGAGGCGGTTGACCCCGACATCCTTCGGGTCCGACTCCCAAGCGCTCCTCAGGTAGATCAACTCCACCTCGTCCAATCCCAGTTCGCGGGCCGCCTCGGCCATGTTCACCAGGGCGCCGCTGTCCCAAGGATTCACCTTGAGTATTTCCAGTCCGCTCTTCAGCACGCTGTCCCACTGCTTCCGCAACGCGGCCTTCTTCACCAGGCCACGCGTGCCTGCCGTCTTGACCATAGCGAGGCTCGCGCCCTTCTTGTTGTTCTGATACTTGCGACGCAAGTTCCCCAGCAACGTCTGAACGAACAGTACGTTGCCCGGATCGCCCAGCACACATTGCGTCAGCAACTCCGTGGCATAGTCATAGTCGTCCTTGCTTACCGCCTTATTGGCGTGCTCGAACAACTTCTGAAGTCGTCGCCGCTGGCAGTCTCCGCCCTTAGGTGCCTCGGCCATGGCTGGTCCATTGGAGGGGCAAGAATGTCGAAAAGGGATCAACAACCCCCTCCCGACCTACTATTCGTATGTCACATCCGGCAGTATGGTTTATTCTAACACCCGCGGCCCTCGACACAACGGCCAGCCCCCCTCCACAGCCGGGCAACAATCTCGGCTAGAGTCCGGCTCGTGAGCCTTGATACTGGTGGCGGCCATGCCGAGCGCGGGCGGAAGACTAGGCACCAAGCCGCCGCCTATCCTCAAGGATACCTTGATTTGCGCGCCTTCGTCCTCGACCTGCCGATGCCCACACGCCAACCATAGTCCCATCGATGAGCCGCCCACTTCAGGGAAAGCATGTCCTCGTCACACGGCCACGTGAGCAAGCCCGCGATCTCGCGCGCCCGCTTGGCGAGTTAGGCGCCGAAGTGCTCTTCCAACCGGCGATCGAGATCCGCCCGCCCGCCGACTACGGCCCCGTTGATGCCGCCCTGCAACGGCTCGACGGGTTCGATTGGATCGTCTTCTCCAGCGTCAATGGCGTACGTAGCCTGGCCGATCGGCTCGTTGCAACCGGCGGCGATTCGAGTCGGCTCAACGGTCCCAAGCTCGCGGCGATAGGTCCTGGCACGGCCGAAGAACTCGCAGCGCACGATCTCCCCGTGGCCCTGGTGCCCCACGCCTTTCGCGCCGAGGCGCTGGCCGCCGAACTCGCCCCTCATGCTCGCGGCCGACGCTTCCTCTTGATCCGCGCCAGCCGCGGACGCGAAGTCCTCGCCGAGCAACTGACCGCCGCGGGCGCCGACGTCGAGCAGGTCGTGGCCTATCAAAGCGTTGACGTCGAGCAGCCCAGCCCAGAAGTCGTTGCCGCGCTGGTCGCCGGACAGATCGATTGGATAACTGTCACCAGTTCGGCCATCGCACGTTGGCTGGCGCGAACGTTTGGCCAGCAACTCGGCAAGACGCGGTTGGCCAGCATCAGCCCCGTCACCTCGGAAACCCTTCGCCAACTCGGTTTCACTGCGGCGGCCGAAGCTACCGTCTACACAATGCAAGGCCTCGTCGACGCCATCCTCGCCCATGGTCGGCCCGTCAGCGGCGGCCAATAGTGTGCCCCGGCCAAATCACCCAGGAGAAACAGAGCCGGAAGAACCGAGCGCGACCTCGTTGCACCAACGACCCGACGCGTCCGCACGATGCCTCTCCAAAGGCTACGTCTGCTCGCGAAACGTGGACCAGCTCAGGTAAATGAGAACGAGCGACGCAATGATGAAGCCGATGCTCACCATCGCGCTTCCCCCACCAAAGGGGAATTTCGTGACCAAATCCAGGCCAAACAGTAATGCCAACAGCCCGGCGACGACCATGCCAAGAATGCATAGAACTTTTGGCATCAGGTCCTAACCTCGTTGGGCGTAAGTCGCGTACTCATTTTCACCACTGTCGTAGTATAGTCCACCAAACCGATCCTCTCCACTATCGCTGCCTACGATTCGCGCCAGACCGCACAGGGCCTACAGGCCAACTTGGACAAAAGTAACCGCCCGACCGAGAAAAGGAACCCCAATTTTGCATACCACCAGCCCCCACGTGCCCGAAGAGATGCAGCCTTGGTCGGCATTGCGCAAACAAATGTCGATTACCGAAAAATGGGCCTATTTCGACCATGCGGCCGTCTCGCCCCTGCCCACCCCGACACGCGATACGCTCGTCGCCTGGGCTCAGCAGGCCGCCGATGACGGCGATACGGTCTGGCCGCAGTGGGAGGCCCAGGTCGAGCAACTCCGCGCCCTGGCCGCCGGCCTGCTCAACGCCAAACCGGAAGAAATCGCCCTGATCCGCAATACGGGCGAGGGCCTGAATTTCGTGGCCGAGGGCTATCCTTGGCAGCCCGGCGATAACGTCGTCATCCTCGCCGACGAATTCCCCGCCAATCAGTATCCCTGGCTGAACCTCGCCGACCGGGGAGTCCAAACCCGCCGAATCGCCACTGACGACGGCCGGGTTGACCTCGACCGCTTGGCAGCTGCCTGCGACGACCGCACTCGCGTCCTCTCCATCAGTTGGGTCGGCTACGCCAGCGGCTGGCGCAACGACCTCGACCGTCTCGTCGACATCGCCCACAGCGCAGGCGCCATGCTCGTCGTCGACGGCATCCAGGGCTTGGGCGTGCTGCCGATCGACGTGCAGCAAACGAAGATCGATTTCCTGGCCGCAGATGGTCACAAATGGATGCTGGGCCCCGAAGGTGCAGGCGTCTGTTTCATACGGCAGGAACACCTCCAGCGGCTCCGGCCGGTCGGCGTGGGCTGGAATAGCGTCGTCCACGCCCACGACTTCGGCCATCTCGAACTCGTTTTCCGCCCGACCGCCGCACGCTACGAGGGCGGCTCGCGCAACATGGCCGGTCTGCTAGGACTCAAGTCCAGCATGGAACTGCTGACTCAAATCGGCCCAGAGGCCATTTCGCAGCGGATCTTTCAGATCACCGACCTCGCCTGCCAACAACTCGAGGCCGCCGGCGCCGTCATCCACAGCGACCGAAGCCCACAGCACAAGAGCGGAATCGTGGCCTTCGATCTCCCGGGCCGCGATCTGCCCGCCATTCGCCGGCAATGCCTCGAGCAGGGAATCGTGCTCAGCGTTCGCAACGATCGGCTGCGAATCAGCCCCCACGCCTACAACGACGCCTCCGACGTCCAACGGCTTATCGCCGCCCTCCAGTAGGCCGCCGTCTTTATACCGCAACGATTTGGTGCTATAACCCAGAAGTCGCCAGCCATCGCTTCGGCAGAAGGACCAAAACGGATGGACACACTTAGCCCGCGGGTTGCGGTGTATCCCGGGTCGTTCGACCCGATCACCTTGGGCCACCTGAACGTCATGGAACGTGCCAGCAGCCTCTTCGACCAGCTGATTGTCGGCGTCGGCATCAACATCGAAAAGAGCCCCATGTTCGATGCGGAGGAGCGCCGCGAGCTGATCCGCGGGTCCACGTCCCACCTGAAGAACCTCGAAATCCGCACCTTTTCCGGGCTGGCGGTCGAGTTCGTTAAACAGTGCGGCTCGGCCGTCATGATTCGCGGCGTCCGTCCCATCACCGATATCCCGGCCGAGCTGACCATGATGATGGCCAACCGCCGGCTGGCGCCCGATGTGGAAACGCTCTTCATGCTCGCCGATGGCGAGCTGGCGCACGTTTCCAGTTCCCTGATCAAGCAGATCGCGCCGCTGGCGCGCGACGAAGCGCTGGCTCGCTTCCTCCCGCCGGTGGTCGTCGACGCCGTGCGTCGCAAGATGAGCGAGACCGCCTGAGGTCGCCGCCTCAGTTCTTCTCCGCCCCGTCCGAATGCTCTTTGTTCAGGTGATGGCGCAGATACCGCGCGCGCTCGATGTTGCGGTCGGCCGTGTCCAGCTCCGTACCGCTAAGCTTCTGCAGGTGCGCCGGCTGCGTCAGGATGAACAGTTCGTTCACCTTCGGAATCTCCAGATCCTCGATCAGCCCCAGGTTTACCCCCAGACGTACGCTGGAGAGGAAATGCATCGTTTCTTCCGAGCTGATCGTCTGGGCATTCCTCAAAATCCCGTATGCTCGGCTCACGCGGTCGTGCAGGTTCTCGTGGCTTTCGCGAATGAGGAAGTCGCGCGCCTTGCGCTCGTAGTCGATGATGACCGGAACGATGTCGCTCACCTGCTTGATGAGGTCCGGCTCGCTGCGCCCCAGCGTGATCTGGTTGCTGATCTGGTAGAAATCGCCCATCGCCTGCGATCCCTCACCGTATAGGCCGCGCACGGCCAAACTGATCTTCTGCAGGCTGCGGAAGAACTTGTCGATCTGCCGCGTGATGACCAGCGCCGGCAAATGGAGCATCACACTCACGCGCATCCCCGTGCCCACGTTCGTCGGACACGCCGTCAAATAGCCCAGCCGCTCGTGGAACGCGTAGGTGACCTTGTTCTCAACCACGTCGTCGATGTGGTTGATGTTGTCCCAAGCACTCTGCAGGTTCAGCCCGCTCTGCATCACTTGGATGCGGAGGTGATCCTCTTCGTTGATCATCAGGCTGAACTTCTCGCCGTGGTCGATCGCGACTGCCCGCGAACCGTGTCCCTCGGCGTGCTCGCGGCTGATCAGGTGGCGTTCGACGAGGAACTGCCGGTCGACCCCGCTGAGCTGCTCCACGTCGACGTACAGCAACTCATCGCTGCTCTCGATGTCCAGCACCGAATCCCTCAAAACCTGCTCGATCTGATTGCGGTCCTGATCCGTCGCCCGATTCACGAACGGAAAGTCGGCCAGGTTGCGAGCCAGGCGGATCCTGCTGGAAATGACGATATCCGACTCCGGACCGGAGCCTCGGAGCCATTCGCCGCGGTTTTGAGTCAGATCGTCGAGTTCCACAGGATCACCCATTGCCGAGTATTATCTTCTCTGCGAGAGCCTTCCTCAACCGGTGTCGGCATCGACCGGCGATGGCCCCACGCGACGATGGCTCGCTCAGGACTTGGCCTCCGATTCAATGCGGCGGATCTCGTCGCGCAATTGCGAGGCACGCTCGTAGTCCTCCGCCTCGACGGCCTCCTTCATCTCTCGCCGTAGCCGGATCAGTTGCGTCCGCTGCTGGCTGCCGCCCGACGAATTCTTGGGCGTCTTGCCCACGTGTTCCGTCTCGCCGTGAATGTTGAGTATCAGCGGCTCCAGTTGGCTCTCGAAGGCCGTATAGTCGTAGGGGCAGCCCAGCCGCCCCTGGTTGCGGAACTCGTAAAAGCTGATTCCACACACGGGGCAGATCTGTTGATCCAGCCGAGCCAACTCCTCCGCGGTCTGGCCGACCGTCAACTGCTGCGCCATTTGCTGCGCCAGCGCTGCAGCCATACTCGTGGCCGATGGCGGCTCCGAAGACGACTGCGTCAGATAGTCGCGCGCATGCTCCTCACACAGATGCAGTTCCTGCGGCTTGCCGCCGGCGAGTTCGGTAATGTGGAAGGTTGCCGGTTTATCGCATCGTTGACATTTCATACTCTGTTCCTCCCGGCCTGCACCACCACACGTTCGACTCAGCCCAGCCTCGGCGGTGATAGCGGCCGATGAAGGAGCGCCCCACCAACGCCCGCATTGCCAATCAGCCACCTCGCGGCCTTCGGGGCGCCAATCGGACCGCCAAGTCGCCCCATCGGCGCGAAATCGTACACATCGGCGCGCCGACATCAACAAAAACACATCCAACATGCGGGGTCAACACACCCTCTCTTCAGGATTCTAACAGCGGCCTCTCGCCTGTCAAGGCAACCAGATTGGTCCATGAATGTCGGAAAAACCGGGCTTCGACACGCCCCCATTCACGCCCATCACGCGCCTCGTCCGATAGCCTATTCGGCCGAAAAACCGCCACGCGCCACGATTCCGCGCCACCCCATTCGCCCATCCATAGCCCTTCGCCAGTGGCCGGCCATGCCACCTTGCATGAACGCCAACCGTGTGCCACACTGGCATGATACAGCTAACCACCATCCGGCAGACATCCTCTGGTTATGTGCCCGGCAACTCCCCATTATCCGGATTTCAAAACATTCTCTGAGTTGGCCGCGGGGGTGGATATGGTCCCCGTGTACCGCCGCCTCGTCAGCGACTCACTCACGCCGGTCAGCGCCTTTCACCGGATCGATGCCGGTCGCTGCGCCTGCCTGTTCGAGAGCGTGGTCGGTGGTGAGAAGGTCGGCCGCTACAGCTTCCTGGCCACGCATCCGTTTCTCGAGATCGAGGCCTACGGCGATCGCGTCACCGTCAGCTCGCCCTCCGGCGTGTCGGCCTCCGGTTCGCCCATCCTTGTCACGCGCCAGTTCAACTCGTCCAATCCGCTGGAGGAGCTCCGCCGCCGCGTCGAGAGCGTCCGCGCCGCCACGCTCCCCGAGTTGCCGCCGTTTGTCGGTGGTGCGGTCGGGTACGCCGGATACGATGTCGTCCGCTACTGCGAGCGACTCCCCAATGCCCCACCCGACGACCGCCAGGTCCCCGATCTGGCGTTCGCCTTCTACGACCAGATGGTCGTTTTCGACCACGTCACCAAGGTGGTCGTCGTGTTGGCCATGGCGCGGCTCGATGCGCGCGATGCCGACCCTCGGAAGGCCTACGACGAAGCCTGCCGCCGTGTGGATGGCCTTGTCGAAGATTTGGCCGGCAAGTCCTCCGACCTCCGACCTTTCGACATCGGTGCCGGTGCCGAAGTGCACCTACCCTGCAAGTCGAACTTCACCCAACCCGATTTCGAGGCGGCCGTCCGCAAGTGCGTCGAGTACATCCGTGCCGGCGACATCTTCCAGGTCGTTTTCAGCCAACGCCTCGAAGTGCCAATCCACGTGCATCCCTTCCAAATCTACCGCAGTCTGCGCGTGATCAACCCCAGCCCCTTCATGTTCTACGTGCGCACCCCCAGTGTAACCCTGGTGGGCAGTTCGCCGGAGATCATGGTACGCGTGGTCGACGGCCAAATCACCACGCGTCCCCTGGCCGGCACGCGCCGCCGCGGAGCCACCGAAGAGGAAGACCAGCGTCTGGCCGAAGAACTCCTCGCCGATCCCAAGGAGCGCGCCGAACACGTCATGCTCGTCGACCTGGGCCGAAACGACGTCGGCCGCGTCGCCCAGTACCGTACGGTAACCCTCAGCGACGTGATGAGCATCGAACGCTACAGCCACGTCATGCACATCACCTCCAACGTCAGCGGCCAATTGGCCCCGGGCAAGACGGCCTTCGACGCCCTCCAGGCATGCCTGCCGGCCGGCACCGTCTCCGGCGCGCCCAAGGTGCGCGCCATGGAAATCATCGACGAGATCGAGCCGCACCGCCGTGGACCGTACGCCGGAGCCGTCGGCTACTTCGACTTCAACGGCAACATGGATACCTGCATCGCCCTGCGAACCATCGTCGTCCAAGGCGACAAGGCATATGTCCAGGCCGGTGCCGGCATCGTGGCCGACAGCGTACCCGCCAACGAGTGGCAGGAAACGCTCAACAAAGCTCGCGGAATGCTCAAGGCCATCGAAGCGGCCGAATCGCAGGGCCAGGAAACCAAAGATTAGCGTCTTGCGGCAAACTCCCGCCATCTTCTCCCTCGCTCCAATCCGAAAGGCGCTCGGCACTCGATTCACCTCTTGCTCCAAACCCTAATCCCCAATCCCCGGATCCCAACCATGCAGATTGACGCGATCGACGTCTTCCACGTCGGCTTGCCGCTTCGGAAGCCGCAACGGACCCAACAAGGCGACTTGCAGCGTGTGGAAACCGTCCTGGTTCGGCTCCGCAGCAACGACCTGTCCGGATGGGGAGAGGTCGCCCCCGGCAACGCGCCCATGGCAAGCGAGGAATGGGCGGCTGGCGTCTTCGCCTGCATCCGCGATTGGCTCGCGCCGGCCGTGGCGGGCGTGTGGATCGACTCAGGCAACGCCCTCCAAGGACGCCTGGCTTCCTTCCGCGGCAATCGCCACGCCAAGGCCGCGTTGGATATGGCCTGGTGGGATCTTAGTGCTCGCAACCAGAACGTCCCCTTGCACAAGCTCGTCGGAGGCACCTCCGAGGCCGTCGATCTCGGCACGTCCTTCGACCAGATGGACACGATCGACGATCTCCTCGACGCCCTACACCGCGCCATGGATGCAGGCTACGCGCGCGCCGAGCTCAAACTCCGCCCCGGTTGGGACATCCAAATGCTCAACGCCGTCCGCCAGGAATTCCCCGTCGAAACGCTCCACGCCGATATCGAAGGCTCCATGCGCCTCGATCACATGGAATTACTCTACCGCATGGACGACTTCGCCCTGGCCATGGTCGAGCAGCCGTTTACCCCCGACGACCTCGTCGGTCACGCCATGCTCCAGCAGGCCTTGCGCACCCCGATCAGCCTCGACGAATCGATCGCCACCCCCGAACATGCCGACATGGCCCTCGACTTACAGAGTTGCCGTTACGTCAACCTCAAGCTGGGCAGGGTAGGGGGGTTCACCCCGGCGATGGCCATCCACGACGCCTTCCACGACAATTGCCTCCCCTGCCGGGCGGGAATGCCGCTGCAAAGTTCCATCGGCGTCAGGGCGATGCTGGCCCTGGCTTCCAAGGCCAACTTCAATTATCCTGCCGATGGGTTCGTGTCCGACGAGATCCTCCAACGCGATCTTGCTCCTCCCCCGACCATCCAGCGCCAGCCCGAAACAGGAATACTGCAGGCCGTCCTTTGGCAGGAGGCCGGATTGGGCGTCGACCCCGACCTCTCGACCATCGACGAGTTGTGCCTGGCCAAAGCCGTCATCAATCCGAACGAATAGCACCGCCCCCTCCGCCGGATGGAGCCATCCAGTCGCGCGGCAAGACCATAGCGCAGGAGAAATGCCCAACATGATTTGCGTCCTTGCCACCATTGAAGTCCAACCCGGCCATCGCGACGAGTTCCTCGCACAGTTCCGCCAGATCGTGCCCAAGGTGCAGGCCGAAGATGGCTGCCTGGAATACGGCCCGATGGTCGACTTCGCCACCAATCTCGAGGCGCAGCCGCCCGAGCGCGAGAACGTCGTCGTCGTGGTGGAGAAGTGGCAGAGCGTCGACGCCCTGGAAGCACATCTCATGACCCCGCACATGGTTGAGTACCGCAAGGCGGTCAAATCGCTCGTTCTCGGCATGCAGCTCCAGGTCTTGGGGCCGGCCTGAAACGCGCGCGCCGCCGAGGCGGCGACTTTTCAACGCAGCCTTTTCCGCCTAAACTCAACTACATAGAGCGCATTCGGCGTATGTGTAGCGTGTGTTTCGCTGTCAAGACCGCAGAAACACGCCGCCACCAGCGCTACGGTTAAGTGCGACACGCACTAGGAGCAGAGAGATGGCGGTGCGCGCTGGCGTGTACGACTCCCGTCAGAACGGTGCCCGGACTGTGACTCCCCGGCTGATTTGCCTCATCCTGCTGTTGAGCATCCTGGTCTCGCTACCCGGTTGCCGTGGCTGCAGTTGCCGTATGCGCGCCAAGACCGCGGC
Organism: Thermoguttaceae bacterium; assembly: GCA_963674835.2. GTDB lineage: Bacteria > Planctomycetota > Planctomycetia > Pirellulales > Thermoguttaceae. The sequence goes on from CAXXKC010000003.1 coordinate 665,172, forward strand.
AGAGTTGGAGGAGGAGAAGAAGCAGGCCGAACTCCGCCTGAAGCTGGAACGGGAACGCCTCAAACCGCCGCTCGAAGTCGACTGGCTCGTCTCCGAGCCCTACAGTCCCAGCGTCGAGTTGAAAAGCTACTTCTACAAGCCGGGCCATTGGACGTCCGGCATGCTCAGCGCCCTGGCCAACCACGACGACATCGTCGGCGACCTTGATATCGGGTTGACCGACGCCGACGGGCGGCCCGTCGGGCTCATTGCCACGCCGCACACCTTGCTCTCCCAACGCGACGTGTCCCTGGCCAAAAAGCATCGCAAGCGACTCGAAACGCAGTTGTTCGTTCCCGCATCGCCGGAAGACATGCGCATCACCGCGCAGATCAAGTCCAGACGCGGCGGCCGCCTCTTTGAAGGACCGGCCCAAGTACCCAGGCAGATGTCTGCCTATCAATACCACTTTGTCGTGTTGGCCCGTTGGCCCGAACGCTACACCTACCTCGAAACACTCGATTCGTGCCGGTTGCCGGCCAGCCTCCGCTTCAGCACCAGCGATCAGAATCTCTATCACATCGTGCTCATTCGAGCCGAGAAGGAAGCACCGGTCCCCGCCAGTGCCATGTTCTGGACGAGCACCGCCGCCGTTCTCTGGGACGACGCCGAGCTCGATGCCCTCACCGCGGAACAGAAGATCGCCCTGGTCGACTGGCTGCACTGGGGCGGCCAATTGATCATCAGCGGGCCCGACTCGCTCGATTCCCTGAAGAACAGCTTCCTGACCCCATATCTGCCGGCCACCGGCGCCGGCGCCCGACAACTCCAACCGGCCGATCTCGCCGAATTGAACAAACACTGGCCCGTCGAAGGCGGCAACATATCCGCTGCTTCGTTGCCCTTGGCGCCGCGGAAGGCCTGGTCGGGCATCGACCTCCGCCTCGCCCCCGTGCCACAAGCCCGCTTCGTGCCCAACACGAACCAATTGCTGGCCGAACGCTGTGTCGGCCAAGGCCGCGTCGTCGTCTCGGCCTTTGCCCTCAATGGGAGCGAGTTAACCGGCTGGAACGGCTTCGATTCCTTCTTCAACGGCTGCATTCTCGCTCGCAAGGGACGGGTGTTCGGAGTCGCCAACGGCCAACCCACGATCCGCTTCAAGGGCGACAGCACCTCCCTCGATCCGCGGCAGATCTGCCAGCTCCGTTATTTCACGCGCGATACCGTTCAGAACTTCACTCTCCCCCAGCCCGCGACCGAAGGAACATTCATCGACGCTGAACTCAAGCCCCCACTCACCTCCGACGTCGCATCCTGGAACGACTCGAACCTGACCGCCGGAGCCGCCCGCAACTCGCTGCGCAACGCCGCTCGCATCGAAATCCCCGCGCGCAGCTTCGTCTTCTGGGTAGTCGGCGTCTACCTGGTCGTTCTCGTGCCGCTGAACTGGCTCCTCTTCCGCGGACTCGATCGCGTCGAATGGGCCTGGGTGGCCGCACCGATCATCGCCCTGGTTTGTACCGGCGTCGTCATTCGCCTCGCGCAACTCGATATCGGCTTTGCCCGTTCCGCCACCGAAATCGCCGTCGTCGAACTGCAAGACGACTACCCTCGGGCGCACGTCACCCGTTACACCGCCCTGTACACCTCGCTCTCCACGGCCTACCGCGTCCTCTTCGACGAGGCGGGAGCCGAGGCCCTTCCGTTCCCCGCCCGACTCAACGACCAGGACGCTCGGTTCGGTCGCACGTCGCTGCGCTACCGGTACGGCAACAGCGCCGAACTGGACGGTCTGCGAGTCTTGTCCAACTCGACCGGACTGGTCCACAGCGAACAGATGCTCGACCTGGGCGGCGGCGTTTTCCTCGTGCCCAACACGGAGGACGGCTTCGACCTGGTCAACAACACGAAGCTCAAGTTGCACGGCGTCGGCCTCATGCGCTGGGTGCAGGAGAAGGACCAGCCGAAGCAACTCTACGTCGCCTGGCTTGACGAAGTCGAACCCCAGAGCCGCTGCCCCGTGCGTTTCGAGTTTCGGGCCGATCCGCCCGACGGCAAATCCCCCTGGACCATCTACCGCGACAGCCAACCGGAAACCGCCAGCAAATCGGCGTCCGATCAGCCCCAAACCCGGCAGCAACGCGCCGCGGCGCTGAATATCCGTGAGTTGACCGACCTTGCCGAACAAGAGATGATCGGCGGAGCCAAGCCGGTCGGATACGAACAACCCCGGCCGGGTGACGCCCGCCTCATCGCCTGGATCGACCAGCCCTTGCCGGGAATGGAGATCGAGCCCGCCGCCCCGCAGACCCGCAACGTGGCCCTCGTCCTCGCCCATCTTCAACATGGCTACCGTGGACCGCCGGCATCCGACGAAAACACCCGCGCCGTCTTCGGAGGCTCTGGACGCGTCTTCCGTGAAGAGTGAAAACAAGATATTGAAAACCGTTCGACGCCAGGCTGCACAATTCCACCGCCGAGTAACCGCGCATGATTGAGCTGATCAACTTCACCAAACACTACGGCGAACTGCTGGCCGTCGATCACCTGAACCTCAAGATCGAGCCGGGTGAAACCTTCGGGTTCATCGGTCCCAACGGCGCCGGCAAGAGCACGACCATTCGCTTCCTTGCCACGCTCCTGAAAGCGTCCGGCGGAGAGGGAATCGTCAACGGCTTCAGCGTCACCAAGCGGCCTTTGGATGTCCGCCGCAGCATCGGCTACATGCCCGACAGCTTCGGCGTCTACGACGGCATGAAAGTTTGGGAATTCCTCGATTTCTTCGCCGTCGCTTACCAGATCCCCCGCGCCCGGCGCAAACAGGTCATCGGCGACGTCCTCGAGCTGCTCGATCTCACCGGCAAGCGCAACGACTTCGTCAACAGCCTCTCGCGCGGCATGAAACAACGCCTCTGTCTGGCCAAGACCCTCGTTCACGATCCGCCCGTCCTCGTGCTCGACGAGCCCGCCAGCGGCCTCGACCCCCGCGCCCGCGTCGAGGTCAAGGCCCTCCTGCGCGAGCTCCGCCGCATGGGCAAGACGATCCTCATATCCAGCCACATCCTCACCGAGCTGGCCGACTGTTGCACCAGCATCGGCATCCTCGAGCGAGGCAAGCTCCTCATGTGCGGCCCCATCGAGGACGTCTATCGCCAAATCCATCGCAACCGCATCGTCGTCATCAAGTTTCTCGAAAACCTCGAAGCCGGCATTTCCATCCTCCGCAGCCAGCCCGAGCTGCAGGAACTCCAGGTCGAAGGCAACCGCGTAACGGTCGAGCTGGCCGCCAACGACGAGCAGCTAGCGGGTATCCTCGAACGCCTCATCGCCCAAGGCGTCCGCCTCCAGTCCTTCGCCGAAAAAGACCCAACCCTCGAAGACGTCTTCATGCTCGTCACCAAAGGCGCCGTCGCCTAAACCCCCACTACCCACTACCCACTACCCACTACTCACTACTCACTACCAAATGTACCTCCTCGACAACCCCGTGCTTCAACGCGAGCTCCTGGTGAACCTCCGCATGAACCGCGCGTTCGTGCTCTTGTTCGCCTACGTCGCCTTGCTGGCCGTGGTCGTCTTTGCCGCATGGCCGAACCACCAGCATCTCGACCTCACCGACAGCCCCGAGGAGGTCAAGCGCTTGGTGAACATGTTCTTCCTCGGGCAATACATCCTTATGTCGCTCATGGCGCCCAGCTTCGCCTCCGGCAGCATCAGCGGCGAGAAGGAACGCAAGACATACGAGATGCTCCTGGCCAGTCCCATGCGCCCGGCGGCCATCGTCATCGGCAAGCTGTTGGCCTCGATGGCCCACCTCGGCGTGTTGGTCTTCTGCTCGCTGCCGATCGTCATGCTCTGTCTGCCGTTGGGCGGCGTGTCGCTCTACGAAGTGCTCGCAACGTACCTGGCGATGAGCACCTCGGTCCTCGCCTTCGGCATGATCAGCATGGCCTGCAGCAGCTTCTTCTCCCGCACCGTCGCCTCTCAGGTCGTCTCTTATCTCATCATCCTGCCGCTGGCGCTACTGGGTATCCTTATCTACGTGGGCATGGAACAGGCCGCCCAGGCCCGGTTATTCATGCTCGCCATCATCGTTCCCGCCGGTAGCATCGGCGTGTGCGCCGTGCTCATGCACACCATCAGCCTGCGACTCATGCACCCGCCCGACGTCGGCGCCGAGGCCCAGGAAGTTGTCGATCTGGAAGAGGAGCAGCGCGAGGCGGTCGGTATGGTCATCCGCAGCGACCAGTTCCCCGACAGCCTCTTTGCGCCGCCCAAACGCACCGACCTCATGGAGGACCGGATCAACCCCATCTACGACAAGGAAATGCGGAGCGAACTGTTCGGCCGCGGCACGCTCATGCTCCGGCTCGTCATCCAGTTGAGCATGGGCCTGGCCCTCTTCGTCATGGCTGGCTGCCTGTACATCTACCCGCACAACGCCCCCTGGTACACCTGCTACGTCGTCCTCTTCAACATGCTGGTCGGCCCCGTCTTCGCCGCCGGAACCGTCACCAGCGAGCGCGAGCGTCAAACGCTGGAACTGCTGCTAACGACCATTCTCTCCCCCTGGCAGATCGTCTCGGGCAAGCTCATTTCCAGCCTGCGCGTATCGGTCGTCCTCACCAGCTTCCTCGTCTGGCCCATCCTCCTGGCATGGTTGCTGCCGCCCTGGACCTATCTGCACAACCTGCACGACACGCTGGCCATGGTCATCTATCTGGCTATCATCCTCGTGTCGAGCCTCACCACCACCTTGTTGGCCATGTTCTGCTCGGTCGTGTTTCGCAAGACCTCGGTCAGCATGATGACCTCCTACCTCGTCCTCATCGTGCTGTTCGGACTGCCCGTGGCGGTGAAACTGTTCGCCGATTTGTTCTACGCTGGCGTGCCCGTGGCCCTGCACCTGCGCGACCTCGGCTTTCTCAGCCCCTTCGCCGCCTCCTTCAGCCTGCCGCTGAGCCTCGGAAGCCAGACAGTATATCACGTCGACAACTGGCCCATCTGGACGGCACCAGGCTTCCTGGCCTTCTACCTGATCGTCGACATCACACTGATCGCTCTCATCATGCGGCTGTTCGACGTCCGCTGGCGAGTCGCCGGATAGAGCCCATTCGGCATGACCGTGGCGTGTATTTCGCTTTCGGAACCGCAGAAAGACGCCGCCGCGAACGCTACAGTTAGGTGCGACACGCACTAACCGGCTCACCGACGACGAGGCGCCGCGGTTTGCCCAAGCCGCCCCCTCACTCAGCGGCACATATCGTCCGATCGCCACCCACGCGTTTTGCCCTGTGTAGCGCCTCTGCAGCCGCGGCCAACGCCTTATCGGGGCAGGGCAGGGCGGCCGCCGCGCGATCGGCATCTGCCACAACATACCCCGCGCTCGCCGTCAGCACCGGCAACCCGGCCTCGGCCAGTGCGGCCGGAACGGCCCGACGCACGCGTTCGAGAACCGCGGCAGCAGCGCCCGCATCGGGAACCGATAGCAGCAGACCGAATTCGTCGCCACCCAGTCGGGCCACGAAGTCGGTCGAGCGCAGCGCGCGGCCCAAGGCCGCGGCAGCCACCTCCAGCACCCGATCCCCGACCGCGTACCCCTGTGTATCGTTGACCGACTTCAGACGATCCAAGTCGATCATCGCCACACACAGGCCCCGGCCCGCACCCAGCGCGGCCAGCTCCGCTCCAATCGCCCGGTCCCAACCGCGCCGGTTCGCCAGACCGGTCAGCGGATCGGTCGTTGCCTCCATCGTCAGCCGATCCTGAACTTGCTGCTGGATCCCAAGTTGCCGACGAAGCCGCACAATCTCCGCAAGCAGCCGGCACGCCAGTCCGATCTCTCGCAAACTAGCCTCGCTCGGCAGACCCACATCCGCAGGGCCACCACCCACCAAGACCACGCCCGCCGAACCGCACTTCCTGCACTCGCATAACTCCGGCCCTAACTCCGAAAGGGGAACATCCGTCAACACGACGTCCGCCGAGCAACTCCCCTCCGTCGCCTCGCCCGCTTGCCGCACGCCCAGACCTTCGCCCCGAACCACTTCCGCCCACAATCGGGCTTTCGCCAAATCGTCGCAGACGACCAAGACGGTGGCGGCAGAAAATTCGCCCATGGGGATGATGACCCGATCGGAACAAGTGACAAACAAGGGTGCATCCGCAACTTACGGCTTCACTATACCATACGGGCTACTCCCTCGGCACTCGCCCTGCAACGCCGATGCTCCTATCTCCACAGGCACTTGCCCGCCGACTACTTTCCGGAGGTTGCCGATTGCTCTAGAATCAGCCGAGCGACGTGCCTCGCAGTTGGGCGGCCGCGGCAGCAGGCCGGTTGGGACGGGCGCGATCGGACCAGGGAGGCTGTGAGAATACCGCCATGACTTCGCAAATTGCCGAGTTGGAGCGCGTCCCCGACCTGTGGACACGCCGGCACCTTCTGGGGCTCGAGGAACTGTCGGCCGAGGAAATCACCCTGATCCTCGACAAAGCCGAGTGTTTCCGCCAAGCATTGGACGCCGGCCAGCGCAAGCTCCTCCTGTTGACCGGGAAAACCTGCGTTAACCTCTTCTTCGAGAATTCCACCCGCACACGCACGAGTTTTTCCCTTGCCGCCCGCCGGTTGGGGGCCGACACCGTCGATTTCTCCGCCGCCACCAGCAGCCTCTCCAAGGGCGAGACGGTTATCGACACCGCCAAAAACCTCGAAGCGATGGGAATCGACGTCGTCGTCGTCCGCCATCGAGCGCCGGGCACACCCCACCTGCTCAGCCAGAACCTCGGCTGTTCGGTCATCAACGCCGGCGACGGCCCGCACGAGCATCCGACGCAGGGACTGCTCGATATCCTCACTATTCGCCAGCGGTTGGGCCGCATCGCCGGTCTCACCGTCGCCCTCGTCGGCGACATCGCCCATAGCCGCACGGCCCGCTCGAACATCCGCGGCTTGAAGAAGCTGGGAGCCCACGTCATCGTCTGCGGCCCATCGACCCTCGTATCGCCACGCTGGGCCGAATTGGGCGTCGAGTACTCCTACAGCCTCGACGCCATTCTGCCGCGTGTCGACGTCTTGAACCTGCTGCGAATCCAGTTCGAGCGGCAAATCTCGCGGCCCTTCCCGTCCGTCCGCGAGTACGCCCTCCTCTACGCCATGGATCAGCGCCGCCTCGAGCGAACCAAGGACGACATTCTCATCCTCGCCCCGGGCCCGATTAACCGGGGAGTGGAGGTTACCCCGGAAGTGGCCGACGGTTCCCACTCGGCAATCCTCGATCAAGTCACCAACGGCGTGGCGGTGCGGATGGCCGTCCTCTGGCTCCTCGCCGGACCGCGCTAGCTTTCTCCCCTCGCCCGCTCGCGGGAGAGGGGTTGGAGGTGAGGGCATCCTGACTGCAAAGAACCACACACCACAAACCGAATCCCCACAACACCCACTGACCGAAAACCCTCAGTAGCCGCCATGTCCCGCCTGCTCATCCAAAATGGACGCGTTCTCGACCCCAGCCAGTCGATGGATCGCGTGACCAACCTGTTGATCGAAGATGGCAAGATCGCCGCCTACGACGTCTCGCCCAGCGACTCGGTCGAAGTGCTCGACGCATCCAACAAGATCGTCGCCCCGGGCCTAATCGACATGCACGTTCATCTCCGCGAGCCCGGCCGCGAGGAGGACGAGACGATCGAAACCGGCACCGCCGCGGCCCTGGCGGGCGGGTTCACGTCGATCGCCTGCATCCCCAACACCGATCCCCCCATCGACAGCCAGGGCGCCGTCGAGTTCGTCCTCGATCTGGCCAACCGAGCCGATCACGCCAACGTGTTCGTCATCGCCTGTGTGAGTAAGAACCGCGAAGGCAAGGAACTCGCCGAAATCGGCCAGCTCTGCCAGGCGGGCGCCGTGGCCTTCAGCGACGATGGAGCCCCGGTCTACGACGCCGAGCTCATGCGTTGGGCCTTCGAATACTGCCTGATGTTCGACAAGCCCGTACTGAACCATCCCGAGATCCTCGAACTGACCAAACGGGGCGTCATGCACGAGGGCGTCGTGTCGCTCGAGTTGGGCCTGCCCGGTATTCCCGCGGCGGCCGAAGACGTCATGGTCAGCCGCGACATCGCCTTGGCCGAAGCCACCGGCGGCCGCCTGCACATCATGCACGTCTCCACCGCCGGCAGCGTCGAGGCCCTGCGCCGCGCCAAGAAGCGAAACGTGCGCGTCACCGCCGAGGTCACGCCGCACCATTTCACGCTCACCGACGAATGTCTGCGCTCGTTCGATTCCAACTACAAGATGAATCCTCCGTTGCGCAGCCGCGATCACGTCGAAGCCTGCATCGCCGCCTTAGCCGACGGCACCCTCGATGTGATCGCCAGCGACCACGCCCCCCACGCCCAAGAAAAGAAGATGCGCGAGCTGGACCTGGCCCCCTTCGGTATCGTCGGGCTGGAAACCTGCCTGGGCCTCGTCGTCACCAAGCTCATCGCCCCCGGCCACCTCGACTGGCCCACCGCGCTGGCCAAGCTCACCATCAACCCGGCGAGCATCCTCGGCATCCCCAAAGGCACCCTCGCCATCGGAGCCGACGCCGACGTGACGATCATCGATCCCGATGTCCGCTGGAAGGTCGACCCCCGGCAGTTCCGCTCCAAGAGCATCAACACTCCCTTTGCCGGCTGGGAACTGCAAGGGCGAGCAACCACCGTCATCGTCGGCGGCCGCATCAAGCACCCCCGGCCCTGAAAGATCACCCCGTAGCACAGCCGCCCCCGACTGTGAAAGACCCGTAGCACAGCCGCCCCCGACCGTGAAAGACCTGTAGCACAGCCGCCCCCGGCTGTGAAAACCCAACCCAATCCACGGCCGACGCGCCCCAATCCAACGATCCCAGGCAGGCGTCCGGCATGGCACTTCTGATCGACGGCTACAACGTGCTCTACGCGGTCGGCATCCTCGGCCACGGCGTCGGGCCGGGCACGTTGGAACGGGCTCGCGGCGCCTTGTTGAACTTCCTCGCCGAAGCACTCCCGCCGCGCGACATTTCCCGCACCACGGTCGTCTTCGATGCCGCCCACGCCCCGCCCGATCTCCCACACCAATACCAACACCGTGGGCTCAACGTGCGGTTCGCCGTCGGATACGAAACGGCCGACGAGCTCTTGGCCGAACTAATCCACACCGAATCGGCGCCTCGTCGCCTTACCGTTGTCTCCAGCGATCACGCCGTCCAACAGGCGGCCCGACGCCGTCGCGCCAAAGCGATCGACGCCGAAACTTGGTGGGACCAGACCGAACAGCGCCGCCGCCGTCGCGTCCGCTCGCCGAGGCCGCCCGCGAAGACCCCGCAGCCCCTCTCGGAAGACGAGGTTGCCTTCTGGCTCAACGAGTTCAGCGGCACATCCCGCACCCAACAGCCCAAAGCAGAGCAGGGCAGGGCAGAGGAGCCGCCCGCGAAACCAGCCGACCTGGACAATCCGTTCCCACCCGGCTACGGAGAAGATCTTCTCGAGGAGTAGCGCACCGTGGAGAAACTACTGATCACCTACCACGACCTCCTCGCCGAATCAGGCTACTTCGACGCCCCCTTCCAAACCGCCCCCGAAGAAGCCCCAAGCCCCACCGAACCCTACTCCACCCCATAGCACCCCGCAGGTTATGCTTCAGCATAACACCTCCCCAACCCCGCCCGCCGCAACTCACACATCAATACAACGCCCTCCCTTGAGCGGCCCCATACAATGCCTATGTCCCAGCATTGAGTCCGGCCCAGGAGGTGCAAAATGGCGAAGGTGCTCGTCCTCTACTACAGCATGTACGGCCACGTCGAAACCCTGGCCGAAGCCGAAGCCGAAGGCGTGCAGTCGGTCGAGGGAACCGAGGTCCTCATCAAGCGCGTGCCGGAACTGGTACCCGAAGACGTCCTCCGCAGAGCTGGCGCCAAGCTCGACCAGCCCGCGTCGATCGCCACGGTCGACGAACTGTCCGACTACGACGCCATCCTCTTCGGCACTCCCACCCGCTTCGGCAACATGTGCTCTCAGATGCGCAACTTCCTCGACCAGACCGGTCGTCTGTGGCTCGCCGGTGGCCTGATCGGCAAAGTCGGCAGCGTCTTCACGTCCACCGCCTCACAACACGGCGGCCAGGAAACGACGATCACCTCGTTCCACACCACGCTTCTCCACCACGGCATGATCGTCGTCGGCGTTCCCTATTCCAGCCGCGAGTTGGTCAACATGGACGAGATCACCGGCGGATCACCCTACGGCGCCACAACGCTCGCCGGCGCCGACGGCAGCCGCCGACCCAGCCAAAACGAGCTGACCATCGCCCGCTTTCAAGGCGCACACGTAGCCAAGATCGCCAAGAGACTCGCGACCGGATGAAGCCGGCTCGCTCCTGCCGTGCGACGGCCCGGGGCAGCCGCGCGATCGACGGTCTAGCGCGTCTCGCCCTGGCGTCGCCACTGCTCAAAGATCTTGGCCATCACCTCGACGCGGCCCGCGTCCTGCGAGGCCAGGTTGTTCAACTCCGTTCGGTCGCTCGTCATGTCGTAGAGTTCCCACGGTCCGCCCTTGGCTGCCACGAGCTTCCACGAGCCGACGCGCACCGCCCGCGATCCGGAGGTCGACCAGCAGACCGACTCGTGCCCCTCGCGCTGCTGGCCGCGGAGAACCGGCAGCAGGCTCTTGCCCGCTAAGGGAAGTACCGTCCGGCCGTTGAACTGCGCCGGATACTGCACGCCGGCCACGTCCAGGCACGTCGCCATGATGTCGGCGATGTGGGTCAGCTCGGTGCTGATCGCGCCCGACTGCTTGATCACCCCGGGCCACTTGGCGATCAAGGGTGTGGCAATGCCGCCTTCGAAGTTCGTGTTCTTGTGCTCCCGAAATGGCGTGTTGGCCACGTTCGCCCACGGAGGACCGCCCGTGACGAACGTGTCGGCACCGCCCGGCTCGATGTCGGGCGTGTTGCCGACCCTGGTCGGCGTGCCGTCGGCGCGCCACGTTTGGCCCGGCTTGTCCAGCGGCCCGCGCACCGCCTGGTCCGACGCGCCGTTGTCGGAAAGGAACAGGATGAGCGTGTTGCGGTCCGCGCCGCTGCGCTCCAGCGCGTCCACCACGCGGCCGACGTTTTGGTCCAAGCAGTCGATCTGCGCCGCATAGACGGCCATACGTTCCGCTTCCCAATCCTTGTGCGCCGCATCGTCCCACGGCGGCACGCGAGGATCGCGCGGCGACAGGCGACACTTGTCGCCGATCAGCCCCAACTCGACCAGCCGCCGATAACGCTGCTCCCTCGCTGCGTCCCAACCCAGATCGCGGTAGAGGTGGCGATACTTCGCAATGTCTGCCGGTTTCGCGTGCAAGGGCCAGTGCGGCGCGTAGTGCGCGATATAGAGGAAGAAAGGCCGGTCTTGCTTCGCCGCCTGCGCGACGAACTCCACGGCGAAATCGGTGATCAGGTCGGTCTTGTAAGTGCCTTCCGGCGGCAGGATGAACGGTCGGCCGTTGCGGTAGAACGACGTATTGCGCACGGCCTTGAAGTAGTTGCCCGGTCCTGTGTGGCCCGTGCTGCCCAGAAACCGCTCGACGTACCGGCCGATCATCTCAGGTTCGTGCCAGTTCTCGGCGGTGACCATGTCGAGCCGTCCCACTGCGCACGTGGCGTAGCCGGCTCGCCGCAGCAACTCGAACGCTGTCACGCAGCGATGGTTCAACAACCCGGTCCAACCGAAAATCCCCACCTCGTGCGGATACAGTCCCGTCATGAGCGCCGCTCGCGACGGGCCGCACAAGGCACAGTTGTAGCACTGCGAGAATCGCAGGCCCGCCGACGCCAGGCGATCAAGGTTCGGCGTGTGGATCTCGCCGCCGTAACAGCCCAGATCGGAAAACCCCATGTCATCGGCAAGAATGAGAACGATGTTCGGCTTCCGCGGCGACTGCGCCGGGGCCTGACCGGCGCTGGACGCACAGAGCACTAGCGACGCGAGAACGACCAACCATCGCATGGCTTGGCATCTCCATGGGCTGGCGTTTGGGGGCAGGGCAGACACTCGCATCATGCTAAGGTGCCCCGCGGCGCGTGTCAACCAACCACGAGCGCTCGCCGCGTCTTGGCACGTGCGTGACAATTTCCACTGGCGCGATCTGCGGGGTTTGGGTAGACTGCTTGCGTATGGGATTGCGACCACGTTCACGCACGCAAGGAGCACGAGATGGAAACGCCGCGAGTCTCGCCGCAGGAGTTCGCCGATTCGATGAAGCAGGAGATGGAGCAATACCTCAAGGAGGTCATGGACGCGGTCAACGGCGCCGCGGATGGCGAGTGGATCGCCGGCAGCGAGGAACAGGTGCGAGATCTCTCGGCAGAGATGCGTCGCCGCGTGTTTGAGGCGGCGGTGCAGAAGCGGGTCGATGCGGCGGAAGCCGCTTTTCCCCCCTCCGCACGATCCGACGACGGGCAGACGACTGGCCAATAAAGGCCGGCAGTCTCACCGAGTTCTCACCGTCAATGGCGAGGTCAAGATCGTGCGCCGGTGGTGGTACGGGCCACAGATTGGCAGTCTCGCGCCGGTGGATGAGGTTCTCGATCGCGGCAGGACAACGATCACGCCCGGCGTCGTCGAGATGGCTTGTCGCGTGAACTTGTCGGCAATGAGCTTCGTGAGGGCATCCGCGGCTCTGCAGCGCACGGCTCAAGTCCGGCTCAGTGGCGAACGGTTGCGTCAAGTGGTGGAAGCGGCCGGGCGTCGTGTGTTGAAAGCCCAGCAAGACGATACCATCGCCGTGACGTGGCACGCGGAAGATTGCACCGTAGCGGAGGAGGGGGAAACCATCGGGAAAACCCGTGTTTACACGGGCTGCGACGGCGTGATGGTGCCGATCGTCACCGACGCCGAGAAGATCAAACGCCGCGATAAAGTCAAAGCCAAGCGTCGTCGCAGCGGCAAGAAGTGCAAGCCCTTGCCACCGCGCAGGCGCGGCTCGGACCTGCCTTGGAAGGAGTTCAAGATCGCGTTTTTTTATAGCGAGGGCGCCCAGCATCAGCATGTGGCCTTCACGCATGGCAATCACATTGTGACCGGAAGGCTCCTGCGCCGTGAAGCGGACCGACTGCGATTTCAGAAGGCCGACCAGCGCGTGGGCTTGGTGGATGGGGCAACGTGGATTCGTGAGCAGATGCAGTTGCACTTTGGTGAATTGGATGGGTTGGGCTTGGACTTCTACCACCTAAGCGAGAACGTCCATCGCGCGCGGCGTAAGGTGTTTGGCGAGGAATCGCCCGAAGGCAGAACGTGGGCGGATGAACTGATGCACGTATTCAAGCACAAGGGCTATTCGGCGGCGTGGGAGAAGATCATCCAATGGCGTGCCCCCTTGAGAGGCAAAAGGAAACGCGAAGCTGCAGACCGGCTAATGAACTTTGTGTCGCTCCGCAAGGACATGATCCGCTATCCAGCATTTCGCCAGCGTGGCTGGCAGATCGGCAGTGGCCCGACCGAATCCCAGTGCAAACTGTGCACGAAACGGCTCAAAGGCTACGGCCGCCGCTGGGACCGGCCCAACGCCACAGCGGTCGCAGCCCTGGATACCCTGGACAGAAACGGCCAATGGCACCAAGTCTGGCCAAACGCCCGCCCCGCCCCGACTTAAGCCCGCCAAGAACGCTGGTCACGCACCTTGGCACCGTTCCGCGTGCGTCGCGCCGTCGGGCCGAGTACAATGGTCGACGGAACATCAATCCCCGTTCGCCCGAGGAGACGACGCATGCCACGCCCGACAAGGCCCTTTGCATTCACGTTGGCAACCTTCGCGCTCACTCTGCTCACCGTCGCCACACTCGGCCATCGAGCATTTCCAGCGGAATCCGCCGAGCTGCGCGTGGCCGTCTTCTGCGTCGACGCAACGCCGCCGCTGGGCAGCCCCGTAGCCTACGCGCCAGCCCGTTCCATCCAGGACCCGCTCAGCTCGCGGGGAATCGTCCTCCTGGGTACAGGCAAGCCCATCGTCCTCTGCGTGGTCGATTGGATCGGCATCGGTAACGGTGGGCACGACGTCTGGTGCGAAAAACTCGCCGAGGCGGCCGGCACCACCGCCGATCGAGTTGCCGTGCACACCGTGCATCAGCACGACGGCGTCCGTTGCGATTTCAGCGCCGAGAACCTCCTTGCCGATCACGGGCTGGGCGGTCGGCGATTCGACAACGCCTTCGCCGAGAAGACCATCGAAAAGACCGCCGAAGCGATCCGCGTCGCCATCCCCAAAGCCCAACCCGTCACGTACCTAGGCGTCGGCCAAGCGCGCGTCGAGAAGGTCGCCTCCAACCGCCGCATCCTCGGACCCGACGGCAAGGTCAAGCTCGGTCGCATGAGTTCCTGCCGAAATCCCGAGGCCATCGCCGCTCCCGAAGGCGTCATCGACCCAATCCTCAAGCTGCTCAGCCTCTGGAACGGTGACCGCCCCATCGTCTGCCTCAGCTACTACGCCACGCATCCGCAAAGCTACTACGGCAAGGGCGACGTCACTGCCGAGTTCATCGGCCTCGCCCGGGCTCAGCGCGAGAAGGAGCTAGATGGCCTGCTCGACGTCCACTTCGACGGTGCCGGTGGCAACGTGGCCGCGGGAAAATACAACGACGGCTCTCCCAAGATGCGCCCCATCCTCGCCGAGCGCATGGCCACTGCTCTGCGAAAGGCCTGGAACGACACCAAGAAGACGCCGCTTAGCGTGTCCGATGTGCAGTGGCGCGAGTGCCAGGTCAAGCTGCCGCCTGCCGAACACCTGCACGCCGACACCTTGCGAAAAACGCTCGCCGACCCGAAAGCCGAAGACAAACAACGCCTCGGTGCCGCGGTCGATTTGGCGTTCCTCGAACACCTCAAGAAGTCGCCCACCACCGAACTGTCCTGCCTGCGGCTGAAGAACGTCTACATCCTGCACATGCCAGGCGAGTTGTTCGTCGAGTATCAACTAGCCGCCCAGAAGATGAAGCCCGACGCCGTCGTCTGCATGGCCGCCTACGGCGACTACGGGCCAAGCTACATCGGCACCGAAATCGCCTACTCCCAAGGCGGCTACGAAACCAGCCCGAACGCGTCCAACGTGTCCCCCGCCGTCGAACGCGTTCTCATCGACGCCATCCGCAAACTACTCCAACCCTAAGCCCACCTCGCGCGTCCCGTAGGCTATGCTCCGCCGTAACACTCCGATTTCCCCTCGCCGCAAGCGGGAGAGGGCGGGTACCATCTTCTCACGGCTCTCAACACACCCCCATACTCACACCTCCGCTACCCTTTAACCCCCATCGCCTTATCCGAAATGTCCTTCCGACACCACGCTCCGTCCCAGCGAATCTTCTTCACGGCCGTGTAGGCCTGGAGCTTGGCGTTCGGAATACTACTACCCAAGGCCGTCACGCCTAGGACGCGCCCGCCCGAGGTCACAACCTGACCCTCGCGCAGCGTCGTCCCCGCATGAAACACTTTCACGTCGGGCACCTCGCCCGCTTCCGCGAGCCCGCGAATCGGATGGCCCTTCGTGTACGAGCCCGGGTAACCTTCGCTGGCCATCACCACGCAGACCGCCGGTCGCGGGTCCCACTCCAGCGACTCGATTTCGTCCAGCCGACCATCGGCCGCCGCTTCAAGCACGTCGACCAGGTCGGTCTTCAAACGCATCAACAGCGGCTGACATTCCGGGTCGCCAAACCGGGCGTTGTATTCCAGCACCTTCGGGCCCTGGTTGGTAATCATCAGCCCGGCGTAGAGCACGCCCCGGAACGGCCGCCGCATCCGCTTCATCGCGTGCACCGTAGGCACCAGCACGTGCTCTTCGATCCAGTGCAGCATCTCGTCATCGACCAACGGCGTCGGCGAATACGCTCCCATACCGCCGGTATTCGGCCCCGTATCGCCGTCGTGAGCCGGCTTATGGTCCTGCGCTGGCTGAAGGGTAACGATCGTGCGTCCGTCGGTGATCGCCAGCACGCTCGCCTCTTGGCCGTGTAAACGCTCTTCGATAATCACGCGGTTGCCCGCCGTTCCAAACACCTTCTCCATCGCAATCTGCTTAACCGCTTCCAACGCCTGCTCGCGATTGTCGCAAACGATCACCCCTTTGCCGGCGGCCAAACCGTCCGCCTTGACCACGACGGGCACATCCTCGCGCTGTTCGAGAAAATGCACGGCCCTGGCCGGATCGCTGAACGTGTGGTACTCGGCCGACGGAACATCCGCGCTGCGCAGCAGGTTCTTGCAGAACACCTTGCTGGCTTCCAACTCGGCTGCATCCTTGTTCGGCCCGAAGATTCGGAGCTTCTCCGCCTCGAAGGCGTCGACGACGCCGGCAGCCAGGGGGGCCTCTGGGCCCACCACGGTCAACTCGACTTGGTTCTGCCTGGCAAACCCGATCAGCCCGGCAAAGTCACTCTCGGCAATGGCGATATTCTCGGCGTCGACCGCCGTTCCCGCATTGCCCGGAGCCACGAAGACCCGTCGAACACGCGGACTTTGTGCAAGCTTCCAGGCCAACGCATGCTCGCGACCGCCGCCACCAATGATCAGCACGTTCATGTCGGTATTCTCTCACTCGACGCACTCGAATGGTAAACGGCCGATTCTACGAGGAACCGCATCCGCCGTGAAGTGCCCGGCCAAACACACACCTCCCAACAGCCACCACCACCCCTACACACCACGCATACAATCTGACGGCCAACCAATCCGCCATCCCGGTGGATTCCAACACGACCGCCACGAACCGCCAGCCACGACTCGCACCTGTCGCGCAGTTGACATGCGTCCGTTTTCTGGCCATAACGGACTTTCCAACGTAACCTCTTGCGTCACTTGATCTTCTCTCATGCTCCAGCGCATCCAGCCCAGCTCGCTCGCTCACACCGAGCCCCCGATGAACCCCGGACGTCGCAGTCTGTTGCGGGCCATGTTCGGCTCGTTCGTCGGCCTGGGCTTCGCCGCACTTGGAGTCACGGGTGGCCTGTGGGCGGCGGCAACGGCGCGGTTCCTCTCGCCCAACGTGGTCAACCAGCCGCCCGCCAAGTTCAAGGTCGGCCTTCCCAGCGACTATCCTCCTGGTCACGTCGAAACCAAGTTCAAAGAACCGTTCGGCGTCTGGATCGTCCACGGAACCTACCAGGGCAAAGCGCAAATCTTCGCCCTTTCGACCGTGTGCACACATCTCGGCTGCATGACCAACTGGCAGCAGGGCGAGCAGAAGTTTCGCTGCCCCTGTCACGGCAGCGGCTTCTCTCGAGACGGAATCAACATGGAAGGTCCGGCGCCGCGCGCGCTGGAACGTTACGCCATTGCCATTGCCGACAATGGCCAGATGGAAGTCGACAAAAGCAGAACCTTCCAGGAAGAGTTGGGCCAGTGGTTGGACCCGAACGGGTACATCCCCGGCTGAGCACGCGCATGTCTCTCCGCGATAGAATTCGTAACTCGCAGGTTTGGAAGAGCATCTTCCGCCATCCGCCGCCGGTCGACCGGCCGAACCGCATCGCCGTCATGCTCAACAACGTGGTCCTCCACGTCCACCCCGTCTCGATCCGCAAACACGCCCTGCGTTTCGGCTTCACCTGGGGCATGGGACTCATCACCTTCTACTTGTTCGTCGTCGAAACGATCACCGGCGTGCTGCTCATGTTCTACTACCGGCCTACGGCCCAGTGGGCCTACCACGACATGCTGGCCCTTCGCGACGTCGTTTCGCTCGGCATCGTCCGCGAGATCCATCGTTGGGGCGCCCATGCCCTGGTCATCGCCGTCATGCTCCACATGTATCGCGTCTTCCTCACCGGCAGCTACAAACCGCCGCGCCAGTTCAACTGGGCCGTCGGCGTCATGCTCCTCGTACTCATGCTCATGCTCTCCTTCACCGGATACCTCCTACCCTGGGACCAGTTGTCGATGTGGGCCGTCACCGTGGGAACCAACATGGCTCGCGCGGCGCCCCTGGTGGGCCACGAAGGCCCCGGCCATCAACTCCTTAGCGCCGGCGGGGTCGACATGATCACCAGCCGGTCCGACGCCCGCTTCGCCCTGCTCGGATCGCCCACCGTGAGCGAGGAAACGCTCAATCGGTTCTACGTCCTCCACTGCATTGCGATCCCATTGGTCGCCATGCTGCTCGTCGCCGTCCATTTCTGGCGCGTGCGCAAAGACGGCGGAATCAGCGGACCCTCGTGAGGAAGCCATGTCGGCTAGCCAGCAGCAGTTCATCGCACATGCAGCCACGGCGCTAGGCTCGTTCTACGTCGCGGCCGCCCTGCTGAATGCGCTGGCCGCCCTTTACGCCTGGCGCAAGGCCCGCTGCCGCTGGGCGGCCGCGATCTGGCTGCTTGTGGGCGCAGCGTTCGGCGGCCTGGCCGTCGCCGCGTTTCGAGGCCATCCGCTCACGATGCCCCAGCAGGCCAAGCTGGCCGTCGACGCCGCGCTCGGTCCGGTGACCTTCACCGTCGGCACGTTCGCCCTCCTCACACTCCTGTTCCTCGCACGAGGGCTATTCGTCCGCCCGGGTGTCGCCTGGACGCTTTTCAACGCTTCGCTCGTCTTCCTGGGCGCGTCCTTGGCCGACCCCTATTTCGCCGCCGCCGCCACCCGGCCCGACAACCTACCAATCGTGGCAATGGTCTACCTGTTTGCCTTCTTCACCTGGCTGGGAGCCTACCAGGCGGTCAAGAACGACCGACGCCTGGCCCAAGGCCAACCGCCAATCGAAAGCGCCGACGGCGAGACCGTGCTCGCATGGCCCGACGTCGTCTACGTCGAACTGATCGGCATGATCCTCGGCATGGTCGTGCTCATCGTCTGGTCATTGCTCGTTCGGGCACCGCTCGAGCAGCCGGCCAATCCGGCCATCACGCCCAACCCCTCCAAGGCCCCTTGGTATTTCGTCGGCCTTCAGGAAATGCTCGTCTACTTCGATCCCTCGGTCGCCGGCGTCATCATACCGGTGCTCATCATCTTCGGCCTTCTCGCCATTCCCTACATCGACCGCAATCCGCAAGGCAACGGCTACTACACCATCCGCCAGCGGCGTTTCGCCTACGTCGTCTTCCAGTTCGGCTTCCTGCAACTCTGGGTGATGCTGATCCTACTGGGCACCTTTTTCCGCGGCCCCAACTGGAGCTTCTTCGGCCTGTACGAGCCCCCGGACGTGTACAGAGTGACGGCCATTCAGAACATCAAGCTCTCCGAATACTTCTGGGCCATGTGGCTGGGACGGAGCGTGCCCCAGGTGCCGGTCGGTGCCACCGGGCTGAGCCAACTGGCCCACGTCGCCTTGCGCGAACTGCCGGGAATCGTCGTCCTGGCCGCCTGGTTCATTGGCCTGCCGCTCGTGCTCGGCCGAACCGTCCTTCGCAGCTTCCGGCAACAACTCGGCCGCGGCCGCTGGATCATCGTCAGCCTGCTGCTGATGATGATGCTGATGATCCCCCTGAAAATGATCCTCCATTGGACGTTCCACCTCAGTTACATCCTCAGCATGCCGGAGTACTCCTTCAACTTCTAGATCGGCGCTTCACTAAGCCCCTCACTTGCGTTTGCCCGATGCCTCCGCCCGACGATTCCTTCTACAACATGAAGAAGCTGCACGTGGTTTTCGCCTTGTCGGCCGCCGCGCTGCTCGGGGTAACCGTCTGGATGGTGGCCGCCGACCACTGGCGTCCCTGGAAGGTCTATCAGCGGACGTTCCAGGACCAAATCGAGCCATGGCTCACCGAAGCCCGGCTCCGCCAGGAGCAGACGCGACCTTCCGCCGATGGCGATCCGGCCAAACATCAGGCGACGGTCGATCGACTCGAGCACACACTCCACCAACAGAACACCACTTGGGGCCGCACGGTCTTGGGGCTGCCCCTGATCGACGCCCTGGGCAGGCCGTCGTCGATCCACCAGATTTGGCTTCCCGACCTCACGATCGACAACCGTTTCGGCAACATCGCCCGATTCGACCGCTGCACGACGTGCCACATGGCCATCGACCGGACCCAGCCCGGCTCCACTTCCCAGTCCGCATGCCCGGTACAACACACGCTGACCATCGCACTGCCGCAACCCTCCGACGCCGCCAAGACACCCACGCCCACCCTCGAAGACTTCTATGGCTTCCTCTTGGCACCCCGCGGCATGCTCGACCCCAACGCGCCGACCGTCGGCCTGGTCCGCCCACGCACCTCCGCCGCCCGAGCAGGCCTACTGGCCGGCGACATCCTCCTCGCCATCGATGGGCAACCCGTCGCCGATCCAACGGCGGCCGAGGCAACCCTTCTCCGCCGCGAACACTCAGGCGACGCACCTCTGAAGCTTCAAATCCGCCGCGGCCTGCCGCAGCCCTATGCGTCGCATCCTCGACTCGACCTCTTCCTCGGCTCCAACAGCCCCCATCCCATCGCCCAGTTCGGCTGCACCATCTGCCACGACGGCCAAGGCAGCGCCACCGAGTTCAAGTTCGCATCGCACACTCCCGCCGATCCGGCCCAGCGCCGCCGCTGGCAGCAGCAATACGGCTGGTTCTGGAACGAATGCTGGGACCTTCCCATGCGGCTCGGCCGCTTCACCCAGAGCAGTTGCCTGCAATGCCACCACGACGTGGTCGACCTCGAGCCGACCGACCGCTTCCCCGATCCGCCGGCACCGAAGCTCCTCGAAGGCTACCATCTCGTGCGCCGCTACGGGTGTTTTGGATGTCATGAAATCAAGGGCGTTGGCCCGTCGGGCGAGCGCATCGGACCCGACATGCGCTTGCCCAAGGTCGGCCCCAGCCTGCGCAACGTGCGCGGCAAGCTCAACTCCCAGTTCATCGAAGGCTGGATCGCCGAGCCCAGCCGCTTCCGCCCGCAAACCCCAATGCCCCAGTTGTTCGGCCTGAACGGACACCTCGACGCGGAGGGCCGCAGCCACACCCAGCGACTGGAATCCGTCGAAGTCCGCGCCGCGGCCGAGTACCTCCTGCACGCCAGCCAGCCCATATCGCCGCTCGATCCACCCTCGCAAGTTACCGAGCCCCCTTCCGCCCAGCGCGGCAAGCGACTGTTCCTCATCAAGGGATGCGCCGCATGCCACAAACATGCCGACGTGCCCCAGGCCACGAGCGTGCAGGGCCCCGACCTGACGAACCTCGGCTCTAAGATCACCACCAACGCCGGTCGAACATGGCTCGTCAGTTGGATCCGCGATCCCGCGCACCACTCGCCCCAATCGCTCATGCCCAACGCGCTGCTCGAACCCGTCCAACTGTCCCCGGCCAACGACCCGCCAGCCAAGCCCCGCTGGACCGATCCGGCCGCCGACATCGCCGCCTACCTCCTAACATCCACCGGTGGCACTATCGCCCCGCCACCGACGCTCGTGGACAAGGACCTCGACGAGCTCACACTCCTCTACCTGACCAAGTCGTATCCGCCCGAGATGGCTCAGAAGTATCTCGCCCAGGGAATCCCCCCAGCAACCGCCGACGATCTCCCAGCCGACGTCCAGGAATTGAGCGCCCCGATCGACTCCACCAAGAAACTCCGCTACGTCGGCCGACACACCATCGCCAAGCGCGGCTGTTTCGGTTGCCACGACACCCCAGGCTTTGAACACGCTCAGCCGATCGGGCCGGCGCTTTCCGACTGGGGACGCAAGCAGACCTCCCTACTCGCCTTCGGCCACGTCGACGCGTATGCAACGCACCAGGGCAGGGCAGGGCAGGGGACCGCGCCACAAGAATCACCGCCCGCGTCCAAGAGCTCCGCCCCCAGTTCTTCTCCCGAGCACGACTCAACCGACGAACTCCTCGACGCCCTCCGCAACCATCGCCGCGAGGGATTCCTCTGGCAAAAACTCCGCGACCCGCGAAGCTTCGATTACCAGACGGCCGCTGCCAAAACCTTCAACGACCAACTCCGTATGGGTCGCTTCTCGCTGACCGACCGACAGCGCGAGGCGATCGCAACCTTCGTCCTCGGCCTCGTCGCCCAGCCGCCGAATGCACGCTACCTGCCTCAGCCCGCCCCGCAACGGCAAGCCATCATCGACGGCAAAAAGGTCCTCGATCGCTACGGCTGCGCCGAGTGCCACACCCTCGGCCTCCCGCATTGGACCTTCGCGTACGATCCGCAGCAATTCCCCGATCCCGTGCCCACCCCCGACTTCGCCCGGGCCAGGCCGCACATTCCGGCCGAGGTGCTGGCCGCCTCCCGCCGGCTCGACGACCGCGGACTGGCCCAGGCCCAGGTCGTCGGCATGCCGCGCGTCGACGCGCAGGGAAACCTCGTCGCCGAGGAGGACGACGACGGCGATCCGCTCTACTTCTTCACGCTCTGGGAACCCGCGGCCGTCAACGGCAAGCTCTGGAGCGTGGGCGGCGCCGAGGTCCCGATCGCCGCATCGCAAATCGTCAGCCAACGCGACCCCTGGGGCGGCGCCTTCGCCAGGCTCCTCTACCCCATCGCGATCCGCGAAGCCCGCGCCGCAGGCTCCAGCGTCTTGGAAAGCGAAGGCTGGAGTTGGGTGCCGCCGACGCTGGTGCACGAAGGAGCCGCCGTCCAGCCCGCCTGGCTCTACGACTTCCTCCGCGACCCCGCGACGATTCGCCCGGCCGCCGTTCTGCGCATGCCTAAGTTCGCCATCTCGCCCGGCGAAGTCGCAAAGCTCGTCGATTACTTCGCCGCCGCTTCAGGCGTCCCCTTTCCGTACGAATCCTCCACGACCGATCGCAAGTTGGCATCGTCAAAACGTATGAAACAAGCAATGCGACTGCTCACCGATCGCACAACATACTGCGCCAAGTGCCATTCCATCGGCGACTTCCACCCCGGTACCGATGCCCAAACGATCCTGGCGCCCAATCTCGATCAAATATGCCATCGCATCCGTCCCGAACATCTGCGCCGATGGCTGGCCAATCCAAAATCTGTGTTGCCCTACACCGGCATGCCCGTAAACTTCCCTCCCGAAGGGCCACCGATGGGCCAGGACCTGCTCCAGGGCACCAGCGTCCAGCAACTCGACGCCGTCCAGTCGCTCCTATTAAACTACGACGCGTACGTGAAATCGCAGTTCTCGATCCGCCAGATGATCCAACGCGCAAGCGACGACAAAGCAGGGCAGGGGGGCGGCGCGCCGGACAAGGGCTCCTGATCGATGCCCAAACCGCGGCCAGGAGACACAAGCACTACGAAACGCAGTCTGATGAGTCAACACAACACCTCCAATCACCGACCGCCTTCACCTCCACCCGCTCGTTCGCACACAGACCAGCCGCGACGATGGAGCCGCCGCCGGTTTCTTGCAGCGGGAACCATTGCCCTTGGTGCCGCGGCAAGCCCTTGGCACGCCCCCTCGATCCTCCACGCCGCATCGCCCGATGCCTGGGGTGACCTCGTCGGCCGATTCGTCTACGACGGCCCAGCCCCGGAGCCAAGGAAGCTGAAGGTCGACAAGGACCTCCAGTGCTGCGGAAAGTTCGATATCCGCGACGAGTCGCTCATGGTCGGCACCGGCGGCGGACTGGCCAACGTCTACGTCTACCTGCGGGATCGCAAGGTCGACATCTGCCCGGACCTCGTCCAATCGGCCCCCAAGCAGGTCAAACTCGACAACCGCGACTGCATCTTCCAGCCGCACGCCATGGCCATCTGGCTCGACCGCCAGGAGTTCTACATCGTCAATTCCGATCCCGTCGCCCAGAACGTCGCCTTCTCGCCCCTGGGCGATACGCCCGCCAACATCGTCTTGGCCGTCGGCGCCGACGCCACGTGGAAGTTCCACCGCCCACAGGTCAAGCCCGTCCCCATCGCCTGCAACTATCACCCCTGGGAAAGCGCCTACATCCTGCCCCGTACCAACCCCTACATGGCCATCTCCGCCCCCGACGGCACCTTCACGATCCCCAAGCTCCCCGTCGGCAGGCGCGAGTTCCAACTGTGGCAGGAGCGTGTCGGCTACCTGGAAATGCCCCAGTGGATCCACGGCCGCGTCGCAGTCGATATCCACCCCGGAACCAACGACCTCGGCACCATCAAGTTGCCCCCCAAGATGTTCGAGAAGAAGTGACTTGAAGATCGCACGAACAGTAATCTCGCTGGTGGCACTGATGATGGCAGGCTGCGGCATGTCGGACCAGCCACAGTTTCAACTCAACCTCCAAGGGCGCGACCCTTCATCGGTCAGCCCCTCACAGCAACAAGCGCTCGCCGAAACCCTTACCAATCTCTTCGGCACACCCGACGCACCGCGTCTGCCCGCAAGCGCCCCCTTCGACCTGAACCTGATTCGCCAGGCAGCCGGCCCCATCGGCGGCGACGCAACCGGCCGACAAGAAGGACTTTATCGCCGCTACTGCGTGGGCTGCCACGGGATGAGCGGTGACGGCGCCGGCCCGTCGGCCTCGCTGCTCGACCCGTACCCGCGCGATTTTCGCAATGGGGTCTTCAAATGGAAGTCAACCATCGCCGGCGCCAAGCCAACGCATGAAGACCTCGTGCGAACGCTCCAGCGCGGCGTGCCCGGCACGGCGATGCCCTCGTTCTTGCAGCTATCCGATGAAGAAATCGACGCGCTCGTCGAGTACGTCGAGTACCTGAGTATCCGCGGTGAAACCGAGCGCTACCTGATCGTACTGGTCGTCGACGAAGACGAACCCTTATCGCAGAACGAGGATCACCTGCTCGAAGAAGGCCTCGATCCGGCGGCCCAATCGTGGCAAGTCATCCAACAAGATCCACAGCGATATGTCATCCATCCGCCGCCCGAGCCGCCGATGGCCACCGACGAACAACGCGCCTCCTCGATCGCCTTGGGCGACAAGCTCTTCCACAATAAGAATGCCCAATGCGTCAAATGCCACGGACCCGACGGGCGAGGCGACGGCACCGAAACTGAGTTGTACGACGACTGGAACAAACCGAAAAAGGGAACCACTCCGCAACAAACCCGTCAACTCGCCGCCCGCTTCGCCCTGCCCATCGAGCGCCTACGACCGCGCAACTTCCACGAAGGTGTCTTCCGCGGCGGCGACGCCCCCTCGCAAGTCTTCTGTCGGATCGACGCCGGCATCGCAGGCACCCCCATGCCTGCCGCAGGCCCCGCCGGTGGCACCCAAGGTGTCCTCACTCCCGAACAGATCTGGCACGTCGTCCACTATATCCAGTCCCTCGCCAACGAGTAAAACCCCACTCACTGCTCACTACCCACTACTCACTACCCACTACCCATGTCCGACCTCTACCACCCTTGGCCGCATCGACTCGCTTGGGCGTTGGCGTGCGCCACGTTTCCGCTTATCTGGATGGGCGGACTGGTGACCACGTACGGGGCTGGCATGGCGGTCCCCGACTGGCCGAACACCTACGGCTACAACCTCTTCCTCTATCCGCTCGAAAGCTGGCTGCATGTGTGGGACGTCTTCCTCGAGCACAGCCACCGGCTCGTCGCATCCGGAGTGGGTGTGATCTCTATCGCTCTCGTTTGGGTCCTGGCCCGCCAGGAGCGGCGATCTTGGCTGCAATGGACAGGCGTGGTCCTGCTGGCCGGCGTGCTCGCCCAGGGAATCCTCGGCGGACTCCGAGTCATTGAAAACGCACTCCTCTTGGCCAAAATCCACGGCTGCACCGCCCCGCTGTTCTTCTCCCTGACGGTCGCGATGGTCGTCTTGACATCGCGCGCCTGGCTCCAACCCCCGGCCGCCGCACCCGAAGCCACCCCACGGCTCACACCGTTGGCCTGGACTCTCACTGCCGCCATCTACCTGCAGATCGTCCTCGGCGCCCAGTTGCGCCACCTCCCCCCCGACGCCGACGTCTTCTGGTTCGAGCTCTGGGTCTGGCTCCATTTGATCCTCGCCGGGCTGATCCTGATCGGCGTGATCGTCATGGCCGCGCTTGCCCGCCGCAGCCCCCTCCACCGCCGAGCAAAGCTCCTCCTCTGGCTCTTTCTGATCCAGCTCGCACTCGGCGTGCTAACCTGGCTGACCAATTACGGCTGGCCAGCGTGGTTCACCACGAACATCTGGGACGTACAATTCACCGTCGTTGCCCTGAGCCGTTTTCAGACCCTCTCGACCACCGCCCACGTCGCCGCCGGATCGCTCTGCCTGGTGGCGGCCCTGTCGCTGGCGCTCTGGTCGCAGCACGCCTCGGGCTCTCAAACGGCAACCGTCGCGCAACCCAAAGTCGCATAGCCCATGGCCAATACAAGCACGCCCAACGTCGACGTCCCCGCGCGGCCACGCGCCCGATGGGTCACCGTGCAAGGCTATTGGCAGTTGATTCGCCCGCGGATCATCGCCCTGGTGCTCTTCACGCTCGTCATCACAGCACTCGTCTCCAGCGGACCCAATGTCTCCCCGGCCGCATTGGTCCACGCCGTTGTCGGCTCCGCACTGGTCATTGCCGGTGCCATCGCCCTGAACGCCCGCCTCGAGCGCTCCCGCGACGCCAAGATGCTACGCACGGCCACGCGGCCGCTCCCGGCAGGCCGGCTGACCAACGGCCAGGCCACATGGTTCGCCACCGCCGCCAGCGTGCTGGGAATGGTCTACCTTCTCATGCTCACCAACGTTTGGGTAGCCCTACTCGCGGCGGCCAGTTGGCTCATGTACGTCTGGATCTACACGCCTCTGAAACTCTTCACCGTCTGGCAAACGCCCATCGGCGCCGTCACCGGCGCCATGCCCGTACTGCTCGGTTCGGCCGCTGCCGGCGATCCGCTGAACGCCACCGCCCTGGCCCTCTTCGGAGTCGTCTACTTCTGGCAGTTTCCCCACGCGATGGCCGTAGCCTGGCTCTACCGCGACGAGTTCGCCGCCGCCGATCTCCGCGTTGCCACGGTCGTTGACCCGTCTGGACGCACCGCCGCCACGATCGCCATGCTAGGAACCCTCCTCCTCTTGCCTGTCAGCCTTTTGCCCGTGTTCGTGGGAACCGCCGGGTGGGCCTATGGCGCCATCGCCCTGGCCGCCGGCCTGGGCTGCCTGTTGCCAGCCATCCATTTCTTTCTCCGCCGCAACGACCACACCGCTCGCAGGCTGCTGGGCTTCTCCCTCGGTTACATCCCCGTCGTTTTCGTTGCCATACTTCTGACCGCGGCCCGATAGCGAAAAACGATCTGGCGGGCAAGGCACCACTCGTACGAGGGAGAACCGTGGACGCGGAGAGTTCGTACGGGTATCAATAGAGGTATCCACGGTTCGGAGCATTCTTTGGTGACTCGCGGCCCCTCCAAATCCGCACGTTGGACGGTCTGTGCGCTCTTCTGCGCGCTGGCATCGTGCTCTGCCGCATTCAGCCAGCCTCCTATGGGGGGAACGACAAGCCGTTTTGAACTCTCCGAAGGGGTCCAGCTCGAACGCGCCGACTCGGCCGCCCAGACTTACCTCAATCGGGTCAAAGCCTATCTTGCCGACAAGCATTGGAATGAGGCGGTCGACACCCTTTTGGAAATCATGGAAAGCTCCGGTGGTCGTCTCCTGGCCGTCACCGATCACCGCCTGGTCAGCGTCGACCGTTACTGCCAACTCCAGTTGACGTCGCTTCCGCCGGACGCATTGGCCATCTATCGCCGACGCGTCGATCCGCTCGCCGAAAAATGGTGCAAACAGGGCATCGCCCGTCGCGATCGCGGCCTGCTGCTCGACGTCGTCAACCAAATGCTGGCCAGCAGTTGGGGCGACGATGCACTCATGGCGATCGGCGAAATCGCCCTGGAACGCGCCGACTTCGCCTCAGCCCGGGCTTACTGGGAAAAGGCCATTCCTGTTGAACAACCGGCCGATGGCCCCCGCACATGGTTGAGCGTCCCCGACACCAATCTCGATCTCGCGGCGATTCGCGCCCGGTTGGTTCTCGTGTCCATCTTGGAAGGGTCGCGTGACCGGGCGGCCGACGAACTGGAGCAAATGGCCCGGCTCCACCCCGACGCGCGTGGCCGCCTCGGCGGTCAGGAAGGCAATTACGTCCAGTTGCTCCACGACCTGTTGGCCGAAAGCGCCGCCTGGCCTCCGCTGCCGCGCTCCGACGATTGGCCGACCTTCGCCGGCACGCCGCAGCGCAACGGCACCTGCCCCCGCTCCATCGACCCTGCCGGCGTCGCGTGGCGATTGTCCCTGCGCAAGTCGATGGCCGTCGATTCCTCGGCCCGCAGTAGCGACGTACCACACCGGCACGTCGCCGAGGACGCCAACCTGCCGCTGAGCTACTATCCGGTCGTCGTTGGCAATCTGGTCCTCCTCTGCAATCAGGTCGAGGTCCTGGCCATCGATCTGAAGACTGGAAAGCCCGCCTGGGGCCTCGACAACCCCGCCATCTATCGCGACCAATACGACGAGGCGGTCCACATCTTCCACAACCCGGCCGATAGCGTCGGCGCCCCGCGTTTCACCATGACCGTCCACCAAGGCAGGGCCTACGCCCGCATGGGCTCGTCCGTCACAAGCTGGCCGCGCGACGACACCAAGCAAAGCAGGGCAGGGTACCTCGTCTGCCTCGACCTCAATGCCGAAGGTCGCCTCGTCTGGAAGACGACCCCCGAAGACGACGGCTTCGCCTTCGAAGGCTCCCCGATTGTCGACGGCGGCCGGGTCTACGTCGGCATGCGTCGCAGCGACATCCAGCCCCAGGCCTGGGTCGCCTGTTACGACGCCGAGGACGGCCGCCAGTTGTGGCGTCAATATGTCTGCGCCTCGGAAACGCCCGCCCGCGGCATGCTCCACGAAATGACCCACAACCTGCTCACCCTTAACGGCGATACGCTCTACTACAACACCAACCTCGGAGCCGTCGCCTCGCTCGCCACGAGCGACGGCCGTCTGAAATGGGTAAGCCTCTATCCGCGAGACCGCCGCGGCGACCTCTTCAAGCCCGCTCCCCACTGGTCCCGCGAGCTCACCCCTTGCCTCTTCGACCGCGGCCGCCTGCTGGTCGCCCCGGCCGACAGCCAGCAGATCTTCGCCCTCGACGCGGAAACCGGCCAGATCCTCTGGCAAACCGGCCCCGAGGTCGACGACGTCGTACACCTCCTGGGCGTCGCGGGCCACACGCTCATCGCCAGCGGCTACAAGCTCTACTGGATCGGCCTCGACGGCCCCAACCGTGGCAAGGTGGAGCACGTCTGGCCCGATGCTCAGGACCGCTTGGGCTACGGCCGTGGAATCATCGCCGGCGGGTTGGTCTGGTGGCCCACGCGCGAGACCATCTTTCTCTTCGATCAGGCCACCGCACAGTTGAAGAAGCAAATCCCGCTGGTCCCACGCGGCCTCACCGGAGGCAACCTGCTCGTAGCTGACGACCGGCTGCTGATCTCCACCGGCGATGAACTGATCGCCCTTGGCACCAGACCATCGGAATCAACCAAAGAGCCGACCGGCGTCGCAACACGAAACGGGAAGAGCCCGTCTCCATTGCGTCAACCTCTCGGCCAGCACGACGCCAACCTGCGCGGCGATGCGGCTTCCATCGACCTCAGTCAACTTCACAATTGAGAAACGCCATGCTGGAAAACGACGACATTCAGGCAGTCGAGAAGCTCAACGAAGGATATCGGGCCATCACCGAACAGTTGGGCCGCGTAATCGTGGGACAGCAGTACGTCATCGAGGAGCTGCTCGTGGCCATGTTCGCCCGCGGCCACTGCCTGTTGGTGGGCGTGCCGGGCCTGGCCAAAACGCTCATGATCCGCACGGTCGCCGACGCCCTGTCGCTCCAATTCAGCCGCATTCAGTTCACCCCCGACCTCATGCCCTCCGACATCACCGGCACCGAGGTCATCCAAGAAGACAAGCTCTCCGGCGCCCGCGAGCTGCGATTCCTCAAGGGCCCCATCTTCGCCAACGTGGTCCTCGCCGACGAAATCAACCGAACGCCCCCCAAAACCCAGGCCGCCCTCCTCGAGGCGATGCAGGAGCATCAGCTCACCGTCGGCGGCACGCGCCACGTTCTTAAGGAACCGTTCTTCGTGCTGGCCACGCAGAATCCCATCGAGCAGGAAGGAACCTATCCGCTCCCCGAGGCCCAGTTGGACCGCTTCATGTTCAACACCTACGTCGATTACCCGGCCGAGGACGAGGAAATGGAGATCGTGCGGCGCACCACGGCCGACATCACCTCGCAAGTCACCGCGACCTTGGATTCCGAAGAGATCCTCGCCCTCCAGCGCATCGTGCGGCGCGTCCCCGTGGCCGATCACGTCCTCCGTTACGCGCTTCAGTTGGCACGCCTCACGCGCCCCCGCGACGGCGCCACCCCCGAGTTCATCCGTGAGTACGTCAGTTGGGGTGCAGGCCCCCGGGCAAGCCAGTACCTCGTGCTCGGAGCCAAGGCCCGGGCCGTCCTCCAAGGACGCTTCTTCGCCAGTTGCGACGACGTCCGCGCCGTGGCCTACCCTGTGCTCCGCCACCGCATCATGACCAACTTCAACGCCGAAGCCGAAGGCATCAAACCCGACGACATCATTCGCCGGCTCATCGACACCGTGGCCGACCGCGAAGACGAGGCATCCCAAAGTGGAAAGCTACCAGAAGTATTTAGATCCGCAGATTCTCGCTAAGCTCCAGGGATTGCAGTTGCGGGCACGGAAGATCGTCGAAGGCTACATCTCCGGGCTTCATCGCAGTCCTTACCAGGGCTTCTCGATCGAATTCGCCGAGCACCGCGAGTACGTGCCCGGCGACGACCTGCGCTACGTCGACTGGAAAGTCTTCGGCCGCACCGACAAGTTCTATCTCAAGCAATACGAAGAAGAAACCAACCTCGTCTGCTACCTGCTCCTCGACACCAGCGAGAGCATGCGCTACCAGGGCCCCGGCGCCGCCATGTCGAAACTCGAGTACGCCCAGTGCGAAGCGGCCGCCCTGGCCCACCTCGTCCTCCAGCAGCAGGACAGCGTCGGCCTGGTCACCTTCGACAAGGAAGTCCGGGCTCTTGTCCGCCCCAGCAGCAATCCCTCGCACCTGAACCAGTTGTTGCACGTCATGGAAGAAACGGTTCCCGAGCGAAAGACGGCCACGGGCCCCATCTTCCACGACCTGGCCGAGCGATTCAAGAAACGCGGCGTCGTCATCATCCTCAGCGATCTGTTCGACGACGTCGAATCCATGCTCGCCGGCCTCAAGCATCTCAGGCACCGCCGCCACGAAGTCGTGTTGTTCCACGTCCTCGACCCGGCCGAGATGGACTTCCCTTTCCAACAGGTCACGCTCTTCCAAGGCTTCGAGCAGCTCGGACGCGCGCTGGTCGAGCCCAAAGCCCTGCGAAAGGCCTACCTCCGCGAATTCGATAGCTATATCCGCCAGTTGCGCAAAGGCTGCCGCATGCACCGAATCGACTACGTCCCCATGCGAACCGACCAACCCCTCGACGTCGCCCTCACCAGCTACCTAACCTCACGACGAAAGTAACCACTACCCACTGCTCACTACCAACCACTCACTACTCACTACCCATGCCCACCTACCTCCTCCTCGCCTTCGATCTGGCCAGCCCGGCAATGCTCGGGTGGTTGGCGGCGGCGGCCGTGCCGATCCTCATCCATCTGTGGAGTCGGCGGCGCTACCGGGAGGTTCCCTGGGCGGCCATGCAATATCTGCTCGAAGCCCTCCGCAAGAACCGCCGCCGCATCCGATTGGAACAGTGGCTGCTGCTCGCCTTACGGGCGATCCTGATCGGCCTGATCGTTCTGGCGGTCGCCGAACCGTTCTTCGGCGGCGGCGTGCTCACCTTCTCAGCCGGCCAGCGCACCCACCGCCTCCTCGTCCTCGACGGTTCCTACTCCATGGCGTACACGCCGACCGACCAGACGCGATTCGATCGCGCCAAGCAGCTTGCTGCCCAGATCGTCGAGGAAAGCCCGCAGGGCGATGGGTTTACCCTGGTCCTCATGAGCGATCCCCCTCGCGTGGTCATCGGCAATCCCGTCTTCGCACCGCGCGACTTCCTGCAGGAACTCGACAATCTCCGCCTGCCCCACGCCAGCGCCGACCTGCCCAAAACGCTCACCGAGATCGAGCAAGTCCTGACCAACGTCCGCAAAGAGCATCCCCGACTGACGCGTCAGGAAGTCTATTTCCTCACCGACCTGTGCCGGGTGGGCTGGATTCCCGAAGGCGGTAGCGCCGCCGCAATGGCCGAGCTACACCAGCAGAGCAAGCGACTCGCCGAGGCCGCCTCGTTGGTCGTGATCGATGTCGGCCAACCAAGCGCCGAGAACTTGGCCGTCACCGCCCTCTCCACGAGCGAGCCCTTCGCCACGCCGGCGCGCAACGTGCAAATCCAAGCCCAGCTGCACAACTTCGGCCGCCAAGCCAGAAACCGTCAGCCCGTCGAGCTGCTCGTCGATGGCCGCCGTGTCGCCCAGCAGACCGTCGACGTACCGACCGATGGCGAGGCCAGCACGGCCTTCTCCTACCGCTTCGACACCCCCGGCGACCACACCCTCGAAGTCCGCGCCGAAGGCGATGCCCTCGACATCGACAACCATCGCTGGCTGGCCATCACGGTCAAGCAAAACATCCCCGTGCTGTGCATCAATGGTCATCCCTCCGGCGTCCCGTTCACCGGAGCCACCGACTACTTGTACTACGCCCTGTCGCCGCGAGCCGACAGCACCCAGCCGGCGCTCGTCCGACCGGAAGTCGCTCCCGAGAGCGCGCTGTTGGAAGCCGACCTGAGTCGTTACGACTGCATCTTCCTGGCCGACGTCGCCCAGTTCACCGCCAGCGAAGCCCGCGTCCTCGACGCATATCTGAAACGCGGCGGTAGCCTGGTCTTCTTCCTCGGTCCGCACGTGTTGGCCGATCGATACAACCAGGAGTTGGGCGGCGGCCCCGGCGGCGTTGCCCTGCTGCCGACCACCCTCGGAGCGATCGTCCAACAGCCCCAGTTCCGTCTCGATCCGCTCCAGTATCGCCACCCGATCGTTCAGGCATTTCGCGGCCGCGAGCGCGCCGGCTTACTGAAGACACCCGTCCAGAAGTACTTCCGCCTCAATGTGCCCAAGGACTCGACAACCGAGGTGGCCCTCGCCCTCGGCAACGGCGATCCGCTCATCGTCGAAGCGCCCGTGCATCGAGGCCGCGTGATCCTCGTGGCGACCTCGGCCGACAACTCCTGGACCTACATGCCCGTGTGGCCCAGCTACGTGCCGATCGTCCAGGAACTGCTCGCCTACGCCCTCGCCGGACAGCGCCGCCAGCAGAACGTCGAGGTCGGCCAGGCCCTCGGCGGCACACTGACCGCTCCGGCCGGCGACGTCTCGCTCACCATCCGCGACCCTGAGGGCCGCCGCGAACCCGTGCGTGTCCAGGCCGAGGGCAGCGCCAGCGTGTGGAGCTACCTCGATACGGCGACCAGCGGCATCTACACCGCGCAGCTCGGCCCGCCTATCTCCCGCACCGAAACGTTTGCCGTCAACGTGAACACCGTCGAGAGCGATCTGGCCTACCTCGGCCCCGACGGCCTTCGCGACGAGCTGTGGCCCGGCATCCCGCACGTACACCAGAGCCAGTGGGATACCTCGGAGCAAACGCTCGGCACGACCACCGCTCGCGGCGACCGCTTGGCCAAAACGCTCCTCTACGCCGTACTCGCGCTGCTATTCGTCGAAATCCTCTACTCCTGGCGTCTCGGATACCATTCCGCATGAGCCATTCGCTTCCAACTTGGATCGAACGACTCCTCGGCGTTCCGGCCGAGCCCGGAGAAGGTACGGTCTGGAGCCTCGAAAACTCCTGGAATTGGCCGGCCTGGGTCACACTCCTGTTCGTCGTCTTCGCTGTGGCCGTGGTCGTGGCCATCTATCTCCGCGAGAATCGGCAGGCCCCGGCCTGGTATCGCGCGATGCTGGCCGCGCTGCGATTGGGCTCCGTGGCAATCGTGCTCCTCATGCTCACCCAGTTGGCCCTTCTGCTGCATCGCACCGGCCTGCCTTACCTGGTCGTCCTCGTCGACGACTCGCTGAGCATGACCGTCCGCGACCCCTACGACCCGCCAGTTGCCGCCCAAATCCAAAAACGGTTCGAGGCCGCCAAGCCCACCACGCTCAGCCGCTGGGACCTCGCCCG
Organism: Thermoguttaceae bacterium; assembly: GCA_963674835.2. Taxonomy (GTDB): domain Bacteria; phylum Planctomycetota; class Planctomycetia; order Pirellulales; family Thermoguttaceae. The sequence continues at coordinate 699,216 of CAXXKC010000003.1, forward strand.
AGCATTGCTCCTTGAAAAAGACGCCGCACTTCTGCACCGGATCAAGGACGGCTACAAGCTGCGTGTCTACTTCGTCGCCGGCGGCGAGAGCCCCGCAAGCGATGTTGGCAAGGTAACCGACGAACTCCGCACTATGGAACCGCGCGGCGAGAGTAGCCGCATCGGCGGCGCCGTACGCGACATTCTCAACGAGCTGCGCGGAAACGCTCCCGCCGCAATCCTCGTCCTCACCGACGGCATCAATACCGACGGACCGTCGCTCAGCGAAGCGGCCACCATGGCCCGTCGCAAGGGCGTGCCGCTGTTCCTCGTCGGGCTGGGCGACGACAAGCCCGTCCGCGATCTCCAGTTGACCGACCTCCTCGTTGACGACCTCGTCTTCGTCAACGACGTCGTCGATTTCGAGGCCAAGCTCAGCGGTAGCGGATTCGCCGGCAAGGAGCTGTCCGTCGTCCTCCGCCGCCAGGGCAAACCCGACATCCTCGCCGAAACCAAGGTCACCCCCAAAGCCGACAACCAGCCCCAGACGGTCCGCCTGCAATATCGACCCACCGAGGAGGGCGAGTTCCACTACGTCGTCGAAGTCCAACCGCAGGAAGGCGAACTTCAGACCGACAACAACCGCCAGGAACGCACCGTACGCGTCCGCAAGGAGCAGATTCGCGTCCTTCTGGTCGATTCCACGCCGCGGTTCGAGTACCGCTATCTGCGAAACCTCCTCGCCCGCGACACCACCATCCAACTCCACACCGTGCTCCAGGAAGCCGACATCGACCACGCCGGGCAGGACGCCGCCGAACTCCCCGGATTCCCCGTGAGGCGCGAAGACGTGTTCCGCTACGACGTCATCATCCTCGGCGACGTCAACCCGGCCATGCTCAGTCAGGACATGCTCCGCAACCTGGCCGACTTCGTCGATCAGCCCGGCAAGGGCGGCTCGCTCGTGCTCATCGCCGGCCCCCGATTCATGCCCCTCGGCCTTCGCGACACGCCGTTGGCCCGCTTGGTGCCCGTCGAGTTGGGCAGCGCCCGGTTGCCGCCCCTCGGCCAGCCGCTCACCGAAGGCTTCCTCGTCGAGCCGACCGAGCTCGGCCTGGTCAGCCCGCCCTTCCAGCTCGGCGACACGCCCGCCGAAACCCGCGAAATCTGGCAGCACCTGCCTCCCCTGTATTGGATGCTCGAAGCGCCCGACGTGAAGCCCGCCGCTCGCGTTCTGGCCGAGCATCCCAGCCGGACCGGCCACGACGGCCACCACCTCCCGCTCATCGTCTTGCAGTACGTCGGCGCTGGCAAAGTGCTCTTCCACGCCATCGACGGGACCTGGCGGTGGCGTTACCGCGTGGGCGACGTCCTCTTCGCGCGCTACTGGATCCAGATGATCCGCTACCTGGCCCGCTCCAAGCTAAACGAGGGCGACCGCTCCGCCTCCCTCTCCGCCGATCGTCGCGAGTACGGACGCGGCGAGGTCGTCCACCTGCGCGTGCGCTTTGCCGACGAACGCCTCGCGCCCGCTGCCGACGACGGAGTCAGCGTCGTCCTCGAGCACGCCGGGCACCAAACCCAGCGAATCCAACTCCATCGCAGCACATTCAGCCGAGGCGTGTTCGAAGCCCAACTCTCAAATCTGCCCATCGGCTCGTATCACGCCTGGGTCGCCATTCCCACCCTCCAGGGCCGCGCACCCGCCACCGACTTCACCATCGTCGCGCCGCCCGGCGAATTCCAACATCTCCAGCGCGAAACGGCCGAACTCAAGCGAGCGGCCGACATGACCAAAGGACGCTTCTACACCGTACTCGACTCCGCGCGCCTCATCGACGACCTCCCCCCAGGCCGCCAAGTCCCCATCGAGTCCTTACCCCCAAAGCCCCTCTGGAATCGCTGGCCCCTCCTCCTGTTACTCCTATCCCTCCTCACCACCGAATGGCTCCTGCGGAAGATCGGAGGAATGGTTTAGAATGAGTGGACCGTGGATCGTGAGAAGTTCCGAGTGGAAGTTCTGAATGAAAAAGGGCGGCACATGGCCGTGAAGAACTACACAGAGCTTGTCGTGTGGCAACGAGCGATGGACTTGGTGGAGGTCGTGTATCGCATCACGAGGTCGTTCCCAACGGAGGAAATCTACGGGCTGACATGCCAGATCCGCCACGCCGCCGTATCCATTCCCTCGAATATCGCGGAAGGGCAGGGCAGGCAGACAACGTCCGATTTCCTTCATTTCCTCGCCATAGCTCACGGTTCCGTCAACGAACTCACAACCCAGATCCTCATCACCCATCGACTCGAATACATCTCCGAACAAGAAAAGAACGACCTTCTCGACGCATCCACCGAAGTCACACGCCTACTAAAAGGCCTCCAGCGCGCCCTACGCTCAAAGAACCACACAACCCGGCCCCACTAACCACCACCCACTACCCACTACCCACTACTCAAAATGCCCCACCCCCTCGACCAACGCATCGATCGCCTACGCAGCCGAGTGCGACGCCTCGTACTCGTCTATGGGCTTTGTTGGACGATAGGGGCCGTGCTCGGCGCCGTGCTCCTCCTGGGAGCGGCCGACTACGTAATCCGCTTCGACGATCGTGGCATACGCGTGCTCTCCTCATTGGCCGTGTTGGGTGTGCTCTCGGCGGTCGTCTATCGCTGCCTCTACTCGGCGTGGAAAGCCGACCTCAGCGACGTCGATCTCGCCTTACGCCTCGAGCGCCGTTTCCCCGCGTTGGGCGACAGCCTGGCTAGCGCCGTCGAGTTCCTCCGCCAATCCGAAGAGGATCCGTTGGCCGGCTCGGTCGCCATGCGCCGCGCGGTCATCGCTCGTGCAACCGCCGATACCGAGCCGCTCGATTTCGTCGACGCCGTTGATCGCCGCCCCGCCGTGCGCGCCGTGATGTCGGCCGTCGTGATCGTGCTGGTGGCCTTGATTCTCGTTGCTCTGAACCCTTCGGCCTCACGGATCGCGCTGGTCCGGTTGCTCAACCCGCTGGGCAGCACGGTCTGGCCGCGAACGACCCACCTGGTCCTGCGCCAGCAAGTCGACCGTGTGGCCCGTGGCCAGGATTTCGACGTCGAAGTTACCGACGCCGACGGCCGCCTTCCGCCCGACGTCCTGATCCACTGTCGGTTCGCCGACGAAACCGGCCAGGTCACGGAGGAGACCGAGCGTATGCACCTGCTCGGCGGCGCCATGTCTGCCCGGCGTGAAAACGTCGTCCGCCCCTTCTCCTATCGCATCACCGGCGGCGACGACGACACCATGCCTTGGCTCGACGTGGCCGTCGTCGAACCGCCCAGGCTGGACAGTCTGGCGATCACCCTCGTTCCCCCGGCCTACACCGGCTGGCCCGCCGAGCAAGCCAACAATCCTATCCGCGTTCTCGCAGGCACGCGTCTGAAGGCCACGGGTCGGGCGACCAAGCCGCTTCGCAGCGTGCAGTTGCGTTTCGAAGGCGGACCCCACATCGCAGGCCGAATCGAGGACGACGGTTTTGCCTTCACCGTTCCCGCCAGGCCTCAGGAAGATCTTCCCGTCACCAAGTCGGGACAGTTCTGGATCGAGCTAACCGACGACGAAGGCCTCAGTGGCGGCCGCGACGACCGCTGGGAAATCCGTGCCCTCCCCGACACCGCTCCGACGGTCGTCGTCGAGCGACCCACAGGCGATGTCTTCGTCACCCCCGAGGCCGTTGTCCCACTGCGAATTGTCGCCAAAGACGACCTGGCCGTACAAAGCGTCGCCCTCCAGTTCAGCCGGTCCGACGGCGCCGGCCAACCCGAGACCGTATTGTCGTTGTACACCGGCCCGAAACAGGTTCCTCCCCAGGCGGCCGGCCTCGCCGGCGGCGGCGATCTCGGCGAAAGTCGGCTCGTCGAGTACGCCTGGCAATTGGGCCCGTTGAAGCTGTCGCCCGGAATGCACGTCAGCTTCTCCGCCACGGCACGCGACTACCACGCCCAAACCGGCAAGAGCGACGCTCGTCGACTGGTCGTCATCACTCCGGAGGAAATGCTCGATCGCATCGCCGCGCTCCAGGCATCGATCCTGTCCGAGCTGGCCCGCGTGCTCGCCATGCAGCGCCAAGGGCGCCAGCAAGTGGCCGACCTGGAAATCAAGATCCGCCAGACCGGCCAACTCCAACGGCTCGATATGGACCACCTCCGCGGCGCCGAGCTGAACCAGCGGCAGGTGAACAACACGCTCACCAGTCGCACCGAGGGCGTGCCCATGCAGGTGCTTGGCCTCCTAGCCGACCTCGAAAACAACAAGATCGACAACGCCGACATCCGCCGTCGCATGGACGGCCTCCTTGCCGAAATCGATCGCCTCGCCGCCGAACACCTTCCCGACATCGGACGCGAGCTGACCAACGCCATCAAAGCCGCCCAAACCCAGCAAGAACCATCCCAAACCTCTCCCCATCCGCAAGCCCAACAAGAGCAAGGCACACCCCCGACCTCCCCTCTCCCGCAAGCAGGAGCGGGGCCAGAGGTGAGAGCACCCAAGACCAACCAACCAGCGTCACAAAACCAACCGGCACCCCCAACCCCGAACAAAGAAACCTCTATCGCCATCGGCGCCCTGACCGCCGCCGGCCGTCACCAAGACGCCGTGATCGCCTCCTTGGAACAGTTGCTCGGCGAGTTGTCGCGGTGGGACAGCTTCCGCAAGTTCCATCGCGACCTCAGCCAGTTGCTCCGCGAGCAGGACGAGTTGACTCGCCGCACGACCGACCTTGGCCGGCACACGCTGGCCAAGGAACTCAAGGATCTGCCCCCGCAAGACGCCGCCGACATCAAGATCGTCACCCGGCAGCAGTACGAGTTGGCCCGCCGGCTCGACCGCACCTTGCAGGAAATGGACCAGGCCGTCGAATCGCTCCAGCAGAACGATCCACTGGCCGCCGAAACGGTCGCCGACGCCTCCTCCCGCGCACGCCAACTGGCTACCACCGGCAAGATGCGAACTGCCGCCGAATCGGTGGAGCAGAACCAAATGGGCATGGCGTCGGCGAAGCAATACCGCGTCATCGAAGACCTCAAGGAACTGCTCGACATCCTCTCCAATCGCCGCGAGCAGGAATTGGAGCAAATCGTCGACAAACTCCGCGAGGCAGAGAAGGATCTGGCCGATCTCGCCAACCGCCAGGAGCAGCTGCAGAAGCAGGCCGAGCAGACGGCCAACGAACCCGAGACGGCCCAAACTCGCCAACAATGGCAACGCCTCGCTCAACGGCAAGCCGCGATGCAGCAGGAAACGGAGCGCATGTCCCGCCGCCTCGAGCGGCTCACGGCCGATCAGGCCGGTCGGGCTGCCCAGCAGGCCGCCCAGCAGATGAAGCAGGGCACCCAGGCGGCGCAACCCCAACAACACGCGGCAGCAGCCAAGAAAGCCCTCGACGAGGCGGCCCGCCAGGCGGCCCAGCGCCGACGCGACGCCGAAGCCGAACTGGCCATGGAACAGCTGTCGCAATTGGACCGCGCCATCAAGGCGATCTGTAAAGGCCAGGAAAGAATCCTCGACGAAACCCGTCGCCTCGACGACCTCCAGCAGAAGGGCCCCTTGGACCGCAGCGAGGCCCTGGCGCTCGCCGAGACCCTCCGCCAGCAGACGGCCATGGAGGCCGAAACGCGGGCCCTGGCCGACAAGCTCACCGGGGCGCCGGCCATTCACTTGGCCCTCCAGGGTGCCGCCACCGAAATGGCCCGATCGGCCGCCATGCTCGACCGGCGTCAAACCGGCCTCCCAACGCAGCAGGCTCAGCAGCACGCCTTGGACCGCCTGGCCATGGTCACCGAAGCGTTGCAGCCCGAAACGCCGCAGCCAAAGCAGGGCAATCAAGCAGGGCAGGGGGGGCAAGGAGGTCAAGCAGGGCAGGGGGGAGCCCGCGCAAACGCCCTTCAGGCCCTCATCGAGTTGAAGCTCACCAAGGCCATGCAGACGGAAATCAACCGACGCACCCGCGAGCTGCAGACCAAATATGGCCACGCCCAACAGATCCCCGACGAGGCGCGGAAGGAATACGACCAACTCAGCCGCGAGCAGGGCGAACTAGCCGCCCTACTACTCAAAGCGATACAATCTCAAGAGAAGCCCCAAGACGGCCCCGGCGGCGAACCCGCCGGTCAGCAGGAGCCCGTGCCATGAGATCTCGTGCCATTCTCGCCCTGGTGCTAGCCATCGCCTGCACGGCATGGCCGGTCCTCCCGGCGTCCGCAGGCCCCGAGAAGTCGCCACCGCCACTCGGCGGCAATCTGCGTCTGGACGATCTCACGCCCAGCCCCACCGACGCGCTCGACCGCCAGTTGTTCGCCCCGACCGCCCCCGCCGCAACGCCCCAGTCGCCGCCAACAAGCGCGCCGCCGGCGTCCGGCCCCACGGCGGAACAACTGCAGCGTGAACTCGGCCGCGCCGCGCAGTCCGAGGCCGACAGCCCCTTGGTCGACATCGCTCGCACCATGCACCAGGTTCAACAGCGGATCGGCCACGCCGACTCCGGCGACGAAACGCAACAGATGCAAGTGCGAATCCTCACCCATCTCGACGCACTCCTGCAGCAGGCCCGCAGCCAATGCCAGGCGTGCCAAGGCGCATGCCAGGGCACGAAGCAGGCCGTCGCCCAGCGCCAGCGCGTCCAACAGCCCAAAGACATCGAACCTGCCAAGTTCGTCAAACGCAAGAACAGTGGCGGCGGCGCCGATCCCAGCCGCGCCATTGCCGGCCCCGACAAGGTCTCGCCAGGCGCCAAGGTAATCCACCAACCGAACATGGAGGAAATGCACTCGCTGATGAAGGCCCTCTGGGGTGAGCTCCCGCAACGCCAGCGCGAGCAGATGCTCCAACAGCCCGTCGAGGAGTTTCTCCCCAAGTACGAACTGCTCATCGAGCAATACTTCAAACGCCTCGCCGAACCGCGCCAACAACCGCCCACGGATCGCAGACCGTAGCGAATGAAACGACTCGAGCCCATCCTACTGTTGTCGCTGGCGAGCGTCTTCCTTGGCAGCCTCTGCGCCTCCGCCGCCGAAAACAGCCCTGAGAAAACCGCGGCCGAGTTGGTCACGCCCGCTGCCCAGCGCGCCATCAACCGCGGCCTGGAAAGCCTCGCCTCGATGCAGCAGGAGGACGGCTCCTACGGCGGCGACGGCTTCCGGGGCAACGCTGCCATCTGCGCCCTGGCCGGGCTGGCGTTTCTCTCCGGCGGAAGCACGCCCGACCGCGGCCCCTACGGCCAGCAGGTCGCCGCCTGCGTCGACTACCTTCTGGCCAGTGCTCAGCAGAGCGGGTTCATCGTCCAACGCGGCACGTCTGGTTACGGTCCGATGTACGGGCATGGCTTCGCCACCATGTTCCTCGCCGAGTCCTTCGGTGCCTCCCAGCGCCCCGACCTCCGCGAGAAGTTGGAAAAAGCCGTCAAGCTCATCATCAACACCCAGAACAACGAAGGCGGATGGCGCTACGAACCCCAGCGCATGCCGGGCGACATCTCCGTCACCGTCTGCCAACTGATGGCCCTCCGCGCCGCCCGCAACGCCGGCGTCGACGTGCCCCGCGAAACGATCGAACGCACCATCAGCTACGTCAAACGCAGCCAGAACGCCGACGGCGGATTCATGTACATGCTCCAGGGCGGCGAAAGCGCCTTCCCCCGCTCGGCTGCAGGCGTCGTGGCCCTCTACAGCGCCGGCGTCTACGACAGCCCGGAAATCAACAAGGGGCTCGACTACCTGATACGCTTCCAACCGCAGCCCAACGCGCCGCCCTACGCCGGCTACTTCTATTACGGCCACTACTACGCCATCCAGGCCATGTGGCACGCCGGTGGCGAGCGTTGGCAGAAATGGTACCCCGCCATCCGCGACCAGCTCGTTACCCGCCAACAGGAAGATGGCTCGTGGACCGGCGAAATCTCCCCCGAATACTGCACGGCCATGGCCTGCCTCGTGCTGCAAACGCCCAACAACTATCTGCCGATCTTTCAGAGGTAATGCCATCCGAGGCACGCCCTGCCTCGGCACCGAAACCACCGGAACCCTCATGCGTCTTCTCCCTGCACACGAGCATCGCCCAACCGCAGCCCCCTCGCTTGTTCTCCTGGTCGTCTCTGCGATGTTCGTGGCCTCGCCGCGCACCTACGCCGCTGAACTCCTCCCCGTCGACGGCCCCCCAACCACCGCCCAACTGCTCGCCGCCGACGCCAACTGGCTCCTCACCTTCAAGACCCCCGACGGCAACCGTCAAATGCCTGCCGCCGACCTCGTGCGATTTGGTTCGCCGACCGAACTGCGCCGCGGCCCGGTCCTCGTCTTGGGCGATGGCAGCCTGCTGGTGGCTGAGGTGACCGCAGCCGACAATGAGACCCTCTCCGCCGAGTCGTTCCTCTTCGGCCACCTCAAGCTGCCGCTCGAACGCTTGGCTGGCGTCGTCTTCCAGTTGCCCGCCGACCTCCACGATCGCGACCAACTGCTGGACCGCGTCGGCTCCAGCGACGACCCATCCGACTACGTGGTCCTCACCAACGGCGACCGAGTGACGGGCCGTTTCCAGGGCATCCGCGACGCCAAGGTCCTCCTGCAAACCGACGCCGGTCCCATCGAAGTGCAGCGCCACCGCGTCCGCGCGCTGGTTTTCAATCCCGCGCTCGTCCAACGCGACTCCTCATCCACATTGCGGGCCGTCACCGGCTTCAGCGACGGAAGCCGTCTGCTCGCCGCCAAGCTCGAGATCACCGGCGACTCACTGCAAATCACCTCGGCGAAGGGCCCTGTCTGGAACACGGCCCGCGAAGAACTCGTGTTCCTCCAACCGCTGGGCGGCAAGGCCGTCTATCTCTCCGACCTGAAGGCAGCCGACTACCGATTCGTTCCCTTTCTCGACCTCTCCTGGCCCTACCACACCGACCGAAGCGCAACCGGCAGTTGGCTCCGCGCCGGTCACGTGTATCTCAAAGGGCTCGGCCTCCACAGTGCCGCCCGACTGACCTACCAACTCGACCGCCCCTATCGGCGATTGAACGCCCAATTGGCCGTCGACGACAGTGCCCAGCTCCGCGGCAGTGTCCGGCTTCGCGTCTTCGTCGACGGTGCGTTGAAGGTCACCAGCCCAATCCTTCGCGGCGGAATGCAGCCCGAACCGATCTCGGTCGATCTCCACGGCGCCAAGCGGATCGATCTCGTCGTCGACTTCGCCGACCGCGCCGACGTCCTGGACCGCGCCGACATCCTCGAAGCAAGGCTCGTCGAGTAGCCCGGCCTTCCTGCACTCGGCGCGCACGCCTGCCATCGACGCGCATTTCCTCCCAATCGCCACGCCCGGTCTGCTATAATCGGCCACAGACGATCTTCGGGCACAAGACGCTCCTTCGTGCTTCCGAGGCCGCCGGAACTGCCGCATCGCATAGCGAACGTCCTCCTGGAAAAGCGAGTTGTATGCCATGTCTTTCACCCGCTCGCGGCGCCGATTTGCCTACTGCAGCCTAGTGCTCACGTTCGCTCTCTCGACAAGCGCTCTGGCCGGTCCGGTAGTGCTGGAGACTACCCAGCTCCGCTTCGAGATCGCCGACGACGGCGCCGTGCGAAGCCTCACCTCGAAGCCGCAGGGCGTCGAGTATGCCTCGGCGGCCGGCGCCCCGTGTCCGGTCGGCATGGTCTATCGCGGTGGGGTGATGAAGCCGGTCGATCAAGGGCCGTACGCAGAAACGGGGCAATGGACCTATGAGGGTGGCTCGCGGTTTCCAGTCACAGCTGTGTCGCTCGAAGGCGATCGCCTTACCCTCACGTTCCAAGGCGCCGAGGCCAAGGCAACCTATCGGGTGCGGCGCACCGACGGCTATCTGGCGTTCGAGCTCCTGGCCATCGAAGGCAAGCCGGTCGATCGAATCGAGTTTCCCCGCGCATGTCTCCGCAAGTTGCCGATGCTCGGTCAGTGGATCCATGTGGCCTGGGACGAATACTTCGGCGTCTGCCTCTGTGGCGGCAATCTCCAGACCGATGCCGATATGGTCGTCAACGAAGATCGCGTGCTGATGACGACGGCCGCCTCTTCCGACGTTGGCTTTGCCGGAGCGGTCGCCGTGCTGTTCGGATGCCACGATCCGAAAGATCGCTTCCTCGACGCCATGGCACGCATCGAACGCGACTTCGATCTGCCTCCAGGCGCCGCTCGACGCAAGTTGCCCAGCCAGAAACTCTCCTACTTCTTCGCAGGCAAGGCCAGCCCAAGCGACATCGATCAGTACATTACCGTCGCCAAGCAGGGCGGCTTTCGCATCTTGCTGATATCCTACGGTGCGTTCGCCAGGTCGCCGGGCCATTTCCAGTGGAGCGACAGGTACCCGAACGGAATGGCCGACCTCCGGCGCGTCGCCGACCGCGTGCGCAACGCCGGCCTCAAGCTTGGGCTGCACATCCACTACAACAAGGTCCGTCGTATAGACCCCTATATAACGCCCGTGCCCGACGATCGCCTGCATTACCTTCGCCGCTTCACTCTGGCATCCCCGCTGACGCCCGAAACCACAACCATCGTGGTGCGCGAAGACCCCGCCGGCCTGACACTCGAAGAAGACCGCCGCGTGCTGAAGCTCGGCAAAGAGTTCATCCAGTACGACGACTACACGCAGTCGCCCCCCTATCAGTTAACCGGCTGTCAGCGCGGCCTGCTCGGGACCGTGCCGGCCTCCCACGACGAAGGAACCCAACTCGGGCTGCTCCATTTCGACGCATCACCGTCGTTTGTCCTCCTGGACCAAACCTCCGACATCCAGGACGAAGTCGCGCACCGCATCGCCGAAATCTATCGTCAGACCGGCCCGTACGAAATGTTCTACTTCGACGGCGCCGAAGACGTCCACGAGCCCTTCCATCACCACGCCGCTCGGGCCCAATACCGCGTCTACCGACTCCTGGAACCCGCGCCGCCCGTCTGCGAGTCGGCTCTGTGCACGCCGATGAATTGGCACCTCATGACCCGCGGCAACGCGTACGACAAGGTAGCCACGCCCGACCGCATGAAAGACTTCTGCCGGCTGATGCCCTGTCCGTCGGCCGCTGCTTTACAGATGGACTTCTCACGCATCGATTTCGGATGGCTCAACATCGGTCGTTCCGCGTCGGGCTACCCCGGCCCCGATGTCGTCGAGTACATTGCCAGCCGTGCCGCCGGTTGGGATTGCCCCCTCTCTGTTTCAACGTCTCCCAAGGGCCTGCAATCCAATCCGCGAATCGACGACTGCCTGGCCGTTCTCAAGATCTGGGAGGACGCACGCCTCGGCAATCATCTCACCGACGCCGATTGCCGGCGTCTGCGCATCGTGCCCCCTGAAAACGCCCACTATGTCTCCTGCTATCGACAACGGGGCATTTATCAGACGTATTGCGACAACGGCGACCTGGCCGATTGGCAGCGTCGCATCCTCGCCGACCGCCGCGAGCACCATCTCTTCATCAACCGGCACGGCCGCTACGAACTGGTCGACATCGAGGAAATCCCGGACGTCGCCCACGGCAAGCTCAAGGCCTGCCTGTTCCAGCGCCAGAGCGAGCCGAACAACACCTATGTCCTCGCCTGGGCTGTCGAAGACCCGCTGCAACTCCGCCTGGGCGATCGACGCATCACGGCCATGCGTCCCTTCGGCCACGAACTGCCGTGTCCAACGGGCGCTGATTCCTGCCAATTCCTCATCGGCCCCCGCACCTACCTCTGCCTCCGCGACGTCGACCGCGCCGGCGCCCGCCGCATCCTCCAGAGCGCCGTCGTCGTCCACTGAACGACGCAGCGTGCAACCTGCACCGCCGACAACCCACCGAGCCCCGACGGCCACCGTCCCCTCAAAGCCCGTCGCCGGCCTACTCGCGGTACCGCAGCGCAACCAACACACAAGGCCCGCCGCCGATGGCCACCAACCCAAGCTCCTCGGCGCGCTCGGCCCACCCGGGACTCTCCGCACCCGGCTGCATCCACACAAAGTGAATTCCGGCGTCGGCCGCCTGTTGAAGGACGCGCTCCGTCACCGCTGGCAGCGTCACGATCGACACCCCGTGGACTCGTTCCGGCAATGAGGCCAGATCGGGGTAGCTCGTCAGTCCCTCGACCTGCGCCTCTTTGGGATTGATCGGATACACGGTGCGGCCGTTCTGCAAATACACCCGCAGCACCTTGTTGCCGTACTTGGCGCGATCTGTCGACGCACCGACCACCGCAAACGAGTCGCCGGCCAAAAATGCTCCGATGTCGTCTTCAACCGCCATCGATGACTCCCACGACAATTCACGCCCCGTACTTCGCCAGCCGATCCGCGTGCGCCAGCGCCAGCGGCATCAGGTAAATCGCCTCGAAATGGCCCAGTCCGCCGCTGAGGGCCTCGCTCTCGCCGAACTGCTCACAGCGGTCCGTCCGGCACGTCGGCGCCCAGAGCAACGTCGGCACCGGATGCCAACTGTGGCTCTTCAGCGCCGCCGGTGTGCTGTGATCACCCGTCACGATCAGTACGTCGGGCTTCAATGCCTCGACCCGTGGCACGATCGCGTCGAACTGTTCGATCATCTTCACCTTCTCGGCAAAGTTACCGTCCTCGCCGCGGCTGTCGGTATACTTGAAATGCACGAAGAAGAAATCATGATCCTTCCACGCCTTCTCCAACACGTCGATCTCTTCTTCCAACGTCGCCGGCTGCCCGACCAGCTCCATACCGACCAACTTGGCCAAGCCCTTGTACATCGGATACACGGCGATTGCCGCCGCCTTCAAGCCGTACACCTCATGATACGGCGGAAGATGCGGAGCCTTGGAAAACCCACGCATCGTCAGGCCGTTTGCCTTGGGCTGATCGGCCAACAGCTTCTTCGCCTGGGCAACGAACTCCGCGGCGATCTCGGCCGTGCGCTGGCTGGCCGCATCCTCGGCCACAGGCTCCAGCGGCGGCACGCCCGTCTTCTGAGGATCCGTGTCGGCCACGCGCCCGCCCAGCCCCTCGCCGCGAAACACCACGACGAAACGGTGCTCCTTCACCGGGTCGACGAACAGTTCCACCCCAGGCAGCTTGATCTCGCGAAGCTTGATCGCCAACGGAGCGCTCTCCTCCGTCGGAATCCGCCCCGCGCGCCGGTCGCTGATATTCCCCTGGGCATCCAACGAGCAGAAATTGCACCGGATGGCCACATCGTTGCGCCCCACATGGAAGCCCACGCCCGTCGCTTCCAACACCCCGCGGCCGATGTCGTACTTGATCGGGTCATAGCCAAACAACCCCAGGTGCCCCGGACCGCTGCCTGGAGTAATCCCAGGCTTGATCGGATACATGCTACCCAAAACACCCTTCTTTGCCAGCTTGTCCAGATTGGGAGTTTTCGCCGCCTCCAGCTCGGTTGGCCCGCCCGGCTCAAGGGGAAGGCCGCCAAGGCCGTCGGCCACCAGCATCACGATCTTCGTGTTGGCTTCGTTCTTCAGCGTGTGGACCAAGTCCTGGATGTCCATGAGTCGATCTTCCTATCCATGAGGTCAGGCAAGGTGTCTGCCCGCGCCGAGCAGAGAGCACCGAGCACGTGCTTGTCCATGCCGCGGGCAGATGCATTCCAAATTTCAAGCAGTCCAATAGTGTCGCCCAAAAACGCCGCATTGCAATGGGGGCATCACGGAGCGGGGCAGGGGACCGGACCAACCGTAGCCGTCGTCCCCCCTGGCGGTGATCGCCTCCCTCCGGTATCCTTCCTCATCGAGCCGGCCGGTAGACGTTCAGTCATACAATGCAATGCCCGACTCGCGGCGAACCCTGCCGTCATGGGTTCCCTCCCCCAAGTCCGATCACGGCGACCCAAGTATCATGAGTGACCGACCGCTGACCCCGCTTCGTTACGATTTCTCCGGCACGATCATCCCAGAAACGGGCCTATCCCCCGAAGACCTCACCTGGATCGGCCCGCGTCTGGAGGCAGCACGCGCGGAGGTCCTCGCCGACCTCAACCTGTTTCACCAGGGCGGTCCCGTCCCCCAGCTCAAACAGCCCCTCGACGCCGGCTTCACCGACCTGCCCGACCGGCTTCTCGACGAGTACGCCCAAAAAGGCGACTCCAGCGAGTTGGGCCAGATCCTGGCCACCGCCGAACGCCTCCGCAAACTGGCCAACCGAGTGGTCATCCTCGGAATCGGGGGTTCCTACATGGGCGCCCGGGCTTTGTTCGAGGCCTGCTGCCATCCCTATCACAACGAGCTCCCCGACGACAAGCGCAACGGCTGCCCCCGAATCTACTTCGAAGGCAACAACCTCGACAACGCTGCCATGGTCGGACTGATCGAGCTATTGAGCCTCGTCGGCGGCGACGATTGGGGTATCGTCGTCATTAGCAAGAGCGGCGGAACCATGGAAACGGCCGTCGCCCTGCGGCTATTGGTCGACGCCCTGCGTCAGGCCTGCCAGGGCGACGCCCAAAAAATCCGCCAGCGCATCGTGCCGATCACCGGCCAGCATGGGCGCCTGCGCGACTTGGCCAATGCCTTGGGCACTCCCGACGTGTTCAATATCCCCGATGGCGTCGGCGGACGCTTCTCCGTACTCACCCCCGTGGGCCTCCTGCCGGCCGCCGTCATGGGTCTCGACATCATCCGCCTCCTCGAAGGCGCCAGGGCCATGAACGATCGTTTCCGCGAGAGCCCCCCCGGCGACAACCCCGTGTTGGACTACGTCGGCGTGTGCCATCTCATGGAAGCGTGGCGTGGCGCCAACGTCCGCGTGCTCTCTACCTGGGGAAAGGGCCTGGAGGCCGTCGGACTTTGGTACGACCAACTCCTCTCCGAGAGCCTCGGCAAAGACGGCCGCGGAGCTTTGCCGCTGACGGTCGTCAACACTCGCGACCTCCACTCGCGCGGCCAGCAACACCAACAGGGCCCACGCGACAAGCTCATCACCAACGTGCGCGGCCAGCGCTATCATCCCGGCGTACTCACCATCGACCGCTGGGACATGAACCAGGACAAGCTCAACGAGCTGGCCGGCACCGCCATCCCCGAAATCCTCGAAGCCGCCACGCAGGGGACCAACAAGGCGTACCACGACGACCGCCGTCCGACGGCCGACATCGACCTGGGCGAGCTCGACGAGGGCGCCCTCGGCCAGTTTTTCCAGATGATGATGCTGGCCACCGTCGTCGAAGGCCGGCTAATCGGTATCAACCCTTATGGCCAGCCCGGCGTCGAAGCGTACAAGAAGAACATGAACGACATCCTGCGGGGCAAGTAACATGGCAACGGAACTCTCCTGGCTCGGACACAACACGTGGCTCATCGCCGCCGGCGGTCACCGCGTCGTGCTCGACCCCTTCCTCAACGATTCTCCCGTCGCCCCGGTCAAGGCCGAAGACGTCCGGGCCGACTACATCCTCGTCTCGCACGGCCACCACGATCATGCCGGCGACGTCGAAACCATCGCCCGGCAAAACGATGCCCTCGTGATCTCGAACTTCGAAATCTGCCAGTGGTTCGGCGGCCGCGGCATCGAAAAGACCCACGCCATGAACATCGGCGGAGGCCACCAGTTCCCCTTCGGCCGTGTGAAGATGACCATCGCCCAGCACACCTCGACCATGCCCGACGGCTCCAACGGCGGCGTCGCGGCCGGGTTCCTGCTGTCTCTGCCCGAGGGAAACGTCTACTTCGCCTGCGACACCGGTCTGTTCTACGACATGAAGCTCATCGGCTCCGCCGGAATCGCCCTGACGGCCCTCCCCATCGGCGACAACTTCACCATGGGCCCCGACGACGCCCTCGAAGCCGTCAAGCTCATCCGCCCGCAACGCGTCGTCCCCGTCCACCGCGACACCTGGCCGCTGATCGCCCAGGACGCCGACGCTTGGGCCCAACGCGTCCGCCAGCAAACGCAAGCCGAACCCGTCGTCCTCAAGCCGGGCGAAAAGATCCTGCTCTGAATGCGCTCGCGATTTCCCTACTTGACCCGTCCGACCAACTCGTTCGGCTTCGACCAAAGCAACCGCGCACAATACGCGTCGCCCCCCGCAACCGTAATCCACGTCTCCTCCGCGCTGATCGTCGTCGCGTCGAAGTTGCCCAGTGCCCGCCCGCGCTCCGGCACCGCAATTCGCTCCGTGGCCCGCAACACGCACAGCCGCTCCGGATCGACCTGCCCGATGAACAGCGGTGCGCGATGCCGTGGGATGTGGTCGTTGTTGGCGCCCCGTCGGGTGTACACCAGAAACAGCCCGCTGCTGTGAGTGACCCATTTCTGCTGCGTGTTGTAGCTACCCAATTCCGAGCCGTCGTCAAATGTCCACGGCCGGATCGGCCCAAAACTCAGTCCGTCCTCGCTCGTGGCGACGAAACCCTTCTTGTCGTTCCGAATCGTCATGTAGTACCGGCCGTCGTACCACGTGATCGACTTCTCGTAGAGCCCGCGCGGCACCGGATGAAACATCTCCTTGCCCATCGCCGCGATCGCCAGCTTCGCCCCATCGAACGTGCAACGCAGCACCACTCCGGTCATCACTTTCGATTCGCTTTTCGGCCGGAAGTACACGGGAACCAGCAGTGTCCCATCAGGCTCGACCAGCCACTGGCCGTGCGTGCCGTTGTGAAAGTACTTGCCGCCGGAATCCTTGAAAAATTCCAACACGGCCCACGGCGTAAACGCGCCCGCCTTCGGATCGAAGACCGAATACACCGTGTCGCGTTGCTTGTCGGCTCCCGCAAACCCTCTGCTCGTGTAGTACACCGTGTGACCGATGCCCAGCAGCTTGCCGGTCGGCGCGTGCCAATTCCACGTGAAATCGCAAACGCCGATCTTCATCCCCTTGCCGGCATCTTGCCACGCAAGTTGCGGAATCGATTCCGGCTTCGTCCACGTGCGACCCAAGTCATCCGTCCGCAGAACGCTCAGGCCCGTGAAGTAATCGGAGCCCAGCATCTGCTGGATCGTCATCACCACCGCCGGAGCGCCGTTCTGCCCGGCACCGGGTACAACGCCTGGCCGCGGCTGAAACCAACTGACCTTCTCCGACGGCGCCCGCAGCAGCGTCTCCAACTTGATCTCATAGTCCAGCCGCGCCGGACCAGGCTCTGCGGCGACGGCATCGCCCCATGCCACAAGGATCAACGCCACGGCAAGGCTCGCTGGCAGGACTTTCATCGGCAGACTCCAAAATGCGGAAGGCCTCCGCGGGCAGGTCGATATACGATGATTCGCCTCCAGTGTAACTCCTAAACCTGTAGCATGCCACGCAGGGCGGGGCAGGGGGGCTTGCGTTGCCGGCCACGGCGCGAACAATGGTCCTTGGACAATTCTGCTCCGCCGGAGACCAACGATGAGGACCAATACCGTCAAACAGCGCCTTCGCGAAGGCAAGCCCACCTTTGGCACTTGGCTTTCCCTGGGCGATCTCCACGTCGCGCGCGTCTTGGCGCGGCTCGGCTTCGACTGGCTCACGCTCGACATGGAACACGCAGCCATCGACTGGGCTCAGGCCGCGGCCATCTTCGCCGCCGTTGCCGACGCCGGCTGCGCCCCGCTGGTCCGCGTTCCTGAGGGCGACCACTATTGCATCAAGCGTGTCCTCGACGCCGGCGCCTGGGGAATCGTCGTCCCCATGGTCAATACGGTCGAGCAAGCCCAAATCGCCATTGCTGCGGCCAAGTACCCGCCGCTGGGCAACCGCAGCGTCGGCGGGGGCGCGCACTCGCTCAATTTCGACACCTCGGCCGGCGAGTACTACGAGCGGGCCAACGACGAAATCCTTGTCGTGCTGCAGACCGAAAGCCCCCGCGGCGTGGAAAACGCCGAGGCCATCTACCGCTTGCCCGGCTGCGACGCCATCTTCGTCGGTCCCGTCGATCTCCGCTTCAACATGCGCACCCCCGGCGGCCGCAAGCCCACCGACGCCGAACACGAAGCCATGGTCCAACGCGTCATCCAGATCGGTAAGAAGGTGGGAACACCCACCGGCATCCACGCCATGACGCCCGAAAACGCCCTCGAGCGCGCCGACCAGGGCATGCAGTTCCTCGCCGTCGGCAGCGACCTGCAGATGCTCAACCTCAAGGCCCAGCAGTACGTTCAAACGCTCTGGCCCGACCGAGAGATCCAACAGTTGGTGCGGTATTGAAGCAGCGATCTGCCGGAACTCGCAGCCCGAAGGGCAGGGAAGGCGGCGCGCGGCCATGCCCTGGGCACGACCACCCACTTGCCGCTACGCCGTGATTCCCTTCGTCAGCGCCATGAACGCCGTCTCCAGGTTCAACTCGTCTTCCTGGAACGTCTTGAGCTTGTACCCCGCTCCCACGAGAATGCTCGCCAGGTCGCTATAATCCTGCGTTTCCTTGGTCAGCGTGGCATAGATGTGCCCGTTGCGCAATTCGATCTGTTCGACGCTCTCGTGCTGCTCGATCAGCTTCGCCGCGGCCTCCGGATCGCCGGCCACGCCGATCTTGATCAGCGGCTGCTGCCGCACGCGGCGCATCACGTCGGCCACCTCCGCGTTGACCAGCAACTCGCCGCGCTCGATGATGCCCACCTTGTTGCAGATGTCGGCCAACTCCGGCAGGATGTGGCTCGAAACCATGATCGTCTTGCCCATCTTCCGCAGTTCTTTCAGCAGGCCTCGAATCTCGATCCGCGCCCGGGGATCCAAACCGCTGGCCGGCTCGTCCAGCAGCAGCACTTGCGGATCGTGCAGCAACACTCTCGCCAACCCCAGTCGCTGCGTCATGCCGCGCGAAAGGCTGGTCACGAACGCGTCGCGCTTGTAGCCCAGGTCCACCAGCGCCAAGACGTCGTCGCACTTCTTCCGTCGCGCCGGCCCCTTGATTCGGTACGCGGCCGCGAAGAACTCCAGATACTCGATAACCTTCATGTCGTCGTACACGCCGAAGAAGTCGGGCATGTAGCCGATCAGCCGCCGGATCTCCTTCGGGTGCGTGTAGATCGAGTGGTCGCAAACGTACGCCTCGCCCCACGTCGGCTGAAGCAGCGTCGCCAGGATCCGCATAGTCGTCGTCTTGCCCGAGCCGTTCGGGCCGATGAACCCGAAGAGGTCCCCTTCGACCAAGTCCAGGTTGAGGTTATTGATGGCCCTCAACTCGCCGTACACTTTCGTCAACTCTTGTGTCTTGATCACGCGTTACTCCGCTTTGGCGACGGGATAGACGAATCGGTAAATCGTCAGGCGGCGGTCGTTCGGACCGGCGATGGGCTTCCCATCGCGCAGGATGACCGAGCCATGCCGGGCCTCGCCCGAACCATCCTCAGGCACGGTGGCCACCAGGATCGCCCGATCCGCCTTCAACAAGCTCGTCATATCGACGAAGTTCTGGTAGCGATCCAACAGCCCCGTATAGCCGGTCCCGCCGGACTGGTCGAAGAACATCATCATGCGAAGGATGTATCCCAGATCCACGCTCGACGGCTCATAGGGCGTCGATTCATGGTATAGCTTGTTCGAGTCTTCTCTTTCGAGAACTTTAGTCGACTCTTTTCTCGTCACGATCCGCTGCCCGGTCATCATGGCCCGCATGTCGCGACGGCGCGAGGAAACCCCAATCGAAGCCATCTCCCCGGGCCCAAGCGTTCCCAGTTCGTACACCCATCGGCCATACACCAACAGACAATCGGTCAACGGGCAATCCAGCGTGTTGATCACTCGTCCCGTGATCACCTGATCCTCGTCGACGAATCGCGCCTCGGGGTACACGGCCGTGGTCGTGCTCCATCGCGACGTGAAGCATTTGCTCGCCCAAATCTGGATCGGCACGCCCTGCATCGCGTTCAACTCCGGGGTGAACGCGTACGGCTGCTTCAGCGAAATCGGGTTGGCCGTCGTGGGATCCATGCCGCCCAGCGCCTCGCCCGGCAGCCCCATCCACGAAAACACCAGGTCGCGAACCGGCGCGTCATCCTTGCCCAGCGGGATCGGCTGGCACGTAAGGTCGTAGCGATCCATCCGTGGGCTGAACACGTCGGCCCACGATGTGCCTCGCAGCCATTTCGACTCGGTGTCCACGTCGATCAGGCTCACCTGGTTGATGCGAACGTCCTCACCCTTGAACCGGTACGCCAGAACGTAGGCGACCACGCCGAACGCAATCACCACAAGCGGAAACGTTACCCACGTCAGCTCCATACGCGGACTGAACTTGCGCAGAAGGAAGTAGTCGACCGGTCCGATCAACACCAGGTACAGAATCACCAGCCCGGCCACCAGCGAAAACGACACGGCCGACACGCCGCTGTATTGATCCAACGCGCTGCGCAACTGGCCGGCGATGTCGGTGAATCCGTAGTGCATCACCGCCGTTCGCTCTTTCAGCTCTCCCGGGGCCGCGGTCGACCAATCCAGCAACCGGCTCAACAGCAACCCTCGGTCCGGCCAATCGGCCAGCGGCGGACCGTCCAAATCGGCCGCCACGAAGATCACCTGACCAAGTCCCCACGCGCGGCGAATCACCAGCGGCAGATTACTGTCGCGCACTTCCACCGTGCCGTGTACATTCTGCAACTGCGGCACTCGCAGCCCATGGCGTCCGCGTACCCCTTGTTCAATCCGCACGGAACTGCCCGCATAGGCCTCCAGCGAATTCGCCAGCGGCGGCACGACCATGCGTTGCAACTGCCCAGGCCGGAATCGAGCCCATGGCGATCCGTCCGCTAGAATCCGCTCTCCCTGGCTACCCACCGACAGCACCAGCTTGCCACCCATCCGAATCCACTTGTCCAATGCCAGGATCTGCGGACCGTTGGGCTCCAGATTGTCGAATAGCTCCGGCTTGCTCGTCCCCACCACCAGCGCATCCAGCGATTCGTAACCGTACCACTCGTCGGGCAACGCCGCCGTCGACTCCAGCCGCACGGCCACTGGCTGTTCGCCCGGATGTTGCCACTGCAAGTCGGCAACCTGGTCGATTCCCACCGGCGCCCCGCTCAAGCCAGCCACCACGCGACACGTGGAACGGGCCGCCAGCGGATACTCACCCTCTTGCGGCGTCGCCGAGGCGCGGAAGATCCGGCTGGTTACAACCCCGTCGCCCGTGCGAAACTCCACCACCATCTGGCTTTCGACGCGGCCGAATCGGGTGTACAGCATCACCAGCTTCGGTTGCCCCGCCGCCAGCTCAATCGGGCGATCCGAAGGCGTCGTCGTTCGGCTAGGCGCCCCGTCGGTGTCAGGCACGGTCAGCGTCACGTGCCCGCGCACCGCCTGCCCGCCGCCACGCAACGTCACTTTGACCGGCGTCCATACTCCCGCCCGATAATGCCCCTCGAAGCCGACTTCCACCGCAACGATGGCTGGCGACTGCGCGTCGGTCTGCTGCGCACAGGCCGCCACCGGCAACAGCAGGAATACCATCAGGCAGGGGGCAAGAACTCGTCCGATCATGGCTTTCCCGCATCAGGACAGACGCATATCAATTGGCCGCAACCCGGGCACCCGGAACCGTACTTCGCAGCTACGGCTTCGGCCAGATCGACGCCCGCCACGTTGGCGATCGTGGTCAGCCATGCCAGCACGTCGGCGAACTCGGCCGTTTGTTGCTCGTGCGTGCCGCTGCGAAGTGCCGAGGCCAGTTCGCCCACCTCTTCGATGAGCCACATAAACGTACCTTCCACTCCGCGCGCCACGTCTTTTTTCAAATACATGTCGCGGATCAGTTGCTGGAACCCGGCCAACGTGATCGCCAAGCCACTCCCTTGGGTGGAATCCTCCGATTTGACAGGACCTTCAGCACTCACGTCTCAAATTCTCCTCAATACAGCAACCAATAACGGAGGCTGCTTGGCCACCCACAGGTAGTGACTGCGACCCCAACGACACTTGGCGCAATTATGCCTTGCGCGCAGCGGTTCCGCAAACCTGGCAGCCGGCTTCCGCCTCCCCTACGTGCTCCCGGCACACAATGTTCACGCCATCTCTGGCTACCCCTCACACATCGCCAAACGCTGCTCGACCGACCGGCCGTATTGCCGCTCCAGATGCGTGCGTCCCTGGCGAATGCCGATGTGGTCCCAGGCAAAGCACGTCTCCAGCGGACGATCGCAATGCAGTAGCGACTCCGTATCCAGTCCCGACGCCGCCAGGGCCTCCTGCCAGAGCTCGGGCCGATGCTGGTCGCTCCAGTCGTCGAACCGCGCGCCGCGTCGCCAGGCACCCTCGATCACCGGTCCCAGCCGACGGTCGCCGCGCGCCAGCAGCCCCTCCAACAGGCTCGATCCGACGTCGTGGCACTTGATATTCACCGTCCGCAGCCGCCGTCGTTGCCACAGGTGGCGGTGCGCCTGCCGGAAGTACTCGGCCCGCTGCATACCGCTCCATTGCAGCGGCGTGTGCGGCTTGGGAACGAAGTTCGACACGTTGGCCACGACCGTCGCAAACCGGCCCGTCACCTCCTTACCCAACCGCGAAATCTGTTCGGCCATGTCGACGATCCCATCCAGGTCGATGGTCCGCTCTCCGGGCAACCCGCACATGAAATACAGCTTCACCCGCTGAAAGCCTTGCTGAAACGCGATCCGGCACCCTGCGAACAGATCCTCGTTGCGGATCCGCTTGCCGATCTGTGCGCGCATGTCGTCCAAAGCCGCTTCCGGCGCCAGCGTCAATCCGCTGCGGCGATCCGTCTGCAGCGACTGGCTGACGGCCTGCAACTGTTCGTTCACTCGCAGGCTGGGCACCGAAACCGTCGCTCCCAACGGCCGCAGCGCCTCCTGCATGGCGCGCAACAGTTCCGCAAACTGCGGATAATCGCTCGTCGAAAGCGACAGCAGCGAAACCTCGTTGTAACCCGTGTTGCGGCACGAATCCACCGCGGCCCGCACCAGTGTCTCGATACGCCGGAAGCGCAGCGGGCGTTTGCTCGTCGTGCTCTGGCAGAAACGGCAATGCCAAGGACATCCGCGCATGATCTCCAGTGCAATGCGATCCTGCACGACTTCGATCCACGGGACGATCGGCGCGGTGGGCAGCGCCATGGCGTCCAGGTCGGCCACGACCGCCGGCCTCATGAACGCCGGCACGCCCGCCTGCGCCGGTTCCGGCGCCGTTGCGAACGTCCCGTCAGCGTATGCCACGCGGTACGCCTGCGGCACGTACACGTGCGGAAGCCCGCGAGCCAACTCGACGAGTGCCGCCGCCCGGTCGGCCGCGGCCGACCGCGCCTCCAGCCACGCGTCGCACACCGCCGGCAACATCTCCTCCCCGTCGCCGATCACGAATAGATCGACGAAGTCCGCCATCGGCTCCGGGTTCTGCGCGCAAGGCCCCCCGGCGATCACCAGCGGATGCTCGCGCCCCCGATCTCGTGCCGCCAACGGAATCCCGGCCAAATCGAGGATCGTCAGCACGTTGGTGTAGCCCAGATCGTGCTGTAGCGTGAAACCCAGCACGTCGAACTCCGACAAAGGCGTATACGTTTCCAGGCTCGCCAGCGGCAGTCCGCTCCGCCGCAGGGCCTGTTCCATGTCGCCCCACGGCGCGAACACCCGCTCGCACGCCCAGTCGTCCCGCCGGTTCAGCCCATGGTAGAGAACCTGCAGCCCGTGGTTGCTCATCCCGATGGCATACGTATCCGGAAATGCCAGGCAGAACTTGCCCCGCACCGAGCGGTGGTCCTTGACCACGGCGTTCAGCTCGCCGCCGATGTACTGCCCCGGTGTTTGCACCCCCGGGAGGATGTTCTTCGCGATCCGGTCCTTCAGTGCCTGGTTCAACACGGCCGTTCCGTCTTGTATAGTGATACTAGGGGCGATGCTCCCCCACGCCATGGCGGGCAACCCGGTCCCGAGGCCGGTCCGCCGGCAGGGCGCTCGCCCGATCGGTCGTATACTGAAGAGGATGGCCCCTCGGCGCATCGCTCCTCCGCGATTATCGCACAACCCACGGCGTCGCTGTAGGGTACCCGGCGACGTTTGCGTTTCGGCGTCCTGGCAGTACGGAGAACGCCCCATGAACAAGCTTCTGCGGCGACAATCGATCGTTCTCGGCGCGGCTCTTGCGGTCGCCCTGACATGTCAACGCGGGCTCGGCCAGGCCCACGACCGGTTCCTGCAGGCTCGCAATCGACTGGTCGATAAAAACATCGTCGGCGCCGGCGTCAAGGACCCCCGCGTCGTCGACGCCATCCGAAACACGCCACGGCACGAGTTCGTCCCGCTCAACCAACGCCAATACGCCTACTACGACATGGCTCTGCCGATCGGCAACGGCCAGACCATCTCGCCGCCGTTCATCGTCGCCTTCATGACCGAGCAGCTTCAGCCCGAGTTGGGCGACAAGGTGCTCGAAATCGGCACCGGAAGCGGCTACCAGGCGGCCGTCCTTAGCGGCCTCGTCCGCGAGGTCGACACGATCGAAATCGTCGCGCCGCTCGGACAGCGCGCTACCGCCACGCTCCGCCGGCTCGGTTACGACAACGTGCACGTCAAGATCGGCGACGGTTACCAGGGCTGGCCCGAGAAGGCCCCCTTCGACAAGATCATCGTCACCTGTTCGCCCGAGCAGGTGCCGCCCGCTCTCGTCCAACAGCTTCGCGAAGGCGGCCGCATGATCATCCCCGTCGGGCAACGCTATCAGCAGAACCTCTGCCTGATGAAGAAGGTCAACGGCAAGATGGAGGTCGAGTCGATGCATCCCACGCTCTTCGTGCCCATGACCGGCATGGCAGAGCAGCGCCGCCAGCAGCTCCCCGATCCGGCGCATCCCACCGTCCACAACGGCGACTTCGAAGAACTCATTCCTGACACCGACCAGGCGGCCGGCTGGCACTACCAGCGCCAAATGGAAGTTGTGCACGATGGCGGTTCGCCGACCGGCGGCAACTGCATGTTGTTCTCCAACACCCAACCCGGCCTGGTCGCCCAGGTGCTCCAGGGGCTGGCCGTCGACGGCCGCGAAGTCCGGCAATTGTCGGTCCGCCTCGACGTCCGCGGCGAAGACCTCCGTCCCGGTCAGAATCTCCAGCAACAGGCCATACTGGTCCTCGTTTTCTACGACGATCGCCGCGCAACGGTCGGTGAAGCCGTCCTGGGCCCGTGGCGAGGTACCTTCGACTGGCGAACCGAATCCTCCATCGTCGCCGTCCCACCCAAAGCCCGCGAGGCCATCATGCGCGTCGGGCTGCTCGGCGGCACCGGCAAACTCTGGGTCGATCACATCCAACTCGAGCGCTACGAGCCCAATCGCTGAAATCGCCCGCTGTCCGCCGCCAAAGACCTGCGACCGGCAAAGCGATGCCGGAACGGTTCCCGGTTCACCTCGTAGCCTGGCCGCAATCCCACGTTCACCAGCAGCCCCAGAACCAGGCAATGCGCCAATAGCCCGGACCCGCCGTAGCTCACCAGCGGCAGCGAAAGCCCCGTGATCGGCAACAGACCGACGGTCATCCCCGTATTGATGAGCACCTGAACCGCCACCAGTGCGCTAAGCCCCGCGGCCAACAGACGCCCATACGGCTCCCGCGTCGCGGCCGCAATGGCCGCGCCTCGCCACACCACCAGCGCATAGAGCCCCAACACTAGCGCAATGCCGGGTAAACCTAGGCGCTCCTTCAACACGCAGAAGATGAAATCCGTACGCGCCTCCGGCAGATGACACGCCGCCGGGTCGTCGACCGCTGGCCCGCCGATCAGGCTTCCCCACATCCCGCCCAGCGCAAGCATCTGCTTCGCCTGACGCAGTTGGTACGCATCGCCCAACGCCGTTTCTCCCGCCCCGGCCTGACGAAACAGCGACGTCACACGTGATTGCTGCTCGTGGCTCATCTGCGTCCACAGCAACGGCGCCGCCAACAGCCCGGCCACGACCAGCCCCACGAGGTCACCCCGCCGGGCACCCGCCACGGCCAGCATCACCAACAGCACCGGCAGGAAGACCAACGCCGTCCCCAGATCCGGTTCCCGCAGGATCAACAGCACCGGCACCAAGGTCAGCAGCAGCGGCCAAAGCACGCCCACCAGCCGGCGATAGTTCTCCCGGTACATCAAGTAGCGCGCCATGGCCAAGATCCACGCCACCTTCGCCAGCTCCGAGGGCTGCAGGCCGATGCCCCCCACGCGAAGCCATCGCCGTGCCCCATTAACCGGTGGGAAGAGGTAGACCACCAACAACAGAATCAGCGCCACGCCCAGTGCCGCGTAGCTCCACCGGCTCAGCACGCGATAGCTGGGAATCGTGGCCGCAAGCATGGCCACTATCCCCACGACCGTCCAAATCATCTGCTGCCGAAGGAAATGCCCGTTGCCATCGTTAAGTTGCTCGCACCGCGCGATCCCCAGCCAGCCCAGCCCCACCAGCATCGCGGCGGCAAGCAGGATCGACCAGGGAAGACGGGCAGCCCAGTCCGTGGCTTTCAACGACAACTCCTCCTTGCCGGGGGTCCAATACAACTGGCAAGATTGGCAAGATTATAGGTCCTGTCCGCGCCTGTCGCGAGACCACTTACCGCTTGCCCGCAACTGCCGAGCGACTCCAGAAACACAAGCCTCGACCGGTGGTTGCGCGAAGTAGCCCAGGCGAGAATGTCGACTTCAGGAAGTCACTGGACGAATTTGCGAAATAATCGGAAAAATCCCTCTTTTTTTCGTATACTCCCACGTCTTCGCGGCCCACGCAGACTACTTGAATCATGAGCTACGCTTGCTATGCTTGAGCATCGTTGCGACAGCAATCTCCCGGCCCGTTACAAGGAGCGAAGCACATGTTTCGATTGAAGGCTAAACATCTCGTCGTCGTTGCGATTGTTGGTTTGGCCCTGGTTCTCAGCGCATCACAAACCCAGGCTTGTGGCTGGGGCGGATGCGGCTGGGGTGGCTACGGATGGGGCGCTTATGGATGGAACTGCTGTGAGCCGTGGGGCGGATACTTCGGCTGGTACGGCGGCTGCGGCTGGGGTTGCGGACGGATGGTGGCCCTCCGACGGGCGTGCTACCCACGCTACTCCTGCTGGGGTTGCGGCGATTGCTGCACCGGCTGCTGGCCATACGTCGATAGCTGCTGCGATGTCGGCTGCTGTGGTGCCACCGAAGGCACGCCCGTCATGAGCAGTCCCGCTCCGGCACCGACCATGGCTCCGAAGCCCGCACCCCCGAAGCCCGAGGTGAGTCCGACCCCCGCGATGCCACCGGCTCCAGCGCCGAATCCCCCGGCTCCCGGCAAAGCCGCGGCTCCCGCCGGCGCCAGCACCAACTTCTTCCCGTCCCGGGCAACCAGCGGTCTGCTGACCGTTTACGTGCCCGCCGACGCCACGGTCATCATCAACGGACGGACGACCGAGAGCACCGGCAGCAAGCGGGAGTACGTCTCGTACAACCTGCAGCCCGGTCTCACCTACAAGTACACGGTCACCGCCCAGATCCAGCGTGGTGGCAAGATGCTCGAAGACACGAAGGAAGTGACGATCACCGCCGGCTCCAGCGACGGCGTCGCGTTCGGCTTCAATGCCAAGCCCGACGCTCAACTCGCCCAGACGTTCTGAGCGCCAGTCCGACCTTCGCGACACTCCACGGGCCCCTGGGACCGCAAATGCGGCGCAGGGGCCCGTCTTTTTTGACTGCGGCCACCCTCAACACCCCCCACCGCCGGCAACGCTCGCCGAACACCACCCCGGCGCGAACCGGTTGTCGCCCCGGCCGTGTCGTGACTATAATGCCAGCTTGTATTTTTCCGGCCAGACGCCGGCTGTTCGTACCCTTTGTCGGGAGACCATTCCGTGTTCGATTCCGTTGCTGTCGTAGGTGCGACTGGCGCCGTGGGAAGAATCATTCGGCAACTGCTCGAGTCGCGCCGTTTTCCCTTCAAGAAAATCGAGTTTCTGGCGTCTAGCCGTTCCGCAGGAAGTGAGATCGTCTTCGCCGACAAGTCCTACAAGGTCCGCGAACTCACGCCCGAAGCATTCGAAGGCGTCGATCTGGTCATCAGCAGCACTCCCGACGACATCGCCGCCCAGTATCTCCACGAAGCCGTCAAACGCGGGTGCCTCGTCGTCGACGAGAGCGCCTTCTTCCGCATGGACCCCAAGGTCCCCTTGGTGGTTCCCGAAGTCAATCCCGACGCCGTGCTCCAGCACCAAGGAATCATCGCCAGCCCCAACTGCTCCACAACCCAGATGGTCGTCGCCATGAAGCCGCTGCACGACGCCGGTCGCATCCGTCGCGTCATCGTCAGCACCTACCAGGCGACCAGCGGCGCCGGCCTGGCCGGCAGTCGCGACCTGCTCAACGGCACGCGGGCCCATTTGGCCGGCGAGAGCCACCAGTACGAAACCTTCGCCTATCCGATCGCTTTCAACTGCATGCCCCAGATCGGCTCGCCCAAGCACGAAGGCTACACGTCCGAAGAGATGAAGATGGTCTACGAGACTCAGAAGATCTTCGACGATCCTTCGATCCTGGTCTGCCCGACCTGTGTTCGCGTGCCGGTCTCCAACTGTCACAGCGAGAGCATCCTCGTCGAGACCGAGAAGAAGATCACCGCTGCCGAGGCCCGCAAACTCTTCGCCGCTACGCCGGGAATCATCGTCATGGACGATCTGCCTAACAAGCAGTACCCCATGCCGATCAACTGCGACCAGCGCGACGAAGTCTTCATCGGCCGTATCCGTGAAGACCTCTCCAACCCCAACGGTCTGACCTTCTGGTGCGTCAGCGACAACCTGCGCAAGGGCGCCGCCACCAACGCCGTTCAGATCGCCGAGTTGCTGATCGAGTACGGCAAGCAAGGCCGCCTCGCTGCAAAGTAAGACTCTCGGCCGCTTCCTGGCAACCTGGGCCGACTCCGGATGCGATGCATTAGGTTGACGCTCGCCTATGACGGCACCGACTACGCAGGCTGGCAGTTCCAGCCGGAACAAAGGACGCTCCAGGGCGTCCTCGAAGAAGCGCTCCAGCGCATCACGGGCGAAACCATTCGCACCCGGGCCAGTGGCCGAACCGACGCCGGCGTGCACGCCCTGGGACAGGTCGTCGCATTCCGCACCGGATCGCACCTCGGCGCCGACGTCTTCCAACGCGCCTTGAATGCCGAGTTGCCCCCCGACATCGCCGTGCTCGACGCCGTCGAAGCGCCCGAAGGCTTCCACGCCACGTACGACGCCGTCGCCAAACGCTATCGATACGTCATCCACGACGGCCCGGTCCGCGACGTCCTGCGCCTGCGATTCTGCTGGCACTGCCGCAAACGCCTCGATTCCGCGGCCATGGACCGGGCCGCTCGCGTGCTGCTGGGAACCCACGATTTCGCCAGCTTCCAGACCGCCGGCTCCGAGCGCGCCAGCACCGTCCGGACCATCCACGACATCCAGGTCCAGCGACATCCGGGCGATCTCGTCCTCATCGAGGTCGAAGCCGACGGCTTCCTCTACAACATGGTCCGCACGATCGTTGGAACCCTCGTATGCATCGGACAGGCCGCCCAGCCCGAAACGTGGATGGCCCAAGTCCTTGCCGCCCGCGATCGCCGCTTCGCCGCAGCCACCGCGCCGCCCCAGGGCCTGTTCCTCCTCCAAGTCGATTATGAGGTAAACTCAACAGGGCAGGGCAGGGCAGGGCAGGGCAGCGCGAACCAACACACGTGAGGTGGGTCGAGCGCAGCGCGCCCCACCTCAATCAGCCAACAACACGGCAACGAGGCAGGGCAGGGCAGGGCACCCCAACCCAACCTGCCGCTCGCGCGCACTCGAACCAACCCACACAACACCCCGTACCCTTCGTATGCGAATCGCTCACGTCATCACCCGGCTGATCCTCGGCGGCGCGCAGGAAAACACCCTGCTCTCCTGCGAGGACCTCATGCGCATCTACGGCGACGACGTGCTCTTGATCACCGGCCCCGCCCTGGGCCCCGAAGGCAGCCTCATCGATCGTGCCCACGCATCGGGCGTCCCGATAGAACTGATCCCCCAGCTGCGCCGCGCCGTTCATCCCTGGCGCGATACCTCCAGCTACTTCGCCCTCAAACGTGCATTGCGCCGCTTCCGCCCCGACGTAGTCCACACTCACAGCGCCAAGGGCGGCATCCTCGGACGCATGGCCGCCAAGTCGCTGAGCGTACCGGCAATCGTCCACGGTGTCCACGGCGCGCCGTTCCATCCTTATCAGCGCCGCCTGGCCTACCAACTGATTCGCGCCGCCGAACGCTGGGCCGCGCCGCGCTGCGACGCCTTCGTCAGTGTCGCCGATGCCATGACCGACCTGATGGTCGACGCTGGCGTCGCTCCGCGGGAAAAGTTCACCACGGTCTACAGCGGCATGGAGGTCGAACCGTTCCTGCAATCGGCCCGACATCGCGACCGTGTGCGACGTGAGTTGGGCTACCACGACGACCACGTTGTCATCGGCAAGGTCGCCCGGCTGTTCCACCTCAAAGGCCACGCTGACGTCATCGAAGCCGCTCGTGTAGTCATCCAACGCCAGCCCTCCGCCCGGTTCCTCTTCGTGGGCGATGGGCTGCTCCGCGAGACGCTCCAGAGCCAAATCGCCGCTGCCAAGCTGGAACCCTACTTCCAGCTCACCGGCCTGGTGCCTCCCGAGAGAATCCCCGAACTCCTGGCCGCCATGGACATCGTCGTCCACGCCAGTCTCCGCGAGGGCTTGGCCCGCGTCCTTCCCCAGGGCCTCATCGCAGGCAAGCCCGTCGTCAGCTACGACGTCGACGGCGCCCGCGAGGTCGTCCTGCCCAGTGAAACCGGCTATCTCGTCCGTCCGCTCGACGTAAACGGTCTGGCTGACTCACTTTCGCAACTCGCGGCCGACGCCCCGCTTCGCGACCGCCTGGGCCAGGAGGGCCGCCGGCGGTTCACCGAGCTGTTTCGCCACGAGCACATGACCGCAGAGCTTCGCAACCTCTATCAGAAGCTGCTCGAACGAGCCGACCGCTCAGCTGTCTCGCCAAACCGCCCCCCCTCATAAGAACCAGCAGCGATCAAGGCGACCTTGCGGAATTGGGCAAGGAAGGCGGAGGACGCGGTTGTCTGGAAACGGCCGTTCCGATAGACTGGAGGGGCTATGCCCGGATTGGCCGCTGCGGCGATCGATGTCCCCCTGACTCTGGTGTCTCCTTGGTCCTGTGAGCAAAGCCAACTTCTCCTATCTCGGACCTTATCGCCTACTGAGCAGCGTGCATTTCGGCCAGTCGACCCGCATCTGGCAAGCTTTGCACGATCATGAAGAGAAGGTCTATGCCGTCAAGGCCCTCCTCGACACGCTCCGCAAGGACCGTGCCCAGGCTTCATCGTTGAAGTGGGAATTCGGCGTTGGCTCCAATTTCGATGCCGACCGCATCGTGCGAATGAAGGAGTATGGGGTCAGCCGCAAAACACCCTACTTCGCCATGGAGTGGGTCCCTTGGCCCAACATGAAGTCCCGAATCCGCGAGGGACTCGATGTCATTACGCCACTAATCCCCACCATGGTTGTCCAGTCCGTCGAGGCTATCGCCCAGTTCAACGTTCAAGGTTGGGTCCATCGCGACATCAAGCCCGACAACTTTCTGGTCAGCGACGAGGGCGAGATCAAGCTGATCGATTTCGCCCTCTCCCAACGTCGCCCCGGCAAATTGGCCGCCTTGTTCTCCCGCAGGCCCAAAGTGCTCCAGGGCACCCGCAGCTACATGTCCCCCGAGCAAATCCGCGGCAAGCCCATGGACGAACGGGCCGACATCTACAGTCTCGGATGCACCCTGTTCGAGCTCGCCGCCGGCAGGCCACCCTTCACCGGCTCCAGCACCAACGAGCTCCTGAACCGTCATCTCAGGGCCGTCCCCCCGGGCCTTCAGGCCCTCAATCGCAACGTCACCCCCGAGTTCGCCGACCTCGTCCACCGCATGCTGGCCAAAAGCCCCAAGTCCCGCCCCCAAACGGCGGTTGACATTCTCGGTGACCTGACAAACATTTCCGTGTTCCGACACACATACACCCCACCAAAGAAGTAACAAACTGAGCGAAGTTGGCGATCTGATCGGCATGTCGATCAACAACTGCGGAATTCGCGCCGCTTTGGCCGACTTTGTTCTTAGAGACGAATCTACCGACTGTCCGGAAGCTGCCACCCGCGACGCCCCGAACCGGTGCCGCCACACCAGGCAGCCCACTTGCAGGTATACGACCTTATGGCAACAGCAGAACACCGCTTGTCGTTCGAGCGACCGATCTACGAGTTGGAGGCGCGGCTGGACAAGCTCGAGCGACTGGCCAACGAAAACTCCGAGGCCCGCAACGAAGTCCGCCGCATGCGACGCGAGTTGATCGACCTCAAGAAGTCGATCTACAACAACCTCAAGCCCTGGGAAACAGTGGAGGTCGCGCGTCATCCGAACCGCCCGATGACCACCGACTATCTCGAGCTGGTCTTCGACGAGTTCGTCGAACTCCACGGCGACAAGTGTTTTGGCGACGACCGCGCCATCCGCACCGGCTGGGCCAAGCTCGATACGCTCAGGGTCATGGTGGTCGGCCACCAGAAGGGCAAGACCATCCGCGAGAAGAACGCCTGCTACTTCGGCTGCGCCCATCCCGAAGGCTACCGCAAGGCCATGCTCAAGATGAAGATCGCCGCCAAGTTCCACATCCCGGTGATCTGCTTCATCGACACGCCAGGCGCCTGGCCCGGCATCGGCGCCGAAGAGCGCGGCCAGGCCCAGGTCATCGCCAACGCCATGTTCGAAATGTCTCGACTCCCCACGCCCGTCGTCTGCGTCGTCATCGGCGAGGGCGGTTCCGGCGGCGCCTTGGGTATCGGCGTCGGTGATCGCGTCGCCATGCTCGAACACTCCTACTACTCGGTCATCAGCCCCGAAGGCTGCGCCGGCATTCTCTGGAAAAGCCACACCTACAAAGAAGAAGCCGCCCGCGTCCTCAAGATGACCTCCAAGGACCTCATCAAGCTGGGCATCGTCGACGCCGTCATCGACGAGCCGCTCGGCGGCGCTCACCGCGATCATCATGACATGGCCTCCCGCCTCAAGCTCTATCTCCGCAACACGCTCCGCGAGCTCATCAACCTCCCCAACCAAGCCCTCATCGAGAATCGCTATCAGAAGTTCCGGCGCATGGGCAAGTTCCTCGATGGCGCGCCTGCCGAGTCCGGCAATCACAACGGCCAGGCCGCCGACGCAAACGATCACGCGCCGCACCATCCGCACCACGCAGACCACCGGCGATTCAACACCCCGGAACCGACGGCCATCCTCGAAGACGAACAGGCCGGCTCATCCGTCGACTCCGCTTCCGGCTGACGCTCAGAGTGACACGCGGATCGTCCCCGCCGCAAACGTCCTGTCCGCGCGCACATCCTCCCATCCCGCCGCCATCGCAAACGCGCCCCCGACGACCGAACCTTGTAGTGGCCGGCCAGTCGGTATACGCTATTGCCAGGATAATGGCCTCTTCCTGGCATCATGGTAAGCCGGCGCGATTGGCCATGGTCTGAACCTTGCGGACAAGACTGGCACGAGAGTTCCCTATGAATCGGCGTACGTTTATCAGAAACACGGCGGCGTTGTTGCCGGCAGCATGGTTGCCTTCGGCCGCCCACGGTTTCGCTTCCGGACCCGACACCAAGTATCGTCGCGCCGATTTCGCCCCACTGCGCGATTCGGGATATGGCATCGGTGTTCACTGGATTGCGCGCACCATGCCCCGCCATGGTGAGCCGCTGTCGTTTGCCGAGGCCGTGCGCCGATTCGATGTCGAGGCCTTCGTCCAGTGCGTCAAGGAAACGGGCGCCGGCCACGTTCTGTTCACCGTCAACCACGGTGTCTATCACTTGTGCTGTCCCAATCCCGAAGTCGATCGCGTCCTGCCGGGTCGCACGGCCGAGCGCGACCTCCCCATGGAACTGGCCGACGCGCTCCTGCGGCACAACATACGGCTAATCCTCTACTACTCGCCGGGCTGGGACACGGATTGGAAGAAGGCGAGCGGAATGGCCGCCGGACAGCCTCGATTCTTCGACACCTGGATCCGCATCGTTGCCTGGATGGGAGAGCACTACGGCAAGAAGCTTGTCGCCTGGTGGTTCGACGACGGCTCCAAGATCCGGGCCGCCGGTCAGCCGCCCTGGAAAGAAATGACCGCTGCTGCCAAGGCAGGCTTCGCGGATCGGTTGGTCTGCTACAACGCGGGCATCGAACAGACCCAAAGCGTAACCAGGTACCAAGACTACTGGGCCGGCGAATGCGTACGGCTGAACTACATCCCACGCGAGCCGACCGCCGACGGGCTGCCGTGGTATGGCTTCGTCTCCTGGCACGGCGACTCGCGAAAGCCTCGCTGCGCCCACTGGTATCTCACTGCCGAGAACCTCGCCTTCGATTGGCCGGCCCCGCCCGCCCAGAGCGTCCTCGACTTCTATCGCGGCTTCCGGCGCGTCGGCGGCACCGTCGCCTTCAATCTGCTTTGTTATCAGGACGGAAGCATCTACGACTCCGATCTCGCTGTCATGAAAGCCGTGAAGCAACAGGTCGGTAGCCAGACCTCCCTGGAAAGCAAGAAGAAGGTTTGCAGAGCTTAGAGCGTATCCGGCGTATGTGTTGTGTTTCGCTTTCGAAACCGCAGAAACACGCCGCCACGAACGCTACAGTGAAGTGCGACACGCGCCGGTCACCGGTTCGAGCGCCAGGCATGAGAATGACCGACGACGCGATCGCGACTTCATGAACGACTGACAGCGTCCTGCCCAAACGTGGCCTCCAGGCGACCTGGACGTGCAGCGTTGAGACCGAAGGAAACACCAGCCTGATCTGCCCCCACGTGTCGCTCCACGAGCCGGTCACGGGGCTTCTCGATCTCGAGGCCGCAACGGCGCTGGTCGACCGTCTGCCAGCGTGATATGCCACGCCCGCTGATCTGCACATTGCATCGTCGGGTGCGCAGCTTGGAAGAGGCAGGCACCCCCACTGCACGGCTTGTTCTCGCCTTCGATAGCCCCACTCTGGCGGTCACCCTAAGACCGCCCCTTTCGTCGACTGTCCGACGGCCCAAACTCCCCGGCGCCCCCCTGCCAAATCGGCCCGCGCCGGACGATCTCGCCGAGCCCCAAAACGACCCGCCGCGCGGCGCAATTGCACGCGCTGACCAGCGCCTCGAACATCGCGCCGAGCGTGCGCCGCCGGCGCCGCCGATCCGCAATCGCCGGCCAGTCTCCGCCGTCTCGATTCAGCCCAACGCGGGCCGGAAACAGAGTCGGGCAGGGCCCCGGTTTTCCCAGAGCCTGAATTCCAGGGCGACCTCTCTCCAACGTCCGATAATGTTTCTTATGTTCGGTCAGAGGGCCAAAAATCCCCGGGAATTCCCGCATCCGCCGCGTACGACTCGCCATGCCCTACACCACGCCACGCGCTACCCAGCGGCAAGCCAAGACCCGCGCTCCGCGGCTCTTCCAGCGGCGTCATCAGCGGATGGCTCGAGGGCGGATCCGCAGGCGTCGTCGGGTCCAGCTTCCGGTCCAGCTCGTCGATGTATTTGCCCAGCACGCTGCGCACTTCCTCCGGCATCACCGGGTTGGCTCGCTGGATCAGCCGTGCCATGTAATAGCCACTCCGACTGTGCAGAATCGTCTGCCGGGCCGTCTCCGAAAGCGTGACCGCAAAGAACGTGATCACCAGACACAGGAGGATTCCCTTGGCTAACCCAAAGAGGGCCCCAATCTGGTGGTCAAACTCGCGCAGTTGCACGCGGTCGATCATCCCCGCCACGATCCGAAATCCCAGCCAGATCACCAGCGAAGTCCCCGCGTACAGAACCAGCATCGCCACGAATCGATTCCAAGGCGCCTGCTGCGTGAAGTACGGCGCTAGCATGCCGCCGAACCGCAACGCCACCAGCGAGCTCACCACCAGCGATGCCAGCGACGCTAGCTGCCAAGCCATGCCTTTCCACGCGCCGAACACGGCCGTGAGCACGATCACCGCTAGCATGAACATGTCATAGGGCTGCAAAGGCAAATTGTTCACCGCACGCCTCCTCGGGGAGATTTCGGCCCGGCAGTATACCGGCCCGGCCACCAACAGCGAAGACCAACAGCCCGACACAGCCCCAGGCTCTCCACAAACTGCGGACCCTGCACAAACCAGGCAACGCACCGCACCACAATGAACATCGATGCCGTGCCATTCAGCCGCCCCTGCAGGCTCTTGGTAGCCGCCCTTCAACTGCTCTTGGCTCCTGAAGCTACTTCGGATACAAGGGCAGGGGATTGAGCAACTCGTCGCTTGCCGAGAATGGATTCTCTATGGCCGACTTCAAAACACACATCACCGTCAGTACAGTTTGCGGCGTGGGCTACGGTGCCGGCGCCTACTTCGGCTATCACGTCGCTCCACCAACCTGCATTCTCGCCGGAGGGCTTTGCGCCGTTTCCGGAATGCTCCCCGACGTCGACAGCGACTCGGGCGTGCCGCTCCGCGAAAGCCTCTCCTTCGGCGCCGCCGTCGTCGCCATGATGATGGTCCACCGGTTTCAGCAGTTCGGCTTCGCTTCCGAAACGATCGTACTGGCCGGCGCCGCGACCTACCTGGCGGTCCGATTCATTTTCGGCGAGTGGCTGCGGCGATACACCGTTCACCGCGGCATGTTCCACAGCATCCCCGCGGCCCTCGTCTTCGCCGAGCTCGCGTTCCTACTTTCCTCCGGCGACTTGCCCATTCGCTATTACAAGGCCGGCGGTGTACTCCTCGGCTACCTCTCTCACCTCACCCTCGACGAAATCTACAGTTTCCAGTGGTCGCGTGGCCGTCTGCGGATAAAACGATCGTTCGGAACCGCGCTGAAACTCTTTGGCCACAGTTGGTGGTCCAACATCTCCGTCTACGCCAAGCTCGCGGTCCTCACGTGGCTGGTCGTCTACGAGCCCGGATGGATGGCGCAGCATTGCCGGTCCGCCGACCAGCCCCAAGAGATGGCTCGCACTCAGGAAGGCGGCTTCCCCTTCAAACTGCTGCCCGCCACGGGCGAATCCTCCGACGACGACTCGTCGCTCTTCCGCTGAGCCACCGCCTCACGGCAAACAGTCTTCCATCTCTCGCACCAGCGCGCCTTCCCATTCGACCGCCTGGATCCAGCTATACAGCGTCATCGGCTCCTTGGCCGCGCGCTGCACGGGTGCCTTGTTCGGATCGCTCGTGTTCCACAGCTTGGTGCGCACATGCTCCATGTACGCCAGCGCCAACGCCCGCCACGGCTCCTTCTCGTCGGTGTTCTGCGCAATCCGCAGCAGCGACGCCGCCGCCATGAACCGGCACCACGTGAACGTCGAGAACCTCAGCCCCGGCCGAACCGCCCGGCTGTCCAGATCGATCGTCGCATACGGCGGCTCTCGATCGATCCGGCTCATCGCAAGCCACCATCGTGCCGCACGCTTCATTGCCTCGCGCGCCGCCGGCTGATCCCGAAACGTCGGCGTGTCGCACGCGACCAGGAAGTGATACATGCCCATGCCCTGGTCAGGCAGATTCTGTTCGCGAAACGCTTGCCCGCGCCCGATCGTCGCGAACAGATACGGCCAGCAGCCGATCGCCTCCTGGCCTTCCACGTAGTGCGCAAAGCCTCGCCGCGACGCCTCTAGCCACGACTCCGGCGGCTTCCGGCCCAGCTTCTCCAGCGCCTGGTGCGCCCGGGCCAGCGCCATCGCTCCCAGGATGTTCGAGTTCTGGCAATCGGTCGTCGATCCTTGATGATGGTGAAACACACCCGGATGAAACTCGCTGTTGAGCACCCACGTCGCCGCCGCGTTCAAATAGTCCATGTCTTCCTGCGACGGCGCCAGTCCCAACTCATACGTCTTCACCAACAGGTTGGCCACGATCGCCGTCTCCACACCCGTCACGTTCGGCAGCGGGCCCTTCAAACGCCGAAACTCGCCCCATTTGCCGCCGACCATCTGGCAAAACCCGCCATACTGCTCCGTGTTCGCCCGATTCTCGCGATGCTGGCCCTTGTACACATACGCCCGCGCCAACAGCGCGCGCCGCCGATACTCCTCATCACCCGTATCGCGCCACGCCCGCATGAAGCAAACCGCCGCGGCCGCCGCGTCGCGGAAGTCGTACTTGTCTTCCTCCGAGTAGATCGCGCCGTAGTGTGGATCGTTGGCATCAAGCACCTGCCGCCGCATGCACCATCGGAGAATCTCCTCGAACATCTCGCGGAGTTGCTTCTTCCCAAACTTCCCGCGCTGCAGCACGGCGGAGAACTCGTCCCAATGCTCCTTCTGCAAGAT
Organism: Thermoguttaceae bacterium; assembly: GCA_963674835.2. Lineage (GTDB taxonomy): Bacteria > Planctomycetota > Planctomycetia > Pirellulales > Thermoguttaceae. Next base: position 737,411 of record CAXXKC010000003.1, read on the forward strand.
CTCTCGCTCATCCAAACGGATCTTGCGTTCGTAGGGCCGATAGGCCTTCGCCGCCTCCTTGGCCTCGGCAAAACTTCGCCCGGCCGGATACACCAACACGCATTCGACCGGATTGCTCCGCTCACCCCCGGTAGCCTTCGTGTAGAAGCTCAACATCCGACTGTCCCGGCCGATGTCCGTCAACTCCACGCGTCCTTCCCGCACTTGGCGTTGTTCAAACGTGCGACCGTCCCAGCTCACCGCCAACTCGCTAGGTTCCCCCTTCGGCACGATGGCCACCGTGTACTTGCCCGCCGACAGTTCCAGTCCGTTCACCTCGAAACTCCAGATCGAGTGCTCCTGATACTTCTCTAGCGCCACGCCGTGATAGAACCACGGCAGTTGCGCGCTGAAGTCGGCGCCCGCTATGCGCAGACAATCGCCCGACGCAAGCGCCGCCCCACACACCACGAGCAGGCACCCAACCACTAGCGTGCATCGCGAGCCAATCCGAAAGGCAATTCCGTTCGACTGTCGCATCGTCTTCTCCTCCGAAAGTTGCGGAGTCTCTCTCTGGCAGGTCCACTCTCGCCATCGTAGTCGCCACAGCTCGCGCAAACCAGCAAGGGTTTGTATGAAACATGTTCCGCGCTGTATACTTTTTGCAAGCCGACGACGACTCGGGAGCTTGCCATGAAACGCGTTGCCGTACTGATCGAAACGTCCCGCGCGTACGGGCGCGGACTGATCAGCGGAGTCGCCCGCTACAACCGCGAGCACGCGCGCTGGTCGGTCTACTTCAAGCCCCATGGGCTCGACGACCCGCCGCCTCCATGGCTGCGCGACTGGCGCGGCGACGGCATCCTCGCCCGCATCGGCAATCGCAACGTCGCCGAAACCGTCCTCCGCACCGGCGTACCGGTCGTCGAACTCCGCGCCGTGCTCCCCGACCTCGGGCTTCCCGTCATCGGCGTCAACAACCGCGCCGTCGCCGACCTCGCCCTGGAGCATCTGCGCGAGCGAGGCTTTCAGCAGTTCGGCTTCTGCGGGCTGCCTCGCGGCCTCGAACCCTGCATGGACGAACGCTGCGATCATTTCCAAGACGCAGTAGCCACCGCCGGATACCCCTGCGACGTTTTCCCCGCAGCGCGAACTCGCGGCCGCCGAAAAGCCTGGGAGGCCGAGCAGAACGAAATGGCCCGCTGGGTCCATTCCCTCCCCAAACCGATCGGACTGATGACCTGCAACGACGATCGTGGGCTGCAGCTCCTCGACGCCTGCCGCCGCGCCCAGGTCATGGTCCCCGACGAAGTGGCCGTCGTCAGCGTCGACAACGACGAGTATCTCTGCGGCCTGGCAATTCCTCCCCTGACGAGCATCGACGTCCGCCCCGAAGAGATCGGCCATCAGGCCGCCGCGCTATTGGACCGCATGATGGCCGGCAAAGCGGCTCCCTCACGGCCGACCCTCATCGCCCCCCGAAGCGTCGTCACTCGCCAGTCGACCGATGTCCTCGCCACCGAAGACGCCAAGGTCATTCAGGCCGTATCCTTCATCCGCTCCCAAGCCTGCCAACGCATCCGCGTGTCCGACGTCCTGCAGCACGTGCGACTGTCGCGCGCCGCGCTAGAACCCCGCGTCAGAGCGGTCCTCGGCCGAACGATCCACGACGAGATCCACCGCGTCCAAATCGAAACCGTCAAAGACCTGCTCTGCAACACCGACCTGCCGCTGAAACAGATCGCCCGCCGCTGCGGCTTCAAGTACCCGCAGTACATGGCCCGCACCTTCCGCCTCGCCACCGGCCAAACCCTTAGCGCCTATCGCAAGCGACACCGCCACTGAACCGCCCCCGGCCGTACAACCCCCAGCAACCACCCCCATGTAGCACAGCCGCCCTCGGCTGTGCAACCTCCGCGCAAGCCCACACGCGTCAGACCTCCCGCTCCGCCGCCTCAAACCTCCTCCGGCACCACCCACGGCGAGCGATACTCTCGCTTGAACAGCTTCATCGCCTCGGCACTGTCCACATGCAGCGTCTTAGGATCCACGTGCAGCGTCTGCCCGCCCGTCCGATAGCTCAACGTGGCGTAGTGCAACGTCAGATGGCTGTGGTAGCCGATCTCGATATCGGCGTTCGGCTTCTCTCGGCTGCGGATGCACTGCACGAAGTTCTCTTGGTGTTCCGCGTCGGGAAACACACCCTTGAACTGATCCTTCACAACACCTTCCTGAAGCTTGGGCCGAATGAAAACCTGCCAACCGCCTCCCATTCGCCCCACGTACATCACGCCTTCCGAGCCGTAGATTTCGATTCGCGTTGAGCACTGCGGCCAATAGGGAAACATGTCCTTCGCCTCGCGAATCGCCGGCGCGATCTTCAGCATATAGGGCGTATACAGCGTCAGTTCCAGCGTCACGATCAGCCCGTCGTACGAGAAGGTCGCGATCTGCGTGTCCGGCGTCTCCGCGGCCCCCTCGGTGTCGAAGCGGCCACCGGTGCAGTAGACCTGTTTCGGCAGATCGAAACCCACGATCATCCGCGCCTCGTCGAACTGGTGAACCCCGTCGTTGCCGATGTCCCCGATGCAGTACCGCCACAGATGGTGCCAGTGTCTCTGCAGGGTCTTGTTGTAGCGATGCTCCGGCGCGGGGCCGTTCCACATGTCCCAGTCCAACCCCTGGGGCGGGTCGCTGTCGGCCTCCATGCGGAAATCCGGCCACAGCTTCTGGTTATACACCCGCACAAAGTGAATCCTGCCCAGTTTGCCCTCTTGAAGGTACGTGCGCGCCTTCATGTTGTACGCGCCGCTGCGATTCTGCGTGCCCACCTGAACCACGCGCTGATACTTGCGCGCCGCCTCGACCATCTTCCCGCCTTCCCACGCGTTCTGGCACAGCGGCTTCTCCACGTACACGTCCTTGCCCGCCTGGCAGCTCCAAATCGTGGCCAGTGCGTGCCAGTGTGTCGGCGTGGCGATGACCATGGCATCGACCGACTTGTCGTCCAGCACCTTGCGGAAATCCTGCACGCACTTCGGCTCTTTCCCACCCTGGGCCTCGGCAACCAGCTTCTTCCGCGACGCGAAGAGTTGGCTGTCCACATCGGCGATGTACGCCATCTCGCAATCGTCGCGCGAGGCAAAGCCGCGAGCCAGCGCCGGCCCCCGAGCTCCGCAGCCAACAATCGCCATGACGATCTTGTCGTTGGCCGGCGTCGCGCTCACGCTGCGCGGATCGCGCAGAATGGTCATCCCAGCCGCCAGCCCGACTCCCGCACTGCGTGCGTTCTGCAGCAACTCTCGGCGGTTGATTCTGCTCGTCATGCTATACCTCGCTTCTTGAACAACATGGTTGCGCCCGGGCGACTTGCTTGCCGGCCAACCGGCCGCTGGTCAACGCCCAGGCAATGTGCAGCCCGTGCCCCCAAAGAATCTGTCCTCCAGTTCCAACCGTGCCCACCGCATACAGCCCCGGAATCGGCCGATCCGAGCAATCCAGAACCTGCAACCCCTCGTTGATGGCCACGCCCCCTTCGGCCGTCGTGAAATACGCCTTCGCGGGCCCCAGCAACACCCAGCGCCGCCCCTCCAAGGGCCGCCGCTGGCCGGTTCGTCCCCACGGATCCGGCTCCTGGCCGCCCGCGCATCGGTTATACGTCTGGACCGTTCGGCACAACGCCTCCTCCGGCAACCCTCGACGCCGTGCCAGCGCGGCAAGGCTCTCCGCCTCCACCGCCACGTCCGACCGCAAACGCAGATAGTCGGCCACGTAGGCGTAAGCGATCTCCGGCGCCGTCGAAACATAATGCGGCCACGCGCTGTACCGCTCGATAAGCCCCTCGTCCAGAAGCACGTAACAGATCTTTCCCGCCTGCGCAGCAATGGCGATCTCGCGGTCGGGCGTCACAGTCTCGTTACAAAAGCGCTCCGCGCCGGCATTGACAAGAATCGCGCCGTCGTCGAGCATCGCGTTCTCCGGATGCTGCCAAGTGACCAACAGCCGCTTGATCACCGCATGGATCAATACCTTCGGCGCCAGCGGCATCAGCCATCCCATCGCCCGAGCCAGCACGCCGCGCGTCGGCAACATCTGCGTCACGTTCGGACGAGCCGTCGGAATGAACCGAATCTCCGGCCCGTAGGTCACCTCCATGTTCACCAGCCGCGCGTTCACCTGCCTGGCCAACACGTGACCGTCGCCCGTCGCCGTCTCGTTGATCCCCTCGATCGCCGCAAACTGCGGACCCTTGTACTGCCCGATCAACTCCGGCGAGTTCGAGTAATCGCCCGTGGCCAGCACAACACCCCGCCGGGCCTCGAACTCCATCGGCCGACCATCACATTCCGCCACGACGCCCGTCACGCACCCACCGTCCACCACAAGTTCGCGCACCGGCGCCCCGCAGCGAATCATACCTCCAAGCCGCAACAGCTTCGCCTGCAACGTCGCCACATACGCCTTCGCATTCGGTACCACGGTATGCATCCGCGGCACGCGATTGGGCGGCTCGACCGTCGGACCGTAGAACGAGATGCCCATCGCCTGTAGCCAGTCCAGCGTGTCGGCCCCATTGCGAAGGAAGAACTGCCGCAAGCCGCGATGGTTGCCGGCCTCGATCGCCGCCGGGGCAAACTTCCCCGCATCTTCCTCGTGGTCTTCCGGCGAGTCCTCGATACCCGTCTTGCGTTGCATGCGCGTACTGTTGGCCGTAAACGAGCCGACCGCGATCGCCGTCGTCCCGCCGAGTTGCCGGTTCTTCTCCAGCAGCAAAACGCGCGCACCATTCTCCGCGGCGCTGACTGCCGCAGCCAGCCCACTCCCCCCGCCACCGACAACAATCACATCATACCCGCGTCCCATATCTCAACCCGAGTCGCCTCACAACCATCTAGCACAGCCGCCGTCGGCTGTACAAATACCTCACAATCACTCACCCCCGTGTAGCACAGCCGCCCTCGGCTGTGCAGACTCAACGCCCCAAACCACTCAGAAGCGATCCTAGTCCCTGTCCGGTGAACCGCAATGCTCGCCGGCACATAGTATACAGAAGCGTACAGATTCTGTACGGCTCGCAGAAAGACCCTACTCGCCGTGCCCACCGCGGCGGCTGCGTTTCAGATCGCACGTGTCCAGCAACAACGTGACCGGCCCGTCATTGGTCAGCTCGACGGCCATATGCTGGCGAAACTGTCCCGTCGCCACGCAGATTCCTTGCTCCACCACAATCCGCGCGAACACCTCATACAGCCGCTCCGCCTGTTCCGGCGGCGCCGCCGCCGTGAAGCTCGGCCGGCGTCCCTTGCGGCAATCGCCCAACAGCGTGAACTGGCTCACCACGAGCATCGACCCGCCGACCTCCGCCAGCGACAGGTTCATCTTCCCTTCGCTATCCTCGAAGATCCGGAGTCCGGCGATCTTCTCGGCCAGCAGCCGCGCCGTCGATTCGTCATCGTCCTGGGCGACCCCCAACAGGACGAGCATTCCACCGTCGATCCGCCCGACCGACTCCCCGGCAACGGTCACTTCTGCACGGCTGACGCGTTGAATACAAGCTCGCATGGGCCTACACTACTTCCTTTCATCTTGCCTACAATATATCCTTCGATGCCTTTCCCACGCTACCATCACGGAGGCTCGCCAGTGGACGACCGCAAGCCAATCATCGCGATCACGATGGGAGATCCCGCCGGCATCGGGCCGGAAATCATCGCCGGTGCGTGGAAAAGCGGCCAATTGCTCCACTGGGCCCGGCCCGTCGTCCTCGGCCACCCCGAAATCCTCCGCCGCGCTGTCAAGCTTGTCGATTGCCAGGCCGAAGTCCTCGAAGTCGATTCGCCCTCTGCCGCAGTCCCCGCCGCCGACACGATCCCGTGCCTCAAGTGCAACTCCGACGACGCGCTCCAAGCCCCACCCGGCGCCATCGACGCCCGGGCTGGCCAGGCCGCGTACGATGCCGTCGTTCGCGCCGCCCGTCTGGCGCTGGCTGGCCAATGCGACGCAATCGTCACCGCCCCTTTGCACAAAGAGGCTCTTCACCTCGCCGGACATCTCTATCCCGGCCACACCGAGCTCCTCGCCGAGCTGTGCGGCGTCGACGATTTCGCCATGATGCTCTACCTGGGCCCCGATCGCCCGTCGCCCGACTCGGCCGGCTTGGCCGTGGTGCATGTCACCCTGCACACCGCGCTGCGAAACGTCTTCACCGAGCTCACCGAAGATGGCGTCCTGGCCAAGGCACGATTGGCCGATCGATTCATGGGCCGAATGAAAGGCCAGCGTCCCAGAATCGGCGTCTGCTCATTGAATCCCCACGGCGGCGAAGGCGGCCTGTTCGGCGACGAAGAACAAACCATCATTCGGCCCGCCGTCCAGCGCGGACTGGCCGAGGGCCTCCTGCTCGAGGGTCCATTGCCGACCGACACACTCATGGTCAAAGCGCGCGACGGCCAATTCGACGCCGTCGTGGCCATGTACCACGATCAGGGACACATCGCACTGAAGCTTCTCGGCATGCACCGCGCCGTCAACGTCACCCTCGGCCTGCCCATCATTCGCACGAGCGTCGCCCACGGCACTGCCTTCGACGTCGCTTGGCAAGGCCGCGCCGATGTCGGCAGCATGCTCGAAGCCACGCGAGTCGCCAGCCGCCTGGCCGAGATCAAGCCACGCGGCGAGCTAAGCTAGGGGCGCCCCCCTGCCCTGCCCCAGATCGTCGCTGCATTTGGCCCCCTGCCCTGCCCCGTCGCGTGCCCCGTTCGCCCCGACTACTTTTCCAGCTTCAGACTGCGCAGATACTCCTCGGTCTCGTCCTTCACGTCGAGGTTGCCCGGGTTGTACTCGAAGCTGGCCGGATCGACCGGGTTCCAGTTCACGTGGATCAACTCCACCGTGTGGATGACCTGCCGCTGCCCACTCCCCTGCCCTTTTCCGGCCGCCGGACGTATCCGAAAGTAATCCATCCGGTACGCAAACAGATCGTCGCGTCCCAGGTACAAATCAACGCCGTGCGGCACGGGCTCCGGAAGCTGGCTCGAGTCGGCCGGCTGGCCGGCGAGGATTTGCTGCCTCTGCTCCGGCAACATTTCCGCCAAACGCCGGGCATTCCACCGCCCGGTCAGTTTCCACACGGCCAACTGATCGGCCGTTCGCCCGTTCTCGATGACCATCCCCGCCAATTGGCTCGCTTCCACCGTCCCAAAGTCGAAGTTGGCGTCAAACTCGCGAAGCAGCCTCCCCAAACCACCAATCCCAGGCCAATCCTTCACCACCCCCATCCGATCCATCCGTCCCGCATCCTCCAAAGCCCGCAGAACACGCCACACATCAACACGGGTCAGCGTTCCCTCGTCGCGCATCCACTCGTACTTCCAGAGAAACTGCCCATCGCACAGCAGCCGCAAACTGCTGAACTGATCGCCGAGCTGGATTCGCGATTCCAGCCGAAACCGCAGCACCCCGCCGGCGCGATGCTCCAAGTATGTCCCGGCCCCCACCATTTGCTTGCCAAACAGGTCCACCGTCTGCCGCAGCCGCGCCGAAACCGACGTGCGACTCTCCTGCACCTGGATCGCCTGCTCCAGAAGCGCTTTCGCGTCCGGCCGCGGCGACGCCGTGGGCGCAGCCTGCGGTCCACTGGCCGCCAGCGCCGCAGCACCGACTCCTACGATCGTAACCAGAGTGACGATAGGGAACCCTTTGCACATTTTGGGGGTTCTGACGGATTTGCCAAAGAAACCTGTTGTAACAGACCGACCATTACACCTCAGCGGGAACTCCTGCGCGAGCAGGTTTGGACGAGCACCGGCCCCTTCGGCGCCCTAACGCGCCGCGGCGTCGCCCATGCTCCCCAAGCCTGTGATTGTAGGGCGGTTCCCAGGTGAAATCCACGTCAATCCTCTGGGCAGCCAGAGTTTACGTTCGACCGCGTTGGCAAACCAACAATCGCTGTTGCGGCGTCGGAACCCATCCCTTTTCCGATCCGCACGCGGTGTACAGGGGGGGAACACCTGATGAAAAACGGAATCGCTCTTTTGGTCCTTGTCGCAGTGGCTCTGGCCGGCTGTACCGGGCCGATCCGACAGATGAACAATTTGCCTCCGGCGGAGCAAATCATGCATCCCGGTCCCGGGGTCGATGGCCCTGGTCCCGGTGTGATGATGTATCAGCCGCCGATGATGGCGCCCATGCAGACCTCGCAGGTGGCGTTCGTTGGCCCCGAGGGAATGTCCATCACCTGGGACATCGGGGCGCCCGGTCAGTTCGATTCCGAGCCGCTGATCGCGCCCGGCCGCTACAACTTCCCGCAAGGGGCCATCTATCGCCTCAAGCTGACGAACGTTCCGGGACGTCCCGGCGTCGAACTCTATCCCACGCTCGAAATTGGCCCCGCCATACCGCGCACGACGGCCTTCCTCGCACACAACGCCATTCCCATCGCCTTCACCGAAGAAGATTTCGACCAGGTGCTCAGCGGCAACTTCGTCACCAAGGTCATCTACCTGCCCGATCCCGAGTTCCAGGAACTGGCCTTGGCCGGTGTCGAAACCCTGGTTAGCACTCGCCTCGATCCGGGCGTCGACCCCATCGTCGAGGCCGACCGCCAGGGCGCCATCATGGCTGTCGTTCGCATCGGCAACAAGGATCTCGAGGTTCCCGGCCAGGGTCTCGGCCCCGCCACGATGGCCAACGCCTACGGGGCGGCTATAAACCCGGAAAACGGCTGTCCCATGGCAGTCGGCGCTGGCGGCGCCATGCCGGCCGCTTTCGTCGCTGGCGTAACGGCACCGCAGTACGGAATGCCCATGTCCGGCACGCCGATCGGCTTGGCAGGCCCGCCGCACGTTCCGCTCGGAACTCCGGCCGGTATGCAGAAGCATGCCATGGTCAACCACACCTGCGTGAAGATACCCCAGCCGACACAGCACATGCGCATCGACGTGCGTCAGGACCCCGGCATCACCTATCCCAAACCGGCTAATCACGCTTGGATCGTCGAGAAGCCGGCGAGAATCGGAGAACCGGGATACTACCATCAGCCGTTTGACCAGAAATGCCAGCATCTGTATCCCGACGGCACGCCCTGCACCGAGGCTTGCGAGTCGTGTCCTGCCGATGCAAACAACACGTACCCCGTCGACACCACCACCAATACCAATTGACGTTTGATGATTGCGTACGCCTGTGGGCCGCGGGGAGAGCGGTCCACAGGCGTCTTCCCGCCCGGCGAGCTCTGGCGGACTTCTCCGAAATACTCCTTTTCTAGCGCGATCCGTGACCATGGTCGATCTGCTCCGCTACCCGACAACGTGCGCACCCGCCCGGCCGGGAACTGTTGTCGGCCTTCTGGCATTAGTAGCGGCAATACTCTTGGGCTCGGCACAATGCCTGCCGGCCCAGCAGCCCCCGGTTCATTACTTCAACCAGGGCTCGATGCCGCCGGGAGCGATTGGAAGCCAGCAGCTTCAGCGAGGCGGACCCGTGGTCGGCTACTTTCAGCCCGTCGAGCTCAAAGGCCCCGACGGAACGTCAATCGCTATGGCCGAGGAGGGAACCTTCGGAGAACCGCAAACCTCGCCGGTGCGTGTGGGCTTGCTCATCGGGGCGGTCTACCGACTCCGCATCATGAACATCCCGCTCCGCGAAGGGCAGGAGGTCTTTCCAACCGTCGAAATCATCGACCGGCTCTACACGCCTCGCGGCCAGGAGCGCCGCTTTCCGATCCTCGTCGAGATTACCATGGACGATATCCGCCAGGCACTCGACGGCAAGTTCGTCACCAAGGTCGTCTACCTCGAGGACCCCGAGCTCGCTCTCCCCATCGCGCAGGTCGACCAGGAAGAAAGCTGGTTCGAGGCGCGACCCGGAGAAGACCCGCTGGCCGCCGCCGATCAGTTGGGACGCCCGATGGCCATCGTCCGCATGGGTGCCCGGCTGCCCGACCTCAGCCGCGGCGTCGACATGACCTTCCTCTGCGGTTGTCCGCCTCTGATCAAGTACGCTCCCAAACGGCAACCATGAGGTGCGGTGTGGCAGCACAATGCTCCAAAACCGAACGCGTGCTCGCAGCCACCCAGGCCGCATCGCGCCGTCGCTCCGCCGCCACCGTACCAACCACCTTGGCCGTCGTGGCCCTGTCCGCCCTGCTCTTCTGCTCCTGCCGCGCACCGGCAACACCTTCGGCAATCCCCGCTACGCCCGCCGGTTGGACCCCGGGCAGTTCGGAGACCCTGCCGCCTGAAGCCTTCACCGGCGCTCCGCAGGTTCCGGTCGGACCGCCCGGAATGGAGCAAGGAATTCCCCTGCCCTACGCCGTCGCCGGCCCCTGGGCTCCGCCCGGACTGGCTCAGCCTTGGCCCAAGGACGAATACCTGGCCGACGGCGGCGACCATCCTCCCGCCGCCTGCACCCTGCCCGACCAGGAAGTTCGAGGCCTGAACTTCGAAGATACCGTCGCCCATTTCCAGACCCTTGATGGGCGCACGCTCACCGAGCCGTCCAACCGCGTCTACGTCTACAGTCCTCGTTTCCGCGCGGTTCGCCAGGTCGTCAACGTCCAGCAGGATGCTCAGGCTGAAAACCTCAACGACATGCATCTGCCCACGAGACTGGCCGACAATCAGCGCGCCATCGGCCCCGACACCAACACGCAGAACCTCCAGGCCACTCGCCAGGCCAGCCAGGCCGGACCGATCATCTACTGGATGCGCCAAGGCGACGGTGCCGTCTCGTCTGCCATCGGCCCCAACGGGTTCCAGGGCGGATTCCAGCCCTACGAAGACTTCACCGCCATTCGCCTGGGCGTGATGCTCGAAGCCGAAATGCCCTTCCTGGCCGACGGCGTCACCGCCGCACTCACCTGGTCCAGTCGTCAGGCCGTTCAGGTCATGATCGACAACCAGGCCGCGGCCGCCGAGACGGGCGTCGACAAGATCTCCATGCTCTATAGCGTCAACGAGAAGATCACCCATCCCAAGCTGCGGCTCATCAAGGTCGCCTCCACCCAGTTCGCTCAGCCCGGCGAAACCGTCGACTTCACGCTCCGCTTCGACAACGTCGGCTCCGAGATCATCACCGACGTCACCATCCTCGACAACCTGACGACCCGCCTGGAGTATGTCGCCGAAAGCACGCAGAGCAGCGTGCCCGCCCAGTTCTCCGCCCGACCCAACGAGGCCGGCTCCCAGGTTCTGCAATGGGTCATCACCAAGCCGCTCAAGGTCGGCGAAGGCGGCGTCATCCGCTTCCAGTGCCGCGTACGCTAAAGCGCACTCCACACCGGTGCAGCGTACCAATCGCTTTCGGAACGGTAGAACCACGCCGCGGCGAACGCCACAGCTACCTGCCGCTCGCGCGAGGTCATTTCTCCTCTTGACCCCTGCCGCCCCAAGCGCCTAAAGTTGCGCCCACTCCCCTGCCCTGCCCCGCTGGAACCGATTGGGCGCCGTCGTGTCCGAGCAGTCCCCTGCTACCGATCAGTACCGTTGCCCAGGTCAGTCGTACCCGATCAGTCGGGCGGTCCACCTGGGTCGGCTCGCTCGGTTCTACCCACCCTGTCGCCGATGCGAGCACCGCCAGGACCACGAGCCCCTCTCGCCCCGGCTCAAACGCCGTCTCGCCGAGTCCCACCGCCAGGGTGAGTTCCCTCCACTCTTCTCCGCCGAGGACGCGCGCGGCGTCTACTGGAACCAACTCACGCTCACCGACGCTCGCCGACTGGCCACGGCCCTGGGCTTCTGGCTCCGACAGCAACCCGACAGCGCCACCCCGCCGACCGCCCTCGTCGCCGGGGACGCCCGCCCCCTGACGCCTGAAATCGTGGCGGCCGTCGTCGAAGGCCTGCGTTGGACCGGCTGCCACACGATCGAAATCCCCGCCGCCACGGCTGCCTGCACTGCCTTGGCCGTAAGTCACCTCGCCTGCGACGGCGGCATTCTCGTAGGCAACCCCGCCGGCAGCGTCCAATCTGTCGGCCTGAAATTCTGGGCCGCCGATGGCCGACCGCTCTCCCGCGGGCACGGCTTAGAGTCCGTCGAACACGTCTTCCAACGCGGTGTCGACCGCCCCACGCGACGTTTCGGCTCCCTGCGACGCTTCCAGGCCGAGTCGCCCTACCTCGAGCGCCTGCAGCACGACTACCACGGCCTGCGTCCCCTGCAGATGCTCCTGCGCAGCGATTGCCAACCGTTCGACTCCTTCCTCCAATCGCTCCTGCAATCGACCGCCTGTCGCACCCTCCCCTGCCCCGCCGAGTACTCTCGCTTTCCGGAACAAATCCGCCAACACCAGGCGCACTTCGGCATCCACGTCCAGGACGACGGCGAGCGTTGCACCATCTACGACCAGCGGGGTCAGCTCGTCGCCCCCGCACATCTGGCCGCCCTCGTCCTCGAGGAACTCTTGGCCGACGAACCGGCCACCGTAGTGCTCGACGACGAAATCGCCGAACTCATTCTACGTCGATCCGGGCACCCCATACGGCCCATCGTGTGCACCTCGCCGTCCCGAGCCGCAATGTACGAACTCCTCCAGCAACACGCGGCCCTCTTCGGTGCCGACGCCCAGGGACGCTTCTGGTACCGGCTCGACGAGTCCTGCTGGGCGGCCGATGCCCTCCAGACGCTCACCCTGCTTCTCAAGCATCTTAGCCGCAGCGACCAGCCCCTCTCCGCCCTGCTCGACTCCCCGCCCCCCCGCGACTAAAATAGCACCTGCCCCACCCCCCGCGCCCGCACCATAGGCTCGCAGGGTGCGCCAAGGTTCGTAGGGTGGGCCGAGCGCAGCGAGCCCCACAGACACATAACCAAGCCGCAAACCCGACCCACCGCGCCCTTACACATACGTCACCCAAACCCATCACCCCTCCTTTCCAAAACCGCACGACCGATGACCACCAACTGGCTCGCCGAACGAACCAATTCTTTTGACAGCTCAGGTATCCGCAAGGTCTTCGACCTCGGTGCCAAACTGGCCGACCCGATCAACCTCTCCATTGGCCAGCCCGACTTCGACGTCCCCGAGACCGTTCGTCAGGCGGCCGTCAACGCCATCCAGAGCGCCAAGAACGGCTACTCGCTAACCCAAGGTGCCCCGGTCCTCCGCGAGAAGCTCCAGGCCGAAATCGACCGCCGCTACGGACACGACGACCGCGAGGTCTTCGTCAGCTCCGGCACGAGCGGCGCACTGGTGCTGGCCATGATGACCCTCATCAACCCGGGCGACGAAGTCATCGTCTTCGATCCCTTCTTCGTCATGTACACCGCGCTGGCATCGGTCGTCGGTGGCAAGGTCGTGCTGATCGACACCTATCCCGACTTCCGCATCGATCCCGACCGCGTGGCCGCCGCCATCACGCCGCGCACCAAGATGATCGTGCTGAACAGTCCCGCCAACCCCACCGGTGCCACCGCCTCTCGCGAAGAGGTCGAGGCCATCGCCCGCCTGGCCGCCGAGCGCAACGTGGTGCTCATCAGCGACGAAATCTACCGCGGCTTCTGCTACGACTCCGAGTTCGCCTCCCCGGCCAACTACAACCCGCAGACCCTCGTCATCGACGGCTTCAGCAAGAGCCACGGCATGCCCGGCTGGCGTCTCGGCTTCGCCCACGGCCCCAAGGCGGTCATCCGGGAGATGATCAAGTTCCAACAGTACACGTTCGTCTGCGCCCCCAGCCCGTTCCAATGGGCCGGTGCCGTCGCCATGGACGTCGACATGACCGATCAGATGGAAGCCTACCGCCGCAAACGCGACCTCCTCGTCGCCGGCCTCGCCGACCACTACGAGCTGGTCACCCCGCGCGGCGCCTTCTACGCGTTCCCCAAAGCCCCCTGGGGCACCGCCACCGAATTCGTCACCCGGGCAATCGAACAGTACCAACTCCTCATCATCCCCGGAAACATCTTCAGCCGTCGCGACACCCACTTCCGCATCTCCTACGCCGCCCCCGACGCCGTAATCCAACGCGGCATCGAAGCCCTCCAGAAACTCGCCCGTGAACCCAAGTAGGTTATGCTTCAGCATAACAACCTCCACAAACACCGTCCTCAAACACAACAGCCTCCCAAAACATCACCCCTCACCACATTCATCCCAACCACAACCCCTCCGCCCTCCCCCGCAGCAAACACCGCGCATCGAAAGGAACCCGAGTCCCATGCCGCTCACACGAATCGCCCACACCGCCGTCATTCTCATCCTGGGCTTCTGCCTCACATGCGCCCCGGTCTCCGCCGAGGAACCGGCCGCCTACAAACCGCCGCAACTCGCCGATCCCGACGCATGGTCGCTCATCCTCGTGCCCGACATCCAGAGCTACAACAAGTTCGGTCGCAACCAGGGAATCGGCGAGCTGATGACCGCGTGGATCGCCGAAAACCTTCAGACGCTTCGCGTGGCCACCGTGCTCTGCGCCGGCGATATCGTTGAGCAGAACAACATCGCCAAACCCGACGGCGACAACGGCAACCAGAACAGCAAGCAACAGTGGACCGCCGCATCGCGCCAGTTCGAGCGTCTCGACGGCAAGACGCCCTATATCATGTGCACCGGCAATCACGATTACGGATTCAAGAGTGCCGAGAACCGCGAAACGCAGTTCAACGATTACTTCCCGGCCGATCGTAATCCGGCCTGGAAAGACGTCCTCGTCGAGTGCGGCCCCAACTTCTTCGGCAAGAAGACGCTCGAGAACGCCGCCTACGCCCTAACGACGCCGCAAGGGCGAAAGATACTTATCCTCTCGCTCGAATTCGCCCCCTCCGACGCCGTCCTCGATTGGGCAAAGGCGCTCGTCGCTCGCAAGGCCTATGCCGATCATCTCGTCATTCTCATGACGCACTCCTACATCAACTCGCTCTTCTCCGGTAACGAGCACATCGTCAAAGAAAACTACGCCGTCTCCGACGCCAACTACGGCAAGGCGATCTGGCAGAAGCTCGTCTATCCGTCCGACAATATCCGCATCGTCCTTTGTGGGCACATCGCCGGCATCAAAGACCCGCGCCAGAACGTCGGTTTCCGCGTCGACAAGAATCACGCCGGCAAGACCGTCTCCCAGATGCTCTTCGACACCCAGACCGACGGCGGCGGCTGGCACGGCAACGGCGGAGACGGCTGGCTGCGCATCCTCGAGTTCTCCCCCGACGGCAAACGCGTCTCCGTGCGAACCTTCTCCCCCCTGTTCGCCATCTCCCCCTCAACCCAGCACCTCGCCTGGCGCACCCAGCCATACAACCAATTCACCTTCGCCATCGACGGCGACACGAACACGGAGAAGAGTAGCTCACCAGAATAGTCGGCCTCGCCAGGTTATCGATGCACTACCAAGCCTGACGAGGACACCGGCGCCGACAGCGTCCCAGGAAACACCAGCCCCATGCCACATCCTCCCTACCCCGATCGATCGCCCACCCCTCGCATCGACCGCCGGACCTTCCTCGGCACCTGCGCCGCCTCCGCCGCCGCGCTCAGCCTGAACCCAACCGCCGGCCTCGCAGCCGCCGCCGAACCCACCCACACCGCGCCGCTGGCCATGTGGGCTCTCACCGGAATGCTCCGCTCCGGCGATGTCTGCCGTCAACTCGACGCCTACGCCCAGGCCGGCTGGGGTGTGGTCCTCTATCCGCGTTGGGGCCTCGAGTTGGAATACCTCAGCGACGCCTGGTTCGAACGCATCGCCTACATCGTCCGCCAAGCCGCCGCCCGGTCGATGGAAGTCTGGCTCTACGACGAATTCTGCTGGCCCAGCGGCCATGCCAAGGGACTGGTCACCAAGGATCACCCCGAGCTGGCCGCCCAATTGCTCTACGTCGAGCGCGACGGACGCAGTCGCATCGAACACGTGCCCGCCAGCGCCAACCTGCTCATGCCCGAGGCGACCGCTCGATTCCTGGCCCTCACCCACGATCGCTATGCCGCCGCCGTCGGCGAATACTTCGGCACCACGATCCGCGCCATCTTCACCGACGAGCCCTCGCTCGGCCTGCATCATCGCCCACGCACCGCCGGCGACACATCCTGGCGCCTGAGCTGGTCCGATGCCCTGAACCAGGCCCTCGGCGGCGATTTCCGCAAGCAACTGGCCGACGCCGGCAACCAAGTCGCCCAGTCGCGTCTCTGGCACGACTACTGGGCGGCGTACACCCGTGTCTATCACGATGCCTGGACCGAACCCATCGCTCGCTGGTGCCGATCGCACAAGATCGCCATGTCGGGTCATCTGCTCGGCGAAGGAAACCTGGGCCAGCATGTGGCCTACTACGGAAGCCTACGCCGCCAGCTCGGCGAGTTCGGCATCCCCGGGATCGATGAAATCGGCACCCGCTGCGAAGTCGACCGCTGCGAAGCGCTCACGTTGGCCACCATCGCCGAATACCCGGGCCGCGAGCGGATGGTCGAGGTATTCGCCCTCGGCCCCTGCACCATGTCGATGGAAACCATGCGAAAGATGGTCGATCTCTGCTCCGCATGCGGAGTGGATCGCTACGTCATGGCAATCTGCCCCTTCGATCTCAGCGGCGGCCTCTTCAAACGCGAGTACCTGGGCGTGCACAGCCCCCAGCAGCCCTGGTTCCGCGACTACGCGCGGCCCTTCGCCCAATACCTCCACGAAGCCGCCCAGCGCGCCCGCCAGGCCCAACCGCTCGGCATCGCGTGGCCCAGCGACGAGGAACTGTGGTCCGTCGCCGGCCCCAGTCCGCCCCAGTCGGAACAGATCAAACAAATCTCCCAGAAGCTCACCGACGCCGCCCGAGAAGCCATTCGCGCCCGCATGGCGGTCCGTCCCGCCGCTAACCACCCGCTTCGCACCAAGCTGGAAGCCACCTGGGCCTTCACGCCGGTCGAAGCCAATTCGCTGCGGCTCGACGCGCCGTCCCTCACGGTCCTCCAACTCCCGGCGTCCGCCGAGCTGTCCATCCAATCGCAGCTCGTTCGCGGCCTGAAGATCAACGGAAAGACCGTCGATCTGGCTGCCGCTCCCGCCGATGTCACCTTCGACCTCAGCTACCGGCGAGTCCCCGCGGCCAAACTGCTTCGCGTCGGCAAAAACTCGTTCGAGCTCGACTCCGTCGAATCCAAGCCGCTGAAGTTCCTTCCGGCGATCATCCTCTGGGGTCGTTTCGCCGTCGACAAGCAACAGCGCATCGTCGCCCCACCCAAGACGATTAACCTCGGCGACTGGCGCACCCAAGGCTATCCGGCCTTCTGCGGCATCGGCCGCTACCAGACCACCGTCAACTGGTCCACCGTACCGGCACGTCTCGGCTTGGATTCCGGCGGATATCCGGCCCGCGTCCTCGTCAACGGCCGAGAGTGCGGCCGCCGTCCCTGGGCCCCCTTCGAGTTCGACCTCCGCGACGCGGCCCGGCCCGGTACCAACGAGATCGTCATCGAAATCTCCAGTACGCTGGGACATTTGTTCGTATCCGAAAACGCCCTGCCCGTCGGACTACTCGACGTGTGGACTAGCGGCTGAGTGCTGCCACCCAATCGCTGCTCTCACATTCCGGAAGAACCATGAATGGAGGACTCCATGAGGTACGACGACCCACGTTCCCCGACCTGCGTCTCGGTTCTCACCGTCGCCTCGCTGGCAATCGCCTTCTTGGCCGGCCCGACAGAGCAAGCCCGCGCTCAGACGACGAGCGCAGCCTTCTCGCAAGAAGTGCGTCGCGTGCTTCCCACGGAAGATGGCTACGACTACCACAAACGGCTTTCCAGCGAGCCCGTGCATGTGCCCAGGCGGAATCCTCAATGCCAGCCGACGCCTGACGAGATGGCGTTGCCGGAGCACGGCTGGCGGCTTGTCTGGAATCAGCACAGTTCGCCTATTCTCGACGGCGCCGTGCACGACTTTCAAGACTACCTGGCCAAATCGATGAGAGTTCACCTGGAGTTGGCCGGCCAGGAACGACTCGACGACTGGCAACGCCAGAGCCGGACCATCGTGGTTGGCACCCGCGACCAACTGCCCCAATGCACCGCGGCGCTCAAGGGCCCCAAGGATTACGAAATCGCCGTCACGCCCGATCGCATCACCGTGTGCGGATTCGACGAGCGCGGGGCCATGTTCGGCCTGTACAATCTCGAAGCGCGGATGAACCTCCGCGAAGCGCCCTTCCTACCGCGCGACCTCAAGACGGTCCGGCACAGTCTCCACGATGTCCGCACCGTACTCTCCTGGATGGGCTGGATGGAGTGGCCCGACCCCCTTCTCTCGCACTTGGCCCACGACGGGTTCGACGGCATCTTCGCCTCGGTCTACGCCAACCCCAACGGCGATCGCACGACCGCCGACAATTCGACCGACTTCTACGCCCGCCTCATGTTCCGCATCCGCAGGCAGGACCCCGCCCGCGTGCACGACCTGATCCATCGAGCCGCCCGCTACGGAATCAAGGTCTACACGCCGATCATCTACCAGTACCAGGGCACTCCGGAAAGCGAGGCAGGCCTGCGCCGACTGGTGCGCGATCTCGTCAAAGACTTCCCCGACATCCGCGGCTATGTCCTCCTGACCGAAGGATTCTGGTATCAGACCTGGGGGAGCGGGCGCGGCGCAGGCGACGAGTACGTTCGCAATTGGGCCAACAACTGGACCCACGCCGTCGGAATCGTCTCCGAAGAAGTCCACAAGGTCGATCCAACCATCGAGATCCTCCCCTGGGAATACAACATCGACTTCCGGCCTCAAAACGCCCCGATGAAACGCTACTTCATCGAGCGGCTCCCGGCCGATACGATCCCTCTCCTGACCTGGGAAAACGGAAAGAGCTTCTCCATCGACGGCCTTCAGGGGCATCTCATCGACTACGCTGTAAGTCAGGTCGGACCGGCCGAAGCGACGATCGCCCAGATCGAAGAGGCCCGCCGCCGCGGCATGAAGGTCTACACCAATTCCGATACCTTCGTCTGCGGTGCGCAGCTTCAGACCGTCCCCTACCAGCCTTGCCCGTACCAGTGGCACGCCCGCTACCAGGCCCTCCAGAAATACGGCATCAATGGCACCTTGGAAAGCTGGAGCACCGGTTACACGCCCAGCTTCATGACCGAACTTCGGGCCTGGTATTGCTGGACCGATGCGCCGCCCCTAGCGTCCCTCCTCGAGGCAATGGCAGCCCGCCAGTTCGGCCCTGAAAACAAAGACAAGGTCCTCAAGGCATGGGACCTCTTCAGCCAGGCGATTCGTCTCGTCCCCGATACCGGCCCGACCATGGGCACCAGCAACGCCATCGGAAACCCACTCTTCTTCCAGGAGCCGCCCGCCCGTACCGCCACGTTCAAGCATTCTTGGACCGACCAGGGCATGTGGATAGGAAACCTGGGTGCCGAAATCAATCCCTATTGGCCGTTCACCGTATCGCGCCTTGTCTTCTACCCCGATTTCACCAACCATACGAACAAGGCCGAGCAATACGCCCGCGGCGTCTCAGGAATCGAGGCCGGCCCCGAGAAGCAGGTCCTCCCCGTCTTCCTGAAATATCTCCGCCTCGCCGCCGATCGCCTGGGCGAAGGCCTCGAACTCTACCGCGCGGCGGCCCTGTCCAGTCCGCCGGCCAAGCGGGCCGGCGCACTGCGCGAAGTTCTCATCGCCGAGCAAATCCAGCGAATGCTGCTCAGCGAGCACGCCATCCTTCAATTCGAAGACTTGCGCATCCAGTTGGCTGCCCAACAGGACAAGAGCAAGGCGGCAGGCATCCTCGACCAAATGCAAACGCTCCTCCGTGAGGAGATCGCCCGCACCGAGCTCTCGAACTTGGCCGCCACGCGCGACTCGCGTCTCGGCTTCCAGTTCGAATGCGACTACGTCTACACGCCCTACTCGCTCGGCCAAAAGCTCGACGTCCTGCGCGAAACGCTCGAGTCGCAGTTGCCCGCCTACCGCAAAGCCATCGCCGCCGATCCCCCCTGATTGCATCCGGAAACAGCGCGCGGCCTCCTGAAGACCCGAAGCCCGCCCCACAACTCCGCGATCTCCGACACTAGCCACTACCCACTACCTCTGCCTACGCACTCTTGTGCTTCGGTTCCGGCATGGGAAAGAGCTTCGTGCGGCCGTAGACGACGTCTTCGGTGATCGCGTACGACGTGCCCGCCGGCTGGTCGGGCAACTCGAACAGAATGTCGAGCATGATTTCTTCCAGAATCGAGCGCAGTCCCCGGGCACCGGTCTCCTTCTCCGCCGCCCGGTCTGCGATCGCCCGCAGAGCCTGCGGACCGAAGTCCAGCTCCGCGTTCTCCATCGCGAACAACTCCTGGTACTGCTTGACCAGGGCGTTCTTCGGCTCGGTCAGCACCCGAACCAGCGCATCCAGGTCCAACGGGCCCAGCGGCGAGATGATCGGCAACCGGCCGACCAGCTCCGGAATCATCCCGTACGCCAGAATGTCGTCACTCGTCACGTGCGACAACAGCGCGCCGAGGTCCATGTCCACCCGCTTGCTCGCTTCCTGGCCGAACCCCATCGTCCGGCGACCCAGGCGCTTGGCGACGATCTCTTCGATGCCCACAAACGTGCCGCCGCAGATGAACATGATGTTCGTCGTGTCCATCTGAATGTATTGCTGCTCGGGATGCTTGCGCCCGCCCTGCGGAGGAACGTTTGCAACCGTCCCCTCCAACATCTTCAACAACGCCTGCTGCACGCCCTCGCCCGAAACGTCGCGCGTGATCGACACGTTGTGGCTCGTCTTGCCGATCTTGTCGATCTCGTCGATGTACAACACCCCGCGCTGTGCGGCCTCCAGGTCGAAGTCGGCCGCGTGGAGCAGCTTCAGCAACAGGTTCTCCACGTCCTCGCCCACATACCCGGCCTCCGTCAGCGTCGTGGCGTCGCCGATGGCAAACGGCACGTCAAGGACCTTCGCCAACGTCTGCGCCAGCAGCGTCTTCCCCGAGCCAGTCGGTCCGATCAGCAGAATGTTCGACTTGTCGAGCACTACTTCCGACGACCTGGTGTGGTGCATCAGCCGCTTGTAGTGGTTGTGAACCGCGACAGCCAACACTTTCTTGGCATGCTCTTGACCGACGACGTAGTCCCCCAATTGGCCGACGATCTCTCGCGGCGTCGGGATCTTCGAGAACGGTTGACGGCCCGTGCCGCGACGGCGCCGTTCCTGCTCCAGAATCGACTGGCACAGATCGATGCACTCGCCACAGATGTAAACGTCCCCGGGCCCCTCGACCAACGGCCCAACGTCCCGATAGCTCTTGCGGCAAAACGAGCAAAACGCGTTCTTCTTCGTCGTTCCGCTTCCACGGCGACCCGAGGTGAAATCCCGTCCTGAGGGCATACCAGATCCTTTCCACAGTCCAGCGGGGGATTCTTGGCAAATCCGCGCCCGCTGGGGGTGTCGCTGCAATGTCGGTCGCTAGGCCGGGAGAACTAGGCGCTTCGTCTTTCTGGACACTTGCCCGCGCCGCGCGGTTCTCTGCCACGATTCCGTACGTCCCGTTGGCGACAGGAGTTTCCTCTCCAGCCGCGAAATGTGGTTCAGACCACACCAGCCGCACAAACCGACGACTCCATGCCGATCCGCGCGATAGGTCTTAACCCGTTTCGCCGTTATCCTTTAACTCTTGCTGGAGCTGTGCCGCCAACTTCGCTTTTATTGTTCGGAATTCTGCGTCGCTCAGCCCACCCCGGGAGTGCATTTCACGGAATTTTGACATCAGCTCGCTGGCTGTCAGTTCCTGTTGTGCGGCCCCGGTAGGACCATGCCGTCGGGCACCCGGCCGAACCCTCGCCAAAACGTATCCAGCCGCTGCGGCGAGGATGGCCAGAATCGCCAGCCAGATTACCAGTTGGGCAAAGTGGTCGTTCAGTAGCTCTGCCATAGCCTCGCTATCAACTACACCCGTCAGACTCCCCCGCTCCCTAATTATGCGCGCCGACTGATCGTTCGTCCAGGTCGCTATCTGCCCGATCGTGGGGGACAACGACGCTAGACGCCAACGGCTCCCGCTCGATACACTGACGGTTTATCATTGCAGAGCACCCCTGGAAAGGAAACTGTGCGGATGTCGAAAAACAACGTGATCGCACGGATCGTCAACTCGGGCGTCATCGCCGTCCTCCGTGCGCCGAGCGGCGAGGCCCTGCTCGATGTCGCCGAAGCCCTCCTGGCCGGTGGCGTCGAAGCCATCGAGGTCACTTTCACCGTCCCCAAGGCCCACCGAGTCCTCGAACACGTCGCCGACCGCCTCGGCGACAAGATCGTCCTCGGAGCCGGCACGGTCCTCGACGCCCAAACCGCACGAACCGCCCTGCTGGCCGGTGCCGAGTTCATCGTCGGCCCCACCGTCAACCCCGACATGATCCAACTCTGCCGCCGCTACGACAAAGCCGTCATGCCCGGCGCCTTCACCCCGACCGAAGTGCTCACCGCCTGGGAAGCCGGCGCCGACATCGTCAAGATCTTCCCCTCTGATGTCACCGGACCGAAGTACCTCAAGGCCCTGCGAGGCCCTCTGCCCCAGGTCCGCATGATGCCAACCGGGGGCGTCAACCTCCAGACCGCCGCCGACTTCCTCAAAGCCGGCGCCTGCGCGCTGGGCGTCGGCGGCGCCCTCGTCGAGCCCAAGGCCCTCGCCGACCGCAACATGCAGCGCATCCAATCGTTGGCACATCAGTTCGTGGAGATTGTCAAGCAGACCCGGCTTGCCCAATAGCCCGCAGTCTGCGCAGCATTTGCTCTGAACGGAGTTGCTCCATGCCGATCTCGTTCACCTGCCCTCACTGCGGACATCACACCGACGTCGCGGAACAGTACGCAGGCCAGAGCGGCCCCTGCTCCCGCTGTGGCAAGACGATCACCGTACCGTCCCTGTACGGCACCCCGGCCGCCTTCGCCCCGCCCCCGAAGCAATCCAGCCGCCTCGTAACGCTCGTGATCGTGCTGGCGGCAGCGGCTGGCGTCGCCGTCGTTTGCGGCGGCATCCTCCTCGCACTCCTCCTCCCCGCCGTCCAGGCCGCCCGCGAAGCGGCCCGTCGCGCGCAGTGCTCCAACAACCTCAAGCAGATCGCCCTGGCCATGCACAACTATCACGACACATTCCATTGCTTTCCGCCGGCCTATACCGTCGACAAGGATGGACGCCCCATGCACAGTTGGCGAGCCCTGTTGCTCCCCTATCTCGCGGACCCGGCCGCCGACGCCTATGACTTCGACCAACCCTGGGACAGCCCCGCCAATCAAGCGGTAACCCAGTCGTCCATCTCCACGTATCGCTGCCCTTCCGACATGCCGTTCCCGCCCAACGGAACCAGCTACGTGATGATCACCGGCCCGGGAATGCTCTCCGACGGCACCTCATGTACGAACATGCAGAAGATCACCGATGGACTGTCCGACACCATCATGATCGTGGAGGTCACAGGCGCTAACATCCCCTGGGCGGAACCCCGGGACCTCGAAGCCGCCAAGATCACCTTCGAAATCAACGACCCCCAAGTCACCGGCATCTCCAGCCAGCATCCCGGTGGCGCCCATTGCGCCATGTGCGACGGCTCGGTCCATTTCCTGAGCAACGCCACCGATCCCAAGCAAGTCCAGGCAATGTGCACTATCGCCGGCGACGAAAACGCCGAAGCACCTGACCAGTTCCAGAGAATCCCCTAACCCTCGCTCACTCTATCGTGGTTTCCCCCTTTCGTGTTTCCTCCTCTCTCATTCGTCCGGAACCAACTCACCCCCACGCAACCGACCGGCTCCGCCAACTGAAAACCGCTAGTCCTCCACCGGAAATCGCCGGCTCCACGCTTCCAACTTCCGATCCATGACCTACTGGAACGACAAAGTCGCTCTCGTAACCGGTGGCTCCAGCGGCCTGGGCCGCGTCATCGCCGACGCGTTCGCGGCCGCCGGAGTCCACGTGGTCCTCGTCGGCCTCGAGCCCGATGCCGTCCGCCAGGCGGCCGATGAGATCGCCGGCACCGGCGTCCAGGCGCTCGGCATCCCCGCCGACATTACCCGCCAGGACGACGTCGATCGCATATTGGCGCAGACCCTCGACCGCTTCTCGCGTCTGGACGTCCTCGTCAACAACGCCGGGCGTTCCATGCGCGGCAAGATTCTCGACACCACGCCCGAGCAGTTCCGCGACCTCATGGAGTTGAACCTGATCGGACTGGTCCGCTGCACCCGCGCCGCGGTCCCTCATCTGCTCAAACAGCGAGGGCACGTCGTCAACATTGGCTCGCTGGCGGCCAAGTCGGCCGCACGTTGGGTCGGCGCCTACCCGGCCACGAAGTTCGCTGTCGCCGCCTACTCGCAGCAACTTCGGCTCGAGTTGGAGCCCGAAGGCCTCCACGTGCTGCTGGTCTGCCCCGGCCCCTTGGCGCGGCAGAATGCTCGGCTCTACCCACTCGAAGGCCTGGAAGACATACCCGAAGCGGCCCGTCGCCCCGGTGGCGGTGTCCACGTCAACGCCATCGCCCCCGAGAAGCTCGCCCAGCGGATCCTCCGCGCATGCCAGCGTCGGCAGCCCGAACTCGTCGTACCCGGCAAAGCGCGCCTCCTGTTCGCCATCACCCAACTCTCCCCCCGCCTCGGCGACTGGCTCGTACGAAAGAAAACCGAATGAGTAGTAGATAGCGATTTCTGCACACTACTCACTACCCACTACCCACTTTTTCGCTACCCCCGGAGTTCCACAATGTCAGCTTTCTCGGACGTCGCGAAGATCCAATACGAGGGCCCCCAGTCCAAGAACCCGTTGGCCTTCCGCCACTACAACGAGGACGAGCTCGTCGAAGGCAAGTCGATGAAGGACCATCTCCGCTTCAGCGTCGCCTATTGGCACACGATGCGTGGAAACGGCTCCGACCCATTCGGCAGCGCCACGATGCTCCGCCCCTGGGAAGGCCCCGACGACACCGTCGACAACGCCATCAACCGCGTTCGCGTCTTCTTCGAGTTCTGCGCGAAGTTGGGCACCCCCTACTTCTGCTTCCACGATCGCGACGTGGCGCCCGAAGGCGCGACCCTCGCCGAAACGAACAAGAACCTCGACGCCGTCGTCCAGACAATCCGCCAGGAAATGGACCGCACTGGCGTGAAGCTCCTCTGGGGAACGGCCAACCTCTTCAGCAATCCGCGCTACATGCACGGCGCCGCCACCAGCGCCAACGCCGACGCCTTCGCCTTCGCCGCGGCCCAGGTCAAGAAGGCCCTTGAGGTAACCAAGGAGTTGGGCGGCCAGGGCTACGTGTTCTGGGGTGGCCGCGAAGGCTACCAGTCCCTCTGGAATACCGACCTGAAGCGCGAGATCGACCATCTCGCCCGCTTCATGCACATGGCCGTCGACTATGCCCGCCAGATCGGCTTCACCGGCCAGTTCTATTTCGAGCCAAAGCCCAAGGAGCCGACCAAGCACCAGTACGATTTCGACGCGGCCGCTTGCATCAACTTCCTCCGCGCCTACGATCTCCAGGACCACATCAAGCTGAACATCGAAACGAACCACGCCACCCTCGCCGGCCACACTGTCGAGCACGAGCTCGACTACGCCGGCATGCAGGGCTTCCTCGGCTCCGTCGACGCCAACACTGGCGACCTTCTCCTCGGCTGGGACACCGACGAGTTCCCCACCGATCTCTACCAGACGACCAAGATCATGCTGGCCATTCTCAAGTACGGCGGCTTCACCACCGGCGGCCTGAACTTCGACGCCAAGGTCCGCCGCGAAAGCTTCGAGCCGGTCGATCTCTTCTACGCCCACATCGGCGGCATGGACGCCTTCGCCAAGGGCCTCAAGATCGCCGCCCAAATCCGTGCCGACGGCGAGTTGGCCGCCATGGTCGGCCAGCGCTACGCCTCCTGGGATTCCGGCGTAGGCGCCGACATCGAGACCGGCAAGCACGACTTCGAATCGCTCGAAAAGTACATGCTCGACAAAGGCGATGCCGCGCCGAACCAGAGCGGCCGCAAGGAACTCTTCGAGAACGTCGTCAACCGCTACGTCTTCTGACCTCGCAAGCCCGAAGCCCGCGTCAAGGCTTCCCGGTTCTATTCCAGCACCAGAGCGCATTTCATGCCAGGGTGGCGTGCATATCGCTTTCGGAACTGTGGAAACACGCCGCCGGGAACGCTACAGTCAAGTGCGACTCGCACCAGCAGAAACCGACCGACCCCGCCGCCGCGCTCAACGGCCGCCGGGTCGCCGTCGTGCTCCAGCACCCGCCCTGTAGCACAGCCGCCCCCGGCTGTGTCGCACCTTCCACTCCATCAGTCCCACCGCCTCACCCTCACCAAACCAGGCGCAAGAACAGAACCTCCCCACGCAATCCCTCCTATATCCTCAGTAGTTGAACTCCACGCCCCGTTCCCTTAAGTCGCCAACCAGGAGCGAAGTCGCCGTGTACTGAACCGCATCGAAGCCGGCCGTCCGAGCACCCGCGATGTGCCCTGCAATGTCGTCCAAGTAGAAAACCTCTCGCGGCTGCACGCCCGCCATCTCGGCCGCCGTCAAGAAGATCCGCGTGTCCGGCTTCATGGCGCAAACTTCGTAACTCAGCACATACACCGAAAACAAGTCCTGCAGGATCGAGTACTGCCGCCGGCAGTATTCCCAGTGACTTCGGCACGTGTTCGACAGGATGCCCAGACGAAAACCGGCCGCCCGAAGCTGCCCGATCACCGGAATGATGCTCAAGTTCAACTCGAAGATCTCGTTCGCTGCCGCGGCCAGTGCGTCGCGATCCGGTCGAGCCCCCGTGGCTTCGCAATAGTCCTCGTAGAACTCGTCGTCTCCCACCGCGCCGATTTCGTATCGCTCCATCAGACCCGTGTCGTACAAGGCAGTATGAACCTCCTGCGACGTGACCTGCGACACGGCCGCCATCTGCCTGCACATCTTCTCCAAGTCGAAGTGGACAATGACTCTTCCCAAATCGAAGTAGATAAACCTCATCGACTGTCCCACCATCAAACCCTCATCCCTCCTGAACAACCTCTATTGGGTCCTGCATTGGAAATGGAACGAGGCCGACCATCGGGAGGCCGAAAGATCAGGATTGGGTCGGACCCCTTGTTCCGTTTTCAATACAGGCATCAATAGTACGTCCCACAAACTCGGCCGCCTCCCCACGCCGCCAACGCGAGTATTCTAGAAACTCCCCGGCAGCCAATGCAACCGGGCAGGCAGCCCATAATCTGTCTCTGACACGACCGTGGTCGACTCTCGCCCACGCCTCGCTAGCTCCCGGCCCCAGCCAACCGCCAGCGTCTGGCAACCACACGCCTGATCGCAAGTGCCAAAACACCCACCACCGCTCCCGACAGCGCCGCACCGAGCAGATAGCCGCTGATCCCCGCCGACAGCCAATTCGACCAGCCAAAAACCGCCCCCACGCGCCACAGCAGCGCCGTCATCGGATACCACGTATCCGTTGGGCGGCCCGGTGGCACTTGCAGCCAGCCCAACGACAGAAACGTGAACACGGCAACCCACTCTACCCACGCCCCGATCACGAAGCCAAGCGCAAACACTTTCGCCCCCACCGGCGCCGTGGTCATCAGCCAAGGTACGGCCAACAGAACACCCAACGTCAGCACGACGTGTAGCAGCACGTCCCACGAGTACGTTCCGTACACGAACGAATACGTCCCCAAAACGGCCGCCACGAACATCATCGCAACCAGCATCCACGCGATCGTAAACTGAGGCCGAAGTCGCCGTGCCTCCTCGACCGACGTTCTGTCCTCCACCGCCACGCCAAGCTCCGCCAGCCGGCCGCTCACCAGGCCCAGCAGACGATCGAACGCTTCCGCACCGCCCAGCATCGAGCTGCCGATCACGACCTCCCCCTCCGGCCACACCAACTCCAACTGCTTCCGGCCGCGCACGCATGCGGTCCTCAGCGCTGTGATACTCTCCCACGGAACAACCTCGACCCTCGTCGACCATCGCGACATCGGGAACGAAATCTCCCCGTTCGTCACCCCGACGTGCCGTCGGTGGCGCAGCCGCGCGACAATCATCCAAGCCGCCACACCCCACAACGCCAGGCCCAAGCCGATCAACGCCACCGCGCTCAGCGTCCCGGCCATCTGCGGCGCCAGCGGATACCCGCCCAACGCGCGCCCTATGCCCGGCCCCATCGCCACGCCCCCACCCACCCCCGCGGCCACCGCCCACGACCACGGGGCCCGATAGGCGAACTCACCGCAGTCTTCGTGCTCCGCCATCGCGATTTCCCCCGAGATAGAGCGCATTCGGCGTAACTGTAGGGTGTTTTACGCTTTCGGAACCGCAGAAACACGCCGCCGCGAACGCTACAGTCTAGTGCGACACGCACTAGTGTTCCCAGTCGCTCCACGACCGAAACCAACCACCAAA
The DNA here is from genome assembly GCA_963674835.2 of Thermoguttaceae bacterium. GTDB lineage: Bacteria > Planctomycetota > Planctomycetia > Pirellulales > Thermoguttaceae. Next base: position 765,728 of record CAXXKC010000003.1, read on the forward strand.
TCAGGCGTCCGTAGCACAACATACTGCAACTCCCACCGACCGGCCAGCCGTGGCCCTGGCCCCTGGTCGCCCGCAGAGGGGAGATTTACAATAGGACGATTCCGCACGAATTCTCGACGAAAGGACCCAGCGATGCGCTCGGACATGATCAAACTCGGCGACTCACGTGCCCCCCATCGGAGCCTGCTCCGCGCCACGGGCGTGGGCGAAGACGACTTCCGCAAGCCCTTCATCGCCATTGCCAACAGCTACACCGACATCGTTCCTGGCCACGTCCATCTCAACGTCGTCGGCGAGTTCGTCAAGCAGTGTGTCCGCGAGGCGGGCGGCGTCCCCTTCGTCTTCAACACCATCGGCGTCGATGACGGCATCGCCATGGGCCACGCCGGAATGAAGTACTCGCTCCCCAGCCGCGAGATCATCGCCGACTCCGTCGAAACCATGGTCCAGGCACACTGCCTCGACGGCATGATCTGCATCCCCAACTGCGACAAGATCGTCCCCGGCATGATGTTGGGCGCCCTTCGCTGCAATGTCCCCACGATCTTCGTCAGCGGTGGACCGATGGAGGCCGGACGCACGGCCGACGGACGCACCATCGATCTGATCGACGTCTTTATCGGGGCTGCCGCCAAGCAAAACAAGCAACTCTCCGCCGACGAGCTCCTCAAGCTCGAACAGGGCGCCTGCCCCACCTGCGGCTCCTGCTCCGGCATGTTCACCGCCAATAGCATGAACTGCCTCAGCGAGGCCCTCGGTTGGGCCCTGCCCACCAACGGCACCCTCCTGGCCACCAGCGCCGAACGAAAGCAACTCTTCCAACGCGCCGCCCGGCGCATCGTTGAAATGGTCCTCCAATTCGAGCGCGTCGGTGAAGGCCACGGCCTGCTGCCCCGCGAAATCGTCACCCTCGAGTCCATCGACAATTCGATGATCCTCGACATGGCCATGGGCGGAAGCACCAACACGGTCCTCCACATGCTGGCCGTCGCCCACGACGCCGGCATCCAGTACGACATCCAACGCATCAACCAACTCAGCCAGCGCACTCCAAACATCTGCAAAGTGGCGCCCAGCAGCAGCTACCACGTCGAAGACGTCCACAACTCCGGCGGAATCCATACCATCCTCGGCAGCGTCGCTCGCGGCTGCCCCGGCCTCTTGAACCTCGACTGTCCGACCGTCTCCGGAAAAACCCTTGGCGAGAACATCGCCGAGTACGACATCCGCGGCAAGTCGGTCACCGACGATGCCTTGCAGTTGGCTGGAGTCACCGCCGGCCGCCAGCGAACCGCCGAAGGTATGGTCGTCCAGCGCAATGCCAAGTCCGTCCGCGACCTGTCCACGGAAGACCTGGGCTTCGACCCCACCGACTGCATCCGCGAGGTCGACAATGCCTACAGCCAGTCCGGAGGACTCACGATCCTCCACGGCTCGTTGGCGCCTAACGGCGCCGTCGTGAAGACCGCCGGTGTCAAACCTTCCATGCTTAAACACACCGGTCCCGCCGTCATCTTCGAGGCCGAAACCGAGGCCTACGAAGGCATCGTCAACGGCAAGGTCAAAGCCGGCGACGTCGTCGTCATCCGCTACGAAGGACCGCGCGGCGGACCCGGCATGCAAGAGATGCTCGCGCCGACCACGGCCATCAAGGGCATGGGCCTCGACGACAGCGTCGCGCTGATCACCGACGGGCGCTTCTCGGGCGGCACGGCCGGCGCCTGCATCGGCCACGTCAGCCCCGAAGCCATGGCCGGCGGCCCGATCGGGCTGCTCCAGCCCGGCGACATCATCGAGATCGACATCCCCGCCCGCACGCTCAACGTCCGCCTCACCGACGAGGAACTGGCCAAGCGCAAGAAGAACTGGACGCCTCCGGCACCCCGCTTCCAGTCCGGCTACCTCGCCCGCTACGCATCCATGGCTACCAGCGCCGACACCGGCGCCGTCCTCAAGTGGACTTGACCAAACGCCATCCACCAATCTCCCCTCTCCCGCACGCGGGAGAGGGGCCTCACGGTGAGGGCATCTTCCACCTCCTGAAGCCCCGCGCCCTACAACCATTCACACCGCCCATCCATAATCCATCTCCCGACTGGCCTTTCCCTCACCGGGTGCCGATTTCTCTGCTCGTCACAGATTTGCCGATTCTCGCGAACCATGTGTGGCCCACCAGCGTATTGCCACCGTTGTAGTTTGCAATTACCATGAAGAGGCAGTTGGTACCGGTCCTCTTCTCTCGCTCCGACGGCGATCGCCATGCGGACAAAACGTCGCAGTATCGCGATTCTGTTGGCCACCTGGTACGCGGTGGTCGTCGCCACGTCGGGCCTGTTCCACAGCCATAACACCGGCTGCTGCTCTCACGCGCATTCAGCCGCTTGCTCCTGCGACACGGCAGACACGTCCGTGTTGCACTCCCAGAACACGCCCCACCGTTCTGGCGATTCTCCGTCTTCCGACGACGGACCTTGCCTCATCTGCCATTTCTTGGCTCAGAAGCTCATTCCGGCGGTATTGTTCGTAGAAATCGTCTCCACGCCGTTGGTCGAGCGGACCGTGCACATCGAGCCGGTTCGCGCACCGTCGGAATGTCCTCGCTCGATTCACAGCCGCGCTCCTCCGGCTGTGGCCTGAACGTATCTGAGACATCGCACCACGACTCCCCTCGCCCGCTTGCGGGATAGGGGCTGGGGGTGAGGGTGTCTTCCGTTCAGTCAACGCCTTGTGATCATCAATTCCGTTCGACGCGCCTAACAAATACCGCGCAACGAGCGAGCATCTCGATAACATTCTGCTTTATCAATATCTTCGGGAGGATAGCATGTCCGCAAAACGAAAAGCTTTTACCCTGGTCGAACTCCTCGTCGTCATTGCCATCATTGGCATCTTGATCGCCCTGTTGTTGCCCGCCGTCCAAGCGGCCCGCGAAGCCGCCCGGCGTGCTCAGTGCACCAACAACTTCAAGCAGATCGGCCTGGCGCTGCACATGTATCACGACACGTACAAGTGCCTGCCCGTCGGCTGGGAAGCCTACGATCCCGCAACCGGGGAACCGCATTGGTTTGGCGAACCCGGATGGGGATGGGCGGCGCGCATCCTGCCGTTCATGGAACAGGGAGCTCTGTTCGAGCAGAAGGTGCATTTCGACCTGCCCATTACCGATCCACTGAACGACGAGGCTCGCGTCTTCGAAATCGCGACGTACCGCTGCCCGTCTGATATCGGCCAGAAGACGTTCGAGCTTGATGGAGGCGGGCTCTTCGTCAGCCTCAGCGCCACCTATTCTCCGGTCACGATCGCCACGGGCAACTACATGGGCGTCTTCGGTACCGAGGACCTACACGATAGCCTCGTCGGCGACATCTGCTATGGAAACGGCACGTTCATGCATCACAAGTGGCTCCGCCTCGCCGACCTCACCGACGGGCTGAGTCAGACGCTCGTCGTCGGTGAGCGAAGCTCGAAACTCGCCCCATCGACTTGGGTGGGCATGGTCACCGGCGGTGCGCATGCGCCGGCACGGATCGTCGGCAGTTCAATTTTCCCACCCAACTCCGAAGTGGATGAGGAACACTGGTATCATAACTTCAGTAGCTTCCATCCGGGTGGCGCAAACTTCTTGTCCGCCGATGGTTCGGTGCATTTCATCAGCGACACCATTGAAACGACCCTCTATCAATCTCTCTCCACCCGCTCCGGCGGCGAGGTCGTTGGTACTTATTGATCGGTTTTCGGCTTAGGCATATCGCAGGCACCCGCCTGCTACGGTCGTTCGCGAATCCAGCAATTGTAGGTATTTCGCACCCTTCATGATGTTGGAACGAAGTTGCCCGGCCGTGCTGCGAAAGGCGGCGCCTTTCGCGGCCCCACGCAGCACGGCCTCTTGTGGTTCGCGTGCTTGTCTACGGAGCGCTTGCATCGACTAGGTGCTCCAGGTACTGTTACGACCGTAGCTCGTCTGGAAAGGAGCCTGCAATGTCCACGCGTCCGAGAGGATTCACCCTGGTGGAACTCCTGGTGGTGATCGCCATCATCGGGACTCTGCTGTCGCTGCTGCTGCCGGCCGTACAAGCGGCGCGCGAGGCGGCCAGACGATTGGTCTGCCTCAACAACCTCAAGCAGATCGGCTTGGCCATCTACCTCCATCACGACGCCTACCGACAACTCCCCTGCGGCTGGGATACCATCGACCCCGTGACACGTGCCCCTAGCGCCACCGGCGATCCCGGTTGGGCCTGGAGTTCCCAAATCCTCCCCTTCATCGAGCAGCGCGCTCTACACGGCACCATCGCCTCGAGCGCCCTCCCCATCATGGACCCGGCCAACCAGCAGGCACGCGAATCGGTCCTCCGCATCTTCCTCTGCCCCTCAGACTATAGCGACGAACACTTCGACCTCCCCGAAGATCCCGCCTACGGCACCGGCGACCCCGGCTTCCCTTTGAACCTCGCTGCTAGCAGCTACTTGGGCTCGTTCGGAACCACCGACCTCCACTGGGCATATGAATTTGACGATGGCAAAGGCAACGGCGTCTTCTTCCGCGACAAACGACTGAGTGTCTACGAAGTCTCCGACGGCCTGTCCAACACCTTTTTCGTCGGTGAGCGATACTCCGATACGGCCACCGCGACCTGGGTGGGCGTCGTGCCCGGAGGTCTTCACGCGCCCTGTCGCGTGGTCGGGGTGGGGATTAACCCGATCAACAGCGAAAGCGACGTCTATCACGCCTTCAGCAGTGGTCATCCCGAAGGGGGACAGTTCCTCATGGGCGACGGCTCCGTTCATTTCGTCCGCGAGACGATCGATTTGGCCGTCTTTCATGCCCTCTGCACTCGCGCGGGCCGTGACAGCACCTCTGGTTGGTAGTACCCTCGTCCGCCTTCAGCGATCCCCCTTAATACGCCACGGCGGCACCCCTTCATGGTGCCGCCGTTCTCTTTGCGCGGACTTGCTTCTTAACGCATCGGTTCGTCGTGTTAAAATTCCGTTAAGACACATCTCGCAGTAGGGCTGTACTCCGTGATGCTGCTAAGTGCGTTGGTCCACACCAACCAACACGCACGGCAATGCTCCTCACCCATGGTGATCGATGATGCACACTACGGTTCAGGAAACCGCCGAGCGGCCGCTCACACTGCGCGCTTTGCGTGACAGTGGTTGGGTGTCCAAACCCGTCAAACGCGAAATCTACGACAACTTCATCCGGATGCTAAGCCAGGGAGACAACCTCTTTCCCGGCATTATCGGTTACGACGATACCGTCATCCCCGAAATCAACATCGCGCTGATCGCCCAGCACGACCTCTTGTTCCTCGGCGAGAAGGGACAGGCCAAGAGCCGGCTCATGCGGCTCCTCGTCCGGTTTCTCGACCCCGAGGTCCCCTACCTCGACATACCCGGGCTCGCCGTCCACGAAGACCCCTTCCATCCCATCACCCGCACCGGCCGCGAAGCCGTCGAGCGCCTGCCGGCCGACGAGGTCCCCATCGCCTGGTGGCGCCGCGACGACCGCTACGCCGAACGCCTCGCGCCCGGCACCAAGTTCGCCGACGTCATCGGCGAAATCGACCCCGCCAAACTCGCCGGTGGCGTCAGCATGTCGGCCGAAGACGCCCTCCACTTTGGCCTCATCCCACGCATGCACCGCGGCATCTTCGCCATCAACGAACTGCCCGAGTTGGACGAGCTTGTCCAGGTGGGCCTCTTCAACATCCTCGAAGAGCGCGACGTCCAGATCCGCGGCTATCCCATCCGCTTCGATATCGACGTCATGGTCCTCTTTTCGGCCAACCCCACTACCTACAACCGCAGCGGCAAGGTTATCCCGCAACTCAAAGACCGCATCGGCTCGGTCATCCATACCCACTACCCCACCGAGCGGCAATTGGGGATCGAAATCATCCAGCAGGAAGCCGGTATCGATCTGGACGGTCAGTTCCCCGTCGTCGTCCCTTACTTCATGCGCGAGATCATCGAACAGATGACGATCGTCGCGCGCCGCTCCAAGTACATCGACCAGCAGTCCGGCGTCAGCGCCCGCTTCAGCATCGCCAACTACCGCACGATGATCGCCAGCGCCCGCCAACGCGCCGCCGTGCTCGGCGAGCATCCCACCGTGCCGCGAATCAGCGACCTCGGCCATCTCTACGCCTCGTCGCTCGGCAAGCTCGAGCTCGACATGATGTCCAGCCACCAGATGTCCGAACGCCAGGTCCTCGATGCCGTCCTCGCCGAGGCCGTCCGCGATGTCTTCGGCGAATATGTCGAGCGGCACGGCCTGGCCGACATTTCCGAGATCTTCGCGCGCGGCGTCAAGGTCGAAGTCGGCGACATGCTCCCCTCCCAAGTCTACGCCGAACGACTCAAACGCGTCCCGCCCGCCTGGCAAAAGGCCTTCGAAGTCAATGCCTCCGCCGACGCCGCGGTGAGGGCCTCGTGCGTCGAATTCGTGCTCGCTGGGTTGTACGCCTCGGAGATGGTTTCCCGCTCGCAGCACCACGGAAGGATCGTCTATGAAGTCCCATAGACCCCTCGGCGGCGTCATCCATACGTATCAGCGCTACGATCCCCACAACATCCCCGGCCCCATGCAACAGCAGCCGGATCTCGTCTCCGGCGCCATCGAGCACATGCTCGCCTTCGGCGACATGCACGAATTGACCGACGAGGAGCTCTCCCGCGCAATAAGGCTTGACCCGTCGCAAATCGCAGGCCTGGGGCCGAGCCTCCAGTCGCTCATGCAGATGCTGCGCGAGCGCAAACGCAAGATCCTGGCGACTTACGAGACCCAACAGGTGCAGAAAGAGGCTCGCCAGTCCTACCGCACGCTCGGCGAGCAGATAGAACCCTCCCACCACTGGCGCCACCGCTTACGTCAGGCCTTCGAGGAAGAACAACTGTACGACCTGGAACGCCTCTGGTACGCGGTCGACACCGAAGACGCACCGTTCGCCAGGCAACTCGTCCAGTTGGTCGATCGGCTAGGCACCAAGTACCAAATCGACGAACTGACGGCCAAGTACTCCTTCACCGGCCGCACACCGATGACGATTGCGCAGGCACTGGCCATCAAGGAAGAGCTGGAAACGATCGATCGGCTCCTCAAACAGCTCGAAGAGGCGGCCCAAACAGCTCGCATCGGCGTCATCGATCTCGATGCCTTGGCCGAATTCACCGAGCCGGGTGACCTCGACGAACTCCGCGACCTCGCCCGCCAGATCCAGCAGTACCTTCGCCAGCTAGCCGAGCAGCAAGGCCTCGAAAAGACTGCTCGTGGATACCAGCTCACGCCCAAGGCCTTTCGCCTCTTTCAGGGCAAACTCCTCGATCGGATCTTCGCCGACCTCCAGGCCTCGCGCACCGGCCGTCACCAAGGTCCCGTCAGCGGCGAAGGCGCCGTCGAACTCCAGCGCACCCGCCCCTATGAGTTCGGCGACTCGATCACCCACATGGACATCCCCGCCACGCTCATCAACGCCATGATCCGCAACGGCCCGGGCCTTCCTGTCTCCCTCTCCGTCGACGATATCGAAATCCACTACACGCGCAACTCGCCCAAGTGCGCCACTGTGGTCTGCCTCGATATGAGCGGCTCCATGCGCTACAACGGACTGTACATCGACGTCAAACGCATGGGCCTCGCCCTCGAAGGGCTGATCCGCCGCGAATACCCCGGCGACTATCTCCAGTTCGTCGAGATCTTCACCTTCGCCAAGCCGCGCCGCGCCAGCGAAATCGCCGCGCTGATGCCCAAACCCGTCACCGTTTGGGACCCGGTCGTTCGCATGCGGGCCGACATGAGCGACCATCGCATCAGTGAACTCGATATCCCACCCCACTTCACCAACCTGCAGCACGGCCTGCAGCTCGCCCGGCTCTGCCTCAGCACCCAAGACACTCCGAACCGTCAGATCATCCTCATCACCGACGGTCTGCCCACCGCCCATTTCCAGCAACAGTTCCTCTACCTACTCTATCCTCCGCATCGAGAAACCGAGACGGCAACCCTCCATGAAGGCCAGCTCTGCCGGCGCGAGGGCATCACGATCAACGTCTTCCTGCTGCCAAGCTGGTCCCAATCCAGTGACGACGTCCGATTCGCCTACAACCTGGCCGAATTGACCGCCGGAAGAGTCTTCTTCACCGCCGGCAAAGACCTCGACCGCTACGTCGTGTGGGACTACCTCCAGCACCGGCGAGAAATCATCGCCTAGACCGCGCAAACGCTCGCCGTCCGCCCACTGCTCACCACCCACTTCTCATTGGCACTGCACCGGAACATATCCCGGTGGGCAAGTCGTTTGCTGCTGCACCTGGGTCTGCGGAACGCACATGACCTGCGGCGCCGTCTGCATGTACGGTACCTGTCCCGGTTGCACGTACGATGTTTGCAGCGGCTGCGCGTAAGGCTGCCGATACTGGTCCCAACAACAGCAACCGCTGCCGACCAGAGCGGTAACAACAAGCAAGGCGATGGCTGAAATGTATCGCATCACGGAACTCCCGGCCCGCAGCCGCGGGCCTCGCAACGACTGGGTTCTGAAACGGGAGTGGCTAAGGTAGCGACCAGCCCCCGCAAGGTCAACGTCAATTTGCCAACCTAACCCAGTTGCTCAGTATGCGAGCCCACGCTTCTCACCCTTCCCTTCTCTGTCTCCACATCCAAGAGGAAAACACGCCGCCATTTCAGCCCCGCTCTTGGCTTCTTGGGGTTGATCTGAAACCTCCCGCAAGTGTACGACTTCGCAAACCGCTTGCCGATCCGGCCTCCCCTACCCTGCCCCGCTCCAAACACAAGAATCAAGACCAGCAACCGCAACCAACATATGTCCGGACGAGACAACCCATTTCACTCCGATCATCCTCTTTCTCCATACTTCTCATTCGCCCATTCCTCTTGTGAGCTCCATCCCGCCTAACGGTCGACCAAGTCGCCCATTCCAGAAGACAACCGGATAACGCCTCAAATGCAGACCGCACCGCAATGGATGATCTACGGGGCCAACGGCTACACCGGCCGGCGCATTGCTCAAGAAGCCGTTCAGCGCGGAATGCATCCCGTTCTCGCCGGACGCAACCGCCAGGCTGTCCACCCCCTGGCCCAGCAACTGCAGTGTCCAAGCCGCGTCTTCCCCTTAACCGACGTTTCCACCGTCCAGGCTGCTCTGGAAGGCTGCCAGCTCGTGCTCCACTGTGCAGGCCCATTCACCGAAACCTCGCAGCCAATGCGCAACGCCTGCCTCAATGCCGGAATCCACTACCTCGATATCACCGGTGAGATCGAGGTCATCGAAGCCGCCGCTGCCGATCACCCAGCCGCCGTCCGCTCGGGAACCGTCCTGTTGCCGGCGGTCGGTTTCGACGTTGTCCCCAGCGACTGCCTGGCGGCCATGCTCGCCGCACGCATGCCCGAGGCTACCTTGCTCCAACTGGCGTTCGCCGGCGTCGGCCCGCCCAGCCCCGGCACTCTCAAAACCATGCTTCAGCGTCTCTACGAAGGCGGCCGTGCGCGGGTCGATGGCCAGATCGTACAGGTCCCCTTGGCCTGGAAAACCATGAAGGTCCCCTTCCGCGACGGCGTCCAAGCCGCAATGACCATTCCCTGGGGCGACGTGGCCGCCGCATGGCATTCCACTCGCATCCCAAATATCGAAGTCTACATGGCCATGCCTTCGCGGCAGCTCCGTTGGGTCCACCGCTTCGAGTCGCTCCTGCCCCTGCTGGGAAACCCACTGGCACAAAGCGTGATGCGGCCCGTCCTGCGGCGGCTCGCAACCGGAGGCGACCCATCCACGACCACCGACGGCCGCAGCTCCTTCTGGGGACGCGTCTCGGACCCTTCCGGCCAATCCCTCGAGGCTACCCTGACTGGCCCCGGCAGCTATCGCCTCACCGCCCTCACGGCGCTGGCCTCCGTCCAGCGCGTCCTGGCCGGAACCGTCGCCCCCGGCTTCACCACTCCCTCAAAAGCCTTCGGCGCTGAGTTCATCCTCACCATCGCCGACGTCGACTTCCTATACACCCCAGCGTAAACAAGCACCCCCGCCCCCACCGTGTTCCCCTGTAACACACCCGCCCCCGGCTGCGCCCTCCCCACTACCCTACGATCGCCCATCCCGACCAAAATTGAACTCGACCGGCGAATCCACACCCACCCTGAGATCCTTGGCGATCCAGTGATACTTGCTCGTCCGCAGCAGCTCGGCCGGGTCCGAAAAATAACGCCCGATTTGCGTCTTGTCCAACTCATCCAGAAACGCATCGCGCGGTCGCGCGGCGTGCCGCGACAGAAGCAACACCCAGTACCTGCCCGGCGGAAGCGCCAGCGAAAACTCCCCCGACTCATCCGTCCGTGCATAAGCTCCGCCCAAACTCCGAATGGCTCGGATCGTCGGCTGGCTTTCTCCCGGAGCCGGATCATCCGGTCGTATGCCGTACGGAGACCAAGGCGTCTGCGGGAATCGGTCCGACGGCAAAACCACAACCACCGCACTCTCATCCCCGGTCAGCCCCTTGGTGCCGGCGCTGTAGACCAGCGTCCCGTACAGCAGGACCCGCTCCTTTCCCGCGGTTGCCCCCTTTCGGGCAGCGCCGGGCACAACGCTGTCACGTCCGACCAGAAAGCCGACTGCGAACGCCACGAACAAACCCGCCACAAACAAAACGACGTGGTGCGGTCGCAGCCTGCCCCGAGTCCCCGCAGGCCAGTTCTCCGGCAACGGAGGTGGCCGCACGGCTCCAGTACCGTTTGAACCGCCCACCAGATCCTCCGCCGTCCCCGGAAACTCAACCTTCCGGCGCGACTTCCGACTCTTGCGGCCCAACGCCAAAGCCAAGGCGGCCGCTTCCTCATTCGGAACCGTCTGCACGCAGTTGCACTTTGGGCACTCAATCTCTGTGCCGATCTTCCGGCTGGCCGTGCGCAGCAAGCGACCGCAGTGCGGACAGGGAAATCGAATCGCCATGCCTTCAGATTACCAGGCGATGTCTCACTTCGGCAAATCCCGTCACGACGGATCCGGGGGCTCATCCGGCGGAGAAAGCAAGTGAATTGCTTGCACCAACACCAGAAACACCACATCCAGCGCCCAGAGAATCCCGCACGCAAGTGCTACGCGACCTACCACCACGCCACCCGACGCATCTCCCATCTTGCCAAGCACCTGGGCCAATCCCCAGAGAACGATCGTTCCCACTGGCAGAAACAGGGCCGCCGCAGTCAGAAACAGCAAGACACGCTGCAGAAAAGCCTTCCAATTCATGCACTCTTTCCTATCTTCGCCGATTTTGCCGACCGTTACGGTCAGTGTCAATGGGAGGGACCATAACGCCCTGTCTCCTGCAACACACAACCACCACCCACAAAATGCCATCACAATGGGTGGCATGCTTCCTTGACTTGCCAGGTAGTTGGGGCAGAATGAAGCTACTAGAGCGCATTCGGCGTAACTGTAGCGTGTATTTCGCTTTTGAAGCCGCAGACACACACCGCCGCCAGCGCTACAGTTACTGAGTGTCGCAGAAGTAGTGAGTCCATTAGAGCAGGAGTTTTGTGTGTTCGAGGAAACGGGGCAAGAGATTCTGATTGCGGCGGAGAGACGACAGGGAATGGGTGGTTTGTTGGCGGAGATGGTGGGCGTCGGTGGGCGCGAAGTTGGCTTGGCACCCGTGTTTGACGTAGCTCCACACGCCTTCCACCGGATTCAACTCGGGACGGTAGGACGGCAAGGGTTCGAAGCGGAACCAAGACGGATGCTTGATCGCGAAATACTTGGCCGTCTTGAAATGGGCAGGGAGATTGTCCCAGACGAGCACAAGCCGACGCCGAAAACGACGGTGCAGGCTACGCAGGAACGCGATCAGAAGCGACGTGTCGATGTTGCGGCCGTGCAACTGAAAAAAGAAGTCCATTCGTCGGCGAAGAGGCGAAATCGAAAAGGCTCCGATCGCCGAGAGTCGATCACGCCGGGCCGATTCGACCAAGATGGGCGTCCGCCCCGATGGTGCCCAGGTTCGACGGACGGTCGGCTGAAGCAGGAAGCCGGATTCGTCCAAAAACACTATCGGCCGACGCCAACGGGCCGCCCCTTTTTTATCCGCGGCCACTCGACGTTTCGCCAACGCTCCAGTGCGTCGGGGTCTTGTTGTCGTGCTCGACGCTGCGGTTTTTGCAGTGTTAGGGTCAGTTGCCGGAGGATCTTCAGCACATGATGGGGATGGTAGTCGACGTTGAATCTTTGGCGAATGACTTGAGCGACGCGTTTCCCGGTCCACAGATCGGACGAAAATCCGGCAGCCAGGGCGCCCTTGAGAAGGATGCGTGTGAGCGTTTTCAATCGTGCCTTGGGCAACTTGGGTGGTCGCCCGGTGGGCGACTTGGTCCGCAGGCCTTCGAGGCCTTGGCATTGGACAATCGCTTTCCATCGCCCAACCGACGAGGTCGCTACATTCAAAGCGCAAGCCACGTCGATGCTCTTGCTGCCGGCCAGAAGAAGCCGGCCGGCTGCGACACGCCGAGCTTCTTGCTCCGCCTTGGTTCCAAGTGTTCGTCCCATGCATACCCATACGAACCGACCTGTAAATCAGTTCACTACTTCTGCGACCGTCAATAAGTGCGACTCGCACTAGAGAGGGTTTATGCCACGTAAGAACATTCGACTTCGCCTCGGGCCGGTGCTATGCCCGCGGCTGGGATGGCTCGTGCTCCTGGTCACTGTGGCCGCCCCCGCATCGGCTGCGCAAATCCAATTGAAGGATGGGCGCATCATCACCGGACAGCTTGGCTACACCTCGGGCCTCGCCGAAAAGATGCTCCCTCTCAACCCCGAAGGAACGGGCCCCCTGCAACTGATCGCCTTCGTCGACGATGGTCTCCGTCGCACCTTCTTCTCCAAGCGGAACATCCAAGGCGCCTCCCTCGACGACAAAGCCGAAATCCCCGAGAAATACCGCCTCCGTCAGCAAGTCATCGAGGTCGGACGAACCGTCAAGAGCATCGGCGCTATCGTCCGCGTTCAGCCGTTCGATCAGTATGGTCGCCGCATTCTTACGATCGCCACCGCGCGCGGTCCCGAGAACATCATCCAAGGAATCACCGAGCTCACGCCTACCTGGACCCGCACCCAGTCCAACACCCACGTCCTCGACATGCGGTTGGCGACCAGTTCCATCCCGCCCGACATCTTGGCCAAGATCCTCGCTCAACAAACCGACCAGAAGGACCTCGATCAGCGCAAGAAAGTCGTTCGATTCTACCTCCAGTCCGAGCGCTACGAAGAGGCCTACCAGGAACTCAAACGCATCCTCAAAGACTTCGGCGACCGGCCCGATATCCACCAACAGTTGGAACCCTCCCTCCACAGGATCCGCCAGCTCAGCGCCCACCAGCTCCTCGGCGAACTCAAGCTCCGTCGCGATTCCGGCCAGCACCAACTCGTCCTACAGAAACTCAACTCGTTCCCGTCCGAGGATGTAGCCGCCGAGTCCCTCCAGGCGGTCCGCGAAATGATCGCCGAGTACCAGGCGGTCGAATCGAACCGTACCGACACCCTCGCCCAGTTCGATGCCCTCGTGCAGAAGATTGGCGACTCGGCCGTGCGCCAACGGATACAGCCCTTCAGTGAGGAACTCCACGCCGAGCTCAGTTTCAACACCATGGCTCGCATGGCGGCCTTCCGCGCCATGTTGGAAGACAAGGCCATGTCGCCCGAGGACAAGGTCGCCTTGGCCATCAGCGGTTGGCTGGCCGGCAGCGACGACGCCGTCGCCAAGCTGCCGCTGGCCCTGTCGGCCTATCGGGTGCGCAACCTGATCGCACAGTATCTCGGCGCGGCCGATGCCCTCGCTCGCCATCAGGTCTTCGAACAGTTTCACTCCGAGGAAGCCGCCAAGCTGCCCGTCTCGATGCAACTGCTGGGCAGGATCCTCAGCCACATGAAGCCGCCGGTCGCCTCCACCCAGCCCGACCCCGCCAAACCCGGCTACTTCGAGCTCGAAGTCCCCGGGCGCGGCGATTCGCCCGCCGTGCACTACATCGTGCAGCTTCCGCCCGAATACGACCCGCACCGCCGCTATCCGACGGTCCTGACCCTTCATGGCGACGGAGTCACGCCCGAACAGCAGATCGACTGGTGGGCCGGACCGTGGACCGCACAAGGCTGGCGCTCCGGCCAGGCAAGCCGGTTCGGCACCATTGTCGTCGCACCCGAATGGGCCGCCGAGCATCAGAAGAAGTACCAGTACTCCGCCCGCGAACACGCCGCCGTCCTCGATTGCCTGCGCGATGCCTGCCGCCGCTTTTCCATCGACACTGACCGCGTGTTTCTCAGCGGCCACTCGATGGGTGGTGATGCCGCCTGGGACCTCGGGCTGGCCCATCCGGACCTCTGGGCCGGGGTCATCCCCATCGTGGCCCAGTCCGACCGCTACTGCGCCCTCTACTGGGAGAACGCCAAGCTCGTCCCCTTCTACTTCGTCTGTGGCGAGCTCGACGACGACAAACTCGTGCAAAACTCCCGCGATCTAGATCGCTACGTCACGCGAGGCTACAACTGCACGGTCGTCGAATACGAAGGACGCGGACACGAACATTTCTCCGACGAGATCCTCCGCATCTTCGATTGGATGGGCCGACTCCGCCGCAACTTCTTCCCACGCGAATTCGAAACCATGACCATGCGCCGGTGGGACAACTTCTTCTGGTGGGTGGAGCTCTCTCAGATGCCCGAACGCGCCATGATCGATCCGATCAACTGGCCGCCACCGCGCGGAACGAACCCCGTCGAAACCAAGGCATCCGTCACCGCCACCAACGGCCTGCGCGTCATGACCGGAGCCGGCGATGTTCGCATCTGGCTCTCGCCCGAAATCGTCGACCTCACCCAGCGCGTGAGCATCATCGTCAACGGGCACCGACTCACCGGCGACGTCTCCACCGAGCCCAAGCTCGACGTCTTCCTCGAAGACGCACGTACCCGCGCCGACCGGCAGCATCCCTTCTGGGCCCGAGTCGACGCCCCCACCGGCCGCCGCATCCGCTAACGCCCCCGCAGCACAGCGCCCCCGATGTGCCCTATCCGTGGCCCATGTAGCACAGCCGCCCCCGGCTGTGCCCCGATCCGCTCACCAACTCCCGCCCTACTTCGTCAGCAAGACGCCCTTCATGAACCAGCCGTTCGCCTCGCTTGTCACGAACGCACCCGACGGGCCAAGATAACGCCGAACCACCTCGTAATCCGGCATCTTGCTGCCGTCGATCTCCTGCTTGCGCATTACGCCTTTCTTTCCGGCGCCCATCGCCGTGTTCAGAATGCGGCCAAACATCGTCTCGCTCTGCGGCATCTTCCCCTCGCGGATCAGGTCGTACGTCGGCCGTACCTGCTCGTCCGTCCGTGAGAAGCTCCGCAGCGCGTTCTGGCCGGCACCCAGCTTCTTCAGCGCCTCGGCCACCTGCTGGTATTCCACGCTCCGGCCCAGGCTGCTCCGCTCGTCCACCTGCTTGAGTATTTGCACCATGAAGTCGTAGTGCGATGCGACCAGCAAATGGCCGTACGCTACCGTCACCGCCGCGTTGGGCAGAAACTCTCCTCGCTGCGTGCCGGCCCCAGCCTTTGGTAGCTTCTCCGCTTCCGGCTCCAAATTCGGAAACTCCAACTGGATCGTTGGAACTTCCCCCTTCTTCGGCGGAATCGTCTCCCAAATCACGTACTGCTCGTGCTCGCGGCGACGAACCGTCTTGTCGTCCTTCAGGTTCTTCTCAACCGCCAGGGCCACTGCCTTCGGGTCCTTGGCCTCCACCGCGAAAAGCAGCCGCTCGCTCCCCGGACCGATCGGCATCTCGTACGCCGTAAGAACACTTACCCGCTGCCCCAGCTTCTCCACCAGGTCGGCCCTCAGATCGATCTGCGGACCGTTGGGGTCTTTCTTCAGACTCTCCAGAACGTCCTGCCACACGCCCTTCTCGCCCTCTCCGAACAACGCGTCGAACATCGGGCCGAAGTGATCGAACGCATTGAGAATATCGAGGTGGAACGTCGTATACGACGCCAGGTCTCTCGGCACCCACGGTTCGGGCGCAAACTCGTCACCATTCGGAAACTGCAGCATCTTCATCGACTTCTCATACGGCGGTGGTGCATAGATGGCCGTACGATGCACGATCTGGAATTCGTCGACCGCCAGGTTCACAAACCCGCCCACGCCTTGAATCGACGTGAAACCCTGCTCCTGAAGCACCTGCCGCATCGTCTTCCCGCGCTTGGGATCTCGCTCCGCACGTGCCGCCTGCATCGCCTCGGCATATCCGAACGGCTCCAGGAACCACCGCAAATCCGGCGCGGTGTCGCCCGCATCTTGCTGGGCACGTTTCATCACATTCTGGAAGCCGGCCGAGTCACCCAGTGCGCCCGACTTCTGCCCACCGGCCCGCTTGAGTATCTCCTGAACCACCCCAAGGTCATCCGCCGCTCCAAGCAGGTTGTCCGTCACGAAATAGGCCACCTTGCTCAACTGCGTTTCCTGGTCCGGCTCCGGCAAGTCGAATACCGTCACCGTGACGCCCGAGTATTGCACCTCCGATTTCTTTCCCCGCCGCCGAACGAAGTTCGCGGCCGCTTTCTCCAACACCTTCTTCGCCTGCTCCACGTTGCCCGTCACATCGATTACCAGCGCTCGGGCGACCTTGTCCTTCTGTCCGTTGGGCTGGATGACGGCCACGGCCGCCTCCCCGCGAGCCAACCCGCGAATGTCATCGACCGACAGCCCTAGCCGCTCCTCCAGCCCACCGCACCGGTCGTCGATCTGCCGCTGCACATCCTTCACAAACGGCTCCATCACCGGATCCTTGGCCAATTGACCCAATTGGGTCTTGTTCCACTGATCAACCAGCTTCTGCACGTTTGGAACCGAGACAAACCCCACGGTGGAGTCCGGCAACAACGTCTCGCTGGGCACCCCTGCCCTGGCCGACGCCGAGATAGCTAGCACCAAGCCGACTGCGATGCAATTCCACATGCGTTTCCCAATCCGCGGCACGTTTTGCCTCCTGTTCGCCAAATAACACAGTGCAGCCAGTTTTCCCGATCCACAGAGTTCCGTAAGTCTAAACGCCGCGGCCAAATCAGACCAGATCGTTCCGGCAAGAACACCCTCGGTTCACCCATTTCGATATCGCAACAGCCTTGCCCATCCACCCTATACACTGCAAAATATGCGTCCTGATGCAACAATGTAGCCGACCCATATTCCAGCGTCGCCTCGCCCCACACGCTTCCGCACTTGCCACCCAACCCGCAAACACGCCCAGGCCTCATAGACGACCGGGGGGCCAACGGGCATAATCCAGCTATGGACCGCTTCTACAACGAAAGCCTCAGCCACGACCCTATCCACGGCTATATCCCCTTTACCTCTCCGGCCGGGCTATCCGACGGCGAAATCTCCGAGCGTGAACTGCTCGACCATCCCTGGATCCAGCGGCTCCGTCAGATCCACCAGTTGCAAACCGCGTGGTGGGTCTTCCCCACCGCCGAGCATACCCGCTTCCAGCATGTTCTCGGAGCTATGCACCTGGCCAGCCGCGCCGTCGCCGTCCTCTACGACAGCCTCTGCCAGGTCTGCTCCGACGTCCCCAGCCGCGGATACGTCGAAACCCTCATGCGTCTGGCCGCCTTGCTGCATGATGTAGGCCACGGGCCGTTCGGCCATTTCTTCGACCACTACTTCCTCGCCGAATACGGTCTCACTCACGAAACGCTCGGCAGTGAAATCGTTCGCCGTGAACTGGCCGACCTGCTGCGCCGCATTCGCCGCAATCCGACCTCGACCATGGAGCCCGGCGAAACGCTCGACCCCGAGCAGATCACCCTCTTGATCACGCGTCCCAAAGACGGATCCCAGGACGACAGCCCCCAGTGGCTGCGAATGCTCCGAAGCCTCTTCAGCGGACTCTACACCGTCGACAATATGGACTTCGTCCTCCGCGACGCCTATATGTCCGGCTACAGCGTCCGCGCGTTCGACCTCGACCGCCTCCTCCACTACAGCATGTTCACCCCGCGCGGATTGACCGTCCACGAACGTGGCCTGTCGGCCCTCGTACGATTCATCCTCGTCCGCGCCGAGCTCTTCCGCGCCATCTACTTCCATCGCACGGTCCGCGCGATCGACCTTACGCTCGCCGAACTCTTCGTCGATAGCAAACACCTCCTGTTCCCCGGAAACCCCCTGGACCACCTCGACCAATATCAGCAACTCACCGAATGGTCGCTTCTGGTCCAGGTCGCCGGCTGGCACCATTCCAACGATCCGAAGGTCCGCGAATTGGGCCAGCGCTGGCAACGTTTCCTCCGCCGCGATGTGCGCTGGAAACTGGCCGTCGAACGCACGGTCTTCTTCCGCCCCGATCAGTCCGAACACACCAGCATCTTCCACAGCGAGCCGATGTTCGAAGCGGCTGTTCGCGGTGTGCTGCCGGCACCGCTCAAAGACTTGCCGCTGAAGTTCGAGGTCCCTCGACACGTCCACCGGCCCGGTGCCCACGCTCCCTCGGCCGGCCAGAACTTCCTCTACGATCCGGCCCTCGACCAGATCCGCCGCCTCGACGACCGCGAACTGTTCCGCCAGATCCCCCTGAGCTACCGCATCTGCCGCATCTATGCCGAAGACAACCACCACAACGCCGAACTAGCAGCCATCATGGACCGCCTCATCGGCACCGATACCGCCGACGACATAACCAACATGTAACCCAAGCGGAAAGCAGAAAGCCGAAAACGGAACCCACCACAATCCGCTTTCCGCTTTCCACTTTCCGCTCTCCAGCACCCACTACTCCTCCCCAATGCCCGACAACACCCAATACGACAATCCCCTCATCGCCCGCTACGCCTCCGCTCAAATGAGCCAACTGTGGAGCCCGCAGCGGAAGTTCAGCACCTGGCGCCGGCTCTGGATCGCCTTGGCCGAGGCGGAGGCCGAATTGGGGCTGCCGATCAGCGCCGAACAGATCGACGAAATGAAGGCCCACGTCGACGACATCGACTTCGCCGTGGCCGACCAATACGAACGGCAGCGCCGCCACGACGTCATGGCGCACGTCTTGACCTACGGCGACGCCTGCCCCACGGCCAAGCCCATCATCCACCTCGGCGCCACAAGCTGCTTCGTCACCGACAACACCGACCTGATCCTCATCCGCGAGTCGCTCGACATGGTCCGCCAGCGCCTCGTGGCGGTGATCGATCGGCTATCCACCTTCGCCCTCGAGCATCGGGCGTTGCCCTGCCTCGCCCTGACCCATCTTCAGCCGGCCCAGCCGACGACCGTCGGCCGCCGCGCATGTCTCTGGGCTCACGACTTCGTCTTGGACCTCGCCGAGATCGAGCACCGCCTAGCGACACTCAAGGCCCGCGGCGCCAAGGGCACCACCGGCACCCAGGCAAGCTTCCTCAGCCTCTTCGGCGGCGACCACCAGCGCGTCCGACGCTTGGAGCACCTGATCAACCAGAAACTTGGCTTCGCCGATTCCTACGCCGTCACCGGCCAGACCTACTCGCGAAAGGTCGACTCCCAAGTGCTCGACGTGCTCTCCGGCATCGCCCAGAGCGCCCACAAGATGGCCACCGACCTGCGCATTCTCCAGAACCGCAAAGAAATCGAGGAGCCCTTCGAGAAAGACCAGATCGGCTCCTCCGCCATGGCCTACAAGCGCAATCCCATGCGCAGCGAGCGCATTTGTTCCCTCGCTCGCTTCGTCATCAGCCTGCAGAGCAGCCCCGCCATGACTGCGGCCACCCAGTGGCTCGAGCGCACCCTGGACGACAGCGCCAACCGTCGTCTCGTCCTGCCCCAGGCATTCCTGGCAATCGACGCCATTCTCATCCTCTGCCAGAATGTCACGACCGGCCTGGTCGTGTACCCGAAGGTCATCGCGCGCAACCTCCAGTCCGAGTTGCCGTTCATGGCCACCGAGAACATCCTCATGGCCGCCGTCGCCGCCGGTGGCGATCGCCAGGAACTTCACGAGCGGATCCGTCGCCACAGCCAGGCGGCCGCCGCGGTGGTCAAACAAGAGGGCGGCCACAACGACCTCTTCCAGCGACTCCAGGCCGACCCGGCCTTCTCCGCGGTCGATCTCGCCGCCGAGCTCGATCCCACCCGCTTCGTCGGCCGCGCCCCCGAACAAGTCGACGAGTTCCTCGCCGAAGTCATCGACCCCATCCGCTCCCGCCACCCCGACGCCCTCGCCACTGACGCCGACGTAAGGGTGTAAGACACCCACCGTCGGCCGAACATCGGCAGATGCGGCCGCTTCCCACCCATCACGACGTCGCCCCACGCCGAGGGCACCCGCGCACGACGATCCCGAGCCCGTCGGCCCCGCACGCCTCAACCCCTCAACCGCACCGTCGGCTTCTCGCCATACTCGATCACCGCCGGCATCCCATCCGCCGCGATCGACATCCGTGCCGCCTCGGTCACCAGCTCGTTGATCGAGCTGTTGGCCGGCGTGGCCAGCAACCCGCGGCGGTCGATGTCCTCCAGAACTTGCCCGCGATCTGCAGCCGCGTTGACCCGCTTGGCCGACAAGACGATCGCTTCGATCGAGTCATATCCATAACCTACCGGCTTCAGCCCGTCGGCCTCCCAGGCAACCAGGCGGAAATAATCGGGGCTCACGTACCGGAACGCCGCGCCGGCCAGCTTGTCGACGTACCCATGGCTCACACCCCGGTACTGGTCGTCGTGGGCGATGATCGATCCGCAGTCGTTCCCCTCGCAGTACATCATCAGGTTCTGGTCGTTCGTCCCGGCACCCTCGTCCGGATACCCGAGGCCGTCGGTAATGCTCATCACCGCGCCGTTCTCCCAAACCACCCGGCCCGCCGACCACAGATAGCCCACGTTCCCGTTAGGAAACTTCCCCTCCACACCGCGTACCGAAACCTCGACCGGCTTCAGGCCCGTGATGAAATAGACCAAGTCCACGTAGTGGCAGCCCACGTACGTAAACGGATCGCTGTTCTCCTTGGTGAACCAATTCTGAAAGTTCGAGTGCCTGTAATAGTACGGCTCGATCATCTTCGCCTCGCCGCAGCGGAACTCGCCAAAGCGGCCCTTGCGATACAGGCTGCGCGCATCCAGCGCACGGCGGTCGAACCGCTTGTGGTATTCCACGGCCACCAGCAGGCCCCGCTCCTTGGCCATCCGCTCGATGACGATCGATTGCGAGTACGTCGGCACGAGCGGCTTGACCGACAAAACGTGTTGGTCGTGTTCCAATGCCGTTCGGATCACCGGATCGTGGAAATGGTCGGGCACCGCCACCACCACGATGTTCTGCGCCGGCATCGCCGCAATCACTTCCTTGTACGCGTCCGGAAACATCCGGTCCGCGGGTTCCTTCAACGACGGACTCGCCTCGAACGACTGCCCCGGAAACGCCTCGCGCAGCCGGGTCGACTCGGCCAGCGCCTTCAGTGGCGGCGAGTTCAGCGCGCACACCTTGATCGCCCCGATCTGACCCGTCCGCTGCAGGTGATACAACGACGGTAGGATCTGATCGTGGGTAATCATCCCGCCCCCGACGACGGTCACTTGCGGTTGCTCTGTTGCTTGTCCGGTCATGCGGTCGCCTCCTCCAACACTTCTTCAATCACGGCGATACTCTCACGCAACGGCTCCTCGGCAATGCACAGCGGCGGCGACACCTTCACCGACGCGCCCGCATAGCCCACCGGTGCGAACATCAACAGCCCTTTCTCCACCGCTCGACGAACGATATCGCCCGCCAGCGGTTTGTTCGGCTCGATGCCGCCCGGCTGGACCATGTGCAACGACGCCACCAGCCCCTTGCCGTGCACCGCCCCCACATACTTCTCGAACCGCTTGCCAATCCGGCGCAGCTCGGGCTGCAAAATCTCGCCCATCCGCCGCGCGTTCTCCACCA
Organism: Thermoguttaceae bacterium; assembly: GCA_963674835.2. GTDB lineage: Bacteria > Planctomycetota > Planctomycetia > Pirellulales > Thermoguttaceae. The sequence continues at coordinate 787,677 of CAXXKC010000003.1, forward strand.
GCCCCTCATCCTCGATCACCTCCAGGTTGGCCAGCGCACTGGCCGCACAAACCGGGTTGCCCGTGTGCGTCGAGGTCATCGAGCCGGGTGGGTACATGTCCATGATCTCGTTCCGTCCGATCACCGCCGACAGCGGCAGACCGCTCGAAATCCCCTTCCCGCAGCAAATCAAGTCGGGCACGATCCCGTAGTGCTCGAATCCCCAATACTTGCCCGTCCGTCCGAAACCCGCCTGCACCTCGTCCATTATCAGCAGTACCTTGTGTTCGTCGCACCACGCGCGGAGCTTCTGCACATACTCCGGCGGCGCGAAGCTCGCGTTACCTCCCTGGTACGACTCGGTCATCACGCCGGCAACCCGGTCCGGTGTGAATCCCTGCTCCGCCAGCGACTTCAAAAACCCGTCGAAGCTCGTGTCCGGCCCGCGAAAACCGTCCGGGAACGGCACCTGGACCATGTCGGGGTCCAGATTGACGATCCACTCCTTCAGCGCCGAAATACCGCCGGCCATTTGCGCGCCCAGCGTGCGACCGTGGAACGCATTATGGAACGTTACGAACCCGATCTTCCGATCGCCGCCCACCTCGCGACCGTGCGTCCGGGCAAGCTTCAGCGCGCACTCGCATGCCTCGGCCCCGGTCGTCAGCAAGAACACTTTCTTCAGTGGCTCCGGCGCCACCCGAGCCAATGCCTCGGTCAACTCCGCTCGCAGTTCCGATGGAAAGCAGTAGTTGTGCAGCAGCGGCCGATTGGCCTGCTCGATGATCGCCTGGCGAACCTTCGCGTGGCTGTGGCCGGCGTTCGTAACCAACACGCCCGACGACCAATCCAGCCACATGTTGCCCCAGCGATCGTACACCTGGATGCCCTCGGCCCGGTCCCACAACACGGGCGGCTGGCCACTCATCGAGCGCGGCTCGAACCGTCGGAGCTTCTCCAAGATCGGAATCGATTCCGGCACCGGAATCGGCGTGACGATGCGGCGGTACTTGGTCTCGACTGCGGGAACCTTGCGGGAAGTCAACTCGTCGGTAGACATGACACTTGTACCCTTCATTAACGAGCTTGGCACAGCCAATAAACGCGGGTCGACCAACCCCAGCCCGGCAAACAAGGCCACCCGGTTCGGCACCGAGTATTGCCTATGCAAGCTCCATCAGAACGGCCCGTCCGGTGGGTCAGAAAGGCCGTCCCAGTTCATCATTGATCGCCCGAAACCGCTGCAGTGCCGCCACGGAGTACAGCGCGAGCACCATAAAAACAAAAAAACTCCGACCGGGACCGACCCGGTATTTCGGGGATCGACCCAGTGGAGTGCTCGTATATCGGCCGGCAGTGCCGCTACGGATGCCGGCGAGCGTCGAGTTTTCACCTGGCCCGGCAGCCGCAACGCCGCCAAGGACCAGTCTTCGGATTATAGTCGGCACAAAACAGGATGCAAGTGGAGCGATTCCCCAACGCCCCGGGAGTTGCCGCATTACCCTTCACCGTCTCCACCTCAATCTCCGCCGATCACACTGCGAAATTATTGATATTGTCCGCCTCGATATCCACGACATCCCGCTCGTGTCCGCGGCCCCCTTGCCACATCCGGCGATCCCCTTCAGAATACATATTGCGATCGTGTCCCATTTCGATACCCCCCTGCACGGATACAGCCATGGCCGACCAACCCCGCGTGATCCTCTCCGGCTTCGCCGACGAAGCAGCCAACCAGAAGACCGCCGTTCAGCAGTTCGCCGCGTTCGCCGCCCTCGGCATGCAGTACTACAGTATCCGCTTCATCGACGTGGGCACCGGCATCAAGAACGTCATGGCGCTCACCCGCTCCGAAATCCAGAAGATCCGCCATCTCGAAAACGAGTACGGACTGAACGTCGCGTCCATCGGCTCGCCCATCGGCAAGGTCAAGCTCGTCGACGTCGAAGACGGCACCAAGAACCGCTACGTGCCCTTCAAGAAGTATCTCACCAGCGAGGTGAAGAAGGTCTGCGAGTTGGCCCACGCTTTCGAGACCAAGCTCATCCGTGGCTTCTCCTTCTATCATCCCAAGGGAACCAAGCCCGAAGACCACCTGCCGCAGGCTGTCGACCAGCTCGGCCAGATCGCCGAGCTATGCCATCGCTCGGACCTGACGTTCGGCCTCGAAGTCGAAGCCAACCTCATCGGCGAGACGGGCTATCTCATGGCCGAGCTGCACCGCCAGGTCAACCATCCGGCCATGGTCCTTATCTTCGACGCCGCCAACATCGTCGTCCGCGGCTATTCTCCCCAGGAGCTGCTCGAACAGTTCCGCGTCATGAAGCCGGGCCTCGGCTGGCTCCACATCAAGGACTACCATCACCCCAAGCCCGTCACCAACGTCGGCCACATCGACGAAGACGCCCTCAAGAATTTCGTCCCCTGCGACCAGGGCGATAGCGCCCACGAGTTGATCCTCCGCGACCTCAGCCTCTCGCTGCCGCAAATGGAGAAGAAGCTTCGCCGACGTGGCATCCCCGGTGTCTTCCTCGACCTCGAGCCCCATCTCAAAGGCGGCGGCCAGTTCGGCGGATTCAGTGGTCCCGACGGAATGGGTGTCGCGCTGCGATCTCTCTGCCGCGTCCTCGACTACGTCGGCATCGACTACCACCTTCGCGACTTCGACGACGTGAAGGCCGCTCGAGGGTTCTGACAAACCCGCCCGGTGCCAACGCTACCGTTCAGTGCAACCCGCACTATGGTTCGGTATGCGCGCCGGGATCATTCGTTTCCCACGTGCCCTCAGGCCTGCCCGTCAACGCCGGACGGGCGTCTTCCGACCGCTCCTCCCGTCTGTCGGCCTTCGCGCGGTTGCCAAACCGCAAGAACCGCCCCCAGCGGCCCATCGCCAGTCGCCCGCTCATCACCACGTACTGAATGCCGAAAGCAGCGGCGATAACAAAGCTGATCAGGGCCCCGTAGAAGACTACGTCCTTGGCACTTCCCGACCACCACACCCAGAACGTCAGCCCGCCGGCCAGCACTCCGGATGCGGCGATCATCAACTTCGTCTGTGTGGCGCGAATCAGACGACGTCGCGTGTGTCGCTCGATGGCGGCATTCGCCGACAGATTCGCCAGTTCCCGCATCGCCGACATGTTGGCCAGCTTCTCCGGAGCCACCGCCCGCGGCGCCAACTCCTCCGGCGACGACGGCTGCGTATTCACTGGCGATTCCGGAACCGTCGCCTCCGGCGCGATCTCCTCCTTGGGCTCGGCTTCTGTGACCGGTCGCCTCTCGGGCGCGGCCGCCGGCTTCGGCTGCTCCGACTCGCCGCGCACCCGCTGCAGCAGTCGTTGCATGTATTGCTCGATCGACTCGTCGTCGCCTCCCGACGACTCCCCGCCGGTATCCCGTGGCGCACTCTCCTGACGCACCGGAATCACCGGTTCCGCAAATGGCTTCGCAGCTTGCTCCGGCTCCGACTCCGGATCGTCGTGCAAGTCCGGCATCGTGCCCAAACGTCGGAACACTTCCATGCTATCCAGCGTCGTGCGCGGCGATTGCGGCTCTTCCTTCCGCGACTCCTGTTCCGGTGCTAAGCCCATCGCCTCTTCGCGATGCTCGTCCGCCTGCTCCGCCTGCCGACGTTCCCACTCCTGCCGCTCCTGGCAGATCGCTTCGCGTTCCGATTCCAGTTTGTCCCGCTCGCGATCCAGCTCTTGGTTCAACTGCTCCAGTTCCGCCTCGCGGCGCGTACAGTTCTCTTGCGACTTGTGTTGCTGTTGCTCGACATCCGCTTGCAGTTGCTGGCGAACCGTATCCAATTCCGTTAGTTGCTCCTGGCACCTCTCCTCGTATGCCGCCTTCTCCTCCAGCCACCGCCCTTGCTGCTCGTCCAGTTCGTGCCGCCGTGCCTCCAGTTCGGCCATGCTCGATTGCAGCCGTTCATCCTGGCGGTCTAGGTCGCGTTGCCGATTCTCAAGTTCGTCGCGCTGTTGCTGTAGCCGCTGCTCTTGCGCAGCCAACTCGGCATGTTCTGCTGTGGCTTCCGGGGCCGGTGTCTCGTGCGGCGGAACCTGAATTCTCGCCCGTGCCGACCGAAGCTCGTGAACCAAGGCCCGCACCCGTTGCCGACTGTCCCGGTTGGCCATCGCCAAACGGTGCTCGACGGCCGCCAAGCGTTCAGCCAGTGCGTGATCGCCCACCGCTTCGCCCTGCGTCCCCCCCTCCACAGGTGCAGGATCCACCACACTCTGCTCATCGCCGGGAAGAACCTCCAGCTCGATGCGGCCGATCGATAACCGATCGCCCGGGCGTAATTCTGAATCCGTGAACGTTCGCCCGTTGAGCAGCGTATCAGGAGCCCAGCGGCGCACGACGGTCTTTTCGGCCCCGCGCAAGATCAGGCAGTGCAATGGATAAATACCGCCAGCGCGCAGACGAACCGTACAATGGGGCCCCGAGCCGATCGTGCACTTGTTGGCACCGATTCGGACAATTTGCCCGTCCCGGTTTGTTCCAAGAATTCGGAGCACGAAATCTCCGCGAGCGGCATCTAATAGGGAAGAAACGCTTGTCACCATGGAACCACGCGGCGCGTCAAATGCATAGGAGTTAGTTCGCCAGGTGGGCTGACCTGGTCGCAGGTGTTGACAATCAGGGAATAAACCCTCCCAGGACATCTAGCTTATAAAAGCCATTTCGTCCAAAGGGGGGTAGTAATACTGCGGTCGTTCCGGTGAAATTGGCCGAATTCGGCTGTATATCCATGCCGGTTTTGTCGATTATCCGAGAGCAATCGATTGCGATGGCAAGACAACTCCTCACGCTTGTAAGCACTCACGAGGACCAAAGTGTCCCAGTGGCACAAGTTGGGGGGATAAGTTCGGCAGGGGAGACAGGTTTTTTCACAAATATTCACCGTGAGGTGACAACGAAACTGCCCCCCTGAGTTAGGGAAGTAATGGGGTGATCGAGCTTTTTCGGCCCCCTTGGCTTGGATTCGTACTATAGTTTGGTTGCTGCGTATTCGGCGTGGACCAACTCGCAGCACCTGGTTTGGCACACTGGCAGAGATTGAGGTGGTTCGAGATCGGCTTCTCTGAGGGGGGCATGTGTCCTTCAGCAGGGCCAGGATCGGATCCGAGGTGGGGAGCTATGACTCGAAAAGACGCGATCCTGAGTATGCGCCAGGTTCTCCTCAAGCGACGCGATGCGCTGCGCAAGGCCCTGGCCGGAGATTTGAGTTTGTTGAAGGAGCTGCGCGCTCAGTCCTCCAGCGATCTGATCGATGCCGCCCTGGATTCTGTCCAGGACGAAATCAGCTCGCAGTTGGCCGAGGTCGAAAGCCGCGAATTGGCCCGAATCGAAAACGCCCTGGAACGTATGCGGCAGGGGGAATACGGGCATTGTGAGGCCTGTGGGACCAATATTCCCATGGCTCGCCTCAATGCCCTTCCGTACGCGACCCTCTGTATCAAATGCCAGCGCGAAGCCGAACGTGAGGGCCTCGCCGGACGCACTGACGTCGATTGGGGCCGGCTGCTCGACAACGGCAGTGGCGACGCCGACCTTTCCATCAACGACATCGAGCTGGACGTTTCTTGATCCCTAGATCGCGTCTCACGACCATGGTGCGTGCGGATCGCTTTCGGAACCGTGGCATTTCGCCGCCGGGAACGCCACAGCCAAGTGCGGCACGCACCGGCCTGTCCGTCCGTTAGAGTTTTGTGCGGCCCGCAAACGCAGGAACCCGGCTCCGTTGCCATAGCACGAGCCCCCTGCGCCCGTGTCCGCGGAGGAGCTTGATTGTGAGACGCCCCTCTCTGCGCGGTCTGGTTGGCTCGCTGTTGCTGCTGGCAGTCGCTCTGGCGCCCCGCCCGGCCGATCTCGCCTGGGCTCAGTCGGCGACTCCTGCGGCCTACGAACGCCGCGATCGCCTCACACCCGAGAAACGCGAAGAGCTGTATCGCGAGCTTCGCAGCCAGGCGGCCGTCCTCGAAGCCCAGTCCAACGTCGTCAAAACGGTCGCCAAGCTCATCGGCCCCACCGTCGTCCACATCGAGGCCGATCAGGCGGCCCGCCGCTCCGCGCGCATCGGACCGGCCTTTCCCGCCGAAGAAGCCGGCGCCGGCGTCATCGTACAACTCGACAAACGCTTCTACGTCCTCACCAACCGCCACGTCATCGACGGCTTCAGCCCCGCCAGTATCCGCATCCGCCTTGCCGACGGACGTGAAATCCACCCGCTCCAGATCTGGGTCGATCCCGACACCGACATCGGTGCGATGTCCATCACCGCGTCCGACCTCGTTGCGGCGCCCATCGGCGATAGCGACAAAATGGAAGTCGGCGACTTCGTCCTCGCCGTCGGAAGTCCCTTCGGATTGAAGCGATCCGTGACCTTCGGCATCATCAGTGCCAAGGGACGCCGCGACCTTCTACTGGGCAACTCCGGTGATTCGTCCATCCGCTTGCAGGATTTCCTCCAAACCGACGCCGCCATCAATCCCGGCAACAGCGGCGGCCCGCTGATCAACCTCCGCGGCGAGGTCATCGGCATCAACACGGCTATTGCCAGCAATTCCGGCGGCAGCGAAGGCGTCGGCTTCGCCATCCCCATCAACATGTACATGCTCGTGGCACGCCAGTTGATCTCGCAAGGCAAGGCCTCACGCGCATATCTGGGCGTCACCTTGGATCAGAGCTTTGGACAAGATGCGGCCACCGAGTTAGGCCTCACGCGAGCCATCGGCGCCCACGTGATCGCCGTGGCCGACCAGTCCCCGGCAGCCACCGCTCACCTCCAGAAAGACGACGTCATCCTCCAGTTCAACAACACCCCCGTCGACGACGACGTCCACTTGGTCAATCTCGTCAACCTGGCGGCAGTCGGAAGCGACGCCTCGCTGCTCGTCTTCCGAAATCGGAAAACCGAGACCGTCCGAGTCCGATTGGCCAGCCGCACGGCCGACTAGACCGCATTCGGCGTAGCCGTAGCGTGTATTTCGCTTTTGAAACCGCGGAAACGCGCCGCCACGCACGCTACAGTGAAGTGCGACACGCACTGGCACCACGGCCCGCTGCACCCACCGGCGGCCGTCTACCGCGTCTCTCCCGCCGCATTCAGGTTCTCGATGATCGCTTCGATCACCTTGCCCGCATCGACGTTCAGGGCCACTTCCATGTTGCAGCGCCAGGCAGGCCGCCGGCGCCGATCGAACACACTCGCTCCCATCGTCAGGTCGCCCATCGTCTCCACGTCGCCCGCCATCTCCTCCGTGATGAACAGCCCGGGCTCCGTCACCGCCGTCAACGCGACCGTGTCGTGCACGTGGATCCCTTCTACCCCGAACTCCTGCCGATACGCCCGAAACGCCGGCGGCAGAATCTTCTGCAAGAAGCTCCCCACGCGGCTCGCCTGATCCGGTAAGCGGTTGAACAAATCGAAGCTCAACACGATCCGATTCGTCACGTCCAGCGGTATGAGCGTCTTGGTCGACGGCGAGCGAAACACGGCCCGCGCCGACTCCGGATCGCAGTACAAGTTGAACTCGGCCGCCGGCGTAATGTTCCCCGAGGTCCGAACCGCCCCACCCGCGATGACCACCCGATTCACCAGGTACGGAAGCTCCGGATCGCGTTTGAACGCCCGTGCGACGTTCGTCAACGGCCCCAACGCAACCAACGTCACCGCCTCGGGCGCCGCCCGAACCTCGTCGCAAATGATCTTCTCCGACGGATGCGGCGTGCGAAGCTCCGCCACCTGAAAGTTGCACTCTCCCAGGCCGTCGATCCCGTGCATGAACCGGCCTTCGACCGGCAGGCCGTGGTCCGGCGGCGACGCCGCTCCCACCCGCGGCCATCGCGGCGGATCCAGCTGTTCCACAATCGCCTGCACGTTGCGCGTGGCCACGTTCGCCGGCACGTTTCCCGCAACCGCCGTAACCGCCACGACCTCCAAACGCGAATCCAGCAGCGCCGAGCAGAGCGCCACCGCATCGTCCAAACCCGGATCCACGTCGAGAATGACTTTTTTCGGCATCCGATCCCTCATATCTCTTGGTGACACCGGCTGTTAGGCAGGTGGCGCGATTGTAGGAAGCTGCTGCTCGGCGGGCAAGAGGGATGTGAAAGTGCATCCCCCCTCTGTTCAGTCAATTTGGGCTATAGCCACCAACCACGTGGCGCTTTCAAACCACCTCTGCCTTCCAACCCGCGCAAATCCGGCGTCTGCGGCAAATCGGGTTTGCCCCCCTGTTGGCAACACCAAGCCCAAGGTAGACTCGGGTTCGGTTACCTGCCCAGTCAGCCGAGGGTCATCCATGATCGATAGTGCCGTCCAATTGGTCGAAGCCCGGCAGAACCTGTCTCAACAGCAGATGACCGAGGCTCTGGAAGCCATCATGGACGGCCGCTGCGCCGAGTCCCAGATCGCGCGATTCCTCGTCGCCCTCCATGAAAAGGGCGAAACCGTCGCCGAGGTAGCCGGTGCCGCCGCCGTCATGCGCAAAAAGATGACCCCCATACGTTCCCGCCACACCAACCTGCTCGACGTCGTGGGCACGGGCGGCGACCAGTCGGGCACGTTCAATATCAGTACGGCCACGGCGCTGGTTACCGCCGCCGTCGGCGTCCCCGTCGCCAAGCATGGCAACCGCCGCTACACCTCGCGCAGCGGAGCGGCCGACGTGCTCATGGCCCTCGGCGTCAACGTCGAGGTCGACGTTCCCTGCGTTGAGGCCTGCCTCGACGAACTGGGAATCTGCTTCTGCTTCGCCCCTCTCCTCCACCGTGCTATGCGCTACGTAGGCCCCGTACGCCAAAGGCTCTCCACGCCGACGATCTTCAATATCCTCGGACCGCTGGTCAACCCGGCCGGTGCTCGCTTCCAGCTCTTGGGCGTCGGCCGACCCCAGTTGAGACCGCTCTTGGCTCAAGCCTTGGCCCTCCTCGGCGACAACCGCGTCGCGGTCGTCCACGGCAGCGACGGCCTCGACGAAGTCACCCTCAGCGGCACCACGTTTGTCACCGAGGTCACCGGCTCCGACTTGCGGTCCTTCGAGTGGACGCCCGACGACTTCGGGTTCCAACCTCGTGGCAGCGAAGCCCTCTGCGTCGAAGACCCCCAGCAGAGTGCCACCATGATCCGCCAAATCCTTGCCGGCCGGCCCGGTCCGCCCCGCGATATTGTGCTGGCCAACGCCGCCGCCGCCCTGTGGACCGCCGGGCACGCCGAATCGCTCCCAGCAGGCGTGCAGGCCGCCGCCGAGGTGGTCGACAGCGGCGCCGCGGCCGACCTGCTCGCGCGACTGGCGGCCCACACCAACCGCTGAGCATGCGCCTCGCTCGTCGCCCGGTCAGGTCTCATCCCGATTCTCACGCGCCGACGCCGCCCCCCTCGCCGTGAACGCTCGGCCGCAACTCTCAACATCACCGCTGTTTGCGAGCGTCAAAGCCTCGCGATACATCTTGTGATCCCTGCGGCCGATCATTAAAATACCCCCGCGATTTGGGCGCCATGTTCCTGACCCCACCGGGCGAACCGCTCGTACCAGGCACATGAGCACTTGGCCTGCGTGGGTTGTACTCCACCGGTCGCCATGGCCTCCCCCAGGCTCGTTGGTTGAGCGTCTTCCCACCATACTGCAACAATGGTAGAGTAAGAGGTTCGTTTCCAGCGAAGCTCACTATCAACGCAAGGAGTTACCCCTCATGGCCAAACCCGGCAGAAAAGCGAAGAAAGCAAACCACGGCAAGCGACCCGCCAGCAGCAGGGCTCGCAAGGCGAAACGACAACAGGTCCGCACCTGACCGGTCCGGCTGGCCCCCCCCTTTTTCCGTGGCGTCGGCCCTGAGTTCGTAAACGTATTGGCTACCTGGGAAGGAGTTGGGCGTGTCCCCGAAAGCCTTGATTCTGGATCCCTCCGAGTACGACCCAGACACCGCGATCGCCGATATCGAAGAGATCCGACGCTTCATCCCGCAACGCTACGAGATGGAGCAGCTCACAGCGATCTGCTACGAAGACCGCGATCGTCACATCTGCGTTGGTTACAAGGACCTCGGACCCGACGAGTTCTGGATCCGTGGCCACATGCCGGGCTTGCCCATCATGCCCGGCGTGATGATGTGCGAAGCTGCTGCCCAATTGGCCAGCTATTACGCCCAGAAGCTGCAGCTCATGGACGCCGAAATCATCGCCTTCGGCGGCCTGCAGGACGTTCGTTTCCGCGGCTTCGTCAAGCCGGGCAACCGCTTCGTCGTCGTTGTTCGCTTGCTCCGCGTTCGCAGCTCCATGCTCAGTTGCCAGTTCCAGTGCCTCGTTGCGAACGACTTGGTCTGCGAGGGCATTCTCAAGGGCGTCCCCGTTCCGGCCAAACTCATCGGCGAAAGCTAGCCCCTTCCGCCCGTACGCGAGCACACCATGGGGCGACGAGCGCTTCGCAAGATCCATCCCGAGTTCGATCTCTCCCGGCACCTGAGATCGGCTGACGAGCTGCCCGACCCTTGGGACCCCCAACAGCTCTTCCGACGCCTGGCTCCCTTGGAAGTCGAGGTCGGCACCGGCAAGGGGCTCTTCCTCCGCGCCGCCGCTGCCGCCCACCCCAACCACGACTACCTCGGCATCGAAGTCGCCCAGAAATACGCTCGCTTCGCCGCGGCCGGCTTGGCCAAACGCAACCTGTCCAATGCCCTCGTTGTCGTCGGCGATGCCGTGGCGCTCTTCCAGAACCTCCTGCCCGACGCTTCCGTTGCCGCCGTCCACGTCTACTTTCCCGACCCCTGGTGGAAGGCTCGCCACAAGAAGCGCCGCGTCATGCGCGAGGCCTTCCTCCATCACGTCCAACGCGTGCTCACCGACGACGGTTTGCTCCACTTCTGGACCGACGTCGAAGAGTACTTCCAGACCGGCCTGGACCTCGTGGCCGCACACACCACGCTCTCCGGCCCCTTGGAAGTCCCCGAATCGCCCGCCGAGCACGACCTCGACTACCGCACCCACTTCGAGCGCCGCACCCGCCTTCACGGCCAACGCGTCTATCGGGCCGAGTTTCGCAAGCCCCGCGCCGACGCCTGAGCCGCCCGTCCGCTACGGCACATTCTGCGCCTCCAGTCGGCAAGAATCGCCGATATCTCCCAGGCTCGCCCAAGCCTCCCTCGTCCACCCCGTAGCGCCAACTCCCTGCCGCTCAATCGCTTAGCAAATACCCCGCCATCCCCAACACCTTTGGCGCGCCCCTTGCAAATCCCAATCCCAACTCCCCTCGCCCACTCGCGGGAGAGGGGCCGGAGGTGAGGGCACGCACCATTCCGTCCAGGTCCCCAACTCCCAAACCAACCCTACACCATAACCACCCATGTAGCACAGCCGCCCCCGCCTGTGCCAAACCACACACACGCACCCACTCGAACCAGGAATCCCCAACCATGCAAATCAGCGGCCTCTACTCCGGCTACTCCGATCCAACCACCCTCGAGAAGCTCTTGGAGACCACGAGCTCCACCAGCACAAGCCAAACCGACAAATCGACCAGCACGTCGGCCACAACGCAGCCCTCCACCGAGACCATCCGCACCATCGTCAACAAATACGACCTGAAGAACATGACGCCGCAGCAGTTCTCCGAGATGCTCCAGGAACTCCACGACGCCGGCGCCTTGACCGACCAGCAACTGCAAGAAGTCTCCACGATCCGCACCGACCTCGATCTCCAGGGCGTCGACTCCGACGAGCCGATCGATCTACTCGAATACTACAGCACCCGCTTGGAAGATCTGCAAAAGAAGCTCCAGGACGCCTACGACGGTTCGTCCGAGCAGTCGCCGCAGCCCGAGTCGCTCCAGACGGTCACCCGTTGGCTCGCCTGGCTCCAGAAGATCGCCACGGTCCAGTCGTCGCCCGAAGCGCTCACCGTCGACACACTGGCATAGCAAACGGCAGCCCTATGGATTGCCGACGATGGCCGACGTCTCGTACGTCCGGCCGCAGACCCCCTGCCGATGGTTCTCGTGGGCCTTCTCGGCCAGCTTCTGGCCGTAAACCGTCGGATACTCGCCCGTAATACAAGCCCGGCAGAGCTGGCCCGCATCCAACCCGATCGCGCGCGCCACCGACTCCACCGACAGATACCGCAGCGAGTCGGCCCCCAGTCGCGCCGCCATCGTCGCCTCAACCGCCTCGGTCAACGGCCCCCCCTCGAGGAAATCCGGCGCGAACAGCTCGCCGATCGTCGACATGTCGATCCCGTAGAAGCAGGGCGAGATGATCGGTGGGCACGCCACGCGCACGTGAACCTCCCGCGCCAACCCTTGCGTGCGGATGCGCTCCAGCAGCACCTGCATCGTCGTCGCCCGTACGATCGAGTCCTCGACCAGCACCACCCGCTTTCCCTCCAGCACTTGGCGCAGCGGCGTATACTTCATCCGCGCCTTCTGCGCGCGGCTGCCACTCCCCTCGATGAACGTGCGACCCGTGTACCGGTTCCGAATCAAGCCCTCCAAACACGGCACACGAAGCTTGTACGCCATCGCGTCGGCCGACGCCTTGCTCGTATCCGGCACCGGCACGACGATCGTCTCGTCGTCGACCGGAATGGTCTCGCGACGCGCCAACTCCTCGCCCAGCGCCTTGCGGGCCATGTACACGCTCCGCCCGTCTAGCGTGCTCGCCACGTTCGAAAAGTAAATCCACTCGAAAAAACAGTGCGCACACCGTGGACTGGCCGCGAACTGCCGGACCTCCAACCGGTTGTTTTCAATGATCACCGCATGCCCCGGCGGCAGCGACTTGATGCTCTCCGGTGCAAACCCGACGTTCAAAAGCGCCACGCTCTCGCTCGCCGCCGCGAACATCGGCCCCTCGATCGCATAGCTCAGCGGCTTGATGCCCATCGGATCGCGAGCCACCACCATGTCGCCCAGGGCATCCATGAACACCAGGCTGTATGCACCGTCGAACATCCCGGCAATCTCTTCCAGCACCGTAAGCAGCGCCGGCTGTTGCTCGTGCGACAGCGCGCGGCTCAACGCGTGCATCATAATCTCGGTGTCCGTCTCCCGGGCAAGATAATTGTCGTCGTCGGCCAGCAGCGCCGTCCGCAACTCCTCGTAATTGGCCAACTGCCCGTTGAACGCGAAGCTGAACCACTTGTGCTTCCGTATGTGATGCCGCTCGAACGGCTGCGCGTAGCTCCGGTCCTCCTGGCCGCACGTCGCATATCGCACATGCCCGATTCCGGCCACCCCACAGTATTCCCGCATCAGGTTGTCGTACTTGCCCCGATGGTTCAGGCGGAACACCTCCGTCACCGACCCCACGTCCTTGTACGTGTCGATCAACTGCTTGCGGTGCGGATTGTACGTCGTGATCCCCGCCGCCAACTGACCCCGGTTCTGAATATCCAGAAGCATCCGCGGCAGTAGCCGCGAGGCCTGTTCGGTTCCCTGGACGGGGCAAAGTGGGCTTACCCCCCGTCCCGGCAGGTGATACAAGGCCGCAATACCGCACTCGTCGCGGATCTCACTCATCGAAGCAATCCCGGTCACTGGAGATTATCGCCCGCCTGCCGTGCCCAATACACCTCCGGCCGCTCCGCAGCACACTGCAATGCCTCAGGCACGAATCAACAGATGCTTGCACTATTCTAGCGCCGCTGAAACGATCCCACAATGGACCAGACGGGTGGACCTGCCGCAGCACTTCCCGCCGACCCCCGCAGGCACCACTCATGTCGCCTGCCTTCCGGTCCGATCCTAAGGACAGTATCTTAGGTAGGATTCCCCTTGTGGTTTCGCCGGCGACCACGCGCCAGGGCCCGTATCGCACACGAACTGCCCCCCTGAACGCGCAGTCCAGCGAGATCGTTTCGGAGATTCACAAGATCTGGTTCGGCCATGACTGATCTCTTGCGCCAGGAAATCGCCACTGCGGCCACCACCATCGTGGTCAAAGTCGGCACCCGCGTCCTCACCCGGCCCGACGGCCGGCTTAACGAGCAGCGCATCGCCCAACTAGCCGAAGAGCTGAACGACGTGATCGCGTCCGGTCGCCACGTCGCTCTGGTCAGCTCAGGTGCCGTGGGAGCCGGAATGGGCCGTTTGGGCCGCACACGCCGCCCCACCGATCTCGCCCAGCTCCAGGCGGTCGCCGCCGTCGGCCAGAGCCTCTTGGTCGAAGCCTACGAACGCAGCCTGCGGCAATTCGGCTATCACGCCGCCCAAATCCTCCTCACCGCCGACGACCTCGAAAACCGCACCAGCTACCTCAACGCCCGCAATACCATCCTCACCCTCTTCGATCTCGGCGCCGTGCCGATCATCAACGAAAACGACACCATCTCCGTCGACGAGCTCAACACCACCTTCGGCGACAACGATCGACTGGCCGCTATCGTCACCAACCTCATTCAAGCGCCGCTCTTGGTCCTCCTCACCGATATCGACGGCCTCTACGACGGCGATCCCAGCGACCCCGCCAGCCAGATCGTCCCCACCGTCCCGCACCTCGATCAATCCACCTTCGATCTGGTCCGCGATCGCCTCACAGGCATGAGCAAAGGCGGCATGGCCAGCAAACTCCGCGCCGCCCAGCAGGCCACCGTCGCCGGCGAAAACGTCATCATCGCCAGCGGGCGCCAGCCCGGCACCCTCCGCAAGATCCTTGCCGCCGAGCCCATCGGTACGCTCGTGCTGGCCCAGGGAAGCGTTCTGGCCGCCCGCAAACGCTGGATCGGTCTGACCGTCCAGCCCCGCGGCTTCCTCGTGTTGGACGACGGTGCCCAGGCCGCCGTCGAGCACCAAGGCCGCAGCCTCTTGGCCATTGGCATCGTCAAAGTTGTCGGCCGTTTCAACAAGGGCGACGTCGTCGGCCTCCGCGACATCCGCGGCCGCGAATTCGCTCGTGGCCTGACCAACTACACCTCCGACGACATCCAGCGCGCCCGCGGCCTCAAGACCCACGAAATCGCCAACGTCCTCGGCCACTGCCCCTACGACGAGGTCATCCACCGCAACAACCTCGTCCTCACCCTCTGACCTTGCGACACGGCCCGGACGAGGATAGACAGAAGCCGCACACGGGCCGCTCGTTGGCAACCTACGGGCGACAGATGAGAATCTCCTCACACCGAGTTCGGACAGAAACACTTGCGCGCATTCGGTGCAAATGCACCGTGTAGTCCGCTTTCAAAACCGCAGAAACACGCCGCCGCGAAAGCGACAGTTAGGTGCGACTCGCACAATGATTCGACCAATGACGCTACAAGATGTTGCGCGAGTGGGTGAGATTTGGCTGGAGGCTTCCATCAAATCACACGATTTTGTGCCCGCCGACTTCTGGCGCGACAATCACAAGACGATGGTCGAAGAGCTTCTGCCCCAGGCCGAAGGCTATGTTCATGTGGACGCAGCGCGGATCGACGGCTTCCTGACAGTGGCCGGCGATTTCATTCACTGCCTGTTCGTCGAGCCGCAAAGCCAGCGCCATGGCATAGGCGCGTCACTACTCCGTCACCTGAAGCAATCGCGTCAAACGCTGCGGTTGCACGTCTACCAGCAGAATCGCGATGCCACACGATTCTACGTATCCCACGGATTCATCATCACGGGTGAAGCAACCTGTCAGCATTCGGGATGTGCAGAATTCAAGATGCAGTGGAGCAAAGAGCCCGGACAATTGCACGCAGAACCGACTTTACAAGCCGTGCGAAACGTGGCCTCCGAACCGCCCG
The DNA here is from genome assembly GCA_963674835.2 of Thermoguttaceae bacterium. GTDB lineage: Bacteria > Planctomycetota > Planctomycetia > Pirellulales > Thermoguttaceae. The sequence continues at coordinate 803,372 of CAXXKC010000003.1, forward strand.
ATACATGACATTCGCCCGATTTTGGCTCTCATCAACTACGACAAAGCACGATTGCCCTTGAAACGTATACTGTTCAAGCGTATATTGCACAGTTGTTCAGGCGACGATTGCAGCCGGACCAGTAACACATTCGAGGGGGTGTGCCCATGGAGGCTTCCGAGCATCTGACCGAGCGCCAACAGGCCGTCTACCATTTTATTCGCGAGAAGATCCGCAGCCGCGGCTACGGACCCACCGTCCGCGAAATCGGTATCCAGTTCGACATCCGTTCGCCCAACGGCGTCATGTGCCACCTTAAGGCCCTCGAGAAGAAAGGGCTCATCGTTCGCGAGCCCAAGATGTCCCGCGCCATCGAGTTGGCGACCGAGCCGGCCGACGAGCGTGGCCTGCCGCTGGCCGGGCGCATCGCCGCCGGCGTCTTGCACGAGGCCATCGAACAACACGAACGCGTCGATTTCGAGGACCTCTTCAGCAATATCAACAAAGACCTCTTCGTCCTCCGCGTCAGCGGCGACTCGATGATCGAAGACCAGATCGCCGATGGCGACTACGTCGTCGTCCGCAAGCAAAAGACGGCCCGCAAGGGCCAGATCGTCGTCGCGCTCACCGATGAGAACGAGGCCACCCTCAAACGCTGGTACCCCGAGAAGAACCGCATCCGCCTCGAACCGGCCAACGCCTCGATGGCCCCCATCTACGTCAAAGATGCCAAAGTTCTCGGCATCCTCGTCGGCGTCGTCCGCCAGGTGAACTAATCAGCTCGCCCGCCGGCGACCGTTCCCGCTGCCGAGCGGCCAGGTCGCCAGCCACCTGGCCCAAAACGCATATCTGTCATCCCCGGCACATCCGTGCGCCATGGCCCTCTCCGTGGCCTCCCGCGTCCCTCGTCACACCAAGGGTGAGCCACCCCAGCCACCCGTCCAGAACAGGGCACTCGCCGCCAGGGCTTTCCCGCGCCCGGACGCCTCTTCCGGCCCTATCCTGCCTGTCCGGTGACCTATCGTTCGGTATAGGCCCAATGCCCGGTCCGTTGCTGCCCGTGCCGCAGCCGACCTCGGGGCTCCATAGGGCCCGACACGGCCAATTCACTCCGCCCCTCGACGGGCCGTAGACCCCGGCCGCTGCCGAACCACCTCTCCAGCGAGGAACAAACCATGTTCGCAAGAATCTGCTCCGCCGCGTTGGCCGTCCTGCTCGCCGCATCCCTGCCAACGCAGCACGCCGCAGCCTGTACCGGAATCATGCTCCGAGCCAGGGACGGATCCATCGTCCACGGTCGCACGGTCGAATTCGCCACCCCCATCGACACCACGATCGCCGTCGTTCCGCGAGGCTACGGCTTCGTCGGTCAAACGCCCAAAGGTGACGGCCTCAAGTACACGTCCAAGTATGCGTGTGTCGGCATCATCACCTTCACCGACGTCAAGATCCTCGACGGCGTGAACGAAGCAGGCTTGTCGGTCGGATCCTTCTTCTTCCCCGGCTTCGCCGACTACGCGCCCGTCACCGCAGAGAACCAATCCAAGGGCATTTCCCCCGCCGACTTCCCCAACTGGATCCTCACCCAGTTCGCCACCGTCGACGAAGCCCGTCAGGCGATCCAGAGCGGCGCTGTCGTCGTCACGCCCACGGTCATCCAGAACTGGGGCCCGCAGTCGCCCCCCTTCCACTACATCGTCTACGACAAGACCGGCGCATGCATCGTCGTAGAACCGACCGGTGGTCGGCTGGTCATCTTCGACAATCCCCTCGGCGCCTTCACCAATTCGCCGACATTCGATTGGCACGTGACCAACCTGCGCAACTACATCGCGCTCAACCCGCGCAATGCCTCGCCTATCGAGATCGACGGCCTGACGCTTTCGCAACTCGGCGAAGGCAGCGGGATGCTCGCCCTGCCAGGCGATTTCACGCCACCCTCCCGATTCATCCGCGCCGCCGTCTTCAGCGCCACGGCCATTGCGTCCGACACCAGCGTCAAGGCCGTTGAGCAGGTCTTCCACATCCTCAACAACTTCGACATCCCCGTCGGCGCCGTGCGCGACGAGAGCCAGGGCGTCATGCACACCGATTACACCATGCTCACAGTTGCACGCGACCCCAGCAATCTACACTACTACTACAAGTCGTACGACGACCAGACGCTGCGGATGTTCGACCTGAAGCAGTTCGACCCAGACGCCAAAACGATCAAGATGCTCAGCACGAAGAGCCAGCAGCCGATCGTCGACATGTCCGACAAAGCCCACTGAGCGGCCCAAACCGGCCTCACCAGGTCACCCCCGTAGGTTTATGCGTCAGCATAACACCACCCAGGCCACACCCCGCGCACGCCATTATGCCGACTTCTCCAGGTTGCTCACCTGGTTTAGCTTGTTGTACAGCGTCTTCAAACTGATCCCCAGTTCCTCGGCCGCCTTGGGCTTGTTCCCACTGAACCGCTCCAGCGCCTCGAGGATGGCGTCCATCTCGATCTCGCGGAGCGACCGCGACGGCGTCGGCGCAATGCGTTTCCCGGCGAACGGCGAGGGCTCCCGCTTGTGCGAGAACCGGCTCGGCAGGTGCTCCACTGCGATCGGCAGCTCGTCGCAGAGGATCAGCGCGTGCTCGATCACATTGGCCAGCTCGCGCACATTCCCAGGCCAGTCGTGCTCAACCAGCAGTGCGAGTGTCTCCGGTGCGAGCACCACGGCGTCGGGCGGGACCTTTCGCAATCGCCCGGCCAGGTGCCGCGCCAGCAGTTCGATGTCGTCCGTCCGCTCGCGCAGCGGCGGCAACTGAATCTCGAACGTGTTGATCCGGAACCACAGATCCTCACGAAAATCCCCTTCGCCGACCATCTCGTCCAGGTGCCGATGCGTCGCGCAAATCACCCGCACGTCGCATGTGAACGAGTCGTTCTCGCCCACCCGGCGGATCTCACCGCTCTCTAGAAACCGCAGCAGCTTGGCCTGCATCGCCTTGGGCAGCTCGCCGATCTCGTCCAGAAACAGCGTCCCGCCGTTGGCCACCTCGAACAACCCCACGCGGTGCTCTTCGGCCCCGGTGAACGACCCCTTGCGGTGCCCGAACAACTCGCTCTCGATGAGGTTCTCCGGCAGCGCCCCGCAGTTGATCGCCACGAACGGCATCTCCGCCCGCGCGCTCTGATCGTGCAGTGCTCGGGCGACCAGTTCCTTGCCCGTGCCCGTCTCGCCCAGGATGAGCACCGTCGAGTTCGTCGGAGCCACCTTGGCGATCATCGTTCGCACCATCTCGATCGGCTCGCTCTGGCCCACCAAGTTCGACCGGCCTTCCAGGCGTTCCAGACGCTGCTTCAGCGCGCGGTACTTGTTCGTCAACTCGCGCTTCTCGGCCACCCGATGCAGCACCGCCTGCAGCTCCACCAGCTTGCACGGCTTCGTCAGGTAGTCGAACGTGCCGTGCCGCAGCGCCGCGATCGCCGTCTCCATCGACGACTTGCCCGTCAGGACCACCGCCTCCGTGTCGGGCGAAAGCTCCTTCGCCTTGGCAATCACGTCGATCCCGTTCAAGCCCGGCATGTCCAAATCGATGAGGATGCAATCGTATGTGTTCCGCTCCAGAGCCGCCACGGCCGTAAGCCCGTCGGGACAGATCGTCACCTCGTGCCCCATCCGCGGCAGCTCCAATCGCATCAGCTCCTGCAAAGAGCGTTCATCGTCGGCAAACAGCAACTTCAGTCGGTCATGCGGCCTGGTATTGATGATGAGTCTCCTTGTGCACGTCGGTCAAAGGTAGCCGTACGCGGAAGGTGGCCCCCTCCCCTGCCCCGTCGCTCTGGGCTTCAATCTCGCCCCCGTGATCGGCAATGATCCGGTACGTGATCGACAACCCCAGCCCCGTCCCCTGCCCGGTCCGTCGTCGGGTGAAGAACGGCTCGAATACGTGTTCCAACACCTCGGGAGTCATGCCGCAGCCGTTATCGCTCACCGCAAACTCCGCAAACGCGGCGCGCCGATCCAGCCGGATGTGCACCGTCCCCGCCTCGTCGATGCTGTCCAACGCGTTGGTCAGCAGGTTCAGCACCACCTGCTTGATCTCTTGCGGATTGACCAGCACGATCACCGGATCGACGACCACCAACTCCATCGATTTCTTCTGGTACCGGCCCATGTGACGCAACATGTCGATCACGCCCTGAACCAGCTCCGCCAGGTCGGTGTTCTGCCGTTTCACCTGCCCGACCCGCGAAAAATCCAGCAGTTTCTCCGTAATCTCCTTGCAACGGAACGCCTCGTCCTGAATCATCCGCAGATAGTTGGCCACCACCGCCTGGTCCGCATCCGCCGGATCAAGAACCTCCTGCAAACGCCCTTCCAGCGATTCGGCACACAGCGCGATCGAGGCCAGCGGATTGTTGATCTCGTGCGCCACCCCTGCCGCCAGGAACCCCACGCTGGCCAACTGCTCGCTCCGCACCACCTGCTTCGTACGTTCTTGCACCTGCCGATCCAGGTCGTCGCGGATCGCTTGAAAGCGCGCCGTCATGTCGTTCATCGCCGCCGCCAGCTCTGCCATCTCGTCGGGCGAATCCAGATGAATCCGGTACCCGAAATGACCGGCAGCCATCATCCGTGATCCGCCGATCAAGACCCGTAGCGGCCGAAATACCCACTGGTAGAACAGCCGAATCAGAAGCACCGCAATGAATACGGCCGTGATCCCCACGATCCACGTGCCGAAGATCAACGTGCGGTACGTGCTGCGCACCTCGCCCGCAAACCCGGCCATCTTGTGATGCAAGTGCCACGGCAGCTTGCCCGACAGGTCCTGCAGGTGCTTCAGATGGTCCGCCAACTCACCGACTTTGTCGTTATCCAGCATCCAGCCCACGTCGCGGCTGCACTGTTTCACCCGCGCAAGCTCCGTCTCGACCTCGTGCAGCGTGGTCCATTCCTGCTGGTTGTCGGCGATCGGCGACCCGTCGCGAATCTTGTTCTCCAGTTGCGACCGATACCGTGAGATCTTCTCTTGCACCTCAGCCAACTGCTCCTGGAACGTATCTCGCAGCGTCCTCAGCAGAATGGCCGAATCGTCCACCGCTGTCCCGGGAAAGAACCGGCTTCGCGGCCCACGAACTTCGCTCAGCGTCATGCGCAGTTCGCTGACCTTCTCACTCAGCTCGGCGGCCATCGGTAGTTCGACCGCCCGCCAACTGAGCGTCTTCACCAGGCTGCGATAGGCGTACGTCGTGTACAGCCCGCTGCCGAACAGGACGCCCATCAGCAGCAACAGCAACCCTAAGCCGATAAGGAATCTGAGCCGGATCGGCCACTTCGAGAACAACGGCGACCTCCTTGTCGCACGTATTAGGTGTCTCCGCCAACCACGTGTGCCAGCGGATCTTCGTATTGCGATCCTTCGCCGAAACACCCTCGGGAATGCGGCTGCTCGAAGATGCCTGCCTCGCAGCAACATCCGCCGGCGGCTCCGCCGCCGACCTGGCCTCTTCCCGGACGGGAGTCGCGGGAGTGTAGCACCAGGGCCGACTCTATGGCAAGACGAACGCGACCAACGCCCACAGAATAGGAAAACCTGCCATTTTGGAGAATACGGCGCATTTCGCGAAAGCAGATAGAATAGCGAGCCCGCCCGACCTAGGACAAATCCAGGTCGTTCTCTGCCTCCCGCTGCGCCCGGGCTCGCTGGCTGCGAAGCTGCTGCATCATGTAGCTAGTCGCATGGCAGTACTGCCGAGCGGCTTCCTGATAGTCCCCGCCGCGTCTGGCTTCAAAAGCCTTTGTGTTATACGAGTTGAAGCGGCTCCAGTCGATCACCCAGTCCTCGCTGGCAGCCGCGTCCCGAAGCTGGTCGGTCAGCCTCGCCAAACGATCGACAAACGAGTCGTCGGGAGCCGCGTCGCACGAGGTATACGGCCCCTTGCCCAAAGGCCGGCCGTCCAAGTGAAATGTCTTCCCCGAGCCGAACTGCTGGGCCAACGCCATACCACCGGCCGCCACCGCCGCGATGCCGCCGGCCACCGCCGCGATCGGCCAACCCAACACTGCCGCACCGACCGCCCCCGCCGCCAACGCGACACACAATCCCCACAACACCACGGGCACCGGTCTCGGTGCGCTCGAACTGCCCGCCGACTCGTCCGACGATGCGCCCGTCTCGTCCCACGCCTGGGGGTCGATCACGCGCACCACCACGACCGTGATATTGTCGGGCCCGCCACGAAGGTTCGCCAAATCCGTCAGTGACTGAACCGCCTCGTTCGGCGGCAGACACGCGAGAATCTTGCCGATCTCGTCATCGTGCACCTGCCCCGACAACCCGTCGCTGCACAGCAAAAACGTGTCGCCCGGCTGCACCGCAAATGGACCCTCCAGATCCACGTCCACTTCCGAATTCGGCCCCAGCGACCGCGTGATGATATTCCGCGGAATGTAGCTGGGCACGTCGTCGCCCTCGGGAATCTGACCCGCCGCACGCATCTCCCACACCAGGCTGTGGTCGAACGTCAGTTGCTCCAGCCGCTGGCCCCGCAAGCGGTACGCTCGGCTGTCACCCACCTGCGCCAAAATGGCTCCTTCGGGCAGAATGGCCAACGCTGTGATCGTCGTCCCCATCCCCTTGAAGTCGTCGCTCCCCTGGCCGCGGCTGAAAATCCGAGAATTCGCATCGAGAATCGCCGCTCGCAGTGCATCCGGCGGAGGCTGCTCTTTCAGCTTCTGATACGTCTGCGGAACGATGTCCGTGGCCAACTTGCTCGCCAGCTCGCCCGCCGCATGGGCCCCCATCCCGTCCGCCACGATGAAAAGATGCCCCCGGCGCCGCCAGTTCTCCTGGCTGCTGGCCAAGACCACCGCCATGGAATCCTGGTTGTTTCCACGACGCAGTCCCAAGTCGGTCGAGGCCGCCGACTCTAACCCATGTTGCCAAGTTTCAGGCCGTTGGTCCATGCGCGTCGCTGAGGGGCTCCGACGGGGGGAAATCGCAACTCGACCGCCGTTGCGGCGGCTCAAACGCCTCTATTCTAGTCCGCCCGCGCGGCCGGAACTAGCCTGTCTGACCCACGGGCTTTTCGTGGCCAACAACGCGTCACCGGCCCTGCTGTGGCCAAAACGCCCGGATTTCGGCCTGGAAACACGGCCCACGCCCCACTATACTCTCGCCGTTTTTCCACGAACCGACGATCCCCAACGCCATGATGACCGTCCTCGCCGTTTCGCTGCCGACTCGCTCGCAGAACGTCCTTATCTGCGCAGCCATCGTCCTCTTCGCATCCACCTCGGCCCAGGCCGCCGTCCAACGGCGTATGACCATCTGCAGCGATCCGCCCGGCGCCGTGGTCTACATCGACAACTTCGAGATCGGCACCACGCCCATCTCCACCAATTTCATCTACTACGGGACCCGTCAAATCCGTCTGGTCCGCGATGGCTACGAAACGCTCACTGTTTTGCAGCCGGTGCCCGCCCCCTGGTACCAATATCCGGTGTTGGATTTCTTCAGCGACAACTTCACGCCCGGCGAGATCCGCGACCATCGCACATTCAGCTACCGCCTCGTTCCTCAAGTAGTCGTGCCCAGCGAGGTCCTACGCCAACGGGCCGAAGAGTTGCGCGGCCGAGCGACCGCCTCAGGCGCCGTCCTGACTACTTCCGGCGGTTCGACCCCCGGCCCCGTCACCGTCGCACCGCCAACCACGTCCCCCGAACCCGTTCCCGCAATTCCCGTTCTGCCTTCACCACCCGGCACAGCCCCGGCAACGCCTGGCACACCTCTGAATCTTCAACCAACCCCCACCTACCCTCCCACATCCGACGGCTGGACCCCAACCCCGCAATAACCCCGTCGCCACCCACTACCCACTACCCACTACCCACTACCCACTACCCACTACCCACTACTCACTACTCACTACTCACTACTCACTACCCACTACTCACTACTCACTACCCACTACTTTATCCCCGGATTCCGCTGCACGGCACCCCGAACGCCGAGCACTTCCGGATGCCGCGCGATCTTGTCGCTGAACACCCGCGCATCGTCGATGATCGGCCGCAGCTTCACGGTCAGTTCCTCCACGTTCTGAATCGCGCAGGCAATGTTCTCGTACAACTGCGGATCGTTGATCAGCCGGCCCACCGTGCCGTTTGGATTGTTCAGCGACTGGCTGAATACCAGCAGTTCACCCATCAACTGGTCGAGCTTCTCGGCACCCTTGTCCAGCCGATTCATCAAGATGGGGCCTCGCTCACCCAACGGGCCGGTGAAGTCGGCGATGTTCTCCAGGTTCTTGTTCAACAGAACCATCGTCTCGCCCATCTTGTTCACTGTCTCGCGCGTGTCCTTCAACAACAGCGGCGCCTCCTTGATCGCTGCGTGCAACTGCTCGCGCATCTGCGGATCGCCCACGATCTTGTTGATGTTGTCCAGCGTTTCCTGGAACATCGCCGTCGTCTTGTCTGTCTGCGCGAGAATCCGATTGATCCGGTCCTCGTTGGCGTTCAGCAGGTTCCCCACCTGCCGCACCAGACCGCCCAAATCGTCGCTCGTCTTGGCGACCGACCCGATCGCCTTCGACAGGTTGTCCTGAAGATTCGCGATCACCTGAACCGCATCCGGCGAAACAACGCCGACAATCGTGTCGTTCGGCTCCAGGAATCGCGACTCCCCCTTCTTCTCCGGTGCTGGCCCCTTCGCCGCCGGTGCAGCTGCCGTCCCGGGCGCCGGGCCCGCGGCCGCCCCGAACACCGGTTCCAGAAACGACGCCGGATACACCCCCGTCTTCCTCGACGACGCCCGCGGCGCCGGTGCATTGTCGTTGTGCGAGGGCGCCGCCGATTCCCGCTGCTGCCAATTGCCCGGACTGACAAACTCCAAGGCAGCGTCGCCCAACAGCGAAGTGCTGATCCGGCACACATCCGTGCGAGGAATCTTCCGGTCGCTGTAGATATCCGCCGTAACGACCACACCATTGCCGTCGTCGGCGAACCGCACCCCGGCCACTTCTCCGATAACGATGCCGCTCTTGCGGATGGGCGTCCCTTCGCTCACTCCCGGTGCGTCGGGAAAACGGATGTAGATCGTGTACGTCGGCCGCATGAACGTCGGCGTCTTGCCGAACTGCAACGTCAGAATGACCGCGATCATGATGGTAGCCAACACCACCACGCCGACCCGGAACTGAACCACGCGTTCGTCCATGACCATTCACTCCCGCATCCGCCGTCTTATCAATACCACACGCTACTTCACGCGTCTCAATAACTCGCGGCTCACCCGGAACCGCCGTTCTGCTGCCGCATCTCCATCAGCCGTTCGCCCGCCTCTCCTCGCACGAACTGCGTCACCCGCCGATCGGCGCACCGCTCCAGATGCGATGGCGGACCGTCGAATATCACTTGCGGCTCGTCGCGCCGCAGCCGACTCAGCGGATACAGCATCACCACTCGATCGGCCACCTTGCGCGTCGTCTGCATGTCGTGCGTCACCACGATACTCGTCACAGGATGGGCTCGCCGCGTGCTCAGAATCAGCTCGTTGATCACGTCGCTCATGATCGGGTCCAGCCCGGTCGTCGGCTCGTCGTAGAGCATGATCTCCGGCCCCATCGCCAAGGCCCGCGCCAACCCTACGCGCTTCTTCATTCCGCCCGACAGCTCGGCCGGCTTCTTGGTCATTACGCCCTCCGAAAGCCCCACTTCGGCCAATCGTGCCAGCGTGATCTCCCGGATCTCCCCATCCGATTTCCGCGTATGCTGCCGCAACGGAAACGCCACGTTCTGTGCCACCGTCATGCTGTCGAACAGCGCCGCCTGCTGAAATAGGAAGCCAAATCGAATTCGTTCCCGCGTCAGCGCTTTCTCACCCAGTCGGGCCAGGTTCTGCCCGTCGAAGTGGATCTCGCCGACAGTCGGTTTCAACAGCGCGATGATCGTCTTCAGAAACACCGTCTTGCCGCAACCGCTCTCCCCGATGATGGCCACCGTCTGTCCCCGTGGAATGGCCAGATCGATGCCGCGCAGAACCTCGTTGTGGTCGAACGTCAGCCCGAGCTGCTCGATCCGCAGGAGGACCCCACCCGATCTCGGCATGTCGCCCGCAACGTCCACCATCTTCCACTCTCTCAGAAGAACCTCGGCCCCTGCGCCCACATCGAGTAATAGAGCGCATCCAGCACGATCCCCAGCAGCAAATCCAGAAGCAGCACAACGACGAACGAGTAAACGAATGCCGACGTCGCCGCCCTTCCCACGCCCTCCGCCCCCGCATCGCAGTGGAATCCTCGATGGCAACTGATCAACCCGATACTCGCTCCGAAGAACAGGCTCTTGAATACCCCCGCGAACAGATCGAAGTTGCCCACATACGCCCGCGAATTCGCCCAGTAGTGGTGCGAGTTGATTCCCAACAGGTGGATGCTGTAAAACGCCCCTCCCATCACGCCCATGAAGTCGGCCATGATCGTCAGGCTCGGGATCAGCACCAGGCAGGCCAGGAATCGCGGCACGACCAGGTAGTGGATCGGGTTGGCCCCCATGCTGGCCAACGCATCGATCTGCTCGGTCACGCGCATCGTTCCCAGCTCGGCCGCCACCGAACTCCCCACGCGCCCGGCCAGCATCGTCGCCGCCAGCACCGGCCCCAACTCGCGAACCAGGGCCATGTTGATCACCGAGCCCAGCCGCGTCTCCATGTGCATCATGCGGAACTGCGAGTAGCTCTGCACGGCCAGCACCATGCCGATAAACGTCCCCGTCAGCGCCACCACTGGAAGGCTCAATACGCCGATCTGGTAGAAGGCCGGCATGAGCGTCCCGCGCTGCGGCAGCCGCGACAGCATCCATCGAATCGTCCGCAGTGCAAAGACGCTGATGCTCCCCAGCGCGAAGACCCACGCAATCAGCAACTCGCCCAGGTCCGCAATCCAGCCCGTCAGCCACAGGCCCACCGCGGCCAGCAAGCCCACCCGAGGCTTGCCCAAAAGCGATCTCGATCCTCCGCCGTCCGTTGCCATACGCGCTCTCGGCACTCCCTTCGGCAATGCTCTCGCCACACTTCCCTGCCACGCCCCCACCCTCAGGCGCGCACGGCGCACCGCCAGGCGCGGCAGCCCTCCTGTTACTTCGACGTGCCGAGATTGCGGCTTGAATGTACTTTAACGATTAACAGGAATCCGGAAACTGCGCCCTATGCGCAGACCAGGAAGCCTCGCACCCTCAAGAAAGCAAGAGGGCCCGCAAACCACCGCCTGCGGGCCCCCCACTTCTATATGTGTACGCCAAACGGCCTACTGCGAGCTTTCCAGCCCCGCGGCATCCGGCCCCTGCGTGGCCGCCGCCATCGGAGTTCCCTCCTCCTGCGACTTGCCGGCCGAGCCGGTGAACGCCAGTTGTCGCTTGCCGCCGACTTCCTTCGCTTCGATCGTCACCAGGTCCATCCCTTGGAACTCGCCCTTGAGCAACTCCTCCGAGAGCGGATCCTCGACAAAGTTCTCGATGGCTCGCCGTAGCGGTCGGGCACCGAAGTCCAGGTTCGATCCCTTCTTGATCAAGAACTGCTTGGCCTCTTCCGACAACACCAGGCTCAGACCACGCTCGCTCAACCGCTCGCGCACTTTGCCCAGCTCCAGCTCGACCACGTTGCCCAGATCGTTCTGCGTCAAATGCCGGAACACGATCACGTCGTCCACGCGGTTGAGGAACTCCGGCCGGAACACCTTCTCGATCTGTTCCTGCACGCGCGACTTCATGCTCTCGTACGAGGCGTCGTCGTCCGGCTTCTGGAATCCGAACGCCGATTCGTTCTTGATCGCCTCGGCTCCCGCATTCGTCGTCATGATGAGGATCGTGTTGCGGAAGTCGATGTTGCGACCAAAGCTGTCCGTCAGCCGGCCTTCTTCCATCACTTGCAGCAACATGTTGAACACGTCCGGGTGCGCCTTCTCGATCTCGTCCAGCAGCACGACCGCGTACGGCCGCCTCCGGATCTTCTCGGTCAACTGGCCACCCTCCTCATAGCCCACGTATCCCGGAGGCGCACCGACCAGCCGGCTCACGTTGTGCTTCTCCATGTACTCGCTCATGTCGATCTGGATCAGCGCATCCGCGTCGCCGAACATGAATTCGGCCAAGGCCTTTGCCAGCAGTGTCTTGCCCACGCCCGTGGGGCCTGCAAACACGAAACAGCCGGTCGGCCGCTTCGGATCCTTCAATCCGCTGCGGCTGCGGCGCACGGCCCGCGAGATCGACTTGATCGCCTCGTCCTGGCTGACCACGCGCTTGTGAAGATCGGCTTCCATCTGCATCAGCCGCATCGAATCTTCCGTGGTCATCCGCGTCAGCGGGATGCCCGTCATCTTCGACACGACTTCCGCGATCACCTCCTCGTCGACCACGCCGTCCGATTCCCGCGATTTCTCGCGCCATTCCCGCGTGATCGTCGACTTCTTCTTCTTCAGCTTGTCGGCCTGATCGCGAAGCGACGCCGCCTTCTCGAAATCCTGGTTGGCGACCGCCTCTTCCTTCTCCTTGTTCAGCCGCTCGACTTCCTCGTCGATCTCCTTCAGGTCCGGCGGACGCGTCATCGATTTCAAGTGCACCCGGGCACCCGATTCGTCGATCACGTCGATCGCCTTGTCCGGCAGGCAGCGCCCCGTGATGTACCGGTTCGACAGCTCCACCGCCGCCTCGACCGCATCGTCGGTGATCTGCACGTGGTGGTGCTTCTCGTAGCGGTCGCGAAGCCCCTTGAGAATCTCGACCGTCTCTTCCTTCGTCGAAGGCTCGACCATCACCACCTGGAACCGCCGGTCCAACGCGCTGTCCTTCTCGATGTACTTCCGGTACTCGTCCAGCGTCGTGGCGCCGATACACTGGATCTCGCCCCGGGCCAACGCCGGTTTCAGCACGTTCGAGGCGTCGATCGCCCCTTCCGCACCGCCGGCACCGACCAGTGTGTGCAACTCGTCGATGAACAGAATCGTGTTCTTCGCGCGGCGAACTTCGTTCATCACCGCCTTGATGCGTTCCTCGAACTGCCCGCGATACTTCGTCCCCGCGACCATCATCGCCAGATCCAACACCACGATGCGGCGATCCATCAGCAGCTCCGGAACGTTCCCTTCCACGACCCGCTGCGCGAAGCCCTCGACGATGGCCGTCTTGCCCACGCCCGCTTCGCCTAGCAGCACGGGGTTGTTCTTCGTGCGCCGGCTCAGGATCTGCATCGTCCGTTCGATTTCCTTTTCGCGCCCGATCACCGGGTCCAGCTTGCTCTGCCGTGCCAGTTCAGTCAGGTCGCGGCCAAAACTGTCCAACGCCGGCGTCTTCGATTTGGCGCTCTGCTGCGGCTCGCCGCCTCCGCCCATGCCGCCCCGCTCCGAGCCCTCGCCACCTTCCATGCCGTGGCCCAGCAGGTTCAGCACTTCCTCGCGGACCTCTTCCAGCTTCAGCCCCAAGTTCATCAACACCTGGGCGGCAACGCCTTCCTGCTCGCGCAGCAGACCCAGCAGAATGTGTTCCGTCCCCACATAGTTGTGGTTCAGGTTGCGCGCCTCCTCCATCGAGTATTCGATCACCTTCTTGGCGCGGGGAGTCTGGGGCAGCTTGCCCATCGTCACCATGTCCGGGCCGCTCTGCACGAGCTTCTCCACCTCCAGGCGGATCTTCCGCAGATCCACGTCGAGATTCTTCAACACGTTGGCGGCGACCCCGCTCCCCTCTTTGATCAGACCCAGCAGGATGTGCTCGGTCCCAATGTATTCATGATTGAACCGCTGCGCTTCCTGGTTCGCCAGTTGCATCACCTTTCGTGCGCGGTCCGTAAATCGCTCGTACATGATATGCTCTCCGTTCGATCTCTTCTGTCCCGCCGCTGCCGGTCCTCTGCGCTCTCACTCACTTCGGTTCGGCGGTCTCAGGCCGCGTTCTTGTTATCGCCACCGCGCCGCGATCGGGCGACTCTGGCGAGGACGTCGTCTCCTGGTAGTCCGCCGAGCGAGCCGCTCGAAGCAGCTCCCGCTCGCGGCCAATCTCCAATTCCCATTTCCCAGCGCCCTCGAGACGCTGTAGGTAGTCCAAATGCTGGGCCGCCTCTTCGATTCGCCCAGTGTGGCGAAGCAGCGCTGCTAGCATCAGCCGGGCATCCACGTCGCGGGGGTCGTCCTTCACCAGACCCGTCAGGATCCGTTGGGCTTCAAACCAATTCCCACGCAAATAGTGACTCTGGGCCGCACAGAATCCGTCATCCGCCGAGCCCTTCTTGGCCTCGGCAGGCGAATTCTGGTTCCAATGATGAGAATACAGCGCAAATCCAACCCAGATCACAGCCACGGCCAACCATGCTAGATTACGTACGTTTGGCGGTAACAGTTCACTCCACACCAGCGTGCTCAACAACGCCGCGTTCAATGCCAGACCGAACAGGACGGCCACGGCCAGAAAAGACCATGCCCCGTGCTTCCACACTTGGGTAGCCCCCGGCCACAGGTACGTCGTCCATGGCATCCTATCCATATCGCGTCCTTCCTCCATGCACTGGCACACCCAGCCTCCATGCCGGCCTTCGAATTGTAGCTTTCAGAATCTGCACGATCAAGGCAACTAAAAGTGTCACTTCATCTTACGGAAACTGGCTGCTCCCCGCGGGTTCGCGCTATCCTTCAAATCCGGCGTAGGCCAACAACTTACCGTCTCCCGGCAGCCCGAAATGGTTCGCCGGTGGGGGAACACGTGGGGGGCCATTGCGGCCGCTTCGATAGTATTGGACACTGAAACCATGCAGTACGACCTCACCGATGGTGCTCGTCGCGCGCTCGGCCACGCCGCCAACTGGCGAAGTCCCGATGCGCCCGACCGCTTGGCCGCTCCAGCCCTGCTGCTGGGGCTCCTCACCGAGTCCGAGTGCCGAGCCGCCCTGGTCCTCGCCCGCCACGGGGTCGATGCCGACGCCGTGCACCAACAATGGCCCACGCTCCAGGCTTCCACCGCCGAGCCAGCACCCCAGCACGATCCCTGGCTCACCGAAACTGGAACCTTGGCCGCCGCCGTCTGTGCCGCCGATGTCGTGGCCTCGCTCCTCGTCGCGGCCCAACACGCCCAGCAGTACTCGCAATCATTGCCTTTGGCCACGGAACACCTCCTGCTCGGACTGGCGGCTGCCGACCATCCCACCGCCGCTTGGCTCCGCCGACAGGGGATCGATCCAAGCCGTCTCGAAGCCGAAATCTGCCAGCAGTACGGACACCCCCTGGGCGTCTCGCCCACCGACGACATCACGGCCGACGCCATCGACCTGCCGCCCGACGATCCGCCGCCTCCAGCCACAACCTCCCCCGCAACCGACGACGCCGACGTCGACACTTCCTTTCCGCCCTCGCCGCACTCCCTCGACACGCCCACGCTCCGCATCCTCGATGCCGAGGCCAACCGCGCCCGCGAAGGGCTCCGCGTCGTTGAAGACTACGTTCGCTTCGCCCTGGACGACCGCTACCTCACCGACCAGTTCAAGCAACTCCGGCACGACCTGACCGCCGCCCTCAGCGGTATCCCCACCGCCGAACGACTCGCCGCCCGAGAAACCCAGGCCGACGTCGGAACCGACCTCTCCGCCGCCATCGACTACCGGCGTAACGATATCGCCGACCTCCTGGCCGCCAATTTCGCCCGGCTCCAGGAATCGCTGCGAAGCCTCGAAGAATACGGCAAGGTCGTAGATCCCGAGTTGGCCACGCGTTGCCAGCAAATCCGCTATCGCTCTTACACCCTTCAACGAGCCGTCCAATACACGCGCAGCAGCCTGGAACGACTCGCCAAGGCCCGTCTCTACGTGCTCATCGACGGCGGCGATTCTCCCTCGCACCTGCAGATAACCGCCACCGCCCTCGTCGCTGCCGGCGTTCACGTCCTCCAGCTTCGCGACAAGCGCCTCGACGATCGCCAACTGCTCCAGCGCGGCCGCCTCCTGTGCCAAATCACGCGCGGAACCGACACCTTGCTCATCATCAACGACCGTCCCGATCTGGCCCTGCTCGTCGGCGCCGACGGCGTCCACGTTGGCCAGGAAGAACTCTCCGTCAAAGACGTGCGCACCATCGTCGGGCCTCGCGCCATCGTCGGCGTGTCGACCCACTCGCTCGACCAAGCCCGTCAGGCCGTTCTCGACGGGGCCGACTACATCGGCGTCGGACCCGTCTTCCCATCGGGCACCAAGTCCTTCGAGCAGTTCCCCGGGCTGCAGCTCGTCCGCCAGGTCGCCCACGACATGCGACTTCCGGCGTTCGCCATCGGCGGCATCACATCCGACAACTTGCCCCAAGTCGTCGCGGCCGGACTGCGACGGGTGGCCGTCGCCGGCGCCATCACCACGGACGCCGATCCCGCAGCCGTCGTCCGGCACATGCTCGGTCTCTTGGACCTCTGATCGCCCGCGCGTCGCTGCACGGTGCCTTCCGGAAAACACCGCGCCGCCCCGTCAGGGCAATTCCACTGCGGGAGCAGGAGGCGCACTCCTATCGCTCAGAACGTTCGCGATCTGCTTCTTCATCGCCACTTCCAGACCCGGCGTATACCCGATCCAGATGTCGCGAATCACCCCATGGCGATCCATCAGAAACGTCGTCGGCAAACCCGGCAAGCCCGCCACTTCGTTAAATGCCTTTCGCGTCACCCAGTCGGGATCCGCGTAGGTCGGCATCGCGATCTTCTCGTGATCCAGAAACGCCTGGGTGTGCCGCTTCAACTGCGAAAGGTCCTCCGGACCGCCGGCACCGCCCGACACTGCCAGCACCACAAAGTCCTTCTCTTCCTTGAAATCCTCGTTCAGCCGCGCGATCTCCGGCAGTTCCACGCGGCATCGCGAACACCACGTTCCCCAGAAGTTCACCAGCACCACCTTGCCTCTCAGTCCCGAGAGCGTCCACGGTTCGCCGTCGCCTGTCAGCGGCTCCACCGACAGCGCCGGCAGCATCTCGCCAATCCCCTTGTGCTGCTGATGCCGCACGTTGAGCTGTTCCACATAGTGATACAGGGCCGGAACCACTAGCAATAGCAACAGCAGAAACACCAGCAGCGCACCGGCCACCACGGCCATCAGGACCATCCGGGGTCCCGAAACGCTACCCGCACCGGAAGATTCGGAAGGACTCATCACATCGCTCTCGCAGAACCTGATCTACTTACAGTACGGATCCGCCGACGCCGCCAAACCGACATGAACGGGCTGGCGCCGCAGACCCATCACGCAAGATTCAACAAAAACGCCTTGGCCGTCGCCCTACGCATGGAAATCGGGTATCATGCTCGTTGTGCGCTCTTCTCGGGCGTTCCCCCTATGCAGATGCCAATGCGGCCCCGTCGCCGTGGGGAAACACGCCGCCGAGAAAAGTATATGAGACAAACCATAATATGAAAATCGAAGTCGAACAGAAATACCCCGCCGAGAATCTGTCTCACGTCCACCACCGCCTCGCGGCCGCCGGGGCCGAAGAGTTGGGCGAACGCGTCGAAAACGACACCTACTACGCCCATCCCTCTCGCGATTTCTCCCAAACCGACGAAGCTCTGCGAATCCGCCGCGTCGGCCTGTCCACCTTGCTGGCCTACAAGGGCCCCAAGCTCGACCAGACCACCAAAACCCGCCGCGAGAT
This sequence comes from Thermoguttaceae bacterium, assembly GCA_963674835.2. Classification (GTDB taxonomy): domain Bacteria; phylum Planctomycetota; class Planctomycetia; order Pirellulales; family Thermoguttaceae. Next base: position 820,998 of record CAXXKC010000003.1, read on the forward strand.
CGAGCTCCCCCTCGGCACCGACGAGGGCATCCTCGCCGAGTGGTTCGCCCTGTTCGAGGTGCTCGGCTTCCGGCCGGTCGCCGAAGTCCGCAAACGCCGATCCAAAATGCGAGTCCCCTGGCAAGACCGCGACGTCGAGGCCTCCCTCGATGAAGTCGAAGGCGTCGGCACCTTCGTCGAACTGGAACTGCTCACCTCGGCGGCCGATGTCGACCGCGCCAAGGAAGTCATCGCCAGTTTGGCCCAACATCTGGGCCTCTCGGTGACCGAACGGCGAAGCTACCTCGAGTTGCTTCTCACCCGGCGCGCCGAGCCCACCGAAGGCAACTGACCTTCTCGCCTCCCAATCACGACCGCCCCCGGTACGCCACCAGCGCCGTGTAGCTCGAGTACGCCAGGAAGCCGAAGAGCATCGCCACGAACACGTCCCGCCACAATACCAGTCCGATCACGGCCAATCCGCCCGCCACGATCACCGACAGCACCAGCGACTGGTAGATCCCGTTCCGCGGATTCAGCTTCAGCAGCAACTCCCGCGCGATCTGGCCGCCGTCCAGTGGATAGACCGGCAGCAGATTCACCAATCCCCAGTACACGCTGATCACCAGTAACCCACCGACGAACTGCCACACGACCGGCGGCCCAATCGCACTTATGCCGATCGACAGGCCGTACCGGCCTCCCAGCGTGAAGTCGACCTCGCCTCCCGCGAACCAGTAGACCAACATCACGACCGCTGCCGACAAGAATCCCGCAGCCGGCCCTGCGGCCGAAATCAGAATCTGCCCGAGCGTCGTGAATCCCCGCGACACATACAACCCCTCATAACCCGAGCTCGTCAATCCGCCGAAGCCGTAAAGCGTAATCCGCGGCGTCCGCCCATACGCCCGCATCGCAAACGCATGCCCCAGCTCGTGAACCAGAATCCCGATCAGAAATGCCGCAGTCCACGGCAGCAGGATCAACGCGATCTGCTGTACGTTCTTCGCGTCCATCAGCCCCTGGCCCACCAGCACGATGGCCGCCACCCAGAACCAAGGGTGGATTCGCACAGGAATCCCCAGCACGCGAAAATGCACATCCCATGGGGACGGCGGAGGCTCGGAAAAAAACACGCAACTACTCCCAGATCGGCTCGGTCACGGCGTCCGTCGTGAAACGCCCGGCAATTATAGCAGATGCTTCCCAGGCTCGAACCCGCCCGGAACAACCCGTGCCGGCAGACCTTTCAAGCCGCCGACGTCTGCTTCGCCACGAAGTGCGGCCGCGGCACCGGCGCCGCCTCGCGCTGCAGCGCTCCCAGCACATACTCCGCCGCGCGCTCCGACGCGCCGGGCTGCGCCACCTCCGCCTTCAGCCGCGCCAGTTCGCTGACTCGCTGCTGTCGGCTGGCCGGATCGGTCAGCCATTGAATCACGTGCGCCGCGATCAAGTCCGACTTGTCCTCGTACGTCAGGTACTCCGGAAACAGTACCCGCTCGGCGTCCTTGTGCGATGGATCGAAAGGCGTCACGTCCTCCAGAAACGGGTCTTCCGCGTTCAGCAGGTTGACCAGGGTGATGTACTTCACTCGACGAAATATCCGCTGAATCCAGTACGCCACCGGGTTGATCCAATACAGGATCACCGTCGGCTTCGTATGATAGAGCAACTCCATCGAAACCGAGCCCGAAACGGCCATGCAGCAGTCCGCCGCACGCATCAGCTCGGGTGTCTTCCCGGCGTACACCTCCACCGGTAATCCACTGGCGGCCACTTGCTGCCGGGCAAGTTCCGCCTGGTGCGGTTTGAACGCCGCAATCGCCAGCCGCACCGAGGGAACCGCCTCTCGCACGTGCACGGCCGCCCTCAGAAACCACTTCAAGTTCCCCGTCACCTCTTGCGTCCGCGACCCCGGCAGGATCGCCACCAACGGGCCCGGCTGGCTCCGATGATACGCCAGGAACGTCTCGTCCAACTCCAGCCGCTCAACTTCGTCGAAGAACGGATGGCCGACCAGCGTCGCGTTGCAGCCGTGGTCTCGAAACCACTTCGCCTCGAACGGCAGACAGCAGAGCACGTGATCGACCAGCCGCCGCATCTTCTTCACGCGCCACCGCGCCCAGCCCCAAATCTGTGGCGGCACATAGTAAAACACCGGAATCCCGTGCACCTTCGCGCGCCGCGCGATCCACCAGTTGAACCCCGGATAGTCGATCAACACCACCGCGTCCGGCCTGTGATGCCGGAAGTACCGATCGGCCCGCGTCACCAGGTCCCAAAACCGGTGCAGGCTCAGCAACGCACGCAGAAACCACATCACCGCCAGCGCTGTCAGATCGGCATGCAGTCGGCATCCCGCCGCCGCCATCTGCGGACCGCCGTAACCGACCGCCTCCAATCCCTCGCACCGGCGGCGCAGTTGTCGGATCAAATTCGCGGCATGAATGTCACCGCTCGGCTCGCCTGCTGAAAAGAAAATCGTTACCTGTTGTGGACGCTCCATCCTTGGTTCCTTCCGAGCCCCCACGCGGTCCAATGGCGCCGCCACCCTCGTGGGCTCGCCACTTTGGCAAGCACGGGCCAGGTAGCTGGCAGATCCTGGCCAAGCCCCGCAGAGTATCGCAAATCCGCCTTGCCGAACATAGTGCAGTTTCCTAGGGGCTAACCCCCTCCAGCTTAACCACTTGCACAACATTCCACTCCGCCCGCAACCTGCAGCCGTCTCACCCTCCTCCACCAATCACACCCAAACACCCCATTCCCACCAGTCTTCGCCATAACCTACCCATCGGATCTTGCACCGCCGACATAGCAGGTGTACATACCAGGAACGTCGCCACAAGCGACTCACCGTTCCGTCCCGTCTTCCGCCCAGGCCCGCCCATGCTCGACCGACTCCTCACCAGTTTCCGTACCGTGTTGGAGCGTTACCTCGTCGTATGGCTCGTGCTGCTGTGCGTCGTGGCTCACCGCTGGCCTGCGTGGTTCGGTTCCGTCGGCCTCGGCGACCCGTTTCAGGCCACCCGCCCATTTCTCGGATACCTGATCGCCGTCACCATGCTGGCCATCGGCTCGCTCCTGCCACGCGACGAAGTGCTGCAGGTCGTGCGCCACTGGCCTTCCGTGCTCGGCGGCACCGCCGTTCAGTACATCTCGATGCCGCTTCTGGCCTATGGCCTGGGACACCTCTTCGGATTCTCCGGCCCCTGGATGATCGGCATCATGATGGTTGGCTGCGTGCCCGGCGCCATGGCTTCCAACGTCCTAACGTTGGTCGCTCGCGGCAACGTCAGCTATTCGGTCAGCCTCACCACCTCCGCCACACTTCTGTCCCCCTTGGTCGTGCCGTGGACACTCTGGCTGACCGTCGGCCGCACCGTCCACGACTTCCACGCTCTCAAGGTATGCTGGGAACTGCTCTGGATGGTCGTACTGCCGGTCACCGCCGGTTACACGATCTCCTGCATCTCCACCCGCTGGCGAGCCGTCGCAACTCGTATCGGCCCCATCCTGGCCAACCTGGTGATCCTCTGGATCATCGCCGTCGTCGTAGCCGGTAGCCGCCAACTGCTGACCCAAATCCCAGCCCAGCTCCTCGGCGCGTTGGTGGCCGTCAACATCTCTGGCTACACGGCCGGCTACTGCGGTGCGTGGTTGCTCCGATGCCCCGAGCCGATGCGCCGCGCGTTGACCCTCGAGGTCGGCATGCAGAATTCGGGCCTCGGCACGGCCCTGGCGATCAGCCTCTTCCCCAACGAGCCCGAAACCGCGCTGCCGTCGGCCATGTATGCCTTCGGCTGCATGTTCACCGGGACCATCCTGGCGCGATTCTGGGCCGGACGAATCGCACCTCAGCAGCAGCGGCAAGCCGACTCGGCCCCAACCTCAGCCCCTGTCGACGGATAAGAACCGCGCACTCTCCCGCGCGCCGTCACCCACCGACACCCGCTTCCACCCGATGCCGCTCAGAAGAGATCCAACTGGAAGTGATGCCCGCTATAGTACTTCCGCGGCTGTGGGTAGTAGTTCTGCCACTGGATGTTGTAGACCGGAATCTGCATCTCCGGCGGATACCGATAGTACAGATCCTCCGAGCTGCGGAAGTAGTCGGCGCTCCAGAAGTTCATCGGGTAGTAGACGTACGGGTAGTGGTAGAACCGGTTCCAGTCCTGCGTACTGTAAGTGCGGCCCCACTGGCGACCGTAGGCCTCCTGCGCCTGGGCATCCGAAGCGGCGATGGCTACCAAGGCCGCCACGCAAAGAAGCACAAATATCGTCCGGCGAATCATGGGTCCCCCCTCAAACATTGACCTGATGCGGCTGCCCGCACTTGCAATACCCACCCGGTTCCATGCGGGACTGATCCTGTGGGCTCGCTATTCCTGCATCGGCAACCGGAACGACACGCATTGAGGGAATATCCGGCACAGCCCCTACAAAGCCTACAACTGGAAGCTAGGCAAACTCACAAGAATAGCCAAACCCCACCCATTCAGCACAGCCGCCCCCGGTTGTACCGTCACGCCACCAAACGTACCAACAACAACTCAATCGTCCAGCGCCCCCGGCGCCTCCCCCCCTTTCCCACACGACTCCAAGTACGCCGCCAACATGATCTGCGCTGCAACCATGTCGATCCGCTGCTTGCGGCGCTTCTTCGTCATCTGCGCGTCCAACAGGAACTGCTCGGCTTCCCTGCTGGTGAACCGCTCGTCGAAATACGCCACCGCAAGCCCCGTGGCCGTTGCCAACCACTCGCCAAACCGCTTGGCCTCCCGAGACTTCGCGCTCTCTCCGCCGTGCAGATGGATCGGCAATCCGACCACCCACAACGTCACTCCCTCTTCTTCCACCAGTCGCCGAAACCGCTGCGCATCCTGATCGGCGCCCCGCCGCGTATAGTTCTCGTACGGACTGGCGATCGTCCGCTGCGGATCGCTGATTGCGATGCCAATGCGCACCGTGCCGTAATCGATCCCGGCAATGCGCCCTGCCCCGCCCGACGCCGATGCTCTCTCTGCCATGCGGATCTCGAAACCGAGCCTTATTCGGAGGGCTTGCGAAAATGCCCCTGCTTCAGAAACAGCAATGTCTGCTGAAAGACGCGCGGATCCTCGATCAGGCCGGAGTGGATCATCGGCACGACCACGAAGTCCTTCGCCCCGTCCAATCGCGTGCTCTCTACGGTAACCACACCGTCATTGTCCTGGCCCAGCAGTGGATTGAAGCCGCGCTCGTTCCCCAATCCGCCGGCAATGATGCCGAACTCGCAGGGCGGTGTTCCCAGGGTGCCTGCCAACCACGGCCATCGCGGTCCCAACTCCTGCCCGGCCTCGCCGGCCAGTGCGCGAAACAGCGGCTCAGCCGCCACCGACGTCGCCAGGATCGCACCGTTATTCGGCGGTCCCACCATCACCAGGCGCCCCACGTCAGGCCCGCCCTCATGTTCCGCCCCCGCCTCTTTCCGATCCGCCAGGTATCGCCGTATCACGATGTTTCCCAGGCTATGGCCCACAAAGTGGACCTTGTCGATTCCCTCCAGATGCTCGACGATCGACGCCAACGATTTCGCGTGCTCCTCCACACCCGCCTGCGTGCTCGGATACTCGACGTTCAACACCTGATACCGCCCATAGCGGCGCAGGTACGCACATAGCGAGTTCATCGAGGCCCGCGTGCGAAATAGCCCATGCAGGACCAGCACGACCGAACCGTGCATCGGCCGCAATCGCTGCTGCTTGCGAATGCGTTGGAGCACTTCCTCACACGTCGCAAACGTCCCGGTCGCATGGCAGAAATCGCTCTCATCCAACAGCCGATACGACCCGCTCAGCGCGCTCCGCTGAATGCGCCATTGCCCGAAGAACAGTTCGTCCGCCCAGAACTGCTTGCCCCCCAACGTTGGCATCGGCACACGTTGCTCGCCTTCGCCCGAGGGTGACTCGGCGAATACTCGGCAATCGCCTGCCGAGCCCAAAGCCAGCAGTATTGCAATGACGCAGCCGATCGTCAGGAGCTTCCTCATAGACTCACCCGCGTCCGACGATATTCCCCCGGCAACTTCCTGCCATGATACCCAACCTCGCTACGCTACCAAGGGCAATTCCCGCAGTTTGGACGGCCGATTCCGCCCGTAAAACGGCGTATGCCAGCGCGACAATCTGTCCGAGTCTGCCACTGCGCACGGTCACGGCCCCACTCTCGGAAGCGAGCCTCTCGCACCATTCCGTCTTGCCGCAACCGCACGGGTCGGGTGATATCTGCGGCCCCCGTTCCCCCGGTAGGCCGGTCCTGCGCAGCACGATCCCTAAGGTCAACCTCGACCCCCTCCAGAACGCTCCGTCGCGACGTTCTTCCCTACAACGTCAACACTTTGAATCCAAAGCCACACGACCTGATTGTCCGCTACCATCCTATAGGCAGGTTGTCTAGCAGAAACGCGTGCTCCCGTTGACACACCCAGATCAGGGGATGCGTGAATACTTACCGTTCTGCGCCAACATCTGTTCCGCGACGCACAATTGCATAGGCAACACGTGCGTAGTTGACACGAAGGAGCCGGCCTCTTATGCGATGGCATGTTGTCCGTCTTCGCGCAAGAGGCCCTTCGATGTCTCCATCACTCCAGCGTTCGCGGCAAGCATCCGCCCCGTCGCGAATTCCGGTGCACCCGCGGGGAGATTCTCGCAAGATGCCGCAACCACCTCTGGTGCGCCATGATCTCCGCCGCTCCGCCGCCGTGGCACTACTGAGCCTCGCCGCCTTCTACGCCGATGCCTCCACGGCCATCGCTCAGGAGACCATCAGCCGCGAATACACCATCAAGGCCGCCTATCTGTACAACCTCGGCCGCTACATCACTTGGCCTCCCAGTGCCTTCGTCAGTCCCCAATCTCCCTTTGTCATTGGGCTGATCGAGCCTGACTACGTGGGCCCCGACCTGCGCAAGATCGCCGCGGTCAAGGCGATCGACGATCGACCGGTCGTTGTGAAGACCTTCGCCAAACCCGACGACATCCAGCCCTGCCAGATCCTCTTCGTCCCCAAGTCCGTCGACCCCGCCGTTCAGGAAGAAATCATCCACCGACTGGCTGGGAAAGGCACCCTTCTCGTGGGCGAGACCGAAGCATTCCTCGACCGAGGGGGTGCCATCGCCTTCGTCATCCGCGACAACAACGTCCGGCTCATCATCGGTCTGGACGCGGCCCACCGGGAGAAGCTCCAGGTCAGCTCCAAGCTCCTGCAGATTGCATTGCCCAAACTCTGACCTACAGTTCTGATGAGGCACCACTTCCGGGTCATCTGGTCTCGTAAGTCGGGTGCCGAGTCGCTGGGCGACCTGCAGTTGGAGCATGTGATGAAGTTCGTGAAACAGGTGGTGGGAACCCTGAAAGACCTGTCGATCAGGGCCAAGCTGAGCCTGCTGATGATCGTCGCCGTCGTGACGGCCCTGGTCCTCGCCTGCTCGGCTTTCGTCCTCAACGACGTGCGACAGGCCCTCGATGCCGAGCGACAACAGCTTGCCTCCCTCGCCACCGTCCTCGGCGCCAATTCCACCGCAACCATCGAGTTTCGCGATCCCAAGACGGCCTGCGAATTGCTCGCCTCGTTGCGAAGCCAGCCCTCCGTCGAAGTCGGCTGCCTCTACGACCGCGAAGGGCGACTCTTCGCCACCTACCCAAAGGACCTGAACCCTAAATCCGTACCCAGCCATGCCCCGCCGCCCGGACAGGAATTCATCGGTAGCAACTCCATCCAGATCACCCAGCCAATGACCGAGGGTGGCGAACGCCTCGGCGCAATCTTTCTCCGCGCCAAAACAACCGACATCGGCCAGCACATCTCCCGCCGTGCCACCAGTGCACTGATCGTAATGGCCGTCTCGGCCATCGTATCCTTGCTCCTGGCTTGGCGGCTGCAGCGCAGCATCACCGACCCCATTCTGCGACTCGTCGCCGTCATGCACCGCGTGACCGTCGACGGCGACTACTCCATCCGCGTCGAGGAAAGCGGCGACAGCGAAATCGGTGTCTTGCAATGCGGCTTCGACGTCATGCTCGACCGCATCGAGCAAACCCGAAACGAACTCCAGCAGGCCCACGATGAGCTTGAGGAGCGCGTCGAGCAGCGAACCGCTGAGTTGAAGGTGGCCTTGGAGGCGGCCGAAGCGGCCAATCGTGCCAAAAGTCAGTTCCTGGCCAACATGAGCCACGAAATCCGCACTCCCATGACCGCCATCCTGGGCTACGGCGATCTGCTCCTCGAAGAAGGCCTCTCCCCCAACACGCAGGAAGAGTACGTCGAAACCATCCGCCGCAACGGTTCCCACTTGCTGGCCATCATCAACGACATCCTCGATCTCTCCAAGATCGAAGCCGGCAAGATGACCGTCCAACGCATCCGCTGTTCGCCCTGGACCCTCGCCAACGAGGTCATTTCGCTACTCCGGCCCCGCGCCTTGGCCAAAAACCTCAACGTCGTGCTCTCCTACGTCGGAGCCATTCCCGAGACCATCCTCACCGACCCCACCCGCCTTCGTCAAGTGCTGATGAATCTTGTCGGCAACGCCATCAAGTTCACCGAGGTCGGAAGTGTCCAACTCGTCGTCAAGCTCGTCGACCCGCCTTCCTCCCTCAACCCGCACATCGCCTTCGAGGTCGTCGACACCGGCATCGGCATGAGCCCCGAGCAAACCGGCATCATCTTCACCCCCTTCTCGCAGGCCGACGATTCCATGACGCGTCGCTTCGGTGGCACCGGCCTGGGCTTGGCCATCAGCAAACGCTTCGCCGAAATGCTCGGTGGCGACATCACCGTCCGAAGCGTCCTCGGCCAGGGAAGCCGCTTCCTGCTCAGTATTGAAACCGGACCGCTCCACGGAGTCACCCTCCACGACCACTGCACCGAAGCGATCGCCGAAACGCCGGTCAAACACGCCGTCGTCTCGCCCAACACCCCGCATCTCTCGGGAAGCATTCTCGTCGCCGAAGATGGACCCGACAACCAGCGACTCATCGCCTCCATCCTCCGCAAGGCCGGCGCCGAGGTCGCACTCGCCGAGAACGGTCAGATTGCCGTCCAGCAATACGTCAACGCCCAACGCGAAGGACGTCCCTTCAACTGTATCCTCATGGACATGCAGATGCCCGTCATGGATGGTTACGCCGCCGTCCGCCAACTCCGCGAAACCGGCTGTCGCACCCCGATCATCGCTCTCACTGCCCACGCCATGCGCGGAGACCGCGAGAAATGCCTCGATGTCGGCTGCAACGATTACGCCTGCAAACCCATCCAGCGCCAGCAGCTCCTCACGCTGATCGCTTCCTACCTCGACCCCCGCGAAGCGCCCTCAACGGACCGCCCCGATAGCATCCCGGCCGGCTCGCCGAACTCCGCATCTTAGAGCATCGCTAGGCACTGCCCGCGCGGCACATCCGTCCGAATCCGTCCCCTTTCGGCAGAAACGGCACCGCCCCGCCAGCGCAGCTTGACCCGCATGGTCCGCCCGCCTACCATCACCGGTATGCGGAAGCTGATCGAGCCACTCGCCCATCGGTATTCCCACGCCTATTTCTCTTCCTGCCCTACGAACGGAGCCCCTCCCATGAGCGCGTCGAAACAACTGCGGCTTGCACCGGTCGTTTCGTTGTTGGTCTTCACCTTCTCGACGATCCTCTCCACCACTCCCTCAGCCTTCTCGGCCGAGTACCGCCGCCTGCCCGTCGGCCAATATCGCGACAAAATGGCCGCAGGCTGGGTCGGCCAAATGGCCGGCGTCGGCTGGGGTGCTCCCACCGAGTTCCACTGGCAGGGCGAGATCATCCCCGCCGACAAGATCCCCGCCTGGAAGCCCCAGATGGTCAACCAGTTCCAGCAGGACGACATCTACGTCGAAATGACCTTCCTGCGAACCTTGGAACGCTACGGCTTCAATGCCACCATCCGCCAGGCCGGCATCGACTTCGCCAACAGTGGCTACGACCTTTGGCACGCCAACAAAGCCGGCCGCAACAACCTCCGTAACGGTATCGCGCCGCCCGACTCCGGCCACCCCAAATTCAATAAGCACGCCGACGACATCGACTACCAGATCGAAGCCGACTTCGCCGGTCTCATCGCCCCCGGCCTCCCCAACGTCGTCATCGGCCTAGGCGAGAAGTTCGGCCGCCTCATGAACTACGGCGACGGCCTCTACGGCGGTCAGTTCGTCGGCGGTATGTACGCCGCAGCCTTCTTCCAGTCCGATCCCGTCGCCATCGTCGAAGCCGGACTGGAGTGTATTCCCTCACAGAGTCAATACGCCGAAGCCGTCCGCGACGTGCTCGCCTGGTACAAGCAACAACCCGACGACTGGCAGAAGACCTGGCAGCTCATCAATCAGAAGTATCACCTCGACACCAACTATCGACGCTTCTCCTGCGACAAAGGCAAGTGCAACATCGATGCCAAGCTCAACGGGGCCTACATCGTCATGGGCCTTCTCTACGGCAAACGCGACCTCGACCAGACGATCGTCATCGCTACCCGCTGCGGGCAGGACTCCGACTGCAATCCCTCCAGCGCCGCCGGCGTCCTCTTCACCACCGTCGGCATGGCCGAACTGCCGCCCCGCTTCACCTCGAAGCTCAATCGCAACGCCGTCTTCAGCCACACCGAGTACAACTTCACTCGCCTGCTGAGTGTCTGCGAAGACCTTGCACGCCAGGCGGTCCTCAATAGTGGCGGCCGCGTCGAGAAAGACAGCGCCGGCAGCGAAGTCTTCCTCATCCCTGTCCAACAACCCACGCCGAGCCGCAACGAAACCTGCTGGGCCCCAGGCCCCGCTGCGAACAGCCGTTTCACCGACGCCGAAAAGGCGCAAATCAAAGCCCACCCAGCCAAATAGCCGATCATGGGCGGACGGCTCATTGCCATCGGAGACATTCACGGGTACGCAACGTCGCTGGCCGCCCTGATCGACGCCATCGATCCGCAGCCCGCCGACACGTTCATCCCCTTGGGCGACTACATCGACCGCGGACCCGACAGCCGCGGCGTCATCGAACAACTCCTCGCCCTGGACCGGCGCTGCCGGCTCCTTCCCATCCTCGGAAACCACGACGAGCTAATGCTCAACGTCCGCCAAGGGGCCGACGAAGACTTCAACGAATGGCTCGCCTTCGGTGGCGTCGCCACACTGGCCGCCTACGAGTGCGTCCACCCGCGCGATATCCCCGAAGACCACATTCGCTTCCTCCAATCCTGCCGGACCTGGGTCGAAACCGAGCATCACTTCTTCGTCCACGCCAGCTACGTTCCCGATCTCTCGCTGCCCGAACAGCCGCTCGGGGTCCTCCGCTGGGTCTCCCTGCGCGACGGCATTCCACCGCCCCATTTCTCCGCAAAGACGGCCATCGTCGGCCACACCGCGCAGAAGAACTGCGAGATCCTCGACGCCGGCCATCTCAAGTGCATCGACACCTACATCTATGGCGGCGGCTGGCTCACCGCAATCGACGTCCGCTCCAACCGCCTCTGGCAAGTCGACGCCCAAGGCCATCCCCGCCCCATGTAGCACAGCCGCCTCCATGTAGCACAGCCGCCCCCGGCTGTGCCCTCTCCATCCCCACGCCGCTCCCGGCTGTGCCCACCCCCTATCCCAACCAACCACCCTCGCGCGCAAACCGATAAAAGACCTCCGCCCCTTTCCGCAGCTCATCCAACGCAATCCACTCGTCCGCCGTGTGCGCTTGCGCCACCGATCCCGGGCCAAACACTACCGTAGGCACCCCCGCCGCGTCCAAAAACGCCGCATCCGTCGCGTACGCCACACCCACCGGCGCATGGCTCCCCGCCACCTTCGCTGCCACTTTGCCCAGCCGCGCCGCCAAACGCCCGTTCCGCTCGTCCGACAATGCCAACCCCAGCATGAACGGCGGATCGTGCTCCAGCACCGTCTCCGCTCCCAACTCACGCTCGAGATACTCGATCAACCGACGCCGCGCCTCTTCCGCCTCCTCGTCAGGCAGCAGCCGCCGGTCGATCTCCACCACGCACTCATCGGGCACGATATTCACCGCCATCCCGCCGCGAATCGTCCCCACACTCATCGTCGGGCGCCCGCACAGATCGTGCGATCCCAGCCCGCCCACCACGTCCCGCTGATACCGCTCCATCACCGCCAGCGCCCGTGCCATCTTGTAGATAGCATTCTCACCCCCCTCGGGCTTCGAGCTGTGCACCGCTCGGCCCCGCGCCCGGCACCGCCAGCGCACGACTCCTTTGTGGGCCACCACCACTCGCAAATCCGTCGGCTCGGCCACCACGGCGGCAACTGGCCGGCGTGGGCAAATACCCTGTGCACCACCACCCAGAAGCTCTCCCAATGCCCGTACCCCCGAAAACCCGCACTCCTCGTTGACCGTGCACGCCATCACGATCGTCGGCATGCCCCGCGGCCGCTCCTCGGCCAGTCGCGACACGGCCGCCAACATCGCTGCCATGCCCCCCTTCACGTCGCACGCCCCGCGACCGTACAGACGCCCGTCGCGGATCTCTCCTCCGTACGGATCCACCGTCATCCCAGCCGTAGGAACCGTGTCCTGGTGCACGCCAAACAGCACCACCTCGCCGCCGTCCTCCGGCGACCGATCCCCGTCCAGCCGCGCCAGCAGGTTCTCCCGGCCAGGGTGCACTGCCTGCCGCTGGCACACCAGTCCCATCTCGCCAAAGACCGACTCCAGATAGTCCGTCAGCCGCCCCTCGCCAACCTCCTCACCCGACACCATTCCGCCCATCGGGTTGACGCTAGGAATCCCCACCAATTCGCCCAGCGTGTCGACAACATCCAGTGCCATACAGACCTTCCCAAATCCTGAAACCAACTGCTCTCACCCCATACCTAATCCATCGGGGCCCTCCCGATGAGGTACTAAGGGAAAACCTGATCACCATTGCCAAAATGCCCCACAAGCGGGATTGAGATTGGCGTTTCTCTGGACGATAATCAAGATCGTGAGGGCTAAGCCCTCACCCTGTCGCCCTTCGTAGGTCCCTGCCCCGCCTACGAAGGGCCATTTTATGCGCCCACGGCGCCCCACGCCAAGCCCCACGGCCGCTTATCTGTCCGCTCGCCGTTTCTCCGCCTTCGCGCCGAGCAAGCCCCAGCATTTCCTGCTCCCAAGCCGGTTGATCGCCCGGTCCCGCGTGTTTCGCCCCCGAGCGCTCTGTTCGTATCTTGACCATCTCCGGGGGCGTTCATAGAATGCCTCACGATTTACCTCCAAAGAGTGGACCTCTGAGACCCTTCATGCCACCCATCCTCATTCCGCTACTACTGCTCATTGCCATCGCCGCCGGCTTAGCTGGGCTCCTGTTGCTCATTGCCAACGTCTTCAACCCCCGTCGGCCCGGCAGCGTCAAACAGATGCCGTATGAGAGCGGCATGGACCCCATTCACGATACCCGCCGCCGCTTCGGCGTCCATTTCCATCTGCTGGCCATCGCCTTTCTTCTGTTCGACGTCGAACTGCTCTTCCTTTACCCTTGGGCTGTCACACTCCAGCCCGCCTCCGTCTCCCAGTCGACGCCCATGACCGCGCTGGCCCCGGGACTATCACCCATCGCACCCGCTGCGTCCAATCCACCGCCTGCCGTCCAACCTTCCACCGGCGTCGCGCCGCGGCCGGCGTTCGTCGCCGGGCTGATCTTCCTTGGTCTCCTCACGCTAGGCTTCCTCTACGACTGGCGGAAAGGGGTCTTCCAGTGGCGGTAGATCTGCCCGACAACGTCGTCATCACGCGGCTCGACCCTCTCGTCAGCTGGTGTCGCAAGAACAGCCTCTGGCCCATGCCCTTCGCCACCGCCTGCTGCGGCATCGAGCTCATGGCCACCGGCGCCAGCCGCCACGACTTGGCCCGCTTCGGCGCCGAGGTCTTTCGTTTCAGTCCCCGCCAGTGTGATCTCATGATCGTCGCCGGCCGCGTCGTCATGAAGATGCTCCCCGTCCTCCAACGCATCTGGCTGCAAATGCACGAGCCCAAATGGTGCATCTCCATGGGCGCGTGCGCCTCCACCGGCGGCGTCTTCGACACTTACTGTGTCGTCCAGGGAATCGACCGCTTCATCCCCGTCGACATGTACGTCCCCGGCTGCCCTCCGCGGCCCGAGCAGCTCATCCAGGCGATCATCGATCTCCAGGAGAAGATCCAGCGCGAAGGAACCGTCTTCGGCCGCGAATTCGACGACCCGTGCCGCCAGCAACCCAAGATGGCCCTACGCCAGCAAGGCCGCACGCCCTTCGATCCACCACAATCCCAATCAACACCCGGCGAAGCAGCAGCCTCGAAACCGCACCCATGACCGAACCGACAACCAACCCCACGCTCGAGGCCCTGCGGCAGACATTCGGTGATTTGCCGGCCAGCCAGTTCCGTGGGCAAACCCGCGTGGTCGTCTCGGCCCAGCAACTGCACGACGTCCTCTCCACGCTCAAAACCCGCCTCGGCTTCGACCTCCTCGTCGACATCACCTGCGTCGACTACCTGCACTACCGCGACGCTACGGACCGCTTCGGGCTGGTCTACCTCCTCGCCAACACCCAGACCAACGAGCGTCTCACCGTCCGGTGCTTCCTCAACGATCCCGAGCCCACCGTCCCCACGGCGTACGACCTCTGGAAGGGCGCCGACTGGCTGGAACGCGAGGTCTGGGACATGTTCGGCATTCGCTTCCAAGGCCACCCCGACCTGCGCCGCCTCCTTCTGCCCGAAGAGTTCACCGCCTTTCCGCTGCGAAAAGACTATCCCCTGCAGGGTCGCGGCGAACGCCACAATTTCCCCGTCATCACCCGAGCCGAGAGTTGAGTTTCAAGTTTATCCGGTCTGTTTGATATGCCGTTGACCCAATCCACCCTGTTCGGCGACCCGGCCCCCGGCCAACCCCAGCAATATCTCTGGACTGTCAATTTCGGGCCCCAGCATCCGGCCACGCACACCACGCTCCGCATTGTGCTCAAGCTCGACGGCGAGCGCGTCGTCGAGGCCACGCCCGATATCGGCTATCTCCACTCCGGCTTCGAAAAGCTCGGCGAGCACCTCGACTACAACCAGTATGTCACGGTCACCGACCGCATGAACTACATCTCGCCGATGGCCAATAACGTCGCTTGGCACATGGCCGTCGAGAAGCTCCTCGGTATCGACGTCCCGCCCCGCTGCCAGTACCTTCGCGTCATCATCAGCGAGCTGGCCCGCATCAGCGATCACCTCGTCTGCGTCGGCGCCATGGGCCTCGATACGGGCGCGTTCACCTACTTTCTCTACGCCTTCAATCCTCGCGAACAGCTCTACGACATCTTCGAAGCCCTCTGCGGCGCTCGCTTCACCAACAGCTACACCCGCGTCGGCGGCCTCATGCACGATGCCTCCCCCAAGGCCATCGCCATGATTCGCGACTTCCTCGCCGGCTTCCCCAAGGTCCTCGACGACCTCGAGCGACTTCTCAACCGCAACCGCATCTTCGTCGACCGCACCCACGGCGTCGGCGTGCTCAGCCATGAAGAGGCCGTCAACCGCAGTTGCACCGGCCCGGTCGCCCGTGCCAGCGGCGTCACCCGCGACCTGCGTAAGGACGAGCCCTACCTGGCCTACCGCGATTTCGACTTCCAGGTCTGCTGCGCCACCGCCGGCGACTGCTACGCCCGCTATCTCGTCCGGCTCGCCGAAATGCGCGAAAGCGCCAAGATCATCCGCCAGGCGATCGAGAACCTCCCCGCCGGCCCCGTCAACATCCCCATCGACGACCGTGTCGCCTTGCCCGCCAAACGCCAGGTCTACTCCACCATCGAAGGCCTCATCTCCCACTTCGAGCTCGTTATGAGCAATCGCGGCTTCACCGTGCCCAACGACGAGGTCTACTGCGCCTCCGAAGCCCCCAACGGCGAGCTCGGTTTCTACCTCGTCGGCGATGGCTCCAACCGCGCCTACCGCGCCCGCTGCCGCCCGCCGTCGCTCATCCATTTCGCCGTCTTTCCCTCCCTGATCCGGGGGCATCGTCTTAGCGACGTCGTCGCCGTGCTGGGCAGCCTAAACATCATCGCCGCCGAACTCGACCGCTGAGAAGGATTCTCCGACACCCATGGCTTCCACCAGGCAACTGCTCGACAAACAGGTTCGCGACGCGATTCGGGCTTACTTCCCCCGATATCCCAATCGCCGCGCCGTCGTCTTGCCCGCCTTGCATGTTGTGAACCAGCACCTCGGCCATGTCCCGCTCCAGGCCGTCACCGAAATCGCCGAACTGCTCGAGCTGGCCCCCGCCGACGTCTATGACACCCTGTCCTTCTACGGCTTCTTCAAGCAGGACCAGCCCGCTGGCCGGCTGCGCGTCTGGGTGTGCCGATCCGTCAGTTGTGCCGCCCGCGGTGGCGAAGAACTCCTCCAGTACCTGTGCGACCGCTTGGGTATCCGCCCCGGCGAAACCACCCCCGACGGCCAAATAACCCTCCAGTTCGCCGAATGCCTCGGCGCCTGCGAACAAGCCCCCGCCATGCTGGCCGGCGATGTCTGTATCGGTGAGCTGACCAAGGAGAAAATCGACGAGTGGCTCGCTACGAACCGGTCCTCTTAGCCAACATCGACAAGCCCGATAGTCATCGGCGAGCCGTCTACGAGTCCGCCGGCGGATATCGCACCCTGCGCCGCGCGCTCAAAGACCTCGCTCCGGCCCGCGTCATCGAGACCATCCGTTCCAGCAACCTTCGCGGTCGCGGCGGCGCCGGCTTTCCCACCGGCCTGAAGTGGTCCTTCCTCCCCCAGGACCACCCCAGACCGATCTACCTCTGCGTCAATGCCGACGAAAGCGAGCCCGGCACCTTCTGCAACCGTGTGCTCATGGAGCTCGACCCGCACCAGGTCATCGAAGGCACCATTCTCAGCGCCTACGCCACCCGCGCCACCACCGCCTACATCTACCTCCGCTACGAATACCCCCTCAGCTTCGCCCGCCTCCAGCAAGCCATCGACGAATGCTACGAGGCCGGCTACCTCGGCAAGAACATCCTCGGCACCGACTACTCTCTGGATATCTTCATCCACCGCGGCGCCGCGGCCTACGTCTGTGGCGAAGAGACCGGGCTGATCGAAAGTCTCGAAGGCAAACGCGCCTGGCCGCGCATCAAGCCCCCCTTCCCCGCCGTCGAAGGCCTTTTCCACAAGCCCACCGTCGTCAACAACGTCGAAACCGTCGCCTGCGTCCTACACATCCTCGACCGCGGCGTCGATTGGTTCAAATCCATCGGCACCCCGCCCGAGCCCGGCAATCCCCGCGATCCCGGCAGCTACGGCCCCAAGCTGTACGGCCTCAGCGGCCACGTCCAGCGGCCCGGCCTCTACGAAGCTCCCTTGGGCCTCCCCTGCCGCCAACTGATCGACGAGTTCGGCGGCGGCGTCTGGAAAGGCCGCAAGGCCAAGGCCGTCATCCCCGGCGGCCTGAGCACCGGACTGCTCACCGAAGCCGAATTGGACATACCCCTGGACTTCAACGGTCCGCCCAAAGCCGGCTGTCTCGGCCTAGGCACCGCCGGTGTCGTCGTCTTCGACGAGACCTACTCCATGATCGACTTCCTCCACAACAGCTGCCGCTTCTTCGCCCATGAAAGCTGCGGCCAATGCACGCCCTGCCGCGAAGGCACCCATTGGTCGCTCGCCATGCTCGAGCGTATCAAAGCTGGCCGCGGCCGCCTCAAAGACCTCGACCTCCTTCTCGAGATCGCCGATTCCATCGGCATCATCCCCGGCACCACCATCTGCGGCCTCGCCGACGGCGCCGCCTGGCCCATCAAAACCGCCATCCGCAAATTCCGCTCCGAATTCGAAGACCACATCACCCGCACCAACCCCAGTGGCTACCAGTCCACCGAACCATGCGAGGCCACGGTGTGGGAAGGTGCTCAAACGATCTCGAATGTCTCTCTGCCAAGGTCTTGAGAATGAAAGGAACCTCATTACGAGTTGGCGACAGAATCCGGATCATAGGTGTCCCCGGAACCGGCATCGCCGGCTACTACATACATCCCGATACCACAAGAGCGTACAGGAAACTGATTGCAAGGGGCCGGTCCCTACGCATATGCGAAATCGACCAAGATGGACGCCCCTGGTTCGCGTTCCGTTTCAAGCTGAGCAACGGAACTTGGGAATACCACAGGATGCAGATCTTGCCCGATGACGACAACTGGGTCCGCGTGAAACCTCACCAGAACAACAAACGCAGATGACGACATGCGGGAGCACTCGCCCCGCCAGTCACTACCCACTACCCACTACCCCTCCCCATGCCAACCGCAATCGTCGACGGACACGAAGTAGAATTCGCTTCGCACGAGCGACTCAACGCCATCCAGTTGGCCCAGCGTGCCGGCGTCGAGATTCCCTACTACTGCTGGCACCCCGGCCTCCCCGTCGTCGCAAGCTGCCGCATGTGTCTCATCGAGGTCGGCGCCCGCAACGCCGAGACAGGCGAGATCTCGATCATGCCCAAGCTCGTCCCCGCCTGCAACACGCCCGTACGCGATGGCATGGTCATCGTCACCAACAGCGAGAAGGTCCAGCAGGCCCACGCCATGGTCGAAGAGGACCTCCTCCTCCGTCACCCCATTGACTGCCCCATCTGCGACAAGGCCGGCGAATGCCGCCTGCAGGATTACCATTTCCTCTACGGCCAGGATCAGCGCCGCGCCGACGTCCGCCCCTTCACCAGCCGCCGCCGCGACATCGGCGACGTCACCCTCTTCGTCGACCGTTGCATCATGTGCAGCCGCTGCGTCCGCTTCTGCCGCGAGATCACCGGCACCTCCGAACTCATGATCGTCAACCGCGGCACGCACGAGGAAATCGACGTCGTCCCCGGCTTTCCCCTCCACAACGATCTCTCCGGCAACGTCGTCGACCTCTGCCCCGTAGGAGCCCTCGGCGACAAAGACTTCCTCTACCAACAGCGCGTCTGGTACCTCAATCGCCACCCCGGCCTGTGCACCGGCTGCTCCACCGGCTGTTCCATCTGGATCGAGGAGAACCAGGACCGCATCTACCGCCTCAAGCCGCGCGACAATCCCCAGGTCAACCATTGGTGGATGTGCAACGAAGGCCGTTACGGCTACCCTCACGTCCACAACGACCGCCGCCTCACCTCGCCCCAGCGCCGCGACGGCACCACGCTCACCGAACTTGACTGGACCAACGTCCCTCAAGAACTTTCCGACCAACTGCGACAGGCAGCCCCGTTGGCCGCCGTCCTATCGCCCTTCCTCTCCGTCGAAGAGGCCTACCTTCTGGCCACCCTCGTCCGCTCCATCGATCCCAAGGCCCGCCTCGTCCTCGGGCCGGTCCCCACGGTCGGCCGCGACCAATCATTCCCCAACGGTTTCGTCATCTCGGCCGAAAAATGCCCCAACCGCCGCGGCGTCGAAGAAGTCATCGCCCACTTCGAGTCCGGCCGCATTACCCCCTTCGACAAGTTCCTCCCCGAAATCGACCGCGGGCCCATTCGCGGCCTCTGGTTCTCCGGCGGATACAAGAAAGAGAACTGGATCGACGACGCTACCGCTCGCCGCCTCCAAAAACTCCACCTCCTGATCGTCCAGGATCTCTTCCCGTCCGCCCTCACCGCCCAGGCGACCTACATCCTCCCCGGCGCGGCCTTCGCCGAACGCGACGGCTCCTACGTCAACCGCAACGACCATCTGCAATCCGTTCCCTGGGCGATCCGCCCACCCCAAGGCGTCCGCCCCGAAGGAACCCTTTACTGGGAAATGCTCGCCAAGCCCGGCCTCTACCGCACGCGGGACGTCCTCACCGACCTCGCGCGCACCATCCCCTATTTCCACATCGCCGCGGCTGAAATCCCCGACGTCGGCCTCAACCTCAAACTCAACCTCCTAGCCACCCAATCCACCGAAACCACCGCCTAACCCGCACCAAATCCCGTAGGGTGGGCCGAGCGCAGCGAGCCCCACCAGCAAACCAGATTCAACCTTGAACCAACCATGATCCTCACCATCGTCATCCTGGCCCTGATCAAAATCGCCTTGGTCCTATTCGGCCTCATGACGGCGGCGGCCTATCTCGTCCTCCTCGAGCGACGCATGGCCGCCTGGATCCAGGACCGCCGCGGCCCCAATCGCGTCGGCATTCCCCTCACCCGCATCCGCCTCTTCGGCCTCGGCCAACCGCTCGCCGACGGCGTCAAATTCCTCTTCAAGGAAGAATTCACTCCCGCCCAAGTCGACCGGCTGCTCTACTTCCTCGCCCCCACGATCATCTTCGTCGCCGCGCTGTCCGCCTTCGCCGTCATCCCCTTCGGCAGCGTCCTGCCCGGCTTTCTCCAGTGCTTCGGCATCAAAGAGTCCATCCCGCTTGTCATCGCCCCCGGCATCGACGTCGGCATCGTCTACGTCTTCGCCGCCAACGCCATCGCCGTCTACGGCCTCCTCCTCGGCAGTTGGGCCAGCAACAGCAAGTATTCGTTCCTCGGCGGACTGCGCAGCGGCGCCCAACTGATCTCCTACGAAATCCCCCTCGGGCTCGGCATCCTCGGCGTTATCCTCGCCACCGGTTCGCTCCAATTGGAAACGGTCATCCGCCAGCAGGCCCTCACCGGCGTCTGGAATGTCCTCCTCCAGCCTCTCGGCTTCGTCGTCTTCCTCACAGCCGCCGGCGCCGAGGCCACGCGGCTCCCCTTCGACCTCCCCGAAGCCGAGCAGGAACTCGTCGGCGGCTACCACACCGAATACTCAGGCATCAAGCTCATGATGTACTTGGTTGCCGAGTTCCTCCATCTCATCACGGCCTCGTTCCTCATCGTCATCCTCTACCTCGGCGGCTGGCACTTCTGGGGACTCACCGGCAGTGCCGAGGCGGCCAGTTGGCCGATCGCCCTCCTCCGCATCGTCATCATGCTCGCCAAGGTGCTCCTGGTCATCCTCTTCTTCATGATCGCCCGCTGGAGTTGGCCCCGCTTCCGTTTCGACCAATTGATGAACGTCGCCTGGATGGCCATGATTCCCCTTGGGCTGGTCAACGTCGTGGCCGTCGCCGTTTGGATCGAATTCGGCGGAAGCGTCTCCCGCGACCTCGGCATCTCGCATGAGCTTGCCGCGGCCATTTTCGGCTGGATCGTGGCGATCGTCGCCTGGCTGGTCTTGGTGTTGGTCGCGCCCACCAACGCCGACAACCGCCCCCGCCTGCAGTCGACGCTCGCCTTGGACGACTCCGAGGAGACCGCCCCATGAAACCCGACGACAAGAACATCCACTGGGTCTCCGAGCCCAAGCTCGGCCTCTCCGGCAAGACATATCTCTCGCTCCTCCTACAGGGATTCGCCACCACCCTCAAACACCTCTTCCGCCCCAAGATCACCGTCCAGTTCCCCGAACAGCCCCACGAAATCCCCGATCCCCTCATCTATCGCGGCGTGCACCGGCTCAATCGCGACGAGCAGGGCCGCGTCAAATGCGTCGCCTGCTTCCTTTGCGCCACGGCCTGCCCCGCCCATTGCATCGACATCGTGGCCGCCGAGAGCCCCTGGCCCGACCGCGAAAAGTACCCGCAAAGCTTTACCATCGACGAGCTCCGCTGTATCTACTGCGGCATGTGCGAAGAGGCCTGCCCCGTCGACGCCATCGAGTTGACGAGCCTCTACGACATGACCGGCAAGAGCCGCGAGGAAATGGTCTTCGACAAGCAGAAACTCTTAAGCGTCTACGACGAAACCAAGGATTCCGAGCCCATGCGTTCCGCCCGTCCGACCACCCCCGATCCAGGAGCCTCGCCGTGATCGGTCCCCACTGGATCCTCATCGCTGCCACGCTCCTTGGCGCCGCCGCCCTCTGGCTCCTCTTGCCCCCGTCGCGCCCGGCCGCGCGCCGCACCGGCGTCCTGCTCGGTGTCATCAGCCTGGGCCTCTTGGGCTCTCAAGTTCCCCGGCTTGGCAACTGGTCGGCCGATACCGTCCTCGTCGTCCTCTCCGTGGTGACCGTCGTTTCTGCCACCGCCGCCATCACGCTCCGCAATCCCATCTACTGCGCCGTTTGGTTCGGCCTCACCCTCACCGGCACGGCCGGCCTGCTCTTGCTCGAAGGGGCCGAATTCCTCGCCGTGGCCACCATCATCGTTTACGCCGGTGCCATCCTCGTCACCTTCCTCTTTCTGCTCATGCTGGCCGATCCCGCAGGCCGCGCCCATTACGACCGCACCACCTGGGAAGCCGCCGTCTCGGCCGTCGTCGGTGCCGTGATCGTCGGCATCCTCTCCATCACCACCGTCGGTGTCCTCCGCACTCCGCCGCCCGAACTTCTCGCCGCCGAGGCCACGCCCGCCCAGCTGGCCGGCGGCGTCCTCGCCGAACCGCACGTCCGCGGCCTCGGGCTGGCGCTTTTCGAGCAGCACCTCGTCGCCGTCGAGGTCGTCGGCATCCTCCTGCTCATCGCCCTGGTCGGCGCCGCCGCCATCGTCGCTCAAGGCCACGCCAAACCGGCCCCGGTCGAACCGCCCGACGCTCCGCCCCACTCCGCACCCCCGCACACGGAGCAACGCTCATGACCGGTTACGAGCTCCACCTGCTGACCAACATGCTGGTCGTCGGCGCCCTCCTCTTCGGCATCGGCGCGGTCGGCTTCATGTGCCGCCGCAACATGATCGTCATGTTCCTGGCTGCCGAGATGATGCTCCAGGGCGTTTCGCTCAGCCTGGTCGCCTGGGGCCGTTACAACAACAACCTCGATGGCCAAGTCCTCGTCATCTTCATCATCGCCGTGGCCGCCTGTGAGGCCGCCCTTGCCCTCGCTCTCATTCTCATGCTCTTCCGCCGCCGCGGCACCCTCGACGTGGCCGTCTGGCAGCAACTCCGCGAATCCAGCGTGCCGCCCCACGTCGACCGCCATCCGCCCCAGGAGCCCTCCGAGCCGCCTCCCTCCTGGCCCACGCTCACGCCCGCCGGCGTGCAACCCAAGATCCCTCCCGAACAAACCGACTGTCGCAGCCATGTTTAGCGTCCCCGTATTGCTGGTGCTCGTTCCTGCCTTGCCGCTGGCGGCCTGCGTGCTGACCGCCGCGCTCGGCAAGAGCGTCCTCCGCCGCCACAGCCACTGGCCGACGGTCGCCGGCATCGGCCTCTCCTTCCTAGTCAGCCTGGCCCTCCTGGCGACCGTCCGGCAAGACATCAGCCACTCGCCCGAGCGACCCGGCCACATCGGCTACGAGCGCATCGTTCGCCTCTGGACTTGGGCCGACGTCGACGACGCCTACCGCACCCACGAGCCCTCGCCCCAGCCGCGCGAGGCCCAGCCCCTCGCCTTCGCCGTCGACGTCAGCCTCCGCGCCGATCCGCTCACGGTAAT
Source organism: Thermoguttaceae bacterium (assembly GCA_963674835.2). Classification (GTDB taxonomy): domain Bacteria; phylum Planctomycetota; class Planctomycetia; order Pirellulales; family Thermoguttaceae. The sequence goes on from CAXXKC010000003.1 coordinate 844,354, forward strand.
CATGCTCGTCACCGTCACGTTTATTTCCTTCCTCGTGGCCGTCTACTCGATCGGCTACATGCACGACGACCCCGGCTACTGGCGATTCTTCACCTACATCGCCCTGTTCGTCTTCTCCATGACGATGCTCGTTTCGGTGAGCAACTTCCTCCTGCTCTACGTCTTCTGGGAGGCGGTCGGTCTGTGCAGCTACCTGCTCATCGGCTTCTGGTTTCAGAAACCGGCCGCCGCGGCCGCCGGAAAGAAGGCTTTTCTCGTCAACCGCATCGGCGACTTCGGATTCGCCCTCGGCGTCTTCCTCATCTGGACGACCTACGGCACGCTCAACTTCCACGATACAACCTCCGGCGACCTCGCCACCTTCGGCGTCCTCGGCCAATGGCGGCTGGCCCACCCCGAGCTGTTCATCTCCGGTGGCGTGGCCACGGCTATTTGCCTGCTCTTGTTTTTGGGCGCCTGCGGCAAAAGCGCCCAGTTCCCGTTGCACATCTGGCTCCCCGACGCCATGGAAGGCCCCACGCCCGTCAGCGCCCTGATCCACGCGGCCACCATGGTCACGGCCGGCGTCTACCTGGTCGCCCGCTGCTCGCCGCTGTTCGTCGCTTCCGGCGATGCCTTCGCCGTCGTGGCCGCCATCGGCGGATTCACCGCCCTGCTGGCCGCGCTCATCGCCCTCACCCAAACCGACCTCAAGCGCATCCTTGCCTATTCCACGATCAGCCAGCTCGGTTACATGTTCCTCGGCCTCGGCGCCGGCACGCTCGTCGGCATCACCGCCGGCATGTTCCACCTGTTCACCCACGCCTTCTTCAAAGCCCTTCTCTTCCTCGGTGCCGGCAGCGTCATGCACGCCATGGGCGGCGTGATCGACATCCGTCGTTTCGGCGGCCTACGGCATCGACTCCCCACAACCTACTGGACCTTCCTCGTCGGCTGCTTGGCCCTGGCCGCCTTCCCTGGCTTCTCCGGCTTCTTTAGCAAGGACGAAATCCTCGTCGCCCTCCAGCAACGGGCCCTCCACACTCCGTCCCAAACCCTCTACAGCATCCTGGCCGTGGCGGCATCCTTCACCGCCCTGCTGACCGTCATCTACACCTTCCGCGCGTTCCTCCTCACCTTCCATGGTGAAGAACGGATTCCGCCCGAGGCCGGCTCGCACGCCCACGAGTCGCCCCGCGTCATGACCGTCCCGCTAATCATCCTTGCCGCCGGCGCGGCCGTGCTCGGCGCCTGGTTCTTCGCCACCGAAGGCTTCGGAGAGTTCCTCGAACACACCCCGTCGCTGGCCTACGCGGCCTGGCGCCCCGACGTCGCCGCCGAGGCCGCAACCCTCCACCTTAAGGTCATGCTCCTTAGCGCCGGCATCGCCGTCGTCGGCCTCGCCGCCACTTGGATCCTCTATTCGCGGCGCTGGCTCGTCCAGCAGCTCCAATTCCTCATGAAGGGCCTCGGCCTCTATCAACTCTCCTTCGGAAAGTTCTTCATCGACCAGATCTACCAGGCCCTCATCGTCGCGCCGCTCGCGCGTCTCGCCGACGCCTGCGCCTGGGTCGACCGCCGCATCATCGACGGCCTCGTCGACTTCGTCGGACAAATCCCGCAGGGCGCCGGCTCCCTGCTTCGCTCGCTCCAGTCCGGTCTCGTGCCCTTCTACGCCCTGGCGATGGTGCTGGGAGTCCTCGTACTGATTGTCGCCTTGCTCACCTGAGGTTCGTAATGTTCACCGCGCAATCGGCCCTGCTTCTGGCGACTCTGCTCCTGCCGGTGGTCGGCATGCTGCTGGCGGGCACCGGCCGTCGCCGCGCGCGGCAAACCGCCCTGGCCGCCACCGTCGCCGCCTTCGTCCTGGCCGTCCTCCTCATCGCCCGGTTCCTCGACCAACCGCGCGGCACCGAGCCATTTGCCACGATCGATTGGGCATGGCTCGGCGGCATCCACTCCGCGGTCGATATCCGCTTCCACATCGCTCTGGACGGCCTCAGTCTCTGGTTCTTTGGACTGACCACCCTGTTGATGGTCGTCGCCGTGCTCGTCAGTTGGGAAGCCATCCGCGAACAGGCGCCCACCTACTATCGCCTCCTCCTGCTGCTAGAAACCGGCATGCTCGGCGTCTTCGTCGCCCGCGACATCATCCTCTTCTACGTCTTCTTCGAGTTCACGCTCATCCCGCTGTTCTTCCTCATCGGACTCTGGGGTAGCGAGCAGCGCCGCTACGCCGCCGCCAAGTTCTTCCTCTTCACCCTGGCCGGTAGCCTCCTCACGTTTCTCGGATTGCTGGCCATCGTCCTCTGGAATTACTACGGCTCACCCCACGGCCAGATGACCTTTTCCATCCCGCAGTTGACCGCCGACCTCCAACAGCGCCCCCTGCCCCACACCGTACAGCTCGCCGTCTTCCTCGCCCTCTTCGCCGGATTCGCCATCAAGGTGCCGCTCGTTCCCCTGCATACCTGGCTCCCGCTGGCCCACGTCCAGGCGCCGACTGCCGGAAGCGTGATCCTCGCCGGCGTGCTCCTCAAGATCGGCACCTACGGCTTCGTCCGCTTCAGCGTCGCCATGCTCCCCCAGGCCGCCGCAACCGCCATGCCCTGGATCCTCTGGCTGGCCGTCGCCGGAATTATCTTCGGTGCGCTCGTCGCCCTGGCACAGCAAGACATGAAGCGCCTCATCGCCTACTCCAGCGTCAGCCACATGGGCTTCTGCATGCTCGGCGTCTTCGCCCTCAACCGCCTCGCCATGCAGGGTGGCGTGCTCCAGATGATCAGTCATGGGCTGGCTACCGGCGGCCTCTTCGCCTTGGTCGGCATGCTCTACGAGCGCTACCACACCCGCCAGATCCGCGACATGCAGGGCATCGCCCAACGGCTCCCCGTTCTCGCCGCCTTCATGCTCGTCATGACCTTCGCCAGCATCGGCCTGCCTGGCCTCAGTGGTTTCGCCGGCGAGTTCCTCCTCTTGCTCGGCATGTTCCAACGCGCATGGGCCGACGCGCCGACCGCCTGGGCAATCCAACTCCGCATCATCTCCGTCCTGGCCGTCGCCGGCGTCGTCCTTGGAGCCTGGTACATGCTCAAGCTCGTCCAGGACGTCTTCTTCGGCCCTCTGCGCGAGCCCGCCTACCACGACGATCCCCAGCACGCCCCTCCGTCCGACCTCTGCTGGCGCGAGATCGCCGCCCTCACTCCGCTGACCGCCGTTATCCTCTGGATCGGCCTCCATCCAAACTTCTTCCTCCAACCCATGGCCCCCACCCTCGATCAAATCCTCGCCCCAGCCCAACACCAGACCGACGCAATCACTCACAATTCACCCCTCGCTCCCAGCCACCTCGCCTGTAGCACAGCCGCCCCCGGCTGTGCCGGCCGTCCTCCTGCAATATCTCAAACACCCACCGGCCCATCCGCCATGCCCCAACCTCTCCCGCCGTCGAAAGGGTGGCCTCAGTGACTGAAACAATTGTCCTGCTCACACCCGAGATCGTGTTGGCCGCCGTGGCGATCCTCATCTGCATGGCAGGTGCCTTCTTCAATACCAAAACGCCCTGGAGCTGGATCGCTCTGGCCGGTGTCCTCGGCGCCGCCCTGGCGATGGTCATCGTAGGCGACCACGGCGTCTCCTCCTCAACCCTCGAGGTCGACGCTCTCGCCCGCTACGCGCGCTGGTTGGCCCTGGGCGTGGGCGGCCTCCTCGTCCTGCTCACCTCGCGCCCCCTTAGCACCTCCGGCACCTCTGAATACACTGGCTCGCTCCTCCTGGTGATCGCCGGCACGATGTTGGTCTCCTCCGCCGGCAACCTTGTCCTGCTCTTCGTCGGCCTCGAGTTGATCTCCATCCCCACGTATATCCTCCTCTTCCTCGGACGCCACGACACGCCCTCGCGCGAGGCGGCTGCCAAGTACTTCTTCCTCAGCATCCTCGCCTCGGCCATTCTCCTCTACGGCTTCAGCTTCCTCTACGGCGTCACCGGATCGATGGACCTGCGCGCCCTCCGTCAAATCTCCGCCGCTCAGGCCGCCAAGGCTGCCGCGCTCGGGCCGCTGGCCAACATTGCGCTCGTGCTCATCGTCGCCGGGCTCGGATTCCGTATCACGGCCGTCCCTTTCCACTTCTACGCCCCCGACGTCTACCAGGGCACCACCCACGGCAACGCCGGCCTACTGTCGATCGTCCCCAAGATCGCCGGCTTCGTCGTCCTGCTCCGTCTGTTGGATGCCCTGGTTACGCTCCCCGACCTGCGTCAACACGCCTGGCAAATCGTCCTCGGCCTCTCCATCGTCACCATGACCCTCGGCAACGTGCTCGCCCTCTGGCAGCACAACATCCGCCGGCTCATGGCCTATTCCTCGATCGCCCATGCCGGCTACCTACTCATCGCCCTGGCCGTCTTCCTCGCCCCGGGCCCCGGCACCGCCGGCCCCTGGAACGGCACCGGCGCGCTGCTGTTCTACCTGGTCGTCTACGCCGTGGCCACCGTCGGAACTTTCGCCGTGCTGGCCGCGCTCGGCGACGGCGACGCGCAGCTCGACGGCATCGACGAACTGGCCGGCCTCGGCTGGACCGGTGGTTTCCTGCGCCCGATGCTGGCGTGGTGCCTCGTCGTGTTCATGTTCAGCCTCGCCGGCATTCCCCCGCTGGCCGGCTTCTGGGGCAAACTGGCCGTCTTCGCCAGCGCGCTGGTCGCCGGCGGCCGCCACGACGCCGCCCAGCCCTGGTTCATCGCCCTGGCGATCGTCGGAGTCCTCAATGCCGCGGTGGCCGCAGCCTACTACCTGCGGATCGTGGGCGTCATGTTCTTCCGCCTCCCCCTGGCTACGCCCGCCGTTCGAAGCGACGCCCGGCCCGCGCGTTTCGCCGCCGTCCTCTGCGCTCTGCTCGTTCTCGGCATCGGCTTGGGCCCCGGACCATGGCTCCGCAATGCCCAGCGAGCCACCACCGTTCACCCCGCAACCGCTCCGGTCGCAAGCCGCCCGGCGCCCTCGAGCCCTGCTTCCACGGTGCTCTGCAAATCGCTTGGTTCCGACACAAGTCTCCCCCAACCGCAACGTGAAATCCCATGCCGCGCCCACGTGCCAATACTGCCGGATTGAGCCGGTTGCTCGGCTCGCTCTCCGAACCGGTCTACCTCTTGGACAACCGGCACACGATCGTCTTTTGCAACGATGCCTGCCTCGACTGGGTTGGGCAAAACCCCGACGACCTCCTCGGCCAGCGCTGCGCCTACCATTCGAGCGTCTCTGTCACCGGCCCCGAAGCCGTGGCCGCCGGCCTCTGTCCGCCCCCCGCCGCCTGGCAGCATCGTCAGTCGACCGCCGTGGTCGCCTGCACCGATACGGCTGGCCATGTGCATCGCCGCCGCGCGCAGACCGTGCTCCTCGGGGACGACGCCGACGAACCTGCCGGCCTCATCGTGATCGTAGCCGCCGACGATGCGTCGCCCGACGACGCGCCCCCCGAGTCCCCGCCCGACGAAGCCGAACAGCTCCACCAGCGCGTCCGCGCCTTTCACGCCGCCGCCCTGGCGCGCTCGAGCATTGATCGGCTCGTCGGCGACAGCCCGGCCATGCGTCTCGCCCGGTCCCAGGTAGAGCTTGCCATCGGCAGCCGCGCCACCGTCCTCGTCGTCGGCCCCTCCGGCAGTGGCCGCCAGTCGATCGCCGACGCCATCCACTACGGCAACCGCACCGAGCCGCGTGGCACCCTCATCCCCATCGCTTGCTCCGTGCTCGGCGCAGAGCTCATCCAGTCGACGCTTGGCGCCGTGGCCAACAAGACCACCCTCGGCGAGAAGGCCGCCACCAGCACACTACTGCTCAGCGACGCCGACCTCCTCCCCGTCGAAATCCAAGGCCCCGCCACAACGATCCTCGCCGCACGCTCCTTCCCCTTGCGCATCGTCGCCACGTCGCGGCAGTCGCTTGTCCAGTTGGCCCAGCAAGGCCAGTACCGTGCCGATCTCGCCGCAGCCTTGAGCACGCTGGTGATCCAACTGCTGCCGCTGGCCGAGCGCCGCCAGGACATTCCGCTGCTGGCCCAACTCTTCCTCGAAGAGATCAACGCCCACAGCCCGCGGCAACGGTCCGGCTTCACGTCCGAAGCCCTCGACTGCCTCGCCGCCTATCCCTGGCCCGGCAACGTCGACGAGTTGATCCTCATGGTCTCCGAATCGCACGCCCGCGCCGACGGCCCCGAGGTCGACGTGACCGCGCTGCCCGAGCGAATCCACCTGGCGACCTCCGCCGCCGCCCACCCTCGCCCTGTCGAGCAGCGCATCGTCCTCGAAGACTTCCTCGGTCGAATCGAACGCGAGCTCATCGGCCGCGCGATCGCCCGCGCCAAAGGAAACAAGACCAAAGCCGCCAAACTATTGGGTATGACGCGCCCGCGACTCTACCGCCGTCTGGTCCAGCTCGGCTTCGAACAACCGGATGGACGTTAACCCCCCGCTCCATGCCGCCTTGCCAAACCCCCAAGGTCAACCTACGATGGGAACTGGCACGAATCAGAACAACCGTCCGGCATCCCTTCCAGAGGGCACCGGGGCCGCTCGCCTCATCGTTTGCGAACGTTCAGCGCGATGGGCGCTGGCCCTCCGGCGGCAACTGGCTGCCGCGGAAGTCTCCGTCCACGAAACCCGCAACCTGGCCCAATGCTGGGACATGCTCGCCGAGCATCCCGCGAGTTTCCTGGTCATCGAGCTCTCGCTGGCCAATGCCGACGCCCTGCTCGGCCGCCTCGTCGCCCTCCGGCGCCACGCGGCCGGTGCCGCGGTTGCCGTCGTGGCCGACCGGTCGCTGCAAGCCTGGCAGTGGCTCCTCCGCGAGGCCGGGGCGATTCATTTCGTCACTTCCCCCCGCGAGGTGGCGCCGCTGATCGGCATTGCCTGCCGCCACCTCGCCCAAGCAGCCCAACCCCCAACCAACCGCGACCAACAAATCTGGGCAAGCCTGCCCTGGAAGCAAGCCGCCCACCTCACCGAGCAAGACCATCCAACCGGAGATCAATAAATGCCCGAACAACCTCTTACCACCCAAACCATCCAGCAAACCCTCGACGGCTTCCACGATCCGGAAACCGGCCGCGGCATTGTCCACCTAGGGCAGGTCCACGACCTTCAGCTCGACGGCACCAAGGCCTCCATCACGCTCGGCCTCACCACCTACTCCGCCCCCGTGTGGAACGAAGTCAAAGACGAGCTCGTCGCCTTCCTCCGCCAGAAGCTCCCCTCGCTTACCGAAGTCACGGTCCGCGTCGAGCCGCACGATCGCCCCGCCGAGCCGATCGGCGAAATCGGCCTGGCCGCCAAGAGCGTCATCGCCGTCGGCTCCGGCAAAGGAGGTGTTGGCAAGAGTACCGTCGCCGCGATCCTCGCCTACGGTCTCAAACGGGCCGGCTGCAAGGTCGGCCTGATGGATGCCGACGTCTACGGCCCCAGCATCCCGCACCTCATTGGCGCCACCCAACGGCCGCAAATCCATCAGAACCGTATCCAGCCGGTCATCGCCGACGGTCTCACCGTCATGTCGATGGGCTTTCTCATCCCGCCCGGCGAAGCCGTCGTCTGGCGTGGCCCTATGCTCCACGGAGCCATCACCCAATTCCTCCGCGACACCGACTGGGGCAACCTCGACTACCTCATCATCGACATGCCCCCAGGCACCGGCGACATCGCCCTCACCCTGTCGCAGCTCTTGCCGCTGACCGGCGCCGTCGTCGTCTGCACTCCTCAGGACGTCGCCCTGCTCGACGCCGTCAAGGCCATCGCCATGTTCGGCAAGGTCAACATCGACGTCCTTGGCATGGTCGAGAACATGAGCCACTTCATCTGCCCGCAGTGCCACACCCGCCACGACATTTTCGGTTCCGGCGGCGCCCGCGAGAAAGCGGCCGAACTCAACGTCCCCTTCCTCGGCGAGGTCCCCCTAAACACCAACATGCGTCTGCTCGGCGATGCCGGCCGCGTTGGCGCCAGCTTCGACGACCAGGCCTCACAGCCCTACCTCGACGCCCTCTGCCTCAACCTCGTCCACAACCTCATCAACAAGCACCGCCAGAAACCCGTCCTCCCCTCACTATCCGTCCTCGGCTAACCCAACCCTCCACCACCCGCACCAAAGCGCCACCCCGCAACCTCCCCTCGCCCGCTTGCGGGAGAGGGGCCCGGGGTGAGGACGCGCACCATCCCGCCTTACGCCCCGTCGCGCGGAACCCACTGATACGAAGTCGCCCCGCCCGAAAGACTCCGCACCCGGAAACCGTGCTGCGCCAGGATCCGCGACGCGTAATACGAAGCACGCCCCACCTGGCAATGCACCCAGATCTCACGATCTCGCGGCAGTTCCCCCATCCGCGCACGCAGTTCGCCCAACGGGATCTTCACCGCTCCCGGCACCGACAACTCCTCATTCACCGTCGCCGGGCGAACGTCCAACAAGAAAGGCTTCTCCCCGTCGGCGTGCGCCAACTCGGCCCACTCATCCCAATGCGCCACATCGACGTCGCCCCGCAGCATGTTACTCGCCGCGAATCCCGCCAGGTTGACCGGGTCGCGCACACTGCCATACTGCGGTGCATAGCATAGCTCCGCCTCCTCCAAATCGTACACTGTGCCGCGCTTCTGGATCGCCATTGCAATCACGTCGATCCGTTTTTCCACCCCGGCGCGTCCCACCGCCTGGCCGCCCAGGATCCGCCCCGACCCCGGGTCGAACAGCACCTTCAAAGCGATCATCTCCGAGCCTGGATAGTACGTCGCATGGTTCGCCGCATGCATATAGATCTTCTTGTACGGAATCGACAGTCGCCGCAGCGCCTTCTCGCTCGCTCCGGTCGTCGCCAGCGTATAGCCGAACAATCCGACCACCGCGCTACCCTGCGATCCCCGGTACACCGAGTCCCGGCCGCAAATCACGTCGGCTGCGATGCGCCCCTGCCGGCTTGCAGGCCCCGCCAGCGAAATCAGCGCCCACTGCCACGTAATCCAGTCTTTCACTTCCACCGCGTCGCCCACTGCCCAAATCGCCGGATCGCTCGTTCGCATATGCTCGTCCACGCGAATCCCACCCAGCTCGCCGATCTCCAGACCGGCTTCCTTCGCCAGCCGCACGTCGGGGGCCACTCCCGCCGAGAGCATCACCATATCCGCGCTGAACCGCTGCCCACGTTCCGATATCACCGTGATCGTGTCGTTCGGCCCACGCTCGAGCCCCGCCAGTCCGTTCGACCGCTCGAAATGCACGCCCTGCCGATGCATCTCCTCCTGAATCGGCATGACCATCTCGGCGTCCATCGGCGGCATGATCTGGTCGAGCCGCTCCAATACCGTCACGCTGATCTCGCGGTGCACCAGGTTTTCCACCATCTCCAAACCAATGTAGCCGGCCCCGACCACAACGGCTCGCTTCACGCCGCGACGGTGAATCCACTCGCGAATCTGGTCTGTGTCGTTCAGATCCCGTAGCGTGAAGACTCCCGGCAGATCCGTTCCTGACACCTTCGGCCGTATCGGCGTCGCACCCGGCGCCAGAACCAGCGCGTCGTACCGATCGGTCGTCGTTGCACCCGTCTGCAGGTTGCGTACTTCGATCGTCCGCCGCTCCCGGTCGATGCGCGTCACCTCCTGGTTCGTGCGCACTTCGATGTTGAACATGTCGCGGAATCGCTCGGGCGTGGCCACCAGCAACTCCTGCCGGTGCTTAATCACGTCTCCGATGTAGTACGGCAGGCCACAGTTGGCGAACGAAACGTCGGGCCCCCGCTCGTAGATGAATATCTCCGCATTCTCGTCCAGACGCCGCAACCGCGTGGCGCACGAAGCGCCTCCAGCCACTCCGCCTACAATCAGAACCCGCTTCGATCCCATCGCAATCCTCTCCTGTTGCAACCTTCGATCACCCAAGACCTCTCCATCTTCCCGCTGGCCCGAAATCCACATCCCCGCACGTTACACTTCAGCATAACAAACCACGCACCTGCCCTGTAGGTCATGCCCCAGCGCAACACCAACCAAAATCACCATCTCCAACCCCCCACCGCGTCTCGCACCGCTCCCACAAGCCCGCACTCCTACTCACTTCCCGGCCGGATGTGCAAATAGCAACACCCTTCTCCGCCCGGCTGCCACGTATCCGCGTGAAAAGCAAATCCGGCACCCTCAAAGTTGCCGTTGTCGATCCTCGCGGCGATCCGGCATAGCGTCGCCACGTCCTCCTCCGGCAAACCCGCTTCCATCCACGCCTCTCGCAACGGACACCTGTGAAACTTGATATCCAACCCCTGCGGATCGCTCCGCAACACCTCCGGCTCGAACATGTGGCCGTCGTCCGGAATGCCGCTGAGGAAACTCTCCTTCAGCCCTTCCAGGTCCTTCGGAGCGAACCGCACGAACTTGGCCGCTTTCTCCACGCCACGCTTGTAGATCGCCCGCCCCATGATCGCCTCGGCCCGTTCGGCCCCCAGCTCGCGCCGCATCTCGTCGAAAATCAAGTAGTACAAGATGGCCCGGTTTTTGAACGAATCGTAAAGCTGCTGGCGAAGTGCTTCTTCCGACATGCCGTCTCCTTTGGGTATTTCCCTGCGTCGCCCCCGGCCCCTCGGCGTAATTGTACCAGCCAGGGCGACCCATGGCCGACTGCTCGCAAACGACCGCCCGCGCAGAAGGGGCCGACCCGTTGGCCCGCACAGGCTTATTGGGTCCTGCATTGGAACTGGAACGAGGCCGACCATCGGGAGGCCGAAAGACCAGGATTGGGTCGGACCCCTTGTTCCGTTTTCAATACAGGCATCAATGAATCCCCGTGGCGTGCAGCGCCAGCGGCCGCTTCGCAGGCGGTAACGACGCTCCACTTTCCGGACACGGGACACGCGATATGACCGCTTTTGCTTCGGAATCTCGCGACCCGACCGCGGCATACACCCGGTATTGCCCCGCCCGATCGTACGCGACTCCGGCCAGGCACGCCGGAGGCCCTATCTTCCGCAGCCGCCGTTCGGCCATCGCAAAAACCGTCCCCGAAGCCTGCAGCGGCTCGTCAATCCGGGCCACCTGGACACCCTGCAGTTGCCCCTGCCTTAGCTGGCCGCGCAGCTCCGGATTCAAGTAGAAAACCAACGAGCCAATCCGCTCGTCGACAACCACCAGCCGCTCGGGCAGCCCGCCACGTGCGTTGAAGTATCGGGCCAAGTCCCGCGCCGTGTTCACACTCGCCACCGGAGGCACGACCACCGTCATGACGATCGCCGACTGCGCCGCAAGTGAGATGATTCCCGCCACCAACGCCCGCTGCATCCGCCCCACCCACCAAAACACTAGCGGAATCCAAGCGCTCAGCGCCACTCCCACGGCAATCACCCACGTCGCTGCCGAGAACTGCAAGTGAAACTTGTGTTGAACCACGAGCATCGTTGCTGGCACCGTCATCGGCCCGCTCGCGCACAGACCGCAGAACGTCGCCGCCAGCCAGCGCCGCGCGCCCGGCGCCGCCACGCCCGACAACACCCGCGCCCAGACCACGGCCGCCAGGATCGCCACCGCCGGAAAGACCGGCCAGATGTACGTAACCAGCTTCGATTGAGCCGCCGACAACAACACCGTGCCGCCGATCAGCCAGCACCACAATAGCACCAACGCGCCGTTGCCGCTCCGCCCCGACCCGCGATTCTCCCATGCGTCGCGCACCGCCGTCGGCAAATACGCGATCCACGGCAACCCGCCGCCCAATAGTATGGGCAAATAGAACCATACCGGTGTTCTCCCGTGGCGCTGCGTCTGCGTCACCGCACCCAACACGTGCCGCTCCACGAAGTAGTAGTACAAGTATCCAGGGTTGCGCGCCTCCATGGCCACATACCACGGCAGTGCTACCAAGCCGGCGATCACCAACGCCGTCGCGCCGCGCACACACGCGGCCCACGTCAACCGCCGCGTGACCAACAGGTAGCTCCCATACACGACTCCAACCAGCGCCACGCCGACCAGCCCCTTGGTCAGGATCGACAGCCCCAGCACGACGCCGATCGCACCGGCATACCCGGCCTGCGCGCGAAAGCCCACCGCCCGATCCGATTGCCAAAACAGGAGAATCGCCAGATTCACCCACGGCACCAGCGCCACGTCGTGCGCCGCAGCCTGGGCCATGGCCGTAGGCAAGATCATCGTCCCGTAAGTCAGCGCCGCCAGGATGCCCGTCTTCCGATCGAACATCCGCCCCGCCACCAGCGCCGTCGTCAGCACGCCCAGCAGCCCGAACACCAAGCCCGGCAAGCGCACGGCCCACTCGCTCATCCCGAACAGCCCGAGCGAAATCGCCTCTGCCCAGAAGTACAGCACCGGCTTGTCGTAGAACGGCTCACCCAACGACCGAGGCGTCACCCAGTCTCCGCCCTCGACCATCTCCTGGGCGATCGATGCATGAAGTCCCTCGTCGGGATCCAACAGCGGGATATCCAGCGACAGCGGATACACGAACAGCGCCAACCCTGCCAGAAGCAGAGCCGCCAACAACCATCGATCTCCCTCCATGGCATCTCGATGTGTCACGATCAGCCTGTGACAGCCTACTGGACCGTTCTCCCAAGTGCCAACATCCTAGCCACAAACCACTTGGGCACAAACACCAGTTTCCCGCCCCCCCTATAGCACTGTCGCCCCCGTGTAGCACAGCCGCCCCCGGCCGTGCAAAATCGTCCGCACCCACACCACGCGGGGTACAAGACCCCCTCACAAAGACTTCCGCACCAACTCTCCGCCCGTCCGATTCTCCATATCCACCTGATATCCCTCGGGCACGTTCACACGATAGAACACCTTGCCCCCTTCCTTCCACCATCGCAGCTCGATCGCCCCGTCCTTCGTCGGCACGCTCCCCTCGCACCAATCCAGCTTCAACGGCCCCAACCGGATGGCAACCCGCCGCTGGGCGGCGTCGATCCGGCGAATGCCCAGCACGTCGCGCTCCAGCGTATGGCAGATGTGCGAGGCGAACCCGTGATTGCAGCTCGCGTAGTCCCCCACGTTCTCCCAAAGCGTCCCCGTTCGCTCGACCATATACAACAGGTAGGCGATCGACTCGTCGAGAATCTGCTGGGCACGTCCCTCGCGCGAAAGCAACTCCATCCGCAGCATATTGCCGATGAACGAGTTCGCCGCGTGCACCTCCGCAAACGCCCCCGTCTTACCGCGGTCCGGCCCGAACCGATCCTGCAACACGTGCCACAGCTCGGCGTGCGTCTTTGGCGTAGCCACTCCGAAGTAGAAGGCGAAGTACTGGCACACTTCAGTCCGATTCCGCGTCACCTCGAGCTTACCCTCTTTGCGCACCGCGTTGTCCACGAAGAACGTGCCGTCGAACGACTGCCGGAGCACCTCGTGCCGAACCCGCTCGGCCTTCTCGACGAGTTTCGGCTCGTCATAGATCCGCCCCGCGGCCTCCAGCGCCCCGGCATAGAGCATGTTGCTCGGATAGTTGACGTCCTGCACGAACTTGTTGGCCGCCGACCATTCCACGAACACCCAGCTCGGAAGCTTCTCCAGCAGCCCATCTTCGTTCTCATACTTCTCGAAGAACTCCATCAGCCGCATGATCTTAGGCTTCGCCGCATCGATCGTCGCCCGATCGCCGCCCCGCTCGACAAACTCCTCCAGCTGCACCACGAACCACAACGCCCAATTCGGAATGAACACGCCATCGTAATGGTCGGCCGGATAGCACATCGGCAGCATCCCGTCCGGCAGATGCGCAAAACGCTCCGGCAGCACGAAGTTCTCCACGAAGTTCTGCTCCACGCGCGTCGTCCCCGTCAGGTCGTACGCCACCCGCGACGTGAAGAAGCTGTCGCACAGCCACCCCGCCCGTTCGCGCGAAGGACAATCCATGAAGATGTCCAGCGCGTTCTGCCGGAACGTGCTCACCCCTGCCGCGAACAGCCGGTTGAGCCGCTCGTCGCTCGAAGCAAAACGTGCCGCCACCGAAGGATGGCAATACTGCCGCAGATAAACGTCGCTCACCTCGCAGCCGCCCTTCAGGCACATCAGCTTCAAGTACCGCGCCGTATACGGCTCCATCGTCTCCAACCGATACGTCCCAGGCTCCATCTCAAAGTCGACAATGTTCGCGCATCCCAGCCGCCGGAAATCGACGTCCTCGTTCCGCAGCACCTCGTCGAACACCATCCACAGCCGGCTTTTCTGCTTGCACTGCACCGTCGCCCCGAAGAACCCCGTATCGTTCAGTCCCAGGTCGACGATCTCATACTGGTTCGCATCCAAGCGGATCGAGTCATCCTTGCCGAACGGCCGGTCCAGCGTCTCGGTGCGCGTGCAGGCCAACGCCTGCATCTCCAGCGTCGGAATCACCGCCAACTGATCTTCCGGATAGCCCTTCAGCTTCTCCCCGATGCCCGTCAACGAGCGATCCTTCCATGGCTTCGCCGGCGCCGCGACCTTCGCAATGCTCCCCCGGTTCACGTGCCGCTCAGGCCGCCGCAGCTCGAACTCCGGATACAGCACTCGCCGAACGATCAGACGCTTCTCCGGCTGAACGGCCGCCTTCGCCGCTGCCAGCGGAGCCGCCGCGTCCCGCCGCCACCGCTCGCTCTGCGGCGTCAAGCGATACACCTCCACGAACGGCCGCTGGAAACTGTACCGCTGCACCTTCTCCACGCGGTAATCCAGCACGCCCGTCTCCCATACACTTCCCTCCCCTCCCGTTGCCGCCAGCACCTTATCCCCGCCCACCACCTCCGCCTGCACGAACGACGGCTGATCCAGCAGGTAATAGCTGTTCGCGTTGTACCCGGCCACCTCCAACGCAATCACGTTCTTGCCCGGTTGTAGCTTCTTCGACAGGTCCCACTCGTCCACGCGGTAGTATCCATGTGCCGCCCGCGCCGGACCGCAGCCCAGGAATTCACCGTTCAGCCACGCCCGATAGATGGTCGCCGCCGCCACTCGCAGCACGGCCCCTTCCGCCTGCCGACCATCGACGACGGTCCGACAACCGACCAGCACGTTCATCTCCGTCTCCCGCCCCGCCGGCCAAACCGGCTTCGCCGCGCGAAACGCCGCCTCCTCCGCAGCCGTCGCAGACGAAAGCAAACCCACGGCCAACAAACCGGCAATCAACGGCCTCACGCAACCATACATCGTCGGACTCCTCTGTCGAACACAATCCACAGGCACAAGTGCTTCGCTCACCCCGAACTACGACGCGCACTAGATCGCGTTCGGTGTAATCGTAGCGTGTATTTCGCTTTCGGAACCGTAGAAACACGCCGCCGCGAACGCTACGGTCAAGTGCGACTCGCACTAACCCGCTTCCACTTCCGCCATCACGTCGTCGGGAATGTTGAAGTTCGACGACACGTTCTGCACGTCATCGTGGTCGTCCAGCGCTTCCATCAGCTTGAGCACCTTCCGCGCGGCGTCGGCGTCCAAGTCCACCGTCGTCTTGGGCAAGAGCGATACCTCGCTCACCTCCGGCTCGATGCCGCGGTCCGCCAACGCCTTCGCCACGTCCGGATGCGCCTCAGGGCTCGTGCGAATCTCAAAGCTCGTCCCCTCGTGCCGAATGTCGTCCGCGCCGGCCTCCAGACAGATCTCCATCAGCGTATCTTCGTCGACCTTGTCGTCCGGAACGAGAATCAGGCCCTGCTTATCGAACATCCACGCCACGCAACCCGTAGCGCCCAGCTTGCCGTTGGCCAGCTCGAACAGCTTCCGTATCTCCGGCGCCGTGCGATTCCGATTGTCCGTCAACACTTCGCAAAGCACGGCCACGCCCCCGGGTCCGTACCCCTCGTACATGATCTCGTCCAGGTTGCCGCCGTCCAACTCGCCGGTCCCCTTCTTGATCGCCCGGCTGATGTTGTCCTTGGGCATGCTCACCGCCTTCGCCGCATCCACCGCGGTGCGCAGCCGAATGTTCATGTCCAGATCGCCGCCGCCCGACCTCGCCGCCACGATGATCGCCTTGGAAAGCCGGCTCCATAGCTTCCCGCGCTTCGCGTCGACCAGCGCCTTCTTGTGTTTAATTCCAGCCCAGTGTGAGTGGCCTGCCATAGGAATGTCTCGCCAAATGATCTGATAAATCAGGACTCGATTGAAGGATACCCCACGCGCCGAACGAACTCATTTCCGACTGTCGCGAATCTTCTCCTCCACTCTTTCGAGCGTATCCTTTTCCTCACGCTTTTTGAACCCCTCCGCCGCCTTCTCCCACGCCCGACGCGCCTTATCCACCTGCCCGCAAGCAAGATATGCATCCCCCAGGTGGTCGTGGATCGTGGGGTCCGAATCGTCTTGCGCTGCCTTCTCCAACTCCTTGACTGCTTCCTCGGCCCGGCCAAGCCGGAACAGCGCCCAACCCAGACTATCGCGATAGGCCGTGTTGTCTGGTTCTGCCGCCACGGCCGCCTGGATCATCCGATATGCCCGCTGCACGTTCTTGTTCTCGTCGACCCACAGGTAGCCCAGGTCGTTCATTGCCGCCACGTCGTCCGGAAACTCGTCCAGAACCAATTCCAATTGCTCTTCCGCCGTAGCCGACTGCTTCCGAAGCACGGCGATGTTCGATAGTACCAGCCGCGCCTCGCGAATCGCCCGACGCGTCTCCGTCGAACCGTATTGCGATCCAAATCGCCCCACCAGTTCCCGATACGCCTTGTCCGCCTCGCCCAACTGCTGCGCGTGGTAATACACCCAGCCGACGCGCCCATGATAGCGCGCCACGCCCGGCTGCAACTCCACCGCCTTGCGAGCCGCCGCCAGCGCCGCTTCCGTCTGGTCGTCCATCGCCAGCGCGCTGGCCAGATAGAAGTAGAAGATCGCCTTCTGTTCGTTCTTCCCCTTCTCTTCGGCACCCCTGCGGAACACTACGGCGGCCTCGGCATACCTCTCATTCAACAGCGACCCGAGGCCCCAGTTCAACAGCAGCTGCGCCGAACGGTCCGGCGCCAGCCGCACCGCCCGATCGAAGAACTTCGCCGACGCGTCGTACTTCTTCGCCTGCCGCGCCACCAGCGCCATCGCCAGGCTGCGGCCCGGTCCGAACTGCTTGGGATCCGCCTCATACGCTTTCTCGGCCGTCTCCACCAGTGCAGTCATCATCGCAGCGTCGCCGCCGATCTTCTCCGCCTCGTCGTCCAGCAGGTCCAACGTCGGATTCTTCTCGACCATCTGGCCCAGCATGTCCAGCAACGGCTCCGGCTGCTTGTTCTTGCGATAGATCTCCGCAAGACTGCGATACCCCAGCGCCGTCGGGGCGCGTTCCAGCAACGACCGATACAGCGGCTCCGCCTTGTCTAACAGTCCCTTCTCGCGAAGTTCCTCCGCCAGGAAATAGCCCAGCGGCACGTTCTTCTCATCCGACGCGTGAAGCGACTCCAACTTCGGCAGCAGTTCCTTCTCCCGCTTGAGCGCCTTCAGCGCGTCCGCCAGCACCTCGTAGGGCTCCAGCCCCTCATCGCTCAGGTGGCCGTCCAGGTACGGCTGCAGCTTTTCCAACGCCGATTCCGGCTTCCCCTTGGCCAGGTCGACCTGCCCCAAACGGTAGCTCAACAGTGCCGCGTTCGGATCGATCTTGTTCGCCTTGTTGAACGCCGCGGCCGCATCGTCATACCGCTTCGCCTCGAAGAACGCCTCGCCCATCAGGCTGTACGTCGGCGCCGCATCGCCAAGAATCACCTTCTTCATCCGCTCGTCGATGCCGAAACGTTCCGGATGGTCCAGCGCCTTGCATACCAGCGCGAAAGACTCGGCCGCCTTATCGTACTCGTCCAACAGATGGTACAGTCGTCCCATCTGCATCCGCAGCACCACGTGCGGACCGCTGTCCTTGTCCGCCGGGCGCGCCGCCAACGCCCGCTCGTAAAGTCGGGCCGCTCCTTGCCAATCACCCACCTCCGTCAAATACGTCCCCAACTGGTTCAGCAACAGCGGATCCGCATTCTCCAGTTCCACCAGCTTCAGCGCATACCGGACCGCCTCCGCATGCCGCTCGAGTTGGTAAGCCAGCGGAACGATCGCTCGCAAGATCGTCACCGCTTTCGGATCGAAGCGAAAGGCTCGCTCGTACAGCCGCAACGCCTCCGGATACTTCTCCCGCTGTTCCAACATCCGCCCGGCCGAGAACATCGCCAGCGCTTCCAGCCGATCGTGCTGCCGATCGTCCGGCGGCTGCTTGGGAACCAGCGGCTGCGGCGCATCTTCCAGAATCAGCAGACCTGGCTTGCCCAACGCCGCTTTCGAATCCCGCGCTTTGTGCGGTGCCGGCGCGGGCGGCTTGGCTGCAGGCGGATGGGGCGCCGAAAGCGCCGGCGCCGACAGAACAATGCTCAACACCACGCCAACGGCTGGCCGCAACGCAAAACAAGGCACGGCAAGCCTCCTTTGCACAGACACCCCTTAGCGCGGCTTGCGCTTCGTCAGACCGGCGGATGCCCCCTCCTTACCGCCTTTATCGCCCGCCTTCGGCTTGGCCGCAGCCGGCTTCTTCTTGCCCGGGGCCTTCTTCTTCGCCGAGGCTGGCTTCTTCTTGCCCCCCACCGATTCCACGGCCGCCGATGCCTCATCCACCGGCTCGTCCGTTTTCCCCTTCCCCTTGCGCTCGGCAGCCTTGCCCGCCGCTTTCTTCGCTTTCGGCGAAACCGCCTTGTCCGCCTCTGCCTTGGCCGGCTTCTTCTCCTTGCTCTCGCCCCTCGCCTTCGACGCCGATCGCTTCGACGCCTTGGCCGTCGGCGCCCCCGCCTTGGCGGCACGCCGCTTGGGCAGACGATCCTTGATGTCCGGGTTGATCTGCAGAAGCAACTGATGCAACTGTGGCGAGTAGGGATTCGCCGTGAACTGCGCGCCGAGCTGATGCAGCAGCGACCCGAACTCGACTCCCTTGTTCTTGGGAATCGCCCGCTCCACACCCGGCAATGTCCCCGCTTCCAACTCCTCGGCCGTGATCACGTCGATCGTCCACAACGCCTTCAGCGTCCCGTCGTCCGCCGGAATCGAATGCCCTCCCAAGGCCGCCTGGACCACGTACGCCACCGTAAACCTCGTGGTCCCGTTGATCTTCTGCAGCCGCTCTACCGCCGGACCGAGGTTCAGCTTGCACAACTCCTGCAGATCGAACGAATAGCTCGCCTCGAACACACTCTGCAACACGCGTTTCACCCGCAGCGCCGCAGCCGCCCCGTCCGGCAATCCGTGCAGCACCTCCGACAATTCGCGCACGCTGCTCACCCGGATCTCGTTGAAATCGTAGAAGCTGTGCACCAGCGAGGCCATCGCCTCTTCCGCCGCCTGGTACTGCGCGTTCTCCAAACACGACGCGAACAGCAGATGATCCAACACCGCCCGATCCGCCGGCGGACTCACTGCTTTGTAGAGCTTCTTCAGCACCTTGTGAAGCTGATTGTACTGGGCCGAACGACTAGATGCTGCCATGGGTATTCTGTGGTCCCTGCTAGGTATTCGGTGTCTCCTCCGAAGCCGACTCCGTTGCTTCCGACCCTTCATCCGGCTCCTGCGGCTCCGTCGCCTCAGGCTCCGGCGGGAGCACTTCCTTGAGAATCCGCGCCACCTCGATCGATCGCTTCACCCCTTGATCCAGCACGAATGTCAGCCGCGGCGTATAACGTGTCTCCAGCCGCGCCGCCACCTTCGACTGAAGGAATCCCGCAGCGTTCTGCAACCCGCGAAGGCTCAACTGCTCCTTCTTCGCGTCGCCCATGATCGATACGTGGACCTTGGCGTGACGCAGGTCGGGCGAGATCTCCACGTAGGTCACCGTCACGTCCTGGACCCGTGGGTCCTTCAACTCGGCGAGGATCGCCATGCTCACGACCTCGCGGATCGCTTCGGCTACTTTCTGGGCACGTCGAGAAGGCATTGCGGACTCATCTTCTGAAAAAAGCGATTACCTGGATGGCAAGCCGCCCACAAGGTCGCCCCGGCGACCCGGCCGCTCGCCCGCGTCAAAAGGTCCTGGCAATCTCCTCGATCTTATACGCCTCGAGAACGTCGCCCTCTTTCAGATCATTGAATCCGCTCAGCTTCATGCCGCATTCAAGACCCTCGCGCACTTCGCGCGCATCATCCTTTTCACGCTTCAGCGAATCCAGCGCATAATCGCCGATCACTCGGCTGTCGCGAATTACCCGGATCCGCGCATCCCGAGCGATGTTCCCGCTGATCACGCGGCAACCCGCCACGGTTCCGATCCGGCTGATGTGGAATGTCCGCTGCACCAGCGCGCGGCCCAACTCGGCCTCGCGACGCTCCGGACGAAGCATCCCTTCCAACGCCGCCTTCAGGTCTTCCGTCACCTGATAGATGATGTCGTAACGCCGGATCTGCACGCCCAAACTCTCGGCCAACGCCCGGGCTCCTTCGTCCGGAACC
The DNA here is from genome assembly GCA_963674835.2 of Thermoguttaceae bacterium. Taxonomy (GTDB): domain Bacteria; phylum Planctomycetota; class Planctomycetia; order Pirellulales; family Thermoguttaceae. The sequence goes on from CAXXKC010000003.1 coordinate 864,740, forward strand.
ACGCTGAAGCCGATGATGATCGCATCCGAGGCGTCTGCCAGGTGAACGTCGGCTTCCGTAATCCCGCCCACGGTCGCCTGCAGCACCTTGATCTGCACCTCCGCGTGCTCCAGCTTCGTCAGCTCCTTGCGGATGGCCTCGATCGAGCCGCGCACGTCCGCTCGCAAAATGATGTTCAGCGTCTGGATCTCGTTCTGCTCTCCCAGCCGCTCGAACAGGTTCTCCAACGTCACGTGGCTCCGAACGCCGCTCAACTCCGTGCGCCGAACCTGCTGCGCGCGATTCTCCGCCAGTTGCCGCGCCGCGCTGATGTCGTCCAGTACGTAGAACCGGTCGCCCGCATTCGGCGCCACATCCAGACCCGTCAGGTTCACCGGCGTCGACGGCCCCGCCTCCTTGTGCTTCTTGTACGGGTTCAGCGTGTTGTACATCGCCTTCACGCGCCCGTGCGCCGCGCCGCAGACCAGCACGTCGCCGACGTGCAGCGTCCCCTTCTGGACCAGTATCTTGGCCACCACGCCGCGCCCCTGCTGCACTTCCGCCTCCAGGCAAATGCCCGTCGCAGGCCGATCCGGATTGGCCCGGTACTCGTGCAACTCGGCCACCGTCAGCAACGTTTCCAGCAACTCGTCGATCCCGTCCCCCTTGACGGCGCTCGTCCGGACCACTTCTGTTTCGCCGCCCCACTCGCTGGGAAGCAAATCGTTCGCCGCCAATTGCTGCATCACCCGATCCGGATTCGCCCCCGGCAGGTCGATCTTGTTCATCGCCACCACGATCGGCACTCCCGCCGCCCGCGCATGGCTGATGGCCTCCTCCGTCTGCGGCATCACGCCGTCGTCCGCCGCCACCACCAATACGGCGATATCCGTGCAGTTCGCACCCCGCGCTCGCATGGCCGTAAACGCCTCGTGCCCCGGCGTATCGACGAACGCGATCGGCCGGCCGTCCTTCTCGATCCGATACGCTCGGATGTGCTGCGTGATCCCGCCCTTCTCGCTCGAAACCACGTCGATGCCCAGGAGCCGGTCCAGTAGCGACGTCTTTCCGTGATCCACGTGTCCTAGGAAGGTGATCACCGCCGGCCGCGGCTGCAGCGACTCCGCAGCATCCTCGCCATCCAGCGAACTCAATAACTTCTCCTCAAGCGACACTTCCTGGCGAAGATCCACCTCCACGCCGAACGTTACCGCCAGCAATTCGGCCGTCTCCGCGTCGAGGTTCGCATTGATATTGCTCAGCGACCCCAACTCCAGCAGCTTCCCCAACACCTGCTGAGCTGGAATCCCCAGCGCCTCCGAAAACGACTTCACCGTACACGGTAACTGCACCACAACGTTGCTCTTCCTCGGTGCCGTAGTGCTTGTCCCCATTCGCCGCATGCGTCGCGGTTGCCGCGAGGCCGGACGATCGTCGTCCTCGTCCTCTGGCCGGCGACGTGCCGTCACCCGCTTGCGCTTCAGTTGGCGTTGCTCGCGCCCACCCAGTGTGACACTCTCGTCCTCCCCGGCCTTCCCTTCCCGTGCCGGCTTGGCTCGGCGTCCCCGTTCGCGTTCCTTCCCCGACGGCGGCGCTGCGTCCCCTTCACCGGCCCCCGATTCAGGTCCTTTTCGAGCGGCCGCCTTCCGGGTCGGCGTCCCTTGGCGTTTTTGCTCTTGCTTCCGCAGATGCTCCTCAAGCGGCTTCGCTCCCGCCTTCGAAGCACGTATCACGTCCGGGGGCAATTTGATGTCCGGACGCTGCGGAGCCGGCTCGTCCGTCTTCGGCGCTGCCGGGGGCTGCTGAACCGATGGCATCGGCGCCAGTTTGATCGCCGGACCTGTTTTCTCTCTCTCCCGTTCCTTCTCCGGCAGCTTGGTCCCCGCCTCGCCTTCCGCCGGGGCCCGCTCTTTCTCCGCCGGCGCCGCGGTCTTTGCCGACTTCCTGCCCAGCACCGGAACCTTCTTCGGGCTGCCGCCGGCCGGCGTCAGGTAGTCTTCCCGACGCAACGTCCCGCCCGTATCCGCAGTGAGAGCGGCGGCAGCGGGCGGCTCCGGCGCCGCTGTGACCGACGGCGTCTTCTTGCCGCTAAGGTAGTCCTTCACTTGCGCCGCTTCTTCGTCGCTCAGGCTGGCCAGCGCAGACCCCTTGCCGGCGATACCTATCTTCGTGCAGATATCGACCAATGCCTTGTTGTCGATCTTCAGTTGTTTCGCTAACGAATAAATGCGAATGGGCAACGCAATTCTCTCCCTTGGACCCCGCCGGCACGCGCCACGCGGTCCATAAACCTCGCGATCACGACATCGGCAATTCTCCTTCTTCCAGGCCGCTTTCCCACGCCGATTCAGGGACGGCTTGCCTTACACACGTCGCACCTGCGACCCGCGACGATCGCTACGTGCACCTCTCAACCTTCAATCGTTCCCTCCGAAGCATCGCTCCGAGGTCGCTCCTCAACGGTCTCCTCAACCTCCAACGCCTCGACCGGCTCTTCCACCGGATCCTCAGCAGACTCCTCCACCGACTCTTCTACGGACTCCTCCACCGACTCCTCGATCGACTCCTCTTCCGGTGCCTCCAGCAATTCGTCCACCGGATCGTCCGCCGAATCGGCCACTTCTTCTCCCTCGGCCTCCATCATATCCTCATCAGCGGCTCCCTCCGCTTCTGCCTGATCTTCTTCGCTGCTCGCAGCCGCCTCCGCGGCCTCCGCTTCGGCCCTCGCGGCCGCCTGTTGCTCGCGTTGCCGGCGACGCGCTTCTGCCGCTTGCTGCTCGGCTTCTTCTGCCTTCTTCTCGGCTTGCTCGACGATCACGTCCGCCTGTTCACTGCTCAGCTCGCCCATCTCCATCAGATCGTCTGGCTCGATCACCGACAGATCATCGTAAGTAAGGAACCCTTCGCCCACCAGCCGCTCGGCCAATTCCTCACTCACTCCCTCTAACGAACTAAAACCCGCCACCGCCTGTTCGAGTTGCTCTTCTAACTCGTCGCGCGTCATGATCTCGATGTCCCAGCCGCACAGCTTGCTCGCCAGCCGCACGTTCTGGCCGCGGCGGCCGATCGCCAAAGACAACTGGTCTTCCCGCACCAGTACGATCGCTCGACCCAGCATCTGGCACAGAATCACCTCATCCACCTCTGCCGGCTGCAGCGCGTTGGGAATCAGCACCTGCATGTCGTCGTTGAACCGCACGATGTCGATCCGCTCCCCGGCCAACTCATCGACGATGTTCTTGATCCTATTCCCGCGTACTCCAACGCATGCCCCCACGCTGTCGACCCGCTGATCCGAACTGCTTACCGCAACCTTCGTCCGGTATCCCGGCTCCCTCGCCATCGCCTTGATCTCGATCACCCCATCCCCGATCTCGGGAATCTCCTGCTCGAACAGCCGCTCCACCAACTGCGGCCGGGTTCGACTCAGGATGATCTTCACCTTGGCTCCCTGCTTGCGAACGTCGCACACCGTCGCTCGCACCCGCTCGTTCGTATGGTGCGTCTCGCCCGGGATCTGCTCGCTCCGAGGCAAGATCGCCTCCGCATTGGGCAGGCTGATCGTCGCTGTGCCCCCGTCGTACCGCTGAACCACGCCCGTCACTAGTTGATCCTTCAGCTCCATGTACTCATCGAACAGAGCATCGCGTTCCGCCTCGCGGATCTTCTGGATCATCACCTGCTTGGCCGTTTGGGCTCCGATCCGTTCCGCCATCTCGGTCGGATCCAACGGCACACCGTTATGGCTCCCCGAAATCGAACCGTCCTGCCGGTCGATCTCGACGACAATCTCCTCGTCTTCGCCGAAGTGCTTCTTCGCTGCCGATACCAATGCTGCTTCGATACCCTCGAAGACGATCTCCTTGTCGATGTTCTTGTCGCGGTGGATCGCGTCAACGATCCGCAGCAGTTCGCTGGGGTTCATCGAGTTTTCACTTTCCCCCGCTTGGGGACGTTAGTCGTCCGTTAACTGTGGCCCTCTACAACGTTCAACCGTTGCCGCCAGACCACCCCCGGGTAAATGGCAATACGCCCCCACTGCCGACCCCGCTCCCGTTACTCACAGGTGCAGAGTAGCCGCAAATCACGGCAACAGCGTAACTTAGTGGGTTACGTAATCTGGTAAGGATACCGGCCGAAACGCCAGGTGTCAAGCCAGGCCACCCCGTCCCAGGTCGCAGATCGGCCCACAAATCCGCCTCATCCGCACGACCCAACCGCCCCCAAAGGCGCACCTCGTGCCAACATCCCGCGTAGATCGCCCCAGAACCGCGGCAGAACACCGCCGCCAGCGCGAAGCTCACGTGCGAATCGCACGACCCTGCGACACAGCCAACCCATAGAGGTGGCAGGCCGCCGACCCCAAGCCTCGGTCCATCTGCCACCACCGGGTGGCCGACCTAAAGGCTCCCGCTCCACGTGCTACCCAGCGAACCTCCGCACCAACACGGCCGCCGACTGCCCCTGCGGCGTCACACTGAGGCTCAGCAAGGTCTCCCCAACGTCCGTGTCGTGGTCCGTCACAACCCGAACCGCACAGTCCGGGTCCGGTGTGTGGTAGTTCAACACGGGAAACAGCTTTCCCTTCTGCATCGCCAACACTCCGGCAATCAGTTCCACCATGCCGCTGCCAGCCCCCAGATTGCCGAAGTAACTCTTGCACGCGATGACCGGAATCGGTTCGCTCCGCTCCCCGAAAACCTGGTTGATCGCCCACGCCTCCTCAATGTCGCTCGAACGCGTGCTCAGTCCGTGGGCATGCAGCGCACCAACCTCATCAGGCCGAATCCCCGCGTGGTTCAACAACGCCACCAGTGCGTTCTTCATCGCTTGCCCGCGGTGGGCCACCAATCGCCGGTCCGCCGCCGAACTCGATGCTCCTCCCAGCACTTCCGCGTAGATCGTCGCGCCCCGGGCTTTGGCCGAATCCAACGACTCCAGCACCAGGGCTCCCGCCCCCTCACCCAAAACCATTCCGCAGCGATTCAGATCGAACGGTCGACTCGCCTGGCTCGCATCCCCGTTTCCCGTGGCGATCTCCTCCTGCTGCATCGCGTGGACGACCTTCATCGGGTTCAGCCGCGTACCCGTCGACCCCACGAGCATGATGTCGGCCCGGCCTTCCAAAATCGTATGCCGCGCGTGCCCTACCGTCAGACCGCCCGACGCTTCCCGCAACGTCAGCGAGTTGCTTGGCCCCTGAAGGTCGTTGTAGATGGCAATGTGGCTCGCCGGCATGTTCGGCAGGTACTTCAGCAACCACAGCGGCGACATCTTCGGCATCCCGTGCGTCGCCCAGCGCGAGAACTGGAATTGCCCCTGCTCATCCAGACACTGCCGGATCCCCTCCGTGAATTCCTCCGGCTCCGAAAGCATGTAGTCGCTGCCGAACGCAACCCCCGTCCGCAACGGGTCGAACGTGCCCGGAGTCAGTCCGGCGTGGGCCAACGCTCGCTGAGCCGCCGCCACCCCCATCTGGCACTCACGGCACATCACCTTCAGTCCTTTGCGGATCGCCTTCTTCTGCTCCTTGTCCAGCGTGCCGAAATCGTCGATCTCGCCACGGAACTCCCTCGCTTCTGCGGCAATCGATATCGGCAACGCATCCGGTGCAACGAACGTCAACGGCCCCACTCCGCTGCGGCCTTCCCACAGCGACTCCCAGAGCGATTCGAGGGTATCACCAAGGGGGCTGATCGCCCCCATCCCCGTGACCACAACCCGGCGAGACGAAGAAATCATCAAACTACCGTCGATGCCATTACACTTTGCTCATTTTGCCGCCACCAAAGACGCCCCATTCTAATGCCATCGCCCGAACCCGTCGAGACGCCTCCCCGCATCAGACCCCACAGCACTCGCCCCAGCCGTTCTCCCCAAACGACGGGCACGGCTCGCCGGCCGACAGTCCCGCGTCACGACACAAGATCGAGCGCACAGCACCGCTCGCATGAGATGAAACGAAACCTACACAGAATAGGTGGTCATTTCGAGCGCATTCGGTGTGACTGTAGCGTGTATTTCGCCTTCGAAACCGCAGAAATACGCCGCCGCGAACGCTACAGTCAAGTGCGACACGCACTCGTAGCCCGCACCGACCTTCCTCAGACGACCGGTGCGCAGAGCGAGGCAAGAATGACCCCCGGTCCGGCGATCAATAACGCCCCTGATAGCTGGTCGCCTCCGCAGCCTGAGCGGCCGCCGGCGCCGTCGATCCTGCCCCAGTTTGCCCTTTGCTCTCGATGAACACCAGCATCTCCGCTCGCGCCGGCCCCGACGAAAGCGTCAGCGGCAAGCCCGGAACCAGCGACTTGTTATCGGTTGGAACCGGCGGAGCCCGCATGCCCGTCGCGATCAGCAGCACCTTGCCCACCGGCCAGCGGAACCGCTCGTGAAACCGGAAATGCGCCGTCTGCGGCACCTCGACCTGCGTCCGTTGCCGCGGCGCCACCGTCGTCGGCACCTCGAGCACGACCGGAATCAGCTTCTCCACCTGGTCGATGCTGCATTTCACCGCCGCATCGATCGATTGGCCGTCGGCCGAAAGCAACGGGTTGAACTCCAGCGAGAAACCCTCGTCCAAGTAACCCGCCTGCGGCTCGAACCCAGGCCACGCATCCGGACGAAGCACCACGTCCCGCGTGTAATTTCGAGCTCGCGACGCCGAAACCACTGTCGACTGCCCGTTGTTCACCACCAATTGCGGAGAACTGTGCTCCCGAAAATCGCTTCGCCGCCGCAGATCGCCCAGCAATGCCGCCGCGGCGTCCTTTTCGATCACCCACGCCTGGACGCCGGCCGTCTGAACCTGGACGGGCGCCAACAGCCGGTGCGCCTTCGCCCGCCAGTTCGGACTGCTCACGCTCACGACCTGCAAGCCAAATCCTTGCGTCTCCGCCGCCCGATTCACGAACCGCCCCACAATGTTCGCCACCACCGCCTGCATCTCCGGCGTGTGGTATACCCGCAACACCCGCGAATTCGCGCTCAGCACGGCCAGCGGCTCCGAATGCCACGCCTCGTATCCGGTCTCCCGCAATATCCAATCGACGATCGCCTGCTCCGGTCGATTCGTCGACGTAACCCGAAGCGTGTACGGGTTAATGTCGTATTCCCGCCAAAGCTGCCCCTGCCCGTTCGGAAGTGTGCCGTTGCCCGTGCTCACCTGCACCGTGGGCTGTGCCGGCGCCGCCGCAGGCGCTGCCGGGGTGGCCGGTTCGGTCGTCGTGCCCGAAACGGGGAGAATCGTGCGCCCGACGGCGTCACTCCCGCTCGGCAAAGTCGCCGGGCTGTCGCTCGTGCTCCGCCAGCCCCCTTGCGTTGAGGCAGCCTGGCCGAGCGTCGCCCCAGCCATCAACAGAACCGCAAAGATTGCCAACAGCGGTCGGACCACCATGCTTCAGCCTCCTTGCCGAAGTCGTCGGGAGCCAAAATGCCCACCCATGAAAGCGGCAGTATAGGCAGGCACCCCGCACCGAGCAATACCGATGCGCCAACCCAGCTCCTCACCACACCCTCAACCCGTAGGATGGGCCGAGCGCAGCGAGTCCCACCAGAGAATTCGCCCACCGCAACGCCACTCGCTCTATCGCGCTGCCCCGTTGCGCAACTGGCTGATCACCAGCGAAGCATTATGCCCGCCGAACCCGAAACTGTTCGACATCGCCACCGTCGGCTTCCGCTCTCGAGCTTGGTTCGGCGTATAGTCCAGATCGCACAGCGGATCCGGCGTGTGATAGTTGATCGTCGGCGGGATCACGCCCCGGCACAGCACCAGCACCGTAATCACCAACTCCACCCCGCCGCTGGCACCCAACAAATGCCCCAGTTGGCTCTTCGTGCTCGAGATACTGACCTCCCGAGCGTGCTCGCCGAAGACACTCTTGATGGCGTTCGTTTCCGCCTGATCGCCCAGCATCGTGCTCGTGCCGTGCGCGTTGATATACCCAATATCCGAGCCATCGACCTTCGCATTGGCCAGCGCCAACCGCATGGCCATCGCCGCACCGGTCCCTTCCTTATCAGGCTGGGTAATGTGGCTGCCGTCCGCGCTCACGCCGCAACCGATCAACTCCGCGTAGATCCTTGCACCGCGCGCCTTGGCATGCTCCAACTCCTCCAGCACGACAATACCGGCCCCCTCGCTCAACACGAAGCCGTCACGCTCCATGTCGAACGGGCGGCTCGCTCCCGACGGGTCGTCGTTGCGCTCCGAAAGTGCCCGCATCGCGCAAAACGCGCTCATGCCCATCGGCGTCACGGCCGCTTCGGCTCCGCCGGTGATCATGATGTCCGCGTCGTCGTACTGAATCGTCCGAAACGCATCGCCGATGGCGTTCGACGCACTGGCACACGCCGTAGCCACCGCCGCATTCGGCCCCCGCAAACCGTACTGGATCGAAACCTGCCCGCTGGCAGCGTTCGGCATCAGCTTCGGAATCGTAAATGCCGAGACCTTGTCGGGCCCCTTTTCCAGCAATCGCGTGTGCTGCACCTCAATCTCTTGCAGCCCACCGATACCCGACCCGATCATCACCCCGCAACGCGACGGCGTTTCCTTGTCAAACTCCAATCCCGCGTCCTGAACCGCATGGATCGAAGCAACCAGGGCAAACTGGGTAAAACGGTCAAGCTTCTTCACTTCCCGTGCGTCAACGTAGCCGTTGACGGTCCAGTCGGGAATCTCCCCACCAAAATGGGAGCGGAGGTGCGACGCATCGAACCGTTCGATCGTGCGAACGCCACTTTCCCCGTTGCACAGCCGCGTCCACAGACCATCGACCTGGCAACCAAGCGACGTGACCGCACCGAGCCCAGTAATAGCAACACGGCGTTTCATAGAAGCTAGTCGGATTCCTTGCCGACGGCCTGCTCGATATGGTCGATCGCCTGTCCCACCGTCTGGATCTTCTCCGCGGCATCGTCCGGGATATTGATGTCGAACTCTTCCTCGAGTTCCATCACCAACTCAACCGTGTCGAGCGAATCGGCGCCGAGATCGTTCACAAACGACGTTTCTCGGTTGATCTGGTCCTTGCTGACGCCCAACTGCTCAGCCACGATATCAATCACGCGTTCTTCAACTGAGGCCACCTTCACGGTCCTCCTCGCAACCATACTTCTAGGGGAGTTAAAGGGTCTTTTCCAATCCAACCTCGTACGGATACTGTCACTCCCGAAAGGATGCAAACCCTGGCGCTTTGCCCCGTTTGTACCAATCGAACAAGATATAGCGACTTTTCGCACCCGTGTCTATATCGCAATCATGCCAAAAACAGCGACTCCTCGCTCCGCAAGCTCGATACGGACCTCCTCGTCCGACAGCCGCCTACCGGCTCCAGCGGGATACCTCGCACCGTCCGCCTGACTGACGGCTCTTGCCTTCCGCTAGGCCGTCAAGCCGCCGTCCACCGTCAGCACCTGCCCGGTGATGAAACTCGCCGCGTCGCTGGCCAAAAAGAGCACCGCCTCGGCGATGTCTTGCACTTCGCCAAGACGCCCCAAAGGTATCCGATTCTGCACCTCTTCTCGAACCTCGTCGCCCATGGCCGCCGTCATCTCGGTCGCAATGAACCCGGGTGCCACCGCATTGACCGTAATGTTACGCCCCGCCAGCTCCCGGGCAACCGTCCGAGTCAATCCGACGACACCCGCCTTCGATGCCGAGTAGTTGGCCTGCCCCGGATTGCCGATCTGCCCCGAAATGCTCGCCATGTTCACAATCCGGCCGTAATGCCCCTTCATCATCGGCCGCGCGGCCGCCCGAGTGAACAAAAACGTCCCGCGAAGGTTGATCCCGATCACCGAGTCCCATTGGTCGTCCTTCATCCGCATCACAAGCGTGTCCCGAGTGATGCCGGCATTGTTGACCAGGATCTGCAGTCCGCCCCATTTGCCGACCACCTCTTCCACCACGGCGTTCACACGCTCGCTGTTCGTCACATCGCACACCAGTGGTTCCGCCTCGGTGCCCAGCTGCCGAACCGCCTCGGCCGATTCGCCCAGCAACTGCTCGTTCACGTCCACCATCGCGATCCGCGCGCCCGCCGCGGCCAACGTCTTGCACACGCACAGCCCGATGCCCCGCGCCGCGCCGGTGACTATCGCCACCCGACCACTCAGGTCGGTCGAAATCCGGTTCTTGCTCTTCTGATCCATCAGACCTCTACACTTTCGCAGGAAACGCTCCGGTCGATCCGGCGAAGCAGTCCTCGCAGGACGCGCCCCGGGCCGACCTCGTAAAACTGGGTGAATCCTTGCTGAATCAGGTACCGCATCGAGTCTTCCCAGCGGACCGGCTGCAACACTTGCTTGATCAGCACTTGGCGAATCTCGTCCACGTCGTCGTGCGGCCGAGCGTCCACGTTCGATACCACCGGCATGCGTGGCTTCTGCATCCTAACGTGCGACAAAGCCTCCGCCAGCCGTTCGTCAGCCGGACGCATGATCTCCGTATGAAACGCCCCCGCCACCGCCAGCGGAACCGCCTTCATGGCCCCTTTCTTGCGCGCCAGCTCCGCAAACCGCTCGCACGCCTCGTTCGACCCCGACACCACGATATTGCCCGGACAGAGCAGATTGGCCACTTCCAGCACGCCGTCTTCCCGGGCTTCGGCGCAGGCCGCTTCAATCTCCACGCGCTCCAAGCCGAGAATACTGACCATCCCGCTCGGCGTGGCGTCCGAAGCCTCTTGCATCGCCACCCCGCGCTGCTGCACCAGCGTCAGCCCGTCCTCGAACGACATCACCCCGGCAAACACCATCGCCGTGTATTCGCCCAAGCTCAAGCCGGCCGCCGCCTCGCACGACAGCACCACGTCGGGCGACTCGCTCCGCAGCGACTCCAGCGCCGCCAGGCTCGTCACAAACAGTGCCGGCTGGCTGCAAACGGTCGAGTCCAGCTGTTCGGCCGGCCCCTCAAAACACAGCTTGGCTAGATCGTAACCCAGCACCTCGGCCGCTTGGTCGTACAACCGTCGCGCAGCGGGAACCCCCTCGGCCAGACGTTTGCCCATGCCAACCGTCTGCGCACCCTGTCCAGGAAACAGAAACGCGATCCGACTCAAGGGCGACCTTCCTCATCCGCTAGAACGCATTCGGCATAGCTGTAGCGTGCATTTCGCTCTCGAAACCGCAGAAACACGCCGCCGCGAACGCTACAGTTATTGGCCGTCGCATAAGTAGTGACACCAGGGCGACCAACGGGAGCCCGGTATTCGTAGTGTTTTCGTGAGCCCACCAGCCTACTACTTCGGCAACCTTCAACAAGTGCGACTCGCACTAGGATTCCGTCTCTACAACCTGTCGGCCCATGTAGTGCCCACAGTTCGGGCAAACCACGTGGGTCGGAACCGCCGTACTGCACTGCGGACAATACTGCAGTTGACGCGGCTTCTTCGCGTCATGCGCTCGGCGCGAGCCGGTGCGGGCATTGCTGTGTTTTCGTTTCGGGACTGCCATCCTCGTACACCCTCACTTCTGGCCGGAAGCACCCACTCAGCGTGCCTCCCATTCATGGCAAACCACACATCCTAGACTTCCCATCGGAGTGTGTCAATCGCTCAGCATCTCCTCGATGCTCTCTCGCGCTAACTGAAGCGCCTCCCCCAGCTTCTCCGCATTCTTACCACCAGCCTGCGCCATGTCGGGACGCCCGCCCCCCCCACCGGCCACAACCTTTGCCACCTTGCGAACCCATTTCACCGCATCCAAGCCCTTCCCTGTTAGCTCGCGGCTCAGACCGGCAATCAGCAACACCCGCCCCTCCTCCTGCCGAACGCCGAGCATCGTCGCCAGTGGAGGCGACTTGCGACGCAACTGATCGATCAGCTGCCGCAGGCTGTCGGCGTCCCCCCCCGCAACCTCCGCCACGACGATCTTCGTGCCTGCCACTTCTTCCGCGCCTTCCAAAAGCTTCTCCACCGTAACGCCGTCCTCCCGCGGAGCCGACGCCGCGTGCTTCTTCAACTGGCGGATCTCCTTCGTCAGCGACTCCACCCGATCCGGCACATCTTCCGCCGGCACGCGTAGCAAAGCCGCCGTTCGCGACAGCGCCGCTTCATGCCGGCGCACATACTCCCACGCCGCCGGCCCAGTCAACGCCGTGATCCGCCGGATCCCCGACGACACACTCTCTTCGCTCAGAATCTTGAACAGTCCCACCTGGCTCGTGTTCTCCAGGTGCGTACCGCCGCACAGCTCCTTGCTGTACTCGCCTACCGACACCACTCGGACCACGTCCGGATATTTCTCCCCAAATAGCATCATCGCCCCCGTCGCTCGGGCGTCGGCCAGCGGCATGTTGTCCCACTGGATCGGCCAGCCCTCCAGCACCCGCGCGTTGACTTCCGCTTCGATCGCCGCCACGTTCTCCGCCCCGGTCGCCCCCGGATTCGAGAAGTCAAACCGCAGCAAGTCCTGGTCCACCTTCGAGCCCTGTTGCTGGGCGTGCTGGCCCAGGTGCTTCTGCAACGCATAATGCAGCAGATGCGTCGCCGAATGCGCCCGGCGTATTCCTTGCCGCCGCGCGGCGTCGACCCGCGCCGTCACCTTGTCGCCCAGTGTCAGCACTCCTTCGCGCAGGTGTCCACGGTGAAGAACGAAATTGCCGTCCACCTGCGTGTCGGTCACATCGAAGCGAGCCCCCTTGCCGATCAATTCCCCCACATCGCCGACCTGGCCACCCTTCTCACCATAGAACGGCGTCTTGTCCAGAATCACCTCGACCGGCTGCTCGTGGTCCACTTCCTCCACCTTGTCGCACGGCTGGCCCGCAGCCACGATCCACACGACCTTGGCACCCTCGACCTCGGACGCCTCGTAACCCAAAAACTGCGTCCCGTGCGTGACCCGCTTCAGCCCCTCCAGCGGATCCCGCTTGAACAGTTCCGTCTTCCGTCCTCCGCCCGAATCGATGCCGTGTTGCTCCATCGCCTGGGCGTAGCCCTGCCAGTCGAACGTGAAATTCCGTTCCGCGGCCATCGTCTCGAACAGCTCCGGCGGAAATCCGTACGTCTGGTACATCTCCGCCGCCTCGTCGCCCGACACCATCCCTCGCCCTTCCGACTTCATATGGTCGAACAGGCGAAAGATGCGGTCCAGCCCCGCGTCGATCGTCCCCAGAAAGTTCCCTTCCTCCGCCGAGATCACGTCGCCCACGCGCTTGACCGTCTCCTGCAACTCCGGATACGGCCGCGCCATGACCTCCGCCACCTTGCCGACCAGCTTATACAGAAACGGCTCCCGCAATCCGATCTGATGCCCGTCCAGCACGGCCCGCCGCAGCAGCCGCTTGATCACGTATCCCTGTTTCTTCGGCCCCGGATGCACGTTCTCGTGGATGGCGAACGTGCACGTCCGCACATGGTCCGCAATCCGCCGTAGCCGACGCCCGTTCTCCGACTCCGCCTCGTACCGAATGCCGCAGACCTCGCCGGCCGACTCCACCAGCGGCAGCAGAATGTCGATGTGGAAGTTCGACTCGACCCCCTGCAGCACCGACGCCGTCCGCTCCAGGCCCATCCCCGTGTCGATATTCTTGCTCGGCAGCGGTCGCAGGTTGTCCGGCGGGTCGCCCACCCGGTTGAACTGCGTGAACACCAGGTTCCAGATCTCCACCGCGCCGAACTCGCTGTGGAAGTAAATCTCGCTGCACGGGCCGCACACCCCGTCCGGCCCCTGGCTCGGCGCGTTGGCCGGCCAGAAATTCTCGTCCTCACCCAGCCGCTGCAGTCGCTCCGGCGGAAGCTTGATCTCATCCAGCCAGATCCCCGCCGCCTCGTCGTCGTCCAGGTACACCGTCGCCGAAAGCTGCTCCGGCTTCAGACTCAGCCACTTCTTGCTCGTCAGAAACTCCCAGGCCCAGTGGATCGCGTCCCGCTTGAAGTAATCGCCGAAGCTGAAATTACCCAGCATCTCGAAAAACGTGTGGTGGTACGCCGTACGCCCCACGTTGTCGATGTCGCCGGTCCGCAGACACTTCTGGCACGTCGTTGCCCGCGTAAACTCCAGCTTGCATCGACCGAGAAACTGATCCTTGAACTGGTTCATCCCGGCCGGGGTAAACAACACCGAAGGATCCCAACGCGGCACCAGCACGTCGCTCGGACGCCGCACGCAGCCCTTCGCCTCGAAAAAACTCAAATACTGTTCGCGGAGTTCGTCAGCCTTCATCGCCTTTGCTGCCTACGACTGAATTCTGGAGGTCATCGGTACCGCACGCGCCCGCACGGCGCCGTGTCTGGATCCGAAGGTGGGGACGTGGGCTTTCGGAGGCGGGGACCATCAACTGCCCCCTGGATGCTCAAACGCCAGCGGCTAGGCTCCGAGCCCCGTCCACGGAATCCCTCATGATATCGGCTGAGGGGGGTGGTGGAAAGTCGCCATTCTCCACAACTGCGGCCATCAACTCGTCGCAGCCGACCACAGACGCCCTCGGCAGCCCCCCGCAGAAGCCTTCACGTGGCTGCTAAATCGCTGGCTAGAGCGCATTCGGCGTAATCGTAGCGTGTTTTTCGCTTTCGGAACCGTAGAAACACGCCGCCACGAACGCTACAGTTAAGTGCGACACGCACTATCCCGTCTCGCGCGGTCGCATCAACGCCGATGCGCGGCCGGCCGACCTCACCCGGCCGCCAGCCTTAGGACCCCACCTCGACGGTCCGTTCAACACCATCCACCTTATCGCCTTCCAACCGGAGTCGAACGGTGCCCCGTTTGCTGGCCACCGCGCTGCGAAACTCGCCCGGCGAGTGAACGTTCACCTGTTCCACTTGGCTGATCAGCATGCCCTTGCGCAGCCCAGCACTCCACGCTGGCGTCCCCTCTTCGACGTCCGAAACCAGCACCCCCTCGTCGAAAAACGCCGGGGGCGCCCGGTCCTGACCACCCACCTCGCCCGCCATCGAGGCGTAATCAATCCGCATTCCCCGCCACGCAGGCGCCGGCGTCGTCACGACTTTCCGCCCACGGACCGGGTATTTCGTCAGCGACACGTCCACCACGGTTTGCCGCTCACCGCGGACCACCGACAAGTGCACCACCGACTCCACCGGCAGCCGCCCAACTTCCAGCACCAGCCCGTCCGCATCATAGATGGGCACGCCGTTGACCTCCGTGATCCGGTCGCCCGACTTCAGTCCAAAGCGATCGGCCGGCGTGCCCGGCATCACACGGTGCACCCGGGTCCCGTGAAGCCCCTGCAGCATCTCCTCTGCACTCAAGTTACCCGGCTGAATGCCCAAATAGCCGTACTCCACCTCCCGGCCCTGCTTCAGCTGTTCCACCACCCGACGAAACGTCTCGTCGACCGGAAACGCGTAACCCGCCGACTGTTCATATCCCGCGGCCGCCGCTAGCGACGTGACCAGCCCGACCATCTCGCCCTTCAGATTCAGAAGCGGCCCGCCGCTCGTACCCAGGTTCAGCTTCGCGTCCGTCTGGATCAGCGTCCCGAAATGATGCAGCGTCGTCTTCCCCGACGTCTCCGGCTCGTTCGCGATCGGTGGAGCCTTCCGCGCCAGATTCGACACGATGCCCCAACTGGCACTCACCTGCCCGTCCCGCGCGATCGCGTATGGGTTGCCCAGCGAAATGACCAATTGCCCCTTCTTCAGCGACGACGCCTCGCCAAACACAATCGGAACCAGATCCGTCGCGTCGATCGCCAGCACGGCCAGGTCGCTCCGCGGATCGGCCGCCTTCACCCACGCCCGATACACCTTTCGCTCGTGCGTTGTGACGAAATACTCGCTGTTCTCGCCCAGCACGTGGTACGCCGTCAGAATCAACCCGTGCGAGCCGACTACCACCCCGGTCCCAAACTCGTTCGGCATGAACTCCGGGTCCGTCGGCGACCGCTCCGGCGCAGGCAGAATGCGACGCCCAAACGGATCGGGCCGCAACTCGAGGTTCGCCGTCTCGCCCGGTCGCCCCTTCTCCACGCGTGCGATCGCCACGACCGACTTCTCCGCCTTGGCGATCGCGCCGACCAGAGCGCTCTCCATCGCGGAAACCGCCGCGACCTTCGAAGGCTCCTCCGCCATCGCCGGGACCAAGATCGCCCCCAACAGGAGAAACGCCGATACCAACGCTCGCTGCAAAGCACGCGTCATAACTGTAGGCCGGAGGGTTTCAGAATCGCCGGGTTGCTCGCACCCCCCACTCGGGAGACGTCACCCACACGCCACTCGTGCATTATAGCCGCGCCCACGCACCCTGGCAGCCGTCCCCCTCTTACTGGCGAGGCCATCCGCGTTCGCAATCAGCCGCAACCGCCGGCTCGGCCACCCGCACAGCCTGCCTCACCGGCCGACTCCGTGCCGCCCAGGCCCAACTTCTTTGCCCAACCCAACGCTCAAGACTCGTCGGCCGCCGCCTCGTCTATCGATGCTGCGAGCCCGCCGGCCTCCAAAACCTTCCGTTTCAACTCTTCGGTCAGCTCTACGTTCTCCCTCAGATACTGTCGGACCTTCTCTCGCCCCTGCCCCAGTTGCTGGTCTCCATACCGGAACCACGCACCGACCCGAGAAACGAGCTTCTGGTTCATCGCCAAATCCAACACGTCCCCCTCGTAGCTGATCCCGTCGGTATGCATCATGTCGAACTCGGCCACTCGGAACGGCGGGGCCACCTTGTTCTTCACCACCTTCGCCTTAACCCGCTGTCCGACAACCTCGTCCCCCTCCTTCAACTGCCCGATCCGGCGCACGTCGATGCGGCACGACGAATAGAACTTCAACGCCCGCCCTCCCGGCGTCGTCTCCGGCGATCCGAACATCACGCCGATTTTCTCGCGAATCTGATTGATGAAGATCACTGCCGTCTTGCTCTTCGAGATCGCCCCGGTCAGCTTCCGCAGCGCCTGGCTCATCAGCCGCGCTTGCAGGCCCACGTGGGTATCGCCGATCTCCCCCTCCAATTCCTTCTGAGGAACCAGCGCGGCCACCGAGTCCACCACGATCACGTCGACCGCGTTCGAGCGAATCAGCATCTCTGTAATGTGCATCGCCTCTTCGCCACTGGATGGCTGGCTGACCAAAAGCGTCTCCAACTCCACCCCCAGCTTCTTCGCCCAGCTCGGGTCCAACGCATGCTCGGCGTCGATAAACGCCGCAATCCCGCCAGTGCGCTGCGCCTGGGCCACCACGTGCAGCGCCAGCGTCGTCTTCCCGCTCGACTCCGGCCCGAAGACCTCGATCACCCGGCCCCGCGGTATCCCTTGACCGCCCAAGGCGATGTCCAGCGAAAGGCTCCCCGTCGAAATACCTTCGATCGGTCCGGTCTTGCCGCTCCCCAACGGCATGATCGCCCCTTCGCCGAACTGCTTTTCGATTTGGGCGACCGTCGTCTTCAGCGTTGGGTGCGCATCGAGCATCCGATCGGCCTCGCCCGCCCCCTTCACTTCCTTCGCAGCCGCCCCTTTGCTGGCCGCACTGCCTCGCTGCACTGTTTTTTTTGCCATGCTCGTCTCTTTCGCCCTACCGTTTGTGGAAGTGACCATGGGCACGTTTCCTTGTCTGCAAGGATCCTCATCAGGAAAAGGTCAATGCCGGCGTCCGCCGCAGCCCACGCATCGCCCGGCCAAAGCCGCGCACGCGAGCATGCCTATACTATACGCATGTTCACCATTCCCTGCAAGAGCATTTCGTGCCCTTCACAACAACCCCTGGCCAGCGACACCAGGAACCCCAGCGGGGCTCGGTCCAGCAATCGAGGTCACAGAAGTCGCATTGCCGCAACTCATACACGCAACGCAAGTTACGACACTCGCCAGCATCCCAGCACCCCGAATCGCTCTCCGACGACCCCGCGCGCGACCTCATCTTAGCAGCCATTTCCCGCTTGCCGAGGGATCCTCCCCACTTTTCCCGTCAGCCAGACCCAAGCGGCCTCTCACCGAGAAGACACTGCTGCCATGCGCCGAACCTAGCGCCCTGCCAAGGGCACCCGCGCCAACGCCTCGTACGTCGGCCCGGTTCGGCCGAGCACACTCGAGAAGACGATCACCTCGTCCACTGGCATCTGCCCGACTTCCACGTCGGCGTACGCTTGCAGAAGCTCGACCAGCTTCGGACTCGTCCGCCCCCCCTGCCGCAGCCGCCCCACGGTCAAATGCGGCTGGAACCGCCGCGTTTCGTGGCGAAAACCCAGTTCCTCAAGCGCGCTCTCCAGCCCATCGGCCACAGCGACCATCGCTTCGCTTCCCGCCCGCGCCCCCAGCCAGAACGTTCGCGGTCGGCTCAGGTTGGGAAATGCCCCGGCCCCATGCACCTCAAACTCAAACGGCGACAGCTCGGCCATCGCCTCTTCCGCCCGCTGGCAAACCGTGTGAATCTCCCGCGCGTCCACATCGCCCAGAAACTTCAGCGTGAAGTGCAGATTCTCCGGCTCCACCCATTTCACATCCCCAGGAACCGCCTGCAGCGCGCGAACAATCTCCACCGCCCGGCGTCGGACCCCCGCATCGACCTCCACCGCAAGAAACGTCCGAATCGTCTGCTTCATCCCACACCCACAACTCAGACCTCCGCAGTCCGTAGTTTATGCTTCGGCATAACACTCCCCGCTCCACACCCACTCCCTCAGAAACTCAGCATCTTCCGATACTCATCCATCCGTTGCTCAATCTCTTCCCGGCTAAGCCTCTTCAACCGCTCCAAACTGAAATCTTCCACGGTGAAGCTCGCCACCAGAATACCGTAAGCCATCGCTTCCTTGAGCGTCTTCGGCTCGAAGTTCCCCTGCCCGGCCAGGTATCCCATCATGCCGCCCGCAAAACTGTCCCCGGCGCCCGTCGGATCCACCACCGTCGGCGTCGGAAACGCCGGCAGCACGTACGTCTCGTGCTGGCTGAAGAACATCGCCCCGTGCTCGCCCTTCTTGACCACCACAAACTTCGGTCCCATCTCGCGAACCTGCTGTCCCGCGCGCACCAAGTTGTCCTCGCCCGTCAGCAGTTTCGCCTCGCTGTCGTTCAGCACCAACCCATCGACCCGGCTCAGCAACTCCATCAGTTCCGGCCGTTCTGTCCGGATCCACAGGTCCATCGTATCGGCCACCGTCAACGTCGCGCCGAAGCACTGATCCAAGGTCCTTAATTGAGTCTTCGTCGAGCCGTTGGCCAGAAACACGAACCGGCACCGCTTGTACGCGTCGGGCAACACCGGGTCGAACTGTTCCATCACGTTCAATTGCACGTCGACCGTCTCGCGATCGTTCATGTTCTCCAGGTATCTGCCGCGCCAACGGAACGTCTTCGCCCCCTTGACCACCTGCAAGCCCGCCGTATCGATCTGCCGCGAGTGCAAAAACTCGGTGTGCTCGCTGGGCCAATCGTCGCCCACCACCCCCGCCAGCCGCACCGGCGCGAAATAACTCGCCGCATGGGCGAAGTACACCGCCGATCCGCCCAGCAAATCCTCGCGCACCTCGCGCGGCGTTTCTACCGAATCCAAAGCCACCGATCCCACAACCAAAAGCGGCATGATGCCCGCTCCTCTCTCAACAAGACCCTCGAAAAACCAAACCCGCCGGCCCCTTCGGGATGGTCCCCTTCCGACCGACAACCAATCTCCCTACCGGGCGTCATTATCGGCGAATCACCCGCTGCGGCAAGGGGGAAACACCCCGCGCGCCGCTTGTTGCTCCCCCACGCCCCGCCGACTAGACTGGGTACTGCAATCCTGCCCCCAGACTCCCACTCCTCAGAGACCACAGCCATGCGTCTTCTCGCCTTCCTTGCTGCCGCGATCTTCTTCGCCACTCCCATTGCCGCCCAAGACCCCATCGCCCTCGGCACTCGTCGCGAGCTCTTCGTCGACGACTACCTGCTCGACAGCGTCCAAGGCCAGGCCGCCCTGCAACTCCATCGCCCCATCCAGCGCGAGATCGTCCTCACCTTCGGCGAACCCTGGGAAGGCAACTCCTGCGGCGCCTACGCCACCGTCTTCGTCGACGGCGGACGCTACCGCATGTACTACCAGGCATGCCAGCAAACCCTTCTCGGCGAGCCGAAGGCCCATCCCTTCTCAATGTGCTACGCCGAGAGCACCGATGGCATCCACTGGACCAAACCAACACTCGGACTCTTCGAGTTCGACGGCTCCAAACAGAACAATATCATCTGGATGGGCCCCGGCTCCGACGGTCTCAGCCCCTTCAAAGACGCCAATCCCAACTGCGACCCAAAAGCCCGTTACAAGGCAATCGGCGCCGGCATCGACAGCCAGGGCAACAACCGGCTATTCGCGCTCCAATCGCCCGATGGGCTTCACTGGTCGCTCATGCACAAAGAACCCCTGCCGATCAACGGCGCCTTCGACAGCCAGAACCTCGCCTTCTGGGACGCCCTCCACGGCCAATATCGTCTCTACGCCCGCGATTTCCGCGAAGGCCGCCGCGACATCATCACCGCCACGTCCAAAGACTTCACCCAATGGACTCCGACCGCCTGGCTCGATTACCCCGGCGCCCCCGCCCAGCAACTCTACACCAATCAGGTGCAGCCCTACTACCGCGCCCCGCACATCTACTTCGGCTTCCCCTCGCGATACACCGAACGCGGCTGGTGCGACTCGATGCAGGCACTACCCCAACTCGAGCATCGCAAGAAGCGGTCCGCCAAGTCCAACCGCGAGGGCATGGCCGTGACCGACGCCCTCTTCATGACCAGTCGCGACGGCCGCACGTTCCATCGCTGGAACGAAGCCTTCCTGTGGCCCGGCCTCCGCGGCACCGACAACTGGGTCTACGGCGACAACTACATTAGCTGGGGCCTCGTCGAAACCAAGGCCGCCAATGCCGACGCCCCCGACGACATCTCCTTCTATGCCTCCGAGGGCTACTGGATGGGCAAAGCCAGCAAGCTCCGCCGCTACACGATCCGCAAAGACGGATTCGCCTCCATCCACGCTCCGTTCCCCGGCGGCCAGTTCACCACCAAGCCCATCTCCTTTCAAGGCGACCATCTCGTACTCAATTTCGCCACCTCGGCTGCCGGCACCATCCGTGTCGAGATTCAGGACGCCGCCGGAAAGCCCATCCCCGGCTTTGCCCTCGCCGATTCCAACGAGGTCTTCGGCGACGACCTCGCCCGCACCGTCACGTGGAAACAAGGCAGCGACCTAAGCAAGCTCGCCGGCCAACCCATCCGCCTCCACATCACCCTCGTCGAAGCCGACCTCTACGCCTTCCAATTCCAACCCCCAACCCCGTAGGGTGGGCCGAGCGCAGCGAGTCCCACCAATCGTGCAACCCGGCCAGACTCCCCCCCCTACACCCCCGACGGCTCGACCCAAAACGAATACACCCTCGCCCGCTCCAGCACGAACCGAATCCGATACTCCCCGCCTTCCGACTCCGGCACCGTCGACCGCCCCTTCCAAACCACCGGCGCGTGCGGCGCGTCCCCCTCCACACCCACACACGCCCCTAGCTCGTACCCCGTCACCGGCACTCCCTTCGCGCCCACCAACTCCGCCCGCAAACTCCCGCCCGGTTCCACCTCGGCGTTTACGCAAAGCCGACCCGCCTCGAATCGCAACGGCTTGGTCAAGATCGACCCTTCGCCCCCCGCCGCCGCCATTGCCGCGAATCCATCGCGCCGCAAGGTCGCCATGCCGATGTCCACACGCATGTCCACCGTATTGTGCGGCCGGTCCGACTGCCCGAAGAACAACAGAATCACATCGTCCACCACGACAAACGACGATGCCATCCGAATCTGCCGCGAGTCGGCACTCCCCGACGGCCCGCACGGCACCAGCGCCTCGCCCACAAACGGCCGACTCCACGCAATTCCGTCCCGGCTGACCGCTAGCTCCGGCCAAATCACCGGCTTGCCCGTCGAATCGGCCCCCGGCTCGAAGATCCAGACCGTCCCGACATAGATCCCCTCATACCGGTTCACGCCCATGCTGTAGAGCGACCGCTCCGGCGTCCCTTCCAACACCACGACCGGCTCCGTCCAGTGCTCGAAATCGTCGCTCTCCATCCGTGCCACGCTACGGCCGTTGTTCGTCCGCGCCCGCACGTAGGCCACATACTTGCCGATCCTCGGGTCCCAAAAGGCCGACTGCGCCGTGTCGCTCATCATGTCCGACACCCGCACCGCCGGCGTCTTCCAGTGAATCCCGTCCGGCGAGTAGGCCACGTAGATCCCCGGCATTCCGCAATTCGGCGGTAGCGTCGGCTTGTCGATCGAGTAGACGTACTGCCCGCGATGCTCGTAACACCGCGGCAGCTTCAGATACGCCGTATCCGGATAACTCGACGAAAACAGCTTGTACCGCTTCGCCGGATCCTCCTCGTGCTCGTCGCGAAACACGCACGGCCCGTGCATCACCTGCGCCGGCGGCAGCATCACCAGGTTCGTCTGCCGATGCCCGCCGAACGGAATCAGCTCCAACTCCGGCTTCGTCCACGTCCGGCCACCGTCCAGGCTCTCCGCATAGGCCAGCCGGTCCTCGTGCCCGTCGAACGCATTATTCGCCGCGTAAAACAACTGAATCCGCTTCTGCCCCGGATCCAGCACCGCGCTGCCGTACAGATCGCAGCGCGACGCATCCCACGGCTTGTCGCGGCGCAAAATGGGGTTATCGGACCGCTTCATCGGCCGCCCTTGCCGGCGTTCTACGCCCGTCGTCTGGGCGCAGATCCAGTCGTCCAGAAACATCTGGCGCACGCCGCCCCCGATGTCTCGGACTGCCGGCTCTCCGGCCCGGGCGGCCGACGAACCCCACAAACATACACTTCCCGCAACGATGGCAACAACGAGGTTCAGCGGTCCAATACGCACGATACCCTCGCAGTCTTGCCCCACTACGGGCTCGGAGCGGCAAACGAGCAGATGCTCGGTGCCTCGGGCAGCGCGGTCGCAGCGACCGGTTGGCCGTTCCACGTGGCCTTCCAACCGAGCACATCCCGCACACCCACGTTCTTGATCGACCCCTGCGACGTAATCGTCAGCTTCTTACCCTCCGGGTCGTACTGCACGTCCAGATAGGGCACCTTCTCGTTCGCGCGAATCGCAAACTGGTTGAACTGCTCCAGCACGAAGCTCCCGCCGATGATCGCCATCCGGCGCAGGCGACCCTGCCCGTCCACGCGACGAATCAGCATCTGCGCGTTGCTGTCGATCGAAAACGGCTTGTCCGGCTCCGAACAGCCCGCACCCAGCCACGACGATCGCGGCAGACTCGTGAACCCCTCCAAACAGTACAGCGCCAACTCCTGGCCGTCGTCCAGCTTGCGAAGCATGTTCGCCGAGCACCAGCCGTAGTACCCCTCATCGTTGATCGTCAGCTTCGGACTCTTGTGGCTCACCCAGTAGTGCTGGTGATACCGTCGAGGCTCCGGCAACAGCGCGCTCAGCGGATCGGGCGGCGGCTGCTTCATCTGGCCGAAGCGCATCAACATCTGTGCGTCCCACGCCAGGTCCCAACGCATCAACTCCGTGCGATAGAAAAGCGGACACTCCTTGCTGCGCACCGGATCCGCCGCCAACTCGTAGATACTCCCGTTGACCAATCGCAGCGTCTGGACCAACGACGCGTACGGGCGGTTGAAGCCATCCACCATGCCGAAGTTGCAGTCCTCGCCATATCGGCCCCACGGCAGATCCAGTCCGTCGTCACCGTACTTGTACCAGCAAACGCCCACATGGAACGGCAGCGATGCGACCGCCGACATATAGGAAAGGTACCCCACCGCCCGATCGCCCTGCGTCGGCACGCTCGGCGGCGCGCCGGTCGTGTTCGGACATCGCGTGTCGCCCCCGCGGAACGTGAACTCGCTCGTCAGAATCGGCTTCTTCGTCATCTCGTAGATCGCCGGCAGCAGCGTGAAGATCTGCGTCAGCAGACGATCCGACCACAGGCTGTAAAGGTTCCAGCTCACCACATCCATGTGCTTGCCCATCACCACGAACACTCCCGGCGACGGCGGCACCGCGTTAATCATCCGCGTGCCCAGATTCATGTGGTTCGGGTCGGCCTTCTTCGCAGCGCGATCGATGGTCCCAAACGCCTGCTCGGCCACCGCCACCTGCCAGATCGCTGCCAGTTCCGGCAACACTGGCGCGTCCCCCTCGGCCTTCAAAAGGTCGTCGGCCGTCGACGCGCCAAACGCCTTCCAGTCCTTCGCGAGCTGCCCCGGCTTGTCCGCGTAGTACGCTCGTGCCACCTCCACAAACGCCTTGCGAAACGGCGCGTCCTGCGGCAGATGCGTCACCACTTCATACCACCCGCTGAAGTTCGGCTCGTTGTCGATGTAGTAGCCAATCAGCCACGGATCGTTTGCCAAGGGCGCAAGCGCCGCTTGAGCGTACTCGTCGCACTTCTTCACCCACTCCGGATCGAACACGTCGGGAAACGTCACCCACGGCGGAATCCCCGCGTTCCTCGCAATCGGAAGTGTCTTCCCGTGATTGAAGAAATACAGGATCTTCGTATAGGGCATCTTGCCCGCCGCCTCGGGCGAGCGCGGTTCCGCGGCGATCGCATTCAGCCCCCACGACTTGCACCGGTCGTACTCTTTGTCCGGCGCGCCCGTGACCGCCAACATGTAGTAAGCATGTCCTTCCGGCGTGATCATCCACCACCGGTTTCCAACCTGCTCCATGTGAAAGAAGCCGGTCGCCTTCCCCTTCTGCGCCAGCCAACCGCCGTACTTGTCCACATCCTCTCGCGGTGGGTTGCTGAATGGCGCCTCGGGCGAGAAAACAACTGCCGCGCTCCCCGGCGGGTTCGGCGGAGGAGGATCCCCCCATGCCCTTGCACACACACCACTCACACCAAGTCCGACGCATGCCGCCGCCATACACGCCCACAGGCGCACGCTTCGCACACGGTTCGTCACAAGTTCACCCTTTCCTGCGTTTGCGAAGTGCCATCTGTACGGCAGCGCATCTTGTACGGTCCCGGCGACGCTCCCATCCCAACGCCTTTCCGTCGCCGCGACTCCAGGGTCCCCACCCGCCACGCTTTGCGCCGGACGAGCCCCCCAGCTCTCGATATCTGCCGCGTTCGAGAATATCTTCCCGCAATTGCTCCCGTCAAGCGCCGAAGGCCCGGCTCCGTCCCAGAGCGCTTTGCTCCGCCCGTCATTGTGGGTAAAGTAGAAGCAGAGCCCCCGGCCATTTCGCGCCTCCCACGGCGAGCAGGGGCTATCCCACCTTCTGGAATGGCAACTTCCGACACTGCGATACAGGAGAACGACTGATGGCTCGACTCACCCGACGTGAATTGCTCCACCGAGGACTCGCCGCCGGCGCAACGCTGGCCCTGCCTCGTCAAATCATGGCCGCAAAGCCCAACGACGCCATCCGCGTCGGGTTCATCAGTTGTGGTGGCCGTGCCGGCGGACACATGGGACGCTTCAGTGCCATCAATGGCGTCACCGTCGCCGGCCTCTGCGATCCCGATGGTGCCCGCCTTGAAGCTGCCAAGAAGCGATTCCCCCAGGCAAAGGCCTGCACCGATCTCAGACGCCTCCTCGACGACAAGAATATCGACGCCGTCGTCGTCGCCACCTGCAACCATTGGCACTGCCTGGCCGCCATCTGGGCCATGCAGGCCGGCAAGGACGTTTACGTCGAGAAACCCCTCTCGCACAGCCAGTGGGAAGGCCACCAGACCGTCCTCGCCGCCGACAAGTACAAACGCATCTGCCAGGTCGGCACCCAGCAGCGCAGCGATCCCATGCAGGCCGAACTCAGGCGGTTCCTCCACGAGGAGAAGGCCCTCGGCAAGATCCTCTCCGCTCGCGTCAATCGCTATGGCGTTCGCAAACCCATCGGCAAACGCTCCACACCGCTGCCCATCCCCCAAGACGTCGATTACAACCTCTGGCTCGGCCCCGCCCAGGACGAGCCCATATGGCGCGACAAGCTCCAGTACGACTGGCATTGGGTTTGGAACACCGGCTCCGGCGAAATGGGCAACTGGGGCGTTCACGTCCTGGACGACATGCGAAACATCGTCCTCAACGATGCCATCTCCCTACCCAAGCGAATCCTCAGCGGCGGCGGCCGTGTCGCTTGGAACGACGCCGGCCAAACGCCCAACGTCCACTTCACCTGGTTCGATGCCGGCGCCATCCCCGTCGTCTTGGGCCTCACCAACCTCACCGAAAGCCCCAACTCGTCCGGCAACGCCCCGCATCCCGGCCCCGGCAGCGGCTACATCGCCTACTGCGAGGGCGGGCATTTCGAGGGGCATCGCGGCGGTGCCGCCGCCTACGACAAACAAGGCAAGCTCATCAAGGAATTCCACGGCAACGGTGGCGACGGCATCCACCAGCAGAACTTCATCGACGCCGTACGGCGCCGCGACCCGTCCATCCTTAACACGCCGGTCAAGATGGGCAACGACTCCACCGGTTGGTGCAACGTCGCCAACGTCGCCGTCCGCTCTGGCGGCCCCCTCTCCTACGACAAGGCCAAGAGCGTCGCCAAAGGCTCCGAGCTCTGGCAAGGCCTCCTCGAAGAGATGACTAAGCTGCTCGGCAACCACGGCATCGCCATGACGGCCACCGAGATTCACATGAGCCCGGTGCTCGAAATCGACCCGGCGACCGAACGCTTTGTCGGCCCGGACGCCGACGCCGCCAACGCCTTCCTCAAACGAAAGTACCGCGACCCGTTCGTCGTGCCCGAACTCGCCTCCTGATCGACAACAACCAGCGGCAACCTGCCGCCAGCGCACCGCGTCATGTGTCGGCCTTGCCCGATTTCTCGAGCTTCGCCCACGTGTCCTTCAGCGTCACCGTGCGGTTGAAAACCAGCCGCTCGTCCGTGGAATCCACGTCGACGCTGAAGTACCCCAGCCGCTCGAACTGAAAACCATCGCCCGGCTTGGCCATCACCAGGCTCGGCTCCACAAAGCACTCCTCCACCACTTCCAGCGAGTTCGGATTCAGGTTCGACTTGTAATCCTCACCCTCCTCGACCTCGCTCGGGTCGGGTTTCGTGAACAGGTAATCGTACAGCCGGACCTCCGCCTGCAGCGCGTGCGCCGCCGAAACCCAGTGGATCGTCGATTTCACCTTCCGCCCGTCCGGAGCGTTGCCTCCCCGCGTCGCCGGATCGTACGTGCAGCGCAGCTCGGTCACCTCCCCGTTGGCGTCCTTCACCACCTCGGTGCACGTGATGAAATACCCGTACCGCAGCCGCACCTCGCGCCCCGGAGCCAGCCGGAAGAACTTTTTCGGCGGATCTTCCCGAAAATCGTCGCGCTCGATGTACAGCTCCCGCGAGAACGGCACCATCCGCGTGCCCATGCTCGTGTCCTCCGGGTTGTTCACTGCCTCCAGATCCTCCACCTGCCCCTCGGGATAGTTCTCGATCACGACCTTCAACGGCCGAAGCACGGCCATCACCCGCGGCGCCACCTTGTTCAGATGCTCCCGTAACGAAAACTCCAGAAGCTGCATGTCGATCGTGCTATTGAACTTCGCCACCCCGATCCGCTCGCAAAACGCCCGGATCGCCTCCGGCGTGTACCCTCGGCGCCGCAGCCCCTTGATCGTCGGCAGCCGCGGATCGTCCCATCCGTTCACATAGCCCCCCTTGACCAGTTCCAGCAGCCGGCGCTTGCTCATCACCGTGTACGTCAGGTTCAGCCGCGCAAACTCGATCTGCTGCGGATGGTAAATCCCCAAAGCGTCGCAGAACCAGTCATAAAGCGGCCGGTGATTCTCGAACTCCAGCGTGCAAATCGAGTGCGTGATCCCCTCGATCGAGTCCGACTGCCCGTGCGCCCAGTCGTACATCGTGTAGATGCACCACTTGTCGCCCACGTGCGGATGCTCCGCATGCAGGATCCGGTACATCACCGGGTCGCGCATGTTCAGGTTCGGATGCGCCATGTCGATCTTCGCCCGCAGCGTCCGCGACCCGTCCGGAAACTCGCCCTCCTTCATCCGCTCGAACAGCTCCAGGTTCTCCTCCACCGACCGGTCGCGATACGGACTATTGCGCCCCGGCTCCGTCAGCGTCCCGCGATACGACCGAATCTCCTCCGCCGACAGGTCGCACACATACGCCTTCCCCGCCCGAATCAACTGCAAGGCCCACAGGTAGAGCTGCTCGAAGTAGTCCGATGCGTAGAACTCGCGCTCGTCCCAATCGAACCCCAGCCACCGCACGTCCTCGCGGATCGAGTCGATGTACTCCTGCTCTTCCTTCGTCGGGTTCGTGTCGTCGAACCGCAGATTGCACTTCCCGCCGAAATCCTGGGCGATGCCGAAATTCAGGCAGATCGACTTCGCATGACCGATATGCAAATACCCGTTCGGCTCCGGTGGAAACCGCGTATGCACGCGCCCCCCGAACTTGCCCGTCTTGTTGTCCTCGCGAACAATCTCGCGCACGAAATCGGTGGTCGAAGGACTCGAATCCGAGGTAGCCATAGACTGTTGACTCCACTCCAAGAACGACCGCGCGACGTGCCGCGGCCCGCTGGTAACCAATATCAGCTACTCACGTCCATAGCCTCGCCGATTACCACCCGACAACTCCACGCACGCCCACCACATCGCACAGTCTGTCCGCCCCGCTATTTGCCGCTCTCTGCCGCCCGGCGAATTCTCCTCATCACGCTCTCCCGCCTTAGAATCGCCAGCGTGTCGAACAACCCGAAACCGACCGACTTCCCCGTCACGGCGACCCGCAACGGATGAATGATCTGCCCGATCTTGATCCCGCGCCGCTCGACGAACTCGTGCACAAACCGCTCCAACGTCGCCGCGTCGAACGGCTCGACCGTCGCCAATTCCTCGCAAAGCCCTTCCAGCAGTTCCACGGCTTCCGGCGCCTTCCGGATCCGCTTCTCAAAGTCTTTCTCGTTCAGCGTCAACGCGTCGTCCGCCGTGAAGAACTCGTCGTAGTCCAAAATGTCGCCGGCCACCTTGATGCGGTCCCCTGCCGCCGCCACGATGGCCGCCACGCGATCCGTCGTCTCCCGATCCACCGGCGCCGTCACCAAACCCGCCTTCTCCAGGTACGGCAACACCATCGCCGCCTTCTCCTCCACCGGCAACTCGCGCATGTGCCGATCCTCAAATGCCCACAGCTTCTGCGGATCGAAACTCGCCGCGGCCTTGTTCACGCCCTCCAACGAAAACGCCTCGATCAACTCCGGTCGCGTATACTGCTCGCGGTCATCCCCCGCCGACCACCCCAACAGTGCCAGGTAGTTGACGATCGCCTCCGGCAAATAACCGACCTGCCGGTAGAAGTCCACAATCACCGGGTTGAACGTATCCGCGTCCGGCTTGAGCCCCAATCGCTCGGCGATCTGCCGTCCGTGCTCCACCCGTTCTGCAAACTGCCGGTTCTTCAGGTACTTGTCCAGCTTCCGCTTGCTCAGCTTCGTCTTGCTCCCCGGCTCCGCCACAAACGGCAAATGCGCGTACTGCGGCATGCTATATCCCAGCGACTGGATGATGAACACCTGCCGCGGCGTGTTCGACAGATGCTCCTCCGCCCGAATCACGTGCGAAATCCGAAACGCCTCGTCGTCCACCACGTTGGCCAGGTGATACAAACACGTCCCGTCCGCCCGCTGGATCACATGGTCCTGCTCCTGCGCCCACTCGAACTCCACCCGACCCCGGATCAGGTCATCCAGTACCAGCGTCCCTTCCGTGGGAATTTTCAACCGCACGACCGCCTGGCGCCCTTCCGCCTCGAACCGTTTCCGCTCCTCGGCCGTCTCGGCCATCCAGCGGCGGCTGTAGCGAGTCGACCGCTTCTCAGCCCGAGCGGCTTCGCGCTCCGCCTGAAGCTCCTCCGGCGTCGCGTAGTCATAATATGCGTGCCCGGTGTCCAGCAACTTCGCTACCGCTTCCTGGTAGCTTGGCAACCGCTTGGACTGGTAGTACGGCCCAAACGGCCCGTCCACCTCCGGCCCTTCATCCCAGTCGATGCCCAGCCACCGCAAGCCGTCCAGGATCGGCTGCAACGCCTCCTCGACGTTCCGCTTCACGTCCGTGTCATCAATCCGCAAGATGAACTGGCCTTTATGCTTACGCGCAAAAAGCCAGCAGAAGAGCGCCGTACGCACGCCGCCAATATGCAGATAACCTGTCGGACTCGGAGCAAATCGTGTGCGTACCATACCTGCCAAATCACACTGGGAAGAACACGAAGGTCAACACAAAGACACCGACCAAACGTGCAAAGATACAGAATTCGCGACCGCGAATCCAGGAGAAGCCCCAAACACCCACCCCACCACATCCAACACGTAGGGTGCGCCGAGCGTAGCGAGCCCCACCACAAACTCTCTCACCCCAACACGACCAGCCGAGCCCGCAGACTACGCTTCAGCATCCCCCCAACAACTCCACCCGCCATGTAGCACAGCCGCCCCCGGCTGTGCCCTAACCAAGAACTAACCCCACATCCCCCCACCCCGCAGGTTATGCTTCAGCACAGCTCCCCGCTACCTCCGCTGCTCCCGCTCCTTCCGCATCTTATCCAACCTCCGCTTCAACGCCTTCCGCTCCTCTTTGGTCAACTTGCGTTGAACCGGAGCCGACGCTGCCGGGGCCGGCGCGGGCGCCGCCGCCACGGGCGTCGCGTTCACAAACGTTCGCGGCTGCTGCACCGGAACCGTGGCCGGCCGCGGAATCCCATGCGGCGGATGGACCTTGATCTCCAACCCCATTTCCTCGTCCGCTTCATCCACGACCCGTCGCGTTCTTCGCCGTGGCGGCAGAATCAGCCCCTGCGCGTCCAGCGTCACGTACCGAGCGTGCAACCCCATCGCCAGAACCAGCAGCAGGTCGCCGAACATCTCGGCGCCCCCCTTGAGCATCACGGCGTGCTCGCTCCCAACAGGCACGAGCCACCCGAACCGCGAGGCCACTCCCACTCCGTAGCAAACGGCCGTCCCCACCAAAACCGTCGACGAAAGCACGCACCGCCGCATGTCGACCAACAATCGCGTCCCGATCGCCCCCAAAAGGAAGAAGTACGGCACGATCCACCAGATCGACCCGTCGCCGAACACCCGGGTGCCCGACACCAGCGCCATCATCTCCTTGAAGCCCTCGTGCAGGCCGGCCGTCTTGTCCAGGCTCATCACCATGCAGCACAGCGCAGCCCACAGCCAGATCCGATACCGCCCCCGATAATCGTCCACCTTGTGCCGCCGGATGCTGTACACCAACACCGCCACCAAACTCGCCGCCGCCAATGCCATCGACGAGAACCAAACGGCCAGGCTCCCCCGCCCATCCAGATCGAACGCCGCCACCCGGCCGTTCGTCGTGAACCGCGACAAATGAGGCATCCAGGCATGGAGGCCCTCCAACCCCGCGATAATGGCCACCCCGGCCACCAGCGGAACGAGAAACACCGCCAATCGCGTTGGCACCAGATCGATCACGCGAGGCTGGTCGTCCATGAAGGCCGCATCCCCATAGTTCAAACTCCGGTGTCGAGGCCGATCGCCCTGCCACAGAGTCGAGCCCGACTGTGACGATGCCGCCCCAGTCTCGCTCCTGAATACGTCGCTCAACACGCGGCGGCGCCGGTCGTCGCGTTGGCCACTACGGCGAAATTGCATGGTAGTCGCTGCGCCGGGTTGATCGCGGCACACATCCTTGTGTGAAGGAAAACTCTGCGCAAAGGTGAGCCGTCTCTCCGCGGCCTCGCCCCCTCAATTGCCCCGTGGCACTCGTAGAGACCCTCTCTTGTTGATTCGGCATCGATCACTCTACAAATAGACCCCCTCACTCACGGCCAACACAAAGCCCAAATCCCTCCAGTGCGTCCTACACAACCCACACGACTCTTCCTGCGCATATCCCCCATCTATCTAATACTCACACACGAGCCGCAGATTGATCTGGGGGTCGTCGACCGGAGTTGCTATAACCTTCGCCGCGCGAACTGTCCGAACCACCCAACCACCTTGGGCGGTTGCCAGGCGGCCCCCAATGAACAACCCCCGGTCGGCAAGCGCTGGAAACAGGGAAGCCCAATGCACATCCCCGTGCAACCGTTCGTTCAAAGCGTCGCCGAAACCTTCGACCTCCAGGGCCCCATCTACGAATTCGGCTACTGGCGGCAACACGATGTCGCCCACGCCTCCTCGCCGGCCAACGGTCTGGTCGACATCGGCTATGTCGGACCCGATTTGCACGGCGACACCCAGGTTGACCGCCTCGAGGAGCTCTCCACGCTCCCCTACCCGTCCGAATCGGCCCGTACCGTCTGCTGTGTCAACGTCCTCGAGTACACCTTCGAGCCCCATCGCGCCATCGACGAGATGGTTCGACTGCTCACTCCCGGCGGCATGCTCCTGGTCTTTGCCTCGATCCACGAGTCCCACGGCACGTCACCTGGCCCTTTCTGGCGAATGACTCCCCAAGGCCTCCAACGGCTCCTGCACCCGCTCGATGCCCTGTTGGTCGGTTGGCAAGGGCCCGATCAAGATCCCTTCGCCGCCTTCGCCATCGGCTGCAAGTCGCCCGTACCTGCTGCTTTCCTGCCGAGTATCCGCCGTTTCCTCGACGTCTTCCAGCACCGCCTCGATCAGGCCGCAGTCGGCGCCCGCCGCTCCGGCTGGCTGGGCCGCTGGCTCTGGGGCTGGGCCCGCAGCAATACCCAGCGTCAGCAGCAGCTCGATCGCTACCAATGCCGCTTCGCCCTCCATTTCCCCTTCAGCGGCAAAGCGACCCTCCAGGACGTGCTCTTCGAAGGCCTTCCGCCCAGCGGAAACCCCGGCAGCCGCGTCGACTTCAGCTTCTGACGCCCCCAAGGCCCCGACACCCGGTCGCCTCGCGCCCGTTGCGACGGACCTGACGGCAGCCCATCCGTCCTAACCCCGCCTCAGCCCGCCAATACCGGTCCGCTCCCTCCTGCCAGGCAATCAGCTATGGTATGATAGTCCCAGCGGCTTCGGTCGCTCCGCATCGCACTATCTGTTGGGGGGACACTCCTTTGCTTATCGGACCCGTATTCCAGCGTGAGCTTGCGATATCCCCTCGACGTAGGGCAATCTACATCGCTCGTACGGCCTATGTCGGCGTCCTGCTCATCCTCATGAGTACGGCCTGGCTCGTGCTGACCGGCACGCAAGTGGTTCGCGATGTCGGCGATATGGCCCGCTTCGGCGTGGTCCTCTTTCAGATCCTGGCTCCGCTTCAGCTCGCACTGGTGATGTTTTCCTCAGGCCTGTTGGCGGCCAGCGCCGTCGCCCAGGAAAAAGACCGCCGCACCCTCGTTCTCTTGTTGCTGACCAACCTCACCAACAGCGAGCTCGTCCTGGGCAAATTGATGGCCAGTCTCCTCTACATTTTCGTACTGGTGGCTGCCGCCGTCCCCCTGTTCATGCTCACCGCCCTGTTCGGCGGCGTTTCGTTCGATCAGATCGGCCGCATGTTCGCCGTTACGGTTGTCACGGCCCTGGTTGCCGGTAGCATCGGCTCGCTCCTCGCCCTCTGGCGCGAAAAGACCTTTCAGGCGCTGGCCATGACCGTCCTCCTGCTGGTCCTCTGGCTGGCCCTCGGCGAGATCGTCGCGTCCGGCGCCCTCGCCTCCGGCTGGCTCGGTCTCTCGGCCCAAAGTTGGGCAACCGCATTCAGTCCCTGGCAGGCCGTCCTCGAAGCAACCCGCCCCTATCTCCACGACGATCCGGCCCTCGGCCCACTGGGCACCCCCGTCAACCTGTTCCTCGTCGTCGGCACTGGCATGTTCGTCCTGCTCAGCATCGTCGCCATCGCCATGGTCCGCGTCTGGAATCCCTCGCGCGAAACCCGACAGATGACCCGCGAAGATGAAACCTGGCATCGCCAGAGCATCTGGGGTGCCGAACACGACATGGCCCAGGAAGGCGCCGCAGCCCAAGCCGCCCCTGACCAAACAGCCGGCCAGAAACCGGCCGCTACCACCTCCACCGACAAATCACCCGCACGCACGCGCCAGGTCTGGGACAACCCCGTCATTTGGCGCGAGATCCGCACCTGGGCCTACGGCCGCAAGGTCCTCGTCATCCGCCTCGTCTACCTCCTCCTGTTTGCCATGACCGTCGCGGCCCTCTACTGGATGCTCCAGAGCGGCGACCCGCTCACCCGCGAGACCGGCTCGCTGGCTCTCGTTCCCTTGCTTCTGCTGAGCCTCGTGCTGGTCAACGCCCAGGCCGTCACCTCCCTCACCAGCGAACGCGACACCCGCGCGCTCGACTTGCTCCTCGTCAGCGACCTTACGCCCAAGGAAATCGTCTTCGGCAAGCTGGGCGGCATCTTCTACAACACCAAGGAGATG
Source organism: Thermoguttaceae bacterium (assembly GCA_963674835.2). Lineage (GTDB taxonomy): Bacteria > Planctomycetota > Planctomycetia > Pirellulales > Thermoguttaceae. The sequence goes on from CAXXKC010000003.1 coordinate 898,992, forward strand.
ATCCTCCTCCCGCTGGCCCTCTGCGGTTACCTTTGTTACGCGGGCGTGCTCGGCTTCGAAAACACCCTCTATCTGGCCGGCGGACTGCTCGTCCTCTACTTGTTCGCCGCCATGCTCGGGGTTCACGCCGGCATGATCTACGTCAATTCCCGCAGCGCCGTAGCCATCAGCCTCGGCACCGTCTTCTTCCTCTTCATGGGCGTTGCCGTCTGCATGCGAATGATGGTTGCCTTCAGCGGCTCGTTCCAGGCACAGTTGCAGCCCTTCCTGGCGTTCATGATCGGCGGCGGCATCGGCCTCTACGTCGCTCTAGGAGCCAGAAATCCCTCGGCCGCCATCGGCGTCGCCTCGTTCCTCTGCCCTTTCGCCACCTTCTACGCCATTACCAGCTTCTTCCTCAACTACACCCTTGGGGTCTTCCTCGTGACGGCCGTGGCCTACGGCTTCACCACCGCCGCTATGGCAGTCCCCGCCATCTACGAGTTCGATGTAGCTACCGGACGGACGACGATTGGTGAACCCTGATCCCCGGAACCCAACCTCGTGGAGATGCTGGTTGAACAAACCCCCGGGCTGATCGCCATGGGGATCCTGATGCTCGCCTCCGCCTACTTCTCGTCCAGCGAGGCGGCGCTCTTCTCGCTCAGCCGTAACGACCGCCGCAAGCTGGCCGCCGGCAATCGCCCGCAGCGGATCGCCGCCGGACTGCTGGCCGACGCCGACCGCCTGCTCACCGCCGTCCTCTTCTGCAACCTTCTCGTCAATCTCGCCTACTTCTCCATCAGTTCCATCCTCAGCATCCACCTCAAGCGCAACGGCCATCAGACCGAGGCCGGCGTACTCGCTGCCGGATCACTCCTGTTGCTGATCGTCCTCGGCGAAATGCTCCCCAAAAGCCTCGCCGTGCTCAAGCCCTCGGCCATTTCCACCTTGGTGGCTCTGCCCCTGGCGGCGATCGTCCGATCGCTCGACCGTGCCCTGGCCGGCCTCCGCATCGTCAATCTCCTTTCGCAGCGGCTCCTCTGGCCCCAGTTCACTCCCGAGCCCTACCTGCGAATCCGCGACCTCGAACGGGCCGTCGAGCTCTCCACCGGCGACGCCACCTTGCTCGAGCAGGAGCAGAACGTCCTGCAAAGCCTCGTCATCCTCTCCGAAATCCGTGTCGACGAACTCATGCGCCCGCGCACCCGCTTCGTCTCCTTCCGATCGCCCGTCGCCTTGGCTGATCTCGATGGCACCTTGCCGGCCAGCAACTACCTGCTGGTCACCGAGCACGATAGCGACGAAGTCGCCTCCGCGCTCGCCCTGCAAGACCTCTTCGACGTCCCCGACGAGAACCTCCAACGGCTCGCCCAACCTGTCGCCTACGTCCCCTGGTGCACGACCGTCGCCCAAGCCCTCGAGATCATGCTCCGCGGCGAGCGGCGCGTCGCCGCCGTCGTCAACGAACTCGGCGAAACCATCGGCGTGCTCACCTTCGAAGACATCCTCGACACCGTCTTCATCCACACCTCCAGCCGCAGCGAGCGCCTCCTCCAGCACAAGCCCATCCGCCGCGTGGCTCCCGATGTCTGGCACGTCACCGGAATGACCAGCCTCCGCCGCCTGGCCCGCTTCTTCCATGTCGAGCGCCCCCTCAGCCGAAGCGTGACCGTCTCCGGTGTCCTCCAGGAAGTCCTCGAGCGATTGCCCGCCCCTGGCGACGAGTGCCGCTGGGGTCCGTTCCGCTTCCGAGTCCTCGATGCCCCCGAACGCGGCCAGCTCCTCGTCGAGCTCACCCTCGCCGCCGACGACCAAACCCCGGAGGCGGCCCCATGATTGCCTTCGGCCTGGGGCTACTGACCGTCGGAGTGCTGCTCAGCGCCCTGTTTAGCGGCTCCGAAACAGGCTTCTATCGCGCCACCAAGATGCGCCTCGCGCTCGATGCCATGGCCGGCGATCCCGTCGCCCGTGGCCTCCATTGGCTGACCAACCACGCCACCCTCTTCATCGCCACCACGCTCGTTGGCAACAACCTCGCCAACTACCTCGCGTCGCTCGCAATCGTCATCCTCACCCAAACGCTCTTCCCCGGCGAAAGCACCGTCGCCGAAATCCTCGCCCCGCTCATCCTCGCGCCCTTGATCTTCGTCTACGGCGAGCTCCTGCCCAAGAACCTCTTCCTCCACGCCCCCAACCGGCTCCTCCGCCTGGGCGGACCGCTCCTGCTGGTCTTCGTCGTCCTATTCTTCCCCATCAGCGCCGTCCTCTGGGGCCTCAACCGCATTCTCACTTGGCTCGTCCCCGAGTCGCCCGAGCTGGTCCGCCTCAAGCTCGCCCGCCGCGAGCTCGAACGCGTCCTAGAAGAGGGCCACGAGGCCGGCATCCTCCATCCGGCTCAACGCAGCTTCGCCCAAGCCATCTTTCATCTGGCCAAGCGGCCCGTCAGCACCTACGCCCTGCCCCTCGGCGACGTACCCCGCGCCCGGGCCAACATGTCGCGCGACGAAATCCTGCAACTCGCCCGGCGCTGCCGGTTGGCCGCGGTTCCCGTCGAAAGCGTCGACGGCCAGCGGCAACTCATCGGCTACTACCGCGTTATCGACCTGCGCCTGCACGCCTCCGGCGACGACGCCCTACTGCGGCCGCTGATGACGATCCACGAAACCGACTCTTACCTGACCGCCCTCACCCGAATGCATGGCTCCCACGAGAGCCTCGCTCAGGTCGTCGGCGACTCAGGCCGGGCCGTGGGAATCCTCACCGCCAAGCGGCTCCACGAGCCACTCTTCTATCAGGCCCGATAGACTCGCCCGGCCGGTTCGTCTTATTGGGTCCTGCATTGGAATTGGAACGAGGCCGACCATCGGGAGGCCGAAAGATCAGGATTGGGTCGGACCCCTTGTTCCGTTTTCAATACAGGCATCGATAAGAAGCGCCGCCGGTCATCGTTGGCTCGTCCAACCCAGCCCTTCGAGCGCATTCGGCGTGACCGTAGCGTGTATTTCGCTTTCGAAACCGCAGAAACACGCCGCCGCGCACGCTATAGCTAAGTGCGACACGCACCAGGCTCGACCAGCCCATCCCCGCCCCTGCCCTTGCGGCCAGATGCATCACTTGTGATAGCCCAGCGACTTCACCACCGACAGCATCTCTTCATACGTGATGAACCGTCGCCGGTGATACAGCTTGTACTGGTCGATGGCTTGCGCCAACTCCCGGGCCTCCGGAGAAAGACCCTCGTGGCTGTTGGTGAATTGGCGGCGTTCCACCGTCGGTTGGGGAGCCCCGGGAACATAGGTGCGGCGATCCACGAAGTCGCTGCTGCCGACATCCAATCCTTCTGACATGGTACACGCTCTCAGGTTCATGGGGGAACCGGTGGGAAATTAGCTCTCTCCGCAATCCTAGCTTGAGATCGGCTTCCTCGGGCGCCCACCCCAGTCCGCCTTCTCAGGTTCCGGTCGTGACGGAGTGCGATGGCCTCACACCTCGCCACGCTCCCCGAAGGGTTGTATCGAATGTACTTGTCGTGCCGGCAACTCGCTCACCCACAGCACCCGACACACGGCTTCCGCCACTCACTGGCGAACCCCGCCCCCACCGTTCCGCAACGCCACCTCCAACCGCCCTATAAGCTCGCGGCTCGGCCCGTGGTTCGGGTCCAGCGCCAATGCCTCCTGCGCGGCGGCCGCAGCCCGCGCCGGCTGACCGGCCAGCAACTCCGCTTCGCCCAAACGGCAAAGAATCTCCGGCGTCGCTCCTCCGCGCCTCTTGGCCGCGGTCAGACTCTCCACCGCGTCATCGCAGCGTCCCAGTGTCAGGTAGGTTAACCCCTCCAGGTACAACGCCTCCTGCGGCTCCTCGCCGGGTGGATAACTGTCGATCACGTTCTTCAGCATCGTTAAGGCCCGCTGCGGCTCGTTCAACTGCCCGTATAGCTGGGCAACCTCCATCTGCACGCCCCGGTTGCCCGGCTCCAGGCTCAGCGAGTGGTGCAGATCGGCCAGCGCCGGTCGCAGTTGCCCCTGCACACGCTTCACCCGCCCCCGAACCGCCCAGGCCGACGCCAGCTTCGGATCCAGATCCAACGCCAGTTGCGCCGTCTCCGACGCCATGTCCACATGCCCCAACTCCAACTGGATCTCGGCGATCTTCACGCGCAGCGTCGCATCTTCCGGCGCACACTGACTGGCCGCCAGCAACTGCGCGATCGCCTCGGTCTTCGCCCCGCGGTGACACAGCGATTCGGCGTAGCTGCGCCGCGCGTCCACGTCCCCCGGACACGCCTTCACGCTCTGGGCCAGAAGCGTCTCCGCCTGCTGCCACTGGCTGCGCTCCATGGCCACCAGCCCCTGCTGCGACAACTGCCGGCTTGTCGCCAGCGACCGCGACACCGGACCGTCCCAGCCCGGCAACCGGCAACCCGCCAGCCCGCTTGCTAGAACCAACCAGAGCACCAGACCGCATCTCGCGCCCATGCGGCGCGTAGCTCGTCTTCGGAACCGCGGAAACACACCGCCGCGAACGCTACCGTCAAGTGCGACACGCACCAGGAACCACCGACCGCGTACGCCCATATTCCTCTACCGTGGCTCGCCCTCCCCTGCCGGCCGCGGCACGCCCGCGAGCCCCCAGAGAAGCTCGGCGATCCTAACAAAATCGCCCCTGACCCACCATGCCGGTTTCACCCGACCCCATCGGGGGACCGAGGGTTGACGCTCGCCCCTCGCCGGCGCTAAAATCATCCCGTTCCCCTGGTATCCACTGTGCCAGCACCTCCTCCGCTCCGGCTTGGGCCGCCCGCCACAGGCGCCCTTCCCAGCGGGCCGGTTTTTCCCTTTGTGGGTGGGGTATCCTCGCCATGGCCGTCCTCAAGGTTCTCAAAGGGCTCACTCCAGGCCATCTCTTCCACCTGGAGAGCGAGAGTTCCGTCATGGGCCGCCATCCCAGTTGCGATGTCCTTCTCGACGTCGGCGCCGTCAGCCGCCAGCATGCCCGCATCGTCCGCATCGACGACAACTGCTTCATCGAGGACCTCGGCAGCCGCAACGGTACCTTCCTCAACGACCAACGCCTCGAAGGCCGTCACAAACTCGCCGAAGACGACCAGATCCGCATCTGCGACATCCTCCTCGCCTTTTACGAAAACCCGCCCAAACCGCCCGACCAGCCCGCCGACGCTGAGCAGACCACCGGCACCATCGTCATCGACGAAGACGACGCCTCCATCGGCTCCACGATCACCTCCAAGGTCAGCGTCTCCGGCGGCCCGACGGCCCTCCGCCTCTCGATCAACGCCGAAGCCAAGCTGAAGGCGCTCGTCGAGATCAGCCGCAACCTCGGGCGCGCCGTCTCGCTCAACGAAGTCTTACCGAAGCTGCTGGACAGCCTCTTCATCATCTTCCTTCAGGCCGACCGCGGCTTCATCGTCCTCAAAGACCCGGTCACCGACACGCTCGTCCCCCGCGCCATCCGCCACCGCCGCGAAAACTCCACCGAGCCCATCCGTATCAGCCGCACCATCCTCAACGGAGTCGTCACCGCCAAGGAAGCCATCCTCTCGGCCGACGCCGCCACCGACTCGCGCTTCGAGCTGGCCGAGAGCGTCGTCGACTTCCAGATCCACTCCATGATGTGCGCCCCGCTCATCACCAGCGAAGGCAAGGTCGTCGGTGTCATCCAGATCGATACCCGCGATCAACGCCACCGCTTCACACGCGACGACCTCGAAGTCCTCGCCAGCGTCGCTTGCCAGGCCGCCTTCGCCGTCGAGAATGCCCAGTTGCACGAAATCGCCCTGCAGGAAGAGGTCCTACGGCGAGAACTCTCGCTGGCCCACAAGGTCCAGCAAGGCCTGTTGCCCGCCGCGCCCCCTACGCTCTCCGGCTACGAGTTCTTCGATTTCTACGAGCCGGCCAATCACCTCGGCGGCGACTATTTCGACTACATCCCCATGACCGACGGCCGCCTGGCCGTCACCCTCGCCGACGTCTCCGGCAAAGGCATCTCCGCCGCCTTGCTCATGGCCAAGCTCTCCGCCGAAGCCCGCTACTGCCTAGCCACCGAACCCACCCCCGCCGACGCCATCGGCCGACTCAACGACATCTTCTGCGAAACCCGCTGGGAAGGGCGTTTTGTAACCTTCGTCCTCGCCGTCCTCGACCCGGCCACCCACGAAGTCGTCCTCGTCAACGCCGGACATCTCAGCCCCCTGCTCCGCCACCCCTCCGGCGACGTCGAACCGGTTGCCGAGGCCATCGGCGGCCTCCCCCTGGGCATCGATTCCAACGTTCGCTACGCCGACTTCCGCTTCCAGCTCGATCCCGGCGATTCACTCGCCCTCTTCACCGACGGCATCCCCGACGCCATGAACCCATCCGAAGAGTTCTACGGCGCCGACCGCCTTCAGCAACAGCTCGGCGCCCCCTGCGACGACGCCCGAACCCTCGGCCAGCGCGTCCTCCAAGACGTCCGCCACTTCATCGGCACCCGCTCCCAGTTGGACGACATGTGCCTAGCCTGCTTCCGCCGAACCATGTAGCACAGCCGCCCCCGGCTGTGCCCCGTCACACTTCCCCTTGCCCGCTCGCGAGAGAGGGTGGCCGCGCAGCGGCCGGGTGAGGGCGTGCTGCCTTCAGACAAGGCTCCAATCTCGCCCGCCCGCACAGAAGGTGCCGCACGGTGAACGCCTAACTGCCACTGCCAACTCGTCCAGCGGTGCCAGCAGCTTGCCAGAACCAGGCCCCCAAGAAACGCCAGAACCTAGGCCAGATGTGCTTGCCGTAACGACGCCAGTTGCCGCAATGCCGGCTTCGGGTGTCGCCGCAGATCGAACAATCCACCGTGCGGAAAACCGTGCGGCTCGAAATCCCGCAACTGGTTCCACAGAATGCCGTACACGTACGGCTTTGCCAGCAGCGGCGGCAGGTATCGATTCACCCACGCCTGCTGCGACTTCGCGTTCCAGTCCCCCGGCAACAGGGCCGTCCGCCGCTGCGCCAGCAGGTCGGCATGCGACGCGCTCGGTACCGTGATCGACAGATACAACGGGGCCCCCAAAATGCTCCAGTAGTCCAGCAGCCGACTGAACTCCAACGGGTCGCGCTGCGCCGTTCCGCCGCTGGCATACCCCACGTTCAACTCCAGCATCACCCCGCTGACCCCCAACCCCGCCCGAACCAGCGCGTCGGCGAAATGCAACGGCGGCAGATCGTTCCTTCGCTGCGTCAAATACTCGCCCCAAGGACGATCGAACGAGATGATTGCCTCCGCGTCACCGTCGTTGGCATGAACCAGCTCGACCGACCGCGCCGTCAGCCGCACCTTCTCCTCTTCCGTCAACGACAGCACATCCGCCGTATTCATGCGCCCGGCGCAAACCCACACGTCGACCTTTCCACGGTACCGGCGCACCGCCGCCGCCACGAACTCCCCCGCAAAGTCGACGATCGTGTCGAAGTCTCCCTCGCACATATACAGCCAGTCCGGCAGACTGTGATCGTCGAACAGTAACAGCGGCCCGGCCAGTACGCGCAATCCGTGCGCCCGGCACCAATCCATCTGCTTATCGCTCACACTCCAATCCAGCCTGCCTTCGCTCGTCTGGATCTCGCGCCACACCAACGGCACGCAGGCCGCATTGAATGTCTCCAAATACTGCTGCGCCGTGTGTTCGTCCAAAGGCGATAGGCCCAGATTCGCGCCCAGAAGGCAACCCAACCGGTCCGAAAGCCGCCTCCGCACCGCCAATGCCTGCTCCGCGTAGCACCCCGTCAGCCGATCCCCAATCTCCACCGCGCGCCGAATCACCTCGTCGGCCAACGCGATGGACTGCTCCGACGATGGTTGGCCGACCACCGCCTGGCTGAACAACTGCGTCGCCTCCGCCAATTCGGTGCGCACCCCCGGCGGCACTTCCAGCCCCTGAATCTCCCAATCGGCCAACTGGTTGCGAACCTGGCTCATCTTGCCCCGGGCAAGCTCCAGCGGCAGCCGATACGGCTCCGCCCGCTCCATGAGCGTCCCCGTCGAGAGCATCAGATCGCCGTGGCCTTCGATCGGCCACAAGATATTCAAGTTCCCCGAGTCGGCAACCGCCCGCTCCAACACCAACTCGCCGTTCTCTTGACGCGTCTCAACGTGCCACGGAACGCGGTCCAAACCAGTCAAATACGCGCGACCGATCGTCTCTTCCGACAAACGATCGCGGGGAATAGTAAACCGCATCAGGCCCATCAGGACGCCGCTCTCCACACACCGGAACGCACCCAGGGGAGCGCCTCACGGACACTGCTGCGAGCGCACTGTCCACACGTGCCGCGCGTCCTACTTTCTTGCTGGCCGCCGCGCCGGCACGACATCCCCTATAGGAGTCTATCCAACCAGCACGCCGGTTTCAATTCCCGGACGCTGGTCAAGCCTGCCCCACCTTGCTATATTTCCCTGACTCTGGAACGCATTTCACGCCCGCGCGGCGTGCAAATCGCTTTCCCCAACGGTGGAAACCCACCGCCGGCACGCTCCAGTCCAGTGCCACTCGCACTCGACACGCCACTTTGTCGGCGGCCCTCGGCGATTGCTTGCTTCGTTGACCTGTACTGAGGAGGATCTCATTTATGGCCAGCCCAGTCGTATTGGAAACGACCATCCCCGATTTGCCCGTCCGTCGAGGCAAAGTACGCGACATATACGACTTGGGCGACCGGCTCCTCCTGGTCAGCACGGACCGCATCAGCGCCTTTGATTGGATCCTGCCCAGCGGCATCCCCTCCAAGGGCCGTGTGCTCACCCAAATCTCCGCCTTTTGGTTCGACCGTCTGCAGGAACCCAATCATCTGATCACCACCGATATCGACCAGATGGACCTCCCGCCCCAGGCTGACCGTGCCGCCCTCGCCGGGCGAACCACGCTTTGCCGCAAGACCCAGGTCGTCCCGATCGAGTGCGTCGTGCGCGGATACCTCGCCGGCTCCGGCTGGAAGGAATACCGCGCCGACGGAACCGTCTGCGGCATCGAACTCCCCACGGGCCTCGTCCAGAGCTCCCCCCTTCCCGAGCCAATCTTCACCCCAGCCACGAAGGCCGAGTCGGGCCACGACGAAAACATCTCCTACGACCGGATGGTCGACATCGTCGGCGCCGACGTGGCCGAGCAACTCCGCCGCCGCAGTCTCGAGATCTTCCAGCGCGGCGCCGAGTATGCCCGCCAGCAAGGCATCATCATCGCCGACACCAAGTTCGAATGGGGACTCGTCGACGACCAGATCCTCCTCATCGACGAAGTGATGACCCCCGACAGCTCCCGCTTCTGGCCCGCCGATCAGTACGAGCCCGGACGCAGCCAGCCCTCCTTCGACAAACAGTTCGTCCGCGACTGGCTCGAAACGACCGACTGGGACAAGAACAGCCCACCCCCCGCCCTGCCCGGCGACGTCATCCAAAAAACCCGCCAAAAATACCTCGACGCCTACCAGCGCCTCACCGGCCACCCCCTCCCCGACTGACGCGTCCCACCTCCCCTACCACCCCGTAGGTTATGCTTCCGCATAACACGGATCCCGCGCACTCACTCCACCACACCGCTCCCCGCGCGCCCCGCCCAAACCGCCCTACCCCCAAACGGCCCCTATCGATAAAATCGAGACACTCCTACGGTGGGCCGAGACATTCGTAGGGTGGGCCGAGCGCAGCGAGCCCCACCAGCCAACTACGGTTAAGTGCGACACGCACTCGGTGCGACACGCACCAGCCCAACTTATCACGAAGTCAAACCGACCATGCTACGCTACTGGACCGCCGGCGAATCCCACGGCAAGGCCCTGCTGGCCCTCGTCGATGGCTTTCCCGCCGGCGTCGAACTCGCCACCGAACCAATCGACGCCGAACTCAAACGCCGCCAGGGTGGCTACGGACGCGGCGGCCGCCAACGCATCGAATCCGACCAGATCGACATCCTCACCGGCATCTGGCACGGCAAGAGCCTCGGCAGCCCGATCGCCCTGCTGCTTCCCAACAAGGACTACAAGCTGGAGCGAATGGAGGATCTCGATCGCCCCCGCCCCGGCCACGGCGACTTGAGCGGCTCCATGAAGTACCTCGGCTCGGTCCGCGCGATCCTCGAACGCGCCAGCGCTCGCGAAACGGCCGTCCGCGTCGCCGCCGGCGCCCTGGCCAAACAGCTCCTCAGCCCCTTCGGCATCACGGCTTTCGCCTATGTCGTCGAACTCGGCCCTATCCGCATCGACCCCCAACCCGGCTCCCTCGACCAGCAACTCGCCCTTCGCCAGTCCAGCTCCATCTACTCGCTCAACCCCGACCAGGACGGCCAAGTCGAGGCCCTCATCGACCGCTGCCAGAAGCAAGGCGACACCCTCGGCGGCATCGTCGAAGTCCGCGTCGAAGGCCTCCCCTTCGGACTCGGCACCCACGCCCAATGGGACCAGAAACTCGACGGCCGCCTCGCCCAGGCGGTCATGGCCATCCAGGCGATCAAAGGGGTCGAAATCGGACTGGGCTTCGAGGCCGCTCGCCGCCCGGGCTCCGAAGTCCACGACCCGATCCAATTCGATCCCGACCAGGTCGACCGCCCGTCGCTCGGTTTCGTGCGTCCCTCGAACAACGCCGGCGGCCTCGAAGCCGGCATGACCAACGCCCAGCCGCTCGTCCTCCGTGCGGCCATGAAACCCATTAGCACCTTGGCCAAGCCCCTGGAATCCGTCGACCTCCGCAGCCGTCGGCCCGAGTCGGCTTCCTACGAGCGAAGCGACGTCTGCGCCGTTTCCGCAGCCAGCGTAGTCGTCGAAAACGTAGTCGCCTTCGAAGTCGCCTGCGCCTTGGTCGACAAGTTCGGCGGCGACAGCCTCACCGAAATGCAGGCCCGCTACCAACTATTCTCCAACATGGCCCGAAACCACTAACCCATGTAGCACAGCCGCCCCCGGCTGTGAAAACCCACGCACCCGTAGGTTATGCTTCAGCCACCCCTTTCAACATGGTGTCGTTTTTCCCGAGGAATTCGCAGCTAGCATCGGCCAGAGGAAACAGCCATCGACAATATCGAATTTCGTTTCTCCCGGTGATTTGCCAGCTAGCGTTGCTTTCATGTTGAAAGGGGTGGTTATGCTTCAGCATAACACCCACTGAAAACCCTCCGAGGAACACGGATGTTCCACCTCTACGACCAGACGCGACGCCGCATCAGCATCGCACTGTTCGTTCTCCTGGCCCTCGTGCCGACCGCGGCCGTGCTGGCCTGCGCCCTCTGGCTCAACACCGACGCCCACGTGCAATCCGAGGCCGCCCACCTCGGCCGCCAACTGGGCCTCAGCGTGACCGTCAAGGCCATCCGTCACCTCACGCCCTCAAAAACCATCTACGAAGGCGTCCAGCTCGCCGATCCCGAGACCGGTCGCGCCATCTTCTCTTGCAGCCAGCTCGAAGCCCTCTGGAGAAGCGAGACCGACGACGCCGGCAACCCCCAGCCATCGCTCCTCCTCTCGGCCACCGAAGCCCAGCTCGACGCAGACCACTCTCAACAGGCTTGGCTCGCCCTGCAGCGCTTTCTCACCCGGCAAACCGTCTCGGCCGACATCGACCTCCAGTTCTCCGCCGCCAGTCTCGCGCTGCAAGCGCCCGCCGGGCCGCACGCATTGCAGGACGTCCAGATTCGCTTCCGCAGCGCCCCCAGCGAGACCTGGGCCGATCTCCACTTTCGCCTCGCACAGACCGACATGCCCGACCCCGTGCGCCTCTGCGCATGGCGCGATCGCAAGTCCACACCACCCGGAACCGGCCTATTGCTCGATACCGGCCGCAGCACCATCCCTTGCAGCCTGCTGCCGTCCTGCCTGGCCGTCTCCGATCTCTTCGGCCCGCAGAGCCTCGCCCAAATCTACCTCCAAGCCAGTCAGACCGAGCAAGGTTGGACCGGCCAGGCCAAAGCCCAGCTCTGGCGCGTCGATCTCGACCGCCTCGTCACCGGCCGACTTCCCCACACGCTCCACGGACTGGGGCAAATCGCCATCGATTCGGCCCAGTTCAGCCAAGGCCGCCTGACCCAGCTTCAAGGAAACCTCCAAGCCCCCGGCGGCCAGCTCAGCGCCTCCTTCCTGGACGCCGCTTCCCAATGGCTCAACCTCCAGAAGACTGGCGACGCGGGCCCCGCCCCTCCCGATGCCCGATCACTCGTCACCTACAGCGATCTGGCCGTCGGCTTCCTCATCGACGATCACGGCCTTCAGATCTGGGGCCGCACGCCCACGGCTCCCATCCTCAGCGGACCGCAAGGCCCGCTGCTCAGCCAGACGGCCGCCAGCCAGCAGCCCATGCCCGTGGCGTCCCTGCTCAACACCCTATTCCCCATGGCCCGCGTTCAGGTCCCCGCCTCGCACCAGGCTCAATCGCTCCTCTCCCGACTCCCCTGCCCTGTCCCGGCCGACTCCGAACCTCAGGTCGCCACCAAACCCTCCACCGACTCCATCCGCCGTTGAACAAAGAAACTCCCCTCGCCTGCTTGCGCGAGAGGGGTCTCACGGTGAGGGCACGCTGCTTACTGACGAGGCCTTCAAGCCCCTACGTCCCCGCCGACTCCGCATGCCGGTTCTTTTCCAACTCATACCGCACGGCAGGCGGCACGATCAGCAGCCAGTTCAGCGCCACGCACAGCAACACATAGCGCCCGCCTCCCGCGCCGCCCCCGTAGCTGTGCAGCCCGCTACCCAACCAGTAGTTCACGCCGTACCACGCCATCAGGATCGACGTCGCGCCCACGACCGATCCCACCGCCAGCCCAAAATTCCCAAACCAGCCGGCGAATCGCCCGTGCAACACGGCCAGGTAGATCAGCAGCGAAACCAGCGCCCATACCTCCTTCGAATCCCAGCTCCAGAAACGACCCCACGCCACGTCGGCCCACAGCCCGCCCAAAATCGTCCCCGCCGCCAGCAACAGCACGGCCACCTGGATCGACTTGTACATGAACGTCCCTAACGTCGCACACTGCTCCGGCGCCCGCCGCCCCAACGGCCCGTGCGGCGCCGGCCCGGCAGGCCGATGCCCCTCAGGCAGCTCTTCCGTCAGCGGCTCGCGATAGGTCCCGAACAAGTAGTATCCCAACGCGATATTCCCCAGCCCCCATGCCAGCGCGCCGGCCCCGTAGCTCGCCGTGATCGTCAGCACGTGCAGCGTCAACCAGAAGTTGTCTCGCAGCACCGGCATCAATGGGTTGATGTCCTTGTCCAACACCGGCGCAAAGTAGGCCACCAGCGCCGTCAGTACGCCCACCGACGCCCCCGCCAACGCGAACGGCTTCCGAGCGACCGCCTGCTCCAACGGCTTTCGAATACCCGTCCTCGCCAGCGTGCCGGGTATCATCGCCAACCCCGCCAGTCCTGCCAGCACGGCCCGCGGCACATACCACATGGCCGACGCCAGCATCAGGATGCCCACCAGCCACACCGTCACATCGTTCAGCGTCGGCACCGACGTACCCACCGACGTCCGCGGCCAAAGCGCCACGATCGTATACCCGTTTCCCGCGCCGTACTTCGTCCGCGCCAACCACTCGAACACCATCAGCGCCATACCAATCCGCGGCACCAGCATCGCCCAGCCCAGCCGATCCCACCACCCCGACGGCATCAGCGCCAACTGCGGGTCGCTCAGCGGCCCCGCCTCCCAGGTCAACGGAATCGCCGACAGCCGCCACGCGCTTCGCAGCCCCGGCCAGACAATCGGCGCCACCGCGAACGCCGCCCCCAACAGCGACACCACCAGCGCCACGAACATCACCGTTTCGAACATGTTCGTCACCGGCGCCCAACCGGTGATGATCACCCGCAGCACGAACCCATAGATCGTGAGAAGCTGCGCCGCCACCAGCACTGCCATCCCCAGCCAAAACATCGGCTTCCGCAGCACGCCGAACGCCAGCCCGAAACAAACCAGCGCTCCCACGCCCACCGCACACGACCAGAAGAATGGCTCGAACTCGTAATAGTGCACCTCGGCCCACATCGCGTCCGGCGCAGGGTAGGCCGTCACCGCCAGCAACGCCTCGTCCCGCTGCTCGATCGGCAACTCCCGTCTCAGCGGTTCCACCTCTTCGCCCAGCGTCCTCAACGATGCAGCCAATTGCTTCATGGCCCCGTTGAACTGTTCCGCCCGTTGCGAGCTGCCGCGATCCACATACGCCGCCGCCGCCTCGCGGTACGCCTTGCGCACCTCGTCGACCGTCTTCTTCGGATATCCCGCCAGCAACGAATCCGAACCGTCCAGCAGCGCCGGCAAACTGAGCCACGGTTGCGCCTCGTTTGCCGTATCCCGTTTCTCCTCCAGCGCCGCCGGATTCAGCGCCGGCACCAGCCGCAACGTCATCCCGCTGTCATACAGGGCAATCTGCGCCTCGTTCGCCTCCCGCGCCATCTCGGCCATCTGCACCGCCACCGCGTGCATCCGCGACCGCACCCGCTTCAACTGCGTCTCGCTCCAGTCCTTCGGCGGATTGGCAAACAACCGCCGATCGTGCTCGGCAAATGCCTTGGCCAGCGCCGCGGTCGACTCTTTCAGCGTCACCGCCAACGGCTCCGCCTTCGCCGGCGTCGAATCTCCCTGCTTCGCCAGATCGATCAGCTTCTGCAGCGAATCCTCCGCCTCGCTGACCAGCTTCATCGTCGAGCTGCGTGAATCCGCCTCGCTGATCCCCTGAATATCGCTTCCCACCGCGTTCCAAATCTTCACCAGCCCGCTCAACCGCTCGACGAACAACCCGCGCTCGTCCGACACCCCGCCCGGCTTGAACGTCAACAGACGAAACCGCCGATACGCATCGAGCAATTCGTTCAGCCGCACATCCAAGTCATCGGCAACATACTTCGTCCCATTCGCTTCCGCCTGCCGGCGTTTCACAGCCGCATCCGCCAGCCGCATCTGGATCGCCATCATCCGGCTGTGCACCTGCGCCGGCGACACATACTTCAAATGGTTCCCCTGCGCGTCCAGGCTCGGCAGCCCAAAAACCTCCTTCCGCAGCGGCTCGTAACCCGCCTTCAGAAAAGGCACCTGCTCCCACCGCTCCGGCTCGACCAGCCAGCTATACAGCAATTCCGCCGCCTTGAACTTCCGCGGCTTCTCCTCGGGAAACAGCACCTTGCTCCCCGTCGCCCCCGCATCCGCTCCCTCCGCCGGCGCCAATCTCGGATTCGCCCGTCCCGTGATCTTCTCGACCGTCAGTCGGGCGAACGTGTTCAGCGGCATGATCCGCCCGTCAAAGAAGACCGGCAGGTGCTCCCACGCGCTCCAGTCCAACGCGCGCGGCTTCTCCGCCTCACCCGCCCGCACAACCGCCGGCGTCAAACCCACAATCAGCAGCAACACGAACTTGCCAAGCGACATAAACGTCACCTCAAAAAACCCAAACCTCCCCTCGCCCGCTCACGGGAGGGCGACTGTGTCAAATGTCAAGGGAGTGAGGGCACACAACCTCCGCTATCAGGCCTCCCAATCAACGCCCCCAACCTATCCCCATCGTTCCTCCCAACTCAAAGCCCACTTTCGTGGTTTCCCCCTTTCGTGTTTTCGTGTTTTGCCTCTCCCTCAACGCCCCTCGCAACCAAACTCCAAATCACCATTCTCCCCATGCAACTCACCCAACACCCTCATCCCCTCGCCCATTCATCCCCTCAACCGAACCCCGCCGCCGGAAGAAATACGCCCGCATGTAGAACACGACGCTCAATCCCACCACGATCAACAGACACCCAAAGTACTTCAGCCCTCGCCCCGGATCGTAGTTGAACGTCAGCCACGACAGAAACAGCTCGTTCCGCTGCGACTGCCCACCCACCACCTTCTCGAACGTCTGCTCCGGATCGTCCGGGTCACCCGGCTTGAACGGCCCGGCAAACGACTCCTGGTAGACCCGATACGATCGCCCCGTGCTCGGATCCGTGAAATTCACCGGCTCGTTCAGCGTGATGAGCACTTCCTCTTTCAGCTTCTTCTGTGGATCGTTCCGGTCCACCATGTCGACCAGGCTTGCGTACCACGACGCCTGGCTGCTCCCCGGGTCCAGCCTCCGCTGAAACTCCCGCAGCGTCAGCCCAAATCCCACGTCGATCCAATCGTGCCGAAGCGTCACCGCCACCCGCCGCCCCTTCCCGGCGACCACCTTCCGCTGATCTGCCCTCAGCTCCTGCTGCGGACCGGACGGCGCCCCCTGAAGCCAGAACTCCTCGCTCCGCCCGTCCACTGTCAAACGCACCAGCGCCTCAGGCACCTGCCGTCGGCTCCCCGCGCGACCCAACGGCCCCGCAACCAGGCGTTTCCCCGGCTTGTCGCTGGCAACGAAACGTGTCACCCAAACCGTGACCGGATCCTCGCTCGACGCCAAGAGCTTCACCGGCTCGTCGACCGGCAACTGCCCTTCCGCGCCGAACTTGGGCGACTTCCACGTCCGGTAGTAGAGCTTCTTGTCCGCACCCTCCACGATGTCGATTCGCGGCTGCAAGGCCGATTGCCTCATCGACTTGTCGCTTTCCGTCGCCGAATCCACTTCCGGCAGCTTCGCCACGTCGACCCAATACGTCCCGTAAACGCCGTGCTCCTCGTCCTGCTGATTGAACTCCGGCACGTCGGCAAACAGCACCATCCGCTGGTCCGGCTCGCCCGCACAGTGAACCAGCAACACCAGCCCGAAGAACTGCTCGTCCAGCCGTACCGCCTCCAACGTCAGCCCCGTATCTCCGATCGGCACCGCCTTCTCCGCCAACAGCTTGTCGACCGAGAACTGGTATCGCTTCCCATCTGCGTACAGAACCACCAGCCCTTTGGTCCCCAGAGGCCCTTCCGGCCGGCTCTGCAGAAACGCCTCCGTTGCCGCCATGCTGTTGGCCGTCCAGAAGACGATCCTTTCCCCGCCTGCCAGCTTCTTACGGCTTCCCAAGCTCATGCCGCCGTGCGCCGCATGCGGATCGTCCCGCCAACGCACGCCCAACTCGATCTCCTCCCAGCCATCCGACTCGCCCTTCTCCGGCGCTCCCGCCGCCCCTTTGCCCTTCACCTTCAGCGCCAGCGGCGGCACCTCCCCGTACGTGCAGTTGCTCAGATAATCCAACACCTCCAGCCGAATACCCCCTTCGTCATACAGCACGCCGCGGTCGCGATGGCACAGCCCCCATGGAAACAGACCCAACCTCGCGTAATCCCGCCAGTTGAACGGCCCGGCCACAAACGGCACATCGATCACCCGTTCCGACTTCAGATCCTCCGCCTTGGCAGCATCGCCGCTCCCCTTCGCTTTGCCCGAGCCGACCCCGTAGACCGACAGCGCAAAGTGCTGGCTGTCCTCATACGCCACGTGTTCCGTCTGCCCTTCAAACACAGGCAATTGCGCGTCGATGCCGCCCAGCCGGCTCACCAGCATGCCCACCAGCAGCACCAGAATCCCCGCGTGGATGATGACGAACCCCGTCTCAAACCGCTTCCACGGATAGCGAATCAGCGCCGCCGCCAGCACATTCACGCCCAGCAGCGCGGCCAGCGCGGCAAACCACCACGTGCCGTAGATGCCGAAGTGCACCGCGCGCGTCCCGTACTCGCTCTCGACAAACGTGGCCCATCCCAGCACGATGGCCGCCACGCCAATCAGAACTACCGCCAGCTTCAGCGAAGCCAACGCCTCATAGAGCCGTAACACGGTGCGCACAGCCCAAGGCCGCTCGGGCGAAATCAGTTTGGGTCGCGCCATAATCGCGTAGAAAGGGTTCCGGGGAAGAGGGGATCCGATTCCCCTGGTGGCGGGCAATGGGCGGCCTCAAACCGGCTGCCCCATCCGTTCGATTATAGCCCCCCTACAAGCCCCCAGTCCAGCGCCCGAACCCCCACCCGACCCCACACCCTACGATCCACAACCCCGTAGGTTATGCTTCAGCACAACACCCGCGACCCGATACCCTCCACCAAACCCCATCCCCTAATACAGCGTCGGCGTCGTCTCCGTCCACCCGATCACCGGCACACTCGGCGCCATCACGAACAGCTCCACGCGCCGGTTCTTCTGCCGGTCCTGCGACGTCAGATTCGGCGACACCGGCTGCGAGGCCCCAAATCCCGCCACGGCCATCCGCTGCTCGTCCACGCCAAATCGTTTCAGCATCTCGGCCACCACCAACGCCCGGTCCGTGCTGAGCTCGAAGTTGTTCGCAAATTTATCCCGCGCCGGCTTTCGTGCCACAGGCCGATCGTCCGTGTGTCCCGCAACCATAATCCGCAAGTCCCTCGCCTCAGGCGACGCCAACACCTGCGCCAATTCCCTCAGCACCTGGTCCGCCCCCGCCTTCAACTCCGCCGATCCCGTGTCGAACAGAATGTCCGTATCCAGTTTGCTCACCCCCGTATTCTCGTCGAATTGCAGGCTCGGATACTGCCGCGATATCTCCACCAGCCGCCTACCCAGTCCGGCCGGCATCGGCACGCGTGGTCCGGCCAGCGCCGGCACTTGGTTCTTCAGCAGATCGCGCTCCTGCTCGTAGGTGGCCAACTGTCGCTGTTTCAGCGTCAGTTGTTCCCCCATCGTCGCCAGGTCTTCCTCCGCCCGCGCCAGCCGGCTCTCCAAGTTGCGGCTGTGAACCTGCAAGTTCTCGAACCGCGTCGATTGCGCCTTGTTCTGATCCGCCAGCGCCCGATTCTGTGCCTGAAGCGCCGTGATCGACGTGGCCGACGACATGCAGCCCGCCTGCAGCGCCACGCCGACAATCACCGGCAGCCAGCACCCAACGCGGCTCACCGCCGTGGCGCGTCCAGACCGCCTTCGGAACCCAAGCAACTCGCCGCCGCAAACGCCGCAGTCCGGAGCGACACGTACGAGCCGACAGCTTGCCATCATCCGAGTCCTTTCCTGTTCCCCAAGTCCGCCCAGCACACAATCGCCGGTCGCGGCCACGAGGAACCTAACACCTTGCACCCATGTCGGTTGCCGAATCCGGCCCCGGCGCATTACCCGTGCGCGCCGGCGCGCACCATTCGCCCACTTTTGCATGGCTCATGTAGCACGATCCGCCCCCCGCCGCAAGATCGAAAACGCCCCCGCCCCCGTGCTCGCCAAGGCAACGATCACCCAAGGATCGTTTCCCGACCGCCGAATCACGCCCCCATCGGCGATCCCATCCCGCGCGATGCGCTCCAGACAGCCCCACAAACAAAAACGGCCGTCCGTACAAACGGTCGGCCGATGGCCTGGCGCCCACACTGGCACCACGTTCAGTCTTCGAGGAACTCACCCGCTACGCCCAACACGGCTCCCCTCGCCCGCTTGCGGGAGAGGGGGTTGGGGGTGAGGGTAGATGGCTTTCTGATAGGTCGTTTCGAGCGCATTCGGTGTAACTGTAGCGTGTATTTCGCCTTCGAAACCGCAGAAACACGCCGCCCCGAACGCTACAGCTAAGTGCGACACGCACTAGAACAGATTCAGGATCATGTCCATCAGCGAGCTGTTATACGTGTACGGCCCGTTCCAGCTCCACATGTTGCGCATCAGGTCGAACGCCATCATGCCGCCCAATGCCAGAAACAACGTGCAGAAGCTCAGGCTCGTGATCCAAAGCGCCGAGTACTGAGGCTCGGCCGCAGCAGGTACTCCCGCCGGCGCCCCAGCCACTGCCGCGGCCGCCGCATCGCTGTACACCGGCCGTGCTCCCGCTGCCGGTATCATGGGTGCCGTCGCTGGCGGCTCGATGTCGATTCCCGCGCCGACCGAACTGTCTTCGTCCAGCATGTGCGCCATCGACGACATCGATGGACCCGCGATGTCCGACGCCTGCGATATGCCGAGCGATTGCATGTTCGTCGCCATCGTCGCCGCGCTGTCGTCCACCTCCGAATCGGCGTCCAACGCAATCACTTGCGAGCTGCTTTCCGTGTCCTCGCCCACCGCTTCTTCCGTCGGCGTCAGCAGAAATTCACTGTCCGACTTCAACTGCGTCGGCGACTCCGACCCCACGACACTGCTCCCCCCCATCACCGAAAGCATGTCGTCTTCGCCCAGTTCCAGCGACTCGCTCCCGTCGCCCACCGCCAGCGGCTCTTCCAACGACAGGCCGCTGTCCGTCGGGTCCACCAGCGAAATGCCGCTATCGCCGCCGATCGTGATATCGCTGCCGCTGCTGCCGCCCAGGACCAGGTCGTCGTCCTCAAACTCCGCCGGCTCGGCCAGTTCGATCGACGAATCGCCGCTGGCGAATTCCACCGGCGCCGGGCCCCGCGTCAGCGGCACGTGGCTGTCTTCCAGCGTCAGGTCCGCGTCCAGCGTCAGCTCCAGGTCGTCCGCCTTGGCAATGTCCGACGGCGTCGGCGCCTGCAGCCCGCCCGGCTGAGCCAGATCCTCCGACAAGTGCAGCCCGCTCCCCGCCAGCTTGATCTCGCTGTCGGTCAACTGCACGTCGCTCTCCGGCGAATCGCCCACGATCGGGCCGATCACCGTTCCCGACGTCCCCGAGTCCGCGCCTCCCAAATCCAGCTCGCTGATCAGCACTTCGTCGCTGTCGTCCGCCGACGTCTCCGCCGACCCCGAACCCTTGATCCGCTTCGCCAGATACTCCTGAACGTCCTCTACCTTGAACTTCCAGTCGGCTCCATCCCGGAATGCACGCAGCTCGTTCCTCTCCCGCATGCGATTGGCTTCCGCAGGCGAGACGCCGAGCATCTCGGCTACCTTTTCAAGGTTGTAATACTGTTGCGGCATGGGGACCTCCGGGGTCCTGCTTCATCGCCGAGACGCCGCCCCCCGGCCTTGCGGCCGCGCCGGACTGCTGACGCCCCGTGGGCCTATCTTCTCGCCGACTCCAACAACGATCTGACCTCCTGCGGCAAAGGAGTCTTCGTGTTGAAGTTGTCCAATTGCAGGTCCCATTGAATGTTGCGCGCACAGCGCAGCTCAACCTCTCCGCTGTGCAAGTCGATGTGGTACACGCTCAATACCCGCGTCTTCGGATCGATGATCGTCACCTGCTGATACTGCTCGCCTACCGTCGTCGACAAGGCAATCAATTCGCTCGTCGCTGCTACGCCGCAAGGCGGCGCCGAGCGCTGAGCAAAGGCTTCGGTCCGGCTCGGACCCGAGCCCGACCCCGCCATCACAAGACCTGCACTGATCAGGACACCCAGTACCGCCGTTCTCATACGAATCCTCGTAAAGAAGCAGTTAGGGAAACTGGGGCCCTTCTACCTATTCTAAGAGCCCCATTTTCCAATGCAAGAGATTTTGACCCACTGGAGGGGGAACACATTGCGAGAAGCGCGGCGAGTGTAACGGTCGAACCCGTCGTATGCAAGGTCAGCTTCGCCCACTCCCCATGCCTGCCGAGCCCCGCCCAACACATCCCTGTTCCCCGACCGCCCCAACCGCCCACTTTGCCCCCGAGTCCGATCCCTTCACCACCGCCCGGGCTCCTTCGGCCTCGGCTCCCCCCACCCCGTCACCTTTCCCTCCTCCCAGGCCCCACCTACAATGAGTCCGTCCGCCGCGACGCACGCCGCGTCCGGCCCTGCCGCCCTTCCCGACCGTCTGCCGCAGCGTTCGCCATGACTCCCAACAGCCCCCCACCCTTGGTTGGCTTGCTCCTCAGCGGCGGGCTCGATAGCAGCATCCTCCTCGGCCACCTCTTGCGGCAAGGCCACCGCGTTCAGCCCTTCTACGTCCGTGCCCAATTGGCCTGGGAAACCGAAGAACTCCAGGCCGCTCGCCGCTACCTCGAGGCCCTCGCATCCCCGGCCCTCGAAAGCCTGGTCGTACTCGAAATGCCCCTCCGCGACCTCTACGCCGACCACTGGAGTATCACCGGGCGGGGTGTCCCCGACGCTGCTAGCGACGACGCGGCCGTCTACCTCCCCGGACGCAATGCCCTGCTTGTCATCAAAGCCGCGCTCTGGTGCCAGATGCACCACATCGAAACCCTCATGCTCGGCGTCCTCGGCTCCAGCCCCTTCGCCGATGCCAGCTCCGCCTTCTTCCGCGATCTGCAGTCCGCCTTGAATCGTGGGCCGGCGCCGCCGATCCATCTCGAAACACCCTTGGCCGCCTGCGACAAACGCCAGGTGCTCCAGCTCGCCGCCGGCCTTCCCCTGGAGCTCACTTTCTCCTGTATATCCCCGCGCGACGGAACCCACTGCGGACGCTGCAACAAGTGTTGGGAACGGGCGGTCGTCTTTCGGCGGCTCGGCATCGAAGACCCCACCGCTTACGCTGCTCCGGTCGAAGTCGTCCCGTAATCCCGCACCTTCGCATCATCCAAACGGTCAGCCACTATGTTCCGAGTATCCCGCGAAATCGACTTCTGCTACGGACACCGCCTCTTGGACTACCAAGGCAAGTGCCGCTTTCTTCACGGACACAACGGCCGCGCCATCATCACCATCGAGGCCAGCGGCCTGGACTCGCAGGGCATGGTCCTCGATTTCTCCGAGATCAAACGCGTCGTCAGCGGCTGGATCGACGAATCCCTCGACCACCGCATGCTCCTCCGTCGCGACGATCCCGCCGTGCCCGCGCTCCAACAACTCGGCGAGCCGCTCTTCCTCATGGACGCCAACCCGACCGCCGAAAACATCGCCAAGCTCATCTACGACTACGCCGCCGCGCAGGGATTCCCGGTCGTCCACGTCCAACTCTGGGAAACACCCCACTGCTCCGCCACCTATCGCCCGCAGTCCCGCGAGCCTTCGTAGCGCCTGCCGTTCAAGAAATCGGCGCCGTCTGCGAATGAACCAATGACCTCACCCACCGATCCCGACACCGCGCACGAAACCAACACGTGACCGCCTCAACGATTACCCCATCCCCCACGCTTTTTCACAGTCGACAAGCACCGTTCTTCTGCGTCCTCCTCTCGTACTTCCCCCCTTCGTCTTGCCTTCGTGGCTCCCTCCCTTCGCACGTTCGTGGTTTCTTTCTTTCGTGCTTTCGTGTTTCCCTCTTCTTATCCCCCCATTTCGAACTCCCGTTACCCCGTAGACTCGTATCCCGATATTTTCACGGTCGCACTCCACGTCCGGCACTCTGCGCGGCCCGGATAGCCCTCCGCAGTCCCGCACAAACATCGAGCCTCACATGAACGCCTCCATTCGATCGGTCGCCACCTGGGCACTGTCCGCGATCTTGCTCCTGGGCGTTCACCTGGCAACCCCGTCCGCCGCCAATGCCGAACCTCGCCCACGCGATATCTACTACGCCTTTCTTGCCGATGGCCATCGCTACGGTTTCCAGCACACCACCGTAACCAGGCTTCCCGACGGCAATTTCCGCTACGCACTCGAGTCGCGCATCCTCGTCGATCTTTTCGGCACTCAGAAGCAGGAACTCACCGAACGCACCGAGTTAGTCATCGCGCCCGACTACACACCGATCTCCGTCCAAACCGAAACCACCGGCCCCGCTGGAAAGCTCACCGCCACGGCGCACGTCGAGCAACGCAAGCTTCATGTTGATCTGAAACGCGAAGCCTTCAAAACGGTCCGAACCATCGACCTCGACGGCACGGTCGTCTTCCACGCCTGCCTCCCCGACTGGCTCAACGAATCTGCCGGCAAGGCGCCTACCAACCCGAGGAAGTTCCGCATCGTCGAGTCCGACACCTTCCTTACCTGGGACGCCACCGCCCAGCCGCAGAAAACCGCCGACGGCTCGTCTCTCTGGAATGTCGACCTGGGCCTCGAAATCGGCCAAGGTCAGATGACCTTTGGCCCCGACGGTATTCTCCAGTCCGTCCGAATGCAGATCCCGCCCATTCGCATCGAGCGATGCACTCCGCTGGAAGCCCACGACATCCAGTACCTCACGGTCAAGGGCCGCCAAGTTCTCAGCTTCCCCATCACCAAGCCGATTGCCCGCCCCGATCGGCTCACTTCGTTGAAGGTAACGCTCCAGTGGACCGGGCTACCTCGCGATCAACTCAACCTCGAGGACGAGCGGCAGCACATCGCCGATGCCTCCGACAACGACGACAAGCACCGCGTCGTTCTCGACATCCGCCCCATCCAACCCGTCCAGCAACCGCTGAAATACCCCATCGACGACAGCAACTTCGCCGCGTGCCTTGCCGACACTCGCTTCATCAAACCCTCCGACGACGCCATCCGCGCCACGGCCCGCCAATGGACCCAAGGCTGTACCAACTCGCTCGATGCGGCCCGCGCCCTCAGCAAGGCGATCGGCAACCATCTCCGCGGTGGAACGCTCGTAGCCGAAACCCTGTCCGGCCCCGAAGTCCTCCAGACCAGGCAGGGCAAGTGCAGCGAGCACGCTACACTCTTCGCCTCGCTGGCCCGTTCGCTTGGCATTCCCACCCGCATAGTGCTCGGCATGCGCATGATCGCCGGCCAGTGGATGGGCCACATGTGGAACGAGGTCTATGTCGGACGCTGGATCACCGTCGATAGCACGGTCAACGAAGTCGGCGATTCCATGCAGCTAGTCAAGCTCGTGCATAGCGACACCGTCTTCGGCACCCAGGCCGCCCGCTGGAAGCTCACTGAAAGCCTCGATGTTTCCATCGACGATTTCCAAACTGCCCCTGTCGCCGTCGACAGCCGCTACAAGACGGGTATCGAAGCGCAAACCTACACCAACGTCGATCATGCCTGCCGCCTCACCGCCCCCAGCGACGACTGGTCCCTCGAAGACAAATCCAAATCTGGAGCGACGGTCATCCGCTTCAAAGTTCCCGATCCCGATGTCAACATCCACTTCGTCGTCTTTCCACTGCCGGAGACGATCGACCCCGTAGTACTCGTCGGTGCTCGCAAGCTCCGTTTCGCGTCGCTCTACAAGCAGTTCAGGATTCTCAAAGACGCCGAGTACAAGACCGGACCTGTCACCGGCCGGATCTTCGTCTTCCAGCGCGCCGCCGGCTCCAAAGACACCGGCACCATCCTCACCACCGAGGTCCTCTGGCGAAGCGGCGGCTCCGGTTTCCTGCTCAACCTGATCGCCGAGAAATCGGCCCACGACAAGTATCTGTCGAAGTTCACCGCACTGCTAAACAGCTTCCAAACACTCCCTACCCCGCCGCCTAAGCCCTAACAACCTCCCCTCGCTTAACCTCAACGAGCCGCGAGACCACCCCTCACCCACCATGTAGCACAGCCGTCCCCGGCTGTGCCCACTACGCTTGCACGACCGAGGCCACCGCTCAGGGCGTTTTCCAGCAAGCCAGAACGCCTGCCAGCAAGATCCCCAACCAAACCTCAAGAAATGCTACAGTCCGGGCGGCCCATGGTGGTGGGCCGGCTCCGGACTGTTTCCCCCCCTGGGAACATGCA
The DNA here is from genome assembly GCA_963674835.2 of Thermoguttaceae bacterium. Classification (GTDB taxonomy): domain Bacteria; phylum Planctomycetota; class Planctomycetia; order Pirellulales; family Thermoguttaceae. The sequence continues at coordinate 924,282 of CAXXKC010000003.1, forward strand.
TTGTGGGCCGGTCGCTGCCGATCGCAGATCCGCTGTTGCTCGGACACCGCGTGGCACGTGTTTCGTTGTCGAATGCGACGCAGAATCTCATCGGCTGATTCGGCCCGACTCCTTTGGCAATATTTGCCGGTTGCTCGGTTTCTGCTTTTCCGAGCCGGCAAACTGGCCCTCGCCATCTCACCTTCCGGCCGGGCCGCCGATCGCGTCATCCAATCCATCAACCACACTCGTCGCGCAATCATCGGCATTCCGCCGTTCCGTCTGCCACGCACTCCTGTATGACCTGACTCGCCAACTCCGCACCCAACCAGCCTTCGCAGTCCCTCTCCCTTCACACGCCAGCTGTCCCCTCTCGACGCACCCACCATCCGACCCGTTCCTTTCTCCGGATTGGGCTCATCAACTTTGCCGGTTGTACCGATTTTGTGGGTGGCGCCGATGGCCGTCTGCGCCGTGGGCTCGCCCACCGATCGCGCGACCCCCTCGACTGTCCAGTACCCAGGTCCCCGATCATCGGCACCGGCTCACCACGTCGCCCATCCAAGGAAATCGACCGTGAACAAGCTCAGCCGCCTCATCCTCGCACTGTTCCGCTCACCGATCCTCTGGGGTGGCCTCGCTAGCGCCGCTTTCTTCGCCCTCATCCACACCGGCATCTCCGGAAGCGATCTCTTCAAACGCTACTGCGTCGGGCACCCCGTCGAATACGTTGAAACCATCCTCTTCTTCATCGGTCTGGCCGCCCTTATCATCCGGGCACTCGATCTCGCCGTTCAGTTCCAAGGGCTCTCCAGGCCGCTCTTGGGGTCCTCGCCCCACGGATCCCATTCCCTGACCGATTGCGATGCTCTCGCCGCTCGCCTGGCACGGCTCCCCGAGCGACGCCAGGACGAGTACCTCGTCCGCCGCCTACGCAAAAGCCTGGACTACCTCCGCCGCCGCCAGTCCTCCCAAGGACTCGACGACGAGCTGCGCTACCTCGCCGACATCGACGCCGAACAAGCCCACGCCGAATACGGCCTCGTCCGCATCTGCATTTGGGCCATCCCCATCCTTGGCTTCTTGGGCACCGTCATCGGCATCACCATGGCCATCGCGCGGCTTTCCCCGCAGGCCCTCGAAAACTCGCTCCCGGTCGTCGTCGCCGGGCTCGGCGTCGCCTTCGACACTACCGCGCTGGCCCTCGCCCTTTCCATGGTCCTCTACTTCATTCAGTATTTCGTCGAGCGGCGCGAATCCACGCTCCTCACCATCGTCTCCGACCGCGTCGAAACCGAGCTCATGGACCGCTTCGAGGCCGTCCCCTCCGGAGCCGATGGCCAACTCGTGCTCATCCGCAAGATGGGCGAGACCATCCTCGGCGCCATGGAACAGCTCGTCCAACGCCAGGCCGAAATCTGGCGGGCGTCCCTCGAAACCACCCACGATCGCTCGTCGCGCATGCTCGATGCCGCCGGCCAGCAGTGGCAGAAGACCATCGCCGCCGCCCTCTCCGACAGCCTCCAGACCTTCGCCACCTCCCTAGACAGTTCCTATCAAACCGCCGAAGAAAACAACCGCCGTCACTGGACCCAGCTCCAGCAATCGCTCTCCGAATACACCACCGCCCTCGGCGGCGCGCAGAACTCGCTCGTCGAGAAGGCCGAAGTGCTGGCTCGAGCCGTCGACGCGACCGGCCAGGTGGCCAAGCTCGAAGAAAACCTCAATCGCAACCTGGCCGCACTCGCCGGCGCCAAGAACTTCGAACAAACCGTCATGAGCCTGGCGGCTGCCATCCACCTGCTCAACGCTCGACTGGGCGATGCCCCCGCCAACGCTCCCACCGTGCAACTCGGGTCCGGCAAACGCGCGAGCCAAGCGGCATGAAACGTTCTCCCACGGCCAGAAGCCGACGATCGAACCGGCAGGAGTCGGGCGTCTCGCTCTTCCCCTTCCTCGCCGTGCTCATGTGTACCATGGGCGCTCTGGTCGTCCTCTTGGTCGTCATCAGCCGCCAGGCCCACCTCCAGGCCGCCGAGGCCGCCCGCACTCTCCAGGACAAATCGGCCCGCACCGAGGAAGACCTCCGCGCCGCCCGCGAACTCGTCCAACTGCAGATCTCCCAACTCAAAACATCCCGCGAGAAGACCGAGACCCAACTGGCCGACGCGCGTCTCCAACTCGGCCACATCGAAGACCACATGCGCCGACTTCGCGACCAGTTGGTCGCCCTCCAGTCCGCTGGCTCCGAACTCAACAACCTCGACTCCTCCCGCAACCAACAGCGCCAGCAACTCCTGGCCGAGCTCCAACGCCTCCAAAACTCCCTCGCCGAGGCCCGCCAGCGTCTGGCCGACGCCCAGCAAGCCGCCCTCAAGCAACCCAAGAGCTTTGCCGTCGTTCCCTACCAGGGGCCCAACGAAACCCGCCGCCGGCCGATCTACCTCGAATGCTGCGAAGACGCCGTCATCCTCCAGCCCGAAGGCATCCGTTTCACCGCCGACGACTTCAGCGGCCCGCTCGGCCCCGGCAATCCCCTCGAAGCCGCCCTCCGCGCGACCCGCGAGTACCTCCTCGCTACGCACGCCATCCCAGGCGACGGCTCCGCCGAGCCGTATCCCCTGCTCCTCGTGCGTCCCGACGGCATCGCGACCTACTACGATGCCATGGCCGCCATGCGATCCTGGAACTACGACTTCGGCTACGAGATGATCGACGAAGAGTGGAAGCTCAAGTTCGACCAGCCCGATCCCCGCCTCGCCGAAGTTGTCCGTCAGACCGTCGACATGGCCCGCCTCCGTCAACAGCGCCTCGCCGAAGTGGCCCCGCGATGTTACGGCAACGGCTCCGCCACCTCCTCGTCCTCCTCGCAGCCCGTCTACCGCGCCTCGCCGACGCGCGGTGGCGTCGTGATCGACGGGGCCAACCCCTCCGCCCAAACCGGCACCATCATCCACCAAACGCGTCCCTCAGGCATGCTCTCCGGCGACTCCGGTTCCTCCTCGTCCTCCTCGCAGCCCGTCTACCGCGCCTCGCCCACGCGCGGCGGCGTCGTGATCGACGGGGCCAACCCCGCAGCCCAAACCGGCACTATTACCCAACAGACGCGTCCCTCAGGCATGCTCTCCGGCGACTCCGGTTCCTCCGAGCAAGCACCCGCCGCCATCGACCGCGAAGGAGTCATCCGGCGGCCCGACCGCACCCCGAATCCCGACGAACCCGCGCCCGACAAGACCAACGTCGCTCTTCGTCCCGGCGAGTGGGTTCCCTACCAACGTCCCGACCGGCCCTCGTCGGCCCCACAAAACGCCGACCAGAAACCGGAGGACCGTCGAAAACCTCCCGACCGCAGCCAATCGGCCGACGCAGCCAACTCCGCCGCCGGCTCCAAATCCGCCGACGATGCCAAGTCCACCGCCAGCTCCGCATCGGCCAACGGTGGCAAGCAGCCCGAGCACGACCAGCAGCCCCCGTCTGACCAGCAAAGCTCCGCGCACCACGACGCCTCGCTCCGAAGCCTCGCCGAGACCCGGGGTCCCAATTGGGGCCTTCCCGGCGCGCCGGCCCGCTGCGTGCCCATCACGCGACCGATCCACCTCGAGTGCTACACCGACCGCTTCGTTCTTCCCGCCGACCAGGGCCGCGGCAGAGCCAGAGAAATCCCTCTTCGCTCCGGCACCCGAGACTCCGTCGACGACGTCGTCTCCGCCGTCTGGGATCGCATGGATTCGTGGGGAATCGCCGGTCGCGACATGTACTGGAAGCCCATCCTCAAAGTCTACGTAACCCCCGGCGGCGAAGGCCGCTTCAAAGACCTCCAGGCCCTCCTCAAAGACAGCGGCCTCGAAGTCCAACAAATCACCGCCCCTCAGTAGAGCCCAAACCCGAACCCCTAGTTCCTAATCCCTAATCCCCAACCCGCATGCCTCGCCGCAGCTCCCAATCCGATGGCGCCGTCGGCCACGACTCCTTCCTCGACGTGGTCGCCAACATCGTCGGCATTCTGATCGTCCTGGTCATCGTCGCCGGGCTGCGCGCGCAGAACGCCCCCGTCCAGGCGGCCGACTCCCAGGACGCTCTCAAGCCGATGGCCGCCGCACTCCAGCGCGACGACGCCACCCAGCGCCAACTCTACGACGATGTCATGCAGATCGCCGGCCAGATGGAGAACGTCCAACGCGAAACAGTTCTCCGCCAAATCGAGCGCAACCGGCTCGCCACGATCGTTGCCGCCTTGCAGCGCCAGCTACAAACCCGCCGCGCCGAACTGAGCGGCGACGACAAAGAGGAATTCGACCTCAAACGCAGCCTCGCCGACGCCCGGCGCCAACTCGACCAACTCGACGAGCAAGCCCGCCAGGCATCCGCGGCCACCCCCGACGCCACCGTCGTCGAGTCCTATCCCACGCCGCTGGGCAAGGTCGTCGACGACAACGAGGTCCACTTCCAGCTCCTCGGCGGCCGCATCGTCCTCATCCCTCTCGACCAACTGGTCGAACGTTTCCGTCTCGACGCCCGGCGGCAGCTCTACAAGCTCCTCGACACCCCGGAGCTCACCGAGACCATCGGGCCCATCGACGGCTTCCGCATGCGCTACACGCTCCAGCGATACGACGATCATATCGACGCACGCACCGGCCGGGGTGGCGGCACCTATGCGCGCCTCATTCGCTGGACCCTCATCCCCCAGTCCAACCAGCTCGGCGAGACAACCGACGACGCCCTTGCCGGCGGATCCGCATTCCGCGACGCACTCGCACACCTCCATCCCGGCCGCACAACGATCACCATCTGGACCTACCCCGAGAGCTTCAACGACTTCCGCCGCATCAAAAAAGAGCTTTACCGCCTCGGCTTCGCCACCGCCGGGCGTCCCCTCCCCGATGGCATCCCCATCTCCGGATCTCCCGATGGCTCAAAATCCTCCGCCGAGTAGCCGCCCCTTCAATCGGCCGTCGCCACCGCGATCCCCCGTTCGACCGCCGCGCAAATCCGGTCCAGCTCGTCCAACGTAATCGCCAGCGGCGGCATGATCACCACCACGCTCCCCAGCGGCCGCAACAGCACCCCTTCGCTCCGCGCGTGCCGGCACACCCGCATGCCCCGTTGCTCCGCCCACGGATACGGCTCCTTCGTCCCACGATCCCGAACCAGTTCCACCGCGCCGATCAGCCCGCACTGCCGCACGTCGCCCACGTGTGGCAACCGCGCCATCCTCGCCAGATGCTCCTCCAGCCGCGCGATCTTCGGCCGCACGAGTTCGAGCGTCCCCTCCTCCTCAAACACGTCCAGCGTCGCCATCGCCACCGCCGCCCCCAGCGGATTGCCCCCGTACGTATGCCCGTGGAAGAAGGTCTTCGACTCTGCATACTCCCCCAGGAAAGCCTGCCAGATCTCGTCTGTCGTCAGCGTCGCCGCCAGCGGCAGATAACCGCCCGTCAGCCCTTTGGCCAGGCACATCAGGTCAGGCGTCACCCCTTCCTGCTCACACGCGAACATCCGACCCGTGCGTCCCATGCCCACCGCCACCTCATCCGCGATCAGCAGCACGTCGTACCGCCGCGTCAGCTCCCGCACTCCGGCCAGGTACCCGCGCGGATGCACGATCATCCCCGCCGCCGCCTGAACCAGCGGCTCGATCACCATCGCCGCAATCCGCTCATGGTGCTCCGCCAGCACCCGCTCCACCTGTCCCAGGTAATACTCCAGCGCATCGGCTCGCGCAACCCCCTTCGGCAATCGGTAACCGTCCGGCGCCGCCACGCGCATCGTCCCAAACAGCAGCGGCTCGAACATCGCATGAAACCGCTCCACCCCGCCCACGCTCACGCTCCCCAGCGTGTCGCCGTGATACGCGTCGCCCAACGCCACGTACAACGTCTTCTCCGGCCGTGGGTCGCGCCGCTGCCGCCAGTACTGAAAGGCCATCTTCACGGCCACTTCCACTGCCGTCGCGCCGTCGTCGGAGAAGAACACATGCTCCAAGCCGCGCGGCGCCAACTCGACCAGCCGCTTGGCCAGCCGGATCGTTGTCGGATTCGAGCTCCCCAGCGACGTCACGTGCGCCACTCGCCCCAGTTGCTCGCGAAGCGCCGCATCCAGCCGCGGATGCCGATGCCCATGCACGTTGCACCACAGGCTGCTCACCCCGTCGAGATACTCGTTCCCCTCGACGTCGACCAGCGTACACCCCTCGGCGCGTTCCAGAATCAGCGGCTCATACTCGGCCATCTGCGTGAACGCGTGCCACACGATCGTCCGATCCCACCGCTCCAGCTCTTCCCGACTCGCTTCGCTCACCGCTTCTCCTCTTCGCAGTCCGCACAGCTCCACATGGCCCGGGCAAGGCGCAGCATGCGCCCGTCACGTGTCGCCCCGATCGCCCCGGTCATTCCCACGCCACGGTCACCGGCTCGCCGATCTGAATCCCCAGGCGAGCCGCGGCGTTGTCGCCCACGACCGACAGCTCCAGCCGCCCGCTCGAGCCCACCACGGCCACCAGCGTCCCCTGCGGCTGCGAGGCGTACGTATTGAAGATGCCCCACGTTTCATAGATGTTGCAGATCACCCACGCGCGGTTGTCCGTCGGCCGGCCCGCCAACATCTCGTCGGTCACGTTCGTAATCAGGTTCCCGAACGAATCGATCTCCAGTACCGACCCGACAATCCGATCCGGACCGATCCGCACGTCCGGCCACTCAAACTCGACCAGCCCTTCCAGCGGCGGCCCCAACTCCTCCGGGTCCACCCCCAGGCTCAAATGCGCGGCCACCGGCGCCATGATGTCGCGCCCGTGAAACGTGAACGACACCGGATGGTGCCAATACTCGGCGTTCTTCAGCCGAATCAGCCGCGATGGACTCGTCCGGCCGGCCACCAGACTCAACACGCCGTTGTCCGGCGCCACGTACCGCTGCTGCCCGATCTCCGCATACACGATCGCCCGCGCCGTACCCACCCCCGGGTCAACCACCACCACGTGGATCGTTCCGCTTGGATACAGCTCCGTCACATCGCCCAGCACCACTGCCCCGTGCCGGATGTCCTGCGCACGGATGTCGTGCGTAAGATCCACGATCGTGGCCCGGGGATTGATCGACAGGATCACCCCCTTCAACGCCGCCACGTACGGGCTCCCACCGCCGAAATCGGTCGTCAGTGTGATTAGACTCACATCTTCGCGATCAGTTCGAGGCACAGTTCTCGCACTCGCGTCGGGTTGACGTTCGGATTCCGCTTTTTCGCTTGGCCGATCAACGCGCCGATCCCCTTCGGCTTACCCTCCTTCACCTCCGCAACCACCTTCGGATTGGCCGCCAGCAGTTCCCGGCACAGATCCACCACCTCCGCCTCGTCCACTTCCGCAATCCCCAGCGACTCCATCGCCTCCGCGACCGACTTGCCCGTGCCGACCATCTCGGCCAGCACCTCGCGTCCCCGGCTCGTCTCCAGCTTCCCGGCGCGCACGATCCCGATCAGCTCCGCCAGTTGCCTGGCGCCCACCGGGTAGTCGTCGATCGATTGCTGCATCTCGTTGAGCGTCCGCAACACGTCCTGTTGCACCCAGTTGCTCGCCGTCTTGCCGTCCCCCGTCGCGTCGGCCAACTCGATGTAATAGTCCACCAGCCGCCGCCCCTGGTTCACCAGCACGTCGCTGTCGTAGGGCGTAATGTCGTACGTCGTCTCCAGCCGCGTCCGCAACTCGGCCGGTCGCTCGCCCACCGACGCCCGCACCCGTTCCACTTCCTCTTCACTCACCGTCACCGGCACCAGGTCCGGGTCGGGAAAGTACCGGTAATCGCTCGATTCCTCCTTGGAACGCTGCGGCCGCGTCACCTGCGCCGTCTCGTCCCAACCCCGCGTCTGCTTTGGCACGTCCCCCATCTTCTGATGCGTTTCTTCCCACACCTCGTACTGCCGCTGGGCCTCGTAGGTCAACGCCCGCTCCACCGCCCGGAAGCTGTTCATGTTCTTCACTTCCACGATCGGCGTCGCCACCGTCCCCTCCGGCGTGTCGACGTGCAGGTTGATGTTCGCATCCACCCGCAAACTCCCCTCCTGCATATTGCAGTCCGACACGCCCAGGTAGTTCAACAGCAGCTTCAGCTCCGTCAGATACGCCTTCGCCTCGGCTGGCGATCGCATGTCCGGCTTGCTCACGATCTCCATCAGCGGCGTCCCCGTCCGGTTCAGATCGATCCGGCTGTCCCCCTTTCCCGCCACCTCGTCGTGCATGCTCTTGCCGGCATCCTCTTCCAGGTGCACCCGGATGATGCCGATGTTCTTCGGCTCGATCGCCCCCTTCGGATCGCTGATCGGCAGATAGCCTTCGTAGCTGAACGGAAGATCGAACTGGCTGATCTGGTACCCCTTCGGCAAGTCCGGATAGTAATAGTTCTTCCGGTCCCACTTCGTGAACAGGTTGATCGAACAGTTCAGCGCCAATGCCGACTGCAACGACAGGTCCAGCGCCCGCCGATTCATCACCGGCAGCGTCCCCGGCATCCCGATGCACACCGGGCACGTCTGCGTATTCGGCGGCGCCCCAAACTTCGTACTGCACCCGCAGAACAGCTTCGACTCCGTCAAAAGCTGCACGTGCACTTCCAATCCGATCACTATCTGATAAGGAAGCTTGGCGTCACTCATCGTTGTCCCATCCATTCAGGCATCCTCTGGCATCTATTCCAATCCCGCAAGAGCAGGGACTCACCGGCCAGTCACTAGGCCTGTTCAATGACTCGATCCAGTTCTCCACTGAACGAGAAGACCTCGATGCGCCGGCCCTGCGATGGCGCCACCGCGTACGATGGGTCGGCCGCTGTTGCAGATAGAACACGATTCCCTTCCATCTCGGTGAAAACCAGGATCCTATCGTTCACGAGGTCCCGAATCCACTCGATGGCGTCCAGAAACTCCTGTTCGTGGTCGTCCTCTTCGAATTGATCGAAGTGGGAATGGAATGCCTCACAAGACACGGTCAGTTCTCGCCCGTAGGTTGAAAGGGCAACACGATATCGCTGCCCGCGCGAATCCTCTCGGACAGCCTGAACAAAGGTATTCCCCTGGAACTCGTGCCGTTCGATGACACCGAACACGTCCGGACAGTGCCGACGAATCATCTCGACCACCCACGCATCATACGATTCCTGCGACAGATTGCCCGATTCTGCGGGCAACGGCTCTCGCGGCGAGTCACAGGGGTTGAGCGAGGACATCGCACACCACTCCACCAACTTGCGTCCGGTTGCCTCCTCTCTCGAGGATTCGCCTGCCACCTCTGGCTCGCTGCATCCGAGACTTCGGCCACACGATCACAAGCCCAGCGTGTGCCGCAGGGCGGCATCGATAGGTTCCATCTGACGACAACGTCCAATCACGCGATCCATTTCCGTCTCCAGAACCGTCGCCAGATTGTCCGTCATCACCACCGAGTCCGTACGCAGCCCCATCTCCTGACCCCGCGCCGACGACCGTGTCACCACGACACGGCTCGGATGTCCGGCCCTGGCATGATTGCTGGTAATCATGGCAACGACGCTCTGCGTCAGCCCCGTCCCCAAATCACTCGCCTGCACTACGATCGCCGGCCGACGCTTCGCCGTCACCAGGTTCGAATCCGGAAACAGAACCAGTACGACATCACCCCGATCAAGGCGCATCGTACACATCCATTTCGGGACGCTGCCAATCTTCCGCAATGGCCCCCAGGCGCCGGCGAAGATCGCTCGCCTGCTGTTGCCCAATGCCCCGTTCGGCCAAATCAACCGATTCGGCCTCAGTGAGGAACGTGACCAAAACTGGCCCCTCCGCTCCTTGCGGGGCCGGCTCGGTCAATTCGACTCTTCCGTCCCGAAAGACACCTTGAACTGACTTCAGCATCGACCCACACCTCCATCCAGATTCCAGGCCTGGAGATCGCCACGCTCCCATTCTACCGATCAACCATACCCCCGTACAGGCGGGAACCCAGCCTCATCCCAGCGCCGGCCTTCGCGTATGCCAATCGGTCGCCTCCTGGAACATGTGCGCCGCCCGCAGCAACCGCTCTTCTTCAAACGGCGGCCCCTGCAGCTGAAGCCCGATCGGCAATCCGCCCGAGCTCAGTCCGCACGGAATCGAAATACCCCCGATGCCCGCCAGGTTCGTGCTCACCGTGTACAGATCGTACAGATACATCGACAGCGGATCGTCTACCCGCTCGCCCAGACGGAAGGCCGGCGTGGGAGTCACCGGTCCGACGATCAAATCCACCTCGCCCAGCGCCCGATCGAAGTCCTCGCGGATCAGCCGCCGCACCTTCAGTGCCTTCAGGTAGTACGCGTCGTAGTAACCCGCGCTCAACGCGTAGGTCCCCAGCATGATCCGCCGCTTCACCTCCGCGCCGAAACCCTCCGCACGCGTGCGCCGGTACATCCGCACCAGTGCGTTGTCCAGTTCCTCCAGGCCCGCCGTATCCTTCGCCGCTTGTAGCTCGGCCCGCTGCGCCTCCAATTCCGCCAACATTTCCCGCTGATCGGTCCGGTAGCCGTAATGCGCACCGTCGTAACGGGCCAAATTGCTCGATGCCTCGCACGGTGCGATGATGTAGTACGTCGCCACGGCGTACTTGCTGTGCGGCAACGACACCTCCCGCACCGTCGCCCCCAGCGACTCATACACCTTCACCGCCTCGCGAACCGCCGCTTCCACCTCCGGGTCCAGCCCGTCGCCGAAATGCTCGCGGACCGGTCCCAGCCTCAGTCCCTCGAGCGGCTGCCGCACTGTCTTCGTATACCGCGGTACCGGCCGGTTCACCGACGTCGAGTCGCGCAGATCGTGCCCCGCCAAAGTCTCTAGCAGCAAGGCCGCGTCTTCGGCCGTCCAGGCCAGCGGTCCGATCTGGTCCAGACTACTGGCGAACGCCACCAGCCCGTATCGGCTCACGCGCCCGTACGTCGGCTTCATCCCCGTCACGCCGCACAGTCCCGCCGGCTGGCGGATCGACCCGCCCGTGTCGCTCCCCACCGACAACGGCGCCATCGACGCCGCCACGCATGCCGCCGCGCCGCCGCTCGATCCGCCGGGAATCCGCTCCAAGTCCCACGGATTGCACGTCCGCTGAAACGCCGAGTTCTCCGTCGAGCCTCCCATGGCGAACTCGTCCATGTTCGTCTTGCCGATCAGCACCGCGTCGGCCGCCTTCAGCCGCGCGATCACCGTCCCGTCGTACGGCGGACGAAACTCCCCCAGCATCCGCGACGCGCAACTCGTCGGCTCGCCCCGCGTGCAAAGCAGATCCTTCACCGCCACCGGCAGTCCCGCCAGCGGCCCCAGCGGCTCGTTCCGCTTCCGCCGTTGGTCGATCTGGCTCGCCCGATCCAGCACCGCCTCGCGTTCCACGCGCAGGAACGCCTGCACCTGCCCGTCGTGGCGCTCGATCTGCCCCAAGAAAGCCTCGGCCACTTCGACCGCGGTGATTTCGCCCGATTTCAGCCGGGCCAGTAGAGCCGTCGCAGTGCTATGAATCAGCGAGTTCATCAGATATCGCCGAGCACCGCAGGCACCCGGTAGCATTCGTCGTCATGTTGGGGAGCGTTGGCCAACGCCTCGTCGCGCGCTAGGCTCGGCACAACGCGGTCTTCACGGAACACGTCGGACACATCCAGAGGGTGCGCCATCGGCGCCACTTCGTCCGTAGCCACTTCCCCCAGCAATTCCATGTAGCGCAGAATCTGCCCCATCTGCACCGTCATCCGGTCCAACTCTTCGTTCGACAGAAGCAGCCGGGCCAGCAAAGAAACGCGCTGGACTTCCTCTCGCGAAAGCACTGACATAATGCACCGCGTGGGAAACGGAAAGGCCCTCACCTGCCTCCCCTTCTCCCTTGCAAGCGACGAAGCAGGACCCGAGGGCGTCTGGGGACTCGTTAGCCTATCTAACTCTTCCTCGCGGCCTTGTCTTCCTTGGCCTTGCGACGTTTGCGCGCCTTGATGCTGTCCGACTTCGCCACCGCCTCCTTCTGGGGCTTCTCACCAGCCGTCTCGCTCGGCGGCAGCTTGAACGGCGCGCTATGCACCTTCTTCGTTACCGCTCCGCTCCGGAGGCAACGCGTGCAAACCCATACCGATTTGTTCGTGCCGCTGGGCGTCGTCACGTGCACCTTCTGAAGGTTCGGCTTGAACTTGCGTCGGCTGATCCCTGTCACCTTCGTGCCGACGCCGCCGAGGTACTTCGCCCGACCCCGGGTGGTTACCGAATTGCCCAGGTTCGCCTTCTTCCCACAGACTTCACAGACTTGAGCCATCCAATTACTCTCCCCACAGGCGAGTCACTCGACAAAATGCGAAACTCCCAATATAGCCTGTCCATCCGGCAACGCAAGGCCGCCCCCCACGCAAGACGCATCACCCGCACGCCCCAATGATCCCAGACCTTCCCCCGAACCTCACCGCCTTCTCTTACCCCTTGGACTGGTGGAATCCCCCGCATTTCCAACGCACGCACTTGCATCCAACGACCACCGCCAATCAAGATGTCAGAATGGACGCTCAGCGGCGCTCCGCCCGAACCGACGGCGGCCGTTGACCGTCAAAGCTCCTCTGCCCCGCGATGCTCTCCACCGCGGCGCCAGCCAACGAAGAACACCCATGACACACATACCCCTCCTCCTACTGGCCCTGCTCGCCGCGCCCGACGCCCCCGCGCCCACCCAGCAGCTGTTGCCCCCCCAGGCGACCTCGCCAGGCCCAGCCGTGGCCGAAACCTCTCAGCCGGCCCACCTCTCGATCATGCGCCAGCCCAACGGCGCCCCCATCCTCGTCGTCAAATACCCCTGGCGCCAACATCGCCACGCGTCGCTCGAAATGCGGCTCCTCGAAGACGACCACCGCGACCCGTCCGTCTGGAAGCCCATCTTCTTCGTCGGGAATTTCCTCAACGACGAAGCCCTCAAAGCCATCTACTACTGCCAGGACGCCGCCAACAACCTACCGGCCAAGGCAACCTTTACCAAAGGCACCGAGAAGGAAAAGGTCGATTTCGAAGTCGCCGGCCGCCGCAACTTCCTCGACCGCCCCGCCGTCGTCACCGCCTGCGAGTCTAAGCTCGAAGGGCCGCGCGGCGGAACCCGCCTCATCTACTGGCCACTGGAAGACTGGGCCGTCAATCGCGACACCCTTTGGCTCGAGCTCCCTAAGAAGGAATACTCCAAGCCCTGTCGCTTCCGCGTCTGGTTCCTTCGCGACGACGACATCGTCTGGTCCGAAACCTTCGCCTGGCCCGGCTACCCGCAGAAATCCGAGCCGCCAGGGGCCCCCAAGGCCAAGCCCGCACCCTGAATCGCGCCAAGAACAGCGGCGTCGGGCACCACGCCCACTTTCACATGCCCTCTGCAGATCTCTAACCTCGTGCCCGCCGTGCTCTACCCCCGCAGAATCGCCAGCGTCTCCTCGTGAAGCCGCCCGTTGGTGGCCACGCCATGACCGGAGCGCGCCGTCACGCTTCCCTGCCAATCGCTAAACGTGCCCCCGGCCTCCTGGATCACCGGCAAAACGGCCGACGCATCCCATACGTGCATCAGCGGATCGACCATCACCTCCGCACGTCCTGTGGCAACCATCAGATATCCAAAACAGTCGCCCCAGGTCCGCGACAACCGGCAGGCCGACTGCAGCGCGTCGTAGGCGTCCCGCCGTCCAATCTGGTCGAAACTGGCCACCTCGCTTGTCAGAAACAGGGCCTCGTCCAGCCGCGCACAATCGTTCACCTTCGTGCGCCGCGGCGCGACGGTCCCCGATGCATACCACGCCCCGTGCCCCACCGCCGCATACACCCACTCATCCAACGCAGGAATCAAGATCACTCCCGCCACGCTCTCCCCTTCCCGCTCGATTCCAACCAGCGTCCCGTACAAAGGCACGCCGTGAATGAACGACTTCGTCCCGTCGATCGGGTCCAGAATCCACTGATACCCGCTGTCGCCCGGTTGCTCCGGAAACTCCTCTCCCAAGACGCCATCCCCGGGAAACGCCTCCGAGATCCGCCGCCGCAGATGCTGCTCCGCCTCCCGGTCGGCGATTGTCACCGGCGAGTCGTCCCCCTTGCGATCCACCTGTAGATCGCTGCTACGGTAGTATTGCAGCGTGATGCCTCCCGCCTCTCGGGCGGCCGCAACCGCCAAATCCAACCGTCGCTCAATGTCCGTTGCCGTTGCACCCATCGTATCCAATCCAATGCCAACCGGTCCGGCTCACCGCCACCAGCCGAGAACGCACGGCCGATGGATCTCTGGTACTGGGTCAGACTGAGAATCCTGCGTGCACTGCTGCCTCGTCCGGCAATGCCAACAGGCTACAGATGACTCAACCCCAGTTCTTAGCTGTGACAAGGTACCAGGCTCGTCGTGGCGAGACCCACTCTCCGAGCATCAACAGCCTAACGGACCCCAGCGCGATCAGAAAGGGGGCACCCGCAGATTACACAACTCCCCCGTCGCGACGCAGTCGGTTGCCCAAAGCAACACCCTCGCCGTCGCCTAAGAACACTGCCCCGCTCGCAAGGCTTCGCCAAGCCCCGCAGGGTTAGAGCGCATTCGGCGTAACCGTAGCGTGCATTTCGCTTTCGGAACCGTAGAAACACGCCGCCGCGAACGCTACAGTTAGTGCGACACGCACTAGACCGACGGACCGTCCTTCGACAGCCCCTGGCCGGTCATCTCGCGCACCCGGCTGGCAACCGGCGTACGCACCTTTCGACTGCTCAATCCCTCCCACTGCTCCGGCAGCAGGTGCGACAACTTGATCGCTTCAAGCTCCTGGCGCGAAAGGTTCGTAATCTCCGACAGAACCCGCTCCAATTTCGTGCGCGATTCCTCCGGCAACCCTTCTCCAATCGGCAAAGAAGCCACCAGCGGACCCTCGATCGCCTCGATCACCTCCAGCACCGAGACCTCGTCCGCCGCACGATCCAGCATGTAGCCGCCCTCGACGCCCCGCGTCGACACCAGAATCCCGTGCGCCACAAGATTCCGCAAAATCTGCAGCAGAAACCGCTCGGGCATCTTCCCCTCTGCCGCCAGCTGACTGCACGGAATCGGACCATCCACCCCAGCGCGAGCCAGTTGCAGCGTCGCCTGCAGAGCGTAAGAGACTGTTCGTGATAACTTCATAGTCTCGCCCGCTAACTATGGGAGCCATAAACCTACACAAGCGAGCGGTTACCCACCGCCCGCTTGGGGTCCAGTCTACCGAAAAGGCCCGGAATGTCAAGTAAACATACAGATGAGAGGCACCTATTTCCAAAAATACTTATCAACAGGGGTCTCTACCACACCCTCCGTGATATTTCACACCCAACAGGGCGGAGCTCGGCTAGACCGTTCTTCCACATTCGCCCCGCATGCCCAACAGACGCACAGCTCTCGCGCCCGTCCGCCTATTCGGCTGCACTCGACGATGCCGCCTCACTCGCCTCCGCCTGGCCCGTCGTCAGCGCATGCCAGACCAGCAAGATCGCCCCGCACACCAGAAGGCTGTCGGCAATGTTGAAATTCGGCCAAGTCCATTGGCCGAACATCACGAGAATCCAGTCGCGAACCGCGTACACCGGATCATCGATCCCATGCGTCGGCGTGGCGTAGTTCCAGCTCAAGCCCGCCAGTCCCAGCCGGTCGTACAGATTCCCGAAGATCCCCGCAGTGATCGAGCCCAGTGCAACGGTCAGCCTTAAATCCCGGGCACCACCGGCCACGAACAGCCACCAGACTGTGGCCGCAGCAGCAACGACCGACAGAACCGCGAATCCCCGGACCCACCCCTGGCCGAACCCGAACAACGCTCCCTCGTTCAGGCTGGTCTGAAAGCCGACCACTCCGTTCCAAAGCCACCAAGTGCGCCCGCCTGGCATGCCAAGCCACGAGAACATCCATTTCTTGGTCAGTAGGTCCGCCACACAACCGACCACCGCGATCGAGAAGTACAGCGCATACCGGCTCGCGGGAACGGCCTTCATGCCAGTTCCTTCGTCAGCTCTGCTCGTTTTGTGAGGCACACTTCACGCACATCAACGCGTACGGAATCGCGTTCAAACGAGTCTTGGGAATCTTTGCCCCACACTCCTCGCACTGCCCGTACGTCCCCTCTTCGACCCGGTCCAGAGCCGCCTCGATCTTCTCCAGGGTCCCCCCCTCCGACTCCATCAAGCTCAGCGTGAATTCCTGCTCGTAGTTGTCGCTCCCCAGATCCGCCATGTGAATCGGCATGCTCGAAAGGTCTCCATTGGCTTCCGTGCGCCGTTTCTTCAGAGCGGCGTCGGCCAACTGGGTTACGTCACCGCGAAGCCTCGCCCGCAATGCCACCAGTCGCTCCTTGTAGACTTTCAATTCTGCCTTCTTCATGGACGTCGGTCTCCCGCACAAGTTGCTCTACTAACCCCGCACCGAATGCTCAGAGACTTTCAATTTTAAGTACCGCCAACGCCCCTGTCAAACCTCTGCCAACCCCTCCTGGGGAAGCGGCTCCCCTGAAACTACCGTTTCGCCCGCCACACCCCTCACCCCACCCCAACCTCCGAACACCCAGTACTAACCCGCAGGGTATCCGCCTTGCTACGTTCCCTTGGCTCATTTAGATTAGGGATTCCCGTGCTATGCCAAGCCACCCTCTTCGCTGGAGACCACATCATTCGTCCCCGA
This sequence comes from Thermoguttaceae bacterium, assembly GCA_963674835.2. Lineage (GTDB taxonomy): Bacteria > Planctomycetota > Planctomycetia > Pirellulales > Thermoguttaceae. The sequence goes on from CAXXKC010000003.1 coordinate 940,933, forward strand.
GATCCTGCCTTTCAACGGTGCATTTCACCCGCCTGCGGAGCCACCTACGACATCGGCGAAATCCGTGTCGCCTGCGCCCAGTGCGGCGACCTCGTAGACGTAGCATACGATTGGGACCGCCTCACGCCGCCCCGCGCCTTGGCCGATTTCGAACAAAAGTGGTCCCGGCGGTACGATCCCCATTGCGCAAGCGGTGTCTGGCGCTTCCATGAATTGCTCCCCTTCGTCCCGCTCCAACAGTGCGTCACCGTGGGCGAAGGCCAAACCCTCCTCCATTCTTCCGACGGCGTCGCCCGCTACGTCGGTCTCCAATCCGGTCGTCTCTTCCTCCAGTACGAAGGAATGAACCCCTCGGGCAGCTTCAAAGACAACGGCATGTCGGCCGCCTTCACCCATGCCCGCTCCGTCGGCGCCACCCGCGCGGCCTGCGCCTCCACCGGCAATACCAGCGCGTCGCTCGCCCTGTATTGCTCCGTCACCAAGCTCATGAAGGCCGTCATCTTCGTCGGCTCCGGCAAGATCGCCTACGGCAAGCTCTCCCAAGCGCTCGACTACGGCGCCCTCACCGTTCAGATCGCCGGCGACTTCGACGATGCCATGGCCCGCGTCAAGGAAGTCTCCCAGCAACTGGGCATCTACCTCGTCAACAGCGTCAATCCCTTCCGGCTCGAAGGCCAGAAGACCATCATGTACCGCGTCCTCGAGGGGCTCCGCTGGGAGGTCCCCGATTGGATCGTCGTCCCCGGCGGCAACCTCGGCAACTCCAGCGCCTTCGGCAAGGCCTTTGCCGAACTCCACCAGCTCGGCCTCATCCCCCGCATTCCCCGGCTGGCCATCATCAACGCCGCCGGCGCCAACACCCTCTATCAGCTCGTCGAACAGCAAGGCCTCCGCTGGAACGACGGCCAGCCCGACAACGCCCTGATCGACCGCTTCTACGCCGACATGGATGCCCAGCACCGCCGCGCCTCGACGATCGCCAGCGCCATCGAAATCAACCGACCCGTCAACCTCAAGAAGTGCCTCCGCGCCCTCGAAGTCACCGGTGGCGTGGTCCGCGAAGCCTCCGATCAGCAAATCCTCGACGCCAAGGCCCAGGTCGGCGCCGGCGGAATCGGCTGCGAACCGGCCAGCGCCGCCAGCGTCGCCGGCGCCAAGCAGCTCATCGCCGAAGGCATCATCGCCCCCGACGAGCGCGTCGTCTGCATCCTCACCGGACACCAGCTCAAAGACCCCAACGCCACGGTCGCTTACCACACCACCGATCAGGAACTATTCAACAAGGTGCTCGGCAGCCGCGGCGTCCGTCGCGCCGCCTTCGCCAACCGCGCCGTCGCCGTCTCCAACGACCTCGACGAAATCGTCAAGGCCATTCAACTCTACAGTTGATCGCCCTCGGTCGATTCCTTCTCTTCCCTCGTAGATTTGGCGATCTTCGCAGTGGATGCAGGGATCTTCTCAACCGCACTTCGCACCACACGCCTCAGCCGATCCCCTTCAACAAACACCAGAAGCAACCGATCATGTCCTCAACACGCCTTGCCATTCACGGAGCTGCCGGTCGCATGGGCCGGCGTCTGATCGCCCTGGCCGTCGCCGACCCGGAACTCGAAGTCGTCGCCGCCGTCGATTCCCCCGCTCATCCGCAGCTCGGCAACGACGCCGGCACCCTCGCCGGCATCGCTCCGCTCGACGTCCCGTTGGCCTCCTCGCTAGACGTGCCGGCCGACGTCATGATCGACTTCTCCGTCCCCGCTGGTGCCATGGCCGCACTGCAGATCTGCCTCGCCAAGCATACTCCCCTGGTCTGCGCCACCACCGGCCTCGAAGCCGATCAGGCCGACGAACTCCGCAGCGCCGCCGTGCAGATCCCGCTGCTTTGGGCGCCAAGCATGAGCCTGGCTGTCAATCTCACCATGAAGCTCACCGAGTTGGCCGCCGCGGCACTCAAAGACATGGATGCCGACGTCGAGATCCTCGAGCGGCACCATCGCTCCAAAGAAGACTCCCCCAGCGGCACCGCCCTGAAGTTCGGCCAGATCATCGCTGCCGCCATGGGCCAGTCCACCCATCGCCACGGCCGGCAGGGCCGCCCCGGCCCACGCCCGCACGACGAGATCGGCTACCACGCCATCCGCGTCGGCGACAACCCCGGCGAGCACACCATCGTCTTCGGCTTACTCGGCGAAACCCTCGAACTCTCCGTCCGCGCCTCCAGCCGCGACTGCTACGCCCAAGGCGCCCTCGCCGCCGCCAAGTTCCTCGCCCGCCAGAAACCCGGCGCCTACACCATGGCCGACGTCCTACCCCTCTAACCGCCCCGCGGCCAACGCCAACGCCCCGTGCAACACCACCTCTTCCCCCAACTTCGCCGCGACGATCTCAAACGTCCCGGCCAACGGCGGAATCACGTACTGATGCACGTACTGCCGCAAAGGCTTCAGCCATAGCTCTTCGCCCACCAGCGCCACACCGCCACCCACCACGACCACGCCCGGAGCAAGCAGCGTCCCCACCTGGCCGATCGCCCAGCCATATGCCCGGCAAGCCCGATCAAACGCCTGCCGCGCCAGCGCATTTCCGTCCGCTGCCGCCTCGCCGATGATCTTGGTCGTCAGGTGTTCGGCCTGCCCTCCGCACCGCACCAGCAGATCATCCACGTCCATCGTCGGCTGCGCCAGGCCAAACGCATCATGCCCGGCTCCCTGCCGCGCCACGACCGCATCGCCCACGCGGCGTTGCACGGCCGCCGTAATTCCCCACCCGCTGGCAATCGACTCCAGCGTCTGCTGCGCCCCGGTGCACTCCAGGCCCGGCCGCAGATGCCCGATTTCCGAGGCCACGCCGCGGCTCCCCGGATAGACATCCCCATCAATGACCAACGCCCCACCGATGCCGCTCCCCACATTCGTATAGAACACGATTCGATGCCCCTGCCCTGCCCCGAACCGCGCCTCGGCCAGCCCGGCCATGTCCGAATCATTCCCTAATGCGGCCGGCAAACCAAGTGCTTCGCGGCACCACTCCACCAGCGGAAAACCCCTCCAGCCTTCCACCTGATGGCTGACGATCGTACGACCCGCCTCACTGTCGACTGGCCCGCCGAAGCCGATGCCAATGCCGCGCAGGGCGTGCTCCTCGATCAGCGGCCTCGCGATCTCCTGCACCTGTCGCCGAATCCCCTCGGCTCCGTCCTGAGGCCGCGCCTCCGCACGCCGAAAAGCCACGAACGGCTCACCCCGCCCGGAGCCCACCGCTACCTGAAGTTTCGTCCCGCCGAATTCAATCCCCAGAAACATCGTCACCTCCTCAACACCCCAAAACCCAACTCCACTCCCCTTACCCGCCATGTAGCACAGCCGCCCCCGGCTGTGTCACCTCCCCCTCACCCCAGCCACAACCCATCGCACCCTCGACTCCCACTTTCGTGGTTTCCTCTTTTCGTGTTTTCGTGTTTCTTCTTCTCTTCAACGCCGCGCCCACCAACATACCGCCACCCTTCCCGCCAAACCAGGGGCACCCGTCCGCACCAATCACGCCCGCGCAGCGTCGGCTTCCAAAGCTTGACGTCGACCCGCGGCAATGTCCACGCGCATCATCAGCGCCCAACCCAGCAGAAACAACACCAGCAAACTGACGATCGCGTTGCGCGAACTACCGGTCCAATAGATCGCCGCCCCGAACAGAAACGGCCCAAACACGCTCGTCGCCTTGCCCGACAGGTTGTAAAACCCAAAGAACTCCGCAGCGTGTCGTTCCGGTGTCATCATACCCATGATCGCCCGGCTCACCGACTGCACCCCGCCCATCACCATGGCCAAAATGGCGCCAAGCACCCAGAACGGCGGCTTTGTGTAAATGAAGTACGCACCGATGACCAGTCCGACCCACACGGCCAGACACAGAATCAACGTCACTCGCTGCCCGATCCGGTCGCTCAGCCAGCCGACCGCCAGCGATCCCGGCACGGCCAGAAACTGGATCATCAGGATCAGCCCGATCAACTCGCTCGTTACGAACTTCAACTCCTGCAAGGCGAACGTCGACGCCTGACTGATCACTGTCTGCACGCCGTCGTTGTAGAACAGAAACGCTAGCAGGAACAGCGCCAGGAACTTGAACCGTCGCACGTTCCTGATCGTGCGAATCACCGCGCCCAGCGCCTGCCGTGCGGCGGTTGCCATCGACGTCTTCTGCGCCGGCAACTCTCGGCGGTCCCTCAATATCCACAGCGCCGGAAACGTGAACCCGCCCCACCACAACCCCATGATCACCAGCGAAACCCGCAGCACGTTCGCCGTCCCGTGGATTCCCAGCCGGTCGCCGAACTGCAACAGCACCACGGCCAGAATCAGCGGTAGCGCCCCGCCGATGTACCCCAAGGCAAATCCCCACGCCGACACCCGGTTCATCGTCCGCTCGTCGGCGATCTCCGGCAGGAAGGCGTTATAGAACCCCAGCGACCACTCGAACAGCAGGCTGGTCACAAAGAACAACGCCACCACCGCCCACGGCCACTCCGGCGGAACCAACCCCAGGCACACGCCCGCTGCCGCTCCACCCAGTGCCGTCACCGCCAGCCATTTCCGTTTGCTCGCGTTCCGATCGGCCATGGCCCCCGTGATGGGCGACAAAATGGCCGCCAGAAACATCGACCCCCCGATGCCGAACGCCCACACGATCGGCCCGACCTTCTCGCCATACGCCTCCACCGGCAGCACGATCTGCTGGATGTACCCCACCAGGATCGTGATCGACATCGTCGAGTACGCGCTATTCGCCCAGTCGTACATCGCCCAGGCGAAGATCTCAGCCGAGCGGCTGTAACCCGCGGGGTTCTCCCTCAGTTCACCGGCCATGATCGCGCTCGTGGGTTGCAGGAAGGGGTCGGCCCATTATCCCCCTTCCCCCTCAACCCGGCAAGACGAACCGATCACGGCAGCTCCTTGATGCGTACGTTGCGAAACTCCAGCCGATCGCCGTGCGACAGAAAACCGATGTACCCCTTTTCGTTATTCAGCCCCGGGTGTTTCCTCCCGTCCACCGGCTGCACCTCGTCCAGGTTCGCGTCCACGATCACGTGCCCGTTGAGCGTCACCGTCACCTGACGCCCCTTGCAGCGGATTTCCTCGCTGTTCCACTGGCCGGGCGGATTCAGAAATCCTCGCTTCGCCGGCACCACGCCGTAGATCGATCCATGCACCTGATAGTCGTGCAACCCCTTATACTTCTCATGCGCATCATCCAGAATCTGAATCTCCATGCCCACATACGCCGCGTCCCCCTCGGCACGTGTCCGAATTCCCACCCCGTTATTGGCTCCCGGAGTCAGCTTGAATTCGAAACGGAAATCAAAATCCTTGTACTCCTTCTTCGTCAACAGCTTCCCGCCCTTGCCCTCCAGCGCAATCAAGATTCCGTCCTTCACCGCATACGAACTCTTGGCCCCTTGCCAACTATCAAGGTCCTTGCCGTCGAACAACGCCACGAACCCCTCTTGCTTCTCCTGGTCCGAAAGCCCGGCCGTGCAACACTCGCCCGCCGCCGCAAGATTCGCTGCACACGCAACCACCAAACCGACGATCCAACGCGCAACCATCGCTGACACTCCTTCTGTAGCTCAACTCGCCGGCACACAACACCGGCGCTGGAACTCAACGGACTTGCCCGATTGGCCCCTATTCTGATTCGCTCTCCCCATCACCGTCAACCGCCCGATCGCGCCCCGCGTTGCCCCAACTTCCTGGACATCCGACCACCCGACACGTAAACTGGCAATCCGGGTCGCCCCCCGCGCGCGTTCCCTCCGTCCGCCTCTCCAACATGCCCGACGAGGTCCCCCCATGAACTGCCGCGTCGCCTCTTGCTTCGTCTGCTTGGCTCTGCTCGTTCTGGCGGCTCCCGCGGCCCGCGCCGCCTCCGCATCGGCCTCCCCCTCACGCCCCAACGTCCTCTTCCTCTTCACCGACGACCAGCAGGAACACACGATCCACGCCCTGGGCAACCCTCAGATCCAAACTCCCAACCTCGACCGGCTCGTCCAGCAGGGTTTCGTCTTCAACAACGCCTACTGCATGGGCGGATACAGCCCCGCCGTCTGTCTCCCCTCGCGGCAAATGACCCTCTCCGGCCGCTCCTGGTTCAGCGTCCGCAGCCTCCCCAAAGACGCCCCCAACTTCCCCAGGTCGATGAACGCCGCCGGCTACGACACCTATCACTACGGCAAACGCGGCAACACCGCCATCGACATCCAGGCCCTCTTCCACCATAACCAATACCTCAACGATCTCGAGGACCGCACCTGCGGCTATCCCGGCCGCACGATCGCCGACGACGTGATCGGCTTCCTCAAGCGGCGTCACCAAGCCAAACCCAACGATCCCGACGCCGCCAAACCCTTCTGCATGTATCTCGCCTTCGCCAATCCCCACGACCCCCGCATCGCCGCCCCGCAATACCTCGACCGCTACTCCGTCGACAAGATCCCCCTGCCGCCCAACTTCCTCCCCTTCCATCCCTTCAACAACGGCGAGCTACTCATCCGCGACGAACGCCTCGCCCCCTGGCCGCGAACGCCCGAAAACACCCGCAGCCAAATCCGCGATTACAACGCCGTCATCACCGCCCTGGACGAACAGATCGGCCGCATCCTCCAGTGCCTCCGCGACGTCGGCGAGTACGACAACACCGTCATCGTCTTCTCCAGCGACCAGGGTATCGCTTTGGGTAGCCACGGCCTCATGGGCAAGCAGAACCTTTACGAGCCCAGCATGGGCATCCCGTTAGTCTTCGTCGGCCCCGGCATCCCCCGCGGCAAATCCTCCGACGCCCTGACCTACATCTTCGACATCTACCCCACGATCTGCGAGCTGGCCGGCGTCCCCATCCCCGACGGCCTCGATGGCAAGAGCCTCGCCTCCGTCATCCAAGGCAAGTCCGACTCCGTCCGCGACACCATCTTCCTCGCCTATCGCGACTTCCAGCGCGCCGTCCGCCAAGGCCCCTGGAAGCTCCTCCGCTATCCCCAGATCGACCGCGTCCAACTATTCAATCTCGATTCCGATCCCAACGAGATCCGCGACCTCTCCGCCGATCCCGCCCAGACTGACCGCATCCGCGAGCTGACCACCCTCATGCTGCGCCAACAAAAACTCTTCGGCGACACCCTCCCGCTTGTCACCCCCAATCCCAAACCCGGCGACGTCGACCTCACCTACTACCAAAACGCCCCACCACCCCCGCAACCCAAAGCCAAAAGACGCGCCCCCAAGAAGCCAAACGCGAAACTCAAGTAGTACTGGCGACCACGCCGCCGCAACAATCAACCCGTCGCCTCATACCCCAAGTTCGGCGCCAGCCACCGCTCCACCTCCGCCACCTTCATCGCCTTCCGCCGCGCGTACTCCTCCACCTGATCTCGCGTAATCCGGTCCACCGCAAAATACCTCGCCCCCGGATGCGCGAAGTACAAACCACAGACCGACGAGGCCGGGTCCATCGCCAACGACTCCGTCAGCCGAATCCCCGTTCGCTTCTCCGCGTCGAGCAACTCAAACAGGCCCCATTTCTCCGTATGGTCAGGGCATGCCGGATATCCCGGCGCCGGCCGAATCCCCCGGTACTTCTCGCTGATCAACTCGTCGTTGCTCAACTTCTCCCCGCGCCCATAGCCCCAATCTTCCCGCGCCGTCTGGTGCAGCCGTTCGGCCAGCGCCTCCGCCAGCCGGTCGGCCAGCGCCCGCGTCAGAATCGCGCTGTAGTCGTCGTGATCCGCCTCGAATCGCAACGCAAGCTCCCTCGCCCCATGCCCTGCCGTCACCGCGAACGCCCCCAGATAATCCACCCGGCCGCTCTCCCGCGGTGCCACGTAATCGGCCAACGACCGGAAATGCTCCTGCCCTTTCCGTTGCCACTGCTTCCGCAACGTATGAAACCGTGCGATCTCTCGCTGCAGCCCCTCGTCCTCGTACACCAGGATGTCATCCCCCATCGACACGGCCGGCCAGAACCCATACACCGCGCTGGCCCGCAAAAGCTTCTCGCTCACGATCCGCTCCAACAGCCGCCGTGCGTCGTCATACAACTGCTTGGCCTGCGGACCGACCTCCGCCGACTCAAAAATCTTCGGGTACTTCCCGCGCAGCTCCCACGCCGCAAAGAAAGGCGACCAGTCGATATACCCGATCAGCTCCTCCAGCCCATAGTCGTCCACCACCCGCAGACCGGTAAACGATGGCTTGGCAATCTCGACCGTCGACCAATCCGTCGGCAGCCGCCTCGCCAGTGCCTCGCGATACGGCACCAGGTTCGCGTCCTGCCGCCGCCGAAACGCCTCGACCAGTTTGGCCTGTTCGGCCCGGTTCTCTGCCTCGAACCCGGCCCGCCGCTCCGCCGACAGTAGCCGCTCGACGACCCCCACACACTTCGACGCGTCCGGCACGTGCACCGTCGCGTGGCCGTACCCAGGCGCGATCTTCACCGCCGTGTGCTTCGCGCTGGTCGTCGCTCCGCCGATCAAAAGCGGAACATCAAACCCCTGCCGCTCCATCTCTTTCGCCACGTGCGTCATCTCTTCCAGGCTGGGCGTGATCAGGCCGCTCAACCCGATCATGTCGGCCCCTTCCTCCACCGCCGCCTGCAGGATCTTCTCGCACGGCACCATCACGCCCAAATCGACGATCCGGTAGTTGTTGCAGCCCAGCACCACGCCCACGATGTTCTTGCCGATGTCGTGCACGTCTCCCTTGACCGTCGCCATCACGATCGTCCCCCGCGTCCCGATCGCCGCGCCTCCCGCCTCGCGCTTCTCCTCCTCCATATAAGGCATCAGGTAGGCCACGCCCTTCTTCATCACCCGCGCGCTGCGCACCACCTGCGGCAGAAACATCTTCCCCGCCCCAAACAGCTCGCCCACGATCCGCATCCCATCCATCAGCGGACCTTCGATGATCGACAAACAGCTCGCATACTTTCCCCGCGCCTCCTCCACGTCCTCCTCGATATGCTCCACGATCCCCTTTACCAGCGCGTGGCTCAACCGCTCCTCGACCGGCGATTCCCGCCAGGCTTCCGCCTCCTCTCCCGCCGACGACTCCTCCTGCTGACGCACCGTCTCGGCCAGCGCCACCAATCGCTCCGTCGCGTCCGGCCGCCGATCCAACAGCACGTCTTCCACTCGCTCCAACAGCTCTTTCGGCACCTCCTCGTACACGTCCAACTGCCCGGCGTTCACGATCGCCATATCCAGCCCCGCCCGGATCGCGTGATACAGAAACGCCGCGTGCATCGCCCGCCGCACCGGCTCGTTGCCGCGGAACGAAAACGAAATGTTGCTCACGCCTCCCGAAATCCTCACATCCGGAAACAGCCGCTTGATCTGCCGCGTCGCCTCCAGAAAACTCACCGCATATCGGTTGTGCTCTTCGATCCCCGTCCCCACCGCCAGGATGTTCGGATCAAAGATAATGTCCTGCGGCCGCATGCCCACCTTCTCAGTCAACAGGTGGTACGCCCGCCGCGCGATCTCGACCTTCCGCTCCACGGTCACCGCCTGCCCCTCCTCGTCGAACATCATCACCACGCAGGCTGCCCCGTAGCGCCGCACCAGCTTCGCGTGCCGCAGAAACTCCTCTTCCCCTTCTTTCAGGCTGATCGAATTGACGATCGACTTCCCCTGCATGCACTTCAGCCCCGCCTCCAGGATCGACCACTTCGAGCTGTCGATCATCACCGGCACCCGCGCCACGTCCGGCTCGGCCGCCACCAGGTTCAGAAACTGCGGCATCACCCGCGGGCCGTCCAGCAGCCCGTCGTCCATGTTCACGTCGATCACGTTCGCGCCGCCTTCCACCTGCTGCCGCGCGACCCGAACCGCCTCCTCCAGCTTCTCTTCTCTGACCAGCCGCGCGAACCGCCGCGAGCCCGACACGTTCGTCCGTTCGCCGATCATCATGAAGTTGCTGTCCGGCCGCAGCACCAGCGCCTCCAAACCGCTGTAACACGCATACGGCCTCGGCTCCGGCACCTCGCGCGGCCGCAGTCCTTTCACCGCCTCGGCAATCGCTCGAATATGCTCCGGCGTCGTCCCGCAACACCCACCCACAATGTTCAGCCAACCGCTGGCCGCATACTCGCCCAGCACCCGGGCCATCTCCTCCGGCGTCTCGTCATACCCACCAAACTCGTTCGGCAATCCGGCGTTCGGATGGCAACTCGTCCGCACCGAGGCCAGCCCCGACAGCTCCTCCACGTACGGCCGCATCGACTCCGGCCCCAGCGCGCAGTTGATCCCCACGCTGAAAAGCGGCCCGTGCGCAATCGACGTCCAAAACGCCTCCAGCGTCTGCCCCGACAGTGTCCGTCCGCTGCGATCGGTAATCGTCACCGACGCCATCACCGGCCGCCGCAACCCCGCCCGCTCAAAGTACGTTTCGATCGCAAACAAACACGCCTTCAGGTTCAGCGTGTCGAATGTCGTTTCCGCCAGCAGAAGGTCCGCCCCTCCCTCCACCAACGCCTCGATCTGCTCCCCATACGCCGCCGCCAGCTCGTCGAACGTCACCGCCCGATACCCCGGATCGTTCACGTCCGGCGACAGCGACGCCGTCCGGTTCGTCGGCCCGATCGAGCCGGCCACCAGTCGCGGCCGATCCGCGCCCGCCCGCCCCAACTCCTCGATCGCCTGCCTCGCACACGCCACCGCCGCCCGGTTGATCTGGCCGACGTACTCCGTCAGCCCATAGTCGGCCATCGAGATCCGGTTCGCGTTGAACGTGTTCGTCGAAACGATGTCCGCTCCCGCCTCTAGAAACCCCCGATGAATCGCTCGAATCGCCGCCGGCTGCGTGATCGACAGCAGATCGTTGCACCCCGCCAACGACATCTCATGCCCGGCAAACGGCTTCCCTCGAAACTCCTCCTCGCCCAATCGCAGCGCCTGGATCATCGTCCCCATCGCTCCATCCAGGACGAGGATCCGCTCCCCAGCCAACGACTCCAACACCGCACCAGAATCTGACAACGCCTTCACCTCCATACACTTTCCTCTTCATCTACCCCGCCACCATGTAGCACAGCCGCCCCCGGCTGTGCCCCACCGAAAACTCAACCACTTCCCCTCGCGCGCTCGCGGCAAAGAGACCTCATCGCGAAGGCACATTCCACCCAATCCAAGCCCCAACCCCGCCACACACTACCCACTGCACACAACCCCGAACACCCAACACCCACGACCCCCGAATTCTACCCGCATCCCCACTCTCGACCACCCACCGCCCCCATCAGTCCACCCGACTCCCCGTCTGCTCGCCGCCACCCTCCCCCTTCGCCACGATCCAACGCGTAACCAACCCCGAAACCCAGATCAACACCGCCAACGCTATCCCACCAGCCGCCAGCCCCAGGACTGGCACGCCGAGTTCAACCGGATCACCCGACGTAAGCAGAAGAAGGACGACTATCCCACCCGACGCAAAGATCGGCGCCCCGATCACCCCGCTTACAGCCCCGGGCAGCACGAATACCAAGAACAGCGCCCGCAGTCCAGGCCGCTGAATCCCGGCCCTCGAAAGCAACCCCACGCTCACAAGCCAAACGGCCCCAAACGCGCACCATGCAAAGATGTCGAACAGCCACCGCATGCCCGCCTCCTCCGGGGCGAGCCAACCGTGGATCAACGCCATCGGCAACTGCGCCAGCACGAAGAGGCAAAGAAAGTCGATCAACAGGAACTGCATCCGCCCCTGAGTCGCCTTCGCCGCACGGTCCAAAGGCCCCACAATCCACCGCGCCGTCCAGACGACCACTCCGCAGGCTCCGGCCAACGCCGCCACCACCGCCACCACCGCCACCATCCCCACCGCCACTGTCGCAATCAACCCCGCCCCGTACTCCGACTGTTGAACCCACCCCGCGAGCATCCCCAAGCCGGCAATCACCAACGACCCGACCAAACCCCACGGGCCGTCGAAGCGTGCTTGCCATTTCCCCACCCTGCCCGTCACGTCATCCGCCGCCGCGACGGCCGCCTCAACCGCTTCCGGCGTCACCGGCCCGTCCGCTTCCTTCGGCTCCGGCAACTCCATGGCCATACCTCCGACTCCTGCACACTCGACGCATCAACCTGCCGTCACGCGTATCGCCTTCACCGGCGACGTCGGGCAGGCCAGCTCGCACGCCCCGCAGCCCGGACACTTCGCCGCATCGACCTGCGGCTTCGACAAGTACGTGTCCCAGTCGAACTCGATCTGAATTGCCTCATAGGGACAATGACTCGCGCAGATGCCGCATTCCCTCTCGTCCGCCAGCAGACAGTGCTCCATGTCCACCACAGCCAACCCGATCCGCGCCCCCTGCTTTCCAGCCGCCCCCAATGGCCCGATCGCCCCACTCGGACACGCCTCGCCGCACCGCCAGCAGTCCTCCCGACAGTAATCCTCCTCGAACGTCACCACCGGCGTCAAGAAACTTCCCACACCGCCGTCGCCCAAGTCAGGCCGCAGTATGTGCGCCGGGCAAACCCGCACGCAGTTCCCGCACCGCACGCACACCCCGCCGAACCGCTCTTCGCCCACCGCCCCCGGCGGCCGCAACAGACCGCGTTTCCCCGACGACCGCCGCACCACCAGCCACGCCCAACCCGCCCCCAACCCCAACGCCAACACCGACCGCCGCCCCACCGACTGCCCCCAGCCTCGCCTCACCAACTCCGGCTCCGCCTCTGCCCGTCTGTCACGTCCAGCGGCGACCAACGCCCCTGGCCGCCACGACAACAGATCCTGCATCGCACCCAGCGGACACACCCGCCGGCACCACACATGCGGCACCAGCCAGCTCAGCAGCAACACGCCCAGAAGACCGGCGGCCGATATCCACCCCGCCGCTTCTGCCGGCCGCCGCCACAACCCCGACGCTCCCGCCAGCATCGCCAAGGGGTCCAGCCACACGAACAGCGGATAGCCCAGCACCGCGCCCCCTAGCCCCACGAGCACCAGCCACCGTCCCAACCGCGGCCATCGAGACCATCGCGACGAGCGCATCGGACTCACCCGGCACGCACCGTCGGCCAGCAACCCCGTCGGGCACAGATTCCGGCAGAACCACCGCCGCCGCCACAACCCCATCACCAGAAGCGGCACACCCAACAGCGTCGCCAGGCCCACTCCGCGCGCCGCAATCGCCGACGTCGACGCCACCAGCGGACTCGCCGCCGGAACCACCATCGCCGTCCAAGCCCACGGCAACACCGGCACCAAGGCCGCCAGCCCGCACGCCAAAGCCAGGCATCGCACCCAAAACCGCACTCGCCGACGCCCACTCGCTTCCATCTTCTATTGGGTCCTGCATTGGAATTGGAACGAGGCCGACCATCGGGAGGCCGAAAGATCAGGATTGGGTTGGACCCCTTGTTCCGTTTTCAATACAGGCATCCAAAGAACGTCTCTCACGCCGGTGTAGCGTGCAAATCGCTTCCAAGACGGTAAATACACTCCGCCGCCAGCGCTACAGTCCCTTGTGACACGCACTAGCCCAAGTACGCCTTCTGCTCCTTGAGCACCTTCTGCACCTTGCCGATGTCCACGCTCCGCAACGGAGAGCGATCCTTCAGCGCTACCGCGGCCGCCACCCCCGCCGCATGCCCCGTCACGTAACAGATCGGAATCACCCGCATCAGGTCCACCATGTCCGGCTCCGCCGAGATGCACCGCCCCGCCGCCAGCAGCCCCTCCACGTTCTTCGGTACCAGCGTTCCATAAGGAATCTGCCACTCTTCGTGCTCGGCATGCCACGCCCCGCCCACGCCGATGCAGTTATCGAACCGCTTGCCGGCTTTCATGTTCTCCAACGTCAACTGCTCCACACCGTCCAGCACGCGCGTCACGCGCACTCCCAACTGCGGCGCCGTCTCCATCAAGTACACCTGCTCGTAGCCGGGCGTCTTCCGAATCTTCTCCACGGTCTGCCAGATGAACCGCCGGTGGTTCAACTCCAGCTTCGTCAGCTCCCGCACATCCAACCCGTCCCCGTCCGGCCCTCGCATGTTCACCCAGTTCACGCCCGCAACCGGCGTCGGCGATCCCAGCAGCCGCGGCTTCGGCCCCGCGGCCGCCTTCGCCTGGTCCACGCGATCCAGATTGCCGATCCGCGACACCAGCCCGATCGAAAACTTCTCCTTCGCGTGATTCGCCCCCGCCGCCGCGAAGATGTCCCCGTCGCCGGTCGCATCGATCACCACGTCGGCCACCACCGCCTGCCGGCCCGACTTGCTCTGGAACACGGCCCCGCGAATCGCATTGCCGTCCATGATCGCGTCGATGCCCCAACAGTGCAGAAGCACATCCACTCCCGCCTCCGTCACCATCTCGACCATCACATATTTTAGCGCCTCGGCGTCCACCGTCGGGTTGACCCCCGGCGTCCGATTGATGATCCCTCGATCCAGCTTCTCCAAACGCTGGAGCATCTCTTCGCCAACGCCCTGGCACACCTGCTTCCCGCCCTTAACGATGTGCCCGATCACGATCAACACCAGCCCGCCCGTCCACAAGCCGCCGAAATGCCCATAACGTTCCACTAGCGTGACCTTGGCCCCCGTACGTCGGGCGGCGATCGCCGCGGCTACTCCCGCCGGTCCGCCACCCACCACCAGCACGTCAGTCTTGCTCAACACGGGCACCTCGCGCTGCGGTTCGATCACCTTTCCGTTCACCAATCCCGCAGGCGGAACCTCATATCCCGATACGTCGGCCATCTTCTTGGGCGAGCCCATCCGGTCCGCCAGCGCCCTGTCCGGCCTCCACAGCGCACCGGCCCCGGTCAAGCCCAGAATCTGTAACCACTTTCGTCGCGAGACGTTTTGGCTCATCGTTAGCTCCTCGTTCGACCTACGTATCGATGCCGCAGACCTTTCTTATACCACCCACATTTCCCAATCGCCAGAATCTATTTAATGCTCAAGATCCGCAAACCCCGAACCGATACAAGTACCCAACGATGCACTGTCGTGCCTCCCCGCGCGCCCCCGGTTCCGGCGGCCGATCGCAAACACCTTATCACGTGAGAGAATACGAAACCATGGACACCAACACAAGCAACGATCCGGCGTATCGTCCAGTGGGCCCTGCAACGGCACCCCAGACGCCCTACGGAGGTTCAGACCACCGTGGCGTTGCTTCTCGTCAGGTGATCGCTCGCGTCCCCAACGTTAATCCCATCGATCCCGACGCCGATCCCGTCGTCGCTTCGTGTGTCTACGAGGATAACCGCATCATCAGTTCTAATTCCTCGGTGAAGCTCCTCGCAGGGGTCTTCATCAGCCTCGTCCTCGTCGCCATCCTCGGCTTCTATCTCATCGGTGGCAAAAAAGATGCTGAGCAACCCGCTCCGGCCGCCGCCTGGCAGGCACAATCGCCCGCGCCCGGCAGCCCGCAAGCGCCTCAGTGGAACGGCCCCGCCCCGGCCAACCCGGGCGCCCAAAACGGAGCCGCTGTTGGCACGACTCCCTGGACCACATCCACCCCCGCGCCCTCTTGGAACACTCCGGCCGATGCTGGCCAGCAGGGTGCCTCCGCGTCATCGCCCGTCCAGGCTTGGGGAGGCCCCACCGAGTTGACGGCCACTCCAGCTCAGCCGCCGGCCGGTGCGCAACCAGCCATCCCCGCCCGCCCCGCGCCCGCTCAGGCCACGGAAGGGTTCTGGGGGCAAGTACAATCCGCCGCCACACCGCCCACGGCCAGTTCCTGGAATCAGTCCGCGCCTGCTGCCGACGCCGCGACGCAAACGCCTTGGCCTAACCCCGTACCCAATGCGGCCGCCTCTCCGGCGCCTGCGTCTGCCCCGTCCTACGCATCCGCGGCCGCCGCCGCTCCGGCTCCTTCGTACAACTACAATGGCGGCTACCAGCACGTCCAGCCGTCTCCAGCCTACGCCGGCGCCCAAGCCGCGGCCAATCAATCCATGACGCTCGCCGCGCCCGCCACACAAACGCCGGCCGCGACGCAACCGGCCACCGCCTACCAACAGTACGGCGCGCGGACCCCGTACACCGCTCAGGTCCCGGCGTACCAGGCCGCCGTGCCGCAGCAACCGACTTCCAATGTCCCCAGCGGCAACCTCTCCACGGCCGACACTCGCTCCAACACCGTTCCCGCCTACGGCGCTCCCACGCAGCCGACAATCGGCGCCTCCACTCCCATGAGCCCGCCGCCCGGTGGCTACCCCGTCCCCGTCCCCGTAACCTATCCCGACGCCCAACCCGCCGCCGCTCCGGCGACCGCCTATCCGGCGAACTACCCGGCGGCTCCCACGAACTATCCGGCCGCTAGCGCCCAATACGCTCCGGCCAATGCCGCGACGAACTACCCGGCCACCGCCGCGCCGGCAGCAGCGCCTGCCGGGACGTACTACTACAATCCGTCCTCGCCAACCCCGACCGCGCAACCCAGTGCTGCGCAGTTTCAAGGGGGAATCGACAAACCGACCGTCCAGGGCACGTATGACAGCACTCGACCAAGCCTTTATTAAAGCGTACATGCATCAGGGCAGCGTGCCGCGGCGCGCGGTTCCCACTCCCGAACCGCAGACGGCCCCGGCCGATATCCCGGCAGACCTCGCCTCCGTCAACGTCCCGGCCGAGCCGTCGGCCGCCCCGGTCGAGACTGACCAACCCGACGCCTCCTCGCCGCGGCCACCGGTTCGGCCGCGTGCGGCTCGGCGCACGGCCAAGCCGAGAAAGCCGGCCGCCCGACGACGCACCAAGCCCTCGACGTCGCAAACTCTCAAGATCGCCGACGTCCCGCCGCCCGACGAACTCGACGCTCCCCAAAACGAGCCTCCCGTCGAAGAGCTCTCCCAGGAAGCCGCGCCCGCTGATCCATCCCCCGCCCCCGAAGCGTTTCGGGTGCGAGTGTACCCCGAGTTCCATCCGGCGCTCCAGGTCGACCATTTCCTCTGGCCCAGCGGTTGCGTCCGCCTCGCCTCCTCCGCCCCCGACGAAGTCGACCGCCTATCCGAAGGCATCGCCCTGCGTGGCACGGTGGCCCGGGGGGCCGTGGGTGTCTGTGGATGCTGCCGCGGTGAAGGCTGTACGACGCTCCTCTTGTGCGCCGCCCGCTGCCTGGCCTCGCAGGGTCGCCGGGTCATCGTTGTCGATGCCGACTTCACCCAACCCACGCTCACTCGCCGCCTCGGACTCCTCCCCGAAGTCGGCTGGGAAGACGTCCTCTGGCACGGCCTGCCCCTGACCGAAGCCGTCATCGAGTCCCTCGAAGACCGCTTCGCCGTCCTGCCGCTGCGCGGAACCGCGTCGAAGGAGCCCGATGCCGGCGCCTCCGCCGATCCGGCGTCCGCCATCCAATTGCTCCTCCAGGAATATGAATTGGTGCTCGTCGACTTGGGACAATTCGAGTTCGCCTCGCCCAAGGCCGTCGCCGTCCTCCAAACCGCCCGGCGATGGATCGGCTCCGTCGTCATCGTCCACAACGTCCGTGCCACCGCCCACGACGACGTCGACCAATTCCGTCGCCGCCTCCGGGAATCCGGACTCGCCGAGGCCGGCATCGCCGAAAACTTCGCCTAGCAAGCTCGTTCCTCCCCTCGCCCGCTTGCGGGAAGGGGGCCTCACGGTGAGGGCATCTTCCACTTACCAATACCCGTCTCCCAACAACCTCGAATCCCCATACCACTCACCACGGGCGCATCGGTATGTACGAGTCCTACTGGCAGCTCGAACAGAAACCGTTCGAGAATCGTTCCGATCCCCGCTTCTACTACCCCTGTGAGTCGCACCAGGCGGCCATCCTCAAGTTGCGCTACGCCATCGAAAATCAGCGCGGCGCCGCCCTGCTGGCCGGCCCGTCCGGATGCGGTAAGACGCTCGTCGTCACCATGCTCCGCGCCATGCTCGGCCAGCGATTCACCCCCTTCGTCCATCTCGTCTTTCCACAAATGGACGCCGACCAACTGTTGGCCTACCTCGCCGCCGAGCTCACCGGCGCATCGCTCGATGGCCCCGCCCCCACGGTCCAGCAAAGCATCCAGCGCATCGAACACTTCGTCATGGCCAATACCGAGCGCGGCTCGCACGCCGTCGTCGCCATCGACGAAGCCCACCTGCTCACCGACGCCCGCTCGCTCGAAGCCCTCCGCCTGCTCTTGAATTTCGAGCTCGCCGGTAGGCCCAGCCTGACCCTGCTGCTCGTCGGCCAGCCCGGCGTATTGCCCCTGCTGGACCGCACGCCGCAGCTCGAAGAGCGTCTCGGCGTCAAATGCCTG
This sequence comes from Thermoguttaceae bacterium, assembly GCA_963674835.2. Taxonomy (GTDB): domain Bacteria; phylum Planctomycetota; class Planctomycetia; order Pirellulales; family Thermoguttaceae. The sequence continues at coordinate 959,203 of CAXXKC010000003.1, forward strand.
CTCCGCCCCCTAACCGTCTCCGAAACGGCCGAATACGTCGTCCATCGCCTCCGCACCGCCGGCGCCTCCAAGACCATCTTCGAGCCCGAGGCCCTCGCCACGCTCCACCGCCTCACCCACGGCATCGCTCGCCGCATCAACCGCCTCTGCGACCTCGCCCTGCTCATCGGCTACGCCGAACAGCGCACGACGATCACAGCCGAACAGATCGAGTCCGTCTCCCAAGAGCTCGTCGCCGTCGCGCCCGAGTAACCCTCGCGGCTCCCGACAACCGCGGTCCTTCCTCCCTCCTCGCCGACGGGACCATCGAACCGCATCCCCGCCCGGCTCGCCACATTCTCCTCGCCCACGCCAGCCACCGCTCCCTTGGCCGGTCGCCCCACGGCACAGTACAATCCAAGCGTGGACACTCCGCTCAACTCCGATACCCCCCCGTCTCGCCGCCTCTGGACCGCTTCGCTGCTCGTCGCCCTCCTCTGTGCGCTGCTCCTACTGGCCACTTCGCCCAGCCTGCCCATGGCATGGGACGAAGGCAACGCCATCCTGCGCGCTGAGCGAATCGCCCATTGGGCCGCCCGTTGGACCGGCGACCAACCCGCGCAGCAAGCCGGCCCTCTGACCGCCCAGGCAATCGCCGACGACTGGCCCTACACCACGCAACTCGAAGGCCATCCCGCCTTCTACGGAATCGTCATTGCCGCCGGCCAGGCCCTTTCCCACACTTGGCTTCCTCCCCTCGAAAGTGCCCGCTTCGGGCCGATCCTCCTCTTCGCCACCGCCCTCGGAGCCCTCTTCTATCGCCTCGGGCGCGACGATTCATTCACGACTGCCTTCGCCGCCGTCGCAACCCTCCTCCTCCTGCCACGCATGTTCGCCCATGCCCACTTCGCCTGTTACGACGGCCCCTTGACCAGTTGCTGGATCCTCGCCTGGGCTGCCTTCTTTCCGGCGCGCGCAAGCCGCCGCGGGGCGCTCCTCTGGGCAGTCGCCCTCGGCCTAACGCTCAGCACCAAGGCTACCGGCTGGATCGCTCCCCTCCCCTTCCTCGCATGGGCGCTCGTCTATCGCGACCGCCCTGCCCTCCGCGCCCTCGCCCTCGGCGTCCCCATTGCCCTGCTCGTCTTCTTCCTGCTCAACCCGCCGCTTTGGCACCATCCCATCGACGGCTTGGCTCGCTTCTTCCACCTCAACCTCCATCGCGCCCAACATGGATGGAACATCTCCATCCTCTTCCTCGGGCGAATACACAACCTCGACTATCCACTCCCCTGGTACAACACCCTCTTCTGGGCCGCCATCACGGTCCCCGTGGGCATCCTCGCTTTGGCCGCTTTCGGAATCTTCCGCACCGTGCGCCACTGGAAGACCGAACGCCTAGCCGCCTTGGCACTCGTCCACTGGGCAGCCCTGATGTTCGTCCGCGCCCTGCCCCAAGCACCACCCCACGACGGCGTCCGCCTCTTCCTTCCCGCCTTTGCCTTCCTGGCCGTACTGGCCGGCGTCGGCACCGCTCGACTCCTCTCGGCCGCGGCCACCTCTCGCCGCTTCGGTCCTGCAACCCGTCCCTTGGCGCTCGCAACCGTGCTGCTCGTATACGTCGGCTCCGCCAGCAGCCTCCTCTGGTACGCCCCCCAAGGTCTCTCGTACTACAACCTCCTCATCGGCGGGCTGCGCGGAGCGACCGCCGCAGGAATGGAGCCCACCTACTACTGGGACGCCCTCGACCGCTCCGTCCTCGACTGGCTCCACCAAAACACGTCGTCCAGCGACAAGATCTGCTTCGGCGCCGGCGCGACCGACGATCTCCAACTCATGCGCCGCTGGGGTACCCTCCGCCGCAACTTCCGCTCCACCGAGCCTGGCGATTTCCGCTGGTACGTGCTCCAGTCCCGTCCCGGCGCATGGCACCCACCCGACCACTGGCTCGTCGACCATTGCCAGCCTGCCTTTCAAATGCAGATCCACGGCTCAGGTGTCGGCCCGTGGCGACTCGACGTCCCCCTCATCAGAATCTACCCCTACGATCAATACCTTCGCGCCAGGCACCTGACCGCGTCTGGGCGGCTCCCCTGACCCGCCAAAGTGGCGTACCCCGCCCCGCTATAATACCTTCGGGGTTTGCGACTCGACCGCTCGCCTCGGGCGGGAGCCAGTATCCCCCTTACACCTTAACGAGGCACTTACTGGCGTCTTTTCCACATTCTTGTTACCCTAGACGGTGGAGTTTCTATTCAATCGATGCTCTGGTCGGGTGGCTGCCCGCCGAGAGCCTGGTGATTTGTCGGAGTTCCCGCGTCAGCTTGAGTGTCACTGCCGCTCTTCCCCGCAGCGCCGATCGCCCGCCGAAGAGCTGACCTTGGCACCTGCCGAGCGAAAACCGACTAAACTCTAGGTACATTCCGTGCAGCCCGCGGTCAGCGGATCAGCCAGGGAGTGGCGCGTGGCATTCTCATCGCCAAATTGCTCTCATCTCATTGGCAAGGTAGGGTTAGTGTCGCTTCGACTGTCCTTCGACCTCCGGTACCCGATTCCTACACGGAAGCGCGTTGCCCTCGGCGCGTGCGGTTGCGACCCTCGATATGGCCAAACCGGGAACTGACAGCTTCCTCGATCTTGTGCGGCGCAGTTGCCTCGTCGAGCCCGATCAGCTCGACCGGCTCCTGGCGCAGCTCAACCAACAGGAGCCCGAAAAGGTCTCCGACCCGGAGTTCGTCTGCGATCACCTCATCGAGGCCGGTCTGCTCACCCGCTGGCAATGCGATCGCCTACGCGAAGGCCGTTACAAGGGCTTCTTCCTCAAAAAATACAAGCTGCTCGATCACATCGGCAGCGGCGGAATGAGTCACGTCTACCTCGCCGAGCACGTGCTCATGCGACGCCGCGTCGCCATCAAGGTCCTTCCCAAGCAGCGCGTCAAAGACACCTCCTACCTCAGCCGCTTCCAGCGCGAGGCCTTGGCCGCCGCCGCTCTCGACCATCCCAACATCGTCCGCGCCTACGACATCGACAACGACGGCCAAAACCACTTCTTCGTCATGGAGTACATCGAGGGCCAGGACCTCCAGGCGCTCGTCCGAAGCAAGGGCCCGCTCGACTACGCCGTCGCCGCCGACTACATCCGCCAGGCCGCCAACGGGCTGGAACACGCCCACTCCGCCGGGCTCATCCATCGCGACATCAAGCCGGCCAACCTCCTCGTCGACAAAGCCAACGTCGTCAAGGTCCTCGACCTCGGCTTGGCCCGCTTCTCCGAAGACGACCACGCGTCCCTCACCCTCAAATACGACGAAACCGTCCTCGGAACCGCCGACTATCTCGCCCCCGAACAGGCCCGCGACAGCCACGGCGTCGACGCCCGAGCCGATGTCTACGGCCTTGGCTGCTCGCTCTATTTCCTCCTCACCGGCCATCCTCCCTTCACCGAAGGGACCCTCCCCCAGCGCTTGATGCAGCATCAAAACGCTCCCCCGCCGAGCATCTACAAGGACCGGCCCGATGCTCCCGAGGATCTCGTGGCGATCTGCTTGAAGATGATGGCCAAGAAGCCCGCCGACCGGCAGCAGACGGCGGCCGAAGTCGCTCAGGATCTTGTCGGCTGGCTCCACGCCCACGGCATCCACGTCGAATCCAGCATCTCCGGCCCCGGCTCCTCCGCCAAGCTGGCCGTCGGCGCCCCGCGAACCTCGTCCACTTCCGACTCCGGCACCGCCCGCAAGGCGGCCCCTGTCGCCCGCACCTCTTACGACCCGTCCTCCAGCAGCCTCCTCCGCGCGCGGCCCCTCACCGACGACTCTCCTTCCGATTCCAGCAAGCGCGCTACCGCCCGATCGCCACAACCGCGAACCGGCCCCGCCGCACCGGGCGCCCTCCCCATCGCCCAACCCCTCGACCAGCACGCGTCCGCCCAACCGGCCACCCAAGAGGAACAGGAACTCGAGCTTCCCGACACGCTCCTCCAAGCCGATTGGACCGTCCTCTCTCAGCTCTGCGCCGGCCCAACCGTCGAACACCCCCAGCCGGCCCTCGGCCACCAGGCCTTGCAGCGTCAGCCATCCAAGAAGAACGACCTCTCGCTCCTTTGGCTCTCCATCGGAGCTGGCATTTTTCTCGCCTTCGCCATTCTCATCCTCGTCTTCATGGCGATCCGCTAGAGCGCGTTCGGCGTAACGGCAGCGTGTGTTTCGCTCTCCAAACCACAGAAACATGCCGCCGCGAACGCTGCCGCTACGTGCCACACGAACAAAGCCTCGCCCAGTTCCTCTCCGGACAGACCGACCGCGCCCCGATGTTCTTCGAATGGCGAACCATCTTGCTTTTCGGCGCAATCATACTATCATATGAACTTTGACCATCCCACTGCGATCGCCAGGCGGAAGCAAGCCCGCCATGGACACGTCCGTGTTCCACCCTCAGACCAACTTCAACGCCTTCTTTCTCGTTGCCCTCGCCGCCACCGTCGCCTACGCCGTCCAAGGAACCCTTCTCGCAGGCTTCTTCCGGCGTCTCGATCGGCTTTCGGTCGTCACCTATCGCGGCCTCGCACTCGGGCTGACCCTGCTCCCCCTCTTGCTCTTCATCGGCCCCGTCGAGCCGTCCGCCGCGATGAGGATGGCCCCCTTCATCCTGGCGGCCGCGGCTGTGGCCGCCGTCGGCAACTGGTGCGGCGGCCTTGCCTACAGCTTCCTCCCCGTCGGAATCGCCAGCGCCCTGGCGATGAGCTTCGCCGCGGTCGTCTCGGGCTTCATCGGTTTCGCCGTCCTTGGCGAATCCCTCCACCTCGCGCAGCTCGCCTTCGTCGGTCTCACGCTCAGCGGAATCGTGGCCCTCGGCGCGGCCCGCTCCACCGGTCCGCTTCCCCGCGAGTACAACGTCCCCTTCGGAATCCTTCACAGCCTCTTGTTCGGCGGCCTCACCGGCATCGCCTTCGCCCTCATCGGCTGCTCGTCACGGCAGGTCCATCCGTTTCTCGTCGCCTACTCGTACGAGTTCCTCACCGGTATCGTCGCTGGCGCCATCGCCATTGCCCGCGGCTTCATCGGCGGCAATCCCCTCTCCACCATTTCCCGCAGCGACTTCACCAAGATCCTCGCCGTCACCTCGCCGACCATCGTCGGAACCGGCTGTTTCGCCGTCGCCGTCAGCATCGGCCCCGTCGCCTTGGCCACCGCCATCCTCAGCACGATGATGGTCTTCAAGACCCTCCTGGCCATGGCCGTATATCACGAGCGTCCCACCGTGCGACAATGGTGCCTGCTCGCCTTCGTCTGCGCCACCGTCATCGGCCTGAAGCTCTCCTCCTAGGCCGTCACGCACGGCCTCTACCGACGCAGCACCTGGAGCGACTCTGGCGGCAGCACTTCGTTCAGACTCCCCGAGCGAAAGCCGGCCAGGTCCACAGCCACGTACTTGAATCCCGCCGCCTTCAACTCATCCAGCACCTCACGGCGCAATACGCCATCGGCAAAGCGCGCCAGCGCCTCCGGCGCCACTTCGATCCGCGCCAGATCCCCCTTGTGATAGCGGACTCGCAACGGCTGAAACCCTCGTTCGCGCAGAAATCGCTCCGCGCGATCGATCATCGCCAGCCGCTCCGCAGTGACCGCCTCGCCGTACGCGATCCGGCTGCTCAAACACGGAGTCGCCGGCTTGTCCCAGATCGGAATCTGCCACGCCTGCGCCAGTTGCCGTAGGTCCGTCTTGCTCAGGCCGCATTCGGCCAAGGGACTCCGCACGCGCCGCTCCCGCGCAGCCCTCATCCCTGGACGGTGCTCGCCGTGATCGTCCACGTTCGAACCGTCGACCACCACCGCTGCGCCCAATCGCTCCGCAAGCGCCTCGACCCGGCGAAACAGTTCCGTCTTGCAGTGATAGCAGCGATCCGGCGTGTTCTTCTGATACTCCGGATCCGACACCTCCTCCGTCGCCAGCACTTCATGTCGAATGCCGATCGTCGCCACCAGCTTCCGGCACTCCTCCAACTCGCCCGCCGCCAGACTGGCGCTGGCCCCCGTCGCCGCGACGGCCTTTTCTCCCAACGCCATCTGCGCCGCCTTGGCCAACACCGTGCTGTCCAATCCCCCGGAAAACGCCACCACGCAACTGCCATAACTCCGCAGCAGTTCCAGCAGTCGATCGCGCTTACCCGCCAATTCTTCCGCTAGTTCGCTCATGTTCCACTTAACCGCGCTCAGCGCAGTTCCACCAGTCGATCGACCTTGCCAATCAATCCCTCCGCTCGTTCGCTCCTGTTCCACTTAACCATGCTCGGCGCATAAAAAAGGGCCCTCCACCGCAATGCCGTGGCGATGCGTTTTTGAGAGCCCGTCGTCTAAAGGGGGCGACCTGGACCCCGAGTTGTGTGATCCGCTCCTTGCCGTAAGGGCCGGTCTGCGGCTATACACGCGGCCGAGGTCAATTATTCAGGCACCCAACGGGCAACGTATCGGCTCACCAAATTGTTGGCATCGGCAGCACGAGCATGGTAGAGGACCATGACCAAGAGTCCCAACGGTGCGGCCGAAACCACCCTCGATGCGACTCACGGCTGCCGTGTATTCTACCAGACCCCCTCTGTCCGGGCAAGGAAGCCATTCTCCCGCTCAGCGTGCCGTTCCCGCCTCGCGCTTCCGCCAAGGCCACCGCGGCGGCGACACAATCCACGTCGCCAGAACCAATCCGCAAAACGCGCAATATGCCAACGTGAACACCCATGGCGGCGCACGGTAGAACAACAACTCGTGCACCCAATACCCGATAAACGAGCCCTCATGCGCCGCGCCGCCGCCTTGCGCCCGCCACGAGCTCTCCAGCGTCGTCAACGGACAGGCGATCCCCAACACCGCCTCCGCCGCCACCAGCCCGATCATCGCTAAGTGAATCGCGCGAAACCAGAAGTTCCCGATCCACCGCCAGCCGAGCACGATCCCCAGCAAGATCGCCAGCAGTCCGCCGATCACCACCAACACATACACCGCGTGCAACACGACGATCACGTCGGCCAGAAACCGATACGCGTTCATCTTATCGACCTTGCTGTCGCCGAAGCTCGGCAAACGCCCCCGGCAAGTGGCCCACCAGGTCGCTGGCCACCAACGATTCCTGGCCCACCTGCTCGGCCGCCAAATCGCCCGCCAATCCGTGCAGATACACCGCCAGCCGTGCTGCGTCCCACGTCACCCACTTCTGGCTCAACAGCGACGCTGCCAAACCCGTCAGCACGTCGCCCGACCCACCGGTGGCCATTCCCGCGTTGCCCGTCGTGTTGTTCGTTCGCCGCACGCCGTCGGTCACCAACGTGCGATGCCCCTTCAGCACCATCACCACCCCGGTCTTCGCCGCCAGCCTCACCGCGGCCGCCTCGCGCTGCTCGATCGCCCCGGCCCGCTCCGCGCCGATCAGCCGCGCAAACTCCCCGGGATGCGGCGTCAGAATCCGCGGACCGCCCGGATGCTCCAACACGTCCGGCCGCTCCGAAATCGCGTTCAGCGCGTCCGCGTCGACGACCATCGGCAGCGCCACGCTCTGGTATAGCCAACGCACCAGCGCATCCAACCCCAGCGACCTGCCTAACCCCGGCCCCAGAGCCACGGCCGTCGCACGCGCAACTGCCGTCCCCAGCAGCGCCCGCGCATCCAGGCTGATCCGTCCCGCTCGATCCGACGGCAACGGCATGGTCAGATACGACGGCTCCGCAGCAGCCACCGTGTTCAAGCACACATCTGCCACCGCCAGCCGCACCAGCCCCGCGCCGCCCCTCAACGCCGCCATCCCCGCCAGAGCCGCCGCGCCGGTCATCCCCCGCGACCCACCAATCACCAGCGCCGTGCCAAAGCTCCCCTTGTGGCTGTCTGGATCGCGTTCCGGCAACCGCGGCAACGTCGCCGCTGTGATTTCGTCTCCCGACGCCGGCGGCAACGAAACGTCGTCCGTCATGGCTTGCGACCCCGCGCAACGTTCTTGGCGATCAACCCGGCCAGATACCCGCCCTTGAATCCCGCGTCGATGTTCACCACCGTCACGTTCGACGCGCAACTGTTGAGCATCCCCAGCAGTGCCGCCAAACCACCAAAGCTCGCCCCATAGCCGACGCTCGTCGGCACGCCGATCACCGGGCACGCCACATGGCCGCCCACCACGCTCGGCAGCGCCCCTTCCATGCCGGCCACCACGACCACCGCGTCGGCCGACCGCAGATGCCCAAGGTTGGCCGTCAGCCGGTGCGGCCCCGCCACGCCAACGTCGTGAACCATGACCACTTCGGCCCCCGTCCAAAGCGCCGTCTCTCGCGCCTCTTCCGCCACCGGCAGATCACTCGTCCCGGCCGTCACAATGGCCACCCGTCCTCCGCTGCTCGGCTGCTCCCCTCCTGCCGCAGCCACCCGGAACGTCCGGCCCAGTGCGTTGTACTTGCCGCTTTCGAACTTCGCCAGAAGCTCGGTTGCCTGCTCCGGCGACACCCTAGTCGCCAGCACCTCGTGCCCGCTTTCCAGCAGCGCACCGAAGATCTTGACCATCGCCGGGACGCTCTTCCCTTGGGCGAACACCACCTCCGGAAAGCCGCACCGACCGGCCCGATCCAGGTCGATCTGTGCCTCGCCCACGTCGGCAATCGTCTGGGGGCTCATCTGCCGCGCGAACTCGGCGACCGACAATTCTCCCCCCAAAAGCTGCTTCGCCAATTGCTCAATCTCATGTGTGTTCATACTGTTCCATCGTACCTTTCCTTCCGAGGCATGGAAACCAAATCCACTCCGTCCACCCCCCATCCCGAGCCACTTCTCACCACGGCCCGCGGCCCCCGTGGCACCCTTGCCGCACCCTCACGCGTCGCCCAAAACATCCTCCACCTTGCCAGATCCTCCCCCACCGCATACCCTGTGGACACTTCGCTTCCCCTGGAGAGTCAGATGACCGACCGCTACCAGCTACGCCGCGATCGACTCCGAAGCGCCCTGCGCAAGACCGGAGCGCAGGCAATCCTCGTCACCGACTTCACCAACGTCACCTACCTTACAGGTTTCACCGGCGACGACAGCTACCTGCTCGTGCGCAACGATAGCGAGCTCATCCTCAGCGATCCTCGCTACTCGACCCAACTGAGCGAAGAGTGCCCAGGCCTCGAGGCCTACATTCGCAAGCCGGGCGTCGGAATGCTCCAGGCCCTGGGCAAGATCCTCCGTGCAGCCCGCATTCGCCGCCTCGCCATCGAGGGCGATTCTCTCCCCGTCGCCGTCTGCGAGCGCATCCGCTCCGAGCGGCCCCAGCCCGAAACCCTCACTACCTCCGGCCTCGTCGAACGCCTGCGCCGCACCAAAGACAAGGCCGAAATCGCCGAAATCCGCCAGGCCGTCCGCATGGCCGAAAAAGGCTTCGCCGCCATCCGTGCCACGATCCATCCCGATCAGACCGAACGCGACGTCGCCAATGAACTTGAACACCAAATGCGCCGATTCGGCGCCCGGGCGGCCGCCTTTCCGTCCATTGTCGCCGTCGGCCCACGCGCCGCCCTCCCCCACGCCTCCCCCGGCCAGCAGAAGATCGGCGCCGCCGACTTCACCCTCATCGACTGGGGGGCCGACGGACGACTCTACCGAAGCGACTTGACGAGAGTCCTGGTCACAGGTAGAATCTCGCCCAAACTTGAACGTATATATAGGGTTGTGTTGAAAGCCCAACTCAAGGCCATCGCCGCAATCCGTCCCGGCGCCGTCGCGGCCGACGTCGATCGTATCGCTCGTAATGTGATTGCCGAGGCCGGCTTCGGTCGATACTTTGGACATGGCCTTGGCCACGGGCTCGGGTTGCAGGTTCATGAAGCACCTCGCCTTACGGCCAACAGCCGTACGGTGCTCAAACCTGGTATGGTCGTCACCGTCGAGCCGGGAATCTATCTGCCGGGCTGGGGTGGGGTCCGCATCGAGGACGACGTCCTGGTGACCCGCGCCGGCCACGAGGTCCTTACCGGGGCCCCAAAACAGTTGGAAGAAATGCTCCTCCGCTGAGCGACCCGCACAAAACGGAAAACGGAATTCGAAATTCGGCCCCAGGCACCCTCGGCCGCCGCGCGTCGCCCCCCGCCGAATCCCGGCTTCCCCCGACCGCCCCGCCAAGCCCGCCTTTCAACAAATCGCCAATTACCGCACAATAGCGCTCACCCTCGCAAGAACATCACCGGAGTACTGGCATGTCCGGCTCGACACCCAACCAGGACAAAGACATCTTCGACGTCCGCAAAATCCGTCGGCTCGTCTCGTTGATGAACGAACACGACCTCGGCGAAATCGACCTCCGCCAGGGCGACATGCGGATCAAACTCCGCCGCGGCGCCGATCCGGTGATCAGTGCACCCCTGGTCCGGCCGCACTCCGCCCCCGTCGCAGGCCCCGCCGACGCCCCGGCCGCCCCGCCGGCAGCCGCCGCTCCGCCCGCCCCCGTCGACGAACACACCAAGCTCATCACCAGTCCCATGGTCGGCACGTTCTACGCCGCTCCCGACCCCGATTCGCCGCCCTACGTCAAAGTGGGCGATAACGTTGGTCCCGACACGACCGTCTGCATCGTCGAAGCCATGAAGGTCTTCAACCAGATCCCAGCCGAGCTCAGCGGAAAGATCATCGCAGTCCTGGTCGAAAACGGCGAACCGATCGAGTTCGGCCAGCCTCTGTTCAAAGTCGATACCCGCCCCTAGCCCCGCCGGACCAACGATGTTCAAGCGAATCCTGGTTGCCAACCGCGGCGAAATCGCCCTGCGCATCCTCCGTGCCTGCCGCGAGTTGGGCATCGAAACCGTCGCCATCTTCAGCGAGGCCGACCGCGGCGCCTCCTATCTCGCCCTCGCCGACGAAGCCTACTGCGTCGGCCCTCCCAGGGCAGCCGACAGCTACCTGAAAATCGACCGCGTGATCAGCGCCGCCGAAATCGGCAACGTCCAGGCCATCCATCCCGGCTACGGCTTCCTCGCCGAAAACGCCCACTTCGCCGAAATCTGCCGCAGCTGCCAGATCGAGTTCATCGGCCCGCCCCACGAAGCTATGGCCCTCGTAGGCGACAAGAACGCCGCCCGCAGCCTCGCCAAGCAAGTCGGCGTCCCCACCGTCCCCGGCAGCGAAGGCCTCATCAAGGACGAAAACGAGGCCCTCTCCATCGCCCACGAAATCGGCTTCCCCGTCCTCATCAAGGCGGCTGCCGGCGGGGGCGGTCGCGGCATGCGCGTCGCCCTGAACGATCTGGCCCTCAAAGCCGCCATCACCCAGGCCCAGGCCGAGGCCGAGGCCGCCTTCGGCAATGGCGACATCTACATCGAAAAATACATCGAGCATCCCCGCCACGTCGAGGTCCAGGTGCTCGCCGACTCCTTCGGCAACGTCATCCACCTCTGGGAACGCGACTGCACCATGCAGCGCCGCCACCAGAAACTCATCGAAGAGAGCCCCGCTCCCAATCTCAACGACGAGACCCGCCAAGGCATCTGCGACGCCGCCGTCCGACTCATCAAGGCCGCCAACTACGCCAACGCCGGCACCGTCGAGTTCATCGTCGATCGCCACGGCCACTTCTACTTCATCGAGGTCAACGCCCGCATCCAGGTCGAACACCCCGTCACCGAACTCGTCACCGGCGTCGACCTCATCAAAGCCCAAATCTCCATCGCCTCAGGCGAGCCGCTCTCGCTCCGCCAGGAAGACATCGTCAGCCACGGCCATGCCATCGAGTGCCGCATCAACGCCGAAGATCCCTCCAAGAACTTCCGCCCCTCCCCCGGCAAGATCCAGAAGATGTTCGTCCCCGGCGGATTCGGCGTCCGTTGGGACTCCCACGCCCACGCCGGTTACGACGTCCCCGCCTACTACGACTCCATGATCGGCAAACTCCTCGTCCACCAGGCCACCCGCCAAGAGGCCGTTGCCGCTATGCGACGCGCACTGCTCGAGCTCCGCATCGAAGGCGTCCACACCACCGTCCCGCGCCACCTCGAAATCCTCAACCACTCCGCTTTCACCGAAGGACGCGTCGACACGACCTTCATCGAGCGCACCTGGCCCAGCTCCTAATCGCGCTCGCCCCTCACCCACTCTCACCCCCGTAGGTTATGCTTCAGCCACCCCTTTCAACATGGCATTTGGCGTTTGCGTCTTCCATCGTAAGCTGTTGGCTTTGAAGGAGGTAGCCCAGTTTTCATGGAGGAAACACCGGTGTCTTTGTCTGAGGCGTTTCGGCCGTTTGTGGAAGGTGCCCCCTGTGCTGTCGTTGCCAGGCTTGCGATGGAGTATCTGCTGGACGACGTGGTTCTGCAGACCCTGTTTGCGGAACACGCCAGCGCACAGTACGAACGCGAAGTCACGTTGACCAATTTGGTGAATGTCATGCTCGATGTGGCGTGCGGCAACCGTCGGTCCCCCCGCGCTGCGTACTTGGCGAGGAAAGACGAGGTTGCCGCTTCCTTGTCGGCTTTCTACGGCAAGCTCAACCGCACCGAACTGGCGATTTCCGAGGCGGTCGTCGAGCATGCCGCGGAGCGCGCTGGCGGACTGATCCGCGCCATGAAAGGACTTCAGAAAGAACCGGTGCTCGGCTTGGCATCCTATGTCCTCGACGGGAACATGCTGACGGGCACGGAACACCGCTTGAAACCGTTGCGTCAAACGCGCGCCGCCGCACTGCCCGGAAAATCGCTGGTGGTGTACGAATACGCGACCGGCTTGGTCACCAAGGTGGTACTTTGGGAGGATGCCCACAGTCAGGAGCGTGCCCTGCTGCACGATCTGGAGATCAAAACGGGAACTCACCTGATCGCTGATCGCAATTTCTGCGTGCCCTGGTTTTTGCTGTATCTCCACAAAGGCGGATCCTTTTTTACGATTCGCCATCACCGCAGCACGTTTCCGCTGAATCCGGGGGGGAACGTGCGTCGGCGAGGCCGTTGCGCGACAGGGAAGGTGAGCGAACAGGCGATCCGTATCGAAGATGAGAATGGACAGGAGTTCTTCTGGCGGAAGATCACGCTGACGTTGGACGTCCCCACGCGGGATGGTGAGACGGAGATCGTGCTCATCACCAACCTGCCCCCCAAGGTCCATGCCACAACGATCGCCGTGGCGTACCGGCAACGTTGGACGATCGAGCAGCATTTCCAGCGTCTCACCGACTGGCTGCATTGCGAGGTCGCCACGCTGGGCTACCCACGTGCGGCGTTGTTTGCTTTTTCCATGTCCCTGGTGGCGGCCAACGCCTTGGCTGTTCTCATTGCCGCCCTTCGGGCCGTGCATGGCCTGGAGGCCGCCGACAACCTGTCGTACATGGCCCTGGTGGACGAAGTCGGAGCTACGTATCGCGGGATGATGCTTGCCCTGCCGCCGCGTCGCTGGAGCTTCGTCCACCGCTGTACCACCGACCAAACTGCTCGACTCTTGCGAGAGATTGCCCGTCATGCGAACCTTAAGATACTGACCAAAACCCGACGAGGCCCGAAAAAACCTCGGCGGACACCCAATTGCAAAAACATCAAGCACTTATCCACCCATCGCGTCCTCACCGAAGCCCGCGAACGCACATGTTGAAAGGGGTGGTTATGCTTCAGCGTAACCACCCACGACCTCCGCGCACCCACCGTCTTCCCCGCTACCCCACAGGTTGTGCTTCAGTACACCCCCCCTTCCTCAACCCCCACAGCCCAAGGTAGAATTCAGAGCTTATATTCCACCGGATTCTTTGGACCGCATTTGGCGTAATCGTAGCGTGTCTTTCGCTTTCCCCAACCGTAGAAACGCGCCGCCGCGAACGCTACAGTTAAGTGCGACACGCACTAGCGTCTGTCAGAAGTGCACTGCTCGGAGCAACTCATGCAAACACCCCTCTCCAACCCTCCCCTGCCCAGTACCAACCTTCGCCGAGTGGCCATCCTCTTCTCCGGTGGGCCCGCACCGGGCGCCAACGCCGTGATCGCCAGCGCAGCGAGCTGCTTTTCCAAAGCCGGCATCGAGGTCCTCGGCATCCGCAACGGCTATTCCCACCTCATGGACTACGATTCCACCGGCGAACTCAAGGAAGGCGTCGCCTACCGCATACTCCGTCACCAGGACCTGGAAGGGGTCCGCACCAGCAACGGCATCATGATCGGCACCGCCCGTGCCAACCCCGGCAAGAAGCTCCGTGAGCCCAAAGACCTCGACGATCCCGAACTCACCGCCCCGCTGGCCACCGTCTACGAGGCCCTCCGCAGCCTCGATGTCGACGCCCTCGTTTCCATCGGCGGCGACGACACCTTGACCACCGCCGCCAAGTTCAAGCTCTACCAGGATCGTCTATCCCCCGACATGAAGCGGATCCGCGTCGTCCATCTTCCTAAGACGATCGACAACGACTACGCCGGCATCGACTTCACCTTCGGCTACTTCAGCGCTGTCGAGATGTTGGCCACCCAGGTCCGCAACCTCCTGGCCGACGCCGAGTCCGCCCGCGCCTACTTCATCGCCCAGGTCATGGGCCGCAAGGCCGGTTGGCTCTCCTACGGTGCCGCCATCGCCGGCGAGGCCACGCTCGTCATCGGCCTGGAAGACATCGCCAAACAGTGGTGGTCCACCGAGACTGTCATCGACCCCAAAACCGGCAAACCCGTCATCGACCAGGCCACCGGTCAGCCCAAACAGCGCGACGTCTTCCAGGTCTCCGCCATCGTCGACCACATCGTCGACACCATGGAAGCCCGCCAGCGGGAAGGCAAGCCCTACGGCGTCATCGTCATGGCCGAAGGCATCGGCGAGTACCTCCCCCTCGACGTCATCCTCGGCTGCGTCTCCGAAGAGGAATACCGCGGCTTCGACCTCGACGAGTTCGGCCACTTCCCCGTCTCCCAGCTCAAGTTCAGTAGCCGCATCGGTCGCATGGCCGCCAAGGAGTACAAGGATCGCACCGGCAAGAAAGCCAAGGTCAACGGCGTGCAGTTCGGCTACGAAGTCCGCTGCCACCGCCCCACCGCCTTCGACGTCGCCCTGGGCAGCCAGCTCGGCGTCGGTGCCTACCGTGCCCTGGCCGAGGAAGGCAAGAACGGCGTCATGGTCTCCGTCACCGGTCAGCTCCAACTCGTCTACGAGCCCTTCGAGTCGCTGATCAACTTCCAGAAGCTCCGCGCCACCGATCGCCCCATCGATCCCCAGGGCGACTTCCACCTTCTGGCCCGCTACCTGGAACCCCGCGTCGACGGAAAGCCGTAGCGCACTGTCAAACCTTGATCCTGCGGTGCCGCCGCGACGACTACCCTCCCGCGCGGCGCTCGCTACAGCGTCCCCTTCGTGCTCGGCACATCGCGGATTCGTGGGTCTTGCTCCATGGCCATCCGCAGCGCTCGCGCCGTCGCCTTGAAGATCCCTTCGGCGATGTGATGGCTGTTGCGCCCATAGTGCAGCAGAATGTGCACATTGCACAGCGCGTTGGCCGACAGCGCCTGCCAGAAATCAAAGATCAGTTCGCTGTCAAAATCCCCGATCTTCGGCGACGGTATCTTCGCGTCCAGCACCAGGTAAGGCCGCCCGCCCAGGTCCACCGCGCTGGTCACCAGCGATTCCTCCATCGGCAGCGCGAAATGCCCGTACCGCCGAATGCCCGCCTTATCACCCAATGCCTCGCGCAGCGCCTGCCCAAGACAAATCCCCACGTCCTCCACCGTGTGATGCTGGTCCACCTCCAAATCGCCGACCGCCTTGATGCTCAAATCGATCGCCGCGTGCTTGGCCAGCAGCGTCAGCATGTGATCCAGAAACCCGACCCCGGTCTCGATCTCGCCCCGCCCCACGCCGTCCAGGTCCAGCTCCAGCTCGATCTGTGTCTCCGCCGTCTGCCGCTCGATGCGTGCCGTCCGTCCCATGCCAACCAATCCCCCATTCCCAATGTTCCAGCCGCACCATGGAGCACAGCCGCCCCCGGCTGTGCCACCTCTGCCCTCAACCTTACCCCTCCGCCCCTCAAACCATACCTCCCAGCCGCTCCAAACACGTTTCGATTTCCTCATCCGTCCCCACGCTGATCCGCAGCCCGTCGCCCCACTCCGGATACTCCATGTATCGAACCAATAGCCGCTCAGCTTTCAGTTGCTCGTAAAGCGGCTTTACCGCTTGTGACGGATGTACGTTCCAGGTGAAGTTCGACTGCGAATCGACCACCTCGAATCCCAACTTTCGCATCCCCTCGGTCAATCGTCCCCGCGTCGCCAGAATTTTCGCCCGATTCTCAGCCAGCCACGCCTGGTCGCCGATGGCCGCCGTCGCCGCCGCGATCGCCAACGAGTCGCAGTTGTACGAGTCCTTCACCTTGACCAATTGCTCGATGATCTGCGGCTGCGCCACTACGTACCCAAAACGCAGCCCCGCCAGCGCGTACGACTTGCTCATCGACCGCGAAACCAGGATCTTCTCGTTCTCCTTCACCAGGTCGATGCAGTGGAACTCGGCGAAATCCGCATACGCCTCATCCACCAGCAGCGGACAGGGCAGCCGTTCGGCCAGTTCCAGAATCGCTTCCCGCGACACCATCGTTCCCGAAGGGCTGTTCGGATTCGGCAGAAACACCAGCCGCAAATCCTCGCTCCCCCGGCCAAACGCTTCCGCAAGCGACCAGTCCCGCTCAAACGGAACCGCCTCGCTCCGCGCCCCCTGAATCTCCGCCAACGACGCGTAGAGAATGTAGCTCGGGTACGGCAACCGCAGCAGCTCTCCCTGGCCCACCAGCGCCCGCGTCAGGATCGTCAAGATGTCGTCGCTGCCGTTACCGCACAGGATCCAACCCGGCTCCACACCCAGCACCTCGGCCGCCTTGCGTCGAAACATCCCGCACATTGGGTCCGGGTACTTCTGCAATCCCCGCCGCAACGCCTCTTCAACCGCCGTCCGTACCGCCGGCGACGCCGCATAAGGGTTTTCATTCGTGTTCAGCTTGATGAACCCGTCTGTCTGCGGCTGCTCACCCGGCACATAGCCGCCCATCGCCTCAATCTCTGGTCGAAAATAACCCATAACACCCACCAACCAAAATCACCATGCATCCCCAACAACCACAAATCTCCCCTCGCCCGCTTGCGGGAGAGGGGCCGGGGGTGAGGGCACCATCCACTCGGTCGTCACTCCCCACTCCCCATTCGTCATTCGTCATTCGTCATCCGACACTCCACACTCGCCCGATGCCCCGTCAACCCTTCCTTCGTCGCCAACACGCGCACATCGCCGGCCAACCGCCCCAACCCTTCCCGCCCAAAACACAACACGCTCCCCGCCCGCAGAAAATCATTCGCCGACAGCCCGCTGGCGAATCGTGCCGTCCCGCTGGTCGGCAGCACGTGCGACGGCCCCGCGGCGTAATCTCCCACGGCCACTGGCGTGTAATTGCCCAAAAAGATCGCCCCGGCGTGCTGGATCTTCTCCACCAACTCCTCGGCGTTTTCCGTCGCGATGTGAAGATGCTCCGGGGCAATCTCGTCGGCCAACGCACACGCTTCCTCCGCATCCCGCGCCAAAATGACCGCCCCAAAATCTTCCAAGCTCTGCCGCGCTAGCTCGCCCCGCTCCACCTCGTCCAACTGCCGGCCTAGCTCCTCGACCGCCTCGTCCAACACCGCCTCATCCCAACCGATCAACACACTCGCCCCCGGTGCATGCTCGGCCTGCGCGATCAGGTCGTATGCCGTGTACTTCGCCCGCGTCGACCGATCCACGATCACCACCACTTCGCTCGGCCCGGCGATCGAGTCGATGTCCACCTCGCCGTACACATACTTCTTCGCCAGCGCCACGAACAGGTTCCCCGGCCCCACGATCTTGTCCACCCGCGGGATTCCCTCCACCCCGTACGCCAGCGCCGCCACCGCCTGCGCCCCGCCCATCCGATACACTTCCCCGATGCCCAACTCGTGACAGGTCGCCAGCAGGTCTTCGTTATAGGCCCCGTATCGCGTCGGCGGAGCCACCACGGCCAACTCTCGCACCCCGGCCACCTGTGCCGGCACCGCCGTCATCAGCACCGTCGAAGGATACGCCGCCGCGCCCCCCGGCACACAGATCCCCGCCCGGTCCAGCGGTCGATACCGCTCGACCAGATACCCGTCCGGCCGCTCCACGCGCACGTCACCATGCAGAATCGCCTCCTGAAACTCGCGAATGTTCCCCGCTACGCGCCGAATCGTCGCCAGAAACTCCGCATCCGCCTTCCCGTGCGCGGCCGCCAACTCCTCCGCCGGCACGCGAATCGTTTCCGGCGTCAGTTCCGCCTTATCGATCCGCGCCGAGTACTCCAGCACGGCCGCCAGCCCCCGCTGCTCCACGTCCCGGCAGATCCTCCGCACCACCTCCACCGGCGACAATGCTTCGCCAAAAATCTCCATCGTCCGTTGCCGGCCTTGCTGGCTCACCACGTCGCCACGCGGACTCAGCCGCTGCCGCAACTCGGCCATCGCCGCCCCGATGTCTTCCCGACGTCCATCGATCCGCCGAATCTTCAACTGCTTCCCGCCCATCGCTCAAACTCCAACGAGAACCGACCCTCTCCTACTGGAAGAGGGGAAATGTGGTGAGAACTGCCCAACCTGCTCGCCCAAATCGCGTCCCGCGCTCGCCAACTCCACGCTCTCTACTGCCCAACCTTCCAACACGACACACGAACTTCCCATTGTGTTCTGCCTGTCTCCCCGACGGAAGCCCCCCGCACGGTGGCCGCCGCGGCCGACACATTGCCTCCTCGCATGTGCCTTCGTTCACCGGCATGTTCCGCCTGAGCCAATTCTGCCGACCCATGGGAACTTTCTTGCCAACGCCCGCTCTAAGCGGTGGCGGAAAGGACCGCATGCGCCCTACAATAGAAGCATCGTTCTCGCGATACGCTCGACGAGCGGGCAATCCTCCGCACAGACGAGCACCGGAACCGTGCAAGAGCCTCTCTTCTCCATTACCTGCACTACCTGCCAGGCCAGGCTGAAGGTCCTCAGCGAAGCCGGCATCGGCACCATCCAGGCTTGCCCAAAATGTGGCAGCATGGTCCAGCTGATCCCGCCGCCGGGCTGGCAACCCAAGCCGCGCGCTCCCGAAGCGCCCGCCGCTCCTCCCGTTGCCGCGCCGCCTCCTACCGCCCCACAGCCCACTTCACACGCCGCCGCGCCTCAACCTCCCGCGTCTGCGGCTGTTCCCCAACCGCCGCCCCTGCCGGTCGCGACGTCTGCCGCACAAACCTCGCCGCCCGCAGCCGAAACGTCGCCCGCTGCCTCGGCCCTCCGTCCGTGGCTCTTTCTCGGCGTCGTCCCCATCACTGCGGTCGCCGTCGCGGTAGGCACTTGGGTTCTCTTCCGGTCGTCGACCACGGCCCCGCCAGTCCCGGCTCCGCCGGCCAGCCAAACCAGCCCAACTCCGCCGCCCAAGACCGACACCGAACCGGCGCCCGAAAAACCCGCTCCGCGTCCTCAGCGTCGCTGGCTCCCCGACGACTCGCGCCTCCTCTACGCCCTCAACGTCTCGCGCCTGGCCAGGAACGACCAATTCGCCCTCGCCGTCGACAGCCTGGGCCCCACATGGCGTGCCACGCTCGACCAACTCTTCCGCGGTTTCGGCCTCAAAACGCACGCCGTCGCCCAACTCTACCTCGCATCGACCGATCCGACCGACTGGCCCAACCACTGCGTCGCCGTCATCGAACTCCAGAAGGACCAGGACGCCGGTGTCTTTCAGATCGTCGGCCAAAGCGCCGATTTGTCCGTCGCTGGCGTCCGCTGCCGCCGATTGCCTGCCGGCTCGTGGCCGCACCCCTTCGCTGTCCTCGGTCCTCAAACGATCGTCACCGGCTCGGCCGATCTCCTCACTCACCTTTCCGCGCGCACACGGCCACACCTTTCCAATTCTGCCCTGGCGCGGCTGTTAGACACCTGCCAGTCCGATGCCGATGTCCTCCTGCTGGCCGATCTCGACGCCGCCCGCCGCGCCGGCTGGCAACCACCAACGGCGCTTCTCGACGCCAGCCCGACCCTCCGCAAACCATGGCGTTTGCTCTGGGAAATCCCCCAGGCTGTCTGCCTCACCACCCGCACGGCCGATCGCACGGTCTGGGAAGTGGGCCTCGACTGCGACGGCGACACCTCCGCCCAACGCCTCCAAGCCGCTATCGACGAGTTCCTCCCCGCAGCCAAGGCCGATCTCCAAAGCGAAGCCCAATGGGCCGCCACCGCCCGCACCTCCGGCAAGGTGCCCGCCGCCGCGGCTGCCCAGTACGCCCAGCTCCTTCAACACCTTGGCAGCCAGATCGACGCCGTCCACCGCCAGGTCGCCGGCTCCACCGTCTGGATCCGTCTCGACGAATCCTCCGGCGCCGGCAATTTGCTGGCCGCCGCCTGGGCCAACCGCGCCACCATCCGCACCCGCTGGCTCGACAAGGCGCGCACCGCCGACTCCGCCAACCATCGCCGCCTGCTTGAAAGCCTCGGTGCCTGCACGAAAGCCGAAGGCTCCTTCCCCTCTGGCGCCGGCGGCGGTGCCCTGTTGCCCCCGCAAACCCGGCTCAGCTGGATCGCTAGCCTCCTTCCCTATCTCCAACATCCCGACTGGCACCAGCAACTCGAGTTCGGCTACTCCTGGAACGGCGCCCAGAATCGCGCCGTCGCCAGCCGCCCGCTGGGCGAGGTCGTCAACCCGGCGCTCGGACCGGCCACCACCGAAGCCGGCTTTCCCGTAACCCACTATGTCGGCGTCGCCGGGGTCGGCGCCGATGCAGGCCAACTCAAGCCGGGCGAACCGCGCGCCGGCCTCTTTGGCTACTCGCGTCGAACCCGGCCCGACGCCATTCCCGATGGCGCCGCCAACACCATCGCCACCCTCGGCGTCCAGGACCACCTCGGCCCCTGGGCGGCCGGCGGCGATTCCACGGTCCGCCCATTGACCCAACGCCCCTACGTCAATGGCCCCGATGGCTTCGGCAGCGGCCAGCCTAACGGCATGCTCGCCGGCATGGCCGACGGCTCCGTCCGTTTCCTCTCCAAAGACATCGATCCCACCGTGCTCGAACAGCTAGCCACCGTCGGCGGCGGCGAGCCCGTCACGGCCTCCATTCTCGATCCCACGCCCGACGTTCCCGCTCAGCCCGCCAATCAACCGTCCGCACCGCCCGTATCGGTCGCCGAGCAGACACCCTCGGCCGCCCCCGCCAAGCCGCAACCCGGCGGCCCCCGCAAGCCGATCGTCTTCGACGAGGCCCGCCTCTCCGACCGCATCCCCAAGGTCGAACTGTCCGACATGTCGCTCCTTCACGCGGCCCGCCTCCTCTCCCAGATGAGCACCGTCCCCATCAGCTTCGACCTCGACTCGTTGGCCGCCTTCGATGTCAGCCTCAGCGACCCGGTCAACATCCAGGCAACCGATGTCACCGTCAGCGGCGTGCTCGACGCCCTCGCCGCCAGCAAGGGCCTCGCCTACGTCGTCGACAAAGGCCAGGTCGTCCTCACCGCCCCGCAAGACTACCGCACGGTCATCCGCTCCGACCGCACATCCCTGGCCGATCTCGTCGAACCCGACACACCCGCCAGCGCTCTGGCCGATCAGGTTCGCCGCATGGTCGCTCCCGACTCGTGGATCGCTGCCGGCGGCCGCGGCACGCTCCAACTCACCGGCACCACGCTCACCCTCACACAAACCCGCGACGTCTCCGACCAGGTAGACGCCTTCTGCGAGCGTCTCCGCATGGCGCGAGGCCTCCCGCCCCGAAACCGTTCCCTCGCCAAGCGATTGACGCTCCAGACCCGCGTCGATCAGGCCCGCCCCATGCTCGACCGCCCCATCACCGCCAACTACCACCAGCCCACGCCCCTCACACAGATCCTCACCGATCTCGAACACCAGGCCCAGGCGACCCTACTCGTCGATTGGCAGGCACTCGCTGAACAGGGACTCTCGCCCCAAGTCGAAGCGACCCTTCATGCCAACAAGCTGCCGCTCG
The DNA here is from genome assembly GCA_963674835.2 of Thermoguttaceae bacterium. GTDB lineage: Bacteria > Planctomycetota > Planctomycetia > Pirellulales > Thermoguttaceae. The sequence goes on from CAXXKC010000003.1 coordinate 981,154, forward strand.
AAGAAGCCCTCGCCAAACTGCTCCAGCCCCTAGCCATCACCTATCGGGCCTACGATCGTCAGATCCTCGAAATCACCACGCCCAAAGCGGTCGCCGCTCGCATGGAACTCGAGTTCTACCCCGTCGCCGATCTACTCGCCCCCGACACGGCCGTCGCCCAACTCGCCGCCCAAGTCAAAGACACCGTCGGCGGCGCCACCTGGCACGAAGCCGCCGGCCCCGCCGCCATCGCCTTCGACGCCCCATCAAAACACCTCATCGTCCTCCAAACTCAACCCAACCAGGTAGCCATCCAAACGCTCCTCACCCGCCTCAAATCCGACCGCCCCCAAAACAAATAACTCCCAACCTCCCTTCGCCCCCATGTAGGTTATGCTTCAGCCACCCCTTTCAACATGGCATTTGGCGTTTGCGTCTTCCATCGTAAGCTGTTGGCTTTGAAGGAGGTAGCCCAGTTTTCATGGAGGAAACACCGGTGTCTTTGTCTGAGGCGTTTCGGCCGTTTGTGGAAGGTGCCCCCTGTGCTGTCGTTGCCAGGCTTGCGATGGAGTATCTGCTGGACGACGTGGTTCTGCAGACCCTGTTTGCGGAACACGCCAGCGCACAGTACGAACGCGAAGTCACGTTGACCAATTTGGTGAATGTCATGCTCGATGTGGCGTGCGGCAACCGTCGGTCCCCCCGCGCTGCGTACTTGGCGAGGAAAGACGAGGTTGCCGCTTCCTTGTCGGCTTTCTACGGCAAGCTCAACCGCACCGAACTGGCGATTTCCGAGGCGGTCGTCGAGCATGCCGCGGAGCGCGCTGGCGGACTGATCCGCGCCATGAAAGGACTTCAGAAAGAACCGGTGCTCGGCTTGGCATCCTATGTCCTCGACGGGAACATGCTGACGGGCACGGAACACCGCTTGAAACCGTTGCGTCAAACGCGCGCCGCCGCACTGCCCGGAAAATCGCTGGTGGTGTACGAATACGCGACCGGCTTGGTCACCAAGGTGGTACTTTGGGAGGATGCCCACAGTCAGGAGCGTGCCCTGCTGCACGATCTGGAGATCAAAACGGGAACTCACCTGATCGCTGATCGCAATTTCTGCGTGCCCTGGTTTTTGCTGTATCTCCACAAAGGCAGATCCTTTTTTACGATTCGCCATCACCGCAGCACGTTTCCGCTGAATCCGGGGGGGAACGTGCGTCGGCGAGGCCGTTGCGCGACAGGGAAGGTGAGCGAACAGGCGATCCGTATCGAAGATGAGAATGGACAGGAGTTCTTCTGGCGGAAGATCACGCTGACGTTGGACGTCCCCACGCGGGATGGTGAGACGGAGATCGTGCTCATCACCAACCTGCCCCCCAAGGTCCATGCCACAACGATCGCCGTGGCGTACCGGCAACGTTGGACGATCGAGCAGCATTTCCAGCGTCTCACCGACTGGCTGCATTGCGAGGTCGCCACGCTGGGCTACCCACGTGCGGCGTTGTTTGCTTTTTCCATGTCCCTGGTGGCGGCCAACGCCTTGGCTGTTCTCATTGCCGCCCTTCGGGCCGTGCATGGCCTGGAGGCCGCCGACAACCTGTCGTACATGGCCCTGGTGGACGAAGTCGGAGCTACGTATCGCGGGATGATGCTTGCCCTGCCGCCGCGTCGCTGGAGCTTCGTCCACCGCTGTACCACCGACCAAACTGCTCGACTCTTGCGAGAGATTGCCCGTCATGCGAACCTTAAGATACTGACCAAAACCCGACGAGGCCCGAAAAAACCTCGGCGGACACCCAATTGCAAAAACATCAAGCACTTATCCACCCATCGCGTCCTCACCGAAGCCCGCGAACGCACATGTTGAAAGGGGTGGTTATGCTTCAGCATAACACCCATCCCCAACCCATCGATCCTACCACACCTCGGCCCCATGTAGCACAGCCGCCCCCGGCTGTGCCCCACCAAAAACCGCACCTCCTCCCCCGCGTGCCAGACACCGGCCGAGCACACTCACCACTTCCAATCCCCAATTCCTCACCCTCCAACAAACCCTCCACTTCCCTCCCTCACCTTTCCCCTTTCGTGGTTTCCTCCTTTCGTGATTTCGTGTTTCCCCTTCTCTCACCTCCAAGCCACACCCCTTGCCGGTTTCCCCCTTGCTTTTTTCCGACCTTGTGGAATAATGGAAAGGAGTACGGCAGTTTCTGCCACGAGTCTGTCGATATAGCTACCATGCGTACCGTTCGAGCTTATACCTACTTCTGGTTTTATTTTTACCCGCAACGCCGCGGGCCCGGAGGAGGTTTGTAAGCTCACACCGATAAAGCAAACGCAAACCAAAGCCCCGAGACCCGCAAGGATCTCGGGGCTTTTTTTGTTTTCCTGGCAAACTCTACACAAACCACATTGCGTCCAACCCCCTTCAAGCAGGAGTCCCGGCGATGATTGTCGTCATGAAACAAGGTGCCACACAGGAGCAAATCAATCACATGATCCAGCGAGTAGAAAGTCTCGGCCTCAAGTCCCATGTCATCCATGGCACCGAACGCACCGTAATCGCCGCCATCGGCGACAAACGCGACGAGCATCGCACTTCGCTGGAAAGCGGCCCCGGCGTCGCCGAAGTCGTGCCCATTCTCGCCCCCTACAAAGTGGCCAGCATCGAGGTCAAACCCGAACGCACGGTCGTCCGAGTCGGCCCATTGGTCGTCGGCAACTGTCACCTCGGCGTCATCGCCGGCCCCTGTGCCATCGAGAACGAAGAGCAAACACTCTCCACTGCCCGCGCCGTCAAAGCCTCCGGAGCCACCGCCCTTCGAGGCGGCGCGTTCAAACCGCGCACCAGTCCCTACAGCTTCCAGGGCCTCAAAGAAGACGGCCTTAAGATCCTCGCCACCGCTCGCCAGGAGACGGGACTGCCCGTCGTCACCGAAGTCCTCGCCGCCGAAGACGTCCCCCTGGTCGCCCGCTACGCCGACGTCCTGCAAATCGGCGCCCGCAACATGCAGAACTACCGCCTCCTGGAGGTCGTCGGCGAAACCGGCAAGCCCGTCCTCCTCAAGCGCGGCGCCGCCGCCACGCTCGACGAGCTCCTCTTGGCCGCCGAGTACGTCCTCAACGCCGGCAACCAGAACGTCATGCTCTGCGAACGCGGCATCCGCACCTTCGAATCCCACACCCGTTTCACACTCCCCTTGGCCTCCGTCCCCTACCTGCACGAGCGCACCCACTTGCCGGTGGTCGTCGATCCCAGCCATGGCACCGGCCACACGCGTCTCGTGCCGCGCATGGCGGCCGCCGCCGTCGCCGCCGGTGCCGATGGCCTGATCCTCGAGGTCCACCCCGACCCCGAGACCGCCTACAGCGACGGCTACCAATCCCTCACCTTCGACCAGTTCGAAACCACCATGGACCTCTGCCGCCGTGTCGCCGACGCCGTCGGCAAAGTCATCGACGAAAAACACGACGAAGAACGGGCTGGGAGTCTTTGTTAAGGCGTCGGGAGTCCTTTCCGCCCGATCCCCGGCTCCCCACCGCCGCCATCTGCGCCCGCCTGCAAGTGGACACCCCGTCCACTGCAGGCTTGGCCCTCGAGAAACCCCGGCCGCGACACAAGCTTCCCACTTCGCGGCCTCCGCACCTCCGTGGCCCATCACCAACCCGGTCCGCTGGCACGTCCATTTCCGCCGCACTATAATCGGCTCCAGCGGCGGAGCCCGCTCCGCTTTCCCTCCCAAACCGCCCGCCCCGAGGAGCCCTGCCATGCGACGTGTCCTCTTGCTTCCCGTCTCCCTTCTGCTCACCGCATTCGCCGCTACCCTTGGCGCCGCCGAGCCAGCCGCCGTGCCTCACGAGCACTTGGATCGTGGCCTCATCGCCCGGCCCATCACCGGTGGCAAGGCCTACCTTGGATGGCGGCTTCTCCGGTCCGATCCGGCCGACGTCGCGTTCGACGTCTACCGCCGCGTCGGCCCAGCCGATCCCGTCAAGCTCAACAGCCAGCCTATCCACCAAACCACCGATTTCGTCGACGCCCAGCCTCCCAAAGACGCCGAATGCCTCTACTTCGTTTGCCCCGCCAAAGCTGGTCCTCCCAACTTCCGCACCGGCGACGATGGCACGGCCTCCTTCGCACCGTCAACGTCAGACCCGCCCCACCAATACGTCTCGATCAAGCTCGATGGCGACACGACCTTCCAGAAGATTGGCATTGCCGACCTCGACGGCGACGGCCGCTACGACTACGTCATCAAGCAGCCCAACGCCAACATCGACCCCTACGTTCACTACTGGAAGCGCAGCCCCGGCACCTACAAGCTCGAGGCCTACCGTCACGACGGCAAACGCCTCTGGCAATACGATCTCGGATGGTCCATCGAGCAGGGCATCTGGTACTCGCCCTATGTCGTCTACGATTTCGATGGCGACGGCAAGGCCGAGGTCGCCGTCAAGACCGGCCAGGACGACCCGCGCGACGCCGACGGCCGCGTCCAGTCCGGCCCCGAATTCCTCACCATCCTCGACGGCCAAACCGGCAAGCCCATCACCCAGGTCGACTGGCCCTCGCGCGACGACTTCACCGGCAAGAGCGGTTACAATCTCGCCTCGCGAAACCAGCTCGGCATCGCCTATCTCGACGGCCGAACGCCCAGCCTCATCGTCGAACGCGGCACCTACACTATCATCAAGGCCGTGGCCTACCAGCTTCGCGACGGCCGTCTCCACCAGCAATGGCAATGGGATAACATCAAGCTCCCCTCGTCCTACCGCGGCCAGGGCGCCCATTGGATGCACGCCGCCGATGTCGATCAGGACGGACGCCAGGAGGTCATCCTCGGTTCCGTCGTCCTCGACGACAACGGCACGGCCCTCTGGACCACCGGCCTGGGCCACCCCGACCACTCCTACGTCGGCGACCTCGATCCCAACCGCCCTGGCCTCGAAATCTACTATGGCATCGAAACCCGCCGCCCGAAGAATTGTATGTGCATGGTCGACGCCCGCACCGGCGAGATCCTCTGGGGCTACGACAAGCCCTCCATCCACATACACTCCTCCGGCCTCGTCGCCGATCTCGACCCCAAACACCCCGGCGCCGAGTGCTACAGCGGCGAACGCGACGCCAAAGACAAACGCTGGGTCCGCGATTGCCAAGGCAACGTCCTCTCCCACGAGGATCTCGGCGGACTGGCCCCGCGCGCGGCCTACTGGGATGCCGACCTCCAGCGCGAGCTCGTCGTCGACCATCGCATCTCCAAATACCACGGCGCCGAGCTGCCCACCAAGCCCGAAGGCGCCCTGATCACCGTGGCCGACATCCTCGGCGACTGGCGCGAAGAACTCATCACCAGCGTCCCCGGCGAACTCCGCATCTACACCACGACCATTCCCGCCACCGACCGCCGCGTTACGCTCATGCAAGATCCCATCTATCGCATCGACGTCGCCCACGCCGCCATGGGCTACACCCAAGTCCCCACTCCCGGCTACGATCTCGCGACGCAGGCCGGAAAAAAATAGCTCGCATGCCGCCGCGGCCACCCACCCCGCCCATGCCGGCACCTCACTCTTGACACCATCGCCCCACCGGCAAGAATAAACCGCCGGACAATTCCAATACGCGCCTCCCCGCGCCCACCATGTAGCACAGCCGCCCCCGGCCGTGCCACAAAAGAGACCTCAACAACACCTCCCCGCGCCTGCCCGCGGGAGAGGGACCGCACGGTGAGGGCATGATACGTCCCGCCAACGCCTTCCAAGAAAGCTACACCATGCCAATAACCGCCCGCCCCCACATCCAACCCAACCCCACACCGCTCGCCCTTCTCCTCGCCCTCCTCCTCGCCGCATCCCCGACTCTAGCAGCCGACGCCCCATCGCCAGCTCAGCCCGCCGCTCCCGAAGCGCCAGCGCTAACCGTCTCTGGCAAAGTCCTCGACACCGACGATCACCCCGTCGCCGGCGCAACAGTCCTCCTCCGCGAATGGTCCAACTACCGCCGCGGCGAAGATCCTTTCGCCCCCATCGCCGACGTCCTCGCCACCACCACGACCGACCAGCAAGGCGCGTTCTCCTTCCGCGACGTCCCTTCCCGGCCCTTCCTCCAAAACTGGCCCGAGTCCAATCCCTGGGACATCGTTGTCAAAGCCGACGGCCGCGCGCTGGCCTGGCATCACCTTGCCGACCCCGCCGAGCCCGCCCCTCTCAAGCTCACCCTCTTGCCCGAATCCAAAGTCACCGGCCGCCTCGTCGACGACCAAGGAAACCCCATAGTCAAGGCCCGAGTCACCGCCGAAGAGATCGCCCCGCTCGGCAGCCCCATGCGCAGCGACGTCTCCCAACCCGACCGCCTCGACCTCGGCATGTCCCAAGTCGCTCCCACCGCTGAAACCGACGCCGAGGGACGCTTCCAGATCACCGGCCTGCCCCCGTCCATGCGAATCACGCTCGTCGCCCGCCACGACGACTTCGTCCGCAAGCCCATCTTCATCGCCACCACCGATCAGCCGCAGCCCGAGCTGATCAGCACCTTCGTTGTCGACGGCAAACAGCAGACCGTCACCTATCCGATCTACTCTGGCAACGCCGAAGTCTCACTCCAGCCAGGCTGCCGCCTCAACGGCCGTGTAACGTACGCCGATTCCGGCAAGCCCTGCGCGCTAGCCCGCATCGGCGTGTCCGGCCCCTCCTGGTACTCCGCCACCGCCGACGCCGAGGGCCGATTCACCCTCTCCGCCTTGCCTCCCGCTCAATACAGCATCCTCACCTACCCGCCCGAACAGGCCAACTACCTCGTTCGCCAATCATTCGTCACGCTCGCCCCCGACGCGAAGCCCAAGGAGCTGAACGTCCCCCTCGAACCCGGTCTCCCCATCACCGGAAAGGTCCTCGCCTCCGACACCGGCGCCGGCGTGGAAGGCGTCGAGGTCTTCTACCGCGCCGACGTTCCCCAAGATACCTCCGACCGATCCTTGGCCCGCGCCAGCATCACCGACGCCCAGGGCGCGTTCCGTGTCGTCGCCCCGCCGGGTAAGGCCGAACTCATCCTCTCCGGTCCCGTTCCCGACTACGATGTCCCCGTCTGGCGATTCTCCCAGCAGGAACCCCAACCGCGCTTCGTTCAGGCGGTCGACGTCGCGCCCGGCAAACCCCTCGAAGGCATCCAGTTCACCGTCACTCCCGGCCTCATCATCGACGGCACCGTCACCGATCCCCAAGGCAAGCCATCCCCCGAAGCCAACGTCCTTGTCATCCGCGACGACCTCCAGACCGTCTCCCTCTCCACCGAAACCGACTCCGACGGTCACTTCCGCATCGCGGGCCTCTCCCCAACCGAACCCCAGCAGTTGCTCGTCATCCAGCCCGACAAGAAGCTGATTGCCAACGCCCAGGTCGAAGCCGCAACCGACGACGCTCCCACGCGTACCGCCGAAGTAAAAATCCAGCTCCAGCCCGCCGCCAGCGCCGTCGGAATCGTGCTGGTCTCCGGAAAGCCGCTCGCAGGCGTCCAGGTCACCCTGCTCATGTTCCGCACCGAGAAGGAGCAACGCTACGCCATGACCGGCGACTACGCCGTCACCGACCAGCAGGGCCGCTACCGGTTCGACCTCCTCGAGCCCGGCCAGCAGTACGGCATCGCCTTCCACGGCCAAGGCTACACCCAGGAAGAAAGCCCCTCGTTCACTCCCAAGCCCGGCCAACAGGTCGACGTCACTCCGCTGGAACTGCTCCGTACTGATCGCTCCGTCTCAGGCATCGTCGTCGACACCGACGGCAAGCCGCTCCCAGGCGTCATGATCAGCGCCCAGGACCGCAACGGCCGCACGATCGGCGGCGCCTTCACCCACCAGCCCACGGGCCCCGATGGCCGCTTCAAGATCGACGCCGTCCCCGACATCCCCTTGAGCCTCATCGCCTACCTGCCCCCGCAACCAAACGCCCCCACGACCAAACCCATCGTCGCGCCCCCCGTCCCCGCCAACCCCGACCAAACCGACGTCCGCATCACCCTCAACCCCAACCCTGCCAACACCCAACTCCCTCCGACTCCGCTCTTCCCCACCCCGTAGGTCATGCTTCAGCATAACACCTCAACCACCACCCATCCGCTTACCCACTTCCCGCCGCGCTTCCTCAAGCACGCTCCCCACATCAACCGGGCACCCGCCCCGGCGCTTGCTACAGTCGGCCGCTTCCAGAAAAGCGTAAATCTCCAGCGTCTCATCCATCGTCACTGGCGGCTTACCGCTGGCAAAGAACTCGGCGACTTTCACCACCAGCGGCGCATAACCATCCCAGCCACCGCTTGGCCCCACGCCCTTCGTACCGAACACCAACGCGCCGAACTCTCCCCAACTCCGGTAACTCCCCACGCGCCCGTCCTTCCAAACGCCCACGACCACGTCCGTATCTCCGCCCTGCACCCGCGTCACCTTCTCACAGCCGGGCCCCATGATCGTAAACAGTGTTTCCGCGCCGTGAATCCCGTAGTAAAACAAGTCGGGCATCCGATGCGGCTCCAGATGCTTGTTCGGACTGTACGCCACGCAGCCCAACACCCGTCCAACCGCCGGATCCTCCCCCATCCCCATGCGCGCAATCCCGCTGCTGTAGCGAAGCGACGAGCTCGAGAAACACGGCACCCCCTCTCGCTTGGCCAGCTCCGCGATCTCCACGCAATCCGCCAGCGACCCGGCCAGCGGCTTGTCGATGAACAACCGCTTGCGTGCGGCGATCACCTTCTTCGCCTCGGCCAAATGCGGTCGCCCGTCCAGCGTTTCGATCATCACCGCATCCACCTTTGGCAGCAGTTCCTCGATCGAACCCACCATCTCCACGCCCATCGCGCGGATCAACTCCCCGTGTTTCTTCAGCAAATCCACGCTCTTGGGCACGTCCGCACTTCCGCCCGGATAGGCAGCCGTCACCGAACACCGCGCAAGCGGCCCCGTCGCCTTCGGATCGTTCATAATCCTGGCAAACTCCGACGCATGCGGCGTGTCCGTGCCGATGATTCCCACCCGTATCACCTTTCCGGCATCCTCCGCCGACAACTTCGCGGCGAAACCACCGGCAAGCAGAACAGCCAGCACCCCTGCAAACACTCTTGCCCAGTACTTCATCGCTTCTCCTTCGTCGCACTTGTCTGCACCGACACGCCCCGCTCCCGCATCGCCCACCGCCTCAGCCGCACTGCTCTACCGGCCTCCGCGTCTGGGCCGTCTGCCGATACTGGCCAGGCGTTTCCCCAAACGTCCGCTTGAACAGCCAACACATCGCCTCCATATACGCGAATCCGCTCACCTCCGCGATCGTCGCCAACGGATAGTCGGTCGTCGCCAGCAACTGCTTCACTCGCTCCAGCCTCACCCGATTGATCTCCGCCTTGGGCGATCGCCCCAGCACCCTCGCGAAACGCCGCTCCAGCGTGCTCCGCGATCGGCGCGTGTGTTTCACCACGTCGGCGACGTGGATTCCCGTACAAGCGCGCTCGCGGATGAAGCGAACCGCCGCGACCACGTCTGCATCGGCCACCGCGATAACGTCGGTCGACGACCGGGCAACAACCCCCTTGGGCCGCACCGCAATCGGTTCCTGCCCAGCCGGCTCCCCATCCATCATCCGATCCAGTAGCGATGCCGCCTCCACGCCGACCCGCTCCGCGTTCAACGCCACGCTCGACAGCGGCGGCTGGCTCAGCTCACAGATCATCTCATCGTTGTCCACTCCGATCACCGCGACCTCGTCCGGCACGCCGATGTCATGCTCCCTGCACCCCACGACGATCTGATGCGCAAGCACATCATTGGCACCCATCAAACCGACCGGCTTCGGCAGCGATTTCACCCACGCGATCACCGCCTCCTCACACGCCAGCGAGTGCTCCTCTCCGCCCGAGATGAACCTCGATCTCTCGTCCGCGTGGTCCTCGAACACGGCCGTTTCGAAGCCCGCCTTGGCCAGCCGTCGGCAAAACGCCACCTCCCGCGCGTCCGACGAACGGATCCCCGAGATGCCGCAATAGGCAAAATGCCGCAGCCCACGCTCCAGAAGGTGATCGGCCGCCAACCGACCCACCACGGCTTCCTCGGTCACGATCGTGGCCATCCACGGAGCACTCGTGCACTCGAACAGGTTCACCGTCGGAAGCCCCAGCCGTCGAACCTGTTCGACCAGCTCTGGATTCTCCATCCGCGCAATGATCCCGTCTCCGCGCCAGTGCTCGAGCCACGAAGGCCCCCCGTCGCACAGTCGCCGCTCCGTGTGAAAGATCTCCCACGGGCCGCGCGACCGCACGTACGAGGCAATCCCCCGCAGCACACCACGGCCGTAGGCCCGCGACCATTCGATCAACAACGCCACTCTGCGACATCTGGCCACGACCGGCTCCCTCTGCCAAGCAACGACCCAAGACGATGCAAATTATTAATACGCGAAATCCGCCCGTCAATCCCCTTCATCACGAACCTAATCACGATCGCACTTGCATTTCAGCATATTCCGTCGCCACGACGTCACCTTCCAAGCCCCGATACACTGACGCATTTTCACAGCCCACATGACGCAAAATATCATTGCCCTCTTCCACGGGTGAGATTACCGTCATACTTGGGGTTCCACAGTCCGGCAGAAATACCCGTGCGCCAACCTGCGCCCACGATCCTCCGCCCTTTCACTCCAACGCCACTCCACACTCCAACCATCCCGATCGATCTCCGGCCGCCCCACGCGGCCTTGGTTGACCGGTAACATAGGAACCGCTCCAAAGGAGACAGCCGTGCCCAAATCATCCCGTCGCACCTTCCTCGGAAACGTCGTCGTCGCCGCCTCGTCCCTTGCCGTCCCGGCAATCGCCCAATCCCGAGCCAGCGCCAACGATCGCATTCGAGTTGGCGTGATCGGCATGCGCCGAGGACTGGCCCACGCCAGAAGCCTCGCCCTCATGGCCACCAGCGGCCAGAACGTCGAGATGGCCGCCTCCTGCGATTGCGACCTCAAGGCGGCCAACGAGGCGGCCGACGTGGTCCAGAAATGCGGCGTCCCCAGACCCCAAGTCGTTCAAGACCTCCGCAAGCTCCTCGACGACCCGTCGATCGACGCCGTGAGCATCGGCACACCCGACCACTGGCACGCCCCCGCTACCATCTGGGCATGCCAGGCCGGCAAGGACGTATTCGTCGAAAAGCCCGTCGCCCACACGATCGAAGAAGGTCGCAAGATGGTCCAGGCGGCCCGCAAATACGGCCGGATGGTTCAGGCCGGAACCCAGTGCCGCTCCAGCGACCATATCATCGAAGGCGTCAAGAAAGCCCAGGAAGGCATCATCGGCGACATCTACATGGCCCGCGCCGTCTCCTTCAAGGTCCACGGCAACTTGGGCCGGCACAAGCCCACCACGCCGCCCGCCGACTTGGACTGGAATCTCTTCCTCGGCCCCGCCCCGCAGCAGGATTACAGCATCTTCCGCAAGACCCGCTGGTACTGGCTCCGCGACTTCTGCAACGGCGACATGGCCAATCAGCCCGTCCACGAGATCGATATCATTCGTTGGGCGATGGGCCTCCAGGAAGCCCCCGTGCTCATCCAGTCGATGGGCATCCGCAAGGTCCACGACGACGACCGCCAATGGCCCGACAACCAGACCTTCGCCTGCAAGTTCGCCGACGGCCGCATGATCACCGTCGAACACCGCAACTGGTGGACGCCCTCCGAGGGCGGATTCCGCGACCCGTATCCCTTCAGCGCCAATCCCGATCCGGTCGTCGGCGCTACACTCTTCGGCACCAAGGGCTACATGATCTTCCCCACCTACACCAGCTACTACACCTTCCTCGGGCCAAAGCGCGAGCTGGGCCCCCACGCCGATCCGCCCACCGAAACACCCGACTGGCACGCCGTCGACAACGTGCACCATCCCAACTGGATCAACGCCTGTCGCACCCGCAACTACAAGGACCTCTCCGCCGACATCGAACAGGGCCACCAGGCCACGATGATCGCCCTGCTCGGCAACATTTCCCTGCTCACCGAGCGAACGGTCCGTTTCAATCCCAAGACTGAGTCCTTCGTCGACGACCCCCAAGCCGACGCCATGCTCAAGAAGACCTACCGCCAGCCGTTCGCCGTGCCCGACGAAGTCTAGAGTAGTATCGTTCGCGTCAGAAACCACCCATCCTCAATACACCGCCGTGGCGGCCATCTCGCTCAGCCGGCGCACCCGCTCCAGTTCCCCGTCCGGCGAAAGCTGATCCCCCGGCGCGATAATCAACGCCGGACTCTGCCGCCGCAGATCCAGCCACGCCTCGATCTGCTCGTCCAGCACGCCCAGTGGCACGTCCGGCAGGAAACTGCTCGGCGGCACCCCGCCCGACAACACCAGCTTCGGCCCCGCCTCCTCGCGGCATTGCTGCGGCGTCAGGTCGCCCCACGGTGCCGGCGTCACGGCATCCGCCCCGTCGATCCCCATCTCCGCCGCCGCCCGCAACAGCCCCCTCAACCGCCCATCGATGTGCGTCACCAACGGCTTCCCATATTCGTGCGCGATCGCTGCCATCCGCCGGTAATACGCCCCACTATACCGTTCCATCCACCGCGGACTTTGCACGTCGGCCGAGAGATTGTCCGAGTGAAACAGCACCTGCGCCGGCCCGTCGGCCATCAAACGCGTCACTTCCTCGTGCTTCGCGTTGATCGCCGCCACCGTCGCTTCAAGCTCCTCCGCATGATCCATCGCCAGCATCACCGTCCGCTCCACGCCCGCGTACCGGCTGATCAAGAAGCCCATCCCCGTATACGGAACCTGCGCAAGCGGCAGCCCCATGTCGCCCACCAGCCGTTCCACCTCCGCAAACACGTCCCACCGCGCCGAGTACGACGTGTGCTCGAACAGATACCGGATCACCTGCAAGTCGCCGACGTCCTGCACCATGGGATGCACGATCGGCCAACTGAACGTCGTCTCCGACCACCGCCGCACCTCCTCCACGGTCCCCACAGGCGTGGCGAACCGGTGCCGGTACAGCTCGCCGTCGATCCCCGAGCGCACGTCGACGCTCTCGTCGCAGCGCTCCTCATAGAACGAGCCCAAATTCAAGTGGATCGCCGTGTCCGTCTGGCGGTGCAGTTTCAACAACTGCGGGATCTTCTCGCTATTGGCCCCGTCCGTATGCCCGGGAATGAACTTCCCGCCCCCGTGAGCCGCGTGCCAATACGACAGGTCCGCCAACGCCGGCACTCGGTCCGGCGTCTCGCCCCGATACACGGCCAACAGCCGCTCCCGCAACGTCATCTCCCCATATCCCATTCTCCCCCTCCTCATCACCCTAGGGTGGGCCGAGCGCAGCGAGCCCACCACAAACACTCTCTCACCACCACACGACCGGCCAAGCCCCCGGTAGCATATCACCCGCCCACACTCCACACATCCCACCCCGCCACGCCCCACAACCAAACACCGTCTCCCAAAAATCACCAACACACCCCATATCACCCAACCTCGCCCAAATCCACACATCGTCCCGGCATATTCTGCGGAATCGGTACAGTTTGCCTCACTCCCGGCCGATCCATAGAACACCATGTGGTGCACTCATTGCCAACAGGACGTACCAGGCGCTCTTTCCGCACAGACGGGCCGCTATCGCTGCCCACGTTGTGCCGGCGACTTCGCCCCATCCGACGCCCCGCAACCGAGCACCGATCCGCCCGTGCCCCCAGGTCCCAGCCTCCTTGCCGAAGCCCCCGATCCGCCCGAGCTGCCCGCCGACGCCGACCGTCCGGCATACGATGGCTGGGAACTCGACGAGCAACTGCGCCACGTTGAGCGATTGCTGGCCGGCCGCACCAAGCCGGCCCCTCAACGGCAACTCCGCGTCGACGCCGCCCACACCTCTAATCCGCCCCGCGCGCCCGCCCGTTCTCCGCGCAAGCCAAAACCCGCCGCCGCTCCCCAAGGCACCGGGTCCTCGTTCCTCTGGCCGCTCCTGGCCATCGGAATGATGGCCTTCGTGTGTGGCGGAGTCCTGGTCGGCTGGTCGCTCGTCTCCGGCCGCGCCGAGCTATGGGATTTCGGCCTCCCCACCGCGCTGCTCGGACAGCTCGCCCTCCTCACCGGCCTCATCCTGCAGCTCGAGCGGATGGGCTCCGACTCCCGCGACACGGCCTCCAAGCTCGAACACGTCGACGACCAGCTCAACGACCTCAAGTCGGCAGCCACGCTCCTCGGCACCTCGCAAAGCACCGCCGGAAGCTCCTTCTACGCCCACTTGGCTGGCGGCGCCGGTCCGCAACTCCTCCTGGCCGATCTCAAGAGCCAGCTCGACCTCCTCGCCGTCAAGATCGGTCGCGACGACGCCTGACCGTCTCAGTCCAGAAACGCCACCCGCCCCAACCCCTCTCTCTACCTCCTCAACCGCGACCGCAATTCATCCACGCAATCCTCGCTCTTCACACGCCACTGCTCCAGCGTGTCCCGGTCGCGGATCGTCACCGTCCCATCGACCAGCGTCTGCCCGTCCACGGTGATGCAATACGGCGTCCCCACCTCATCCTGACGACGATACCGCCGCCCCACGGCCCCCTTCTCGTCGTAGAAGACGCTCATATGAGGCTTCAGCGCCGCGTAGATCTCCTTCGCCGCCTCCGGCATGCCGTCCTTCTTCACCAGCGGAAACACGGCCGCCTTGATCGGCGCCAACCGCGGATGAAACTTCAAGAACACCCGCTTCGTCGGCTTGCCCTTCTCGTCCGGCACCTCATCTTCCTGGTACGCTTCGCACAGAAACGCCAGCGTCGCCCGGTCCGCACCCGCCGACGGCTCGATCACGTGCGGCACGAACCGCTCCTTCGTCAGATCATCGAAATAACTCAAATCCTTCCCGCTTCCCCGGTGGCGCGGCTTCCCCTCGCCGTTCGTCTCCACCACCAAGCTGTCCCCTTCTCGCACCAGCTTTCCTTCCGTGTGGCTGCGCAGGTCGAAGTCCCCGCGATGGGCAACCCCCTCCAACTCGCCGAATTCGCCCGGCGCCAAGAACGGAAACGCATATTCCACGTCCGCCGTACCGCAAGAGTAATGGCTCAACTCCTCCGCCGCATGATCCCGCAATCGCAGCCGCTCGCCCGCCAGTCCCAGGCTCACGTACCACTGATACCGCAAATCGCGCCAATACCTGTACCACGCCGGCGACGTGCTCGGATGGCAGAAGAACTCGATCTCCATCTGCTCGAACTCGCGCGACCGGAACGTAAAGTTCCGCGGCGTGATCTCGTTCCTAAAGCTCTTCCCCATCTGGGCGATCCCAAACGGCACCCGCACCCGCGTGCTGTCCAGCACGTTTTTGAAGTTCACAAAAATCCCCTGCGCGGTCTCCGGGCGCAGAAAGGCCGTGTTCTCCTCGCCGCCCAGCGCCCCGATCGTCGTCTTGAACATCAGGTTGAACTCGCGCGGCTCCGTCAGCGTCCCCAGCGCCTTCGCGTCCGGACCCAGCACCTGCGAGAAATCCCCGACCGTCGTCAGCGACACCAGCGGCCCGTCCCACGCCAACTCGTCGGCGTTCTTCGACCGCAGATTGAAATACTTCAGCGCCTTCTGCAGCGTCTGGTCCAAGCCCTCCTGCCCGCCAGCCTCGGTCGCCACGAAGATCCGTTGCCCCTTCCCCTCCACCCAGCGCCCCTGCACCTGGTCGTGGCGATACCGCCGCTTCGACTCGCGGCAATCCACCATGTAGTCGTGGAACAGGTCATAATGCCCCGAGCACTTCCACACCTGGGGGTGCATGATGATCGTCGAATCCAGCCCAACCATCTCGTACGTCGAAACGGCCCCCGGCGACACTTCCAACTCGTTGTGCCCCGTCACCATGTCCTGCCACCAGGCTTCCCGCACGTTGCGCTTCAGCAGCACGCCCAACGGGCCGTAATCCCAAAACCCGTTCAACCCGCCGTAGATCTCGCTCGACTGAAACAGAAACCCACGCCGCTTGCACAGCGCAACCAATTGCTCCATTTCCATGGCACCCACACTCCCGAAGAACCATTCACCCGTCGGAAAGCCAAAAACCGAAAGCAAGACGCAGACCGGCAGACCCAAACCCGCTTTCCGCCGTCCACCTTCCGCTTTCAGCAAACCTTCAAGTCTACAACGCTGCTCCCCAGGTCGTCTACGCCCCCTCGCCCCCCCGATCGTGCGGCAAGCCGCCGCTGAGCTACGATCGCCCCAGACCGACCCGCAGCGTTTTCATATCCAGCTCAGGCACCACCTCGCACCGATCCAGTTGCGAGGCCGTCACAATATCCGCCCCCAATCCCAGCCCCATCAGGTTCTGCCCTCCGAGACTCTTGCGTAACTGCTCGGCCAGCAACTCCGCCGGCAATGGCTCCGCCCCCGTCGCATAAGGAACCGCAAACGACGAAATCCAGTTCTCCTTCGCCGTCAGCGCCTGCACATTCAGTTGGTACGGATGCCCGGCCATTTGCCCCACCCGCTGCACCAGCAGGCCGGCCAGCAGCACGTCGTCCCTGCTGAACTCACCCCGCGTCCCCGCACACAGCAGATGGATCCGCTCCACCCCAGCAAGCTCCCTCGCCACCGCCGCCGCATTGACGAACGCCCCGATCAACACCCGCTCGGCTTCCCGGCAGCACAACAGGGCCTTCGTCCCGTTGGTCGTCGTAAACACCACCGTACGTCCGCCGACCGTCTCGGCCGTATACTCCGAGGGCGAGTTCCCAAGCTGAAAACCCTCGATCCGCACCCCGCCGCGCTCGCCGCCCAGCACGTACTCCCCCTCCGGCAGCTCCGTCGCGACCCGCAGCGCATCCTCCACCTCCAAACAGGGCACAATCTCCCGCGCCCCCGTCTCCAACGCGTGAATCATCGTCGTCCCCGCCCGCAGCACGTCGATCACCACGACCGTTCCCCCGGCAAGCTCGGCAGGCGAGGTAACGCTGGGCAGCGCGTGAACCTCCAGCACGTATTGCATCACAGTCTCTCCCTCTTTGGCTTCCAACCCTCTACAATATCGCCATGTCGTACTATAGTCTCGCCGATTTTCTCGAAGACTTGGGCCGCGCCGGCGATCTCCTCCGCGTCCAGCCCCAGGTCGACTCGGCCCTCGAGGTCGCCGAAATCACCGATCGCGTCGCCCGCCACGGCCGTCAGGCCCTCCTTTTCGCGGCCGTCCGCGACCGCGCGTTTCCCCTCGTCACCAATCTGCTGGCCACCGAGGCCCGCATTTGCCGGAGTCTGGGGGCACAGCACCCCGAGGACCTTACTCACCGCGTGGCCCAGTGCGTCCATGCCGCCGACACCGAAGGCTGGCTCGACAAAATCAAAGGCACCGCCTCGCGCGCCGAGCTGCGAAAGCTCGAGCCCCGCGTCGTGCGAACCGGCCCCTGCCAGCAAGTCGTCCGGCTCGGCGCCGATGTCGATCTCACCCGCCTCCCCGCGCTGCAGTGCCACCCGGCCGAATTCGGCCCCATCATCACGACCGGTCAGGTTCTCACCACGGCCGCCCACTCCCCCGCCCGCCGCGTCGGCCGGCACGACCTGCGCATCCTCGACCGCAACCGCCTCGTTGCCGCCTGGTTTCCCCACGACGACCTCGCCCGCTGCTTCGACGGCTACCGCGAGCGCCACCGTGCCATGCCCGTGGCCATCGCCATCGGCGGCCATCCCGCCGCCTTGCTGGCCGCGATGGCCCCGTTGCCGCCCGACAGCGATCGTCTCCTCGTCGCCGGCCTCTTGCGAGGCAAACCGCTCGACATAGTCCGTTGCCGAACCATCGAGCTCGAAGTCCCCGCCGAGGCCGAACTGGTCCTCGAGGGCACCATCGATCCCGACGACCCTGGCGACGAAACCGGTCCCCTTGTCGGCCCCGGTGGCACCCAAATCCCTTCGCGGCGCATGCCCGTCATCCACGTCTCGGCGATGACCCACCGCACGAATCCCGTCTTCCCCGCGATCGTCCCCCGCGGCGAGCCCGACGAGGCAAGCACCGCCCTGGCCCTGCTCCACCGCGCCTTCCTGCCGCTGGTCCAAACGAGCGCACCCGAGCTGGTCGACTACCATCTTCCCACCTTCGGCGCGGCAACCCACGTGGCCTTCGTCTCCATTCACAAGGACTACGCCGGCCAGGCCCGCAAGGTCGCCTCCGTGCTCTGGGGGCTCCGCCAGTTGATGTTCGCCAAGCTCCTCCTCATCGTCGACGCCGACGTCGACGTCCGCCAACCCGAGCAGGTTTGGTCAGCCGTTGCTTCCCGCGCCGATTTCGGCCGCGATCTCATCCTCCAATCCGGACCGCCCGACCCGACCGATCCCGCCGCCGAGCCCGGCGTCCTGGGCCAACGATTGGCCATCGACGCCACCCGCAAGCTCCCCGAAGAAGGCCCTCGCCAGTCGCCCGCCGCTTCCGAAATGCCCCACGACCTCCGCCGCCTCGTCAGCCAGCGCTGGCCCGAATATCGACTGGGGGAACCTGCGTGACCGACGTGCCACCGGTCGACAAGTCGTCCACGCGCATTCGCCGCATGTTCGGCGAAATCGCCGCCCGCTACGACCTGCTCAACCACCTCCTCTCCCTCTCCATCGACCGCCACTGGCGACGCCGAACCGTTCGCCTCGTGCCGCCCGACGGCGATGCCCCCATCCTCGACGTCTGCACCGGCACCGCCGACCTCGCCCTCGCCTACTGGCGCGCCAGCCGCCGCCGGGCAAACATCATCGGCGCCGACTTCTGCCACCCCATGCTCGCCATCGGCCGCCACAAGCTCGCCCGCGCCGGCGCCGACCGCCACATCCGCCTCGTCGAAGCCGATACCCAGCAACTCCCCTTCCCCGACGACCAGTTCCAAATCGTCTCCGTCGCCTTCGGACTCCGCAATCTCAGCGATGCCCAGCAAGGCCTCCGCGAAATGGCTCGCGTCTGCCGCCCCGGAGGGACCGTGGCCATCCTCGAATTCACCACGCCCCGCCGCTGGCCCTGGAGATCGATTTATGGCTGGTATTTTTCCCACGTTGTGCCCAGAATTGGACAAGCGCTGGCCCGCAATCAGCAGGAAGCCTACAACTACCTTCCCGCCAGCGTGGGCCAATCCCCGCAGCAGGAAGCGCTGGCCGATCTCATGCGCCGGGCGGGCTTGGCCGACGTCCACTATCGCAACTTCACTTTCGGAATCGCCACGCTGTACCAGGGTGTGAAATGAAGCAGACGTACGTCGTTGCCATCACCGGTGCCAGCGGTGCCGTGTACGCCATCCGCCTTCTCGAGGTTCTCCTCGCCGCCGGGTGCGACGTCCATCTTACCATCAGCCACGCCGCCCAAACCGTCCTCCGGCAGGAGCTTGAGCTCAACGTCGACCTCGACAACTTCACCCCCTCCATGCTCTTCCTCGACGACGCCGGCAATCTCAAGGACGCCAAGCTCCAACAGATCCGCACCCTCGCCGGCATCTCCAGCGAGTCCAGCAACGTCCTGGCCGTCTCCTCCGGCGAGCAAGGCGAAATCATCTATCACCACAACCGCGATTACACCTCCCCCATCGCCAGCGGCTCGTTCCTCACCAACGGCATGGTCATCTGCCCCTGCTCCAGCGGAACGCTCAGCGCCATCGTCCACGGCACCTGCTCCAATCTCATCCATCGCGCCGCCGAGGTCCATCTCAAGGAAAGCCGCAAGCTCATCCTCGTCCCCCGCGAAACGCCCCTCTCCGAAATCCTCCTCGAAAA
The DNA here is from genome assembly GCA_963674835.2 of Thermoguttaceae bacterium. Lineage (GTDB taxonomy): Bacteria > Planctomycetota > Planctomycetia > Pirellulales > Thermoguttaceae. The sequence goes on from CAXXKC010000003.1 coordinate 1,000,853, forward strand.
CATGCTCCGCGCCGCACGCTCCGGAGCAACCATCCTCCCCGCGGCCCCCGGTTTCTACCACGGCGTCACCACCATCCAAGACCTGGTCGACTTCATCGTCGGACGAATCTGCGACCAGTTGGGCATCGCCAATGCCATGATCCGACGTTGGGGGACTTGATGGCCGTGGGCGCCCGCTTGCGTCATCTCCTCGAGATGATCCGCTTCAGCCATACGCTGTTCGCACTCCCCTTCGCGCTGCTCGCTGCCGTCATGGCCTGGGCCGCCAACGCCCACAGTCAGCCCTCCGTGCCCTTCCGCTGGCAGCAGCTCGCCGGCATCCTCCTTTGCATGGTCTTCGCCCGCAGCGCCGCCATGGCCTTCAACCGCCTGGCCGACCGGCGGCTCGACGCTCTCAATCCCCGCACGCGCCAACGTCACCTCCCCACCGGCCTGCTCAGCACGGCGGCCGTCGCCTGGTTCACGGCCCTCTGCTCGATCGGCTTCGTGGCCGCCACCCTGCTATTTCTGCCCAATCGGCTCCCGCTCCTGGCCGCCGTCCCTGTGCTGGCCTTCCTCTTCGCCTACAGCTTCACCAAACGCTTCACCGTGCTGGCCCATTTCTGGCTCGGCGCCGCGCTCATGCTGGCCCCGCTGGCTGCCTGGGTCGCCCTCCGCGCCGAAATCGCCTGGCCCCCCGTCATTCTCGGTGCCGCCGTCCTCCTCTGGGTCGCCGGCTTCGACATCATCTACGCCTGCCAGGACATCGACTTCGACCGCCAGATGCGACTCCACAGCCTGCCCGCCCGCCTCGGCATCGCCCGGTCGCTCCGCCTGGCCGCCCTCTGCCACCTGGTCATGGTCGGCCTCTTGGCCTTGCTGCCACTGGTCTATCCCGAGTTCGGTTGGATCTTCGGCACCGGCGTCATCCTCATCGCCGCGCTGTTGATCTACGAGCACTGGCTTGTCCGGCCCGACGATCTCACCCGCCTCAATCAGGCCTTCTTCCACGTCAACGCCGTCGTCAGTCTCGGCTTGCTGGCCGTCGGAACGCTCGACCTGCTCGTCTGAACGGAGCCAACCCCATGACGTCCACCACCGTCGACGCCCGCTTCCAGCAAATCTTCCGGAAGATCGATTCCGGCCAACGCCTCTCCGCCGCCGACGGCCAGACGCTCTTCGACCCGCAAGTCGATCTTCACGCCGTCGGCCGCCTCGCCAATCGCCTCCGCGAAGCCAAAAACGGCAACGTCGCCTACTACAACCTCAACGTCCACATCAACCCCACCAACATCTGCGCCTACCGCTGCCCTCTCTGTGCCTATAGCTGCGATCCCGGCGACGCCAAGGCCTACGTAATGACCGACGACCAGATCCTCGCCCGTGGACAAGAGGCCGTCGACGCCCGCGCCACCGAGCTCCATATCGTCGGAGGCGTCCACCCCGAAAAGCCCTTCGCGTGGTACCTGGGCATCATCGACCAGCTACACCGCGCCTACCCCACGCTCCACCTCAAGGCCTGGACCGCCGCGGAGATCGACTGGTTCGCCCTCCTCACCGGCAAACCCCATCGCGCGGTCCTCGAGTCCATGATCGAAGCCGGACTGGGCAGCATGCCCGGCGGCGGTGCCGAGATTTTCCATCCCGAGGTCCGCCGCCAGATCGCGCCCCGCAAGGCCGACGCCGAGACTTGGCTCGCCGTCCATCGCATCGCGCACCAGCTCGGGCTGAGAACCAACGCCACCATGCTCTACGGTCACGTCGAGCAGCCGGCCCACCGCGTCGACCACCTCCTGCGCCTCCGCCAACTCCAGGACGAAACCGGCGGCTTTCAGGCCTTCGTCCCCTTGGCCTTCCATCCCGAGGGAACTCGCTTCGCCGGCCATCCCAAGGTCTCCGGCCTCGAAGACCTCCGCGTCATCGCCGTCAGCCGCCTCATGCTCGACAACTTCGACCACCTCAAGGCCTATTGGATCTCGCTAGGCGTCGGCACGGCGCAAGTCGCCCTCGCCTACGGCGCCGACGACCTCGATGGAACCGTCCGCCACGAACTCATCCACCACGACGCCGGCGCCACCTCACCCAAGATGCTCTCCGTCGACCAACTCACCGCCCTCATCCGCGAAGCTGGCCGCGACCCCGTCCAACGCGACACCCTCTACCGCCCCGTCGCCCAAGCATAGGCAGAACTCTCCCCGCCCACCATGTAGCACAGCCGCCCCCGGCTGTGCCCCGCCAACCTCCCCTCGCCCGCTTGTGGGAGAGGGGCCGCACAGTGAGGGCATCTTCCACTCCGTCAGAGCTTCCTCGCGAAACCAGCCACCGCCCCCCTACTCCCCCGCCTTCGCCTCATACCACTCCCCGCGAAGCCAATCGACAACCATCCCCACGCCTTCCGCCGTCAAGATATTGTCCTCCGGCTTCGCTGGGTCCTTCGCGTAGGCCGGCATCCGGTCGTTCTTGCTCCCGTAGAAACGCGTGTGCGTCGGGTCCGCGATGATCCCCACAAGCCACTCCCGCGACCCGTACCCCGTCAAATCCGGCGCGTTGCCCAGGCTGCCCACCGTGTGGAACTTGTGGCAATCGGCACAGGTGAAGTCCTCGAACATCAGCGTCGTATCTTCGTTCGGCGCCTTCGCCCCCGGTCCCCGCTTGGCTTCCGCCGCCAGGGCCTTCACCAACTTCGGAAACATCGGCTTCAGCTCCTCGTCCTGCAGCAGTTCTTTCAGGCCGCCGGTAACGAACTGCGCCATCTTGCCGTCCTTGAACGCCGTGCCCCCAAAGTACTTCGGCTCTCTGATTTGCTTCGGATCCAGGAACCCCGTGATCCAGGCTTCGCTGGCAAATCCGTGCAGGTTCGGCGCCGACGGATTCTCCGCTGCAATGCCGTTCCCTTCCGCGTCCAGATACGTGTGGCAACTAGCGCAGTGCTGCTTGAACAGCTTCGGCCCTTGCGTCTTCGCATCCTCGCGCAAAAGCGTCAGCGCCCCCGTCACGGGAATACCGGCCGGCGCCCGCGCCAGCTCTCGCGCCCGCATCGCCGCGATCCTCCCGTCGGCCAGCGCCGTCTGATGCTCCTTGCTCACCAAGTCCTTCGAGACCGAAATGTACGAAAGCCACACGACGCCGATCAACAGCACCGCCGTGACACCCACGTTCACCTTGTGCCCGACCGGCTTGCGACCCACCAACGGCATCGCCAACAAAAACAGAACGAGAATCGTCGGCAGCACGAAGATCGGCACCACCTGCCACGAAACGCCCAGCCCCGGAATCCTCTCCGCCGGGAACGAGTGCGTCAGCTCGTACAATCCCAAGAACGCCCACTCCGGCCGCGCGGCCGCGTACGCATCCGCCGGATCCGCCGGCGCCCCCAGTCCAATCCCGAATCGCTCCGCCGCAGGCTGCCCGGGATGCTTCGGTCCCGTCAACGCATGCTGGCTCATCAGCAGTCCCACCACGACCGCCACCACCAGCCATCCCGCCGTGTTTCGCACGGCCTGGTTCGGCCAGAACCAAAGCTTCCGCGGCGCCGTGGCGACCTCGGCCGACTCCGCCCGGTGCAGCAGATACTGGTGAAGCACCAACAGCACCAGCATCAATCCCGAAAACACCCCCGCGTGCAGCGCGAAGAATCGGGTCAACGTATGATGTCCAAATGCCGGCCCTCCGGCGGCCAGCTTGAACAGGTCCCCGCCCACCCAAGGCAGCAGCGTCAGGAACTTCGTCCGCACCTGCGTCGCCCAGAACCCGTTCTGGTCCCACGACAACAAATCCCCCGTCAACAACAATCCCAGCCCGACCATCCCCGTAAACAGCGCCACCCAGAAGACGAACTCCCGCGGCGCCCGGTATCCGCCCGAAAAAATCATCGACAGCAGGTACAGCCCGATCATCGCCACCATAACCTGCGCCGCATAATGATGAATCCCGCGCACCAGCCATCCGCCCAGCACCTGGTACTGCACGTAGTAAACGCTCTCCCAAGCGCTCTGGGCGCTCGGGCTGTAGTACATCCACAAAACCAAACCCGTGATCACCTGAACCACGAACGCGAACACGATCATGCTCGCCCACATCGCGCTCAGACTCGACCGGCTCGGAATCGACCGATCCATCCGCGCACGCCACGCCGTTCGTAGCCCGGTCCGCTCGTCGATCCACTGCATCAGCGCGTTCATGCGTCGGCAACCTTCTGAGGAGTACCCGTGCGGAATGTCTCGTACTTCACCCACACTTCGTTCTTGTTCCGCAGTTCCACTTCCAACATATCCAAATCGCGAGGACTCGGCGATTTCTCGTCCAGGCGCTTCCCGTCCAGGTCGAAGCTCGCCTGGTGGCACGGGCAATAGAACCGCTTGTTCGCCTCGTCAAACCCCACGTAGCAGCCCGCGTGCGGACAGATCACCTGCAGCGCTTCCACGCCGTCCTTCGTCCGCCGCAGAAACACCGCGCCCACCGGCTCGTTCGCAAAGTGGCTCCACGCGTCCGTCCGATCCATCACCACCGGAAACTTCCGCGGCGTCCCGTCCTCCGGAAGCGTCTCCAAATTCGCCAGGCGCAGAAGCTTCCCGGCACTCCCCTTCTGACGCAGCGGATTCAGAAACGAGACCGCTCCCGCAGCCGCGGGAATCGCCAACGCCGCGCCCCCCATCACCACGGCCAAAGCCTTGGCAAAAAAACCCCGACGCTGCTGCACACCGTCGGTCTTCTCGCAACCCGAACAGCAAGGGGACTTCGCAGGAGAGTTCATGAGCTGGTTCCTGGGGCTGGCAAAGAAGCGGGTCCAACGGCCCCCAGCAAGCGTGCCGGCGGCCCGTAGCCTCGCCATTATCGCATGGCCTTGCGCACGGCGTCAAGCACTCGGCCCTGGGCTGCAACCAGCGGCTCTTTCAACATCGCGCCGGCCGCCTTCTGGTGCCCACCGCCGCCGAACTGCTCGGCCAACCGACTGCAATCGATCGCCGTGCGACTGCGGAAACTGATCTTATATCCGCCGCCGATCTGCTCCACCAAAATCACCGCCACCTCGGTGCCGCCCACCGACAACAACATGTTGATGATGTCTTCGCTGTCGCTCGGCATCGCACCAGCCGCGTCGAAATCGGCCCGCTCGATCGACGTGTAAATCAACCGCCCCTCCAACTCCACCGCCGACCGCTCCATCGCCCGGCCGATCAACCGCAGCCGCGCCAGCGAGTCGTTCTCATACAGCCGTTTGAACAACTGGTCCGGCACCGCGCCCGCGTCGATCAATCGCGACGCCAACGCGTACGTCGCCGCGCTGGCCGACGCGAACCGAAACCACCCCGTGTCCGTCGCCAAGGCCGCAAATACCGGCACCGCAATCTCCGGCGTCAACGCCACGCCCAACTGGTCCGCCGCCTCCACGACCAGCCGCCCCGTGGCCTCCGCTCGCACGTCCTTGAACAGATCCGCCCCCAGATCGTCCGAGCTCACATGGTGGTCCACCGCCGCCTTGGCCGCCTTGCTCTGTCGAATCACGTCGGCCATGTCGCCCAACTGCGCCCACGCGCTGGTGTCCAGAATCAGCAGCAATTCCGCAGCGTCCAGCACCTCGCGCGGCACTTTTTCCAAACGCTTGAACTTCCCCTCTCCATCCAGAAACCGCAGCGTCGGCGGCACATCGTACCCCGCCACGATCTCCACCTGTTTGCCCACCTGCTCCAGCACGCCCGCCATCGCCAGCGTGCTGCCGACAGCGTCCCCATCCGGCCGCACGTGCGTCGTCAACACGATCCGCTGCTTGCTGCCGATCAGCTCCGCAAACCGCGGCCAATCGACTCCGACCCCCTCACCCAACGCCTGCAATGACTCGTTCACCGGCACGACCCTCTGCTACATCAATCCCACTACCCGCTTCCCTCCGCCTTTCACTTCCCGCTTCCGCTCTCCGCTTTCCGCCCTCCGCTTTCCCATATCCCCTTCACCGCCTCCATGTCGCGGCCCATCTGCTCCAACAGCCGCTCCACGGAACCAAACCGTTGAATGTCCCTGAGACGGTCCGCAAAGTCAACCTCGATCCACCGATCGTACAGGTCGCCCGCATAGTCGATCAGATGGGCTTCCACCTTCAAGCCGCCCTCACCGAACGTCGGGTTTGGTCCGATGCTGATCGCCGCTGGCCAACCCTGTCCATCCACCCAGGCCTCGCCCGCATAGATTCCCTCGCCCGGCAGCAGGGTCCGCACACCATGCAGATTAGCGGTCGGATATCCCAGCTTCGCGCCCCGCCCCGCACCATGCTTCACCTCGCCGCGAATCCGGTACGGCCGCGTCAGCATCCCCCGAGCCGCCCCAAGGTTTCCTTCGGCCACCAGCCGGCGAATCCGCGAGCTCGACACGATCTCGCCGTCCACCTCGACCGGTCCCACGACCTCCAAGATCGCGCCCACTTCCTGGCAGAACCTCTCCAGTGTCTCCACGTTCCCCGCCCGATCGTGCCCGAAGAAGAAATTCGGCCCCTCCACCAATGCCTTCGCATTCAGGGCGCCGCGCACGAACTCGTCGAAGAACTGCCGAGCGGAAAGCTCCAGAAACGCCCGGTCGGTAGGATACGCCACCACCAGGTCCACACCCAGCCCGGCCAACAGTTCGGCCTTGCGATCGGTCCAGGTCAATGGCGGTGGAACAGCGTCTGGTCTCAGCAGGGCCGCCGGTCGCGGGTCGAACGTGAACACGATGGCCGGCCCCGCCACGCGCTTTGCCAATGCCAGCAACCGCTCCACGATCCGCGCGTGTCCCAAATGCACGCCGTCGAAATTGCCGATGGCCACCGCGCCGCCCCGGAACCGCTCGGACAAGCTGTTTAGATCACGGATCAGATTCACGTCTCGCTACGCGTCCGGCTCGCGAATGACCGGTTCCATGACCTTCGTGTTCCGCTCCACGGCCAGCACGATCGTGCGCTGCTCCACTCCGTCTCCGCTGCTGGCCACCACCGGCAGCACCTGTCGGCGATCCGGCAGACCGAACCGCACCGAGAAACTCCCATCCGGCTGCAAACGGACCGGCTCGCCTCGAAGCGTCACATGGGCGTCGGGATCGGTCATTCCGTACACGACCAACTCGGCATCCACCTGGAACGCAAAGTCCCGGTGATCGGCCCCCGCCGCGCCCAATCCGAACCGCGTCGACATCGGCGTACCCATCGGCCGCCGCAGACGCTCTTCGAACAGCTCCTTAAGGTCCGACGAGTCCCCGTCGTCCTCGTACCCGCCGCTCAACGCGTAGATGCGGTCGAAATCCTCGGCCACCTCTTCCCAGTTGCCGTCCACCACGTTGGCCGACTCGGCCGGCGGCGTCGTCACGATGTTGCTTCTCGCCAGCGAAAGCAGCTTGCCTTCCGGCGTCAGATAGCCCACGTCCATCTGGAAGCTCCGCGGCGGATCGTGCACGTCCACGTACCAGTTGTTCACACCGCCGTGGATCTTTACGTCCCGAAGGTGCTTCCTCGCCGTGCTCGTCGTCCCATCGCGCCCCACTTCCCACAGCCGCAGCACGGCTTTCGCTCCGTGCCACTGAGGGCCCAGCGCCGCCTGGGCGCGTTCCACGCTCTGACGCGACAGTTCCCAATAGGCGTGCAACCAATAAGGGTCGCGGACCATCACGACCAACCGGTCCTTGACCGGCTGGTCCCCGTTATCGCAATAACGGTACGCCAGATCCTTCGATTTCCCCAGTCGGGCCTTCAACTCGTTGATCCGCCGTTGTGCCCGCCTCGATCTCGGCTTGCTCGAACCACGGGCACGACCGTTGCTCGCGCTGCGCCCGTTTACTCCTGACGCCGTCCCGTTGCAATTTGCCTTGCCATTCTTGCTCGGCGTCGCTCGTGATGCTTTTGCTTTGGCACACTTCACCAACGCTCGGACCAACTCGTCCTTACGCATGGCGTGCCAGCCGGGAACCCCGTTTCGCTTGGCCATTGCAGCCAAGTGCTTGACCGTGTGGGCTTTAAGTCTCGCCGCGGTGCTCACAGGACTCACCTCCAGGTTGCCGGCTATATACGCCGGCGCAGGGCTGCAGGTTATTCTCCTCGTTTGAATCTTCCCTGATCCCCAGGCAGACTCGCGCCCGTTCCACTTTGGCTCTCCGTGGCCAAAGGAGTCCGGCCGGGCAACGCTTAGGCTGATTCGAGGTAGGCGGGACGCGACGGTTTGTTGGTTTCCCCACGGGCCACCGGTTCGCGGATCTCAAGCCCTCGTTGCCCGGTGTGCGCTCCCACCCTTGGCAGGCACCCGGTCCAGGCCGGGCATGGTGGAAGACACGTTCTACCTTGATTCTAATTAGACCGCCCCTCAAACGCAATGAGTTCCCCAAAACCCGTTGCAACTTCCCTTCCGATCTACATCCACAACTCGTTAAAGCACAACCATTTGCAATTCCGCGTTTCTCGCGATGCCTCCATCAGTTCTTTGCATGCCCCCTCAACAGAGCTGTGCCTGCCGCTTGTCCCAGTTCGCTTCAATCAGCCAAGTTTCCTCCCGAATCACCGCCCCATTTCATCAATCTCCATTCCAGATCGATCACAACCCATTTGCTAGCATTCCATGCAAGAAACAATGTCGCAAGAATCCCACGTTTTCCGCCCGTTCTCGCCCCAGACGCGGACTTTCTCCTCCGTCGTCTCCCATCAAGAAATCCCACACTTCTGGCCACTTTGCCACAAACCACACAAACCGCTCCTCTCGTCCTCCGGCAAACCTCCAGTCCGACATGCCGGCCATTCCCAATCCACCGTCAATGACCATCGCGTCGCTTGAAGCAGTCCTACCGCTCGACCCGATCGCGACACCCAGCGAACGTTGGTTGGTTGACACGTCCGCACCCGACCGATAAATTTACCAGCTTATTGACGCCTGCATCCCCAATGCGCGTCCAGCGGCAACCCGGGCCCTGGATTCCAACCGTTTCGGCTGGTGTCCGGAATCAGTCGCGATCATTGGTTGCATCGGCATTGATAGCACTAGGTGAAGCTCTACCCGCTGAGGCCCGTCGACCTTCCCTCCCGCACGAACCCAGATCTGCTAGCCCGTGGCGGAGCATCCCGACGACCGATCCGCGATGGCCAAGGCCGTCGCGTGGAGTTCCGAGGTGATCTCCATCGCCATCGAGATGGTGCTCCCCATGCTGCTTGGGATCTGGTTAGACCGGAAACTCGGAACGGTCATGGTCTTCGTGCTGTTGGGGGCGGTCCTCGGATTCTCCCTCGGCCTGTTTCATCTGGTTCGACTGACGAAGCCGCGCCACGGCTCGTCGGCCCCGGACAAGTCCGCCAAGGAGGCGTCCGCCAGCCAACACTCTGAGGAGGATACAAAACCATGAGCGGCCGTTGGGATGGGCTGCGATCTGCCGGCTTCGCGGTGCAGTCCATCGTCTTGGGCGCAGCGCTGGCCCTCAGCTATCTCCTCATCGGCCCCCTGGCCCACTCCCTCAGTGGCACCCCGGGCGTGATGGCCGCCGCCCTCGCCGCCGCCCTCTGTTTCGTCGGCGCAGAGGTCGGCCTCTTCGTCTGCCACCGCTTCCACGCCTCGTCGGTCCACTACTTCGGGCCCCTTGCCGCCATGCTACCTCGCATGGGCATACCACTTATTGGCGGACTCCTCCTGCAAAAGAGCTTCCCGGCTTTGGCCCCCCTCGGGTTTTTGTTCTATACTCTTGCGTTCTTTCTAGTTGCACTCTCCATCGAAACCCTCATGGCACTGCCTGCTGTCAACCCGCCTTCCTGCTCCAGTCCCATCACCGACCGCCGCGTCACCTGACCCGCCATGGATATCAAAGAAATCTTCGGGCACGTTCAGGACGCTCCCGAGTTCCATTTCCCGTTCCACGCCTGGCACCTGCCCAATATCGCAGGCTTCCAGATCACGCGATTCATGGTGCTCGAAGTCGTCGCCGCGGTCCTGATGATCCTCCTTTTCATCCCGCTCGCCCGAAAAATTCGCAGCGGCCAACCGCCCCGAGGGCTCCTCTGGAACTTCCTCGAAGCCATCCTCGTTTTCCTTCGCGACGAAGTCGCCCGGCCCAGTATCGGCCGCAAAGACGCCGACCGCTTTCTCCCTTTCATCTGGTGCCTCTTCTTCTTCGTCCTCTTCTGCAACCTGTTGGGCATGCTCCCTTGGGCCGGATCGCCCACCGGTGCCTTGGCCACCACCGCCGCACTCGCCGCCATGACCTTCGGTGCTGTTCTCATCACCGGAATGTCCAGGCACGGGGTCGTCGGCTACTGGACCGGCCTGGTTCCCCACATGGATCTGCCGTTCGTATTGGCCCTCTTCCTCAAACCCATGCTCCTGGCCATCGAAGTCGCCGGCCTCTTTATTCGCCACGTCGTCTTGGCCGTTCGTCTTCTGGCCAATATGTTTGCCGGCCACCTCGTGCTTGTCGTCATCCTCAGTTTCATCGGCGGTGCCGTCCAGGCAGGCCTCATCGTCTGGACCGGCGTTACCATAAGCAGCGTTCTCGGAGCGGTCGCTCTGAATCTCTTGGAATTGTTCGTCGCCTTCCTGCAAGCCTATATCTTCGCCTTTCTGTCAGCCCTGTTCATCGGCATGGCCGTTCACCAGCACTGAGCCCGTGAACCCATGACCGACACATTTACACTTTTGCTACGCTTCTGCACGTTTTGAGGAGAAACACACTGTGAACAAGCTCATGATCTTCGCCTTGCTGCTCGTCACCTTCGCCGTCTTGGCTGCCCCAGCCTTGGCCTCCGAACCGGCCGCACCCGAATCGGGCAACGCCGCCGCCGCGGCCGCCACCTCCTGGCGATTCCTCGGCGCCTCCTTCGGCGCTGGCCTCGTCATCATTGGCGCTGGCATCGGCATCGGCTGGATCGGCTCCTCCGCGGTCGGCAGCATGGCTCGCCAGCCCGAAGTTGCCGGCAACATCAACACCGCCATGATTATCGCCGCCGCCCTCATCGAAGGCGTGACCTTCTTCGCACTGATCGTCTGCCTTATGACCACCTGACCGCGCGCTTCGGGACGCACTACGTCATGTTTAACCGATTGATTCTCTGCCTCGCGATCCTCTCGCTCGTCTTCGTCTGCCTGACGCCGACGCTGGCCGTCGCCAGCTCCGCTGCTCACTCGGCCGACCAAGCCGCCGAGAGCGAGGCAAGCCCCACTCCTCTGGCGTGGCAAAGTAATCTGGCCATCTGGACCGGTGTGGTCTTCCTCATCCTCCTGTTGGTCCTCTGGCGATTCGCCTGGGGGCCCATCGCCGATGGACTCCACAAACGCGAAACGCGTATCGCCGACGACATCGCCTCTGCCGACAGGATCAACGAGGAAGCCAAGCAATTGCTGGCCTCCTACGAGGAAAAACTCGCCCGCGCCAACGAAGACGTCCGCCAGTTGCTCGATAAGGCCCGCCGCGACGCCGCCGATATCAGCCGCCAGATCGTCGACAAAGCCCGCGAAGATGCCGAAGCCGAGCATCGCCAGGCCCTGCTCGAAATCGACCACGCAACCTCCGCGGCCCTCAAGGACCTCGCCGAACGCAGTGCCACGCTCGCCGTCGACCTCGCCGGCCGCATCGTCGGCTCCCGTTTGGAACCCCGCGACCACTCCCAGCTTATCCAGCAAGCTGTCGAGCGGTTCGCCCAGGCCAAACCCAACGGGCATTAACCGCACCGCAGCCCCCGCGGCTGCAAAAACCACGTACCCCAGCCACCCCCGGCCGTGAAAAAACCCATGTAGCCCAGCCGCCCTCGGCTGGGAAAAAAACCCGTAACCATACCCCCCCTAACCCAACCCCCGGCGGCATAATACATCGGAAACGATCCGAAAGGCTCTCAAACCATGGCTCAGGACCTCCCGCCGAAAGACGCCCAGCTCGCGGCCGACTACCAAGCCGATGTCGCCGTGGAGCATATCGCCGGCGTCTACGCCGAAGCCCTCTTGGGCGCCGCCGGCAAGGCCGACCAGGTCAAAGACCTATTGGACGAGTTCGATTCCCTCATCGCCGACGTTCTCACCCCGTTCCCCGACCTCGAGCGGCTCCTCATCTCCGGCCTCGTCTCCGACGATGAGAAGCAACGCATCCTCGATCGCGTACTCGCGGCCCAGGCGTCCCCGCTGTTGCTCAACTTCCTCAAGGTGGTCGCCCGCCACGGCCGGCTCGACTGCCTGAGGGCCATCCATCGCCAGTTCCACCAACTATACGACCGGGCGCAGGGACGCATTCGCGTCCGGCTGACCACCCCCGTCCCCGTCAACGACGCGCTGGCCGCTCAGATCACCGCCGACCTTCGCGAGTTCCTCGGAACCGAGCCGGTGGTCCAACGGGTCGTCGACCCCAATGTCATCGGAGGCGCCGTCATCCAAGTCGGCGATACCGTCTACGACGGCTCCATCGCCACCCAGTTGCACAGAGTGCGCCAGCAAATCATCGATAGGAGTGCACATGAGATTCAAAGCCGACGAGATAGCTTCCGTAATCCAGCAGGAAGTTGAACAATACCGCGCTCAGATCGACGTCCGCGAAGTCGGACGCGTCCTTGAGGTCGGCGACGGCATCGCTCGTATCTACGGACTCTCCGGTGTCATGGCCGGTGAGATGATCGAGTTCCCCGGCGGCGTCTTCGGCTTGGCCTTCAATCTCGAAGAAACCTCCGTCGGTGCCATCATTCTCGGCGACTGGCTCTCCGTCAACGAAGGCGACGAAGTCCGCAGCACCGGCCGGCTCCTCAGCGTCCCCGTCGGCGACGCCGTCCTCGGACGCGTCATCGACCCGCTCGGCAATCCGCTCGACGGCAAAGGCCCCATCGTCACCACCGAGCGACGCGCCGTCGAAACCCCCGCTCCCGGCGTCGCCGAGCGCCAACCGGTCGTCCAGCCCCTCCAGACCGGCATCAAAGCCATCGACTCCATGACCCCCATCGGCCGCGGCCAACGCGAGCTCATCATCGGCGACCGCCGCACCGGCAAAACCGCCATCTGCATCGACGCCATCCTCAACCAGAAGGATACCGACGTTAAGTGCTTCTACGTCGCCATCGGCCAGAAGGAGTCCAACGTCGCCGGCCTGATCGAGGTCCTCCGCAAGCACGGCGCCATGGAATACACCACCGTCATCCTCTCGGGTGCCGCCTCCCCCGCCCCGCTCCAGTACATCGCCCCCTACGCCGGCTGCGCCATGGCCGAGTACTTCATGTACCGCGGCGGCCATACGCTGGTCATCTACGACGACCTCACACGCCAGGCCCAGGCCTATCGCCAGCTATCCCTGCTCATGCGTCGCCCCCCCGGACGCGAGGCCTACCCCGGCGACATCTTCTACGCCCACAGCCGCCTCCTCGAGCGCTCCGCCAAACTCAGCGACGAACTCGGCGCCGGCTCCCTCACCGCGCTGCCCATCGTCGAAACCCTCGAAGGCGAAGTCTCCGCCTACATCCCCACCAACGTCATCTCCATCACCGACGGACAAATCTACCTCCAGCCCGACCTCTTCTTCGCCGGCCAACGCCCCGCCATGAACGTCGGCATCTCCGTCTCCCGCGTCGGCGGCAAGGCCCAGATCCCCGCCATGAAGAAGGTCGCCGGCGGCCTCCGCCTCGACCTGGCCTCCTTCCGCGAACTCGAAGCCTTCGCCCAATTGGGCACCGACCTCGACGCCGCCACCCAGTCCCGCCTCGACCGCGGATACCGCATGACCGAGCTGCTCAAACAGGGTCTCCACGAACCCATGCACGTCACCGACCAGGTCTTCATGATCTACGTCGGCACCCGTGGGCATCTCGACAAAGTCCCGCTCGAAGAGGTCCGCTCCTGGCAGGAACAATTCCTCACCTTCATCCACGAAAGCCACCGCGAACTCTGGCAGAAGGTCACCGACTCCCGCGATCTCGACGACCAAAGCCGCGCCGCCCTCGACGAAGCCATCCAACAGTTCCAACAATCCCGCAACGCCCAACGCCAACCCACCACCACCGCCTAACCCACCACCACAACCCGTAGGGTGGGCCGAGCGCCGCGAGCCCCACCAGCCAAGACCACGACCAAGGACCCCCTGACCCCATGGCCAAAGCCCGAGCACTCGACAAACGCCGCAAGTCGATCCGCAACATCCGCAAGATCACGCGGACCATGGAGCTGATCGCCACGGCCAGCTTCAAGCGCGCCATGGATCGGGCCAACGCCGCCGCGGCCTACACGAGGCGCGTCTCTGCATTGGTCGCCAACCTCGCCCGCCTCGGCCTCGACACGACCCATCCACTTCTCGAAGCCCGCCCCGAGCCGCGGCGCGCCGTCATGCTCGTTCTCAGCGCCAATCGCGGCCTCTGCGGCGGCCACAACGCCGGCGTCTTGCGCGCCGGCCTGGCCCATTGGAAAGACCTCACCGCCACCATTCCCGACGTCCAGCTCGAAATCGCCGGAAAGCGTGGCATCTCCGGCTTCCGGTTCCGCGGTATCCAGCCCACCCAGAGCTTCACCCACTTCGACGACCGCCCCGCCTACGCTGAGGTCGAGCTCCTCGCCAACCGCTACATGGAAGCCTGCATCACCGGCCGTCTCGACCGCTTCGACGTCGTCTACACCAAGTTCGAGAGCATGAGCCGCATGTATCCCGTGGTCGAAACGCTCCTGCCCCTCTCCGCCATGCAGGAAGTCGAGGAAGCTGCCGTAACCATGGGCCAGTCCCAGTACGAATTCCTCCCTTCCGCCGAGAGCATCCTCGAAGAGCTCATCCCCATGAGCTTCAAGACCAAGCTCTTCAAATGCTTCCTCGACGCGGCCGTCACCGAACAAATCGCACGCATGATGGCCATGAAGGCCGCCACCGAAAACGCCGACACCATGATCTCCAACCTCACCATGACCTACAACCGCGCGCGCCAAGGCCAAATCACCAACGAAATCCTCGAAGTCATCAGCGGTGCTGAGGCACTCAACTGATAACATACGCGAACCTTCCCGCGACCCGCCCACGGTCGCTTGCCCGAGAAAACTCCAACCACATTCAACCAACGACAAGCCATGGCTACCACCGCCGATAACACGACCCAGAACATTGGCCTGGTCACCCAGGTCATCGGCTCCACCTTCGATGCCGAGTTCCCCGAAGACCACCTTCCCGCCATCTACAACGCCGTCCGCATCCAGGCCGACGTCAAGGGCGTCAAGCTCGACCTCATTGGCGAAATCCAGCAACAGCTCGGCGGCGGCGGCGTCCGTTGCGTTGCCCTCGGCAGCACCGACGGCCTCGTCCGCGGCATGAAGTGTATCGATACCGGCGCCCCCGTCAGCGTCCCGGTCGGCGAAGCCACCCTTGGCCGCGTCTTCAACCTCCTCGGCGACACGATCGACAACCGCGGCCCCATCCAGGCCGACGAGTTCTGGCCCATCCACCGCGAGGCCCCCGAGCTCACCGAGCTGTCGACCAAGACCGAGCTCTTCGAAACCGGCATCAAGGTCATCGATCTGCTCACCCCCTTCGTCCGCGGCGGCAAGGCCGGACTGTTCGGCGGGGCCGGCCTCGGCAAGACCGTCATCCTCACCGAACTGATCGCCCGCATCGCCAGCCAGCACGGCGGCTACTCCGTCTTCGCCGGCGTCGGCGAGCGCACCCGCGAAGGCAACGACCTTTGGCTCGAGATGCAGGAAACCAAGATGGGCGACGGCCGCAGCGTCATCGAGCAGACCTGCATGGTCTTCGGCCAGATGAACGAGCCGCCCGGAGCCCGTCTCCGCGTCGCCCTCTCCGCCCTCACCATGGCCGAGTACTTCCGCGACACGACCGGCGCCGACGTCCTGCTGTTCATCGACAACATCTTCCGATTCTCCCAGGCAGGCAGCGAAGTGTCCGCCCTCCTCGGACGCATGCCCTCCGCCGTAGGCTACCAGCCCACGCTGGCCACCGAGATGGGCGCCCTCCAGGAACGCATCGCCTCGACCTCCAAGGGTGCCATCACCTCGGTCCAGGCCGTCTACGTTCCCGCCGACGACCCCACCGATCCGGCCCCCGCGGCCGCCTTCGGCCAGCTCGATGCCTTCATCTACCTCGAGCGTGCCATCACCGAAAAAGGTATTTACCCCGCGGTCGATCCGCTGGCCTCCTCCAGCCGCATTCTCGACCCGCAGTATGTCGGCCAACGCCACTATGCCATCGCCCGCCGTGTGCAGATGACGCTCCAGCGCTACCGCGAGCTGCAAGACATCATCGCCATCCTCGGCGTCGAAGAGCTCAGCGAAGACGACAAGCTCATCGTCCATCGTGCCCGTCGCATCGAGCGATTCCTCTCCCAGCCGTTCATCGTGGCCGAAGCCTTCACCGGCCGTGCCGGCGAGGTCACCCCGCTGGAAGACACCATCCGCAGCTTCGAAGAGATCGCCGACGGCAAGTGGGATCACCTACCCGAACAAGCCTTCATGTACGTCGGCGGCATCGAACAAGCCGCCGAACAAGCCGAAAAAATGGCCAAGAACCAATAACCCCCCACTACCCACTACCCTAAATGCCCCAGCTCCAATGCATCATCGTCACCCCTGAGCGAACCGTCCGCGACGCCACCGCCGACTTCGTCGCGATGCCGCTGTTCGACGGGGAGATCGGCATCGGCGCCGCCCACAGTCCCATCATCGGGCGATTGGGCAACGGCGAGCTCCGTGTCCGCACGGGCGATCACACCGACCGCTTCTACGTCGAAGGCGGCTTCGTCGACGTCATCGGCAACGTCATCTCCGTCATGACCAATCGCGCCGTACCCGCCGACCAGGTCGACGAGCTGGTCGCCCGCGAACTCCTGGCCACCGCCCAAACCCGCCCGGCCCACACCCCGGAACTCATGGCCATTCGCGATCAGGCTGTCAGCCAGGCCCGCGCCCAAATCCGCGTCGCCCAGCGAGCCCAGTTGTAGCCTTCGGTCTTGTAGCCTTCAGTGCCTCTCCGTACGATAGAGCGCACTCCGTGTAACTGTGGCGTGTATTTCGCTTTCGGAACCGCAGAAACACGCCGCCACGAACGCTGCAGTCCAGTGCGACACGCACTAGGCACCCACGCTGGCCATCCCCCGGCCCAGGGCATCACTCCCCCGCGCCCGGTCGCATCGGCCGCCAACCTCGCTCGGCCATCGCGGAGATGACCATGCCGCCGATGATCTCCGTCTACTGCAAGTGCTCCGTCGCCCAGACGACCGCGCAGGAACTCCTCGCAGCCCTTCAGGCGGCCGATGTCTCCATGATCGCCCAAAGCCGCCACCTCTGGCCAGGCCTCATCGACGATGTCCTCACCCACCTCCGCATCGTCCGCTCCCAGTCCGAACAATCCACCCGCTGGGAACTCACCTACTGGCCGACCGACCACCCACAATGCGTAATTCGCTGCGAACCCCTGGCGGCCGGAGCCCACGACCCCCAACTCGACGAACTCCGCACCCTCCACCACCCCGGCGTCGACAAAATCCGCCAGCACTTATCGCAGGCCGTCGAACTGGTTACACTCGAATTTCCCCAAGATCGTCACGCCGTAACCACCGCCCTGTTGGCTTCCGAAGCCGCCCGCTGGTTCGCCGAATTGGGTGACGCCGTCATCGCTCGCATCGATAATACCTGGTGGGACCTCGATCAACTCGGAGCCTACCGAAGGATCCTGCCGTGAAACTCGGATCTCCACCCACCCTTCACCCCCCCCGCCCCCGTTCCCACGCCCCCAACCCCGGCCCCCGCACCCCGCTTTCCGCTTTCCGCCTTCCGCTCTCCGTCTCCCTCTCCATCTGGCTTCTCATTACCGCACTGCTCCTCTGGTTCTTCTCCGGCGCCCTCTTCGGCGGCGGACTGTTCGCCTATCGCGACGCGGCCCACTACTACTACCCCCTGTTCCGCTTCATCCAACAGCAGTGGTCCCAGGGCACCCTACCGCTTTGGAATCCTCAGGAGAACCTCGGCGCGCCGCTCCTCGGCAACGCCACCTCTAGCGTCCTCTATCCCGGCAAGCTCATCTTCCTCCTGCCGTTCACCTACGCCTGGCAGTTTCGGCTCTACACGATCGGACACGTCCTGTTGGCTGCCATCGGTGGTTACGCCCTGGCCCGCCGATTCCATGCCAGCCATTTCGCCGCCGGCATCGCCGCCATCTCCTACGCCTTCTGCGGCAATGTTCTCTTTCAATACACCAACGTCATCTTCCTCGTCGGCGCCGCCTGGCTACCGTTGGCCTTCTTGGCTGCCCACCAGATGCTCGCCGCCCGCAGCGCCCGCGGCGCCGTCGCCCTCGGCGTCGTCCTGGCCCTGATGGTCCTCGGCGGCGACCCCGAGACCGCCTATCACGCCGGCCTGCTTATCCTCCTCTACGCCCTGCTGCTCCGCCGCTTCGACGCCCCCGCGGCCGCCTCAGCCCCCGTCCCAACCTTCTCCCTCCGCTCTCGACCCGCTCTACTCCTGCTGGCCGCCGCCTGCGCCTTCCTGCTGGCCGCCGTTCAGGTTCTCCCTTCCACCGAGTTCAGCCTCCACACCAGCCGCGCCGCCGCCGCCACCCCGCGAAGCCTCTACGAACTCCCCGCCCGACTCGCCGACACCTCAACGGCCGACACGACCTGGTACGACGGCCTGCTCTGTCGCAACTTCGACCCGCGAACCCACCGCCACCACGTCTACCAGTTCAGCGTCGCCCCCTGGCGGCTGACCGAGTACCTCTGGCCCAATGTCGGCGGGCGCCAATTCCCCATTCACCGCCGCTGGTTCGACATCGTCCCTGCCGAAGGCCGCCTTTGGGTGCCTTCCCTTTACATGGGCATTCTCCCACTCATCCTCGCGCTGCTCGCTTGGCGGCTGCGCCGTGGGGATCCCAAAACCCGATGGATGTCCTCGGCGGCCCTGTTGGCCATCCTCGCCAGCTTCGGTTGGTACGGCGTCGGCTGGTTCGCCCGCGAAATCCTCTACGCCGTCGGCGCCGATCCGGCCAACACATGGATTGGTGCGCCCGTCGGCGGCCTGTACTGGCTGATGACCGTCCTCTTGCCCGGCTACATCTACTTCCGCTACCCAGCCAAGCTCATGATCGTCGCCGCGCTGGCGCTCAGCATTCTCGCCGCCGAAGGTTGGGATCGATTCCTCGTCCCGCGCTCGCGCACCCTCCGTCGCAGCCTCCTCGTCCTTGCCAGTGTTAGCGTCACCGGATTCGCGATCGCCCTCATCATCCGCCCGCTCTGGTTCACCTGGATGGCCGGCGCGGCACCCAATCCGCTCTTCGGCCCTCTCGATGTCGCCGGCGCTCACCGCGACCTCACCCTCGCCTTCCTCCAAACCGCCCTCGTCTGCGCCGCACTGTTCGGCCTGCTCCGCCTGCCCGACCGATTCCGCTGGACGCCCGCTGCCGCCCTGGCCCTCGTCGCCGTCGACCTCGCACTGGCCAACGGCTGGTTCGTCGCCTGCGCCTCGCCGCAGACCTTCCAACACCCACCCCTCGCCGCCACCATCCTCAACTCCCACTCCTCCCCTCGCCCGCTCGCGGAAGATGGCCCAGGAGTGAGGGCAGCTTCCCTCGCGGAGACCACCCCACTCCAACCCTACCGCATCACGCGCCAGTCCATCTGGGTCCCGCCATCCTGGGCAACGACCTCCTCCCCCCAACGCCTCACCCAACTGGCCCGATGGTCTCGCGACTCGCTCTGGCCCAACTATCAACTCCCCGCCGGATTGTCGTTGGCCAACGTCTCCACGACCATGATCACCCAGGACTACCGCACGGTCCTCTCCACAATCCGCGAACCCGAAACCGCCTCCCTCTGCAATCTGCCCCTGCTCGAACGATACGCCATCCGCCGCTCACCTCCGCCCAACGCCGAAGCCCAACGCATTGAACTCTCGCCAGCCGACGCCGCCCAACTCGACGACGTATCCCTCTGGTACTTCCCCGACCATCTGCCCCGCGCATGGATCGTGCACCACGTCGACGTCCTGCCACCGCTCCAGCAAGACGACCCCGACTCCGTCCGACGCCGCACGAACCAAGTCTTCTGGCCCCAACCCTCCCCCAACTCGCGCGAGAAACGCCAACCCGCCGCACCGCCCCGCGACCTCCGCCGCAGCGCCGTCGTCGAAACATCCCGCCCCGCCAACTCCTTCCCCGACCACTCCAACCGGCCCACGACCTCCGAATCCTGCCAGATCCTCCTCTACAAACCGCTTCACATCGAAATCGAGGCAGTCCTCCAGCGCCCCGGCCTGGTCATCCTCTGCGATCAGTTCTACCCCGGCTGGACGCTCGAAGTGGCCACCGCCGACCAACCGGCCCGTCCCATGCCCATTCTCCAGACCAACCGCGTCATGCGTGGCGTCTGGCTCCCCGCCGGCACCCACCGCCTGATCTACCGCTACCGCCCCACCACCTTCTTCCTTGGCGCCGCGATCAGCCTCGCCGCCTGGATCGTCCTGGCCATCGCACTGCCCTTCGCCCGCCTGCGCCCATAGAGCGCATTCGGCGTAACCGTAGCGTGTATTTCGCTTTCCCCAACCGTAGAAACACGGCGCCGCGAACGCTACAGTTAAGTGCGACACGCACTAGAGCCCGGCCGTCTACCGATCCCCCAGCGCCGCCAGCGACTTCTCCCAGAACGCCTGCCCATCGGCAAGCCCGTGCGCCCGTGCAAACGCAGCCAACTCTCCAAAGCGCTTTCGCGGATCTGCCCCGGTGACAAAACACAGCTTGCCAAGGCACTGCGGACAGACCCAAAGCGGCCGCCGGTCCAGCTCCCCCAGATGATTGCTGCCGCACATGCAGCACTCGTAGAAGATGCAGTGCTGAAACCCAAACAAATGCCCCGTCTCGTGCACTCCCGTCCTCAGCACGCGCCGCAACACCTCCGCAAACGCCTCGTCGCTCTCCTCAGGCCTACCGAATCGGCAGATCGACCACACTCCCACCCGCTTGCTCGGCATCGCCTCGCCATACACGAAGTTCCAGCCCTCCCCCGGCCACAGATCCTCCGTCGTAAACGCCAGCATCGCCGCCGCGTCATCCGGCAGCCGCGGTGCGAGAATCTCCTTGAGGATGTAGCCCGTCCTCAACTGCCTCTCGTCGCCCACGCGCCGCGTCTCTTCCTCCGGTATCAGCGACAGCGGCAGATCCTCGCCAACCCGAACGGGCATCTGGTAATAGGCGCTCATGAATTCGGCGGTCACATCCAGAATCTTCCGCTGCGCCGGGCGGAACTCTCCCAACGGCTGAACGCAAACCACCTTCCGCCCGTCCGCCCGTAGATGCCGCCTCATGCTCACGTACCGCTCGCACGTCCGGCCCATCTCCACATGCTCGGTCAGCCAGTCGCCCGGAAGCGGCTTCCCCAACCGCGTGTGCAGCGGCACCAACCGTTCGACCTCGGCCGGCAGCACCGCCCCTTCCAACAGGTCCTCCGGAGCCCGCGCCATCCACCACAGCGCCCCGGCCGCCGCCGCCGCACCGACCACCAGCAACCCCATCGCCACCCACAATCTCACAACCTCTCCCCTCCCCCTCTACTCCTCTCCTACTCTCCTCTCCTCCGTGCCTCCGTGGTCCATTCTCATCCAAACCAACAGCCAACCGTCAAACAGAAACCGCCGTACCAACCTCACTCCCCTCCTCTCTCTCCCCATCTCCTCCGCGCCCTCCGTGTCTCCGTGGTCCATTCCAACCCAAACCAACTTCCCCCAACCCCTCACCCAACCTTCGGCCGCAACTCATCATGGTTCTCCCCACGAATCCGCAGCTTCGGCTTCTCCATAGCCACCGTCGTGTGCGGCGCGACCGACTCCGTGATCCACACACTCGATCCGATCACCGAATCGTGCCCGAGCACCGTGTTGCCGCCCAGCACCGTCGCATTGGCGTAGATCACCACGCGATCCTCGATCGTCGGATGCCGTTTCACGCCGCGCACCAGGTTTCCTTCCGCGTCGGTCGGAAAACTCAACGCCCCCAGCGTCACGCCCTGATACAGCTTCACCCATTCTCCGATCTCGCACGTCTCGCCGATCACCACGCCCGTCCCGTGGTCGATGAAGAAGTTCATCCCGATCCGCGCCCCCGGATGTATGTCGATCCCCGTCCGGCTATGCGCCCATTCGGTCATCATTCGCGGAATCAAGGGCACCTCCAGCTCGTGCAGCAGATGGGCCAACCGGTAGACCGTCACCGCCTCCAATCCAGGATAGCAGAAGATCACCTCATCCAGCGACTTGCACGCCGGATCGCCGTCGTATGCCGCCTGCACGTCCAGTGCCAGCACCTTCCGCAGCTTCGGCAATTGGCCCAAAAACGCCATCGTCTTGGCCTGTCCCATCGCCTCAAAATCGTGCCGCTTCTGGGGATCGCAGTGCATGTTTGCCTTCGCCTCGTGGCACAATGCCCGTGCGATCTGCACCGTCAACGCGTCGTGCAGCTTGTCAATCAAGTCCCCGACATGATACGTCACATTCCCCAAATGCAGCCCGTCCCGACGCCGGTAACCCGGATACAGAATCTCCTTCAACTGTTCCGTTGCCCCGATAATCGTCTCGAAATTCGGCAATGGGCAATGACCCAAGTGGTGAATTGAACCCACTTCCGCATACGTGCTCACGATCCGGTCGGTCAGTTCCGGCAGCCGCTCTTTCAGCCGAACATCCGATGCCATAGCTCGTTTCCCCCAACCGCCCCGCCCAAACAATCTGGGCGCAGATTTCCACACAATGATTACAAATCCGATAGAGCAACGTAAGATAAGACGTGGGCGCTACGGCTGTCCGGTACTCAGACCGGACAGCGACACAGACACATACAAGCAATACACGCCCAATGCTCTATTCGCATCGCAGAATCAGCACCTTCTGCCCAGAATACTAGGCCTACCAGTCCCGAAGATCAAGCCTCGGCCATCTCTTCGACACCGCAGCCCTATCGAGTTGAGCCAATCCACCCCCGCCCACTACCCACTACCCACTACCCACTACCCACTACTCCTCCTCTTCCTCCAGCTTCGCCGCCTTGATGATATCCTGCTGCACGTTCCCCGGCACGGCGTCGTAGTGGCTGAATTCCATCGAGTAGCTTCCCTGCCCGCCGGTAATGCTCGATAGCGATCGGGCGTAGGTCGTCACTTCCGCCAGTGGCACCTCGGCCGTGATCATCGTCAGGCCGCCTCCGGCCGAATCCATCCCCAGCACGCGCCCGCGGCGTCCCGACATATCGCTGTTGATGTCGCCCACCTTGTCGCTGGGAACCGTGATCTCCATCGTCACCACCGGCTCCAACAGCGCCGGCTTCGCCTGTTGAAACACGTTCCGGAAGACCATCGAGGCCGCCGTCTTGAACGCCTGCTCCGAGCTGTCCACCGGATGGTGCTTGCCGAAATGCACTTCCACGCACACGTCTTGAACCCGGTATCCCGCGATGACGCCCCGGTTCAGCCGGTCCATGAAGCCCTTCTCCACCGCCGGCAGGAAGTTGCCCGGGATCGTACCGCCCACGATCGAGTCGATCCACACGAAGTTGTTCGCCTCGTTGTAGTGATACTCCTTCATCGACGCGAATCGCTGCTTGGTCGCCCACTCCTCGATATTCACGTCCTTCGGCAACGGGAACATGCGGACGTGGACCTCGCCGAACTGCCCGCGGCCGCCGCTCTGCTTCTTGTGCCGGTAGCTTCCTTCGGCCGGCGCCTGGATCGTCTCCCGGTAGGGGATCTTCGGCTCCTTCGTCTCCACTTCCACCTTGTCGCGCCGCTTCAGTCGCTCTTGCAGGATCTGCAAGTGCAACTCGCTCATCCCCGTAATGACCATCTCCTTGGTCTGCATGTCTCGATCCACGCGGAACGTCGGATCCTCCTGGCTGATCTTCTGCAGCGATCCCGACAGCTTCGTCTCGTCGCCGCGGCTCTTCGGCGTCGCCGCCAACCCGACCATCGGCGTCGGGAACGGAATCTTCGGCATCGCCACTTCGCCCAGGCTCGTGCCCGTCTGCAACTCCTCCACCTTGGCCACCGCCACGATCCCGCCCGGGCCGGCATCGTCTACCGGCTCCGTCTGGTCCGCCTGCACTTCCATCAGTTGCGTCAGTTTCACTCCCTTGCGCTCTCCGACGACCGCCACCGTCGTGTCCTTCCGCAGCGTCCCCGAGTACACCCGGATGAAGCTCAGCTTCTGAACGAACGGATCGATCCGCGTCTTGAACACCTGGGCGACCAGCGGGCCGGCCGCGTCGGCCTTCACTTCCACTTCCTCACCGTTGGCCTTCTTCGCCGTCCGCTTCACACCGTCCGGCGGCAGCGAACACTGCGCCATCGCGTCCATCAGTTCCGGCAGCCCCACTCCCGTCTTTCCCGAAACGCACACCATCGGAATCAGGGCCCCCTCGGCCACCGCTTGCACGATCAGTCGCGAAAGCTCCTCCTGCGTGGGCGTCTCGCCTTCCAGATACCGGTTCATCACCTCCTCGTCGGCCATCACGATCGACTCGACCAACGCCTCGTTGATCTTCCCCACGTCGACCAGCGCGCCGCTCGTGTCCTCTGGCGGTTGCAGCGTGCTCGCCACGCCCCGAAACTCCCCGCCGTGGCCCAGCGGAACGTTCAACAGCACGCATTCCGCCCCGAAAATCTCGCGAATGTTCGACAGCAGCGACTCGAAATCGATGTTGTCCGAGTCCATCTTCCCCAGCACGATCATCCGGCCCACGCCCGCCTTCTGCGCCTCGGCGAATACCCGCCGCGTGTTCACCTCGATCCCCGACTGCGCGTTGACCACGATCACCGCCGTGTCCACCGCCCGAAGCGCCCCGATCGTCTGCCCGATGAAATCCGCATAGCCCGGCGTGTCGATCATGTGGAATCGCTTCCCCGCATGGTCCATGTGAACCACGCTCGACTCGATCGTGTACCGATGGGCCTTCTCCTCCTCGTCGAAGTCGCAGATGCTGGTGCCCTCGTCGACGCTCCCGTGGTGGCTCACTGCCCCGGTCGTCACGAGCATCTTGTCCACGAGCGTCGTCTTGCCGCAACCGCCGTGACCACAGAATGCTACGTTGCGGATGTCCTTGACCTCATACTTCGCCATGGGATCTGTCCTTCTGACCGTTATCTGCTGTCTGTCGAATTCCGTGAATACTACTCGTCTGTAGCCGCTCGGCCACCCGCCGATTCCAGCCTCCCTCGCGCCGGCATGCTCGCCACGCGCCTCAGCAGCTCTCTCGGCTGGCCGCAAGCGCCTCGGGCAACGTCAGTCTTCCCTCGTACAGGGCTCTTCCCACAATGCAGCCAGCCATCGGCACCGCCGCCAGCCGCACAATGTCCTCCCGCCTCGCCACTCCGCCCGACGCCACCACCGGCACGTCCACCGCGGCCTGCATCTCGGCCATCGCCGCCACGTTCGGCCCCGTCAACATGCCGTCCGTGGCAATATCCGTGTATATAATCGCCGCAATCGGCTCGCCGGCAAATTCCCGCGCCAGCCCCACTGCGTCCTGCGTGCTCGTCTCCAGCCAGCCGTCGCTGGCCACCTTCCCGTCGCGAGCGTCGATCCCCAACACCAGCTTGCCCGGAAACTTCCCGCACATCTGCCGAAACCAATCCGGCTTCCGCAGCGCCAGCGTCCCGATCACCACCCGCGACAGACCCAACTCCAACAGCTTCCCAATCGTCTCCTCGCTCCGAATGCCTCCGCCCAGCTCGCACGGCACGCTCACCGCCCCAACAATCGCCTCCACGGCGCTCCAGTTACCCGGAGCACCATCTCGGGCGCCGTCCAGGTCCACCAGATGCAGACACTCCGCACCCAGCTCCACCCAATGTCGCGCCATCGCCGCCGGGTCCTCACCGAACACCGTCTCGCGCTCGTAGTCCCCCTGCTGGAGGCGGACACACCGACCACCGCGAAGATCAATCGCCGGCCAAATCTCCACGCGCGCTCTACTCCTACCATCGTCGGGCACATCGACAAAACACGTAATATGACACAGGACCGGGCGACTTGCAAGCCGCCTGAGAGGGGCCTCTTCGGGGATGGGGACTCTCCCTCCAGAGCGCGTTCGGCGTAACTGTAGCGTGTTTTTCGCCTTCGAAACCGCGGAAACACGCCGCCACGCACGCTACAGTTATTGGGCGTCGCACAAGTAGTGACACCAGGGCGACCAACGGGAGCCCGGTATTCGTGGTGTCTTCGTGAGCCCACCAGCCTACTACTTCGGCGACCTTCAATAACTGCGACACGCACTCCCCGCCTGGACCAGATCGCCGCTGCCCCGGCCGAGGCCCGACTGAACCGTCACAGCTCCGCGAAATTCCGCAGAATCTTCAGCCCCTGCGACTGGCTCTTTTCTGGGTGGAACTGCGACGCAAACACATTGTCCCGCCACACCATCGAGCAGAACGGACCGCCGTAGTCCGTCTCGGTCGCCACGACCGACGCGTCCTCCGGCGCCACATAGTACGAATGCACGAAATAGACGTGCGTCCCCTCTTCGATCCCCTCCAGCACCGGTGGGCGATGGCGAATCAACAACTGGTTCCAACCCATGTGCGGCACTGAATACGCCTCCGGCAACTCGAACCGCACCACCTCGCCCCGCAGAACGCCCAACCCCCGGTGCCGACCGTTCTCGTAGCTCGTCTCGAACAGCATCTGCAAACCCAGGCAAATCCCCAAAAACGGCTTGCCCGCGTCGATGCTCTCCAAAACCGGCCGAACCAGGTCCATCCGATTCAGTTCGCTGATCGCGTCTTCAAACGCCCCCACGCCCGGCAACACAATCTTCTCCGCCGCCCGTACCGCCGCCGGATCACTCGTAACCACGGCCGCATGCCCCACCCTCTCAAAACCCTTCTGGACACTACGCAGATTGCCCATTCCGTAATCAATAATCGCGATCATGGCAAACCGTCACATCCTCAAGAAACCCAACCTTCCCTCACCCATCCTCCCCGTAGGTTATGCCTCAGCACAACACCTCAAACCTCCAAGTATCCCCTATCCAAGACCGCCCAGCAAGCTCCCCGGTTCACCACCCGCACCGCGACCCTTCTTCCGGCCTTCCCCGATCCCTTTATAGATCGCTGTCCACAACAGCCAGCAGATCGGGCAACAGAGCGCCGCCCTGAGCACGTCCTCAGCCCGCGGGCACCTCTTCCACGACATACCCTTTGCGCACAGCCCGGCACACCGTCGCCACCCGCTCCAGTGCCAATGCGGCCGTGCCACCGTCTTCAGCCTTGGCCGCGCTCTCCAGCGCTGCGGCCGCGGTCGTCAGCCCCGGGTAGCCGTAACCGCCCCCGGCACCTTTCAGCGTGTGAGCCTGTCGTCGCAACTCGTCGTACTCCCCCCGCGTCAACGCCCTACGCATCGCCGACACGTGCCCGCCGAGTCCCATCACGAACTCGCCCATGATCTCCGTCATGTCCGGATCGTCGGCGTACTCCGACACGATCGCATCCCCCTCGCCCGTCTCCACTTCTTTGCCTGACTCCACCGGCGGAACAACGCTCACGTCGCCTTTCCTCGCGTACCGCGCGATCGACTGAATCAGCTGCGCGCGGTCGATCGGTTTCGTCAAATGATCGTCGCACCCGGCTGCCAGACATTGCTGGTTGTCGCCTGCCATCGCGTTGGCCGTCAACGCCAGAATCGGCCGCCGATAGCCCCGATCGCGAAGCAAGCGGGTCGCCTCGTAGCCGTCCATCTCCGGCATGTTCATATCCATCAAGATCACGTCGAACGTCGCCGCTTCCGCCCGCTCTGTCGCCACGCGACCGTTCTCCGCGATCTCCACTTCGGCGCCCGCTTTGCCCAGAATCGCCCGGATGAGATTCTGGTTGTCCACCCCGTCCTCCGCCAACAGAATCCGAATCCCCGTCAGGTCTGCCGCGGAGGAACGGCCCGAATCCCGTGCCGACTCGATGGCCGCTTCCGCCGGATGTTCGACAATCCTGACGCCGCGAAGCTCCCCCGTCGGCACCGTCAGCGTGAACGTGCTCCCCTCTCCGAACGTGCTCGCCGCGACCAGCTCGCCGCCCAGCAAACCAGCCACGTGATGCGAAATGGCCAATCCCAATCCCGTGCCGCCGAATCGTCTCGCAATCGACGTGTCCCCCTGACTGAACGGACGAAACAGCGATGGCATCGCCTCTTCGCGAATGCCGATCCCCGTGTCGATCACCTCGATCTTCACGGCCGACTGACCCTCGCGCCAACTGCGCAGGAACTCAACGAGGATCCGCACGGTCCCGTTCTCCGTGAACTTCACCGCGTTCCCCACCAGGTTCACTACCGCCTGCCGCAGCCGCGCGCAGTCCGTCTGGATTGTCTCAGGCAATGGCCCGTCATACTCGACCGCCAACGAATTCCCGCGCTGCTCCGCGCGCGGACGCATCATGCTCGCAACATTGGCCAGAAGTGCCGCCACGTTGCAGCTCCCCATTTCCACCGTCGTCTTGCCCGCCTCGATCTTCGACAAGTCCAGGATGTCGTTGATCAAGCTCAGTAGGTGCTCCCCGCAGCGACGGATCACCGACAGATAGTCCTTTCGCTCCGCCGGACCGATCGTCGGATCCGCCAGCAAGTCCGTGTAGCCCAGAATCGAAGTCATCGGCGTGCGGATCTCGTGGCTCATGTTGGCCAGAAATTTGCTCTTCGCCTCCGTCGCCGCCTCCGCCTCGCGCCGGGCCGTCACCAGCTCCGTCACATCGATCACGTTCAGCAATACCCCGTCGTAGCCGCCGTCTCGATAGATCGGCTGCATCCGCAGAATCACTTCCGCGCTTCCCAACGGTCGTTGCAGCACGAAAGGACTGCAGCCGATTTCTTTCCGAAATCGGTCGATGTGACGTAGCACGTTCTCGAGCACCTCACCCACGTGCAAGTCCTTGATCCGCTTTCCTACGATCTTGTCTCTCGTCACACCCACGAATCGGCACAGAAAATCGTTGATCTCGATGATCACATCATTGGCATCGGCAAAAACAACCCCCTCCTCCATGCCCGATATCATTGCCCATAGCTTCGCACGCTCTCGCCGAACCGCCTCCTCCACGTTCTTCTGCACGGTGATATCCCGCACCGTGGCCTGCAGAACCGCCTTGCCTTCCAGTTCCATCCTCACCAGCAAAACCGTCGCGGGAAACTCGCTGCCGTCCGTCCGCCGGTGTACCCACTCGAAGAAGTTCGACCCTTCCTCAATCGCTGCGTTCATCATCTGCTGGACCTTCATCGACGACAGCATCCCGTCCGGCTGGTACTCCGGTGACAGGCCGGCCGGAGTGTACCGCAGCAACTCCTCCTCGTCGTGGCACCCGAACAACTCGATCGCCGCCGGGTTGCCGCTGATGAACTCTGCGTGCGGCGTCACCAACATGATCGCGTCGCTCGATGAGTCGTGAAGCGTCCGATACTTCGCCTGGCTGGCCCGCAGCGCCGTTTCCGCCCGCTTGCTCTCGCTCACATCGCTCGCAATGCTCGATATCCCGACGACCTCGCCTTCCTCGTTCCGAATCGGCGACAGCGTCAACGAGACGTCGACCGTACTCCCGTCCTTCCGGCCACGCTTCGTCTCGTAATGCTCGATCTGCTCCCCATAACGGAGTCTCTCCATCAGCCTGGAGAACTCGTCCTGACGATCCAGCGGAACCAGCATCGATATCGACTTCCCCAGCACTTCACTCTCTTGATAGCCATAGATCCTCTCGGCCGCTCGGTTCCAGCTCGTGATGATGCCGTCCAAGTCCTTTCCGATAATGGCATCATCGGATGACTCCACAATCGCCGCCAACCGCCGAATTCTCGCTCCCGCCAGCGACCGATAGCGAAGTACCAGCAGGGCGGCAACGGCCGAGATCACACTGCAAACGACGATGCTGACCGTATGCGACTCCCATTTGCTCAACTCGGGGAAGTACAGCTCCTTGACCGACTCATAAAGCAACATCCCCGCCGCGGCGCCCAGCACCACCAACACCACCCGGATCCACATGCGAGCCTTCATGCCAGACACCATCTCTTGAATTCGCCTACCCTTAGCAGCCCGTTGAAAAGCTCACAGTTCGGTCGCAGATCGAGTTAGTAACACGGCGTTCGACCATCTGGCGGTGAATCGGGTGGGGACACCACGCCAGCGCGCCCGAGGCCGCAAAGCGTTTTCGGAGGTCAATCAAGGCAAGATGCACAGCGCACAAAAGACCGCAAAGCCCTTGAAGGCACCGCGGCTTGCCCATGCCGAACAGCTTGCGCACCAACAGGCCCAGGTTCCGCGCCGCCACCTGGATCAGGTACCGTTTGCTTACGTTCACCAGGCCTCGCAGCCAGGTTCGCCTCGCTCCGCCGGTGTCGCACACGTGCGCGAAGCTCCGTTCCACACGCTCACTCCGCAGTCGGCCCAAACGTCGGCCTCGCTTGCCTCGGGTGCGCTTTCGATTCGCATAGGCCGCCCGGCGATACTCGGCCGGCTGGGCCGTCCAGCAGCGATGGCTCTTGAATTTCGGCTCCGGAATGTATGCGCGAATGTGATGATCCCGCCCCAGCGCCACCAAGTTCTCGGTCGAGTAGTAGCCTTTGTCGGTAACCGCGTTGTGGATGTCTCTCTTCCCGTCGGCTTCGTCCAGATGATCTTGAGCCTCAAGCACGCTGGGAATCAACGTCTGCGAATCTCCCTGATCGGCCGTGTAGACCGTCGCAGCCAACACGAATTCGCTCTCCAGATCCACCACGTGTTCGGCTTTGTAGGCCAAGTGCGTGCGACCGTCCTTCATCTTGGCGATGCGGCTATCGGGATCTGCGGGCGATTGCCACTGGTCGTTGGAGACCTTCTTGTCTCCTTTCTTGTTGCGATCTTTGTCGAAACGCCGCAAGTCCTCGTCGGTCGGGTTCTCGATGCCCGCTTCCTCGGCCAATCGCCGCAAGTATTGCTTCCAGTCCTCGCCGGTGTCTCTGCGGACGATCGACTTCATCGCCGCGTTGGCTTCCAGCGTCGTGGAGTCCACCGCCACGGACTTGCCCCGCAGGAGGTTCTTCCGCGAGGCGATCTCCAGGATATACACAAATACCTGCTCGTGGACCGACTCGGGCAGTCGTTGCCGAATGCGCGTGAGGCTGGAATGGTCCGGCACGGCTTCCGTGGGCTCCAAGCCCAGGAACTCCCGCAGCGAAAGGCTGTCAGAACAGCGCCAGGCGATGCCTCGCTGCGAGTCGATCCCTTCAAAATATCCGACGAACAGCATGCGGAAGTAGCGGCCCGGCGGGATCGACCGGCGACCGCCTTCGGCGTAGTAGGGTTCGCAGAGATCCTCGACGAACTCGTCGAAGTCCGCCTTGCGGAGAAGTTGTTGCAACCGCTGATAGAACGGATGGCCCGCCGATCGCGGCACGTCCCGCCAGGCGACCCAGAATTCCTCCTGCCGCTGTTCCGGCCCACGACCCAAAGCCATGTTCGATTCCCTTTTGCGCGACC
Organism: Thermoguttaceae bacterium; assembly: GCA_963674835.2. GTDB lineage: Bacteria > Planctomycetota > Planctomycetia > Pirellulales > Thermoguttaceae. Next base: position 1,032,239 of record CAXXKC010000003.1, read on the forward strand.
CAAGGTGTTCCACACCCCCAGAACCGCCGCATGATACCGATTAACCCGAGATTTTCAACAGGCTGTTAGGCCTATGGTCTCCCGCAACTATATCACTCTACGTCATTCCCCCAGGGCAGGACCCGCCGCAGCTGAACAGACCTTAAGAACGCCCGTACCCGCTTCCCACCCGCACAAGCACGACCCACACCAACACCAAAACTCCTCTCGCCCGCGTGCGGGAGAGCGGCTGGGGGTGAGGGCACCCGGCATTCCCAAAGCCCCCTCCACATCCACCCAATCAAGCCCCCTCGCAATCCACACGACCCTCACGTCTCCGTGATCCGCACTCAACAGGTCGACATTCGCCCCGCCGTAGGCTAATCTGACACCTATTGGGTCCTGCATTGGAACTGGAACGAGGCCGACCATCGGGAGGCCGAAAGATCAGGATTGGGTCGGACCCCTTGTTCCGTTTTCAATACAGGCATCAATAATCGCACGAACCTGAACTCACACCCCCACTCCAATCTCCCAACGCGCCTTCCACAACACTCTCACCGCCGTCACACCCCTGGAAAGCCCCCCTCATGACCACACGAAGCCTGCCCCATCAGCTTCTTGCCATCGTCCTCTGCTCGTTCGTCGCGGCCACCGCGGTTGCCGCCGAGCAGCCCGTCGATTCCCCCGCCCGCATCCCGCCCAAGGTCAACTTCGCACCCGGCCCGGAGTACGCCGACCAGGTCCGCATGTTCCAGGGAATCCCCGGAGTCGAACGCGCACCCAATGGCCGCCTCTGGGCCACGTGGTACGGCGGCGGAGTCACCGAAGACCGCCATAACTACATCCTGCTGACCACCAGCGCCGACGACGGCCACACGTGGTCTGCCATCAAGCTGGTAATCGACCCCGATCGCGATGGCCCCGTCCGTGCCTTCGATCCCTGCCTCTGGCACGATCCCCAAGGTCGCCTCTGGCTCTTCTGGGCACAGCGCGCCCGTGGTTCCGCCGAGTTGATGGGCATGAACACCAGCGACCCCGGCAGCGAAAACCCAACCTGGACCGAGCCGCGCTGGATCGCCACCGGCGTCATGATGAACAAGCCCACGGTCCTGACCGACGGCGCCTGGCTCCTCCCCCTGGCCATTTGGCACGACAACCACAGCTCCCGCGTCGTCCGTTCCACAGACCACGGCGCCACCTGGGCGGTCCTCGGCGCCGCCGGTGTTCCCAAGGCCTCCGAACGCAACTGCGACGAGCACATGATCGTCCAGCGCAAGGACGGCAGTCTCTGGATGCTCGTGCGTACCATGTACGGCATCGGCGAGAGTACATCTTCCGACGGCGGAAAGACCTGGACCGACGTCACCCGTTCATCGATCACCCATCCCACCACCCGCTTCTTCATTCGCCGCCTGCGCTCCGGTCGTCTCCTCCTGGTCAAGCACAGCCCACCCAACAAGGCCCGCGTCCGTTCCCACCTCACCGCCTATCTCTCCGACGACGACGGCAAAACCTTCCACGGTGGACTCCTGCTCGACGAGCGTTTGCACGTGTCCTATCCCGATGCGGTCGAAAGCCCTGAAGGCGTGATCTACCTCATCTACGACTTCGCCCGCCAAGCCGAAAAGCAGATCTTCATGGCCGTTTTCACCGAGGCCGACGTCGCCGCCGGCAAGATCGTCTCCGACCAGGGACGGCTCCGCGTCGTCGTCAATCAGGCCACCGGCAAGAAGCCATGACCAGCGACCGTCCCGCGTCGCCTGCCATCGAAAACACGACGACACCGTCTGCCCCAACAACCTAACCCCGCCTCCTCCAACCCCAGCCACTGCCGCCTATGCCTATCACTGCCGTCGTCTTCGACATGGACGGTCTGATGTTCAACACCGAAGACGTCTATTATCTGGTCGGCTGCGAACTCCTCCGCCGCCGTGGCCACAAGTTCACCGACGAGCTGAGCGACGCCATGATGGGCCTTCCCCCGCAGCCCGCCTTCGAGCTGCTCATCGGCCGGCTCGGTCTCTCCGACACCTGGCAACAGTTGTCCGCCGAATGCGAGAGCCTGTTCCTCGAAATGGTCGGCGCACACCTCGCCCCCATGCCTGGCTTGCTCGACCTGCTCGACGCCCTCGAAGCGGCCGCCATTCCCAAGGCGATCTGCACCAGCAGCACCCGCAAGGTGCTCACCAGCGTGCTGGCCCTCGTCAACATGGAGCCCCGCTTCCAGTTCACCCTCACCGCCGACGAGATCGTCCACGGCAAACCCAACCCCGAGATCTACCAGAAGGCCGCCGCCCGCTTCGCAGTCCCGCCCGCCCAAATGCTCGTCCTCGAGGACAGCCAGACCGGATGTCGCGCCGCGGCCGCGGCCGGCGCCTTCGTCGTCGCCGTCCCTGGCGAGCACAGCCGCAACCACGATTTCAGCGTCGCCTCCCTCGTCGTCGACTCCCTCGCCGACCCCCGCCTCTACCAAGCCCTCGCCCTCCCCAAGACCTCCTAACCGCCCATACTCACGCCGCGTCGCCCATACGGCTCACCGCCCGCAACCGCTCCCGCGTCCCGTTCTGCGACTGCCGAGCGAACCGCTCCAACCCCTCGCCCAACAGCGGCATCGGCCACTCCAACGCCCGGCACGCCGCCCGCGTATCAAGCGACGTCTCACACAACCGCCCTCTGCAACGCTCCGTCGTTTCCTCCGCATCGAGCTCGACCGCCTGCGCATGGTTCGGCAGCCCAAACGCAAAGGCCAACTCGCCCGCAAAGCGATACGCGCTCGTCCGCTCCGCGCCGGCCACGTGATACAGCCCCCGCAGCCCACGCCGATAGGCCTGCCACAGCAGGTCCGCTAGGTCCGACGCCAGAATCGGCGTCGCGTGCCAATCGCACTCGAACGCCCGCGGCAAGCCGTCGCTCAACGCCTGCCATGCCCGCTCCGCGAACCCCGGTTCCATCCCCGTAGGACTCCATCCATACGCATGGGTGCGCACGACCAATGCCGCCGTCGCCTCCAGCGCCTGCTCCACCTCGCGAGCCGCCCTCGCAAACGCCCCATCGTTACCCGCCGGAGAGCTCTCGCTGTGAAACATCCGCGGCCCCGCAAACACGGCGTCCGTGCTCACAACGGTCAGCCGCGTAATCCCGTCGGCCGCAAGCCGCGCCAGTTCCACACAAATCCGCGCCTCCTCGGCTCCATCCGGCGCAGTCTCAGGCAGATCCCAACTCCCGCAAGCGATGCCGCCGCAATGCAAGATCCACTGCGGTCCGATCCGCCGAACGTGCCTTTTCCAAGCCCGCACGTTCCCCGGCTCCCAGCGCGTCGTCTCGCACCCATCCAACAGAATCGGTCGGCCCCGACAGAATCCGACCACACGCGCCCGCTCCGCCAAGCGCACCGCCAGGTTGGCTCCCAACATCGTCTCGGCGCCGGTTACCAGCACCGTCGGCCGCATCCTACCCGGCCCAAACGTGTCATCCATGACCCAAGGCCCTCCGCCCCAGCGGCTCTCGCAATCCTCTCACCCGACGGCTGTCCTTTTCCCCAAACTCCCCCAGCCGCCGTGATTGTATCGCCCCCCTCTTTCCCATCCAAGGCGAATTCAACTACGCTCCCGACACCACCACGTCCCGAAAAACCAGGCTTGGCATCCGCCACGAGCCATACTCCCACGCATCGTTCGCCGCTTCCATCAGTTTCGGCCAGAACGAAAGATGGTTATCCGCGATGTTCATCTCCGCAACCGCCCCCGCCGGCCTCCCGCCGTCGAACATCTGGCCGCTGATGCCCACCGAAAAGTCGCCCGTCGTCGAATTCGAATTTCCCCCCAGGAAACCCGTGATCACGATTCCCCGGCCCAGGTCCTTCATAATCTCCTCCATCGACCGGCGCCCCGCCGGGATCAACAGGTTGCTGGTGCCCCCGGTCGTCGGTTCCCAGCCCAACTTCCGGCTGTAGTACCAGTCCACAAAAAAGCCCTTCAGCATGCCCGACTCCACGATCGTCCGCCGCCGCGAGGCAAAACCGTCGCCGTCGTACGGCCGGCTGCCCAATCCGGCAATCAACACCGGATCGTCGATCAGCGTCAGCGCCTCGCTCCCAAGGCGCTCCCCCTTCTTCTCGGCCAGGAACGATCGCTTCTGCTCGATCGCCGATCCCGACAGCGCCGCGATCAACCCGTACAGCAGCCGGCCCGCGACCCGATTCTCCACAATCACAGGCAGCGTCTCCGTCGGCGCCTTCCTCGCCCCCAACAGCTCCAACGTCCGCTGCGCCGCCCTCCGGCCGATCTCCGCGCCTTCCGGCATCGCCTCCCGATTCCGAACCGATGCATAGTAGTACCCCGCCGGCCGGCGATCCCCGCGGTCGCGCGCCGTCATTTCCGCAAACGTGTTATAGCTCGTCGCCGCCGTCAAACCTTCCAGCCCGTTGCTGCTCATCACGGCCGATTCCGACATCGCATCGCTCACGCTTGCCGTCACCGACACGACCTTGTCGCCACCCTCCTCCAGGCAAGCCTCCTCGATCGCGCGAGCCAGCCCATGCCGCGACTCCTGCGTCCACTCCGCATACGTCGGGTCATTGATCTTCAAGTCCTCCGACGTCCGGCCTTCGTACAACTTCGGGTCCGGCAGCGTCCGATACGGATCCTTCGCCAGCAAACGCGTCGTGGCGACCGCCTCCCGAACAAACTGGCCCAACGCCTCCCGGCGCAAGTCGGCCGTCCCCTGCGACGAGTACCTCCCGTCGGCATACACCTGCAGCGACAGCGACTTCCCGGTCGCCTCTTTGACCGTTTCCGGCTTCCGCTGACGATACGTCAGTTCCACCGTCCGCGATCGGCTGACTGCCACCTTGCAGTCATCCGCCCCGGCTTGCTTCGCCTGCTGGATCGTCCATGCACACAGGTCGAGCATCTCGTGCGTCATCTTCACGTTCCTTGTCGCTTCGTCCCACCCACGGTCATCGACTGCACCAACACGGTCGGCAGCCCGAACGACACAGGCATGCGCTGCCCGTCCTTCCCGCAGTTCCCCATGCTGCACTGGGCCATCTTCAAGTCGTTGGCCACCATGCCCACTCCCCGCAGCATCTTGGGACCGTTGCCCATGATGTTCATGTCCTTGATCGGGGCCGTCAGCTTGCCCCCTTCGATCATCCGCCCCTGCGACACGTAGAAGGCGAAATCGCCCTCCCCGATCATCACCTGCCCGTTCGCCACCGCCTGAACGTAGATCCCCCGCTGCGCACCGCGGATCACGTCCTCCGGCGTCGCCTCTCCCGCAAGCATGTACGTATTCCGCATCCGCGGCAGCGGATAGTGCCGGAAATCCTGCCGCCGTCCGTTGCCCGTAGGCTCCACGCCGTAATGCCGCGACGAAATCCGATCGTGCAGATAGCTCGTCAGGATCCCGCCTTCCACCAGTACCGTCCGCTGGCTTGCCGTACCCTCGTCGTCCACGTTGATCGAACCCGTCAGATTCGCGTTCGTCCCGTCGTCGACGATCGTCACCCACGGCTCGGCGACCTTCTTGCCCAGCATCGTCGAATACGTCGAGATCGCCTTGCGGTTGAAGTCCGCTTCCATGCCGTGCCCGATCGCCTCATGCAGCAAGATGCCCGTAACGCCCGGCCCCAGCACCACCGGCATTTCGCCCGCCGGAGCCTCGGTCGCCTCGAATAGCACCAGCACGTCGTCGACTACCTTCTCCACCAACTGATCGACGATCTCCGGCGTGAAGAACGAAAACCAGACCCGCCCGCCCCGGTCCCACCGCGCCTGTTCGCGCCGCCCATCCTTCTCCGCCACGACGTTCGCATACAGCGCACTGCGCGGCAGCAAATCTGCGGCCTTCCGGCCGTCGCTCGTCACCACCAGAATCGCCTTCTGCTCGTCCCGCAGACCGCAGTTCACCTTGGCCACCAGCTTCGACCGCGCGAAGCACTTGTCGTTCACCGCCTGCACCAGCGGCAGCTTTGCCGACACGCTCACCGCCGAGAACGGCACATCGACCGGGTAGTAGTCGCCTTTCTTCACCGCGACCGCCTGCGGCCCGACCTTCCCGGCCCCCGCGTCGGCGATCGTCGCCGCCGTGCTGGCCGCCTCCAGCATCGATGCCTCGGTCAAGTCCTGCGTATAGCCGTAGCCTACCTGGTCGTCCTTGACCGTGCGGATCCCCACGCCCAGGTCGATGTTGCCGTACGCTTGGTTCACCTCCCCGTCTTCCAGCACCAGCGTATGGGCAACCTCGTGCTCGAAGTACAGATCGGCGTAGTCGCCCCCCTTGCTCAACGCCCGCTCAAGTAGCTTCCGGCACACGCCGTCCGTGATGCCGAACCCCGACTCGAAATACTCCGCTTCCTTCCCGTGCGCCATCGTCACCCATCCTTCCGGCACGATCCCTCCGCAAGCCATTGCCGCTGCGGCCAGGCCGCCGGCCTTCAGAAACGAACGTCGCGTGGTCCTTCCCATTCCGCTGCCCTCTCCAGAGCCTCTGTCGTTACGTCTTCAATCCGCTCAGATCCAGCTCGATCGCCTTGTTCTCGCCGATCAGCGATTCCATCGTCAAACGGCCCCGACGCAGGCCCGCTTCGCGTCCCAGAATGCACGTCAACGCGCCGTCCACTGCCCGCGGCACGGTCGAATTTTCAAATCGCCCCTTCGTCACGTCTTCATAGAACGTCGCCACGTTCCGTTTCGCACCCGCCTCGTACAGATTCTCCACCTGCGCCGCAAACGGCTCTTTGCCCCGCGGCTGAAACCGCGCCTTGTCCCAGTAGTTCACCACCGCGTACACGGTCGGTGCGAAGATCGTGCAACTCAATTCGCCGTGGAAGCCGTTCGGCAGCGCCACCCCCGAGTGCTCGTGAATCAGCCCGTCGGCATACTCATACACCACCGAGCACACGTCGTGGCTATCGCCGTGTGGGTTGGCCCGGCAGATCCGCGACGCCCCCATGGCCGCCACCGGCCGCTGCCGCGCGACCCAAATCGCCGCGTCGATCGCGTGAATGTCGAACACATTGATGTAGCCCCCGCCGATCGCAACGTCGTTGTCCCACACGTTGCTATGCAACCGGCTCTCGATGGTCGCCGTCTTCGGCGGATCGTCGTGTCCTCCGCACACCCCCACCGTCGCCAGCTTCGCCAGCGGACCCATCTCACCTTTCCAGATGCGCTCCGCCACCTGAAGGTTCACCGGATCGGTCGGCATCTGGTAATCCACCAGGAACACGCGTTGCTTCGCCGACGCCGCCTTGCCCAGCGACCCCACCCGCAGACACCCCGGCACGTCCACCGCCACAGGCTTCGCCATATACACGTGCAATCCCGCGTCCACCGCCGCCGCGGCATGATGCTGGAAGAAGCACGGCGGCGTCTGCAGCACGATCGCTTCGATGCCGCTTTCGATCACCTTCTGATATCCCGACAGCCCCGAAAACCGCCGTCCCTTCGCCACCCCCAGCTTATCTCCGCACTGATCCGCCCGACCCTGGTCATAATCGGCCACGGCGACGATCTCATAACCGCCATGCCCCTGAAAATGCCCCGCGATCCAGCTCCCGCGCCCCCCGCAACCCACCAGTCCCATCTTGATCTTGCGCTGCACCTTCGAACCCGGATCCGCCCCCTTCTCGGCAGCCAGGCTCGACGCACCGCCCAAAAACGCTCCCGACGCCGCCGCAGCCAAGGCACCGCCGAGAAACCCCCGCCGCGAACAATGCAACTCGTCTCGACCGTTTCGCTCAAAACGTTGGATGTCCATAGCATCTCCTTCATTCATATCGTGGTGCCTCACCGCGTCTCCCGCCATCCACCAATTCCACCAATTATAAAGGCCCCCACCTCCACAAAACATCCCTCACCCACCATGTAGCACAGCCGCCCCCGGCTGTGCCTCACCCTCCTCGACCGACCACCCCAATCCAGATCCCACTTTCGTGGTTTCCCTATTTCGTGTTTTCGTGTTTTCTCCCATCCTCGCCGCCACTCCCTCACCAAACCGCAGAGCATCCCGAACGCAGCGAGCCCAACCAACCCTTCTTCCTCCGTGCCTCCGTGGTCCATCCCTCCAACTCCCTCAAAATCCCACCCTCACTCATTCCCACAGCCGCCCCCGGCTGTGCCTTCCCCTCCTCGACCGACCACCCCAATCCAGATCCCACTTTCGTGGTTTCCCTATTTCGTGTTTTCGTGTTTTCTCCCATCCTCGCCGCCACTCCCTCACCAAACCGCAGAGCATCCCGAACGCAGCGAGCCCAACCAACCCTTCTTCCTCCGCGCCCTCCGTGCCTCCGTGGTCCATCCCTCCAACTCCCTCAAATCCCACCCTCACTCATTCCCACGGCCGGTACCCGACCGACATCGCGTCCAACCGCGCCCGATGCACTCCCAGGCGGCGCAGAAATCCCGCATAATCTCTCGGCGACCGATCGCTCCACACAACCTCCGCCAGCGCCGCGGCACGCGGCCACAGCATGTAGTCGGCCTGCTGTGTGGTCGGGATGTACTCGCCCCAAAGCTGTCCCTGGGCGCCCAGAACATGTCGGCGCTGCGTCCCGCTCAGCGCCGGCGGGATCGGCTCCAGCCCATAAACTCTCTCCAACGGCAGAAAGCCGCCGCCCGCCTTTGGCTCTTTCTCTCTGGGACCTTGGCAGTAGTCGAAATACGTGTGCGTCGTCGGCGCCATGACTACGTCGTGCCCGGCCTGCGCCGCCTCGATGCCCCCTTCCGTGCCGTGCCAACTCATGACCGTGGCCCCAGGCGCCAAGCCGCCCTGGAGGATCTCGTCCCAACCGACCAGCCGCCGGCCGTGCTCGGCCAGGAACCGATCCATCTGTCGGATGAACCAACTCTGCAACTCCGCTTCGTCTTTCAGCCCGAGCTGACCGATGCGCCGTTGCACCTCGGGACACTTCTGCCAATAATCCTTGATCGCCTCGTCGCCGCCGATATGAATGAACTTCGATGGGAACAAATCCATCACTTCGCCCAGCACGTCCTGCAAGAACGCGATCGTCCTGTCGCTCGGGTTGAAGATGTTCGGATTCACTCCCCAGCGCGTCCAAACCGGCTCCGGCCGATCCGGAAAGCAACCCAACTCCGGATACGCCGCCAGCGCCGCGCCGGCATGTCCCGGCATCTCGATCTCAGGCAACAGATTCACGTGGTATCGCCGCGCGAACTCGACCAGCTCACGAATGTCGGCCTGGCTGTAGTAACCGCCGTGCCGCTTGCCGTCGAACTGCGGCACGTTGTCTCTGCTGCGCTCGACGATCGTCTCGCTCCGCCAGCTTCCCAACTCCGTCAGCTTCGGATACTTCTTGATCTCGATTCTCCACCCCTGATCGTCGGTCAGATGCAGTTGGAGCGAGTTGAGCTTGTGGGCCGCCATCACGGCGATCACCTTCTTGATGTAATCCATCGGCAGGAAGTGCCTCGCCGGATCCAACAGCAGGCCACGCCAGGCCAGCCGAGGCCGGTCGGCAATCCGCACACACGGCACCAGCCACCGCACGCCCTCCACGCGACGACTCTCACAGACCGCCGGTGGCAACAACTGCCGCAGGGTCTGGCCCCCGTAAAACAGGCCCGCCGGCTGCGCCGCACGAATCACGATCCGCTTCGGCGTCACCTCCAAACGATAGCCCTCAGCCCCCAGCTCGCTGCCTTCCTTCTCCAGAAGCAGCAGCACCGCGCCGTCGCGCGCCTCGTGTCCCTCGACCACCTTGAGCCGATACCCCAGCGCCGGCGCCAGGCACTCGGCCAACATGTCGGCCTCCGCCACCGCCTCGCCTTCCGCCACGATCGCCGTGGCACGATCCAGCACGAAGTTCCCTTCCTCGACGACCATTTCCCTAGGCTGCGGAATAACGGCTACCACCGATTGCCCGCAAGCCAACCGAGGTCCTGCGACCACCGCTACCAGTAGGATGCACGCTGTTAATCCGAACATCCGGCAAAACACCCCACGCACCACACCCAGATCGAACATGGCCATCTCCTCACAAACAACGATTGCCGTAGCTATTGCCGACACTACCCGATCGACCGTTGCGCAGTCAATCATCTTCCGCACGCGGGCACGGTGACCGATTTCAGGCTGCCCAAAACGTAGGGTGGGCCGAGCGCAGCGAGTCCCACCAGCGAATCTGCAACCGCTTCCGGTAGGGCTCGCTCGCCGGCACAGCAGCCGGCCTGCCCGACGCGCCTCGATGCGAGTGCAAAGCCCCCCGCCTCGCCTTCACGCCCCCGACGGAAACGGGTTGCGCATCATCTGCACGATCATCATCACCAGCCAAAGAACCGACATCAGCGAGTTCAGCCCCAACGACACCCAAACCAGCGGTGGGTTCTCCTCCTGCCGGCTGAAACTCCCACATGCCAGCCCGAATCCGATCATCGATGGCTGGACCACCAGGGCCAGCAGTACCGCTTGCAGAGCCCAAAACACCACCGGGCTCGTGTCCCCCGGCAGCATCGCCGCTACCGCAAGTTTCACGCCCGTCACCAGCAACACCCATCCCAGGGCCACCAACGACCCGACGAGCAAAATCTTCCGCGAACGGCTCAGCCCCTTCGGAATCGTCGTCGCACATCGCGCGCACAGATGTACGTCGCGCGGAAAGCGAAAATCGCACGTGTCGCACATCAGCATGTTGCAATACTTGCACCGCACCTTAGCCTCCACATCGCGGTGCACCTGGCACGTCCCCGCCACCACCGCCGACGAAAACGCCTGCATGTTTCCCAACGTCGGCGACGCCGACAAAATGGCGCACTGCGCGCACAGATGCCGCCCGTCATGTTGCGAATAACTGCACTTCTTGCAAAGCAACTTCCGACACTCGGCACACGCCACCAATGCCGGCGTCCCCGGATGAAAAGCGCAGTCCGTCGGCGATGCCTGCACCGGCTCAACCGGAAGCGCCTCGTCCATGGGCTCCACCTCTTCCGCGGTCGCCTCCATCGCTTTTCGAATCGAGAACACACTGCCGCACTTGCAGCTCGCCTGCTTCCCGGCCATCTTCACCGGAATGCGGTACTGCTTCCCGCAGCTCGGGCAACTGATCAGGACTTTTTCCGCCGCGTCCGACATAGCCGACCCCGCTCCCGTCGAATCGCCGTCTCTTGCCCTCTCGCCTCCCGCTCCCCTCGATCCTCCGAAATCCGCCCACTTACGCCTGGCCGCGCGTCAGGAACCCGATCACCGTCCCCAGAACGAACATGACCAACTCCAGCACCGCGATGATCTGAGCGGCCGTCACCATCCCCTCCCCCTCGTACCCCACGTCCTCCTTCAACAACTTGCGAGCCTCCGACGCCTTCGCCAACGCCAACGGAGAGAAGATCACCGCGCAGAACATGCCCAACATCGCCAGAATCAGCGCGTTGCGCGCCTGGCTCAGAATCCGTCGCGACGGCGGAGGCGGAGGCGTCGTTCCCTTGATCTCCGCCTTCTTACACGCCGCGCAACAAGGCTGGCCCCGTAGCGTCAACACACAGTTGTCGCAAAACGGCTCGCCGCAGCTCGCGCACTTCGCCGTCGCAGCAACCTTCGGATGATTCCTGCACTGCATCGGCAGCCTCCCGACCACGCAGACTCACCGATCAGTACGTTGCGCGCAAACGCAACGCAACCCGCGCAGGCAATCGCACCATGCCACAGCAGCCTGCGCCCGCGGGGACCCTGCCCCACCCCCCAACCCGAGAATACCAGCACCGCGCCGATCGTGCAACAACCACGCCCTATCTCGCTACGCCGCGACCGCTCCACCGCCGACGTTGCCCAAACGCGACGCCCGATGTCGCCGTTCGACAACACCTCACCCACCCCCGCCCTCCTCCGCAATCCACCGACTCATTACAACTCCCTACGAAACAATCACTTACACATCCAACCCCGCCGATTGGCACACGCCATGCTCTTCGCAATCCCTCGGTCCATTCGACCGGCAGTCCCCTGCACCGACAGAACGAACCGAGAGGCATCCAATGATCACACGTGGCACGAAGTTCATGGATCCGGTGCTCGAAACGAATCAACTCGACTGGCTCGTCGTCGCCAGCGAAGAATGCCCCGACACCGCCTCCGAACAGCAGCTCGTCGCCAGGCATTTCCGCATCCCTCACCAACCCTGGGGAAGCCGCGGGGCCTTCGTCACCACCGTCGTCATCCGCCGCAGCCGCCGCCGAGTCCTCTTCCGCCAAGAGTCGGGCATCGACCCCTAGTCGCCCGGCAGTCGCCCTCCGGCGACCCCACGCACGGCCCGCCCAGCGCCATCTTCCCACTCTCTTGGCACTCTCGCGCTTGACTCCCGGCCATTCCGCGCGCCCTAATGAGCGTTGCGTTCGACGGTCCTCCGGCGATCCCTTACCCAAAGGCTTCCCATGAACACGACACGCCGCCTCACCAGCATCCTCGCGCTGCTCACCCTCTCGCTAACCGCTCAAGCGGCAGAGAAGCCCAAAGCACAACCCATGCTGCCGCCCGACGCCCAAGTCCTTCGCGACTTGGAGTACGTCCCCGGCGGACACGAGCGCAACAAACTCGACCTCTACCTGCCCGCCGGCGCCGACCATCCCCTCCCCGTCGTCGTCTGGATCCACGGTGGTGGCTGGCGCGCCGGAAGCAAGGATCGGTGCCCGGCCGTCGGCCTTCTCCGCAAAGGGTTCGCCGTCGCCAGCGTCAACTACCGCCTCAGCCAGCACGCCCCCTTCCCCGCGCAGATCGAAGACTGCAAGGCGGCCATCCGCTGGCTGCGCGCCAACGCGAAGAAGTACAACCTCGATCCCAACCACATCGGCGTTTGGGGCGGCTCTGCCGGCGGTCATCTCGTTGCCTTGCTCGGCACTTCCGGCGATGTCAAACAGCTCGAGGGCAAATCCGGAGACCTCGACCAGTCCAGCCGCGTCCAGTGCGTGGTCGATTTCTTCGGACCGACCGACTTAACCAGGGTAAGCCCGCAGCAGAACAAACCCGACTCGCCCGTCTCGCTCCTTCTCGGCGGCCCGCTACCGGAAAAGAAAGAACTTGCCGTGAAGGCCAGCCCCGTCACCTACATCACCAAAGACGATCCGCCGTTTCTCATCCTCCACGGCGACCAAGACGACGTGGTTCCCATCAACCAGAGCGAGCTCCTGGACGAAGCGCTGCGAAAGGCCGGCGTCGACTGCACCTTCATCCGAGTCACCGGAAATGGCCACGGCGGCCCCGATTTCTTGGCCCCCAAAAACCGCAAGACGATCGTCGAGTTCTTCGAAAAACACCTCAAGTAACCCCAACACCGACACCCGCGCCCCGGCAACTCACCGCTCACCTGTTTGCACGTCTTCGTGCTTTCGTGTTTCTTTCCCCTCCCAACACCCATATCACATCTCGCCTTTCCATACTTTCTCCCTGCGGCCCCCGCATCATCCAAACCGCCCTATTTTCGCCAAAAAACTGGAACTCCCCGCACCTCTCTGCTAACATCTTTTAACAGTGTGTCCTCGCTAGAGCGCATTCGGCTTATGTGTAGCGCGTGTGTTTCGCTTTTGAAACCGCAGGAACACGCCGCCACGAACGCTACAGTCAAGTGCGACACGCACTAGCCCACGCAACCAAGTTTGAAGCTCCGTGATTGGCAGACGACCAGTCGGCCACCGAAGCCGGGGGAGCGCAACAATGCCTCGACTCACGACCACCGCACTCTGTCTACTGGCCGTCCTCCTCGCCGGAACCGCAACACTCGCCGGCAGCATCACCGGCAGTCCGATCGCCGACGGTTGGCTCTTCGGCGGCAACGCCCTTTCCTACGGCGTCTATGTCAACGGCACGGCCAACTACGCCTTCGACACCTACAGCACGGTCATCTCAATCGAGTCCGGATCCAATCTCGATATCAGCGACGGCACCAACTCCTGGCTTCCCGGCGACACGGTCCTCGGCGTCGGCGGCCAGTTCATCGACATTACTGCCGTCGATGCCGGCTGGCCTGCTTTCACCGGCAACACGGTCAACCGCTACCTCTACGATCCGGACGGCGCCGACGTCAAGCTTCAGGCAAAGTTCGGCACCGACGAGGCAACCTTCTCCACGAGCACGCTCGCGCCGAACGCCGGCAACGGCCTGAGCAGTCTCGGCACCAACGGCGGACTCGGGGCCGTCCAGATCCGAACCTCCGCCTGGTTCTATGCCGACGACTGGAACGACCGATCCGGCATCCTGCAACTCCTCGACAAGCCCACGCACATCGAACGCGGCGGCATGTCCGCGCCCGACGCCGACGTCGCTCGGCTCATGTGGATCTGGGACGATGGCGACGGCACCGACGGCCACGTCGACACCTGGGAAATCCTCCTGAACATTTCTCTGCTGGAACGGCTCTACCCGGGCCTCAGCGGACCGGCCCCAGGCGACTCGGTCATCATGACCGTACAGAATCGCGACTCCAGCTACACCAACGGCCTCGTCACCACCGAGGCGCCCGCCCCGGCCGTCCCCGAACCGGCCACCTTCGGCATCGCGCTGCTCGGCGGCCTCGGCCTTGCCCTCGCCGCACGCCGCCGCAAGCGCTCATAACTCACCCTCCCGCCACGCGGCCGTCCTCACCATCTCACCCCCTTCGCGCCCTCACCGCCTCCTCCGTCCTCACCCCTCCATCCTTCTCCCCTTCCTTCCTGTTTTCGTGCTTTCCTCCTTCCGTGTTTTCGTGTTTCCCTTTCTCTACATTCTCGTGTTTCTCCGACGGCCCAACTCCCACCCACAACCGACCATTCCCTTTTCCCACCTTCCCTCTTTCCCACTTTTCCCTTCCCCCTCCGTCCCACTCCACAAAGCTCTCAACAAACTCACCTCCCTCCTCTCTTGTTTTCGTGTTCTCCCCTCCTCGTATCCTCGTGTCTTCCCTTCCACAAAAACCACCACTCCGCCCTCCCCACCCGCTACTCGTCCCCACGGTCCGCCGCTTCGCGCACCGTCACCAGCACCCGTTCGACCCGCAATCCATCCGTTTCCACCACTTCCAGCGTCAGGTCGTTCCAACCCACGCGATCGCCCACCACGGCGATCCGCCCCAGCAGCGTCTGAATCAGCCCCGCCACCGTGCTCACGTCGCGCGGCGCCATCGCCCGCAATTCCGGACGTCCCACCAGCTCCAGCAGATTGTTCACGCTCACGACCGCATCCACCGACCAACTTGCCTGGCCGCGGCGGACGATCTCCTGCGGCTCGCCGTCGCGGTGTTCCTCGTGAATCTCGCCGACGAGTTCTTCCAAAACATCCTCCATCGTCACCAATCCCGCCGTGCCGCCGTACTCATCGAGAATAACGGCCATCTGCGTCCGCTTGTTCCGGAACAGGTCCAGTAGCTGATCCAGCCGAAGCGACTTCGGCACGAGCGGCACCGGCCGCAACAACTTTCGCAGCTCGACCGGCCATCCCATGTGCAACTGCCGCATCAGATCCTTGTTGTAGACGAACCCCACGATGTTGTCCAAGTCGTCCTCATAGACCGGCACTCGCGAGAATCCCGACATCACCACCGATCCCACCACTTCGTCCGCCGGCGTGTTCACGTCCAGCGCATCGATCTCCACCCGCGGCCGCATTACTTCACGCACCGTCCGCTCTCCCAGGTGCAGAGCCCGCGTCGCCGCCCGCTGCTCCGTCGCCTCCAACACGCCCTCTTCCTCCCCGGAGCGAATCAGGTGCTCGATGTCTTCCACCGAGACGCCCGTCCCTCGAGCTTCCTCGATGCGTAGCATCCTCAGCACCGTCTGCGTCGACGCTCCCATCACCCATACAAACGGCCGCGCGATCTCCGACAGCGCCTGCATCGGCACCGCCACAACCTTCGCCAGCCGCTCCGCACCGCCCAGCGCCAGCCGCTTGGGCACCAACTCCCCGAACAGCAGCGACACATACGTGATCGCCAACACGACGATCCCCAGCGCAATCGCTTCCGCATGCTGGGCAACCGGCCCCCAGTCAACGGCCCTCAGCCGCTCCGCCAAAACACCCACTAACCGCACGCCGCCGAATGCCGACGCTAGCGTCCCCACCAGCGTGATCCCGATCTGCACTGTTGGCAGAAAGCGGTTCGGATCCTCCGCCAACCGCAACGCGGTCCGCGCCGCGCGGTCTCCCGAACGCGCCGCCGTTTCCAGTCGGCTGCGGCGCGCCGTCAAGATGGCGATCTCGGCCGCTGCAAAGAACCCGTTCGCCAGGATCAATCCGAAGATGATCGCGATTTCCCATCCAACAACCATGATAGCTCTCTCGTTACTTGCCGGCCCCGGCGGCACTTGCATCACCCATGCAGCCGCTCGCCCAAGCCGATCGTGCATCACGCCGTAGGCCCGAAACACCGCCGCCCACGTCGCGCCCAGTCGCGCCTCCGCTGGCCCACATTCCACTACTCAATCTTGCCATATCGCCGACCGAAGGAAAACCGCCACCCGTCACACGCCCACACCCCCCGCAGCTTTGCAGGAACTCTGCGCCGAGAGTACAATGATTTCGTTCTAGTGCGCATTCGGCGTAATCGTAGCGTGTATTTCGCTTTCGGAACCATAGAAACTCGCCGCCGCGAACGCTACCGTCAAGTGCGACACGCACTGATCCCCTCCTCACCAGAACACGCACCCACCTCGTAACCATGCATCCCCTCCACGTCGCCCTCCGCACCATCATCGCCCTCGTGGTCTGCGGCTCCCTCGCCGCCCCCACCGCCGCCGCCCAGCAAAACGCTCCGCCCACCGTGCTCTGGCCGAGCCTCATACTGCAAGACCAGGTCACCCAGTCCTGCCGCCAATCGCTCGCCGCCGGCAAGCAGAAGCGCCAGGCCATCGACACGCGCGACAAGCTCGCCGCTTGGCAAACATCGACCCTGGCGACCATCCGTAGCGTCATCCCCAAAGCAGCCTTTCATCGCGCGCCGTTGAACGCCCGCGTCGTCTCCCAGTACGACCTGCCCGAGTACCGCATCGAGAACGTCCTCTTCCAGTCGCTCCCCGGCTGGGAAGTCAACGGAACCGTCTACCTGCCCAGAAAGCCCGGCCGATATCCGGGTGTCGTCTGTCCCACCGGTCACAGCAACAAGGGTGGCAAGAGCTACCAGCAGTCCGCGCAGGTCTTCGCCCGCAACGGCTTCATCGCCATCTCCTTCGATCCGCCTGGTGCCGGCGGTGAAATGGCCCACCTCAACGACCACTTCACCAACGGCCTCATCGGCTATCTCACCGGCTTCTGGTCCCAAACCCACTTCGTCGTCGATGCCCTCGCCGCCATCGACTACCTCCAAACCCGCCCCGACGTCGACCCCGACGCCGGTTTCGCCGTTACAGGCGTCTCCGGAGGCGGCCACACCAGCATGTACGTCGGTCTGCTCGACGACCGCGTCAAGTTCGTTGCACCCGTCTGCTGCCTGGCCGAACACGAGTCGCTCCATCTGACGGGCCTCTACACGAGCTGCCCTGAGCAGTTCGGCCCCGGCTACGTCGCCGCCGGCCTCGACTACGCCGACCTCATCGCGGCCCTGGCCCCCAAAGCGTGTCTCGTGGTCGGTGGCAAAGAAGATGAAGTCTTCGACTACCGCGCAACCACGCGCCTCTTCGACGACATCCGCCGCATCTATCGCATCGCAGGCGTCGAAGACCGCTGCGGCTTCTTTCTCGACGAGCAATCCGGCCACGGCTACACAGTCGCCATGGCCAACGAGGTCGTCCGTTGGATGAACCGTATCCTCAAAAACACCGATCGTCCGCCGCTGCCCCTCGCCGACGCCGACGTACCGACCATCGAGCGCGAAAAGCTCCTCTGCCATCCCACAAGCGCCGCCAACATGTTCACCGTCAACCGGGACGAAGCCCAGCGCCTCGCCAAATCGCGCCCCCACGAGACCGATCCCGCCGCGCGCCGCCAGCGACTCCAAGCAGCCGCACGCAAACTCCTCGGCCTCGCCCAGCCCGCGCCCCTCCGCGTTTCCCCACGTTCCCCCGCGCGCACCAGTTGGCACGTCCTCGTCGAAGACCTCGATCTCCAACCCGCCGACGGCGTGCACCTGCCCGCCCTCTTCTTCTCCCACGTCGAGGTCAAACAGCCCCGCCCTGCCCTGCTCTGGATCGACGACGCCGGACGCTGGGCCGCCTTCCGGCACGACGGATTCCTCGACGCCGCGCTCGACAAGTTCTCCCCCGAGTGCCCGCCCAACCGCCCGCGCATCCTCAGCCTCGACGTCTCCGGCCTCGGCTGCCTCGAGCCCGAGCCCACCGCCTACGACCTGGCCGGCTGGAACGATATCCAGCGCATCCTCACCTACTTGTCGGTCGCCAACGCGCGCCCCATTCTCGGCTTGCAAGTCCGCGATGCCCTAGCCGCACTCGACTATCTCCGCTCCCGCCCCGAGGTCGACCCCCAGCGGCTGATGATCGGCGGCCGCGGCGTCGGTGCGCTGGTGGCCCTCCACGTCGCGCTGCTCGATGGCAAGATCCACCGCGTCATCTGCTCCGAAATGCTCTCCCACTACGGCGCCCTGACCGAGCAGTTCCCCTATGCCTGGCGACCACCCATCATCCTTCCCAACGTCCTTTCCCACTACGATCTCCCCGAAATCCCCTTCGCGATGCCCGGCACCCAGGTCATCCTCATCAATCCCTGCGACGCCCAACAAAAGCCCCTCTCTGGCGAAGCGGCCGACAAACTCTACGCCGAAGCCATCGCCGCCGGCGCCGTGGTAAAATGCGGGGTCAACGCAGGCGACGCCGTCCGCGACGCCGTCCAAGCCGCACCGTGACCCGACACGGCCACTCGTCAAATCTGCTGGCCCTCGCCGTGACGCCTTCTGGCTGTCCGGCATCCCGTGCGATCTTCTCCGCCAATCCCCGCGTTTCTTCTCTTGGCACGCACTTTGCTCTTAGGTCGCCAGACCAACTTCCATCGACTCCCGGTGGTAAGGATACCTCTTTTCGGAAGGATCTCGCGGATGATCGAAAGCATCACCATCCTTGGCGGACAAGGCAAAACCGGTGAACCGGAACCTGTGCGGCAAATCCACATGACTATGGGCGACGTCGTCAGCATCGTCGGACCTACCGGTTCTGGAAAAACCACCTTCATCAACGACATCGAGCTATTCGCCGATGGAAACACCCCCACGGGCCGCCGCGTTCTCATCAACGGTCAGTCGCCGCCCGCCGAGTATCGCGACAATCCCGCCTGCAATCCCATCGCCCTCATCACCCAACACACGACCTTCCTCTCCGACCTTCCTGTCCGCGAGTTCCTCAAAACCCACGCCCGCATACGCACCTCGGTCGGAGGCCAGGTCGAAGGCATGCTCGAGCGCACCCTCGACTTCGCCAACCAGCTGACCGGCGAGCCCGTCCTCCTCGACAGCCGCATGACCGAGCTCTCCGGCGGTCAGACCCGCGCCCTGCTGATCGCCGACGCCACCATCATCTGCAACACGCCCATCGTCCTTCTCGACGAAGTCGAGAACGCCGGAATCCACCGCACCCGTGCCCTGGAGCTCCTCCGTCAGCACCGCAAGATCTTCATCTTCGTCACCCACGATCCCCGCATCGCCCTGCTGTCCGACTACCGCATCGTCATGCAGGCAGGTACCATCCGCAAGATTCTCAACACCGACGCCGAGGAACGCCGCTGCTCGCTCGAAGTGAGCCGCCTCGACGACATGCTCTCCCGCCTCCGCGAGAAGATCCGCCTCGGCCACCGCCTCGGCGCCTACGAATTGGAGGCTGCAGCATGAAACTGGTCATCTGCGCCGGCCCCGCCACCTGTGGAAAAACCGCGGTCCTGCGGCACATCATCGCCAAGCTCGCCGCCGCCAACTACCGCACGGCCTTCCTCAAAATCGACGTCCAATACGCCGAAGAAGACGAGATCTTCGCCCGCGAATTCGAGATCCCCACCAAGAAAGTCTACTCCGGCGACCTCTGCCCCGACCACTGCAACGTCATGGTCCTCGGCGACGCCCTCGTCTGGGCACGCCGCAACAACACCGACGTCCTCTTCGTCGAAACCGCCGGCCTCTGCCTCCGCTGCTCGCCCTATGTCGACGGCGGTCTCGGCATCGTCGTCCTCGAAGCCACCAGCGGCATGAACCTGCCCCTGAAGGTCGGCCCGATGCTCTCCCTGGCCGATGTCGCCGTCGTCACTAAGATCGACCGCGTCTCGCAGGCCGAACGCGAGGTCTTCCGCGCGCGCATCCAGGACGTCGCCCCCTCGGTCCGCATCCGCGAGGTCGACGCCCTCCACGCCATCGGCATCGATCCGCTCGTCGAGCAGATCCTCAACCAGACCGCCGACGTCAACGGCCAGATGCTCCTCCGCGGCAATCCGCCCGTAGGCACCTGCACCATCTGTGTCGGCAAGAAGGAAGTCGGCTGGCAGTCCCACTTCGGCGTCGTCCGCCCCCTCGAAAACCAAGTCTTCTACCGCGGCGAATAACCCACTACCCACTACCCACTACCCACTACCCACTACCCACTACCCACTACCCACTACCCACTACCCACTACTCGCTACTCACTACCCAACAAGGATGTTCTCATGTCCTCTTCACAAACCATCGAACTGCCCGGCCTCGACTGCGGCCTCTGCGGATCCCGCACTTGCCAGGAGTTCGCCGCCCGTCTCCAATCCGAGCCAAACCTCATCAGCCGTTGCATCCACCTTTCTAAAGACCAAATATCCCCGACCCCCACATCATCCCCTCTCCCGCAAACCGGAAAGGTCCCGGGGCTAACGACACCTTCCACTCCAACCCCCTGCTCCACTCCCATCCAAATCGACCCCCACTTCCAAACCCAACAACCCAACTGGCGCGACAGCCTCGACCGCCCATTCGACTTCTACCTCGAACACTTCCCCGAAGAACCCGGCCCGCGCGAAATCATCATCCCCCACAACCCCATAATCACTCGCGAGTTGAACATCCAGATCGGCGACGTCCTCATCGGCCGCCCCCTAGGAATGTCTTGCGGGTGCCCCATCACGCACTGCGGCGTCGTTATCGAAGTCGACCACCGCACGGGCGTCATGCTCTGGTGCGTCACCGGCCCTCTTCGTCCGCGTCAGGAAGGCTACAAAGATCTCGGCTACTACATCGCCGAAGGCTACGAAGGCCTCATCCACGAGGCCCGCTGCGAAATCAAGATCGGCATGCGCTACTACTTCCAACCCCGTATGTGCATGCTCCAGTGGCGCCACAGCGGCCTGGTCAACTTCCTCAACCGCACCCCCGACGCCCTCCAAGTCCGCCTCGAAGGCCTCTGGATCGGCTAACCCGCGCCGACCCCAACTCCCCTCGCTCGCCACCCCACAGGTTATGCTTCAGCATCACACCCCCAACCGCTCGCGGGCGAGGGCCCTGTGACCCTACCCACAAACCCTCAATCCCGCCCCCCGCTTTCCGCTTTCCCCTTTCCGCTTTCCACCTCCCCCTCTCCGCTTTCCACCAACACCTCCTCCAGCAACCCGTCCCACACCTCCATCACCCGCTCCAAATCAAGCCGTGCGACCGACGCCGGGCCGGCCTCCCCCAGCGCCTTCCGCCGTTGCTCATCGCCCATCAACTCCCCCATCGCCTCGGCCAGCGCCTCGACATTCTCCGGCGGAACCAACAGTCCATCCTTGCCGTGATGCACGAATCCCGGCGACACGGTCCAGCAATCCGTGGCGATCACCGGCACTCCGCACGCCATCGCCTCGACCAGCACGATCCCGAACCCTTCATGCCGCGAAGAAAGCACGAACAGGTCCGCCTGCTTCATCGCCGCATACGGCTCGTGCATCACGCCCGGAAGTCGCACCCGATCGCGCAGGCCGAGTTGCTGAATCAGTTCGTCCAACTTCAGGCGATCCTCGCCCTCGCCCAGAATCACCAGTCCCCAGTCGACGTTCTTGGCCGCCACCGCCGCAAACGCGCGGATCAGCACATCGAACCCTTTCAAGTCCGTCAGCCGGCCGATCGCCAGCACGATGTGCGGCCAATCCTGTCGCAGCGGATGCCCCGACTGCTGCTGCAACTCCGAGAGCGAAATCGGATTATGAACAACCGTGCGGCGGCTCTCCGGTAACCACTCGAACCATGTATCCACCGCATTACTCACACTCACCACTTTCGCCGCCCAGGGATACGTCCACCGCCGCAGCCACTCCCATTGCCGCGGCAGCGGAAAACAGCCCGCCTCGATGTGCTCCGTCACGATTACCGGCACGCCCAACCCCTTCGCGGCCAGCAACGCCACCACGTTGGTCTCGCTCATGAAAGAGACGATCACATCAGGGTGATCCTGCCGGATGACCTCTCGCAATGCCTTCACTCGCTGGAAGTTGCCCGATAGCTTCTGAACAACCGTCGACCGATCGCGCCCCAGGTTCAACGCCCTCCGGTAAACCTGGTCCGGCAGTTCGTAGAAATCCCGGTCCCGCCCGTAGATCGTCGCCACGCCCACCCAATACCCCCGGGCGAGCAGACCCTGGGCCATCAGCACCGCCACTCGCTCGGCGCCCCCGCCCGAAAGCGACGAGATCACCAGCAGAATCCTACGCCCCGAGTTTGGCATGATAACACAGCACCCAACCGTCCTTATCGCCTCGCATCAGCGGCCGAAGCGGAAACACCAATAGACTCAGCAACAGTCGCTTCCAGTTGTACGCCCACACGACCGGAAGGTTGCCGGCCGCCACGATCTGCTCGCACACAAAACCGTTCTCCCGCAGCATCCCCCGCATCTCCGTGACCGTGATCGCGTGAATGTGCCCCGGGGCCGTCCAACTCTCCGGGCTGAATCCCCACAGATCGCCCGTCAAAAAGAACCACACCCGGCTCCACCACGAACCCACGTTCGGCGTGCTCACCAACAGATGCGTCTGTTCGCTCGCCAGTCGTCGGCATGCCGCCAGAAGCGCCCACGGACTGCGCAAATGCTCCATCACCTCCACCGCCAGAATCAAATCCACACTCCCCGAGAATCGATCCACCAGCCCGTCCACTACGGCCGCGTCGTTCAAGTCGGCTGCGATGAACTCCGGTCCCCGCGCCTGGTACTCCCCTGCGGCCAAATCGACTCCGATCACCTCGTAGCCCAGGTCGAACAGCCGCTGCGACAGCGCCCCCGCGCCGCACCCAAGATCCAACACGCGCGGCCGCCTTCCGCCCGACTCGCCCACAGGCACCCATTGCCCGATCATCGCCTCCAACTGCTCGTGGAGGTGCGTGTCGGTCTTCATCCGCAGCCCCTCGTATGACTGTGGCTGCTTCCGATCGCAACCAAACCAAGGTGCCGGACTCGGGCCAAAACTTCCGCGTCGCGCCATCTCACACCCAACCCAGTCTCGAGCTTCTCAAAACGCACCCCGATCCTACTACATTCCCTCCCTACTGCCAATGCTCCTCCCCGCATCCCGCATCGCGTGCGGTAGCCGATTCCCGGCGCGGTGGGCAGCCGCCAACATGTAGGGTGGGCCGAGCGAAGCGAGTCCCACCAGCGAACTACCACAGTGACAACCTGCACGTCACTGCCAACCAGCACACCGGCACTCCGACGACCGCCACAGCGTCGTCCACAAGACGAACCACCCGACGCAACCCGACCTCGCACCCGCGTCCCTACGACCAAAGCCCCTTCGTTTGCCGGCGAATATCCTTGCTCGTCACGCCCGCCGACCACTTCGGCTCCGCCTCGGCCGTCCCGTCATCGTCAAACGCCAAACTTGCGCAACACCGAAATTGTCGCTTCGCCGATTTCGGCAGGAACCGCGTCACCTGGGCGAGCCCGTGCCGGTCGCTAAAACTGCCCGGGTAGTGGTAGTACCGCAGCGGACAGCACACATACAGGCCGTTCTTCGCGCGCGTCAACGCCACGTAGAACAGCCGCCGTTCCTCCTCGATCTCCTCCGGCGTCCCCGTCGACATGTCCGACGGAATATTGCCGTCCGCCGCATGAATCACGTACACCACGTCCCACTCCAGGCCTTTCGCCGAGTGGATCGTGCTCAGCACCAGGTAATCCTCATCCAGCACCGGCGGCCCCGCCAGGTCCTGCGTCGACGCCGGCGGGTCGAGCGTGATCTCCGCCAGCATCGTCCGCCGATCGGCGTACCGCGTGGCGATCTGCTCCAACTGCTCCAGGTCCCGCGATCGCGGCCGCGCATTGTCGTAGTGCATCTCCAGCAGCGGATCATAAAACACCCGCGCCCGGTGCACTTGCCCCGCCAAATCCCCCTTCGCCCCCGTCAGCCCTGCCAGTCCCGTCAACAGCTCGATCAGCTTCGGCCACAGGCTGGCTGCGGCGGCCGGCGGCTTCCACTCCTTCCACACCCCGAAGTCGCCCCCCGCCTCGGCGAGCATGTCCATCAACTGCCGCGCCTTCCGCGGCCCGACCCCTGGCAGCAGACTCAGAAGCCGCACGCCCGAAATCAGGTCGCGTGGATTCTCCGCCAAGCGCAGCACCGCCATCAGGTCCTTCACGTGCGCTGTCTCGATAAACTTCAGCCCGCCGTACTTGTGAAACGGGATGTTCCGCCGCGCCAGCTCGGCCTCCAACAGAATGCTGTGATGCGATGCCCGAAACAGCACCGCCTGACGCCGCAGATCGACCCCCGCCTCGCGATGCTCCAAGATCCTCCGCACCACGAAGTCCGTCTGGTCCTCCTCCGATTCACACGTCACCAACAGCGGCAGCTCGCCGGCGGTCCGCTCCGACCACAAGTTCTTCGCATACCGCTGTGCCGACAGCCCGATCACTTCGTTCGTCGCTGCCAGAATCGGCCCCGTGCTTCGATAGTTCTGCTCCAGCGTGACGATCGTCGTCCCCGGATAATGCTTGGGAAAGTCCAGGATGTTCCGCACCGTCGCCGCGCGAAACGAATAGATCGACTGCGCGTCGTCCCCCACGACCGTCAGGCCCCGTCCCTCGGGACACAAACGATAGACGATCTCCGCCTGAAGCGTATTCGTATCCTGGTACTCATCCACCAGCACGCAGTCGAACAGCTTCCGCACCGCCTCTCCCGCCTGCGGATCGCCCAGCAACATTTGCCAGTACACCAGCAGATCGTCGTAGTCCAGCGCCGACGCGGCCTCTTTCCGATCCACGTACGCATCGAACAATTGCCCCAGCTCGCTCCGCCATTCGTTGCACCATGGGAAATGCGACGTGAGCACATCCGACAGCTTCTGCTGTGCATTGACCGAGCGGCTGTAGATGTCCATGCAGGTTCCCTTCTTCGGAAACCGCCGGTCGGTCTTCGCCAGGCCCAACTCGGTCCGAACCACGTTCAGCAGATCCTCGGAGTCCGACCGGTCGTGGATCGTGAATCCCGGCGCCAGCCCGATCGACTTCCCGAACCGCCGCAGCAGCCGCGTCGCGATCGCGTGAAAGGTCCCGCCCCAAAGACGGCCCACGCTGCGCTGCATGCCCGGCGCCGTCCCGTGCTCCAACTGCCCAAGCACGCCTTCGGTCCGCCGGACCATCTCCGCCGCCGCGCGCCGCGTAAAGGTCAGAAGCAGAATCCGCGCCGGGTCCGTCCCCTGCGCGATCAGCCAGGCAACCCGATGCACCAACGTCGCCGTCTTGCCCGTGCCCGCCCCCGCCACGATCAGCAACGGCCCCTCGCCATGCTGCACCGCCCGGCGCTGCTCAGGGTTCAACCCCTCCAGAAGCCCATCGATTCCTGCTCCCCCATCCATCACCACCCCCAAACCGCCTCCTCCGCTCTCCGCTCTCCGCTTTCCTCGCGACCTCTGAAGTGTAACAGCGTCCGCCACAACCCATCAACACCGTCACCTCCCCGAATAGGGGCCGCCGCGAATTGACCCCACCCCACAGCCATGCCATACTAACAGTCAGCCGCCAACCAAACTCGCCTGGTGCACAGCCGCCCTCGGCTGCGAAAACCCAGAGGCCCTCGCCTGCGCAACAACTTCGCACAATCGAGCCCGCCTCTGCCGCCCCCGGCTATGAACACCAACCCGTAGCACAGCCGCCCCCGGCTGTGAAAACACTTACCGCCATCGTTCTTCCATCACTGCATAGCTACACTGGAGACTCCTCGCATGACACACGCTTTCACCCGACGAGCGTTCCTCGGAGGTTCTGCTGCCCTCGGCGCCAGCCTGCTCCTCGGTGGCCGCCTGCAAGGCGCCACCTATCACACCACGCTCAGCAAGGCCCTCATCGGCAAGCCGACCGAAGACGTCCTCAAGTCCTGGAAGGCCGCCGGCTTCGACGGCATCGAATCCGGCGACCGCGCGGCTTCCCCCGAAGATGCCGCCGCTGCTCGCAAGATCGCCGACAAGTGCGGCATGCGCATCCACTCCGTTCTCTACGGCTGGGCCAACTTCAATAGCCCCGACAGCGGAAAGGTCGCTGCCGACATCCAAAGCGTCGAGGCCGCCATCAAGGCCGCTGCCGCCTACGGTGCGACTGCCGTCCTCCTGGTCCCCTGCCGCGTCGGCGGCATGCCTATGCCCGAGCCCTGGGAGTTCGACATCGACTTCGACCCCAAGACCGGCATGGTCCACAAGGTCGTCGCCGGTGACAATTCCAAGTACGAGAAGTACATCGAAGCCCAGAACTACGCCACCAAGAGTTCCCGCGAAGCCGTCCAGAAGCTTATCCCCATCGCCGAGAAGGCTGGCGTCGTCATCGCTCTGGAGAACGTCTGGAACAACCTCTGGGTCAAGCCGGCGCTGGCCGCCAACTTCATCGGCTCCTTCGACCATCCCTCGGTCAAGGCCTACTTCGACATCGGCAACCACGTCAAGTACGCTCCGCCCCAAGAGTGGATCCGTGCGCTCGGCAAGCTCATCGTCAAGTGCCACGTCAAGGACTTCCGGCTCAATCCCGACGGCCACGGCGGTCGATTCGTCGACATCCGCGACGGAAGCATCGACTGGCCGGCCGTCCGCGGCGAGCTCGACAAGATCGGCTACAGCGACTTCATGACGATCGAAGGCAGCGACAACCTGTCGCTCGAAGATCGCAGCAAGCGCCTCGATCTCATCATCGCCGGCAAGTAAACAGATCCCACCTGACTGACCCACCAAGGAAACTCGTATGTACTCGCGATTCCACATTCTTTGTCTGGCCGCTGCGGTCGTCGTCGCCATGCACACCGGCACCGCCTCGGCCCAGAAACCGGCCAAGCTCC
The DNA here is from genome assembly GCA_963674835.2 of Thermoguttaceae bacterium. Lineage (GTDB taxonomy): Bacteria > Planctomycetota > Planctomycetia > Pirellulales > Thermoguttaceae. The sequence continues at coordinate 1,059,380 of CAXXKC010000003.1, forward strand.
CCCTCAAAGCCGGAATCATCGGTTGCGATACCTCGCACGTACCCGCCTTCACCAAGGCATTCAACAACCCCAAGGCCGAAGGGCCCCTGGCCGGCGTCAAGGTCGTCGCTGCATTCCCAGGCGGAAGCCCCGATCTCCCCGACAGCGCCAACCGCGTCGACAAGTTCACCGAGCAGCTCAAGACCATGGGCATCGAGATATGCCCCTCCATCGACGACCTGCTCAAGAAAGTCGACGTCGTCCTCCTTGAAAGCGTCGATGGCCGACCCCACCTCGCCCAGGCCAAGCCGGTCATCGCCGCCGGCAAACCGATGTTCATCGACAAGCCGATGGCCGCCTCACTCGCCGACGGCATGGAGATCTTCCGCCTGGCCAAGGAGAAAGGCGTCCCCGTCTTCTCCTGCTCGTCGCTCCGCTTCGGCGCCGACACGCAAGCCATCCGCAACGGCAAGTCGCCCATTGGCAAGGTCAAGAGCTGCGTAGCCACCAGCCCCATGCACGTCGAGCCGCACCACCCCGACCTCTTCTGGTACGCCATCCACGGCGTCGAAACCCTCTTCACCATCATGGGTCCCGGCTGTAAGGAAGTCCGCCGCATCGGTCCCGAAGAGGTCGAAGGCGTTTGGGCCGACGGCCGCGTCGGCAAGTTCGTCGCCGGCAAAGGCTACGAGGCCAAGGTCGTCGGAACCAACGGCACCATGGTCGCCGGCAAGTACGATGGCTACGAGCCCATGCTCGTCGAGATCGCCGTCTTCTTCAAGACCGGCAAACCACCGGTCAGCCCCGAAGAAACCCTCGAAATCCTCGCCTTCATGGAAGCCGCCGACGCCAGCAAAGCCCTCAACGGCGCCCCCGTCTCCATCGAAAGCGTCATGGAAAAATCCCGCCAGAAAAACGCACAACGGGCCAAGTAGCATCTCCCCCTCGCCCGCCGCCGAATCACGGCTCTTCTCCCGCCCATGGGAGAGGAGCCGCACGGCGAGGGCCGCCAGAGTCACCCAACACGCAGCACAACCCCCCAATAACCCCATCTCCCAGGACATCACCATGCGATCCCTCACCGCCATCCTGGTCGTCACTCTGCTGGTCCTCAGTTGGTGGCCCGCCTTGGCCGCCGAACCGATCAAGGTGGGCATCATCGGCATGGACGCCCACGCGCTGCCCTGGACTCAAATCATCAACAATCCCAACGCGCCCCCCGAGATCGCCGCCATGCGCATCGTCGCCGGCTTTCCCGGTGGCAGTACCGACATCCCCACCAGCCAGCAAATCCTCGCCGGCAGTGTCGAGCCCTGCCGCAAACTCGGCGTCGAAATCGTCGACTCCATCGACCAGCTCCTCGCCAAGGTCGACGCCGTCATGATCCTCAGCATCGACGGCCGCACTCACCTCCCGTACGCCAAAAAGGTCTTCGCCAGCGGCAAGCCGGTCTTCATCGACAAACCGCTGGCCGCCTCTCTGGCCGACGCCGAGGAAATCTACCGCCTCGCCAAACAGCACAGCGTCCCCTGCTTCTCCAGCTCGGCCCTCCGCTTCGCACCCGGAACCCAGGCGGTCCTCACCGATCCCAAGGTCGGCCCCATCCTCGGCTGCAACGCCTTCAGTCCCTGTTCCCTCGAACCGCACCATCCCGACCTCTCCTGGTACGGCATCCACGGCGTCGAGATCCTCTGCACCATCATGGGCCAGGGCTGCCAATCGGTCAGCCGCACCAAGACCGACGATGCCGATGTCGTCGTCGGCGTCTGGAAGGACGGCCGCATCGGCACCTTCCGCGGCACCCGCAAAGGACCACACACCTACGGCGCCAAGGTCTTCGGCACCAAGTCCGTCGTCGACGCCGGCAAGTTCGAAGGCTACGAACCGCTCATCGCCCAAATCGCCGAGTTCTTCAAGACCGGCAAACCACCCGTCAGCCCCGAGCAGACCCTCGAAATCATCGCCTTCATCCAGGCTGCCGACGCCAGCCAACACCACGGCGGCTGCCCCGTCACTCTACAAAGCGTCTTCGACGCCGCCCACCAGTAACAAACCGCCCCCCACCCACCATGTAGCACAGCCGCCCCCGGCTGTGCCCCAACTCACTCCCCTCTCTTGCTCGCGGGAAAGCGACTGGGCGTAAGGGCGGCCTCCTCATCAAACGAAGCGCACAAACAACGGCACGCTCAGCGCAGCCGCCCGCAACACACCACTCGCCGTACGGCTTCAGAATCGCGCAACCCGCCCAAAGAACCCCCGGGGTCATGCGCGTCAGCCCGTCGGCTGGCCCTCGACGGCCAACGCTTCCAGACCCGCGTCTTCCACATCGAACTGGATGACGGCTTCGCGGCGATCCGTGTCGAAGAAGATCACCAACTGATCGCCCGGCTCCGCACGGTGGCCTCGCAGCGCCGGCCCTAGTCCCCATGCACACCCGCTCTTGGAAACCAACGTCCCCGCCGCTTGCCCGTCCGCCGTGCGAATCCTGAATCGCCCGCGGATCTCGTCCTTCAGCGCCGCCGGCACCGTGATCACCCCGCCCGAAATCGCCGCCTTCGACAGCCGGTACGCCAGGTACACCTGGCCGTCGCCCGTCCGCCCGAATCCCCGCAGCACCTTGGCCGGCATGCTCCCCAGCCGCCGCGCCACCAGCCCCTGGATCGTCTTGCGGTCCACCTTCGCGCCGATCAGCCCATAAACGCTCCGCCCGTACTGTGCGATGACCGGCGAACACATGATGATCGCATTGAAGCTGAAGCGGTTCATGCCGTCGCCAATGCAGTGTTCTTCGAACACACCTCGTTCCAACACTGGCCCGTGCTCCTTCAGCACGCGAACCATCCCCGCCTCGACGCCCCCCAGCACCTCCTCCCACGGCTTCACCGGGTCCGCCGAAATCGTGCTCCCCTCCACGCGGATGCCCGGCATCCGGCGGCAGAACTCCAGCAGCACCCGCGACGGCGGAACGCTCCGCCCCGATCGCCGATATCGGGCTACCGCCAGCCGCAGCCTCGTCACATCGATCGTGCCGGCCACCGACAGAATCTTCTCGATCATGTTCGGCAGACCGTACTGAGGTAGCGACTCCAACTGAAACCACCCGCGGCTCTCGTCCAGCCACTGAAAATCCTTCAGCGCCTTGACCGTCTCCAGAATCAATGGCGGCTCGACCTTCTCCGCCTGGTTGGCAAGCTCCGCGACGATCGACGCCACGCTCGTCGCCCCGTAGCTCAGCACGGCCCGTTTTGCCGCCTGGATGATCACGCGCGGCAACTCCACCTGCTCCGGCCGAACGACCAATGAGCAATCGCCCACCAGCACGATCGCGAACTGCGCCTCGCGCCCGAGAAACTCCCCCGCCTGCCCGATCGTCTCCAGCCCCAGCCGGCATCCCGAAAAAACCGCCGCGCCGAGTCCCGCGTGCAAACGCTCCGCCTCGCACGGCAGATGCTCCCCGATATACGCCAGCGCCCGGTCCAGCACCGGCGCAAACACCCGCGACCCGCGGTTTCGCTTCACGGCCCGAACGCAAACCTGCCGAATCCGCTCCCGGCTCAACCCGTACTTCTGCCCCAACTCCTCCAGCGTATGCCCGCCACCGCCGTCCCAGCCGTAATACTCCGCCACGATCTGCGCGTTCCGGCCGCCCCCCGGCGGCGAAAAGATCTGCACCAGTTCCTCTTCCAGGCTCAGCCGCGTCAAACGCTCCAGCTTGCGCCGCACCTCGCACACCTGCTCGTACAGCCGCAGCGGATCCGGTGGGTCCAAACGACGACGCACCACGTGGTTGATCAGTTCGCCGATCGTGTTGGCTTCCGCGTCCGTCTCGCGCAGCAGAGGTCCCAGCCGCGGATCGCTGAAGTGGATCTGCGTCGCGTCGGGTATCTCCGCCAATGCCCGCGCCTCCGTCGTCAGCTTCTCGTCCAGCCTCCCCTCCCGCGCGTTGAGCGTCTCGATCGAACTCAGCAGGTCGACCAGACACTTCGCCCCAAACGCCTTGATCGACAGCAAATCCCCCACGGTCCGCTTCGCCAGATCCTCCGGACGCCGGCCAAAACCGGCCCGCCGCAAACAGTTGAACGTCCGGTTCTCCAACCGCAGATTCTCCAGGCGAACCCCCTTGGGCGGCCCCGGCAAACGCCGCTGCTGAACCGCTCGGTTGTACCCGCTCACGTTCACTCGCGAGATGATCAATTCGGCCAGCGATTTGATGCTCCCCCGATCCAGCTTCCCCCACGCCGACTCGTTCAGATCGCAGAGCCGTTTCCCTTCCAACGACGTCCCGCCAGCCAACTCATCCGGGATCGGTTCCACCAGGATGTCCTGCAGAAGCGCCGGCGCCAGCCGGTAGCCTTGCCGCGGATAACGGTAGTCGCCCTGGGGAACTTTCACCGGAATCCCAGCCCGTTTCCGCAATGCCTTGCGCGCCTCGGGATGATCCGTCACGTACTCTAGCGACGTCAACAGATCGACCAGACACTTGACCCAGAAACCCCGCAGCCCCAGCACCCCTTCGATCGTCAACGCACGCAAGTCCTGCGGACGCTCGTGGATTCCCGCCGCAACCAGACAGTTCAGCGTCCGGACCTCCAAATCCAGGTCCGTCAGCTTCATTCCCGATGGAATTGGCGGCAATGGGCGGTCCCCCATCGCCATCGGCATCCGCGCCGCGCGCCCCACCGCACGCACGACATGGTTCGCCAACTGCGCGCACGTGTCGTCGTCGAACAACTCCCACGCTGACTCGTCCAAGTCGCGCAGCAATAGCCCCTCGTGTTGTCCGTCCCCAAGACACTCTTCAGGAACCGACACATCAAGAAGCTCGCCCAGTGTCGCTGGTGCAAGCCGATGGCCATGGCGGGGGTAGCGACTTCGTCCCATTGCTACTTCGGTGCGGTTGCTCCCAGACTCGTTGGGGCGTGTCCCACGACCGTGCAGCATGCGGATCGATTTCCCTAACCGAGGAAACGCCGCCGACCCCGCAACAGTCGAGCACGACACGCACTAGAGCCACCCAGACCCCAAACTGCCAACCTTTGTACCACAAATCTTGGGCCCTGACTACACTCGGCTCACGTCTTTCCCCCTAAATCTTGCACCGTTTAACCCCCTCCCCGCCCTCTCATCGCCTCCGTTTGCACCGCCTGCCATCATCTCCGACATAACCTATTTCTTTACATATATTTACATCCCGCATCTTTCAGACCTCTCTCCTCCGCGCCCCGCCATATTGCCACGCAGCCATCCAGAGAATTGCCTCTGCACGGCCCATCGAAACGACTTTCCCCCTGCCGTAACCGCCTTCCGTATAGCCTCCGTCTCCACCCGCATCCTTCAATGCCCATCGTGGCCTTCCCAGACTCGGCGAACCCCGCCGTGAGAACAGTCCACAAACCGGCATCCCCCCCGCATCTTGCCCATCCACACAGCCCAAGATCGCGCTTCCCGGCTCGCAGTAAGTTATCGCACAGCTCCGGTCGATATCACCTATTGGCCCTGCCACCCGACAGACAAGACACCCCGATATCGTTCAGTCGTCAGAAGCAAGCAAGGACAGCACGATGCCCCAATGCGTGGATCCCCTCATCGAGAAGCTGATCGCCCGACTCCGCGATCGCGACCCCGTCGCGCGCCGCAATGCGGCCGGCGCTCTTCGTCTTCACGGCCTCCGAGCGACCCCTGCCATCAACGCCCTCGGCACGCTTCTCACCGACGAAGACCCGCGCGTTCGACTCGAAGCTCGCCGCGCACTCGATCGTCTGCGCGCCATCGCCGCCTGACATCCCCAGCGCACCGACACCGTGACGATCCTCTTCCCGCTAAACATCGCGGAACTGTAGAGCGCACCGCATCACCGCCGGGCCAACCTGCCCAGCTTAGGCCAGGCCGTGACGCACGGCCCAAACGGCCGCCTGTGTGCGATCCTCGACGCCGACCTTGTCGAGGATGTGTTGAACATGCTCCTTGACCGTCTCGTAGCTGATGCCCAAGTCGTCGGCGATTCGACGATTCGTGTGGCCCAGCGTCATCTGGCGCAGCACCTCCGCCTCGCGCGGCGTCAACGGAGCCTCGATGTTCGCGTCCAATCGAGGTGTGGTCATCACCCCCGTAATTCGCCGCATGTCTTCGCGCGTCCAAACACGCTGCCCCGCCGCTGCGGCACGAACCATCTCCACCAGCTTCTCGCGATTGAAATCCTTCAACAGAAATCCGGCGGCCCCCGCCGAGTGAGCCCGTGCCAGATACGCCGCGTGATCGTAGCACGCCACCATGATCACCGGGGTCCGCGACCGTACCTGCTTGATGCGTTCGAACGCCGCAATGCCGTCCTCTCGCCCTAGTTGGACCGACAGCAATACCACGTCCGGCTCGTGTCGTGTCACCATCTCGACCAACTCGAGCCCATCCGGCGAATAACCAACGATGTCTACACCCGTGCCGGACAAGAAATCCTTCAGGCCCGCGTAGAAGACTTGATGAGGATCTGCGACCAGCAATTTGATAGTCATCCAAGACTCCGTGTCTATTTCTATCAGGGGGTAACCGCCACACCATAGCACCAATTTGCTCGGGGGTCAATAAACCCTTGCTGGCGGGAAAGGCCAAATTGACACTAACTCCATAAACCATAACAACATAAGATCTAACGATATACCTCTAAGATCGTCCCTGGCCCACTGACGCAAGAGGGGCAAATCACACCAATTGCCCACATTCTCGCAGGCACTCTCCCCGGTCATTTCCCCCACTAGCTCGCCGCGCGCTGCGCCGTGGTCGGTGCCGTGGTCGGCCCCTTTGTGCCCACCGGGGCCAATCCAATGTCGGCCCTAATACATAAACCTCATGCGCTTACATCCGATCATAGTCACGATACATCTCGCGTAGCAACCATGCACGCCCAGAAAACCGTCATCCATCGCATGCGATTCCTGCGGAACGTCCGCACGGTGCGATTGTCGACCTGCAACGAACCACGGCAGCGGCGCGCCACGTCTCCAGAAACTCCGCGCACAAGATGCACGGAGGCCCCGCGCCCGCGATGCCTGCCGCTGGAAGCTACGGCACCTGATGCCGCAATGCGATCACTGCCGAATCGGCGTCCCGAGAAACTCGGATCGGAACCGTCCAAACGACGCTTCCCGCCTTGCAGATCCCTGCCCCGTTCGTTCGGCAGTAGTAGAACTCCAGCCCCACACGGATCGACTGCTGCCCGCTCGTTTCCGTCACGGGCAGCCTGATCTCAAACCGCTCGCTCGGCTTCTCCAATCGCACGAGCTTCCCCAGCGATCCCTCCGCCAATAGCCCATTTCCGTCTCGGCTCTTGCCCGTCTCCACGAGGTACGCCATCGGCGCCGATTCATTCAGTTCGTACCCCGGCGGCAGCCGTAGCTCGACCGCCACGCGAATCGCCCCGTCCTCGGGCCGGACACTCACCGGCTCCAGCCTCTGCTGCTTTGCTCCGGCGAATCGCTCCTCGATCGCAATCTTGCGATCCACCGCCCTCGGTGGCTCCAGGCCCGTGATCGCCAGTGTCGACACCTCGTTGTCCCGCTCGAGATCAATCACACGTATCTGGTGATGATTCGTGTCCGCAACGTACAACCGGCCTCCCGTTACCGAAAGCCCTCCCGGCTCATAGAACGAAGAGGCCTTTCTCCCCGCCACCGTCTTCGTCTCGCCCGATTTCGGATCGACCACCTTGATCTTGCTGTTGTACGTATCGGCCACGTACAACCGTCCATCCCAATACGCCACACCCAACGGGTGTTGCAATCTCGCTTGCTCGCCGTCCCCGTCCACGTCGCCGAATGTGAACAGCCGCGCGGTCACCAGCTCCGCCGTCCCCACCACTGTCCGCACGTCCCCTCGCCCATCCAGCGGCACGGCCCGAATCGAGCTCCCCTCGCTGTCGGCCACGTAGAGCCACGTCCCGTCGCTTGCCAGTCCGCTCGGCTGCGCGAACGACGCCGAGCCAAGCTGATACGGATGCTCCGGAAGCAGCGGCCCGTCCACGATGTCCTCCCGCCCGTTTCCCGCATACGGCGTAATCACCGTACCGTTCAGATCCATCCTCCAAATCTGGTGCGTTCCCGCCATCGCCACGTACAGGTTTTTCCCAACGATGCACAGGTCCCACGGGCTACTCAGCGGGGTGTTCTTCGGCCGGTGCCTGAGAAAGTATGGCGCCTCTCGGCGTTGCTGCCCGGTGCCTGCCACCGTCGACACCTTCCGCGACTTGAGATCGATCTTGCGGATGGCGTGGTTCTGCGTGTCGGCCACGTACAGATCCTCGCCCTCCAACGCCATCCCCTGCGGATCGTTCCACTGCGACTCGGCGTAGCCTCCGTCGACCATCCCCGCCACACCCGAGCCCACCACGTCGATCAAGGTCCCGTCCAGCCGCGCCACCACGATCCGGTTGTGCCCGCTGTCCGCGATGAACAGTCGTTGACTCTTCTCGTCGGCCAGCACTTTCCCCGGAAACCGCAACGGGCGCGGCTCCGCGCGGTACGCTTCCAGCTCGAACCGCAACGGTGTCTCGTCCAGCAAGCCGTGCTTCCGATAGTACGGAAGCGCGCTCTTCAGCACCTCATCGATCTTCTCAAACGTCGTCTCTCCGCTGTTGGCCCAAACCGCGTACCCCTCGGGATCGATCAGAATCAGCGTCGGCCACGCCTGCACTCGAAACGCCTTCCACAGCGAGTGATCGGCGTCGTTGATCACCGGATGGGCGATCTCATAGCGCAGAATCGCCTCCACGATGTTCTGCGTATCCCGCTCCTCCTCGAACTTCGCCGAGTGCACACCGATCACGACCAGGTTGCGCGGATACGCCGCCTCCAGCTTCTCCAGTTCCGGCAGGATGTGCATGCAGTTGATGCAGCAGTACGTCCAGAAGTCCAGCAGCACGAACTTCCCGCGCAAATCATCCAGATGCAGCGGCGCCGCCGTGTTCACCCAGTCCAGGTTCCGCGGCATCGGCGGAACCTCGCGGCGCTGTGCAAACGGCAACTCCGACACGCTTTGCGCCTCGACCATCGGGCAAGTCCAACCGGCGGCAATCAACGCCGCGGCCGCCAGCACCCAACGCTTCCCAACATCCATCCACGCAACCTCGCGCCACCAGACACACAAAATACGCCATCACGCAACCGGCCCAAAGTGCGGTCCCCATTCCGCCGCCAACTTCGTTCCAAGCTGCACGAGCGAATCCGACTCCGCCAGCGACAACGGCTGGTACGCCTTGACCATCTCGATGTTCTTCAGCACCTGCTCCTTGTTGTGCACGCCCAGATTCAGCGTGGCCACTCCCTCCACGCCCAGCGAATACCGCACCGCCAGGTCCAAATACTGCGTGTCCAACTCCGGCGGACATTTTGCGTTCCGATAGCTGCCCGCGTTCCGCCGCGCACCTCCAAACACTTTCATCGCCACGATCCCCGCGTTGTGCTTCCGCGCGATCGGCAGCACATCCTGCTCGAACCGATACGTGTTGCAATCCACGAAATTCACCACCGTCATCAGCACGTCCACCTCGTTGGTCTCCAGAAACGCCCGCATCCGGCCCGGCAGATGGTGCCCCGAAATTCCCACGAACCGGCACTTCCCCGCCTTCTTCTGCTGGACCAACCAGGTAAACACGCCATCCGGCTCCATGGCCCCGTCCACCTTGCGGTTTCCCACACTGTGGTAATACAGCAGATCGACCCAATCCGTCTTCAGTCGCTTCATCGAATTGGCCAGCGACTTCTCGGCGTCCTTCACCGTATCCGCCCACACCTTGGTCGCCAGAAAGACCTCCTTGCGCCGCTTCCCCAAAGCCAGCCCGACGCCATCCTCGGCATCGCCGTAAATCGGCGCCGTATCGACGAAGTTCACGCCCTGATCCAACGCCAGGTTCACCGCCTCGGCAATCTCCGGCGGCAGAATCTGCTCGCAGTGTCCCATCGGCGCCGTCCCCAACGCCATCGTCGTCACCGAAACACCCGTTCGCCCCAGCACCCGCTTTGGCCAATCGTCCGTCTTCGATGGCGAGGACCCTTGCGATGGGTCGGCTCGTCCCACGCTCGCGGAGCCCAACAGCATCCCACCCGCCACAAGTCCCGACTGTCGCACAAACTCTCTACGGGAATACGACCGATGCTCGTCCGACATAGCAAACCCTCCCACTGGCAGGTCTTCACCAAACGTTCCCTTTGGCAACAGTCAATTTTCGCACTCCCACCCGCCAAAGTCAAAAACCCGCGCCCCTCGTACGGCTCCCCAACCCGCCTTCCGATGCCCCCAACCCGCCTCCCAACCGCCACCGCGCCACTTTTCAACCTTCGTCCAAGGGTGTAGAACATAGCGTGCTGGAAGGGCCAATCCCCTCCTCATCGGACTACTCTCATTGACGATATTCAACCTCAGGAGAACAACATGACCCAGCAACGAGAAGTCTTCGTCTGCCAATCGTGTGGGAATATGGTGGAAATCCTCCGCGCCGGCCAGGGCAGCCTCGTCTGCTGCAACCAACCGATGACGCTCTCCGAAGAGAACACCACCGACGCCGCCAAGGAGAAACACGTTCCCGTCCTGGCCCGATCCGGGGCCGATGTCACCGTCACCGTGGGCACCGTCCCACACCCCATGGCCGCCGAACACTACATCGAGTGGATCGAAGTCCTCCAAGGCGACGCCGTCTCCCGACATTACCTCAATCCCGGCGCCGTCCCCCAGGCAACGTTCGAGCTCCCCGCTGGCGCCGTCGTCGCCCGCGCCTACTGCAACCTGCACGGCCTCTGGAAGGGCGAGGAATAGAACACGTCTCACAACCGGGTAACGTGCCGATCGCTTTCGGAACCGCTAGAACACACCGCCGGGAACGCTACAGTCACGTGCAACGTGCACCGATCGCTGCAGTGCCCCGGCGTTCTCCGTTTACTTCCAGCACGTCAAACACTATCTTCAAAGCGATGGATGGATTGAATTTCGCTACGAACTCACGGAGGCATCTCATCATGAGGCTACTCTCGCTTCTCCCCGCTTTGGCGCTGCTCTTGGCCATGCTCACCGCCTGCTCCCACGAGCCGCCCCCGCCGTCCGGCATGAATGCCCAACCGCAGTCCGAGGAAAGCTCCGCCCAGCCCCAACAGCCGCAGCAAATGGAGCCGCCCGTCGTCAGCTTGCCCTCCCTCTCGTCCCCCGAGCAGGAAGCGCCGGCCAAGCCGGCTGCTAAGCCCGCGCCCAAAGAAGAGCCGGCCCCCGCCCAGGCCAAGTCCGCCGCGCCCGCCGAGGGCCCCGAACTCCAGCTCCCCACATTGGTACCCTCTACTCCGGAGCCCAGTAAGCCTGCCGCCGAGCCAGCCAAGCCTGCCGCCGAGCCAGCCAAACCTGCCGCCGAGCCAGCCAAACCCGCCGCTGAGCCAGCCAAGCCTGCCGCCAAACCCGCGGCCGAACCGGCCAAGCCCGCGGCCAAGTGATCCAATGCCGGTTCCTCGGGCGATCTCACAGTCGCCCGTGGAACCAGTACCAAGCCAGGCCCAGCCACTCGTGGTACGCCGCTTCCACGTCGGTCATCGCCTGTGCGCTGGGAAGAAATGTGGTCGGCGTCACGTGAAGCCAGCCCGCCCGATAGTTGCACGCCCCCGGCACCACATCGAATCCGACCGCCCGAAAGCACCGTAACGCCCGCGGCATGTGCGTCGCCGACGTCACCAGCACGATCCGGCGCACGTTACGCTTCGCCAGAATCTCGTGCGTATACAGTGCGTTCTCGTATGTCGTTCGCGACTTCGTCTCCAGCACCAGGTCGTCCGGCCCCACGCCCAACTCCAACAGCAGCTTCCCCATCGCCTCCGCCAGCGTCGGCCCAGGCGTGTCCGGCGACACCTTCCCACCGGTCGCCACAATCGGTTTCCGCCCCGCACGATGATATAGCTCCGCGCCGTGGATCGTCCGCAAAGCCGTGTCCGTCCTCAGCTCCACGTTCTTTCCATCGGCGTCATAAACGCATAGCCCGCCCGACAGCACGACAATCGCCTCCGCGTCCTCCGGAAATCCCTGCATCGGCGGATACGACCGCTCCAGGCTCCACGACGCCAGGTAGCCGACCAACGGCGTCGACACCGCCCACAGCAGTCCGGCCAGCAGCACCGTCAGCCGCACCGCCAGCCGCCGCTCCGGCTTGGCTCGCCACGCGGCGATCGCCGCCACCACCAAAGCAACCACCAGAATCGTGTACGGCTGTGCCGAGTCCGCGACGAATCGATAGAACATGCCCATCCCCCAAACGATCCTATTGGGTCCTGCATTGGAACTGGAACGAGGCCGACCATCGGGAGGCCGAAAGATCAGGATTGGGTTGGACCCCTTGTTCCGTCTTCAATACAGGCATCAATAAGTCACGCAACTCCTCCCATCCGCCTCCCCATTATCCTCACCCCAACCCGACACGGCCAGTGGCCCGCCTGACCCCGCCACCCTGCACCAGCCAAAGTGTCAATTTGTCGCCCCGCCGCTCCAAATCTCAACAAACCCCTGAACTGACGTCCCCCGGAGGACCAGTCGGCCTTGCCGTTGACAATTTCCAGCCGCCTGCATAAATGACCAAGGGATTTTTCACCGTTGGCCGCCCCGCCCAAGGCGAGGCGCCCGCGTCCATTGAACCGAGGAGGAGTGTCTTCCATGAGCAGTCTGGTCACTAAGCCAGCTCCCGACTTCAAGGCCACGGCCGTTATGCCCAATGGCTCCTTCAACGAGGTCTCGCTGTCGCAGTTCCAAGGAAAGAAGTACGTCGTCCTCTTCTTCTATCCCTTGGACTTCACCTTCGTTTGCCCCACCGAAATCGTCGCCTTCTCCGAGCACGTCGCCCAGTTCGAGAAGCTCAACGTACAGCTCCTCGGCTGCTCCATCGATAGCCAGTACACCCACCTCGCTTGGCGAAACACGCCGCGAACCCAGGGCGGACTCGGCGAAATCCGCTACCCCCTCGTCTCCGACCTGAAGAAACAAATCTCCGCCGACTACGGCGTCCTCACCGACGGCGGCGTCGCACTCCGCGGCCTGTTCCTCATCGACAAGGGCGGCATCGTACGCCACGAACTCATCAACGACCTCCCGCTCGGCCGCAATGTCGAAGAGGTCCTCCGCATGGTCGAAGCCCTCCAGTTCTTCGAGCAGAGCGGCGAAGTCTGTCCCGCCAACTGGCACCATGGCAGCGCCGGCATGAAGGCCGATCCCACCGGCAGTCGCGAATACTTCGAGAAAACCTACTCCTGACCCATCGAACTTGTGCCACCTGGGTCTCCGTGAGGGATGCAAGGCCGGACGAGCCCTAACCCGACTCGTTCGGCCCTTCCCTTTTCTTGCCCATCAACCGTAGGGTGGGCCGAGCGCAGCGAGCCCCACCACAACCCCTCAAACCCATTTCCCTCCCTACCTCTACCACCCTGTAGCACAGCCGCCCGCAGCTGTGAAACCCATCTCCTCCACACCCTGTAGCACAGCCGCCCCCGGCGGTGAAAACCACCCTCAACCCCCGCGCCACCCTCTCCTCTCCCAAAAACCCGTCTTCTCCGTGCCCTCCGTGTCTCCGTGGTCCCTTCTCCCTCCTCCACCTCTCCCCTCCCCCATCTCTCCCGACCTCCGCCCCCCACTGGCTTGACACGCCCCATCCCAGCCCCCATATTGCAGAACAACACCGTTTCAGGCGTTCGCCTCCTTCCCGACGCCGTGGTTCTGCGGTCCCCCAGCTTCATGACCAGCATTGCGGAAACCTCGTCTCTCGACCAGCAGACTCGTCAGTGGTGCCTCCAAGCCGAGCAAGTCCAGGCAGACCACACCGACGGTTGCCGCTGCAAGGATCTCGTTCGCCAAGGCATCCTCCTGCGCCGCCGCTGGGACTGCCTCGACCCCGCGTCCCCGCTCCGCCGCCGCCTGCTCGCTCTCCTGCCGTCGCTCCAGAACCTCTGCCACGAGCAACTCGCCCAGGACATCGACCCCAACGGCCGAATCGACGGCCAGCGGATCGATTCCGTCCTTCTCCAACTCTCCGAAGATGACCACTACCTCGGCGACCTCCTCGACGACAGCAACTTGTCCCCCCAGTCCCAGGCCTTCGCCCTCGAGTGTTTCCGCGATGACCTCTACTGGCTGGGCACCCAGGTCGCCCTGCTCCAAGGGCATCGTGGAATCGACCTCCTCGGTCGCATCCTCCTCGAACAGGAAGCCCTCCAACGCGAGATCGACGCCTGGGAGGACGACCTGCCCGGCTCTCGCGTGCCGACCCGCCTCCGCAACGGCGCCAACCACACCCTCGGCACGCTCGACGACTCCACCAACGGCGCAGCCGCCCGACCGCCCGCTTCGACCACCCAGCGCCGCCGATCCCTCGAATCGGCCATCGCCGAACTCCAGCAAAGTGCCCGTCGACTCCGCGCCGCCGCACTCGGCCGCCAGATCCAGTTCCTCCTCGGGCTGCCCGACCCAGCCGACTGGCGCGGCTGGTACCGTCTCTGGCAGGCCGCCGGCCACCTCGAACCTCGTCTAGGTCCCGCCCCCTCCGAGGCTGATCCCGAAGCCCCGGCCGACCAAGCCACCGAAATCCCCGCCCATCTGCGCCAGGCACTTTCGCAATGTCGCCACCGAGCGGCCGAGCAGTGGCTTCGAACCGTTCGGCAACTTCCACCCGACCAGCGCCAGGACGCTATCAGCCACGTCGTCGACGACCTCGGCGACGCCACGAGCGAAACTCTCACCTTCCTCGAAGAACTCCCCCTCGCCAACGGCGTCCTCAGCCTCGAGATCCTCGCCCAAGACATCGCCACCGCTCGCTCCGCCACCACCGCTTCCCCAGTCCCGCAATCCGACCAGCCCGCAAGCGCCACCACCAACACCTCCCCTTTCACACAAACGGGAGAGGGGTCGGGGGTGAGGGTATCTTCCACCCCATCAAACCCCGACAACCACCGCCCCACCCAAGAGTCCCGGGCCCACGCAAAATCCCTCGACCGCTCCCTGCGTCGCTCCCAGGCCCTCGTCGCCGCCGAGCTCCAAGACCGCCATCTCGCCTGGCGAATGGAACAGCTCTTCGGCCGCCGCGCCGTGGCCGCCTTCGAACGCTTCATCCTCGTCCTGCTCGTGGTTTTCGTCCTCATGCTGGCCATCGAGGGCCCCCTTCTGCAATACGAAGCTCGCAATTGGAGCCCGGGCGCCCTGTTCGCTCAGCGCAGCCGCATCGAGCCCATCTTCGCCTGGCTCGACCTCGGCATCTGCCTCGTCTTCCTCGCCGAATTCACGCTCAAGCTCACCCTCGCGCAGCGGCGCTGGCTCTACTTCCGCCGCAACTTCATCACCGGCCTGCTCCCCGCGATTCCCCTCGGCTTTGCCGCCTACGTCGTTGGCCAGTTGGCCCACGCCAATGTCGTCATGGTCTCCGAAGCCGCCGACTGGTTCATCGTGCTCCGCGTCCTCCGCTACCTTCGACTTCCCCAGATGGCACGCTGGCTCGAAATCGCCCGGCCTGCGCTCCGCATGAGCCGCCTCATCGCCTTCCTTCTCCGTGCCTCCGACCGCCTGGTCCGCCAGCTTAGTCCACTGCTGAACCGCAACCTCTTGCTCTTCGAGCGAGCCGCGATCACCGAGGAGGAACCCGAGTATCGCACTGCCCTGGCGGCCCTCCGCGAACGATTCCAATACCGCGCCGCCGAAGCCCTCCACTGGCTGCCGCGCGACGCCCAGTGCCGTCTCCTCCAAGCCCGCGTCGAGGACATGACGGCCATGCTCTCCGCCCCGCACATCGGCGCCATCGCCATGGGCGATTCCTGGGACGACGCGCCTTCCCGCGAAATCCCCGTCGAAAACCTGATCGGCCGCCTGCTCACCGCCACCCCGGCAGGCGTGTCCGACCGCGTTAGCCGCCCGGTCGCCCGAAGTGTCGCCCGCTGGTGCCGTGCCTTCGACGTCCTCGCCCTTCGCCGGCTCCCCCTCGTTCGCGACTTCGTCGCAGCCGGCCGACTCCCAAATCCCTACGACACCACCGCCCAGGTCGCCAACCGCATCGGGCTCTTGCTCCAACAAATGCTCGAACGCGTCTACTGGATCGCCGATCTCTACGGCACGGTCACGCCCCCACAGCTTGTCGATTCCGTCGGCGACTGGCTCGTCCGCGGCACCGCCCGCCCCGCACGGCGCCTGCTGATTTTCGGCTTCTGCTTCTTCCTCGTCTCCTACGCGGCCAGTCTTCTCCCCTTCGCCCCGTTGGACGCCCTCAGCCGCATCATGGAGCACCTCCTCGGCACGCCCCTGATCATCCTCGGCCTCCTCTGCCTCATCCCCATGGTCTTGGGCACCTGGTTCCGCCAAATTGCCAATCAGGCCACCGACTTCTACAGCCAGGTGGCCGAGGCCCAGTTCATCGGTGCCACCCGCACGCTCAAGCAGTCCCAGGCCAAACGCAATCATTCCATGCTGCACCGCCGCGTCCTCGGCCCCGAGCTCGCCATGGCCGAAAGCGACGCCGCCCGCTCGGCCGAACCCGACACACCGGTCATGGCACGCCAGCAAGTCCAATCCGCCACCTCCGCCGTCGAGATGCTCTGGCGCGACTACCTCGACGGCCCCACCTTCCACCGCTCCGACACCGGCACCACCAACCAACTCCTTGGCAATCTCGTCATGATCTCTCTCCGCGAGCGGCGCCTCGCCTATGGGCGCCGCGAACGGGCACGACTCCGCAAGCTTGATCTGGCCGGCACCCGCGGCTCGCTCCGTGGCCCCTACCTCTGGTTCCACTTCATCTCCCGCAGCCTCACCCATCACACGGCCAAGCTCGTCGTCGACTACAACGCCTTCGCCCTCCCGCTCCTCCGTGCCGAAACCGCCAGCGACCGCGACCTCCAGCACTACTTCCAATGGCTCTCCCGCCGGCTCGAGCGGCCCCTCGTGCCGACCGATCTGCCGCTGCCCTTCCGCCAGCGTTACAATGCGGCATCGCTCCACGCCGAGCCCACCGAACGTTCCGACAAGCTCCAGGCCCGCCAGTTCCACGGCAACGATTTCACCGCGCTGCATTTCCTTTCCGCCGACCCCGCCCTCCACGACGACATCCGTCGCCGATACGGCGATCCCGTCGCCGACCTCATGCACCGCGACCGCCGCGACAACATCCGCCGCGTCTTCCGCACCTACCCCATGCACCGCTGGCCGCAGCAGCAGCGCACCATCAACCTCCTCACCCTCTACCAGCGCCACATGGTCGGTGGCCTCGTCCTCCTCGTCCCCTTCAAGCTCGCCTGGTACGCCCTCCGCCTCACAGGCGCCGGGCTGCGTCTCATGGCCGGCTTCATCGGCGAGGTGCTCCACCCCCGCGTCGCCGAAACCGCCCAGCAGGAAGAAGCCGACCCCTACGCCGTCGCCGTCCGAAAAATCCACCGCATGCGCAAGCCGCTCCTCCTCGAGTGCCTCCAGATGCGCGCCCGCTTCGATCCCGAATACCTCGGCGTCCTCCTCCCCGGCTCCTCCCCATATCTCCGTGGCGGAACCGCCGCTCCCATCGAAGAAGACATCGCCTCCATCGGTGCGCAACCTACCCTGAAGAAACGCTTCCGCACTCTCGCTGCCCAACGCCGCCGCCAGGTCGCCGACCTCCGCGACTGGCTCGCCCGCTTCGACCTCCAAGGCCAATCCAACGAGTCCCTCCGCGCCGTCGCCATCGCCTACACCATCGACTTCCAACAGGCCCGCTCCCGTCTCCAGGCAACCCGCCAACTCCAACGCCACTTCGAAGACCTCATCGCCGAACAGGGCCTGCGATCGCCGCTCGCACGTCTTCCCGAATGGTCCCTCCGCGCCGCGTGGTGCCGCTGGCGATACCGCGGCCGCCTCTTCCAGCTCTTCCGCCAGCCCGCCTTCGCCGGCTACAGCCCCAAGCAGCAGCGCCGCTGCCGGCGCCTCGTCTACTGCCGTCGCGGCGGTCTCCTCAAGGCTCTCCGTCTGCTCACCGGCCCCGACGCCCCCTCCGATCCCGTCGATCGTGCCCGCCGCTCCCTCGCTCAGGTCGCCCGCGATCCCGCGCCCTGGTCCCGGCAACTGGTCGTCCTCCGCGCCGTCCAGACCCTCAGCGTCCTCGATCTCAAAACCTACTGCGACCTCGTCTACGAGCTGGGCGAATACGCCGATGTACCCACGCACTACGAAAAGGAAGTCGTCCCATCGCCATGAATCCCGCCGACACCTTCGCCGCCATCTTCGACATGGACGGCGTCCTGATCGATAGCTACCAGGCCCATTTCCAAAGCTGGCTCGCCGTCGCCAACGACACCGGCCGCCCCATGACCCGCGACGAATTCGATCGCACCTTCGGCCACACCAGCCGCGAGGTCATCGCCTCCCTCTGGCCCGACAAAGCCTCCACCCCGGAACAGATCGCCGTCCTCGACCGCAAGAAGGAAGAGGCCTTCCGCCATATCCTCTCCCAGAACTTCCCCGAGATGCCCGGCGCTTGCGACCTCCTCCAGGCCCTCGCCGCTGCTGGCGATTCCCTCGCCGTCGGTTCCTCCGGCCCTCCCGGCAACGTCGCCATGGTCGTCGACCGTCTCGGCATCCGCCCCTTGCTCGGCGCCGTCGTCACCGGGGCCGACGTCAAGCGAGGAAAACCCGATCCGCAAGTCTTCCAGATCGCAGCCGAGCGACTTCACCATCCACCCAGCCGCTGCGTCGTCATCGAAGACGCCCCCGACGGCATCCGGGCCGCCCTCGCCGCCGGCATGGCCGTCGTCGCCATCGCCAGCGCTCCCCGCTCCCGCGACCTACTCTCCGCCGCCGACCTCATCGTCGACTCCCTCACCGAGCTGTCGCACGACCGGCTTCACCAAGTCATCCAGCGCCGCAACGGCTGACACGCACTCGCCCGCCGACTACGACGGAACGACCAGCCACGGATGGGCCGAGTGCTGAATCCGCCGCCGTACGTCCTCCAGCGCCGCCGAATCCGCCCGATCCAGCGACGCCACCACCAACAGCGGCCCGCCCTCGGTGGCCTCGTGATTCAGCGCCGCCTGGTCCTCCCTCCAAATCTCCAACCCGTAGCGAAATCCGCCTTCACTCGCCGCCTGCTGCATTCCACGATGCAGCCCGACATAGCCGCTGACCATCGCCTCGGGACTCCACCGCCGCCTCACTTTCATCCCCGGACTCGGCGACTCCATCAAGCCCTCCAGCCCACGGCGAAACGCGTCTCCCGCGACAATCGCCATCCGCAGCGTGCCGCCCCCAACGACCATCCCCACCGCCCAGTCCGCCGCCCGCTCCCCCGCGTCGCCCGGCGCCGGCAGCGCCAACTGCAACACGTCCGAAAAATGCTCCTCTTGCTCTCCGAACGGCTGCCGAACCACCACCAACGGCACTCCGCAGTTGGCCAGCAACGCGTTCACCACCGTCCCCGTGCTGCTCGAACCCACCGACTCCAGCCGATCCCCATAAGGGCAAGGGATCACCAACAGGTCGCATCCCGATTGCTCGATCGCCGCCAACACCTGGTCCGAGCTGCTTCCCGACGATCGCGGCATCGCCTTCCCGCCGATCTTCGCCGCCGCTCGCGCCGCCAGCTCGCGCGACACTTCCCCCTCCCGGGCGTCCACCACCGACAGCCCGCAATGAAATCGGCTCCGCAGACTCTGCGCGATCCCGATCGTCGGTGCGTCCTGGCTCGTGCTATCGACCGCCAGCAGAACGTGCCGCGGCCGCCGTGGCTCAATCAGAACCTGCCCAGGCAACGGACATTGCTCGAACCACTCCATCCACGACTGAACCTCCGCATCCACCACGTCCCGCCCGACACCTCCCATCGCTCCCTCCTCGCTCCGCTCGACGAACAATCCCCATTCGCCGAATTCTACCGCCCCACCTACCCCAAGTCACCCACTACCCACTACCCACTACTCAACGTCACCACAAAACACGCGCCCCCCAAGAACCCTCCATCCAACTCCAATCGGCTCCCCATATCGCTTGCCAAACGCCGGCTCAACGCCAATCCCAAACCCACGCCAGGCGCCGATCCGGCCGCCTCGTCCGCCGGCCGCGCAAACGCCCGAAACAACCGCCTCATCACCTGCGGCGACACCCCCGGCCCATGATCCCAAACCCGCATCTCCACCCGCTCGCTCGCAACCCGCGCCGACAAGTGAATCCGCTTGTCCGCCGCGCCCCCCGCGTACTTCGCCGCGTTGTCCACTAGGTTCAGCAGGATCTGCTCCAACGACGACCGGTTCACCCGCACTGCCGCATCCAATCCCTCCTCGTCCGCCTCCACGACCAACTCCATGCCCGCCCGCGCCGCCACCTCGGCCAGCCGCGGTTCGACCGGCCCCAAAAACTCTCCCACCGTCAGCTCTTCTACGTTCCCTCCCGCTCGACCTCGCTCCAGCCGCGCGTATGCCAGAACGTTCTCCACCAGGTGCGTCAATCGCTCCGCCTCCGAACACAGCGTCCTCAAGTACTGCTGCTTCTCCGACTCCGGCACCATCCCCTCGGCCAGCATCTCCGAATACAACTGAAACGTCGTCAACGGCGTGCGCAGCTCGTGCGTCACCGCCGAAACAAACGCCGCCCGCCGCGCGCTCAATCGCATGGCCCCCGCCAGCAACACGCCCACTGCCGCTGCCGCTACCAGGATCGCCGCCCACGCCGCCACCAGCGACCACGCCGCCGGCCCAAACCTCGGCCCCACCGCCTCCGGCAACGCTCCCGGAACCAACCGCACCGGCAACGCCGCCAACGTATGGCCAGCCGCCTCCGGCCCCGAATCTCCCGCCGGCTCCAGCTTCGCCTCGGGCAACAAGTCCCGAATCTCCTTGAGCAGCGACCTCCGAATCGCCGGCCAATCCGGCAGACACCCCTGCACGACCTCCCCTCCGCGCACGGCAACCCGCCTCGCCAGCACCAGTTGATCGCCAATCCACAGCGGCCGCATCACCGCGCCCGCCATCTCCGCCTGCGGAACCGGCTCCAAGCTGTTCGACGCCTGGTTCTGTACCATCGCCATCGTGTTTTGCGACAAGGCCTGCGCCCGCCGATTGAACTCCTGCACGGCTCGGTCCGGCCCCGCCCCAGGCACCTCCGATACGGCGATCTGGCCCATCCCTGCACTCTCGCGCGGCAGCGCCTTGAGTAGCGCCTCTCGCGTCGTCAGCGCCCCCAACTCCTTCAATCGCTCGCGTGCCGACTCGTCGCCCCCCTTGCTCCCTTCTCCTCTTGCCCCGCGGGCCTCAGCCACCTGCGGCGACATCAGCCGTCCGTCCGGACCGAACTGAAAGTGCAGCAGCACCCACGGCGACCGCTCCAGCCCCTGCGACGTCCGATACGCCAAATACGGCCGCACGTTCTCCTGCGCCACGATCGGCGCCAGCGCCGAATCCATCCGCCACAACGCCAGCCGCACGTTCTCCTCCAGAACCGCCTGCTGCCGTGCCCGCTTCTCCGCCTCTTCCAGCTTCAGCACGCTCCGGCTGCTCCAGACCATGGCCCCAAGCACGAGGACCACCGAAACCAGAAACAGCACCCAAGCCAGCCACGCACGTTTCATCGACGCCTCTTTCACCCCTCTTCAAGCTCTGCGAACATGTAGCCTTTCCCTCGAACCGTCAGCAGAATCGCCGGCGTCTGCGGGTCATCCTGCAGCTTCTCACGCAGCCGCGCCACGTGCATGTCGATCGTCCGCGTTGTCACGCCCCGCGGACTGATCCGCCATACGTTCGACAGAATCTCCTCCCGCGACACGGCCCGGCCGCGATGGATCGCCAGGTAGCGAACCAACTCCGATTCCCGCTCCGACAACTCCACCCGCTCCCCGTCGGCAAAGCGAATCTCCCTCCGCAGCAAATCGATCTCGCCGCCGCGGATCACCACCCGGCTCACGTCCGTCGGCCGCCCCGGCGAACGCCGCAGCACGGCCTCCACCCGCGCCAGCAGCTCCCGCACGCTGAACGGCTTCACCACGTAGTCGTCCGCCCCGTCCTCCAAACCCCGCACCCGATCCGCCTCCTGAGCCCGTGCCGTCAGAATAATCACCGGAAGCGTCGGACGCAGCCGGCGAATCTCCCGCAGAATCGCCAACCCGTCTCCCCGCGGCAACACCAAGTCCAGCAGCACCAGGTCGATCTCGCTCCCCAGTGCCACCTGCCGCCCGCTGTCCGCATCCGCCGCCTCCAGAACCCCATACCCGGCAAACCGCAAGGCGTCGACAATCCCGCGTCGAATCGCCGGGTCATCTTCGATCGTCAAGATCCGGCACTCACCCATAGCACCCCAACCTCCACTCGCCCTCAATGTAGCACAGCCGCCCCCGGCTGTGCCCCACCGAAAACTCAACCTCCTCAACGCCCTCCCACCACCATCCTACCCCGCGTCCACGCTCGCCACCAACCACCCCCGCCCCATCTCACCGCGACAACACGTACCGCTCATAACGATACACGAGCGTCTTCCGCTCGCCCGGCTCGAGCTTCACTCGCCAGGAGATGCTCCCTTCGCGCTCCAGCAGCTTCAGTTTCGTCGAATCGCTCGCCATCACACCGCCGTCCCCCGCCGAGATCGGCTTCCCCGGAACCGGATTGACGATGCTCAATTCCACTGCCCGCTTCTCGAAGTTGTGCAACTGAAGCTTCCCCTCCAGCACGACCAGATCGAAGTTGATGTCTCCGCCCGGCGAATGCGCCTTCATCTTCCGCTCCACTTCCTGTTCCGTCTTCTCGTGCGAAATGTTGATCGCCGTGGTCACCGGCAGTTCGCAACGCGCCTTCGCCGGTGTGTACGTCAGCAAGTCCTCGCAAAGCGGCTGCTGGCCGCTCAGCGCCAGGCATGGCCCCGTCGTCCACGAGCTCCCCGATGCGTTGTGCAGCACCAACGCATGCTGCATCGCCCCCGGCGGCGACCACCGATACCGATGCGTGTACTTGATCTTCTGCGTCAGCAGCGTAAGGATCGCCTTCTCGCCGTGACGCAACGTGATGTCCTTCGCCGTATACACCGTGTAGTCGCTCGCCGCGGCGCTTTCGAACTTCGGCAGGCTGGCCAAGGCTCGCTTGATCTCCGCATCCGACCGTCCCCCGCGCCCCGCGCCGTCATCCGCCGACTCGTTCGCCGGCACACCCTGATGCTGGTTCGATACGATCGCGATCCGGTTCGCCAACTGGCTCGTCACCGCGACCGGCACGCCCTGTGCCGCCATGGCCGCTCCGATGCTGCGAATCGCCTGGCCGACCGTGATCGGCGCCATGTACTCGCTGTGCGCGAAATGCGGCACTCCCACCACCAGTTGCACGTCCGTATGCACTAGGTCCGTGGCGTAGTTCACCAGCGTACCTCGCAGCGTCAGTTCGGCCGTCTCCTCGTCCAGCACCTTCAGCGTATAGTCCGGAATCCACGTGATCCCTTTGCTCAGGTACGCCATGCCGACCGTCGCCTTCCCGGCCGCCTTGCCGTCGGCGCCCTGCACGTGGATCCGCAGCGGCAGGTCCGGCATCCGCATCCGCTTGATTCCCTTCACAGGCACGGCAGAATTCGTCGATTCATTCTCCAGCACCGCAAATTCCGGACTCACCGAAAGCAGCTTCCCCGTCGCCGTGTTCTCCCTGCCCGACTGCGTGAACCGCAGTTCCAGCCGCAGATGCTTCGCCGCCTCCAGCCGCGCCACTTTCGCCGCCGTCTCGTCCGGAGCGTCGTGTCCGTCGAACTCCACGATCTCTCCCGTCCCCGAGCCCACGATGTCGACCGTTTGTTGCTCGTCTTCGGCAAAGATGGCCAACGTCCCGAAGATCGCCGGCGGCACGTCCTTGGCCATGCACCAACCCTCCTGAAGCGATACCTCCCCGTCCGACAGGAAGAACCCCAGCCCGTTCTTGAACACCGCCACCGATCGAATCTGTGGCTGCCACACCGCTGGGTTCTCCTTCACCGCGGCTCTCTCCTCTGCTGCTCGCGCCGCTGGTACGATTTCCCACGGCATCCAGACGGCCGCCAACACCGCACCTGCCCACGCGCCGCTCAGCATCATCCCACACAAACGGTTCCAGCTCATCGTCAGGTCCCCTTCGTTCGCACCGCGCCAACCGCGCCAGTCCAACGACCGGCCCCGCAGATGGCCGCCTCGTCAGTCAGTGTAAGCTCGAACCACCTGTTTCGGTGTAACCGGTTTGTAACGACACCGCGCGCCCCACCTGCCGCCACCGTTCACCGTCATATCACCACAACCCGCCAGCAGAGTCCAATTTCCTCCCATACCGTCCGCACAGCCCGCACCTCCCGCAGATGCGTCATCTCCCGCAACGCAAACATGCCCTCGCGTGTCCGACCGCCACGACTTCGCCCGCCTCCATTAACAGTAATCTATCCTTCTATCAGACCACCATTTGCGACAGAGTGGCGACTCAATGATCGACAGTCCAAGCGGACGGCAGATTCGACGAGTTCTCTTCGTGCCGATGTCCTCGGCCGGCCGCACACACTTCCAGAACATCCAGCGATCGTTCGCAACGCCGCAAATCGCCGATCCTCAGCATTCTCCCGACCCTCTACTCAGCGAGGACGGCTCGTCACCCGTTCCGTCTGTTTCCTGCGATTTCTCGTCGACCCACGACTACGAAATCCACTGGGCCGACGACGCCGACGATGCCGTCGAGATCGTTCGCCAGTCGATCTGGGACGAGCAACCCTTCGCACTCGTCCTTCTCGACGCTGGCGAGCCGCCCCACTGGGCCGGGCTTCAACTGCCTTGGCGATTCTGGCTCGTCGATCCCGAGTTGCTCCTTGCCGTCTACGTCCACTCCTCCGACGACGCTTGGCCCGACGCCATCGAGAACTTGCCCCGTCCCGAGTGCATCGTGCCGCTGCGCCCGTCGCTGCAGGAATCTGAGATTCGCCACCTGGCCGCCCTCGGCCACCACCAGCACGAGTTAGCCCACCTGGCTCGTCTCAAACGCTCCGAAATCGTCGCCCTCGCCGACAACCGCATCCGCCGCACCCGCGAAAGCGACCTCGCCGAACGCAATCGCATCGAAGAAGAACTCTGCCGCGAACGCGACTTCCGCGATCGCGTCATGCAAACCTCCTCCGCCTACATCGTGGCTGCGACTCCCGACGGAAACGTCACGATGACCAGCGCTTCCCTGCTCCAGATCCTCGGATACGCCGCCCACGAAGTCATCGGCAAGAACTGGATCAACCTCTGCCTGCCCGAATACGAACGACAACGCGTCAGCCAAATGCTCGGCCAGCTCTCCGGTTCCCAGCAGGAACTGGTCATGGAAATCGAAATGCTCGCCCGCAGCGGCGAGATGCTGGTCGTCGAATGGCACGCAAAGATCGCTCCAAAAGGCGCCGGCGACCTCGACCTCGTCATCGCCGTCGGCATCAATGTCACCCAACGCAAGCGGGCCGAAGAAGAGCTCAACCGGCGCGCCCAGGACCTCGAAGCCGCCAATCACCGCCTCGAAGAGCTGACCAGCACCGCCCAGGCAGCCACCTGGGCCAAAAGCGAATTCCTGGCCAACATGAGCCACGAAATCCGCACCCCCATGACGGCCATCCTCGGGTTCGCCGAAAACCTCCTCTCGCCCGACCTCTCCGAGCTCGACCGCGCCGCCTGCATCGAAACCATCCGCCGCAACGGCGAACACCTCCTCGAAATCGTCAACGACATCCTCGATCTCTCCAAGATCGAAGCCGGACGCGTCGAAATCGAAACCGTCCCCTGCTGCCCCGGTCAGTTGGCCGTCGATGTCCACGAGCTCATGCTCGAACGTGCGCGCGGCAAAGGCCTCGATTTCGAGCTCCAGTTCGCCAATCCGCTCCCCGCCGTTATCCGCAGCGACCCGGTCCGCCTCCGCCAGATCCTCATCAATCTCGTCGGCAACGCCATCAAGTTCACCGCCCGCGGCAGAATCCGTCTCGAAGTCGGATGCTCACGCGAGCCGGGCGCTCCGCCCGAAATCCACTTCCTGGTCTCCGATTCCGGCATCGGCATGAACCAAGACCAGATCCAACGCCTCTATGTCCCCTTCTCCCAGGCCGATAACTCCTCCACGCGGCCCTTCGGAGGAACGGGCCTCGGCCTGGCCATCTGCAAGCGGCTCATCGATCGCCTCGGTGGCAGCATCGACGTCGAGAGCACGCCCGGCAAAGGAACCACCTTCCAGGTCACTATCCCGGCAGGATTCCTCGGCGCCTCCAGGATGATCTCCTCCCCCGAGCAGCTCGTAGCGCCATCCCAACCCCCCAAGCCCGCTCCGGCGCCGCCCGCCCACAGCCTCTCCTGCCGCGTCCTCCTCGCCGAAGACACTCCCGACAATCAGCGGCTCATCCGCATCATCCTCTCCAACGCCGGTGCCCAAGTCGAAATCGCCGAAGACGGTCAGCTCGCCCTCGATACGGCACTCGCCGCCGTCGAGCAGGGCAACCCCTTCGACGTCATCCTCATGGACATCCAGATGCCCGTTCTCGATGGCTACGAAGCCACCGCCAGGCTGCGACAACGCGGATACCATCGACCCATCGTCGCCCTGACTGCCCACGCCATGGCCGGCGACCGCGAACGCTGCCTCCAGGCCGGCTGCGACGACTTCATCTCCAAGCCCGTCAAACGCGAGGATCTCGTCGCCATCGTCGCTCGCTACGCCCAGCCCCAGCACGCAATCTCCAGCGGATCGTAACGTCCCCGCTACCGACCCGGCCCGCTGCGACCCACCTCGCCGCTATCCACCTTCGCCAGGGTCAGCTTCCCGCTCGCGTTGTCGATCCTGAAATTGAAGTGCTTGAAGAAGCTCAAGCCAAGCAGCGCAAGCCCCTCGTGCATCTGCTCCGGCATGATTACGCACTCCACGTTCTCCACCGTGAACCGCCCCACCCGGATCCGGTCCACAACCACCATCTTTCCCATCATCGTTCGCCCGTCGGCCGTTTGCAGACGAACCGATCGATCCTCGTCGCCAGGCTTCACGCCCATCTGTTGCGCCACGCGCCAAGGCAACACGACCATCGACGCGCCGGTATCGATCGCCATGTCGGCCGAATGACTCCCGTTGAAAACCGCCGTCACGTGCCACAATCCCCCCGGCCCACGGCGCAGTTCGATCGAGTCCGACAGCACCGATTCCTCCAGCTTCGCCAGCCGTCGACCGTTGCTCAGAAACGTCGCACTCGGCCCCAGGCTGTAGTTGCGTTGGCTCTCCTCGTTGTACTTCGCCAACGCCGCCTTCACCGACCCATCGCCCGCCAGCGTCTGGTACTTCGCGCTCACGCTGTCGTACAGCTCGCGCATCTTCAACAACTGCTCGATGTATTGCTCGCTCAGCTGATTGACTTTCGTCACCGCCGCCTGAAGCGACTGCTCCTCCACCTTCGAGTTCAGCAGCAGAACCAGCCGATCGCCCACCTCGTTCATCGCCGCCACCACGCGGTTCCGCGCATCCACGCTCTGCGCCGCCGCAAGCTGTTGCCCGAGCTGACGCCGCTGCGCCATCAAGCTCACCACCAGCTTCCGCTTGTCGTCGACCGCCTGCTTCCGCTGCGCCATCTCCTTCTGCGCATCCAGCAGGTCGCGCTTCAGCGACTCCACTTGGCGGACGCCCTTGGTCAGCTCCGCCTCCTCCGGCAGTGCAAAACACGTGCTCAGCTTGCGCAGCCCCTGCGCGCTCAGCACCTCCTCTGCCGATTTCACGGTCCCCTCGGCGACCGTCGCCAAACTCACCGCGAGCCACAGCACCCAAGCCGACTGGCTACCCATCGCACTTCTCCCTATCCCGCAACTTCCTCCTTGACGCCGACCTCCACACGCCGGCCTCGTTCCCTGCCCTAACACCGACACTCTCTCATCTTAGCGCATTCCCCCACAGAGGGTCAAATCCCGATCCCCTCCAACACCTCCTCTCGCCCCCGTAGATTATGCTTCAGCATAATACCCAAGTCTCCCCTCACCAACCATGTAGCACAGCCGCCCCCGGCTGTGCCCCCACACCAAAACCGCCGCTCCAACGCCGCCACACTTGCCCAAAACCTGTCAAAAGACCACAATCGTCTTCACAGGTTGCCTGTCGGGCCCAACCGTTCGACGCTCCTCACGCGTCGGCCGCCTCCGGTCGCTGGGCCTGACGCCGCAACTCCCGGGCGGTGCGGACCGCTTCTCTGCCGCGCAGTGCGCCCCAGGGCGCCACTCGCAGCCCTTGCCGCGGCCCCCGTCTTGCGCACGAAACCCATTCCAACGGTGTACGATTCGCCCAGTAGGTGTGGCCCATGATTCAACGCCTCCAGATCACGGTCCTTGTCGAAAACACGGCTCGCGGCGCCGACGTCCTCGCCGAACACGGCCTGGCCTTCTGGATCGAAGCCGACGAACACCGACTCCTCTTCGACACTGGCCAGGGCAACGTCCTTCGCCACAATGCTCAGGTCCTCCACGTCGACCTAACCACCGTCGACGTCATCGCTCTCAGCCACGGCCATTACGATCACACCGGCGGCCTCCACCACGTGCTCGGCGATCGGCAATCCGTCGACCTCTACCTCCACCCCGCCGCCCTCGCGCCCAAATACGCCAAGAACGACCGTCCGCCTCACCGCAACATCGGCATCCCCCGCCTCGACGAAGCGGCACTCCGCGCCCGCACCAGAAGTCTCACCTGGACCCGCAGCCCTGTCGAGATCGTCGACGGCATCTCCCTCACCGGCGAAGTCCCTCGCCGTAACGATCTCGAAGATACCGGCGGCGCCTTCTACCGCGACGCCGACTGCACCCAGCCCGACACCCTCCCCGACGACCAGGCCCTCTTCATCCAAATGCCCACCGGCACGGTCGTCCTCCTCGGCTGCGCCCACTCCGGCGTCATCAACACCCTCGACTACATCTCCAAACTCACCGACCGCCGCCCCATCCAAGCCGTCCTCGGCGGAATGCACCTCCACCGGGCGAAGCCCGAACGACTCCGGGCAACCGTCGACCTCTTCCGCCGGTACAACATGCCCATGGTCGCCCCCGCCCACTGCACCGGCCTCCCCGCCACCACCTACCTCTGGTCCAACCTCCCCAACCGCTGCACCCAATGCGCCGTCGGCTCCCGCTTCACCTTCACCAAATAGTAAAAAGCCGGCAATCCTCTGTCGAGAAACACCGCAGCCAAACAACGAAGTCAGCAACCCCTCCCCTTTCAGCCACCAACGCCCAACGTCGCTCCGCCCCCAGACACCCCAGCAGGCAAGGAAGCCGTCTCGAGCCGTGCGACAACCGCCACCATCCCAGCGGTTCGCATGGACGCACCTGACGTCACAGGTGACCAAGCAACGGCGAGCATCGCAGCAGCCGCGCCGCCTAGGCGTTCACACACCAAACCGTCCGACACTGGTCTCGACACTACTCTCCGCCGGCCGGTCGAATCAACTCCGGCTTGGCGAAATCGCCCGTCATGTCGTACGGCAGACGCCAAACGCGGTCGCCGTCGTGGTTGGTGAAGTAGAGATGTGATGGCGAGAACTCATCCGTATTGCCGTCAGCCCAAAATGCGTAGAAGTCGGATCGCGCGTCGACGGGGCGCCGAACGTACGTGTGGTTGAAGCGGCTGCCCGCAGTCACGTCGCGCACCTTGGTCCAGCTTGCGCCCGAATCGCGGCTTGTCCACAAGGCAACCTCGCCCCCGGTGCCGTACCGCTGTGGACCAGGCTCGGTGGGACCGACGATCCGCCACGTGTCCCCCTCGATGTAAAGCGAGCCCATGTCGTAGTTCCCCGTCGAGCGCGTGACCTCGTGGAAACGCCACCGTTTCACGTCCCAGTGGGCGATCGTCCAGATCCGCGGATCGCCGATCGGCCCGGGTTGGTGGAAGGCCGCCGTAACCACGAGGATCACCGGGTTGCCGTCGGCGTCGAAGTTGATGTCCTTCATATAGACCAGGCGCTTTTCGGCACGGAAATCGCGCACCAGGGCCGCGCATTGCGGATCGGTCATCGGGGTCTTGATCGGCGTGCCGTCGGCCGTTCGCCACGTGCGGCCCATGTCGGTCGTCTGCACGAAGTAAAGGTTGGTCCGCCGATCGCAATTCCCCCCGGGGTGCAGGTTGAACGCCGTAATCACGCGATCGCCGCGCCGGTTGCTCGTCTGGTAGTGGCCGCCCATTCCGGCCAGCTTCTGGTGCTCGGTCCAGTGGCGCCCGTCAGCGCTCGTGTTCCAGTACAGTTCCCGCACGCCTGTGTACTTCGTGAACAGATACAGAAAGCCCTTGCCGTCGATCCACCAAGGCTGCGGATAAGCCATCTCTTCCTCCGAGATCAATTCGAAGCGCTCGATCGAAAGCGGCTCGACACTGCGGTACTTGTACCCCGGCCGTCTGCGGGCTCGCCCGCTCACAAAAACCCATATATGGCCGTGCTCATCCAGCGCGATACTCGGATTGTCGTGCGGATCGTTGACGCCCCCTTTGTCGTGCACGATCACAGGCCGCGGCACCACGCCCCGACGGTGGTCGTAGTACGAGACCATCGCCAACAGGTGTCGCTTCCCCTCCTTCGCCCCGCCGTAGACGAAGAACGTCTTCTCGGCTTCCGGCGAGTACACGGCCAGCGGCACGTGCTTGGCCGTATAAGTGCCTAGCCCACCGGGGTTCTTGTCGCCGTACTCCGACACTTGGCCCAGCGTAAACCAAATCCCCCGGTAGCCATCGTCCTTCGGCTGCGGCGTCTGCCCGTCGGCGTCGGCCGCGTCAACGGCGCTCGCCACGCAGAAAACGATGAGAAACAGCGCGAGCGCGGCCGCGCGCTTCGACCGCCGCCAGTTGCACACGACGACTTGCATGGAGAGTTCCTTGGTTCCTTGGCTGAAACGAGTACAATCGCCGATGGTTGCGGAAATCACGGTAACTCAATGGGGGCATCTTCCGGCACTTCGAAGTACTTGACGTTGCCGCCCATATCCTGCACTCTCAGCTTGAGCGTCTTCTCCTGACCCGGCGCAGGATCGCCGAACAGGTCTGTATACTTGCCCAAGTCCGTTCTGAATTTTCCCTCGAAGGCGGACTGCACCTTGTCAGTAACATCAATACCCGGCAGGCCGGCGGTTACGACGGTCGCATAAACGCGGAGGCACAGCGCCGTTGCATCGCACACGTAGCTCCCGTTGTTCCCGATGGCAATATCGACGTTCTCTCCCAGCTCGCCAGCGTTGATACGGACGACGAATTCCGAGTTGCGGGTAGTGTTTCCCTTTCCCTCCGATTCCAGAGTGAGCGCGTTGAGAACGACTGGCGTCTCCTTGTCTTTCCAGTTGACGATCTTCCACGAAACACCATTGCCGCCGCGATTGGTCAACGTCTTCCCCACGATGGCAATGCTCTTGGTACGAAGCTGAGGGCCCGGCGACCAACGAATCACGTTGTACTTCGCCGGATCGGCCAGCGGATGCGTAATCACATACTGCTTCCGCTCCTCGGCCGGAATAGCCTGGTCGAACATCCCTTTGGTGAAGTGCCGCTCCCAATCCTCCTCCATCTTCTCTGCAGGCATGTAGTCGGCAAAGAAACCCAACGTGCTCTCGTCCGGCACGCCATAGGCATACCCCAACGGGCAACCGTCGACTTTGAACTTCGAGCTCAATTGCGTCTTGTCCGATTCCTTCGCGGTCGACAACAGGCCGTCGTTCTTGCAGTTGAACAGCGACCACGAGCCCGATTTCGATTGGTCCGGGAACACGGCCGGCACATCCGGCTTGCCCTGCGGATTTCGGTAATCGGCAGCCAGATCGGCAACCAACTCACCGCTGACGGTGAACAGGTCCTTCCAGCTACGATCGCTCTTGGGGCCGTACCATGCAAACGTAATCATTCCATTCGCCGATCGGCGTGGTTCCGAGAGCAGCTCGTCGTCGACCATGCGAACGGGCCCCGTATCGGCGATATTCGGCACCTTGAAATACACGCCGATGCCATTCGGATCGACGAACTCCGTGAGTACGACGTCGACCGGCTCGCCCACACGATCGGGCGTTGTCCACGCCTTGACGACGACCTTCTGCCCGTTGGGACGAACCGTATCGTCCAAGATCGGGTTGCCGATGCTCGCCGGGTCGACAATCAGATCGCGAGGGTTCGGGCACTTCTTCAGCACCGCCGCGTTCAGTTGATCGCTGAACGTGAACAGAACCGGTCCGCGCATCAGGGCGACTCGGCCGTCCTGAATCATCCGGCCGCGCACAAAACGCCAATTCATCGGCATCGAAATGGTCACCGTATCCCCCGATTTCCACACCCGTTTGATCGTGGCGCAGCCCAGCGGCGACTTATCCAGCGCGCAGGGCTCATTGCACACGGTGCACTCGATCTTCTCGGCCCAACGCGGCGTGCGGAACAGCAGCGGAAACTCGACCGGCTCCGAGCAAACAAACGACAGTTTCACCTCGCCGGAACTCGGATACGAGGTTTCCTGTTTGATCCGAACCGCCTTCCCATGCACGTCGAACTCCTTGTCCGAACTGGTAAACAGGTTCAGCGCGATCCCGCCGTCCGGAGTGCGGTAATACACCTTCTTCGGCAGCTCGGCGACCGCCCGCCGGAAGTTCCCGTTGCAGCAGAACGTATCGTGTCCCTGAAAATGCCGCTTCCCGGTAAACGGCGTGAAGTAGCAGATATGGCGGCCGTCCGGAGCCTGCGCCCCGAACAGCGCGTTGTAGATCGCTCGCTCCATGATGTCGCCATACCGCATGTCGCCTTCCAATCGCATGAGGCTGTCGATCCAACGCAGCAGATAGGCCGTAACGCACGATTCTTCCACGGGCCCCGAACCATCCTGGTTGTACGTGAAGTGCTCCCCCTGCGACGTGGAACCGGTCACCAGCAGGCCGCCGCGCCCCCGTTCGAGTAGCTCCTGCTTCATCCAGAGGCTCTTCTTGTGGTAGTCCTCGCCGCCGATCAGGCGATACAGTTCCGTGTCGGGATACATGTGCGACAGCATCACGTAGACGTGGTAGCGCGCGTGCGAGATGTTCTTCTCCCACGCGTCGTACGGTTTCAAGTAGTACCAGTGCGGCTCATATTGCAGGTGCACGGCGAAGTCGAGGTACTTCTTCTCGCCCGTCACGCGATACAGCTCGACGAACCCTTCCGTGATGCCCGCGATCGACGTTCCGGCGGGAATGATGTGTGCCCCTTCCGCGTTGGCGGGGAACATCCTCATGATGTAGTCTGCCATCACCTTGGCATCCGCCAGCGATTGCGGATTTCCCGTCGTCCGGTAGTTGCGCACCAACGCCAGGTTGATGTACTCCTGCTCGTGGAGAATCCAGTTGACTACGTTCTGATAGTTGTTCGGTTCGACGTTCCAGAAACCCAAGTACCCGTCCGCATCGCGCGAACCCCGCAACTGATCCATGATGTACTGCGCGCGCTGGGCAACTTCCGGGTCGCCCGCATACTGGGCAAACAGGCTGCCGGCGTCCAACACTTTGCCGATGCCATAGTACACGTTGCGCGTCTCGCCGCGATCGGTCCGGTTCTTGAACTTGTCCAGCCAGTCCCGGTCCAGCTCGAGAACCATGAAGTTCTTGCCGATCAAGTCCATGATGCGCCGGTCGATTTCGCCGCCCGACATCTCCTGGTGAGTGAGCCTCACCGAGATCAACTTGTCCCCGATCACCGGCTGAACGACATCCCGTTCGCCCGCACTCAACGCACTCGTCCAGGCAACCAGCATCGCGACGATCATCCATCGATGCATGCTGTGAAGGGCCCGAATCCTGATTCGCGCCATTGACCCCCTTGCGGCCAGTGTTTGTAGAAACCGTTTCATCATTCGTTGTCCTTCATCGTCGGATCGAAAATTGGTTGAACGGAATGGAAGCGATTGGAAGCCTCTGCACGGCTGCCTCACCAGGCGCGCCGGTCAGATGGCCAGCACCTCGATCGGCACGATCGAGAGCACGCAGTCTTCCTTGCCCTGCGTGTAGGCGATGTATAGGTTCCCCTTGTGTTCCATGGCGAACGGATAGGACCACTCCGTGGCTTGGCCCACGGCATTTTCAAAAAGTCGTCTCCGCGGCCATTGCTGGTGGCGCAGCTTGAAGATGCGACGGAACAGCCCGCCTTCGGGACCGGTCACGGCGATGGTCAGCAGACACCGTCCCTCCTCCAAGCTGTCGGTCAGCAGGTAATTCTGGCCGGTGCTCAATCTGCCCGCAAATGGCTGGCTCGGCGCTAGAGGAAAATTGCTCAGCCCCAGCGTCGTCCACGTGTGCCCGCCGTCGTAACTCTCGGCCACCGGCGCGCTCCACGCGTCCGGCACGTTCGGCGTATGCTGCTGTGGGCGGCATATGGCCAGAAGGTTGTTCTTGCCCCGATTGGCGATCGCCGTCTCCGGATACAGCAGCTTGAGGTCGTCGGGCCGGGGTATCTTCACCATCTTCCACTTCGTAAGATCGTCCCCCTCGCTGACGGCCACGGCGGCGTCATACCAGTGGTTCTCACCGCCGATCAGCCAGTTTCCGTCCTCCATGCGCTGCGGCGGGCAGAAAGGTAGAAACTCGGCAATGGCCGACTTCTCCTGCCACACCCACTCGCCGGTCGAGTCGTCGAGGATGAACACCTCCGTCGTCGGGCGGTGTTTGTGCCCCGGCTTGTCGCGCCAGCACACAAAGAAGCCGTACAGCTTGCCGCCGTGGGCAAACAGCATCGGGTGGTTGTGCGAGTTCGCTCCGACCAGCGGCGTCTGCGCCCACATGGTCGGCTTGCTCCAGTGCAGCGCGTCCGCCGACGTGCATCCGCGGATCACTTCATCATAGTCGCCCGTCTCCCTCGTGCGGTGGTTCGCCCATCCCATGTAAAACCGGTCGCCGTGCCACGCAATCGTCGCCTCGTGCAGGTAATGATAACCGTCCGGCTTGGCGCGGTGGACCGTCACATGGGTCACGATATCCAGGTCGCACATCTCCTGCGGCGACGGGAATGGCACCGCCGGATCCCAGACCGCCGTGAGCGATTTGTCGGCGGCAAGCTCCGCCGAGGTGGGCTTCCGCCTTGTCGGCGCGCCAGCGTCGGCGGCCAGGCACGCGCCGCCTTCCCGCCTCGGCAACAGCGTCGCCGCAACGGCGCCCGTCGCACTGCCGATCGTGGCCTGAAGCATGCGCCGTCGCGTGACTCGCGTTTCCATGGTCATAGTGCGTCTTTCCTGGGTACCGAAGGTCATTCGTGACGGCTGCGGTTTTGCCAGACGCCTTGCCCGCACGTCATTGCAGCAACATCACCTACGCGAAGAAGGCAGGCAAGTTCTCCGTTGCCATACCCCCCCACATTTTACACGGACGGTGCCCAAATGCGACCATTTCTCCCACAGAAGCTCGAACCGGGTACATTCCAGCCAGCAACCCCGACCGCAATCTCCCGAGTCCGGACCCTCAACATGACGGCGGTTGTGGGCGCCCCCCTTTTCTCCACATTCTCTCTCATCGATCTATCCGCACATGACGCAGGATCCCGCTATTCACCCCGCAAAGAACAAGGAACTCTCGACGGCCTGTTGTCGGCTGATTGACAGTTGCCGGAATGCGGAGACAACTGAAAGGAAAAACCAGAAAGAAGGCAAAGGCGGGAAGAACGACGGGATGCTGGGCAATGACAGAAGGGCAACCGCTCGGCCCGGCCTGCTCTCGTCTTCCCTCGATGATCGGCTCGCTCGGTGGCCGAGCAGCCTAACGGGAGAATGCGGGAGCGAGCTTTGCCCTAACGACCAGCTTTGCTCGGAAGATTTTTCGACCACCCCAAATGAGCACTGCGAGACAAACCAGCAGCGGCACCCGCGCGAGCCAACAGGCGGATTGGTCCTCAAACGTCAGGCTGGCGGCTCTCAGTTGCTCTGAGGAGATTCCACGGCAGTTGCGACGTCGGCGCCGCCGAAGCACCAGAGATTTCCTGCGTAATCGTGCACGAACAGCAGGTTGCCAGTGACCGCAGGAGCCGTCTTGATGGGAGTTCCTACGACATACCCCCAAACCACCTCCCCGTTGCGATTGACGGCGCGAATCGATGTGTCGTCATGGCCGAACCATGCCAGATCGCCAGCAACCACGGGCGCGGAACTTCCGGCCATTGCCTGACGGCGGGATCTGCGAAAGCGATCCGGATCACGGGCGCAATCCACCTTCCAACAGGTCTTTCCCGTCTCGAAATCGAGGGCTCGAAAGGGCTCGCCGTTGAGCAAGATCTTGTCATCCCAGACAACGGGCACCGCGTTTGCGTAACCGGCACTGGCGTTTTCCGCTTGCCAGATAAGAGCTCCCGTCGATGCGTTGCGAACCCGGATCCCGGACGAGCCGCTATAGATGAGCTTTCCGCTCACCACAATGGGTGCGGAGGTGGATCGCGAGGACTCGTCGGTTTTCCAGATCGTCTCTTCCCCGGGGAGTTGCAGGGCGGTGGCGGCGCCTCGCCTCGCGGAATACAGGACGTCGTCGAATACCGTGGCGAACGAGGCGTAGTATCCAACGTCCCCCTTCTGCAGCTTTCTCTGGGCTCCGGTAACGTAGTCGAGCAGGCTCGGCGGCTTAGGCCAGTCGCTGACGACCAGGCCGAAGCGGGTCGGCACCGGCGGCGTGTTGTTGATCGCCAGCGGCCGCCCGTCTGCGTAGGCACTATCCAGCGGCTTGCTCCACAGAGAGCGCCCGTTTGCGGCGGCGTACGCGGCCACCCAGCCTTCACCCGTCACGGCATAGACAACGCCGTCGTGAACCGATACCGGACCGCGGATATCGCCCAAAGGGGAGTCTGCCTTCCAGACAGGACGCCCGGTGGCCGCATCGAGACACAGCACACCCGCACCCGGGGTCCCGGCATTCGGATCTCCCACGGAAACGAATACCCGGCCACCGGCAACCACGGGTGAATTATGCAGCACATGCACGCTTCCCGTGTGCGTAACCCACAAGGGGAACAGCGGCGCTTGCGGTCCGCGAGCAATACGTCGCGGCGGCGCGCCGCACAGGACCCACGGAAAGTCCCCGCCCGGTTTCGCTACGGGCAACCGGTCGGGGCCGACGTCGATTGTCTGCGTCCGTCTCCAGATCGATCCGGTAACATCGGTGGCCTCGACGACGCATTTCCAGCGTCCCGGCACGTCGGGCTCGAACAGGCCGTGCCACGACCAGTCGCCATGCTGACGAAGCTGCGTCGTGCTCGTGGTCCCATTCGGTGAACTCCAGTGGCAGACGACCGATTGCACAAGCAGCGCGGTGTCGTAGGCGAGGACAACCAGCGGTTGGTGCCCCTGCACCGCGTTGGGCCCGGGGGAGACGATTCGCAACCGTTTGTACTGCCCGGCCACGCGCAGCCTGGAACGAATGCCGTCGGGTCCGACGTATACCCAACGATAGGTTCGCGAATACGCTCCCCAATCACGCCCACGCGCGGGAGCACTGATCAGCACGGGAACGCGATGCCGGCTTCCGGCCTGCACCACGTGCCAGTGGGCCGCGATTTGACAGACGATGTTGATTCCTTCGGCACGGCGCTGATCGAACCATTCGGCGTCCAAAGGACAATGAGACACGACGATCACCGGAGTCTTCGGCGGGATCGCCTGCAGGTCGGCCTGTAGCCAATCACGCTGCCGCTGTTGGCCCTCGGGGCTCAGGTACGATGCCTCCGAGACAAACTGAACAAAATGCACGCCCCCGTAATTCCAGGAATAGTACGGCGGCCCAATCCGCCTCTCGAAGTTCAGCGTAGATCGCGGGTCCAGACAGTTGCCGTCGTGGCCGCCGAATCCCTCGTAGACGGGAAGCTTCGACGACTCCCGGATGCGATCGTACATATCCCACTGATATTCCGATCCGCTCATCGTCAGATCGCCGGCCGTCATCATGAAGGCTGGCCGGCCCGGCGCAGAGCTGATTTGCGCATAGTCCTTTGCGATCGGGATCATCTCCTCGACCGTGGTGAATTGGCTGTCGCTGGCAGTCACGAACCAGAACTCGCGGTTTGCGCAAACCGGGTCGCGGGCAAAGCCAAAGTCCGCAGAGTAGTCCCGGTGCGTCTCATCGAACGGGATGCGAACAAAGAACTCGCCGGTTGCTCGGAAACCGGTTGGACGACTCGCAATGACGAACCGTTCATGACGGTCCTGGCCAACCTGCATTTCGAAGCGGTAGCCCCCGTCGCGCGGCGTGCGGAAGACGTGCACTCCATCTGTCACAATCACATCCGCCAGCCCCGGCTCGTCAGGTTCCCGCGATCCGTTTGCGTTGCGGTCTTCATAGACGCAGCCGCTAACGGTCACACGTCGAGGTTGTGCGGCACCTGCTGTGCGCTCCGCTCGCGGCGGGACCGTCTTCTGCGCCTCGTTCAGCTCCGCGTCGTTGAAACCTCGCAACAGGTCTGCGACCGTGCACAAGTCGGTGTCGTCGATCGGCTCCTGGATCGCACCATCTGCCGCGAATGCGAGGCATTCCAACGCGAAGACGACGCAGAATACGACGGCAGCTGCGCACCTTCGTGCATGCAATCGAACGGGCATGAGAACGTCCTCGCGTTTCATTTCGGCAAACGCATCGTACCGCAACGGCGCCCGGCGTTCATCCTATGCCATCCTATTAAGCGAAACAACCAAAACGTTGCCCAGGAAGGGGACACCATTACTCGGCACGGCAATTTGCGCAGCGGGACAGGAGCGACTCTTGACACTCGCCATGCGCTGCGTTCTTGATAGGGCTCTGGCTGTTATGGTACAACCCGCCCGTGTCGAGCATGCCAACGCCGTCTGTCATTCTGCGGCTTGCGGCAACCAGCGCAGAGCAGTCCGCGAGGACGTGTGCGAATGCGCGTGGGTGAAACGCGTCGGATCGCCCAGACGCGCCGGCCTGTCGCTGCCGGATTCGTGGGTTCTGGCAATGCCCGCACAGAGAAAGGCCAGCCGCGGCCTGAATCCGGGCTCCGAAGCCCTTGTAGCGCGGGTTCGCGTCAGACGACAGCCCGGCCTCACGCCAGACTACGCTGACCGCTTCCGACGAACAAATCCGCCCATGCATACCAGCCCGATGCCGAAAAGCACCACGCTTGCCGGTTCGGGAACGGCCGGCGGGTCATTGGCGCCCACGGCGAAGAACGAAAACGAGTCGACGCCGTAGGCATAGATGTGATTCCCCGCCGTATCGATCGCACTAGTGATGTCTTCCCAGACCGAGGCCACGTCGTCGAAGTGAAACACCCGCAGGTCGTCTTCGGTCAGCCCGAGACTGGCCACCAGCGCGTCGTCGTAGCGGAAGGTGACGTCGGCCTCGGTGAAGTCGAGCCCACCCACGGCGTCGAAGTACCACACGCCGGCAACGTAGTCGATTCCCGCCGGAACGTCGCTGCGAGCCGGGTCGTCCAGGGCAATCGTCAGTGTGCCGCCGGTGAGAACATCGCCGAACTCGATACGGACGCTATTGACAAGATCGATGTCGGTGTCGGTCTGTGATTCGCCCCAGTTGTATGCGCCGGGGCCGCTGGCAATTGCAAGCCGGGGCAGAATGAGCTGGCCCAGGTTCGTGGCATACCAGCCGTTGTCCGCGTCGTTGTCGACGGTGTTCAGGGCTTGGCTCATTGCACGCAGGTCGAGCGCGACCTCGGCGCCGGCACCATTGGCAACGATACGGCCGTTGTTGGTCAGACTACCGGTCAGGCTGACCACGCCGTTACCCTGGAACCGGCCGGTGGCGCCGGCGTTGAGTCGGACGTACAATTCTCCGGGGCCCGTCAGGTTTCCGCCGTAGAAGTTGTATTCGCCCTCCGCGCCCGCTCTCTCGCCAATATACACGGCAGTGTTAACCGTGTTCGTTCCGCCATTCTGGTTGAACGTACCTGTCCCAGAGCGCCCGACGTCGAGCAGTGATGACGTAACCTGACCGCCGTTTAGGTGATACGTGCCGGTCGCTCCGGGATCGTCCCCGAGATAGATATTGATCCCACGGACGCCGGTTTTCACGATCTGGCCGCCGTTCTGTGTGAACACACCGCTACCCTGGCGACCGACATATAGGTACTCGAGATCGGTAGGGTCGTTGATATTGAGCTGTCCGCCGTCGAGCCTATAGGAGCCCGAACCGGTGCTGGTGGAACCAAGGATCACGGCCGTCGCCTGGACAAGCGCGCCGCCCGACTGGCTGAACGATCCTTGGCCATAGCCGCCTACAAGGATGTCGTCGGTGGAAACCAGATTGCCGTTGCCGGACAGAAAGTAGTCCCCTTGGCCGTCCGCGTATACGCCAAGGCGGACGCCCCGTGTCTGGTACGTGCCGCCGCTGTGGTTGATCGTCGCTTCTCCGTGGTTGCCGAAAAACGAGGTGTAACTCTCCAACAGGCCGCCCTGCAGGTTGAGGATGCCATGACTGCCGACAAGGTCACCCATTTGCAGGTTATTGCCGACGTCGGTGGTGCCCGACTCCTGGATATGGGTGGCCGTGCCGCCGTACCCGATGTGGTATTGGAGGCCAACGTTCAGGGTGCCACCGTTGACGCGAATAGTGTTATTGGAGCCGGCATCGTAACCCGTATGAAGGGACAAGCAGTGCTCATCCTCAGTCACCACCGCGCGCCCGTCCAACGAACCACCCTCGGCCACGCGGCCGAAATACGCCGGGTCGACACTGGTCGGCTCAGTCAGGTCGGACCATGGGCACAGAATCGGACCATAAGGCGGAATCATTCCAAATGCCGACCAGTCCCACTCTCCGGCCCCGCCGTAAACCCAGTCGCGCTCCGCAGCCCGCACCGGGTTCCCAAACATGGCACAAAACACAATGGTAGCCGCCAGAGACCAAAGGACCGTTTTCAGATGCGAGCAATTCATTGTGGACTGTCCTTTGCGGATACCCAAACAGAGTTATGTCACCAGCGGCCATTCTACCCAGAAACACCGATTTTGGAACGCTTTTGGTGTAGGAATTCTGACATCTATTCCATTCACCACACACCCCGAACGAGGCAAGGCATCCCGGGCCGATGGCGATCAACGGCGGGCAGCTTCTGCCAAGTGCGGTGCGTGGAGAGCAGTTCTGGCCATTCCGCCAGTACGGGTAGAGCGAATTCGGCGTAGCTGTAGTATGTTTTTCGCTTTCGTAACCGCAGAAACGCGCCGCCGCGAACGTTGCAGCTAAGTGCGACACGCACTAGTGCGCGACTTCCCGTTCAAGCAGCCCCCCGCGCAGCCCTGCCCTCTCACACGCTCGCCACTACGGCCCGTTCCCGCACCAGAGCCGGCCCCGCCACGGTTGACTTCGTCCGCACGGCCGCCGTCACCCGCCGCGCTGACCCAGTCGCCGCCCACCGCGACAACGCCAAGAGCGGAAAGTAAATCGGATAGTAGTGATATCGCAAATAGAAGACCCTCGGAAACCCCGTCCCCGTAAACTCCCGCTCGTCCCAGGTACCGTCCGCCTCTTGCGAATCGAGCAGATATTGCACGCCCCGCACCACTGCCGGATGCGATTCCAACCCGGCCGCCAACAACCCCATGAGTGCCCACGCAGTCTGCGACGCCGTCGTCGGCCCTTGCCCGCGGAGCCGCGGGTCGGTATATGTCTCCGGCGATTCTCCCCAGCCGCCATTCGGCTGTTGATACGCCAGCAGCCACTGCGCCCCGGCCACCACCATCGGATTCTCGGCCGACACGCCGCAAGCGACCAGCCCCGTCAACGCCTGCCACGTGCCGTACACATAGTTCACTCCCCATCGCCCAAACCAACTTCCGTCCGGCTCCTGGCTGCCCCGCAAGTAAGCCACGGCCCGGTCCACCGCCCGATCTCCCACGCGCCGTCCCAAGCTCCCCAACGCCTCCAACACGCGCCCCGTCAGATCCGGAGTGCTCGGATCGATCATCGCGTTGTGATCGGCCAACGGCACGTAGCGTAGAAACTCCCGATCGTTGTCCCGATCGAAAGCCCCCCAGCCGCCATCCTTGTTCTGCATCGCCAACAACCACGCCTCCCCACGCCGGATCGCTTCGACAGCATCCTCCAACACCGCCGACTCCTCGACGTCCTCTTCCTCCTCGACCAACCGCAAACTCGCCGGCAGCACGTCGCTGGCCGACCGCTCATCGAACTGCTCCTTCATGGCCATCAACACCATGGCCGTATCATCCGCGTCCGGATAATGGTCGTTGCGATATTCAAAACACCACCCGCCCGGCTCGGCGGCCACCGTCGCCGACCAGTCCCCTGCCCTATCGATTTGCCGGTCCAACAGCCATCGCGACGCGCGAACCATCGCCCGGTCATCCCCGCGCAGCCCACTGGCCGCCAACGCTCGCATCGTCAATGCCGTATCCCACACGGGCGACTTGCACGGCTGCACCCTCACCGTGTCCGACGTCTCATCTTCCAGCACCAAACCGTGCAGATGCTCGAAACATCGCTCCAGCTCCGGACTATCCTCTTCGTAGCCCAAGCACCCCAACGCCACGATGCTCCAGATCATCGGCGGATAGATCGCGCCCAGCCCCTCACTTCCCTCAAAGTGCCCCAGCAGCCATTGCTCCGCCGCACGAAGTGCCCTACGCCGCAGCGGCAGCCACCCTTTCCGCTGGCACCAGTGCAACGCACGGTCTGCCGTTCGAAAGAAACGGTCCCAACTAAACAACCCCGTCCCGCCCGGCAACCCCGGGCACCGTGGGATCGTCCAGTCCTTCGGATCCCGAACAAACAACTCGCGAATGCCCCGCTGCGGCTCGATCCTCCGCACCGGCTGGCTCGCCGAAACGACCGCCAATGGCACGATCATCGTCCGCGACCAGGCGCTCACCTCGCTCAGGTTGCCCGGA
This sequence comes from Thermoguttaceae bacterium, assembly GCA_963674835.2. Classification (GTDB taxonomy): domain Bacteria; phylum Planctomycetota; class Planctomycetia; order Pirellulales; family Thermoguttaceae. The sequence continues at coordinate 1,102,154 of CAXXKC010000003.1, forward strand.
AACCATCGCGGCAACAGCAGAACCTCCGGCGGAACCGCCGGACACTGGCGGTACGGAATCTGACCCAGAAGCGCCAGATAGAACCGCGTGTAGCTGTTCACCGCATCGGCGCCTCCTTGTGCAAGGATCGCCGACCGCGCCCGCTGCATGTACTCCTCGCTCGGATCGTGCCCCGTCAGCTTCAGAGCGAAGTAGGCCTTCACGCTGCCGCTGATCTCCGCGCGCCCTCCCGGATACATCGCCCAACCGCCCTCCGGCAACTGCTTCTCGATCAGGTACCGTGCCGCGCGGCGGGCCAGCGAGCTCTGCTCCCGTCCCAGAAAGGCCCACAACAGAACGATCTCGCTCTCCAGAATCGTGTCCCCTTCCAGTTCCCCGACCCAATGGCCGTCGGGCTGCTGTTGGCCGCGCAACCACTGCCGGCTGCACGCGATGGCCCTCCGCACCGAGCCCGGCAAACAGGTCCCGGCTGAGCCATCCGAAGGAGAGAAACAAGACGAGTCGTCATGCCCATCCATGGGCAGGACCCTGGCATTCCAGCGTCGATCCATGCGAGTGCCCGATTTCCATATCTGGCGGTCTTCCTTGACACGCTCCCCCGGACCGAAATTCCGGGACCGATAGCATAAGCCACGCCCTCGCACCCGACAACCCCACTAAACCCCCACAAAATCCTGTGTAATAACCCCCTATTAGAAATAGGGGTCGGGAGTCTTCTTCGCGCACACAACCCAAAACTGGCCGGGACCACCTACCGCCTCCTCGCCGCCAGCCATTCACTTCGGCACCACCCGGTACCCGCGCCCCGAGCTCCCCTCAATCTCCGGCAGCGGTTCCAACACGCCCTGGTCCACCAACCGCTGAAACACCTCCGGCTGAACGAAATCCGTGAAGCCGTAGTTCCCCGGCGACCGGTACCTCGCAATCTCGCCCCAATTCACGTACACATCCGTGATCCCCGCTGCAGCCAGCGCCTTGCGAATCTGCTCCGGCGAACGTCCCTTCACCAGTTCCTCGAAGATGCAACTGTCGAAACACGTGTTGTACGCCAGCGGCGGTTCCAGATCGAATACCTGCGCCTCGCCCACCAGCAGCAAACGCCCCTTCACCCCATGCTCGTTGTAATACCGCTGCCAGGCGTCGACCCGCTGCGGATCCGACCGCAGCCTCTCCAGCCCAACGAAATACCGATTGTCGCCCACCACCGGCGAGGCCACCACGACGAAGTTCGCCACGCACCCGCAAATCAACATCCCCACCAGCACACGCCGCCACACGCCTTCCGACGTCCACACCGCTCCAATCCCCGCCAGAAGCGCCAATAGCGGAATCGCCGGAACCCAGAACCGGTCGATCCGATGCGTCAGCAGCCACCAAACCGCCACAACGTAGGCAAAGTACCCCGCCAGCAACCACGCCAGCCGCCGATGCCGCCGATTCACGAGCGCCAGCACGGCCAGCGGCACCAGCAGCACATTCAGCCACGGACTCGTCAATCCCACCCGTTCCAAGTCCCGTCCCAGCGTCGCCGCCGAGAAGTCGTGTGGCCGGTGCGCCCGGTTCCACTGCGCGTTCTTCTCCGCTGTCCACGACTCGCCCCCAAACACCTCGTAAAGCAGCGGATACGTCGGATTACCGGTCAACACCCAGTTCTTCCCGAACCACAACCCGCAGCCGGCCACCATCGCCAACACAAACGCCGTCACTCGCTTCCACGACAGCGACCAGCCCGAGCCAACTTGCTGCCACACGACCCACAGCGTGATCGGCACCGCCACGAACAGCGCGGCCGGATACTTCGTCGCTACCGCTCCGCCCACCAGGTAGCCGGCCAACACCAGCCGCGACCCATCCCTCTTGCTATTCGAATCCGCCCCGTCACCTCCCGAGCGTGCCCAGAGCAGCGCCGCGTACAACGCCAGGAACAGGTAGCACGCCGCCGCCCCGTCCACCAAGCCGAACGTCGACACCTCCACGATCCATCCCGTCGACAGAAACACGACCGCCGCCACCACACCCGCCGTCGACGAAACCAGCCGTCGCCCCGCCGCCCACAGCCCCAACGCGGTTAGCGGCGCAAACCCCGCGATGATCGTCTTCCCCGCCAGCGCTCCCAGCCACCAGCTCTTCGTCAACACCATGGCCAACAGGCTCAGCATCTCGGCGCCCATCGCCATGTTCCCATACGCGTTATGGGCCAGAAACGTGATCCGCCCTTGCTGGAAGAATTCCTTCGGCACTTGCAGATGATACTCGCGCACATCGAACTCAAACGGCGGCAACATTCCTCCCAACACGATCACCACCGCGAACGGAACCGCCAGCCACAGCCACCTCGCCCCAAGCCAATCCCCTTTCCCCTCACCCTCTCGCCCAGAATCGCCCGAGTGCGAAACCGCCCTCTTCCTCCCCTCGCCCCCTCGCGGGAGCGCGGCCGGGGGTGAGGACATCTTCCGCTCCCCTTCACGCGTTCCCTCGCCCAACGCTCCGCTGCTCTCACCTCTCACCCGCCACCACCAAACCCCAACCGCCGCCGCCACCACGCCAACCCCCGGCACCACAAATACCGCCACGCGGTCCAACCAACCCGCCAGCCCCACCGCCAGCACATACGTCGACACCGCGTTGAGTCCCACGGCCGCCGAGAACACAAAACGCTCCACGCGCGTCAGCCCTCGTTGCGCTCCCACTGGAGCGCATTCGGCGTTATCGTAGCGTGTATTTCGCTTTCGGAACCGTAGAAACACGCCGCCGCGAACGCTACCGTCAAGTGCGACACGCACCAGCACGAGCAGCAGCCAACCCAGCGCCGTCGCCACGCCAACGATTCCCCCGGCAATCGCCAGCACCGGCAGTCGGTCCACCACCGCAAACCCCAGCGGAGTTCCAAACCACTCTCGCATCAGGTCGTCAGGCCGCAATAGATAGATGCCCGTCAGCATCCCGCGGCTCATCGCATGCCCCTGGCCATCCGGTACGCCCGCTAGCCGCGTGGCGTAGAACATCACCACGTAGACGGCCACGCCCGCCAGCACCGCGGTCAGAATCATCGCCCGTTTCAGGTTCATGGTCACGCCAAACCCGCGCACTCCCCCCGCCGACGGCCCATTCTCAAAACACCCCGGCAACCGTGGCTCCCGACCCGCCGGCAAGCTATGATTACTTGTTTGATAATCCGCGCAAATCGCCCCCGATTGTACCTATTGTACCAGCTCTACCGCCCCTCGAAGGATTTCCCCCCATGGCCGCCCAAGGACGCCTCCAAGGCATCTTCGTCCCCAACATGGTCCCGTTGGACGCCAACGATCGCATCAACGAGCCCGAGCTTCGCCGCTACATCGACTGGCTGATCGACCACGGCGTCCACGGCCTCTATCCCAACGGCTCCACTGGCGAGTTCCTCCGCTTCACCCTCGAAGAGCGCCGCCGTATCATCGCCATCATCGCCGATCAAACGGCCGGCCGCGTCCCCATCCTCGCCGGCGCCGCCGAGGCCAACGTGCGCGAAACCCTCGCGGCCTGCGAATACTATCATCGTCTCGGCGTCCGGGCCGTTGCCATCGTATCTCCATTCTACTACAGGCTCAGCCCCGACAACGTCTACGCCTACTTCCGCGAAATCGGCCGCAACACGCCCGTCGACGTCACCCTCTACAACATTCCCATGTTCGCCTCGCCCATCGACGTGCCCACCATCCAGCGGCTCGCCGACGAGTGCGAGAAGATCGTCGCCATCAAGGACTCCTCCGGCGACGTCGCCCAAATGATGCGGATGATCGACGCCGTCCGTCCCAGCCGCCCCGATTTCAGCTTCCTCACCGGCTGGGACGTCGTCCTCTTGCCCATGCTCCTCGTCGGCTGCGACGGCGGCACCAACGCCACCGCCGGCATCGTCCCTGAAATCACCCAGAAGCTCTACGACCTCGCCATCGCCGGACGCATCGACGAAGCCCGCCCGCTCCAGTACAAGCTCCTCAGATTCTTCGACGCCATGCTCTACGCCGGCGATTTCCCCGAAGGCTTTCGCGTGGCCCTCGAGCTCCGCGGATTCAACACGGGCGTCGGCCGCCAACCCCTCTCCGACAAGCATCGCGCCTCGATGGAAAACCTCGAGCGCACCCTCTGCGAGCTCCTCGCCGAAGAACAGATCGACAGCATCTGCGGCACATCGGCCGCCGGTTCGCCCGACCCCGAACAACTCAGCCGTATCGTTGAGACCGTCCTGGCCTCGCTCAAACAGCGCGGCATCGTATAACCCCCGTACGGTCCCAAGCACGCTTCCGCACCAAACTCGCCCTTCGTCTTGCTCCGTCGGCCCATGCGCTACCCAAGTTTCGCCCTCCTCGAGATCGAGAACCTTGCTCCGGCATTGGTCGCCGCCGACCATTGCGCCAAGGCCGCGCGCGTCGAAATCCTCGGCATCGAGAGTTCGCAGGGGAGCGAGCTCTGCCTCAAACTCGCCGGCTCCCCCGACGACGTCCGCGAGGCCGGCCAGCGCGGCGTCGAGCTGGCCCGACGCATGGGCACGGAAGCCAATCTGGTCGTCATCCCCGGTCCGACCGACGAGACCCGCGGCGTGGCGACCCTTCCACCGCAATACATCCCCCTCCTCGACATCTACGACTCACTCGTCAAGCGAGAACAACCCATGGCAAATTCCAGTGCACTTGGCCTCATCGAAACCCAGGGCCTCGTCGCCGCCCTCCATGCCACCGACGAAATGCTCAAAGCCAGCGCCGTCGAGCTGGTCGGCAAAGAGAAGATCGGCGCCGCCTACGTCACCATCATCGTCCGCGGCGACGTCGCCGCCGTTCAGGCAGCCATCGAAGCCGGCCGCCAAACCGTCCTGCGACTCCAGGGCAAGCTCATCATGGCCGACATCATCACCCACCCACACCCCGAACTCGCCGCCCTCCTCCCCAAATAACCGCCAACCCGCGCCCGCCATGTAGCACAGCCGCCCCCGGCTGTGCCGCATCGCCAACGCCCTTACCCCTGCCTCCTCGGCAACGCCACCACAAACGTCGCCCCGCTCCCCGGCTCGCTCTCCACGTCGATCCGCCCTCCGTGGTTCGTCACGATCCGCCAGCACTTCGACAACCCCAGCCCCAATCCGCGCCCCGCCTGCCGCGCCGAATAAAACGGATCGAACACGTGCTGCCGATGCTCCGGCAACACCCCCGGACCATCGTCGATCACGCGAATCCAAACCGTGTCCGCATCGCCGCCCAGCTCGACCTCGACCCGCCCGTCGTGTGCTATCAACTCCAGCGAGTTCTTGCACAGCGCCCGCAGCGCAACCTCCAACTGCGTCGCATCCCCTTCCATCTCCAGCGGCCCCGCCTCGCCCGTCCGACGCACCTCGATCGCCCGCTCCACGCCCTGGGCCGCCACATCCTGCACCACCGTGTCGACGACGCGCGCCAAATCCAGCCGCTCGACCTCCAACTTCGGCGGTCGCGCAAACAACCGCATGTCGGCGATCATCTCGTGCGCCCGCTTCACCTGCGCATTGACCACCGCCAGCTCCCGCCGCCGCTCCGGATCCGCCTCCTCCGCCATCAACAACTGCGCCCGCCCCGCAATGATCGCCAGCGGATTGTTGATCTCATGCCCCGCCCCCGCGGCAAATTCCGCCATCGCCGCCAACTTCTCGCTCTCCAGCAACTCCTGATAGCCGCCCTCCAGCCGCGCCAGCCGCCCCAGCTTTGCCATCAACCGCGGAAGCTGCCCCGCCAACCGCGAACCCTCCCGCAGCCATCGGCTCCGCCCTCCTTCCGCCGCGCGCCGGCAAACCTCCAAGTCCGCCGCCAACTCACCCTCCGCACCGCCCTCGACCAGCGCAATCGCCCGCTCCGCCACGCGCTTGGCCGCGCAGTCCTCCTTCAGCCAGTCTGGAAGCCATTCCAGCGGCGGCCCACCGGTCGCCGTCAGCGACAGCCACCGCTCCGCACCCGATAGAAGCCCCAGCAAGAAGACCTGCTCCGCCGGCGCTTCGTCCTCTCCGGCCGCAAGCCGCACCGCCAAATCCGCGACCAGCAGATCGTGCATCACCTGGTCCGCAAATCGTCCCGCATCCGCCGACGGCTCCCCTGCCCCGTCCGGCCACCGGAGCACGTCGACCAGCCGCAGATGAAGCCACTCGGCCAGCTCGCCGACAGAATTCGCGAGCAGACGGTCGTGCCTCCACGCCTCGCACGCCGTCCACACCGCCAGCGGCGGATCGCTCCGCAGCAATCCCGGCAGACTTTCCCCGCCCGGCGAACCCTCGCCCGCGATCGCCACGACGCCCAAGCACTCCGCCGTATCGTCGCCGATGGGCAGCCAAGCCCTCCCCGGCCCGGCCCCAAGCGCAGGCAGCAAGCGCATAACCTATCCTCTTGCCTTTGGTGGCAGCCCGCGCGATATCAAAACCGGTACCCCAGGCGCCACCGCTGGCTTGTCCACAACCGACAGGCACCTCGCGGGACAAGCCAACCGTGGCTCCCGACCAGCAATACGCGGTCTCGTTGGAACCCGCACGGCCAGAATTCGCTCACTTGTCTCACTCCAGAGAGCAAGCAATGCTAGAGCGCATTCGGCGTAATCGTAGCGTGTTCTTCGCTTTCCTCAACCGTAGAAACACGCCGCCGCGAACGCTACAGTCAAGTGCGACACGCACTAGCAACGCGCAGCACCAAACGAGAATTGCTATAACCCCTCTCCGACGACGAGCGACCCTCGACCGGGCCCCTACATGCTCGGCACGGCCTCGATGTCCAGCAACTGGCACATCCGCTCGATCAGCTTTTCCACCTCGAACGGCTTGTGCATGAAGTCATCGGCGCCGGCGACCTTCAGGTCCGCGATCTTGTCCTCTTCCACCATGCCGGAGATACAGATGATCCGAACGTCATCCATCGTCTTGTCGCTCCGCACACGCTGGCACACCTCGCGGCCATTGATGTCCGGCAGCATCACGTCCAGCACGATCAGGTCGGGCCGGTACTCCTTCACCATCATGCCGGCGTCAAAGCCGTTGTTGACGGTGCGCACCTCAAACCGACCATCTCGCTCCAGAACGTCCGAGATCAACTCCACCAGCTCTTCGTCGTCGTCCACCAGAAGAACCTTCCGCTTACCGCTCTCCAGAGCGTCCGTCGGAATACCATTGTCACGCATGAAGACGTACAGTTGCTCGCGCGGGATGCGGCGGAACCGACTTCCCGGTACCCGGAATCCTTTCAACTGGCCCGAGTCGAAGCAACGAATGATCGTCTGCTGACTGACCTTGCAGATCTTGGCTGCCTCCCCGGTCGTGAACACAGTCTTCGTTGCCATGGATTGGTGACCGTCCTCTTCCTAGCCATCAACGAGCTAGGTCAGCGAAACACCGAGCGCGTCGGCCCGAATGCCCGGGGTCTCTAGTCCTCCGTGTCAAACTCCCGGTAAGGAACCTGAGTTCGCGGACATACGCAAACTCTGTACCTCCCGTTTCTCCATGTAGACATTAGCCTCATCCGGTTCTGCCGACATTACCGAATTTGCCAATTGCGAGCAATTATAACTATCTTCCCGCTTATGTCAATACAGCAATTTCTTTTTCAACTCGTTACAATAACATGACTTAAGAACATCCGTGCCGCCAAAAAATGCCCCGCAACACCCTCATCCATGGCAACTCGTCGCCATCCCATATTCCCCGCCCACCAACCACTCCGCACCGAATCCCCGTTCCCCTATCAATCCGACCACTCCATAACCCCCAAAATACAGCCAAATCCCGCGTCCGGCCGATTACCGCAGATCGCCCTCAGCTTGCGGCACCTTCCCAACTACCGCGCCCCGCCCGCGCGCCCCCGTTAGGTAAACCATCAGCACCGCGACGTCCGCCGGCGTGATCCCCGGAATCCTCGCCGCTTGCGCCAAGTTCTCCGGACGCACGGCCGCTAGCTTCTCCCGCGCCTCGGTACGCAATGGCACGATCTCCGCATAGTCGATCCCCGCCGGAATCGATCGCTCCCTCAAGCGCTCCTGGCGCGCCACTTCGATTGCCTGCCGCGCGATATACCCAGCGTACTTCGTGTCATAAACCACCTGATCCGCAACGTCGCGCGCCACTTCCCCAAGCTCCGGCAATCTCCCGACCAACTCCTCCCACGTAGTTTCCGGACGGCTCAACCGCTTTGCCAGCGTCAACTCGTCGCACCGTGTCTTTGCCAGCACCCCTTTCACCCGGGCAATCTCCGCCTCCTTCGCCGCCAGCCGCTCACGACGCTCCGCCCCGACCAATCCCAACCGGCTACCCAATTCCGTCAATCGCCGATCCGCGTTGTCCTGCCGCAGCAACAGCCGATACTCCGCCCGACTGGTAAACATCCGGTACGGCTCGTCCACCCCGCGAGTCACCAGGTCGTCGATCATCACTCCGATATACGCCTGGTCTCGGCCGAGCACCAACGGCTCTCGCCCCGCCAACGCCAGCGCCGCATTGGCCCCGGCGACCAACCCCTGCGCCGCAGCCTCCTCATAGCCGGTCGTCCCATTCACCTGACCCGCCAGATACAGTCCCGCCACGTGCTTCGTCTCCAGGGTCACCCGCAGTTGCTCCGGCGGCGTATAATCGTACTCGATCGCGTACCCATAGCGCATGATCTGCGCCCGCTCCAGCCCCGCAATCCCGTGGATCATGGCGTCCTGCACGTCGCGAGGCATGCTCGTCGCAAGCCCGTTCGCATATACCTCGCACGTCTCGCGCCCCTCAGGCTCCAGAAACACTTGGTGCCGATCTTTCTCTGCAAACCGCACGACCTTCGTCTCGAACGAAGGGCAATAGCGCGGCCCCACCGACTCGATCTGCCCGGTGAACATCGGCGCCCGATGCAGGTTCGCACGCACCACCTCGTGCACCGCCGCATTCGTGTACGTCACCCAGCATGGAACCTGCGACTGGGCAATCCGCTCTGTCAGGAACGAAAACGCCTGCGGCTCCTCATCGCCATGCTGGATCTCCATCCGCTCGTAATCCAGCGTTCGCCCGTTGACCCGCGCCGGCGTGCCCGTCTTGAACCGCGCCAGCCGAATCCCCACCCGCTCCAGCGCGCGGCTTAGTCCCGACGTCGTCCCCTCCCCTGCCCTCCCGCCTGGCGTCTTCCGGTCGCCATAGTGCAGTACACCCTGCATGAACGTGCCCGCACAAAGCACCACCGCCCGCGCGCGATACACAAACTCCCCGCGCACCCCAACCCCAACGATCCGAGGCGACGCCTCCGGCCCCTCCACCAACAGGTCCTCGGCTGTCTCCTGCCGCAGGTCCAGGTTCGCCTGCTGCTCCAGCAACCACTTGATCTCTTGCTGGTACCCCCGCTTGTCGGCCTGGGCTCTCGGCCCGTGCATCGCCGGCCCCTTGCGCCGGTTGAGCATCCGAAACTGGATCCCCGTCCGGTCGATCGCCACCCCCATGGCCCCGCCCAGCGCGTCGACCTCCCGCACGATCTGCCCCTTGGCCACCCCGCCGATCGCCGGATTGCAACTCATCTGCGCGATCGTATCCAGGCTATCCGTCAGCAAAACGGTCCGCGCACCCATCCGCGCCGCCGCCAACGCCGCCTCCGCCCCGGCATGCCCGCCCCCGATCACCGCAATATCGTACTCATAACCCTTCGTCATACCGGCATGATACGATCACCACCCCCAACCGCAAAGCGCCAACACCCCACCCCCAACGCAACACCGCTTCCCCCAACGCAACACCGCTTCCCCCAACGCAACTCCGCCACCCCAACGCAACTCCGCCACCCCAACGTAACTCCGCCACCCCAACGTAACTCCGCCACCCCAACGTAACTCCGCCGCCCCAATGTAGCACAGTCGCCCCCGGCTGTGCCCCAAACCCCAAACCCCAAACCCCAAACCCCAAACCCCAAACCACCAGCCACAAGCCACTACCCACTACCCGCTCGCCCCTGCTCTGCCTCCCGTGCCTGCAGTGTCAGCGTCAGCGTCAGCACCACCGCCCGCCGCCACGCCTCCATCGCCACATATTGCTTCACCGCCACCTCGCCGTACCGGCCCCATCCCAGGTCCCACAACAGCGGCGTCGTCGCCACCCACGGCTGCCACGTCACTTGCTCCGGCTGCAGCGCCAGATCCTCACGCGTCATCACATCGATCAACCGTGCCGCCCGCACAGACTCCCACGGCGCCAATCGAGGGATCCACGCCGCCTTTATCTCCCAATGCCGGAGCCGGGCCTCCGGCCAATTGCTCGGTGCCGCCTTCGAGTCGCCCGCGGCAAACGCTCGCAGTAGGAAGTACTTCGACTTGATCACGTCGCCCGGCGATGGCATCTCGGCCAACTCCTCCTTCAGTCGCCCCAATACCCCCGCAATCTGCTTCGCCGATGCCTTGCCCCTGCGCGCCCAATCCATCAGCGCTCGCCCGACCGACCTCTCCAGCCAATCCGCCTCGTCCACCTGAATGCTCCGGTGGCGAAGGTGCTTCGAAATCCGCAGCGCCGCCAGGTATCGATCCGCCGCCTGCTCATACTCTCCCCGCGACGCGAGCACCTGCCCGCTGCTCAGCACGAGTCGGCCCAATTGCCCCACCTCCATCAGCAACGGCGGCGTTGCCCCGTCGCGCGAGAAGAAATCCGCCTCCTTCCGCCGGCTGGCCTCCAACGCCAGCTCCAGCGATCGACCGTTCACCGCAACATACGCCACCCGCGACTTCGGCAGCTCACGAGGCTCCCACTCCTCCCCCCTGCCCGGCCTCTTATTGACCGTCGCATAAGGAGTGACACCAGGGCGACCAACGGGAGCCCGGTATTCGTAGTCTTTTCGTGAGCCCACCAGCCTACTACTTCGGCGACCTTCAATAACCCCAGCAACCTCCACGTCTTGTTCCGGCGTGTACGCATTCCACGCCCGCTGATAGATCGCCATCGTCTCTCGTTCCGCCGCCGTCGCCGGCCGCGCATATTCCTCCGGCGAAAACCCCGGATCGACCCGCGGAATCTGGTACACCCGATACGCCACCACGCCCCCGCACAGCGCCGCCGCCGGCAGCCCCAACATCCCCACAACCTTCAACCGCGCCCGCAGCCCGCCGCGTTCCAACAGCCAATCCGGCGCGCGCCACCGGCTCGCCGCCAATAGCACCACCGGCACCGGCAACACCGACCAGAACCACGGTACTCCCAAGCCCACCATCAACCTCGCCCAACCAACCGCCAACGCCCCAGCCGCCAGTCCAAAGACTCCCGCCAGAATCCCGCTCCGCAGCAGAATCGAGCAAAGCTGCCCGGCCGCATACGCCAACACCAGGTAACCCACCACACGGCCCACGTGCGCATAATCGACCACCCACAACCCGGCCTGCCACATCTCCCATGCGTTGAACAGCGGACCCCGCGATCCCAACGCCTGCCACGCCGGTGGATCGTTCCGCGGCGAAAACACCAGTGCCCCGCAAAACACCATTGCCATGATCCCCAGCGCCGGCAGCCCCCACACCAATTGCCGGCTCCACCACACGGCCCCCGGGCTGATTCCCCGATCCGCAAAGAACCGAAAGCTCCCTCGCTGCTGGTCGGCCATAAACGCGCACGCGCCCAACAGCGCCACCCCCGCCACAGCGAAACACCAGGCCAAATCGAAAATCCGCCCCATGTGTTCTGGAACCCATTGCGATCCGACTCCCGGCGCCGCCAGCAACAATACCCCACACACCACCGCAAACATCAACGACGCCGATTGCCGCCAGTGCTGCCACACCAACCGCGAGAACTCGCCCCGACAGCATCGCAGCAGCCGCGCGGAGCTCGACCTGCCCGCCGCTCTGGCCGGCAACGCCTCCGGAAACCATCGCCACTGTGGCTCGCCGCGCAGCCACCGCAGCCCCAGCCACACGTCCGCCGCCGCCACCAGCAACGCAACCGCCCCCCTTTGCGGCAACGCCTGAACGTAGACCGCCGTCTCCCAGTACCGGTGCATCTGCGACTGCACCAGCGGGGCCACCATGAAGTGAACCACGAACGACGCCGCAGCGCTGCCCAAAACGGCCGCCGTAATCGCCCGCATCGTCACCAGCGAAAACAGAACGCTCCACACGAACACTTCCACCACCCCCATGCCCCACAATCCCCACAGCCCCCGCGCCGTGGCCCAATCCGGCGACTCCCCGCCGGCCAACCCGATCGCCGACAACCACAGCAACCCCGCCATGGCCGGAATGCTCACCGCCGCAAACCACAGCTTCCCCGAAAGCAGCCCGCCCGCGGTCACCGGCAGAACCCGCTGAAACTCGTACGTCCCAAACTCGTGCTCCGCCGCGAACAACACGGCCCCGCACCCCAACGCGTACAGGGCCGTCGCCGCCAGCGCCGTCCCGTACAGCCACTCCATCCGGTCCGAACCCGGATTGGCCAACGCCAAGGCGGCAACCTGCACGGCCGCCGCCACCGCCAGCGCCGAGATCCAAAACGCGCGCTGGATCCGGTACTCTTTCCACAGCAGTCGAATCGCGATCGGACGGCTCATCACACCCGTGCCTCCTCGAGCGACCGGCCGTTGCCCGACGGCTGACGCTGCATGTAGGCCACAAAAATCTCCTCCAGGTTCACCGGCCGCCGCTCCACCCCGCGAACCGCCGGATGACGCTCCAGCGCCGCAACCCCTTCCTCACCCGCGCCGCGCACGATCAGTTGCCACTGCCGCGCCCGCTGCCGCCGGCTGAGAATCTCTCCGCCCAGTTCCACCGGCGGCACGGCACCGTCGGCCGTCGTCACAATCACTTCCTCCACCTGCTTCTTCAACTCGTCCAGGCGTTCCACCACCAGCAGATGTCCCTCGCGCACGATCGCCACGATGTCCGCCACCCGTTCCACCTCGCCGATCTGATGGCTCGACAACAGCACCGTCTGCCCCGCCGCCGCCCGATCCACCATGCTCTCCAAAAACTCTCGCCGCACCAGCGCGTCCAGCCCCGACGTCGGCTCGTCCAACACCAACAGCTCCGGCTCGTGCGCCATCGCCAGCGCCAGCGACACCTTCGCCCGCATCCCCTTCGACAGCGACTTCAACCGCCGATCCTCCGGCAAGTGAAAGCCGCGGGCCAACTTCACGTACTGCGAAAAGTAACCGTCCGCATAGAAACCGGCCGCAAACCAGCCGATCTCCGCCACGGTCATCCACTCGTACAACGTCGGCCGCTCCGGCACGTACCCGACCCGCCGGCGGATCTCCAGCCCTTGCCTCCGACTGTCCAGCCCCAACACCTCCGCCTTCCCCGCGTCCGCCTCCGCAAGTCCCAGCAAGATTCGGATGGCCGTCGTCTTCCCTGCCCCGTTCTCGCCCAGCAGTGCGAAGACCACCCCCGGCGGAACCTCCAGCGACACATCCACCAGCGCCGCCTGCCGGCCGAAATGCTTGCTGACCTTCTCCATGCGAATGATCCCTTCCATCAGCTCACACCTCCTCTCGCCGTATCGTTGCCAGTTCTTCCGCCACCAACGCCTCCACCTCCTCGCCGGAAAGCCGGCTCTGCCTCGCCTCCAGCAACACGTGCCTCAAACGGTCGCGAATCAACCGCACCCGCTCCCGACCGCACTGCTCCACGGCCCCGACCGCCACCGCCAGCCCCTGCCCCCGAACCGCCTCCAACACATTCTCATCCTGCAAACACCGATACGCCCGCGCCACCGTGTTCGGGTTGATCGCCAGCTCCCGCGCCAACTCGCGCACCGACGGAATCAACTCCCCCGCCTTCAACGCCTCCCCGGCGATCGCAAACTTGATCTGCCGCACAATCTGGTCGTAAATCGCCAAACCGTTCGATGGATCGATCTGAAAGAACATGGATACACTCCTGTACTAGCACACTAGTACACTACCCCAAACCAACCACCCCTGTCAACCCCCAACCACCCCGCCTTCCACTTTCCGCCCTCCGCTTCCCTCAATCCCCTTCGATTTTCAAACGAGCCGTCCAGAAAGACCTTCCAAACCGTCTTCGTCAGTACCCATGGGCAGCAACAGCGGGAAATGTGGAGTCACAACGCCACAATCGATGCCGCCACTCCGAACGGCCGCGCCTGCACCGCGATGCGAAAAAACGGGCGATTTCTCACAGCAAGGCCCGAACGCAGGCCATACCCCTGCTTCCCCCACCGTTCAACAAGCCCAATGCCTGGCCCGAACGGCGAACCGCAGACGCTCGACCACTCACAGCGGCTCCTTCTACGGGCCATTGATTGCCCCCACGGGCGTGAAGCGGTAGGATGAGGCCACATAACAACCCTCCATAGATGGGACTGGGATGCGTATGCACACCATCCAGCCGCCCACTTGTCAACCCGCTTACTGAAGCATTCCTTCAGTATGCAGGGCTTACTGAAGCGGTTTCCGTGTAATAACAAGTTCGGCCGCATCACATTTAATGCACACATCCACAGTTCATTTTCAGCTGAACGAAGCGCTCACCCATCTCCAGGAGATTATCTCGGAGCTGGACGACGGGCGGATGCACTCCGACGATACGCCGGAGCTTGCCGTTGCACTTGGACACATCCTCGACCACATCTGCAAGGCATGGAACGTACGCGAGCTATCGTTGGAACAGATGGCGGCGATGTCGCAGGAAGAGCACGACCGCATGTGCAGCACTGTCCCGAACTTCCACGGGCGGCGAGTGTTGGGAGAATTTGCTTGCGGGTGACGGGCAGGCCGAACCAAATGTTGGACCGAAGTCGCGGTAACGGTCCTCGAAAATGGTGAGTTGATCGACCGCGACTCGGTCAACATTGGCGTTGGACCGCAGCATCACGCCATGCCATTTACCAACGTCATTAAGCCGCCCTCACCGGATGGAAGCTTGTATGCTTGTCCGTGCTGCGGAGAGCGCACTCTTCCGGAGCGTGGCGCTTACGACATTTGCGGCAAGTGCGGTTGGGAGGACGATGGACAGGACGATCACGATGCTGACGAGGTGCGCGGCGGACCGAACGGCACGTTTAGTTTGACACAGGCTCGCCAGGCTTTCCGCGATCAGCAGGCGAGAGAGCGAGAATGGAGATGATTGCACTGATGCACACATGGTCCAACAAGTCGGTGGAGACGAACCGCCGCCCCGCTTCTCCGCTCAACGCTGGGCGGGAGTTCGGCCGCGTCTCGTGCGCTCTCCCGTCTCTGTCGGCGGCGGTCGCTCACCTCTGGCGTTGACTGGACAGAGATGACGAAGCACGTGTTCCGAATTGAGGTAGAGGTCGGCCCCATGGAGGGCACACAGTTGCCGTCCGACTGTGCTGGGGCCTTCGTCAATGTCTTTTTGGGGGCTGACGAAATCCGTGCCGCAATAGATACTGTTGAGAAGCAACTCCTCGCCGATCGCTACAGGCCTGTGTCCGTGTACGCCGCGTTTGCACTGGACCTCGAAGGAACCGATTACGACACCGACGAGGAGGGATACCCAGGGAACGATGACTTGTCCGAGCTTCAAGCCAATGGCGGGCTTTGGTATGGTCCCTTCAACTGCTTTCCTCCAGAAGATCAAGAGACAGAAAACGACTGAAGGCAAAGCCATCCAATCCATCCACCTGACCGTGTATTTCGGCAGGGTGGCACTGGCGACAGAGGGTGAGAAATGTGTGCCACTGGCTTTGCCCATTGGTATCGACACAAGTGTCCCTGCTTTACGGTGGTTGGCCGGAAGAGGGGCAGTGGAGAGCGAAGGCGGCCACCGCATGGAGATCGTTGAGAGAATGGGTTTGCAGAAGCTCCAACATCGCAAGCAACGTCCACAGCCCGGCAAGGAGTGCAGGCTCGGTGTAGCTGCGACCGTGCTTCATCTGTCGACCACTGAGACGCACCAACAAATGACGTGCCGGCTCGGCCGCGGGATGCTCGCTGCGCGCCAGTCGCCACACGGTAACACACGCCATGCTGGCCACCAGCAGGCGACGCACAATCGCGGCAGCGGACCTCTGCTGCCAGCTCTCCACGTTCATGCCCGCAGTCTTCAAGAGCTTGAAATAGGTCTCCACCTTCCAGCGAAAATAGTACCACAGAGCCACCGTCGAGGCATCGACCTCCGGCGGCACATTGGTCAACAAGTACCATGGTGCCAGCAGTTTGCCTACCGCATCCCGCACTTCCGAGATCACTAGCCGCAAGGCCAAGGGCTCTCCTCGGATCCGCCGCCGGTCACCACTGCCAGGACGATTGCGCTGGCCGGGTCGCAGCAGACGCACCGCAGCTTCCACCACCGATTGCCACGCCACTCGACCATGGTACAGCACTTCGCGCGAAGCACGAAACGCCCCTTGTTTTTGCAGCGTTTCCTGCACCGCGGAGATGTTCACCTCCGTGCCCGCGTATTCTACCAAGCGATCGTCGGCCCGCACGAGGAAATACCGTCCGGGCCGCTCACTCCACTGCCGGTAATGCGCGACCGAATCCGCTTCTGCATCCACGATGTGCACCAACGGGAAACCCATGTTCTGCTGTTCCACAAAAGCCATCACCGGCGCCAACTCGTCGAGCGGCGATTCTGGCGGCCGAACCCGGCTACTCCACGAGCAATGCACGCCGCCGCTTGTCTTGAGGCTTATGGCCACCGCAGCCAGAGGCGAGCCGTGGCGATCGCTCACCAGCAAGGCCGTCTGCAAGTCATACCCTTCCGGCACATGCTTACTGCTCAGCATGATCCGATCGTGCTTGCGGGTATGGTTCGGATACATCAACTGCGACCAATCGTGCACCACCAACAGGTAGCGATCGCAGGCCGTTTGCGCCTCTTGCCGGCCGGCCTGAATCAGAGGTTGGGCGAGTTTACGCAGCGAAACTCGCCGGTTGTTGAGAAAACGATACGCCGCCTGGGTGGCCGCGAATGCCGTATGCGTGTCGGGCACGGCATGAATCCCACTGGCCAATGCCTGCGAGGCCTGCAAATGAGACATCACGAGTCGTTCATACCTGGCTTTCAGCCGCGGTTCCAGATCAAGAGAGAATGCATGCTGGTATTGTCCCGTCCGGGCAATACCAGCAATGCTAGCAGAACTTGTGTCGATACCAATGGGCGGAGCCAGTGGCACACAACAACAGTGCCACCCTGCCGGCTGGATGGCCGTACCCAGGCCGAGGCGCCCCAGGAGAATTCGCCGGAAGGCGCCGCTCTATCGGAACTGGAATCACGTCAGGCGTTGCAGGAGTCAGTATTGTTGAAGCCGGTTTCTCAATCTATTGTGGATATAAGTGTTCCCGGTGAGACCACATGGATAGACCACTTTTTTGGGACGAACCGATTGAGGCCCAGGAACGTGGCCGCTTAGTACACGTTCTCAATGGCTGGATTCGGAAGCTCTTCCCTAATTTGATCATCATAGCACGCCGGCCAGGGCGACGATCCGTCGAGACTCAGTTGCGCCAACGGACGCACTTTTCGGCAGAAGCATGGAATGAGTATGGGCCACTACCACAGGTCGTCGCTGTGCTGGAACTCATTCAATGGGAATTGGCGCTACCGAACCACAACTTTCTGCCCGATGATCCCTTGATGTTGCTTATGAATAGTTCCTACGGCATAGATGACACCTTCGTCTTCCAGGAACTTGAAACGCAATATGCAGTGAAGTACAACGACGAAGATTTTCAACGAATAAAGAACGAGGAATGGACTCTCGGGCACTTTATCACCGATTTGCTGGAGCGAGGAAGGGACTCCCACGGCTGATGCGTCTGCATGAGCATCGTCGTCCATGATCCGCATTGCCGAAAGGATACTGCCCATGCTCCGCTACTTGAGCGTGATCTGCGTTGTTCTGTTCTCTGCGTGCAAGCAGAACGCGCAGCCTATCCAAGGTGGGAATGACCTCAAGAAGAGGGATTTCATTACCTGTACTGACAAGGTGGTCGAAAGCGCTGTAGTAGAGTCCAAAGGAGGCACGATACTTCGAGACTGCGACCGCGCCTACGCCGCGCTGCAATCATATGTTGGCACGGTCACATTGAAATCCGTGGCTGACTACAAGCGTGGGCCACACCGGGAGAGTCGGACACTGAAGGTCTTTTTCCGGAGGCCTGCGAACATTCGACTGGAAGGCTCGGTCGACAACAGTGGGAAGTTCCTGATTCTCTCTGACGGCCGAACCACAAAGGTATTCGGGCTGGGCCTCGACGACACACGCGAGACAATGAGGGATGCAATGTTGGAGTTCGCCGGGGTCTCACTGGGCACATGTGAGATGCTTCCCGGCTTCCTTCTAGACACAAAATGGCACCGTGACACACTCTTCCTTCCCTACGGTGCGTTCCTGCCGGCGTTCGCAACGAAGGCAAACCTGATGGGTGAGGAGAAGGTCGGAGAGCATCTGTGCTATCGTATCGTCTGCCCTCGGGAAATCGCCACTTGGACATTTTACGTCGATGAGAAGACGCTCCTCATTTGTCGTTTGGATGAAGGTGCTTCTGAGGAGCAAATGCGTGTTCAGCGACAACTCGGCGGAGGTGGCTTCAGCGGAAAGATCGAATCGACCCAGAGTATTCAGTCGTTTGACATTGAGCAGATCAATATCAAGCTTGACGAAGCGATCTTTGCTAAGCCTTAGCAGCGCAGAGGATGGGAAACTGGAGTGCTCCCCAAAAGCTGATCCATGGGAACTTCCGGGGACACCATACATAACTCTTGACGGAATTGCGTGATTCTGCTACGTTCGCGGCATGGCTCGACTAGCACGTGTCGTGGTTCCGGGCATGCCGCACCTCATCACGCAGCGAGGGAATCGTCGCCAGGCGACCTTCTTCTGCGACGAGGATTACCTCGCCTATCGAGAGCTGATGGCCCACTGGTGCGCCGAGCAGCGGGTGCAGATTTGGGCCTATTGCCTGATGCCCAATCATGTGCACCTGATCGCCGTGCCGAAGACGGCCGAGGGGCTGTGCCGCGCGACTTCCGGGGACATCATACATAACTCTTCCTAATTCCGGGGACGCCCATAACCGCCGTCGTGTCAAGGGCCCGGACTTTTGAATTCTCCAAAGGAACCTTAACAGCCAGACGCCAGACGCGGGTCCAGGAAGCGGCAATGAGCACCCCTGGTCGGCCAATCGACTGACCGAAAACTCCCCGCACAGACGCCTCGCTTGGCGTGTCCGTTGATCGCGCAGCGAGTAGTCGCCCATTCGTACCGTCCGAGCCAGCGGCTCGTCGCACACGGTACGGTTCACGGCCGCAGTGCCCATTCAGCGGCACAGTGCAGATCTGTGTTTCATGAGCCCCCTTTGCGGGCCAACAAACAAGACAAAACGGCGTCGAGCCCTCTCCTCGGAAACCCGACAGAAGCCCGCATTCTTCATCCGCGACCAAACCGCGACAACCCACCCGCCACTGCCACAGCCTTCGAACCTACCTTCCGCTGGATTGTTGACGATGCTCGGTGAATCCGATAGACTCGCGCCATATAGAGATGATGGCAGGCTGCCACCGCGCGATATGTCCACCATGGGCTCGACCGAGCCGTGGGACGGTTGCAGATCTTCACCAAGCAGCGGGACTTCGACGACGTGATCGGGCAAGCCAAGTCGCGATTGCCCATCGCTCCCGATCCACGAAGGTTCGTTGCCTCTCCCGCGACGTTGGCGTCAGCGCGTGCGGTCGCCTTAGACGGAGAACTTCCACGATGCAGACGACGTTGACACTGGCGGCCGGATTGATCCTCTTCGGGGCGGCGGCCGGCTCGGTCATGGCGGCCGAAGACGGCAAGGCGAAACCCGTCGAGAGGCCGCGGAGCGAAAGCCAGGGCGAACGGCTCTACAACGGCATCGTGCTGCCCGAAACGTGGCCGCCCAAAGACGTGGATCCTCGCGACACGGCGCCGATGCCCGTGCCATATCTGAAACACCCGCCCAAGGTCATTCCGATCGATGTCGGGCGTCAACTCTTCGTAGACGATTTTCTCATCGAAAGCCATTCACTCGCCCGCACCTTCCACAAGCCGGAAAAATACTCGGGCAACCCGGTGCTTCTGCCCGAGACGCCGTTGGAGCGGCAAGGCAAGTTCGACGATTCGGCCGTCGTCAAGGGCGGCGGACTGTGGTGGGACCCGACCGAGCGGATCTTCAAGCTGTGGTACGAGGCCGGCTGGCTCACGACCGTGGCCTACGCCACCAGCAAAGACGGCCTTCATTGGGACCGGCCCGACTTGGACGTCAAGCCTGGAACGAACCAGGTGCTCCCGACCGACCTCGTCTACGATTCGGGCAACGTCGTCGTCGATTGGGACGCCAGGAACCCGGAGCAGCGTTACAAGATGTTCTTCCGCAAGCCTGGCGGCAACGTGCCTGGGATGAGCCTCACGTCGCCCGACGGCATCCACTGGAACCGCCGCGTCGAGACCGGTGTTTGCGGCGACCGCAGCACGATGTTCTACAACCCGTTTCGCAAGAAGTGGGTTTACAGCCTGCGATCCAGCTTCCGGGGACGTTCGCGCGACTACTGGGAATGCGACGACTTTCTGGACGGCGCGACCTGGAAGCCCAACGAACCGGTCCACTGGGCGGCGGCCGACCGCGACGATCCGAAAGACCCGCAAACGCAACGCGTACCCCAGCTCTACAACCTCGACGCCGTGGCCTACGAAAGCATCATGCTCGGGTTTTTCGAAATTCACCACGGCCCCCCAAACGACGTCTGCGCAAAGGCAGGCTTGCCCAAAATCACCGACTTGAACTTCTGCTACAGCCGCGACGGTTTCCATTGGGACCGGCCCGACCGCCGCGCTCACATCCCCTCCGAGCGCTGGAACAGCCCCGCGTGGGATCGCGGATACGTGCAACCGCTCGGCAACATCTGCACGATCCGTGGCGACAAGCTGTGGCTCTACTACTCGGCGTTTCGGGGCGATCCGACGAAGACGAGCAAGGTGAACCGGCTCAACGGCATGCACCAACACGGGGCGACCGGCATCGCCTTTCTGCGCCGCGACGGCTTCGCGTCGATGGACGCCGGCGCGACCGCAGGCACGCTCACGACGCGGCCGATCCGCTTCGCCGGCTCTCATCTGTTCGTGAACGTCGACGCCCCCCAGGGCGAACTCCGTGCCGAAATCCTCGACGACTTGGGCCAGCCGATTCGCCCGTTCACGCTGGAGAATTGCCGGCCCGTCCGCGCCGACAGCACGCTCGAGGCCCTAACGTGGACTTCCGGCGACCTGGCCTCCCTGCGCGGCCGGCCCGTGCAGATTCGTTTCGCCCTTCGCAACGGATCGCTCTACGCCTTCTGGATCAGTCGCGACGCAACTGGCCGCAGCGACGGCTACCTAGCCGGCGGCGGCCCCGGCTATACGGGTCCCACCGACACCGAGGGCCGCGCGGCGCTCGACGCGGAAAAGCAACTCGGCGTTCGCCTCCTGCCATCGCGCCCCGATTCCCCGCCTCGACCGTGATCCAGCACGCCGTCCCTCCGACCTGACCGAAACGTCCGGAAGAACTCCGCCCGCCGTTCCGTTCGATTAGCGCAATGCCTCGCCCAAACGGCCAACCGCAGGCGGTCGAGTAGTCGTGGCGGCTCGTTCTGCGGGCCGTTGATTGTCCCCGCGGGCGCAAAGTGGTAGAATGAGGCCATATTATGATCCCCCGTCGCGGGGGCTTGGGGTACGGTACGTATGTATACCATCCAGCCAGCCACATGTCAACCCGCTTACTGAAGCATTCCTTCAGTATGCAGGGCTTACTGAAGGGGTTTCCGTGTAATAACAAGTTAGGCGTGCATCGCAATGACTACCGACCGAGACATTATCCGAGCCGAACGTAAGGTGCTAAAAGATCAGTACGGCGTACTGTTCGACAACATTGCCTCCCTACTATTCGACGCCGATCCAATCGGAATTAACTTCGAGTTCAACACCGACGAGTACGAACCGGAAGTAGGGACAATTCTTCCCAGGCTTAGAAGCGCCACTTCAGTTCAAGATGTAGAAGAAATCATTCATGAGGAATTCTGTCGTTGGTTCAGCCTTGAAGGCGCGGGATCGAGAGAGAAGTACCAATCCGTAGCGGCAAAGATATGGGAGCTATGGTGTGAGTTCACCAAATCGCACGCCTAACCCGCCGGTCGAGAGGGACCGCCGAGAAGCTGCGCTTCTCGGTTCCCTACGCGGCTTCGCCGCTCCGACGGCCCCTCACCTAGCACGTTAGGCAAGAGATGAAGAAGACGAGAATAATGTATATGGAACTCAAGACCGATGACGGTGGTCATGACGATCGAGGTGCTGCCCGGATCGGACGGGTTACGTTATCCAAGTCGGGCAAGTCTCTTCATTACCAAGGCAAAACATTCCAGCGCACCAACGGACCCGTTGGATGCGGAAACTATTTCGATGTCGAGACCGACGACGTCTACTGGATTTCCGGACCCAAGAAAGACGGAACCGATCGCTACTACTGGGGCAAGTCTGCCCCTGTGGAAATTGATGAAGATGTCCGAGAGGAATACTGGACAGAAATCAGGAAGCACCCAGAGAAGGCAAACGAGGAGTTTGCCTAACCAAGCCTTGCACAAGTATTTCAAAATGGCCGCGCCATTTTGAAAACTGTGAAGGCAATCGTTAGGCGTGCATCGCAATGACTACCGACCGAGACATTATCCGAGCCGAACGTAAGGTGCTAAAAGATCAGTACGGCGTACTGTTCGACAACATTGCCTCCCTACTATTCGACGCCGATCCAATCGGAATTAACTTCGAGTTCAACACCGACGAGTACGAACCGGAAGTAGGGACAATTCTTCCCAGGCTTAGAAGCGCCACTTCAGTTCAAGATGTAGAAGAAATCATTCATGAGGAATTCTGTCGTTGGTTCAGCCTTGAAGGCGCGGGATCGAGAGAGAAGTACCAATCCGTAGCGGCAAAGATATGGGAGCTATGGTGTGAGTTCGCCAAATCGCACGCCTAACCCGCCGGTCGAGAGGGACCGCCGAGAAGCTGCGCTTCTCGGTTCCCTACGCGGCTTCGCCGCTCCGACGGCCCCTCACCTAGCACGTTAGCGAGGAGAACCAGGGCATGTCCGAATCTCCATACGCACCGCCGCAAACTGACGACACTCGCCGCGCCGTCATCGTCACCGACGCGAGCGCGTTTCAAATGCCGCACAAATGCGTCGTGTGTGGCACGGACGTTTCGGCGCTGTTCTCGTACACCCAAGACCACCTGCCCCTTGTCGGTCCCGGAGTTGGTCTGGTGCGCACCACGCAGGTGGCGATCCCATACTGTGCCGAACATCGCGACGCATTCCAAACACGTTTTCGAAAGCTGCGAATTGCGCAGGGGGCCGTCTATCTGGTCCTCCTGATCTGCGCTTTCACCATCTTCTTCGAGCCCGCTCGGGTATCGTTCGGTTGGGGTCCCACACCCGGACCTGTTTCCGGTGTGTTTGGCGGTGTCTTGTTCCTGTTCCTCGTTATCACCATTTTCTGCATCAAACCGTTCCTGTACGATGTGTTCGTCAAACGATCCGGAAATCGTCTACGAATCACGAGTCGATCAAACGTGTTTCTTAGAAACGTAATCGAAGCAAACCAAACAATCACCCAATGAGAGCTGCGCGGCCGCGCTCGATAACAATCGGGTGCAACCGAGCGGAGTACCGCCAATTGAACCGGGTCGTTCTGCGAGAAAATAATGACACGCGAGAGAATCATAAACCGAACTCCGGTCGAGCGGCTTTATGACGATGACGGAGATATCAATGCCCATCGGGAGAGATACGTCTCGACGGATGATCTCGAAGCGATTCTAAAGAAGTATCCCGTCGAGTTCTACGTGGCTGATCTTGGAACGCCATTGCGGAGAATCGCGGCAGAGAGGTGTTACGACTTTTGGAAGTCCGAGGTTAAGTCTCACCTCGCACCTGAGCCAGACGAAGGATTCTGCCTTGAAGACTTTCCGGGTGAGTATGCATACGTCGCTTCTGAATGGACGGGCGAGATACAGACTCCCATCATTTTGCGTGAGAAGCACCACTAAAACCAACGCAGAACAAGGCGTCGCACCTAACGCCTGACCCGCCGTGAGTTCAATCCGCCATGACCATTCAACCCTAAATACACAATCGAAGTCGCGCTCTCGGTCAGGCGTAGGTGGACTTCGACGTTCGGTGGATGAGAGATGAAGAGCCTGATTGAAGAATTGAAGGAACGTGGCCAGCTCGGGACGTTGGTTTCCGATGATGACCATTTCGGAGGGTCCTTTCCGCCCCTGAGCGAATCCGAAGTGGAGAAGACAGAAGCCGAATTGGCTTTCGCTCTACCCCAAACCATCCGACGGATCTATCGTGAGGTGGCCAACGGTGGGTTCGGTCCTGCGTATGGGCTGCTCGGCCTGACCGGCGGTATGTTGAATGAAGATGGTTGTGACGCCATGGGACAGTACCAGATGTATGCAACGCCGGACCCCAACGATCTCCATTGGCAGTGGCCTCATGGTTTGCTGCCTGTCGGCCACCTTGGCTGTGCGATGTATCTCTGCGTTGATTGCACGAAGCCCGAAGGTCCCGTGATCTGGTTCGAGCCGAACCCCCATGAGGACGGCACCCCGTGGACTGAGTCATTCATCCCGTTTGCGGAGTCAACGGAGTTCTGGCTTTCCTCGTGGATCAACGGCGAGGACCTTTTCGAGAAGATGATGACTGAGGAATAGGACACCGAACCAACGGCTGCACACGGACGCTTTCAGCGCCGGTGAGCCCAGACGTTAGCGGGCAAGCAAATAGGATCGTGAGGCATGGGATGCTACGCCACATTGTCGTTCGGCCACTTTGCAGTCGGCGAATGGAAGTCGCGTGTTCCCCTGGAACCGTTGCTTCTTTTCACGCAGGAAGATCTTCGTGAAGAGCCCAAGACAACAGAGGACGACTACGAGTACACTTCTCGAACATTCGTCGTCACGGCATCTGTGGCGAAACACCGTCTCGATTCGCGAGGATTCAATCTCGCCGCTTGTCGCCGTCTCTTCAACGAGTTCCGCTCTGACCTCATCTGGGAATTTGACGCCAAAACCGGTGAGGATCGATACACACCAAATACTGTAGATTTCGATCAGTATCTGGCGACGTGTGCGCGCACTTACCAGCAGCACGACAACTGGTATTGTCTCAGCGAATCACGCGAAATCGACGATCCGGAACTGAAACTTGTTTTCGGCGAGGACTTTTTCGATTGCACAACGATGCAGTACTTTCGCGATGCCGAAACGTGCGTCGTAATGCGGGCATTTCTGGAAGCTGTTCCACCCGACGAGCCAGTCGTCTTTGACTTAACGGAATTAGTCGAGGGAGGCTATTTTGACGCCGACGAGATTCCCCGCATTTACGATCATTTCACACAAGTGATGCTCCGAAGGATCGGACTCGACTATCAATTGTACGGGTTTGTTATTCACGATGATCCCAGCGTTGACCAGAGGCTACGAAGAAGAGTTGACACTCTATCGGAGGATCAATTCATCGATCATGTTCTGTTGCCGCTTCTGGATCGCATGGGCTTTGACCGAATCAGAAAGGTGCGGTTTCATGGGCGAAACGAATTCGGATCAGATGTCCTTCCGTTTCGCTACCGAACGCCTCTGGGCACGCTCGAATACTATGCAGTCCAAGCCAAGGCCGTACCTATTCATGGTACCTCCGCGTCTTCGGGCAATGCCGGCGAACTAATCAGCCAGGCAATTCAAGCATTGTCGGTTTCGTTCGTCGATGATCTCGACAACGAGCGCAAGACGCTTGATAAATTCATCTTGGCCTCGAGCAAGTCGATTACTCCCGACGCTCGTCGCGTGATTGAAGAAGCTGTCGAGGGCAAGCGACGGTTGGTTTTTCTGGATGTCGACCGAATCGTGGAACTTGTGAAGGAGCACCGTTTGTTACAATACCTTTTGTTTACTGAACTCGAATGACTACCCGAATGCCCGCTAACCAGGCGTTGCACGCGAGCGGGCGGCAACGTCGGTATTGAAATCAACGTCAAACGCGCCCGCCGCGTGAACTTGGTCGTTAGACAGCAGAGGTGAAACGTGGCTCTGGGTCGTGACGAATTCCTGACGCGACTTGCTTCCGACTTCCCGGATGTGGTCGCCCACATCGA
This sequence comes from Thermoguttaceae bacterium, assembly GCA_963674835.2. Lineage (GTDB taxonomy): Bacteria > Planctomycetota > Planctomycetia > Pirellulales > Thermoguttaceae. The sequence continues at coordinate 1,128,257 of CAXXKC010000003.1, forward strand.
CCAATACGCGACGGGCTCATTGCACTGTGAAGTGGCAGCCTTTCGGCGGGCAACCGAACAGGCCATCGATACCGGCCGGTCCTGGGAGGCGGAGAAGCATTTCCGTCTGGTCGAGGAATTGCTGCGGGAGGCTGGCCCCGAACTTCGCAACGCTTTGGAGGTGTCGTATTTGGAGGACTTCGCCTTGGGGGAATGCACACCGAAGCGACGCCAGGTCGTAAGAGAGCGGATGCCGACGACTTTGCACCAGGTCCTTGTTGGATATCACCCGAACTGGAAATAGCAGCCACTGAACAAGACGCTCCAGCGAACGGCGGGGCATTATCGGTTTCCCCGGGGTTTGCCAGTTCTGCAGCCCGACCGCCGCTGAGCTTGGCGTTAGGACCGAAATGAGAAAAAGAGAACAATGCCCAAAATGTGGTAGCGACCTACAGGTTGTGGAGGTGACGCCCTGTATTGACTGTGGAGCAACCCCAGAGAAGGTCTTACTACTGAAGCAGGACATTGCCGAAGGGCATCAGCATGACTCACAAGAGTTCTTCACGTATCGTATCTTCTCTGACCTGAAGGTTACCTTCTGCCAGAGCTGTGCCTTGGACCTTGGTTCCTATGCCCCAGAGTGCTTGGGCTTGCCGAAAGGTCGTCGGCTTGGGTATGAGTCGTTGGAATTGTTGAGACGCCATGACAAGCCAGACGTTGGGAAGGACAAGTATTGTCCTCAATGTCAGCAAAGGCTTGCATTCATTCGATTCTTCGAAGATGCGCGTGCACGTAACAGCAGGTCATAACAAATCGTGGCAGTCGACCGGCCTCGCACGCCTGCGCCCTGCGGAGTAAGGCAAGATTCAGAGGCCAACCAGTAGGTCAAGATGACGCTGTACCCAGCCGCTCCCAATGGTTGCTCTGGGGCACAGCGAAGCTGACAATGGCGTTCGACCCCGGAGGACATCGTATCGTGAAACGCTCGGCGCGGATGGAACTTGCCAAGCAGACGGTGCAAATCGTAGAGTGCGGCCACTACCAGGCCGCCACCGGTTGCGTCATCGACATCGCAACGATGGTCCGCACGTGTCTCGACGGCACCCGGTTCTTCGCTCCGGAAGAACTCCAGCAGCTCCGGCAAACGGTCCTCGCCCAGCCGAGTGAAGGTTGCCGCACCGCCGTTGAAGTCGTCAATGAGACCACCTTGGCTGGCATCGCTCGCGTCCTGGCCGACGGGCAAGGACCGATCGCGGCCCTGAATTTCGCCTCGGCCAAGAATCCCGGTGGCGGCTTCCTCAACGGAAGCCAGGCCCAGGAGGAGTCGCTGGCACGGAGTTCCGCCCTGCACGCCTCGTTGCTGCGCGCATCGACGTTCTACGAGCGGCACCGCGTCTCACCCTCATTGCTGTACTCTGACGCGATGGTCTTGTCGCCCAACTGTCCGGTGTTCCGAGACGATGACGGCAACCTGCTGGAACGGCCGCAGCTTGTCAGCTTCATCACGAGCCCGGCCCCCAATGCCGGTGCCGCGGCGAAGAACCGGCCGGAGGAGGTTCCCCTGATCCCCGAGGTGTTCCGTCGGCGGTCGGAATATGTGCTGGCGTTAGCGGCGTCGCAGGGGTATAAGCATCTCGTACTCGGTGCGTGGGGCTGCGGCGTCTTCCGCAACGATCCGGCAATCGTGGCCGCAGCATTCTTGCGCCACCTGCAACACGGAGCTTGGTCGGGCCGCTTTGAGCGCATCGTATTCTCGGTTTTCGACAACTCGCCGTCAAAGGAAACGATCGCGGCGTTCCAGCGAGCCGCGGAATGAACCGCCCAACCATCACATCCACTCAAACCGGCGGCCGAGCCGGCATAACCGCCGTCGCGTCAAGGCCCCGAATTCTCGGATCTTCCAAAGGAACAACAACACCCCAACAGCCAGACGCCAGCCGCGGGTCCAGGCAGCGGCAATGAACACCCCCGGTCGGCCAATGGACTGGCCGAAACCCACCTCCATCCCCTTCCCCAATTCCCCCTACCCATCTTCTTCCCCCACCACCAACCCCCGCTTTCCGCCTTCCGCTTTCCTGTGCACTCAAGGTATCGGTGTACCCTGACTGCAAATGCACCGACCCTCGACTGCACGTGCACACAGGGTATTCAGCACTTACACCGATCCCCAGCAATCCCACATCCACCGAACCACCAATCAACCAACCACTTCGCCACCCCAAGCGACCCAACCTCGTCTCCGTAACCCCATTTCCACACTTTTTGCGCAACCGCAACCTCCGCCCATCGCCCCCAACCCCATACCCCAAAACCACTTCGAATAATGCCAGCCCCACCTGCTTCCACTTCACCCCACCCTAGACGAAACCCCCTTCCATCCACGCCCCACACCCCAACCCATTACCTCCAAGCAACTTACCACCCAATCCATCGCCCCAACCCCAAATCCCTTCCCACCTCATCGCTATGAAATTCACCCCCTGCCCTGGAAACCCATCCGCTCATTAGCCGCCATCCACCTCATTATCACCACCAATTTCCCCTCCACTTTTCGCCATCACTCCCGCCGGGCACGTCAAATCGAACAGCCCAAAAACCTCCTCCTGGGTAAGTCCAAGTTTCCGTGGAACTTCCGTGCCCGAGAGGATCGTCTCAAACAGCTCCCGCTTCTGCTGAAGCACCAAATCAATCCGTTCCTCGATCGTCCCCAGCATCAGAAATCGCGTCACCGTCACCGCGCCATCCACCCCAATGCGATGAGCCCGATTAATCGCCTGATCTTCCACCGCCGGATTCCACCATCGATCGAACAAGAACACGTAGTTGGCGAACTGCAGATTCAACCCCACCCCGCCCGCCCCGTAACTGATTAACAGCACGTGCGATGAAGCGTCTTCCCGAAACCGCTGGATCACCGCCTCGCGCTGCCCCGACGGCACGCGCCCGTGGTACTCCAACGTCCCGAAACGCTGCAAACTCTGCCGCAAACGCTGTAGCGTGTCAACCCACTGACTGAACACGATCGCTTTCCGCCCGCTCGTCGCCACCTCTTCCAGGTCGGCTTCCAGCCGCTCCAGCTTCGCGCTGGCTCCCGTCGCTGGATCGAAGTTACAGATCTGCTTCAAACGCAGAACCAGTTCGAACACGTGCTGAATCGTCGCCGCCTCGCCCATCTCAGTTAGCCGCAGAACTCCCTCCTCCTCTGCCAGCCGATAGCTCTCCTGCTGTTCCGCCGAAAGCTCCAATTCCGCGTCGCGGAATAACTTCGGCGGCATGTCGCTCAACACCTGATCCTTCGTACGGCGCAGGATGTAATCGCTGATCAGACGGCCCATCCGCCGCGGCTTCATTTCCGGCGAAAGAAACCCTGGTGCCAGGAACTCGAAGATCCCCACCAGGTCCTCCGAGCTGTTCTCCACCGGTGTCCCCGTCAACGCCCAATTCCGGCTCCGCGACAGCGCCCGCACCGCCTGGCTCGTTGCACTCGACCGATTCTTGATCCGCTGCGACTCGTCCAATACCACTAAGTCGAAATGAAGTGGCGATCCCCCCGAGCAGCCAGGCGTCTCAAACATCTCCCGATCTCGGTGCAACAGCTCGTAATTCGCGATTTTCACTGGCATCTCAGGCAATTGCCACTGCCAGCGACGCCGGGCTTGGTCCCCCTCGATCGTCAGCAGGGGAATCTCTGGCGCCCAGAACGAAAACTCCCGACACCAATTGGCCACCAGCGGCTTAGGGCAAACCAGCAGCACGCGTCGGGCTTCACCCGACCGAATCAGCAGCCGGATCGTTGTGATGGCTTGCATCGTCTTGCCCAACCCCATTTCGTCCGCCAGAACTGCAGCCTGCCGTGGATACAAGAAAGCCACTCCCTCGAACTGGTAAGGAAACGGCTGGCACGGAAAGGCCAACGACCGTTCCGCCAAGATCATCTCCAGAGGAGGCTGCAACACATAGTTCAGGCGGTCCTCCAGCCTGATCACGTCCCGCGGCGCCTTCACCCGCGTGATCGATCTCGATCCGGCTGCTGTCACACCTACCCAGCTTGCCAGCTCGGCGGGGGCCTCGACCGGTAGTGGGGTGAAGAAGTAACTTCGAGAAGCCACAGCAACGTGGTCAATTGCAATTGACACAACGCGTGGCGTCTCCCCCTCCCAGTGCAAAGGGCACATCGGCAGCTGCTCTGGTCGGCGGATCGACTTCTGAAATGGACTCGTGACCGGCACAGAGACCGAAATGGATGGGAACGAGCGGACCTCTGGCTGCGCCACGGGAAACCAGTCGAAGCCCGTGGCCGAACTACCCTCGCCCAGCCCACTCAACATCACTGGCCCCCCCGACGGGCCTCGTCGATCGCGTCTCGTATTCGCCCAAAAGGCTCCACCAGATCAAACATCTCGGCCACCACCCCCACTCGGTCGTGGATTGCCTGTCGATCCCCCGCCGACGTCTCCGGCACTGCCAGACAATTCCGCCCCAGACGAAACCTCACAAGCTGGGAAGTGCTATGCCCCGCGTCCACCCGCCATTGGGTCCCGCTTGCCGGGGACTCGACTGTTGAACTGTCCGATTGTTCCGACGACAGCACCAACGCAACCGGAATATCCACGTATTCGCGAACCGCTAATGCCGCCTCCCGGTCGGTGCATACCAACAAAGGGTGGGACTTCGATTTCGACAACAACGCGTGGCCAATTTGCTGGCCAAACAGATAGGGCTCCAAGGTTGGACCGTACAGGATCTGCTGCGCCCGATTCGGTCGAATCGGTGCCGTACAGTGAAATTCCTCTGGACGCCCCGCACCGTTCAATACGAGGTATCCCCCAAACAGCCCACAATCAAGATCGTCCACGACCGTAAAGAAACCCAGAAGCGACTTCGACTTAACTCCAGAATGTGCCATCCCGGATTCCCCTCGCTGCCAATCTGCTCAAATTGCCCATTTCTTTCAGGGTGGAGTTCGCTCCGCAGAGACATGCACGTGGATCGGGTCCCGCCGGGACAATACTTTAGGGTGTTGCCGACGTTGACGTCTGGGCAAGACGCCACCGCTGTTCCGTCTGTGACGCCCGAAACGATCAATTTGGTGGGGGTCTGTCTCCGGGATACTCGACTTTTCCCACCGCTCCTGCTTATACTGGAGGCATCCCGAAAGGAATTTGAATATGACCGAAGACCGCCGCTCTCGCCAGCCGCTCTACAGCCAGATCGACGTTTCAAATACTGCTTGCTCGGTACCTTCGAACAACACCTCCGGAACGGGGGCCGAAGTGACTCGCCTACTCCGGGAGATGTTGGCTGCCCAGGACCGCCAGAACGAACTGATGGAGGAGTTGATCAACCAGATCGGCTCTACTCAGCGGCAACGAGCCAACGAGCTCGGACAGTGGAAACAGGCCAACCCGCATCTTGCGCGCAATTGCCGAATGGCGGCGGAAGCCCTAAGCAGGGTTCAGACGGAATACTTGGCGAACCTGACCCAAGAGATAAACGAGAACTTTGAGGCTTTGCTGGATGGCGAATTCATGCTCAACGAGTTCGTCGACCGCTTCGGACCGCGACTTGCCCATTTGAACGGTCTACTACAGGTTCTGTCGCAGTTGAGCAGCACTCCCAGCCCAGCGAACACGCATAATTCGCCCTGACGGCTCGGTCGGATCGTCAACCGACGCGTATGTACAGCTGAACGGTGGCAACACAATCTGTCCGTTTCGATACTGAAACACAGTGTTTTTCTGCCCTTTCGTGGATATGCCTGGCAGTCACTCTGCTCAGGTGTCGTCCTCACCGTAAAATGGCCTGTTAGCCTTGCAGGTCTGTCTCTGCTCGCTTGTTACCGGTCGAGAGCAAACGCGCCGTTCAGAAACGCGCTGCCGGGCGAGACACTGCTGGGGCTGGAATTGCCGCCGGAGGCTCGCCCCCAATCGATAACGTCTGGGATTTTGCGCACATTGAGCGGTAGCCCTTGGCCTCGTAGGAAGGAGTTTTGGTTGAACTTCATTACTACCAGAGCGAAAGGGCTACCATGCACGATTGTAATGGACGGGCGGACTGTGGAACAGGTCGGGACGGGGCGGAGAAGTTCGAGAAGGTGATCCGGATCGACGAGGGCCAGATTCGTTCTCATGTGGACGAAGTGGTTCGGGAGTCGGTCGAAGAGATCTTGAATGGATTGCTGGACGCCGAGGCGGAGCAGCTTTGCCGGGCGAAGCGGTACGAGCGGACGGCGGATCGGGCTGACACACGGGCTGGTCACTACACGCGAAAGCTCCAGACGAAGGCGGGCGAAGTCGAGTTGCAGGTGCCCCGCTTGCGGAAGCTTCCGTTGGAGACGCAGATCATCGAGCGGTATCGTCGCCGGGAATCATCGGTGGAAGAGGCGATGGTCGAGATGTACCTGGCGGGTGTGTCGGTTCGCCGGGTGGAGGACATCACCGAGGCGCTCTGGGGCAGCCGGGTCAGTCCGAGCGCGGTGAGCGAGCTGAACCAGAAGATCTACGACCGGATCGACGGCTGGCGGAATCGGCCGATCGAGGGCGAGTACGTTTATGTGTATCTCGACGGGATCTGCCTGAAGTGGTGCTTTGGCGGCGAGGTACAGAAGGTTTCGGTCCTGGTGGCGATCGGCGTGGGCACGGACGGCTACCGTGAGGTCTTGGGCGTCTGTGAGGGTACGAAGGAAGACAGCGAGGGTTGGCGGAACTTCCTGCGTCACTTGAAGAGCCGCGGCCTGAGGGGCGTTCGGTTGATCATCTCCATGCTCACGCCGCCCCCCACAACAGGAATAGTCTCACCTCTGACACTTGATCCGCCGACGGCAATATCCACGCAGTCAGTGAGCGTGGAAACGTCTACGTGCCCCGGTGGGACTCTGCACGCGAATGAAGAACGATTTATACTGCACATCTCGCGAGCGATGAAGCCACTACCCTATCCACCACTGATTCGAGGAGGCCAATGCCCACTCTGGCCAGTTTCTTTTCTGCAACCCGTCAAGGTCTCGTAGGTATCGCGATACTGCTCGGCGTCTGCGGCCGCGGCGTGGCAATGCACGATGGGGCAGCCCCAACGGCTCGTGCAGCTGACGGGAACGTTACCACAACTGACTCTCATCACAGTTGGCCTTTGTTCCGTGGCAACCCTCAGGCTACAGGTGCCGTCAATGAACCACTTCCAGAAAAGCCCGAGTTGCTCTGGACGTTTGTCACGAAGGAGGGGTTCTTTGAAACCACAGCCGTGATCGCGAACGGCACCGTATACGCTGGATCCATCGAGGGGTGGCTCTATGCGATCGACTTGGCGACTGGGCAGGAACGATGGAAGTTCTTCAGCAAACTCGGCTTCACAGCAGCACCAGCAGTCCACCAGAGAAGAGTCTATATCGGTGATGCTGATGGCCGCTTCTATTGTCTCGATTCGAGCACCGGCAAACCCAAGTGGCAGTTCGACACCGGAATGGAGATTGACTCGGGGGCCAACTTCCATGGTGACCGAGTCATGTTCGGCTCACAGGATGGAAATCTCTACTGTCTGAACGCCGAGAATGGAAGGCTGGTGTGGAAATACGAAAGCGCCGATCAGATTCGTTGCTTTCCGTCCCTCGCTAGCGAGCATGTGTTGGTGGCGGGCTGCGATGGGCGTCTACACGTCGTCAGCCTCAGCAGCGGCAAGCCGGCGGCTTTCGTTGATCTCGAAGCCCCTACCGGCTGCACGCCAGCGGTTGTGGGCGATATGGTCTACGTCGGTACCGAAGGGGGAACGTTCTTCGCGATCAATTGGAGACAAGCCAGGATCGTCTGGCGATCTGAGAGTCCGAATCGGCGCATGTCGATCCGCTCGTCAGCGGCCGCCGACGCTGAGTTGGCTGTTGTCGGATCAAGGGACAAGGCCATTCGTGCCCTAGACGCGAAAACAGGTCGGCAGCGGTGGTTCTTCACAACACGTGGCCAGGTTGACAGTTCACCGGTCATGGGTGGTGACCGCGTTTTCGTCGGTTCAAGTGACGGGCACGTCTATGCCCTAGACCGGAAGACAGGTCAGAAGCGGTGGCAATACGCCGTGGGGGGGCGGGTATTGGCCTCGCCGGCGATAGCTGCCGGCCGGCTAGTGATTGGGACGACTGATGGCGGTATCTTCTGCTTTGGTCAGCCATGAACTCAGAGCCTCGGACCAGTCGTTCCACCGCTGAGTTCTCCTGCGACAGAAGCGGCCTAGTGTTTCGTCACCCTGTGGCAACATCTACCAGACTGGCTAAGTGATGGCTTGAGGCTACTTGAACGGCAGGCCACTCATCCGACGGGGTAGTGGGCCGATGCAATATGATCTGGCATAATGAAGTGCAGAGCAGGCCTCGGGAGACTGTCGTTTCTGTCAGCTTGCCGCTGCCCAACCACCATCCATCGCTCACCAGATCTCATGGCTACCATGACAACTGTCATCCTCTCACGAAACCGGGCTGGCGAATCTCAACACTTGTGGCTGGAAGAGAAGATCATCGCGGAGCTGAAAGCCCGTGACAATTTGAAGGTCGTGGTCCTTCCGCACCTGTACGACCTGAAAGGTGATGGACCGGGAATGGACCTTCTACGCAGCGTGCACGCAGATTTCCTGCTCCTATGTTGGCTCTACCCTCGTTCGGCATACTGGGTTCTAAGTGCTAATGGTATCTGGGGACTTCTTGGGCGCACAGAATCGCTCCCGGAAGGAGACGTCGCTCAACCGGTGGAGTCGTCACCGCGGACGATTTGGTGTCTGGACCTTCGCACACAGGGTGACAGCGAGGCGGTCTTGCGGGAAGTCGATCGTTTGACGTCCATTGTCCGAAACAGATCGTTGTCCATCGATACCGACTGCTCCAACGACCAGCTGTACTATGTCAGAGAGACCACGGTTCCTCGCTGGTATCCGGTAGTGGATTACCACCGTTGTACGGCCTGTGGTGAATGCTTGAATTTCTGCCTATTCGGCGTTTACGGGCTGGACGATCAGGAGCAGGTCGTTGTAGAGCAACCCGACGCGTGTCGGTTCGGTTGTCCGGCTTGCAGCCGTATTTGTCCGCGAGGAGCAATCGTTTTCCCGCAGCACGATGATCCGGCGGTCGCGGGCGATCCAACAGCGTCTGCGTTTCGGCCTACACTTGACCTTTCCCAGCTATTTCAAATGGGCCATTTCAAAACAGCGGCTGAGAGTGAAAGGCACGACGACGTGGCCGAGTCGAAGGAAACCGAACGGCTTCATCAGGATTCGCGGGAGACGCTTGACGATCTGGTCGATCGCGTAGATGGCCTGGAAATGTAGATCGAGGAATCCGGTTCCACTTGACGACATTTGGCGTGCTCGTTAGCGTGAAGCCGTAAAGTGCTTGTGTCGCAGATGTGGAAAGCGGACGCTGCGGTGGACGGGGGAAACTGGACAGCCTGATAAGGCATAAAATGGACGTTCGAGATGCCGTATCAGGAGGTTCGGGTCATGAGCAGGAAGCGTCGTGTGTTCAGTCCGGCGTTCAAGGCCAAGGTGGCCTTAGCGGCGGTCCGCGGGGATAAGACCACCGCACAGCTGGCCGCCCAGTTTGGGGTCCACGCCAGCCAGATCGCCAGTTGGAAGAAGCAACTCTTGGAGGGCGTTTCGGAGCTGTTCGTCGACGGCCGCAGCCGCAAGGCTGACGAGGCGTCGGCCGATGAGCAGGAACTCTACGAGCAGATCGGCCGCCTGAAAATGGAGGTCGACTGGTTGAAAAAAAAAGCTGCCGAGTTCGGTTGAGGGAAAGCGACGATGGATCGAACCAGAACATCCCACGCTGAGCATCGTGCGGCAGTGCGAGCTTGTGGGCTTGGCCCGGTCGAGCTGCTATTACCAGCCGGCCGGCGAATCGCCCGAGAACCTGGCCCTGATGCGGGCGATCGACGAGCTGTATTTGGCCAGGCCATTCTTCGGCAGTCGCCGAATGGCCGAGCGGTTTGGCGTCGGACGCCAACGGGTGCAGCGGTTGATGCGTCTGATGGGAATCATGGCCGTGTATCCCAAGCCGCGTACCACGCGACCGGCCGCTGGGCACAAGATCTACCCCTATTTGCTGCGGAATGTGACCATCGAGCGACCCGACCAGGTGTGGTCGACCGACATCACCTACGTGCCGATGCGTCACGGGTTTGTGTACCTGGTGGCGGTGATGGACTGGTACAGCCGCTACGTGATCTCCTGGCGACTGTCGAACACGTTAGACGGTCTGTTCTGCCTGGAGGCGTTGGAGGAAGCCTTGGCCTCGGGGCGGCCGGAGATCTTCAACAGCGACCAAGGGTGCCAGTTCACGGCCACTGCCTTCACGGGGCGTCTGGAGGAGGCGGGCGTGGCGATCAGCATGGACGGCCGCCGGCGGGCCTTGGACAACGTATTCATCGAGCGGCTTTGGTGGAGCGTGAAGCACGAGGAGGTCTACCGGAAGGACTACGCAAGCGTGTGGGAGGCGGAAGACTCCTTGGCGGCCTACTTTCACTTCTACTGTCACGAGCGAATGCACCAGTCGCTGGGCTATCGCACGCCTGTGGCGGTGTACTTCGACGGAGATTCAAGCCGGCGGCCTGTGAGAGTCGAAAAACAACATGCAGCCGCGCGCCACAAAGGGGAAACCCCACCTGTACTCAACGCCCCGTGGCACTTCAGCGGCCGCGCAAGACCCGTGAGAGGTCTTGCGGGCCGCTAACCCTCTCTATCTTATTCAGCCCTGTCTGCTGTCCAAAGAACCCCGTCCACCGCCCGCTGCCATCTTCCAGAGGTCACTGATGAACCAGAAACCAGTCTTTCGCACGAGTGGTGTTCCGGTTTCTGGGGCCATGGCGACCGACAAGAGCAGGAGAGATGAAACTCGGATTCTATCACCTCAACAGTGGCGTTCGGGAATTGCCGCATGGCTGGGTTGGTTCTTTGATGGCCTCGACATGCACCTGTATACGCTTGTGGCAACGCCCTTTGTCGCCCAACTGCTGGCAGTCGGGCAGCGCGACGACCAAGTAGCGTACTTCGGTTCGATCATTCAAGCAGCATTCCTGGTGGGCTGGGCACTGGGAGGTGGGCTGTTTGGGCGAATTGGAGACCGGCTCGGCCGCGCCCGAGCACTCAATCTGACTATCCTCACTTATGCCTGCTTCACCGGATTGTCGTTTCTTGCCGAGACGTGGTGGCAACTTCTGCTCTGCCGATTTCTGGCCGCTCTCGGAATTGGCGGTGAATGGGCGGTTGGTGCGGCCCTGGTTTCGGAAACCTGGCCGCGTCGTTGGCGACCATGGATCGCGGCCGGTCTGCAGAGCGCCGTAAACATTGGCGTCATGTTTGCCATGGTGGCTGGTTATATCCTAGCACCTCTTCCGTCCCGGGCGGTGTTTCTCGTCGGCATACTGCCGGCCCTGCTGGTGCTATGGATTCGCCGCGCTGTTCCAGAAACCGAGGAATGGCTTCAAGCCAAGTCCCGTGTCACCAGCCGACCACCGGGGATCGTGGATCTGTTCCATGGTGAGGTAGCACGCACGACAGTGCTTGTGATCCTGGTTTGCGGCCTGTCCTTGTCGGGCCACTGGGCATTTCTGTATTGGTTTCCCCAGCACCTCTGGAATCACCACGATTTAGCCACTTGGAGCGATGGTGATCGGCAGCGCTTGGCCAGTGTGGTGATGATCCTGGTCATGGTCGGTTCCATTGTGGGCAACTTCTTGGCCGGACTGATTGCTCGCCTTGTGGGTTATCGACGGGCGTTGTTCTGGATGTTCTCGTTCTACTTCATTGTCATGTCTGGCACCTACGCAGCACCTCACGGTCGGTTAGTCCTCATTGGAGGACTGGGATTGCTGGGTATTGCTCAGGGCGCCTTCGCGTTGTTCACAATGTATCTGCCGCCATTGTTTCCAACGCTTCTGCGCACGACAGGGGCCGGTTTCTGCTACAACATCGGACGAATCGCCGCCGCGCTGGGGACGGTCTTCTTCGGGCTTTTCTCTAGAGTGGGCGATCATCGTCTGGCGCTGTTATACGCGAGCATCCTGTTCGTGCCCGCGGGGGTGATCGCCCTGTTCTTGCCTGAGGCGCCGGGGGGCTCGAAAGAACTGTGAGTGCTCGACGTCAGCGCCATTATGGCCGCTGTGTAGCCGAGCAGAGGGTGGCGGCACAACGCCGGAAGATCAGTCCAGCCAGTCCTGGTCTCGAAGGCGCTGCGGGGTGTACTGCTCCGTGACATAGCTGATGTCTTTACTGATCAAGGCTTCCACTTCGAGTTTGAAGCCATTGTGGAGCAACCGTTCAATCTCCTTCTGCCAAGCCTTCTTGTGTGCGAACCATGGGTAGCTGGCGATCTGCTTAGCCCGTTTGCGGTCAGTGTCGTTCAGGCTGATCTTGACGCTAGAAGACAGGCCACACGCGTCAAAGTCCTTACTGCGGAGGCCGAGGAACTTGGCGTCGGGTATCGCCATTCGCTGGGATTCGTAGGCTAGATTGATCGATCCTTGTTTGATGACGCTATAGATGTAGTACCCCCAAGGATCGTTATCGAGCAGGCAATACACAGGGAGGTGAAGCTCGTGATGCATGCGATACAGCAGGCGACGCACACCACGAGGAGGTTGGCCGCCCCCGTGAGTGAGAATGCAGTCATGTTTGCGCCAGAATTTGTCCTCATTGAATCGTTGCCAGACAGTGTCCTTCTCGACATGGAGAATGAACTTGGCCTTGCACGACTTGAACTGGATTACGTCGGGCTCGACGATCGAGGGAATGCCGTAACCCCCTGAACCCATCCTTGCGCAGTCGATTTCGTCGCCGCGGTCCACTACGCGAATCTCGCCAACCATGACGCCCTTGGTCTGGGCATAGAGGTGCAGTTCCTCACGAAGGCTGTTCAATAGGACCTCAACATCTTCGATAACCGGATCACATTCTGACTGATCCTGGAATGTCTCTTCCTTGGTGCCCTCGATGGTGTGTTTGAGCAGATAATACAGTCCTCGGATGCTGGTGGACTTGCCCTGGTCCAAGAGCGTCTTGCAGCCACTGGCCACTAGCATGGTCTGCATGTATGTCTTCGCCTGGTGCAGATTGAACAACTGGCGGCAATTCGTGTTCTTACCCATTTCAATGATTCGCTTCCGTGTGCTGTACTGCACATTGGACAGCGTTCGGGACGGGATGTTCACGTGCGGATCACGTTGTTTCTCGGCTGCCTGGACCACACCGTCAGCGAGATTAACGAGATTGGCAAGAGTCTTCTTATCCTGTTGGTTTATCGACCACTTCTCCGTCGATTTCCTGGCGGGAGAAGGTTGCTGGACGCTGGAGCGTGCGCTGTTTTTGCGGGTTCGTGCCATGAGTGATCAATCCAGGAGTTCGGGGCCGTGACAGAATGTCGGCAGTCTTGACGACCAGCGCGTTCTATGTCTGCCGGGCAAAGGGAGTAGGCACTAGGTAGTGATCTCGGATAGAGCCTGGGCGTCGGCGGGATTGACGATAAGGACATTGTCGCCGAAGTCGATATCGTCTTCACTCTTAGGGCGGCCGCGATCGTCGAGGACTACGTCGGCTTCGGCGGTTCTCTTCTTGGCTACCACGAGCAACTGGTCAAAAAGGGTCTTGCGGTCAACCTGGTTGATGTGACTGACTGCGACGGCGACTTCTCCGAGATAGCGGAGGAAGATGTTTCGGCGTTGTCCTTCCTGCTTGACGCGCTTCCGGCGCTTCAGATACATGGCCAGCTTCCGTCCCACGGCTTGCAAGGCCAGCCGCAACTCGCGTTGGACTTCAGGGTACCCGGCAATGGCTTCTTTGGATTCGCTGGTAAATGGAACCCAAACGCTCGCCATGTGGACCATAACCGTGACGGGACCACTGGGGAGAGAACCGCGTGACTGGCTCAGACCGTAGGCGCGCCAGTTAGTTTGGGTGATGGTTTGGGTGATGGCGCAAGCCCCGGCCTGAAACTGGAGCGGGACACGATTAGCGTAGCGCAGGACGGTCATTGACTGTCCTTCCTGAAGGTTAATCTGGCGAAGGGCATCGTGCAGTTGGTCAACTTCCTCCCCCTTGAGCTTTCCGGGGGAAACTCGGGTCCGCAGTCGCGCTTGTTCGAGGATCTTGTCGGCAGCTACAAGGCCCATCCCGTCGAAAGTGGTGCTAAGAAACTGCCGGACGGTGCGAGCATCCGTTTCCTGGAGCATTTCGCTGAGCGTTTCGCGAGACACACGGTGGGTGGCCGGACCGCCACCGTATGCCAGACCGACCTCAATCAAGAACGGGTTGCCCCGATAGACTGCAGGAGGGCGGGTCGCAGCGACGAAGAATTCGCCCGGGACAACATGGTGAAGTCCGCGGAGGATCAACTCCTCGCCGATCGGGGCAATGCAGTCGGTTGCCGGTGGTGAAATCCTCGTGCCTTGAATGGCTGCATAAAGGGCGTCGGCCTCGCGCCGCACGATGGTGCGTGGTCGCGCGCGCGGGCCGACTTTCGCGCCTTGGCAGATTCGCTTGGCGACGGCTGGCGTCACACGCGAGAATGAGTTAGTGAGAAACTGGGTTATCGTGGGCTGGCCGCTCTCCTTGAGCATGCTCACCAATCGCCCCAACTCGATCCCGTAGGGGTGTGGTTTGATTTCCTTCGGCTCTGGCGGCAGTTTGTCGGTTACGCTGGGATGTGTGCGTTGATTGCCGTCCGGATCGGCATAGTGAATCGTGACATGCGGATTGGCGATAGCGGTTTGTTCGAGGTATTCGTCGACGCTGCCGCGCCCCCGCTGGTAGCGAGCCTCCAATTCGATCGTTACCCGCGTTCCGTGGTCCTCTTCGATCCATTCAATCCCATATTTCTCAATGGCCTGGACACCCCGCTGGCCTGGTTCGATGTCGACCCCTTCACCACGGTTGTTAATGATCTCAGGCTTGTTGTGTTTAGTATCAATCTGGATCTCGTAGTAGTGAGCCGGTTTCCGTTTGGACACCTTAGACATGATTCGGACCGGCTTGCCAGTCGTCAGGAGGCCGTACATGCCAGCGGCGCTGATGCCGATTCCCTGTTGTCCCCGGCTCATTCGCAACCGATGAAACTTGGATCCGTAGAGAAGCTTCCCGAAGATCAAAGGAATCTGTTTCTTGAGGATTCCTGGTCCGTTGTCCTGAACACCAACTTTGTAACGGTTCTCGCCAGTATTCTCGATATGGACCCAGACCTCGGGAAGAATGCCTGCCTCCTCGCAAGCGTCCAATGCGTTGTCGACAGCCTCTTTAACGGCAGTTAGGAGTGCCTTGCGCGGGCTATCGAAGCCCAGAAGATGGCGATTCTTGGCAAAGAACTCACTGACGGAGATGTCGCGCTGGCCGGCGGCCATCGACTCGGCGGTGGCTCTGCGGCGTTTCTCCGAACCGTTTGGGCTCGCCCCTTCTCCGTTGGAATGTGGGAGGAGATACTTACGATTCACAGGGGGGGGGGGCTTTCGGGGATCCTGACCGACAGGGGCGGATTCCGCGGACGGTGAACTTGTCTTCGCCAATGCTCGAGGCTCCCTGGTGAGCAACATCCTGGAGAAAGGGCAATGGCCCGGCACGAGGGCAGGGCGTCTGAGAGGCGGCGGCCTCACGTATGCCAAGTTAGTTGGATTATAGCGACTTTTCCGGCGAGTTCCCAGGCGGTTTTCGCGTCGTTGCCGGCATGTTCGGTCATGTCGTCACATCCGCCGTATAAAGATTTACCCGCAACACTGCCACAAGCCGACGATTCAATGGGAGGCCAAGCGCCCAGGGCCCTGCGAGGCAGTCGGGGGCTTGGTCACAGGATTAACCCGCTAGAAACCAAGGAGCCATGGCATGGTTCTCAAGTTGGCACAAACGGGCGCGGTCGCAGTGGTCATGTTGGCGGGGTTGCTTCTGTGCGACACCGCATCGCCGGCCTATGCCCAGAGTCCGGTTTACTACAACTACTATGTTGCCCCGACAGGAACTTGTCTGGGAGCCGGATTGTATCCGTGTCCGCGCCCGACACCGCCGCTGGTCGGACACACATACATCACGTACCAGATCCTGAACCCGCAGGAGTTCCTGTATCGTCATCACCGGACGTACTACACAGCGCATCCGAGTGGTGTTACGAAGACGATCGTCACCTGGGAATGATCTCCGCAACCTCTGGTCGGGACGACCGAAAGAGCTTGCGGCGAGGACTTCGTGTGAAAGGAAACTTGGGCAATGAAACGCTTCCTGCAGTTGGCCCTCTTGTCAGTCGTGGTTGTGGGTGTGGCCGGGATCGAATCGGCCTCGGCCTGGGAACGAGGGTTGCGACGTGCGGCGGTCACGACGTCGAGCGAATGCTGGCACGGTCCTTACTACCATACAGCTTGGGGTATGCCTCTGGCACTGGTCGTGCCTCCGAACGCGGAAAGGCAGGTTCACTGGGGGTGGGGGATCGGGAACACGCGGATCACGCCCATCTGGCCTCAGTACAGCCTTGGCTATCCCGCGCCGGGGCAATTTGGGCCTGCCGCCATTCGTCCGACGCCACCTTGGCCAAGTGATCTCGACCAGTTCGGAGTGTACTACATTCGCGGGCCGTGGTAGCCTTGGGCGATGTCGATGTAGGTGTACTGGCCGTCGTTCTCTCGGGCGAGTGTGGTGAGAAAGTTGTCACCCGGGGGTTTCGGGCCTTGGCCGAACTCGATGACGTTGATCTTGATCCCGGCGGCCCACTGGTGGATCCGCCCAAGCTGTTGCGGCGTTAGCTGCGGGTCGCCGGCGTCGGAGAGGAAAAAGATCACGTCGGGACGGAGCCGAATGGCCATCTTGAGGGCATCTTCGTGGTGCGTGCCGCCATCGGCGGTAATCGAATTGATGAACCTCTCGGCGCGCTCTTTGTTGGCATCGGTGGCGAAAGCAAGCTTGCCCACGCGGCCGGTCGGGTTGAAGATGACCGGGGCCTGATTATAGAAGATGAGCTGGAATCGCTGCACTCTATCGAGGTTCTGGAGACTGTCGCTCAGTTCGGATTTCGCGGCCGCTAACGCCACGCGTCCAGCTCCCCCCATGCTTCCGGAACGGTCGAGGACGTAGACGAAACTGCTGCCCTCGCCAGTGAGGCCGAACAGGCTGGTGGAGGCCTTTCCTAGACTGCCAAGGTCGGCGTTCGCTGGGCGACCGCTTCTGCCGCCTAGGTCGCGGTTGATATCACTGCGGTCGGGACCCTCTGGTTCAGCTGTCTTTGGAGGGGCCTGTTGCGCAGCCGATGCTGGGGTTTCGGTGGGCTCAGCCCCGGAAGCAGGTAGAGGCGTGAGCCCACATGCGAATCCGACGAAAGCGATGAAGAACGTCCCGCCCAGAGACGGGATCCACCGCGTGGGGCCGTGTGAGGGCACGTTGCGCCTCGTATCGCATGGGATTGCGGCCGGAAACCGGTGGCAGCAGCGACCCATTGACAACACTCCAAGCGGTAATTCTGGAAGTAGTTGCGGCCTAAGACTCCGTAAGTTCAGTCTACGGTGGGTGAAGCGGACGGTCAACGCGAGGCTGAAACATGACGTCTGTCGCACAGCGGCTACTGTGAGGGGGCGCTTTGGCACGGAGGTTCTCGGCAGTTGGGCGGTAGGCTCTGATGAGGGTCCGGGACAAGTGTGGAGTCAGGGAACTCCGGCAAATGCGTCTTCGCCGGAAGGGGGTGAGGGCTTATAATTGTCTAGGCCCTTTTTAGGAGTATCACGGCGTGCAAATCATTCGATACCCGCATCCGACACTTCGCTACAAGTGCAAGCCGCTGCGCCGCGTAGACGGCGAGCTGCGGAAGATGATTCGGCAGATGTTCGACCTAATGTATGAGGAGGACGGGGTCGGGCTTGCGGCCAGCCAAGTGGACCTTCCGTATCGGCTCTTCGTGACGAACACACGGGGGGATGCGGGGGATCGAGAGGGCGAACTCGTTTTCATCAACCCGGTGATCGTTCGCCAGAAGGGGATGGCGGAGGTCCGGGAGGGATGCCTGAGCTTGCCGGAGATCTACGCGCCGGTGAAGCGGCCGGAGAAGGCCGTGGTTAGCGCCTACAACGAAGCCGGGCAAGAGGTGACGTACGAGTTGGAGGGGTTGGATGCGCGCGCGGCGCAGCACGAGTACGATCACCTGGAGGGGGTTCTGTTCATCGACCGGCTCAGCACGACGAACCTGCTGGCCATCAGGGAGGCTTTAGCGGAGCTGGAGGACGATTTCCTCGGCCAGCGGCGTATGGGGGTGATACCTGACGATGAGCAGATTATCGCCCGATTGGCGGAATTGGAAGAGGTGCGGGCGTGAGGCGAGGCTAGGATCGCCGGGAGAGGCGCAGGCCCTCGCCGTGCCAGAGGACCCGGAGATCCTGGCGGCTCCATTGCTCGCGGCCTATGGAGGGGTCACCGACATCGAAGCGGTCTTCCCCGACTCGTCCGAAAACGATCACGGCATGGCCAAGGCCGGGCTCCCACCCCCACTGCTGTTCGTAGCGTGGATCAACGTGCGCTTTGGGGTCGAGGTAGACCAGCAGAAGGACCGGCCAGTCGTTGGCTTGGATCAATTCGTCGAGGCTGGCGTGGAAGGGGCGGACGGCGAAGGGGGTGCCTCGCGTCTTGAGTTTCAGTCCGCGGTAGAGCCCTAGCTGGGGCGTACCGTCGTGTCCGGTAAGGCAGAGGCGCATCATTTCGCGCTCATCGGCGTCGATGCCGTGCTGGCGCAGGAGCATCGCGGCGGCACAGGCGCTGCACGAGGCGGGTGTGCTTTGCAGGCAGACGCCGTCGGGACTCCAAGTGTTTTCGGCCCGGGGCGGGATGTTCAGCAACGGCAGAAGCAGGGCGTATAGGGCGACGCCGGCAAGGATTAGGTCGACGGTGATGCGGCGCCAGGCCGGGATCTTCTTGAAGCCCCAGATGACGCCGGCGAGCCAAGCCAGGCCGAGCGGGATCCAGTTGCCAACGATGATGACGCTGGATAGAGGCAGGATTTGGGCCATGACCAGGCGGCCGTAGAGGAAGATCGTGAAGCATACCGTTAGCAGCAGAGCGATACCGGCGGAAAGGGTGCGGCCCAGGTTGGAGATGCGGGAGCTGAGCCAGGCGCTGGCGGCAAAGAGGGAGACCGCAATGAGATAGAGGACAATCGTGCCGAGGATGAGGTCGGTCATCGAGAGGCCCTTGCGGGAGTTTGGGGTTGGCGAATGGGAGTCAGCGTATCATGGCCGGGGGAGGTTGGAAACGGGTTGGGTTTCCAGGGCAGGGGGTGAATTTCATAGCGATGAGGTGGGAAGGGATTTGGGGTTGGGGCGATGGGGTGGGCGGTAAGTTGTTTTGGGTTAATGGGTTGGGGTGTGGTGTGTTGATGGAAGGGGGTTTTGTCTGGGGTGGGGTGAAGTGGAAGCAGGTGGGGCTGGTATTATTCTAAGTTGTTTTGTGGTATGTGGTTGGGGGCGATGGGCGGAGGTTGCGGTTGCGCAAAAAGTGTGGAAATGGGGTTACGGAGACGAGGTTGGGTCGCTTGGGGTGGCGAAGTGGTTGGTTGGGTGGCGGTTCGGTGAATGTGGGATTGGCGGGGATGGGCGCAAGTGCTGAATACCCTGTGTGCACGTGCAGTCGAGGGTCGGTGCATTTGCAGTCAGGGTGCGCCGATACCTTGAGTGCACAGGAAAGCGGAAGGCGGAGAGCGGAAAGCGGGGGTTGGTGGTGGAGGGGGGCTTGACGGTACTGGCGGTAGTGGCGATGGTGGGTGGGTTGTTGGGGTGCGGTCGGGGGTGAAAAATGTAATGGTCAAGATGCTGGACTCAGCCTTACAGACGGTGGCGTAAGATAGACAACAACTGTCAGACCAAGTACTGGCGACTCCAGCTAACGAATGTCCCGTATCTTGCCAATATCGGACCTGTCCCGTTTTCTCGTCTTCGAGGTCGAACACGAGGTCTTTTCCGGCCAGCGGATGATTTGCATCGACGGTCACCGTGGACTCGGAGACGTCTGCCGCAACAGCCACGACGGTCTGGCCGTCTGGTGTCTTGAGTTGGATCTGCTGACCGACTCGAAGAGGCAGTTTCGGGATCAATTGGACAAGCTGCGGGGCGGTGGTTGGGGTTCGGACGGGGATGATGGTGGGTGATGGTTCGTGCTTTGGATGAGGGACGGTTGGCGGGGTGGGAGAGAATGGGGAGGGGAAAGTGGGAAAGAGGGAAGGTGGGAAAAGGGATGGCGGTGGGTTGGGGGTGTGTGCGAGGGGAACGCGAGGGCGGTGGGCGAGGTGTGGCGGTTTGGTTGAGAACAGAGACTCCCGACCGCCTTTTGTTAACGTCCTGTCTCGGGGGTGATGGGTTTCTTGTCGACGATCACACGAACCGGGGCGACGGCATAGGCGATCGGCTTTGGTTGGCGGCGCACCAGTAGGGCGCGTCCTTCAAAGGTGATGTCGCCTACGGTGACGGGCCCGGTTCCCTCTTCGCAAAGGATGAAGGTATCGTCGAAGCCGTTGCCCGTGATGCGCAAGGCGCTGGTGTGCGCGTCGGAGAGAAGGCGCTGGACCGATGGATACTGGTTTTGTCCCGGCGCCAAGGGATAGAGTACGGCGTCCATGCGTGTCGGCAGGGAGGTTTCGGTCTTGATGTCGACGACCCAGGCGGGGATTTCGCCTTCCATGCCCCACCAGCCTGCTGCGGGCCCCAATTCGCCCTTGTGGAGGCTGATGTCGTGCGGAGAATCGGTGAGCGGAATGATGGCGATATTGCCTAAGCCGGAATCGGCGGTCACGATCGCCTTGCCGGTGACCTCGATCTGTCCGGCAGTGTAGGGTGTCGCCGATTTTGGGGTTTCCAGCGGCGCGATTTGAAAGAGTTGCTCCAGGGTGTGCCGAGCGTCGTCTTTGCCCTGGATCCGGTCGCAGAGGATCCAATAGCCGGGTTTGACGTAGAAGATGGCGCGGCGTTGCGAGAGGGTCTTGTCCACCTTATCGGCGGACGCGTTCTTTCCGAAGACAGGAACGAAACCTTCGAGGTATTCGCTACTGACGAAATCGAACTTCGGCGCGCTGACCCACTCGTTGCGACCAATGCGATCGAGTTTGGTACTGTTGGAAAAGCGCCGGGCTTGTCCGCGGCCATCGATCAGAATCGTGTTATGGGCGCGAGACGATTTGAAGTGGCGGGTCAGTTCGGTGGCCGAATAGGCATAGATGCCGGGGTCGGCGATGAGCTGACGTCCGTGGGCATAGAGGAGGAAATTGAGCTTATCCTCGTGCTGGTGATTCGCTCCATAGGGAGCGCCGTCGAAGTGGAGATATTGGCCATCCTTGCCCCACTTGTCGCGCATGACATAATGCCCGGACAAGGGCCAGGCATGTGAAGCGTGGTCCGGTTCGGTACCCTTGGCACCCCGGGTGGCCACCCAGAGGAAGTCGGGACGGTTGAGAGTGGTTGCGCCTGCCGTCAGATAATTCGACAGATCTACCTGAAAGGAGTAGGTGTCGCTAACGGTCGGCAGGGAAAGATCGGGGAGGGCCGCATAGAGATAGACTTCGTTGGCCTTTTCATACAAATCAAGGAAATCGTGTGGAAGGGAGACGCCGCGGGCACGGGCCGTTTCCACGACACCGGACAGGGCGAGCGTGGCAAAAGCGTGGGCGGCGTAGCATAGTTCGAATTGCTGCCCATCTTTGTAGAAGGCATAGCTGTTCACCCAACGCAGACGCCGCATGGCCACCCTCAGGAAAGCCTCGGACTGGCGTAATTCGGGCGACAACAAGGCGGCCGTTGCCAACCCGGAGGCCTCGACTTGCAGCCAGTTGTGAGGGATGCCGGGAAAAGCTGTGGCAAAACGCATGTGATCAAGACGTGAAAAGGCCAACATCTTGTGAATGTCGGGGGTGAAGCTGTCGGACTTGCCTGCCAGGGCAATGATCGTCGGCCAGATGACCGCTTGGCGACGGCCGACTTCCAAGGATCGCCAGGGCCCGATCATCTGCCGGCTGTTGGGGGCGGGTGCCAGCCTGTAAAAGGACTCGAGCAGCCTGGCGGCGTGGTGGGCGTATTTCTCCTGTCCTGTGGCGGCGTAGGCGGCGGCCAGGTTTTGGATGAAGTACTGCGAGGCCAAGCTGACGGTCGATTCTTTATCGTCGAACAATCGCAAGTGCCAATCGATCTGGTCGTCAAACTGGTAGTGAACCAACATGTGAGAGCGAAGAGTGATCAAATTGTTGCAGGCATCGTCGGCCTCTTGAACGTCCAGGAGCGAGCGCGCTTCGGGTATGTTAATGTCGTATTGCCAGGCGCGATTACGCAGGCGTTGGCCGAGGTTTTCGGCTTGCGCCGGGTCAATCATGTGCCTGGCGTAGTCTTTCGGAGTGACCCGCAAGTGTTCGGCTCGCGAATGGTCGACCGCCTTTCCCCACAGGCGCTCCTGCAGAGCGAGCAAATCGACACAGACGGGCATTTTTCGCTCTTGAGCAACGGTGCACACAGCCTGGATGCAATCCGTCAGCAGAGAATCGGCGAGGGAGGCTTTGCGCCCGTGTCCTACGCAAGCCAGCCGGACGCCGCCAATAACACGCCACAGCTCAGCTTCGGGGTGGTGTCCCTCACAGCGATAGCCGATGAGAGCCAAGGCGGTGCCATTGAGCAAAAGGCTATCCGGATGGCCACTGTGCGCACAGAAGGTCAACAAATAGTCGGCGACCTCGTACAGGCGCGGGCCAGGCGGTTCGCCCTCGACCAGCAAACCCAGAGCCATGCGAGGTGCGTTTTCCAATCCCCAGACGTCGTTGGGAATATCGGGAGGCGAGCTATCTGGAACGACCGTCGCATATTTACCGAGTGGTTGCAGAATTGCTTTTTCATTCATGGGGGAAAGGCTGTCGGCGGCGACAGTGCCTACGGCCAATAGTACGGCAATCACCGACAGGATTATGATTCTGCTTGTCGCTTTCATCGTTTCGTTTGCAATTACTATGTGATAGGAGATTTGATTTCAGACTACAGGCCGAGTTTAGCTGGGCAAGCCTGGTAGCACAAGGAAGCAGAGGGGAAGTGGGCGGACACCCATAGCCGCCGACGTGTCCGCGGCCCGGACGTTCGGATTCGCGGGTGCCTTGACGGGAGCATCACGGGACAAGTCGGAATGGCAGTTGCGTCGACCGACGGGGAAAACACGCCTTCGGCAACAGAGACTTCTCAGAGGCGGGAGAGGACGACGAGTTTGTTGGCGGCGCGGAGTTTTTGGGCGAGGAGGGGGACGATGTGGTCGCGGGTGAGGATGCCGCATTGGCGGAAGCTGATGTCGTCGCTTGCCTGATTCTTTGCCTGACCGGCGATGATGTTGACGCGATCGGCCACCTGCAAGAGTGCGCAGAGTTCGGTCACGCCATTGCTCTCGGTGAACTTGTTCAGGTCTTCGTCGACGACGTTGTAGACCTGATTGAGCGTGACGGCGCCTTCGGTGACGAGGTCGATGCCGGGAATTTCGAGGCGAGGCGGGGCAATGTTGCTGGTCGGGGAGTCCTCCATGAGGACGGTTTTGCCGAGCACGCGACCGACGACGTTTGCGGTCGTTCCTCCGCAGACG
Organism: Thermoguttaceae bacterium; assembly: GCA_963674835.2. Lineage (GTDB taxonomy): Bacteria > Planctomycetota > Planctomycetia > Pirellulales > Thermoguttaceae. Next base: position 1,151,801 of record CAXXKC010000003.1, read on the forward strand.
ACCTTGATTCCTTCGGATTGCATGAAACGCCGCACGGTGGCGACGTCGAGCGACGGGGAACTGGGAGGGCCGGTCAGTATGTTGACGATCAGGCCGCGTCGGCACGCGGCTACGGCGGCCGTGCAGTCGTCGCCCCCGTCGACCCAGAGTCGGCGCGCCTCGCGATGCACGGCCGCGGCGATCTGGTTGAACTGGCGGCCTTCGTGGAGGCAGTGGTTGATGTAGCGGAGGACGCCTTCGGTTTGCCAGCCTTGCGCGAGACCGTGGCCGATGCCGGCCTGCGTGATGCCATCGCTCATGAGGAAGAGGGCGTCGTTCGGCTCCAGGCAACACTCGGCTTCGATGACGATTGCCCCGCCGAGCTCGACGGATCGCGAGGGAATCGCCACGGCATGGCGATCGGTGACCAGGATGGTCGGCGGAGCTTCGTAGGTCAAGATGGTCGCCATTCCGTCGTTGAGAATACGGGCGACGGTGAAGGCGGCGAAGGTGCTTTTGGGTTCGCGATTGCGCTCCATGGAGCGGACGATCGAGGCGGTGGCCTTTCGCAGCGACGCGCCCAAGCGGAGCGATTCGAGGAGCCGGCTCGTGCAGAGCTCGGCGGCGATGTGGGCGTGAACGCCCGAGCCGATGCCGTCGGCGCAGATGATGGCGGTGGCCGCCTCGCTGCGATCACAGGCGACGATGTCCCCGCACGGCCAATCGGGATGCTTGGGCGATTGCGAGGTCTCTACTTCGACGTGTACGTATCCCGCAACCATGTTTTGCCTTGCCTGGTGGTCGGGTCCTTGTCTTCTGCGGCCAGGAGCATGAGTTTTTCGACGAGGTCTTCCCCCCGGGCCGTGCTTTCGCCGAGGAATTTTGCGAGTTGTTCGGCCATCTGGATCTGGTGGTCGAGCAATTCGCGCGCCTGCAATACGGTTTTTGCCCGCAGTTGGTCGAGTTTCTGCTGGTTTGCGCGGCTGCCGGTGATGTTGACGAAGATGCCGACGTATTGGTGTTCTTCGACGAGGGGATAGAGGATTTCGTGGCAGACGAGGTTGTATCGCTCGTGCTCGGCGAACATCTCGATGAGGGTTTCCTGGCCGGAGGCCAAGCGAACGAACGGCTCGGGGTCCATCAGATAGGAGACGGGCTGGCCGTAGACGGCGTCGGAGCAGAGGAAGAACTTGCGGAACGCCGGGTTCATGTGGAGGATGTGCAGGTGTTCGTCGACGATGATGATGCCGTTGGGGCTGGTGTCGATGATGCGGTCGACGCGTTGTTCGGCGAGGCGCTTCATGTGGGGCATGCACATTTCGGGCTCGGCCATTCCGCGAATCACGGCGATGGCCTTCTCGCGGCAGTTGGAGTATCCGCATGCGCCGCAGTTGAGTTGATCCTCTTCGCGCGCCTTGCCGGTGATTTCGAGGACGTGGCGGATTTGCTCCTCGGTGACCGGCGCGCCGACGGTGACGGGGGCGGGACGGAACCGGGTGGCAAGCTCGCCGTGGAGTTCTTCGTCGGGGCGGGCGCCGGGGTGGGCCGTGGCGTAGGCCAACACGTCGCCGCGCCGGGCGAGCATGTTGCGGTCGTCGAGCATGGCCGGCCCGTTGGTGCAGCCTTGCAGGCAGAAGAGGGGCTCGATGATGTTGGGCGTATCGGGCATGGTCAGGCCGGCCAGCGCCGTGCGGACTTCGTCGAAGCCGCTGACGGCGACGACATCGCCGGCCAGCAGATCGGTCGTCCAGCCGGAGGTGCGCACGCTGCCGCCTTCGATGGGAAAGAGCCTCGCCTCGCCCTGGGGAGACTCGTCGAAATCGCTTTCCTCGCAGGCGGAGAGATCGATCTTCTCGTGTTCGAGCCACTGGCGGAGTTCGGAGAAGGTGAGGACGCAGTCGACCAATCCGGCGTATTCGGGGCGTTCGGCTTCGGCCTTCTTGGCGACGCAGGGGCCGATGAAGACGACGCGGACTTCGCCGCGGAGGGCTCGCCGGATGTGTTTGGCGTGGGCGATCATCGGCGAAACGACGGGGACCAAGGTGGAGACCAGGTCGGGCCGGTAGAGTTCGACATAGCGGACGATGGCCGGGCAGGAGGTGCAGACGTGGCGGCGTTCGGGGCGCGCGGCGACGATCGCGGCGGTCTGCGCCGCCACATGATACGCACCGATGGCCGTCTCACCGACGTAGGAGAACCCGAGCTGGCGCAGGGCGGATGCCAGGCGATGGCGTTGGAAGGCGGGGAAGGCGGCGACGAACGACGGGGCAACGCTGGCGGCGACGGTCACGCCGGGAGCGAAAAGGCGCCGGGCAAGCTCGGTGTCGTCGCGATACGACTTCGCCCCTTGCGGGCACTCGCGGACGCACGTTCCGCAGCGGATGCAGCGGTCGTCGACAACGTAGGCCTGGCCATCGCGCATCTGGATGGCCTTGACGGGGCAGACGCGCACGCAGCGATAGCAGTCGCGGCATCGCGCTTTGTTGGTGAAGACAACCTGTCGCGCGGCGTTGGTTTCGCTCATAGTGGGTTGTTTCCCGTAAGGTAACGGGCTGGTGTGCGGCCCGAACCGGTTATACTTCGGTGGCGGCGGGCGTCTTCCTGGCTTCGCAGGCCTTGACTGCGGCGTCCATCGCCTCGCGGGCCATCTCGAAGGTACAACGTTCGATGACGCGATCGCCCACGCGGACGGTCGGGCCGCGGTCGCAATGCTCGAAACAGAACGTCGCCTGGACCTCGACCGTGTCGTCCCAATCATGGCTTTCAACGTAGTCGGCCAGCCGCTTCAGGAGCGTTTGCGAGCCGCGCACGAAACAACTGGTGCCGACGCAGACGGATACTTGTACCTTATCGGGATAGGCGTTGTCCAGGAGCACCAGCGGATCGCCCAGGATGCGGCGGCGGTTTTGATACACGGTGTGCAGGAGGTGATGCGCGGTGGGGCCATTCGGTTGGCCGAGGACCTCGGCGTAGCACTGGGCAACGATGTGATTGTCCTGCGACTTGTGGAGCTGCATCATCTTGTCGGCGTTGAACAGGCCGCGGCGGCGGTCGTGCTTGGCGGCATAGTCCTGCGTGACGGGCTGGCCGGCACCGCCGATGCAGCCACCGGGGCATGCCATGACCTCAATGAGGTCGTAGTCGCATTGGCCCTTGCGGATTTTTTCGACCACTTCGGCGGCCTTCTTGAGGGTGTGGATCACGGCGAGCTTGAGTGTGATATCGCCCACGGTGAACTCGGCCTCGCGGAGCGTTTCGTCGCCGCGGACTTCGTGGAAGTCGACGGCGGTGAGGGTTACGCCGCGGAGTTTCTCGACCGCGTAGCGAAGGACGGCCTCGGTGACACCGCCGCTGGCGCCGAAGATGACGCCGGCGCCCGTCTTGAAGCCGAGGGGCATGTCGAGGGACTGCGGTTCGAGGTCTTCGAAGCGAATACCGGCTTCCTCGATCATGTGGGCGAGTTCCTGGGTGGTGAGGACATGGTCGACGTCGGGGCGATCGTCGGTCTTGAACTTGGGCAGCTTGGCCTCGAACTTCTTGGCCGTGCAGGGCATGATGGAGACGACGACCAGATCGTCGGCCTCGATGCCGAATTGCTTGGGCAGGATCTTCCTGGCCAGCGAGCCGAACATCTGCTGCGGTGAACGGCAGCTGGAGAGTTTGTCGAGCATGTCGGGGCAGAACTGCTCGGCAAACTTGACCCAGGCGGGACAGCAGGAGGTGAATTGCGGGAGGCGCTCGCCTTTCGTCTTGCGGGCGATGAACTCGTTGGCCTCTTCGATGACGGTCAGGTCGGCGGCGAAGCTCGTGTCGTAGACGGCGTCGAACCCGAGGGCTTTTAGCGCGGCCGTGATGCGGCCGATCTCGATGCTGCCGGGGGCCATGCCGAAGGCTTCGCCCAGGGCGACGCGGACGGCCGGCGCGATTTGTACGACGACGGTTTTCTTGTCGTTGTCGAGGTTCTTCCAGACGTCGTCGACTTCGCTGCGCGGGGTAATGGCACCTGTGGGGCAGACGGCGGCGCAGAGACCACAGTTGACGCATTCCACGTCGCTGAGGTTCTTGCCGAACGCCGGGACGACGCACGCGGCCGCGCCGCGATAGGCGAAGTCGATGGCGCCGATGCCTTGGATTTCTTCGCAGGCACGGACGCAGTCGCCGCAGAGGATGCACTTATTGGGATTGCGCACTAGGGACAGACTGGAGCGATCGATCGCCTGCGGCTTGTGCGTGGGCTTGAAGCGAACTTCTTCGACGCCGAGCCGCCGGGCCAACTCCTGGAGGCGGCAGGAGGTGCTTTTCGGGCAGGTGGGGCAGTTCTGCTCGTGGTTGGCGAGGATGAGCTCCATGGCGATGCGCCGCATGCGGCGAATTTCTTCGGTGTGCGTGCGGATTCGCATGCCGGGCTCGGGCAGCGTCGAGCAGCTGGCCACGATGCCACGGCCTTCGAGGTCGACCAGGCAGAGGCGGCAGGCGCCGTAGATGCTGAGATCGGAATGGTAGCAGAAGGTGGGAATATCGATGCCCGCCTTGCGTGCCACGTCGAGGATGTTGCGCGCACCGTCGATGGGTACTTCGATGTTGTCGATCGTCAATGTGGGATTTGCGTTCATGGTGTGTTGCGTCCTTTGGCTGTCGTCTTCTCCGTGAGCGGTGAATCGAGGGGGCAGCCGCGATTCTCCGGTTCTTTTGCGGTTACTACACTCCGACAATGGCGTGGAACTTGCACGCCTGGGCACATGCGCCGCACTTGATGCACTTGGTGGGGTCGATGCGGTGGGGGGACTTGCGCTCGCCGGAGATGGCGCCGACGGGGCACTTGCGCACGCAGATCGTGCAGCCCTTGCAGAGATCGGCACGAATCTCGGGCGTGCGGAGGGCCTTGCAACGGCCCGCGGGGCAACGCTTCTGGAAGATGTGGGCTTCGATCTCGGGGCGGAAGTAACGCAAGGCCGACAAGACCGGGTTGGGAGCGGTCTTGCCGAGGCCGCAGAGCGACCCCTTGCGGACGGCCATGGCGAGCTGCTGGAGCAGTTCGAGCGTGCCGGCGTCGGCGCGCCCTTCGATGATGTCGTCGAGCAAGGCCAGCATCTGGCGGGTGCCCTCGCGACAGAGGACGCACTTGCCGCAGGATTCGTTCTGCGTGAACTGCATGAAGAAACGGGCGATCTGGACCATGCACGTGTGGCGATTCATGACGACCAGTCCGCCGGAGCCGACCATGGCGCCGACGTTCTGGAGGGAGTCGAAATCCACGGGGAGGTCGAGGTGCTCGTGCGTGAGGCATCCGCCGGACGGGCCGCCGATCTGGACGGCCTTGAAGCCTTCGTTGACCGGGTTGCCTTGCTCGTCGATGACGCCGCCGCCGATCTCCATGACGATCTGGCGCAGCGTGGCGCCGAAGGGGACTTCGATGAGGCCCGTATTGACGACGTGGCCCGTCAGAGCGAACGTCTTGGTGCCGGGCGATTTCTGTGTGCCGGTTTGCCGGAACTCGGCCGCGCCGGCGCGGATCACCAGCGGCACGGTCGCCAGGGTTTCGACATTGTTGATGACCGTCGGGCAACCCCAGAGTCCGCTTTGGGCGGGGAACGGCGGTTTGGGACGGGGCATGCCGCGTTTGCCTTCGACCGAGGCGATCAGCGCGGTCTCCTCGCCGCAGACGAACGCCCCGGCTCCTTCCATGACGTGGATACGCAGGCTTTGGCCGGAGCCGAAGACATCGTCGCCGAGGAGGCCCATTTCGGAGGCTCCTTCGACGGCCCGGCGGACGCGTTGGACGGCGAGCGGGTACTCGGTGCGGACGTAGACGTAGCCTTCGTCGGCGCCGATGGCGCGAGCGGCGATCATCATGCCTTCGATGACGCTGTGCGGGTTGCCTTCCATGACGCTGCGATCCATGAAGGCGCCGGGGTCGCCCTCGTCGCCGTTGCAGATGACGTATTTCTTCGGGCTGGGCTGCTTGTAGGTCAGCTCCCATTTACGGCCGGTGGAAAAACCGCCGCCGCCGCGGCCTCGCAGGCCGGAGTGGGAGATTTCTTCGCAGACCGCTTCGGGCGTCATTTCGCAGTACGCACGACGGGCGGCGGCGTAGCCGTTTTCGTGGATGTACTCGCTGATATCCTCCGGATCGAGGCGCCCGCAGGACTTGAGGACGGTGCGGCTCTGCTGGGCATAGAAGGGAATGTCGTGTTGGCCGCGGCAGGTCTGGCCCGTGGTGGGTGAGACGTAGAGGAGCCGTTGGACGAGCTGGTTGCGTTGGAGGGTGGTTTCGATGATTTCGTCGACGTCGTCCGGCTTGACGTGGGTGTAGAGGATTCCGTCGGGTTCGATGGTTACGAGCGGACCCTTTTGGCAGAAGCCCTGGCAACCGCTCTTGGAGACGTAGTGGCCTTGCTGCTGTTGGCCATCTTCGTAGTGGAGTTGGACGGCGACATCGATACCGGCGGCGGGGAGTTTGGTAACGAAGGCGTCGTAGACCTTCAGCGAGCCGCCTGCGACGCATCCGGTGCCGGCACAAATGACGATACGGCGAGAGAGCTTCTCGGTGGAGGCGGCGTAGCGGGCTGCGATTTGTTCCAGATGAATTGGTTCGACAGCAGTCTGAGGGAGATTGTTCATGATGCGTTTTCCTTCGCAATGATCGCGTCGACCAACTCGACGGCTTTTTCCGGCGTCATTTGCCCATGCACTTCGTCGTTGATCACCATTACCGGCGCCAGTCCGCAGGCGCCGAGGCACGAGACGGTTTCGACGGTAAAGAGCATGTCGGGCGTCGTATTCCTGGCTGCACTGATTTTGAGCCGATCATAGAGGGCATCGAGAATGGCGATCGAATCGCGGACGTGGCAGGCCGTGCCGTCGCAGAGGCGGATCGTGTGTTTGCCTCGCGGCTGGAGCGTGAAATGGGAGAAGAAGGTGGCAACGCCGAAGACTCGGGCGGGCGGCAGCCGAAGCGAGGTGGCAACGAACGTGAGGACCTCTTCGGGCAGATAGCGATACTCGCTCTGCACCTCCTGCAAAATGGGGATGAGCCGGGCGGCGTTGTGTTGGTGACGATCGAGGATCTCGCACACTTTGGCGAACTGCCGCACTCCAACGGCGGCGGGCGTGCCTGCTGCTTCGTGTTCCACGGTGAAGTCTCCTTGGTGACAGAAATGACTGCCTATTTTTTCTTGGTGGTTTTGGCCCGCAAGGTACTGGCCAGTCGACTGGAGAGCGCCGCCAGACTGGAGGCCAGGTTTACGTCTTCGACGATGACGAAATCGGGAACCCGAAGCGAGACGAGGGTGTAGTTCCAGATGGCCTGAATTCCGGAGCGCACCATCATGTCGGCGACCTCCTGGGCGGCCGTCGCCGGGACGGTCAGGATGCCAATGCGCACGTGCATTCGCTTGGCCAGGCTGGGAAACTTGTCCAGCGGCAGGACTTCCTTACCGCGGATGGACTTGTTGATCTTCTTGGGGTCGACGTCGAAGCCGGCCAGGACGTTGAGATTGAACTGGCTGAAGCCTTCGTAGCCCAATAGGGCGGCGCCCAGGCTGCCGACGCCGACGAGGAAGGCATCGCAGGTGTTGTTCCAGCCCAGGAACTCTTCGATGGCGGAGATCAGTTCGGGAATCTGATAGCCGACCTTGGGCTTGCCGACGATGCCGGTGATGGCCAGGTCTTTGCGGACTTGGACGCTGACCAGGCCCAGATCGTTGGCGATGTGGGGACAGGAAACGACTTCGCGTCCACGGGCTTTGAGCTCGTAGAGGAGACGGAGGTAGACCGGCAAGCGTCGCACGCTGGGCAACGGCGCCGATTTGACCTCGATTTCGGTTCTGGAGGCTGTGTCTTGCATGGCGGCCCTTGTCGATATTGATTTATCGGTAACGTTCTATCGATAAATTTAGATTCACTTGCGGCGGGTGTCAATAGGGGTTGGCGGTTTTTCGGGGAAGGTGTGCGGAAGGTGTTGGGGTGGAGGGAGTTAGGTGGAGTGGGGAGTGGCCGGTTTTGGCCGGCTCGTGGGCTGGGTGGGGCGCGCTGGTGTGGTTAGCGCCTGATTGTTTCGCTGGCGATTGGAGGGGTGGGGAGCGAGGCGAAGGGAAAAGTGGGAAAGAGGGAAGGTGGAAAAAGAGGAAGCTTAAGACGAAGAGACGGTGGGAGGAGCAGAGGAGGAGACGGGGTGGACGGTGGGCTGATGGGAGCCGGGGGTCTGGATTTGCAGGTGGATTGGTGGCGGCGAGTTAGAGCATGTCGAGGGGGTCGACGTCGGCGATCCATTGGACGTCGTCGGGGGGCTTGAGTTGGGCGAGGAGATCGCGGACGGCGGCGCGCAGGAGGTCGGAGTCGGGGCTTTGGGTTTGGATCTGATAGCGGAACTTGCCGCGGAGCTTGCTGAAGGGGGCGGGCGCCGGGCCCAGGACGCGCGTGGTGGCCCCCTGCCCTGCCAAGGCCGAGGTTAGGCGCTGAGCGGCCTGGGCGGCGAAGTCGGCGACGAGCGATTCGGATGGGCCGCGGATGACGAGCCGGATCATCGAGGTGAACGGCGGGTAGCCGAGGGTCTTGCGCATGGGGAGCTCGCCCTTGGCGAAGGCGACGTAGTCGTGGCGGGCGGCCGCCTGAATGGCGGGATGCTCGGGGCTGAAGGACTGGACGAGCACGCGACCGCCCTTCTCGCCGCGACCGGTGCGTCCGGCGACTTGAGTGACGAGGTGAAAGGTGCGTTCGGCGGCGCGGAAATCGGGGAGGTGCAGAGCAGTATCGGCATTGATGACGCCGACGAGGGTGACGTTGGGGAAATCGAGGCCCTTGGCGATCATCTGGGTGCCCAGCAGGATGCGCACCTTGCCTTCGCGGAAGGCGTCGAGGGCGCGCTGGTGGCTGCCGCGGCCCTGCATGGTGTCGGTATCCATTCGCAGGCAGGGAAAGTCGGCGAAGCGGGCACGGACTTCGGCTTCGAGTCGCTGGGTTCCGACGCCGGAGTAACGGATGCCGACGAAGTTGCACTGCGGGCATGCGTTGGGGGTGGGGACTTGATAGTCGCAGTAGTGGCAGAGAGCGACTTCCTCGGTTCGATGGTGCGTGAGGGCGATATCGCAGTCGGGGCAGCGGACCACGTTGCCGCAGGCGGGGCACTGGATGTGGGTGGAGAAGCCGCGGCGGTTGAGCAATAGGATGACCTGGCCGCCGGCGGCGAGTGCCTGGTGCATGGCGGCGTGTAGTTGGCGGCTGATGGCACCGCGGGAATGGCGCGAGTGCTCGTCGGCCCGGAGATCGATCGTGTCGACAGCGGGAAGAGGGCGGTCTTGGACGCGATGGGGCATCTGGATGAGGCGATACTGGCCGATCTGGGCACGATGCCAGCTTTCCAACGACGGTGTGGCGGAGCCGAGGACGAGGGGGACGTTTTCGGCTTGGGCGCGTTGGAGGGCGACATCGCGGGCGTGGTAGCGCGGGGCGATTTCCTGTTTGAAGGAGCCTTCGTGCTCTTCGTCGAGGACGATGAGGCCGAGATTGGGCGTGGGCGCGAAGATGGCACTGCGGGCGCCGACGACGACCTGGACGCCGCCATCGGCAATGCGCTGCCATTGGCCGTGGCGTTCGGCGTCGGTGAGGTGGCTGTGCAGCACGGCGACGTGCGGAAATCGCTCGCGGAAGCGCTGGAGCGTTTGCGGGGTGAGACTGATCTCGGGCACGAGGACGATGGCTTGGCGTCCGAAATGGACGACCTCTTGGATCGCCTGGATGTAGACCTCGGTCTTGCCACTGCCGGTGACGCCGTGGACGAGTAGGGTCTGGTGTTGGCGGGCATGGAGGGCGCGGAGGATGGCGTCGAGGGCCGATCGCTGCTCGGCGTTCGGGGTGAGGTGTTTTCGGCGGGGCACCTGCTCCTCGGTCTTGGGCGTTGAGGCGACGCGCTGGGAGCGGGCGCGGATGAGACCTTTGCGGCGGAGGAGCGTGATGGGAGCGATGGTACATTTGGCCCAACGGGCCAGCTCGTTGGCAGTGACGGGTTGCTCGGCCGCTTTGAGGAGCTTGAGGATGCGGGCCTGTTTGGCGGTGAGCTTGAGGTCTTTGAGCCGCTCGGCGAGGTCGGGCGCCGGGGTGAGGAACGTGCACACGCGGGTGCCGGCTTGACCGCGGACGCCGGCGGGGACGACGGCATCGAGGACCTGGCCCCAAGGGCAAAGATAGTATTCGGCGATCCAGTGGGTGAGGCGAAGCATGGCCGGCGAGAGGAGGCTGCGCCGGTCGATGACGTCGATCAGCGGTTTGAGCGGGCGAGAGCCGACCGGTCTGGCGGCCACCTGGACGCAGTAGCCGAGGACGGGCCGGTTGCTCTTGCCGAGGGGGACACGCACGCGGCGACCGGGCTCAACGTCGTTGGCCAGGGGGTTGGGGACGAGGTAGTCGAACTGGCCATCGGGACTTTCGGGAAAGACGACGGTGGCGGTGAGCTGTTCGGCCTGGTCATCCTGGTGCCAGGGCGCCGGATTGAGTTCGAACAGGCTCGGTTGTCGGTCCGACATTAGAGGGAGTGAGAAGTGGGTAGTGGCTAGTGGCTAGTGGTGGACAGGGATTGGTGATGGCCGATACGATATGGCAATATCTCAACTGTGGCGGGCAGTGACAAGGCGGAAGGACGAGAATGCGACTGGGATTGTTTGGCGGTTCTTTTGATCCGGTGCATTATGGGCATCTGCTGCTGGCGGAGTGCTGCCGGGAACAGTGCCAGCTGGATCGGGTGTTGTTCGTGCCGGCGGCCATCCCGCCACACAAGCGCGAGCAGGCGGGGGCAACGCCGGAATCGCGATTGGAGATGCTGAAACTGGCGACGTACGGCCATGAGGCGTTCGACGTGAGTGGGGTGGAGATTAACCGGGGAGGGGTGAGCTATACGGTCGACACGCTGCGACACTTTCGGGCGGCCGAGCCGGAGGCGGAGCTGTTTCTTCTGCTGGGCGCGGACATGCTGCACGACCTGCCGCATTGGCGCGAGGCCGAGGAGGTGTGCCGATTGGCGGTGATCGTGGCGGTTCAGCGTGCGGGGGTACCGGAACTGGATTACGCCGGTTTGAGTGGGGTCGCGGAGCCGCAACGGATCGAGGAGTTTCGCGCGCGGCGGGTGAGTATGCCGGAGATCGGTCTGTGCAGCCGAGAGATCCGACGGCGGGTGGGAGAGGGACGGAGCGTTCGCTACTGGATGCCGCGGGCCATCGAGAAGTACATCGAGTCGAATGGGTTGTATCGGGTGGCGGAGGAGGATGCGGCGGGGTGATGGGGAGATGGTGGTGGGGTTGGTTGGAGTTGATGGACAGGACGATGGTGGGGCTCGCTTCGCTCGGCCCAGCCTGCGGGGCGGCGGGGTGGATGGGACGGTGCGTGGGCGGTATCAGCCGCTGACGACGGTGCTGGTGGCGGTGTGTGGAGGGATCGTCTTTGACCGGTACGTCGGGCTGCCGCTGATGGCGTGGTGGGCGGTGGTTGCTGGGACGTTGGTGGTGTGGCTGGCACTGCGGCGGCGTTGCCTGGACGCGGCGGCTGGCTTGGTGTTGCTGGTCGGTGTGGCGGGATGCGGCGGGGCGTGGTTTCACAGTTGTTGGAACCTGTTTGCCGCGGATGAGCTGGGGCGTTTTGCCGGCGTGCGGCCGCAGCCGGTGTGCCTCGAGGCGGTGGTCTTGACGGAGCCGGCGCGTTGGAATGCGCGCTCGCCCAGCCCGATGCAGATGGTTTCGCTTGGTGACCGGACGCGGTTGGAGATACGGCCGGTTCGGATTCGCGACGCGGTGACGGTCGCGTCTTTGCCGAAGCAAGAGACGGCGGGGGCCCGGTGGCGGCGGGTGTCGGGGCAAGCGCGGCTTAGCGTGGATGGGCACTTGCTGGGGGTGCACGCTGGAGACCGCATCGAAGTGTTCGGAGAACTGTCGGCACCGTCGCCGGCGTGCAATCCGGGCGGGCCGGACTATGCGAGCTACGCGCGGGCGTCGCGAACGATGAGCCTAGTTGACGCGGCGTATCCGGATTGTGTCCGCGTGGTGGAACGCCCAGGGTGGAGAGGTGTGGGTTGCTGGCTGGATAGGGTTCGCGCCTGGGGGGATGCGTTGCTACGGCAGCACGTTGGGGAACGACAGCTTCCGCTGGCCAACGCGCTGCTGTTGGGAACCCGGGGGGAGATGGCCGGAGAGCGATCGGACGCGTACCTGGAGACGGGAACGGTGCACCTGCTTTCGGTGTCGGGCTTGCACGTGGGGATCATCGCGGCGACGGTGGCGTTTGTGATGTACGTGCTGATGGTTCCCCGGCGGCTGGCGGCGGTGATTTTGGCGGGGGCGGTGATCGCTTACGTGGCGTTGACGGGCGGGCATGCACCGGCCGTGCGTGCGGCGATTCTGGTGCTTGCGTTTTGCGCGGGACAGTTGATGGGGAGAGGCTCGCTGCCGCTGATCTCACTGGCGGCCGCGGGGCTGGTTCTGCTGGCCATCAATCCGGTCATGCTGTTCAGCGTTGGAGTGCAGTTGTCGTTCTTGTCGGTGGCGGCGATTCTGTGGTGCGTTCCGCGTCTGCCGCGTGCGAGGAGATCGCTGGATCCACTGGATCGTGTTGTGGACGAAGGGCGATCGTGGCCGGCGCGAATGGGTCGGCGTTTTCTGCGGGTGACCGGGGACGTCGCGTTGGTGAGTGCGGTGGTGTGGCTGGTGACGCTGCCGCTGGTGATGGCGAGGTTTCACGTGCTGGCCCTGGTGGCGGTGGGGCTGAACGTGTTGATATGGGTTCCGGTGTGGGCGAGCTTGTCGACGGGGTTCGCCCTGCTGGCGGTCGGCTGGATCGGTTGGCCGCTGGCGGCGGCGCTGGGATGGTGTTGCGACAAGTCCCTTTGGATGACGGATTGGCTGGTGGGGGCGGCGAGGGCCGTGCCGCACAGTTGTTTGTGGGTTGCGGGGCCGCCGGGATGGTGGCTGGCGGGGTTCTACGGCGGTTTGGGCGTGCTGGCGGCATTTCCAGCGTTGCGACCGCGGCCGCGGTGGTGCTGGGCCTTGCTGATTGGATGGTGCGCGGCGGGACTGGTCGGTCCGATGGTTGGTGGAAACCGAGGCGCTTTGGAATGTACGTTTCTGTCGGTGGGGCACGGGTGCGCGGTCGTGGTGCGGTTGCCGGACGGACGAACGATGCTGTACGACGCCGGCAAGATGGCAGCGCCCGTGTCGGGGATGCGGACGATCGCCGGATGTTTGTGGGCGAAGGGCGTGACGCACATCGACATGGTTGTCTTGTCGCACGCCGACGCGGACCACTACAACGCGCTTGGGGATCTGATCGAGCGATTCGCGGTGGGAACCGTTTGCGTATCGCCGGTGATGTTTCAGCAGCCGAGCCGATCGCTGGCGGCGCTGGAGCGGTCGATTGAGGCGGCGGGAATCCCGATCAAGGAGATCTCGGCAGGCGAGTGTTTGGTGGATGCGGAGGGCTGTAGGATCGACGTATTCCATCCACCGCAGGGCGGCGTGCAGGGCCGAGACAACGCGAACAGCATCGTTCTGGGCTTGCAGTACGGGGGCCGACGGATTCTGCTGCCGGGCGATTTGGAATCGCCGGGGCTGGACACGCTCGTGTCGGAGGCATCGTGGAAGTGCGACGTGCTGCTGGCGCCGCATCACGGCAGCCAATGGAGCCGGAGCCCGGGTACTGTCCCGCCAAAAACACACACGGCACCCGCCCTCTTGCCAACCGCACCGCGCGTGATAACATCCGGGGATGGAAGCCTTTAACGAGCTACGCCGCAAGGCCCGGGAGAAGCGGGACAAGGCCATCAGCCAGGCCCGGAACGAGTATGCCGCCACGTTGCGTAGGATCGCCGCTCTTGAGCAGGACTTGTTTGGCAAGGAACCATCGAGTCACCGCAGCATCGCGGCCTGCATCGATTCCGTGGTGCCCACAGACAGGGCGTTTACCACGGTGGACATTCTGGCTGCCTTGGAAGCGATGGACCCCAAGCGCGAGTGGCGCCGTCGGTCGGTCGACAACCATATCGCTCGGCTGCGGGCTCGGGGGATCGTGCGCCGGGTGAAGAAGTCCCAGAACACCCAGCCCGCTATCTACGTGCGGGTGGGCGTCGAGGTCCAGCCGCTTCCGTTCGAGGATATGACGCTGCCCGAGGTCGTTACCCAAGTGCTCGCGGATCGCCAGCCGATGCGTCAGACCGATCTGGTGGTGGCAATGCTGGATGCGGGCTATCAAACCACGATGACGCCGAAGAACCTACGGAACGCGGTGGGGGTGGCGCTGCACAGGGACCGGAAGCGGTTTCGGCAGGTTGATGGGGAGTGGGCGGTGGCGTAGCGCGAGAGCGTCTTGAGAGTATGTTTCTGGACGGCGTGCAGCGGTAATGCCATAAGAGTGAGTTGCTCAAGACCGTATCACCGGCCGGCTACATCACCCTTGCGGGGGTTTTGGTGTGCAATATAGCGGCCGGTTATTGTGCCATCGAACTTTTGCGGATCTCACCCATTGCACTGATACAATGGTTGGGTATAATAATTGGCGACCGATGCACAATGGTGGACTAATCCATGAACCCAAGCCAGTATATTGCGAACCTCACGGCAGAAATTGCCGAAACCGAAAGTCGCCTCAGTCGCCTGCGGCTTAAATTGGAGATCGCCAGAGAAATGGCATGTGAAATGGCCGAGCACCCTAGAAACGGTGCCCCGGTCAATGCCAACAGATGCGCAGTTGGCGCGAACCGCTATGCTGGGCTGAAGGCGTCCGATGCAATCCTTCGTCTTTTAGCGGATATGGGCACCGCACCCAGAAAGACGCTCTTGGATACGCTCCAAGGGCAGATTCAGACCCGCTCCGACAAGCCGCGCAACATTGTCCGCAACTGCCTTACACAACTTGCTGAACGAGGCAAGGTTCTCATTGACGACGACACTAATGTGTCGCTCTCGGGTGCGGAAGCGCCGCATCAGGAGGAAGACTGATAGAAAGAAACGGCCCACGACACCCAGCATTGCAAGACCAAGGTGTCGGGGCCAATTCCCGCCAGCAAGGACAGCATTGGCGTAGGCAAGGCCGCTAAGACCTACGCAGGTGTCGCCAAACGGCCTCCAAAGCCGAGAGGCGGGGCGGGGTCCATACCTGCCTTGTCCTGCTGGCCTTTATATTACTCCACACTAAGCATGCAGTCAACGCCCGATCAACAAATGTGGTGGTGGGTCGCTCACTCTCTATTCCTGGAGAGCGGCCCGCGTCTTGGTGGCGCAGCAGCTTTATATCCTGCCGTAGGGATCGGCATGCGCGCCGATGGGATCGTAACCCCCTCTCTCCGCTAAGCTCGCCGTTTGGCGGCTTTCAGCAGGGTTTCGCGCGCCCATGATCGGGCCTCGGTCTCGTCTAGCAGACGCTTCTCGTCCGCAGTCAGCTTGATCGAGAACACCTGGTCGCGGCGTTCTTCTGGAGGCGCCGGCTTTCGGCCGGCCCCCGGGCGTTTCCCGCCCCATTTCGATGGTTTCTGTGCCATGTCTTCATTATTGAAAAAAGTTTCCAAAAATCAAGCCCAAAGCTATTGCTTCCCGCCTTGATTTGTGTATACTTAAATCAAGTGAGAGAGGCATGGACACAACCAACAAAAAACCCGGCTCCGGCGGCAACCGGGGTCGGGCTGCAAACCTAGGCGGGATCGCCCAGAATTCGCGGGTAGTACCTGAATTCTACAGCGATCCGGCCGCACTTGGAAGGACGGCCCGCGATGATCGCTCCTGCAAACCCTTGCCCACACGACAACCGGAAGAAGCACGGTAAGGATCGCCAGGGCCGCCAGCGTTATCGCTGCCAGAGCTGTGGCAAGACGTTCTGGAGCAATGACGAGCGCCCCCTGGGGGATATGCGGCTCGACATGCACAAGGCCGTGATGATCCTGGGTATGCTTCTGGAGGGTATGTCGATTCGGGCCTGCTCCCGCATGACGGGCGTGAAGCCCGACACGATCTGCGACCTAATCCTAGTGGTGGGGGAGAAGTGCGATAGGTTCCTAGTCGGCACCATCGTTGACGTGGAAGCCAAGGCCATCGAAATGGACGAGATTTGGGACTTCATCGCTATGAAGGCGGCCACGAAACAGCGGCTCGGCCGCAAGGGCGAAGTGGGCGATACCTGGACCTGGCTGGCGATCGACGCCGATTCCAAGATGATCTTGGCCAGCGCGGTTGGACAGCGGGACGAGTGGACCTGCGAGCGGTTTCTGAAGCGACTGGACCACGCTACGGCCGGGCCGTGTCAGGTGACTTCGGACGGCCTGAGCCTCTACACATACAATGTCCCGTTCGTTCTGGGCTCCCGGGTGGACTTCGCCCAACTGGTGAAGAACTACGCCAGCAGCCAGAAGGAAACCCGCTACAGCCCGGCCACGATAACCGGCATTCAGAAGACGGTACGGTTTGGGCACCCCGACGAGGACCGCATTTCTACCAGCTATGCCGAGCGGTTGAATCTGTCCGTTCGGATGCACTGCCGGCGGTTCACCCGGTTGACCAACGCCCACAGCAAGAGCGCCCGGCATCATGAGGCGATGGTGGCAATCTTCGTGGCCTGGTTTAACTTCTGCCGGCCGAATCTGGCTGTGAAGAACGAGGACGGGAAGAGAACGCCGGCCATGGCTGCGGGGCTGACAAGCGATCCCTGGAGTATCGAGCAACTACTCCAAAAGGCTGCCTAGGAATTATCCGCGGTGGTGATAAAATAAAAGCGACCGGCTGGTATCCGGTCGCTTCTTCTATTCTGTGCCGCTGGGGCGACACTGGCGCTCATGCTATGGCCATTGTACGTCCTCCGGTTCCCGGTTGCAAGTGGAGGGCGCGCGATGGGCCGGCGTGATATTCCCAGTGAAGTCGGAAGGGAACTCACCGTACAATTCGCCAAGGATTTACTGAGGCTGGTAGAGCTTGCTATGGCCTCTCTAACTGCGTCAACAATTTCTGGCGTGTGGAAGCTAACTCAGGGCGGGTCAGTACCAGAAGCTCTCAATCTAGGCCTTTCAACCCTCGTGCTTATCCTGCTGTCGGTGCTGGTCATCTGGATACTCGTTGCCGCCGCCTGTACTGCATGGTCGATGTCGCCTTTCGGAAACGCCGACGTTAAACCGACTGTCGCAGTCGCATCTGCACAGGAACCCGGGGAGACGTTGCCGCGTGCCGCGCAGCATGGAACAGCGGGCCCGGTCAGTGACATGACATCAACCCTCCTGGGATCGTGGTTTGTCCAAGATCGAATTGGGCACAGGTATATGGCCCAATGGACATTTCATCCCGGCGGATACGCCACAGTGAAGGCACACAATCACGACGGAAACGGAAAGTGGAGCATTGAGCGCGACTGCGTGCATATCGTATGGAACGCCAAGCAACCAGACAGTGAGGAACAATGCTGGGATAGCTTCCTGCTCCCACTGAATCCAGAAGACACCAACGGCGATAGCTGGAACGGAAAAGACCGCTGGTGCGCCAGGAAGCTATGTGGAAACTAGGATTCCACCAACTTTCCCCCAACTCCCACCCCACCCCCGCCTTAGCCCGCCCGTGTGTTTTTGGCGGGACAGTACCGGAGCCCGGCGTTGGCCGCATGGTGCGAACCGCGGTCGTTGATCATTAGCGGCAGCGGAGGACGTCGGGGATGGCGGGGAACGGAGAGCGACTACGGAGGGCAGCCGTGCCGCGTGTTTCACACAGCAGAGCTAGGTGCGATCTGTGTGCGCGCGGAAGGAGCACGGTTGGAAGTGACGGGCTTTCTGAGCGGCGATGACACGTCGCAACGGTAGGACGGTGTGCTCAGTTGGCCTCGGCGGTGACCGGGACGCGTGTCTCGACCAGGCCGACCTCAACGGTGATGGTTCCCCACTCGCAGTCGAAGGGGATGCAGATCGCCGGTGCGTCCTTGGGGAAGTCGATGCAGTGGCCCTTGCCGGTGATGACGGTGGGCAGGCTGACGCTGAGGGCGTATCGCTCGAGCTGTGCTTTGGCGTTGCCGGCGATCATGTTGGTCAACTCGCCAATGGCGTCGGTCACATCGGCATCGATGCTCGACGGACGTTCGCCGAGGAGGGCTTCGGTGGCTCGCATGGCGGCCTCGCGATCGAGGCTGAGAACGACGGTTCCCTTCGCTTTGCCGGACAGACCGATGATGCCACTGACTTCGTGCATGGGCTGGTGGCTGTCTTTGATGAAGGGCTGGCCGCGCGTGAGGGTGCAATTGGCCATCGTGCTGAAGACCGACAGAACCGACCGGACAAAGGGGTTGATGTATTCGACTTGCATGTCGTTTCCTCGACGAGTGACCAATGGCGCAGCTTGGCTAGTGAGTGTCGCACTTGACCGTAGCGTTCGTGGCGGCGTGTTTTCGCGGTTTCGAAAGCGGAACACACACTGCACATGCGCCGAATGCGATCTGACCCGGAAGTTGGTGGATTGCCATCCGACTGAAAGATGCACGAACTACGCAAACATAGGGCGCTACAGGCGTGCAGGCACGAAAAAACCCGACATATCCAACCCCCCGCCCGAAAGAGTGAGCATACGCGGTCTTACCGTTTTGTGTGACGGACCCACTGGGGGGAATCGATGGTTACTCACGTAGTAATCGGCGGAGGGCGAGGCATTTTGAGGAGGATTGGAGCGGCGCGGCGCATCGGTCTGGCCGCAGTGGAGCGTGCTCTGGTATCCTCCACACCAGTGCGTGTCGCACTTGACTGTAGCGCTGGTGGCGGCGTGCTTCTGCGGTTTCAAAAGGGCAACACACGCTACCCATACGCCGAATGCGATCCGGATTGTCCCGGATTACGAGCACGGGAACGCCCGGGGATTGAAAAGGATGGCCCCACGGCAGGTCGCAACCTTGTGGGGTTTTGCAGGGACGGTTTTGGAAATGTCTGGTTGCTGGAAGAAGAAGACGTGGGTGTGGTCGTTGGTGGTCGCCGTCGGTTTGGCGCTGTTGGCGACGGGCGGGTACTACCGGTATTGGCGGTACCATCTGAAGCGATTCGACGTGGTTAGGGCGGGCGTGTTGTATCGTTCGGGTCAGCCGAGCCGGCGAGGGCTGGAGTACCTGGTTCGTCACTGCGGTGTGCGGACCGTGCTGTGTGTGCTGCCGGAGGATCCGATGCTGAAGGAGGGGCTGTTCGTCGACTGGGGACGGCCGCGCCGTGTGAGTGAGTCGGCCGAGGCGGCGAAGCTGGGGGCGCGTTTCCTCCTTTGGCCGGTCAGTGAGAAGCAAGTTTACTGGCCGTGGCCTCAGCCGGATCAGTTCGACGCGCTGTTCGAGCTGTTCGATGAGCCGGAGAATCTGCCGGTGGAGGTGCACTGCTTGCAGGGGCGTCATCGGACGGGGACGTGCGTGGCGCTGTTCCGGCTGGAATACGACCGCTGGGACATCGAGCGGGTGCTGGCGGAGATGTATTCGTTCGACTTCGGACCGCCGGTGCGCTTGCAGGAGCACCATCTGCGGACGTACTATCGGCGGCCGCGGCCGGATGCGGAACAGTGGAGTCGTTTGCGGAAGACATTTGGCCCACTCGTGCCAGGCAAGGAGCCGGGGAGTTATGAGGAACTGGTTCGCCAACTGCGCAAGGCGGGGGACGGCGACGAGCGTTTGGATGCGGTGGCGGAGTGGCTGGACGCGGATGAACCGTTTGCGGTCTGTTTGGTCAGCCGGCTGATGGAGCGAGGGAGCGAACGGTTGACGGCGGCGGCAATTGGGCGAGCGGAGCGATGTTTGCGGTCGCCGGAATCGACGTTCGACGACGTGGCCGTGTCGGCGGCGTTGGTGGCCGATTATGGGTCGCCTGCCCAACGGGCAGAGGTGCTGGCATTGTTGGAACAAAAGCGCGAGAAGGACGGGCCGACGGCGTTGTACCAAGCGTTGGTGGCGGGGCTGACGAACCGGTACCGTCGGAGCCGGATCGCCTATCTTCGGCCATTGTTGTCGGACAGCCGGTCTCGCCCGGAGGCCCAGGCGAAGATGTATCGGTACTGTGATACGGCCGCGGCGCGGTTGGCTACGATCGTGAATGAGCCGTTGTTTGATGGCAAAGCGGGCGAGCCGGAGCGGGTGGTGTGGGATCGGGCTGTTGAACGGGCTCGCCGGTGGCTGGAGGAGCACGCGGGGGTGGTGGAAGTGGGTGTTGGAACGGGGCGGAAATAGTGTGGTTGGTGGGACTCGCTGCGCTAGGCCCACGCGACTTCTGTTGGTTTGTGGTGGGGGTTGGGTCTTGACAGGGGGGGGCTTCGGGCGAGAGACTGTCGTTTCCCGAATCACAGACCCTAGTTTCGAGAGGAAACGATGAAGTCGCAGAAGAGTATCGAGCTGTTGAACCGGGCAGTTGCTGACGAGTTGCAGGCGGTGCACCAGTACATGTACTGGCACTTCCACCTGGATGACCAGGGATTCGGCCCGTTGGCGGCCCTGTTGCGGCGGATCGCCATCGTGGAGATGGGACACATCGAGATGTTGGCCGAGCGGATCCTCTTTCTGAACGGCGACGTCGAGATGGTGGCATCGGGGGACGTGAACAAGATTCACGAGCCGGAAGAGATTCTGATCGGTGCCGCCCAGATGGAGCAGAGCGCGGTTGAGATGTACAACCAGTTCGCCCTGGAGGCGGCACAGGCAGCGGATTCGGCCACGAAGCAGATGTTCGAAACGTTGGTGGGCGACGAAGAAGCGCACTTCGACGAGTTCGACAAGCAGTTGGACAACATCAAGCGATTCGGCCCGAACTACTTGGCACTGCAGTCTTTCACGCCGGGGGCGGAGCCGCCTGCCGGAGCGTAACGGGGACTGAGAGGCGTCGAGATTCGAGGCGTCGGGCGAGGGGCAGCGTCTTTCCGGCTGCTCGCGGGGCTACATGCCCAGGGGTGGGGTCTTTTCTTGTGCCTGGTCGGGGCGGGGGAAAATCTGCGCGCGCCACGAAACTTCAGTCGCCGAGTGGGGTTTGAAAGAGCAGGACGGATCGCCCCCGCGGATTCCGTAGTGCGCTGACTGCGCGCTGAGGATTGCCAAGCCCCCACCCTTGGACCAGGAGCCTCACAATGAAACGCACATGGGCCTTGTGCTTGGGGCTTGTGTTAGTTGCAGCAAGTGCCGCGTGGGGCGAGAAGGCGTCGCAGGCGAAATGCCCTGGGAACGTCATTCTGATCGGCTGGGACGGCGCGCAGCGCGGGCACATCGCGGAGTGCTTGGAGCGGGGCGAGCTGCCGGCGCTGAAGAAGCTGGGTGAAGAGGGAGCGCTGGTCAACATTGACGTGGTAACGGGTGCCACAGATACCAAGGCGGGATGGACGCAGATTCTGACCGGTTACAACCCGGAAACGACAGGCGTATACAACAACAAGAAGTTCCGGGACGTTCCGGAAGGACTGAGTGTGTTCGAGCGTCTGAAGAAGCGTTTTGGCGACAAGGATTTCGTATGCGTGGCGGTGATTGGCAAGCTGCGTCACTGCGGCGAGGTCCGCGCGCCATTTAAGAAGCCACTGGATGAGGTGAAGAAGCAGGCGGCCGGTTCGGCGGGCAAAGGGAAGAACGCCAAAGGGAGCAAAGGCCAAGGGCGGAAGGTGAAGAGCCCACCCGCCGCCGGCCAGCCTGGTGCGGGTAAAGAGGTCGTGGGCGAGGTTGTCGACGAAGGAGGAGTGAAGTATCTCGTCTTTGCCGGTTCTCCCTATTACACGATGCACAAAAGCTGCGACGTTTGGGAGTATGGGCTAATGGAGGACGAGAAGGTGGGCGAACGGGCGCTGGCTTTGTTGGAGCAATACAAGGACAAGCCCTTTTTCTTTTTCGTTCACTTCGCCACGGTCGACCATTACGGTCACCGGTTCGGTGAGAACTCGAAGCAGTACAATGCGGCCCTGGTGTCGAATGACGCGTGGACGGGCAAGATCGTGCAGAAGCTGAAGGATTTGGGCCTGTACGACAAGACGTGCGTGTACGTGACGGCGGATCACGGTTTCGACGAAGGGTCGCAGCGCCACCACTATGCTCCGTACGTCATGTTGGCTACGAACGACAAGGCGGTGAAGCGCGACGGCATGCGACAGGACATTGCGCCGACGATTCTCGCCCATTTCGGATTGGACCTAGGCAAGCTGGAACCGAAGCTGGACGGCGAGCCGTTGAGTGAACCGGCGACCAAGCCGGTGCTGAAGGCGCCGAAGGAGCCGCCGGCTTGGGCGAGGCGTCCGGCCGGCAACGGCGGCAACGGCAAGAAGACTGAGAGTGCATCCAAGCCCGGCAAGGCTGCGTCGAAGAGCAGCAGGGCCGAATAACCTTCCCCGTTAAGCATGGTGGGGCCGTCCTGGAGTTTCGGCTGCAGGGCGGTCCCACGCGTGTGCATCCTTCCTCTCAATGCGAGCGCATATGACACGAAGTCGAACCCGCCCAGCCGACGTCTCGGCGAAGAGCACCGGGGGACCTTCGTCCGGACGATCCGGGCTTCGAGGTCCATCCTGGTCCCTGTCCCGCCAACCCGTACCGACCTCTGAAGTGTGCCGGCCCATGATATGCAAGGAATCGAGTGACGGGATCGGGTATTGCCTGGTCGAGTTGAATGACACGCGGCACATCTTTGCGGCGGCAGCCCCGCGGAACGGCGGGTCGCTGGCAGAGCAAACTCGCGACGCGCTGCGGACGATCACGCAGGTGACGGACCGTGAGGGGCGGCGCGGCTCGATCGTACACCAAGCCGTGTTCCTTCGAGACCCCTCGCAGACGGAGGAGTGTCGGCGGCTGATCCGGGAGTTTTACGGGGACGAGCTGCCTGCGACGACGTACATCGCGCAGCCGCCGTGCGACGGCAAGCTGGTGGCGATCGAGGCGTTGGGAGTGGGTCGCGACGGGGAGGGCGTGGAGATCGAACGCCGCGGCGAGCAGGTGGTCATCGCTCGACACAATGGAGTGACGTGGATTCACTGTAGCCAGATCGTGCCGCAGATAGCGGGAGGGAGCGTGTATGATCGCTCGAGCAGCGCGTTGGCGTCGATGCGGGAGTTGGTGACTTCGGCCGGCGCTCGCTATGAAGACGTGCTGCGGACGTGGCTGTACCTGGGAGACATCGTGGGGCCGGAGGGGCCGGTGCAGCGGTACCAGGAGTTGAACCGTGCGCGGAGCGATTTCTTCCGGGACATCGATTTCAGCCGAGGGCGCGCGGGGGCGGCGAAGGGACAGGTGTATCCGGCGAGCACGGGGATCGGAACGAGCAATGGGGACGTCGTGATGAGCGCGGTCGCCATGCTGAGCGAACGGGATGACGTGGTGCTGATGCCGCTGGAGAATCCGCACCAGGTTTCGGCGTTCGATTATGCGGAGCACTACAGCCCGAAGAGCCCGAAGTTTGCGCGGGCGATGGCGGTGGTAAGCGGGAACGCGGCGACGATCTTCGTATCGGGGACGGCGAGCATCACGGATTCGGAGAGTCAGCACCTGGAGGACGTGGAGAAGCAGACGCACCAGACGCTGGACAACATCGCGGCGCTGGTGTCGGAGTCGAATTTTCAGCGGCACGGGCTGCCCGGCCTGGGGGCGGGGCTTGAAGACATGGCATTGATGCGGGTCTACATCAAGCGGGCGGCGGACTATCTGAAGGTGCGCGCGGCATGCCAGGCGCGGCTGGGGGATCTGCCGACGATTTACGCGGTGGCGGACGTGTGCCGGCCGGAACTACTGGTGGAGATCGAGGGGGTCGCATTCTCGCACCGGTGCGCCGGGTAAGAGACCGTTGGTACGGCGGGGCGATGTGTGGGCCGAGGGCTGCAGCGGTACCGGCAGCGTGGTTCCGCGGTTCTGAAGGCGAAACACACGCTGCACATACGCCGAATGCGCTCTAGTGCGTGTCGCACTTAACTGTAGCGTGCGTGGCGGCGTGTTTCCGCGGTTTCGAAAGCGAAAAACACGCTACGATTACGCCGAATGCGCTCTAGATGGCGTGGTCGCCGGTTTCGCCAGTACGAATGCGGACGACTTCGGCGAGATCGTGCACGAAGATCTTTCCGTCGCCGGTCTGGCCGGTCTTGGCGGTTTGCGTGATGATGGCGACAGTTCGGTTGAGGTCATCATCGGCGACGACGACTTCGAGCTTGATCTTGGGGACGAAGTCGATCGTGTATTCGGTGCCGCGGTACATTTCGGTGTGCCCCTTCTGGCGTCCGAAGCCGCGGACTTCGGTAACGGTCATTCCCTTGACACCTGCGGCAGAGAGTGCGTCCTTGATTTCTTCGAGGCGGAAGTGCCGGACGATTGCTTCGATCTTCTTCATCAGTGCTGCTTTCTGTGACGGGATGTCGTTAGTGCGTGTCGCACTTAACTGTAGCGTTCACGGCGGCGTGTTTTTACGGTACCGAAAGCGAAATACAGGCTACGATTACGCCGAATGCGCTCTCGCTAGTGGTTGAGCAGCGGGTTGCCGGGGCCACCAGGCCGAGGCTAGCCGCCGCGGGACGAAATCAGCCGTAGGTGCGGACGAAGTCGGGACAGGCCGACATGGGCAAACGGGGTCTGAGCAGGGCGGCGGTGGCTTGTGGTTTCGAGGCGGACACCTCCTGCGCGGTGGCCTGATGGGTGCCCAATCGTACCAGAAGCAACCTCGTCGCCAATACGCATGACCTGGACCACGGGTTGGTCACGTAACCGTGGGTCCTCGCAATAACATTTGACCGCGGCATCCCTACGCCGTGGACATGGAAACACTACGCAAGGGCCGTGCCAGACACGGCGGCCGGACGCCGTCGAACGGGTCCGCGGCGAGGCGGTCGGCTGATCGCAAGTTGACGTGTGGCAATCACTAACGTCGGACTGGGGCGACGCACAAGGTCGCCGCGGCTGTCGTAGATTCGACGGGAAGGCCGGCATGGCGGTGTTGAGCGAGTGCCCAAGAGGCGCGCATGCGATGCTCGCATTGCACACAATCGTGTGGGCGGGAAGCGTGTTGAAAGGGAGGCCAGCCATGGCTTACCAGCCGTGCTCGACACGTCGAAATTCGCCGGGGGGAACGTCGAGTTGCGGCTCGCGTGGAGTTTGCTCTGACGTCCGAGGGGACGTCAGCCGGCGCCTGACTTCGTCGGACAAGGCAGCTAGCGGACTTTTCGTATTGCTGGGCGACGGGTCTTCACCAGCTGGGGCGGCCTGTTCTGGGTCTGTGTCCATAGTCGTATTTCCCGCGTTGCGCGTAGATCGATCCGACGTGGAAGGCACGCCGGGCATGGATTGCCGGCGGTCGGGACCTGCGGCCACCACGACAAGCGGATCTAACGTAGCTTTCGAGGGGCAAAAGCTGTGCCGTGATTTGTACGGGTGGCGGCTTGGATGACGGGACGTGGGCGAAGTGTTTGGCCGGTCACGGGTTGCGGCGGGGGTCTTGCGGGCGACCAACGGGCTCGCATGGCCAGAACCCGGGGGGCGACTGCTGAAGGCATGCGCAGGCGGTGCTTGCGCACCGGGACGGCGTACGGGCGGGGCGGCCGAACCGGATATAGGTGGATGGGCACGAAGGGCATTTGGATTTCACGCAGTTGGGGACCGTTGGGGCCGGCTTCTCGGCGTTTGGTCGCCGAGTGTGTATAACTGGGAGCATGGCAGGAGGCGACCGCGGGAATCGCAGTTGGCGGCTTTGGCGGCGGTTCGTGGGAGGGGAAGCGGGCTGCGATGGAAAGACAAAGGACGGCTCGATGCGGCGGAAGCGAATGGGTTTCGACTCGCGAAGCCGAGACAACAGCGTGTGATTGGACACCAGGAGAATCGACCATGAGACGATACGCACTTGCGGCCCTGCTTCTTTTCGTTGCACAGACGGCTGTTGCCGGTGAGGCGGCGAAGAACGACGAGAAGCGGCCGACGAAGATCTGGAACTTGAGCGGTCCGCTGGGTGAAACGCCGAAACGGACGACTGAGGCGTATCCGCTTTCGGATCAGCAGAACAAGGAGGGCTGGGTCAAGAACGAGGCGATGAGCGACGAGTTCGACGAGAAGGCGCTCGACCAGGGCAAGTGGGACGCCAGCAGGAAGGCATGGAACGGCCGGCAGCCAGCGCTGTTCAGCGACAAGAACGTGACAGTGTCGGACGGAAAGCTGCATTTGACCATGCGAAAGGAGAAGGTGCCGGAGGAATTCGAGAAGCTGGGGTATCACGATTACACGAGCGCGTTTGTGCGGACGAAGGCGACCACGGGCTACGGTTACTACGAAGTGAAGGCGAAGCCGATGGATTCGGGCGGGTCGAGTTCGTTCTGGTTTCACAGCCTGGGCTCGGCACCGCTTACGACGGAGATCGACGTGTTCGAGATCTGCGGCAAGATCAAGCGTTTCGAACGCAACTACCACATGACGCTGCACATCACGGAGTTGCCGCCGAAGAAGAACCATTGGCAGGTGCATCATACGTGGATCGCCCCTTGGCGACTGGCCGACGATTACCACGTGTACGGAGTGGATTGGGGCAAGGACGAGATCCGCTTCTATGTGGACGGGGTGCTGATTCGCTCCGTGGAGAACACGCGCTGGCATCAGCCGATGTTCCTGATTTTCGACAGCGAGACGATGCCTGAGTGGTTCGGAATGCCCGACGATAAGGACTTGCCTTCGACCTATAGCATTGAGTATGTGAGGGCGTGGAAGAGGAAATAGTGTGGGGGTGGTTGCCATGCCGGACCGATCGTTGCTGCGGACTTGTGCTTATTGATGCCGGCGCAGCCAATGATCGCGATTCATCCCGGATACCAGTCGAAACGGCTGGAATCCGGGGCCTCGGCTGCCGCTCGACGCGCATTGGCAATGCATCCCTCAATAAGGAGAGGCTGATGCCGGTTACCTACGAGCAAGCGTTGGAGCAGTTGCGTGCGTGGACGACCAATGCGTCGCTGCTGGGCCACGCCCGGGCCGTTGAGATCGTGATGCGAGCCGCGGCTGCGAAATACGGCGAGGGGGCGAGCCCGGACGTGTGGGGCATGACCGGGCTGCTGCACGACGCCGACTACGACCAGTGGCCTGAGGAGCATCCGCAGCGGATCGTCGACTGGCTGCGCGAGCAGGGCGAGGAGGAGATGGCGTACGCGGTATCGTTCCATCAGACGAAATGGGGGCTGCCGGCGAAGACGCAGATGGACAAGTCGCTTCTGGCGTGTGACGAACTGGCCGGTTTCGTGATCGCCTGCTGTTTGGTGCGGCCGGAGGGGATTGCAACGCTGGAACCGAAGAGCGTGAAGAAGAAGCTGAAAGACAAGGCGTTTGCAGCCAAGGTGGATCGGGAGATCATCCGCAACAGCGTGGAGTTGCTGGGCGTGGATTTCGACGAGCACATTCGGTTCGTGATCGATGCGCTGAAGCCCCATGCGGGCGAACTGGGGATCGCCGGTCGCGGATGATCGAGCGGGCGAGGCAATCGAGCCGCGGCGTGGAGTCGTTCATCGCTTCGCTGGTGCGGCGGGCGGCGGCGTCTTTGGGAACTGGAGGGTCTTGACTGGTTTGCCGTTCTCTGTGAACGCAACGGCGGTGTACTTGCCCTTGGGGACGGAGACGATCAATGGGCAGGCGAAGGTGGCCGACTTGCTCGCCTTGGACGTGGTCGTGTATCGCAGTTCGACGACACCTTGGTTGATGCTCACGCCTTCGACCTTGTATTGCCAGTGGGCCGCTCCGCGCTTGATGACGGCCAGAACGATCTGCGACTGGAATGCCTTCTTGGGCAATCGGTGCGACTTGTCGTTCATTACGGCTGCGACACCGAAGACCTTTTTGAACTGCTTCTGGTCGAGGATGACGACGAAGGACTGGGCCGCGTCGGGCTCGAACGTGTTGGAGACGAAGTAGCCGGAGTAGGTATCGAACGGCAGCTTGGGCTTTTCGGCGGCCGGGGCCGGAGGGGCTTGCAGGGCGGCGACCAGTGACACGGTGAATAGGATCGTGGACATGGGAGTTGCACCTCGCTCTTAGCGGAAGTGGTGGTGTTTGGTGTTGATGAGTGAAGTCTAGCTTAGGGCTGTGATGGAGGGCCGCGTGCGCTCACGGTGCGGCCCCTCGCCCGCTTGCGGGAGAGGGGAGGTGGGGTTGTTACCAGATTCCGGGAATGAGGCGGTAGCGAACGCGGTGGGCGTAGTCGCTGTAGCCGGGTAGCTCGGTGCGGAGGGCTCTGTCCTCCATGATAGTGCGTGGTAGGAGGATCAGGGCTGTCGTGGCGGCCGGGATCAGGGCCCAATAGGATCCGAGGACCAGGGGAATGCCGACGAACATGAGAATTGCGCTTGAGCACATCGGGTGCCGGACGATGGCATAGGGGCCGGTGTCGATTACCGTCTGACCGGAGTGGATGCGGACGGTGGGCTCGGCAAACTTGTTGACCCGCTCGACCCAGATGGTGATGACGAAGCCGACGATCAGGAGTACGTAGCCCAGGACCACGATTCCGAGCGGGACGTGCGACCAGTGGAATCGGCCGCCATCGAGCGCGGCGACGGGGAAAATCGCCATGATTGCGGGGAGGAGAAGTGCGGTGAAGACTTTGTCCCACCGCTTGGTTCCTCGGTGGATTCTGCTGCGGGCGACAAAGATGTCGGGGTTGGTGCGCCAGAGATAGACGGCGGCCAGGACCATCAGGACGAAGAAGACCAGGAAGAAGAGCCAACCATTCGCCCACGCTATGCGGCCGGCCGGAAGGAACAGGGCGAGAAGAAGAAAGGCGAATGTGATAAGGAACGAAACCACGGTCCGAAAGATCAAGTCCCGCGGCTGGTCTGGCATGTGGTCGATCCTCGTCGCTCGAGTTGCACGCTGGTAGTCCGTGGAGGCCTTCGTGGCCGCACTTCATTGCTGCGTATGGGTTTCGTCGACGGAGTGTCGCTCTTCCTGGCTTCTGAAGTAGACGCTGACAAAGTGCATCACGACGAGAAACGGGAGCATGGCCAGTGAGGCGAGTATGGCTAGTCCCGCTGCCCCGAGCAAAACCGTGGGAACCGTTCCTGTGTCGTCCGAGACCGCTAAGGAGAGCAGGAGCGAGCAGCCGGTGGTCAGCCAGAGCAAGGTGGCCAGCTTGTACTGGAAGGGCTTCGGGCTCGCCATGATTGTCGACTCTCGGCGAACTGCGGATGTTCGGCGGCCGTGCGTTAGGGCTGGGGTATCATAGGTCTATTGCTGCGTGGTGCCCAGGCTGTGCGCGGTGAGGAGCGGTTTGCCGGCTCGGGTAGCCGATCGTGGGTCGACGGCCGCGGCGGGAGATTACTTGGTTGCATGAAGCTCATTTGTGGGGTTTGTCTGGGGGCAGGCGGAGGGGATTGGTGGGCTGGATTGAAGTATCGCACCCGATTGGGGTAGGATGGTGTCAACCTGCAGATTGATCCACCTGGACGGTGGCTGATAAACGAGTTGATTGCCATGACGAATCCGAGCGAGAGAACCATCGGGCCGTACGAAACGCGGCCTGCGGTGTGCCGCGAGTACGATCCACGTGCGGCGGCGGTTGCACGGCTGGTGGCGGCGATGATCCGCGATCATTCGCCTGGGGTCGAGGTCGAGCACGTCGGCAGCACGGCGGTGCCTGGCTGCGCGGGCAAGGGAGTGGTGGACTTGATGATCGCCGTGGCCGGGGACGAGATGGAGGTGGTGAAGGACGTGCTGGAGCGGCTCGGCTTTCAGAGACAGAGCGGCCGTGAGCCGTTTCCCGAGGATCGGCCGATGCGGGTGGGATCGATCGAGTATGAGGGCGAGACGTTTTTGCTGCACGTGCACGTCATTCCGGCAAGCTCGCCGGAGGTGGACGAGCTTCGGTTCTTTCGGACGTGTCTGAGGGCCGATTCGGAACTGCTGAAGGCGTACGTGGCGAAGAAGAAGGCGATCCTCGCGGGCGGCGTGACGGACGGTTTGGAATATTGCCGCGAGAAGGGGAAGTTCATCAAGGAGGTGTTGGGGTAGCCGGATGCAGGGTTTGTGCCCGCGGTTCAGGCAACGAGGACTGATGCCGTGCCTTCGAGTCGTTTGAGCGTTTGGGGCGTCGGCCCGTGGATTGTGTCGACGGCGGGCGGGTACGCGTGCGTCGCGGGGATTGCCACGTACGTTTGGCCGCAGGTCTGCCTGATCCGGTCCGTGCCACAAATGGTATTCGTGGCGGCCGGCGGGATTCTGCTTCTTGTCGGCGTGCCGCTGCTGGTAATCGCGGGCCGGGCTGCCACGCTGGCCTATGGCCGGGACGCGCTGGCGACTACGGGCATCTTCGGGGTGACGCGGAACCCGATCTACGCGGCATGGATCGTGTTCATCATTCCCGGGTTGGTTCTGCTGTCGTCGTCGTGGCCGCTGCTGCTGACGCCGATTGTGGCTTACGTAGTGTTCAAGATGCTGATCGGACGGGAGAGCCGCTATCTGGAGGAGCGGTTTGGGGAGGAGTATCGGGCGTATCGGGCGAAGGTGAACGAGTTGGTTCCGATGCCCAGGTTTCGGCAGAAATCGTGTGAGAGGACATGATGCGTCTTGCTTGGCTGACGGATATCCATTTGAACTTCGTGGGCACGGCTGCCCGGCGCGCCCTGATGGAGAAGGTGGAGCGGGTTTGCGACGCGGTCGTGATCAGCGGCGACATCGCGGAGAGCCACGATGTTGAAGGCTACTTGACTGAGATGGAAGAGATTGTCCAGAAGCCGATCTACTTCGTGCTAGGGAACCATGACTTTTACCGAGGGTCGGTCGCGGAAACGCGAGAACGAGTGGGGTGGCTGGCGGAGCGGTCCGATCGTTTGGTGTACCTTACACGGGAGGGCGTGGTCGAAGTGACGCCGAACACGGCGCTGGTCGGGCATGACGGATGGGCGGATGGGCGTCTGGGGAATTTCGAGCGATCGGAGATCGTGCTGAACGACTTCCTGCTTGTCGACGAGCTTGCGCGGCACTACCACCTAGGATTGCTGGACAAACGTGGGTTGCGGCGGGCACTGGAGGATCTGGCGGAGACGGCGGCGGGGCATTTTGCCCGGGTGTTGCCGGAGGCGGCGAGTCGGTATGGCGAGGTGATTGCAGTGATCCACGCGCCGCCGTTTCGCGAGGCGGCCTGGCACGAAGGTCAGACGTCGGACGACGATTGGCTGCCGCACATGAGCTGCAAGGTGGTGGGCGACGTAATGCTGGACGTGATGCGATCTCACCCCAATTGCAGCTTGCTGGTTCTGTGTGGTCACACGCACGGGAGGGGCGAGGTCTCTGTCCTGGAAAACCTGCGCGTGTTGACAGGGGGCGCGGAGTACGGAAGGCCGGAGATTCAGAAGGTTTTGGACGTCGGTTGATGCGGGGCGGGCGGGGGCTGGTCGGGTCGGCGCAGGTTCTCGGCGGTGATGCGGGGAACGAGACGGTGACGGCGGGAGTTGGGGTTTGGGGGGAGGTAGGGTTGGTTCTTGGTTAGGGCACAGCCGGGGGCGGCTGTGCTACATGACGTGTGGAGGTGTTGGGGGTGTTGTGGTGAAGCATAACCTACGGGTGAGCGTGGGGTGGTGCCTGTTTTAGGTCGCACATCATGTCGATTTCGCGGGCCTGCGTGTCGGACATGTACTGGAAGCCGCACTTCTTGTAGACGTGCCTCGCCCGGACGTTGGCGGCAGCGACGGGGAGCCACATCTGCTCGAACCTGAGTTCGCAGGCTACCTGGATGGAGCTTCGGACCAGCTCCGTACCGATTCCCACGTCTTGATAGGTGGGGCGAACGACGACGAGGATTTCGCACTTCTTGTCGTTGGCGGGGAAGAGGACGATGTGGCCTTCGATTTCGTGTGCGGACGACGTGGCGATGATGCCGATTCCCGTGCGGATTATGTGCTCGACCCATTTCACGCACTCGCTGTCCCTGAGCGGCGGCAGCCCCTGGATCGAGCCTCGGGGCTGGTAGGCGAGGTACATGTCGACGAGCGGCTGGTGGTGTTGTTCTCGAACCAGATCGAGGCAGAGGGATTGCCCGGCTTTGGTCTGGAACTGCCTGGGGAGGCTACGGATGGAAAGTGGATTTTCCGGGGGCTTCATATGAGAGCTCCGAGAAGCAGGAAACCTCCGGCAGCCAACTGTGTCCTAAGGCAATGAGAATGTGTGAACTCGACGATCCGTCTGGGCACGAGGTGACCCTCCCAAACATCCATGAATCAGACCAGGTGTAGCGCGATGGCAGGCTTCGCCGGGAAAGTCACATTGTCGGTACACTGGAAAGGCAATTGTGGCGATATGCGGTCGTTTTGTCAAAGGAGAAAGGGGCGGCGGGTGGTTGCGGGGCGGAGAAGGTGGACTTCTCCGGTGGATGTGAGCGAGTCGATGTTGGGCGGGAGTGAAGGTGTGAAAGAGGTGGAATGTGCCCTCACCGTGCGGCCCCTCTCCCGCTTGCGGGAGAGGGGCGGAGGTGGTGAATTGCGTTAGGTTCCTGGGTTTGCCGTGCGATCGACGGAGTAGAAGATGAGTCGGGAATCGCGGCGATTGGGGATGAGGATGTCGAACCCTTCGTCGCGGATTTGCTGGCCGGAGACAGTCCAGGTCTTGCCAGAATCGTAGTCTTCGAACTTCCAGCGTTTGGCGGGGTCGATCGTGAGGAGATCGAAGGTCATGGCGCGAATGTCGCTTTGGGCGCGGCGGAGAGCGACCATCATCCCCTCTTGCTGCTCGGGGAGATAGAGATGGTACGCGCTCCATGCGGCCGGGCTGCGCTGTTGATCGGTCAATGGATAGTAGTCGCCGAGGAAGTACTTCTTGCAGCGTTGTGCCTGGACGATGTTCGCCTTGATCTGGAGCCACTCGGGTTCCGTCTTGGCGACGAGTGCGTTTTCCATGCCGGGGCTCAGGGCGCAGCGCGATTCGTACTTGTCGAAGATCGACCAGCCGCGAATCATGCTTCCCTGGAAGGGGAGCCAATGGAGGATTCCGAAGCTGTGATCCTGGGTCGACTCGGCGGTCGCCTCGGGGAAACAGTTGTAGTCGCTGCGCCAGAGAGGCTGGCCTCGCGAGATGGACTCGAGGTCGATTCGCCGGCCGCCGCTGGCACAGTTGAGGATGGCCAGATGCGGGAACTGTTTGCGGAGGGCATCCCAGAAGGCGAAATGGCCCTCGATGAAGCGCATTTCGTTCATACCCCAGCGGTTCGGCTCGGCGGCCGTTTCGAGATAGGGATTCGGCTCGATGTTGAAGTCTTCCTCGTACCAGTCGACGTTGTAGTCCTTGATGAGACCGGAGACGACGTCGATCGCCCATTTCAGGGCTTCGGGCTTGCCGAGATCGAGCAGGAGCGTCTGCCCGTTGCGGATCTTGCCGTCGGCATTTCCGGTGAGGAAATACTCGGGGTGTTCGAGGGTGATCGGCCGGCCGTGAATGGCACGGCATGGTTCGACCCAAACGAGGAACTTCATCCCGGCGGCGTGTGCTGCATCGCTGACCGGCTTGAGCGTTCCATTGTGCCAGTTGGGATTGGGCCGCCAATCGCCGGCCATAATTCCCCAGTCGCCCTCGAACACGGTGTAGGACGGGACGGTGCCGGTGCCGTACCAACCGGCGTCGAACCAGTAGACATCGAGCGGGAGCTGGTACTTCTTGATCTGGTCGATGATTTGAAGGTGCTCTTTCGACGGGATGCCACCCCAGACGACGCCGGAGATGGGCGACTCGACTAGTTTGCCTTCGATGCGCGGCGAGAAGTGTTCGCGGATCAGTCGGCGGAACATGTTCTGGCCGTGCAGCACGTGGCCTTGCCAGTAGAGGGCGAGATTGAGCGTCGATCGCACCGTCTCACCGGGGTGGAGAATGGAATCGAAGTTCTCGACTCCGGCGAGGATCGTCGACTTTCCTCCGCCTTGATGGTCGAAATAGGCGCGCCAGGCACCGCTCCAGCCAAGCCCAGCGATCAGGCCATCGCCGCCGGTCTGGTAGTTGAAGAACGGCAGCCATATGGCACTGGAACGCTTGTCTGTTGGGAGGAGATACGCGGCTGCCTGGGCCCACTGGGCATTTGAGGGAGTGTCCATGGCGATGCGACGGCGTTTGTCCCACATCGAGTTGTGCATGATCTCGCTGCGGAACTGGAAATCGTCCTCGTGACCGGGCGAGCCGATCGAACGATGCAGAACGGGCATCGCACCGTCGGGCGCATTCCAATAGGTGTCGATGCCCCAGAAATCGTGCACTTTGGCCGAGTCGGTCTTTCCGTCGTTGCGGACGTGAACAACCCACTGGAAGGCAGGGAGGTTGCGGAATTCGGTGAGAACGAACTCGCAGGCGAGGGAGGTCTGGTCGTCTTTCCAAGTCAAGGTGTGCGTGCGGGTGTGGTCCTTCTGCCAATCGCCGGACTGGATGTGCGCCGTTTCGATCTTGACCCACTGCCGACTGCTTCGGTCGCCGCAGGAGAAGGAGAAAGGCAAGTCGGCAACGTAGCGTGCCGAATCGGCCTGGCCTTGCTTGAGAAGGAAGTTCTTCCACTGGGCAACAAAGGCCATTTCGGCAGCCGTCGGTTTGGACGAGTAGGGCTCGACCACGGGCTCTGCGGCGCGAGTCGCCGCGGCGTAAATCGACAGCGTGAGGAAGAAGGAAAGGACAGCAGCCAAACGTTTCATGCGAACTTCTCCGTTGTGCTCAGATTTGGCCGTCTCTTGGTGGGAATGCGGGGTGGCTCAAGGAGGGAACACGTCGCGGCCATTGCCGTTATCGTAATCGGCCGGCATGGCGTAGTACAGTCACCGCCGGGTGTAGACACAGGGGAGGTGGTTGGCATGGTGGGGGTATGGCAGGTCGCAGGGGCAGCAGGCTGGTGGGCTCACGAAAAGGCTACGAATACCGGGCTCCCGTTGGTCGCCCTGGTGTCACTACCCATGCGACGGTCAATGACTCGGCAATCGTGAAACCCTTGCGCGAGCGGCTGGCTGGGTGTAGGGCAGGTGCTACTTTTCTCTTCCTTGCTATCACGGACGAGCGATTAGATGCTCTTTTTCTGGAACTCACGCCACCAGGCAGTGGCCATGTCATCTGTCCACTTGCCGGCACATTGGCACGCAGCGAGCGCCTGGTCGAGACTCGCCGCGTCTTGATACCGGTCGTCGGGCTTCTTGGCCATGCATCGAGTGATGACGGCTTCCAGGTCGGCGGGAACACTAGCGTTGATTTCGGTAGGAGGCTTCAGCGGATCACGGCAGTGCGCCACAATGATCTCCATAGGAGAATCTCCGAGGAATGGCGGTTGGCCGGTTACCAGGTAATAGGCGACCGCTCCAAGTGAGTAGATGTCGCTCCGGGCATCGGGCTTGCCGGAAGCAGTCCCTTGTTCGGGACACATATACTGCGGCGAACCGGTAATCGCGCCCTGCTGAGTCAGATTGACATCCTCAGAAGCGACTACTTGCTGTCGCACCAGTCCGAAATCGAGGAGTTTTGCCACGTCGCAGACCCCTCCCCGCTCGGCTGCGCAGATGTTGGCGGGCTTGATGTCCCGATGAATCAGACCGCAGGCGTGAGCCTCTCGCAGGGCATTGCAAACCTGTCGCAGGAAATGGACGGCTCTTTCCGGTGGAAGAGGCCCATGGCGCCTGACGAGTTGTTCCAAGCTCAATCCTGGAAGAAACTCCATCACGTAGTAGAACGTGCCGTCATCGGATCGCCCGTAGTCGTAGATCTCCACAGTGTTCCAGTGCGTCAGGCTTGCCGTCGCCTGGACCTCACGCTCGAAGCGGGCAATCGCCTGGGCGTCGGCGGCCTTGCCCGGTTTGATGAGCTTGATGGCACACGGTCGCTTCAGTAGCTGATGTTCGGCCCGATAGACCTCTCCCATCCCGCCCGATCCTAGTTGCTCCTTTAAGAAATACTGTCCCAACTGCCGGGCCCGGAACGCTTCTCGCCGAACGACGTTCACGGTGAAAGCTCCGAAAGTCGCTATCGCCACGGCGACGAAGGGCCCTGGGAGGAGGTTGCCCGAATGGTCGGCTCGCAGGCTTTCGGCAATGGAGGGACTGAACCACTTCATCCCGAAGATCAGGACATAGGGGATGCATGCCGTGGGAACGAGGACTGCTGCGGCTCGCTGCCACGAATTGGGCATGAGGATGCCATAGGTCAGGATCAGGATGCTCCAGGCAGACAGAAAGACATACTCCGTTGCGATAACGGAGGCAGAGTCTCCTGCGTGAGCAAACGCCGCCATTTTGGCGTAGCACATGACCATGGCTTGAACCATGACGGCCCCGAGGATGCCGATCTCGAAGAAGCGGAGTTGCGTGAGAGAGAACCGGACTCGACTTTCAAGCCCGAGCAGGCTGCCGACGAGAACCACAAGGACAAACAACCTCAGTCCCGCAAGGGGAACATCCTTGGCGAAGAAATTGGCGACAAACAGAGCAGCCAAGATGACCGACAGCAGGAATGCGATCGCCTGCAGTCGAGTACGGAGAAGCTTGGCCGTTTCGTCAGCAAAGTGGGGCCTTGTTCCCTCAACAAAGCCCACGTTCGGCAGCGAACTCTCCTTCGCACGGTTCCACTTCGAACGGGGACCTCGCTTGGGCGAGTAATCGTGCTTTGGCTGCAAATCCTGTGTGTCCATGATATTCGCCTATTCGATATGGCCCGGTGAAAGCGCCTGCTCGGTCGCTCGCGGCTGCGTCTTATGGGCTACCGGTGATCGCCGCCCTCATCTCTGTTGTGCCTTCCACTGACGTGGACAGTTCCGCTCCAGCCACTCCTCAGCCGAATCGGCGGGTTGATCGCCGGTTGCCTCCGCCTCGATTCTGCGCAAGGCCCTTTCCAAGCGGCGCTCCACCATGCGGCTTTGGATGGCCTGGTCCTCGGTCATGCCCAGACTCCTCAGCACATTCTCGACCCACTCGCCGGCAAACGGGCGCATCAATGGGTCTTCCAACGACAAATGGTAGACGATTTGGCACTCTGAGGACAAGTTGCTTCCGAATTGCGAGACGGCCTTATCGTGGACGGATAACGGATGTCGTTCGGCAACGATGATCAGAACAGGTTGGGTGTGGTCGAATGCCACTTGCGACGCTGAGAAAGCTCCGAGTGCATCCGCCTTCGTCAGAAGAACACGCCCCTCACACTGCTCAACGTCGATTCCTTCCACCAATTCGTTGAGCGTATCCTGGAAATGGGCAGTGACGAAGATGGCGGCAGGACCTTTGGCGTCAGCGAGCGCCTCGGCAACGCACCGCCCAATGCCGCTTAGCTTGGCTTGCCTGGTTAGCCAGACGAACACCGGCTCACGCTTCGCTGTAAACCAGTTGAAAAGTCCCATCGAGGTTGCCCGTGGCATTGATAGCCGTATATTTCCGGCACTCTATCCTCTTCCAACCCGCTCCACCACCATCCACCAGTTGCGAATACTCATGCCGAGTCCTCCCATTGGCACAGCGATCATTGTCGCAAATGCGTCGCTGACTGGGCAGCCAGGATTCCCATTCCCGCCAAGGCCAGGCCAAAGGCGCGTTTTCGGCTCCATCACCCTTGCCCAATCCACATAAACTACAGCCGCATAAGGGCTTCTCGGTCAAGGGTTTGCAGATTCACCCTAAACGGGGGTGCAAAGGCGATGCCCGTCTGCGCGGCCATCCATGGGCCGCGGTCACTGCTTTGCACAAGCGTCGCAACACCCGTTGAAAGGTGGCGAGTGCTCTTATTCTCGGATGGCGTCGTCCTGCGCCCCGTCGCGAGTGAATGGCGATCGTAGAGTGTCCGCCTTGGGCACGTACGTGGGCAAGCTCTCGCTAGTTGCTTCCGGTCGAGCCTGATCCGTCAAGGACAAGAACCGTGCCTGCCGTCTTGCCCAGTCGCGGGAACTGGCCGTCGGACAACGTAGTGACGACGCCGTTGGATTCAGTCTGGACAACGGTCTTGGCCAGGACGCCCCAGCCCCACAGAAAGCAGACTGCCGAAACGCTCGAATCCCGCGACACGATTACGGGGCCCTTATGGGGCGACCAATTCAAGAAGCTGCCCCCAAGCACTTCGAGCCGGGAGCGGTCTTCCGCTCGGAACAGCGTCTCCGCGTTTTCCGACTTGAAGCCCAGAATCCACGCATTCGACCGGCGGAAGGAGAACTGGGCGCCCGGCAAGTGCTCGTTGTTGATCATGCGAGCCCACGTCCGAACGTTCTCCAGGGCGAGCTTTCCATCGGCGTCGTCGGCGCCAAAGAACAGACAATCGTTGACGAAGACCTCTTTCGGAGCGCCCGTGGGCCGCGAATTGCGATAGAGCCGCCAAACGGCGCTGTTCTGGGCCGCCGGGCTCGGGAATACCATGTTCTCTTTCGCGGCATAGCCTCGGCAATGCTGAAAGAACACCAGGACATCTTCCAGAACCACGGTTCGGTCGGCCTCATGGTCGAGGAACACGCCGCCGGCGGTGATGGCCTGATGAATCCGCAACGGCTCAGCCGAGGCCTCTGCCACACGCAACAGCCCCGGTCCATCGCGTTCGGTTGCCACGGAACGGTGCACGCTGCCAAACAAGCACGTAACCTCACGGACGGTTGCAGGGATGTTGACCGTGCCGTTGATCACGTAGTTGGCCTTCGGCAGGTAGACGACCGGCTTGCCGGAGTTCATGGCGAGCTGGATGGCGGCCGTGTCGTCGGCAACTCCATCACCAACCGCGCCGAAGTCGTCGACGTTGGCCCATTTCGACACATCCTGCTCCGGAAGCACGACGGGCCAGTCCTTTGCCGACACGGGCTGCGATAGGGCCGCCGCATTCTTGGTTTCCGGCGACAAGGGGACGGGCGCCGTCGATGTGTACTCCTCGATCCGCGTTCCCATTAGAACCGCCTCTCCGTCCTTTGTCACCGCGGCGCGGTATGCAGACAATGCGATATTCCGGGCCAACAGGTAGCCGTCAGGTTCGACCGTCAAAGCCGCGTCGCTCTCGGTTGCGCCTTTCAATTGGCTGTCGAGAAGGATGACCTGGGCAGAGGGACCGGCACGGAGGGCAACCGGAGCGTCTGTGACCAACAGTTTCCGGGCGCTAAGGCAATTGCCGCCGGCTGTGTTGCCGACCTGAATCGCGGTGTTGCGCTGGTGCGAGAACGTGGCGTACTCCAAGGCCACAACGGTCTCGCCTCCGCCGCGCAACTCCATGCCCGTGTCGAATCCATCGATGACAAGGTCATGGTGATAGCCGGTGGCGTTTCTTCGGTCCATCATCAGGCCGACGCGGCCGTCGCCGTCACCGGATCGAATGGCCACATTGCGGACGCCGCCCCAGTTGGAGGAGTTCCAACGCAGTCCGACAGCTCCCGGATTGCCCTTGCCCGTGTCGATGGTGACGTTCTCGAGGATGTTCCCGAGATTCACATTGGAACCTGTTGCGAGCAGGAAGAAGGTGAGCACGGCCTTTTCGTCGCCCTGTCCGAACCCTGGGGCCGAGTCTTTGAGCCGAATGACGGTCTTCTGGCGGCTCTGGCCGAGAATGCGGATCGACCAGTTGCCCTCCGCATAGACGCCCCTGCGACCACCGGCGTTCAGCTCCGTTTCCTGCTGCAGCGACTCGACGTGCACGAATTCGACATGGGACCAGCCTTTGAGGATATTGATGGCCAGGGCTGGCCAGCCCTGGTCGACCGTGTTGCTAACCAAGTACGTGCCATCGGGCAGATAGATGACCCAGTTGTGGTTTTCCTTCTTGCCACAATACGAGTAGTTGGGGCCCGCGAGCATTTCGCAACGGTCGCGGACGAACTGCATCGCATCGCACAGCGCTTTGGTGTCGTCGGTCGTACCGTCGCCCTTGGCATTGAAGGGTGGCTTGGTCACGTCCAGCACGCGCCCGCCCTTGCCATTGTGGAAGAATGCCTCCGGCGGAAACACTTGACAGATCGGCAGACTGCGGTCGCCTGGCGCAGACTCGGCGGCATTTACGGCGGGACAAGCCGCCGCAATCGCCAGACAAACGGTAAGCAAGCAGTTGTGGTTCACCACGGCCTGTTCCTTGTGGATGGTGGGAATAGTGAGAGGTTGCACCGTATCGCGAGCATATGCTAGTGCGTGTCGCACTCAACTGTAGCGTGCGTAGCGGCGTGTTTCCGCGGTTTCGAAAGCGAAAAACACGCTACGGTTACGCCGAACGCGCGCTAGACGCAACGGCTGCGCATCACCTTAGCATCCGTGCCCGTAGGAAACAAGGCAATCGCTCACGGAGCACGCCTCTTCTCGGGGCGTGTCGGCGGGCGTTGAACACCGGCCGGTCAGAAACGTGAACGGCGGTCTATTGATGCCTGTATTGAAAACGGAACAAGGGGTCCAACCCAATCCTGATCTTTCGGCCTCCCGATGGTCGGCCTCGTTCCAATTCCAATGCAGGACCCAATAGAACCGAGTCCCTGCGAATGTCGCTCGGCAGAAAGAACGTGGCATTTCTTGTCCCGGGAATTGGGTGGATGCGACAAGAACGACCTCGCCTCGCGCACGTCCGTGGCAACGCTTTAGGCGTTGGTCAACCCTTCATTGAACGCATCGAAGTCATCGAGTTCGGGCACGGGCACCATGAAGTTCCGCCGGCAGTAAGCCACCAGGCTCTCAATATGCCGCTGTTCATTCGCCCGCCGGACCAAGCCGAAGCGATGGCTGACAGGTAATCCGCTTCGGCACGCCACCGAAGAACTCGAACGCCCTACGACGGCCATCCTGGAACGTCTCGGTGCATTCGCGGGGAAAGATCCGGGCAGAACACGGCATCGCTGTAGAGAATCGACATGACGAACACGGCGACCTTCCGTGCCTGCCCGCGATAAGGAACCGTCGCCTCGCCAAAATCGACCTGGGCCTCGCCCGCGGCTGCTTTCGCCGATAGCCAGGTGGCTGCTCGTGCTGAAGGGTCTTCTTCACGGCATTGCTCTCAGGACTCACGCATGCGTCGTTCCTGCTCTTTTCGCCGAGCGTGCTGGTGTTCGATGGAACGGACCACATTCCGACGCCCCTGGGGCGAATCGCTCGAGTGACCGCTGGCAAGCGCCAGCGCACTGGATATCGACGGTGGATCGCGGCCAAGCACACCCATGATAGGGTGTTTGCCAGCCGCCAAGGCGGGCGGTCCGACTGTTCCTGCTATGCGGTATCCGGGTGGATCTGCCCAGCCGCGCGCCGGCGCCAGGCTGCAAGCTGAAGACTTGAGAGTCGATACAAGACACAAAAGAAGGACAAAAAGACCAGTGCGGTCAAGGAGGCTGGCCGAGCGCGCTGCTTTTGGGAAGGCGGGAATACTCTTCTTCTTCCCCACCGACTGGTAGAATCGTCGGTTAGTGTATTGCGCAGCATGCGACGAGAAAGGCATGTTATGTCCGACGGCGAGACGAGAGTATCCGGGATGGGGCTCCTGGAAGCAACAAGCGTCGGAGTGGGCGCGATCGTCGGTGGTGGCATTCTCGCCCTCACGGGACTTGCATTCGCGACGAGCGGGCCGAGCGCCATTTTGGCATTCGCGCTGAACGGGATTCTCGCGTTTCTGACCGCTGCGAGCTTTGCGGAACTGTCGGCCATGTTTCCACAGTCGGGCGGGACCTATACGTACGCGAAGAAGGTCCTTTCGGTAGAGGCGGCTTTCGCCATCGGCTGGGTCGTTTGGTTCGCCTCGATCACTGCTGGCGTTCTGTACTCTGTGGGCTTCGGGTATTTCATGGCGGCGGCGACCGCCGAATTTTGGCGGACGGTGTCCGGCGAGCCGCCCGCGTGGCTCACCGCACGGCCCGCAGTGGTAGTGCTTGCCGTGTTGGCGATTGCTTTCTACACTTCCCGGCTTGCGCGCAAGAGTGGAGGCGGGGCGGCCCACTGGGAGAACTTCGGGAAACTCGTCGTTTTCGCCGTTCTGATCGTTGGCGGTGTTTTTGCGCTCAGAAGTCACTCCATGGAATCGGTCGGCGCCAGTTTGACCCCCTTCTTCTACGGTGGAGCTCTCGGACTGTTCCAGGCAATGGGGTTCACGTTCATCGCCATGCAGGGTTTCGACCTGATTGCGGCGGCCGGAGGGGAGATCCGCGATCC
This sequence comes from Thermoguttaceae bacterium, assembly GCA_963674835.2. Lineage (GTDB taxonomy): Bacteria > Planctomycetota > Planctomycetia > Pirellulales > Thermoguttaceae. Next base: position 1,193,764 of record CAXXKC010000003.1, read on the forward strand.
CACGAGAACGATCCCGCGCGCCATGTTCTTGTCCCTTGGTATTGCACTGGCGACGTATCTTCCATTGCTGTTCACAATTGCTGTGGCTGGCATCGAGCCCGGTCAGTCGATCGCTTCTGCGAGCCGGAGTAATCCCGAGGAGATCGTTGCCATTGCTGCGAAGCGATTCTTGGGACCGCTCGGGTATTGGCTTGTCTTGGTCGCAGCGGTCTTGTCCATGTTGTCCGCGCTTCGAGCCAACCTGTTTGCCGCTTCCCGAATCGCCCTAGCGATGGCTCGCGACCGGACCATGCCGTACCTGCTTGCCAAAACCGATCGCGCGCGGGACACGCCCGTGGCGGCGATCCTGGCTACTGCATCGATTATCGCCGTCGTTGTGGTTGTGCTGGCCGATGTCGGGGCGGCCGGCGCGGCGTCCAGTCTGATCTTTCTCGTTACGTTTGCCGCAGCGCACTGGATTGCGATTCTCGCTCGGCGCCGCCGAGGCGGTCCGGGACCCTTCAGAATGCCGTGGTTCCCCCTGGTGCCTACGCTGGGCATCGCGACTTGCCTCATGCTGGCCGCTTATCAAGGCGTCATGGTTCCGAGTGCCGGGCTCGTGGCCGGTATTTGGCTGTGCGTAGGAGGCATCTTGTTCGTTGGGTTGCTTGGCCGCCCCGCACGCGTTGTGGATGCATCCACGGAGGCGCAAGATCCTGAGGTCTCTCGGCTACGCGGGCACAGTCCGCTGATTCTGGTACCAGTCATCAATCCGACAAATGCCGAACCAATGATCGCTGTGGCAAACGCGTTGAGTCCTCCGGAGGTCGGGCGCGTGCTCCTGCTTTCGGTCGCGGTTCTTCCGAATGACTGGAAGGCGGGCGACGACATCCTGGCCGTTCGACACGCACAAGCCGTACTGGGCGAAACCCTGATCGCTTCGGCCAGAGTCGGCCTGTTCCCGGAGGCCCTCGCCACCCTCGCATTCAACCCTTGGAAAGAGATCAGCCGAATCGCCGCTGAGCACCGATGCGAAAGCCTGCTGTTGGGCCTCACCACGCTTGAGGGCGACGTGAGCAAATCGCCGCTCAATCGTATCCTCTCTACCGCGAGTTGCGAGGTCGTGGTCCTGCGTGCCCCGCTTGGCTGGCAGCTTTCGGCCGTGCGCAATATTCTGGTTCCGGTCGGAGGGCGCGGATGGCACGATCGGCTTCGGGCTCGACTGTTGGGTAGCCTGTTCCGAACGGGTGACCGGCACGTTACGTTCCTGCGCGTCGTTCCCGAGAACGCGCCGGCCCAAACCTGTACTCGCGCCCGTCGCGACCTGGCCCGGGTCGCTCGCGATGAAGCTCCGGGCCGGTCCCGAGTGAAGGTCGTCACGTGCAACGAAGCAACCCAAGTGATTGTCAACCATGCCGCCGAGAGCGACTTGGTGATCCTCGGGGTTGAGCGTACAAGCCGCTACAAGAAGGGATTCGGCCAAATGACACTTCGTATTGCGAGGGAATCGTCGTCTCCGATCCTCATAATCAGCCACCGAGGATGAGTACCGGGGAGAGGCACTCAAGCATTTGGCGATCCTCGGGGACCTCGGGATGTCCTTCACGCATCGAGAAGAACACCGCCGACGGACTGCACGAAGATCACACGATTCAATTGGCCGGCCGTGTGTTCGACGCGCTCGAAGAACGCCGTTTCATCACCTTCCGCCGGCGCTTGAAAGCCCAGAAAAGCCAAAGCAGCATAGCGTGATACGCGATGGATCGTCTCGCGCAGATCATCGGCGACAATCACAGCTGGGGTTGCCTCGATGCGGAAGGCATCGATCAATTCAGACAGGTGCCGCGTAACCTCGGCTCTACCCGCTTCATTGGGAATGACTCGCAGAAGCCGAATGGAGTGGTTCCGCCATTCGTTATTCCTTGTCAGCAGGTATGCCAGCAGTAGCATCAGCGCGCCATTCTTCTCGCCCCGCCACCACACGTCCAGCGTCCCTCGCGGGCTGACCCACGGGTCGGCAGGTTCTTCCTGAAAACGGACGACCACCAGGTTCCGCTGCAAACCGACCACGGTGCGCAGCGTCGCGCAGAAAGCCTCGGCCCGCTCCACGTCGCTCGGCCATCCCAACAGGACCGTGTTCGGCCGTAGTGAGCCCAGGCCTTGGCACTGAACCAGCGATTCAATTCCATCGGACAAGAAAGGAGCCACAACTACCGCCGGGAAGGCCTCCAATTCCTCCTCTTGAATGAACTGTTGTAGGATGCGTTCCTGACTGTTGCGGAGCTGGAGGCGGTTATCGATGTCCCCTTGGATCACCTGCCCCAACGAGAGAATGCCGTGCCCGGCGGTCAGCCAGTGACCGTAGATTGCCAAGTAGGGCCGGCTCCAGCCGCTACCGCTGAGCACGAGAACCACCGGTCGCCAGTTCTTCGGATGATGCAATGAATCCTCTAGTCTCAGCAAGTTCCTTCGCACGCGCTCAAACATCAGGCCGCTTTGAAGGTCACCCCAGCGAGCCTGCACCTCCTTGCGACCGATGTACCAATGGAGGGCTACCATGAAGACGATCGAAACCGCTGCCCATACCGGATCAATCAAGAACATCACCGCCAGGCAGCCCACCGCGCCGAACAGAGAAGTCGACCAGTGGCACCAGCGAAACCTGGGGCGGTAACTGGGATTCTTCGTGATCGACTCGTAGAAGGTAGCCAGGTTCAGGGTACCGTAGGTGATCATGAACGCCATGGTGATGATCGGCGCGATGGCGTCCAGGTCGCCCAGGCAAATGCACGCTTGTGAGACAGCGAATGTCAGCACGGTAGCGAGTCGCGGCTCGTTCGTCGAACCACTTCCGCGCCCAAATATTCTTAGCCACGAGAAGATACCATCCCGACCGAAGGCTTGCAGGATTCGCGGCGCCCCCATCATGCTGCCCAACGCAGAGGAGAGTGTGGCGGCAAAGACTCCTGCGGTGATCAGTATCGGCGACCAGGCGATTTCCTTCATCACCAGATTGTTCGAGATCAATTCCTGGTGAGAACGCGTGCAACCGAGCAGGACTCCCATACTGAGGTAGATCGCGGCCGTAACGCCGACCGCCGCCAGCGTACCTCGCGGGATGGCTTTGGCGGGGTCCTTCAGATCGCCCGACATGTTGGCTCCCGCCATAATCCCGGTTACCGCGGGAAAGAACAGGGCAAACATCGTGAAGAAGCTCTGGCCCTCAGTGTAGTGCGGGGCAAGGTTCGCGGTGAGTATTGCAAGACGGGATGCCCCCAGAGAGCCAACATAGAACGATCCCAGGGACAGACCGAGTATCCCTAAAATCAGGTATTGGATCTTGATAGTCCAGCCCGCTCCGATGAAGACACAGACAAATACAGCCGCATTCACGACCGTGGCCACCGTGGTCAGCGTGGGATGCGACGGACCAAGCAAGTCGACCAGGGCCTCGGAGAATCCTATGACATACAGCGCCACCGAGATCGCCTGGGCCAGAAAGAAGACGACGCCGATGGCTCCGCCGAACTCAACACCAAGGCTGCGGCTGATCAAGTAGTACGCTCCGCCCCCGCGGACACGTGTGTTGGTAGCAATCGCCGACAAGGAGAGAGTGGTGAGAATGGTGATGGCCTCGGCAGCCAACACGATCAAGAGTGCGTGGATGATCCCCGCTTGGCCCACAACGTGGCCAAAACGCAGAAACATGATGACACCCAGGATCGTCAGCGTGCAGGGTGTAAACACGCCTCCAAAAGCACCGAACCTGGCTGCTGCGTGGGTTTCATTCCTTTCGCTTGCCATAAAGCTCCTTGGTCCCGGAACGGGACGTCGAAATCAGGCTTGGACCTGCAGAATGGCCGTCCGATTGGTCGGGAGACGATCATAACAGCCCCGTCGACACCGGAACATACACCACTCCTCGTGATGGATCATGTTCTCAAGCACTGATGGCTTTCTATGCCTGCTCGGATACTACGCTTGCAGCTCGCCCGGGCTGGCTTTTCCGCAGTCTTTGGGCCAAGTGGCGGGCCTCCGATCCCAGAATATCGGCTCTCGCATCAAGGGCCAACGCCAGGGCTCGTCCAATGTTCAGAGCCCCGCCACGACGGAGTCGCCGGGAATATTGCGCCCGATAGTCACCGGGAACTCTTAACGTCCAGTTGTGCTCGCCGACGGTCCCGGGCTGGTTGTACAGGCGTTCTTCTCCGAGAAGATCGGCGAAGAATACGGACACGTTCTGAGCCGGCCCCAGGAACAGCTCGGCGAACATGGCCTCACAGAACAGGTGATGATCGGAAACGATTTGTGCAGCGAACTCGTGCCGGCGTTCCAGGTCGGGGATAAGGCGGTGGGCTAACAGGAGGGATCGGTCGCGAAGCCACTCGGACGGTCTTCTTTCCGCCGCGACAAGCCAAAGCGGCTTCGTATCGTGGTTGCCAACCATGATCCAATCGTTCGTGGACGTGTTCTCCGGCCGATACACGTCATTGGGATTGTGGGGATCGGCTTTCTGAGTGATGCAGAATCGCCCCATGCCCCGTTGCTTCATCACGGCCTTGAGCGGGGTCGGCCATGTGCTAAGCACCTCACACAGGATGTCATTCGATCGTCTGCCGGCACACTTCGCAGACTCAAGGACTGCGTCGAGGACCACGGCGTAGCGTTCGATCTGTTCGGGAAGCAGGTCTCGGACATGCTCGTCCCCGTAACGAGGATAGTCGGGATCCGGATTCAACTGATCGGCTCCCACCAAGGAGAACTGGCGGAGTTCGGGGTGATCGGGCCGGTTAGGCGTCGAGAAGAGCCGGGCGCCGTTACGGACGGCCAGCGCCGGATCGAGAGCGTCCGCGCGGTAGACCCAAGGGCAGACCAGACCTTGCGGATGATCGATGCGCATCCCGTCGAACTCCGCCAGCAGCTTCCCCGCTCGTGCCCGTATGAAGTCCAACGCCGGCCCGGGAATGACCTTTCCGTCGGGCCCGGTCTTGCCCATCCTTCGCGGATCCAAGACAGGATAGCCCCAGGGCTGTCCCTCGGGATTCGTCCGGCTCGGGGGCGCCCCGAGCCGATAGTTATCCAGAAACAGTGATCGCCATGCCCACCAATCCTGATGCGAGCAGCCGATGTGCAGGTCGCCATAGAGAAGCAAGCCGAGGTTCCTCGCCTCCTCTCGCATCCGCTCATGCTGCATGTGTAACAGAAACTGGCCAAAGGCAAATCGTTCGATTGTGACCTCGCTAGTTTCAGACACCTGGGTGATACGGCGTTTGCAGGCCACCTCGTCACCCGGTTTGGGACAGTACAGTCTTTGATCGAGTGCGAGCAAATATCCGCTTTGCCTGCCCCATAGACTCCAGTCGTTGATCCCTGACGTCCTGGCAAGAGCCTCGTAGACGCAGTCTCGCTCGAACCAATCCACAGGAGCCGACCTCTGGGTGGCACAGAATCGCTGGAATGCTGCCGGCAAGCTGGAAGCTGTCCGTTGGATGTCCCGAAAACGCGTATGTGCGATTTCCAGAAGCCCGTGCGACACGTCCCAGGCTTTTGCATAATCGACCCGATCGGAATCCATGTCTCGCCGTCCGCTCTCGGCCCGCGAGACAAGCCCGTTGAGATCGGAAGGGGAAACCACTCCTTCCAAATGGTTGTCTTCGGCGAGCGTGAGAGCTGCAAGAGAGAGGATACTCTTCGAGAATATGCAACTGTCATAAGGCGACGGATCATTGCGGGTTGTCCTCCCCTGAGGGCCGAGTTGCACTGCGTTGAAGCCAAGGGAACGTGCAAACCGCAAGAACTCCAAGCCTCCTCGGCTATAGGGGCTCCCCCTGCCAATGTCTTCTTCGGGCGTGGATGGGAAACTTGCATCGTGAATCGCGAGCGCAAAACGTCGTATGCCGAGCAATCGCAGGGCGGAGTCAATCAACGCGGTTTCTTGTTCTTCGTTGGTAGGCATGGGTCTTGAAGGCATCCGCTTGAAAGAGGTGGGGCACGATTGTCCTAAAAGTCAACAATCACTCCTCGGCGCCCGGCAAGCCCAGCGACGACGGCGTGATGATAACCTCGCGAGGCAGACTCCAACTGAACTAGCTTTGACTCGGGGTGGACCAGGTGGACATCGACACTGCGGGTTTTATTGACTCGACTTTTGCACTTATTGTGCTAGCAGTAGTGGCTTTCTAGAAAAAGGGCGAGCCTCTGCCAGAATGGTTTGAATGGACAAACACAAACCGTCTGACAAGGAGGACTCGCCATGATCATCGTACCCTCAGTCTTGGATATTTTGCAGGCATTGGCCGGAAAGATGACGTCCCCCAGCCGGCAAACATTTGTGCGAATTGCAGCGGGATGGCTGTTGGCCCAACACCGAACCGTGACGAGCATGCTTCGGGCAGTTCCTCAAGTACTCCCCAAACACTGGTCGTGTTTCCATCGTTTCTTCTCCCACGCGCATTGGTCGCTGGATGCGCTGGGGCTGTCCCTGGTGCCCTGGATGGAGCCCTTCCTGGGAAAGACCATCTTCTTGGTTGTCGATGACACGCTGGCGCGGAAGCGAGGCAAGAAGATCTATGGGGTGGGTTGGCACCATGACCCGTTGTTGAAGAACGTCAAGGCGGTGACCAGTTGGGGACATAGTTGGGTCATCTTGGGAGTTGTCGTGCGGTTTCCTCAACTGACGGATCGCTGCTTCTGCCTGCCGATTCTCTTTCGCCTGTACCTCAACCAGGCGAAAGCCGCCCAACACCGTCGCGTCCACCGCACGCGTCCGGAACTGGCCCTGCAACTGGTACAGTTGCTGTGCCGATCCTATCCCACTCGCCGGTTTCACCTGCTGGGAGATGCCGCCTACAGCGGATGGACGTTGCGCGACGGGCTGCCGAGCAATTGCGAACTGACCAGCTACCTGCGTTTGGATGCGCGGCTGTATGCTCCCCCACCTCCGCGACTTCCTGGCAAGGGGCGGCCCCGGAAGCGAGGCGAACGTTTGCCTACCCCTGCGACCCTGCTGGAGGGGCGTGCGCGGCGTGTGACGGTCGATCTTTATGGTCGCCACGATACGATTCGCCTGGTCGATATTGTAGCGCACACCTTTCACCATCCTAACCGCCCAATTCGCGTCGTGGCCATCGACTCGCTCCAAGGGAAACGGGGACGGCAGGCCTTCTTTTCGACCGTGGCTGAAGCGTCGGCCGAAGAGATCCTGGGCTGGTACAGCCTCCGCTGGACCATCGAGGTCACTTTTGAGAGTGCCAAGGGCCACTTGGGATTCGAAGAACCACCGAGTTGGTCGCGACGAAGTGTCGAGCGCACGGCCCCTCTGGCCATGCTCTTGTATGGCGTTGTCGTCCTCTGGTTCGCCACCGTCGGATATCGCCATGCGCATCTTCCGCACCATCCGTGGTATCCTCAGAAGGCAACCTACTCCTTCGCCGATATGCTGGGGACCTTGCGCCACGAAAATCTCCGCTACACGATTTTCTCGCTACCGGTTTCCATACACGATCAACGAAAAATCCTCCAAGCCCTACAAAACACCGCGGCCGTTGCCGCCTAAAAGTGCAAAAGTCGAGTTATTGATGCCTGTATTGAAAACGGAACAAGGGGTCCGACCCAATCCTGATCTTTCGGCCTCCCGATGGTCGGCCTCGTTCCAGTTCCAATGCGGGACCCAATAGGTGCCCATACCAAAAACCGACACTGCTCGTTCCCAAGATAGGTTGCCCCGAGCGGGAATCCGACGAGTTCAGACATCATTCCCTCGCGCTGATTGCGTGTATCCTAACCGTTTCCACCGCCGCGAGATCCCCAGTCAGCGAGCCGGGGAATCGGGCACCCTTCGGGAAAACGCTACTTTCTCCGTTTCAGAAACAGGATTGCCAGCGGAGGCAACGTCAGGTTGAGCGACCACATATATCCGTGGCAGGGAATCGGCACGGACTCGCAGCCGCCAATGTTGCCATGTCCGCTGCCACCGTAGACTGGTGCATCGCTATTGAGCAGTTCCTCCCAGAAACCGCTCTGCAGCACCCCCACGCGATAGTTGGATCGCGGCATGGGGGTGAAGTTCGAGACCACCAGCACTTCTTCTTCCGGTTTCTTGCCACGACGCAGAAAGCACAGAACGCTTCGCTCTGAATCGCTGCCATCGACCCAGTGGAATCCTTCCGGGCTGCAATCGCGGGCATGCAGTGCTGGTTCCTCCGCATAGAGATGATTCAGATCCTCCACCCACTTCTGTACACCGCCGTGAGCAGGCTGTGCGAGCAGTTCCCAGTCGAGCAGATCATCATGGTTCCATTCGCGCTGCTGGGCGAATTCGCCACCCATGAACAGCAACTTCTTGCCTGGCTGCGCGTACATGGTACCAAAGAGAAGTCGGAGATTCGCATACTTCTGCCAGTCGTCACCGGCCATTTGTTCCAGCAGAGAGCCCTTACCGTGGACGACTTCGTCGTGCGACAATGGCAGGATGAAGTTCTCCGAGAAGGCGTAGACGGAGCGGAAGGTAATCTGGTTGTGGTGGTACTTTCGATGGACCGGGTCGTGCCGCAGGAAGCTCAACGTATCGTGCATCCAACCCATGTCCCATTTGTAGCCGAAACCCAGACCCCCGTCGTAGACGGGCCGCGACACCTTTGGCCAGGCCGTCGATTCCTCGGCCACCGTCATCACGTCGGGGTGCTGCTGGTAAACCACTTCATTGAGTTTGCGAAGGAAGGCGACCGCGTCCAAGTTCTCCCTTCCGCCGTGGGCATTCGGAATCCATTCTCCGTCCTTGCGCGAGTAGTCCAGATAGAGCATCGACGCAACAGCGTCGACACGTAGACCGTCGGCATGGTACGTGCCCAACCAGAAAAGTGCGTTGCTCAACAGGAAGCTCCGCACCTCGCTACGGCCATAGTTGAAGACGAAGCTATTCCAGTCGGGATGGATTCCCTGCCGCGGATCGTCGTGCTCGTAGAGGTGGGTGCCGTCGAAGAAGCCCAGTCCGTGGGCATCGGTCACGAAGTGCGACGGTACCCAGTCCAAGATCACGCCGATGCCGTGCTGGTGGAGGTAATCGACCAGATACATGAAATCTTGGGGAGTACCGTAGCGGCGCGTCGGTGCGAAGTAGGCGCTGGTCTGGTAGCCCCACGACCCGTAGAAGGGGTGTTCCATGACGGGCAGGAATTCGACGTGCGTGAAACCCAACCGTACCACGTGTTCTACGAGGCGCGGTGCCAGGCCGCGGTAGGAACAGATCTCTTCCCGCCCCTCGGGAGCCAACATCCACGATCCAAGGTGGACTTCATAGATCGAGATGGGGGCCGAAAGCGAGTTTCGACGATACCGGTTCTCCATCCAATCATGGTCGTTCCAGCAGTAATCCAGACCACAGACCACCGACGCCGTGTCCGGGGGAGTCTCGGCGGCAAAGGCCAGCGGGTCGGCCTTGTCCATCGCGTACCCATCGTGATGCGACACGATCCAATACTTGTAGCGAGCGCCTTGTTCTATGCCAGGAACGAATCCCTCCCATATTCCGGAGACACCGCGCTGCGAAAGTCGGTGCGCCGCGCGATCCCAGTCGTTGAAGTCACCCACCAGGGAAACCTCCCGCGCGTTGGGCGCCCATACTGCGAAGTAAGTGCCCCAGACACCGCCGGCTTCGACCCGGTGTGCGCCGAGTTTCTCGTAGAGACGTAGGTGGGTGCCTTCGTTGAACAGGTACAGGTCATCGTCGTGAAGCAAGCTGATGCTCATGTCGATTCCTCCCCTCGCTCTATAGACATGGTGCGCACGCAACCCCAGACCACTTCTCCAGTCACGCGCAAGTGCGTACGATCTTCAACTGCCGACTGCAACATACTACCCCTGCGATTCCAGGACGTGGAGAATGCTTCGAAGGGGCACACGGATCCATGTTGGCCGGTTATTCAACTCGTAGCCCAGTTCATACACCGCCTTTTCCAATAGGAATATGCCCAGAAGTGTCTGAATTTCTTCGGTCGACTGCGGAATGAACGCATTGCTGTTCAACGTGTCCAAGTACGTCTTCAGAAACTGGACGCTTGTCCAAAGGGACCAGAACTGCCCCCAGCGGCACAAGTCGGCCATTTTTTCCTTCTGAACCATGCCACTTACGTGGTTGATCAACACGGACTGGCTGGCATAATCGAACGACCGGATCATTCCTGCGACGTCGCGCAACGGGCTCCGCTTCATGCGTCGCTCACTGATCCTTCGTGCGGGCTCTCCCTCGAAATCGATGATCACGAAGTCTTTGCCGGTGAAGAGCACTTGCCCGAGATGATAGTCGCCGTGGCAGCGAATTCGCGCTCCGGTGAGCTTTCGCCCGACGATGGATCGAAACCGATCCATGATCTCCTGCTCTACAACGAGCAGTTCTTTGACGTCGTCATGCAGTTCCTCGGGCAGTTCCCGGTGTTTGCTGCGCAGCAGTCGCAAGGTCCTCCTCGCAAGCCCCCGCATAGCCTGATAGAGCGATCGCTGATACAACTCTGAGAATGCTTCTGGAGCGAAATCAGGGTTCGTTGTCCCGGAGGCAAGTGCGAGATGAAGCTCTGCGGTCCGTTGCCCGAGAAGCGAAGCTAACTCCATGTAGGCGTTGCACACGTCCTGCGCAAATGCTGGCACATCCTGCTCCGCAAGCTGAGTGATGCCCATGCGCGGCAGATCCAGCATCTCGGAAGGCACGTCTCCGGGGCTTGCCAACACCCGCTCAAAGAAGCGAAGAACGGCCCCCGTCGTGTAGCTCCACGCATCACCCTCGTTGCGGACGAACCCTTGAAGAAGACCGACCGTGAACGCTGTGCCCGCCTCATTGCGGTACTCCAGAGCGCCGGCGGTAGGTGCGACGTGAGCGAACCTCGCCTTATCGGTGAGGAACGTTCCGAGTTCGAGGTCCGGGTTGATCCCTTCCTCAAGGCGCCGAAACAGCTTCAGCACCAGACGATTCCCAAAGACAATCGAGCTATTGCTTTGTTCGACCGCAAGTGCGCGTACGGGTAGGGGCTCATTCACAGCGCCGCGCAGCGATCGGAACTGCCGTCCTGGCCGGCCGTGGAGCTTGCCTGCCAAGGAAGAATGACGCCGCCGGGAGCCAATCGTTTCCAACAAGGCGCGGCTGAACTGCTCCTCACCAAACGCGTCGTAGAGCACTCCTTCTTCGACCTTCTCGTCGCACACTACCTGAACGTGGGCCACAAGGACGGGTGATCGCTCGTTGATCATCTGGGCGGCGCGATCGCCGGAGGCGAAAGCCAGTGGCAAGAAATACGTTTCCGGCTCGTCTTGCAGGTAGTCCACTCGCAACAGGACTATATTCACCTCATCCGCATCATCAGACAACCTGAGAGGCAGCACATCTGTAATCGTCGTCGAGCGGATGGATTTCGCCTTGCCGCTGAACCATCGCCGGGTTGCTAGAATGAGAGGGAGACACCTTTCCAGGGATCGCTTCGTCTGGCCCGACAGGACTCCTTGCCAGCGGCGCGTTGTTCGGAGCGACGGAAGTACCTCTCCCGCATGCGTCGGTCCGGACAGAGCGCCCGTAACCGTGAGTGTCGGCTCTGCCGGTTTCTGTATCGCAAACCAGTAGAAGCTATGGGGCCCCAAAGTCAGCAGGTATGGCAGCTCACCGATCCTGGGAAATGCGGTCTGCCCGAAAATCTCGACCGGTGTACACCCGCGAAACGCCGTCAGGTCGAGTTCCACGAATTGCGAGAAACGCGAGAGATTGGCCACTGCGAGAATCGACTCGCCCTGATAGGTCCGCAGGTACGCCAAGACCTTCGGATTCTCAGGCAACAGAAATCGCAGCGTTCCCCTTGCAAACACCGGGCTTTGTTGGCGCATGGCGATCAAACGCTTCATCCACCACAACAGCGAGTACGGGTTCCTACGCGACGTCTCTACGTTGACCGCCTCGTAATGGTACTCGTGGTCGATGATCAGCGGAAGGTAGAGCTGTTGCGGGTTGCATAAAGAGAAGCCTGCGTTGCGGTCGGGACTCCACTGCATCGGAGTCCGCACACCGTTTCGGTCACCAAGGTAGAAGTTGTCGCCCATTCCGATCTCGTCGCCGTAATAGAGCACAGGCGTCCCAGGCAACGACATGAGCAAGGAGTTGAGCAACTCGATCTTCCGGCGATGGCCTCCCATAAGTGGAGCGAGCCGGCGACGGATCCCAAGATTGATCCGAGCCTGAGGGTGATTCGCGTAGACCCGGTACATGTAGTCCCGTTCCTCGTCGGTCACCATTTCAAGCGTCAGCTCATCGTGGTTGCGCAGGAAGATCGCCCACTGACAGGTTTCGGGAATCTCCGGCGTCTGTTGCATGATGTCGATGACAGGAAACCGGTCTTCCATCTGCACGGCCATGAACATGCGCGGCATCACCGGGAAATGAAATGCCATGTGGCACTCGTCTCCCCCGCCGAAATACGCCGCCGCGTCCTCTGGCCACTGATTGGCTTCTGCCAGCAGCATGCGTCCGGGAAAGTGGGTGTCGACATGAGATCGGATCTCCTGCAAGAACGCGTGCGTTTCCGGCAAGTTCTCGCAGTTCGTGCCCTCGCGTTCGAACAGATAAGGAACCGCGTCCAATCGCAGCCCGTCCACCCCCATCGCCAGCCAGTGGTCGAGAACCTGGAGTATCGCTTTGCGCACATCAGGGTTTTCGTAGTTCAAGTCTGGCTGATGGCTATAGAACCGGTGCCAATAGTACGCTTGAGCCACCGGGTCCCATGTCCAGTTGGACGTCTCAAAATCCTTGAAGATGATTCGGGCATCCTTGTACTTCTCCGACGTGGTGCTCCACACATAGTAGTCGCGGTGTCGGCTGCCCGGCTTGGCCCGCCTCGCACGCTGAAACCACGGATGCTGGTCGGACGTGTGATTCACCACGAGTTCCGTAATCACCTTCAGGCCCCGGGCGTGCGCGGCGCGCAGCAACGCCTTGAAGTCTGACAACGTACCGTAGCTCGGATGAACGCCGGCGTAGTCCCCAATGTCGTAGCCGTCGTCGCGCAAGGGCGAAGGGTAAAACGGCAATAACCAAAGAGCTGTTGCACCGAGATCCTGAATGTAGTCCAACTTCTGGGCAAGACCACGGAAGTCGCCGACTCCATCGCCGCTCGAATCATAGAACGCTCGCACGTGGAGTTGGTAGATGACGGCATCCTTATACCACTGCTGCTTCGATTCCGTCATGTCTGTCGCTCCCTGTGGGTGTATCCTTCACCAGACTCTGCGCCAGGAAGATGCCCTCCGAAGTCCTCCTGTCGCGACCATCCGAAAACGTTGCGATCGTCGCTACAAGAAGTACTCAAACTGTGATTCCGAACGGACTCGCTTCCGAATACGGAAGACATGCGCCGGACAGACCCGTGGATCTAGTTCCACGAAATTGCGTGGCCCACTCCACAGAAAGCGGCCATCGCCAAGCAGGTCGTGCGCTTGATAAGAATGCTCGGCGGCGATTCCGAAGTCGGCAAGCGGCAATTCCAACCATCCCGATTGTGTATGATGTGGATCCAGATTCACCACCATGATGATCAGGTTGGAGAGATCATCGGTCCGCTTGCTGTAGCAAAGCAACTGCTCGTTTGCCACCGGATGAAAACGCAGACTCCGGTCGCTGTGCAATGCGGGATTCTCGCGCCGAATTTGGTTGATCCGACCGATGAATCCCCGCAGACTCTCCGGTGAATCCAGCTGCCAGTGGCGGAGTTGGTATTTCTCAGAATCGAGATACTCCTCGCTTCCCGGCTCGCGCGGCTGTGCGACGCACTGCTCGAACGGCGGACCGTAGATCCCGCAGTTTGCTCCAAGCGTGGCGGCAAGGACATATCGAGCCATGAAGGCGGCCCGCCCACCAAACTGGAGATACTCACTCAGAATATCAGGTGTGTTCGGCCAAAGGTTGGCTCGGAAGAAATCGCTTGCAGGGCCTTGGCTCAATTCGGTGAAGTAGTCCGTCAATTCGGACTTCGTGTTTCGCCAGGTGAAGTACGTATACGACTGGCTGAAACCAAGCTTGGCCAAACGGTACATCACCGCCGGACGTGTGAACGCCTCGGCGAGGAAGATGGCTTCCGGATGAACATCTTTCACCTCCCGTATAACCCACTCCCAGAACCGGAACGACTTGGTGTGTGGATTGTCGACGCGAAAGATGCGCACCCCCTCTTTCGCCCAGAAGAGAAAGACCTCTTTGAGTTCCTGCCACAGCCCACGCCAGTCCTCGGACTCGAAGTCGAACGGGTAGATGTCCTGGTACTTCTTCGGTGGGTTCTCGGCGTATTGGATGGCCCCGTCGGGACGACTCCGAAACCAGTTGGGGTGTTCTCTCACATAGGGATGATCGGGTGAGCACTGGAACGCAATGTCCAGTGCAATGTCGATCCCGCGGTCCCTAGCATTTGCAACGAGCTCGCGAAAGTCCTCGATGGAACCCAACTCGCGATGAATGGCCTTGTGGCCACCCTCGCTCGACCCAATAGCCCAGGGTGAGCCCACGTCCTCCGGCTCTGCCGTAACCTCATTATTCCTACCCTTCCGGTATTGCTCGCCGATGGGGTGGATCGGCGGCAAGTACAGCACGTCAAAGCCCATCTCAGCTACGTACGGCAGGCGAGCGGTGCAGTCCTTGAGGGTTCCGTGTCGACCAGGTTCCGCGGCACAGGAGCGCGGGAACATCTCATACCATGTGCTGAACGCGGCCTTGGTCCGCTCCACCGTAACATGGAGCACACGTTCAAACCGCGCCACGAAACGACGATTTCCGTATTTGAGCATCAGATCAGCGAGTTCGTCCGCCCCGGCAATTCTCAGGGGATCGTTCCGGGCCGATGCACTCGCCAGCGATTCGGCCCATGCTTGCAGCGTCGATTTCGCGTCCTCGGGACAATCGGCGATCGCCGCACGCACCAGATTGGCGCCGATGAGCAGGTCCGTGGTAACGTCCTGATCGGCCTCAACGCGTTTGCAGAGATCCCTATGCCACGTTGCAAAGTGGTCGATCCACGCTTCCACGGTATACTCGACCTGCCCCACTTCGACGACGGTGAACTTCCCCTGCCACCAGTCATTACTCGTTGGGCGCATTGGAGATTCACGCCACCGCTCAGTCCCTCTTGCACGGGATTTCACCACCGCGCGCAGAATATCATGTCCATCAGCAAACACACGGGCTCGCACTGCAACGCTTTCCCCGATAACGCGCTTGACGGGAAAACGGCCACCGTCGACCTGGGGACACACGGACTCGATTGTGACTCGTTGGCGACCAACGTCGTCTTGACCTTGCTTCGACACGGAGGCTTCTCGCCCCATTGTCGGGGCGGCATTCACCTGTCGAACACCTTCTTGACTGTGATCCATGACGAGACCCCTACATCCTCGAGTGTCGTGGCAATCACCGGAGCAGACTACCCTCCGCCATGCCGGTCCGCCCCGAACGCATCATTGCGGGCTACCCTCCTGTTCACGAGCGTACCCCTTGCAGTGATGTGATCGGGACCGCAGCCACCTTCTGAGCCTCCATCAATTCGACAACCTCCTCAAGCGTGCTCGCCAATCGCTCCTGCTCCGCTTGTTCCATCTGCTTCAACTTGACCATCAAAGTCGCCTGCAGTGGCGACGGCGATTCCTGAACGAATCCGCGCCCCTGCTCAGTCAACGACAAGAATACCGACCGCCGGTCTCGCTGGCCCCGCTGGCGTTCCACCAACCCCTTTCGCTCCAGCCGATCCAGAATGCCAACCAACGTACTTGGATTGACGTGCACTTCTTCTGCGAGCCTTCGCGAAGTGAGTGTGCCCTCCTCCGCTAACGTATGAAGACAAACCAGTTGTGGTGCGGTAACGCTGCATCTTTGGATGAGCTGCCGGGAGTGCAGATCCACCGCGTGAACGATGCGTCGCAAAGCATTGAGGACCCGCCGTTCGGCACCACGTCGAACGCCTTCGTCACAAGACGCATCCTCTCCGGCCATCGTCCGCTTGGCCGCCTTACTCGGCTGTCGATGCCCTTTCGAAGTGTTCGTTGTCCGCGTTCGACTCATTGCTAAGCCTCTGTGCTTTCGATCAGCCATCCCCCCGCCCGCTTCATGGCCGGCGAACCTGCCTGTGCCAGACTGTTATAGAATTCATGTCAAATCATGTCAACTCAAATGAGTTCACTACAAACTATTTAGCTACTTGGCACCAAGAAATAACCATTCCGACAGGGGGCGACCCCACACTGACGACGCAGATGAATCGCCAAAGACGATACCGCAGGAGACCCTGGTGAGCACGGCGTTTCAAGAACCCGCAAGGCAAAGCCGTGGCGGCTCGTGTGCGGCGAGTAAACCCTTGGAATGGCACGACCAAATTGGTCGGTATCTCGCTCAAACGCGCGTCGTGCTTCTCTGCATCGTATTGATGCCTGTATTGAAAACGGAACAAGGGGTCCAACCCAATCCTGATCTTTCGGCCTCCCGATGGTCGGCCTCGTTCCAGTTCCAATTCAGGATCCAATAGAGGACAGATCGCACGAATCGGAGAAGAGGCTTGAGGCGATGCGCGACTCTGCCGGAACTGAACAAGAACCAAGAGAAAGAAGAGCGGATTTGTCTGATCTTTGAATGGGAACTCTCCGCGTGCTCTGTCTTTCGGAGGCCGATGTCGCAAATGTCACAATCGGATCGTCGGGCGCGCGGTCTTTCTCAATCCCGGGCTGTGCCGCCGGCCTGGGCTTGCGATGCCCATGGGGTCGTTGTCACCCACCACTGGTGCATGTTGGTTACTCTGCCCCCTGCGTAGCTCACGTCGGAATGGATCAGAAGCCGTTGGGGCGTCGCGGGATCGTATTTGCCGATGACTTCGTTGGCGGAATAGCAATCGCCCGAGCCTGGAGTCTGCAACCTGCTCATCAGTACAATTCCCTCATCCCAATGGATGCCGTCCCGCGACGAGTAGAGTACGAAGTTCCCCGGTCCCGGGTCGTCGCCGACCAGATCGCGAGGGTTGCTGCCGCTTCGCCCTTGGATGAAGTACCATTCGCCCATTTTTTCGGAGAGTTGCATATTGCGGATCCCCTTGGCGAAGTGCGCGGTCTGCATGTCCGACCACGTCCGTCCGCCATCGGTGCTGATCACGTAGGGAATATTCTGTTCGGCCGTTTTGTCGTCTGTCCTCAGGTGAGCGTCGTAGGTGTAGACGATGATCTTGCCGTTATCGAGTGCGCCGGCGGCCCAATAGTAGGAGGCGTGGTTGAACGGCAGGATGCTGCGTTGGCTGAATGACTTCCCATTGTCCCCCGAAACCCACAGCGTTTGTGGCCCCCCCGGAGCCATCCCTCCCGAGGTACCTCCCCGAAAGACGATGAAGACCTCTCCGTCATGAACAAACGACGTGTTCATCGTGAAGGCGATATCATCGACGGTGGCGGACTTGTCGAACTCATACGGCCCCTTCCAGGTGTGGCCGTTGTCGTCGCTGAGAAGATAGACCGGTGTTCGTTGTTTCTCCCATTTCTCGTTCGCGTAACGTATCAGGGTGGCGATCAGGGTTCCGTTTGGCGCGGTGACGAGGGAGTACACCAGGGCCGAGCACACTTCATCCCCATCCCACATTCGCTTGGAATAGTCGAGAATCGCAGGCTCGCTCCAGGTCAGGCCGCCGTCGGTTGAGCGGCGATACTCCGACCATCCGCCCGAGCCATGCCCATTCCAATGGTCTGCACCGGTTCCCGTCATGCTGTAGAAGGCGACAATATCGCCGTTCCGACACTCAGTAATCGAGTTGTTGCCGTGCCCCGAATGGCCTTGCGAGTACCGGTCTACGAACAACACGCCCGTGTTGGGGATGTCGGCAGGATAGACGAAGAACGGTTTGCTGTCAGCAGCGCGGGGCCTGTTCCTTGCGGATCGAGCATCGTCGAAGCCCAGCACGACGACCCATTTCCCGAACCGGTAGGACTCTCCGGAAGCGACCTGCTTTTCGTAGGCAAGCACCTGATCCCTCTCGTCGTTTCCGAGCAACTGAAAAGGATCGTCTCCCATTGGCGAAAACCCCTGTGCCCTGAGGGCCTCTGCCTGACAGGCAGCACGGGGAATCGACTGAGGTGTGAGCACGATCAGGCGGCCGCCTTGCACGACGTCGAAGTGGGTGGAATCAATGGAACCCCTCAAGAACTTCTCTCCTGCCAGCTTCGCCGGACATTCTGCCAACCGGTAGCTTCGATCGGTGAACAGCACCGCGCCCGGCCGGAACCACATCACCTCCGATTCCGGCTCGCCGCGGACTTCGATGACCGCACGATCGGAAGCGTGTGTGTGGCATGTGCCCGTCGCTGCTAGAGCCAGAAGGACGAATAAGGTGCTCGTCATGCACATTCTGAATTTGTTCATTGAGTGTTCTCGTTTGATAAGCCCGACAATTGCCTTGCACGGCGTCGTCCGCCGTGCATCGGTCTAGGCGATGCTAAGCGGAGTATATTTGAGAGGTGTCCTTTCAGCAAGCGTGCATGAATTCTGCTGAGGAGGCTTCCACGAAGTCGAGTAGACGACGGATGCTTCGCCAACTGCAAACCAGGAACGGTTCGAGGTGAAATCGCTGCTTGATGAAGCGTTGTCGCAGGAAGGGCGCGTTTCACACAAGAGAACGGAAGACGCACATGGAGGCACGGAGAACGCAGAGGATAAAGGTGTCGCACATCGACAGTACCACCGTACCCGTGACCGACGCATGTTGTGCTCGTCACGTACCACACGATATACCCGACAGTGGATCTGGCTATTCAGGGGTGGCCAATATCCCCCATTTGCTTGACGTGGGCGCAGTTTTCGCAAACAATGGGGCCGATACTTCCCTGTCGAGATCATTTCGGGTTGGGAGGGACGAGCCGTGCGCAGTACGCTCTTGGCTATCGTCGTTGTCTTGGGTATCGGCGGTGTTGCTTCAGCGGCAGACCGCTATTGGACCGGCGGAACCGGCGATTGGGACACAGACTCCTATTGGGGCGGCACGGAGCCAACCTCCAGCGACACGGCATATATCACCAACGGTGGAACGGCGCAAGTGACCCTCCCGGGTGAGACCGCGTATACGCTCCGCTTGGGCCAAGGCACCGGTGAGACGGGCAATTTGGAGGTGCTCGACGGTACCGTGCGGGTGGAGCATCTATACAACGGCTATCAAGGCACCGGCTCGGTTTCCCAGTCCGGCGGAACCACCACGGTCGCCTCCTCCATGTACCTGGGCTGGAATTCCGACGGCAACGGCAGCTACGATTTGTCTGGCGGAAATCTGTACACTTACGACGCCGAGAGCGTTGGGGTCAACGGCGTAGGTGTCTTTGACCATTCCGGCGGGCAGAACAGAATCTACGATTATTCTCTCTCTCTCGGTTGCTACGCCGGCAGCCACGGAACGTACAAGTTGAGCGGCTCGGGCGTGCTGCAGGCACCGGCTGAACGCATCGGCTTTTTTGGTGAAGGGGTTTTCGAACAGAGCGGCGGGACCAACATCGTCAACGGCAACGTCTGGTTGGGATACTACTACGGTTCCAGCGGAAGCTACGATTTGAGTGGAAGCGGCTCCCTGTCTGCTTTTTACGAGTACGTCGGCTACGGCGGCACGGGGAGGTTCACCCAGAGCGGGGGGACCAATGTGGCGAGAACGGCGCTGTGCCTTGCGCTGGCTTCGGGCTCCGACGGAACCTACAACCTCAACGGCGGAGTACTCAGCGTCGCAGGATTGAGCCAAGGCAACGGAACCGCGGCCTTTAACTTCGGAGGTGGAACGCTTGAGGCGAGGGCGTCGTTTGACACCAGCGTTGCCATGACCCTGACTGGCAACGGCGGCAACGCGATTGTGGATACCAGCGCTTACCAGATGTCGCTGTCCGGCGAGTTGTCCGGTCCGGGTGGATTGGTCAAGACGGGCTCCGGCCAACTGAACCTCGCCCACGCGAACACCTACGAGGGCGGCACCACGTTGGTCGCCGGTACCCTGAGCCTTTGGGACCCTTCTGCGCTGGGCACCGGGGGCGTGACCGTCCACGGCGGCATGTTGAATCTGCTGGCCGTCGACGTCACGGTACCTTGGCTCAGCGGCAACGGCGGAACGATCACCACAGTGTCGGCGAACCCCGGTACGAGCACGTTGACGGTCGATACTCCTTACACGACAACCTACCGTGGCTCCATCTCCGACGGTTCGTCGCGTTCTATTGCCCTGAGAAAAGACGGTACGGGGACGCTGCGCCTCACGGGCATCAACAGCTACAGTGGCCCGACCGACGTCGATGAGGGCTTGATGGTGGTCAACGGCTCGCTTGATTCCGCGAGCCTCGTCACCGTCCACGATGGCGGTACCCTGGCCGGCTCGGGCAAGGTGGGCAGCGTCGTGGTGGATGCCGGCGGGCATGTTGCGCCCGGCAACTCGGCCGGCGTGCTCACGCTGATCGGCGACCTGACGTTGAACTACGGTGCGCTGTTGGATTTCGACTTGGACACGCCTACCACCAGCGATCAGATCGTTGCGACGGGAACCTTGTCGTTGGACGGCCTGGATCTGTCCGATATCGACTTCACGCTGTATGCTGGCTTCGGAGCCGGCAGCTATACGCTGATCGATGCAGCGAGCGTGTTGGGTAGCCTGGGACCGGAAGTCTCCGGCGTGCTAGGCGGTTTCTCGACCCTGCTTTCTGTTTCCGGCGACGATCTGATCCTGGAAGTCACCGGTGGCGGGGCTGTCCCCGAGCCGGCCGGCATCAGCATGTTGCTGGCGGGCTTGGCGGCACTGGGGCTGGTGATTCGCCGCCGCAGATGAGCGGTTTCTCGTTGGCGTAGGGTTTGCCAGAAGAAAACGTTGAGGGGCATTAGCGCCCTCTGGTCCTCGGCGGGGCGGCACTGACGACCGAGAGTGCTTTGCCGTATCCACATCATCGGGGACTCTGGCCGGGATGCGATCCGGTCAACCGTGGACGATCGAGAAAGGTGAGACGCTAGTGCGTGTCGCACTTAACTGTAGCGTTCGCGGCGGCGTGTTTCTACGGTTCCGAAAGCGAAAAACACGCTACGGTTACGTCGAACGCGCTCTAGAGCTGAAGTATCGCGTTGTGCTGTTTACTGGCACCCCGAAAGAGGCGGGGCTGGACAACATCTTCGAGAACTGGCTCGACGCCTATTGATGCCTGTATTGAAGACGGAACAAGGGGTCCGACCCAATCCTGGTCTTTCGGCGTCCCGATGGTCGGCCTCGTTCCAGTTCCAATGCAGGACCCAATAAATCGCGGCTGCGTTGGTGCAAATGGTGGTGAGTCCGCCTCACCAAATCTCGACGGTCGGCCGCAGGACACAGCGTGATTACTTGCGGGCGCGGAACTCGAACGTCCGGCCGACTTGCGTATCCAGCTCGATGATACCTTTCTCGTTCGGCGTTAACGGCGTGGCCCCGCCATCGGGCCCTACGACTTCGATTCCCGGCCAAGGGCTGAGCAAACGCAGCCGACCACCTGCGGTCGACTCGACCAAAACCGGCCCCACTTTTCCATCCTCACACGCCGCCGAGACAAGGAATCCGCCCTGGGCCCGCAATTGATGGAAACGAGCCGCCTTATCCAGCGGCCAAGCGGGAAACACCCGCACCACGTCGGCGACACTCTGCAGCAACAGCTCATCGATCGCCATCGCCGCGGCGAACTGCTCGGTATAGTGACCGAAGTTGTTGAAGCTGTATCGGGGCTCGTTGCGGTTGAGTGTCAACGTGGCGTTGGGCCGGAGCCGTGCCGTCAACTCCTCGCGAACCCAGGGCAGCGTTTCGGGCATGCTCAACCGAGCCCGGCAGACGGAGAGCATGATGGCAGAGTTGTTCCCGTTCCACCGCAGCCCGTCGATCGTCCGTGAGAACAACTGCTTCTGCCCTTCCGGCGACCAGAAGGTCACCACGTCGCAGGGGAAGACGGGAGTCGCCGGCACCGAGATGTTATAGACGATCGGCGGCGCACCTTCGACATCAACCACCACGGGCGGCTCGTTGCCCGAGAGCGGATAGTCGGGCAGCAGGGTGACGGCCTTCTTCCACCGTATCACCAAGTCGGCGTCGCGCCCGAGGGTTTGTGCACCCTCGATCGCCGCGTCGAAGATGTATCGGAACATGCCCAGGCAGAACGCGCAGTTGCGGTTCCGCTGGAACTGCTTGGTCCAGCCCCAATGCTCCGGCGACACGGTGGGCGCCAGCACAATCGTTCCATCGTCGGTCTTCTCGCATACATCGATGAAGTTCGCCTGGAAGTTGGCGATATCGCGGACCACCGGATAGGCGACCTTCTCCAGCAACTCACGCGAGGGCTCGTACTTGTAATGCCACCAGACTGGTTGCGCTGAAAAGCCGGCGACGCCAAGCGTCCAACCCCAAACGTGATGGATGTATTGGCGCCGCGTCAGTCCCTTGCACGCCTCCGGCGGCGGCTCGAATGCGAACAAGACGTGCGGTATGTAGGCGCCCTCCAACCCAAACAACTGCTGGCACAACCATCTTGCCCGCGGCATGTAATCGACGATCAGGCGGTCGTACGGCTCGGATAGCTCGGGATGGTTGCTGCTGTAGACTGACCAGTAGGTCGACTGGATGTTGTAGTTCGTATGGAAATCGCCGTGCCAGGCCGGACCGTCGCTCACCAGGCTCGCAAACAATCCGGGCGAAACGGCCCCCGGCCGGATCACGCAGCGGAGGAAGTAGAGGTTGCGGTACCACATGGACTGCAAGACTGGGTCATCCAATTCGAGTCCGCTGTTGGACCAGAATCGCTCCCAGATCGCCTCGTGCGATCTCACGACGGCTTCTGGCGCGGCCGACAGGGCGTTGTCGGCCAGCTTGATCGCGGCGGCTTTGGGGTCCCTAGCTTCGCGGGTGGTGACGACGGCTACGGCCCTACGCTCGCCGCGAGTCACCACTGCCACGGCAAAGCTCAAACCCTCCCAGCCCGGGTCACCGGGGATGTGCTGCACGATGGTTTGCACCTCCGGCTGCGGCTGCTCTTCCTCCGGCTCGGGCAAGTCGGGGGAGCGGGCGGCCTCCAGTTTGGCGGCAGCACCCCCGTCGATCAGTATCACGTTGCGATCGGCCAGGGCGCGGATCGCGACCTTGGGGATGGCGCGATTGTTGCCTTCGACGGTGGCCACGGCCCGACGGATATTTAGTTGGGCCGGTGACGTCGGTTCCGGTTTCATTTCCAGATCGATGTTCACCTTGCCTTGGGGCGCCACGAACGCCACTTCCTCGAAGCGGTTCTCCGCCAGCTTGCCATCTTCGGTCCAGGTGTAGAGGATCACCTGACCGGCGAGCACGTGTTTGGGCAGCGTGAAGGTTCGCTCGGTCGATTCGGTCGGCGTTTCCTGCCAGCCGCTACTGAAGAAGCCTTGCCCATCGGCATCCATCAGCTCGACGTAGAACTGGGCGTTCTCGGTACCGGAGAGCTTCACGCGCAGCTTCGGGTAGTCTGCCGTGTTGATTCGGACGGGGCCGTAGGAAAAGCCGTTGGAGGCCTCTGCCTTGCCGCTGATGCCCATCACACCGACGCCGTCGCGAAATTCCCAGACATTCCGGGTGCCTTGCGCGCGAATGCGGGTCCAGTTGGGCTCCGACGGCGCTGCGCCGATTACCAAGCGCCCACAAATACGAGGGCAGGGGTAAGGATGCGCATGGTAGCTGTCCGGCCCCTGCCACTTTACTCCCTCGTCGAGGATCACCGAGCCGTCCTCCACCTTCCTCGCCCCGCGACCAAATGCCCACTTCTTGATCAGCGCGATCGTGGGCAGCGGCGGATCGCGTTTGGCATCCAGCCGTGCATCCCACACGTCATTCTTGGTGAGATTCAACTTCAACTGACCGTGGTCCGTATAGACCAACGCGTTGACGTCACCATTGCCGATCAGCAGTGCGTAGTCCAGAACGCTGTCCAACCGATCGACGGTGACGGTCGCCGCATTCAAGGTCTCGGGAAACGGAATCGTGTCGTCAGCCCCGGCGCTGAGCCTAATCCAAAGAACTGCCAGACATGCCATCCCCAGTTGCCATTGTGTCGTGCGCATTGTCTTCTCCAGAGGGTGTCCTTGACGTGCGGCGGAAGATCACGAACCTTCTTTGGCACTCGGGTTTACGACGAACTCGTTTACGAACAGCCACGTTGGAACCGAACTTCGAACGACCCACTCAGGTATCGGCCCCAGATGTGCCGCCCGGAGGCGCATGTGGCATCCATCCGCGTCCAGACCTTCGGCCGCAAGGGTTTGCGCGTGACCTGTCGGGGGCTTGGTCTCGATTTCCTTGACGACCTGGAACTGCTTCCCATCGTGCGAGACGGCAAACTCGATCTGCTTCGGCAGGAAGATGCCGACACTCGGGGCGCCACGCCAACGTCGTCAAACCTTGGTTTGATAACAGTTTTAGAATAGGGTTTAGCTACTGGGAAAAGCGGTTGACGCTAAGCACCTCATCCTCTGGCTTGCGTTCGTCCTGCGTCACAGGCCGGATCAGGTTGGAAGATTCGGGGAAGCCAACAGGGGTAAGGGCCACGACCTTCGCCTCTCGGGGAATATGAAGTAGTCGCTTGACCGCCCGCTCATCGAAGGCTCCAATCCAACACGTGCCGAGTCCCTCGTTCACCGCCGCCAGCGTCAGGTGGTCCAAAGCGATGGCCACGTCGACGTCCACGCTGTTGCCATGGCCGCCCATCCCCTGGTAGGCTCGGTCGGGAAAGCCGCAGGCGACGACGATTAAGGGCGCTTGGGAGATGAAAGTCTGCCGGTGCGCGGCCTGGCCGAGTTCCGTACGAAGCTCCTGGTCGGTGACGAAGATGAACTGCCACGGCTGGAAGTTGCAGGCTGACGGAGCCAGGCGCAAGGCATCGCGCAGCCGCGGCAACGAGCTGTCGGGGATCGGCCGCGGCGAGTAGCGCCGCACGCTGCGGCGGGTTCGGATCGCTTCGTAGACATTCATGGTGGTAATCCTCTGCGGGCTGGGGCCACCCGACTATCTCGTACTGTTGTATCCGCTCGGAGGTTGCCCTGCCAGGGCCAGTGGCACAAATAGGGTCAATACTTGCGTTGTCCGAGGAATCAAACCGGGCCCTGACGAGTTTTCGGCACTCCGATGCTCGCTTGCTCGACATAGCGTCGGTGCTGCAGGCACGCGTGAATTCGGAATGACGCGTTACCGACCAAGGACAGGCCCATCTGGCGAATCAGGGTCTCCAGGGGAATGCTATTGCAACGATGGAAACGGCAAGCGTCCTAAGGCCAACTTGAAAACGGAGTCGTTCTCAAGTTGGCCTTGGCTTCCGGGGGAGAGAGGCCAGACGTGTCGTGATGGAACGGATCAACTGGTGTGCGTTGCCGTGGAAGATGTCTTCCACCTGTCGGCGTTCCACTCCGGCCCACTGACATGCTTGCTTGATGGCGCGCAGCGCCTCGTACATGTACAGGGTATAGCCGACCTCGACCTCGGGCGGTTCGCGGTGACGGTTGAAATAGAAGGGATAGTCTGTGCGATTGACATACGATGTGCCGGACCATTGCCGTCGGCCCCGCATGTAGAAGACGGGATTGTCGGTACCGTAGAGCAGCCGCTTGGGGCCGAGGGTACCGAGCGCAAAACACAAAACGTCGGGATTCATCACCGCGGAGAGGTCGAAGAAGAGGCCCTCGTCGTCGGCAAGTTGCGGCAGTGCCTGTCGGGCATGAGGCAGCGTGTAACAGCGTCCCAAGTGCGCAATCACCAGGACGACGTTGGGATACCGCTGCCGAATCTCGCGGATTTCCGCGATGTTGGCCGGATGCCCCAACCGCTCGACCTTCGGCACGTGCAACGTTACCCAGGCGTGACGATCGTTCAGCAGTTCCAGTTGATGATGCGGCAGGAAGTCAAAGATACTTGCCTCCAAGTACCTGTCGCGGGTGATCGGATCGTTGTCGATGAGCGCATAATACACTTTGACGCCCAACACTCGCGGGTGATCCAACTCTTGGGCCACACGTTCGGCCGACCATTGGGGACGCACCACGGCCAGGCAGTACCAACCTCGTCGCTCGCACTCAACTTGCAGGGATGCGTTTTGCCCCTCGATGTCGAAACCCAGGTCGGGCGCTCCAAAACAGAGGCACGAGAACTCGCGGCCGGGAAACACCAGCTTCTGGCATCGCTCGGCGTCGGCAGCAGCGATCGGCTCCATCACCTCATTGACCCAATACTGCCGCCGTTTCTCTTCGGTCATCGCTTCGATGCGAAATCGGGGCTCGACGACGTGCGTGTGAGCGTCGAAAACGCGCTGAGGCAGCCAAGGCTCGAGATGCTCGAGCCAAAAGGCACGGTCGACGCCGGTGTACGACCAGACATGATGCAGGGGGATCGAATCCATCAGGTGGCCCCTTGGGATTCATTGCCGCCGAGGCCGCCAAGATAGTCCTGAAACAGGCCGTGATACGTAGACGCACACTGGCCAGGACACATCGTGCGGCGTGAAGGCGCCCAGTGGCGTGCAATGGCGGCAAGGTCTGTATCGGTGTTCAGGAGTCGTCTGGCGAGCATGGCCGCGCCCAAGGCGCTGACGTCCGATATCTCAACGCAATGGACGGGCAGGCCTGTGACATCGGCAATGATTTGAGGCGTGTTGTGCCCGGCGGCCGCCGTGCCGCACATGATCAGCCGACGGACGGCCAAGCCGGCATCCGTCAACATGCCAATGTGTCGCCGCAGTTCACACGCCAACCCTTCGACCACCGCTCGCACCACGTGGTTCGGTCCATGTGCCAGAGTGATGCCAAACAGTCGGCCGTTGCGACAGCCGAACTCGTTCCCTTGCGGGCCGCCTGAAAGAAACGGCCAGCAGCGAAGCCCGTCACTTCCCGGCGGAACCGCTTCGAGCATCGTGTCGATCTGATCGGTGGTGGCGCCGGATGTGCCGAGCAGACATAACGCCCATTGGATTGCCGAGCCGCCGTTTCGCATCGAGAGCATCTGGCCGTAGAGATTGTCGACCGGATGCTGGCAGACGTATGCCTCGTTGACGACCGGCGGCCGCAGTGCGCCTGCATTGGCCAGGAGCACCCACGCCGTACCCGCGCCAAAGCTTACGTCGCCTTCTTCGACCGACGCGGCGCCCAGGGAGGCCGCATACTGATCGTGGATGGCCGGCGAGACGGGGATTCCGGGCGGCAAACCGAGGACTTCCGCGGTCGACTCGTGAAGCGTTCCGGCTGCCATCGTTGCCGGCAGCAAGCATGGCAGTTGCTCATCGCAAAGCCCCAAGCGGCCCATCAGCTCCGGATCGGACCGTCCCAGCCAGGGATTGTAGAGCATGGCGATTCCCAACGACGTGGCGTCGTGGGCTCGACGGCCACAGAGCCGGCCGACGATCACGTCGCCGACGAATCCGACGCGCGTCGACGACTGAAGTCGTTTGCGAGCTTCCTGCCGAATGCGAAGCATCTGTCCGATCGTCAGTCCGCTTCCGCCATGTCCGATGTGTCGGGCCAAGTAATCGCTGCCCACCTCGGCGGTGAACGCCGCATCGTAGGCTTGCCCTCGCAGATCCATCCAACTGATGACGCGCCCCTGCGGCCGGTCATGCGCATCCAACAATTGCAGGGCACCGCCCTGGCTGGACACGCCCATGGCCAAAATGCTCGTCGTCGCCGTTTGGCGTGCTGCCTCGCGAATGGCAGTCCGGGTGGCCATCCAGATCTGTTCGATGTCCTGTTCGACGCCGCCGTCCGGAGTGTAGAACCGGTCGACCGCTGCGGCGCCGGACGCGACAGTCCGGCCGTCGTCGTCGACAACGATCGCCTTCACGTTGGTCGTGCCCAGATCGAGCCCCAGGTACATCGCTTACACCTCGCAGTAGTCGGCGTCCATCCATCGGGACGCCATTCTCAGCCGGCGTCGTGCATCGCCGAAACAAATCGCGTGATGATGGGGTCCGCCTGCCATGGCATAGGCGGTCAACCACTCGCGCACATCGCCGGGCGGCACCATCTTGCTGTGAGGAACCGGCAGCGACGCGATCGGCCCAAAATCGGCGATTTCCACGCGGCTGGCGACGAGTCGCCAACGGCCGTTCGGACCAAGGGTAAGGGCGCAGAGCGTCGCGGGCCCCGGCTCGAAATTCACGATAAGGGTAAGCTGCCGGCTTCGGGTGCGAGTGATCGGTGTTGGCCGGGCGATCATGCGTATGGGGCGATCCTTGCGAGCCAGCGTCACATTGGCTTCGCCCATGTGGCTGAGCAATACGCTGTTGCCTGCGAAGTCGATCGTGAAGATCTCGCTGAAACTGGCCGGCGGGCCCAATCGGTCGAGGAGCCAGGCGCCAACGGCGCCTACGAGATCGCCCTCACCGGCGAACGCGACCCCGTCGGCCATCATCCGGCTGATGGCCACGAAGGGCAGAGTTTCCGTTCGCTCGTCCTCGCCGAAGGCGAGAAACTGGTAGCTCAAGGCATCCAGGCTCCGGTCAGCAACCATAGATCGCAGCGAAATCTCCGCCCGAGCCGTGGCGTCGAGATCGGACTCCGTCAGATCCTCGGCCAGCCGGTACGACCGCCGATACTCGGCTGTGAGCCGCTGGACGTCCGGTTGCGGCGCATCGGCGGCACGCTGATTGTATTGCTCGACCGACAGGGGCTGCCACGAGCAACCGAGCGTGGCGGCCAGAAGCGTGGTGTCGACGGCGAAGTCGCCCATGCCGGGAAAGGGATACCCGAGCAGTCCCAGCCGGCAACGCTTGAGGCCGCTGACGGCCGCCGCGGCTGCAAAGCAGTCGCTCAACTCGTCCATGCCGTTGGGGTCGTTGACATGGGAGGTGACATAATGGAACGGCATACTGCTGCGCACAAGCACATTGGCCAAGTCCTGCGTTCCGTGGACGCCGTGGTTGGCGAACATGGCATCGGATGAGAAATGGTCGTCGATGGCAAACAGCTCCTGCGTGTTCCACACAACGATCGGCAGCCGCGTCGCCTTCAGCGGCCCGAGGGCGATTTGGCTGGGCGAATAGGTCAACAGAACCACGAGAACGGCATCGGCCTTCGCCGTTTCGAAGGAAGCGATCGCGGTTTCCACGCCGTCGCGGCAATAGACGGCGCCGTCGAACAGGACGTCGGCCGAGCGGTTCAGCAGCGGCAGCAATCGCTCGCGAACCCACAGCTCGCGTTGCCGTCGCAAATCGGGCGCCAACGTTTCGTAGAGTTCCAGCGTCAACGCCAGCAATCCGATCTTGGGCCGGACGCGTGATGGCATGGAGGCGCCTCCTTAAGCGAGCATGTATTGTCGGGCCGCGGCTTCCGGCGCGGCCCCGCTTCGGACCACGTCGCACAGGGCCGCTTGAAACGCGTGCGGATCGGCTACTTGAATCGCATTGCGTCCGAAGACGACTCCCCTGGCGCCGGCACGAACTTCTGCGGCCGCCAGATTCAGGGCCTCGAGCGGCGTGGCCAGCTTCTCCGCACCCAGCCCCAGTACGGGGACAGGGCACGTGGCGGTTACCTCGGCGAACTCGACCGTGTTGAACGTTTTGATGAGGTCTGCCCCAAGCTCCGCCGTGATCCGCGCGCCGATCCGCACATCTTCGTGCAACTGCTGCGGGGTCATGTCGAGATGCCCCGTGGGAAAGTACTCGCCGATGACCGGTATTCCCAGCCGATGCGCCCGGGCGGTCAACTTGCAGAACACTTTTACGTTTGCCGCGTCGCGCTGTTCGCTGCCGGTACGGAGCGTGAGTGAAACCAGCGCGAGGTCCATTCCTTCCTGCAAAGCGTCTTCCACGTCGTAAGCGTAGACACTGTGCGCCTCGCGGTAGTTCCAATGGAAGCAGTAGACCGTGTTCCAGTTCAGCCGCACGGCGGCCAGCGGACGCCGCGGGCCGGCAAACAGGTCGTGGCAATGCCGCAGCATGCCTGGCGCCAACAATACGGCATCCACCGTGGGGTTGATTTTCGCGGCCGTGGCCGGCAAGTCTTCCATCGCGGGAATCGGCCCATCGAACATACCATGATCGATGGCCACGATCACGGCTCGACCGTTTCCCAAGAGCCGCTTCAAGCGTATTTCACGTCCGTCCATTCTATTGAACCCTCGCTAAGGGCGCCCTCGTTGAAATCACGGGAATCGCACGTAGAAGAACAGCACGGCCGCCGTGACAATCGTCCACCACAGGAACGGACTTCGGAGCATCCCGTAGTGCTTGCGCTGTTCGACCGGCAACAACAGGCTTTCCTTGTTCCAGATAAGTCCGATCAGTTCCGCGTCCGGTTTGGGCTTGGTCAGCAGGCTGACGATTGCACAGACCGCCATACAAACCCAGAAGACGATGCCGGTCCGGTTGAAGAAAGGCATCGTCGGGTAGAGCCATTCAAGCACAAGCGACAGCGGAATGGTGAGAACCCCAGCGGCCAGCGCCCCGGCATGCGTCGTGCGCTTCCAGAGGATTCCCAGCAGGAACATGGTGGCAATGCCCGGGGTGAAGTATCCGTAGGCGTTCAACAAGTAGAGAAACACGGGCTTGTCTTTGTGCGAGACCAAGACGTTGGCCCAATAGATGCCCAGCACGACAACGACGATCCCCGCGATCCGCCCGAACCGAACCGCCTGGGCCTCGGTTGCGCGCTTGTTGATAAACGGCAGATAGAAGTCGATCGTGGCGATGGTAGTACACGAATTGATCGCGCCCGAAACGTGGGACATCACCGCGGCGATCAACGCGGCCATCACCAGGCCCACCAGTCCTGCCGGCAGAAGGTTCTCGACGAGCGTGGGGAAGACCAAATCGGGCCGTTCCAGGTTGGGAAACAGTTTCGGAGCAACCAGCCCCGGCACGATGATCACCAACGGCATGAGGAACTTCAGGTAATCGGCGAACACCACGCCCATGCGGGCGTGCCATTCGTTCCTGGCCGCCAAGGTCCGCTGCACGATGAACTGATTGGCGGCGCAATAGAAGACGCTGATGCAAACGACCCCGCCTAAGTACATCGTCCAGGGAAAATCGGGATCGTCAGCCGGCATGAGCATGTGCCAGTCGGCCGACGTCGCGGCGACGGCCGGCCATCCGCCCGCCTTTGCAATGGTGGCAGCGGCCAGGGCAATTCCCCCGATCAACAACACAACGAGTTGGAGCATCTCGGTCCAGACCACGGCACGAAGGCCGCCCGCGATCGTGTAAGCGCCCGTGGCCAGAGCGACCACCACCACGCTCCAAAGGATATCGATCCCCAGCAAGCTGTGCAGCGCCAGCCCACCGAGATACAGCACGGCACTGACCTCGATGAAGACGTAGGTCAACAGCACCAGCGCGGCGTAGGCGGTCCTGGCGGCCGTGCCGAACCGCTTCTGGAGGAACTCGGGCATGGTGTAGAAGCCATTGCGGAGGTAGAACGGCAGAAAGATCCAGAGCAGGGCGTTAAAGCCCAGCAGAATGGCTCCCCATTCGATGACCATCGAGACGAAACCTCGATGGTAAGCCGTTCCCATCACGCCCACGAGGTGATGGCTGCTGATGTTCGAAGCGACAATGCTGCCGCCGATCATCCACCAGGGCAGCTTGTCGCCGGAGAGGAAATAGTCGCGCTTCGTCTTCTGCCCGCGCCGGGCCGCCACAGCGCCGATGGCAAGCACGGCCAACATGTAGACCGTGAAGACGCCGATATCGAGACCGGTCAGGTTGAGATTCATGCGCGGTCGATGGCCTTGAACTGCGGCACTTTCAGGAGTTCGCCACCCTTGAGAGCCGACTGATGAGCGACAACGCCGGGGACCGTGAGGTTCAGCGCCATGGCGATATCGACCATCGGTTTGCGGTCTTCGAGAATCGACGTGACGAATTCGTTCATGAGGTAGCCGGACGACCCACCATGATGTCCGGTGGCGACGCTTGGTGGCAGGGGAGGCCGCTGGACGTTCGGCAGTTTCTTCTCCTCGCCTTGGTAACCGCCGCCCCACATCGAGCCGCGCTGCCCCCGCACACGCCCCGTCTCGCCGCCCGGCTCGTGACTGTCCCAACTGATCGCGATGCGCGCCATGCCGCCTTCGCCGGTCCGGAGCAAGGCGACTTCCGTGCCGAACGGGTTCTTGTAAGCGTTGTTCGCGGGCTGCAACTCATGCCGAATACTCGGCATGGCCATGCAGGAGAGTTCCGTGAAGCTGCCGTCGGTAACACACACGTAATAGGCGGTTGCGTGGGTGGGGTACCACTGTGGCGGCAATCCGATCCGCCAGTCGCGGAACGACGCCAAGGTCGCGACGCCATGATGAAAGTACTCTCCCTCGGAGTAGATCAGCTTGCCGAACCCTCCCGCGCGGTAGATTTGCCGCATGGCGTAACAGTCTTCATGAAACGCCGACGTCTCGAACAACATGTACTTCTTACCAGTTGACTTGACGGCCTCGAACAACCGGTGCGCATCCTCGACGGATCCGAAAACGGCGGGAACCGCACATGCCACGTGCTTGCCGTGTTTGAGCACGTCGATGCAGTGCTTCGCATGGCTCGGGGCGTCGGTTGCGACGAATACGGCTTCGAGCGAGTCGTCCTTGACCAGTTCCTCCAATGACGGATAGGTCTTTTCGCAGCGGCAGACTTTCGACATTTCCGCGCAGCGATCGGGAAACAGATCGCTGACGGCCGCCACGATGACGTTGGGGTGATCCTGGAAACCAAACGACGGGCCGAATTTGCAGACGCCGTTGCCGACAATGCCCACGCGGATCTTGCGGTCGGAAACCGGTTTCCAAGCTCCCTCGGAACGTTCCGACGTCTTAACGCCCTCGGCTCCGAGAATCCTGGCGTCGGGGGCTTGTGCCATCGCGGTGCTGACGAGCCTGTCGGCCGCAAACAGGCCGAGCCCGATCTGCCCAAGAAAAGAACGACGTGAGCTAGCGTGGTTCATCGATGATCTCCCTGGAAATGAGAACATCCTCCGTGTGCATTCCTGACTGGCGCGGCGGCCGGGCCGCCCTGGCGACGACCGTGCGCCCACTGCCCTTCCATATTTTTTACACACGGGACGACTCACAGAACCAGGCATTTTTGCGCAGAAGAGTTGTAACTTCGCGCAATCCGATCAGGGCTGGCGGTGACTGTGGCGGTAACGTGCCGGAGGCTCGCCCGTTTCCCGCCGAAATACCTTGTTTGCGTAGCTGAGGCTGCTGAACCCGGCCAATTCGGCGATTTTCGCCGTGGGCAAGTCCGTCTCGATAAGCAGTTGCTTGGCCCACGTCAGACGCACGCGTTCGATTTCTCTGCGGATCGATCGACCCAAACAGCGTTGGAAGCGGAGTTCCAACGCGCGGCGCGACAGGGCCACCTGCCCCGCGACTTCGTTGACGCCGATTGGCGTACGGGCGTTCTCGCGGATGAACCGTAATGCGGCGGCCACATCGGGGTCCTCGACGGCGACGACGTCGGTGGACTGCCGCGGAACCACCCACAGCGGTTCGACGTCGATTCGCTGCGGTTCGTTGAGCGTGCGGGACATCAACCTATCGAGCAATTCGGCGGCCCGGTAACCGCCGTGCCGGGCGTTGAACACAACGCTGGACAAGGATGGATTCGACAAATCGCACAAGAGGGGATCATCGTCTGCGCCTACGACCGCGACCTGGTACGGAACGGCCATGCCGCCGAGCGTGCTGGCGTCGAGCACTTGCCGGCCGCGAACATCGTTGCACGCCATGACTGCCACCGGTTTGGGCAACCCGCGGAGCCAATCCACGACGCCACTGCATTCCTGTCGCCACGGAATGGGCGATTTGGATCGGCGCTTCGCCGGCCGGTACACGTGACACGCGAATCCGGATTCTTCCAGTCGCTGGCAGAAGCCCTGCTGACGGCGCAGGGACCATGTGCGCCCTTCATATCCACAATAGCCAAAGTTCTGGAAACCTTGTTCCAGGAGGTGTTCGGCCGCAATGCGTCCCGCCTTGTGCGAATCGGGTCGGACTTCCGACACGCTTGCCAAGGGCAGCCCGCTGGCCAACTGCTCATCGGAGAGGTCTAAGGCGATCACCGGAATGCGGGCGTCCAAGGCCATTTGTGTCATCTCCCGAGTCTGCAGCCGTCCGATGAGCCCCATTGCGTCCCATCGCCGCAGATCAGGCAGCCGCAGCCGCCGCTGACCTTCACCTACGTGAACCATCCTCATCGGCTGGCCGCTGATGGCCTCCTCTTCAGGCAACGGCAAGTCGGTCTCCTCCCCGGCCAGATGGAAGACCCAGGGGCCGTGGATCCTGGCATAGCGTGCGATCCCTTGAACGATGCAGCGGTCGTACTCGGCATGGGGGAACAACGATAGCACAACACGCGGGCAATTGGCCATGTGTACTCTCCCGAAAAGGAAACGTCGCGTTCCAGACGTTGCACCTCAGCAGAGCCCAAATCCGCTTCACGAACTCATCCAATGCACTGCCGCCGACCCCCGTTATAGGAACCACAATCATTGCCGGCAATACGGCGATCGTGTTGGTCCGCATTCCGTCTCATGGTGTACCATCTGTCACGAGATGCTCTACGCTGGACATGTACCGACTCCGGGATGCCCGCCGCCGAGGGGTGTGCAGAATCGAATCGAGATCGCGTGCCACACAAGGAAACGATTGACCGCTGCGCGGTAAATGGTCCTGTAAGGGTTTTATCTGAGCGGACTTGAAGAAGGAAAGCTTGAGTTGTTGGTTGTCGGACTGTTTCGCGAGCGACTGGCGGATGGTGCGTTTCAGATGACGGACGTTGTCGGGGACGTCGTTGGCCAATTGGCTGTACTTGGTGTGACTCCAACGCGGTTCCACCGGGTTCAGCTCGGGAACATACGCCGGCAGCCATTCAAATTCGAGATTCCTCAGACGCGACACCACCAGTTGACGCGCCGCCGCACGATGAACCTGCCAGCGATCCAAGATGACGATCAGCAGTCGTCGCAGGGTACGACGCAGTTGTTTCACAAACGCCACGACTTCGCCAGTACGAAGATTGTCGTCGTGAATCTGAAATGGCAAGCCGATATGCCGCCGTTGGAGGGAGAGGGTGATGGCGCTGATCACGCTCAGCCGATCGTACCGGTCCCAGGCACGTTGCATAGGCGTTTCGCCGCAAGGCGCCCAGGTCCGACGATTTACCGGCTGAAGACGAAAGCCGCCTTCCTTCCATGCCCGTTTCCAGCGTTTCACGCTGGACAGACTCGCCCCGACATCTTGGGCGATCTCTGCGAGAGGCTTCCGTTCCTGGCAAAACTCCGCAGCACGGCGGCGACGAGCTTCCAGATCCGCCGGAGTGCCTTGCGTTCTCATGCATCATAATACGTGGCAAGCTACCTCAAGGGTTCACCTACAGCGCAGTTTTCAATAGTCCAGAGGCGGAGCAAATCGGCAAACCTTTGCTCGACCACCGCAACCATGCAAGCTGAGAAAACCCCGCGCCCTGCTCCTCCATGGGGGAACAGGGAACTTCCTTGCCGACTCAACGACTTTCCCAAACCCAACGTGCGAGTAGACTTCGACACTACCATTGTGGTCATCGTCCGCCGCACCGATGACATCTCAACCGCTCTGGAGAATACCCTCGACTTCATTGGCCGTCACGATTGCGCTATGGCCCCAGCAGCAACCGACCAAAGCAGCACATCGTTTCACACGTCTTCCCAGTATCCCGTGGCGATGAGGAAGTCGACGCTCGCATCGACGTCCTTCTTGTCGCCGATGTTGCTCGACTTGGCCGTGACCGGATTGAAACCATTGACCAGAATCGAATAGGGGATATCGGCACAGGACAGTCTCGCCCAAGTATCGGCGGCCTCGAGATAATCGTTGCCGGCTGAATCGGTCAGATCTGCCTTGTCAATACCGCCGCCACTGTAGACCTCGACGTCATCGTATTGCACTACCCGATGATAGTAGCCTGCCCCATACAGACGGCTGATGGTCGGTGTCCCGTAATACGTGTCTCGGCCTGCCGTGCCGTTAAGGATCGCCCGGTCGTATCCGCCTGCGGTGGAATAGGTGAAGCAGTTGTCGAAATACCTGGCTCGGGCAAAAACGCCGCTCTCGTAGAACATCCGGCCTTGGGTGCCGTCGGCCCGGTATGTATCGTCACCCGGCGAATCGTAGAGGTACGCACTGTCGGTTCCGCCGCTGGTCGCCAGGCCGTGTGCATATGGGAACTGGTGGGCCGTCACCGAGTAATCGGGGCCGAGCATGGTCGCTTGTGTGGGCGTAACCGTGAACGAGTCGTTGCCGGTCGAATCGTACAACCAAGCAACGTCGGTGCCGCTGCCGCCGTAGACTTCGACTTCATCGTACTGCACCACGCGATGATAGTAATCGGCCCCATAGAGGCGGCTGATGGTCGGCATTCCGTAGAAGGTATCGTCACCGGAGGTCCCATTGAGGATCGCCGTATCGTGGCCACCTGCAAGGGAGTAGGTGAAGAGGTTGTCGAAATACCTGGCGCGCACAAAGAAATCGTCACCAAACATCCGGCCTTGGGCCCCATCGGCTCGATAGACGTCATCACCGGCGGAGTCGTACAGGTACGCGTTGTCGGTCCCGCCGGCAGTCGCCAAACCGTGGACGTTGCGGAACTGACTGGCGGTTACGGAATACGCCGGGCCGTCCATCGTAGCGCTCGTCGGCGTGGCCGTGAACTTGTCGTTACCGGTCGAATCATATAGCCAAGCAGCGTCGGCACCACCACTACCGGAATTGGCATAGACGTAGCGGAAACCTGCGGCCGTGTTCGAGAAGCCCGGCCCGATCATATTTGCCGACTGTGGATTGCCTGTGAAGGTATCCGTTTCGGGCGAATCGAACAGCCTAACCAAGTCGTCCCCGCCGCCTCCGTGGACGGTGATTGTCTCGGTATCGTACACCCACACGTCCAAACCGGTCACCGTGAAGCGGGCTTTGCCAGGCCAGATCCGTGCGTTTTCCGCCTGGGCTGACCCTTGCAGGGTTGCAGTGTCAGAGTCACCGTTACCACTAAAGCTGATGGTGGTCAGCTCTCCTTCGCCAAACGAGTAAACAACGCCGTTGATCCCCACCCGGCTGCCGGCGGAGGCATCAAACGAAAACGTGTCGGCGCCAGCGGTGCCGAAGACAGTCAGGTGGGGCCCGCTTTGTGCGACGAGGTTGGCCAGCAGCAAATCGACATCCGTCACCGTGCCGCTAAGTTGTACGATGTAGTTCTCACCTGCATTGACATTCCAATCGAGTCGCTGATGGCCATCAACTAACGCTGAGGCTGACAGCAATGCAGACAACTCATTCAACAGCAAGATCTGGACGTTTGGGTTATCTGCCTCCAGACTCAGCAAGCCGGTATGCGTCGTCTGCAAGCTGTACCAAAGATCGTTAACGGAAGGATTCTGCGTTTGAAGATCGACGAAATCAACCGGCCCGAGCGGTATCACATCGTCATTGGCAATGGTCCCCGTGGCCGCATCGGGCGTGCCAACTGTGTACCCTGTTCCCGAGGCCAACGTCAGCACAACCGTCTCGTCCGACTCAATCGTAGTGTCGGCCACCGGACTGACCGTCACGATGGCCGCGGTAGAGTCGGCGGCAAACGTGACTGTCCCAGCCGTAGCGTCGAAGCTGGCTGCCCCCGTCTGGGTGTAGTCGGTCGTGTACGCAGCCCCACCGGCCACGTCAAAGTTCACCGTCAGGGCACTGGTGGCATCCCCGCTCCGCGTGAAGGTGTACACTAGGCTTGTCGAGCCGTCCTCCAGCACCGAAGCGGGCGATACCGCCACGGTGACAATGTCTGCACCCACATCGATTACGGTGACAGAGAGCACCGCCGTGTCATCCGGCGTCGTACCCACCGAGGTGTCGTCCACCTCCACCGTCACGTCCAGCACCGCGTTCGTCTCGTGGTCCAGCACCGTCCCCGCCTTCAGATACAGCACCGTCCCGTCGATCTCGAACAGCCCCGAATCCGCGCCGCTGAGGCTCAGCTCGTTCGTCCCCAGCCCGTCGTCGCTAACCACGATGTCGGCCACCTTCAGCCGCGGCGTCGTGACCGCGTCCTCCAGCAACGTCGTCACCGTATTGGCCAGGCTCACCGAAGGAGCCTCGTTCGCATCACCGTTGAACTCATACGCACCAATATCCACCGACGTACCACTAATGCGCGCATTGCCATCAAGATCCGTCGTTAAGGGGTTTCCGTCAACGTCAACAGCCAATGCGTCGTTACCTGTGTCAATTGCAGGACTATCCTGTTTGAGTCGCAGATCCCCGAGATCGGCGCTACCCAGGTCCGGATTACGGACAAACTTCGGGTCACTGCCAATCAGACATGCGGTTCCGGAATAACTTCCCTGGATATCAACACCTCCGAGCGTTGCGTCATTATGTGTTATCACTGAGTTGTTCAAGACAACCGTTGTATTACATGCGATCCCTCCCCCATATCGTTGCGCATGATTGCCGGCTATCGTTGAATTCGTAATCTGTAATTCCCCGCTATA
Source organism: Thermoguttaceae bacterium (assembly GCA_963674835.2). GTDB lineage: Bacteria > Planctomycetota > Planctomycetia > Pirellulales > Thermoguttaceae. The sequence continues at coordinate 1,232,249 of CAXXKC010000003.1, forward strand.
GGCATAAATCCCACCGCCCTCGCCAGCCATCGCATTCCCGGCATAGTCTTTGTACGAATAGCTGGCATTACCCACTACGACACTATTGATAAGTCTTACGGATGGGACTATTGAGGATGCCGGGCCGCTTGCAATACCGCCTCCCCGCCAGGATTCATTCGACGATATGGTTGAGCCAATCACGATCAACGTATTGCTATTACATATTCCACCGCCAACAAATTGCGATGCCGTACCATTGTCCGTCACCACCGAATCAACAATTGTGAGTACACCACTATTAAGGATTCCACCACCCGACGTGCCGCAATATCCACCACAAATCGTCAAGCCACTGAGCGTTGCAGTAGAAGTGACCAACAAAACGCGACTCTCCTGATTTCCATCAACTGCAAGAATGCCATAACCGGGCCCCGATATGATCACATTAGAATCAACACAGAGTTGAGAGCCAGCCAATGTTATGGTCGCCGTGCCTTCGTTGAAGAGCGCATCGAAGAAGGTGATTTCATCGAGCCCCGGATGGCTCTCCTCGTCTGCGGCCAGCGCAAGCGCCTCTCGCAAACTGAGATCGCCGCTGGAATAATCGCCGTCATCTTCGTCAACAAGCGTGTCAACAACCAATTGCCCTGGACTAACCGCGAGCCCTTCGCTTACGTAGAAATAGCGAGTGTGTCCATTGTAAGTTATCGCGGCATACGCATAGTAAGTACCTGACTTCAGCGACGCGGGTATGCCGCCCGTGTATCCCCCATCAGTAACAGCATTGGAAACAAGAGTGGCGATCTCATCACCAAGGTTGCACACATAGCTGTTATATGGGTTCCGGTCGTTGTCGAGATAAAACGTGATTGTGGTTTCGTCCGCATCGGGCGTGTCATAGTAGTAGTCAATGTCGATGGTGCCTCCTTGCGCCACTGAATATGAGTCAAGTTCAAGATAGCCGATGTTCGCCCACTCGCCATCATTCGTGAACGTGCGTTCTGTGGTGCCGCCCAAGACCTCCCATAGACCGGAAGTTGGACGATCGCCACGTCGAATTAGGCTGTATGCAAATCCCGTTTCATTTCTTTCGCCTGGAGAAGGACCATCATAAGCATTGAGTACATACCAACTAGCAGCATTCTCTTCGCTGACAGATGCGTCATCATCATCGAAGCCACCTTCGGTATCGATCGTGCCATGATACCAAAGATGGACGTCGGCGTGCGTGTCGGAATAGCCACTATAGCCACCTATCGCGTCACCGTTGAACCAATTCCCATCCAGATGAACATTGAGCGCACCAGAAACGGGTTCTCCATTAGGTTCAGAGCTGTCTTGGTCTCTGTAATAGTTGTCCGCGAATAGAACATTACCGGGAACTGCTAGCAAATTTTCATCGGTATCACCTTCTCCCCAATCGTCTTCGGCAGTTCCATTTTCCGTGGGGTGCGGGTCTAGAAATGTGACTTGATCTACCCAAATGCCTTCCGATCCCAATTGTTCTGCTATCGCTCCGACAAGGCTTCCTCCACGACTGTGGCCAATGAGATGGATTGGGGCGGACAAAAGCGAGGAGCAGGACATCAATGCATCAACGGCGTATTGAGCTACGACAGAGGTTGATGTCATAACAAAGCTCACTCCCCCGTCAATGTCTCTCCAATCTAGTTTGATGACGGCCTCCCCCGACGTATTTGCACTACTTCCCCAGACCGTATTGTTGTCTGGGGAGGAAAGATCAAGGCTAGATTGATAACGACCATCGTCATACCAAACCGTTAGGGTATATTCCGCAACGACATCAGAACCACCACTAGCTGTAATGATTTCGTCTGCCATACTTTCTACCCAAGAGTAGTTGTCAACTGTAGAAAAACCATATCCATGAGTGACAATCGTTACTCCATACGCCACATCATCCAGCACGGAACCTTGATCGCGTTCCTGCGACGCGATTACATCATGTTCATAGCCAAGCAAGTGAGCGAGTTCGTGGGTGAGTAGGTCGGTGGTGTCGGCGGCTAGGGCGTCGGCGGAAGACGTCGAAGTGGTTTCGACGGTTTGCAGGGTATCGGTGAATACGAACGCCTCGTCGGAACGGTTGTGGTTGCCGACGTCGACCGAGTCGGCCAGGCCGAGGAAGGAGCCGTAGGCCGAGAAGGCTGCGTCATTGCCGCCTATGTAGATGGTGGAATACTGCGTGTCGTCGGTCGGCTTAACGGTTGTGAACGTGATGCCCGTGCCGGCGAAGATCCCTTCAAGCCGTGCCACCACGGCGTCGATAATCTCTTGCTCGTCGCCAGCCAATGCGGCACGAGCCGCGAACGCCGCAACGTCGATGTCGTCAATCACGACCGGGCCGTCGTATGTCAGGTCTTCTGCGCCGTCGAAATCCAAATAGACGACTTGGCCTTCAAACTGGTCCGGACGCGGATCAACCAGCGTCATGCCAGGCAATTCTGGATAGGGCCCGATTGACAGCAGACAGCGGTCTTCCAGCGGCTCGCATGCCAATGAACGTACGGCGGTGGCCGATCGTAGTGCGGGCGTCGCGCAGCGATTCGTACGGGAGCGGCGGCAACGGGTGACGAATGACAGGAAACGGCGACGCATCGGCAGGACCTCCCTTCAGGTTGCTGAAGCTCTCGTGGGCCTTGTGGTGTCGGTGCCCGACCAGAGAGGCTCGATGTGTCGTACCCTCAGCGAGGATGTCAGATGCCTCGTACTAGGGCAAACCGCCATAAAAGGACAGTAATAACCTAGCCATTAGTGCAGGGTAGACGGGCCCACTTTTGTTACCACACGGATGGACGTCAACCCCCACAACGAGGAAGGGGCGTCGCAATCCTGTTGCCTCCATCTTGTTTGACCTTGCATTTCCGATCACCTTGGCATGTGTTGGTGCCCGGATGCGGTGACGGGGTGACCATCCAGCAGCTTCCGACCCCTGCCCTTGGATCGCAAACGAACTTCGTGAGTCCGACCGGATCACCACTTATCAAGAAATCGGTGGACGCCCGGAACACGATTTGGCAGCCGCTTCTCACGGGCCGCTCCGCCGTGGTGAACCTAACACTTGTCCCTTGCTCGTGATGGTAACCCCGCGACCGCCCCCTTTTGCGGCGCCGCTTGTGCGTGTCTTGTAGTGAAACGGCGTGAGGCGGGTATGAGAGCGTGGCAAACGGCAACGCGACCACCGCTTCTACCCGCGTCAAGGATTGGCGTGACCGTCAAATAGCGTCGTCTGCCTGTTGATTCACCGAACCCACAGCGCCGGTCGCCTCGTCAGGGTATCGAGCTTGGCGAAGTTACGAAGCAATTCACTTCCTTGGAGGACAATCATGCTACGCGTCAATGTCGGTCTGAGTCGGAAGGTGTCGAAGGATTACGACTTCACCGGCTACTCCATCAATCTGGAGGGAGAGGTTACTACATCAACACGAAGCCAGCCCTGAGGGCAGCAGGTAACGCCCGCAAAGTAAGGATATTGGAGCCGGCACCGGGGGAGCCCCGCGGCGCCGATCCAACGGGGTCTGAAACCAACACGGTCCCAGAAATGTAGAACTTTCGTAGAACTGCCCCGGAGCTCACGAAAAAGGGCTTGCCGTCAGAGCGACGCAAGCCCTTTTCTAATACGGTTTTACTGAAGTACCGGAGGTGGGAGTTGAACCCACACCACCTTGCGGTGACTGGATTTTGAGTCCAGCGCGTCTGCCATTCCGCCACTCCGGCTGGTGCTGCCGTTACGCTTCGGTCAGATTCTAACTATCGGCTGTGTATTGGGTTGTGGTGTGGCCTTGTTGTGGTGATATGGTCGTGGAGGATTTTTCGTGCCGCGGGTCTGTTGGCAAGGCATGGCACCCTGTTACCCCCCACGGGAGTCAACAGGATGAGGCGGTCGCTGGGAACGGTCGGATCGCCTGCCTCACGGTACGGCTGGGACAGCAGGCTCAACATTTGCTGCCCAGAAGGGACATTGTGACTTCTGTTCAGTTCGACGGCAACCCTCCTGAGGAGGCCCCCGAAACGGATTCCATCGGGTACGCTGGGTGTTGTGGGCTGGGTATTGGGTGATGACCGACTTGGGGCGTCGGGCAATGGCGCGAGGGATCGGTTTTGGGCGTTGGCTGCGAGCGCGTGGGGGCGCGGCATGGCTGCGGGCACGATGGTGTGGACGGCGACGCGAGAGCACTGCGCTTGGGCGGTTGATAAGGGTGGCGAGCCGGGTGATACGAGTCATTGCTAGGTTGAGAGCTCGTGGTTGTGGTAACATGATCGTAAGAAAGGGAAGCACCATGAAATGTGTGTCTGTGGGTTGGTTGTCGATGTTCGTCTGGCCTTGCTTTGCCGCGTTCGTGGTCCTTTCGTTCGCCGCGAGAGGAGCCGGCCAGGAGGTCGATGCATCGAAGGTGGTCAAACCGTCCGTGGGTCGTGTGGACGGGACCGTTAAGCAAGAAAGCTACGTGCCTGAGCCGAAGCCCGTTCGCACGTCGATCCTCATCGGCGCCCACAACTGCCCGTTGTGGGAGGCAGACCAGCCGCAGATGTGGAACCAGGTTCTCAAGCATCCCGAGCGGACCCCGGCACTTGGGTTCTATTCCCAGGAGAATCCCGAGGTCGCGGACTGGGAAACCAAGTGGGCGGTGGAGCATGGCGTCTCGTTCTTCATCTATTGCTGGTATCGCAACGGTCAGGGCGGGCCGGTGAAGACGCGGTTCAGCAGCGCGATCCACGAGGCCCTGTTCAAATCCCGCTACATGTCCAAGATCAAGTTCACCATTATGTGGGAGAATCAGGCCAAAGGGGTCGCCGGCGTATCCAGCGAAGAAGACCTGATGCAGAATCTGCTGCCGTACTGGACGGAGAATTATTTTCGCCATCCCAGCTACTTGAAGATCGACAACAAGCCGCTCTTGTTTATCTACCGGCCCGAATTCCTTGTGCAGGACTTGGGCGGTATCGACAAGGTGCGGGCGGCCTTCGACAAGATGCGCGAGGCCTGCCGGCGGGCGGGATTTGCAGGGCTGTATCTTCTGGGCGAATACCGGGGCCTCGACCGGAAACACCTGGAGTTGATGAAGCAACTGGGGCTGGACTACACGTTCGCCTATTGTTGGCACGTCCAGGGTAATCCCAGCCCAGAGCAAGCCATCGCTGCGCAACTTGCCGACATCCGCAAGACGCGCGAGATGGGCATCTTACCGGAGGTCGTGACCGTTTCCCAAGGCTGGAGTGGGTGGCACGACGAGGGGAGCATCTGGAAGATACCACCGGCCGAGTACAAGGAGTTGCTGGAGAAAGCCAAGGCCATCATCCGCACCTTTCCCGCCGATGAACTGGGCAGCAAGATTCTGCTGCTGGACAACTGGAACGAATGGAGCGAGGGCCACTACCTCGCACCCCATCGCGAATACGGCTTCGGCTACCTGGATGCGGTGCGAGAGGTCTTCTCCGATGCTCCGAAGGACCATGTCGATTTGCTGCCCGATGATGTGGGCCTGGGGCCGTATGACCAGGCCTACCAGCGATGGAGCGCCTCGAAGAAGCCGTGAGCCGCAGGTGGTGGCGCGAGGCAGGCTTGGCCGGGTTGTCAGGGTTTCATGCTGTGGTGCGCGCCCTCGGACAGGCGAGCCGCCATCCGCATCGCATCATGCCAATCTGAGAGACGGCGAACCAGAGCAAGACGGCCGTGAGCGTTATCACCGCAACGGTGGTCCACCAGCGGACTCGCTGCCCGAGTTCGATGCTCGCCGCTCGAGTGGTCTTCACGTCCGTTTCCAACTTGCCGATCCTCGAAGACAGGCTGGCGAGCCTCGCATCGAGGTCAGCCACACGAGTGACGACTGCAATGGCGACTTCACGGGTGAGCTTCCCCTTGTCGCGCAGCTCAATGAGTTCCTGACGGATGGCCTGGAGCTTCGCGAGTACGTCGGCCACGGTTTCGGAGAACTCCTGCACGGTGCCGGCGACCGTCACTGCCGCGGAATCTTGGCGTGCCGTACCGAACTCGGACGACACGACCGCTTCGGACACCCTGCTGACCCCGTTGGCCACGGCCTGGCCGGACTGAAGCCACGATTCGGCCGACTTCAATTCGTCAAATACGGTATTGAGCGTTTGCAGCAGCGGCTCGCACTCTTTGCGGGCATCCACTTCTGCGTTCTTCAGGCGCTTCGCAAGCTGTGAGACGCCAGTGACCCGTTGCTGGCAACGGTCCACCGTCTGCTTGACCCGATCCAGCTTGACGTCGACGAAGGCTAGCGCCTCGTCGGCGGTGCCGAACAACGCAGTCCCAATGCGGTCGAGGCGGCTTCGTCCTGCCCAGAGGATGAACGTGCTTGAAATGCACAGGAGCAGGCCGAGAACCGACAGGAGAAGGGTGCCAAGGCCCGTCGAGCGTCGAATGATTGTCATGCGATGGTCCTCCAGGGCCGACCGGGGTTGTCGTCGCATCAGGATTGTATCACGGCCCGTTCTGCGTGTGATGGTATCGGCCGGATGTGGCGATGCGCATTCTTCAGCCTCCCGCCCGTTTCGCTCGATAGCCCATCCCTTCGAGTTCGGTGATGATCCGATCTCTGTGGTCGCCTTGGATTTCGATCCGGCCATCTTTGACCGTTCCCCCGGTGCCAAGCCGAGTCTTCAGCTTGGTGGCAAGCTCGGCGAGGCGGACTTCGTCCAACGGCAGGTCGGAAACAATCGTCACCCCCTTGCCTCGCCTGCCCTTTGTCTCTCTGCCCACCCGAACCACGGTGGACTTGCTTGGGACGACGGGCTCGTCTTTGCAGGTGCATGTGGTCTTCAGTTGGTGGCACTTGGGGCAAAGCAGCTTTCGCCAGTTGTCCTGTTTCATCGTGGAACGACCATCGCCTTGTTGCTGATGACACACATGCCGTAACGCCAGGCCGTCTCACTCTGTTTCACACTGCTCCGGCAATGCCTGCCGCATCCTTGGTTGCGATGCGGGCATGAGACTCGTGTGGATCACACGGCGCGATTTGTTCGGTGAACTGCTCGTCTGGCTCGTGCTTTGTGTGGGGATGGAAGGGGCCTGCATCTGTTGCCTCTGCCAGCCCGATCACTGGTGGTCCGACCAACCGTAGGAGACGAGGGTCGAGACGTTGTGGTCGACATCGAACCCTGCTTCCCGCAATGCGGTCTCTACCTCCTTCTTGTCGGGCGGATTCTCGCCCAGGTAGACGAGTCCCCAGAAGACGGTCTCTCCGCCATTGATGTGCCGACCTGTCGCCACCTGTTTGACATGCAGCTTGGGGTTCAACCGAGCCAACAGGTGTTGAATGGGGTGAAACTCATGCTCGTCCCGCACTGAGAACGCTTTTGGAAGTTCAACATTTGCCATCATGGCAGCTCTCCTGGACAAACAACTGATTCAAACCTCCCGCCGTCTTTTCATCCACGCCGCATATCTACTGCCGTTATCTTGCTGATGGACCGCCGGTGACCCGTACCAGAGGTTGCGTGTCGGCATGGCGATGCAGTGGCCCCTCTCCAAACGCTCCTGGTTCACTTGGCTCGGTTGAACTGGGGACCGGCAACGTGCCGAGCCGTTTTCTGCGATGGCATCAACCTTCGTCCTTGATGATCTCCCCTGTCCCCAAATCGAGTACCGTCGACGACACATGGATTGTGAAGAACTTCTTGAACGTCGTGAACGACAGGTTTTTAGGCCACATGGTCTCGTCGGTATACCACGAATTGAGTTCATCCGCAAACATCGCCCTGAAACGGCGTCGGACTTGGGTTTCGGGGTCTCCTCGCCCCTGGGGAAGGAGAAAGACAGTCGGATCTTTGCAGACTTGATCCAAGGTCATCTTGTCGTCGTCGTGTGAATTGATCCAATCGACACACGCTTGAGTCGGGATGAGCGTCACGGCAATGCGGTTGATCGTTGAACATTCAGTCATCGTTACCCCAGATCATCTGGTCGCTGGATCGCTGCTTCTTGAGGCAGCATTTCTTGAACTTCTTGCCGCTTCCACACGGGCAAGGATCGTTTCTGCCGGTTCTGGTCCTGGGCGGTTCTTCTTCGATGTATTCGTCCGGTTCGATCCATTGTCGAGCCTGTCGCCGATCTCTTGCTTCTCCTGCCTTCATCCGTTGGAGAAGTCTTTTCGCCCGTTCCTGGCGTTCTCGTTCTACGTCGGCTTTCCATTGTTCCCGTTCGGGCAATTCCACACCCATCAATGTTGTCGCGACAAGCAGGCCTGACTTCAGGTCGGCGTCGGTTTCGTCGTAGTCGCCTCGGCGGACAAACTGCCGGAGCGGTTCGATCGCCTCAAAGGCGAACTGCGAGATCAGACCATCCGCCAAGAATGCTCGAACGGCCTGATCTTTCTCGTCAGGTAGGAGTTCCAAGGCCGTGGCAACCGCCAAGTCGCTGTGGACGCGTTTCAGCAGGCCACTGGCTGATATGCGGAGGTGCCACTTGCTCTGACGGAAGATGTCGGCCACGGCAGTAATCGTGGCGTCACTCCCGATCTTTGCCAAGGCGGTTTCGCATTCTTCCATGAGCCAGTCGTCATTTTCATCGGCTTCCTTCAACTTGGCGATGATGAGGGGCGTCGCGGCCTCCAAACGCATTTCACCTGCCATTCTGATAGCGAAGATTTCCATCCACACCTTCGGATTGGACTCGAACACCTCGATCTTCTCGCCGAGGATGGCCAAGACCTTTTCGGCATATTCGTCTTCTTCTCGGGCAATGGCTTCACAGAGGGCATAGGCGTGGTCGAGGTCAACCCGACCGAGGTCGTCAACGTCTTTGGAGTCAACGCAGAACTTCTCCAGCTCCCGCCAACAGACCTCGCCGCCAGCCGTGAGAAGGTCTATCCGTTTGTTGATCTTCTCGACCACGCGGCTTTCAAGGCACTGGACATCCGAGATTGCCTGTTTGTGGCGAGCCAGCAGTGCGGCATCGGCGTTGGAGAGGAGCGAGTTCAACGTGTCCCAACGAGTCGTCCAGCCGTAGGGGTCGGGCTTCTTGACATCCTGATGCTGAAGCTGGGCCAATACCCAGGGCAACGTGACATCATCGAGCGGCAGGCCTTTGAGGTAGGAAACGGCTCTGAATGCGTCGTCCCAGCTGTGCTTCTCAATTGCCTGAATGGCCAACGGCAGAATCGACTCGTCGGAGGTGTTCGACCCGGAGAAGTACAGGACGGCCTCGCTCCGCACTTCCTGTTCTAGATGGAGGATCCCCTGTTTGATTAGCTCTTCGTGCAGTCGCATGTTCTTTCCTCACCTTGCAGAAACCACAACCACTATTATTGCGATTGGGGCCAGGGTTAGGAATAGCGAAGGTGGCCCGCGAAACGGACCTTATCCAAGACGCGGAACCAGCAAGCTCCGGAGTGGTTCGCTGGCTTTGTCCGCGAGGTGGCTAGCGGGTGCTGGAAACCTCGTGTTTGACGGTATTCCAAGGAGGTGGTGTCGGAGACGGCGAGTTCGGGGTGCGTTGGTGGGGAATTGAGGAAAGCGTCGAATTGTGGGGCAGATGTGGCGGAACGGAGATTCGGTGGGGCTTTGTCTGCCGGCATTTCGTATGTCGGCGGGGGTGGCTGAGGCGACTTGGCAACTCGCGTCTGGACGCCGCGGGCGGTCTTCGTTGCATTCCAATGTAGACCGCGTCTGTAGGACTGGCGTATGGGTTTCGGTACGACAAGAGGACGTTTGGGTGGAGGTAGTTGTGAAGAAGGCAAACACCGCTCGCACCGTATTCCGCGGGGACCGCGCAGTGGCGCCGGTCTCCGAAAGTCGCGTCACGGCCGGGACGCGTTCGACAATGATTTGGGCACATAGCTCTTTCTCTGGTTTTGCCCAAACGGTATCATCGGGCGCGGAAGGATTGGCCCTGCCGGTTGATCGGTGGGTGTGATAAGAACCGCGGAAGACCGACGGTCAAGGCGGCGTGAAGACTACGCAATGGTCGGCGGTCTACGCCCACTGCCGCGTTCGCGATTGTGTGGACCTGTTGAACCGGCCTGTTCATTCGGAGAATGCCCCCATGGTCGAGACGTACGGCGTTCTTGTTTTGGCCCTGGGTGTGGTCATCGGGCTGATCGCGCTGCTGTGGCTGATCGTGCGGGCCTTCCGGGTGCATTGGGCTTGGGGCGTCGGTGGCTTGCTGTTTCCACCCTCTTTGGTCCTTTTTGGCGCACTTCATTTTCGCAAGTTGGCCGGCCCGCTGATTTTGTTGTTGGCTGCCGTGCTTCTCTTGAGCGGGACGGTCGGGCTCGGCTATTACCTAGCGCGCCACCCGAACCTTGGCCCGCGTGAAAAACTCGTCGACGGCGAGCTGCATCTGACGCTCACCGGCTGGGACCGCACCGACTATTCGCTGCTGCAGTCGAAACCCGATGTGGTCGTGCTCCAGATGGCCAACGCCGATGTGACAGACGAAACGCTGCAATACCTTGCAGGCATGTCGCGGCTGCGGGAATTGGATCTGAACGACAGTCAGATCACCGACGGCGGATTGCGGATGTTGAGTCGCCTGCCGGCGCTTCAGATTCTGCGACTGCGAAAGACCCAAGTGACGGACCAGGGGTTTCAAGAGCACTTGATGGGGAAGCATTCGCTGCTCGAATTGGATATGCGGCAGACCGCGGTGGCATCGAAGACCCTGCGGGACTGGAAGGCCAAGAACAAGGATCAGCGCAAGTACCTGCGTTAGAAACGGTGAGCCGGTATGGTTCTCCATCACATCCCACCACCCCGTTCAGAGGCGGCAGTCGCATGAGAAAAATGCTGATCGAAGACGCGATGGGCGATGCGCGCAACGCCGAGGCGCTGGCCCTCGCATCGGACTTCGCGTACGACCCCGAAGCGGAAGCGAAAAGGAAGTTCCTCGCGGAATTGGGGCTCGATGCGCGCTTGTTCAGCGCGGGCAACACCCAGGCATACGTCGCCACCAACGACGGCCATATTGTCGTTGCGTTTCGCGGCACCGAAGCCCCCACGAGCCTGGAGGGCATCAAAGACTGGCTGCTGACCGACGCGGTCGACCTGCTGATCGTGCCCGAGGGACGATTGGGAACGGACCTGGCCGCGGCTGGCGTCGGCGCGCGTTTCCATCAGGGTTTCGTCAATGCGATCGCGGCAATCTGGGAGCCCGTTTACGAGGCGGTGGATGGGGAAATGAAGGCCAGCGAGCGCCCGCTGTGGATCACCGGCCACAGCCTCGGGGGGGCGCTAGCGATTCTAGCCGCTTGGCTCTTTCTCCGGCGTATGGTCCCCGTGCATCAGATCTATACGTTTGGCGGACCGATGATCGGCAATGCAATCGCGGTGAAGGCCCTCGACCAGGAGTTTGCGGGCAAGATATTCCGCTACGTCAACGTCCCCGACCCGGTCCCTCGATTACCCACGGTCAGCTTGATCGCCAATCAGTACGGGCATTGCCAGCGGGAAATCACGCTAGGGATTGCCGATGCGGCGGGGACCGCGGCCGACCTCTTCGACGAGCTTGCAAAGAAGACGGTGGACGGCATCCTTAACGCCACGCTGCTGGACGACCTTTGGAGCGGATTACAAGAGCGTGTTCACGCACACGGCATGGATCGTTACCGCGCGCTGTTGGCGGATCTCTTCAAGGAATGAGACCGCGAAACGGCGCGGCATAGTCGTGCCAGGAAGTCGTCGGAAGCGGGGGCGGGGGCAAGGAAGACCCTGGCGAGCGGTGGCTTTGCTCCTGGCGCGACGAACGACTCGGGGCCATGGGAGGCTGGCATTCATGGGCCGTCGGGATCGGCTCGGAAGATCCATCGGCGCGTCCCAAGGGGGATGGTTTCTCGCGAACCGTTGCAGAGCGGAAGTCGAGGATTGCTGGAATGCCGCGCCCGGGCGTGGTATTCTGGTGGGCGTCGCACCGCCCTGGGCCCAAACACCAGGATGCACGGAATCCCACTAGCTTCGAGGCCAATCGCATGAGAACGACCATCTCGCTGTTTTGTGTTTTCGCCCTCTTGTGCAGTACGGGCATTGCCGCGGATTCGTCTGCGGCGGTGAAAGGCAAAGACCGTCCGAAGGCATCGGCCAAAGCGGCATCGAAGGCGGTTTCGCCGGCGCGTCCCAAACCTACGCTGGCCAACGTTGCCTACGGAACGCACGCCCGACAAGTGCTGGATTTCTACAAGGCCGCGTCGGACAAGCCCACGCCGGTCGTGTTCTACATTCATGGCGGCGGCTGGGTGAATGGCGACAAGGGCGGGTTCAACGCCGCACCGTACCTGGAGGCCGGCATTTCAGTGGTTGCCATCAACTACCGCTACATCGCTCAGGCGGAGGCCGATGGTGTAGAGCCGCCGGTGAAGGGCCCACTGGACGACGCGGCACGGGCATTGCAGTTCGTCCGCAGCAAGGCTGCCGAGTGGAACATCGACAAGGCGCGCATCGGCGCGACGGGTGGATCGGCCGGCGCGTGTTCGAGCCTGTGGCTGGCGTTTCATCCCGACCTGGCGGATCCGGCGAGCAGCGATCCGATTGCGCGCGAGTCGACCCGGCTCTGGTGCGCCGCGGTGGTGGTCGCCCAGACGACGCTCGACCCGCAGCAGATGAAGGAGTGGACGCCCAACAGCCGCTACGGCGGCCACGCATTCGGATTCAAAGGCGACCGGGCGAAGAAGCTGTCGCAGTTCGACGAGTTTCTGGCGGGGCGCGACAAGATTCTGCCGTGGATCGCCGAGTACTCGCCCTACGCCTTGGTGACCGCCGATGATCCGCCCATCTATCTTATCTACGGCGTGCCGCCTGCGCTCGGCCAGAACCAGAAGGATCCGACCCACACGGCGAATTTCGGCGTCAAACTCGATGAGAAATGCAAGAGCGTCGGGGTCGCGTGCGAGTTGGTCTATCCCGGGGCGCCCGACGTCAAACATCCGACGGTGCAACAGTACCTGACCGAAACGCTCAAGGCGCCGAAGAAGTGATCCGGAGAATGGAGAACCGACGATGAACACGCCCCATTACCGCCGTGCGGCTCTTCGCTCGGTCTTGACGGGTCTGATGTGCGTGGCGTTCGCCTGTCAACTCCCGGGGGCCGAGAAGAAGGCAGGCCCCGAGCGTTGGCAGAAAGCGATCGATGCGTTTGCGACCGCCGACAAGAACAATCCACCGCCTCAGGGTGGAATCCTCTTCATCGGCTCGTCGACGATTGTCCGCTGGAAGAGCCTGGCTCGCGATTTCCCTGAATACCAGGTGATCAACCGGGGTTTCGGCGGATCGCAGATTTCCGACAGCGTCTCCTATGCCGACCGGATCGTGATTCCGTACCGGCCCCGGCTGATCGTGCTGCGGGCAGGCAGCAATGACATCCACGCGGGTAAGACGCCCGAGCAAGTCCGGGACGACTTCAAGGCGTTTGTCGAGAAGGTGCGGAGCAAGCTGCCGGAGGTCAGAATCGCCTACATGACGATCGATGCCACGCCGTCGCGGTGGGCCAACGTCCAGCGGGAGAAGAAGACCAACGAACTGATCGAGGAATACATCGCCTCGGGCAAGAACATGGACTATATCGACACTACGGGCGCCACCCTCGGTCGGGACGGCAAGCCCCGGGAAGAGCTGTTTGTGAAGGACCGGCTTCACTTCAACGAGGCCGGATACCAGGTGTTGGCATCGATTGTGCGGCGCCACCTGAAGTGAACGAGACGCAAATCGAGACGGGAGGCAAGAGGCGGTCGTCTTTGCCCTTTTGGAACTGACCAAACGGCTGGCGGACCAGTTGTGAACGGCGGTCCAGAAGAGGCCGAAGTCTGATTACTGGAACTCCAGGGAATCCAATGGCCCCTATGCCCCTTGAAGTCCACGAGTGTACGGTAGGGGAAATGATCGATAGCGAGGGTCAAGGAACCCAGAAAGCCCCGAAGAACACGGCGTCTTTCGAGGCTTTGGCAAAGCGGAGGCCATGGGATTCAAACCTACAACCAGTTTCCCGGCACCACATTTCCAGGTAGCTTTCGCCTTGATATCGCTTGCGGTTAGGTTGCAGAACCCCCGCTTTTGCTGAGAGAAGCGGGGGTTTTCTCTTTGCGTTCTGATTGTAGGTGGGCGTTCTGCGGGTTGCGTTGCAACATTGTCGGCAACAGCCGTCGGCCGTTAGCCGCAGGTTCTGCTCTGTTCCGGTTTTGGTGAGCGTTACAAATCGGGCCTTTACACGTCGGCGGTTATGGGTGCCCCCCAGACTTCCACTGGGCACGTCGCCGACAAGCTCGCCCGTCTATTCTTTCGGGATGGTCAGTTTCTTACGCCACTGGGCGACATATTCTCGGGCGTATCCCTCCTTTCCCAAGCGTTGTTCAATGACGTCGAGCATCGGGTCAAACTTCGCCTTCCAATAGGTAATGTATCGGACGGCCGTATGATGCTGTTTTTCCCAGTCGTAGTCGCGGTCGAAATACGGATGGACCTGTTCGGGGAAATCCGTGAGGATGAGCTTTTCCGCCCAGTCCAGACTCGTGCGCATCGGCTCAAGATAGGCCGCGCGAAGAAAGTCCGGGGACAGCAGGGTTTGCGCGGGTGCCTTCTGGGCAATTCCCTCTTGCAGGGCGCGCAGCTTCGCGAGCAGATGCAGGGCATAAGTCCGCTCTTTGACGTTTCTCAGCCGCCAGGCACACTGTGCCCAATCGCACGGCCCGATGCGCAAGAGCGAGCCTTTTAGTTCCGTCAACAGGTTGTCGAAGGTGTTGGCCTTGTCGGCCAGGTCGGCGCCGTACACGCGGGTGTAGATGCGTTTGCGGCCACGCTGGTAGGTGAAGTCGGCTGGATTCCAGGACCAGACGCCGATCAATTGCGCCAAGTACTCGGGATAGCCGCGGACCCAAACCATCACGCTGTCGATGTAGCGGTCTGCCTTTTGAAAGATGTCGAGCGATAGTCGGCCGTAACTGTCGTTGAACTCCGGCACACAGATGTAGGCCCGCTCAAAACGGTTCATCGGCAACGCTTCCGATTGGCCGCCCATCGGCCAGTTGAAGAACAAGCCGGTGGGAGACTTGATTCCCAGATCCTGGACCAGTTGTTGACGCTCTGCGGACGGACTCTTGGTGAAGAACCAGCGAATCGCGGCGGTTTCCGGCACTTCGGCAAGCATCTTGCAATTGAAGTCGGAATAGACGCAGCCATAATCCGGATCTGGGGGAAGCAGGGCGATCCGGTCCGGGGAAACTCCGCGCTGCTTGGCGAAGCTCAGAATCTGTCTGACCAGGCTGACTGCGTCGCCATGGACGCCGGGGTCATCGAAGGAGATATAGAGGCCGTCCACGCCGAGCGTCAGCAGTTGCGAGAACTTGGACAACACGGCTTCGGCATCTTTGTCTGCCACGCCGCAGCAGAAGACCCCGTAGACGAACATGCCGCGCCGATGCGCTTCCTTGAGGACCCTTTTTTCCGCTTCGCCCGTGATGTTCCAATCGGCAGGATAGCCGAACTGACCAAACATCGGCGGCGGGCCGTCGCGCAATTCAATGCAGTTGAGACGCGCATCAGCGTAAGCATCGAGGACCCCTGGCTGGTAATATTCGCAACGGTTCCAGGAGAACGAGCGCCAGCGGATTTTGGCGGTGTCGCAGACGGTGGCTGCTTGCAGCGCGTAGCCGTCGCCATGCTTTTGCAGCAGCATGGTCAGGGCATCCTGGCCGTAAATCACGCTGCGCGGATTGCTGCCGCCCACACAGATTACCTGCCGATCGCCTGAGGCGGAACAGCCGATCACGAAGCCGTCCGTGTCCGGGCTGAGCTTGGAAGTATCGATTTTTTCCCGGCCACAGAAGTCGGCCACGGCAGAATCATGCGGGAATTCGCCCAACAGGAATACGACTTCAGCAGTTGCGGGAACCGCGTTGACGATCTCGTACTTCCTGCCGGCCAAGCGGGAAAGCGAGGTCTGCAATCGTTCCGCAGCATACTGCACCGGTTCGGCGGCATGGGCGGCGACGACTATCGTTCCCTTTTCGGCCGCGGGAAGTGTTACGGTGCGTCCCAAGGCGCGATAGACATCGGGAATGGGAATGATGGGACACGACTCTGCGTGCAGATCGGCCGCCGTGCACAGCAAGGCCGCCACTAGACCTACGGGCAGAAAGAAGGAGAACAACGGGTTCGCGGTAACTTCCAAGGCTTTGCCTGCCATGTTCCAATGCTCAGTCAGTTGAAGATCGGTCACCTTGTACAAACCACAACCACCATTATCGCGATTGGGGCCAGGGTGAGGAATAGCGAGGGCGACCCGCGAAAGGGACCTTTCGGCCGCGTTGTTGGGGAAATGTGATTGCTGTCGCCCGGTGGGCGATCGCGATCCGGAATGCGGACCCGGCGAGCTTCGGAACGGTTAGCTGGATTTGCCCGTAGGGTGGTTAGCGGGTGTTGGGAACGTCGTGTTCGAGGGTGTTCCGGGGCGGTGATTTCGGAGATGGCGAGTTCGGGGTGCGTGGGCGGGGAATTGAGGGACGTGTTGGCGTGTGGGATGGGTGAGGGAGAATGAGGGTTCTTTGGGGCCTCGCCCGCTGGGGTTTTGTGGGTCGGTGAGGGTGACGGACGGACACAGCGAACGAAGAGCTCAGCAGCGGCGGGGCTACCGGAGCTACGGCCCCGGGAAAGCCTACACGCCCCCGCGCTCTGCTGCAGCGGATGGTTCGGCGCGATATGCCAACCGCGCTGTATCGCCGCGAGGCGGGAGATCGCGTCGAGCGCTTCCTCGTCATCGCAAATTATCCGGGTGCCGTACGCAGTGTCGAAGTCGAGGCGGCTGCTGGTGCAGGCCGTCTTCACGAACTTCTCGGTGAGAAACACATCGCAGTAGGAAATTGGCGGGGTAAACGAGCGCACGCCCGTCCATCTTCGTCAAAAGTCGAATAATCATAGGGGTAGCACCTCGGCTGCAACGATGTTGTTAAGTAGCGAGCGGGCGAATGGAGGCTTTGAGCAAATCTGCAACGAATCTCTCCAGTTCTCCTAGCCACGATTCAAGACGTACCTTGTCATCAGACAACGTTCCGTTATGCACCAGTTGGCTACGAAATGCGTAGCAATCTGTGAAGAACGCCGCCGGCGCCCTCTCTGCATATTTCTCGTTTCCCAGGAGTCTCCTTGCCAACCTTCTGCCAGTCTTGCCGATGGACTCCTGGTAGAGCCATTCCAGGCTCGTAATCAATGACTTCTTTTCGCTGTCCGGAAGGCCTGAGTTCGCAGTGACCCCAATGAGGCGTGCCACATGTTCGTGCGCCTGCTGCTTCCTGTCTATGGGCTGGAGTAATGCTTCAATTGCCATAACGAGCGTGATGAACCTACTGCGGATAGACGACTCGAACTGCGCGGCTGAAAACAACTCAAATGCGACACTCTGCTTACATGTCAAACAGTAGTCTTGCGCATATGCGTGTTGGAGCTGCGTGACGAAATCGGCTTCCTGGCGACCAAGGGTCAGGGTTACCGGATTGGCACGAATGAACTTTGTGCTCGCACCGCCTGCATACACCAACAAGCCGTGCACGTCGTTGATTATGTGAATTCCGGTGTCCTGCAAGATCTTCTCCTTCGCGTATTCCGACAATCCACCGGTTGCTTGGCCCTTTCCCAAGTCGATCCCCACGCGCGAATGGATGGCATACTGAATTAGCGCGTGCGTTGCCCGCATTCCAGCGCCTTGGGCGTCAACCAAATCGAGAAATGGACCGCCAGCGAGAACCATATGACGTGCAGAGCGGATGGTTCCCTCGCCATCCTGTGGCGTAAGGCGAAGACTGTTCCCTTCCGGCGCAACCGGGAATTCGAGCGTCGAAGAGTCCGAATTGATGGAATGATGCGCCGGAAAGTAGAAGCGAAGGCGAAAATAATACTGTGTCATGACAGTACGTGGTCCGCTTGACCATCTGATTCAGCCGCCGGCGCAGCGCCGTAATAAGATTCGGCGACGATTCCGGCACAATGCGTATCACACGATCGGCATTCTGTCGCCGAATCTGAAACGAGTCAAGCACGTGCGTTTGCATCTCCAGAATGGGCCGGCGTGTTCTGCGGGCGTCATTGATCGCCAGCTCTCCGGGAGGAATCGGCCCATACGATGGATATTGCGCAGATGCGGAATGTTCTGCTGCACGGTGCGGGGTCGTAACACGCCAAACTCTTTCGGCGAATCGCGTACCGCGTAGAGCCTGCGTGCCGCCGTCGATCTTGGCTTGACGCACGCATCGGTTGCACGCACGCGAGGAAGGTAGCAGCCTGCCATTTCCTGGCGAGCTGCCACGCCCTTGTGGCAATTCTGCCCTAACCCCAACGTGCGTCGGTGGCGCGCACCGCGGCGCGCAAGTGGCTCGGAGGTGGTTTAGGAGGGGCGGATCTTGCCGATTGGCTGTTGTTTGTGAGACGCGCGATGGGCTGGCCGATTCGTTGGATGGTTCGGCGGGGAGAATTGGGTGGGGCGGCGGGACTTGCGGTGTGTTGGTGGGTCTTGTTGGAGGGGGAGTGGGTGAGTGGCGAGGGTGTGATGGGCTTGGCGACGGGCGGGCGTAGCGGGGGAGGAATGGAGAAGGGGCTTCCGGCGCGTGGTGACGGGGGAAGCCCCTTGATGGGAATGGGGTTATTTGAGCGGAGGGCATGGGGCTGTCCCTTTCGCACACCAGCATGTTTCCCCAACCTGCTTTTCCATAGAGTGTTATGGCGAATCCACCCCTGAAAAATCGCGCTCAAAAACGGCTCTTATCAGATACGGCGGGGTAGGTCTATCAGACAGCCATTTCCCAGCCCCGAAGATCGCTGGACACTCCCAAAACAAGGAGACCGAACAGCACGGGCATCCCTTCCACTCACCACAAGGAGATGCCCCATGTCCAAAACCCTACCCCTCATCCTCGTTCTGATCCTTGCTGGCTGTGGTCCACGCTGGGAGACCGCCCGTGAGCAGGTTCTCGCCCAAATTGACTCCCTTCTCGACGGCATCGACCTCAAATCGCGGGAGGCGACCGCCTCCGTCGCAGAACTAGGGCGGGGAGTCGATCAACTGAGCCATGCAAGGATCGACGTGCAGGTTCGCCACACGAGGCTCTCCGAAGACCTGACTTCGGTCCAGGAGAAGCTCGCCCGAACCCAGGAGGGGCATTCTCGGCAAGCCCTCCAGTCCGAGGCGGAGTCGTTGAAGACGACCAAAGGTCGCCTCGGCAGAGTCCTCGCCCTGTTGGAAAGCCGCGAACGGCAGGCGAGGGATCGCCTTCAGAACCTCCGAATCCTCCTCTCCCAAATTGACTCCAAACGAGTCGCCCTGAAGTCGCTTCGGCGAGCAGTGGAGGTCTGTGAAAGCGGAACCCTCGACTTTCGCAAAGTCGAGATGGAGGTCAAGGAACTGGAGACGGCAATCGACACCGAGCTTCAGTTTAACGAACTCCGCCTCACCGACTTGAGCTTCGATTGGGAGTGACCAACGGGGCGACGGGGTGATCCTCGTCGCCCCTCTCCATTTCAGGAGGTGGAACATGAGCCTGTGGAACCTGCTCCCCGCCGCGCCCTGGCACTACCCCTTCATTCCAGCGATCCTCGCAACAATCTGTTGGGTGTTCTTGGCACTGCTGGTGATCTTTGTAGTCATCAAAGACCGGGAGGGTGTTCTGGGGTGCCTCACCTACGCCATGATCCTTCGGCTCATCTTGCTGTTCTGGACACCCGCCCCACCCCCTCTCGGTCCGCCCAGCGATCCTGTGGCGGAATGGAGGCAGCGCACATCCCAAGCGGAGCAGGTTCTCCGTGACTTGAAATCGGATCGGGAGATGCTCCAGGATCAACTCCACGAGGCGGACGAACGGCACCGCCGTGTCCTCGCCTGTGAAATCGACGAAATCGATGCCCAGATCGCTCAGGTGGAACGGGAAAGGTCCCGATTGGAGGGCGTGGTCGGCGGGATGGAATCTTGTCAGAGGAGGAAGGAGCGAGGAAAGATGGTCGGCGGCGTGATGTCGGATGAAAGGCGCGAGGAGGCGATTAGGGGGGGATTGGAGATGGGGGAAGGGTGGCGGCAGGCGGGCAGTTACTGACCGACGGCTTTTTACCCGCGGAGGCGCTTCGTCGGGCTGAGAGCGGCCGAGGAGGACGACCAAGTCGCTTACGCGGCACAAACCAATATGGGTGTGAAACAGTAAGGTATCGCCAGACAAAAATGGACGTTTGCATTCACCGCTGAATTGAAGACCGTGGAATCGGAGGCACCAGCGCCCGATCAACGGCCCTGGCCAGTTCCTTCGGTTCATAAGACTCCAACAGCCGAAGCACTTTGATGAACTCGCGGCGGCCGTCGCTGCCCAGTTCACCCTCCAGCCGTCGCCGCAAGGTTCCAAAGCCCTCGGGCAGGTCCCAGTCGTCAAACGGCTTGCCGAAGTCCAGGGCACCCGGTTTTCGCTCCAGCAGCGCCAAGTAATGCACCGGATCGTAGTGGACGTTTTCCTTGTCCCAGTCCCGAAGGTGCTCGGCCACCACCCGGTCCTGAACCACGAACCGGACTTTTTCGATCCCGCCACCGGCACCAGGAAGTTCCGCCGGCAGTAACCCACGAGGCTTTCGATATGCCCCTTTTCATTCGCCTGCCGGACCAGGCGGAAGTGATGGCCGAAGAGATAATGGCTCTCCAGCCGCAGGAACTCGCGGGTGAACACCCCGCCTCGCTTCTGGATCACCTTCGAGACGGCAATCTTGGTGTTGTCGTAGGTAATCCGCTTCGGCACGCCGCCGAAGAATTCAAATGCCCGGCGATGGCCCTCCTGGAATGTCTCGGTGCATTCGCGGGGAAAGATCTGGCAGAATACGGCATCGCTGTACAGAAGCGACAGGACGAACACGGCGACCTTCCGCTCTTGGCCGCGATAAAGAACCGTCGCCTCGCCAAAGTCGACCTGGGCCTCGCCCGCTCGATGCGCCAGCGGCATGAAGACTTCTGCCGACCTCCGCTTCCACCGCCGAATCTCTTCTTGGACAACAGTCCGGCCACCGCGGTAGCCCTTCTCGCGCAGCCGCTGGAAGATCCGCTTGGCCGTGTGCCGTTGCTTTGGCGGCGCGTGTTTGTCAGCTTCCAGAATCTCGTGGATCAGCGGCACGAACGGCCCGAGCACCGGCTTCGCCCGCGGCTGCTTCCGCCGATAGCCAGGCGGCTCCTCGTGCTGAAGGATCTTCTTCAGCGTGTCCCAATGCAGTTCATACTTCTCGCATGCCTGTCGCTTCGACAACTCGCCGGTCAGCACCAGGCGACGCACTTCACTCCATCGTTCCATGTCGGTGTACACTCTCGGCTACCTCGCGGAGGGGTCGGGCTTGTAGCGGTTGTTCCGCTACAAGCCTTGCTTACCCCACCGCGAGTGAGGTCAAGAGCGCCACGGTTTTCGACCGGCACACCCAGTCCGTCCCGCGCCACACTTTTCAACCGGCGTTTACAGGGTCGAGGTATGCCGGTGAGATTGGCAAAATACAGACGTCAATGCTTGCTAGGAGCAATTGCCGCAACTAAAATAAAAACTCGCTCTAAGAAGAGGGGGCAATGCATACCTCCTATCGACCGTCGCATAAGTAGTGACACCCGGGCGACCAACGGGAGCCCGGTATTCGTAGTGTTTTCGTGAGCCCACCAGCCTACTACTTTTACGACCCTCAATAATGGTGAGCGAGCTTAACTGACGCTAAGACAGTGATTTTGGGGTTCTAGCTAGATCGCCGAACGTCATGGAAAACGTGGAGCATCTCAGATACAGGCAACACAGAATCGACATTATCATTGAGGTTTGAAATTATGGGTAGATTAGTTGTAGTTGCACTCGCCTTGATTTGCTTCTTTTCGCCTGGCCGTGTAGAAGCCCAATGGGGTAGTAGCAATAACCAGAAAGACAAGTTCGAGTTCCAGGCTCGTGGAAAGTCCGGAAATGGCAACCAGCCGTCCGGCAACTACGCACCCAACCAACAATCTGATGTTGTTCCGGGCATTCTCGGGATTATCGGCAAGGGAATAGACGCGGCGGTCGAGAATGAGAAGCGCAAGCAGGAGCATGAACACCATGACCAACGGAGGCCTTTCTGGCCCAACCAGGGCTACCAATATCCGCAATACCAACGTCCGCAGTATCAACGTCCGCAGGTGGTGACGCCGCCAACGGAGTTCAACCCTCCACCAACTGAAGTCAAACCGAACAGCGTGCCTGTCGCGGATCTGGAGCCCACGAAGGTGGAGGTTACCGTCGTTCCGAACGCCTTCACGGTCGACGGCTCCTTCATCACTGTTGCGGATGTGCAGAACACGAAGAAAGACGCGCAAGCTCATGTCGAAGACACAGTGGATGATATTCGTGACAGCATTACGGATAAACTCAAAGAAGACGTGGATTCGCTGGAAGGCTATAGCGATACTGAGAAGCGAGAGATCAAGGATCGGCTGAAGAAAGGCGAGTCGGTTGACGACTTGATCAAGGTCCCGGCCGTGCCTGCGGATGCAGCGGAACGGCTCCTTAAGGCGGACGATGCGTTCGAGTCACTAGAGGAAATGGCCGATGACGCCAAGAAAGGTCGACTCAGGCCGCGAGATATCGACGATTTTGAAGACGACTTCGGAGACATGGTTGACTCCGGCGAGGAGTTGACCCATGACCTGGACACCCTCAGCGAAGACAGTTTCTGGATCGACCAGATGGACCGTGCGCGTCCCGGGAGCGGGCTTCTGCCTTCCGGAATGGAATCGCAGATCATCTACGTTCCCAACATGCCGGCGGGGAGGGTTGTCTATCTTGGAAACGGCACGCTTCTCGTGGGCACCGGTGGGGCGACTGACGGTATCGTGATCACGAGCGGGAGCGCCGTACAGGCTGTCGGCCTGTCTGTTGGGGCTGGCCAACCAGTGCCTGACTCTGAGTCTGACGTTATCGTTGACGGCGTTTTGCTCATCAATCTCGGCGAGGAGACAGTCAATTACAACGTCGATTCGAACCAGTTCACGATGAGCCCTGATTTTCGGCAGCACCTGCCGGGAAGCAAGACCTGGGTTGTCGAGTTCGACCGAGGAGGCGATCACGGCAAGGCGAAATATGGGATTGCCAACGGGACGTATGGCTTCACGCCAACGGAAAAGGGCTGGGAGCTAATTGAACAGCCGGAGCACGAAGTCACGATCGACAACACCAACAACAAGTTTCCATTTCAGTACGTGCTTGACGACGCCCAGAAGACGGTGACTGCCGGCCAGAGCAACCAGCACAAGAGCCGCTACCCGTTCGTGGTGCGCTTCGACGATGGCTCGGGGCAAGTGCGCCAAAAGGTACTCAAAGAGAGCGAGTACGCGGTGGCTGTTGGCTCTGGGGGTGCGCTTGACCTGTTTGCGCCGAGCGACGTCAAGCCGCCTTTGCGAATGGAGCAGATTGCGAAGATTCCCGTCCTGAAAGGTCGTGCGCTCCTGCAGTTCGACGACAAACCTCGCGGCGGCTTGTTTGGCGGTGGGGAACGCTCGCCCGCGGGAAGTCCCCGTGGACTGCTGGATTTCCATTGAGTTTCGTCTGCCTGGAGTAGCAATGGGGAGTTCTATCTCGCGCGCCGTATCCGTCACGCTTTCCACCGTCCTGACGCTTCTGTTTGTGCTTCCCTCGGTTCTGACGGCCCAGGACCCGGGCGTAACGAAGCCGACGTTGGAGGCATTGGTTGCGAACTCGGCCACTGTCTCGACGGTCCGTGTGCAGTCTGTCACGACGGACGATGCGAGGCGCAATCTGCTGCAAGTGCGGTTTCAGGTGATTCATCACCTCAAACGCCCGTGGGACATGCCTGGTGAGGCAACGGGCAGCGAGGCGAAGCCGGCGTCAGAGAGCAAATCACGACCGCGAGGAGCGGATGCCACCGGCGTTCTTGTCATGCAAGCGGAGGATTTAAAGGACCTCCGCTACTATACCGAGGCGTATTGGAGCATCGACTTATCGAGCCCCATGGGGCTCAGGCTTCCGAGTCTGCTGGAGGACTGGCGGAAACGAGAGTCGGAACTGTTGTTGTTTCAAGGATTTCGATCTGTTGGATGTGGCCCGCTCTCGATGCTTGTCGATCCGGATCGGGACGAGGTCATTCTCTCGGACTTGAGTACGGTCTCTTCCGGCAAGGTGATTCTCGGGAAGGTCGCTGAACTGCTAGAGTTGTATCGCGGCATGCAAGGGTTTCGATTGATCCTGCTGGATGTTCCGCATTTTCTTCCGGCGGTTCGGCGCGAAATGCGCGATGCACCTGCGTTCGATGCGAGGGCACTGCTCTTGCCGGCTGACGCAGGCTACGAGCATCTACTTCTTGCGCAGATTCGACATCCGGATTACTTGCACGATGACGAGTATACGGTGTCTCGCGAAACCTGGCTCAAATACACTCGGAATATTTATCACTTCTGTAGTCCCGAGAATGCGAAGATTCTGCGAGAGTTGTTGGAAGATCCGCAAACGGGTCAGCAGCAGAGGGCCTTGTTGCAGCAGATCTTGGCCGCATGGGAAGCCCGCTGATGGGAGGTTGTTACTACTGCGGAAGTGACAGGCCCGCGGGCAGTTGCGGCTGAGGCAGAAGGGAATTCTGCCACTTTCGAAAGAAAGGGACGTACCGGTGATGATATCATAGGAGCAGATTTAGTAACCGTTCACGGATTTTGAAGAATTGGTATTGCGCCGTTGGGGGGCATGGGTTATGAAGGAGGGATGGCTCGCCTCTTTACTGAAGACGAAGTTCGCAAGTTGATCGCCGCGGCGGTCGCCGAGGCGGTTGCGCCTCTGCAAGCACGAATCGCCCAACTGGAGGCAGAAGTCGCGCGTTTGAGGAAGAACTCGGGGAACAGTTCCAAGCCACCGTCCAGCGATATAGTGAAACCGTCCAAGCCGGATGCGGCCAAGCGACGAAAGAAGCGGTCGATCGGCGGTCAGCCGGGACACGCCAAGCACGAACGAAAACCGTTCGCTCCGGACGAAGTGGACCGGATTGTTCAGTGCGAGTTGCCTCGGGAAGAGGCACGAGGGCTGCGGCCGCTCGCGCGATGGCACGTCGTTCAGCAGGTGGAACTGGTGGAGAAGCCGTTTGTGATCACCGAGTATCGAGCCCGTCGGTATCGTGATCCGCGCACCGGCCGGATCGTCATCGCGTCGTTGCCGCCGGAGGTTGCCGCGGCAGGCTTGGTCGGTCCGCGGCTCTCGGCAGCGATTGCGTTCCAGAAGGCCGCTTGCCACATGTCTTACACGACGATCCACAGCTTCTGGCGCGACCTGGCCGGGCTGGACCTCAGTCGCGGGCAGTTGGCGAAGGTCGTGCAGAAAGTCTCCGCCGCGATCCGCGGGCCCTATGAAGAACTCCGCGACCGCCTGGCTGGGCAAGACCGTCTGGGCATCGACGAATCGGGGCACAAGGACGCAGGTCGGCGTCATTGGACTTGGTGTTTTCGCGCCCCGCGTTTCACCGTCTTCCACATCGATCGTTCCCGGGGCAGCGAAGTGCTGCGGACGGTGCTGGGCGAGACGTTCGGCGGTGTGATTGGCTGCGACTACTTTTCGGCCTACCGCAAGTACATGGCCGACAGTGGGGCAACCGTCCAGTTCTGCATGGCCCACCTGATCCGCGACATCCGCTTCCTGGCCGAGCAGCCCAATAAGAGCGCTGCCCGTTGGGCCGAGAAGCTTCTGGGTTGGCTGCGGAAGCTCTTTCATACGTTGCACCGCAAAGCCCAATGGCCGCTGGAGAAGTTTGCCTTGCGGATGGAGGCCATTCGCCGCGGTTTTCTCCAACAGGTGCGCCATCCGCCGACGTGGAACGAAGCGCGGACTCTGGCTGCTCGCTTTCGAGGTCGGAAGGCGGAACATTACTTCAGCTTCCTCACCGAGCCGGGCGTGGAGCCGACGAACAACCTGACCGAGCAGGCAATCCGTCATGTGGTGATCGACCGGCGAGTGACCCAAGGCACGCGAGGCGGCCCGGGAATGCGCTGGTGCGAACGGGCATGGTCTGCGCTGGCCACTTGTGCCCAACAAGGCCGCCGCGCATTCCAATTCCTTCACACCGCACTCCTCGCCCACCTCACCGCCCAACCCGCCCCGTCCCTGCTGGCGTAAAGCCGTGAACGGCTACTATTAGCGTTCATCACAATCACCGGATCGCCCCTGGGCGCTGCAGCTATCCCGGAGCACCGGAAACAAAAAAGCCGACGTGGCGGAACGCCCTGAGGCATTCGACCACGTCGGCTTACTCACCAACGAGCCGCCCGGCACGGCCGGGTTGCTCCCTATCTAGTCATCCGACCACTTTGAGTTAGTTTCTGGCGGAGCCACGCTCATCTTGCCGCTACTCCACTGAGAGAATTCTATGGCGAGTAGCGAGAAAAGCAAGTGCTGTGTTTGCTTCCCGTTCGGTCTCAAGCATACCTCTTCCGGTCGACACGCCGCGCGTTTTCTTTCGGTTCCAGAGGCAACCCGCGGTGTTTGGCGTAGACCCGCGTGAACGCCGCGCCGAACAGCACGACCTGCGAGGAGTAGTAGACCCACAGCAGGACGATCACGATCGAACCGGCGGCACCATAAACCGATGCGATGCCGGCCGCGGCCAGATACCAGCCGATCAAGTGATTGCCGAGCAAGAACAGAAGGCCGCTGGAGCCCGCCCCGACCCAAACGTCGCGCCAGGCGATCTGAGCGTCGGGCAAAATGCGGTAGATCAGCGCGATGGCCAGCGTGAGGAATGCCCAGGAGACGGCGAACGTAACGGCCCACCAGAGTGAGAAACCTTGGGACGCGGGCGAGGAGGGCATAATCTGGCCGAGCGAGGAGAGGACCGCCGTGACTAGCAGGTCGGCCAGCAACAGCGCGCTGATTCCCAGGACGGCCAGGAACGAGCCGAACCGATCGTGCAGGTTTCGTCGCAGTCCCCGCCCCGGTTTGGGCTCGACCTCCCAGATCGCGTTCAGCGCGCTTTGCAATTGCAGGAAGAGCCCGGTGGCGCCAAACCCAAAGAAGACAATGCTCAGCACCGTCGCCGGGACTCCTGAGCCGCTCCGGTACGTGTATTGCGCAGTGGCCTGAATGGCAACGGCCACGGTGTGGCCGACGGTGCTTTCGATTTCCTGGGTCACCCGGCCCTGCGCCGCCTCTTTGCCGAGAACCAGGCTGGCGGCGGTGAAGGCCAGCACAATCACCGGCGCGATGGAAAAGATGGCATAAAAGGCCAGGGCGGCGCCGAGTTCGAAAGTCCTGGATTTGTACCACTCCAACACCGCCTGCTTCAGCAGTCGCACGATCTGCACACCTCTCCACGCACCAAGACGGCCCATGGGCAATGCCTTCCTTTAGGGCTGCGTCCCCTTCTGCCAACCGCCCTCAATTCCGTTGGCGGCGAGGTCCGGTGAGCCCTCCATGGGCTTTGTCTGTTCCTGCGTAAGGATCGGCAGCAGACTGTTCAGTTGGCTCCGCGTTTCCAGCATCGTGGTCGTCATCAGGTTGGCCCCAGCGTCCTGCAGTTGCTCCCGGTTTGCCTCCACGCCGTCTGTAAGTCCCCACCGGCCCACAATGATCTTGACCTCCGGGAACCGGGCCTGCAACTTCTTGCACAGGTAGCGTGTATGGGCCAGGCCTCCCGGCGGCAAGGCGCCGATGCAAACCAGCGCCGGCGCCTGCTCCGCCACCTGCGCCACCAGGTCGGCAGTCAGCATCTCAACGGCGGCGACTTCTACGACCCACTTGGCCGGGTCGAGCAGTTGGCGCAACATCTCCAGTGCCAATCGATCCGCCTGATCGCGGGCCGGGCACGCCAAAACGCGGAGTGGGATCGGCGCGGAGGCGTTGCCCCGATCCTCGGCGTGAATCGCCTCCTCGGCTTGATTAGCAGCCTCCCGTCGCTCGCCCAGGTCTTCCAGGATCTCCCGTATCGCCTGAAGGACAGACTGCTCATCCGCTTCCGTCAAGTCGTCTCGCTCGCGGTCCCGTTTCGCATAATTCAAGGCCGGCACCAAGAAGTCGTCGTAGACCTGTTCCGGGGAAGATGCCTTGGCCTGCGCTAGGATCAGTTGCGTCGCCTCGTCCTGGTCGCGGGCCAGCAGCCGCTGGTAAAAGGTGACGTGCGCATCCAACGGGGGCTCGTCGCCCAGGAGCACGTCGAGGAACTTCAATTGCGGAACGTACTTGCCCAGCACTGCCATGCAGACCGTCAGCGGGCTGGACAGGACCAATCCGATCGGCCCCCAGAGGAAGGCCCAAAAGGCGGCCGCCACCAGCAGGGCCACTTCCGAGACGCCGATGCTATGGCCGTACAGGCGAGGTTCAGCGACGTTACTTGCGACCAGCTCGATCACCAGGAATAGCCCAATCACCAGCAACGGCTGGATCCACCCTTGAAACATTGCCAGGCTGAGGATGATCGCCGGCAGCGCCGCGATCCATACACCGATGTAGGGGACATAGCGAAACACCGCCACCAGGAATCCCCACAGAAAGGCGTACTGGACGCCGATTGCCAGCAGGCCGAGGCCCACCGACAGACCGACCGCGGCGTTCACGATCAACTGCATGAGCAGGAACCGGCTGATTCGCTGGCCTGCGTCGTCCAACGCTTTGGTCATCACGGTAATCTGGCCGTGACTCACCAACCGGATCAGGCGATTCCGCAGGTCCTCGCGCTTCAGCAGCATGAAAACGACCAGCACCAGGGCCAAGGCCAGGCTGCCGAGCGTCTCCAACAGAGAATTAAGCAAGGCCGGCATCCGCGCCAGCCAGGTCGGGCTCTCCGGCGCTAGCACCACGGTGGTCGGCTCCTTCGAGACCGAAACCAGCAGCTTGCCCCGGTTCTTTGCCTCTTGGCTCCCCTCTGGCAGGTTCCACTCCCCGGTAATGTCATGGATCGCTTTTTCCAGGCCACTAGTTACCGACCCCTGACCAAGATGCCGCAGCAATTTGATTTTGCCCTTGATATTCTCCGTGTACTTCGGCATTTCGCCGGCCAGCCTCGTGACCTGGGCCGTGACCAGCCAGATGGCGCCGCCCAGCAGCGTCCCTGCCAGCATCACGACCACGATGACCGACAGCAATCGCCGCAGGCCGCGCCGTTGAAGGGCCGTAACGAGCGGGGCCAGCAGAAAGGTCAGGAACACCGCCAGCGCAACCGGGATGAAAACCGTCTGCGCCCAATACAGACAGGTGATCACGACCACGCCGACCACCGTGCTGGTCAGGATCACGAGGGCAAGCTGCCAGCCAGGCATTGCAGATGGTTTCGTCACGGTCAGAACCAAGGGGCTATCTGGATGATCGGCCTAGCCGCTTACCACAGCTTGAGTTTCCAGCCTAGTGCGAAGCCAATGCCGAAGCACCATAGGGCCACCACTCCGGGGCGCTCGCGCCCATATTCCTGAAAATGCTCCAGGGCGCTCTTGGTTGTTGGCGCGAGGGGACCCGTCTGCACCTGAGTCTCCTTTTGCGATTTCGGGACGGTATGCTCTTCTGTCGACGAAGCCATGTCAGGCTCCTTA
Source organism: Thermoguttaceae bacterium (assembly GCA_963674835.2). Classification (GTDB taxonomy): domain Bacteria; phylum Planctomycetota; class Planctomycetia; order Pirellulales; family Thermoguttaceae. The sequence goes on from CAXXKC010000003.1 coordinate 1,261,722, forward strand.
GTTCTACGGTGGCAGGAAATATCAACGATCCTGAGTTTGCCGTGATTCGACGGGTGCCGGCTTCTTCAAGGCGTGTTTGATCCAAATCATATTGCGGGCCAATTCTTCCCGGGAACGCTCAAAGACGCGCACGACTCCGCGCATGAAGTACCACCCCGAGACTCCAATAGCCACCGCCACGATGAAGCCGATCAAGGCGGCGATCGAGAAGGCCGCCGCCCGCGATATATCAGCGGCTTGCGCCAGGAGTTCCGCAATCAGTGTCAACGCAATCGGCACCGTGCCGACGGCCACAGTCCCCGCGACCAGCAGCATCGCGATGGGGACCAGCATTCGTTTGAGGCCTTCGCGGCAGTCGCTTCTGAAGAGCTCGAATTGAAACTCGGCAAGCGACACGATGTCGTGCGTCAATTCGGCCACGTTCTTGGCGAGCCCGTCACGCGGCGACCGGGTTGATCCGTTGGGTCGGCTCATCGTCGTTTCACCCACCATCCTAATGCGATTCCGAGGGATAGTGCCGCCCCCAGGCAGAAGCCTGGCCGTTGGGCGACAAACCGTTCGATCGACTGGACACTTTGTGACAATCCGCTTCGGGCTGCGCCGGCCCAGCCGCCACGGCTCAGCCCAACTGACGCTCCGCCGCGGACGCCTTTCGATGACTCAGGGCATGCGATGTGAATCATGATGGCTTGTCCGAGGATGTTCAGTTATTCCAAGTAACCTTCCCGCATTTTGGCCCAAGTATGCCGTTGCCTTGCGAACCGCGATGTTGGCGACAGTAGCCAATAGCGCACCGATCACTCCGTCCGAGGCGGCCGCCGGTTTGATGACTAGATGGCCGGTCCTCACCAGTTGCGTCAGGGTGGCCACGTCAGGGCGTATCTCCCCAGATCGCTTGGGAACGATTAGAAACCCCAACGCGACCGCCGCCCCCAAACACACCCAGGGATACGTCTTCACGTAGTGCTTCCAGTCGACGATGGTGCGGGCACTTGCGGCCATATCTTGCATGTCCCCGTCGATGTCACAACGAAGCTGCTGCATCCGTGCTCGCACTGATTCAGCCGGCGGTGGATCATTCATCGGCGGTATCCTTTTGCGCATCCACGTGCAGCGGTTGCGGGGAACTGTCATCGGAAACGCAACGACAACGCAATCACCACCCCGCTGATCAAACCCACTCCGAAACACACAAGCAGCGACTCTACCGGCCGATCGCGGACGAAGCGTTCCGCTTCGTTATAGCCGGCGCGAACCTGGCCCGTAGCTTGCTTGACCGTATGCTGCACGGTCGCGGAAGCGTGCTGTGCATAGTCGCGTGCCGTTTCGACCGCCGTGCCGATCGCCGAGGCAGCACTGTCGGACACCTCTTGCAGATACAATTCTATCGCCTCGCGCCCTTCGCCGGTCTTGCGCTGAATGATGCCGACCATCTGGCCGGCGTCACCGCGGATCTGTGCCAAATCATCGTCAGTCAACTGCCCCCATTTCTGGAGGAGCTTGCCTTTGATCCCGTTCCAGTTGCCCTCAAGAATCTGTTGGTTAGTCAAAATGTCTCCTTTTCGTAATTGACCAGTACGACGAGCTCAATGACTTGTCTTACTCCATGCCTGACGGTCGGACGGGGGTGCGAATTATCGCTCAGGTCCAATCCGCACGTACCCGCCCGTCCTTTCGCCTCCGCTACTCAGTCGGGCTTTCACCTTCCGTGCGGATGCCGACCTGCAACGTTCCCAGCAGTCCTGTCAGGGCCTTTTCTTTCCTCGTGATGAAGGGGACGTTATCCGCAAGTGGGTGGGTTTGTTCAACCACGATGACCATCTATTTGGATTTACTCTTGTCCTTGTGTTCCTCCTCCTTCTGTCCCTTGGATTGTGAACCCGCCGGCGCGTTGCCCCGTGAACGCGGGGCGGCCCGTTCGGCCCTGGGCTGAGGCTGCGGTTGCTGGGCGGCCCGCCTGGCCTTGGGTTGCGGTTGCGCCGTGTCCAGCGGCAGCCGGCTGGCTGCGCGTGGCTGCCTTTGCTCCGGCGATCGAGTCGATCTCCACCTGGCCTCGACCTTGAAATCTGGTCTGGGGGCCTCATAGATCTTCGGCGGAACCTGGCCCTTGCCGAGCTCAGTGACGGGTCTCGCCACAATCGGCGAACTGGGAAATCGCACTTTGGCCGGCGCGAATTGTCTCGCAGGCTGCTCGGCCGACGGAGCCGCCACTCTGGTTTCCAACTTCTGCCGCTGTTCGCGGAAGCGCTGCACCTCTTGCCCATGCTGGCCAAGCTTTTGTCTCTCTGACTGGTCGATCGGCTGGAATCGCAGCGGACTGGTTTGGCTCTTTGTGAATTGGGAGAATGGTTCAGCAACCACGCGACCCGTCTCTCTTGCCCCTGGCTCACTCGCGCCCAGTGCCCTCTGGGCCGCCCATGTCCGCAGCGGTCGGGCATCCTCGTGAACGCGGCGGTTCTGGAAGTCGGCGGCAATGCGCTGCTCCCACCGGCTGTCCTGGCGATGCTGCCATCGCTCGTGAGCGTAAATCGGATCGTAGCCGTGACGGCCGGAGTTATACGAATACCAGGGGTAGTACCCCGCGGTTTGGTAGTTCGCGGCGTAGTAGTCGCCGAAGTAGTAGTGTTGGTATTGCGGCCGCAAGAAGAGATGGCTGGCCAACACGCCCAGGTCGATCACCGTCGCAGGCGAGTAGGAGAAGCCGGGCCGCGTATACACGCCCGCGCTAAAATAGACCGGCGCAAACAGCACGCCGCGACGGCCGACCGAGTAATCCCAGTAGCCGTCGACGAAGACGTAGCCTCGCGGCGTGTAGACGTAGTGGGCAGGAACCCAATCCCAATCCGGCTGCCCGCCGGCCCAGAAGCCGGGGCGCCAAGCGTAGCGGTTATTCTGCCATAGCCAACAGCCGGGCAGCCACATGGCGTCTGGCGAAGGCGCGACGATGTTAGGACCGGCTTCGACCGTCGCGGGTGGCTCGGGCAAGTAGGCAATCTCGCTCACCTTGGCGTCGGCCCAGTACCCGGATGTCCATTGAACGCCTTGCGCCGACCTGCCCCAATACCCGGGCACCCATTGGCGGCCGGGCGGCAGCGCGCGCCAGACACCGCTGACCCAGAGGAAATCGCTCCTCTCGTCGTCCCAGCCCCAGTAGCCGGGGATCCATGCCACGTTGTCCCCGTCCGGTTTCTGGTCGGGCGGCAATTCCTCGATCGCCGCCGGCGGCGCTTTCGGCACCACGATGCCCGGCTCGGGGTCAAAAGTCACTGTCTCCGCGAAGGCCTCGTGTACTGGCCCACGCGTGAGCACTTGCACCCCTTGTTCGGCATCAGCCTGGCCCGGCTGTGCAGCCACGGCGTTGTTCAATCCAAAGTTCGCGCCAAGGGCCACCAGCGCGGTGACCAGGCACACTCTACCGACTCGACGAACGCTCATGATTCTTCTCCCTTGCAAAATCGAAGTCATCCGGATCACTCCATTCGTCGTTCACCAGACTCCACCGTCCAACTCCACCGTTTCTGATTGCGATCCCGATGCTTCAAACAATTCCACCACGCGGTCAACGCGCGTTACTTGATGTGGTACGAGCCCGATCGCCCGCGTACCATGACTCGCCCGTCGACGTAATCCCACACCTGTCAACGGTAAACCGGAAACCCGGTCTCCCGTTACCCCAAGTGACGCCTCGTTCTCAACCCGCCTACCAGGAACGACAATACGGCGAAAATGAGGAAGACGACGAAGAGGATCTTCGCCACTCCCACGAAGGAACCTGCAATTCCTCCAAAGCCGAAGACTGCAGCGAGCAAAGCGATGACGAGGCAAGCGATTGCCAACTGTAACATGGTCGAGTTCTCCTCGAAAAAGGGTGGGGCTGCGTTGGCCAATTGCCACCATGGCCCGTGAACGTAGGGTTGTTCTGTAAGCTCTCTTATCCTCCGCTTCTATTTCCCGTCATGGCTGATTCCATACCTCGTAGTCGATCAATTACCGCCGCCCGCCCCGATCTCCGTCGTGAGGTGCGCCATCCCCTTCCGGCCGATGCTTCAAACCGGTGGCCCACGCTTCGCAATGGACACGATGTGTCCCGCGGTTAGTACGCCGATCACAAAACCGATGATCAACGTTCCGAACAAGAGGGCTGCGTTCGGCATCGTCACCGTAAGGAATAGCAGTTTTGTTTCGACGGCTTGCGTGTTCTGTAAAACTACGACCACAACGATCAATACAAAGGCAGCTATTCCTACGATCTTCAATTTGTTAATTGTTCCCTTCAACATGGGCTACTCCGGATGTGGATAGTACGATGGCACTGCAACGTGCCTTCCCATTGTGAGTCGGATTCCAGCGTGCCAACCGCAACACATGCTTGAAGCTGCAGAAGGTCTCCGGCGTTGGCGGGTAAATCAGAAGGACTTTCATAACATCTCCCAAGCGGTTCTCAATAGGTTGGGCAGTATCTCGCGCTCCACTTTCGAGCTACTCCAAGCCTCGCCGTGCGCCGGCTTTCATGCGTGCGGGCCCCCCGAGTGGAAATGAAGATCCCCGGCGGCACGACAATTTGGGCCCCCCTCGGACGCCATTCTCGCGATCATCTCCAGATCCGCTTGCGGGTCTTCCGCACAAAGTGTCAACGCGCGGGAGGAAACACTTGGTGCTTCTGATTGACTCTCCGGCACCTTGATTACGAGCAACGTCACATCATCTTCTCTTTTGGCAGATCGACAGTGGGCATCGAGATCACGCCGGATGGTGGCACATATCTCTTCGGCGCTCGAACTCCCGCAACCAATCAGTTGGCTCTTAAGCCTCCCCTCACCATACTGCCTACCTTCATCATTGAACGCTTCCATAATTCCGTCCGTGAAGAGAACCAGTACATCCCCCTGGTGCAAACCAATCCTTGTCGTTGCATACTTCGTGTCTTCCCGTACGCCAAGCGGCAGCCCACAATCACCTTGTCCCACCGTTTGTGCCGTCTCGGACCGAACCCAAAGCGGGCCAGTATGGCCTGCAAGGCTCAGCTCGGCATGGAGTCCCGTCGAATCGACGACGCAGCACGCAGCCGTGACAAAGCTCTCCACGCACAGGTGCAGAAGGACTTCGTTCACTTTGGTAAGCACGGTTTCTGGACGCGGGTCTGATTTCACGGCTGTATGAACGGCCATTCTCACTGCGCACATGATCAGGGCAGCGTGCACACCGTGCCCCGCGGCGTCCCCGACGAAAAGCAGCACCTTATGGTCATTCAACGGGAGAATGTCGAGCATGTCGCCCCCCACCTGGATCGCCGGCTCGTACCGGAAGGCAACGTCCAAGCCGGGGATCTCGATAACCCCGTGCGGGATTAACGCTTGTTGAACTGACCGGGCCATTTCCAGGTCTTGTGTCATGGCAACATTTTGCCTTTCCAAGACCTTCTTGTGTTCGGCCAGTTCGTTGTACAATCGGCCCTTGTCCACGCTAACTGTGAGTTGGGCGGCGATCTGCTCGAAGAAACCGACATGCAGAAGAGAATAAGTGTTCTTCTCGGTACTGGAGAGGAACACGAAGCCCATGGGCTTGCCCTTCGATGCCAACGGGCAAGTCAGCGAGGACTGCATTCCCTCACGGAGGATGAGTTGTGTGGCTTTCGAATTTGGGTGTTCGATGAAGTAGGCTTCAAGGTCGTTGATAATCCTCGGTTTGCCTGTATCGGCGATCGTCTGCAGGGTGGAGCCGGCTAAGGGTGCTTTGTATCCCCGCTTGAGCAGCACCCCGCGATCCGACTTAGTCCAGTCTGCCACCACAAGCCCAGTTTCGCCTTCGATGAAGGCCACACCGATGCGGTTGTACGGTACTAACGTTCTTAGTTCCTCGTAAAGAAAACTGAGGACCTCATCGAGGCTCAGACCAAGGTTGATCTGTTCATTGATCTTCCCGAGTTCTGCGATTTGCTGCTCCCGATGACGAAGCCGTTGTACCAGGGATTGTGCGGCACGAACAAAACCTTCATACGCCCTTTCGCCTTCCTGGCTTCGTGCGAAAGCGGCTTGAGCGGAGACCAGGCCAGCCTGAGACCAGGGCTGCCCGGTGGGCTCGTCGGCTTTTTCGCTGCCTGGCAACATGTCATACCTCCGCAGTCGGCGCCGGCCGCTTCGTCAGGCTCTTTGTCTGGCCGTTCCCGCTGATTTGTTCCCACACCTCCGAGCGACGGACAGGTAAAGCGGCATCGACCTCGAAGCCCAGCTTCACGTCCGTGCCTTGAATATCGAGCACCGTGACCTTCAGCAGGCGATGAATGCCATCGTCCCCGCCGATGACCACCGATTCCCGGCTTTTCCTCGACAACACTAACATGGCGGAACCCCCGTTTGGTGTGATGGATCGTGTGGTGTATCTCCATTCCAGGCGCCCGCAGTGATACTGCCAGCAAGCTGGAACACCTGGACCATCGTCCCGGTCGTGAATGCGTGTACGACGGCGCCGGTCGTCGTCTCCACTTCCGCGGCTGCTTCGCCCACGGCGACCCCGGTGATGCGTTTGATCTCCTCCCGCAGTAGGTCGGCGGAGTTCTTGAACAGCTCCCGGTGAAACTCCTGCACCTGAACCGCACCTTCTGGGGTGCGAGCCAAAGCCTTCTCGGCGGGCGACAGCGCCTCGTGCAGGGTGACGACCAGAGTGTCGTCGCTGAGAACCACGGTCACGGCTTTCGGTGCGTAGCCGGTCCGCCGCTGTTGGAAGGCGCGGACGGCCTGGGCGACCTGCTGCGCCATGGTTGGACTGGGTTCTTTCATCGGGATCCTCTCCTGTTGAACACAAATGTCTCGTGCCGTCCAAGAACAAAAGAAGCCAACGTGGCGGAATACCCGGAGGTATTCGACCACGTCGGCTTACTCGTCAACGAGCCCCTCGGCGAAACCGGGTTGCTCTTTGTCTAGTCATCCGACGACTTCGACTCCGTCAGTTGCAGACGTCGTTCTCACGTTCACCACGGCTGCCTACGTCAATCTCTCTGAGACAGGAATGTAACCGCATAGCGGTTTCCTCGTCCTCGGTGAACGAGTCTGTTACGCCAGAAACACCTCGATCACACCTTCTGCCGGGTTCGGGATCACATGACTGCCCACCAATTCGCCCCCCTGAGCAGCCACCCGGGCGCCTGCTTCGACGGCCGCACGCACGCTGCCCACATCGCCGTTGACGATCGTCGTGACCAGGCCTCCCCCAATGCCAATTCGCTTCACAACTTGGACATTCGCGGCTTTCACCATGGCGTCGGTCGCAGCCACCAACCCAATCAAGCCCTTCGTTTCCACCAATCCAATCGCGAGCATGACACCAGTCTCCCTCTTGATCGAATGCCCGTGCCGATGCTACGCCGGCAGTTCCGTGCCATGCAGCGAGACAGGAATCCGCCCGGCAGCCGGTGCGCCGCCGTTCTCCAGGTGCGCAAGTGCCAGTTCCATTTGGGCGTCCAGGAGTTCCTGTCTTGGCACTACGGCGTTGGTGATGTTCTGAACCTGTGTGCGAGAGTAACCGGCTTCCTGTGCGTCCGGGTGCGATGCCACGACGGTCATGTATAGCCGGAGAGCCCCAGGCAGATCGTGTCGCGTATAGTGTGCAGCGTACGCTGCCGCATACTGCCGACCGGCGTCCGAAAGTTCAGTGTCATGTCTCATGTCCATTGCTCCTTCCAACAAACTACTTGCATCAGCGGCACTTGACCTCGATGCGACGTGGTTTGACCTTTGCGCTCTTGGGCAAGTGCACCGTCACGACACCGTCTTTCAATTCGGCGGCGATTCCTTCGGTGTCGATCGCGTCGCCGATTGTAAACGTACGGTGGAAATCGCCGATGCCGTACTCACCGTACAGGAACTTGATGTCATTGTGACGCGGATGGACTTTGCCGTGAATCGTCAGCACGGGGTTCTCAAAGCGAACATCCAAATCCTCGGGCATGACACCTGGCAGATCGCCGTACAGAATCATCTCGTCGTCGTCTTCCCAGATGTCGAACCGCGGCACGTAGGTTGTCCCACCAAGCGTGCGTTCGACCGAGGCGACGTCGTTGTCGGTTTCTTCCGTGGTTAAGGTTTGTGACATGGTTTGCACCTCCACTTTGTTGAAGAATTTGTTCGAAAAAGCTATTTCGCGCTCCCAGGGAACTCTGGTCTCCTGTCCCGGTTCAACTCCGTGACATGGCCCGTTTCGACCAAACCTGCCAACGTGGAAGGCGGGCGACGTGCGGGCTATGTCAGAATCAGGTAGCTTTCACCTCGACCCGTCGTGCTTTGGCTTCCTTCCGCTTGGGCAACGTGATGGTCAACACACCGTGCTTTAGTTCGGCCGTGACCTTGTCGCTGGCCACGTACTGCGGCAACTCGCCCATCCGCGAGAAGCTGCCATGGCCTCGCTCCTGGAGGTGCCACATGCCCTTTTCCTGCTGGGGTTGCTTGCGCTCGCCTTTGATCGAGAGCTGGTTGTCGCCGTCAACGACGATTTCCAGGTCGGTCAACTCAAGCTCGGGAAGTTCCGCCTCCACGTACAGATTGTCGTCGTCCTCCCATAGGTTGAGCGGCGGATAGATGATGGGGGCAAACCGCCGCGGGTCGTTCATCGCAAGACGGCCAGACCACTGCTCCATTTCCTCCTGCAGCCGGTTCATCCCCGGCCACGTTGTGTCAAAGGGCTGCCATCGGGTCGTTAACATGACTGTGTACCTTTCTGTGTGAGGATTGTTCGTTCGGACCATTGCGGGCGACCAGAACAAAAAAAGCCGACGTGGCGGAACACCCGAAGGTATTCGACCACGTCGGCTTACTCGTCAACGAACCCCCCGGAAGAACCGGGTTGCTCTTTATCTAGTCATCCGACCACATCAGAACCAATCACGCGGGGAAGGCGCGTTCCGTCTCACGGCTCCACCAATACCTATTCTAGCGCGCAGACCTGGAAAGACAATCGGATTTGCGAGCTTGCCGGAACCAAGGGATCTGGTCCTTTTCACACGGGGCGTTCGATTCGGTTTTGCTCGGCAGCCGTTCTCAATTTGCGCATCGCCCGAGCCTCGATCTGCCGGATACGCTCTTTGGTTACGCCCATCACGGCTCCGAGTTGCTTCAACGTCAGCGGTTCCTGCCCGGGGGGTAGACCAAAACGAGCTGCGACAATCTGCCGCTCCCGCTGGTCGAGTCGCTGGAGGATCCTTTCCACTTGCGACCTCCATTGGTTTTGCACCGACTCCTGCTCGTACGGGTCCGCGCGATGGTCCCCGGCGGTGCTGAGCATCTCCGATTGGCTGGTACGGAAACGGTCCCGGTGACGAAGCGCGTCAGGGATGGTGCGGGCGAAATTCCTCGTGATCGCCCAGGTCGCGTACGTGCTGAATTTGTTACCCCGCGAGAAATCGAACTTCTCGACCGCCCTGATCAGCGACATGTTCCCATCACTGACCAACTCGGAGAAGTCCGTCACCGGGCCAACGTAGCGCTTGGCAATCGATACCACCAACCGAAGGTTGGCACGAACGATGCGGTTCTTGGTCGCGACCGACTCGTCGTACAGCTTCTCGATCTGGCCCATCAGGCTGTGACTTGGCTGGTTCAGATCGAGTTTCTCGCGGAGCTTGCTGGCCTTGTACTTGAGGTAGTTCATCTTCCGGAAGAGGTGGACCTCCTGTTGGCACGTGAGCAGAGGTACCTCGTACAGGCCGGCCAAATACGGGGGCACACCGCTGGGTACTCGCGACTTGCTCGTCCCCAGATCGCTTTCCGGCAGCGGCCCCAAGATCTCGCCCTCCTTCTTCTCCGAGCGGAGGCGGACGAACTGCTCGTTGCTGATGTGGCCCAGCGGCAGTTCCGTGATCCGCGCGGCGTGCATCGCGTGGATGATGCGGTAGATGCTGGCCCGGTTCTGGCAAAACCGCCGGGCCAATGCCTCCACCGACTCGCCGCGGCGGTATTGTTGGTAGATCTTCCACTTCGTTTCGGCCCGCAGAGGGCTGTGATAGTACGGGAAGATTGCCAGGTCGGGATGTTTTAGGTCGAAGCGCTTGAGCGTGTATCGGATGGTCTCCACGCTGCGGCCCATCTCTTGGGCAAGTCGCTTGATGACCTCCGCGGGACACCCGCCTGCCTGCGCTAGATGCCGCGCCCGCTCGATGATCTGCGTGCGCGCCTCCTGGGTCAACTGGCTAAACTGAGCGCCGCGACGAACCCGTTGCTCGTTCTGAGCCACGAAGCGATCCACGGAGCTCTGGAGAAAGCCGACTCGCTTGCGGCCGTCCAACAGGAACTGCTGACTCACAAGCCCCCGCTGGCGCCATCGGCAGACGGTTTTCGTCGACACCTGGAACTGGCTCGCCAGTTCGTCCACCGTCAACACGTGCTCGCTGGTTGTCGCGACCGGCACACTTGCCGCGTCGGACAAGTCCTCGACAAACAGCCGCAAATCATGGCGAGCCTCTTTTCCGGTGAACTCGATATCCGGGTACGACTCCGCGCGGTCATTTGTCAGCCGGCAACAAACATGCTGGCAGCGATCCGTCCGCTCCGGATCGAGGTCGTTGAGAAGTTCTTCCGCCGAGTCCACCTGCGCGATCTGCTTCTCGCGCGGCGCGAATCGCACTTGCTGATCCCCAAGCTGCCGGATGGCTGGGTTCAGATAGTCGGTGTGCATGGTAATTCCTTACCCCTGGTCGTTGTGACAGTTTCCAAACACCAACAAAAAAAGCCGACGTGGCGGAACACCCGAAGGTATTCGACCACGTCGGCTTACTCGTCAACGAACCACCCGGCAGGTCCGGGTTGTCCTTTATCTAGTCATCCGACGACTTCACAAGGAACCCACTTGGCGAGGCCGAATTCAGTTCCACGGCCCACGCCCATAACGACCGATTCTACCCGTTTGGACGACGGAGAACAACGGCCCCGTTGCCTTTCCTCCGCTTTGTGGAATACTATTGAAGGATAGCTGGGCAGGCATTGAGGACGGGGGGCCATCATGGGTGAAGTGATGTGACGAGGTCACTATGAGGACGCAGGGAGAACTGGAAGCCGCCATTTGTGAAGGAGTTAGTCGCTTTGAGCAGGACTACATGGGTCGTGGACCGAAGGACATTCACACCCACCTGATCGGCGACCTCCTGGTGGTCCGCCTTGAAGGCGTCTTGACGGCCGCCGAGTCGCATTTGGTCAAATCACTTACGGCCGAGAAGGGAAGGGACCTCTTGAAGCAAGTGCGAACCCACCTGATCGAAACCGCCCGTCCGGTCATGGAAGCGATGGTCGCGGAAGTCACCGGCGTCAAGGTGCTGAGCCTGCATCATGACATCAGCACCGTCACCGGCGAAGAGGTCGTTCTCTTCACTCTTGCCCAGTCGCCCGATCTCCGTGAGGCCAAGAAAAAATAGCGGTTCTGAGTCAGGCTGTATCGTTCACTGTGGCCTGACCTTCTCGGCCCGCGGGCCTTTCGGACCGCATGCCTCCTCGTGGGTTGCCGCCTGCTCGACCCGGAGCACCTCGATCACCGTTCTCTCCAGCGAGTTATGATGGAAGAACAACTCCCGACCCTCTCCGGGATAGGTGAAGGGGGACAATGAGAATCACGGCCGTGAAACCCCTCCCCACCCCCATTTCTCCCCGCCGTGTTTTTGGCGATCTCGAAATAGCCAAAGACTTCAGCCCCACCAGCACAGAAAAACCGAGATCGAAATAAAAGAAACTGCGACGTAGTCTTCCCTGGGGCGTCCCCTGGCAACGGCGCAACGACCATTGCCAAAGAAGTTCTCGGATTGAAAACTTTGCAACACCCTTCGAATTTTGCCGACGCGACTCGGAGGGGCGATGGGAGTGAGGTGGGGCTGATCGCCGAGAGAACTTTCGGGTCTCCTGCTCAGGACCGGCGAGTCAGGCAACCGCAGATTGCCGAAGCACACGGTAGATCGTCGGTCGGGACAGTCCCGTGACCTTTGCGATGTGGACGATCTTCCGCCCCGCCAACTTCATCTCGTGGATCGCAACCACCTGTTCGTCGCTGACTCTCCATCGCCATCCCTTCTTCGACCCACCCCACCGCTTGCCCTGGCGACGAGCGACAGCCTGTCCAGCGGCAACCCGTTCGGCACGAACCTCTGTCTCATACTCAGCCACCGAGGCGAGAATGCGGGCATGGAGACGCCCGGCTGGAGATGCCAACGAGAACCCGTCCCTCAACGATACCAAGTCCACCTTCCGCTCGGTCAGTTCATCGAAGAGTTGGCACAGCCCCCTGGTCGTCCTCCCCAGGCGATCCAGACGCCAGACCACGATCCGGTCCACCTTGCCCGCTCGGAGATCGGCGAGCAACCGATCCATGCCAGGGCGGACCATCGTCCTTCCGGAGAACTTGTCCCGATACCAGACCACCTGTCCGTCATTGGCGGTCTCCCACCGCTCCAGGTCGGGCAGTTGGCTGGCGTGATCCTGTTGCTTACTGCTCACGCGGAGGTAGATTGCGGTGTGCCGTTCCATTGTCCGATGACCCCAGATTGTAAAGTGTCGTTTTTGCATGACCCGTTACAGGTTCGTCTCGCAGAAATGCCGTGTATTCGATGGTCCGTTGGGGCATTTCTGGCGGATACTGACTCGTTACAGTTCGTCGCTCGCTTGCCCCATCGAGGAGGCGAAGTAGGGTAAAGCCTTTCTGTCGCTGGTCGGTCTCCATTCAGGTGCTGGAAATCACGGGGATTTCGGGGCGTGGTTTCAAGCGACCCTTTTTGTCGCTCCCAGTTCTCATGCGGGTCTCCCAAAGGAACGGGCGGGGGTGCCCAGGTCACGAGGCACCCCCGCCCGTGGTCTTCCCGGATCAGCCAGCCGTGAAATTGAAGTAGAAACGAGGCTGATGTTGGAACTCCAGGGAGCCCCGCACGCCATCCGATTTTTTGCGGACGACGACGAGCGGAGCCGCGAAGCCGAGAACCTCGTAGTCTTGGGTCAATTCGCTGGTGGACCACACCTGCCCATATTGGGCTTCGAGTGCCTTCCGGCTCCCTGGCTCGGAGTTGATCTCGGTGAGGCGTTCGCGACGGGCGGATTCGGTTGGATCAAACATGGGCTTCTCCTATGGGTTTTAGAATGATTCTGTTGCGGGTCTCCTGTGGACTACGTCTGGGTGGTTGAATACCAGATGCCCGGGGACTATCGTGCGAGTAAAGAAGTTCCGCACTCTGAGGTAAGCGATGAACGGTGCGGCGGTTATCCTCAAGCAGAAGAAGTTGATGCGGTGTTTTCGCGATGCCGGGGCGGTCAGCCCTGACACCGCTCGGTCGCTTCAAGAAATCGGCGTTCGCGACTCGTGGGTGTTTCGTCGTCTGATTCATGACGGCGTCTTCGTCCCTGCTGACACCGGCGTCTACTACCTGGACCGAGTCGCTGCCGGACGATACAGGGATCAGTGGCGGATGAAGGCAATGACCATCACCGCATTAGTGCTGCTGCTCGCCTTCATGATCTGGTTGCTCGTCCGCTGACGATCATCTCTCCCATCCGCCGCGATTGTGGGTCTCCCCCGACTACACCCGAACCGGTCGTCGCCGAGTCTCACGCTGTCTCTGGTGATACTTCCGCACACCCTCCCGCCATTCCTCGCAGCCGCCGTAGATTTCGATGGGGACGAGGGTGAGATACTTTGCTGGGCAACTGTAGAAGAATGGGTGCATCTGCTCCTCCATGCCCTTGCTCCCCCACCCATAGTCCCGTTGGTATCGGAGAAGGTCGCATGTGACCCAACGTTCTGGTGGCTTCACTGCCTCGCCGTTCCTGGTGAACGTCCGCTCCCAAACTGCCCACAACACGCCGGAGTAGATGTTGCCTCGGTAGCAGTGGGCAATGCAGGTCGTGGTGACAGTCGTGTCGTTCGGTCCGCTCGCTGTCCAGTTCCTTGTCTGCTCCGCGATCAGTTCCTTCCGCGTGCTACCTCGCGTGAACAACCAGCCCATGTATTTCTCCTTTGTGTTTGGGGGGCGATGGTCTCTCAGGTCTCCCGATGAGACGGCAGGGTGAAATCAGTACTGTTCTGGGAGCAAAATCGTTGTCGCGGATCGGTTGCCGTCGTCGTCAGTGGCTTCCGTGATGATCCACAACTTCGTCCCGCGAAGCGTCTTGTATGCCGACAGGATTCGGCTACCCGTGATCACGGATTTGTCGTTAAGATCGCGGTCCTCGGCGTCAAGACAACCCCAGTCCCCGACGAGGTGCCTGGACAGGAAGTCCATCGGACTCTGACCGGCATCGTTGATAGCCTTCAAGGCTGCTGGGGTTCCGACGACTTGCCCGAGGCTGAACTTCGGTTTCGGCATGGCTTGTCTCCTTTGGAATGGTTGAAATTACCATGCCGTCCTGTTGGGTCTCCTACTCACCAAGTTCGCCTTTGTGCCGAGACAGGGCGCGGTAGAAGCTCGCCCTCGATTTGCCCGTCTTGTTGCACCAGAACTCTTGTTGGGCTTTCACGGCGTCGGGGAACATCCGCAGGGCTTCTCGGAGCAGTTTGGAATCTTGGAGATGGGTGTCGAGTCGTTGGGTGATTACCGGCTTTCGTCCCAGGGTCTGGAGTTGGCTCTTGACCAGTTCGCGCCAGTCCAAACCTTCCTGGCGGGCGTATACGAACTTGCGGAGGGACGGACCAAGCAACCGCATGCTGATGCTCACCGATGAAGCATTGTCCGCAATGAAGTCGATGACGGCGTTGCACTCGTCCACAGAAACGTTTCGGAAGCCGTTGGCAGACACCGACCTCATCAGGTCAATTACTTCTTCGTTCGTCGCGCTCAGCTCGAAGATGTCGCACCTCGACAGCATCGCACCGAATGCGTCGTTCTTTCGAGGGATGCAGTTGGCGGCGAAGATGAATCTACTCGTGGTCTCGAAGCGGGACGGCAGGTCGCGGGGAAGTTGGGATGATCCGTAGGTCACGATGCGGGGCGACCCCCAGAGCGCGCTTCTGAGTAAACCGAGGTGCGCGGTACTGGCGAACATCGAATCCACATCATCGAAAACAACCACCGCATCGTTGCTATACTGGTAGAGCATTGAATAGAGCGCGAGCGGCGTGACGTGGCTGTTGACGAGTATCGGCTCGGTCTCCTCCTCTTCAAGTGTGTGTAGAATTGTCCTGGTTTTGCCGAGTCCTCCCTGCGATCCGAACACGAACAGGGCGTGGGACATCCTTCTCGCCACCATGCGGACATGGTGGGCGAGGAGTTGTTGGCGTCGTTCCAAAGCGGACAGAATCTCGCCTTCGGTTTCCTGGAATGCAGAATCGTGGTCGTCCATTTCGTTGCTCCTGAGTCCTGCGTTCGTCCTGCGTTTCTTTCAGGTCTCCCATAGGGCAACCAGCCATCGCCCCGTTCCACCACGGATCACACCTCGACACTCTGGCGATACCCCAACTCCTCAAACGCCCGTCGAAGTTGCTCCTCATCGGGATATCCACCTTGATCGTCGCGGTTCTCAACGGCGGAAGGATCGTGGTCGGAGAGCCAGCGATAGACCTCGGTCTCCCATTCCTTCGGCAGTTCGTAGTCGTTCTTCAATCGCCACGCGGCGTCGGTGAGGTTTTCAAGGGTGGCTTCGAGTTCCCTTTCGCTGTAGTCCTCTTCATCCAGGACCGGATAGTCGGCGAGCCGGACGGCGAGTTCGTGATACGCTCGGAATGCTGGGGTGATTTCGCCGTTCCGAAAGACACGGATCGCGTAGCCGTCGATCCAGCCGACAGCCCAGTGGGAATGATGCTCGGCATGGACATCATCGCCGTCGAGGAATGGCTCAAGCGTCTTGTCGATCACGGAGGCGTTGCTTTGGTCGAGCAGGGTGGAGTCACGATGGTGCGTGTAGATGATTGTCCAGTTCTCTGGATCATCGAGGTCTCTCACTCGGTCCCACCAGAAGCAGTGGAACTTCTGCCAGTTGCCAGATGCTTCTTTCGCCGCCTCTTCCAGAGATAGTTCGCCCAGGTCCATGATTGGTTCCTCGGGGGTGATGGTGTCGATGCCGACATTTCTGGTCTCCACCAAGAAACCAAAGCGGGGCGGCGATTCCATTCGCCACCCCGCCACCCCCGAACCGCTCACTCGACGATGGCTGGCTCGCTCTCTTCGGCTTCCGTTTGGCTGAACGAGAGGATGAAATCCGCCACACGATTTGCCCGTGACGCGGCGGAGAAGATGAACTTGGGGTCGTTCTCCATCGCTTTGAGCCAGTTGTCGAGATACGCGAGATGATTATCGAGGGTCTCGCTCGCGGGGAGTCCCATTTCCGAAGTGAGATAACAGCCACTGATCTCGGCAACCAATTCGCCAAAGGCGTATTTGTCACCTTCGTTTGCGTCACGCCCCAAGCGCGATGGATGCTCCGCCCAGTGACTGACTTCGTGGAACATGGTCTCGTAGAAATCGAAACCACTGAACTGGTGCCGAAACGGCATCTGGATGTAGTCGCCACGAGGGTCGTAGTAGGGCTGATTTCCTCCGTAGCGAACGTCGGCTTCGGTCGCGGCGATGACCTGATCTGCGTGTTCGCACCGTTGTTCGAGTTCGCCAGAGGAGAGCACGGCATTTCCAGGGCGAAGATGATCGAAAGGACCCTCGACTTGGTCCAGATTGAAAACGTGGTAGGTTCGCAAGATCGGGAAGGTCTCCTCGACCTCGTTCCCATGTCGGTCAATGACGGTCTTCGTGATCGGAGCGAAGAAGATGATGGTTGTGCCCCACGTGCCTTGAGGGACGTTCTCCGGTCTCCGCTTGACGAACCCGCCCATTTCCTTCCATTGCTGGTACGTCGCCCACCATTTCGATTGGAACTGGTGCCTCGTGCAGGCAACTCTTAGAAGTAGAGGATTGATTCCCCTGTACCTCCGGCGACTCACGATATTGCACGGCGCGCCGCAGTTCGGATCGTTGGTCCAGGGCTGCCTCCACGGCGGAAGGTTGCCCGACTTGAGTGCCTCGATGATGGTACTGGTGATGGACTCGCGGATTTGATTCTGGCTTGGCATGAGTCGTTCCTCCTTTGTTCGGGGGTGTTCAGAACGACTTGCTTTCAGGTCTCCTGCGGACGGAGGCGGGCGTTGTGTTGAGACCGCGTGGGATTGAGACAGGGGAAGGCGGCAAGGTCGTGGTCCGCCGATTGATCGCCCGCGGCAAGGTCTCAAAAAGCAGCCGAGACCGAGGCAAATGAAACGGGAGAAATCGCCAGAAGTGGCGGAGCAAGAAGGGGTTATGGCGAGAAGGGTCTCGGTCTCACCAGAAATCGGAAACGCGGGCGTGCCGGGGTGGCGGGGCGGATCACGTCGGGATGGAAGTGAGACGGGGGCGGAGATTAGCCCATCGGATCGTCCACTCGCCGCATGCGCTCTCGGACCGGTACGCCCAAGCCGTACACGCTCACACGGTTGGATTTGCCGAGTAACTGAGGCAAGTGCCGTAGTCCTCGGGTTCCCAGCAACTTCGAGTCTGGTCGGCGACCTGTAGGTTGCTCAACGCCCCCAACCTCACCCGTTTCGGACATATCAGCAGTTCCGTCTTCTTGCGGGACAGACGCTCGCCGGTGTCTTTGTCCTTGATCGCCGTGATGCTGTAATTCACGTCCAGCGACTCGACGTGAGCCCATTGGTATAGCTGCCGGACTTCGTAGCAATCATCATACGACAAAACCCAGGCGTGCTCCGTCTTCCGCAAAGCGCCCGCCAAGCGTTCGTGGTCCTCGGGTGTAAACCCATGCTGATAGAGGTCGTTACCCTTGACGTAGTAAGGCGGGTCAACGTACAGCAGACAGCGACATTCCGTATCCTCGATCACGTCGGCGAAGTCAAGGTTGGTGCAGCAGTTGCCGCGGACTTCGATGGCCGCAAACAGGTCGTGGAGCTTGTCCACCTTCTTGCAGATGTAGTCGGACGACCAGCGGCAGTCGATCTTGTACCGCGACTTCTGGCCCACACCGCCCAGTGGACCGCCCGATTTGGTTCCAAGACCGGAGTACGAGATTTGGTGGATGGCGAGTTTCTTGAAGCCGAGGTCAACGATCCTGCTGGGTTCGGCGGGCATCGCGGAGACAGTCGTCAGTTCATGCCGCAGCTCGTAGAAAGCCTCGACAGTGGGCGTGAAGCTGCAAACGCGCTCCTTGAACTCGTCATGGTGTCGGATCACCGCCGTCCAGAGACAGGCGATTCCCACATCCTTGTCGTTGATCCAAAGCCTCGTTATGTCCGCGTTATCCGATAGGATTTTCAGTCCGATGCTGCCACCCCCGAAGAATGGCTCCCGGTACTCAAGCCCTTCATGTTCTGTCTGTTCTGCCAGACGTTCGGCAATCTGGTCGCGGAGTTTGGACTTTCCTCCTGGATACCTCACGAAACTCAATGCTCCACCCACTGTTCCTCCTTAGCCAAGTCTGAGCTAAAGGAGTAACTTCAGGTGAAAAACGTGAGGATGAGCCGCGATTTTTCATGAGAATGTTCAATATCGCTTCATGGGGGCAATAAGGAATGAGAAGGTGGGATTCCGGCACCGCTGCTCCAGTTCGGCGTTGAGTTCTTCCAGACTGGCGGTCTCGGGAATCCCTTCACGAAGGAAGAGACTATCTTCAAGGCCAAGCCTGCCAGAAATGTGGTCAAGATGATGCCGTTGAAGGGCTTGAAGGATATGGTCTGACAGACGACGGCGGCCAGTCGCCACGGAAGCCGTGTTGCGAATCATGGCCGCCGCACGGCCTGACACCATGCCCTCAACTGTCCAGACCGGGGTTCTCAGGGAGTATTTGATGCCCAAGGCCCAAGTGCCGAGCGGATTGCCCCAAGAAGCCCTGATGCCACTCGGGTTATGGTAATCCGGCACAGCAGGTATAGGATTCAAATGTAACCGCCCTGAATAGCCCCATTGCTCGGGTCTTTCCCCCCGCCGTTGAGCCGTTTGGCTGCGGCACATGCACCAAAGGGGATACCCGTGAGCTTCTCAGTTGGGCTCTATCGTGATTTCATCCGGAAGGGCGGAATAACCTTCAGCACTCTGCCTGCCACGCAGTCTGCCGATTACGTTTCGAAGCCGGATGGCATTCTCAGCGGGGATGAGGTGGAACACGTATCGTGGCAGCTACGCCGAACGCCGGTGATTTGTCAGGGAGCAGTCGGCAAATACGTGTGGCGGCCAGAGGAAGCGTAAGAGCGTCTAGCGAAGCCTGTCACTGACGACGAAGGGCCGTCCCATTGCCTCTTTCACCTGCAGTACAGTTCTCAGATGTCTTGCTTGACCCTGGAGCAAGTGCTGGCAACTATCCCTGAGGCGGAATTGATTTCCGGCACGGCATAAGGAGAATCACATGTTGAACTGGATCTTAAACCCCTACTGCTTCATTCTGGTTCTTTGCGAAGACGCTTGGCGAGGAACGAGGAAACTCGTGAGAAACTGGACGCATTCTCACAGTTAATGAATGCCTGTTGCCGTGGCCAAGGACGCATGGGCAGAACTTCCAGAGGAGGCGGAAGACGCCTTCACCTCAATGCCTGGAAATCAATGAAATCCACGGCATCACAATGGTTTCCTTGGGGGTAAAGGAAATGCTAGGAATCGTTCTACAACACGCCACAACCGACCGGACTGGAGCCCAAAAATGCTTAAACCAACCACCATTCGCCGGGATTTTCTTCGGGATCGTCAGAGCAGGATGTCCGCCGACGTGCTGAATGATCCAGAGCAACCTTTCGGTGCTGTAATCGACTTCTCCATTTGCCAAGGCAGACGGCGAGGTGTGCAGGAGTCCGAGATTCATCACGACCGGCCCCTATTGACGGGCGATGTGCAAGAGTTGGAGTCGCAACCATACGTCGATGAGTGTCTCCCCTCGAACCACCCGCAGAGCACCAAGCGGTCACGGCAGGCGATGCGCGTTGCGACCCGAATGAGCATGGAGCATCATGGCTGGAAGAAGACCGGCAAGAGAAGTTCTCTCTGGGTGTTCGAGCACCGGTCGCCCCACCGGAGAGATCGTCTCGAAGGCCGAAATCATCGCCTCGAAAGCAACTGACCTGTCGGGGAGTTCTGAAGGAACGCTGAGACAAATGATGCTAGCCGAAAGTGACAAGTACGGCGCGAGGAGCATGGCGGAAGCCATGACGTGGGTTTCCGTAGTCACCTCTGTCGTCGGCGTAATGACTGTCCCAGCCCTCGTCGGCATTTGGATCGACAACCTCTTGGGGACCAAATGTCTTTTTGTGATCCTGGGGGGCATCTTTGGCTTTGTTGGGGGAATGTACTGTCTGTTGAACATGGTCAGGGCCAAAGCTAGGGCACACCGATCACCGGAGCCGAGAAAAGTCGCCGCTACCGCGACTCTGTCGTAGCGGCTCGATTCTGTACAAGCACAGGGGGCCCACCTCGACAAAGGTGGGCTTCTTCGTTTCTCGCACGGCAGGAGCCGCTTCAGTTCCTCGTATGCCTGGGGCAAAGGCGCGAGGACCAAGACCTGTCCCAAATGCAACTTCCAATCTAATGGAAAGCAAGAGGCGGCCCCAATCCGCTTGCCTTGTCGCTCCCAGAGATTTCACTCTTCGTGGCTTTCTGGCCCGGTTTGTCGAGTTTCCATGCATCCAGAAACGCTATTTCGTCCTTGCTTCACGGAAATCCGGCGACCGGGCCAGGGTAAAGAGAACCACCTTCTCGCCGGTTATGGTGCTGATGTCATGGTGCAAGGTCACGACCTTGACACCGGTGACCTTCTCGACCATCGCTTCCATGACCGGACGGGCCGTTTCAATCAGATGGGTCCGTACTTGCTTGAGCAAGTCCCGCCCCTTTTCGGCGGGAAGCGACTTGACCAAGTGCTGCTCGGCCGCGGTCAGAACACCACGGAGGCGAACCACCAGGAGATCGCCAAGCAGGTGGGTGTGGATGTCCGTGGGGCCCCGGCCCATGTAATCCTGCTCGAAGCGACTAACTGCTTCGCTGATGGCAGCCTCGATCTCTCCCTGGGTTCTCATGGGAATTCCTCCCCGCGGCTCTCACGGGAAAAGTTTGTGATCACTCGGGGGGTGCAGGTCAAGGGCCTGTTGCATTCCCGATTCCTTGGCCTACAATGAACGTTATCGGTTGACTAGAAAAAGAGCAACCCGGCCCTGCCTGGGGGCTCATTGAAGAGTAAGCCGACGTGGTCGAACGCCTTCGGGTGTTCCGCCACGTCGGCTTTTTTTGTTCTTGGTGACCCAACACGTTTGGAACCAGTCGGGAACCGCTCTCTTGGTACGGTACGAGTGTGAACGTGATGAAGGATCATGTGCCGCTGTCTCTGCCCCCGGCAGAGCATTCCTGAGCAGGACTGAATGCCGCAGCCCCGTCCCTAGTTGATGGAGAGAGCCGCCATGACCGAAGAGAGCACTCTTGTTGCCGAACCCACCGAAGTCATGCCCGCCGACAGCAAGTCGTTACGCAAAGCCCAAGAGGGACTTGCTCAACGGGTGGCAGACCATGCCGCCAGATTGGCACAAGCAAACGAGCAGTTGAGGCACGAGATCGCGGAGCGTCGGCACGCGGAAGAACTGCTAATGAAGGAACAGCGGTATCTCCGGTACTTGTTGGAGTTGCAGGATCGGGATCGACAAATGGTTTCCTACGAAATCCACGATGGTTTGATCCAGCAACTCGCCGCTGCGATGATGCAGTTTGAGATGTTCAGTCGAGTCACCGGCCCTGAAGCCAAGGAGGTCTGGAAGACGTTCGAGAGCGGGCTGGAAATGCTCAGCGAGTGTTTGCAGGAAGCACGCCGGTTGATCAATGGCCTGCGTTCACCCGTCCTGGACGAACTTGGCGTCGTGGCCGCTATCGAGGATCTCATCGCCCAGAATAGTAATCAGGACAAACCGGAAATCAAGTTTGTCCATCACCTCGACCGTGAGCGGCTGGCACCTTCGCTGGAAAACGTCATCTTTCGGATTGTTCAGCAAAGCCTCACCAACGCCCGGCGTTACAGTCAGAGTGAGCGAGTACTCATCAGGTTGACCCAACGGAACGATTACATTCGGATTGAAGTCCACGACTGGGGGATTGGCTTCAACCCTAGAAACGTTGGCGATGGTCACTTCGGCTTGGAGGGAATTCAGGAACGTGCGAGGCTGTTCGGGGGATCAGCGACAATCAAGAGCAGCTTGGGCAAGGGAACCCGGATCGTGGTCCAATTGCCGCTCATGGAAGACGTAGGCACTGTAATTCCCGCCGCCGAGCCCGACGAGTCGTGCCGTCAAAAGACGCTTAGTTGAGGAAGAAATCGTTGTCACCTCGCTACACTTCCTTTTGTGCATCGGCCATTAGATGGCTGCCGGAGGTGCAGACTCATGCCGAATGAGCATAGATTGGAACTGTCCGAGCTTCGCTATCGCCGGGTATTTGAGGCTGCTAAGGACGGCATCCTAATTCTCAACGCCGACACTGGAGGAATCGAAGATGCCAATCCCTTCATGACTGAGCTACTGGGCTATACTCGCGACCAGTTCTTGGGGAGACGCCTTTGGGAGATCGGCCTGTTCAAAGACATTGAGCAAAGCAAGGCCGCTTTTCGTGAACTCCAGGAGAAGGGCTACATTCGCTACGAGGACATGCCACTTCAAGACACAAACGGCGTACACCGGCAAGTCGAGTGCGTCAGCAACGTCTACGATGTGCGAGATCAGAAGGCCATCCAGTGCAACATTCGGGACATCACGGAACGCAAGCGGGCCGAACGACAACTGGCACATTTGTCCGCCATTGTGAACGCTTCTCAGGATGCGATCATCGGCACGAATCTGGAGTTCATCGTTACCTCGTGGAATGCGAGTGCGGAGCGCCTTTATGGATACACGGCTGAGGAGGCGATTGGTCAGTCGATTAGAATTCTCCAACTTGTGGATCGGCCCGACGAACTTCCGTCGCTGATGGCAAAGGTCACGCACGGTGAGTCCATCGACAGTTTTCCTACCATTCGCCGCTGCAAAGATGGCACCCTGATCGACGTGTCTTTGACACTTTCCCCGATCAAGGATCGCAGCGGGCAGACCATCGGCGTGTCAACCATTGCCCGCAACATTACGGAAGCAGTACGGCTGGAGCGGCAGTTGCAGGAACAAACGAAACAACTCGCCGAGGAAGCCCGCCTCAAGGACGAGTTCTTGGCGATGCTCGCCCATGAACTCCGAAACCCAATGGCACCAATCTGCAATGGGATTGAGGTTCTGCAAATCTTGCCGCCGAGTGGGGAAGAGGCCAAACAGATTCTCGACATGATGGAGGAACAGGCCCACAACATGGTCCGTCTGATTGATGATCTGCTGGACGTGTCTCGGGTCACCCGAGGCAAGATGGAGTTGAGGCGGCAACGGGTGGCGTTGACGACGATCATCACGAACGCCATTCAGACCGCCCAGCCGCTTATTCATGCAAAGGGCCATGAACTTACAGTGAGGCAGACAACGGAGAGATTGTACGTCTACGGCGACCCGACTCGGTTGACCCAAATCGTCGCCAATTTGCTGAATAATGCCGCCAAGTACACGCCCCAGGGCGGAAAGATTGCGCTGAGCACGGAAAGGATCGGAGACGAAGGTGCGATCCGGGTGAAGGACAATGGCTTGGGGATCGGCTCGGATATAATGCCCAGCATTTTCGATATGTTCGTTCAAGCCGACAATTCCCTCAACCGCTCGCAGGGTGGGCTGGGAATCGGCCTAACCCTCGTGAAGAGTCTTGTGGAAATGCACGGCGGCACCGTCGAAGCGACAAGCGACGGGTGGGGAAAGGGCAGCGAGTTCACCGTTCGCCTCCCGATCCTCCAAGCAAGCGATGTTGTCGCTGAGGAGGCAAGCGATTTGCCGGACGAGACGAGATCGTTTCCATCCCGTCGCATTCTGGTTGTGGACGATTTGTGGACTGCCGCTCACATCCTCTCCACCGTGCTGCGATCTAGGGGGCAGAAGGTACGCACAGCAGGGAGTGGAGCGGAAGCGTTGGCGATGATTGAGCAGGAAAAACCCGAGTTAGTCTTGTCGGACATCTCCATGCCCGAGATGACTGGCTACGAACTCGCCCAGGCGATTAGGCGGCGACCCGAGTGGAATGACGTCTGTTTGGTTGCCGTGACCGGCTACGGTCAAGAGACCGACAAGAAGGCGGCGAAGGAAGCGGGCTTCAACGACCATCTGGTCAAACCAATCACTACAACGAATCTCGAATGCCTGCTGTGCCGGTAGCAATGTTAGCTTGTTGTTCTTGACGAGACTAAGTGTTCGGGATTTACACATGGAGAGCTTCGATGTCCTGACCCATCGAGGTGATGCGATGACCACGAGGAACGAATCATGAGCAAGAGCATGAAACTCAGCGAGTACTTTGAGAAGACCCAGGGCATTGGTGTCCTGGCAACGACCGATGCAAGCGGGCAAGTGAATCAGGCGATCTATAGCTGACCGCACTTCACAGACGATAGGCGATTCGGATTGGTGAGACAACAGAATCCCAACAGGAGATCGTGCAATGGCGAAGAAAAAGGAAGCTGAGCACCACTGCTGCGAGAAGATGTGTGCAATGACCTGCTGTCCCTGCCACCTCGACATCAAGAAGCTGAAACCCCTGGTGAGTAAACCGAAGTTCATCTGCAAGGCGTGCGGACGGGTAGCGGCTGACAAGAAGTATCTGTGCGATCCCGTCTCTCTTGGCTGATGCACCCACGGATCGCAGCGAGAAGCCGACGATGTTTGCGACCGCCCCGAAGCATCCGTGGATCGGCCTCTTGGTGCTGATCGTCATTTGCTTCGCCGCTTCGGGTTTGGGCGGTGCAGTCACATACCCCCAGATTAAGAACTGGTATGCGGCTCTGGCGAAGCCAACCTGGAACCCACCGGATTGGATCTTCGGCCCGGCGTGGTCGGTGCTTTACCTCAGTATGGCGGTTGCAGCATGGTTGGTGTGGCGGCAAGGCGGATTGGCCGGTGCCCGATGGCCGTTGAGCCTGTTTGGCTTTCAACTGCTTCTGAACATGGTCTGGTCGTGGCTGTTTTTCGGGCTTCACAGTCCCGGCATCGCCTTCGTTGACGTCGTTCTCCTCTGGGTTGCCATTTCGGCCACAACGATTGCCTTCTGGCGTCGGTCGTTCGTGGCTGGCCTGCTGTTCCTGCCGTATCTGGCCTGGGTGAGCTTCGCCGCCGTGCTGAACTTCTGGATTTGGCGGCTGAACGGGTGATCGGAAGGGCATGAAGTACAAGAGTCCAGGGGTTTTCGGGTTGCACTCCTGCCATCAGAACCCGTACTTCGCCCAATTCCTGGTCGGCTCAAGCGATCTCCGAAGCGCCTGTAACAACTCATACGCTTTCTAACCTGAAGTAGCGCGATTGAGGTAGGGAGCGGCGCAAACGGTCTGGACGAGTTCTTCGTCGAGTACGGCGAGCCGCCAAGCGTCCATCGCGGCTTCTTCCAGGGCGTTGTAGTCGGCATAAGCGCGATTGCTCCAGAAATGGCTCTTCAGATAGTGCCACAGGTTCTCAATGGGGTTCAGTTCCGGGCTGTAGGGAGGTAACTGCACCAGCGTAATATTCTCCGGCACAACCAGCGACCGGCTGGTGTGGAAGCCGGCTCCGTCCCACAGCATCACTGCCTGTTCGCCCTCGGGAATCGTCCGCGAAAAGAGATTCAGGAAAGCACTGACGACCTTCGTGTTCAATTGAGGGCTCAGCAGTCCTTCGGCGTGCCCCGTTGCGGGACAAACCGCCCCAAGTACCCACAGGTACTGGTATTCCGTCTGCCGGATCGCCGTGGGGCGAGATCCACGCGGGGCCCAGACGTTGGTGGTTGTTCCTTGTTGGCCGAATCGCGACTCGTCCTGAAAGTAAATCCGAAGCCGTTTGCCGGGATGTTCCCCAGCGATCGCCTGAATGCGGTCGGGCCAGCCGCGTTTGAACGCTTCGATGACCTCGGGATCCGCCTTGCGGTGCCGCGGCCTGGGGCGCAGGTAGCTGTAGCCCAGGCGGTGTAGCAACCAGTACACCGCCGGCAGCGAACGCAGCACGTTGAATTCTTCGGCCAAGATCCGTTGACAGTCCTTGCCGCGTAGCGAGCAGACCTGATCTTCGTCCGTGGGCCCCGCTTTCAAACGCTGGCGGAACGCTTGCTCTTGCTCGGCGGAGAGGGGAAGTTGTGGCTCGTGGCCCCGGCGGTCGTCCAAGCCTGCCAGGCCATCTCGGTTGTATCGGGCGACCCACCGCTGGCAAATGCGTCGTGATAAGCCCACGGCCATCGCAACCGCCGGGGCAGTCCAGCCCTCGATACTGAGGATGACGATCCGCATCCTCCGTGCCCGATCGGCGTCGTTCTCAACGCGTTCCAACCGCTTCAGTTCCTCAAGCGGCAAATGCGACTCCACTCGCATCGCGACCTCCGTTGTACGGGTGATCGCGATAGTATGATGGGCAAGATGGGAAAGCGCAATAGCAAGCGCGCTACTTCAGATTAGAAAGCGTATCAGACGCCTCATCCCGCGACATTTCCACGTCCGCAACGACAACATCGTCCTCAGGGTGATCCAGTGCCATTTCGAGTTCGTCGAGGAGGCGGTGAGCTTCTGGGTTTGTCAGATAGAAAGTGGAGGAGGGGGAGTGGATCAGGGCGATTGCGCCATATTGGGCAATCTGGTATGAATAGGGCAATGCGATTCGTTGGTTCTGCCATGTTGGTGCTGGCGGACGGATCGTGGTCGCCTTGGAAGTCTGCCATGCCCAAACGAGCCTCTGCCCGTATTCAGGAGCATTTTGAAGAACTCACCGATCCACGCCGACGTAAAGTTACGCACCCGCTGATCAACATTGTCACGATCGCCATCTGCGCCGTGATCTGCGGCGCGGATGATTTCGTTTCCATCGCCGAGTATGGCCGCAAGAAGCGGAAGTGGCTGGCACGGTTCCTGGATCTCAGCAGCGGCATTCCATCCCATGACCGCTTCAATGCCGTTCTGGGCGCGATCAAGCCTGCCGAATTCGAGGCCTGCCTCTTGAGTTGGATCACCGCGTTGCATGAAATCACCGACGGCCAAGTGGTGGCCATCGACGGCAAGACTCTCCGCCGCAGCTTCGACGCTGCGACCAGCAAGTCGGCTATTCATATGGTCAGCGCCTGGGCCACCGCCAATCAGATCAGTCTGGGGCAAGTGGTCGTGGACGAGAAAAGCAATGAGATCACGGCTATCCCGCAACTGCTGAGAATCCTGGAAATCTCGGGTTGTCTGGTGACCATCGATGCGATGGGCTGTCAGACGGAGATTGCCCAAGCGATCCTTGATGCCAAGGCCCATTACGTGTTGGCGGTCAAGGAGAACCAACGTACTTTGTACGACGGCATCGCGTGGCACTTCCTCTGCCAGCGGAACGCAGACTTTACCCGCGTGGCGGTCAGCCGGCATCAAACCGACGAGAAAGGGCACGGTCGCCAGGAGCGGCGGGTCTACTTCGTCTGCGAGGTTCCCAAGGATCTTCCCGACCGGAATCGCTGGCCGAAGTTGGCCGCCATCGGCATGGCGATCAGCGACACCGTGCGCGACGGCAAGGTGTGCTATGAAGAGCGTTACTACATCCTGAGCAAGAAGCTCTCGGCGCGGCGATTTGCCGAGGCGGTCCGCAGCCACTGGTCGATCGAGAATCGTCTGCATTGGCAACTCGATGTGACGTTCCAGGAAGACCAATCCCGACTCCGCCGCGGACACGCCGACGCCAACTTCAGCATCCTCCGCCGTACAGCCTTGAGCCTACTGAAGAACAACCACACGTTGAAGGTCGGCGTGAAGAACAAACGGCTCGCCGCCGGTTGGGATGATTCCTATCTCGAACAAGTGCTCTTCGGACAGTGACTTATGGTGCAATCGCCCTGGGGAGTGGATGACGAACTGATGTTCCATCAGAATCCGTACTTCCTCCAATTCAGCACCTTCGCGGGACGTTCCTCACCGCAGACCGCCGTCACAAAGTGCTCGACCATCGCCCGTTCCTGGCGATCCAGAGGAAATTCCCCTCGGTGGAAGGCGGCTTCGACCTCCTCGTGATGTGTTCGGACTCGTTCCAGGCGAGCCTGCCACTGGTGTAGCTGTTCTTCCAGTAGGCGGCGAGTCGTCCGACCAGAACCATAACTTTGCTGCTTCACCTCCACGACTTCCCCGCCCTCGATCCGTTGCCGAGGCAGTACTCGGTAGCCGTCGTCCCATTTCTTCGCGATGCGGATTTGTTTCGGCGTGATCGAGATGACTGGGCGTTTCTGGATAATCCAGTGGTCGTAGTCGTAATGGTAGTAAACCTCGTAGATTCCAGCGTCGTCGATCTCCCGTAGTTGATCCTCGGTAATGCGAACTACGCCGCTTGCCTCCGAGAAGTCCCGCTCCGCTATCTGCCGTGCATGGTCAGTACCCTGGTATCGCAATAGATTCTTCGCAACTCGTTCGCGTAATGCTTCTCTTTCCATGATCTTCCTCCTTGAAAAACAATGTCCTTGCGTTCCGGCACGTTTTATGGCCCTGTTTTCGATGGAATCAGCCTGTCTGATCACGCCGCAAGCTCCAGTAGGTCCTCGAAGGACGGGATGTAGGGGGCAATTTCGTCTGGATTGAGCCTCCAATCGTCTGTTTCGGAGATAGGTACGGGTCGAATGGTCTCTTCGGGCGACTTCGCAGTAAGGGATAGGATGATTTCAAGGACCTTTGTTCCTGTAAAGGATGTCTCTCTCTTCTCTCTTTCTTCTACGACAACGTCCAAACCGTCCAGCATCTCCATCAGTACCTCCCCCGCCTTCCAGCAAGCCGCCCTTCCCTTGTGGTACCTTCCATTTTCGTCCTTCCATCCGACCTGATACTTCTCGTTCTCCCAGTCCAACAAGTCCAGACTCGACAGATAATTTCGGATCACAGCGAACCTCTTGTCATCAAAAGGACGGTCCACATCACCGCACTGGTACAGACATTCCCACAGCCGCTTGAACCGGACCTGGGGCAGAGTCCCGTCCTCGTTCATGTTCAAGGTGAAGAATCGGAGCAGCATCAGGAAGATCGCCACATCCTCCGCCGTCACCACCGCCCGACCACTGGTACGCAGGACATGGTTCTCCATGAGCGTCCTGGCGACCTTCAGGTAATGTCCCTGCAATTCCTCAAGCTCGTCCTCGCCAATCACCTTGCCCGTGACCGATCCTGCCACTGACCGAGGTACTGATGCTGCTGAATTACGGACAGTCCTACCAGCAGATCGCTCCTTCTGCTTTTTCGGGGGAAGGGGCAATTTCGCCAGTTCGAAGCAGTCTACTCGGGTCGTGTCCATCAATTCAGCAAAGCGGTTCCGGTCACGGGGCAACTTGGCGAGCAGCCCGCTCTTGTAATTTGTCAACCGACCATCCCCATTCCAGGTGAACTCAGGGCACATCCCCTTGATCTCGACGGTCTCGACATCCCATTCCCCGCCACGGAGGATTTCCTTCAAATGGTAGTCGAGACGTTTCAGCACCTGATTCACAAATGGCGCGCCAGCATCATATTTCTGCACGACGATGTACCCGTGGACGCCGTTTCCGTTGGTGGATGTCTCGAAGTACAGGTTGGGGAAGTGGTGCTTCTTCAGGTACTGGGCGAACCGCACTGCCTCCGCGAGCGTCCCCCGCTCATGGCAGTCAATGTCGATCATCGCAAGAAGTTCTTCCGCCCTAAGACTTCCATTGCCGGTGAAGTAGTTCGTCTGCCGACCGGCGAAGTGATCGTCAAAGTCGGCGTTGTTCATCTTGGGAAGCCAATCGCCAGCGGCGAAGGCAGCGAGTACTTCCTCGTTGGGGTTGCAGTGGACCGGCTTGCCCTTCTTGGTCTTGATGCCGTAATCCACCCATGAGACCCGATCCCGGAGCCACTTGTAGATGGTCGGTTTTCTGGAAATCTTTTTCCTTTTCCTGCGTGTTTTCGATGGCTCGCGTACTATATAACTATTGAACACAGTAAGTCCTTTCATGCCCGTGGCGGTTCGCTGTCACGGGCATCGTTTTTTTCCTCTTCCAACATCTGGCGAAGGTGATCCAGGTCCGCCGCGACGTAGTAGCATCGGCTTCGGTACTCGATCCGATGGGTAGGGCGAGGAAGCCTGTCGCATTCCAGAAGATACCGGAAGTGCCGCTCATCCATTCCCAGGAACTCTGCCGCCTCATACATTGCGAAGAGTCCCGCTCGTCGTCGTAATTCTCGCCGTGTGATTACCATAATCTATAGTAGTGGTCTCGCTTTCATTTTTTGCGGTTGTCCGGGAATGTTTTTCCGGGCGGGAGTCCCTTGCACTTTGCACTCTGGGGCGGTGCAAGGGAACACGGGCCAGGTCAGCCCTCCCCCGAAGTCCCAATCAGGCACTTATCGCCGATGCGATTGACATCGAGAAACACGGGACCAACCGGGGTGAACCCTCCTGTGGTCGCCAGAAACCCCATCCGGTCGCTCGAACGGCACTTTTGACACAAAAAGGAGCTACCAGGAAAAAGGTCGCCCCGATCTTATTCCAGCGCCCCCGCCTCGAATCGGCTTTCGACACAAAAACGGGCGATGATGGTTCGTCGAACCTCGGACTTTTTTGCCGAAAGTCTGGGAAATACAGGGGGAGTACTTGGGAAATCCGGGGGAGAGTTTTGGGAGGCGGTTTCGGCCCGAAAGTCGGGATGTCGGGGCAGGATTATTGGGGATTTGCGCCTGCCCTGCCCGACAGCCATCCACGCCAGGATCCATGATTCGGACCCATGACAGGCGTATGCCCCCAGTAACGTCGGCGCTGATCGACTCCAAATGCGCAAGGGTATCGGCATTCGGTTCCATCGAACTGACCTCCCGAACGCGCTGAAGCGACAAACGAAGCACCTGTTCAAAGTCACTGCGCCTGTCGTTGCCAATGTAAGGGATACCTGGTTCCGTGAACTTGCTTTGCGTGTGAGCGGGTGAATGGCCTTGTTTTTCAGAGGATTTCGGCGATGATCGTGGGCAACAGCAGTTCACCCGTAAGGTGAGGCAGTGAGGCCCATGGAATTCATCATCAAACAGACCGACGAGGTCCTCGTTTCGCACTCGGGGTTGGCCCTGGCCGGAGCCCTGCTGGGACAGGCGTTGCTTCGAAAGCGGCTTAACGACATCTGCCTGGGAGAGCGAAAGCGTCCCGAGGTGCCGCATGGCGATGTGCTGGTGGCGATGATCGGTCTTTTGTGCCTGGGCAAGAGCGACTACGCCGACATCGAAGCGTATCGCCAAGAAGCATTCTTCCGGCGAGCGATGGGCCTGACCAAGCTTCCTTCTGAGGAAACGCTCCGGCAACGGATGGACGCTCTGGGGACGACCCCGATTGGGACGTTGCATGAGGAGTCGGCTCGGATGGTCGCCCGGCACGCCCCGGTCCTGACGCCCTGCCAGGACGACTGGATTGCCTTGGACGTCGACGTATCGCCGTTGGACAACAGCGGCACGAAGAAGGAGGGAGTGGCGTGGACGTACAAGAATCTGGATGGCTACGCTCCGAACTTCGCCTACTTGGGCCAGGAGGGCTACCTGATTCACTGCGAGTTGCGCCCCGGCAACCAGCATGTGCAAGAGGGTACACCCGACTTCCTGGACCAAGCCGTTGACTTGGCCAGGCTGATCACGCAGGGCAAGCTTCTGGTGCGGATGGATGCCGGCAACGACGACGGCGAAAACCTCCGTCGCCTGCGGAAAAAGAAGTACGTGGACTGGATCATCAAGCGCAATCTGCGGAAGGAGTCGGAGGCGGACTGGCTGGAGGAGGCTCAGGCGTATGGCACGTGTGAAGAGCCTCGGGTGGGCAAGGAGATCTGGACGGGCGAGACCTGGAAGGAACGGGACGGGAAGCCGTACCGTGTGGTGTTCGAGGTGATCCAGCGGACGATCACTGCCGAGGGTCAGCGCTTGTTGGTTCCGGAGATCGAGATCTCGACCTGGTGGACCAGTCTGAAGCTTGCCCCCAAGAAGGTTATCGCCCTGTATCACGAGCACAGCACCAGCGAGCAGTTCCACTCCGAACTGAAATCGGACCTGGACCTGGAGCGTTTACCAAGCGGGAAGTTCGCCACCAACGCCTTGATGCTGTCGTTGGGGCTGGTGGCCTACAACGTGTTGCGGCTGTGCGGTCAGACGGCATTGGCCGAAAACAAGTCCTTGCCGCCGGAAGGGAAGATGCCACTTCCCAAGCCGGTCTCTCGGCGTCGGTTGCGAAGTGTGATCCAAGACCTGATGTACTTCGCCGCCCGACTGACTCGGCACTCGAACCGATGGGGCCTGTCGCTGTGGCGAGGCAATCCGTGGAGATCGGTCTGGCAGTGCGTCTACACCTGCTTCTGTCAGCCAAGAGCACCAACCACCGGTTGATCTATCCCAAGAACAAGCCATCGAAGCTCACGGATTCAGGGGATACACAGTGCGCGACGGGCGTGCTGATCGAGTATCGGGAAAAGACATGGTCGTTTCTGATAGAGAATCTTGGTGGCGTTCGCGGCTTTGACACCCGGAACCATGCAGAGACTAGAGGGCATTTCAGAACTGTGATTATTACGTAAACCGTCGTCGCAGGTTCGCCGTATAGAGACCAGCCGAAAGGAGGCCGCTTACCGCCACGATGGGTAAGTGCTTCAGCAGGACACCGGAGAAGTGGAGGACTCCCTATGGTATTCGCTGCGAACACCGCATATTGAGCGTTCAGGATCGAATGAATCTGTCTTGGTGGCACATCACTTCTTTGGCTACAAGGTAGGCTACTTCGTGGCTGCTATTCTCGATGATATGGTCGCCATCGTGACCTACCTGTTCCTAACCATGGACGGAACGCCTGAAGGGCGAAGGCTACATGAGAGATTGCGACTCCGGAGACCGGATAAAGAACACTTGGAACTGGACAAACTCAACACCTTTCTCCTGTCAGACATACGAAAAGACGCAGAACTTGCAGAGATCTTTCGGGAATGTGGCTGTGGACACCTGCTGAATATGGTCAAGGACGCGGAAGTGCCCGACGCATTGAGCGGAAAGGCGGATGAGGTTCGACAGTACGCCAAGACCTGGCTCCAGCAGGGCAGGGCCAAGGGCATAAGAGCGAACACACAATCCGATGCAGGACGATGGCTGACCGACGAATCGGCTCCATGATCTTCCGACTGTCAATTCGCGACCTCCAACGCCTCGCAACCGCCTTCACCGCCGGCCTTCCCGCCACCACCATCGACTTCGAGAAGGGCAAGGTCCGGGACCGCTATCTCGGACTCTCCCCGAAAGCAACTTCGAGATGGGGTTGGGAGGCGGGGGAGCGAATTGGAAGGCGATGAATCGGCGACACCCCCCTCACCTCGGCTTCACCTTCCGCTTCGTCCCACCCGCCAACCGCTTCTGCCCCATCGCCACGCACTGCTCATCGAGATCACATCCGACGAATCGTCGAGAGAGATTTCGGCACGCCAACGCCGTCGCAAATGTTCCTCCACACGGATCGCACACGAGATCGCCGGGATCGCTGAAGTTCTTGATCAAGTCCTCGATGGTCGCTTGAGGCTGTTGCCAGTCGTGCAGGTCTTTCTCCTTACCGGGCATGTGCAGTAGGTCCGATTTTCGCCCGCTCGTCCTGCGATACTTCCCACGAGAGAACAACAAGATCGGCTTCCAATGGCTGCTGATTCCCAGGGGATGGATTAGATTGCTGTCGTGCCCCCAGGTTGTCGCCAGCGTCCAGCGATAGGTCAGGTGTTGGCTGAACGATTCAAGGTAGCGGTCGAGATGGTACTGCCCGACGAAACAGAGGAAGAGCCCGCCTTCAACGAGGACCTCACCAGCGAACCTACCGAGGTCGTCCAATTCGGGGAGGAAATCTTTGCTGTATGGGATGTCGGTCAGGACGAGGTGGACGGAGTTGGCGCGAAGCCGTGCTGTTTCTTGGAGCTGCTGGAAGGGGCAGTGGTAGATTCTGATGGCGTCTTTGGGCGAAGGGGTAACGACGCTGCCGTTGAACACTCTCTCATTGTTGTACCGGTGGGCACGGCGACTGGCGGTGGTAGTGTCAAGAATCCTGCCGTTGCAGGACGGGGGCAGGCGTTTGGCGACCTGCTGGGCGACGCGAAGTTCAGTCGGGGTGTTGGCGATGATCCGGCTGCATTGGGCAGCATACATCTTGCCATCCCGAGCCCGCAGCTTCTTCAGCCTCGGAATTTCCGACCCTGCCTCAAGCCGCTTTCGGGTAGCGGCCACGGTTTTGTCGTCCACGCCGAGGATTTCAGCGAGCCAGCAGTTAGCAATGTCCGGCGTCCGCTTGAGTTCCTGTTCGATCAGGGCTTGCTTCTGCTTTGTGGTCAGGTGTCGGCGTTTGACATTCAACGCGATGGCGAGATGCCGCTTCTCCTCATCTGAAAGCCCAGACATCACCGTGATGGGGTACCGTTTGATGCCAAGTTCCCGAATGGCACGCTCCCGCTGATGCCCGTCGAGGGTATTGCCTTTCTCGTCCTGGATGACCGCACACTGAACGCCACGCAGGGCGATATCGGCCTTGAGCGCCTCGAACTCCTCTGGGGGCAGGTCGGGCAGGACCTGATATTTGGGTCTGCGGTTCGTTCGCTTTGCGGTGGTGATCATGGTGGTCGGTATCGATGGCGATCCTTTGAAGTGATGATGGGCGAATTATACCAGAGCGGAACTGGCCCGGACCTCCTCCGATGATTTGTTCATTGCAGTGTCCTTTCGTTCATCCCGTTGGATCTTCCATTTGTGCCAAAGTCGGTTCGATTTCGGCGATTGTCGCTCTGTCGCGCCCACTGCCCGATGCAAGCGGGTAAGCAGCTGCAAGTTCTCCCTTCATTACTGCCGCGTCATCATGCAAATCGTCGTATACCCTCCGTTTGATCGCTTCCCATCGCTGCCGGGCGTGCGTCATTGCGGCGGGGTTGCTGTCGCAAGCGATGCACTTGCGTCCCTTATTGTGGCAAGCCTCCAGGATAGTACAGGTACCGGCGAGTGGATCGAGTACCAGGTCGCCTTCGCTCGAAAACATCTCCAGGAGATGCTCCAGAAGAGGCAGCGATTGTTCCCAATAGTCCCTGCCCTTTTCTCGTGGGAAGGCGGGCAGCATATCCTGGATCTTGTGTTCACTCCTCCATTCTCCCTTGGCGAATAGCACCACCGGCTTCCAGTCTTGTTGGATGCCGCGGCGGTTGATACTCCGGCAGCTGCCAGCTGCATACGGGTGACAGAACGTCCAAAGGTAGTTGATGTGCTTCGCCTCCATCTCCCGGAGCAAGTGGTTTAAGAACATATTGCCGTAATAGAATACGGCGCGTCCACCCGGCTTCAGCGCTCGTGCCACGAAGCCTGCCAAGGTGGGCATCTGCGTGAGCCATTCCTGCAAGTACGGCGGATCGGTCAGCAGCAGGTCTACCGTTTCCGGCTTGACGCCGCCCAACTGTTCCAGATCCTCGAATCGGCAGTTATACACACGGAGGCTTTCGTTAGGGGTGAAGCAGGAGTGATCGGGCGGATGGGGCGTGTCGTACTCGACGGTCTTTTTCCTCTTCCGCATCGCATAAGCCCGTTCGACCGACAGCTGCTGGCAGTCCGCTCGGCGGCTGAAGGTCTGCTTGATCCTCATCGCCTTCGTCGCGCGGGTGCGCTCGATGCCCATGCGCGCTAGCTTCCGCTCCCACTCACCATGCTTCCCGTAGAGTTCCCGCAGTTTCAACAACGCCGCCCCGAGGTCCCAATACAGACCAGTGATATAGGCTCCTGCCTCGTTGATCTTGCCGTTGCGGTCGATGGCGAGTTGCTCAGCGACAGCCGGGTCCAGATTGTCGATAGCGTCGTTGTCAAAAGATTCGCACCG
The DNA here is from genome assembly GCA_963674835.2 of Thermoguttaceae bacterium. Lineage (GTDB taxonomy): Bacteria > Planctomycetota > Planctomycetia > Pirellulales > Thermoguttaceae. The sequence goes on from CAXXKC010000003.1 coordinate 1,297,602, forward strand.
CATCTTTTCCCTACTCATGGGTTGATCGTTCCATCCGTTGCTCCGCGACCAGGGCTGTGGTGCCCGAGCCGTGGACGCACTTCATTCGGGGTTCTTTTTTCGTGTCTCGAACTTCGACTACAGCAGTTCACTGCCCTCGTACTGCTCCTCGTCCCACTCTTCATACGGTCCGCGAATGTCGGCGCAGAACGTCCCGTTCGCAAGAATCATCATGCCACACTCCCCCGCGCCGCTCTCGGTATAGATCGCGGTGAGTTCGAGAAACGGAAATAGCTTGCTGAGCGCGACAAGGACCGGGACGGGCGAACACCCGGATGTCCAGTATGAGATCAACGCACGATATTCCTTGTGATAGATCAGTTTTGATCCGGACGCATTCTCGCTTGTCCCCCAGTGACCTTGCGAGACAAACACGTCCCTTTCGTGATCGAACTCGCCCGCACGCCAATCTAACAGCGTTCGAGAGCCCGTTTGCGCCAGCTTCTCCTCCTCGGACGCGTCCGTAGACAGAATCGGCGGCTCTGGGACTATCTTGGCGAAGTCGATCACCTCGCGTTCATTTCTGATCGTCTTCAGACACTGCTTCACCGTCGCGATGTCACAGCCCAGTATTGCAAGTTCGTTCCAGCACAAATTAGACATAATGACCTCCTGCGGCGTCTTCGAGTTTCGAGGGCTTTCGTAATTCAGCCACACTCGTTTTCTGCTCAACAACAACCGCTCCGTCGCCTGCTGGGCGTGCTCAGGCTTCAGTTCGATCCCGACGCTGTCGCACCCCATTCGCTCCGCGACCACGGCTGTCCGCACGGTCTGCGGCGTCTTCGAGTTTCGAGGGCTTTCGTAATTCAGCCACACTCGTTTTCTGCTCAACAACAACAATCGTGTCGTAGTGCGACCGTCCGTGGCACACCAGCAGGATCTCCAGTATCTGATATCCGCGACGACACCCGAAGGCGCAAGAATTCCATCCAAAGGAGATTGCGATCCCGTTAGGTCGGAGCAGAGCAGTGAGCGAGTCCTTGACCCCAGCAAACAGGACCTGGGCTTCACGCTGCGACAGGTGAGCGCCGATGCTCTGATAGCAGAGCTTAGCTTGGTGCGCGGAATAAGGAGGGTCACATAGAACAACATCCGCGACGACACCCTGTCGGGACAGCAGGTTGCAGAAATCCGCGGCATGCATGTGATACCGCGCACTGGTCTGTGGATTGAGGTCGTTGGTCCAGGTGGCGACCGTGGAATTGCGGGCGAACGGGTCGACTACTGTGTCCGATGTTGTGATATACCGCGAAAGCAACTCCCGAATCGGCTTGATCGTGAAAGTCTCGTGGCTCGGCATGGCCCATTGTCGCGACATGGTGATTGCCGAATCCATCGGCAGCACCTTTCCTCGCTCCAGGCGCACCCGCCCTTTGTCGCCTTCGTCCAGCGGCTTTGCCTTCGTGCCTAGTCGTTTCGCACGCGCCTTTAGTATCCGCTCCGTCGCCTGCTGGGCGTACTCCGCGTTCAACTCGATCCCAATGAAGTCGCACCCCAGTCGCTCCGCGACCAGGGCTGTGGTTCCAGAACCGAGGAATGGGTCCAGCACGCGTCCGCCTGGCGGACAACCAGCGTCAATACATATGCTCACCAAGTCCTCGGGAAAAGGAGCAAAGTGTGGCCCACGGTAGCCCGCTGTGGAGATTCTTTGGACACACCTCATGTTGGCTCCGTCCGCGTTGAAAACATCCCGGCTGTTGCCGTTGGCGCGGTCAAGGTGCATCGAATGGACGCTCCGTCCCGGCACTATCAAGTTCTTGGAGATGCGCTCCAGTACTCTAACGGGGGCTTGAACGGGGTGCCCCGGATCGCACTTGTGTCTACCAGGAGTGAACTTCTCCCCGTTCTCGATGAACCTCTTGCACCTTGTTAGCGTTTTCTCCGAGTAAGGACGCACCTGTCGCTTGAAGTAGTACCGAGGCCCCTTGGTGCAAAGGAAGAGTGGTTCATAATCCACGGTAAAACGGTCATGTACGCTTTCGGGCATGCAGTCCGGCTTCCACCACACAAGGACATTGCGGATGATCCAGCCGCGGTCTGCCATCGCAATGGCGACACGGTACGGCAGGAGGCAAAGGGACTTGTTCGGCAGTTCGCTGCTATTGCGAGTGAGGTACGTGTCTCCGAGATTCAACCAGAAAGTGCCGTGGGGTGCGAGAACCCGATAGACCTCGTCGATCACCAGTAATAGACTGTCAATATATTCCTGAATGGTCGGCTCCCTGCCGATCTCCTGGGGACCCGCGCTGTAGTCTCGCTTCAGCCAGTAAGGTGGGGACGTGACACAGCAGTTGATTGACTCGTCTCGGATCAACCGCAGCTTCTCCCGTGCATCGCCTACTGCGATCCTAGTAGCCACCTCACACCTCCGCGAAGGCCGCCTCGAATGTCTCTGGTACGTGGGCTTTGATCTGCTCCACGGCTCGGTCGATTGCCTCATCACCGAGCAACTCCTTAATCCGAATGCCCAGCCGGACAAACTCATCCACGAGTACTCGCGGCTCCGGAAACACCTGAGGTGGCTCCTCGGGCGTAGGGAGTTGCTGGCCGCCGTCGTTCGTCCGCACGGTCGGCGTCTTCGGTTTTCGAGGCTGTTTGGCGGGAAGCGTCCTCAGTATCGCCCGTAACGAAGAGAATGCCGCAGCCTGATCGCACGTATAGAGCTTGGCAATCTGTTCGGCACGCCATGCCGTGGTGTTGTCGATGTCCTCCTGCCGAAGAAAGTGCCTCACCTCTTCGTTACCGATGCGCTTGCGAACCTCGGTGAGGAAAGTGCCAAGCCTGTGATAGCGGGTGGGGTAACGGGCGTCGAGGGCGCGAATCGCCGCGCATTCATCCCTCATGCCAGCGAGGAGTGCCTGGTCGTCGAGATCTTCCAAAGGGCCCGGCGAAGTTTCACGCGTGAAACTGTCGGTAGTCTGGGGGGAACCGCCTTCCGCAGGCGATGCGTTATCGGCATGGCTTGCCAGGGAGTCAGCACGAGCGTCCAATCGCACGGCTTTGGTCGGATCGGTCGGATCGATGGCAAGACCAACTTTGGCAAGCTCACGCTCGTTCTTGACATGGACAGCCATTGTTATCTGTCCTCCACACCATCCTGTCGTTTGCGACCTCGTTTTGGCGGCGGACACCTACCGCGTCCAGCCGCGCCCCGAGGGGGATGTCCCCATCCCACAGCCATGCTGTGCCAGTCGCAGACCATCAACGTGCATTTGAGCTACTCCGTGATGAGGTATCAGGATCACTGCCCCGCCAGCTTCTGTCTGACGATGTATGAAATCCTACCGATGGCAACGATACCTGTCAAGCTTTCGTAACGAACGACTTATAAACGTATCATGGGCAATATGTGTCCGCACTGGAAGCACAGTTGGTACGTCGCGACCCGACCGACAGGCGGCGGCGTTCTGGTTGAGGAGTGCAGATGTGTGCCAAAAAACAGGGTCAAACACCGCGTGTTGGCGGAGTGCCAGCCAGCGGGCGGTTGGTGGCGCACATGTGTCATTCGGCGAGTGTCTGATCAATCTATAATAACGTTATCTTGATGAATGTGTGAATCTAACATATTGTCATCTTGTAAAACGAACTACTGTATTAAGAAAGATGAATCGCACGACTTCCATCGGAAAGCACGAGTTCCCAGCAATCATCGGGAAAACGCAGTGGAAACCCAACCGGCATTCCAGAGGTGGTCTTGCAGAACTCGGCGGCGCGATCAGGAGGTGTGGGCGGCGATTGCGATTCCATAGAGACTGCGTCGAAGGCGGGACATTCTTCAAGAAACACTGCGACGGCAATCGTTTCTTCTCCCTCGGTACCACATCTCCTGTGGTGGACGCGCCAGCAACGATTTGCGGGAACCTCGCGGCGGAAGTCCAAGGTCTAATGGCTTCGCCGGGTCGTCGATTGCCCCCTTGAACAGGGAGCGGCCGAGCGGCTGCCACCCGATAGGGGCAGGTTTGGGAGGGCTTTCAGAAACTCGGAAATCTGGAAAGTCGGAAAGGTGGACGGACCACCCTCGCCCCAGCCACCACCTCCAAAACGGACCGAAGAGCGGGCGACCAAGCCGATCAAGGTCGCTTGGGAGAGGTTGAAGGGGAAGTTGGAGAGGTGGAAGAGCGGACAGGCGGGTCGCCCTCGCCGCAGCCATCACCTCCAATGCGGACCAGGGGGCGGACGCCGACGCCGATCATGGTCGTGGGGGAGAGGTTGAAGGGGGGATTTTGGAGAGGTGGACTTGGAAAGGTCGGCTACGCCTCGTCGGACGACATATCTCGTTTAATGTTGTATCGTCGCGGCTCTTTGAAAAGGTCCTTCGGCGCAGCCTCGAACATGGGCTTCAGATACAACTCCACCTCTCGGATCGCGTTGAAGACTTTGGCAAAATCCCGATTCGTATAAACATCAGACAAAGCATCGGTTCGCACAGGAGTTCCATGACACAAGAAAACCCCCGCCGTCTCTCCGTCCGAGAACCGTTTGATTAGGTTGCCCGCCGTCTTCCGAAGTTTGCCGAAACTGAGCCCTCGGAAGTGTGGGCGGGCTCTGCGAACTCGCGTCAACAGACTATTGCTCCAGAGGTTTTGGATGCGGCGGGCGTAGTTACCGCCTTTGGTCTCTCGAAACAAGGGTTCTCCTCGATTGCTCACGATCAGAAGGCTGTCCGGCTTGGCACCCCCGAGCTTCCGCCGTCTGGCAATCGCCCACTGAACGCAGGTCACGGTCTGGGACCAAAGGAGATGCTCGCCGTAGACCTTGCTTTTCAATCGCACACGCCGGATAAAGCTGTCTTCGAATGTGCTTTGGAACCCGATCTCCTTTGCCTTCGGGTGGAGTTGGTGCAGGAATATCTGGTTGAGCGCCAACGTTCCCGACTCCGCACCGCCGAAACCACAGTTCAGCCCCAGCAGCATCAGGACCCGTTCCAAAGGTGTGGCGTATTCGTTCAGGATACAGAGTTCTTCCAACGTGAAGGTCTCGACCTGCTCCGTGGTCGCCCTCGCCTGGATTTCTTGTGGCGTTTCTGCCACCCGCGTCTCGATCTCATCGAGGTCCTCAGGCTTCCTCCACGTGAATCGCTGGGAACGATGGAGCCAGCGTAGAAACGATTTGAGTTCGTAGATGTGGTTCTCAGCGCTCACCACCGCAATCGGCGTGTCGGTTCCCTTGCGCGGCGGACGATTGCGCCAGTACCGGATCAGAGATTCGCAAGCATCGTAGTCGAGCGATGAGAGCGGTACGTCGGCATGCCTTTCCTTCAACCGCTCCGCTTGTCCTACCCGGGTTTTTCCCCAAGCCGTTTTGCGGTCGTCCTCCATCCATTCAATGTAGGCATCCAGCGCCTGATGCAGGGTCTCGCCTCGGTGGACAGCCAGCGAGGCGGCTGAGATATTTCCATTCCGCTGATGCACCTTCTGGAGCGATTCGAGTCGGCTTTGGATACCGTCGAATTGTTCCTGCGCCATTGTGGCGTTGGCGGCACTGCCCTCTTCGTAGGCAGAAGCTTCTTCGGGGACGAAGGAGACCATCGGATACGCGGTTGCCAGCCGATGCAGATAACTGGCATACGCCTTTGGCGTGTTGTTGCCCCGTTCGACAACGATCTGGAGTTCGCCTCTCGCCAGCGCCTTGGCGATCTTCAGCCCGATGGAAGTCCAGGTCGGTTTTTCACTGACCGGCGCACGCTGCTCGATGAGTTCCCACAGTTCTTCGAGACGTTGTCGTCGGCGTTCCGCCTGTTTCAGGTCCGTGCCGAGGTAGAACTTGTGCTGAGAATACCTGCCCGTCCGATGATCGAGCTTCCAGCCCAGATTACGGGTGTATTGCCCTTTGCTCTCTGGCTTCCACCCCTTCCTCCGTCGCATAGCCACGGTGAAGTCTCCAGGGGTCCGAATGGCATGTCTGATTACGCTCATTATGGAGGTAATCAGACATTCTGGAAGCCCTTATCAGACAAGAATTGGCGTTCTTATCAGACATTTCTCGATTTTGGGCTCATTGATGCGAGTGCATCAGTGCAGACAGAAATGCTGTAAGAATAATCTAATAAGCGACTTACAAATATTGGTAAGTGGCTTATATAAGCGGAGGGCATGGGATTCGAACCCACAACCGGTTTCCCGGCACCACATTTCCAGTGTGGCCGCTAGCCATTCGCATACCCTCCGGTTGGGCGCGGGGCGCCCGGGCGGTGGCTGGATTGTATTCTAGAATCGGTTTGGCGGTGTTGCTAGTCCTGCCCGGATAGACGGATTCCGCCGGAAGGCAGGATTAGTCCATGACCTGGGCGCCGCTGATGAGGTCGATGAAGTCCTGGTTGCATTTGAACTTGGCGAGCTTGGCGACCAGTTGCTCCATGGCGTCGACGTGGTGCATGCTGGAGAGGGTGCGGCGGAGCATGGTTACGGCGTGGAGGGTCTCCGGGGAAAGGAGTTTTTCCTCGCGGCGGGTGCCTGACTGGCTGATGTCGATGGCCGGCCAGATGCGGCGATCGGCCAGCTTGCGGTCGAGCACGAGCTCCATGTTGCCGGTGCCTTTGAACTCCTGGAAGATCAGCTCGTCCATGCGGCTGCCGGTGTCGATCAGGGCGGTGCCGACGATGGTCAACGAGCCGCCCTCTTCGAAGAGTCGCGCGGTGGCGAAGAGCTTCTTGGGGATGTCCATTGCCTTGATGTCGACGCCGCCGCTCATGGTGCGGCCGGTGTTGCCCACCCACTTGTTGAAGGCGCGGGCCAAGCGGGTGATGGAGTCCATGAGGAGGAAGACGTCTTTGCCCATCTCGGCCAGACGGCGGCAGCGTTCGACGACCAACTGGGAGAGCCGGACGTGGCTCTCGATATCGCGGTCGAGGCTGCTGGCGACGACCTCGCCATCGCGGACGGCGCGTCGGAAATCGGTGACTTCCTCGGGGCGCTCGTCGATGAGGAGGATGATGACCTTGACGTCGGGGAAGTTGGCGCAGATGGCCTGACTGATGTGCTGCAGGAGGATCGTCTTGCCCGTTCGCGGGGGCGCGACGATGAGTGCCCGCTGGCCCTTGCCCAGGGGCGTGAGGAGGTCCATCACGCGGGTCGTGACGGGGGTGGGGCCCGTTTCGAGCTTGAGCCAGTATTCGGGGTTGATGGGGGTGAGCTGGTCGAAGGTTTTGACGTCGCGATACTGCTCGGGCGGCATGCCGTCGACGTCGATGATTTCCTTGACGCGTGGGCCTTGCTGCCGGCGTCCGGGTTGGACAAGGGCATTGAGCACCAAACCTTCGCGAAGGCCGAACTTCTCGATCATGCTGCCTGGCACGAACGGGTCGGTCATTTGCCGGACGTAGTTGGCGGTTGGATCGCGAAGGAAGCCGTAGCCGTTGGGGTGCATTTCGAGCACGCCGCTGCCAGGCGTTGCGGGACCGGCATCGGGTCCGTTGTCGGCAACTTCCATGTCGCGCCCGTTGGGTGACGGGTTATTGTCGCGATGTGGCCGAGAGTGATGACGTTGGTTGGGGTTGTAGCCGCCTTTTCCACGGGGGCGGCCTTTTTTCCTCTTGCCCATATTACACACCTAAAGCAATGTCCGAAACGAATAAGGCGCACGTTTAGCGCGACGCTCGGGAAGGCTCCCAAGAGACCACGGACGTGGCATCCAGCCAGGGCTGAATACCCGCACTAAGAAGTCAATTCCCGTCGGTTGACGAAAATCGTTTGTTGATCCCCGTCTGACTTGTGGCGGCTGGCGGGACGATGATGCCGAGCAGTGTGGGCCTCCCGCCCTCTTCCACTCACCCTACGAGCCTCAATAGCTATCCAGCAGGTCGCTACCCGGCGCATCGCCGGAAGTCCTTACTGACGACCACAGCCAAGTCTGCCAACTCTGATCTCAGACCCGGCGACCCATTACAGGTCACCCGCAGGTGTTGACCAATGCGCGGTCAACAGCAGGAAAATCAGGTTGAGAAGCCTCTGCGCCCCCCTTACGGAATTACCTTCAAGAGTGGGGAGCGGCCCTCAGATTCCAGATCGAGAGCCGAGGCGCCTACCTGCCAGGCAGAACTCAGACTATGGCCATCATACCTTAATGGCTAACGGTGTCAAGGTTCGACGAAACGATTCCTGGCCAAAAAACCGACCAATCGCATGGAACGCAGGGAGCCGCCAAGGGGGTCGGCTGGCGATGCTAGCACGACGGCGGCCCACGGCGAAATCTGGCCTGCAAGCGAAGCCGCCTTGCAAGCTCATTATTGACCGTATAACCGATCCAGAGGGATTGCACAAGTCGAGAACAAGCCTGTTGTTCGGTCAGATAGGAAAAATCGGCGAAATTGTTACGGCCCGTTCATTTTCCCACGACTTCTCACTGGGGCGATTCCGATAAGGAAGTGGCGACCTTTCGAGGCAAGCCGTTTCGCGTTGGGTTCTATTCTGCTGAGAGGGTTCATAGACATGCGGGCAAGATCAGCGTGTTGGTTGCTCTGCGCCGTGGTAGTCGGTGGCTGCCTGGGATCGGAAGCCTGGGGGCAGCAGACCATCTCGTGGCAACCAAATGTGGAGATTGCCAAGCGGATTGCCGTCCAAACGAACCGGTTGGTGCTGATTCACTTCTGGTCGCCATCGTGTGGGCCATGCCAACGGATGGAGGCGGAGGTGTTTGTGCGTCCCGAGGTGGCCGCGGCGTTTGAGGCGGCGTACGTGCCGGTGAAGCTCAACGTGGACTATTTCCCGTCGACGGCGACCCAGTTTGGGATTACGGCCCTACCGACCGACATCGTTATTACCCCACAGGGGCAGGTTATCGGAAAGAACGTGGGGGCTTTGACGGCCGACAAATACACGGGCATGCTCCGTCAAGTCGCGAGCAACGTGCGGCGAGAGGCGATCCCGGGGCATGGCGAGTTGCCTGTGGCCTCGATTCCTGGGACGGCGCCTTCGATGGGCGGCGCTCCGGCCGCGCCCAATTATGGGAACAACTATGGGATGCAAGTGCCCGGCGCCGAGGCGAGTCGCAGTGCTGCTGCGCCGGTGGAACCGCAGTACGGCACACCGCCGTCGGCCAGTCCGGGGACTTCGGCCTATACGAATCCGGCACCACCGATGATGACGGCGTCGCCGGGGTCGAGCGTGGGCGGCCAGCCCAGCGGGGCGCCCAGTGCGATGGGATCGACGAACGCTGCCGCGCAGCCGGGCGCGGGTTGGATTTCATCGGACGCCGGGATGAGCGGGTCGCCTGGGACCGGTTCGGAGCCGGGCGGTCCCGCCGCTGCGCAGGCGCCGCAGAGTTGGCAGTCGGCCTCCAGCCAGCCGCAGGTGGGCGTGCAATCGCCGCAGGTCGGCGAAAGGGCGGCCACAGAGGCTCAGACGCCGCAGGTGCACGCGGGCAATCCTCCATTGGGCTTGGACGGCTACTGCCCGGTGCAACTGACGGAGAAAGAGCGTTGGGAGAAGGGGAACGCGCGTTGGGGGTTGATCCACCGCGGGCGCACGTACCTTTTTGCGGGCCCCGAGCAGCAGAGCCGGTTCTTCGCAGATCCGGATCGTTACGCACCGGTTTTGTCGGGGAACGATGCGGTGCTGGCCGTCGAGAAGGGGCAGAAGGTGCTGGGCCGCCGCGAGTTTGGCGCGTGGTACGAGGGGCACGTGTACCTATTCTCGAGCGAAGACTCGTTACGGCGATTCGACGCCGACCCGAGCCGCTACGCGAAGCCGGCAGTCAGCCAGATGACGCCGCCGACGCAGAACGGCGAGAACGGGATGGCGGCGGGACCGGGATCGGGCGGCTTGCGCTGATTTTCGGCGCCGCGATCTGCACGCTGAACGGCCGCGAGATGTGCTCTACTTGTTTCCCTCGATCATTCGCGTCAATCGCGTGACGTGAACGCGGACGGCTTCGAGATCCGGATTCAGCCGCAGGGCGCGACGGAAGCTCTCGAGGGCCGAGACGTGGTTCCCCAGTCGCAGGTAGGCCTGGCCCATTTCCGAGGCTGCGGCGAAGTGATAGGGATTGATCTCCAGGGCCTCGTAGCAGTCGCGAATGGCGGCGGCGTAGTCGCCCAGGGCATAGGCGGCCACAGCGCGCTGGTTCCATGCTTCGGCGAACCAAGCCGCTTCGTCGATCAGGCGCGTGGCGTGTTGCCGCGCTTCGTCGTAACGCTGGGCCGCGTTGAAACGGATAACGATGCTGATTTGGCGCCGCTGTTGGTCGTTTCCGGTGCGGATCCAGACGTTTCGGATGCCGTTTTCAGCGAGTGTGCGCACGGTACGGTCGTCGTCGTGCAAGGCGCGGCCCAAAACGGCGTTTGCGTCGTAGTCGCCGAGGAAGCCGAGGGCGAGGACAGACGCCCGGCGTATCTGCGGATCCTCGTGTTCGGCGAGCCGCTGCAGCGTTCCCTGCGTGTACGGTTGCGAAACGCGCTTAGTGAACGCCGCAGAATCCTGGTTGGAGAGGTACTGCTTGTAGAGGACCGACAACAACGGGATACGAGGAGAGCCGCTACCCACCGTTCACACTCCTGGACAATGGCCGACAGACGGCAACTGGCACGGGGACCGCCGGTCGAGCCGGTTTCTGAGGAGAGTCCACAGATCGCAGGGGTTCCGACGGCAGGCGCTACGCCGTAACTTGCGATACCTTCGATTCTAATCAGACCAGGCGGAACCGCCAGAAGAAAAGCCATGTGTGGGGGCGTTTTTGGCCCTTCAATCGAGTCGGTTTTTGAGGGAAAATAGGGGTGGGCGCCCTTTGCGATCCGGGTCGTACGGAACCATCGGGAAACGACTTCCGTTGTTTCGAGCCGATCGAGTATCGCGCAGTGAAGTCTTGTTATGCGGGCACCGATTTCGGACCGATTACAACGCTGGAAATGACCATTTCGTCGCCATCGTCAAAGCATGTTGGGATTCGGTCGACGACGATCGCCGGGTTGTGGCTGGCCGTGTGGCTGGTGTTGCCGATGGGGTCGGCCCTCGGTGCCGAGCACTGGCTGACCGGTGCCGCGTTGCGTCAACAGTTCCGCGCGCCGGTCGCGCAGGTGCAGTGGCATGGAACGCCGTTGCGCAAGGCACTGAGAAGCCTGAGCGGAAGCCAGCGGGTGGCGATTCTGTTGGATCGTCGCGTCGATCCGGACCAAGCGTTGGATCTGAGGCTGGATGGTCTGCCGCTGGGAGACGTGCTGGTGCGCATCGCGGAGAGCGCGGGTTTGGCGGCGGCGCCGATCGGATCGATCGTTTACTTTGGGCCGGCCGACGAGGTGCCGAAGTTGGAGACGGCGTTGGAAGTGTGCCGACGGGAGGCTCGGCAGCTCTCGGATGAAGCGCGCCGTCGATGGCTAGAAAGCCGGGCACTGTCGTGGGACGATCTGGCGGTGCCGCGCGATTTGTTGGCGCGACTGGCGGAAGAGAATCACGTGGAGTTGGCCGGTCTGGACCGTGTGCCACACGATCTGTGGGCGGCGGCCGATCTGCCAGCGATGACGTTGATCGACCGGATCGGGTTGATCGCCGGACAGTTCGGCCTCATGGTGCGGTTTGACGGTTCCGACGGGCGGGCGTCGTTGGTGCCGATTCCCGACGACGTGGCGGTGGTGGAGACCTATGCGGGCGGGCGGCAGCCAGAGGAGTTGCTGCGGCGGTGGGCGGAGCTGATTCCGGGCAGCCGGCTGGAACTGGTTGGCGGTAAGGTGTCGGTGCGGGGATTGCTGCGCGACCACCGTAAGATCGCCGCGTCGCAGAATCCATCGCGCGAATCGAAGAGCGAGGAGACCGCGAGGGCGCCGTCCGGCGCGAAGCGCTATACGCTGAACCAGGCGCGGGGAACGCTGGGATATCTGATCGAGGAGCTGAGTCGTCGCCTGGGACTGAAACTGAAGATGGATCGCGAGGCGATGGAGAAGGCGGGCATCTCACTGACCCAGCCCGTCGTGCTGAGCGTTCGCGAGGCGACGCGCGAGGGACTATTCCGGGCGCTGTTGGAGCCGGTGGGATGCACGTTTCGCCTGGAGGGGCAAACGTTGGAAGTGCAGCCAAAGCCAGCAGTGACGCGATAGGCTCAGCATCCGTGTTTGACGAGCTTCTCGCGGAGCGTCTCGGCGGTGAAGGGCTTGACGAGGTAGTCGGAGACGCCGGCCTGGATCGCCTGCATGACGCGCCCCTTCTCGGCCTCGGTGGTGACCATGATGATGGGGACCCCGGCGTCTTTGGAGCGGATGTCTTTGACGACTTCCAACCCTGTTTTGCCGGGCATGTTCCAGTCGGTGAGGACGAGGTTGAACTCGCCCGGCTTGAAGAGGGTGACGGCCTCGTTGCCATCGGAGGCCTCGGTGACTTCCGACACGCCGACGGCCTGCAGAGACCGGATGATGATCTTCCGCATGGTGCTGGAATCGTCTGCAATGAGGACTCGCGCGTTCATGGATCGGCCCGTTGGGTTGGTAGCGATTTGAAGACGACGGGAAGCGACGGCGCATGCGAGGTTCTTCCCGACAGCTCCAGGCAAGGCTTGCGCCGGTGACGCCCGAGTGGTGTTGCAACCGCTGTCGCAGGGCGCCGGCCTGGGAGGCTGAGCAAACGTACGTTGCGGCACGGGTGTGTCAAGGCGGCACAGGGGCGCGGCCGCAGTTGTCCCGCGGGGGAGGGGCGAAAGACGCCCGAGAGGTGCGGACTCACGGGGGAGAATTGTGACGTATATTTGCACGAGAGGCAGTCTCTTGGGGGCAAACGGCGAACTTTGGTCCAAGCAGGAGGAGCGGTACCGTGTCGACGACGAATGTGGAGAGTGTCGTGCGGGACGACCGCTGCGCCGAAGGGAGCGGAGCGATCCAGTTGGTCAGCTTCCGACTGGCGGACGAGGAGTTCGGCGTTGAGATCACGAAGATTCAGGAAATCCTCCTGATGGGTCCGATCACGCGTTTGCCACAGACGCCGGACTACGTGAAGGGACTGATCAACTTGCGGAGCAGCGTGGTTCCGGTGGTGGATTTGCGGGTTCGGTTCGGTATGCCGGAGGGCGCGGCCACCGATGAAACGCGAATCGTCGTGGTCAACGTGCGAGGCAAGACCGTCGGGTACATCGTTGACGCGGTCAGCGAAGTGCTCCGCATCGGCAAGGACCAGATCGCGCCGCCGCCGACCGTCGCCGGGCTGAGGCAGGAGTATCTGACCGGGCTGGCAAAGCTGGACGGCCGGTTGCTGATTCTGTTGGATATCGACAAGGTGCTGGGCGAAGAGGAAGCGGTGGCTACGCCGTAGCGCCGGCCGGTCTTGTCGTCTGTCGGGCGATGTCGATGGTAGAGCCGTCGACTAGTGCGAGTCGCCCTCGACTGTAGCGTTCGCGGCGGCGTGTTTCTACGGTTTCGAAGGCGAAATACACGCTACGGTTATGCCGAACGCGCTCTAGTCGTTCTTCACATCGAAGGCGAACGTGGCGACGTACATGGTGCGCTCGTAGGTATCGCCCTTGTGGAGATGGCTGAACCTGGAGCCGAAATCGAGGTCGCCCTTGTAGGTGCCCGGGGTCTCGTCGAGATATCGCATGAGGAAGACGTGTTGTGCGGCCGCAATGAGCGGGAGGCGGACTTCGCCGGTTCGCGGGTCGGCGTGCGCTTCGATCGCCCATTGACGCTCGTCGACTCTGGAGTCGTCGGCGGGCGGATTGGGTCCGGCGGTGCCAAGCGACACCAGGGCATTTCTGCCGCCGAGAGGCTTTCCCCTGAAGAGGATTTTGGCGGCGACGGTGGAGCCGGGTCGCAGGTCTTTGGGGTTGGTGAGCAGGGTGATTTCCAGATCGGACCCGAGTGTGTTGGCGAGGCCGGCGTCGCTCTGCCCAACCTGGACGCGTGCCTGGGCCGTCATGACGATGCGGGTCTTGGCAGGAATGCCATGGACCTCTTGGTCGATGATGCCTGTCTGGAGCACGGCCCCGATGGCGTGGAAGCCGGGCGCGGTGAGCGTCGGTTTGCCCTGGTAGCAGTCGTCGTGCAAGGCCAACGGGAGGCGGGTGACGCTGCCGTCGGGCGCTTTGATGTCGGCAGAGAGCTTGTCGGCCATGGCGGGTCCGCTCGTGCGTTCGCCGGAGTGGCCCCAGCAGATTTCGATTGCGTGGGCGCTGCCGGGTTGGGCGGTTGGGGTGGTCTCGATCCAGAGTTCGTGGGCGGCGGCGGGTGCGGTCAGGAGAACGGCGATCGCCAGGCTGCCCACGCTGGCACAGGTGACTTTGGCGAGGGTGGCTTTCAGGTAGGAACCAATGTGTCGCATGGGATCTCTCATTTTCTCAAGGTGGCCGGCAGACGTAGATCTGTGGGCAAAAGACGCGTGCGCTTCGTTGGTGTTACTTATTACTGGATCGTAAGACTACATTTTTAGCACGGACGCGGGGTCAATGCAAGAGCCGGATACCAACGGGGCTTTGCCCAGCACCGACGGCAGCGAAGAGGAGCGCCGGGCGGTCGCTCAGGCTTGCTGGAGATGGCGGCGGATGACTTGCAGCAGTTCCGCCGGCGATTGCAGGTGCGAGGCGAGGGTGCCGGGGAGTGTCTCCAGGCGGAAGGAGCCGAGCGTGATGTCCTGCCAGGCAGAGAGTGACTCGGGGGGACATGACGGGTCGTCGGCAGCGGCCAGCACCGTGAGGGAGCATTCCAGGGGCTCGCGCGGCCGATCGGGGCACGTCTGGCCGATGGCGAGGAGGTGTTCGGGGGAGAGGCCGAACCGCTGGCGGATGACTTGCGCCAGCTGTAAGGCGAGGTGCGCGCCGCTGCGGTAGCCGAGCAAGGCGAAGGGGCGGTCGAGGAGATCGAGGACTTCGTCGGCCGCGGTTTGGGCCCAGTTTGATCCGTCGCGTGCGAGGGCCTGTTCATCGGCCGTTTCGGGCAGTGGGATGGGGCAGACTTCAATGTCGGGGCGGAGCGCGTCGGGCCATTGGCTGAACAGGGACGCGTCGGCCGGTTGTGCACAGACGAGCAACCGCAACTGGGCCGTGTCGGACACGGCGGGCGGCGTGGGAGGCGCGTCGACGGGGGCCGTATCGTGCTGGCCGATCTCGCGGACGATCGCGTCGGCAAGCGGGCGAATGGCGGCATGGTCCAAGAGAACCTGCATGGGCAGGTTGATCCGTAGGGCCTCGTTCAGGCGGTAGAGCAGCTCGACGGACATGAGCGAATCCAAGCCGAGCTCGAAGAGATTGCGGTCCAAGCCGGGCCGGTCGCCAGGTGGGAGCTTGAGAACCTTGGAGACCTGCGCTTCGAGGAACTGGATCACGCGGTCGTGGCGGGCAGCGTCGGGAAGGCGAGCGAGTTCGTCGGCGAGCTGTCCGTCGGCATGAGCGGCGTCACGCTCGGAGGCGGACTGCCGTTGGAGAAGCTCTTCGGCCAAGGCGTCGAGGTCGACCTGCTGCACGTGGAGACCTTCGAGGCGAGCCAGCAGGTTTCCGGCGGGGTCCCAGAGGTCGACGTCGATGGCGTAGCGCGCGGCGCGAGGGGAAGCGTCGGGATCGCGGAGGCGGGCGTGGCTCCAGACGGTGGCGCCCGGCGAGGCGAAGAGGTCCATGCGGTCGACGCCGATGGGTACGTAGGTGACCGGAGCGCCCGACTGCTGGTCGAGCCGGGGATCGATGAGGTTGGCGGTGACGTGCAAGCAGGCATCGAGGAGCGGCGGATAGAACAGGTAGTCGCCGGACTGGCTCTGAGCCTCGGGCGAGAGTTCCACCTGGCCGAGCGCCTCGCCCTGGCCGCGCCAAAGCCGCTTGAGGCCGCGAAAGAGCGGGCCGTATTGGAGACCACGGCTTTCGAACTGCTCGTAGAAGCCGGTCAGCGGAACCTCTTCGCTCAATCGGTGTCGCAAGGGTTCGAGATCGGCGTGCAGGGAGGGAGGGTCGTGCGGGGTTTCGGCGAGTCGGCCGCGGGCGTGGAAGGTCCAGACGGCGTTTGTCGGGTCGCCATCGGTGTGCCGGCTGTAGAGCTCGAAGCGATGGCCGGGAGCGTCGGGCCGGATCGCGGTTTGCACGGTGCGCGAGCGCTGCTGGCCGAACGGCAAAGCCTGGGAGAGCATGATGCCTTCGACCGTAAGGCGGGGGCCTTCTTGGTCGGGAGGCGCCGTTTGGCGGGCGGCGGCGAGGGCCATCTCGAAGAAGCCGGCGGCCGGCATGATGGCCACACCGGCGAGGCGGTGCTCTTTGAGTATTGCCGGATGGCGGCCGCTCAGCCGGCTTTCAAACTGCAACAGGTCGGCCGCGGCGGCCAGGAGGATCCGCCGGCCTAGCAGTGGATGCACGAGGGCGGTTGGCGGTTCGAGGCTGTCGGGAGTCGGTGATTGGGGGCCGTCGACCCAGAAGCGGCGACGCTGGAAGGGATAGGTCGGCAGGGCGACCTTTCGTCCGGCAAACGGAGCGGCGACACTGGGCCAGTCGATTGGCGTGCCTGAGACGTAGAGTTCGGCGAGGTTCTCGAGCAACGTCTGCTCTTCGGGCTGGTCTTCGGAGAGTCCGGCGAGCCACTTGGCGGGCGTGCCTACGGCATCGGTCCAGTGCGAGCAGACGTTGGAAAGGAACGGGGTACGTGGGCCGATCTCGAGGATGGTGTCGACCCTCTCGGAAATCAGTTGGGCGGTGCAGCGGGCCAGGTCGGCAGTGCAATCGGGCGCGGCCCAGTGTTCGGCACCGTACGGAGCGTCGCCGGATGGATCTTCGGCGGACGCGAGGATGAGCCTGCGATGCGGTCGAGCGTAGGTTGTGTCACGTGCCACGCGCTGGATGTGCGAAGGGTCGTGGTTTGCGGGGTCGCGGGCGATGGCCAGGCGGAGCGCATCGTCGAGGGAGAAGACTCCGGCCAAGCAGGCGGCCACGCATTGGCCAACGCCCTGCCCTGCCAGGACGGAGGGCCGAACGCCCCAGGATTGCCAGAGCTCGGCGGTGGCGTACGCGATCGCGAACTGGGCCGGCGCGCGGAGTTTGGACGGATCGGCGTGCGGCGAATCGCCGTCGAGGAGATCGGCCGCGGTGCAGTCGAGATGGCTTTTCAAGCTGTCGACGCAACGGTCGATCGCGGCGCGAAAGACGGGCTCGGTGTCGTAGAGCGAGCGACCTGTGCGAGGATGGGTCGAGCCGTCGCCGAATAGGAAGGCAACGCGGCTGGGCTCGCTGTCGGCCTGGCCGAGGTGGATGTCGTCGGGCGACTGGCCATCGGCAAATTGTGCCAGAAGGTCGTGGGCTTGTTGGGGTGTTTGGGCCACGAGAGCCAGCCGGTGCTCGAAATGTGCCCGGCCTACGGCGGCGGTGAAGCAGACGTCGTCGAGGCTCGGCTGCGGATCTTCGGCCAAGCGGCGGGCGTAGGCGGCGGCCATCTGGCGCAGAGCGTCGGGATGGCGGGCCGAGAGGGGCAACAGGTGGTGGCGTCGCGGAGGTTTGCTGGGCGGTTGGGAGGCCGGGTGCGCGGCGGGCGCTTCGGCGAGCACGACGTGGGCATTGATGCCACTGAAGCCGAAGGAACTGACGCCGGCGACACGGAGGCGCGGGCCGGGCGGCCAAGGTTGGCGGCGCGTGGGAACCTGGAGGGGAAGCTGTTGCCAGGGGATGCGCGGGCTAGGCGTTTGGAAGTGGAGATGCGGCGGGATCTGGTCGTGCTGGAGGGACAATACGACCTTGATGACCCCGGCGATCCCTGCGGCGGCTTCGAGATGTCCGACGTTGGTTTTGACCGAGGCGATCCATAGCGGATCTTTGCGGGCGGCGAAGACGGCCCCCAAGGCACCGACTTCGATGGGGTCGCCGAGGGCCGTTCCCGTGCCGTGGGCTTCGACATAGTCGACCTCGTCGGGACGGAGGCGGGCGACGGCCAGGGCGCGGTGAATGACGTCCTGCTGGGCCGGCCCGTTGGGCACGGTGAGCCCGCCACTGGCGCCGACATGGTTGACGGCCGAACCGCGAATGACGGCGAGAATGCGGTCGTTGGCGGCCACGGCATCGGAGAGGCGTTTGAGAAGGATGAGGCCGACGCCCTCGCCGCGGACGTAGCCGTTGGCCGCGGCGTCGAACGTCTTGCAGCGGCCGTCGAGGCAGAGCATGTGGGCCTTGGAGAAGGTGATGCTGAGGTCGGGAGCCAACATGACGTTGACGCCGCCGGCCAGGGCCATGTCGCACTCGCGGTTGCGAAGGCTTTGGCACGCGAGGTGGATGGCGACCAGGGAGGACGAGCAGGCCGTGTCGACCGCCACACAGGGACCGCGGAGCCCGAAGACGTAAGAGACGCGTCCGGCGGCCGAATTGGGCGAGGTGCCGGTGCCGGTGTAGGCGTCGATCCGGCCACGGCCGTTGCCGGTGAGCAGGCAGTAGTAGTCGCCGTTGGCCAGGCCGACGAAGACGCCGGTGGCACTGCCGGAGAGGCCGTCGCCGGCGGCGGCGCCGTCTTCGAGCGCTTCGTGGGCGACTTCGAGCAGCAGTCGCTGTTGCGGATCGAGGCTTTCGGCTTCGCGGGGCGCGATGCCGAACAGGGCAGCGTCGAAACGGTCGACGTTGTCGAGGAAGCCGCCGAACCGGGAAGCGACCTTGCCGGGGGCGTCGGGATTGGGATCGAACAGCTCGTCGACATCCCAGCGGTTGGGCGGAACCTCGACGATGGCATCGCGGCCTTCGGCCAGCAGATTCCAGTAGTCCGAAGGGTTGTTCACGCCGCCGGGAAAGCGGCACGACATGCCGACGACGGCGATGCCCTCGTGGCGAGCGCCTTCGAACGCTTCGAGCCGCGCCTGGGCTTTCTCCAGGGCGAGGTAGGCCCGTTTGAGCGGCGACAACTCTTCGTGATGCTTTCCGGGCTGCGACATCGTCTGGCCTGGGACTCCATGATAGGCTTTTACTCGAGGAGATCCTTGAACTTTTCGGATAGCAGGGATTCGACCTCTTCGTCGGACAGCGACGCCAGCCGCTCGGCACTTTCGTCAGTTGGGTCGGCGGCGGGCTCGGCGGAGGCCGGCTCGGCGGCGGCGAAGGCCAGTTGGCCGAGGACGAACTGGGCCAGGGCCTCGACGGTCGGGTAGTCGAAGACGAGCGTGAGCGGGAGGGTGCAATCGAGGCTGGACTGCAGGCGATGTTGGAGTTCGACGGACGTGAGCGAGTCCATGCCCAGATCGAAGAGTTTTTGGCGGCGTCCGACCTGATCGGCGGATTGCCAACCAAGGACGGCGGCGACTTCGGCGCGGATGTGGGCGATGAGAAGCTCGCCGCGGTCGGACTGCGGCGCCTCGCGAAGCTGTTGGAGCACGGCCGAGGTGCGGGCCTCCTGCGGTGCGGGCGCGGTAGCCAGTTCGCGCCACAGGGGCGCTGGGGGAATCGAGCCGGCCAGACGCGGCCAGTCGATGCGGATGGGCGCCACGTGTGCCCGGGGACCTCCGATGACCTGGCCGAGCATCTTCAGGCCTTCGTCGAGACCGATCGTCTTCAGGCCGATCTGGGCCATGCGGGCGCGGCCACGGTCGTCCATGCGAGAGGTCATGCCGAGATTGGTCCACGGGCCCCAGGCGATGCTGACCGCGGGGAGCCCGAGCGATCGGCGGTAGTGCGCCAGGGCGTCGAGGAAGGCGTTGGCGGCGGCGTAGTTGCCCTGGCCGTGCGCTCCGACCAGGCCCACGCCTGAGGAGAAGAGGACGAACAGCTCCAGGTCGTCGGTCAGCTCGTGCAGGTGCCAGGCGCCGGCGACCTTGGGACGCATGACGTGGGCGAATCGGGGCCAGTTCTGGAGTCGCAGAACGCCGTCGTCGAGGACACCGGCGGTGTGGAAGATGCCGGCCAGCGGCGGGCACTGGTCGCGGATGGTTTGCAGCAGACGCTTGACGTCGTCGCGGTGTGCGACGTCGGCCGGGATGACGAGGACGGTGGCACCGGAGGCCTGGAGGAGGCGAATCGATTCGGCCTGGTCGGGAGTTGTTACGTCGTTGCGACCTGTGAGGACGACGTGCTGCGCGCCTTGGTCGACAAGCCAGCGGGCCACCTGGCGTCCGAGGGCACCGAGCCCGCCGGTGACCAGGTAGGTGGCGTCGTTGCGAATCGCGGGCTTGCGGCGGCACCGGGCGAGCTGGTCGGGAGAGACGGCCAAGACGACTTTGCCTACGCGGCGAGGGTCGTTGAGATAGCGCAGGGCATCGACCATGCGGTCGACGGGGAAGACGCGATGCGGCAGCGGCTTCAGGGATGCGCCATGGTCGGCGCCGTTGGCGAACCGCTGCAGGACCCCGTCCATGACGGCGTGGATCAGGCCGGGCTGCTGGATCTCTTCGCGATCGATGTCGAGCGTGAAGTACTCGACGCCGGGGAACTCGGCGGCTACGCGGTCGGGTTCCCACATGCCCAGGAGCCCGATTTCGACGAATCGGCCGTGAGGGGCCAGCGAGGCGAGGCTGGCGGGGATGAAGTCCCCATTGAGGCTGTTGAGCACGACGTCGACGCCGCGGGAGTCGGTGGCACGCATGAGCTCGTCGCGGAAGTCGAGCGTGCGGGAGTTCATGATGTGTTGGACGCCCTGCTTGCGAAGGGCCTCCCATTTTCCGGGGCTGGCGGTGGCGAAGACTTCGGCGCCGAGGGCCTGGGCTATCTGCACGGCGGCCTGACCGACACCACCGGCGGCCGCATGGATGAGCACGCGCTGGCCCGGCTGAAGCTTGGCCAGGTGCTCCAAAGCGTAGCTGGCGGTGACGAAGGCCATGGGGACGGTCGCGGCGTCGGCCATGGTCAGTGCCGGGGGTTTGCGAACGACCCAGTTCGCCTGGGCCGTGACGTGGCTGGCCAGGCTGCCGTAGGCGATGGCGAGGACTTCGTCGCCGAGGGCCAGATGGTCGACGCCATCGCCAAGGGCCGTGACGCGGCCGGCACACTCGAAGCCCAAGGGCGCGTCCAACGCCGAGGCGAGGCCCATTCGCGCGCCGATGGTCTTTTCGAACTCCTGGAGCATTCCGAGCGAGCGGAGCAGGTCGCGGAAATTCAGGCCGGCGGCGGCGACCTCGATTTCGACCTGCCCGGGCTGGGGCGGACGGCGAGAGCAGGACACGGCCTGAAGGCCGTCGAGCGTGCCCATGCCGGTGAGTTGCAGCCGATAGGGAGTGTCGGGGAGCGAGAGGCCGGGCTTGTCGGCCTTGCCAACGCGGGCCAGACGCGCGGCATAACGCGTGCCCTGCCGGTAGGCGACCTGGTCCTCGGCGTCGGGGGCGTTCAGCTCGGCTACGAGGGCGGCGACTTGATCGGCGGGGTCGGCCGCCGGATCGAGGTCGATGCGAGCGCATCGGAGCTCGGGGTGTTCGACGGCGATCACGCGACCCAGGCCCCAAAGGGGCGCCTGCGATAGGGATGCGGCGGTGACGGGCTCGTCGACGATGGCCTGGGCGCCGCGCGTGACGAGCGAGAATTTGGCTCGGGCGCCGGCGGCGGCGAGGGCTTGTACGGCGCAGAGGGCCGAGGCGCAGGCGAGACGGTGGGCGTCGGCGAAGGCGTCGGCTGTGTCGCCGTTGGGATCGAGGCCCCAGAGATGCACGACTTGGAGCGACGCGGGCGATTGGCCGGCGGAGATTTCGCGGAGGAGACGCGAGAAGTCGTCGACGGAGTCGGGCCGGACCTGGCATTGAAGCGGAGTGCCCGGTGCGCTGGACGGGGGCACATATTGTTCGGCCGGCCG
Organism: Thermoguttaceae bacterium; assembly: GCA_963674835.2. Lineage (GTDB taxonomy): Bacteria > Planctomycetota > Planctomycetia > Pirellulales > Thermoguttaceae. The sequence continues at coordinate 1,319,260 of CAXXKC010000003.1, forward strand.
GACCAGCACGCACGGTGCGCCGGCGGCGGCGATTTGTTTTGCAGCGGCCTCGGCCAGGCCCTGGTCGTCGGCGAGGAAGATCCAGGCGGGCGTTTCGGCGTTTTTTGCGCCGCCGTGGCCCGGGGTGGGTCGCCAGGAGAGCTCGTACAGCCAGTCGGCGGACGCGGCCTCGGCGACAGAGACGAGCGTGTTGCGGGGGACGCGCTGCATGCGGAGGTCTTCGAGCACGGCGACCGGCTGGCCGTCGGGCCGAAACAGGTGAAGATCGGCCGTGAAGGAGACGGCCTGGCTGAAGTCGCCGGCGCCGACGACCTTGGCGTAGCTCCAGACTTCGGGGCCTGCGGGGCCGAGCAGTCGGAGACGCTTCAGTCCGACGGGAAGAAACGGGGGCACGCCTTTTTGGCCCATCTCTTCGTCGGAGACAATGCCGGCCATGACGTGCAGGCAGGTATCCAGGAGGGCGGGATGCAATTGGTACTGGGCGGCTTCGTGGCGGTGCGCGTCGGGCAGTTCGATCTTGCCGAGGACCTCGCGGCCATTGCGGAACATGCGTTTGAGCCCGCGGAAGCATGGGCCGTAGTTGAGCGCTTCGCGGCCCAATCGATCGTAGAGCCCTGCGACCGGCACTTCCTGGACGCAGACTTGCCGGACGGAGTCCAACGTTAGGGGTGGAGCTTCGGTCTGGGTGGCGGCCGCAACGCGTCCGCGCGCTTGGAGCGTCCACGGGGCCGGCGCGTCGTCGGACGAGGCTGTTTGCGGGCGGCTGAACAGCTCGCAGCGATGCCCGGTCTTCTCGGGTGTGAGGACGACCTGGATCTGGCTGGGCTGGTCGTCGGGCAGCGTAATGGCGCGTTCGAAGGCGACGTCCTCGACGACGATGGGTCCCTGGCGATGCAACTGGCGGCCGGCGGCGACGGCCATCTCGAGGAAGCCCGTGCCGGGGAAGACGACGAGGTCGAAGATGCGGTGGTCTTTGAGATAGGCGGGCTCGGTGCTGCTCATCCGGCCTTCAAAGACGACTTGCTGGGTGGCGAACGCGGCGTCCCATCGGCGCCCCAGCAACGGATGGACTGTATTGGAGGACGCGGCCGGGCCGCCGGCGGCGCCGAGGGGCATCGGGTCGAGCCAGAATCGCTGGCGTTGGAAAGGATAGGTGGGCAGCGAGATCTTGCGGCCGGCGAAGGGACGGTCGAACGCGGTCCAGTCGACCTCCTGTCCGGCGACGTAAAGGTCGGCGAGGCTGGCAAGGACGCGGTGCCAGTCGGGTTGTTTGGGATGGAGGCTGCCGAGCCACCGCATGGTGCGCCCATCGGCGGGCCAGGAGATGCGGGCGAGATCGAGCAGGGTGGACTGCGGTCCGATTTCGAGCGCGACGTCGATGGACTCCGCGGCCAGCGCGGCGACGCCATCGGCGAAGCGAACCGCAGCGCGGACGTGGTCGACCCAGTAGTCGGGCGTGGCGATCCGGTCGTCGACGACGCGGCCGGTGAGATTGGAAACGAGGCGGAACTGGGGCCGGGAGTAACGGATGGCCGAGGCGACGGCGCGGAACTCGTCCAGCATCGGTTCCATGAGCGGAGAGTGGAACGCATGGGATACGTTCAGCCGCCGGGCGGTAATGCCTTCGCTCTGGAGCCGGGCCAGGACGGCGTCGACGGCCTCGGTGAGTCCGGAGATGACGACCTGGCGGGGGCTGTTGACGGCGGCGATGCCGACCTGATGGCGATGGCCGTCGAGGCAGGCTTCGACGCGGCGCTCGTCGGCCAGCGCGGCCGCCATGCTGCCGTTGCGCGGCAGTTGCTGCATGAGCCGTGCGCGGGTGGCAATAAGGCGCAGGCCGTCTTCCAAGGAAAACACGTCGGCCAGACAGGCCGCGACGTACTCGCCGACGCTATGGCCGATCATGACAGTGGGCCAGACACCCCAGCTTTGCCACATTCGGGCTAGGGAGTATTCCAGGGCGAACAGGGCGGGCTGCGTGTAGGCCGTTTCGTGAAGCGTGGGGTCGGATTGGTCGTCGGCGTAAACGACCTCGGTCAACGGGCGGTCCAGGCAATCGCGGAGGATGGTCTCGCACTGGGCCATGGCGGCGCGGAAGGTGGGCTCGGTCTGCCAGAGCTGCCGGCCCATGCCGACGTACTGGGCCCCCTGTCCGCTGAAGAGCATCGCCACGGAGGGCGGCTGTGAGGCGTCGGCGGAGGTGACGACTGCGGGGTCGGACTGATCGGCGAGGAATTGGCGGAGGCCGTCGCGGGCTTCGAGAGGCGTTTCGGCCCGGACTGCGAGCCGATGAGGAAAATGGGAGCGGCCGGAGGCGGCCGTGTGGCAGACGTCGGCAAGTCGAAGCGATGGGTCTTCGTCGAGATGGGTCGCATGGTGGCCGGCCAGCTCGCGCAGCGCTTCGGGGGTTTTGGCGGAAAGAACGAGCAGGTGGCAGGGCCGTTCCGGGCGAGCATCGGGTCGCGGAGGCGGGGCTTCCTCGACGAGGACGTGGGCGTTGGTGCCGTTGAAGGCAAACGCGCTGACGCCGGCGCGGCGGGGACGGTCGCCGTGCGGCCAGGGTTCGAGCTGGGTCGGCACGCGGACGGGCAACTGGTTCCAAGGGATGCGCGGGCTGGGCGTGCGGAAATGGAGATGGGGCGGGATCTGCTCGTGTTGCAAGGCGAGAATGACCTTCAGCAGTCCGGCGATTCCGGCGGTGGCTTCGAGATGGCCGACGTTCGTCTTCACCGAGCCAACTCGTAACGGCTGGCTGCGGCCGCGAAAGACTTCGCCGAGAGCGATCATCTCGATGGGATCGCCCAGGGAGGTGCCGGTGCCGTGCGCTTCGAGGTAGTCGACGTCGTCGGGGCGGAGTTCGGCGATGGCGAGGGCGCGGCGAATGACGTCCTGCTGGGCGGGTCCGTTGGGGACCGTGAGACCGCTGCTGGGACCATCCTGGTTGACGGCCGAGCCGGGAATCAGTGCGAGGATGCGGTCGTCGGCCGCAACGGCGTCGGAGAGGCGTTTGAGGACGATGACGCCGGCCCCTTCGCCCCGGACGTAGCCGTCGGCCGCGGCGTCGAAGGTCTTGCAGCGTCCGTCGGGGGCGAGCATGCGGGCCTTGCTGAAGTTGATGCTGAGCTCGGGGTCGAGGAGCAAGTTGACGCCGCCGGCCAAGGCGAAGTCGCACTCGCCACCGCGCAGGGACTGGCAGGCCCAGTGGACGGCGACCAGCGACGAGGAGCAGGCGGTGTCGATGGCGACGCTGGGGCCCTGAAGGCCGAACCAGTACGAGAGACGCCCGGCCGCCACGCTGTGGGCATTGCCGGAGCCGATGTAGGCATCGATTTGGCGCGGGTCGCGGCGGGTGATGCGCTTGGAGTAGTCAATGCCGCAGATGCCGACGAAGACGCCGCCAGAGGTGCCGGAGAGAAGGTCCGGGGCCATGCCGGCGTTTTCGAGTGCTTCGAAGGTTACCTCGAGGAGGAGCCGCTGCTGCGGGTCCAACGACATGGCTTCGCGAGGGGCGATGCCGAAGAACGGGGCGTCGAAGCGCTCGACCTCGTCGACGAATCCGCCGCAGAGCGAGACCATCTTGCCGGGGGCGTCGGGATCGGGATCGTAGAAGGCGGGGCCGTCCCAGCGGTTGGGCGGCACTTGGGTGATGGCGTCGCGTCCGGCGGCCAGCAGATTCCAGAAGGCGTCGGGCGTGTTGGCACCGGGCAGGCGACAGCCCAGTCCGACCACGGCGATCGGCTCGCGCTGGGCGCGCGTGACGGACTCCAGTCGGGCCTGGGTTCGCTCCAGGGCCAGATAGGCTTGCTTCAGCGGTGAAAGGCTCTCGGAAGGATTGGACATCTCACTCACGGTGTAGTACGGCTACGATGGGCGGCGATCGATTCGGACTATGGGTGGCTTCTACCAGGGTCTGAGGAGTCTTCCAACACGTGTTTGTACTTTTCGCTAAGGAGGGCCTGCACTTGTTCGTCGGACATGGCGGCGAGGCGCTGGGCATCGTCGGAGGGTGCGACGGAGTCGGCGGCTTCGTCTTCGGTGGGGAACTGCCGCATGATGTATGCGGCGAGGGCCTGCACGTTGGGGTAGTCGAAGGCAAGGCTCAAGGGGAGCGGGCAACCGAGGTTCTTTTGGAGCCGCACCTGAAGTTCCAATGAGGTGAGCGAGTCCATACCGACGTCGAAGAGGTTCTGCTTGGGGCCGACGCGATCGGCCGACTCCCATCCCAAGACGGTGGCCACCTCGGCACGCAGCAGGCTGACGAGCAGTCGCTGCCGACTGGCAGGTGGCGAGTCGACGAGACGTCGACGCCAGGGCGCACGCGGAGGGATTTCGGACTCGGGCTCGCAGTGCGCGGTGAGAAACGACGCTTCGACACCGCGGAAGCGGAGGCCTTCGAGGCGGGCGATGGGCTGCTGGTCGGCATCGAAGATGTCGACGTCGAGAGTGAAGTCGACCGAGGGGCCTGTCGAACTGGATGCGTGCAGCGAGGCGTGGGTCCATAGCTGCGGGCTGGGTCGCCCAAACACGTCGGCCCGGCGGACGGCGACGGGGACGAGCGTGGTGGGGACGTCGGTTTCGGACATGGCGGCGATGACGTGGAGGCACGCATCGAGCAGCGCGGGATGGAAACGATAGGCGTCGACATCGAGGGGCGGATCGTCCGGTGCGGCGACCAGGCCCAGGGCGTCGGCCGTGTTGCGCCATGCCTGCTGCAAGCATCGAAACGCGGGCCCGTAGTGGAGCCCTTGAGCGGCGATGCGATCGTAGATGTGCTGAGCGGGGACTTGCTGGTCGCAGCGCTGGCGGAGTCCTTCGAGCGATGTCGGTGGATGGGGAGCACTGGCCGCGATCAGCTTGCCTGAGGCGTGACGGGTCCACTGGGGGAGCGTCTGGTCGGGGGCGTCTGCGGCGCGGCTGAAGATCTCGAAGCGATGGCCGTCGCCGTCGGGGGTGAGCACGGTCTGGACGACGCGGTGTTGGCCGGGCGGGAGCGTAATAGCACGCTCGAAGGTGACGTCTGCCAGGGCGGCGGCCGTGTTTGGGGCTAGCTCGTGCGCGGCGGACAGCGCGATTTCCAGTAGCGCGGTTGCCGGCACGACGGCGGATTCGCCCAGGCAGTGATCGGCCAGGTAGGCGGGGTCGGAGGCGCTCATGGATCGCTCGAAGAGGACGGACTTCGCGGCCACGGCTACGGAGATGCGGCGGCCGAGAAGAGGATGGCCGGGACGGGCGGTTCGTAAAGCGGGGGTCGCCGTGGCGGTTGCTGTTACTGTGGACGGTGGGTTCTGGGGCCAGTAGCGCTGGCGTTGGAAGGGATAGGTGGGCAGAGCGACTTTTTGGGCGGCGGTGTCTTTGAAGAGGGCGGCCCAATCGACGCCGAGGCCGCGCACGTAGCGGTCGGCCGCCTGGGCGAGCAGGGCTTGCCAGCGGTTGGGGTCGATCTGTGCGTCTTGCGGCCACTCGGTGGGATTGCCTTGAGACTTTGCCTGGCCAACCCACATGCCATCGGCGGGCGCCGATGCAAGGGGTGAGCGGAGGAGGTGGGCGACGCGGTCTGGGGTTTCGGCGAGCACGGCCAGGCGGTGTGGTAAGTGGGAGCGTCCGAGGGCGGCGGTGTGGCATACGTCGGCCAGCTCGAGCGGCGGTTGTTGGCTGAGCCGGGCCGCGTAGCGGTGGGCCACTTGCTGGAGGGCTTCGGGAGTTTTGGCCGAAAGGACGAGGAGGTGGCAAGGCCGTTGCGGTGCCGGGATCTGTGGGCGGAGCGGCGGTTCCTCGAGGATGACGTGGGCATTGGTGCCGCTGAAGCCGAATGAGCTGACGCCCGCCAGCCGCGAGTGCTGGCCGCGCGACCAGGGCGTGAGCTTCGTGGGGACCTGGACGGGGAGATCGTCCCAAGCGATGTGTGGATTGGGACGGTTGAAATGCAGGTGAGGCGGGATCGCCTCGTGTTGCAGGGCGAGGATGACCTTGATGAGACCGGCGACACCCGCGGCAGCTTCGAGATGGCCGATGTTGGTCTTGACGGAGCCAACCCAGAGCGGCTGTTGGCGTTGGCCAAACACGGAGGCCAGGGCGCCCATCTCGACGGGGTCGCCGAGGGACGTGCCTGTGCCGTGAGCTTCGATGTAGCCGATTTGCTCGGGCTGGACCTTTGCCGCTTGGAGCGCCTGGCGGAGGAGGTCTTCCTGGGCGGACTGGTTGGGGACGGTGAGGCCGGCGCTGCGGCCGTCGTGGTTGACCGCCGTGCCGCGGACGATGGCGCGGATGGGGTCGCCGGCTTCGAGCGCGTCGGAGAGCCGTTTGAGCACGAGCACGCCGCAGCCTTCGCCACGGCCGAAACCGTCGGCGGCGGCATCGAAGGTCTTGCAGCGGCCGTCGGGGGCCAGGGCGCGCAGCTTGCAGAGGCCGATTGTCCAGACCGGCGAGAGTTGGAGGTTGACGCCGCCAGCCAGGGCCATGTCGCAGTCGCTGCTGCGCAAGCTGGCACAGGCCTGATGCACGGCCACGAGGGAGGAGGAACAGGCGGTGTCGATCTGGATGGCCGGGCCTCGGAGTCCGAGCATGTAGGAGACGCGGCCGGCGGTGATGCAGCGGGCCGTGCCCAGGCTGGAATATCCCTCGATTGCAGCGGGATCGACCAGGTTGTTGAAGAGGTGGAGGTAATCGTCGGTGCAACTTCCGACGAACAGCCCGGTGCGGCTCCCGCGGACGTGGTCGGCCGGCAAGGCGGCGTCTTCGATCGCTTCCCAGCAGACTTCGAGGAGCATTCGCTGCTGGGGATCCATGGCCTGGGCTTCGCGCGGGGCGATGCCGAAGAACTCGGGGCTGAAGGTTTCGACCAGGGGCTGGTCGACGAGGGCGGCGTTGCGGCAGTAGACCTTGCCGGGCGCAGCGGGGTCGGGATCGTAGTAGGCCTGGACGTCCCAGCGCTGGGGCGGGATTTCGGCCACGGCATCGACGCCGTCGGCGAGGAGTTTCCAGTATTGGCCGGGGCTGTTGGCACCGGCGGGGAACCGGCAGGCCAGGCCTACGACGGCGATCGGCTCGGAGGAGGCGCGGCGCAAGCGATCGAGCCGCTTCTGGAGCGATTCGAGCTCCATGAGGGCTTCCTGCATCAAGCGGCGGTATCGGCTGGAATCGCCGTTGTCAGGACTGGTCATGCTCGCTCCGAATGGCGGTGAGCTTGTCGGCCAGTCGATCGGCCAGCTCGGACAGGGAAAGGTCGTCCAGCGTGTCGGTGGATGGAGGCGGGCCGGCCGGCTCGGCAACGCTGGCCGCACTCTGGATGGGCGGAGCGGGAGCCATGTCGAGGCTTTCGGTGAGGTGGCCGACCAGGGCGCGGATCGTGCTGAACTTGAAGGTGATTGTGGCGGGGAGCGTGAGGCCCAGGTCGGTTTGCAGCCGATTGCGGAGCATGAGCACGGAGAGGGAATCGAGCCCAAGGTCGTAGAATCCGCAGTCGGGGCTGACCGGTTCGGCCGATTCGCCTCCGAGGAGGTCTGCGATCAACTGTTGGACGTACTCCAGCAGCAATGCGGGGCGGGCGACGTCGACGACCTGCTGTAGGCGAGATCTGAGGGCACCGCCGACGTCGCCCGGGGGATCGCTGCTGGCGATCATGGCTTCGAGCTGCGGCGAGCTGTTGGGCCCGGCGACGGTCGCGGCGTACTGCTGCCAATCGATGTGCGCGGCGGCGGCCTGGGCAACGCCGTTGTGCATGAGGGCGGCCATGGCGCGGATGGCCGTGTCGGGCTCCAAGGGAATCAGCCCACGGCGAATGAGCGCCTGTTCGTGCGAGTCGTCGAGCGAGGCGAGCATGCCGGCGCCCTTCCAGGGGCCCCAATTGATGGCAACGCCGGGCCGACTGGTGGCGCGGCGATGGTGCATGAGACCGTCGAGGAAGGCGTTGGCCGCCGCGTAGTTGGCCTGTCCGGGCGAGCCCAAGAGCGAAGCGATCGACGAGAAGCCGACGAAGAAGTCCAAGGGGAGGCTCTCGGTGAGCTGGTGCAGATTCCATGCTCCGAGGACCTTGGCGGCGAGGACCGACTCGAACTCGGGCCAGCCGAGACTCTGCAGCGTGCCATCGGCGCGGATGCCGGCGGTGTGAACGATGCCGGCCAGGGGAGACATCTGGCGGCGAATGTCGGCCAACAGCCGGGCGGCGTCGGGCTGTGAGGCGACGTCGGCGGAGGCGATGATTAGTTCGACGCCAAGGTCGCGCCATTGGGCCACGGTGTGTTGGGCGGCGTCGGGCAGTTTTCCGCGGCGAGAGGCCAGCACGAGGTGCCGGGCTCCTTGCTGGACAAGCCACGAAGCGACTTGCAGCCCGAGGCCTCCGGTGCCGCCGGTGATGAGATAGGTTGCGTCGGAGCGAATGGCAACGGTGATGGGGCCGTCGACACGATAGGGTTGCAGACGGGCGACGTAGCGATCAGGACCGCGGAGGGCGATTTCGGGTTCATGCGCGCCGGACAGCAGTTCGTTGAGGATGGCATCGGCGGGCGGATCGTTGCCTTGGGGATCCAGGTCGATCTGAAGGAACTTCATCTCGCGGTATTCCAAGGCGGCCGTGCGGGCCAAGCCCCAGAGCGGCGTTTGCCAAGGGCTGACGTGTCTGGCGCAGCCGTCGACGGCCTGGGCGCCGCGCGTCACCAGACACATGGTGAGGCCGGGCGTCCAGCCAGCTCGGTCGAGGGCCTGGATCATGTGCAGCGCGGCGGCGCAACTCGACGAGAGGCCGTCGAGGCCGGAACCGTCGGGGTGCTGGTCGAGGCTCCAGAGGTGGACGATGCCACGGTAGCCGGCCGCCGAGTTGCCGCGCGTGATTTCGGCCAGTCGCAGGAAGTGCTCGGCGCGGCGGGGGTCTGCGCGGTAGGGACCATCGCCGGTGCCTTCAAAGCGATCGCCGCGACGCACGACGACGCATCGTTCGCCACGATGGCGGAACCGCTCGGCCAGGCGGTCGCCGAGTCCGCCTTCGTCGGCCAGGACGAGCCAGGGATCGTCGGTTGGTTCGCGATGAGGCGCGCCGTTGGTGGTCTGGGGTTGCGGGACCCAGGCGGGTCGGAACATCCAGTCTTCGTCGCGTCGGCCGAAGGCTTTGAGGAGCGTTTCCCGCGGGACGTCGTAGAGCTCGAGCCCGGTGAATACGGCGATGGGTCGGGTGGGCGACTCGAAGAGCCACGCGTCGACGCTCCATCGACCGGGCGAGGACTGCTGGGCGGGGGCAACCTGGACGTAGCACCAGAGCGTCGCGGCGGTCGGACGGTTGAGGAGGCGAAATCGGCGGACGCCGACGGGTAGCCGGGTGGTGTGGCCGGGATAGGACTCGATGCCGCCGAGCACCTGGACGCAGCCGTCGAGCAAGACCGCGCGAACGAGCCGATCGTCGGCGTTGGCCAATGCCTCGGGAACGGCGATGCGGCAGAGGATCTCCTCACCGCTGACCCAGCCGGCCTGGACCGCTTGAAGCGACGGGCCGAGGCGGACCTCGTGCTGGCGCATGGAGGCGTAGAACTCGTCGCTGGAGACCGTACGGTGTGCGCGGGCGGCCCAGCGTTCGGGGTCGTCGCCGAGCGACGGGGGCAAGGCGTCGTCGGCCGGGGCCGCAGCGACGATGCGCCCTTGGCTGTGGACGGTCCATTCGGGTTCGTCGGCGGGAGCGGCCGGTCGGCTGACCAACTGGAATGATCGCTCGTCGCCGTCGCCGGGGGAAAGGATCAACTGCACGATCCGGTCGCCGTCGTCGGGGACGGCCAAGGCCTCGGCGAAAGAGACATCCTCGATGGCGTAGCTGTCGGGCACTGCCAGGCGCGCGGCCGCTTCGACAACCATGGCCAGTTGAAATGCGCCGGGCAGGATGGGCGTGTCGTAGAAGCGGTGGTCGTCCAGGATGGGCAGCGATTGCAGGCCGAGACGCGACTGAAATACGGCATCGCGCAGGGCGGGCGAGCTGATGCGTTGGCCCAAAAGACCGGCGGTCGGCTCGGCTGCGGTGACGGTGGCTGGCGCGGTGTGCCGGACTCGCGGTATCCAATGACGCTTGCGCTGGAAAGGATAGGTCGGCAGGGAGACGCGGCGGTATTGGGCGGGTCGATAGAGGGTACCCCAATCGACCGGCAACCCTTCTGCGTAGCGCTGGGCGGCTTGCGCGAGGAGCTCGTGCGGCGGGAGCGTTGTGAGCAACTCGGGCGGCGGCCAGGCCGAGGGACTGGCTTCGGAGGGTTCGATGTGCCCGGTCCAGACGTCTTGGGCGGGGGCACCGTCGAGCGCAGTGCGCAGCTTCTGGCGGGCGTCGTCGCCGTCTTCGGCCAGCACGGCCAGACGATGGGCGAAATGGGCACGGCCGACGGCGGCGGTGAAGCACACGTCGCTCCAGGGGAGCGCCGGCTCTTGGCCAAGGATGGCGTGATAGCGATCGGCCAGTTGGCGGAGGGCTTCGGGAGTTTTGGCAGAAAGGACGAGCAGGTGATCGTTCTGGGGCGAGGCGGGCTGCGGGCGCGGGACGTGCGGCGGCTCTTCGAGGATGATGTGGGCGTTGGTGCCGCCGATGCCCAACGCGTTGACCGAGGCGCGGCGCGGCTGGGAGCCTTCGGGCCAGTCGGCCAGTTGGGCGTTGACGTAGAAGGGGCTACGGTCCCAGTCGATTCGCGGATTGGGGGTTTGAAAATGGAGGCTGGGAGCGAGCTGGGCGTGGCTGAGGCTGAGCACGGCTTTGAGGAAGCCGGCGACGCCGGAGGCGATTTGCAGGTGGCCGACGTTCGTTTTGACCGAGCCGACGGCGCAGAACCCAACGCGGTCGGTGTCGGCCCGGAAGGCCTGGCTCAGGCCGGCGATCTCGATGGGGTCGCCCAGGGCGGTACCCGTGCCGTGGGCCTCGACGTAGGAGATCGAGTCGGCGTCGACGCCGGCGGCAGCGAGGGCTTCGGCGACCACGGCCGCCTGGCCGTCCTGGCTGGGCGCGAGGTAGCCGGCTTTCTGGCCGCCATCGTTGTTGACGGCGGAGCCTTTGACGACGGCGTAGATGTGGTCGCCGTCGGCCAGCGCGTCGTCGAGGCGTTTGAGAAGCACGAGGCCGACGCCGCTGCCGAAGACGGTTCCCTGGGCGTCGGCGTCGAAGGCCCGGCAATGGCCATCGGGCGAAACGAGGAGCCCTTCCTGGTAGAGATAGCCGGTTTCCTGGGGCACGCAGATGGACGCACCGCCGGCGAGGGCCATATCGCATTCGCCGCGGAGGAGACTTTGCGAGGCGGTGTGGATTGCCACGAGCGAGCTCGAACAGGCCGTCTGCACGTTGACGCTCGGTCCGCGCAGGTTCAGCTTGTAGGAGATGCGCAGAGGGAGGTAGTCCTTGTCGTTGGCGACCATCACCTGGAATCCGCCCGTGGAACTGAGCGTCATCACGTGCGACGCATCGCCGTCGAGGTGCGCACCGGCGGGATAGAGATGGTTGAGCAGGTAGGTGTTGAGGACGCCGCTGACGAAGACCCCGACGGCGCCGGGATCGTGGCGGAGATCGTAGCCGGCGTCTTCCATGGCTTCCCAGGCGCATTCCAGGAGGACGCGCTGCTGCGGGTCCATCAGTTCGGCTTCGCGGGCGGTGTGGCCGAAGAAGTCGGCATCGAACTGGTCGATTCCGTCGAGCACGGGGGCGGCGCGGACGTACCGCGGGTTGCGGACGAGGTTGGGATCGACGCCTGAGGCGAGGACTTGCTCTTCGGAGAAACGGGCGATGGACTCGACGCCTGAGGCCAGGTTCTGCCAGAACTGGGCTACACTGGGGGCGCCGGGCATGCGGCAGGCGAGGCCAATAACGGCGACGTCGGTTGCGTGGGTTGCGGAGCGTCCGCGCTGACGGACTTCGGCCCTGTGGCGTCCGCGCGCTGCGGGGGCGGAGACGGCAGCCATTTCGGCCGGCGCGGCCAACACACTCGCCAGGGAGGCGATGGTGGGATACTTGAACATGTCGACGACGGAGAGCCGCGGGCCAAAGGCGGCTTCGATCCGGCCGTGCAACTGGACGAGCAACATCGAGTTGCCGCCGAGTTCGAAGAGGTTGTCGTGGATGTCGACGCGAGGAAGGCGCAGGACGTCCTTCCAGATGTCGCGGAGCTGGCGTTGGATTTCGGTCTCGACGGGAGCCTCGTCGGGCGGTCGGCCGTCGGCGTCGGGGTCGGGGGACGGGAGTCGATCGACGACGACGATGCGGCATCGGCTGTCGGTGCCGAACCGGTCGGGGAGCGTTTGGGACTGAAGGGACTCGGGGGACCAGTCGGGAGGGGCCTCAACGTGGGCGACTAGGTTTTCGGCGGCGCAGGGTTCGTCGTCGCACGTGTGGCGGACGGCGGGATGCGCGGCGTCGAGCCCCAGGACGAGCCGCGGGACGCCACGCTGCCAGCCGGCCAGGATGCTGTCGCGAAGCTGGGCCGGGGTGAGTCCAAGCGCGCCCAGGGCCGGGTCGGTGGCGAGGGCGTAGCAGAGGAATCGGAGCGAGCCGAGGTCGGGCTCAGGGGACTGGGCGTCGGCGGGGACGAGGGCCAAGAGGGTTGCCGATTCGCGGTCGTGGAGCGCGCGGGCGAGGTTGGCGAGGTCGTCGGCCGGTGATGGGACAGTGGCTGGAGGCTGGAGCAGGCTTGTTGCGACGTACAGGGCGGATTGGCAGGATCGCTGCCAGCGGGTTTCGGCCTGGTGGATCGCGTCGCGCAGGGCGGCGGGGTCGGAAAGGTCGAGGTGCCCGATGGCCAGTGCGTCGGGGTGCTCGGCAAGCAGTGGTTTCCACGCCTGGGCTGCGGTGTCGGCTGCCTCGGGTCGGACGGAGAGCCATATGTTTACGTCGCGGCGAAGGAGCGAGCGGATGAGTTCGATGGCAACATCGGTCGGGTCGCCAGAGACGAGGCAGATCGAGCCGGGAGGGATGGGGAAGTCGGCGAGAGGCGTCTCGGCGAGCGGAATGCGTTTCAGGCGGCGGACCTGGCCGCGCCAGACGGGGGCGTAGAAGGCGTCGGGCAGGGTTCGCTCGTTGGCTTCGAGCAGATCGAGCCGCTTGAGGATGGCGTCCATTTCGCCGGCTTCGAAGCGACGGCTCAACTGGCTCCGTTGCAGCTTGCCGATGGCCGTCTTGGGAATGGACTGCTTGGCGAGGGGAATCAGGTAGTCGGGACGGATGCCCATCTGACGGGCCAGGTGTCCGCGGATTTCTTTGAGCAGTGCGGCGAGTTGCCGGTCGTCGGTGCGTGCCGTGTGAAAGAAGAGAGCCCACTGCTCGTGGCCGGAGCGGCGATCGCGGACGGGGCAGGCCGCGGAGAAGGTGGCCTCGACGCCGGGGACCGAGTCGACGATCTCTTCGATCTCGCCGCAGCCGTAGTTGGCGCCGTTGACGATGATACTGTCCTTGGCCCGACCGGTCAGATAGAGCTGGCCGTGGCGGAGGAAGCCGAGGTCGCCGGTTTCGAACCAGCCGTCGTCGCGAAAGACGCTATTGGCGTCGGGGGCGCGGTAGTAGCCACTGGAGACGGGCTCGCCTTGGATGTGGAGGTGCCCGACGGTCTCCTGGCCGACGAGGTTGCCCTGGGCGTCGACGATGCGGAGGTTGACGCCGGGGATCGGCGGCCCGAGGCTGACGAAGGATACGGCATCGGGGTCGTCGGGCGCGGCGGATTGGATCCGGCCGCTGAGGGACGATCGCCGCGCGCGGCAGATTTGCAGGGGCGCGTCGTCGGTGGCGAGGTAGTAGGTCACGCCTGAGGCCATCTCGGCCATTCCGAAGGCGGGTCGCAGAGCCGTGGGCTTCAGGCCGCAGGGGGCCAATTGCTGGGCAAACCGCTGCATGGTGGCAGCAGAGACGGCTTCGCCGGCTGTGAGGAACGCGGCGACCGTGGAGAGGTTCCAGGCGGGCGACGGGGTGTTGGCCACGAGATCGCTAACGAGGGCGTAGGCGAAATTGGGGGCCCAGGTGTGGGTCACTCGATAGCGGTCGATGAGGTCGAGCCAGACGAGCGGCTGCGAGATGATGTATTCCTTGGGCGCGTACACAATGCGGCAGCCGAGAAGGACGCATCGCAGGTGCCAGTCGGAAATGCTGGCGATGTGGTCGAAGGGGAGCCAGTTGAGCACGACGTCGTCGGCAGAGTGGCGGCCCAGGTCGTTGGCACCGGCGGCGCGGGAGAGGAGGTTGCGATGCGTGAGGACGACGCACTTGGGCAGACCGGTGCTACCGGACGTCAGGCTGAACAGGGCGGGATCGTCGGGCCGGCAGGGATGGTGCTGGCCATCGGACTCGTGTTGGCGGAGTTCGTCGATGGTGAGGATTTTTGAGCCGTGCGCCCACTGGGACTGGACCAGGGTGGTGAGCGCGGGCTTCAACGGCTCGGTGGTAACGATGGCGGCGGGCTCGAGCAGGGAGCCCAAGTGGCCGAGTTGATCGAGGACCCGATTGGGCTGATCGAATGTGGGCGGGATGGGAGCCAAGACGGGGACGATGCCGCCGAGGACACAACCCCAGAACGCCGGCAGGATGTGGTCGCTTTGGGAGAGTTGCAGGATGGCCTTGTCGCCGGGCTCGAGTCCGGCCGCCCGGAGGCCGGCGAGGACCTGTTGGCTTTGGGTTAGCAGGTCGCGGAAGGAGTGCTGTAGTTGGCCTTCGCGGTGGACGTGAATCAGGGCGTCTGATTGGGGAGAATCGGCAGCCCGAGAGAGCGCTTCGGGGAGTGTCGGCGGAAGATTGTCGGCGGAAAGAAGTGGGCCTCCGTATGCGAGCGACGGCACGATGGGGGCATCGTCGGGTTGCACGTCGGCCGAAATGGGAGCTGCTTCGCGGGCGTTGGAAGGCGTGGGCGTGAGGGCTGCATGCCAGTCGGGCAGGAGATCGGAAACGTGGAGCAGCGGGACGGGCTCGGCGGATGAGTGGGCGGTCACCAGCACTTGGCGCACGCCGGGCGACGCACTGATGAGCTGGCGCCAGCGATCGATCAGGGACTCGTCGAGCACGGGCAAGGCGGCGAGTGCGTCGAGATCGATGCGTCCGTCGTCGGTGAGGGGCATGTGCCAGAGACGGACCTGAGCCATGGGCGGGAGCTGGCCGTGGTCGGGGGCGAACGTTTCGTTGGGCGCGGAGGATGTGAGGAAGGCCACCGGTTCGGCGGGTTGGCCGGTGGGCTCGCGCCAGATAACGACGCACTCATCCGCGGCCCGCATCCCCAGGAGGGCGTGCTCAAGCTCCCGATCCCTCGCGCTCGCCATGGCCGCCTCGGTTACGATAGGAAAGACCGTCCGTGAAGCCGGACCTCAGAATATCCCTGAAATATGCCTGGTGAGCGGTTGCATTGGAACCCCATTGGCGAATCGCGCAACGTGGATGCGCGGCATCGGCCGGCGCGCCGTCGCTGGGCGACGTTCCGCCGGTCGGCCCCGGTACACCGGCGATGCAAAGCACATTAGAACGTTCTGGGTTGCAGTCGGGCAAGGGCACCCGAGTTTGGTGGCCTATTCTTGTTTGCAGACGCGCTGTTGGGTATGCTGCGCGGAGGCCCAGAAGCCGTCGCGGCCGCCTGCGGTGGGGAGCGTGGGAGCTGTGTGCCGAAACGCGGGCTGACATGGTGTTTGCGAGACGATCGTGCTGAAACGGAAGCGGCTACATCTGTTCGAATTCTCGGACCTGCCGGGCTGGCCGAACCTGTTTCGCACGCTGGCAACGGACTACCTCATGATGGTGGCTTCGCTGTTTCGGCCGTTTTCGCCGAAAATGGAGACCATCGAGAGGGCGATGGACGCCGTGGACACCGATCGGATCGTCGATTTGTGCTCGGGGGCGGGTGGCCCGTGGCCCCATCTGGCGCGGGAGTTTGCTGCGCAGCGGGGCAAGCCCATCGAGCTGTCGCTGACGGACCGGTATCCGAACCCCGACGGGGACGAGGCGCTTGAGGGGATTGCCGGGGCGAGTTATCTGGAGGAGCCGGTCGACGCGCGACGCGTGCCGCCATCGCTGGAGGGAATGCGGACGCTGTTCAATGGCTTTCACCACTTTCGGCCGGAGGAGGCCAAGCAGATTCTGCAGGACGCCGTTTCGAGCGGCCAGCCGATTGCGGTCTTCGAGATGCTGCAGCGGAGTTGGATCTATTTGGCGTACATGCTGCTGACGCCGATTCTGGTGCTGATTTCGACGCCGAAGATCCGGCCGGTTCGCTTGGCGCGGCTGTTCTGGACCTTCGTGATTCCCGTGATCCCGCTGGTGTTGCTGTGGGACTGCGTGGTTTCGGTGCTGCGCTGCTACACGACCGAAGAGCTTGCCGCGATGACGCGCTCGCTAGAAGGTCCGGGGTACCACTGGGAGATGGGAACCTATTGGCGTCACACGCTGCCGGTCACCTATCTGGTTGGGTATCCACAGGCGGCCGTTGCTTCGGCGGACGTGGCCACACCGTCACTCAGGGAGACGCCGTCGCTCAGGGAAACGCATAGTTGGGATTCCGCGGATCAAACTCCGCATCGTTGAAGCCGTTGTTGAGACGGATATCGACGTAGGTGTACTCCTCGACGAGTTCGGGATTGCCGTCGGGGGTCTCCGGCCAATCGTAGCGTTCGTAGCGGGTGGGAAGTTTCAACTTGTCGTCGATGAAAATGCGAACGCGGCAGAAGGGGCAGCCCTCACGGCGTACGGGATGCCATATCTCGATGCAGGTGCAGGGGCGCTGGTTGATCTTGGCGCCGCGCAAGATGCGCACCTTGCAATCGGCCTGACAACGGTCGGATTCGAGCAGGTGGATCAGACCGCGGCACATGTCGCGCATGCCTAATTCGGTGATTGGGTGGCGGCGGTCCTTCATGGCCATCGAGCCGACGGGGTCGAGGGTGAGGGTTCCGAAGAGCTTGCCGAGGACGCCCGTGGTGTGGACGAGGAGTTGGTTGTCGTTCTTTCCTTCGACGAAGATGGCCTCGTTACCCTTGCGGCTGTCGGGGCCGAGGATGTAGGCGTAGACGCTGAAGGGCTGATGGCGGATCTTGACGAAGACGGTCTCGTACTGGCCGAGCTTGCCGTCGACGCGTTCGCGGGAGACGAGGGTAGACGAGTAATCGGTGACGTTCTTCTGGAGACCTTCGACCTCCTGCCGGGCCCATTGGAGGACGTCGCTGACGGTGACGTTGGCATCGGTCTTGTTGTCGCCCGTCGCGAATTGGGGCAGGTCGTTTGGCGAGCCGGCGGTGGACTGGGCACTGGAGATGTTGGGGGAAACGCCCAGCAGCACGCAGGCGGAGGCAACGAGCAACGTTCGCGAGACAGCCTTGCTCACTTGCGCTTGCTCCTATCTTCCATGACTTGTGATGTGGAGATACTCAAGGCGTCATTGTGTACGCGCGACGGGCGGGACGTGCGGGTTGGCGGCCACTTGAAACATTCCTACGAGACGCGCGACATGCATGACCTCTTCGCGGTTGAAGCCGGGCGCTTTTCCGCGGCTAGGATCCAGGGCAGCCAGCATGAGTTCGGCCGACGCGTGCAGGCGATCGCCCAGGTGACTGGTCGTGGAAACGGCGACTCCTTCCTCTCGGATGGCACGAATGGTTGCGGCATAGACGAGCCGGTCCCCGGGACGGGCCAGGAGGCGGAAGACGACCTTGGATACCTTAGCCAGAACCACCCCCCGCGTGAAGCGGAAATGTTCTAGGACGAGCAGGCCGGCGGTCTGAGCCATGCCTTCGAGGACCAGCGAAGCGGGCATTATGGGGTAGCTAGGGAAGTGAAATTGGCCGAAATCCTCGGTGATGGCGAAGTTCTTGACGGCCTTGGCTTGCTGGCCGCTTTGGAATTCGATCAACCGGTCAATCCACGTCCAACGCACGGCGCGAACTCGCCCTATGAAAAGCAGGTGGACGACGGCAGCGCGGCCCCAATGGCCAAACCGCAGATAGTCAGGCGGCAAACCGGCGGGCACATCCGACCGATTCGCGCGCGCCGCCCACCTCGATTCAAACCACGGCTGGTGGACGTGTCAACAGGGACCTCAACTGGAGGGCGTAGGTGCCGGAGAGGCGGAGCCGGCGGTTTGGGTCTGGCTGCCGGCAGCGGACTGTCCCCTCTGGAGGCGCAGATCAGTGATAATCACGTCGGCGATGGCTCGCATTCCGAGGACGCCGTTGAGTTGTTCCTGCACTTGGCGCTTTAGGCCGCTGAGGTCGGGATCTTCGAAATCGGCCCCGTGGGCGCTACGGAGCAGTTCTTCGACGGATTCCTGGACGCGGTGCCGGCTGGAGAAGAGCTGTTCGCGGGCCTTGCGGTCGACTCCGTCGAGGAGGGAGATGTAGAGGGAGAACTTGGCACCACGAATCGGCGCGCGGGCGGGGTCGGGACTTTCGAACTCGAACGATCCGAGTTCGAATTCGGGTGAGACCGCCTGGGTGGCCGCAGCGGGCCGGGAGAGCCGCAAGTAGACGAGCATGCTGGCATTCCAGGCGAGCGACATGGCCAGCAGGAAGCCAAGCACGCGGTAGTCGAAGAGGATTCGACACCGAGCGGCCGCCCGTCGCCACCAGGCGGTTCCGGCAGGTTTTGCAGCGGCTTGCTCTTCGTCGCCGGTGGGTGCACGTTCTACTTGTTCAGCCATGCTCGAGCTCCCGTCGGGTCGGGATTGCGGAATCGGGCACCCCCCTTGAGGTGTACACCATCCCGATTTCGCCCAATCAACTGTAGCTCATCGCACGGTTGAGGAGGGTCTGGCCGTTGGCGAGGGTCGCCGAGCGCAATAAAAAGGGGGCCACTGACGAGCCACATCCACAGTGGCCTGAACGGATGGCAAGGGCAAGGTAACCACCCGATCCCCAATCGTCAGGGGCCCCACGGGCCAGCCTCATTTGTTGGCAACGCCAGGCGTTGCTCGGCACGTTGCTTTTGCACATCGCGTGCCAAGATGTGTCGGGCGATGCTCTCCGGCAGAGGCCATAATTGCAAGCCTTTTATATGGAAGCACTTACAGAGATCACATTTGTCGGAGTTGGGCTGATTGGACCTGTGCGGGCGAGGCTTTCGGCATGTTTCATTCCGCAGCAGTTTGCGCGGTTTTGCAGTGCAATTGGCTGCAACCGAATGAGTGTTGCAAATTGCTACACGTGCCGGCCGTCGGGAATGTGGGTGGGAGGGGTAGTGCTCGTGGTTTCGGCCGCGGGTCGTATACTGGTCAGGTATGCGGAGTGCTTCGATGGCGTGCGGAATAGGGGTTGAGCCTTCAGTGACCGATTGGCGCTGCGGGACGGGCCAGCGGTGGCACCTCAAGATGACGGCCTAGTGGAGTTCGAGTGTGTGACCCGATCAGGAGGCGCGTTTGCCGATGACGATCACCAAGCTGCACCCATCGAACGATCGAGTTGTGATTTCTGTGAACCCCAAAGCCGGCCGGCGTTCGGCTCGGGAGTTGGTCGAGCGTTTGGTCGGGTTGCTGACGGGCGGTGGTTTGAGTGTGGAGTTGCATGAGGATCTGGGAGAGGCGGCGTCGCTGGCGAATCGTTGGCATGCCGAGGGCAACTTGCGAGCTCTGGTGGGAGTGGGAGGCGACGGCACGTTGGCAGAGCTGGTCAACAGGACCAACGAGGGGGTTCCGATCACCGTTCTGGCGTGTGGAACGGCCAACCTCGTGGCGAAGCACCTTGGGTTGTGCGACCGACCGGAACG
The DNA here is from genome assembly GCA_963674835.2 of Thermoguttaceae bacterium. Lineage (GTDB taxonomy): Bacteria > Planctomycetota > Planctomycetia > Pirellulales > Thermoguttaceae. Next base: position 1,338,917 of record CAXXKC010000003.1, read on the forward strand.
ACTGTGCGAGACGATTCGTGCGGGCACAATCACGCAGCTCGACGTGGGGCAGGTGGGTGGTCGGATGTTCCTGCTGGTGCTGGGCTGCGGATTCGACGCCGTTGTGGTGGAGCGACTGCACGCGTGGCGGTTGGCTCGGGGCGGTGCCCACATCAACTACTTCAGCTATTTGAAACCAATCCTGGAGTCGATACGTACCTATGAGTATCCGGCGATCCAGGTAGAATGTCTTGACCCACCGGAGGGACCTCCCCGCGACGTTCCACGGTCGGTAACGGCCCGTTGGGTCTTCGCTTTGAACCTTCCGCGGTATGGTTGGGGGTTGCGGCTGGCGCCGGAAGCCAAGGCTGGCGATGGTTTGTTGGACGTATATACGTTCGACCGAGGTTCGCTGTGGAGCGGTCTTCGATACGTCGTCGCCGCTCAGTTCGGTGTGCATCATCACCTGCCGGATTGCAGACTCCAACGAGGTCGCCGGTTCCGGATCACGTCGGAGCAGCCCGTGGCATACCAGTTGGACGGGGATCCGGGCGGGATGCTGCCGGCCGAAGTAGAATTGTTGCCCGGACGTTTGACATTTGTGGTCCCGCCGTCCAGTGAGATCAGCGGGACACGTTAGAGAATGAGACTGGCGTGCTTGAGAACCCCGTAAGGATCGGACCGTACCGCTGTGGCCGCGGGGCCCCGTTGCTTGTGATCGCCGGCCCGTGCGTGATCGAGAGCGAGGAGTCGACGCTAGAGATCGCCCGGCGTCTGCGGGAGATGGCCGACGCGTTGGATTTGGCCGTGGTGTTCAAGGCGTCGTTCGACAAGGCGAATCGCACCAGCGCAGACGCGTACCGAGGGCCGGGATTGGAGCGGGGTCTGGCGATTCTGAGGAGTGCCCACGAAGCGACCGGTTTGCCGGTCACGACCGACATTCACGAGCCGTCGCAGGCGGGACCGGTCGGCGAGGTGTGTGATTTGCTTCAGATACCGGCCTTTCTGGCTCGCCAGACGGACCTGTTGTCGGCGGCGGCTCGGACGGGGCGGCCCGTACACGTGAAGAAGGGGCAGTTTCTGGCGCCGAGCGACATGGCCCACGTGCTGGGCAAGCTCGAGGCGCACGGCTGCCGGCAGGCGTTGCTGTGCGAGCGGGGGACGTTTTTTGGGTACGGCCAACTGGTGAACGACATGCGGGCAATTCCGCAGATGAAGGCATTGGGCGTGCCGGTAGTTTTCGATGCGACTCACAGCGTGCAGCAGCCTGGCGGGCTGGGAGGCGCCACGGGGGGAAATCGGGAGACGGTGGAGCCGTTGGCGCGGGCGGCAACGGCCATTGGAGTTGACGGGCTATTCTTCGAAACTCATCCGTCGCCCGAGAAGGCTCGAAGTGACGGACCAAACATGGTCCCACTGGACCGCTTCCAGGGGCTCTTGGAACGATTGATCGCTATTCGCCGCACGGTGGAGGATTTCTCGTGAATTGTCGTATGCTCATCGCTCGTGGTTTGGGGCCGGGCCGGCATTTTGCCCTGGGGGTCTCTGCGACGGCCGCGTTGTTGCTGGCAGCCATGGTTCTGGCCAGTGGCGGCTGCGGCAAATCGCCATCGTCGTCCGGCTTCAGCACGCCGCACCAATCCGGGCAACCGAAGAAGGTGACCGATGAGTTGATGCATCACTCCATCGATGCGCTGTATCGGCTCGAAGAGTTTCAGGGCGGCGAGATGATGCGACGAACGCTGGACCGGTTGGATCAGTGGGCGCGGCAACAGCAGCCGGTGGCCGGGTGGCAGCCGGACCCGATGCTGGCGACGCTTCCGAAGCCGCTTGCGGAACTGCCGGTGGTGAAGGACCTCGATAAGGTGCAATTCAGGCACGCGGACGGGGTGTCGTTGCAGGAAGCGATTTGGCTTCGTGACGCGTCGAACTGGGCCAAGGGGGAGGACGTGGACGATCTGGCGAGGGCGGGGAACCTGTTCGACTGGACCGTGCGGAATGTGCAGTTGGAGGCGGACGAACCGCTGAGCGGGATGTCGGAACGCGTCATGCAGTTGCCCTGGGAGACGCTGTTGCTGGGCCGAGGGACGGCATGGGAACGGGCGTGGGTCTTCATTCTTCTGGCACGTCAACAAGGGATCGATGCGTTCGTTCTCGGCACGCGGGAGGGAGAGGGCGCGGCGGCGAAGGTTGAGCCGTGGCTGGTGGCCGTTTTGAAGGACGGCGAGATGTACTTGTTCGATCCGATGCTGGGATTGCCCATTCCCGGCCCCGACGGCCCCCAACTGGACGAGCGAGGCGAGTTGGAGATCCGTCCGGCGACGCTGGCCCAAGTGCGGGCCGACGAGAAACTACTGAAACAGCTCGACGCGGACGCCAAGCATCCGTATCGGGTCAAGCCGTCGCAGCTGAAGAATGTTGTGGCACTGCTGGAGGCTTCTCCGGCGTATTTGCAGCAGCGTATGGCGATGATCGAATCGCGCCTGGCCGGTGCGGAACGCATGGTGCTCACCGCGGCTCCGTCGGCGCAGGCGGAACGGGTGAAGGCGACGAAACAGATCGAGGACGTTCGGCTTTGGACGTATCCTTACGATCAAATCGCGCAGCGGGAACAGTTGGGCGATCGGGCCGTGCGCTGGCAGCAATTGATGTTCCTTCCGTTCGAGACGGGGCAGAACCCGGTGCTGTGGAAAGGGCGCGTGCTGCATCTGAAGGGCGTGTTCTCCGGCGACTCGAACGCGGTGATGTACTATCAGATGGCTCGTCCGTCGGACCGGGAGTTGGCAGCATCGCGTTTGCCGGTGCCGATCATGAATGTTCTTCGATTGGCGAAGCTGGATGCCAGCTATTGGCTGGGGTTGATCGCACAGGTCGAGGGGAACTACGCGTCGGCGATCGACTACCTGTCGAAGCGGACCTTGTTGCAGTCGCTAGAGAACGGACCATGGAATCACGGGGCTCACTACAACTTGGCCCGGATCTACGAAGCCCAACATAACTACCCCAGGGCGATCGAGACCTACCGCGTCGACCCGTCGGATCCGGAGTATGCGGGTCATCTGCTTCGCGCGCGGTGGCTGGAATCGCTCACGGCGGGCAAGGAGAAACCGTCGAAGCCGGCTGCAACCGAAGGGGAGAAGGCTCCTGAGAGTCCGAAGGAGGAGATGCCGGCGTTGCCCACGCTGCCATCGCTTCCGAGCAAGTAGTCGGCCACAGGCAAAAGTGCGTGGGGACCGGGGGATGGCGAGGGTCTGCGATAGCGGAGGCGCGCCCTCGGACCTCCATAAAGGGGACACCATCCCCCCATATGCAGAATGAGCCTTGCGGTTGTCTGGCCTGGGAAAGCGATCGGTGGCGGAGTGGCGGCAACCTTGTGGGTTCGGTGGGAAGACGATAAGATCAAGGGTTTCCGGAGTTGCGGGAGACATGCCGGGTAGCCGGCGCGATGAGAGACAGGCAGGATGACGCGATGAAAGAAGGCATTCACCCGAAGTACGTCGAAACCAAGGTCACGTGCGGTTGTGGTAGTACGTTCACCACGCGAAGCACCAAGGCCGAGTTGAAGGTGGACATTTGCAGCGCGTGCCATCCCTTCTACACCGGCAAGCTCAAGTACGTCGATACGGCCGGACGTATCGAGAAATTCAAGAACAAGTTCGCCGCAACCGGCTACGCCAGTGTGAAACGAGCCAAGAAGCAGGCGGCGGCCAGCGAGCCGTCGGAGTCGTAAGTAGGCCGCGTCGCCGGGGTGCGAAGACCGCGGCAACCGACCGATGGTTCGATGGGAGGCCGGAAGACCGGGGGCGAGTGGTCAGACGTGGCTTCTTTGCCGGGCGAGCTTCGCTGAGAAGCTGACGGCAGTCCGACCCGGGCATGGGCTATGGCACGGCGGCTATGCGCAAGATTCTCGAAGAAAAACTGCGTCGTTTCGAAGAGCTGGAGAAGCTGCTCGTCGACCCCGAGGTTGCGGCGGACTCGGCTCGCTTGTCGGCGATTGCTCGGGAACACGGGTCGGTGGCCAAGCTGGCCACGAAGTTTCGGCGATTCAAGCAGTTGAACGGGCAGATTCTCGAAGCGCAGGAGATGTCGCGCGGTCCGGACCCCGAGATGCGTGAGTTGGCAGAAGCGGAACTGCCAGGGCTGCGGCACGAGCGCGACCGTCTGTGGGATGACCTGCTGGACCTGACGATCGGCGGCGAGGACGCCAATCGGACGCGGTGCATCATGGAGATCCGGGCGGGGACCGGGGGCGACGAGGCCGCGTTGTTCGCCCGGGATTTGTACGAGATGTACAAGCACTACGCCGAGGACCGCCGCTGGAAGGTGGAGATCCTCGACATGAACTCGACAGAACTGGGTGGTTTCAAGGAGATCATCCTCGGGCTGGAAGGGGAGGACGTGTATCGCCGCATGCAGTACGAAAGCGGCGGCCACCGCGTGCAGCGCGTTCCGGAGACGGAGGCGAAGGGGCGGATCCATACGTCGGCGGCGACCGTGGCGGTGATGGCCGAGCCGGAAGATGTGGAAATCGACCTGAAGCCGGACGACTTTCGTAAAGACATCTTTCATGCCAGCGGTCCCGGCGGGCAGCACGTGAACAAGACGGCTTCGGCGATCCGATTGACGCACTACGAAACGGGGATCGTGGTCAGTTGCCAGGACGAGAAGAGCCAGCACAAGAACTTTGCCAAGGCGTTGCGGGTGCTGAAGACCCGGCTGTACGAAGCGAGGCGTGAGAGCGAGCACGCCAAGCGGGCCAGCGAGCGCAAGAGCAAGGTGGGTTCGGGAGACCGCAGCCAGCGGATTCGAACGTACAACTTTCCTGAGAACCGCGTGACCGATCACCGCATCAACCTGACGCTCTACAAACTGGACAGCATATTGGCGGGGAACCTCGATCCGGTGATCGAGGGTTTGCTGGAGTACGAGCGCCAGGAGCAACGTGCGGCGTTTGGAAACGTGGAGTGAGCGGACCGCGCCTGTGATTCCAGCCTTGCTGCGGGAGCCGACATGCCTCCGACTGACGTGTGGACCGTCGGCCGCTTGTTGCAGTGGACGACCACGTATTTGAAGCAGCACGGCACGGAGAACGCCCGCCTAGACGCCGAGGTTCTGCTGGCGCAAGCGTTGGATTGCCAGCGGATCGATCTGTACACGCGATTCGAAGAGGTGCCCGCGGAGGCGGCGCGTGGGGCGTTTCGCGAGTTGGTTCGCCGGCGTGCGGAGGGCGTGCCAGTGGCGTACCTGGTCGGCCACCGCGAGTTCTATTCGCTGTCGTTTCAGGTGACGCCGGCGGTGCTTATTCCGCGTCCGGAAACGGAGTTTCTGGTGGTGGCGTTGGTGGATTTGGCGCGGCAGAGGCCGGCCGAGGCGGCGCCAGCGATCTGCGACGTGGGGACGGGCAGCGGGATCGTCGCCGTGTGTGCGGCGAAGCAGCTTGCGAATTGCCACGTGACGGCGATCGATGTGAGTGCGGAAGCGCTGGAGGTCGCCCGCGCGAATGTCGAGGCGCATGGCGTGGGACGGCAGGTCGAGGTGGTTCAGGGCGATTTGCTGTCGGGTTTGTCGGCACGGCCGCAGTTCGATTTCATCGTGAGCAATCCGCCCTACGTGAGCGAGGCCGAGTTCGACAAGCTGGCGCGCGAGGTTCGGGACCACGAACCGCGTCGGGCACTGGTGGCCGGCCCACGCGGCACGGAGACGATTGAGGCGTTGCTTCCGCAGGCGGCAGAAAGGCTGCTGCCGGGCGGTCACCTGTTGCTGGAGATCAGCCCGATGATCCATGACGCCGTGCTTGGGCTAATCGAGGCGGAGAAGTGCCTGGAGCCGGGTGCGACGATCAAGGACCTGGCGCGGTTGCCACGGGTCGTCCACGCGATACGAAAGCCGTCGGCGTAGCCTATGCGTCACCACTGGCAGCTTCACATCATCGGCGGACGACGGCTGTGCGGGACGGTCGAAGTGAGCGGCTCGAAGAACGCCGCCTTGCCGATGATGGCGGCCGCGATCCTGGCCGAGGGGCCTGTGCGACTGGAGCAGGTTCCCGCACTGGCCGACGTGGACACGCTGACGCTTGTGCTGGCGGAGCTGGGCGTGGCGGCCGAGCGGTCGAGCCAGGGGAACCTGGTGCTGGAAACGATCGACGCCGAGCCGGTTCGCGCCAGCTATGAGTTGGTGCGTCGGATGCGGGCCAGTTTCTGCGTGCTGGGTCCACTGTTGGCACGGCGAGGCCGCGCGGTGGTTTCGCTGCCGGGCGGCTGCAATATCGGCCCACGCCCGGTGGATCTGCACCTCAAGGGGTTGGCGGCGCTGGGGGCTGAGATCGAGATTCGGCACGGCTACGTGCATGCTCGTGCGAACGGGCTGCGCGGCGCCACGATCCGTTTGTCGGGCCTACGGGGCTCTACGGTCACGGGCACGGCCAACGTGCTGTGTGCCGCGGTGCTGGCCCGCGGTGAAACCGTGCTCCTCGACGCGGCGCAGGAGCCGGAGATTGCCGACTTGGCGCGGTTGCTTATTGCGATGGGTGCTCGGATCGACGGCGTGGGAACGGCGACGCTTCGGGTGCGCGGGGTCGATCGTCTGGAGGGGGCGACGCACCGGGTGATTCCCGACCGGATTGAAGCCGCGACGATGGCTTTGGCGGTGGCGGCGACTCGCGGTTGTGCCACGATTGCCGGGGTCGTGCCTGAGCACTTGGAAGCGGTGGTCGCGAAGCTTCGCCAGGCGGGTTGCGACGTGGAGGTCGGCGAGGATTGTCTGGCGGTGGAGGCGACTCGTCGGCTGGAGCCCGTGGAGATCGTCGCGCGGCCTTGTCCGGGGATTCCGAGCGACATCCAGGCGCAGTGGATGGCGACGTTGGCCTTGGCCCGGGGGCAGAGCCGCGTGACGGACCGCGTGTTTCCGGGCCGTTTCACGCACGTGGCCGAGCTGCATCGGCTGGGGGCGCGGATCGAGATGATCGACGGCACGGCGGTAATCACGGGCATGGAGCGATTGAGCGGGGCACGGGTGGTGGCTTCGGACTTGCGCGCCAGCGCGGCGCTGGTTGTGGGAGGGTTGGCCGCCGAGGGGGAGACGATCGTAGCGCAGGCGGACCATCTGGACCGAGGCTATCAGCAGTTGGACGCCAAGGTGGCCCGGCTGGGCGGAGTCGTTCGGCGCGGGCCGATCTCAGACGAGGAACAGTGCGAGTCGGTGCGTGAGCGCGAGCAGGGCTGCGCCTCGTGAGGTGGAGGCGGCCGAATCGAGCATCTACCACCGCACGGTTACGCCGACATGGGGACCGTGATAGACGGCCTGACCTTTGTCGTCGAGGGCCAGCGGGCCGAGCGTGAGCAGTTCCGGGTTGGTCTGGAGGTTCTCGGCACCCAGGGCCAGCCCGGTGATCCAGATGGCCCGGTAGCCGACCTCGGCGGTCATGCAGCGGCTGCATTCGTAGATCAAGGAGAGATCGAGGTCACCGACGAACGAGGTTTGCCCCTCACTTCGCGAGTGGAAGTAGGTTTGCGTGCCGCCGGTTCCCGATTCGGCCTGATAGCGGGAATAGAGATCGATCTTGTTCTGGCAGATGGCGCCCTTCATGCCGAAGTTGATCCACCAGCCGGGATCGACGTGGAACTCGAACAGTCCGCCGACTTGAACGCCCAGGAGGCGGTTGCGCGTTTGGGTGAGGATTGTGTTGCGCGTGCCGCTGAGGGTGGGCATATCGGACGTGGTTAGGTACTGGAGGTCGTCGTCGAGCTGCATTGCTCGACCGCCGAACAAGAAGGACGTCCGGAGGCCGATAGGCGGAATGGGTAGCTGATGGCGGAGATTGAGCTCGAAGTTGTTCAGACGTGAACGGTATTCAACGGCGGCGAGGTCGTTGTAGTCGAACTGCTCGAGCGGCGTTCCGGCGAAGGTGTTTCCAAAGGCACCGAAGGGCGAGAACAAGTCGCCGAAGCCACCGACATCGTTGGCGGTGTTGTCGCGCACGGCCGCGGAGCGGTTCCAGGAGCTGAGTCCGAAGTAGGAGAACTCGATGCTGTGGGAGGGGACGATCATCCAGCCGAGGAGGATCTCTCCGCCACCGCTGAAGGGGAACTTGACGCTATTTGTATTGAGGACGATGTCCGGCGACTCTCCTTCCGCGGTGATGCCCAGGGCGGCGAAGTCGACATGTTCGTCGGCATCGCGCATCAGTGCCATTCCTCGGAAGCGGGCGTAGAGCGTGGGCGGAGGGCATTCGGGGAGCGGACAGCAGGGGGGCGGGCAGTTGCGCGTCATGCAACAGCGTGTGGTCGGACCGACCGGCAACGGGCCGTTCGGACATGGGGTACCTGACCCCGGCGAGCCGGCGAGCATGGCGCCGGTGTCGGCAGGGACTTGGGAATCGGCAGCTACAGGCATCGCGGCGGTCGCGGACGGGGTTGTCGAATCGGAGTATGGCGTTGCGACGTCCTGTGCCCAGGCAGCTTGGGACTGGACCAGCGCCAGAAGGAGCGCCGCCGTCGCAATGGCCCACCGATTGATTCTATTGCTCATCCAAGAGCCTCCGTTCCCAAAGACGGGCGATGACTGGATATCGAATCCGTTCCCAATATGAATTCGGCTTTCCTTGGCCGTACCATCAGAAGATCCGACAAGATCTCCGGGACCAACAGAGGCTAGCCATAGCGCCCAGATTCACCGCCTGTGCTAACGTGGGCTAGATTGTCGCATGGCAGGAGGGTGCCGTGGACAGCAGCACATGATAGGAAAGATAGTGAGGCCTGAGCCATCCCCACACTGGCACTAGGCCTGTGGGGGATTCCAGGGGCGACGGCAACGGTGCACGGTGTTGCTGACGGGTTGCCGGCGGACGCGCCGCGTGGTGCTATTTGGAGTCGGCCTGCTGTTGGGCCTGGAGTTTGAAGAAGAGGACACGCAGAGCGGCCTTGAGCTCTTGGGGAGGTTTTTGGTTGTAGGCCTCGCGGAGCATGTCCATGAAGGTGAGCCGGCGTGTGTCGATGGGGTTCTTGCCGCGATAGTAGTCGTTGGCCCCGGCCAACCAGAATTTGCGCACCTCGGGAGACATCGCCTGTTTGTATTGGCGCTCGATGTATGTGACGAGCTCTTCGATGCTCATGCGGTGCAGATCGGGGGTTGCGACGGATGCGGGCTGCGAGGGCGTGGCGGCGGGGCGCGGCGGCGGCGCCGTGGACGAGGGTGCAGGTTCCTTCGGCGGTGGAGCGGGGGTGCCGGGCGTTGAGAGGGCCGGCGGGGTGCCGGATGCGGCGACGTTGGCCGGGGGCGTCATGACCGGCTGCGCGGGCGGCGTCAACAGCGGCTCTTGTTGGGCATTGGCCGGGGCCGCCGCGGGTGTTTCCTGAACCGTAGGGGCGGGAGACTCTTCGTCTGGCGCCGCCGGGGCCACGTTTGCCGGGCTTGGTGGGTTGGGGTTGGAGGCGACGGGTGCGGCGGGCTGCGTGCCGGGCCAGTCGAGTGTTTCGCTCCAGATCGGCTCTTCGTTGCCGAAGAACCAGACTCGCATCTTGCCCGGCTTGGCCAGATCGGTGGCTGAATCGAGATCGTTCAGGTCGATCTTGACGACTCCTGTGTCGTCGGCCCAGCACGGGAGAAGGTAGAAGACGAGCGCGTCGCCGGATATATCGTCGATGGCATAGGCGGCCTCTTTGCCGAGGCTATTGACGCGAGCACGCAGCGTGATCGGTCGACCGTCCTTCTTCAATATGAACATAAGCGAGGAGGTGACCGGCTCGGCGGACCCGGAGTATTTAGGGTCGTTGATGCGGTCGACTTGCCGCTGCCACTGCCGCTGGGCCTCACTGCCGTCGAGTACGAGGGGTTTGAGCGAATCGAGTTCACCGGGCTTGTCGGCCCAAGCGATCTGGAGCGACGGTCTAGGGAACGCCTGCCAGGGATAGCGTATCTGGAGCACTGGCTCGCCGGAGGCGCCGACGGCGACCGTCACGTCGGGCTTGGCGCCGGCTACAGCCTTTCGAGCCGCTTCGACCGAGCGGTCCGGGTGCGGGGGATCCGTGACCGGCGGCGCTTCGGTGACTTGGTTGGGTAGCGTGATTGGGGGCGTGGTGGCCTTTGGCGGTGTGTCGTTCCGCGGCGGCACGTCGGTTGGGACTGGTAAGGTTTCGGCGACCGGATCTTGGGCGGGCTTGGTTTGCTGCGTCTGCTGCGTCTCCGAGGTGGGCGCAGGCGATTTGGACTTCCGTTCGGGCCACTTGCTGCCGCAACCGGAAGTGATGAGAGCCAATAGGATGACCGCCACAAGACGCGCTTTCATAGAATCTATCCTACCGCGTTTCTGAAAACTGCGGCAACCGCCGAACGAGGAGGTTCATAAGCCGCATCATGAGGGTATCCTGGAGGGTCTCATCGGATGAATTCCCCCCCGCACGGCAGAAAAGTCTGGCTAGCCGGGAAAACCGGTACGAACGTCATTCTCGGATGCAGGGGGAGGGCCAAGAATGCTGCCGTTGGATTCAACGAGGTTCAAAATACGCAGTCTTGGTCCCTCAGGGATCGTGACGGGTTGGGGTTAGTTCTCCGATCCGCGGAAAACCTTTTGACGGAGAACGTTCTTGCTGGAGGTGAGAGGTCCTGGGTTGGCGTCGTCGCGTAAAATGGTGTAGATCATGTTGAACTTGGCGTCCAGATCATCTGCGTAATGAACGAGCATGGCCTCGGGCGTCATGGGCGGCTTGGGGGAGCCCCATTCGGCCAACCGCTGGTGCGCAACAATGACGTGCTCCAGCCGGAGCAACGTTTCCGGGGCCAAGTGCACGGCCTGGGCGGCCTCGCGGACGATATCGCGGCCCAGGAGCAGGTGGCCGATCAGCTCGCCGGCAGGCGTGTAGACGGGCTCGGCCGTTTCCAAGGCCAATTCCCGGAGCTTGCCGATATCGTGCAGCACGGCGCCGGCTACCACCAGCGATCGGTCCAACGGCGGCTTCAGGTCGGGATACTGCTGGCGGTAGTGGTCGGCGAGAAACACGGCCGTTCGGGTCACGCTGAGGACGTGTTCAAGCAGGCCGCCGATGAACGCGTGATGGTGGTGCCGGGCCGCGGGGGAGATGAGCAGTTGGTCCCGGTTGTGCAGGAGGATGCTCTCGGTGAGCGTGCGCAGACCGTCGTCGGTGATCTGGTCGTGCACGATGCGGAGCAGCTCGTCGAGCATTGCGGCGGGGTCGTGGCGCGAATGGGGCAGAAGCATGTTGGGATCGAAGCCATCGGCGGCGTCGGACTCGACTGCGGGGCGGATCTTGCGGATGTCCAACTGGGCGCCGTAGGGCGTGTCGCGATAGGCGGCACGAACCTTGTAGAAGACGCCGGGGGTCCAGCTTTCGCGGCACTCGGCGGCCCAGGGCGAGTTGTCCCAGACGGGAAAGCTGACTTCGCGGCCGGCATCGCGGAAGGCGACGCGATAGTACGGCTTGCCCTCGCGCGTGGTGAGTTCCTCCTTGGCGGTCATCACGACGAACAGGTCGGCCTCCTGACCATGGACCATCTCGCAAAGGGCCATTTGCCGTAGATTTTGGGACATCGTGGGCGGCTCCCGGCGTCGTCGGAAGGGATGGGACAGGCGAGGGGGATTGTAGCGGAAGTCCCCACGTTTGGGCAGGCTACCCCCTCCCGGTAATCTGGCAAATGAATTGAAGGCGGCCGAGTCGGGTGTCCGAAGTGCTAGGGTGGGCTGAGGTTGGGGTGTTGTGCAGAAGCATAACCTACCTGCCAGAAGCCCTTTCCAAACGCCGTGTGCCCTCACCCCCGGGCCCTGTCCCGCGAGCGGGCGAGGGGAGGTTTCTTGGATTGGTTGGGTTTATGGGTGTTTCACGACGTAGACCGCTTCGTCCGCAACCGCCGAAGGCGCGGGCGTTGGGCCAGGCTTGGCTCGATACGTTCGTGAGCTATGCGGCCGGCGAGTGCCATTTATCGGAGAATACGGTGGCGGCCTATCGCCGCGATCTGAGGCGGTTCTTCGAGTGGCTGGACGGCCGGAGCATCCCGGAGTTGACGGTTCAGGACCTGGCCGATTACACGACGTGGCTGCACAACAAGGAACTGGCACCGGCGTCGTTGGCGCGGCATTTGGTGTCGCTGAAGGTGTTCTTCCGGTATCTGCAACTGGAAGGAGTGTTGCAGGACAATCGTGCCGAGCTGTTGGGAAGCCAGAAGCTTTGGCAGCGCGTGCCGCAGGTGCTGTCGCCGGAGCAGATCAATCGCCTGTTCGACAGCCCACGATCGTACGATCCGTTCTGGCGGCGCGATCGGGCCATGCTGGAGCTGCTTTATGCGACGGGTTGCCGGGCGTCGGAGTTGTCGAACCTGAAGCTGGAAGACGTTCACTTCGACCAGGGCTTCTGCATGTGCCACGGCAAGGGAGACAAGCAGCGGCTGGTGCCGCTGGGGGCGCGTGCGGTGGCGGCGGTCCGGGAGTATTTGGAGCACGAGCGGCCGGTGTCGGTGAAGCGGTCCGGTTCGACACCGTCGTGGCTGCTGCTGTCGTACCGCGGGCGCCGGCTGCGGCGAGAGCGCATCTGGGAGCTATTGAAGAAGTACGTGCAGCGGGTGGGGGCGCCGCCGCTGGTGAGTCCGCACACGATGCGACACAGCTTCGCCACGCACATGCTCGCCGGGGGGGCCGACTTGCGGCAAGTTCAGGAGATGCTGGGGCACGCCAGCATTGCGACGACGCAGATCTACACGCACGTGGATACGTCGCGGCTGAAGGCGGTGCACAACCAGTTCCATCCACGAGCGTAGGACAGCGGGGCGCGCCGGCGGTCTACTTCGGTGGGTGGAGAGGGGCGAACTTGATCTTGTCGACGAGCTTGACGATGCGCCCGTCGGGAGTGACGTAGCCGGAAATGGCGGTGATGGCGTCGATCGTGTATTCGTAGCGGAGGTTGTAGTCGCAGTCGAGCTCGACTTCGGTATCCTGCACGGAGCCGGGGCCTGCGTTGTCGCCGAGGATGCCGCGGATCTGTTGGCGGAGCGCGGAGAAGTCGCGGCCGAGCGAGCGCTGGCCGAACTGGATCGACGCGAGTTGGCCGTCGGAGGCCGCACGGAGGCGAACCGTGATGGGTGGAAGCTGATCGGGCGCCGGGAGTCCGGGGTTGGGCGCGGCCAGCGGCATCTTGATGTTGAAATCGCCTTCGGGCGCAATGATCTTGAACGTCATGATGAAGAAGGCCAGAAGCTGGAAGACGACGTCGATCATCGGCGTCATCATCAGCTCGATCTTCTCGTCGCTACGTTCACCGATCTTGCGGATCTTCATGACTGACGTGTATCGCGTGGATTATGCTCGGACACAACGGGCCGGACGCGAGGCGCGGTATCTCAGGTGTCGGGGAGTTTGAGGGATTCGCGCTGCTGGCGGGCGCGGAGGGCGAATTTTTCGAAGCCGACGTCCTGGCAGATCTGCATGAGCTCCTGGACCTGGCCGGTTTCGGCGTCGCGGTCGGCCCGGATCACGACTACGGCGTCGCGGAAGTTGGTATTGGGCGTGGCTTCGAGGACCTGGCGCTCGCGGACGAGCAGGGGCTTCAGTCCGGCGATGCTGATCTCGTCGAAGCCCATGAGGACGATGCCGCGCCGCATGAGCTGGAGGGTGATGGGACATTCGAGCGGGGCGTCGGCTGGCTTGGCCAGTTCGCTGGGCGGGAGCTTCACGCGTTCGCTTTGATCGACGTCGCTGAAGTTGAGCACGACCATGAAGAAGGCGACCAACTGAAAGGTCATGTCGATCATGGGCGTCATGTCGAGCTCGCTGACTCTCGTGCGGCCCAGGCTCTTAGCTACGCGCATGGCTTGACTCCGATCGCCGCGATGCTCATGGCTTCTTGGTGCCGAGGGTGGAGAACCGGCTCATCAGGCCCTCGCTGACAATGCCCACCTCGAGGACCAGCCGCGCCATGCGGTTGCGGAGGATGTTGTAGATACCGATGGCGGGAATGGCGATGAGGAGGCCGATGAGAGTGGTGACGAGGGCCATTGAAATGCCTTCGGCCAACTGAGAGGGGCGCGGCTGGGTGGGGCTAGTGGCGATGACGCGGAAGGACTGGACCATGCCGTCGACCGTACCGAGTAGGCCAACCATGGGGCTGATGGTGCCGATCAGCGCGATGTAGCTGAGGCGGTGTTCGAGCTTCATGTTCTCCTCTTCGCCCACCTCCTGCATGGCCTCGATCGCCTGGGAGTAACCGGCTCCGGTGGACAGTTTGCCCAAGCCGGCGGAGAGGACCTGGCCGAGGAAGGACTCGTCGTTCTTGGCCAGTTCGTAGGCTTCCTGGTATTTCTTTTCGTTGAGCTGCTGTTCAAAGCTCTCGACCAGGGAGATGGGGACCACGTTGTCGCGGCGTGCGGCGAGGATATTCATGACCATGAGGGCGACGAACGTGAAAGAGATGGCCAGGAAGGCCACGCTGTAGCGGAGACCGAGTGCGCGGTAGGTGAAGCCGAGCAGCGTGCTGTCGGTGGTGGTTGTGGTGGCGTCGCCGGAATCGTCGGCGGCGGCGGGTGTTTGGGCCGGCTTGGCGGCGGCTTCCGGCTTTTCGGCGGGGGCGGGCGGTTTTTCGGCCGGCTTCGCCGCGGGGGGCGCGTCGGGGGCGGCAGGTTTGGCGGCTTCCTGGGCGAGACTGACGCGAGCGTCGCCCAGACCGATGAGCGAAAAGGTCACTGCGACCAACCCCAAGAGTCCGAAGGAGCAGACGATGGCTCCCAGCCAACTTGACAAGAACCCATGCCGCATGACGAATCTCCGCTTGAAAGGGTTAGGGGTTGGGGAGTCGGGACCAGGGGTTAGGAATTGGGGGCAAAGTGTTTTCGAGACCGTTGGTGGATTCCGGTGCCGGGCAGACGAAAACGTGTGTGGAGAGGCATCGCCATGAGACACTAGTTCCTGGTTCCTGCCCGGTGGTATTGTTGTGCGAGTACTTCCTGGGCTTGGGCGGCCCGATCGGGTCTTTGGAGTTCTTTCCAGAGATCGACCAGATTCCGCAGCGCCGTTACATGATCTTCGGGGCTGGCAAAGTAGAGGACGTCGGTATGGAGGAACGCCATGACGGCCTCCTTGGGCCGCTCGGCCTTTCGCAGTGCCAGTCCGAGTGTGTTGTAGGCTTCGGCGTTTAACTTTACCGCCTCGGGGTTGGCCTTGTCGATCACTCCCTGGACGAGGGCAATCGCCTCGTCGGTCTTGCTGGACTCGGTGAGGCAGCGAGCTTTGCCCAGAGCGGCGGCCGACCGCTGGTTTTCGGCCGTATCGCCGGACGCCTTGGTATCGAGGACCTTCTGGAAGGCCTTCGCGGCCTCCTCGTACTTTCCTTCCGCCAGGAGCGCCCGACCGACAACAACGCCACCCCGCATCTGGTAATCGGGCCAGGGGGCCTTGGATAGCTCGGCATAGTACGGCTGGGCGAGATCGGGTCGCTGGTTGGCCACCAGCAGGTCGCCGATGATTTCGCAGGCCGCCAGGTAATGATAGCTGTTGGGATTCTGGGTGACAAAGGCAACCATCGCCTTGCCGGCAGCGAGGATTTCGCGCGATCCGGCCAATGCCAACTTGGCGGTGGCGAGTGCGCGGTAGAACTCGAGGTCCTGTGTGATTTCGGGGCGGACGGCGTCGGGCAATTTGATGCGGTCGAGGGCCTGGATGGCCTCTTCGTAGCGTCCTGCGGCGATGGCGGTTCGCACGGTCTTCAGCAGCGCGGATTCGCCTTCGTAATGAATGACTTGGATTTCGTTGACGGGAATCGTCTTGGTCGTTCCGTTAGTCTGCTCGACGGTGACCTGGGTCGCGGACATACCGGTCACTTTGCCGATGATCGTGGCATTGTCGGTCTTGACGGTATCGGCCCAGATCGACGATCCGGCTGCGAGCCAAGCGACCGCCATAAGGATCAAGGTCCGCCTTTTCATGGAGGATTCCTTCGGTTGAGTGTTCAGTTCGTATTGGCGACCGACGGGCCCCGCATTCCCTTCAGGCCGACGGGGTCCTCGCCCAGCAGTTGTTGGATCTTCTTGAGCAGTCCGTCGTACTTGGGGTACCACTGCTCGCCGCCCATCTCGGGGTAGAGGCGATAGATTCGGGTGATATCGAGCTCGGCATCTTTGAGCGTTTGGGTGCGTTGGTCGCCGGTTTGCGTTTGGGCGAGACTGAAGCGGCAGAGGGCCAAGTGGTAACGGGCCTCGTGGAAGGTGCTGCGGAACTTGTCGAACGGGGCCACGCGGTTGGCGATACCGCCCCAACCCCAGACCAGGTAGCGGCCATCCTTTTCATGGCCGCCGCGGATGGCGATCTCGTAGTAGCCGGGCCGCTCGCGTCCCCAACCTTCGTAGGTGAGGGCCGCTTCGACCTGGGCGTCCAGGCGGTTCTCCTTTTCGGCGAGGATGCCCAAGAGGAGCTTCATCGCCTCGTCGTACTTCCCCAACGCCCGCAGCGAGGACGCCAAGCGGAGCGTGACGCTCGTGATGGCGGTCGGCTGGGGAGCGAACGCGGGATCCTTCTTGCAGCGATCGAGGATGGTCTGGAACGTCTCGGCGGCCTTGCTGTAGTACTGTTGGGCGTCGGGGGGGAGTGTTTTGCCGCCCGGGTCCAAGCCGGCGCCGAGGCCATAGTAGGTTTCTGCGACCCAGTGGAGCGAACTGAAGTTGTTGCCTTCGTCACGTTTGGAGATGGCTTCGAGGAACCGAACGAAGCTCTTGGAGACCGATTGGAGCTGGTCGACCTTGTTCTCCTGACGGAGGCGCATGAGCTGTTCTTGCAGTTCGCGTCCGAGGCGGATGTAGACCTGCGTCAGGCGCCGATTGGCCTGGGCGTCGCCGTCGCTGCCTACGGTCTTCTCCAAGAGGCCCATCACGTGCTGGGCTTTGTCGAGCTGGCGACTGCCGACGTAGGCGCGGAGCGCTTCCCGGTAGACGTCGGCCTTGAAATCGTCGCGGTTGGTCAACGGGCTGTTGGCAGCGATGAGCGTCATCGGTCCGATCCTGGGATCGTCCAACAGTTGGGCGGCTTGGTCGCTCTGACCGTCGGCGTTGAACATCTGCGCCAGTGCGAGTACGGAGAAGACCAGCGCATAGTCGGGCTGGGCGCCGCCTTCGACTGCCTTGCGCATACGATCGACGCCCTGCTGAAGCGACTGGCGCGCTTGCTTGGCCATCTTGCCGAGCTCTTCGGCCGAGGGGCGCTGGTCTTCCGGCAAGTTGGCGGCACGGACGTATGCGGACCAGACGGCCTGACCGGCGCGGAGCTCGGCCGCGCCGCGGCGAGGCGAATCGTCTGGGATGCGGCCCAAGCACTCCATCACGTTGGCCAAGTCGCACTGGTCGGCCGCGGTGTCGATGAGCATCATGACGGCTTCGTCAGACTCGGGTTCCTTCGGCCAGAGCTTGACCATGTAGTCGGTCAGCCGCCGGATCTGGTCGAGCTCGAAGCGGCGATCGGCGCCGGGAGGCGCGGCTGCGAACATCATGCGGTAGGCCTTCACGGCGATCTCGGCTCCCTTGCGGGCCCCGGCCGATTGCGGATATTGGCGTGCGAGGAACTCGCCCATCACGGCGGCGCGCTCGTAGTCGCCGGCGTCCCAGTACAGGTAGGCCAGCCGGAACCGGTCGGAGTTCACCTCGCGGATGTCGGCATCGGCCGGCTTGATGGCCAGGGCCTGGCGGTAGTAGTGGATGGCGTCGGTGCGGGCCTGGTTCTTGTCGGCGGTGAGCTTTTCGCGCTGTTTCGGGTCGTTCTGGGCGAGTCGGCCGAGGAGGACCAAGAGGGTTCCCCAGGCCGAATCGGCGCGGTCGCGGGCTTCTTCGTAAGTTTTGGGTTCTTCGAAGCGCACGCCCCCCAACTCGGGCGACGCCGCGGCCAATTCGCGCGACTTGCGCTGCCAGATGCCGGGGAAACGGTCGAGGAAATCGACATAGCGTTTGGCGTCGGCCACCGCGGCTCGATAGCCGTCGGCATTCTCGCCGAGCGCGCGGGCACTTTCCAGAGCGGCCATCGCCGCCTGGTACTGAATGGCCAAGCCGTCGGGGGTCGACTTCTCCTCGCTGCGCGCGGACGCCTCCCACTGTTTGACCCGGTCGAGGGCTTCGGCGTAGTGCTTGGAAGCAACATCCATTTCCAGCAAGAGCGTGAGGGCCTGGTTCCTCAGCCTTTGAAAGGCCTCGGGCGTGCTGGGAAGGGTCAACATCTCCTCGAAGATGCCGGCGGCTTTCTTGGGATCGCCGAGGTCCTTGTAGACGCGGCCCTCCCACATGCGCGCGAACATCCCGCCCGCATAATTCCCGTATTTCTCGTAGAGCTCCCGGAACGCGGTGGCGGCTTCCTGCAACTGCTTCTGGCGCATTTCGCTGCCGGGCTCGAAGGTCTGGGCGATTTCGTACATGGTCGAGGCGACACAGAGCCGGGTCTGGACAAACTGGCCTCGCATCTGGTCGCGTTGCTGGAGCTCTCGGGGGCTGCGTTTTTCGTCGGGTTTGGCAGATTCGAGCTCCTTGAGCGACGTGCGGAGTCTTGCTTCTGCGGCTTCGAAGGTCTTCTGAGCGTCGCGGAAGAGTTGGCGGGCGTTTTCGGTCAACCGCTGCTTCTCGGCCGTCGACTTCGATGGGCTTGCGGCGAGCTCCATGCCGATCTTGCCGCGTTCGACGAGGACCTTGGCCAGCTCGGCTTCCGCCTCGGCGGCACGAGGGTGCTGCGCGTGGGCTTTGAGAAATTTCTCGAATCGCTGCCGGGCCTGTTCGAGTTGCCGCTGCCGGGCATCGATCGTTTCGGCCAGGCGCGAACTATCGAGGAGCGTTATACCGGCCTGATAGTCGACTTCGTCCTTGAAATCGGCGGGAATATCGGCCTTGCCGCCGGCCTGATCGAGATACTCGATGGCGATGTCGTAGTACCCGCGATGGCGAAGACCATCGAGGAATTTCCAGGCCTCTTCGGCAGCGTCGCAAGGGCGAACGCCGAGGACGGCGGAAACCAGAAGGATGGCTCCGAAGAGTGTGCTGCGTGCGAGAGTCGAGGGTTGGAGCATTGGGGAAGGCGTGGTGGAACGGGCGCAGATGTGACCGCTCGCCTGGCCGCGTCGGGCGGGCCATGCGCCAAGGAGTTTCGCCTGTTTGCCTGACAAGAAAAGAGAGATGACGGTGACACCGCTCACGGCAGGAGACTCGGTTGTGCCTCAACGGGTTCCGCAGCACCGCGCCGCGTTGGCCACTCTGTTTCAGATTATCCGGTCTTGGGGATATCGACAAGCATCCTTCCCCCCACGCGCGAGACGACCTTTGTGGCTGGTTGGCCAGCGCGATCGGTCGTGACGGTTATTCGGTTGTTCGGTGGACCGTTGTGCGGGGTCGCGGCGATCTGCCGCTAACAGGTGGATAAGGGGTTGGGTGGGTGCGGTGGGGTGGTTCTGGTGGGGCACAGCCGAGGGCGGCTGTGCTACATGGCGAAGGGAGGTGGCTGTGGTACGTGATGGCGGAGGTGGCTGTGGTACGTGGTGGGTGGAGGGGTGTTGGGGGTGTTATGCTGAAGCATAACCTACGGGGCTGAGGGAAGGTGGGGTGATCGCTATTGGTCTTCGATCGAGGCGATGACGTCGAGGAGGTGGCGGCGGATTTCGTCGAGCTGGGGTTCTGCCTGGATTTTTCGGCCTTGCTGATCGGTGACGTAGAAGACGTCGACGACCTGGTCGAGGTAGGTGCCAATTTTGGCTCGACCGACGGAAAGACCGAGCTCGAACAGAGTGCGCGTGATGGTGTAGAGCAGTCCGCGGCGGTCGGCGGTGAAGATGTCGAGGATGGTGAACTTGTCGGAGGTGTCGTTGTCGGCGTGTACACGCGTGGCCATGGTCAGCGCGGTCGTTTCGCGTTCGGCGGCCATCTGCCAGGTGCGGCGAAAGGAGGGGACCTTGCCGGTCGGGGAACGGAGCGAGTCGATGAGGGTGCCGGAGACGCGCTGCAATCGCTCGGGCGGCGGCGGGCCGGCATAGTCGGGATCGTAGACCCAGAATCGGTCGAGCACGAGGCCTGCGGCCAACGTGTTGATTTCGGCGGAGAGGATGCGCAAGCCGTGGCTGGTGAGCGCTCCGGTCAGCTTGTGGAAGATGCCGGGTGTGACGTCGTCCGTGGTACGGACCGTGAACTGCACCGTTTGCGTTTCGGGCTGATAGACGCCCTGGGCCTGGACCTCGCCGTGTGTGAGGCCGCGGAGCAAGCGGAGTTCTTCGGCGATTTGGGCCGGTTCGGTGCCGATGAGATAGGGAATGGGCAGGGAGTCCATCTGGGCGGCGAACCAATCGCCGGCGCCGTCGGTGCCCAGGCAGGTGCGTACGGCCTCGCGACGGGCCTCAACGTATTCGCGCAAGCTGCTGCCGGGGCTGTCGCCGGCCAGGTGCTGCATCGTGCGGTGGAACAGGTCGGTGATGACCTCGCCCTTCCAGTTGTTCCACGAGCCGGGGCCTACGGCCGCGAGATCGCACGCGGTGAGGATGTAGAGCATTCGCATCATCTCGGGCGAACCGACATCGACGGCGAAGCGGACGATGAGCTGCTCGTCGCTGGTGTCGCGCCGGAAGGCGAGATGGTTCATGAGGAGGTGCTGACGAACGAGGAACGTGAGGGCTTCGCGATCGTGAGCGTCGAGGCCCAATCGCTGGGCGGTGTCTTCGGCGATGCGTGCGCCGACCTCGGAGTGATCGCCGGGGTAGCCCTTGCCGAGGTCGTGGATCAACAGGGCCAAATGGAGGACCTGTTTGTGTGCGATGCCGCGGTAGACGTTTCCGAGCGGCCCGTTGTCGGCCAAGAGGTCGGTGGCATGATCGATGGCGCGAAAGGAGTGCTCGTCGACGGTGTACTTGTGATATTGGTTGAACTGGAGGAGGCCGCGGGCATGGGCGAAGGCGGGGATGAAGCGTTCGAGGATTCCGACTTCGTGGAGGCCGCGCAGCATTTCACCGAGCCGTGCGGGATGGGCCAAGAGGGACAAGAAGTGTTTGCGGGCGGCGGGAGTGATTTCCTGGGGGAGGTGTTTGACCTCACGGCGGACGATTTCCCACGTTGCGGCGTCGATTTGCTTGTCGTAGAGATTGGCCAGATCGACGAGTTCGAGGATGGCGTCGAGGCTTACCTGGAGCCGCTGGAGGCCCTGCCGGACGGCCGAGATTTGGACCGGCCCGACGCGAAAGCCACCGGGGACGCGGTGTCCGAACAGCGCGCCGAGGACGGAGCGGGCTCGGCGTTCGGGGCGGGCGATTTCGAGGAATCGCTTGGTGACGTGGCTCACCTGGTTGGTATGGCGGAAGTAGTCGCGCATGAACTGTTCGACGTCGAGCATGCCGGCGACTTCTTCGTACTGGCGTTGTTTGGCGATGCGGAGCTGCTCGGCGCGGTCCAAGACATCGCCCGCCTTGCCAGAGCTGAAGTGCATTTCGTTGCGGAGGTGGAGGAGGAACTCGGTGGCGCGCTCGATGGCCGAGAGATCTTCCTCCGAGAGGACACCCTGCCGGTGGAGCTGCTCGGGTTCGGGGGTGCCATAGCGGACCATGCCGACCCAGCGTAGCAATTGGATATCGCGGAGTCCGCCCTGGGAGCGTTTGACGTTGGGTTCGAGGAGGTAGACGGTTTCGCCGAACTTGATGCGTTCTTCGAGGCGAGCCTGCTCGATGGCGGCGATCAGTCCGCGGCTGCGCCGCCGCACGCGTCGCGAGAAGAGGTCGTGGAACCGCGCGAACAGATCGCTGCTGCCGGCCAAGCGGCGCGATTCGACGAGGGAGCTGCAAATCAGGGCGTCCTGGCAAGAGAGGGCACAGGCCTGTTCGGGTGTGCGGACGCTGTGCCCGAGCACGAGGCCGGCGTCGACGACGTCGCACCACATCCGCTCGGCGAGCCGGGCCACGGGGGCTCGGACCGCGGAGGTATGGAGGATCATCAGGTCGACGTCGGAGTAGGGGGCGACATCGCGGCGGCCGTAGCCGCCGTGGGCGACGAGGGCCATCTCGCGGTGGAGCAGATCGGTTTCGGCGGAGGAGAACTCCTCGAGAGCCGCGTCGAGCAGCGACAGCAGGACTTCATCGCGGAGATCGGAGATCGCCCGACTGAGCTCGACGCCGGCACAGCCCTCGCGGTGGCGTTGCCACAATTGATCATGCCCCTGGGCAAGCCGTTTTTTGGCGGCGACCACACTAGGGCGAAGCGGACACATGCTTTACCGAATCTTACATAGGTGATGCGCGGCGTGGAACGGCAAGCCGTTGGCCGCCGGCGTTTCCGACCAACCGTCGGCAGGCGCCGGCGGCCCCGACAGTTTGGCTGTGCCAAGCCCACGTATCCGCGGCACAAACCGCGGAGCGCGGACCAAGCAAGGCCCAAGGCCAGTCTACTTCTCAACGATCCGTTGAGGAGGCGAAAACGGCGGACATCCCCTTACAAGGCATCCTCGTTCAGTTCCCCGGTACGGATGCGGACGACCTGGGCCAGTTCGTGGACGAAGATCTTGCCGTCGCCGACCTGACCGGTCTGCGCGGAGCGGACGATCGTATCGACCACGCCCTGCAGGTCCGCTTCGGGAACGACGATCTCGATCTTGATCTTGGGCACGAAATCGACGGTGTACTCGGTCCCGCGGTACATCTCGGTGTGACCTTTTTGACGGCCGAAGCCTCGCACCTCAGTCACGGTCATGCCCTTGATGCCGTGCTCGGTCAGAGCGTTCTTCACGTCTTCGAGTTTGAAATGGCGGATGATCGCCTCAATCTTCCTCATGCGAGGTCTCCTTGTCGATACACGATTAGCGTTTGGCGTGGAGCCACGAAGCTATTGGGGACGCGTTGCATGAATCTAATGCCTACGGCGTCGAGTGTCCAGTCAGATGAAAATGTACCCTTCCTCGCCGTGCTGGCTAAGATCGAGTCCTTGGATCTCCTCATTTTGAGATACGCGGAGTCCCATCACGGCGTCCAAGATTTTCAAGAGGACGAACGTGACGACAATCGCCAGGCCCCAACTGATGGCCACCGCGACGATTTGCCCAACGATGACGGTCCCCCCTTCGATCAGGCCGAGGAGTTCGCCCTTGCCGATATCGTTGACGGCGCGGGTGGCGAAGACCCCGGTCAGAACGGCTCCGAGGGTGCCCCCGACACCATGTACGCCGAAAGCATCGAGCGAATCGTCGTAGCCGAACTTGGACTTGAGCTTCGTGCACGCCAGGAAGCAAACCACACCTGCAGCAAGTCCCATGATGATGGCCGACATGGGCAGGACGAAGCCGGCTGCGGGAGTGATGCAGACCAGACCGGCAACAACGCCCGAACAGGTGCCGAGGATGGTCGGTTTGCCGCGGCTGATCCATTCGGCGACGGCCCAGGCGAGTCCACCGGCGGCGGCGGCGAAGTGGGTGGTGGTGAACGCGCTGGCGGCGATTCCGTCGGCGGCCAGAGCGCTACCGGCGTTGAATCCGAACCAGCCTACCCAAAGCAGGGCGGCGCCGATGGCCGTGTAGGTCATGTTGTGCGGGGGCATGGGCTCGCTGCCGTAGCCGAGGCGGCGGCCGATGAGAATGGCACAAATGAGCGCCGAAACGCCTGAGCTGATGTGTACGACGGTTCCGCCGGCGAAATCGAGCGCACCGCCGGCCGCGATCGTGGCATGGGAGCTGCCGTACTGGAGGATTCCACCGCCCCAGACCCAGTGGCAGAGCGGGCAGTAGACGAGCGTTCCCCAGAGGACCATGAAGACGACCATCGTGCTGAATTTCATGCGTTCGGCGAATGCTCCACAGATCAAGGCGGGGGTGATAATGAAGAACATTCCCTGAAAGAGCATGTGGGTGAGCATGGGGATGTTGTAGTCCGGATGGACGGGGATCACCGAATGGCCGTTCTCCCAATGTGCCTGGACGTCGTTCATGAACAGGTATTTAAGATTGCCGAGAAACGGTCCGTCACCGCCGAAGGAGAGGGTGTATCCCCAGAGGCCCCAGATGACGGTCATCAGGCACATGAGAAAGACGCACTGCATCATGACGCCGAGAACGTTCTTCTTGCGGACCAAGCCGCTATAGAAGAGTGCCAGGCCAGGGCCGGTCATCATGAGGACCAGCGCCGAACTGGTGAGCATCCAGGCATTGTTGCCCGTATCGACGACGGCCGGCTGTTCGGACTTAAGGGCGATATCCGCCGCTTCCTGAGCCTGTACCGGGACTGTCGGCCCACCAAATACCACCACCAGCGCGCATAGAATGAGCGCAGTCCGCCAGAGTCTTGGGACGTTCATGCTCCGCACCACCTTTCTTCGTAACCGACGGCTCTCATGCAAAACCGTGCCGAATTCGATCACAGGCCCGAATCGGCGCACACGGCGACCCCGTCTGAAAAGACGCGCGTGGCAGGAGAAGCAACCGGTGTGCCAAATTGGGCGGGCGAGGAACCGACGTTGCTGCTTAGCGATTGGTTAGCAACGGGTTAGGAAAAGACAATTGAGCATGGCGACGATTGGAGAGCCGAGCGTTGCGGGCGATCGTGCCCGGTTCCCGCGCATTGGGTGATGATCGAGGAGGCAGTGGTCATAGGTGCGCAGGGCCCTATCAGGCGGGCTCAAGCGGGCGATCTTTCCCACAGGGTGTCGGGCCGTTTCGCCTCGGCATTGGCAGTGCGGGCCGCCACGAAGAGCAGATCGCTGAGGCGGTTGATGTAGGCGAGCAGGACGAGAGAGATTTCTTCCTCGCTGTGCCGGATGAGGAGCACGACGCGCCGCTCGACGCGACGGCAAATGGCCCGGGCCAGGTGGAGGGCGGCGCCGGCGCGGGCTCCGCCGGGGAGGATGAAATGCTGGAGCTGCTCAAGGGGCGCCAGGAGCCGGTCGATGTCGCACTCGAGCTGTTGAATGTGCGGGGGTCCGATGGTTCGGGTGCCCTGCCGGACCGGGTCGGGGCTGGCCAGTTCGGCGCCCATTTCGAAGAGCTCGTTCTGGATGCGCCGCAAGATATCGTCGAGTTGGTCGGACAACGGTTCGGCGCGGGCCAAGCCGAGCGCGGAGTTCAGTTCGTCGACGGCTCCGCAGGCCTCGATTCGGACCATGTCTTTGCCGACTCGGGGACCGCCCAGGAGGGCCGTTTCGCCGAGATCGCCGGTGCGCGTGTAGATCTTCATCGGCTGGTCTTTCATTGGACGTCGAGAATGTCGATTTGGAGTTTGCCGGCCGCATGGGCGATGGGTAGGAAGGTGCTGTAGGCGGCGGCGCCGCGGAGGCTGTGATGGGCGAGCTTGAGATGTGCGGCCCCGAGGCCGCCTTGGCCAAGCGTGCCATCGATGCCGATCCACTGGTCGTTGACGTAGACTTCGGTCCACATATGGTAGCCGAAGGCTTGTTTGGCGGGCATGTAGACCAAGCCCATGGCGACGCGGGCGGGAATGCCGCGGGCGCGGGCCAGCGCGGCCAGGAGGACGGCGTGTTCGGTGCAATCGCCGGTGTGGGTCTTGAGGACCTCGGAGGCGGTGAGGAACGCCTGGGTGTAGTCGGTCGTGGTGATGACGGTACCGATGTGCCGTTCGAGGGCGAGCGCGGCCTGCCAGGGGTCCTTTTGGGTTCCGCACACCGAGTTGGCCATGGCGATGATGTCGGGATCGTCGCTTTGGATCAGCGCGTTGGGCTGGCGGTCGGCGTCGGTGGGGGAATCGTCGTGGATGGCGGCCCGGTCGGGCGGCTGTCCGGGACGCAAGGCGTAGACGGTGACGATGGCCGTGTGCGCGTCGACCGGCTCGACCTGTTGCGATGCGCCGGCGACGAAGAGGCTGGCCGGATCGCCGTCTTTCATGTGAATGCGGTAGCGTATGCGCCGGGTCTCCTGCGGCCGTTGGAGCGCCCGATCGACGGGGATCGACAGCGATTCGCCCAGGTCGAAGGATGCTTGCTGGCTCTGATCGAGGGCTTCGGCCTTGGTGGCACGGAACGACTGGAGATCCATGGTTTCCGATCTGCGACGGAGAATCTCGCCGTTGTCGTCGGTCCAGAGCGTTTCGCGGAGCGGCTGCTCGTTGGGCAGCGAGACAACGCTGTCGATCCGGAGCAGTTTGCGGCTCTTGTCGAGTAGTTTGACGTTTTCGTAGTCGCGGGCCGACATCTCGACCTGCCCAATCTGGCTGGTGGTGGGCACGAGGGCTTGAAGGTGTCGGGTTTGGCCGGGATGCATGGGCTTGTTCCAGAGCGACTGCTCGACGGCCAGGAAACCACCGACCGCGTCGGACCAGGGGAACGATTCAACGGTTTCGTTGCCCGGCGGACCTGAGCGGATCTGGAGCTGATCGCCAACCACCTTTCCCGTCGTCACCTGGGGTTCGGTTCCCGAGGAAATCGTTGACTGGAAATCGATCAGCTTGCCGTCGGGAGTTTCGGTGGATCGGCAGTTGACCTCCATGGTGGTATCGTTGCCGAACCGTTTGACGGCCAAGTGGATGAGTTGCTCGATGGCGACGAGATCCTGCCCATCGCGCTCGACGGGTTGGACGGTTGTTCGCTCGTAGCCGACCCTGGTTCGGCCCATGGTGCAGACGCTCCAGACGTCACGCTCGGACGGGTTGTCGGCGTTTGCGGGCATTCTGGCTCCGGTGGGTTGGCAGCCGGCGAGGGTTAGGAGGAGGGCGCCAAACAGGATGGAACGTGCCCTCACCCCCGGCCCCTCTCCCGCAAGCGGGCGAGGGGAGGAGAAGGGGCTGGTTTGCCGTTTGAGGGAGTGGAGAGTGGGTAGAGGTAGATGGCGTCCGAGCGACATTGGAATCTCCAGGCGTCGTGCGCGCGGGTTTCGAGGAAAAAGGGGTGTTGTCGGGGCGTTTGGAACGGGCCGGTTTCCCCAATCGGACTGTTCATTATACCAGTTCAGCGTCGCAGTCGTCTTGGCCTAGCGGTACGTCGGGGTGGCCGCGAGCAGGCAAACTTCCCGCGATCTGGAGAAGCTGATGCGTGATGGGGAACTTTCGGTCCGGCTTTGAGACGCCCGACCGCGCCTGGCGATTTCGAGTGCTAGACTAGCCTAGCCCCGTCGCGCCGTTGGTTGTTCTTCGGCGTCGGACCGCAGAGAACGGCACGGCCGGGCAACCTGTATTGAACGATCGTGGCAGTCAGCGTGGTTGTTCTGCCTTTTCCGGTCGCGGTGTGGGTACGGTCGCCAAAGTGAAAGGAACCGTCGGCGAGCGTCGCAAAGCGTGACCTACGGTTTGGTAGAGGATTCCCAGCCACGGCATAGCCGCCCCATTTCCCCAGAGAACGGCTCGCCACGAAGGACTAGAGAAAGTTTATGGGCTTCCTGAAGAGATTCTTCCGCAACGTTTTTCGCGATGGATCAATCCCGGTTGGGACCAGCAGCTTCGAACAGCTCAGTGAAGAGGAGCTGGAAGCCCACCTGGGCGTATCTCGCTACGGTGATTTTCTGTTGCCCGAAGCGGTCCGACCTTCCTACGATCTTCAAGTCGTGCCGTGCCAGGGGTATCGCCACGACTCGTATCGTGACGAGGAGAACCAGACCTCGGTACCGGTGCTCATGGCGTCCGTATCGAGCGAGCGGCTGTTCGACGTGTTCCTCGACATTCTCGATCCGCTGGGGAGCGTCGTCGACGTGGTGCTGGAAACGAGCCACAATCGTAACAGCCACGGTCATACCGACCTGTACCGGGAGCACATTGACGTGCCGGTGCTGAAGAGCGTGCTTTACGAGTTCGAAGACCTGCTGACGAACGACGGGTGTACGGGGATTGCCGTGCTGAACCCGGAGGTTCCGCAAGAAGTGCAGTTCGATGAGCACAAGCTGCTGATCATCTACGGCGACAACCTGACGGAGTTTGAGAACGTGCTGGACGGGCGTCGCGTCGGTTGCGACGACGCGATGAAGTTCATCACCGAGGCGGAGCACGTCCACTCGTCGAGCGACCAGTATGCCAGCCAGTTCGAGCAGCTTAAGACGCGGCTGGGAATGGACTGCAGCTATCTGAGCTAGTGCGCGTCGCACTTCACTGTGGCGTTCGTGGCGGTGTGTTTCTTGGGTTTCAGATGCGAAACACGCGCTCCCGGTGTGCTGGATGCGATCTGGGGTGAAGGTCCGCCTGTCTGATTGGGTCCGCTGGGAGTTGGGGCAAGGGTCGTTGGTCGGGCCCTGGTTTCTGGGGGATCTTCTGTTGCCGGTGTACGCGCCTGGGGGTTGGGGTGCGCTGGGGCGTTCGGGGACTGGCTGGAGTTGAGCGCGTCCTCACCGGGTGGCCGCTCTCCCGCAACGGGCGAGGGGAGGTGGAGTGTTGGACGCAGCCGGGGGGGGCTGTGCTACGTGGTGGGCGAGGGGAGAGGTGGGATTCGAGGAATTTCTTGGTGTGGGCGTTATATGGCGGGGTTCTTCTCGCCCTGGGGGTTTGGGGCTTCGAGGGGAAGCCCCGTCACCCGAGATTGGAGAAAGCACGATGAGACGCGTTGACTTGGCAGTTGTGTGTTTGGCGGCTGTTGTGGTGGCGACCGCGGCTGGGATCGGACGGGCGGAGGGGCCGGCGGGGAAGTCGGAGGGCAAGTTTCGCGTGGGTGTGTTCGACTCGCGCGCGGTGGCGATCGCGTATGCGGGCTCGGAGGCTCACCAGGCACGCGTGGCGGAGTTGATGAAGCAGTACAAAGAGGCGAAGGCGGCCGGGGACCAGGAAAAGGCGAAGCGGCTGAAGATCGAAGGGGAGGCGGGACAGGCGCTTATGCACGAGCAGGGCTTCAGCACGGCGTCGGTCGGCGACATCCTCGAGCAGATCAAGGATCGGTTTCCGGCGGTCGCCAAGGAGGCGAATGTGGCGTTGATCGTGTCGAAATGGGAGGTGGCTTACGAGAATCCGACGGTGGAAACGGTCGACGTGACCGGGCTGGTGGTGAAGTGCTTCCAGCCTAAGGCCAAGGCGCAGAAGTGGATCGAGGATATTCAGACGAAGAAGCCGATGCCGATTTTGGAATTGAAGATATTGGCGAGGGAGAAGGGAGAGAAGAATCTGTAGAGCTTTGAGGACGAGGTGACCACGGAGGCGCGGCGGACACGGAGGGGAACGTGGTGGGAGAGATTGGGCGTGAGGGTGTTATGCTGAAGCATAACCACCCCTTTCAACATGAAAGCAACGCTAGCTGGCAAATCACCGGGAGAAACGAAATTCGATATTGTCGATGGCTGTTTCCTCTGGCCGATGCTAGCTGCGAATTCCTCGGGAAAAACGACACCATGTTGAAAGGGGTGGCTGAAGCATAACCTACTGGGAGTGGGATGGTGAGGGGCGGTCGGCGGCGACGTGGACCGTGAGGTCGCCGGTGTTGTCGGCAAGCTCGGCGGATGAGTCGTTGATGCGGAGATAGAGGGTTCCGGTCTGGTCGGGCGTGAGCGAAGTGCCAAGGCCGACCGGAATGGGGCGGAGCAGCGGCGTGGGGTCGCCGGGGGCGCCGTGGTCGGGGCGGACGGCGGCCAAGAGCATGCCGAGCGGGTAGCCGTGATAGTAGCGAATGGAGACGCCGTTGGGCTCGCACCACCAGACTTGCGGCTTGGTAGCGAGCTGGTAGCGCCCAGTGGCACGAAGCTGGTAGGATTGGCCGGCTTCGAGGCGCAGTCCGCTGGACTGCCAGCCGTGGTCGGCGGCGACCGTCACCGAGGCGCCGTCGTCGGGAAGGGGGCGGCCGGGTTTGAACTGGACGGCGCTGCGGGCGATGTCGTCGCCATATTCCAACTCGGCGATGAACACCTGCCATTGGTCGAAGAGGTCGCGGCGGTCGGGGCTGAAAAGCTCGCTGAAGCGGGCATTGAAGTTGGGCTGGTTGACCCACTGGGGCAATCGGCGGAACCGCCGGCGATAGGCGGGATTGGTGTCTAGCATAGCGGCCAGGGCCCAGCACCAGGCGTAGCTTTCGGCGTCGGTGCGGCCGTTGGGTCCGAAGTCGACCACTTCGGCCAGCGGTCTGCCGCGGCCCTGGGCGACTGCTCGTTGAAGCGGTCCGATGCGACCCCACATGGGCGCTTCTTGCGGGCTGGCAGGCATGACGTTAAGGGTGAGCCGGCCGTCGCGCCAGGTGTGCGTGGCCAGAAGATCGGCGATGCCCTCCATGTACCACGGCGGTCCGCAGGAGCCTAAGAGGGTGTTCATGAAGCTGTGCGTGCCCTCGTGGAGGAGCAAGTGCCGCTGGTAGTAGTCGGTGCGCTGGTGATGGACCCAAAGGCGATCGTTCCAGGAGAAGCCGTTTTGGAATGCCGGCAGGCGGTCGGGGATGAGACCGTGCTGCTGGAATAGCTGTAAATCCTGGATGAGGCAGGCCGTCACGTGCCACCGGGCGTGTTTGACCGAATCGACGCCAAAGTAACGGCACCATTGCGGGAAGGCCTGGTCGAAGACCTTGGGCAAGACGTCGACTTCGGGACTGGAAGGTAGATCGGTGTAGAGGGTGAGATGGACGGAATCGAGCTTGCGGATGCCGCTGTCGGCGAGTTGGGCGTCGTCGGGGACGGGCGGTGTCGGCGACGCAGAGAACGCTACAAGCGGTAGCAGAGGCAGAAGCAGAACCGCGACGAGCCAGGGGCGAGCAGGAGAAGGTCGGCGTATGCGGGAGCGGATCATGATTAGGCGAGGATCGTCCGTGTGCGGGGTCGATTTGGGTCGTTGGTTGCGGCGCGATTGGAAACCGCCTAGTCTATTCTACGTTGAATCGGTTGGTGGTTGTTTGAGCGTTCCACCTAGAGGAGTGGGGGGTGGTGCTGGTGGGTTTCGTGGAGTGGTGGTTGGAGGGGTTTTGGATGCGGGAGACGGGAAGCGGGGAGGCGGTGCGGGGCCGGTGAAAGGAGTGGCGGCAGATGTTGCGTTTGGTGGGGAGGATGGTGGGGCTGGCGGTCGTGGGCGCGGTCTGTGCGGCGGCGAGCGGGTGCTGGTCGCGGTCGGATCGCGAGGTGATCGTGTATTCGGCGCTGGACTCGGAGTTCTCGGAACCGATCTTCGAGGATTTCACGCGCGCGACGGGGATCGCGGTGCGGGCGAAATTCGATACCGAGGCGACGAAGACAGTTGGGCTGGCCAACGCGATCCTGGCCGAACGGGAACGGCCGCGGTGCGACGTGTTTTGGAACAACGAGATTCTGAATACGCTGCGGCTGCAGAAGGAAGGGCTGCTGGAGGCCTACGCGTGCCCACGGAGGGATGAGTATCCGTCCATGTATCGCTCGCCCAAGGGGCTGTGGTATGGGTTTGCGGCGCGGGCGCGGGTGCTGGTCGTGAATACCAAGGCGATCGCAGAGGGAGAGCGGCCCACGTCGATTCGCGATCTGGCGGAGGCGAAATGGCGAGGGAAGACGGCGATGGCCAAGCCGCTTTTCGGGACGACGGCCACGCACGCGGCGTGTTTGTTCGCGTACTGGGGCGACGAGAAGGCCAAGGAGTACTATCGCAGTCTGAAGAAGAACGAAGTGCAGGTGCTCTCGGGGAACAAGCAGGTGGCGCTGGCCGTGGCTGCGGGCGAGGCGGTGTTTGGAATCACCGACACGGACGACGCCATCGGCGAGCAAGAGAAGGGAGCGCCGCTGGTGATCGTCTATCCCGACCAGGGCGAGGATGGGATGGGAACGCTCTTCATTCCGAACACGGTGGCGATCGTCGCGGGAGCGGCGCACGGGGAGGCGGCGCGGCAGTTGGTCGATTACGTGCTCTCGCCGGAGGTGGAAGCGAAGCTGGCGGCCGGGCCGAGCGCGCAGATTCCACTGAACCGAGAGGTGCAGACGAAGGCGCGGGTGGCAACGCCTGAGACGGTGAAAGCCATGCAGGTCCGTTTTGAGGCGGCGGCGGATAAGTGGGACGAGGTGGCGGAGTTCTTGGGAGGGGAGTTCACGGGGAGGTAGCGGGAGGAGGGGGCACCACGGAGTCACGAAGGACGTAGAGATGGGAGGATGAATTGGGGTCGATGGATGAGGTGGGGCTTGCGGAGGAGAGGGAGGTGTGGGGATAGTAGAGCTAATGAATCGGGCGAATACTGCGAATGAACGTAGAGGAGTGATGCCATGCGTATTCAGAGTGGATGCCGGGTTATGGGTCTGGTGGTTGTCGGGTTGTGCATGCTGGCCGGGGTGCGGGGGCACGCGGAGGACATGGCGAAGCTGAAGGCAACATTTGCTCAGCCGCCATGCGAGTATGCGTCGGCACCGCTCTGGGTTTGGAACGACATGCTGACCGAGGAGGAGGTCGTCGGGACGCTGCGGGATTTGGCGGGCCAGAAGGTGAAGCAGGCGTTCGTGCATCCGCGGCCGGGGCTGATGACGCCGTATCTGTCGGACGATTGGTTCCGGCTGTGGAAGGCGGCGTTGGCCGAGGCGGAGCGGCTGGACATGAACCTTTGGATCTACGACGAGAACTCGTATCCGTCGGGTTTCGGTGGCGGTTTTGTGCCGAAGGCGCTACCGGATTCGCGGGCGAAGAGCCTGGTGTTTGGTGAGGTGAAGAAACCAGGCCCCATGGGTGAAGGCACCGTGGCCGTGTTTCGGTTGGTCAAGGACGGCTATGAAAACGTGACCGAGGCCGTTCGGAAGGGAGAGACGCTGGGAGAGGGGAAATACCTGGTGGCGTCGATTCGGTACTCAAGGAGTTCGCCGTGGTATGGCGGGACATGGTACGTGGACCTGCTGAAACCGGGCGTGACGGAGAAGTTTCTCGAAGTGACGCTGGAGCCGTATCGGAAGCAGGTGGGCGAGCAGTTCGGCAAGCGGATTCCGGGCTCGTTCACGGACGAGCCTCGGTTGGAAAGCGCCGGGGGCGTGCCCTGGTCGGAAGGGTTGCCGGCGGCGTTCGAGAAACGCTGGGGATACTCGCTGGTGGATCATCTGCCGAGCCTGGTGCGGCCGGTGGGCGACTGGCGGCGCGTGCGGCACAACTTCATGCAGGTGGTGCTGGAGCAGTTCATCGAGCATTGGAGCAAGCCGTATCACGATTATTGCGAGAAGCACGGGCTGCAATTCACGGGGCATTACTGGGAGCACGAGTGGCCCAACTGCGGCAATGCGCCGGACAACATGGCGATGTACGCGTGGCATCAGCGGCCAGCGATCGACTGCCTGATGAACCAGTACCACGACGATACGCACGCGCAGTTCGGCAACGTGCGGGCGGTGAGAGAGCTGTCGAGCGTGGCCAACCAGCTTGGCATGCGGCGGACGTTGTGCGAGGCCTATGGGGCCGGCGGCTGGGACCTGCGGTTCGAGGACATGAAGCGGATCGGCGATTGGCTTTACGTGCTGGGCGTGAACACGCTGGACGAGCACCTTTCGTACATCACCATTCGAGGCGCGCGGAAGAACGACCATCCGCAGTCGTTCTCGTACCACGAGCCGTGGTGGAACGACTATCACGTGATGGCCGAGTATTTTACGCGGCTGTCGGCGGCGATGTCGCAGGGTGAGCAGATCAACCGGATCCTCATCCTGGAGCCGACAACGACGGCGTGGATGTATCAGCACGGTGGGCCGCAGGGAGAGAAGCTGAAGCAGTTGGGCGATCGGTTCGAAGAGCTGCTGGTGGCCTTGGAGCGGGCGCAGGGCGAGTATGACCTGGGCGCCGAGGATATCCTAGCGCGACACGGGAAGGTCGACGGGAAGGACCTGGTAATCGGGCAGCGCTGGTATGGTCTGGTGGCCTTGCCGCCGATGACGGAGAATCTGAACGCGGCGACAATGGACCTGATCGAGAAGTACGTGGAGAACGGCGGGAAGGTGTTGTGCTGCGGGGAGCCGCCGACGCTGGTGGACGGACGGCCGTCGGACCGCGGTGCGCAGCTGGCTAAGCAGCCCGGCTGGCAGAAGGTGGAGGCGGGCGAGTTGGTCGAACGGATCGCGGCGGCGTCGACGGGTTTTGCGATTCGGCGGGATGCGAACGACCAGGGTCTGCTGTTCCATCGGCGTCGGCAGATGGACGGGGGAAACGAGTTCGTACTGCTGGTCAACACGAGTCTCGAAGCGCCGTCGGCGGGCGTGATCGAGGCAACCCGGCCGGGCGTGGCGGGTGTGGAGCAGTGGGATCTGATGTCGGGCGAGGTGAAGCCGTATCGGTTTACCACGACGGATCACGGGGTGGAAACGCGATATGCGTTGGCGCCGGGCGGAAGCCTGTTGCTGATGTTGACGACGCAGAAGCGGCCGTCGGCGGAGGCGGCCCCAAGCAAGGTCGTCTCGGTCAAGCCCACGGGCGAGATTCGGGTGCGGCGGGCGGAGCCGAACGTTCTGACGCTGGACTACGTGGATTTCACGACGAAGGGCAAGACGGTCAAGGACCGTTACTACTACCAGGCCGAACAGATGGCTTTTCAGTCGGTGGGTTTGCCGCGGAATCCGTGGGACAGCGCGGTGCAGTTCGGGGACGAGCTGATCCGCCAGAAGTTCCCGGCGGAGAGCGGATTCGAAGCGACCTACCGGTTTACGATCGACGGCGCGGTGCCCTCGCCGCTGGAATTCGTGGTGGAACGGCCCGATCTGTACACGATCACGTGCAACGGGAAGCCGGTGACGGCCAAGCCGGGCGCGTGGTGGCTGGATCGGGCGTTCGGACGGATCGATCTGGGTTCGACCGCGAAGTCGGGAGAGAACGAGGTGACGATCAAGGCGTCGCCGATGACGATGTACCACGAGTTGGAGCGGGCGTACGTGCTGGGAGCGTTTTCGCTGCGTCCGGCCGAGAAGGGTTTCGTGATCGAGGCGGAGAAGGCGCTGGCGTTGGGGCCGTGGAACGCCCAGGGTTGCCCGATGTACGCGTCCGGCGTGGCGTACACGCAGGAGTTCGACGTGGCGAAGCCGTCGGGGCAGTATCGGGTGAAGCTGCCTTCGTGGTATGGAAGCGTGGCGAAGGTTGCGGTCAACGGCGAGCCGGTTGGGGTGATCGCGTCACAGCCTTGGGAGTGCGATGTGACGAAGGCGATTCGTCCGGGCAAGAACGCGGTTGAGGTCGTGGTAATCGGCACGCTGAAGAACACGCTAGGGCCGCATCATGCGGGGCCGATTCGGGGCGCCGCGTGGCCTGGGATGTTCCATCAGGGTCCGGAGACAGGACCGCCGGCTGGGGCGAAGTACGACACGATCGGTTACGGATTGATGGAGCCGATGGTGTTGGAGGCGGTGGAGTAGGAGTAGCCGGGATGTTTTTGGGGCGTGTTGGAGGGTGAACGTGCCCTCACTGGGTCGCTGCGCGGCCACCCTCTCGCGCAAGCGGGAGAGGGGAGGTTATTGTTTGAGATCGAGTTTGGGCAGGCCGGCGGCGGTGATGAAGTCGCGGTATTGGCGATCGAGATCGGGGTAGGTCGTGTTGGTGAGGCGGGCGAGGGTGTCGGCGCCGTCGCGGCCGCTGTAGACATCGCGCAGATAGGTGACGAGGGCGTCGCGATAGCGGCCACCGTCGTGGGTGATGAGGAAATGGGTGAGGCCGGCGCACTGGCTGTAGAGCGTGGCGATCTGGGGATCGGCTTGAATCTGCTGGCGTCCCATCTTGGTCAGTTGCGCCAGGGGGACGTAGAAATCGTCGTGTAACAGGCGATAGCGGGCCGCGATCATACGGAGATCGTCGAGGCCGCCCAACACGCAGTAGTCGCTCTCCTGGCGGAGCGACTCCATGTACATGGCGATGCCTTCGACGATCCAGAAGTTGGCCTGACCGGCGACGTCGGGAGCCACGGTGCGGGATTCGTGGAACAACTGGTGGGTGGCTTCGTGAAGAAGGGTCCGCTCGTCGTACCCTTCGCCGGCGAAGAAGTATGCGCATCGCGTGGACTGCTGGTAGAAGCCGATGGAGATCTCGATGTTGGGGACGGCCGGGCGAAGGGTCTGGTTGTATTCGTCGCGGTCGCGGAAGTAGACGATCTTGTGGCGAGGAAGGCGGATCCAAGTATCGCGGGCACGTCCGTCGAGGAGGGCCATGACCTGTTCTTCGGTGGCGAAGTAGCGGAGGAATAGCTGCCACCAGGCGTGATAGAGCCGCTCGAGCTTCTGGCCGAGGGCAACGCCGGCTTCGAGGCCGACATCGGTTCGGATGATGTAGTGCTCGGTTTCAATATCCCAGCCGCTACGGATGTCGTGATGGAGCCGGGCATCTTGCTCGGCGGTGATCCATCGGCCGGAGGCGAATCGCTGTCCCTGCTCGTAGCGACGAACCCAGGCTTTGGGAATCCAGCCGAATCGTTCGTGCCAGACGCGGCCTGAGCGGAGCTGGGCGATCTCCCAGTAGGTGTGCCACTGGCCGTGGTATCGGGAGTAGCCCAAGAGTCGGCGAATGGCCTCGTGGTCGGGGTTTTCGTGGAGGGCGGCGATCAACAGGTCGAAGGCCAACGACGGCCGACCGCCGTGAGTGGCACTGCGAGCAAGGGCCTCGAGGGCGTCGGCCTGCTGGCCGCGAAGCTGTGAGAACCGGGCATCCCACTGTTTGAGGTCGGCCGAGGCATCGGCAGGCAATTGGGGGCGGGTATCCTGGAGAGGCAAGGCGGCTACAAGGAGTTGGTCGGGCTTGCGATCGCCGAGCCAGTTGCGGGTGATCTGGGCTTGCTCAGTCAGGCCATGCTCGGAGCACCATGTGGACAGTTGCTGCAACTGCTGGGCGTAGTTGTCGAGCAGATGCGCGGCTTGCTGA
Source organism: Thermoguttaceae bacterium (assembly GCA_963674835.2). GTDB lineage: Bacteria > Planctomycetota > Planctomycetia > Pirellulales > Thermoguttaceae. Next base: position 1,375,513 of record CAXXKC010000003.1, read on the forward strand.
TCGAAGTCGTCGGCGCGGAGGGCCTCACGATGAAGAGGGGCGACCAGCACCACGGTCAGAGTTGCGTACCAGACCGTCTGGCGGAGGAGCCGATCCACGATTGTCGTCGGTCGGGGGAACAGTCTGTCTCTCCTTGGGAAACGAAGACGCTGAACCGCGTCGGGAAGGCGAGGATGGGGCTGAGACGTCGCGCGTGTGACCGCACACGTCCCCCTAAGGGATAGTGTACCATCGCCGGTCGAAAATCGGAAATGTCGCGGCGTCCGGAGGTATGGGTTACGGCACCCGGTTTCGCCACACCACCTATTTCCACGACATGGTCCACTGAAAGGCCGGGAGCCGTTTTCGTAAACGTTAGAGTCTCCAAAATCGGGCACGACAGGACCAGTATTCTGGCTGGTTTGGTCGCGATAACCCTTGCTTATATAACGAGTAGATTCATTATTGCCCGTTTGGAGGCCGAAGAAGAAATTGAATACCACAGTCTCGGCGTGCCTAATCGTAGTCGCGAACAAGGGTGCAGGTTGTGGGATTCGCTTAGCATTGCCTGTGTTCGCCCAGAGCCTTCCGGGTTTGGCAGCAGAGCGGGTGTAGCGCGAGTAGTACGCCCGTTTGATCCCGGCGGAAGGTTTGGCCGGCGCAATGATTCATCGAGACCCAAGGAGCGGGGTTTCGACAAGACCACATTTCCACAGGAGGGGGGTGTTATGAGGTCCCATGGGCGTTTGTGTTGTGGGTTGGCAGGTTGGATCCTGTCGGCGCTGCTGGTGACGACGGCGGCGGCGCAAGACGCAGAATACCCGATTTCGTACGGCGATGAGCCGGCAGCTGCGGCGGCGGACCAAGGTTACGCGACGGCAGGAGTTGAGAACTCGGGCGGCCAGATTTACTACCGTTGCTGTTCGTGTTTCCTGGCGGGGCCGCTGGAAGGGCCGGATCCGTGGACTCTTTCGCCGGAAGATTGTCCGACGCGAGTGGGCGGCTGGGTTGACATGGGGTATCACAGCGGTTCGGACGGTTTGCTGAACAATCGTCCGGGCAAATTCAACCTACACCAGTCGTGGTTGTGGATCGAGCGTACGGCGGACGGCGAGAAGGGCCTCGACTGGGGCTACCGGGCCGACATTATGTACGGTATCGATGGTTACGACACGCAGGCGTTCGGCAACCCGGCGGGCAATTGGGATTATTTGAACGGCTGGGATCACGGCGCGTACGCGTGGGCGATGCCGCAGTTGTACGGCACCCTTGCGTCGGGCAACTTGAACATGAAGTTTGGGCATTTCTACACGCCGATGGGATACGAAGTGGTTCCGTCGCCGGGGAACTTCTTCTACAGTCACGCGTTGGAATGGTACAACAGCGAGCCGTTCACCCACACGGGCGTGCTGGCCGATTACGCGTTGAACGACAAGGTGAAGCTGTACGGCGGATGGTCGGCCGGTTGGGATACCGGGTTCGACGAGTTGGCCGGCGGGAACGCCTGGTTGGGCGGCGTCAGCCTTCAACTGTCTGAACGGCTGGCGTTCACGTACATGTGCATGGGCGGCAACATGGGCTGGCGAGGCGACGGGTACAACCACAGCCTGTTGTTCGATTACACGATCAACGATCGGTGGGAGTACGTGTTGGAGAGCGACCTGGTCGCCACGGACGGCTATTACGACACGTCCGCGATTCCGGCGCAGTTCAATGCTGGCGAGAACAACGACCAAGCCGGTATTGCCCAGTACTTGTTCTACAAGATCAATTACAAGTTGAAGGCCGGCCTGCGAGCGGAGTGGTGGAAGGGAGACGGCGTCTCGTACTACGAAGTGACCTACGGCGTGAACTACAAGCCGATTCCCAACCTGGTGCTGCGACCGGAAGTGCGTCACCAGTGGTGCCCAACCGCTGCGGACGATTTCGAGGACAACACGGTATTCGGGATCGACGGTTACGTGACGTTCTGATTTGGGGTAACCACGTCTGTTGAGAGTCAAGTGCTCCTCAGGGTGGCCGAAACGCGTTCGTTCGGCCACCCTTCGTGTTTCTTGGGGGCGAGATTTACGGGGACGGGAGATCGGAGCGCGGCAGGATTCGTGAGGAGTGCGATGTCGGGGCGGGGCGGGTGTTGGGTCGATGCGTCAGGTTTTGGATGAGAGGCGCGTGTTATGCCGAAGCATAACCTACGGAGGATAACGTGCGCGGTTACGGGGTTAGGGGCTTGCTCGTGAGGAGGCCGATGCCGCGGCCGCGGTCGCCGACGGCATTGTAGAAGAGATAGTCGGTGTCGTTGGCGGGGTTGTGGACGAGCGAGACCTTGTGGGCGTATTGGCGGTCGAGGCCGTTGGGGTGCCCGCCGGCCTTGTAGAGCGGCTCGGGATGGACGGTCCAGTGGAAGAGGTCGCGTGAGAAGGCGGCCATGATGTGGGCTCCGCCGCGGCCGACGCCGAAGTAGAGGCTGATCCAGTGGTCGCCGTCGCGGAAGACCTTGGGATCGGAGCAGAAGCGGGCGTCGTAGCCGCCGGGCGTGTTGCGGAGGACGGGGTTGCCGGCGTAGCGTTTCCAGACGAGCAAGTCGTCGGAGATGGCGATGCCGGACTGTTCGATGGAGCCCTGGGCGGCGTTGTAGAAGTCGTAGAACTTGCCCTGGAACTCGACCAGCCAGGGCTGGTAGATGCAGTCTTTCTCCCAGGCGGCGCAATCGGCATCGTGGACCGAGAGGATGTAGGTATCCTTGGCGCGCTGCCAATGGAGTCCGTCGTCGCTGGAGGCAACGCCTTCGTAGCCGGGGCGCAGCTCGTAGCCGCCTTGCCGGGGATAGGCGCCGTAGAGCGACCAGAATTTGCCCTTGTGACGTTTGAGGAGGCGGGGCGACTGCACGAGGTAGGACTCGTAGAGATATGCGCCGAGGACGCGTCCGCCATGGTCGAACTGGCCTTGGGGTCCGAAACCGAGGGCGAGGCCTTTGGGGCGCCAGTGGAGCAGGTCGTCGCTGGAGGCAACGAAGGACTGGTAGCCATGCCCGTCGAAGCCGATGAAGCTCATGTACCATTTCGGATCGCCGGGGACCTGGTAGACGGTGGGGCAGTCGGTCATGTGGACAGCGGGAAAGCCGTCGATGGCCGGTTTGGACGGGATGACGTGATCGGACCAGTAGTGCCAGCCACGGTAGGGAGCCGCCCAACGATCGAGCGTGGGGCGGTCGATGGTCTGGTCGTCGGCACGGGCGGACGGGCATCGGTCGGTGCCGACGAGCAGAACGACGAGCGGGAGCCAAGTGGCTACGGTGAGGCTGTGTCGCATGGGGCTTGTCGGCTGTTGATTGAGGGGCGTCGCTAGAAAGGTGAGAACAAGGCGTCGCGACGTTCGCGCTGTGCAGGGCTCTATTGTAGAGCAAGGAAACGGCGGAATCCACGACCTGTTGAATCGGGGGCGTTCAGGAGTTATCGTCGTGGTGTGGGCGCCGCGATGCCAGTGAAGCAGGCTTGTCGGTGACGGTTCAGGTGCAAAACAGACCAGGAGTCTGGCGGGCGTTGGACCCGTGAAATTGCGAGGGAAACGTGGTGGTCGGCGCCTCGGCACGATGCCGTGCTTAGAATTGGGTCGCAATTAGCGCGCGTGTTGTCGGCCACGAACGGGGGGAGGAGATCGGCCGGTGTACTATGCATCGGAACGGCCCGCGGTGAGGATTGGGGAAACACCGTGCGGATGTTTGGCGTTTCGCCCGTCGCAACCAAGACGGTTGAGGAGACTGTCATGAACGATCTGATGAAGCTCGACATTCAAACGATCATCGATCTGTTGAGCGACGGGGTCTATGTTGCCGACCGGGATCGCCGGATCGTGTACTGGAGCAAGTCGGCGGAACGCATCACGGGCTGGTCAGCAGCGGAGATCGTGGGGCGCTGCTGTTACGCTGGAGTGTTGTGCCACGTGGACAAAGACGGGCACATGCTTTGCAGCGGAGAGTATTGCCCCTTGAGCCGGGCGATGGTGACGGGCTCGGACAGCTTGCACCCGTTGATTTACGTGCAGTGCAAGGACGGCCGGCGCATACCGACGCAGGCGCAGGTAGCGCCGATCCGCAACGCGGAAGGAGAAGTGATCGGCGGGGTGGAGACCTTTCGGGACGTGTCGCAAGTGATTTGCGACCTGGAACGGTCGAAGGCGATTCAGACGCTTTCGTTGCGGTCCGACTTGCCGCCCGACCCGCGCATTCGGCTGAGGACGCATTATCTGCCGCACGATATTCTGGGCGGGGACTACTACGCACTGAAGAAGCTCGACGACGACCGTTACGGTTTCTTTCTGGCGGACGTGATGGGGCACGGGATTTCGGCGGCCCTGTACACGATGTACTTGAGCTCGCTGTGGACGCGTTTCCTGCCGCTGCTGACCGATCCTCCGAAGTTCGCCAACAGCGTGAACCGCGAGTTGAACGCGGTGGTGCGGAACAACGAGTCGTTTGCCGCGGCGTCGTGCGGAGTGATCGATTTGGAGCATCATGAGGTCCGCATCACGGGCGTCGGGGGCCCACCGATTCTGTTGCTGCGCGGGGATGGAACGCACACGGCGTTGGAATGTCCCGGGCTGCCGCTAGGGATCGTGGCAGAGGCGTCTTATGACGAGAAGCGTGCCGAGATCGCGCGGGGCGACCGATTGCTGCTGTTCACGGACGGGGCCATCGAGATTGCAGACGCGGCGGGTGAGATGCTGGGAGTGGAGGGATTAGCGCGCATGGCCCGGCAATTGGGTGAGCCGGAGAGCAGTCTGAACATGGCCGCGCTGGCCGAGGCGTTGCTGTTGTATTCGAACTCGGTGCGATTGGAGGATGATCTGACGCTGCTGGAGATCGGAGTGGTGTAGGCTGCGGATCGGACGCTGGCGAGGAGATGAGGGCGGTGGGGAGGTTTCGGTCGGGAGCGATGAGCAGTGCGTGAATCGAGAATGCCCTCACCGTGAGGCCCCTCTCCCGCGTGCGGGAGAGGGGCGGTGGAGGGATTGGCTTAGGATTCCTTGGTTTGCTCAGCCTTGTCGAACGCGGCGTCGAAGGCGACCTTGCTGGCTTCGAAATCCTTGCTCTTGACGAAGGCACAGGCTTCGCGGGCGCCGTGGTCGCGGTCCATGCCGGCGTCTTCCCATTCGACGGAGAGGGGGCCCTGGTAGTTGATGTGATTCAGGGCACGGATGATCTCCTCGAAGTTGACGCCGCCGCGTCCGAGGGAGCGGAATTCCCAGCCGCGGCGAGGATCGCCGAAGTTGAGGTGACTGCCGAGGATGCCGGTGCGACCGTCGAGCGTCACCTTGGCGTCCTTCATGTGGACGTGGTAGATGCGGTCGGGGAAGGCACGGATGAAGTCGACGGGATCGACGCCTTGCCAGATAAGGTGGCTGGGATCGAAGTTGAAGCCGAACTCCTCGCGATGGCCGAGGACTTCGAGAGCCCGCTGGGCAGAGTAGATATCAAAGGCGATCTCGGTGGGATGGACCTCGAGAGCGAACTTGACGCCACATTCGGCGAAGACGTCGAGGATGGGATTGAATCGCTCGGCGAGGAGGTTGAAGCCGTCGTCGATCATCTGGGGAGAGTTGGGCGGGAAGGAGTACCAGAGATTCCAGATGCTGGAGCCGGTGAAGCCGTTGACGATATCGATGCCGAGTTTGCGCGCGGCGCGGGCGGTGTTCTTGAGTTCGTCGGCGGCGCGTTGGTTGACACCGGCGGGGTCGCCGTCGCCCCAGACGTACGGCGGGAGGATGGCCTTGTGGCGCTCGTCGATGACGTCGAGGACGGCTTGGCCGACGAGGTGATTACTGATCGCGAAGACCTGCTGGCCGTTGCTGGCGAGGAGTTCGCGTTTCTTGTCGCAGTAGCTGTCGTCGGCGAGGGCCTTGTCGACCTCGAAGTGATCACCCCAGCAGGCCAATTCCATGCCGTCGAAGCCGAATTCGCGGCATTTGCGGGCCAGTTCTGCGACGGGAAGATCGGCCCACTGTCCGGTGCACAAGGTTACAGGGCGTGCCATACGTTGCTCCTTGATAGGGTTCAGGGTTTGAGATTCAGGATTCCGGGAGGGAGGACCGGCCGGCTCGGCGGGTCGCTTCACTGCCGGGTTTGTTGCTGTTTGTCGAATGCGGCGTCGAACGCCAGCAGGCTTGGTGGGAACTCCATTTGTTTGACGAACTGGCAGGCTTCCCGGGCGCCGTGTTGGCGGTCCATGCCGGCATCTTCCCATTCGACGGAGAGCGGGCCCTGGTAGCCGATCTGATTGAGAGCGCGGAAGATCTCTTCAAAGTCGACGCTGCCGCGGCCCGGCGAGCGGAACTCCCAGCCGCGGAGCGGGCAGCCGAAGTCGAGATGGCTGCCGAGGATTCCGCTGCGGCCATCGAGGGTGACGGCGACGTCTTTGACGTGGACGTGATAGATGCGGTCGGGAAAGGCGCGGATGAAGTCGACAGGATCGATGCCCTGCCAGAGGAGATGGCTGGGATCGAAGTTGAAGCCGAACTCTTCACGGTTGCCGAGCGCTTCGAGAGCCCGCTGGGCGGAAAAAATGTCGAAGGCGATCTCGGTGGGATGAACCTCGAGAGCGAACTTGACGCCGCATTCGGCGAAGACGTCAAGGATGGGATGGAAGCGGTCGGCCAGGAGCTGGAAGCCTTCGTCGATCTGCCGAGGCGGGACCGGCGGGAAGGAATAGAGGAGGTGCCAGATGCTGGAGCCGGTGAAGCCGTTGACCACGCCGACGCCGAGTTTTTGAGCGGCACGCGCGGTGTTCTCGAGTTCTTCGGCCGCCCGACGGTTGACGCCGGCAGGATCGCCATCTTCCCAGACGTGCGGCGGCAAGATGGCCTGGTGGCGCGGGTCGATGCGGTCGAGGACCGCCTGGCCGACGAGGTGGGCGCTGATGGCGAGCACCTGGAGGTTGTGTTTTTCGAGCAGTTGGCGGCGGCGGGGGCAGTAGTCGTCCTGGTCGAGGGCTTTGTCGACCTCGAAGTGGTCGCCCCAGCAGGCCAGCTCCAGACCTTCGTAGCCGAAGCGGCCGGCATGTTCGGCCAGCGTTTGCAGCGGGAGGTCGGCCCATTGGCCGGTGAAGAGGGTGACCGGTCGCGCCATGGTTTCCATTTCTTTGGGAACGGTCTTAAACGACGTTGGAAAATCGGTGCCATTTTGACAGATTTCAGGCCGTCTGCAAGTGTCGCCCATTTCGGGCCGTGTTGGGCGCCGCGATCGGCCGGCAGGGGCTGTGCTAGTGCGTGTCGCACTTGACTGCAGCGCTGCCGGTGGCGTGTCTCTAAGGTTCCAAGCGAAATAACCGCTACAGTTACGCCGAACGCGCTCTATAATCGTGAGGGGAATCGTTGCATGGACGGACTTCTTGCGCGGTATGGGAAGGGGAAGTGTGGAGCGGTCGTTGCCATGGCTCGTTTGCGGATCGTCGCGATTGCAGTGGTTGCGTTTGGATGGATGATCGGGGTACGCGCGGCTGAGGCCGCCCGAGTGGAGTTGGAAGTCTATACCGTGGGGCACCTGTCGTTGACCGCCCAACAGGAGTGGCTTCGCGAACTGGCCCGGGCGGGGGTTGAAGGACTGCGGATACGAGAGGGTCAGGCGGGGGATCAGCCGGGCATCGAGACGCGAGGCTCGGCGAGCAGTCCGACGTACGTCGTGACGGGGGCGCTGTCTGGGGGCGAGCTGGTGTTGCCGGGCGCTCGGTTTCGATTGGGCGAGACGGCCCGAGTGGCACGATGGCTGGAAGATGTGGCGCGGACGGGCCCATCGATGTTTGAGAAGAAGACGGCCTTTGGCCTGACGGCGGCGCAGTTTGCGCAGGTGCAGAAGGAGTTGGCGCAGCCGGTCGGGGCATTGACGAAGGGGCGGAGTGGGCGCGAGGTGGTGGAGAGTATTGCGAGTCGTCTGGCGTCGCCCTTGCGGATCGACGGGAGCCAGCTTCGGGCGTTGGAAGGAGAGAAGGTGGAGACGGAGCTGGGCGGCCTTTCCTGCGGGAGCGTGCTGGCATATGTGCTTAGGCCCGTGGGGTTGGCGCTGGTTCCGGATTCGGCGGGCGGGAGCGGCGTGGCGTTTCGCGTGGTCGACTCGCAGCCGGGACTGAAGATCTGGCCGGTGGGCTGGGCGCCGGAGAAGCGGTTGCAACAGGTGTTGCCGACGATGTTCGAGTTCTTCAACGCGAATGTCGAGGGCGTGCCGCTCGGCCAAGTGCTGGAGGTAATCGGTCAGCGATTGAAGACGCCGGTGCTTCTGGATTACAACGCGCTGGCGCGATATGACATCCACCCAGAGAAAGTGACGGTCAGCGCACCGCCCGGCCGCACGAGCTACAACCTCCTGTTGCGGAAGGTCCTGGGGCCGGCACAACTGACGTACGAGGTGCGGGTGGACGAGGCAGGGAAGCCGTTTCTGTGGATCACGTCGGTGCGGCCGATGTGAGCGGCACGGCGACGATCGGGTCGTCGGTGCGTAGGATCGCGATCAGGCGGAGACGTTCGACGGTCAGAGCAGGTCGTCCAGTTCTTGGACGAGGGCGGCGAATTGGTCGAGCGCCGTATCGACGGCGGCAGGCTGCTGCATGTCGACGCCCGCGCCGCGGAGCAGGTCCAGGGGATCCTGCAGACAGCCGCCGCTGAGGAAGCCGAGATAGTCGGCGAGTTCTTTCGGTCCGCCGCTGAGGACGCGGTCGACGAGGGCGATGGCCGCGGACATGCCAGTGGCGTACTTGTAAACGTAGAACGCCCGATAAAAGTGCGGAATGCGGAAGCATTCGAGGGGGAGTTCTTCGTCCAGCTTGAAGTCGGGGCCGAAGTAGAGCTTGAGCAGATCGAGATAGACGTCTTTGAGTCGCTGGAGGGTGAGCGGCTCGTTGGCCTCGGCGAGTTCGTGGGTGATCTTCTCGAATTCGGCGAACATGGTCTGGCGGAGGATGGTGCCGCGCATGGCGTCGATCTGGCGATTGACGAGGTAGGCGCGGTGGAGATCGTCCTCGGCGCGGTCCATGAGGTAGCGGCTGAGCAGTTGCTCGTTGAAGGTGCTGGCGACCTCGGCGACGAAGATCACGTAGTTGTAGTACTGGTAGGGTTGGTGCTTGGCGGAGTAGTAGCTGTGCATGGAATGGCCCGCCTCGTGGGCCAAGGTGAAGACGTGATCGAGGACGTCGGGCTGGTAGTTCATGAGGATGTAGGGAAGCCCATCGTAGGAGCCGGCGCTGAAGGCACCGCTCTGCTTGCCGCGGTTCTCGTAGCGATCGCACCAGCGGCCTTGGAGACCGTCGCGGAGGACGGCGCAGTACTCGCTGCCCAGGGGTTCGAGGGCGCAGAGGACGAGATCGACGGCCTGGTCCCAGGTGCGGCGAATCTGGAACTGGCTGAGGATCGGCACGTAGGTATCGTAATGGTGCAGATCGCGGAGGCGCATTTTGCGACGGCGGACGTCGTAGTAACGATAGAGAGCCGGTAGATGGCGGTGGACGGAGGCGATGAGGTTGTCGTAGACGACCGTGGGAACCTGATCGGGAAAGAGGGCCGCTTGGAGCGAGCTGGGGAAGTTCCGGGCCTTGGCGTAGTAGACATCTCGGTGAATGGAGGCGCCGAGCGTGGCGGCCAGCGTATTGGCGTGCGCTTCGTACTGCCGGTAGTACTGGTGAAAGGCGGTCTTGCGGACGGAACGCTGGGGTGAGTGCAAAAGGGCACCGAAGCTGGAATGGCTGAGCTCGACGAGCTGGCCCTTGTCGTTCTTGACGGATCCGAAACGGAGATCGGCATCGTTGAGCTGGCGGAAGATCTTGCCAGAAGCCTCGGCCATTTCGGTCTGCATGGCAAGGAGCTTCTCTTCCTGCGGTGTGAGCGTGTGGGGGCGATAGCGGAGAAGCCGCTCGATGGTGAGGCGGTAGGGAGCCAGCCGCTTGTCGGCGAGGAACCGGTCCATTTGCCGCGTAGGAACGGCGAGGATTTCGGGGCGGATGAAGCTGGCGGCCTGGCCGGCGCGGCTGGCAGCGCCGATGTAGCGCGCCTGCATGGCCTGGTAGGTGCTGTTGGCGGTGTCTTCGGCCGTCTTGAGGAAGGCGTAGGTGCCGAGGCGTTCGGCCTGCCGATCGAAGCGGAGATCGAACTTCAGGCAGGCGGCCAGGGTGGCGACGTCGGCCAACTGGCCACGGAACTTCTCGTAGGCGGGGATCTGCTTTTCCCACTTTCGGAACGCTTCCTCCCAGGCGCTGTCGTCGGGAAAGAGGCTGCCGAGGTCCCAGCAGTCGGCGGGTTTCATCTTGTTACGCGGCGGCAACTGTTGGGCGCGTTTCACGAGTGGGCTCCTCCCCAAGTGGGTTGGTTATGACGTGATGGGGGTAGAATTGGGAATAGGATGTGCTGGCAGTGTGGAAGTATTGGGTTTGGGTGAGGGAGGCACGGCCGGGGGCGGCTGTGCTACATGCCGGGGTGTGGGGCTACACGGGTGGTGGCTGGGTTTCATGCCGGGGCGCGGGGCTGTATGGGTGGCGACTGCTTCGTGACAGGGATAACGCGGGGCCGGGCGGCCGAACTGGCGCGTTTGGGCCATTATTGCGTTTGGAGGGGCTGCTTCAAGGCCGGCGTGAGATGGGGCAGTACGGCGGCGCCTGGCTGTTTTGGAGGCACTTAGGCCGACAGGGGGGTGCAAGAGGGACAGCGAAGCGGGTAAGTTAGCAGTTTGGTCAAATTGAATGTGAGGGCAAGAGGGAAGAGTATGAAATCGGCGTAAGGGCTGCTCGATGACAATACCAACAGGGTATTCGCAGGGGCTCTTAAGGCGAAGTTCTCCTATGTGCATATTGGCGATTCAATATCGGGCTGCGCGGGATGCTCCCATCCTGGTCGCGCAGAACCGTGAAGAAGCTTTCGACCGGCCGACACAGGGACCGCGGATTCAGTCGGGACGACCGCGAGTCGTGTGCGGCGTGGACCGCAAGTGCGGCGGGACGTGGCTGGGAGTGAATCAGCACGGTTTGCTGGTGGCGGCGGGCAATCGGCCGAAATTGGCGCTGCCGGCGGAGCCGCGATCGCGGGGCGTGTTGTGCCGTGAGCTGCTGAACTTCACCAGTGCGAAGGAGGCCGTGGAGCAGGCGTCTCGGGAGCTGGCGACGGGGAATTACGCCGGTGTGAACTATGTGTGCGCGGACGCGAAGAAGGGGTTTGTTGTCTACGGCGGCAATACGATCGACATCATCGAGTTGAGCCGGGGGCTGCACGTACTGACCAACGGTGACCTGGATGATCCGACCGACGAGCGCCAGGACCTGGTGCGGCGGCAACTGACGCTGCAGAAGCTCGACTCGGCGGTGGCGTTTCTGGCCGTGGCCAGCCGGACGTTTTCGCGCCGGCCGGAAATGGGCGGGCGTCGCGGCACCGTGGTGACAGGGGGCGAATACGGCACGGTAAGCTCGACGTTGATCTCGCTGCCGAAGAAGCTTCAGCATTCGGTGTATCAGTACGCCCCAGGGCCGCCTTCGGAGACCGACTACGACGACGTTTCGGCGTTGTTACGGCAGGTGTTGTCGACGGACAAGGCCGAGAAGAAGTAGAACCGCCGGCGATCTTGTGCCGGGGCGGGCGTTGTCGTTGCCAGGTGCCCTGGCGGTTGGCAGCAGGTGGCCGTTGCCCTTCGGCGTTTGAGATGCGATTCGAGCAGGATTGGAGTCGGCGTCGGGCGCATCGAACCGCGTGTAGTGTCGGCCGGCGGCTTGGCGATGATTTCGGAGTGAGAGGTCGGGACGTTTCGAGGGCTGGCCAATTGCAGCGCGAGTAGTTTCCAGATGGGAAAAGCAAAGCTGGGAGTTTGGCTCATTGGGGCCAAGGGGGGCGTGGCCTCGACGGCGTTGGTCGGATTGTGCGGACTGAAGAAGGGGTTGGTGGGGACAACCGGGCTGGTCTCGGAACTGCCACAGTTCCGGGAGCTTGCATGGGCCGATTGGGCGGATTTCGCCGTCGGCGGGCATGAGATCCGCGACGTGCGGCTGGTCGACGAGGCTCAGAAGCTGGCAAGGGAGAGCCGGGCATTCGAGGCCGAATTGGTCGCGCAGTGCCAGGATGAGTTCGAGGCGATCGAGCAGGAGATCCGACCGGGAACCGTCTGCAATGTGGGACCGACGATTGCGGCGCTGGCTTCGGAGCAGATTGCCAGCGAGGAGACGCCGCGGGAAGCCATCGCCAGGGTGCAGGGTGATTTGCGGCGTTTCGCCGAATCGCGTGGATTGGAACACGTGGTGGTGGTGAACGTGGCGTCGACCGAGCCGGCGACCGATGCTGGGGCGTTGCCGTCGAGTTGGGCGGAGCTGGAACGGTTGCTGGAAGACACCCAGGGGTGCCCTTTGCCGGCCAGTTCGCTCTACGCCATTGCGGCCTTGGACCTGGGTTGTTCGTACATCAACTTCACGCCGTCGCTGGGGTCGGCGCCGGCGGCGATCGATGAGTTGGCGAGGCTGCGGGGCACACGGCACATGGGGTGCGACGGGAAGACGGGCGAGACGCTGATGAAGAGCGTGCTGGCGCCGATGTTTCAGCAGCGCAACCTGCAGGTGATGAGTTGGGTTGGGCACAACATCTTCGGGAACATGGACGGGCGGGTGTTGGACGACCCGTCCAATAAGAAGACGAAGGTGGCCAGCAAGGACCATCTGATCGGTGAGATTTTGGGATATCGGCCGCAGACGCACGTATCGATCGAGTTCATCGAGAGCATGGGGGATTGGAAGACGGCGTGGGACCACATTCATTTCAAGGGGTTTCTGGGGGCGCCGATGACGCTGCAGTTCATCTGGCAGGGCTGCGATTCGCTGCTGGCCGGCCCGCTGGTGCTGGACTTGGTTCGGTTCACGGAGCTTGCCCGGCGGCAGGGCGAAGTGGGGCAGCTTCGGTTCCTGTCGAGTTTCTTCAAGAGCCCGTACGGGGCGAGCGAGCATTGGTTTTCGCGTCAGTACGAGGCGTTGGAAGGCTGGGCGGCTCAAGCCCCCCGCCGTTGACCGATCGGCAGCACGTTGTTACATTCAAGCGCTGCTGAAAAGGAGCGGTCTTGGGAAAGCGACCTGGTAAAACAACTTCTGAGTCCCCTACGACGCCCGCACGAGGCCAAGGCGCGGAAGGCCGGAGTCGTCGGCGGAGACCTCGCAAGCGCAGCGAGGAGCGACCGGAGAGCGTCAAGGAACAGCAGCCTTCGGCCGAGGAGGCGGGGTTTGGAGGGCTGGACTTGTCGCCGACCATGCTGGCCGCGCTTCGTCAGGCCGGATATCTGGAGCCCACGCCAGTGCAGATGGGTGTTGTGCCGCGTGCGATGGCCGGAGTGGACGTTATGGGCCAGGCGCAGACGGGGACGGGCAAGACGGCGGCATTTGCGATTCCTATCCTGGAGCGGTTGGAGAGCGAGGGCAAGGGGGCCGGTCCCCAGGCACTGGTGCTGGTGCCTACCCGGGAGCTTGCCGTGCAGGTTCGCGACGAGTTCGTGAAGCTGGCGGAAGGGCGGCGAGTACACATCGTGGCCGTGTATGGCGGGAAGCCGATTCGGAAGCAGACGGAGCAGCTTCGGCGGGGAGCGGACGTGATTGTGGGGACGCCGGGACGGGTGATGGACCACATGCATCGCCACACGCTGGTGTTGGCAAATCTGCGCGTGGCGGTGTTGGATGAGGCGGACCGGATGTTGGACATTGGGTTCCGGCCGGACATCGAGAAGATCTTGCGGGAGTGCCCGAAATCGCGACAAACGTTGCTGCTGAGCGCGACGCTGCCTCCGCCGGTGGTGCGGTTGGCGCAGCGGTACATGCGTGAGCCAGAGTCGCTGGATTTTTCGCCGACGGATATCGCGGTCGAGACGATCGAGCAGTTCTACTTCACGGTGGATGCGGAGAAGAAATTCGACCTATTGGTGCGATTGATTTCGAGGGAACAGCCAAAACAGGCGTTGATCTTCTGCCGGACGCGGCGCGGTACGGAGAGGGTGGGCCAGCGGCTGGCCAAGAAGTTCGAGTCGGTGGCGGCGATCCACGGCGATCTGCCGCAAACGACGCGCGACCGGGTGATGGGGCAGTTTCGGCAGGGCAAGATTCGCCATTTGGTGGCGACGGACGTGGTGGGACGCGGGATCGACGTGTCGGGGATTTCGCACATCATCAACTACGACATCCCCGAGTTCTGCGACGACTACATTCATCGCGTGGGGCGGACGGGCCGGATGGGCCGGGAAGGCGTGGCGTATACGTTCGTCGCGCCGGCGGAGGGACCGGAGCTGACGCGGATCGAGATGCGAATCAACCGGCTGTTGAAGCGCGACGAGATGGCGGAGTTCGAGGCGTTTGTTCCCACGGCCCAACCGGGGGCGACCGCAGCAGCCCCTGTACCGCCGGCAGCGAAACCGGTATTCGGCCGGCCTCAGCGCCGCGTACGGCGAGCGCTGTGAGCAGAGCCTGTGCGTCTGGCGTTTGCTGGTGGAGGTGGTCGGGATCTTTCTGACAGCGGCTTCTCCGCTGGGCCCCCCTACCCTCCGGCCGCATGGGACGCACTGGTGGCGTGGTTGCCTGCCCTAGCGGTTTCTGACCACAATGGGATACCAACAATGGAGGACCATTCTATGCCTAATTCGAAAGACAATAGCCCCGTATCGACGCGGCGCGACTTCGTGCGAGGTTCGCTGGCCGTGGCAGCCGGCGCGGCGTTGGCCGGGAGTGCGACGGAGGGCTTCACCGAGAGCGCAACGAAGGACACCGCAGCGGCGGAGACGGTTCGTCGCAAGCCGGTGAAGCACGTTCTGCTGTTCGTGCATCCGCCGTCCACGTTGTGCATGAACCGGTTGCTGAAGCCGTATCCCGTGGCTGAGGAGAACTGGAGGGCGGCTCTGGCCGAGAAGGGCTCGGACGAAGGGAACATCGCCTGCATTCTGCGGAGCCACGATCCGGACAAGCCGCTGGAAGAGGCTGCCTTGAAGCATTTTGGGGAGCGGTGCATCATCAACCCCATGGACAACTCGGACGCAACGCGCGCGCTACTTACGCGAGATCTGGATCGGACGTTCGGCGGCCGCGGAAATCACGGCGAGTGGAATCCTTACGAGATATGGACTTCCAACAACGCGCGGCGTTGGACGGAGGGATTGAAGAAGTGGCTGAGCGAAAAGGGCTACGCGTGTGACCCGGGCAGCCTGACGATGGAGACGTTTGGCAACTGGTCGGGCTGCCACCACAAGTACTCGAATTTCATGGGTGTTTATCTGGGCTTGAAGGCGCCGGCGCTCATTCACGCCGAGACGAAGTACTGCAGCCTGAAGAGCATGCCGATGCGGGCCGAGGAGTTCGTGGAGTTGGTTCCGATGGACCGGCACGTTTGGCTGGCCATCTTCCGTCGCGAGGACGGGGTGCCGATGGCGCAGTACTGG
Organism: Thermoguttaceae bacterium; assembly: GCA_963674835.2. Classification (GTDB taxonomy): domain Bacteria; phylum Planctomycetota; class Planctomycetia; order Pirellulales; family Thermoguttaceae. The sequence continues at coordinate 1,390,901 of CAXXKC010000003.1, forward strand.
GACGGTCTGCGGCCGGTGTGGGCGCCGCCGCACACGGCGAGCGTGACGATCGAGCCGGGGAAGGTGGATGTGTACAACTTCTCACCCAATTCGCTGATTCCGGTCAACGGTGTCGCCAAGAAGCACAAGGATGGGGTGATCGCCGACGTCGGCGACGGGACGCATCCGGCGTTCACGACGATCGTGGGTCGCACCAATGGGGAGAAGGAGTTTGCGGAGCTGCGGGCGGCGCTGGTTAGCGCCGTGATAGCGCCACGCGATGATCGTCGTAATGTGTCGGTTGCGGTGGAGACGTAGGGCGGCAAGCCCGACTGCTGGGCTGCACGCGGTCCGTGCGGGCGAAGTCAAGCGAAATGATCGAGCGTGGAGGACGAGGGGATCCGCGGGGGCCCCTGCCCTTCCATGTTTTCTTTTCGGCTTGGCCCGACGCGGCGATGATGTGGGACTGGTGGTGTCGGTGTTATGCTGAAGCATAAGCCTACGGGTGTCGGGGGGCAATCGAGGGGGAGATGGCCATGCGTCGAACGGTTGTCGTTGGTTTGTTGCTTCTGGTTGGCTCGGGGATTGGGCGGGCTGACGATCTGAGTTGCGGTCGGTTCGCGTTGGCGCAGGAGAAGGTGCTGCATCTTCGTTACGGCGCGCTGCCGTTAGTGGTGGGCGACCGGCTGGATTACTCGTCGGGGTTCGAGCAGGCCGAGGAGATGATCGCGACTCGCCAGGACGGCAAGCAGATTCTCAACGTGGTGCGATCGCAGGGCGATCCGGCCAGCTTTCGGAAAGAGGTGGCGATTGGTCCGGAGGGGGTTGAGCTGACGGTGCGGTTCCGCCTGCCGGCGTATAGCAATGACCCGAAGAAGGGAGCGATCGGTTATGCGTTTTCCGTGCCGCTGAAGAGCTTGGAGGGGGCGCATTGGAAGGCATTTGTAGGTACGCGCTCCCGGCAGACGAAGGTGGTCGAAGGCGAGGCCGGCAGCCAGATCAGCGGAATTCGTTACATCGCGTTTCGCAGCGATCGCGTGCGATTGGTGCTGGACTTCAACCCACAGGGCGTGTGCGCGGGGAGCGATTATACGTCGAGCGGCGAGCCGGTCACGTCCTGGTCGATGCGACGGGTGGACGATGTGCTGGAGTTTTCGTTCGCGCAGCGCGCATCGTTCTACGGCGGCGTGTTCATGTCGAAATGCTTGATCTATGAGGGGGAGTACGATTACGACGCGCGGCACGCGTATCGTCTTTGGGGCTATCGGGGTGAGACGCCGCCGACGAAGTTGTTTTCGTTCGGCACGAAGCAACCGGCGAAGGAAGCGACGGCGGCGGATATGACGGCGTACTCGAAGGAGCGAGGTTTTGGTTGGTCGGAGCCGGCGGGTTTGGCGCTGGTCGAGCGCCGGCCTACCGGATTGGTGAATAACGCACTGGCGGCTCGCGATGGGAAGGAGCACGAGTTCTTGGTGGATGTCCCGGCGGGACGATGGCTGGTGACGCCAAGGACTGCGGCGGTTGAGGGTTCGGTGGGACCGATGGAGGTGGCGGTGGACGGGCGACGCCTAGCTGAAAAGGTGGTCGTGGAAGGGGGCGAGGTCCGTTCGATCACGGCGGCGGTCGAGCATCGCGGTCCGGGGCCGCTGAGGATTCGGTTCGGGGGCGGGAGTTGGGCGGTGAGCAGCATCGCGGTGCAGGCGGTGGTTTACGCCGGCGAGGACTTTTCGCTTAGCCGTGGGCTGTGGAATGTGGAGGGGGTGTTCACGCCGTAGCGAGGGGAGGAGCGGGGTGTGTGTGGTTCTTCGTTGGTGAGAACGGGGAGGGACGGGCGGATGAGCGATGGGAGTGGATGTCGGTTGGTTGAGGTGAGGATGCGACGGGCGATCGGCTGGTGGTGTTGGTTACCGGTGCTGTTGGCGGGGTTGGCTGAGGCTGCTGCGGCGGCCGAGTCGCCGGGCGAGCCGATCGTGCTTCGACGCGAGACGTTGCTGCCGCCGGATTCGGACGCGTTGGCCTGGCGTTGGCAGTTGAAGCTGGCGAACCTTGGGCCGAGCAACGGCGGGACTCGCGACGAGTTTGCCGACCCGGCGTGTTTGGAACGGCGGATGAAGGAGTTGAGCGAGGCGGGCTATAACGCGGTGATCTGCAACGGGATGCACTTCCATCTGTGCCATCTTCATCAGTGGGCGATGTGGAAAGAAAACTCGGCGAAGGTCGTAGCGGCCGCGCACCGTCATGGGCTGAAGGTGATCGAGCATTACGACGTGCCGGTGGTGTTTTGGCACGGGAACGGTTTGCGATATACGTTGGATCACGCGGACTGGCTGCAGCGCGACGTGCGATTCGACTGCCCTAACCTGCATGCGATGTGTTTGAATCATCCGGGGTTTCGCAAGGAGTACCTGAGCCGCTTGGAGGATTTCGCCCGGACGACGGGGATCGACGCGGTGATGCTGGACGAGTGTTGTTTTGCTGACGACACACTGTGCGGGTGCCGGTATTGCCGGGAGAAGTTCCACAAGGACACTGGGTGCACGCTGCCTTTGGACGATTCGTCGGGCGTGCTGTTCAATGTGAACGATCGGCTTTGGGTGACGTGGTTGAAGTGGCGGGTGAAGTCGGTGGGCGATTGGTGGCTGGATGTGCGTCGGACGCTGAACAAGGTCAACCCGAACATCAGCATCATGACGTATACGACGCACGGGGGTTTTACGACGAACCCGAGCATGCGGAAGGGTGGCGGGGACATCGCCGATCGAGCGCGGGGTTGTGATTTCCTGGGGACGGAGATCATGTCGCGCAACGTTTTCGACTGCAACCGGGCGGTGTTCGCCTATCGGAAGATGAAGAGTGCGTTGGGCCGGCATTTTGGAAGCCCGATCTACGGGTTGGTGTATCATCTGCACGACGAGAACTTCGCGTATTTCGGCTGGGCGTTGTGCCACATGAACGGGCAGGCGACGTGGATGGCGACGATCGAAGGGGCCGACATGAAGCGGTACATCGATTGGGCCGAGCAGATGGACAACCGCCGTGCCAAGCCGGTGGCCGACATCGCCGTGTTGTTTTCGCAGGCAACGCGGGATTTCACCCGACTGCTAAGCCATGTTCCCGACATGGTGGGTATGTCGGAGTGTCTTACGGACGTGCACTTGCAGCACGATTTCGTGTTGGAAGGGGATTTGCGGCCTGAAGTGCTGCGGGGCCATAAGCTGTTGGTGCTGCCTAGTTGCTGCTGTTTGGGCGCAGAGGAGGTTCGGCAGATCTTGCGTTACGTGTCGGAGGGAGGGCGGCTGTTGGTTTCGGGGCACACGTCGCTGTACAACGAGGACGGATTCGGCGGCGAGAACTTTCAGTTGGCGGAGGTGATGGGTGTGGATTACGGGGGCGGGCTGGCGCGTGGCCCGCTGACGCTCGGGATGCGAGACGGTCGGGAACTGGCTGTTGCGGAGAGTGCGGTGAAAGTGCGGTTGCGCGAGGGAGCAGAGGGGCTGGGGGAGCTTCGGGACGGGAAGGGACAGGTCGTGGGGCCGGGGATTGTGGTGAATCGGTTCGGCAAGGGGGAATGCGTGTACATGGCGGCGCGGCTGGCGGCGTTGAACTATCAGCGAGAGATGACGACGCAGGACGAGTGGACGTATTCCAAGAACGAGGCGGCGCTGCGGCTGTTGATCGAGCTTGTTCAGCGCGGCCTGGGGGACTCGCCGGTGCTCCGCGCGGTCCATGTGCCTGAGAAGGTGCTGATGTCGGTGTATCGGCAGGAGCACAACGGGCAAGAGCAACGGCTCGTGCATCTGTTGAATGCGACCGGGGCTCGTCTCGAGGTTGGGCAGACCGTACCTTCCAAGAAGCGTCTGCCGGCGTTTCCCGCGGTGCAGGAAGACCTGGTCTTCGACATTCGAAGCCATGGGCCGTGCCGGGGGTATATCGTTTCGCCCGACTACGCGGGGCGGCGGCCTGTGAAGGTGGCGGAGGCCGGCGAAGGCTACCAGCGGATTACGGTGGCGAAGGCGGATCTGCAGGCGTATGCGATCGTGTACCTGGAGAGCGCCGCGCCATAGATTTCTTGGCGTTGGATCGGCCGGGACCGTATACTCGTTTCGTGGTGAGGGCGTGGTATGCGCCCGGTGAGGATGACACTTGCAGTATGGGATGAGGTCGATGAGCAAGCGACGCTTGGCTGGATTGTTCGGCGTGGTTCTTTTGGGGTTGGTTGGTTCGGCGTGGGCTGAGGAAGCGGGAGAGTCGCTGGTCGGGCAGGTGCTGGGGAGGTTGGAGTCGTGCGGGATTCGCTGCGGGGCGGACCGGACGGCGGCGGCTGAGAAAGGGAACGTGGAGCCTTTCCGGGCGTTGGTACGGAGCGAATCGTGGACCGAACAGTGGCCGGCGGACGGGGGCGGCGTTGAGACGCGCGACGTGACGGGTGAGATCTGGACGGCGGCGATTCAGGCGGCGATCGACAAGGACCGTGCCGTGTATGTGCCGGCGAGGGCGACGCCTTACTACTTGGACGGGCCGTTGGTGCTGGGTTCGGGATGCCGGCTGATTGCTGCGCCGGGGGCGGAGTTTCGGCTGAAGCCGGGAGTGAGCACGTGCATGGTGCGCAACGCTTATCCGGTGAGCGGGCAGGCGGGGCCGGTCGTGCAGGACGCGAAGACGGACAGCGACATCACGGTCGAGGGAGGCGTTTGGACGACGCTGCGGACGCGGATCGCACCGCCGCTGATGAATGGCAATTCGAGAGGGCGACTGGATGCTCGGGACAGCGTGTCCGGGGGCAACGGGGTGCTGTGCTTCAGCAACGTTCGGGGGCTTTGCGTGCGGGGGATCACCGTGCGACAGAGCACGCCGTTTGCGGTGCATCTGACGAACGTTTCGTGTTTCCTGGTGGAAGACGTGACGATGGAGGAGCACGGTCGCGACGGAGTGCACTTGAACGGGCCCTGCTGGGACGGCGTGATTCGCGTGATTCGCGGTGTAACCCACGATGACTTCGTGGCGATGAACGCGTGGGACTGGAAGAACTGTGCGCCGACGTTCGGGCCGATCGAGCGGATCGTGGTGGAGAAGCTGCTGGGAACAGACCGCGGGTGCGCATCGATCCGGCTGTTGCCTGGCAGCAAGAAGTTCGCCGACGGGACGGTGCTGGATTGCGCGGTTCGGGACTGCGTGTTTCGGGAGATTCTGGGGTTGCCGGTGGTGAAGATGTACGCCCAGCCGAATCTGGAGCTGGGGGCGGCGAATGATTATTCGGAGACGGTGGGGCGAATGTCGAACCTGGTGTTTCGGGGGCTCAGGATCCCTCGGGCCGAATCGCCGGGGACGTTCCAGATTCACGCGGACGTGGACGGGCTGCGGATCGAGGACGTGTGTCTGGATTTTGTTCGGACGGCCGAGTATCGGCTGGTATCGATCGGGCCGCAGTCGATGACGTATTGTCCAGATCGGAACAACCCGGCGACGTGGGTGGAGATCTTTGCACCGGACAAGGACTGTACGGTACGGCATCTGACGGTGAAGAACGTGCGCGAGCGCCGAGCGGACGGTAAGGAGGTGGCTGTGAGCGATCCGGACTCGCTGGTGGGGGTCGTCCAACTGAAGATGAATCCGGACTATCCGGCGAGCACGCCGCGCGGTGGCACGGGCAAGGGGATTTGGATCCGGCCGTGATGGGCGACGGTGGGGTGTGTTGTGGGGGCGTGTGGCCGAATCGCGGATGGTTTGTTGCAGAATGTTTGGAGAGGAGGCAAGCGTGGACCGAATGGCTTGTGGATTGCTGGCGGCGTGGCTGTTTGCCGGAAGCGCGATGGGCGCGGGTGATGCGTGCACGCCGTCGCCGAAGGTGCTGAACAATTTTGTGACCGAGTTGGTCTGCTGCAAGGATGTTGCATCGGGCCAGACGATCCGGTTTGCGAATCCGCGCGAGGGGTGGATCTATGTGGGGGTGCAGAGTGAAGACGGTGTGACGGGGTCGTTCGTGGATCCGGAGAAGGCGAGGCAAGAGACACTCGTGTTTCGACCGTACGAGGCGACGAAGACGGTCGAGGCGATGAAGTACTTGCCGGTGGGAGAGTACGCGATTCGCGTGGCCGGCAATGGTGGCGGGACGCTTGAGTCGGTAGTCGTTCGGGCGATTCCGGAGATATTCTACGACGCGTACCTTGGAGCGACCCAGCTTCACGCGTGCAACGACGCCGCACGGGATTGGGAGTTTCTGGGGAAGTATGTAAACCCGCACGTCAACACGATGGTGGCGAAGGGCCTCCACAAGGACGGTGCACACGCGAAGAACAAGCCATCGGAGGAGATTCTGAAGGAGTGGGTTCGTCGGGGGAAGCACTGGGTGGACGAAGTGAGCTTGGACGCAGACGCCAAGACGGCGGACGATGCGTATGCACACTTCGTGGCAGCGTTCGGGCTTCCGGATCCGAACTGTCACGGCTACTTGCTGGATGAATTTCGGACGGCGCCGGAGCGGGAGGAGATCGATCGGATCAACCTCGAGGCGTTGGCTCGAATGGCCACGAGTCCGGAATTCGCGGGCAAGAAGCTGTATTGCTACGTGGGTACGCCGATTCGCAACTGCCCGAATTACGGGAGGGTGAGCAAGTTCGTGGTGGATCATCATTTCCTGCTGGCACGGGAGTGGTACTTGATGGATCGGCCGTCGTACCGGATGGATGCGACCGGAAAAGAGGATTTGTGGGCGTGTTTTGCTCCCCACTGGCACGAGCGGAATCGGAAGCAGTGGAACGAGTACGCGGAGGGGGCGGCGAACGCGGTCGTGATGACGCTGGGGGGCCGGAATCTGCCGGACTCGTCGCTGGACGTCGATCCGGAATTGGACAGCAACGTGCTGCTGGACTGGCAACTGAGTTTTCTGGCTACGCATCCGCTGTTTGGGAACGCGCCGGGAATCAATGTGTGGACGACCTCGTACATGGACGAAGAGATGATTCGATGGATGTGCCGGCTGTTTCGGCACTACTGCATCGAGGGTCGCAGAGACGTGTTGACGGCGGATCCTTACGTGCTGCCGCACGTGACGAATGCGGACTTCGAGCAGGGAACCGAAGGCTGGGATGTGAAGATGGCCGGCGCCGACACGATTCGGGCGGAGACGCTGAAGGACTACGGCAAGATCGAGGGCCGGTACCAGACGCCCAAGGGCGATCATTTTCTGGTGATGAAACGGAGCAAGGATGGCCCGAATGTGGTGAGCCAGACGGTGAAGCATCTGACTCCAGGCCGGTTGTATACGTTCCGCATGTATACGGGCAACTACGGCGACTTGAAGACGGGGCGATCGAAGGGACAGAAGCACGCGGTGTCGATTTCGTTGTCGGGGGCCACGGTGATTCCGGGCCGGGAGATCCATCGCGCCTACTACTCGAGGAACAGCAAGAGCTACACACCTTTCGTGGAGACCGGGGAGCTTTGCCGGCTGAACTACCATTGGGTGCTGTTCCGGGCCGACGGGCCAACGGCGACGTTGAAGGTGTCGGATTGGGCGGATGCAGAACGGCCAGGGGGCGCGATCGGGCAGGAGCTGGTATTCAACTTCTTTCAGGTGCAGCCGTACTTTGAGTGTGAAGCATCGGGCAAGCGGTGAGGATGAGGTTCGAGGGGACGGGGGTGTTAGAGAGGAGGCGTGGTGTGCGAGTGTTCAGCGCGGTTGTGGGAATGATCGTGGTGGTTGGCTCGTGCTGTCTTGCCCGGGGGGAGGACGCAGCGCCGTTTGTGGTTCATCCGGAAGAGAGCTTCAATAAGGAGTCGGGCGTTCTGGTGGACGTTCCGGGGAAGAAGGGGCAGCGGGGCGTGGGGCTCCGAGCGGACATGCCGCGGTTCGGTTGGTGTGTGATCGATCTGGGACGGAAGTTTGAGAAGGGGCGTTACCGGATCGCGTTGACGCTGTGCGCAACAAACGAGAAAGCGGCCACCGTGGGGCTGTACGTCGCCGGCGGGGAAGATCACATGCAGGCGACGTACGGGCTGACGTGCGAGGCGGGAAAGACGCGGACAGTCGAGCGGTACTTCTTCGCTCCGGAAGGGTTCTCGAAGCTGCTGCTGAAGAAGCTGGATGCGGCGGCAACACCATCGGTGGCAGTGGCGGAAGTGACGCTGACGGACATGAAGCAGCGGGAGCTTCCGCGGCTGACGGGATATCGAACGTTGTTTGAGTATCCGGCGCCGTGGGGTCTGAGGAACAAGGATATCGAGGGGATGCTATCCGGGACGGATCGACTTGGGGAAGTGGAGGCGTGGTTGGACCGGCGGAGCCGGGCGGCGGAGTTGCTGGGACGGGCCGATTATCTGCTCCGGGCGCATCGGGTTTTGCGCTGCCCTGGGTCGAGAGCGGAAATGGAGCGGGCTTGCGTTGCGGCGAGGAGCCTGGAGCCGAAGCAACTGGAAGAACTGGCGAAATCGCTGGGGGTGTTTCAGCGCGAGCTGGAGAAGTTTGCCGGTGGGACGCTCGATCCGGCGACCGGCACGGACGTGTTTACGTGGGTGAAGTCGTGGAATGTGTTCGGGTACGACGAGCCTACGCCGTTCGTGGCGTCGTATGGCGACGGAGCGGTGCTCCGGCTGATGAAGCGGGGAGACGCGGTGGATTTTTCGAGTTCGTGGACCACGAGTGTCTACACGCGAGCGGATATGACGGTGAGGTATTCGGTTCTTTCGCCGCTGTCGGTGATCGATCTGAAGACAAAAGAATTGGAGGCGGAGATCGGGAGACTGAAGGAGTCGCGCAAGGCGCCGGCTGAGGGGTGGTTCGCCTTGGCGTCGAAGGATTGTCTGTACGTGTTTGTGACCAACCGCACGTTTGAGAAGGTGGACTGTTCGGAGAAGCGGCTCGCGTTCCGACTGAACACGCCTGGGGCGGTCGGGTACGTCAGGGTGGCGATGGATCAAGAGAAGGAGCTGCCGGCGCTAGCACAGTTCTACCAGGGCTTGCTCATGCACGAGCCCATCGAGTGCGTGCAGGTGCAGAAGGGGCGCCGGATCGAGCAGGTGTTTGAGTATGTGGATCGTCCTTGCGACCGGCCGGTGAAGCCTGTGTTGGGCGCGCCGGTGCCGTACCTGGTTCGGTTCTCGCTCAGGCCATCGAGCCAGTTGAAGGTGAAGTTCGACTCGCCGACGCGGGAGGGACCGGACGGCTGGACCTATGTGCCGGACAGCGAGCGCGTTGCGTATGAGTTGCCCGACCGACCGCGGTGGCATTCGTGCGGCATCAACGTGATGCTCGACAGTGCGACGGCATCGACGTATCGGGAGCTACACGACCTGGGGTGCCAGACGATTCGTTTGGTTTGCGAGACCGGGTCGGGTTGGAAGGGCACGCCGGCGGAGGAGAAGAAGAAGCTCGTGTGCCAGCACCTCGGGTGGATTCGCGAGGCGGGCGGGATGAAGGTGGGGCTGGACCTTCATAACGGATGGTTCCCCGACGGCATGAACGACAACAAGGCTTTTGAGGATCCGGCGCTGTGGCAGGAGTTCGTCGAGCGATGGAAGACGATTCTGTCGTGGTGCGAGCCATATCGGGACGTGATCGGTTGGTACGACTTGATGAACGAGCCGCAGATCTTCTTTGAGCGCGGCCCGGTCAAACCTTATGCGGAGTTCATGCGGAAAGCCGTGCGTGCGTTGCGGCCGCATGCGGGCGAGACGCCGTTTCTGGTCGAGGCGGTGAACATGGCCAATCCGGGCGGGGTGGCGATGTGGGAGGACGTCGGGGAGGACGTGATTGTGGGATACCACGACTATTGGCCGCACATGCTTACGCACGAGTGGAGCGTCGAGCATGGCGACGAGACGATGCCGGCGACGTTCTATCCGTCGTTCATGCCGGGGATCAACTGGAGCAGCCCGAGCTGGCGGGATGACGGTTTGTGGCAGTACTGGGACTGCTGGAAATGCAATTCGGTAAGCCTACCGGTGTATCGGATTCTGATCGAGAAGGGAGTCCGCCTGGACTGCGGGGAATATGGCGTGGTGGGTTACCTGGGGCAGACGTCGCCGATTTCGGGCGCGATCTGGATGCGCCACGCGATGGACCGTTTCAAGCGTCTGGGGATCAACCACAACGCTTGGGGCGTCGGCGGCGGATTCACGTGGAATGTTCCTTCGGCGAAGGAGGAGATGGTTAGGTTTTGGAGAGAGAATCGGTAGGGTTGGGGTGTGGTGTTATGCTGAAGCATGACCTACGGGCACCAGGCAGGTTCTGTACAGCCGGGGGCGGCTGTGCTACATGCGGGTGCGGGGGTGGGGGTTAGATGCGTTTGAACTGGCGGTCGAGTTCTTCGCGGCTGAAGACGAGGGCGGTGGGACGGCCGTGGGGGCAGTGATGGGCGTCGTCGATGAGGTGACGCTGTTGGAGGAGCGCGGAGATTTCCTCGGGGACCAGGCGGTCGCCTGCCTTGACGGCGGCTTTGCAGGCGATCATGTGGAGCAGCTCGTCGAGGAGGTCGCGCTGGTCGGGGAGTTTTCCGCCGGCGAGCAGTGGCTCCAACAGCGTGTGGAGCACTTCGCCGGGATTCATGTTGGCGAGCATGGCGGGGTAGCTGGAGACGAGCACCGTGTCGCCGCCGAAGGGCTCGATCTTGACGCCTAGTTGGGCCAGTAGCGGGGCATGCTCGAGGGCGGCGGCGGCTTCGGCGGGGGCCAGGTCGACTGGCTCGGGCACGAGAAGGGCCTGGCTTTCGATCGGCCCGGAGGCAATCCGCGCGCGCAGCTGCTCGAAGAGGATTCGCTCGTGCAGGGCGTGCTGGTCGATGACCATGAGGCCGTCTTCGCTTTCGGCGACGAGGTAGCGATTGTGGACCTGGAACGCCTTGTGCGGAGGGGCGTTGCCGAAGGACGCGGGTGACGAGGGATCGCGGTGGGTTTGCGGATCGGTTGGGGCGCCGTCGTCGGTTTCGTCGGGCGCCGCGGGTGCCCAAGAGCGGTTGAGACGGGTGAGCTCCAAGGGTGAGCCGGACGTCGGGGCGGCGGGCGATTGGGGCGGTGTGGTCCACGACTGAGTCTTGCCCTTGGCCCAGTCGACGATCTGCTGGCGGGTTCTGAGGGCCTGTTGGGAATCGTGGGCGCCAGAGGGATCTTCGTCGTGCGGGATCTGGCCGGGGGTGGAGAGGTCGGTGGAGAGGAATTGGGTGCGGAGGGTGGAGAGTAGCTGGCCGTAGATTTGGCCGGAGTCTTGGAAGCGGACTTCGAGCTTGGTGGGGTGGACGTTGACGTCGACGACGTCGGCGGGCATTTCCAGCAGGAGGAAGGCGATCGGGCAGCGACCGGTCATGAGCAGGCCACGGTAGGCCTCTTGGAGCGCATGCTGGAGGGAACGGTCGCGTATGTGGCGGCCGTTGAGGAAGAGATACTGCATGCGGTTGTTGCTACGGCTGTGAGCGGGATGGGCGACGTAGCCGGAGACGCGGACCGGGCCGTTGGTGCTCTCCACCCAAATCAGGCTGTCGGCCAAGGGCTGCCCGGCGATGGAGGCGATGCGCTGGAGCCAGGACTGCGAGCTGGGGAGGTCGAGGACGAGCCGATCGTTGTGGCGAAGAGTGAAGTGGCCGTGGGGCTGCGCCAGGGCGATGCGGGTGAACGCTTCGGTGACGTGGCCCAACTCGGTCTGGGCGGATCGGAGGAACTTGCGGCGGACGGGCGTGTTGAAGAAGAGATTGGCGACCTCGACGATCGTGCCGACCGGGCATCCGCAAGGGACGGCTTCGGAGACGGTGCCGCCGACAACGGTGATCTCGGATCCTTCGGGGCTGTGGGGTGTGCGGCTGCGGAGGGTGAGGCGGCTGACCTCGGCGATGGATGCGAGGGCTTCGCCGCGGAAGCCGAGCGTGGCGACGTGGAAGAGGTCGTCGGCGTCGTGGATCTTGCTGGTGGCGTGACTGGCGATGGCCAGCGGCAGTTCGTCGGCGGGAATGCCGGAGCCGTTGTCGACGACGCGGACCAGCTCGGTGCCACCGGTTTGAACGGCGACGTCGATCCGCGAGGCACCGGCATCGACGGCGTTCTCCATGAGCTCCTTAACGACGCTCGCCGGGCGCTCGATGACTTCGCCGGCGGCGATCTTGTTGATGAGGCTTTGGGAGAGACGGGTGATGCGAGGCATGAGGGATTGGGATTTGGCAGCCGTCGGATAAAGTGGATCGTGATTGAAGGGGAAAATGGGAAAGAGGGAAAGTGGGAGAAGGGAAGAGTTGGGGTTGGGTTGTGGTTCGGTGGTTTTGGGGTCTTGTTATGCTGAAGCATAACCTACGGGGTGGTTGAGCCGGGGTGGTTTAGAGGTTGTAGTCTTTGATCTTTCGGTAGAGGGTGCGTTCGCCGATGCCGAGCATGCGGGCGGCTTCTTCGCGATTGCCGCCGGCGACGCGGAGGGTTTCGGCGATGAAGAGGCGTTGGATGTCTTCCAGCGATTTGCCGACCAGGCCGGCCAGGGAGACATCGGGGGACTCGTGGGCGGGCTTGGGGGAATCGGCCAGCTCTTCGGGCAGGTCGTCGAGGTCCAAGAGGCCATCGTAGTCGACGACGATCATACTCTCGACGACGTTGCGAAGCTGACGGACATTGCCGGGCCAGTCGAAGGCCATGAGCTTGCGCCGTGCGGCGGGGGAAACGCCGCGGATCTGTTTGCCGTGTTTCTTGGCCAGCGAGCGGATGAAGTAGTCGACGAGGACGGGGATATCGCCGCTGCGCTGGGCGAGCGTGGGCAGGCGGACGGTGACCACCTTGAGCCGATGGTAGAGGTCGCTGCGGAAGGTGCCGGCCTCGATCGAGTCTTCGAGGTTGCGATTGGTGGCGGAGAGGATGCGGACGTTGACCTTGACGGGATCGTTGGAGCCGACGCGGGTGATTTCGCCGTTTTCCAGTACGCGGAGGAGCTTGATCTGGGTGGCGAGGGGCATGTCGCCGACTTCGTCCAGGAAGAGGGTGCCGCCGTTAGCGTACTCGAACTTGCCGACGCGGTCGGACGAGGCGTCGGTGAAGGCGCCTTTGATGTGGCCGAAGAGCTCGCTTTCGAGGATGTTCTCGCTGAGGGCGGCGCAGTTCAGGGCGACGAAGGGCTTGTCTTTGCGGGGGCTGTTCTGGTGGATGGCCTGGGCGACCAGCTCCTTGCCCGTGCCTGTTTCGCCCTGGATGAGGACGCTGGCATTGGTGGGGGCGATACGTTTGAGCCGCTCGATGACGTCGTGCATCTGGGGGCTGTCGCCGACGACGCCTTCGAAGCCGAAGCGTTCGTCGAGTCGGCGCTGGAGCTCGACGTTGGCGTGACGGAGTCGGGCGTTTTCGGCGGCCTTGCGGGTGACGGCGCGGAGTTGGGCGAGATCGAGCGGTTTGAGCAGGTAGTTGAAGGCGCCCTGCTGCATGGCGGCGACCGCGGAAGGGATCGTGCCGTGGCCGGTGATGAGGATGACTTCGGCGTCGGGGAGAGCCTGTTTGGCGCGGGCGAGGATGGCCAGGCCGTCGATCTCGTTCATCACCAGATCGGTGATGATGATGTCGTAGCTGCCCTGCTCGATGAGCTTGGCACCTTCGGGACCGGAAGTGGCCACGTGGCAGGAGAGGCCAACGCGATCGAGGCTTTCGGCAACGACGTCGGCATGGGCCTTGTCGTTGTCGACGATAAGCACTTCGACGGGCGGACCGGTGGGCTGGTCGGCTTGCGGGTCGGTTTGCGGCGACGATGCGGAGGTCATGCGACTGATCTTACAATGTGGGTTGGTGTGGAGCCAGATCCCCAATTGGGAACGGGGATTGGGTGACAGGGGTTGGGGATGGGTGGGAAACGCAGAGTGGTGTGGCAACCATCGAGCGAGACGAAACGCCGATGGGGCGGGGAGCATGGGAAAGCGGGGAAAAGGCGAGCCCGCGATGCCAAGGAGCGGGGCGCATTGCTCGCTGGGAGGAGCAGGTTACTGCCCTGCTGAAGCGCTCTCGGCGGCGAGACGAGGAGGGACGGGGAGGCGGATAGTGAACTGGGTCCCGCGGCCGGGCTCGCTCTGGACGGAGATCTGGCCGCCGTGGGATTCGATGATCTTGCGTGCGGTGGGCAGACCGAGGCCGGACCCGCCACTCTTGGTGGAGTAGAAGGCGTCGAAGACGTGCTCGAGGGTGTGGGCGTCGATGCCGCAGCCGGTATCGATGAGATCGAGCCGGACGCCATCGCCGGTGACGCTGGTGCGGATGACGAGCTGTCCGCCATTGGGCATCGCCTGCTCGGCGTTGAGGAGGAGGTTGAGCATGGCTCCGTGGAAGGCCTCACGGTCGAGCATGACGGTGGGCAGGTCGCTGGCAAGGTAGTCGGCGACTTCGAAGCCGGCCTCGCGAGCCTTGGGCTGGAAGAACTGGAGGATCTGCTTGAGCTGTTCATTGAGGTCCGTCGGCTGAAGATTCAGCCGGCGGACCTTGGTGAAAGCGAGGAAGTTGTCGAGCAGTTCCTGGAGGCGGCGGCATTCGCGCTGGACGACGGCCGCCTTGGCCAGGGCGCGGCGTTCGCGCGGGGTCTCCGGGTTTTGGAGATCCTCTGCCAGCAGCTCCATGTTCAGCCGGATGGTCGAGAGGGGGTTCTTGATTTCGTGCGCCAGGGCACCAGCCAGCTTGGCGATCTCGGTGTACTGGTCGACGAGCCTGCGGTCTGCCTCAGTGGTCGCCGAGTCAGGAGGCGGAATCATGTCGCATCCCGTTCCGGGGCGGCTTCCTCTTTCAACACGGCCTTACGGCTGAGCTTGACGCGGTCTTGATCGTCGATGGCGATCACCTTGACACGAAGGACATCGCCCACCTTGCAGACGTCGGCGACGCTGGAGACGTAGCCGTCGGAGAGCTCGCTGATGTGGCAGAGTCCGTCCTTGCCAGGAAGGATCTCGATGAAGGCGCCAAAGTCTTTGACGCTGCTGACACGGCCTTCGTAGATGCGGCCGACTTCGACGGAGGCGGTGAGCGCCTCGACCTGGTTCATGGCGGCCTGGGCCCCTTCGGCGTTCTCGCAGGCGATGGTCACGGTGCCATCGTCGACGACTTCGATCAGGGCGCCCGTGGAATCCTGGATGGCGCGGATGGTCTTGCCACCGGGGCCGATGAGCAGGCCGATCTTGTCGGGGTCGATATGGGTGCGCAACAGCCGCGGCGCCCAGTTGGAGATCTCGGCGCGGGGACGCGGGATGGCGGTGAGCATCTTGCGAAGAATTTCGATGCGGGCCTCGCGGGCCTGCTGGAGCACGCCGCGGACGATCTCCTCGCTGATGCCGTCGATCTTGACGTCGAGCTGGATGCCGGTGACGCCGTTCTGGGTGCCGGCGACCTTGAAGTCCATATCGCCGAAGTGATCCTCGTCGCCGATGATGTCGGTCAGAAGGACCCAGCGATCCTCTTCCTTGACCAATCCGATGGAGATTCCAGCGACGGGGTTGCTAATGGGAACGCCGGCGGCCATGAGCCCGAGCGTGGCCCCGCAGACGCTGGCCATGGAGCTGGAGCCGTTGGACTCCAGGATGTCGGAGATGATGCGGATGGTGTAGGGGAACTGCTCGGGCTCGGGGAGCACGGGCTTGACGCTGCGCTCGGCCAGCGCGCCGTGGCCGATCTCGCGACGGCCCGGCCCGCGGATGGGACGGACTTCGCCGACGGAGAAGGGCGGGAAGTAGTAGTCGAGCATGAACTTCTTGGTGTATTCCTCGATGAGGCCGTCGACGCGCTGCTCGTCGCGGGCGGTGCCCAGGGTGACGGTGATCATGGCCTGGGTTTCACCGCGTTGGAACACGGCCGAACCGTGGACGCGGGGCAGCACGTCGACCCTGCAGGAGATATCGCGGAGCTGCTTGGAATTGCGGCCGTCGGAACGCGTGCCGTCGAGGATGAGGTCGCGGACCACGCGTTGTTCGAGATCGTGCCAAGCGGTGTCGAAAGCCTGCTGGGTGAGCGCGCCTTCGGCCAACGGATCGGGGATCATGTCGGCGAGGGCCTGGGCTTTTAGGGCGGCGACGGCGTCGGCGCGGGCCTGTTTTCCCTCGGTCCGCTTGGCGTCGCGCAAGGCGTCGTAGCAGCGGCTCTTGAGCTGGTCGTAGGTATCGGTGGGAGCCGGGATCTCGTATTCGATCTTAACGGGCTGGACCTTAGCGACGAGCTCGTCCTGGAGGTCGCAGATCTCCTGGACGTAGCCGTAGGCGGTCATGATCGCCTCGGCCATGCGATCCTCGGGCATTTCGCGGGCGAAGCCCTCGATCATGAGGATCGCTTTCCTGGTGCCAGAGACGATAAGGTCAAGGTCGCTTTGTTCGAGTTCGTCCTGGGTTGGGAAGGGGACGAACTGGCCGTCGATGCAGCCGAGGCGAACGGAGCCGATAGGGCCGAGGAACGGCGTGGGGGAAAGGCCGAGGGCCGTAGAGGCGCCGTTCATGGCCAGGACGTCGCCATCGGACTGGCGGTCGCTGGCGAGGACGAAGGTCTGGATTTGCACCTCGTCGTGGAACCAGTCGGGGAAACTGGGACGGATGGGCCGGTCGACCAGGCGGGCCGTGAGCGTTTCCTTAGTGGTGGGACGGCCTTCGCGTTTGAGGAATCCGCCGGGGAATTTTCCGGCCGCGGCAACCCGCTCACGATAATCGCAGGTCAGGGGGAAGAAGTCGACCCCGGGTCGAGGAGGGCCGACAGCGGTGGCGGCGAGGACGACCGTTTCGCCGTAACCGATGAGGCAACTGCCTGCTGCCTGCTTGGCCAATTCTCCCGTTTCGATCCAAAGGTTGGCTGCGCCGATCCGTTTTTCTACACGTGCTTTCAAGGGACTGTCCTACCTTCGCCTACGTTGCGTTTCCGGCTGCAACACGGAGGGCGGATCGGCTATGGGATATTGGCGATCCACCGGAGGAAAGTCCTTCGGGTGGATGAATACCCATCGCGGGCAGTGAACCGGAGCGCGGGTGGCGCTTCGGATGCCCGAGACTGGAAGAGAGGCGACCAGACGGGCCGCACGGACCTATTTGCGGATTTCCAACTTCTGGATGATATCCAGGTAGCGTTGCGGCTCGACCCGTTTGAGGTAGTCGAGCAGGCCGCGCCGCCGGCTCACGAGCATCAGCAATCCTCGCCTTCCTGCATAATCCTTCTTGTGGGACTGCAGGTGCTCAGTCAAGCCGTTAATCCGCGACGTCAGAATGGCGATCTGCACTTCCGCAGAGCCGGTATCCTTGTCGGCTCGCCTGAACTGGCCGATCAACTGCTGTTTGCGCTGTTTCGTGATGGTCATCTGTTACCGCAATTCCTTTGGTCCGAACGGCTTGTGGTGCTCTCCCCGAAGCACAATCCTCCACCGTTTGAACGAGAACGCAACTCTGTCTATTGCTTATACCAACTCGTCAAAGATGTCAGTGTAGCAGTTGCCTGGGTTTTTGCAACCGGGAAACGACCCCCAACAAGCGCTAAGCGGGAGGATTCGTGGGGAGGCGATGGGAGTGGTCGGCGACGGGTGGATTTTGGTTTGGTCTGGCGGGGATGGAGCCGGGATGTAGTAGCGGGAAGGTGGTTGGGAGGACGCTGGGGGCGGGTGTGAGGTGGAGAAGGAGGGACACAGCCGGGGGCGGCTGTGCTACAGGGGTTGGGAATGTGGGCTGTTATGCTGAAGCATGAGCTACGGCTGGACACAGCCGGATGCGGGGGGTGGGGTTTAGCCGACGTCGGCAAGGTCGAGGGCTGTGCCGTAGCGGATGAGGAGCATGCGGCGGAGGCGCTCGTGTTCGGGGTGGCCGAGGCCTGGGTCGGTGGCGACCATTTGCTGGGCATCGAGGCGGGCTGCTTCGAGGATCTGGGCGTCGCGGGTGAGGTCGGCGATGCGCAGGGGAGGAAGGCCGTGCTGGCGGGTGCCGAACAGCTCGCCGGGGCCGCGCATGGCGAAATCGACCTCGGCGAGCTGGAAGCCGTCGGTGGTGGCGGCGAAGGCTTCGAGGCGCTGGCGCGACTGGTCGGTTTGCGGAGCGGCGAAGACGCAGCAGAAGCCGGGGTGGCGGCCGCGGCTGACGCGACCGCGGAGCTGGTGGAGCTGGGCCAGCCCGAATCGCTCGCCGCTTTCGATGGTCATGAGGGTGGCGTTGGGAACGTCGACACCGACTTCGACGACCGAGGTGGCGACGAGCACCTGATGGCGGCCTTGGCGGAAGTCGGCCATGACGGCGTCCTTCTCTTCGGGGCTCATTCGGCCGTGGATGAGGCCGAGGCGGAAGGCCTCTAGGGGCCCATTGGCCAGGGTTTCGTAGGTTTCGGCGAGGCTGGCCGCCTGAAGCTGTTCGGAGTCGTCGACCAGGGGCGCGACGACGAATCCCTGGCGGCCTTCGCGGAGCTTGGTGCGGAAGAAGTCCCACCATTGGTCGCGTTGCGATTCGTCGGATAAGTAGGTGTGGACCTTCTGTCGGCCGGGCGGACTGTCGCGGAGGATGGAGACATCGAGATCGCCGAAGAGGGTCATTGTGACAGTCCGCGGGATGGGCGTGGCCGTCATGACGAGGTAGTGCGGAGCGGGACCGGCGCCTTTTAGGGTTGCCCTTTGACGGACGCCGAACTTGTGCTGCTCGTCGATGATGACGAGACCGAGCCGGGGGAACTGGACGTCGTCCTGGAGAATGGCGTGCGTGCCGATGACGACGTCGAGTTGGCCGGCGGCGACCTGGGCGAGCAGGTCGGTGCGCTGGCTGGCGGGCATGGCGCCGGTGAGAGTGGCCATGCGGACTTGGCTATGGGCGAGCAGGCGAGCGAGGGTCTGTCCATGCTGGCGGGCGAGGACTTCGGTGGGGGCCATGAGGGCGGCCTGATGCTGGTGGGCGACGGCCAAGAGGATGGCGTAGACGGCGACGATTGTCTTGCCACTGCCGACGTCGCCTTGGAGAAGGCGATTCATGGGGGCGGGGCGGCCCATGTCGGCGGAGATTTGGGCGATGGCCTCGCGCTGGCCAGCAGTGAGTTCAAAGGGAAAGAGGCGGCGGATGCGGGCGTCGATTTTGGTGGTGGATGGGAGCGGCGGGGCCTGGATTTGGGTTTGCTGTTGGCGTTTGACGGCAAGGGCCAGTTGGAGGATGAGCAGCTCCTGGTAGACGAAGCGGCGCCGTGCGGCGAGAAGGCCGTCGGAATCGGGCGGGAAGTGGATGGCTTCGACTGCGCGCTGGATTGGACAGAGGTCGTGCTGCCGGAGATAGGTTTCGGGGAAGACCTCGTCGAGGAAAGCGGCGTAGGACTGAACGGTATGGCGGACGATGCGGCGGAGCTTCCACTGGGGAAGCCCTTCGGTGAGCGGGTAGATGGGCAGGAAGGGATCATGCGGCTCGGCCTGCTCGGTGTCGAGGGTGGCCACGCGAGGGTGAGCCATGGTCCAGGATAGGCCCTCGCGTTTGGGTCGGCCGGTGAAGATGACCTGCTGGCCGATGGAGAATCGGTCGCGCATGAAGGGCTGGTTGAACCACAGGCCGCGGAGGTAGCCGTCTTGGGCATGGATGAGGACGCCGAGGACCGAGCGGCCGGTGCCTGTGTTGCGGAGCTCGATGTCGTCGACAACGCCGTGGACGCTTTGGGTGGTGCCTTCTTCGAGCTGGGCGATTTGGCGGCGATCGGCGACGTTTTCGTAATCGCGAGGGAAGAAGAAGAGGATGTCGCGAGCGGTGTGGAGTCCGAGGCGGTGGAGCTTCTCGGTCCACTGGGGGCCGACTCCCTTGAGGAACTGGACGGGAGTGGCCAGGTGCTCGGCGGGCGTTCTTTCGGGCGCGTTCATCCTCGGGCAAGGAACTTTTGGTAGGCGGCCACGGCCAGGGCGTCGCATCGCTCGTTTTCGGGGTGGCCGCTGTGGCCGGGAACGTGTTTGAACCGGACGCGATGCCTGGTGACCAG
Organism: Thermoguttaceae bacterium; assembly: GCA_963674835.2. GTDB lineage: Bacteria > Planctomycetota > Planctomycetia > Pirellulales > Thermoguttaceae. The sequence continues at coordinate 1,410,755 of CAXXKC010000003.1, forward strand.
GGCATCCAAGCATCGCCACAACTCTTCATTCTTGACGGGTGCCCAGCGATCGCCCTGGCGGCGGCGCCAGCCGTTGGCCTTCCACTTGGGCATCCATTCGGTCAGTCCCTTGCCGACATAGGTGCTGTCGGAGACGAGTTCGACGGAGGTGGGGCGTTTGAGGGCTTCGAGGCCGCGGATGACGGCGAGAAGTTCCATGCGGTTGTTGGTGGTTTCGCGTTCGGCGCCGGCGCGTTCGAGCTCGCGGCCTGTGGCGGCGTGGCGGAGGAGGAAAGCCCAGCCGCCGGGGCCGGGGTTTCCGCTACAGGCGCCGTCGGTGAAGAGCTGGACCTCGGGATTCTCGCCGGTGGTGGTTCGGGGCATGGGTTGTGTTTGGTGAGGACGGGATTGGGTCGTCGTGGATGAGGAGGTGAAGGTTGTGCGGAGGTCGTGGTTGTGAGCGAGTGTGCTTCAGGGTGCGTTTTGGGACACAGAGTAAGCATAGCGGAGGGTGAGAAAAGGGAAAACCCGTTGGTAGCGCGGGGGCCGATGGAGAGATGCGACTGGCGCGAAAGAGGTGCGAGAGTTAGGAGGCTGGTTTGCCGGCGGGGGGGGATGAGTCGGCGGTGAGCCGGTTGGAGTGGTGGCGGTCGAGCCACGGTTTGGAGAAGTCGTCGGGGCCGGCGATCAAGGGAGAGTCCAGTCGCGGCTGCTTTTTGAGTCGCCAGGGGAGGCGGATGGTGAAGGTGCTGCCGGTGCCCAACTCGCTTTCGACGGAGACCTCGCCTTCGAGAAGCTTGCAGAGTTCCTTGACGATGGAGAGCCCGAGGCCGGTGCCGGAGTATTCGCGAGTCATGGCGTCGCCGCCGGGGAGCGCGGTGCCGCCTTGGCGGAATTTTTCGAAGATGATCTGCTGGTCCTCGTCGGCGATGCCAACGCCGGTGTCGGCGACGCAGAGGACGAGTTCGTCGCGGTCGCTGCGTTGGGCGCTGACGAGGATGCGCCCGCCCTCGGGAGTGAACTTGATGGCGTTGGACAAGAGATTGTTGAGGATTTGCTGGACGCGGGCCTGATCCTGGTAGAGGGGCGGTAGTTCGGGCTGGATTTGGATTTCGAGGTCGATGTTTTTCTTTTCGGTCAGGGGGCGCGCCATGTCGCACTGGGCGTGGACAACCTGTTCGATGCCGAAGTCGGTGAGGCGGATGTCCATCTTGCCGCTTTCGATCTTGGCGAGATCGAGGATGTTGTTGATCATCTCGAGGAGCATACGGCCGGACTTCTGGATGTTCTCGACGTAACGTTTCTGTTTTTCATCGAGGGCATCGATGGAGCCGAGAACCTCGCTGAAGCCGAGGATGCTATTGAGCGGGGTGCGAAGCTCGTGGCTCATGGTGGCCAGGAAATCGCTCTTGATGCGGTTCATCTCGTACAACTGCATGTTGAGGCGGGCGAGCTCGTCGACTTTGCCGTCGAGATCGGCGTTGACCTGGCGGAGCTCGTCCTGGGCGGCCACGAGGTGGCCGAGCATGCGGTTGAAGGCGACGCCGAGCAACTCGAATTCGTCGCCGGTGTGGATGTCGGCCCGCATGGCGATATTGCCGCGGCTAATGGAGTCGCTGACGTCGCGGAGGTGTTTGAGCGGGCGGGCGATGACGTAGCGGATGGTGATATAGAAGGCAATGAGGGCCAGAAAGGCGGTGATGATGGAGACGGCCAGGAGCATGCTCCAGGCGACATCGATGGCACTCTGCGTGGGACTGTTGTCGATGGCGATGCGGACGATGGCCATGAGTTCGCCGTCCTGGGCCGCCCTGCCGAGGACGTCGCCGCCACTGGCACCGGACTGAAAGGCGTTGTCGCCGGTGACGGTGGACGTGGAGCGGTGGCACATGCTGCTGACGCACGTTCGCTGAGCCCAGACCCCTTGGTAATAGATGTACTCGCGGTTGGAATGCTGGAGCTGGTAGTCCCAGTCCTCGCGTTCGGCCATGTTCTTGGGATCGGGAGCCGACTGCTTCATGAAGCGTTCGAGCAGTTGCTGCTCGAAGGCGTTTTCGGGCGGTCGTTCGTCGGGATTGGCGGGGTCGACGCGGCCGGGCAGGATGAACTGCCACTTGTACTGCTGCTGGCTGACGCTGGCCGTGAGATCGGCACCGAGGCTGAGGGTGTACGCCTGGAAGCGCGGGGTGGTCTCGAGGCTCTTCCAGTGTGCGGCGAGAAGGGCCTGGTTGACCTTCACGCGGCCCACCTTGGGGTTCTGCTCGTAGACGACCGTCTCGGTTACCCGCCAGTAGAGCAGGAAGCTAACGGTGATGACGATGAGCAAGAAAACGCCGAACAGCGCCAGGCATTTGAGTTCGAGGCTGGCTTCGCCGAGGATGCGATGGAAACGACGAGACGACATGAGAGATCCGCCGCGAGAGCAGGCTGCTGTAACCTCCGTATTCTACGGGAATTGCGTTCTTTTCGCAAAGACCGGTTTGGTGGGAGATTTGGTGGGGTGGGTGGCGGGCGGTGCACGCTGGGTGATCGGCAGGCGAGGTTGTGGTGGGGCTTGGAAGAGAGTGGTGGGGCTCGGTACGCTCGGGTTACCGTGCGAGATTCGGAGGCGGCGTTTGGTGGGTTGGTTGTTGAGATCGCCGGTGGAGTTGTGTATAGTTCGTTGGCGGGGTTGTTGGGATAGTGTGGTGGGGTTCAGGATGGAAGCGGAGTTTGGAGCGGCTTTGCGAGCGCCGCGGCAAATGGCTCACATGTCGTGACAGGGAGAACCGTGCGATGTTTCTGGGACGTTACGTTGCTGCCTTGGGGCTTGTTGGTTTGATGAGCATGGGAACGACGGCGGCGCCGACGCTGAAGGCACTGGTCGTCGACGGCCAGATGAATCGGTCGCACGACTGGAAGGCGACCTCGCCGGTGCTCGTGCGGTTGCTGGAGGAGACCGGCCTGTTCTCAGTCGACCGGGTGACTTCGCCGCCGGCCGGCGAGGACATGAGCCAGTTTCGGCCGAAGTTCTCCAACTACGACGTGGTCGTGCTCAACTACGACGCGCCGGATTGGCCTGAGGCGGTCAAGCACGACTTGGAAGAGTATGTGCGGAACGGCGGCGGGTTGGTGATCTATCACAGCAGCGACAACGCGTTTCCGAAATGGAAGGCGTTCAACGAGATGATCGCGCTGGGCGGGTGGGGCAGCCGCAATGAGAAAGACGGACCCTATATACGATGGCGGGACGGGAAGATCGTGAGGGACATGACGCCAGGACCGGGCGGCTCGCACGGAGTGCAACACGAGTTCGCGTTGGAGGTGAGGACACCGGACCATCCGATCGTTCGGGGATTGCCGCCGGTGTTCATGCATTCGGCGGACGAGTTGTACAACCGGTTGCGCGGCCCGGCGAAGAACCTGACGGTGCTGGCGACGAGCTATTCGCCCAAGGAAAAGCGGGGGTCGGGCGAAAATGAGCCGACGCTGATGGTAATCGATTTCGGCAAGGGGCGGGTGTTTCACACGGTGCTGGGGCACGGCGTGGAGCAATTGAAGAGCGTGGCGTTCATCGCGACGTATCAGCGCGGGGCCGAGTGGGCGGCGACCGGGAAGGTGACCCAGAAGGTGCCGTCCGATTTCCCCGGCCCGGACAAGCCGAGCATGAGACCGTAGGACGCGGCTAATACGGGCTCAGGAACCCTGACGTTTGGATCGACCGATCCACTCTTCGAGCCAGATGATGTCTTCGCGCAGCTCTTCGAGTGTTTCGCGTAGCATGACGCGCTCGCGTCGGAACCGGCGCCAGGAAAACCAGGCCAGCACGATACCCAGGACGAGCAGCACGCCGGCGAACTCGACCAACCAGATCGAGCGCGGGACGCCCGACCAGCGCTGAAGGAGTTCGATCGCCCAGTTTGCCCAGAGCGGGAGAGACGTGAGAATCATCAGGCCTCCGACGATGAGGCCGACGGCAAGCCGCCTGAGGGCGACGGCATCGGACTGGAGCTCGAGCTGGGCGAGTTGCCAACGGAGTTGGCACATGGTGCGTAGCTCGCCGGCGAGGCTGGTCGCTTCGTGCTGGACGTCGGCAAGCACCGAATGCTCGGAATCAGGCATGGTCACCTCCGGCCGGGGCGGCGTCGGCGGTCGTTTCGGGCGCGCGGCGTTTGAACGATCGGGTCAGCAGGGCGGCCAGGCGCCGAACGACGAAGGCGACCATGCGACGAACCAGGCGGAGGTAAGACTCGCTGGGCCATCGGCCTTGCCCCACGCGCTCACTCAGTCCGGCAAGCAACGAGGCAGGGACACGTCGGAGCCAGGTGCGCCAGGAAAGGAGCTGGGCCCCGGTTCGGTAGACCGATCGGGCCTGCCGGTCGATACGCCGTCGCTGCCGGGCGATCTGGAGGCGAAGGTCGCGTATGGCTTGGGTGGTGTTGGGATGGGAGGGCATGGGCGGAGCTCGAAAGGGGCCGACACAGAATACGTATCGGCACTAATTTGCCCATTTTCCACCAAAACTCGTAAACGCAACCCACCATATATGGTGGCACGCACGGGAATGGGGCGTGACAAGCGTTACGGCTCGAACAAATAGGCCTTTCCGTCGAGGTTCACGATGACTGGCTCGTCGAAAACCAGGTACTGCGACAAGGCCCGTCCATGGCGGTCGATCAGGGCGAAGTACTCGCTGCTGAACTGTTTGACGGGCGTCGGTTTGTCGAGCTGCTTCTCGGTCAAGGTGGCGTCGATCCACTGGCCCTTACGCTGGTAGAAAGCCCGATTGCCGACGGTGCGGACCGTTCGTTGGCCGGCCTCGAGTTCGGGCGCAACCTGAAGGGAAAGGCCCGTGCGGTCGGCGGGCATTGGGCCGGCGGACGCTGAGGCGCTTGCCGGCATGCCTCCCATGCCTCCCATCATCGTGGGCGCTGGTGCGTTGGGCGTTGCCGCTTGCTGCAGGCTGCCCTTGTACGCTCGCTGCGCGAAGCCGCCGTAGCCGGACGACTGCTTCATGGCGCCGAGCCGCTGGTTGGTGCGTCGCAAGTTGGCGGCCGTATCGTGGAGGCCGGTGTTCTCGTCGGCGAAGAACGACGTGTAGGGCGTGAGGATACCATGACGGGTCGAGAGCTTGACGAGCTCTTCGATGAGTTCCTGGTTCTTGCCATTGAGGTCGAGTTCGTCGAGGATTTCGCCGATTCGGCGGACGGCCCAGAGTTTCTCAACGAAGGCATTCGTCTCGTCGCGGCTCTTCTTGACTAACTCCGCGGGGAAATCGAACTTCTGCTGTTTGCCGTCGACCGAGCCACGCACGACGACCTTGGCGGCGCCGGCCTGCTTGTAGCGTCCGACGACGACCAACTGTTCGCCGGCGAAGAGGTCGAACGTGCCCTTGGGATACACGCGGCTGACGGGGCTGCGGGAGGCGTCGGACTGGCGGTCCATGTTGAACTCGATCTGCACGTCGGTCATCACGGGCGACTGGATCCGCCGGTAGAGTTGGCTGACGGCGGCTTCGATGTCTTCGTCGGGACGGACGTACTGGCTTTGCCCGAAGGCGGCCCGGGCCAAGCGGTCCAACAGGCGACTGTTGACGTCGTAGCCGACGCCGAAGGCGAAGAGACGAGCGCGTACGCCGTTGGCCTGCTGGGCATTCTGGACGATCTTCATCTCGTTGGTCTCGCCCGCGGTGGGCAGCCCATCGGTGAGGAAGATCACGTAGGTCGGGCGATCGGAATCGTGCAACTGGCCGAGCGCCGTTTGCATCGCGGCGTCGATATTCGTGCTTCCTCCGGCGTAGAGACCTTCGACAAAGGCATGCGCGGCCTGACGGGTCTTGCGGTTGAAACGCTGGAGTTCGGGGCGGAACGATTCGACTTCGCTGTCGTAGGCGACGATGTTGAACAGGTCGCCTTCGTGGAGGTTGTCGAGGACAAATGCCAGCGCGCCGCGGACTTGCTGGATTTTCTTGCCGCTCATGCTGCCCGAACGGTCGACCACGAAGACGACTGTCTTCTGGGGCGGTTTGTCGCCGGAAGGCTTGATCTTGGGGCTGGCCAGCAGGAGGAAGTAGCCTTCGTCGTCGCCGTCGGGCCGGTAGCTGAGCACGCGGGTGCTCACTTTGCCTTTGCCCACGTCGTAGAAGAGGCGGAAATCGGCATCGGGCACTTCGTCGCGCAGCTTGCAGGTAACGGTGGCATGGTGGTCGTCGGCGCGTTGGATGTCGATCTTGTGCGAAGGGCTGTAGAGGTTCTTGATCTCATTCTGGCTTTCGATGGAGACGCGGAGATCGACTTCCTCAACGGGCTTAGACGTGTATTGCGCCGTGCTGAGGGGAAAGAGAAAGTCGGTCAGGCCTTCCTGCTTGCGGCAGAGTTGCGAATAGCGGAGTGAGACGGTTCGTTTCTGACCGGGCGGGACCGGAAAGACGCTGGTCTTGAACATGCCGGTACCAATCCACTGGAGCAAGGCCGGGTCGCGATTCTTGCGAACGATTTCCTCGTAGGCTTTGCGGGCCTCATCGGCGCCAAGCAGTTTCCCCGGAAGTTCCTTACCGTCGACCAACAGGGTGAGACGGTCGATTGCGCCGTCGTAGGGCAAAGGAAACACGAAACTGACTTCCAAGGGCCGGCTGCCAGTGTTGACGAACGACTGGGATACCTGGACCTGCGCCACCTGGTCGATGAGCCGAGCCTGCATCTGAAGTTGCTCGATCTTGTAGCTGGACGACGGCGGCGGCACGACGTGGATCGGCCGGCGCGGCATGGGGACGGGCCGGGGCAGCCGCACCGCCTCGTTTGGATTGACCACCACGAGCACTCCCTGGCCCAGGGCGATCATGGGCGACAGCAGCAGGCAAACGATACTTGCGCATGTCAATGGACGGTTCATGCGAAGGCCTCCTCAGCTGAAGACGGTCGTTTGAAAAGAGTGCGCACGAGGCGCCGCGGGGCGACCACGGCGCGTGGATCGTGAACCGCCGGTCCGTCGCGGCTGTCTACTTAGACGGAGCGGAAGCTCAAAGAGTTTTCGTGGGTAGTGAGAGACGGCCGGGAGAGACGGGTTTCGGTTGCCGATCCCGGTGTAGAGAGGGGTCGTAGGGGAGCGGTCGAACCAAGCGTCCTGATGCGTCGAACGGGTTGGTTGACCGGCCGTTGGGAGCCCCGAGAGCGGGTGCATTGCGTGGGCAAATGTCGTTAAAACGGGCACAAGCCAGCAGCGTGTACCCCCCGATTTCTCCCCCCGATTTGACCCCTCGTCGCGCACTGCTATGATCCTAGTAGGAAACGCCTTTCGTACGCGTTCCGGGTAGTGTATCTCGGCTTTCTGATCCTGAAAGCCCTCGAAAGGAGGAACGACATGCAAATGGCCAAGCAGCTCTCGGTTTCGCTGGTCAACAAGCCGGGTCGACTTGCCACAATGCTGGGTGGGCTCAGTAAGGGCAAGGTGAACTTCCGCGCGCTGTCGGTGATGGACTCCGGCGACCGCGGTACGGTTCGGTTCGTACCGGACGACCCTACGGCCGCGATCGAGGTCTTGGACGGGATGAACGTTCGGTACGATGCCGTGGATGTCCTCTTGGTCGATGTTCCTAATCATTCCGGAGCGTTTCGCAACATCTGTGAGCGTTTGGCAGCGGACCACCTCAACATCGATTACGCCTACTGCGCTTTCGGCGCCGAGAACGGGTCGAAGACGCATTTGGCCGTGATCAAGGTCAATGATTTGGCCAAGGCGCAGAAGGTTCTCGCCGAGAGTTCGAGCAATGGGCGCAAGAAGCTTCCCGGTCGGCGGCCCGTTCATGCCCGCTAGCAGTTATTGATGCCGGCGCAGCCAGTGATCGCGATTCATCCCGGATACCAGCCGAGACGGCTGGAATCCGGGGCCCCGGTAACCGCTCGGCGCGAATTGGCAATGTAGCCCTCAATAGACCCCCTCGCCTGAAGATGACCGGCGTTGGTGTCCTTGCGCAAGATTTCTCAAGTGGGCAAGGGGCGGGGGGAGTTTTTGCCGGCGCTGGCCGTCTTGCGGCGGGAGGGGGGTATGGAGGGCGGATGCAGGGCGTCGCGGCGGGCTTGGTGGTCGGCGGTATGTTCTAGCTGGAGCCGTAGTTGGCCTTGCGGCGGGGGGGCGTTCCTGGGACACTACGCCCCCTTTGGATCGCGTTTGTCGCTGCGCGGATATTGCTGATGAGACCGGGCCGCGGCACGTTGCCCTTGCTTGCGGACGCGTCGGCATTTGGGTGGCGAGAAGCGCGGATGAGATCCGCGGATGAGATCGCCGGTCTGCTGACGAGGTTGGCGCAGGCTTCAGTGAAGGACTCCATGCGTCTGGTTGTTCGACTTGCACCGTTGGTCGTGTTGGCCGCTGGTTGCGCGGCAGGTCCGGCCGTTCCGTATGGAGCGGTGCCGGTGGGTGCGCCGATGGCCATGGAGAACCCGGTGCTCGTTCCGGTGGGCAACTACTCGACCGTTTACGAGACGGCGGTCGACGTGGTGGACGATTACTTCCGGATTCAGCGGGAGGTGCCGATTCGCCCGGTGGGCGGCGGCTATTCCGAGGGGCGCATTGAGACGTTTCCGGAGATGGGTTCGACGCTGCTGGAGCCGTGGCGGCGTGATTCGGCGAACGCCTATGAGAAGCTGGAGTGCACGCTGCAGACGATTCGCCGGTATGCGTGGGTGCGCGTGTTTCCCGATCCGGGCGGTGTGTGCGGGTTTCGGGTGGAAGTGAACGTGTTCAAGGAGTTGGAGGACGTGGTTCACCCGGAATCGGCGGCTTATGCGCCCAGCGAGGCGACGTTTCATTACGACACTGGGCTGACCCGCGTGGTAACGCCGATCGGCCAACAGCCGATTGACAAGGGGTGGATTCCCTTGGGGCGGGATCCGGCTTTGGAACAGCAGATGCTGAGCCAGATTGTGGCACGGGCGTGCACGTCGCCGATGCGATAGCGGCGATGCGCGGCGAGGAAGGGAGCGAAGAGCTTACGCTCCGCCGGTGAAGGTCGGCTGTTGCGGGACCGACGACTGCGGCACGACGATGGGCGCGGCGACGTGTTTGCGCTGTTCGGGCGCTGGGCTGACCGTGGGCAGCTTGAGGGTGAAGGCGGTGCCCTTGCCTACGGTGCTATCGACACGAATGCGGCCGTGGTGGGCTTCGAGGATGTCGCGGCACATGGACAGTCCGAGGCCGGTGCCGCCTTTTCCGCTCGCGTCGGGGCCAGACTTGGTCGTGTAGAACGGGTCGAAGATGCGCGGCAGTTTCTCGGCGGGGATTCCGCAGCCATAGTCGCGGATGACGAGGTCGATCATGTCCTCATCGCGGTCGTGGAGGAGCTTGATCGCGAGACGCCCACCGCTGGGCATCGCCTGCCGGGCATTGATGAGCATGTTGAGCAGGACTTGCTGGATCTGGTTGCCGTTGACGTAGGCCTCGGGGATAGGCTGGAACTGCTTGTCGACGGTGATTCGGTACTTGTTCATCTCCCGTTCGAGGAGGACCAAAGTATCTTCGACGAGCTGTACGAGGTCGGTGGCTTCCTGACCGGCGCCGCGGTTGCGTGCCATGCCCAAGACGCTGCTGGTGATTTTGGCGGCGCGGTTTGCCGCGGTGAGGATCTTTTCGAACGATTTCTCTCGCGTCGCGACGTCCTTGTGGCGCATGCCGAGCTTGGCGTAGTTGATGATGGTCATCAACACGTTGTTGAACTCGTGGGTGGTCGTGCTGACCAATTCGCCCAGAGCCGACATGCGTTGCGCGTCGGCGAGCCGGCGTTTGAGGATCTCGACCTGTTCGTGTAACTCTCTGACTTCGTCGCTACCACCCATGTTGCCCGAGTGCTCCCACGGTTTGACCGGAGTTCCTGACCGGTAGATTTCCGCGCCGACGGCCAGATTCACCGATTTGCCTGATCGACGTTTCTCTTGCTGCCTTGCCGCAAAGCCGCGGCTTAACTCTATAGTAGAGAATGGCTTAGCCCTATGCGTCGGTATCGACGAACCCGCCTCGGCAACTGAAACACAAGCGGCTATAATCCGCGGGCAATCGGAGACGGCAAGGATGCTGGTGAAATGGAGAAGCTGGGATGCACACAGTGGACCTCCTTCGTGAAGCGCTCCAGGCAGCCTCTGGACTCGGATACCAAGTGCGTCAGGAATGGCTTGGCGGCAGCGGCGGGGGCGGTTGCGAGATCAAGGGCCGGCGTTGGATGTTCCTGGATCTGGCGCTTTCGCCGGCGGAGCAGCTCGATCTCGTGGTGGAAACGCTCCGCCGCCACCCGGAAGCTGCGAATCTGCCTATGCCCCAGGCGCTGCGCAGCCTGCTCCAAGTGCGCAGAAGCGCGTAGTTGTTGACGGAGTGGGGGATCGAGGATTTGAGGCCGGGGCGCGGCACAGCCGGGGGCGGAAGCGGAGCGCGGCACAGCCGGGGGCGGCTGTGCTACAGGGGCCGGCGGCTGTGTCGCGTGGGCTTTTCCGGGGTCGCTCTACAGGAGCTTGGTGATGCCGGGCATGGCAACGGGGTAGATGCCCTTTTCGTCGGGTTTGACCGGCGGTTCGGTGTTGAAGTCGGGGTTCTCGGGGCCGAGCCGGTAGGTGGCGTTGATGGCCTCATCCCAGGTGACTTTCTTGCCGGTGTAGCAGACGATCTGCCCGAGGATGGCCATCATGACGCTGTTGACCATGTACTTGCCGTTGTTGATGGGTTTGCCGTCGCGGATGGACTTGAACATGGCGAGGTGCTCGGCCTCGTACATATTGCACGGCGGCCCATCGTACTTCCAATTGGTTTCGCCCTGGATGTGGTTCTTGATGAGGTTGGCGATGCCCTTGGTACCCATGATGATGTCGGAGGTTTCGTCGTAGCAGCCGGCCTGGGCGCGGCCGAAGCCGTACATGCGGACACCGTTGGGGTATTCCCAGACGAGGCCGTGGTGGTCGAAGACGTCGCCGTAGATGGTACCGACGGAAGAGGAACGTCCGCCGACGCCATATGCCGAGGCGGGCGGCTCGTCGTTCATGAGCGAGGCGCCTTTGTCGAGGCTATGGAGGAGCGACTGGGCGATGTCGTCGCCGGAGAGCCAGTTGAAGTGATACCAGTTGCGGAACTGGTACTGGATTTCGGTCATACCGGCCTCGGGTTGTTCGAGTCGGTAGGGCGAGCGCATGTAGTTTTCCTGGATGGCCACGATGCGCCCGATGGCGCCGTCGCGGACACGCTGGATAGTCTCCTGGACGCCGGTGTGGTATCGCCAGCAGAGGCCGGAGACAACGGCAAGGCCCTTCTTGGCGGCGGCGTCGCAGGCAGCCTGGACGGTTCGGATACCGGGCGGGTCGATGGCGTGGGGCTTTTCGAGAAAGACGTTCTTACCGGCATCGACGGCGGCCTTGAGGTAGTCGGAGTGGAACCGCGAGGCGCAGGCGATGAGGACGACGTCGACGCCGCTGTCGATGACTTTCTTGTAGCCGTCGAAGCCAACGAAGCAGTGATCCTTGTCGACGGCGACCTGATCGGGCTTACGCTTCTTGAGCGAGGCGAGGCTCGCCTGGGCCTTGTTCTCGAAGATGTCGGCCATGGCGATGAGTTTGGTATTGGGGTCGGCCGTCATGGCATTGTCGGCGGCACCGGTGCCGCGTCCGCCGCAGCCGATGAGGCCGATCTTGAGCGTATCGCTTCCGGCGGCATGCGCGGTGCGACCGATGGCAAGACCGCCGACCACGACGGCCGAGGCCGCGGTGGCCGACCGTTTCAAGAAGTCGCGGCGCGAATGACCTTTGACCTCGTCTGGTTTATGCTGCTTGGACATGCCATGCTCCTGAGTGTTTGTTGATGTTTGCCTGCACAATGACCCGGCCAGTCATCCCGTTTGCCCCACCTGCCGGCCTCCCGTTGGTCGGCCTCGGTTCATTCACCGTACAAAGGTCAAATTGTGTACTGGTCGGCTTGCCTTTGGGGAAATCCGCAGGAAGTCACTGGCCTCAATCGTAAACAGGCGACGTGGCGGACGCAACAATCCGGGGGGACGCTGGGGAAAGCATGGCGGGCGGCGGCTCCGTCGGGCACGGTCGGCCGATTTGTACCCGCCTCGCTCGATGCGGCAACGGGTCGCGGCTGGGACGGGTGTCTGCCGAGGGGAGCGTCAAGCTCGTTTGGCGGGATTCCTTCGGATGGAGCGATTGCTAGAACGGGCGGTTCCCGTAGAATTCGAGCATTGGGAGGTTGCACCTGGGATGGAGACAGCCGGTACAAGCTCGCGGGCAATTCGACGTTTATGGATGAGACGCCATCGGCAGCCGCTGTGGGTGGCGTGAAGGCTAACCAGATTGGCACTGGATTCTTTGTGTTCCGTTGGGTTCGTTGAACACGGACTTTTGACGACGGCGGGACTTGCCTTTTCAGGAGGAGACTGACCATGCGTTTGTCGCTCGTGTTGTGTGTCGTCGTGTGTGTGGCCTTGTTGGCCGCTTGGAACGGTACGGCCACGGCCGCGCAGGTGCCTGAGGCGACGCTTGCTCAACTGGGGCTCGATGGGATGCGGCCGATGTCGGACGCCCAGGGGATGAGCATTCGAGGCAACGGTTTCGCGTTCGTGCGCGGGGGCTCGTTCGCCTTGATGACGTTTGGGACCCCGTATCTGAACGTGAGCGGACCCGGGGTTCCGAATGCGTATCAGACCGGCGCCACGGTAGCGTTCAGCTCCTGGGGCGGTGTGGTGGCCAGCGCCGGGGGCTGGGCTACGGCGTACGCGAGGTAGGGCGCCGAGGCGCTGTGGAGCGCCTCAGCGGCAAGAAGGTGGAAGGCCCATTTTCGCTAACGCGGGAACGGGGACGGTCCGATTGTCGGCGTGGAACTGCTTGGCGAGCCCTTACTGGTCCTTCTGGTTCGCCATGGCTTGGAACTGCTTCCACGTAATCACTTCGATGCCCATTTTCTTGATCGCTTCGATCATTTTGGGATCGGTGAAGATTGCGCGGTCGTTGTCGCGTGCCTGGGCGCTGCCGGTGATGGCTCGCAACTCGTCATTGGCATAGCCGCAGTGGACGATGAGTTGGGTCACCCCCGGCTTCAGGCCGCTGAGGACCTCTTCATAGGTTCGGCGGGATTCCTCCATGTTGCCGTTGCCATATTGTTCGAGGGCATCGAGCACGGGAAGTCCTTGCGACTCCAAGAGATTGATGGCCGCGCCGACCAGCATGGCCAGCGCGGGGTTCTCCTTGGTAATTTCCTTCGGATCGCGGATGAAGAGGATGGGGATTTTGTACTCGATTCCAAGCTTTAGATAGATCTGGGTGATATCGGGCCGGGCAATGACTCCGCCCATGTGCGTATCGATGTGGGTGATGGGCACGCCGAACTCCTTGGCGCGGTCGATCTGCGCCCGCAACTCGATTTCCACCTCGGCGGCCTTGGCGTGCTTGGCGAGCAACTCGACGTTGTCCCACAAGTAGCCCTCTTCGTCGACGAGGCTCGGAACCTTGTCTTTGGGGGCGACCGGTCCCCAGCGATAGTTCTTCCACTCGCTGTTCAAGGTGGTGTGGACGCCGAAGTCCAATTCCGGATGCTTTCGCGCGAATTCGGCGGCTTCCTTGAACCAGGGACAAGGAACCATGATGCTTGCGGAGGAAACGATACCGTTCTGCATGGCATCGAAGGTGGCTTTGTTCTCCGAGTGACACATGCCGGCATCGTCGGCATGGATGATCAGATACTTCTTACCCTTTTCGAGCTTCTTCCCTTCCGCGTGGAGGAAGGACGCCGATCCGAGGAGCAAGATGACTGCGGCCGTTGGCCATACGAGAGCGATATTCTTCATGTTGTCTCAGCCTTGTTCGTGTCGGGGGGTTATCGAGCCAGGAGCGAAACTCCATGGTCACACTGGACATTTTAATTCCCCCCACCATGTGTTGCAACGATCGCGGTGGCGGGTGTGAGAGGTTCCTATCTTGCGTCGCGGTTGGGCGCCAAGGACAATCGGGATTTGGACAAACCTACGGCTGGCGGAGGTCACGCTGATGGATTCACGAGCTCAGGCGGCGGCGGGTGAGGCAAAATCGAAGCCGGCGGACCGCGGGGGGTCGGCACCACGGGCCACAGCGGCAGGTGCTCCCGCTGCGACGAGCGGGCGTGTGGCGTCGATCGACGCGCTGCGCGGTTTCGACATGTTTTGGATTGTCGGTGGCGGCGGGGTAGTGATGGCAGTGGTGGTGGCCATCGGAGCGGTAATTCCGTCGGCTTGGCTCGAGGCGGCGGCGCCGTACTTCCCCAGCGCCGAGTGGTTCGAGTCTCAGATGAGGCACGTTGCGTGGGAGGGATTCAGCGCATGGGACCTCATCATGCCGCTGTTTCTGTTCATCGTGGGCGCGGCGATGCCCTTTTCGTTCGCCAAACGGATCGAACGGGGACAGAGCAAGTGGGCGCTGCACCGCAAGGTGTTTCGTCGGGTAATAATTCTGTGGATCCTGGGGATGATCGCGCAGGGGAACCTGCTGGACTTCGATCTGTCGCGGCTGCACCTGTTCTCGAACACGCTACAGGCGATCGCCGTCGGGTACCTGGTGGCGGCGTTGGCGCTGATCCACCTGTCGATCGGCCTTCAGGCGGTTCTTTGCGCGGCTCTTCTGATCGGTTTCTGGCTGCTGATGCTGCTGGTTCCCGTGCCGGAACATGGCGCGGGGGTTTTTGACCAACAGGCCAATCTTGCGATGTACATCGACGAAGCGGTTCTGCGCGGCTTCCGCGACGGCACGACGTATACGTGGATTCTGAGCGGCATGGGCTTCGCGGGTACGGTGATGCTCGGCGTGTTTTCGGGCCACATTCTGCGCACGGCATGGTCGCAGTGGACGAAGGTTGCGGTACTGGCAGCGTTTGGCGGGCTGTTGCTGGCGCTGGGGTGGTTCTGGAGCGGCGGGTTCGATGGCGTGGGCGGAGTGACGATCGTAGGCGGCTGGCGATGCCCGATGATCAAGCACCTGTTTACCAGTTCGATGGTGCTGTGGGCGTGCGGCTGGAGCTATCTGCTGCTGGCCCTGTTTTACCTAGTGATCGACGTGCTAGGGTTCCGGCGATGGTCGTTCCTGTTCGTGGTGATCGGAGCCAACGCGATTTTCGCCTACATGCTCGTCCACCCGTTCCACTTGGATAATGTCGGCTCGCGATTCGTGGGCGGGCTGGCCAAGTATATCAACTCGCTGCCACCGCCGGGGCCGGCGATCGCCGGGGCGATTGTGCCGGTGGCGGGATTTGTAGTTCTGTGGCTGGTGTTGTATTACATGTACCGGAAGGGGACGTTGATTCGGGTTTAGGGAGTGCTCGCGGTTGGGCCGTGCTGTTGGTGTGTTTGAACGGCCGGGGGCGCCGATCTTGCACAGCCGGGGGCGGCCGTGCTACAGGTGGTTGCGGAAAGAACAGGGGCGGCAAAGCGCCCGGCCCTCTTGGCAACTGCCGTGCGTTTGCCGCCCCGCACCAGGCCGCAGAAGCTTGCTGCGCAACCAGACGGCGAGTTGTGGGAACCTCAGAGTTTCCCGGCCGTCTGTGCAATCTGTTCGCTACGCGCCAGTGCGTCTTGGTATCGTTCCGCAATGACGTCCCAGTTAAAAACATTGAAGATCGCCTGGACGTAATCGGCTCGGCGATTCTGGTACTTCAGATAGTAGGCATGCTCCCAAACGTCGATGCCGAGGATGGGGATATTGCCGTGCATCAAGGGGCTGTTCTGGTTGGGCGTGTCTTCGACGACGAGGGCCTTCTGGGGATCGACAGAGAGCCAAGCCCAACCACTGCCGAAGCGGCCCAGGGCAACTTTGGCAAGGTGATCATGGAAGCGGGCGAATCCGCCGAACTGCCGATCGATGGCCTTGGCCAGTTCGCCTTCCGGCTCGCGGCTGCCGGTCGGACCAAGGATGGTCCAGAACAAGGAGTGGTTGGCGTGGCCGCCGCCATGGTTTCGCACGGCGGTGCGGAGCACTTCGGGGAGCGTGTGGATGGCGGCGACGAGTTCCTCGACCGTCGGATCGCCGAGCTGATGGCCTTCCAAGGCCTTGTTTAGGTTGGTGACATAGCCCTGGTGATGTTTGGTGTGATGGACTTCCATCGTGCGCGCGTCGATGTGTGGCTCGAGCGCGTCGTAGGAGTAGGGCAACGAGGGGAGTGTGTACGCCATGAGAGATCCTCCTCTTCGAAGGTCGGTGTCTGCTGCCATGGTCGCGGCCTGGTACGGCGCACCGACCTGGTGGATTGGTGCCTACCTGTTTACGTTAAGTGCCTATTTTTGTCAGCTCAATCTGTAGATAATAATAGCGCAGGTCGGCTGGCGGGCAAGGGCTCGGGAGGCGGGAGCGGAGGCATGGGGCGGGGAGGAGCGGGAGCGCAGATTCGTTGGTGGGACTCGCTTCGCTCGGCCCACCCTACGTGGTGGTTCACCAACCCTACGTGGTGGTTTGCTGACGGTGCCAGAGGTTGATTACCGTGCCCAGGAGCGAGGAGTGGGACTATTTGTGCTTGATGAGCCAGGGCGTGAGGATGCGGGTTGCGCGGCGGAGGACTCCGCTGCGCGGTTCGACGTCGGTGGCCATCAGATAGGAGCGGAAGCTGGAGAGGACCTCTTTGGCACGCTCCTCCATTTCGGCTTGTCGTCGGTCGCGGTTGTGCTTGGGGGTGATAATCACGTGGATAATCGTGCGTGAGATGCGAGAGGAGGCAGGGGCGCCTTGCTTGGTGGCCTGGAGTTGTTCCTCTTCGAAGCGCAGATCGAGCATGAAGGTTACGGGGCGGTCGGCGCGCCGGCGTTGGCGGCTGGGCTGGTCGTGCAGTTCGATGAAGACATTGCCGCCGTCGACCTTGGTGATGGTGGCCTGATGATCGGCGACGAAGCCTCGCAGCTTTTCGACGGCCACCTTCAGGGGGACGGAGGTTTGGAGATCCTGCCGGATCATGAGGACCGGGCCAGCGGTCTTGCGGCGCCAGAAGCTTCTCCAGGAGGCGGGTTCCTGCTCGAGGCTGCCGGTGCCCAACTGGACGACGCAGTTGCGGCCTTTGGACTTGGCCATGAGCAGGCCGCGATCGGCGCGGCGGAGCATCGTTTCGGGCGTGTCGCCGGGCTGGATTTCGGTGACACCAAAGCTGACGGTGGTAACGCGACCGCCGAGTTTCGGCTGGGCGATCTGCATGAGGCCCATGCGGACCTGTTCGGCGCGCCGAGCGGCGGAGGCATTGTCGCAATTGGCCAGGAGCATGACAAACTCCTCACCGCCGTATCGGGCCACAAGATCGCCGGGGCGGCAGGCATTCTTGAGCAGTCCTGCGAGGCTTTTGATCACGTCGTCGCCAGCCTGATGGCCGTAGGTATCGTTGACTCGCTTGAAGTTGTCCAGATCACAGATGAGCAGGCTACAGGGTGTCTTCTGCTGGCGATGGGCGGTGACGAACATGTCGTGGACGCGATCGAATTCCGCACGGTTGGCCACCTGGGTCAGCGGGTCTTTGGTGGCTTTTTCGTGGAGGCTTTGGCAGCGTTCCTCGAGGGAGGCCTCGGGCGAAGCATCGTGCATGAGCAAGATGGCGCCGAGGATGGTGCCGTTGCGCGAGGTGATGGGGATGATGTGGCTATCGACGGAGATGGGCTCGTCGGTTCTGCCACGGATGGTCAGTCGCCGCAACGACTGCACCCCGGAGCGGATCGCGAAGGCGACCGGGCAGTCGTCGTCGGAGACGGGATGCCCTTTTTCATCGCGGATGCCCAAGAGGCTGGGCAGCCAGGGCTGGTGTGCGATGCTGGCGGCGGCGATGCCGGTGAGGCGTTCGGCGCCGTGGTTCCACTGGGTGATTTGCAGTTGGCTGTCGATGAAGATGACAGCGTCGTGCATGTTGTCCAATAGGCGGGTTTGAAAGAGTGACTCGACGCCGGGCAGGACGGTTTGACGATCGGCCACCGACAAGCTCCAGTGCTTGTTGGCCGCCTCGGGATCCAATCCGTGGAGCCAGCGGGAGGCAATTTCCTCTCGCAGCTCGGGCAGATCGCTGGTTTGAAGTTCGCTGAAGCTCCGGACGAGTTGGGGATCGAACTGGGTGCCGGCCGCCTCGAACAGCTCGCTCATGGCGCGTTCCTGCGACTTAGCGCGGCGGTAGGCCTGGCCGTTGGTCATGGCGTCGAACGCTTCGACGATGGCGATCATGCGGGCGCCGAGAGGGATTTGACGTCCGCTGAAACGGTATCCAGGCTGGGAGCCGTCGAACCAGGCGCCCATGAACTCGACGATTTCGAGGATGGGAGATTCGGCGCAGGCATGGCGGAGGATCTCGTGGCTCATCTTGCGCGAATACTCGATGAGCAAGGTTTCGTCGCTATCGAGCGGGGCCACTTTGAACAGGATGCGGTCGGGCACGCCGATGAGTCCGACATCGTGCAGGAGTGCGGCGACCTCGATGGCATCGCGTTGCTGCGGGCTCAAGCCCATTTGCAGCGCCCAGACGGAGGTGCGCAGGGCGGTACGGAGCGCGTGGGCGGCCATCGGTCCGTGTTTGCAGTGCAGGGCCGTAAACAGAGCACTGGCGATGCCGAGGCGAACCTGGATCAACTGGTTGTCGCGGCGCGAGAGGACCGTAGCAGGGGCGGTGGGCGTCGGCCGCTGCAACTCCTCGAGCATGGAGCCGAGTTCCGACACGAGGTTCGTCGCCAACGAGCCGGGATCGTCGCGGGAGATGGATTGAGCCAGAGAGTTATCCGGCACGGTGTGTTCCGACATGACTGGCCTGCGCGCACGTACAAATCCGAGACCGGCAGGCAGCCGCGCTGGCCAGAGCGCCTGGGGCCGACGAGCCACAGGCATGGCACCGCAATGCGCCAAGCGGCGTTTTGCGCATAGGGGTTTCCGAGCCTCACGGGAGGCCGCCCACCGGATAACCGTTCCACTGCTGAAAGCTAGGTCACATTTGCACTTCCGTCAAACGGCCAAAGACAAGTTGGCGTATGGCTAAGGCCTTCCGGTCGATGCTGTATTGTCGTTGCGTCGCTTACAGCACGTCGTTGGGGTTGCACGGGGTTACGGAGGCGGTATCGGCGGTAGAGGCGTTGTAAGCCTAACGAGTGCGGAGGGTGACGGAGAGTCGCCGGTGGAGCTCGTTTTGCCCGGCCAACCCTGGAGTTGGCGGCCACCTGGCAGCGTCAGAAATCGGCTCCCGCCCGGAGGGGTGCGTATGCTTGGCTGTGGGTGCCGGAGAGGTTATGCTACAGGTACGGTTTCTCAGGCGACTGCGAGGCCTGGACAGAGCGGCGCCCGCCGTTGCTCCCCCGTCTGCCATCCTACCGACTGTAGAGGGGAGCCAGAGCGTAGGCCGTTGGTCGCCCACTTGCCTTCCGAACTACCCACCATTCATCGAGGAGCTCGCCATGACGCAACGCGACGATCGTCCCCATCCCACGCGCCGGAAGTTTCTGCAAACGACAGGCACGGTGGCGGGTGGAGCCGTCTTGCTGGGCGGCGCGGTCCCGGCGGTACACGCCGGTGAAGACAACACGATTCGTCTGGCGTTGATTGGCTGTGGTCATCGGGGCGCGGGCGCGGTTGCGGATGCATTGCGTGTTCGCGATGCCGGTCCGGTGAAGCTGTACGTCATGGCCGACGTCGTTGACGGGCCGATGGACCGGGCATTGAAGGCGTTGAAGAAAGAGTTTCCCGACAAGGTGGACGTTTCGGACGATCGGAAATTCATGGGCTTCGACGCTTACCGCAAGGCGATCGACTCGTTGAAGCCCGGCGACGTGGCCATGTGCACGACGCGGGCATACGTCCGGCCTGTGCACGTGGAGTATGCGGTGAAGAAGGGGATCAACGTGTTCATGGAGAAGCCGTTTGCGCCGGATCCGGTGGGGCTGCGGCGGCTGCTTCGTGCGGGTGAGGAAGCGGAGAAGAAGAATGTGAAGATCGCGGCGGGCCTACAGTGTCGCCACTCGCCGGCCCGGCAGGCCTTGATCGATAAGATTCGCGACGGTGCCATGGGAGAGATTCCGTTGATCCGTGCGAATCGTCTGGGAGGGACCGGCTGGCTATCGAACGTGGGCGAGAAAGCCAACAGTCTGATGGACCAGTTGGGGTTCGGCAGGGTGCAGCTTTACTGGGTCGGTTCGGGACACTTCGTGGACTACTTGATCCACCAGATCGACGAGTGCTGCTGGATCAAGGATGCGTGGCCGGTAACGGCGGTGGGCATGGGTGGACGGGTGCCGGGGAGCACCGATCGCGGGCAGAACATCGACGTGTACTCGATCGAGTATACGTTCGCCGACGGCACGAAGGCGTTTTGCGGATTTCGGCGGATCAACAAGACCCGGGAGGAGTTTGCGACGTTCATCCACGGCACGAAATGCGCCGCGCAGTTTTCGGGCAACATTCACGCCGCAACGGTCCACATGTTCAAGGACCAGCGGATCGGCAAGGACCAGATTGCGTGGACCCCGCAGGACGACGCTTTCACGCCCTGGCAATACGAGTGGAACGACTTCATCGCGAGCATTCGCAGCGATCGGCATCATAACGAGGCCAAGCGGGCGGTCTACTCGGACCTGACGACGTTGATGGGACGGGCCGCGTGCCACACGGGACAGACGGTGACTTGGGACGACGTGATGAAGTCGGAGTTCCAGTTCTGCGACTATATCGACCGCATGAACTACGACAGCCCCGCGCCGGTGAAGGCCGACGCCGACGGGCAGTTCCCAGTGCCGATTCCCGGCCAGTGGAAAGAGATCTGATGCGAAACTCGCGAAGCGATGGCCGGCGCTGGGAGGCCATCGCTTCGCGTGTATGACATGGGAGGCGGTAACGGAAGGCCGCGTGCGTCACCGTGGGGCGCCGTGATTGCAAGAGGGCGCGGGGAGTGGGGCGCTGTTGAGTTGTTCGGCAGTGACGAGGGTATGGCCGGACGAGCCGAGCGTGGCGATGGCCTTAGTAGCCCGTCGAAGGATAGCCGGACGAATAGCTGGCGGGGGCGACCTGGGAGTCGACCTTGGAGTCGCCGGAAAGCGTCGTGTTCTGCGGCGTGTAACTCTTCGTACTGCCGGGGCGGTATTCGGGGATCTCCTGATTGGTCGCGCCACTGGTCGAGTAGTAACCGGTGGCGGCTGACGAAGTGGAGGTCGTTGCCGGGTACTGACCGGCGGGCGACTGGTATTGGCCGGCTGGAGACACGTACGGATCGGCAGGCGTCTGATAGGCTCCCGTGCCGGACGGGTTGTAGCTGCCGGTTCCCGGCTGGAGATCAGACTTGCCAGGGGTGTAGCCGTTGACTCCGGGCTGATAGCCATTTTGCGCCGGCGTGTAGTTGGAAGGCGGCAGACCAGTGGTGCTGGTCGGCGCGTTGGTACCGGCGGTGCTGGCAAAGGCCTCGAAGCCCGAGTTGGCGCTGGTCTTCGGGGTGGAGGTGGAAGCGTAAGGGTTGTTGGACGGAGTGCTCGGCAACGCGGGGGTCGTCACAGCGCTGGCCCCGTACGGAGAATTCGTGGGAGCCGTCGCGTAGGCGGTGGAGGGCGGGTTTGTATTGGAGGCCGCGGCTGCGTAGGGGCTGGACGGCAAGCTTCCGTACGGAGTGGAGGAGTAGGCGGCGCTGGGCGTTCCGCTTGTATAGCTGGAGGGGGAACCATAGCCGCGACCAACTGATGCGGAGGCTATGTAGGGAGTGTTCTCGGGAGTCATGTTGGCAACAGGATTTGCGTAGGCCGCCGGATTGCCATAGCGGTCGGCAGCGGGAGCATAGCTCGGCGAAGCGCCAGCTATGCTGCCAGAGGTGGTGCCGACCGAAGGAGTCGACGCGTAGGCGGGCGACGCCGGAGTGTTACCTGGCGGATTGGTATAGCTGCTGGCAGCAGAGTTGTTGAAATAGCTGGCGTAGGGATTGGTCGGGGACGCGCTGGATGGTGATGTCGTGCTGCTGGAGGCGATGCCGTTGGCGCTATACTTGCCGGACTGCGGGACTCCGTATGGGCTGGCACTGGCAGCCGATGTGCTGGGGCTGGTGGCGCCCTTGGCCGTGGTGGTACCGGCCAGGCCGGAGAGGTCAGGAGTGGCCGAATTTGTGCCAGGCGTCGTGGACGCGATCGAACTGGTCGCACTGGAGGCCGGCGGCGAAGGCGTACTCAAGGAAGAGGGGAGCTTGGGAGTATTGGCCGCGACTTGCGAGGAGGGCGAACGGAAGGGATTCCAAGACCAGGAAGGACGGCTTCCGGAACTGCTACATCCGGCCAGCCCGACAATCGTCGACACAACCAGCGCGCAGCGCACAATCGAGGTTTGCATGGGTACGGAGTCCTTCAGAATTGGACGAGAAGGGGGCCTTGTGAGGCCGTCGACCTCCCTGTCGCTTGAGGTGCCGGTGTCCTCATCCATGAGGACTTGATGGTATTGAAGATAAGCCAGACCGGATGCTCAGTTGGTGAGAATCGGCCCCGCCCGGAACCCAGAGGAGACTGTCTAAACGCCATAAGGCCCGCGCAGCCGCCTCTCGGAGCCGGAATGGCGGCGGATTATAGGCGAAGGATGTAGTGGGTCAACCCCAATCTGCCGCGCGGAGGAATACCGTCTCGCGGTGGACGCCCTCACGGTTCAACTGGAAGCTCCTGCCATGACGATCTCTAGCGGGGCCTCCACCCACCCCGTCAACTCCCGGTTCGCTTTCACTGGTCGGTTCATAGCATCAGACAGGACGTTGCGCGTCAGGCCTGACGCGCGTAAAAAAAGGTTGGGATCAAGATGAAACCTGATCCCAACCCTGCATTGCCCGTGTGGACTCGATAGGCAGCCAAAGGCTGCGTCGAGCCTACTTGGTGGTCAATTCAATCTTGCCGAGGTCGACGGGGCCATCCGCCACTTTGAGATCAACCTTGGAAGTGGCAGGATTGGCGTAACGACCTCCAAACTTGTCGGGTTTACCGGACATGAGGCCGCCTCCACTCCACGAAAAAGTCAATTTGTAATTCCCTGCAGGCACACCGTCGCCTTGGTCATAGGTACCCAACGTGAAGTTCCCGTCTGCATCCGTCAACCCGCTGGGTAGCGTGGGGTGTTCAGCATTACCCCCACCCTCTTCATGCGCCAAGATGCGCACTCCGGCGGTTGGATTTCCATCCACGAGAACTTGGCCCTTGATCGGGCCAACCAACGGCTTGTGGTACGGCCCTGCAGGCCCACAAGCGCTGAAGGCAACACTAAGGATCGCTACGACGAGCAATCGACCTACTGGAATTCGCATGACTATTCTCGCAGTCCTTTGTTACGTCGGATGTGGCCTCTTTAGGACAAACCACTAGCCGTCCGCTTACGGCAGCTCAAACACTTCGCCGTTGCCGCGCGTGAGCATGGCGCCCAATACGCTGCTGGGCACATTCTCTGAGATGAACCTGACGGAGCCATCGCACAATGCGAAGTTGCAACCACCCGGATGCATGGCGAAGAAGCCGCAGTTCCACATGCTAATGGAATTGATGACCGACGGTCCAGTCCCCGCTGTGGGCAGCCAGGCGCTGCCCGTATTCACGGCGCCTGCCTCGGTTGTTCCCGCCGGACGGAACCAACCGCTGAACGGATTGGCCCAGCCGCCACCGTTGACGAAGTTCAATGTGGCGCCCGTTAACGGAATGCCGAGAAACGCAGCGTCAATCGTGTCGATCTGAACATTGCCGCGCTTATAGACGTATGGGCCGCCAACACGCTCACCCGCGAGGATGGTGTTGGAGGTTCCATCCGTAATATCTTCGAGGCGGCTGGACTGTGGATAACTGCTGCCGGTTACGGTATCTCTGACCAGCATCGGCCCCACCACCTGATGCGGCGTCGCTCCAGCACCCCAGGCCAGAGTCGAGAACACGGTGTCACCGCTTTCCAAGTATGCCCACTGGTAGGGCTGGTAGTCGATCGGTGCCTGTCCGAAGCTCCAGGTGCCAGTCAAGGGCAACGAAGCTCCCACGGCGGCTCCGAGGACGGCCATGTCGATGCCGGCGACGGCAACGCGCGATTTGGCAGCCGGTGCCGACGGGCATATGAACGAGTCAATTACGGTCGCAGCCATATCGGCGTTGTTCTGGCATGCGGCGGTGGCCACGGGATCCCCGGTTATACCGAGGGCAGTTTCGCTACCGCCACTGGCGGCGGGATAGCGGGCATCCCACTGCGAACTGATCGTGGTCTGCTCCATGAACGGCAGAACCATGGTAGCCCAGGGCTGGAAATTCACAGACGTACCGGTCGTCGTCAGGAACAAGCTGGCCGGCAGGCTCTTGGACCGATCAACGTAGTTGTGGCACGCAAGAGCGATTTGCTTCATGTTGTTGGTGCACTGTGCGCGTCGAGCGGCTTCGCGCGCGGCCTGTACGGCGGGCAACAACAAGGCGATCAAAATACCGATGATGGCGATGACCACCAACAGTTCCACCAGCGTGAAAGCTCGCTGGCGCGCGGGACGAGAGTGATGCAACATGACAGATGACCTCCAGGAATTTCAAGACAGCCAACGCCGGTGGAGAGCCACTCTCCACCACAGCCCGTGCCCATTTCCGTCCCGAACGCCATTAGCCGATCGCGGTCGATTCGCGGTAGCGAAACACGTTTGCAGGAAGAGCATCAAGAGGTGTAGACCGGATCGATAATGTCATTGTGTCCAGGGCAGTGGGCAACGTCAATAATCCGCATGGCTCATATACCCCACCCCCTACACGGAAGCGTCCACGCATATCGCACATGAACCCTGTTGGGGACCTCGTATCTTTTATCCCCCCGTCTGGCAACGAACGACGCGTTGTGTAATTGGTTGCGCAGCTTGCGGTTGAGATCGCGGTTGAGAATTTTGGAGGAGGGGACGGTAGTGTGAAGGAAGGTTGAGGGCGACATCACCGGTCGGGGGATTGGCGATATCGCCGATCCGGGGAGTTGGGAAGCTTCCTGCCAGATCCAAGGACCACCCTGAAACCAAAGAGCGCACAAATCCGGACACTACCGTTGTGCGCAGCGCAGAGAGGCTTGTGAGCACGAGCAATTTGCGGAATGCAGGCAAAGAAGCAAACGACCCCCGCGGTCATTGGAGGCCACGGGGGTCGGCTGGATTAATCCGGCAACACCTACTCTCGCACTTGCAGTACTACCATCGGCTCTGGAAGCTTAACGGCCGTGTTCGGAATGGGAACGGGTGTGACCTTCCAGATATGGTCGCCGGAAAGGGGCGCAAGCGGCCGTGAGTGGCCGCGAGCGCTCGAAGGTTGTGTTTTGAGTGGATCGCTTCGCGAGTTAGGAAATCGGGAGCGTTGGATACATGTGGCCAAGCATTCGCCCATTAGTACCGGTTAGCTACACACGTTACCGTGCTTCCACATCCGGCCTATCGACCTGGTAGTCTTCCAGGGGGCTCTCGGAGCTAAGCTCCTTACGAAACCTGATCTTGGAGAGGGCTTCACGCTTATATGCTTTCAGCGTTTATCCTTTCCGTCCATAGCTATCCAGCCGTGCCACGAGCGTGACAACTGGCACACCAGAGGGACGTCCTTCTAAATCCTCTCGTACTAAAGAAGAACCTCCGCAGGTTTCGTGCGCCCACAGCAGATAGGGACCGACCTGTCTCACGACGGTCTGAACCCAGCTCACGTACCACTTTCATTGGCGAACAGCCAAACCCTTGGGAGCTTCTCCACCCCCAGGATGTGATGAGCCGACATCGAGGTGCCAAACCGCTTCGCCGCTATGGACGCTCGGAAGCGATAAGCCTGTTATCCCCGGAGTACCTTTTGTCTGATGAGCGATGACCCTTCCATACGGGATCACCGGATCACTAAGCCCTGCTTTCGCATCTGCTCGACTTATCAGTCTCGCAGTTAAGCACTCTTCTACCTTTGCGCTCGACGCCTGATTGCCAACCAGGCTGAGAGTACCTTTGGACTCCTCCGTTACATTTTGGGAGGAGACCGCCCCAGTCAAACTGCCCAACTGAAACTGTCCTCTGTCCGGATTACGGAATTCAGAGTTAGAACTACAGCATATTCAGGGTGGTATTTCAAGGTTGGCTCCACCGAGACTGGCGTCCCGGCTTCAGCGCCTCCCACCTATCCTACACAAAACATACCACAGCCCAATATCAGCCTACAGTAAAGGTTCACGGGGTCTTTCCGTCTTGCTGCGGGTACGTGGCATCTTCACCACGACTACAATTTCACCGGGTCACTGGTTGAGACAGTAGTTCTGTCGTTACGCCATTCATGCAGGTCGGAACTTACCCGACAAGGAACTTCGCTACCTTAGGACCGTCATAGTTACGGCCGCCGTTTACTGGGGCTTCGGTCGCCAGCTTCGCTTGCGCTAACTGTCTTCCTTAACCTACCAGCACCGGGCAGGCGTCAGACTCTATACATCCTCTTGCGAGTTAGCAGAGTCCTGTGTTTTTGATAAACAGTCGCAGAACTCGATTTACTGTGACCCCCCGGAGCGTGAACCCCAGAGGGTACCCCTTATCCCGAAGTTACGGGGCCATTTTGCAGAGTTCCTTAACCAGTGTTTTCCCGAGCGCCTTAGACTTCTCGTCTCGCCTACCTGTGTCAGTTTTAGTACGGTCACTCGCGCTTCAACCCTTAGAAGCTTTTCTTGGACGTCTTTCGGATGACTTCCCGAACATAAACGCGGTCGGTCCCGTCCGATGATCTTACGGGGTGGATTTGCCTATCCCCGATCAGCGGGCGAGCCACGGACATTTCCAGTCGTACCGCTCACCCTACGAACGCCGTCCCTCCATCGGTCCACGCGAGTGGCGCAGGAATGTTGACCTGCTGTCCATCGTCTACGCCTTTCGGCCTCGACTAAGGCACCGGCTAACCCTGGGCGGAATTACCTTCCCCAGGAAACCTTAGGCTTTCGGCGAGCAGGATTCTCACCTGCTTTATCGTTACTCATTCCGGCATAAGCACCTGTAGACCCCACCACCGCTCCTTACGGTACGGCCTGTATCTGATCTACAGCGCTCTCCTACCACTGCCCTTGCGGGCAATCCACTGCTTCGGTGTCGGGCTTACTCCCGTTCATTATTGGCGCAGGGTTGCTCGGCCAGTAAGCTGTTACGCACTTTTTAAATGGTGGCTGCTTCTAAGCCAACATCCTGGCTGTCTCAGCAACCCAACCTCCTTTGTGACTAAGCCCGACTTCGGGACCTTAGCAGATGGTCAGGGTTGTTTCCCTCTCGACCCTGGAGCTTATCCCCCAGGGACTGACTCCCGAGATAGTCGTACCGGTATTCGGAGTTTGGTTCAGCAGGGTAGCCTGGGAGGGCCCCCAAACCAATTCAGTATCTCTACCCCCGGTACGTAGTGGCTCGAGGCTAGCCCTAAAGCTATTTCGGAGAGAACGAGCTATCTCTGCGTTTGATTAGACTTTCACTCCTCCCCACAGGTCATCCCCTCGGTTTTCAACCCAAGTGGGTTCGGTCCTCCACGCGATATAACTCGCGCTTCAACCTGCCCATGAGTAGGTCACGCAGTTTCGCGTCTACCGCCGTCGACATATTCGCCCTATTCAGACTCGGTTTCCCTATGGCTCCAGCCCGGAAGGCCTTAACCAAAGCCGCCGACGGTAACTCGCCGGATCATTATGCAAAAGGCACGCCGTCACACATTGCCTTGGGTTGCCCCAAGGCCATAGTGCTCCGACCGCTTGTAGGCACACGGTTTCAGATTCTATTGCACTCCCCTAGCAGGGGTTCTTTTCATCTTTCAATCGCTCTACTGGGTTCGCTATCGGTCATCAGGGAGTATTTAGCCTTACGGGATGGTCCCCGTAGATTCAGTCGGGATTCCACGTGGCCCGACCTACTCAGGTACCCTCCGGGAGGTGAATCGATGTCGCGTACGGGGCTGTCACCCGCTATGGCCTGCCATTCCAGTACAGTTCTGCTACCAACTCACTTTGTAACTCCCATGTGGAGGGCCCTACAACCCCGCAGAGGAAAACCTCCGCGGTTTGGGCTGATTCCTTTTCGCTCGCCGCTACTGGGGAAATCGAGTTTTCTTTCTTTTCCTGCGGTTACTTAGATGTTTCAGTTCACCGCGTTCGCGACGCACACCTATGAATTCAGCGTACGCCAGTTCGGGAATCCTGGGATCAACGCTTGTTTGTCAGCTACCCCAAGCTTTTCGCAGACTACCACGCCCTTCAACGCCTCCTGATGCCAAGACATCCCCCGTGCGCCCTTAGTAGCTTGGCCACATGAATCCAAAGCTCCGTCAACGTTACGGCGTTTGGGCCGCGCCGCTGTCGGCGTACGGATTCACGCGTGGCTACCAATCGATCCGTGGGCGTTGGCACGCCCATCGATCTGTAACGATTACCTACCTCCGTTCGGCCGCGGATGCGACACGAACGGTGATTCGCTCAGCGCTCTTGGAGCATCCTTTGGATCGACTTACGACGAACCATCGGACGCGCCGTTTAAGATGCCACTCAAACCACAACCAAATTGTCAAAGATCATGCGAGAGAGCCTCTCGCCTGCCAAATCGACAGGGGTCGCCTTCCCGAAAAGAGGGAAGATGCCCCGTGTTGATTTGGCCCCTCCCAAGCCGGGCGAGCGGTTGGGAAAAGCTCGATTCTAGCAATTGGTTTCAGGGTTGTCAAAGGCCAAAGGGCCGCCGCGACCAAAATTTTTCGCGGCTTGTCGGCATCTCAGCCAAGTGTTGGCCGAGATACTTCGAGCCGCGACGAGAGAATTATATCGGCGTACGTGCGGGCTGCAACCCACCGGAAAATGAATTTCGGAAGTGATTCGCCAGACACGCGGTTAGATCCCACTAGTGGGAGTCCGCAGCTTTTCCGGCGGAGGAGTGTGGGCTAGAGTAGAGAGTGGACTGACATGTATCTCCGTCGGCATAACCATGCGTATCAGCGCAATCCCCCAGATCTACCGTCACGGTTACCGCTCGACGGAGATTCTGGCCATTATGAGCAAGTATGGCCTTGCCGACTGGCTGGGAAGGCTGGGGCTGCAACTGAAGGCTCCGGACGGGGCCGCGATTGCCCGGTATGGCTGGGAAACGCGGCTGCGGTTGGCTTTGGTGGAGTTGGGGCCGACGTTCATCAAGCTGGGGCAGGTGCTAAGCACGCGGCCGGACCTGGTGGGCATTCGCCTGGCGGAGGAGCTAAAGCACTTGCAGACGGAAGTGCAGGCGGATCCGCCGCAGCAGGTGTACCGCACGCTGGAGGCCGAGCTGCATCGTCCGGTTTCAGAGCTGTTTGCAGAATTCGACGACCGGCCGATGGCCTCCGGATCGATCGGGCAGGTGCACCGGGCGAAGCTTCGCAGCGGCGAGGAAGTCGTGGTCAAGGTGCAGCACGCGGGCATCGAGCGGAAGGTCGAGGTGGACCTGGACATTCTCGGCGGGCTGGCGTTGCTGGCGGAAATGAGTGCCGAGTTTCAGAACTATCATCCGCGGGCGGTGGCGGCGGAGTTTCAGCGCACGTTGCGCCGGGAGTTGAACTTCGATCGCGAACTGCGTCATATGCAGCAGTTTGCCCGGGATTTTGCCAAGAACGCGACGATCCACATTCCGCGTCCGTATCCGGAGCTGTCGACGAACCGCGTGCTGACCATGGAGCGGATCGACGGGATCAAGCTGGAGGAGACCGAACGGCTGGCGAAGGCGGGGATCGATCAGGCCGAAGTCGCCTTGCGTGGTGCGAGATTGTATTTGGAGATGATCTTCACCAACGGGTTCTACCACGCGGATCCACATCCGGGGAACGTTCTGGTGCTGGATGGGAACGTGATCGGGCTGTTGGATTACGGGATGGTAGGGCGGATCGATGAGCGGTTGCTGGAGGAGATCGGGGAGATGTTGCTGGCGGTGAGCAACCTGGACGCCGAGCACCTGACCTCGCTGATCATCCGGGTAGGCAAAGTGCCGCAGGAGTTGGACCGTGCGGCGTTGAGCCTGGACGTGACGGACTTCGTTTCCCACTACAGCAGCCAGCCGATGGATTCGTTCGATTTGAGCGGGGCGTTGAGCGAGATGGTGGAGTTGATCCGGCGTTATCGGATCAGCCTGCCGGCGCGGTTGGCGATGCTGATCAAGGTGCTGATTACGCTGGAAGGGACGTCGCGGCTGCTGAACCCGCATTTCAACCTGCTGGAGCTGATGCAGCCGTACCGACGAAAGATGCTTCTTCGGCGGCTATCTCCGCGTCGGCAAGCCCGAAAGCTGCAGCGGCTGTACTCGGAGCTGGAGCATTTGCTGGAGATTCTGCCGCAGGGGATGATCGATATCTTCGAGCAGGTGCAGTCGGGCAAGTTCGACGTGCACCTGGATCACCGCGGGCTGGAGCCATCGGTGAACCGACTGGTGCTGGGCATGCTGGCCAGCGCGCTGTTCTTGGGTTCGTCGTGGCTGCTGAGCACCCGGCTTCCACCCAAGTTGGGGGAGATTTCGATCTTGGGCGCCGCCGGTTGCATGGTGGCGATCGTGCTGGGGCTGCGGCTGTGGCGAGCGATCAACAAGTCGGGACGGCTGGACAGGCGTAAGTGATCGGGGGGAATCCCCACTTCTAGCGGCTATCTATAGGAGCGGTGGAACCGGTGGGGCCGGCTTGCGGATTTCGCTCTTTGAGGCATTGGGAGAGCACCTGGGATACGCGATCGTCCAGCTCGTCGAGGCGCTGGAGCAGGTCATCGTGTCGGGCGTCGAGATCGAGTAGGGCCTGGAGTTGCCGGGCGGATTCATCCATTGGCGGGTTCCGTGTTGGTGGGCTCGGGCGGTGGGCTCCCATGAAGCGAATCGACCAAAACGATTAGGAGGGTTCAGTCGCAGGGGGATTTTGCTGGGCGACCGTGCGGGTCTGGCAAGGCGGGCAAATCGGGGCGTTGCCGGCAGGTAGGGCCGGCTGGCGTGCAGAATCGTCCTATGATGATACCAGACGGCTAGACAAACCGCACGTAGGGAGTGTAAAGTAAGGGCTTTCACCCGATATAGTGGAATGGTGTAACCGTTGGTTCGAGAAGGCCGGGCCTTGGTTTGCCGGCAGCTAGCAAGAAGGAGGACTGAGTGGTCAAACTGACGTTGCGTGAAAACGAGTCGATCCAGGAGGCCGTGCGGCGTTTTCGGAAGTTGGTGGAACGGAGCGGTATCAAGAAAGAGATGCGCCGCCGCGAGTATTACGAGAAACCGAGCGAAATCAAACGTCGTGCCCGTCTTCGCGCCGAACGTCGCTCTCGTCGGACACGGATGCTGGCAGGCGCGTAGGTGTCGCCGGCTTGCTGAGGCAGGGGTGCTTTCCCTGCGGCCAGAGTGGAAGGGTGATTGCTCTGGCACCATGTGTCTCTGTGGAATCTTGCACGGGTGACGTGCAGGGCATTCTCATACGCCCCTGCCAGTCGGTCCCGGTGCATTTCTTGCGCAAAGCTCGCCAGGACGGCTTTGCCAGCCACGTAACGGCCTTGGGGTTGGACGCTGCGCTGAGCGCGGGCGGCGATGGCCCACCGGATGTGGGCGGCGCTACTGTGGCTTGCTGAGGGTGAAGATGGGCAGCAGCAGTGCCATGCCGATGCCGCCGACGATGACACCCATGATGGCGATCATGATGGGCTCGATCATGCTGGTGGCGGTCTTCAGCGAGGTTTCGACTTCCTGGTCGTAGTAGGTGCTGACGCGTTCGAGGACGTAGTCGAGCCGCGCGGTATCTTCGCCGCAGGCGATCATTTGGACGAGAACTCGTGGGAATAGGGGCGAGCCTTCGAGGACTTCGCAGATTCGCTTGCCGCCGACGACCTGTTCGCGGACGTTCTGCCAGAGCTGTTCGTAGTAGTAGTTTCCGGCCACTTCGCCGGAAAGCTTGAGGGCGTCGAGCATGGACACGCCGTTGGCCAGAAGGGTGCCCAGGGTGCGAATGCTCCGGCTGATGATGACCTTGCGAACGGTGGGGCCGACGATGGGGAGGTTGATCTTGAGCCAGTCGATGGCGCGGCGGCCGGGGTCGGTCCGTTTGCCGAAGAGGAAGCCGGCAATGAGGAGCACGGCGGCACCGAGCCAGAGGTACCATTGCTGGAGGAGCATGTCGGAAAGGTGCATCATCACGATCGTGGCCTTGGGCAGTTGGGCGGCCTTGGCCTTGAACATGGGGATGAACTTGGGAAGGATGTAGGTGAGCAGGAAGATGGTCACGCCGACGGCCATGGCCATCATGATGCCGGGATAGGCCATGGCTGCGCGGACCTTGCTCCGTGTTTCGAGCTCCTTGCGCAGGTATTTGGCGACTCGGTCGAGCATGGCGCCGAGAGATCCGGTCGCTTCGCTGGCACGGACCAACGAGGTGTAGGTTTTGTCGAAGAGCTTTGGGTGCCGGGCGAGTGCCGCGGAGAAGTCCTCGCCTTGCTCGACGGAGTCTTTGAGGTCGGCGAGCACCTTGCGGAAGGTGGTGTTGGTTTCCTGTTCGACGAGACCGCCGAGCGCTGCGGAGAGGGTGACGCCGGTGTCGACCATGATGGCCAACTGGCTCGTGGCGTAGATGATGTCGCTTTTGGAGACGCGTGCCGGCAGGAGGGGCTGATCGTCGTCGTTTTCGTCGAGTTGGAGGACCTGGAACCCATCGCGGCGCAGGCGTTGGGCGGCCTCTTCGACGGTCGCCGCATCGACGGTGCCGTTATGGGTTTTTCCCATTGGATCGCGGACGAGGTACTCGTAGGGCATGGCTCTCAGGCTCCCGCCGCGGACGCTTCGCCCGCAACCTGGAGAATTTCTTCGATGGTGGTAATTCCTTCGCGGACCTTGCGGAAGCCGTCTTGCTGAAGCTGGATCATGCCGTGGTGCTGGGCGATGCGTCGCAGGTTGCCGATGCTGGGATCGGAGACGATGGCGTCGCGAAGTTCGTCGTCGATGATGAGCAGTTCGTGGATGCCGATACGGCCCTTGTAGCCGGTGTTGCGGCAGCTTCGACAGCCGACGCCGCGGCAGAAGGTGTCGAAATGGCAGTTCATCTTTTCCAGGGCCTTGCGGAGCGTGCGAGGGGGCTCGTAGGTTTCGCGGCACTTGGGGCAGACGCGGCGGACGAGGCGCTGGGCGAGGACCATATTGAGCGCGGCGCCGATGAGGTAGGGCTCGACGCCCATGTTGATCAGGCGCGTGATGGCGGAGCAGGCGTCGTTGGTGTGGAGCGTGCTGAAGACGAGGTGGCCGGTGAGGGCCGCCTGGATGGCGGTGCGGGCGGTTTCCTCATCGCGGATTTCGCCGACCATGATGATGTCGGGATCTTGCCGCAATAGGGTTCGCAGGGCGCGGGAGAAGGTAAGCCCGATCTTTTCCTGGACCTGGAACTGATTGATCAAGGGAAGGTGGTACTCGATGGGGTCTTCGACAGTGCAGACGTTGTTTTCCATCGAGCTGATGGCGTTGAGAGCAGCGTAGAGGGTCGTGGATTTGCCGCTGCCGGTCGGGCCGGTAGCGAGAACGATGCCGTTGGGGGCGCGGATGCACTCGTGGAACGTGCCGAGGATGTCTTCGGCGAAGCCCAGGTCTTCGAGGTTGAGGGAGACGCTGCGGGTATCGAGCACGCGCATGACGGTCTTTTCGCCGCGCGTGGTGGGAAACGTGCTGACGCGGAGATCGATCTTGCGGCCTTCGAGGAGGACGTGGACGCGGCCGTCCTGGGGCAGGCGGCGCTCGCTGATATCGAGCGAAGCCATGATCTTGATGCGGCTGGTGACGGCGTTGAGCAGGTGCTGGGGGACTTCCAGCGCCTTGTGCAAGCGGCCGTCGATGCGGCAGCGGATGCGCAGGCAGCGTTCGGCCGGCTCGATGTGGACGTCGCTTGCGCCTTCCTTGACGGCGTTGAAGATGATGTAGTTGACGAGTCGGATGACGGGCGACTGGCCGGCGATCTCCTCGACGTCGCCGATGTCTTCGATGGCCTCTTCGATGAGGGTGACGTCGGCGTTTTCGGAATCTTCGATGATGTCGTCGATGACGAAGACCTTGCTGTTGGGCAGCGCGGTGATCATCCGCCGGATGTCTTTTTGGGTGGCGGCGACGACCTGGACCTGAAGCCCGGAGAGGCTACGTATTTCGTCGATGAGGAAGAGGTTGGAGGGTTCGGAGACGGCGACGGTGAGCATACCCTGGACGACGAAGAGCGGCAGGACGAGGTTTTGCTCGATGTAGTCGCGGGGGAGCACGTCGACGATTTTCGGGTCGACCAAGCGTGCTTCGAGCTTGGCGTAAGGGAGGCCGTACTCGGTGGCAAGGCACTCGACGATCTGGTCGTCGGTGCAGAAGCCTTCGTCGACGAGGATTTCGCCGAGGAGCTTGTTTCGGCCGCCCTGCTGCTGCCGCTGGAGCGCGTTGTGCAACTGTTCCTCGGTGAGGTAGCCCTTGGCCACGAGGATGTTGCCGAGTCGGCGGGGTGTTTCGGTGGCAGTGTTCATGGGGTTGCCGGAGCAGTTCAGCGGTAGCTTTTTACGGCGTCGATCATACTGGTGAAGACCTCGAGCTGAAGATCGAGGCGGGTCATTTCCAGGATCTTGCGGTTGGCCAGGTTGGTGGCGGCGATCTTGAGTTGCCCTCCCTGGGAACGCAGGGCGCTTTGGGCGTCGACCAGGGCGGTGAGGCCGTCGCTGTCGAGCAGCTCGGTGTGGTCGAGATCGACGACAACGTTGTTGCGTTCGAGGGTCGAGACGAAATTGGGGAACGCTTCGGCCTGGTCGCTGCCGAATTCCTCGGGGGTGTGGACCACAATGACGTCGCCGAAGACTTCGGTGGGCAGGTTCATGGGCAGGCGGTTTCGGAGTTGAGAACCGGGGCGTCGTTCGGGGTCGGTTCGGCCGCAGCGGCGAGGAGGGTATCGACGGTCTGGAGGAGTTCGCGGGGGCTGAAAGGCTTGGGCATGAGGGCGCGGACGTCCCATTTGCGGGCGAGATCGTCGGCGCTGAGCTCGAAGCCTTTGGCCGTGAGCATAATGATGGGGATGTGCGCGGTGGGTGGGTTTTCGCGGAGCCGCTGGACGAGGCCTAGGCCATCGAGCCGGGGCATCTGGCAGTCGGTGATAACGATGTCGGGGACTCGCTCTTGGGCAGATTCCCAGCCTTCCTGGCCGTCGCCGGCGGTGAGCACCTCGTAGCCCGCCCGTTTGAGTTTGAACTCGGCTGCGCGGAGGATGTGGATTTCGTCGTCACAGAGCAGAACGCACTTGGGCACGGAAACGCCTCCTAGGGGTCAGGTCATTTGTTTGGCGCCGGGGAGCGTCACGCGGAAGACACTTCCGACGCCGAGCTTGCTTTCGACCACGAGCCGGCCGCCGTGGACGTCCTGGACGATGTGTTTGGCCAGCGGCAGCCCTAGGCCGGTGCCGGAGGCCATGTCTTTGTCTTTCTTGACGCGATAGAACTTCTCGAAGACCTTTTGGCAGTCTTCGTCGCTGAGTCCGACGCCGGTGTCTTCGACTTCGAAGACGACCTGCTCGGCATCGAGCCGGCTGCGGATGGTGACGCGGCCGCCTTCGGGGGTGTACTTGACGGCATTGGACAGAAGATTGATGGCCGCCTGGAGCATCATGTCGCGGTCGGCCAGGACGCCGAGGTAGAGGGGGCTGAGGTCGGCGACGAGTGCGACGTTCTTGGCTTCGGCGGAGGGCTGCACGACGTGGGCGGCTTCTTCGAGGAGCTCGTTGAGCGAGCGATGTTCCTTGCTGACCTGGACGACGCCCGCCTCGATGCGGGCCAAGTTGAGCATATTGTCGACGAGGCGCTGGAGGCGGTCGGTCTGACCGTTGATGACTTCGAGGAACTGCTCTCGGGTGTCCTCGTCTTCGGCATCGCCATCGGCCAGGAGTTCGACGTAGGCCTTGATGCCGGCCAAGGGGGTCTTCATTTCATGGCTGACGGAGGAGACGAACTCGGCGTTGCGGCGTTGGAGGGCCTTTTGGTCGCCGATATCGTGGAGCACGAGGACCGCGCCTTGGGAGACGGAGTCGGAATCGTCGTCGTCGTCCTGGCAGGCAAGCCGGGCCGCACGGACGCGGTACCAACGGTTGGAGCCTTCGCCGTCGATGAGTTCCAGTTCGTCGGTGCGGTTGACGATGGACTCGCGATGGCAGGCGGTGAGGAGCATGTCGACGAGTTTCTGGCAACGGATGACATGGGCGACGGCGCGGTCTTCGGCCTGTTCGAAGTCGACGGCGAAGAGGTCTTCGGCGGCGGCGTTGGCCAGGACGATCTCGTCGAGGTCGTCGATGGCAATGATGGGGTCGGCCACACCAGAGAGGATCATCTTGGCGCGTTGGGCCAAGCTGCGGGCGCGACGGTAGCGGATTTCGAGGGCGGTTCGGGCGTGTTCGAGGTCCTGGACGCGGAGGCTGTGATCCAGGAGAGTCTGCCGGAGGCAGTCGTCCAGGGGCTGCCACGGGCTTCGGGTGGGGAGCGGAGAGAGTTTGGCGGAGAGGACATCGCCGCGGAGTTCTTCCACCTTGGAACGGCAGAGGGTCTCGAAGTGGCGTTGGACGGATCGCCGTTCGATGCCGACAGCGTGCCGGACGAGAGCCAGCGCGGCTACGGAGGAGGCGAGGCCTGCGGCGAGAAGGCCGAGGTGGAACGAAAGGGGACCGCGACCGACGGCCAGCCCGGCCATTGCGGCCAGAATGCAGCCGGCGGCGAGAGCCTGTGCCGCGAGCGCCGCGGCTTGGGTTACGCTGGAGCCCTTCATTCCGGGATGTCCCACCAAATCGTTACCGCTGGACTGCGAATCTCGGGTCGATCTGGCCGGCGCGCCGAAACTGGTCGGCGGCGGCCTCAGTCTGGCCGAGTCGGGTCAACGTGCAGCCCATCAAAAAATAGGACAAGGCAGAGGACTTGTCCAAAGAAAGGGCTTGCTGCAGCGCGGTTTGGGAATCGGCGAAATCGCCTTGGCGATAGTAGGCCGTGCCGAGGACCCGATGGAGGGCCGCCGACTTGGGAAAGCGAAGGAGCGCCGGTTTGACCAGCGCAATCGCTACGTCCGGATGATTGCATTCGAGGGCAGCGACGGCCGCAGAGAGAGGGATCTGCGGATCGTGCGGGTTGGCTGCCATGGCCTTCTCAAACAAAGGGCGGGCAGCGTCGACCGACCCACGGTGCAGGCTATCGAGTCCCCTGCTGAGGCAGCGGTCGGCCTCGTTGGAAGCGGCACGAGCGGGGTGGGGTTTGGCGGCCGGTGGAGCCGGCTTGGCGGGGAGATTGAAGGCAACCTGTTTGACGGCCTCGGAGGCGGGCGTCGAGAAATCGACGGCCGAGAGGTTGGGCATGGGGACGATTGGGGCATCGGCAGCGGTTGCGCGGGCAGCCGACTCGCAACTGAGCCGATAGGCATCGTTGTGCGGATCGCAGCGAAGTGCCTGGTCGTAGTAGGTCTTCGCCTGGTCGAGGTCGCCGGCGTTTTCGCAGAGGACACCCAGGGTGTGCTGGAGCTGGGCGTGGTCGGGGTGCTGTTGGGCGAGGAGCTGGAGCTCGGCAATCGCCTGTTGGCCACGGTCTTGGGCCACCAGCGCTTCGGCCAGCAGTAAGCGTGCGTCGATGTGGTCGGGATTGCGTTTGAGCAGCGGAGCAAGGACCGCCTGGCAGCCGGCAGGATCGCCTCGCTGGAGGCATTCGCGGGCGGACAAGAGCTCGGCGGAGTCGCGTTTTCGAGTGATCTGGCCGGTGAGCTCGGCAAGGCGGGCCTTGCGGCTAGGGGCCACGTCTTTGGGCAGGTCGTCGCGCGTGGCGATTGACTGACAGCCAGCGAGGCCGGTGAGGAGGGCGACGAGAACCCAGGCACCGGCACGGCGTTGCAGGTGTGTCATGGCAGGGTCCTGGGCTGGATTACGCGGGCGTCGGAGGTCTGGGGTTCGGCCGACACGCCGGACGGCAGCGAGTCATCGGAGGATTCGAGTCCTTCGAGCAACCATGGGGCGATCGCCTGGCCGTCCAGAGGCGTGGCCGCGTTGGGCACGGCTTGGAGCGGCGGGATATTGGGGGCGGCGTCGCAGCCGCTGGTCCAGATACGGCTCCGCAGTTCGATGGCTTCGAGGTTGTCGGGATCGAAGTGGACGGCCATCTCGACGAAACGCATGGCGCTGCGGGTTTCGCCGCGGGTCCAGGCTTCCTTAGCCTTGCGGAGGTAGCAGCGTGCCACGTGACGTTTGCCGAGGGCACTCATTTTTTCGGCGTAGACGGCCTGACGGCGGAGGAACTCGCCGGACCCGCGGAGGCCGTCGCGGGATGTTTCGGGTTCGTCGACGATGCGGGGCGTGATGAGGATGAGGACCTCTTCGCGCTTGGTCTCTTCCTGGACGTCGCGGAAGGCGACGCCGACGACGGGGAGGCTGCCGAGGAAGGGGACCTGGGTGGTTGTGGTTTGGAGGACCTCGCGCATGAGGCCACCGATGACCACCGTGCTGCCGTCGCGAACCATGATGTTGGTGGTGACCTTGGTGACGTCCTTGTACGGGACCGTGAAGCCAGCCATTTCGCGGACCTGGCCGTCGGAGAGTTCGGGATGGACTTCCATGCGGATGAGGCCGTCGCTGGAGACGAACGGCCGGATACGCAGTTGGGCACCGATATCGAGGAATTCGACGGTCTGGGTTCTGGCCGTTTCGGTCTGGGTGGTGCTGATGTAGCCGTCTTCGCGGCCGATGAGGATGTCGGCGCGGTGTTTGTTGAGGACGAGTGTACGGGGTGTGGCAACGACGTTGGTATCGCCGATGGACTCCAGCGCGCTGATGAATGCGCCGAGGTTTCCGTCGAGGAAGCCGAACTTGAGCCCACCCTTGGTGAAGTCGACGTCGGCTATCTTGGCCAAGGGGGTTCCCCAGCCGAATTTGAGATTCGGTTGATCAC
Source organism: Thermoguttaceae bacterium (assembly GCA_963674835.2). Lineage (GTDB taxonomy): Bacteria > Planctomycetota > Planctomycetia > Pirellulales > Thermoguttaceae. The sequence continues at coordinate 1,449,559 of CAXXKC010000003.1, forward strand.
GAAGGAGTTGGAAGCTGACGCCGAACTTGTTGATGTCGTTGAGCTTGACGCTGAGGATCATGGCCTCGATGGCGACCTGCATGGGTCGAATGTCGATTTCGGCGACGACCTGGTCGATTTGGGCCAGGACGGCCTCGTAATCGCGGACGACGACGGCTTCGCCGCCGGCAAACGTGTTTCCGCCGACCTTGTCGTCGTCGGTAGCGATTCCCATCTCGGCGGGCGCGGAGACGCTGGAAAGGCCGATCTTGGGCGTCATCAGCGGCGTGATGAGGGTTTTGAGGTCTTCGGCGGTGATGTAGTTGGGGCGGTAGACGCGGGTGCCGATGCTGTCGACGGCGTGCTCCATCGCCTCGAAGTCGTCGGGAGTGCCGACGTAGATGAACTTGCCATCGCGGCGGGAGATGAATCCGGTGGAGCGGAGGATAGCCGTGAGGGCGTCGTCGATGTTGACATCGTTGAGGGTGGCGGAGACTTTGCCCTGGACGCTGTTGCTGGCGAGGATGTTGAGATTGCCCTCCTCGCTGAGCATTTCGAGCACTTCGCGGATATCGGTGTCTTGAATGCGCATGATCAGGTGGTCGTCACCTTCGCCGGGGGAAGCGTGCGTGATGCGGCTTTTTCGTGCCATAGTGGCGGGTTTGGTAGCGCCGGCTGTGGAGGGAGCGGCCGTGAGCGCAGGCTCGGGCGGGATGGCAGGCGACGGGGCGAGTTTGTCGACGGGCGTCTGGGCCGTCGTTTCGGCAGGCAGAGGGGCCGGTGCCGGGGCGGGGATCGATTCGGGCTGTTTGGTCGACGTCGGGCCGAGCCGTTTCTGCAGATACTCGATGGCCTTGCGGACCTCGTCGGCGTCGGCTTGGAAGGCCACCTGGGGATGTGGTTCGGCCAACACGGCGCCGACGGGGATCGACAGGGGCGCGGTCGGGACTGCCGGGGTCACGTCGGCCTGTTTGTCGGGCGCGGGTGCCAACGGCTGCGGTTTGGGCTGCGCTTCGTTGTTTCTGGGGACCGGCTCGGGGGCGGAAGCAGCCGGGGGAGCGATCGGCTGTTGGGCGGTCCAGTGGGTCGCTTCCCGTTTCAGCGTGGAGGTTGCGGAACGGGGCGAGGTAGCCACGACCACCGCCACGGCGATTCCCACACCGACGGCGGCGAACAGGGCGAGCAGTGCAATGCGGCGCGAGCGGTTCATGAGTCTTCCGTGACACGACCTTCGACAGGATGCAGATTTAGTGGCTTCCGAGGAGCTCGAATCGTCCCTTGTTCTGGCGTTCGGGGATGGCTAGTTCCATTTGCTGGTCTTTGCAGTGGAGCACGATCCGTGAGGGGCGGACCTCGACGAGTGTGAGGAGGAAGGCCTGGCCGTTCTTGGTCAACTCGATCGTGTCGCCCTGGCTGTAGGCCCTGCCGTTAATCATGGCGACGCTTCGGCGCGAGCCGACGATGGTGCCGGAGACTTTCAGTCCGAGGTCTTCGGGCGACAAGACGGGGGTAGCGGCCGCCTGTTGTTGGGCGCGTTGTTTGGCGATTTCGGCTTCAGCTTCGGCCAATTTGGATTTGCCCATTTGAAAAGGATCGCGCCGGCTACCGACGTCGGTGACGGGCGTCATGCGCGGATCTTGTTTCCTCCAATGAACGATCTGTTGCCAGGTATGGGTTGGCACGGGTTCGGTTTGGGACGGGGTTTGTTGCGTTGCGACACTGGTGGTCATGCCAGGGGGCGGGTCCCCGGCGCTGGCGGTGTCGCCGGGAGCGGGCGGCTTTGCCGGGGCGATCCATCCCCACACCAGGGGCGCCCAGAAGAACAAGGCCACGGCTGCCAGCAGCCCCAAGACGGCTGTTTTCTTCGGGTTGGCCGTCAACTCGCGTCGTGCGCGTCGAATCAGTTTGTTTGTGCTCACGGTTTCGTGACGGGACCGCGTGGAGCGAACGCCCCATTTCGGCCCGTCTCCTCTCTTATCGGTTGTTCCATATGATTGACCTGATCGGAAATATCCTGTTTATCGGCAAATATTTCCAAGTCGAGCACAGACTGCACAACCTTCCCATCTTTGCTATCGCGGGCCACGTGGAGCTTTTCGACCCAGATGGTCGCCGGGAGGCTCTCGATACCATGGAGAAACTTGCGGGTTTGGGCAAAGGAGCCGGTGCAGCCGATCGCCAAGGGGACGCGGCATAGTCGGCTCATATCTTGGCCGGGGTCGGGGTCGAACCGAGTCGTGGCGATCCCGGACTGCTTGGCCAGGGCGCTGATCTGGCCGAACAGGGCGGAGAGCCTGGTGCGACCGGGGGAAGCGTCGGCCCAGGCCCGCTGGTAGAGCTGAGTCTTCTCCAATTCGCACTGGGTGGCCTGCAGCGCGGTGGGGAGCGTGCATCCCTGGGTGACGAAGGTACGTTTCGTGGCCAGCTCTTCCCGCAGCTGGCTGATTTTGTGCTGCTGGGGGATGAACCAGAGGGTCGTGTAGGCCACGGCGGCGGCTAGAGTCAGTGCGGGAACGAGCCAACTGTCGGCGGTGAGGTTGAGCTTCATCGGGTTGTCTCCTCCGAGGCCGGGGGTGACGCAGGTTCGAGGCCAACGATGACCGAGGTTGGCGGGGCGACAGGTCCACCGGGGACGCCATAGGCGGGTTCGACTTGGAGGGTGGCGATGAAGTGCAAGACCTTGCTCTTGTCGCCGGCGTCCTCCACGTCGAGCGACTCCAACTCGGCGTTGGAGAAGAGGGTTCCGTTGTTGAGTCGGCCCAGGTAGCGGTGCAAGGCATCGGTGTCGGTGGTGAGGCCTTCGATCGTGACGATGGTTCTGGCTTGATCGCGCTGCTGGCGGAGTGACTTCAGGTCTTCCACGGAAGGAAGCTCCTTGACGATCTTTTCGCCTTGGGGCTTTTCGGTCGCAAGCGAGCGACTTGTGGCGGGAGCCGCCGGGGGCTGTCGCAGGGAGATGTCGACGGCCGTGAAGGTGACGTCGTCGGGGAGCGGTTGCAGGAGCTCGGCGAGGAGCTGCGTCCGCGGCCAGGGGTAGCGGAGATAGGTCACCAGATCAGCTTCGGCGGTGGCGGCGTTGAGCTCGGTCTGGAGCTGGTCGAGCCTGTCGGTCTGTTGGCGAGCCAGATCGTACTTCGGGCTGACGGCGGCCAACTGGGCGCGGACAGAACGAAAGGCGTGTTGCTGGTAGAGGGCCGAGGCGCAGATGGCGACGCCGATGACAACGCTGATTGCGTGCCGCCAGACGAGCATGCGCCGGCGGGCGTAGCGCTGGCGGTGTTCGGCGGGAAGGAAGTCGATATCGTGCATCGGTTGGTCTACTCCGGATTGGCCGGTCTATTTCGCGCCGCGCAGGGCTAGGCCGACGGCGACGTCCCATTGTCCGAGGCGTCCGGGGAAGGATGGTTTTTGGAAGCTTCGCAGCGGATCGCCCAACTCGCAGGGGAGGTCGAGGTGGCTGGAGAGCCATTGGACCATGGCGGGCGTGGCCTCACCGCCGCTGACGAGGATCTTGGAGAGTGGCTGGCCGCGGAAGGTCACGCTGTAGTAGCGAACGCACATCGCCAACTCACGGGCGAGGTGGTCGAGTGCGGGGCGGATGGATTCGCTGACGCTGCGGGCGACCTCGGGGTCGCGGTGGTCGCTGCGACGATCGCCGTTGTGCTGTCGGAGGCGGGCGGCGTCGGTGTGGGAGAGTTTCAGGTGCCGGGCCACGGCCTCATCGAGGTGCCGGCCACCGACATCGACGTACTTGACGAATACGGCTTCCATGGCGCGGGCAATGACGACCACCGTGCTCGAAGCGCCGATGTTGACGAACATGAGACACTGCTGGACATCATCGCCACGACGGAACTGCTTGGCATAGCAGCGGAGCATGGCCTCCGGCTCGACATCGATGGCCAGGACGCGAAGGCGGGCGGCGTCGGCCAGCGCGACGACACGTTCGAGGGTGGAGCGACGCGAGGAAAGGAGGATCACTTCGCGTCGGACGGAGTCGCCCTGGCGGACGTCGGCCGCCTCGATATAGCGGAACTCGCCGGGGTCATCGGCAAAGGGGCTGCGGCTGGCGGCCTCGGCGCGGATGACCTTGCCGAGATCCTCGCCGGTGGCGTGAGCAACGCGGATGTTCTGGACGACGAGATCGGCAGCGCCGAGGCAGAAGACCGCATCGCGGCCGCGGAAGTTGCGTCCCTCGCGCGCCCGACGGATCGCCTGGGCCACCTCGGCGTCGCGCTGCTGGGGGTCGGCATCGGGTTCACAGGCGAGGTCCCAGCGCGCGGCCTCACACACCTGGGACTGATCGGCGGAGAGCTGGAGGAGCTTCACCGATCGGCTTCCCAGGTCGATCCCAATCGGGCCGCAACGGGAACTGCCGAGCCAACCGAGCATTGAGTGTTCCTAGGGTGATGTGGATGGTAAAGGGAAAGCGGAAGATAGAAAGCGGAAAGTGGAGTTGGTGGTGGTTGGGTTGGGTTTGGGTGTGGGGGTTTGTGTTGTGGTCATGGCATGGCCTCCGCGGGCGGGGCGGTGGCCGTGAAGCCGAGGCGAGGGTCGGCGAGAGCAACGCCGGTGACCGGATTGACGGCCAAGACGTAGTAACGGCGGGCAGTTTCGGCGCCGGCCTCGAGCCAGATGAGCGTGAAGCCGGCTGCGGTGGTTTCCCCGAGGGGCGTGAACTCGAGACAGTGGGTCGGCGCGATCGTGCTGCCGTAGGTGGCTACGGCGGCGATTTGCACCGGTGCGCCTAAGTGGGGAAAACTGTCGAGACGGACGATGTATTTGTCGGACGGGTCGTTGGGATCGCGGAAGGGAGAGGAGGGAAGCGTTTCCAACGTCGCGTCGGAGCCGCTGTGTTCGAGGACGTAGCTGTTGTCTTGGAAATTGAAGGTCACGCGGTAAGGGCTGCCGTTGGTAACGGCGAGGCTTCGCGCGTAGGCGAGATCGGCCGCGATGGTGTGGGCGGCGGACTCAAGTTGATCGCGGAGAGTGGTGGCAGCCTTGGGGAGAACGAGGCCGACGAGAATGGCCATCAGCGACACTACGATTAGCAGCTCGATGAGCGTGAAACCGAGTTGTCGAGATCGGCGAGGCATGGCATTGATGTTTCGAGGGGCCGTACGGGCCGAGCGCAGCGCGTCCGGTTGGAAGGCCCTTCCGCCGCCCGCCGCTCCGAGCTGATGGGACTGCTATTGTGGGTTTTCAGGGAGCGTGACGACCACCTGGAGTTTTCCGGACGACAGGAGGGCGTTGTGTTCTCTCATGAGGGCGTTTTGTTGTTTCAACAGTTCGGAAATCTCCGTGAGAAGAGCGATCTGTTCCTGTCGCTGTTCCAGGGAATTGCCGAAGGGCTGCTGCCGGGGGGCGGCGTCGGAGGCCTGATACAAGCTTAGCACGCCAAAGATTAGCGCAGCCGCAACGGCGACGACGAGCCAGCGTCGGTTTGGGGTTCTCATGATTGCACCTCAGTCTTGGGGGTTATCGATCCAGGTCAGCAATTCCCATCGCAACCCGGGATGGCTGGGATCGATGGGGGTCGCATCGCTGGTGTTGGGCACGTACAGCGGGTCGTTCGGATTTTGCCAGTGGTAGCGGATATCGTCGGAGTCGGCTTGAATGGTCATTTGCGGCGTCATGTTCAGGCCGCAGACCTGCTGGAGCCAACTGGGAAAGTATGGATTACCGTTGTAGTTGGTGCGCTGCGAAAGGAAGTACCCGAAGATGATGCTCCACCACGTGCCGGAGTGGTCCCAGTCGGATCGTCGAGCGATTTGCACGTTGGTTGCCGTAACCTTACCTTGCAGTGAGAGGGCTATGGAGTTCTGACTGGCTTCTTCGATCAGGAAGCGGTCCATGGCGGCCACCAAGCCGGTCACCTGCACTTGAGCCCCAGGCAGGAGCATGACATCGTCCTGGGCGAAGACGGTCGGCAAGCGGACGGGCGAGCCGGTGGCGGACGCGGAGTCCTGAAGGGGCGGCAGATCGAAGGCCGTAAGTTTCGAGTTGGCGCCGTAGAACTGCACGTCGGCGTTGGAGCCGCTAACGAGGATTGTACCCTGAACAGTCACGTTTTCATGCATGCTCAGGCAGCCAACGCGGCTGAAGACGCCGAGCGGGTTCGTTTTGGGATCGGGTCCGAGGGTGACGTCGCGCAGGTCGGACGGCAAGGAGGGAATCGTGTAGGATTTGCCACCGGAGTAGAGTCGGTACGTGGAAGGGAACGAGCCGGAGGGCCAGGAAATCGACGTGGAGTTGGTGTAGGTGTCCTGTGTACTTACGCCCAGCGACGTTCGGAGCAAGCCATACGTGGACGAGTATTGGTCGGAGTACTTGAACTTGACCGGGCCGGTGAAGGGGCGGTAATCGGATTGTCCGGCCAATCGCAGGGCGTTGAGGCCTTGGTAGTAGTACTGGCGGGCATCGCTGGTCCAGTCGACATCGAATTTGGACAGTTGCATGTAGGCCCGAACGCGGACGGGTCCCTCGATGCGGAAAGGAACCATAAGCTGGAAGGTTCCTTCGGACCACTGGCAAAGCGTGTTGTCGGTGATGTCGCTCCAGCCGGAGGGTTCGGTGGCCAGGGCGCGCGGCGTGAGGCGTACGACCGCTCGAAGGCGGTGGGTGGTCTCGTGCACGGGAGGGCCGGACTGGATGGCATAGCCGGTGACATTGATGGTCACGCGGTAGGGATACTCGTCGTAGTCGGGATCGCTGGCGAGGAGCGAGGCGTCGCCTGTCGTGTAGGTGGCCTCGAAGCGGCTGCCGTCGCCGAGGGAGCGCGACAGAACGGTGGAGATTCCATTCCCGTCGCACCAGGCAGAGGTTTGCATGGTCTGCAGCGCGATGGCCATACCGGTCATCGCCGCGGTGCGAGCGGAGGCACGAAGGTCGGCGTTGCTCTGGACCTGAAGGGTCATGGTCTGCGAGCGCATGCTGACGTAGGCGACCGACAGGGCGATGACGATCATGAGCAGGACGACGAGCGTTGCGACGCCGCGGCGGCAAGGGCGTGGGCGGCTTCTCAGGCATTTCATGGCCGCTGCTCCTTGTGCATGGTGTAGTAGACGGCCGCGGAGCCGAAGAACGGGATGATTTGCGTTGCATCGGCGGTGTTGCCGATTGCCGCGGACGAGACGAGTTGGAGGTCGGTGCGGAGCCACGCCTGGCGGAGGCCGGTCGTGGGGCCGTAGATGCCTTGCGTCCAGGGCAATGCTTCCCAGGCGACAGTGGTAGTGTTCCATTCGGTGTCGGAGGGTCTCAGGCGGGCCTGGAAGCGGACCGCGCCGCGTGTGGCGCTGCCGCTCTGGGAGACGGTGCACGTTCTGAGGAGATCGGTGAGCGTGACGGCCGGATAGGTTACCTCGGCGAGGTTGGTGCCGCTGAGGACGTCGGTATCGAGGACCATGTGCGACTTGAACGAGGCGATGTCGGTCGGCCAATCGGCCGCGTTGCTGCTCAGGCACGCCGTGCTGCGGCTGCGGATTTCCACGAGTTGGTGAGACGCACCGGGATTCGGGCAGATGACGACCAGTTCGTCGTAGTAGGGGAGGCGGTTGGGATCGTCCAAGGAGAGCCGTGAGGGGTTGGCCGCGAGGACTTGCGGATCGGGGTGCCAGACGACCAATGTGTCGGGGTAGTTGTATGCGCCGATGGTGTCGGAGAGGACGATGAACCCGGGGAAGTGTTCGTTGGCGGTGGCCTCGTCGACAGTGCGCACGATGCGATCGAGGATCACGCGAGCATGTTCGGTCGCACGGGCGCGATCGGCGCAGTAGTCGGAACCGGAACGGACGGCACTGGTGAGTGCGCCCATGGCACCGATGATCATGACCATGATGCTGATGGCGATGAGCAGCTCGAGGACGGTGAACGCGGTGCGAGGGGCGCGGCGGGGCCGGGGTGTGAGTGCGGCCGTTTGCACAGCCGAGGGCGGCTGTGCTACATGAGTGGGCGCCGACGCGGCGGGGGTGTGGCTACTGTACTGGGGGAACATAGGCTACCACGCGTCGGAGTTTGGTGAGCACGCGAGGGCCGCGGTCCGGATCGACATGGACGATGCGGACTTCGACCGCGCGGCAGTCGGTGGGTTGGCCTGTGGAGACCGCGGCGGACGGATCGGCGGGATCGACATAGTAGACGTCGACCTCTTGCCGCCAGTTGTCGAGGTAATGGGCGGGAATCCGGAAATTGGGATCGCGTTGCAGGCTGTCGGCGCTTTCGGTTCCGAGGGCGACTCCCCAACGATCTGTCGGCGGCTGCTGGCGGAGGCCGTTGTAATCGTCGATGTCGTCGTAAAGTTCGCGCGTGCCGACGGAGCGTTCGTCGGAACCTGGTCCGAGTGTGGTCTGGTAGGCCTGCGGTGGAACGCTGTACTCGGCATAGCGGGCGCCGACGACCTCGTCCATGAGCTGCTGGGCCAGACCGTCGGCAACTGCTCGCTGGAGCGTTTCGTCGGTCGTTTGCAGAGCCGAGGTGGTGCTGAACAGGAGGGCCGAGCCGGCGACGGAGGCGATCAGCAGTGCGATGAGGGCCTCGACCAGGGTGAACGCGGCGGGTGCCGATTGACGACGTTCTCGGCGGTACGGCGGAACCGAGGGCGGTTGGGCCGGCGAACGGAATCGGTTGGAGGGACGTTGGGAGCGGTGCATGGTCGGGCAGTTCCGCAAGGAAAAAAAGGGGCGCAGCAGGGTCCCCTCTAGCTCCCAGCCGTCCCCGCTGCGCCGTTGACCTGCGACCCTCCCCGAGGCGCAGGTTCACCTGAACTGTAGGTCGCGCGGTAGGGCTGTCAAATGAGGATAGCGCGCCCGAGCGGCACAGCGGCGAGGTAGGTCAGGCGGGCGGGGACGGCAGAATGTTGCCGAACGGCTGCGATGATGCCGGAAGGCAACGGCAGGGTTTGGAAATGCCACGGGGGACCAGCCCAAGGTCTCGGAGGCGGAACGACGATGGGGCCTATTCATGTCGGCGCCGCCAATGATCGTGATTCATCCTGGATACCAGCCGAAACGGCTGGAATCTGGGGCCCCCGTTGCCGCTCGATTCGCATTGGCAATGCGGCCCTCAATATCAGAGCCAGTCGAGGCCGAGATCCATACCAACGGCGGAGTGGGTGAGGGCACCGACGCTGATGCGGTCGACTCCGGTAGCCGCGATCGGCCCGACGGTGGAGAGGTTCACCCCGCCGGAGGCCTCCAGCTCGGTCGCGACCTGGGCGGCGTCGCGGCGGGCCACGGCCTGACGGAGGAGATCCGGCGTCATGTTGTCGAGCAGGACGATGTCGGGGGCCAGGGGGAGGACGGCGTCGAGTTGGGCGAGGGTGTCGACCTCGATTTCAAGGACGGCTTCGCGGAGCGCCTCGCTGCCCTGCCCTTCGAGGAATTGCCTGGCGCGGGCGATCGCCTCAGCGGGAGTGAAGCGGCCCGAGCCGAGGGCCAGATGGTTGTCTTTGATGAGGATGGCGTCGAATAGGCCTGTACGATGGTTGGTTCCGCCACCGCAGCGGACAGCATACTTTTCGAGGCGGCGCCACCCGGGGGTCGTTTTGCGGGTGTCGTAAATGCGTGCGCGGGTGCCAGCGACGGCATCGACATACTGACGCGTAAGCGTGGCGATGCCCGAGAGCCGTCCGAGGAGATTCAGCAGGAGGCGTTCGGCGGCGAGCATTGCGGCCGCAGGTCCTTCGAGCAGGGCAACGCGGTCGCCGGGTTGGACGGATTGGCCGTCGTCGGCTTCCGGGGTCCAGGAGAGTTGCGGGTCGAGCGTGGCCACCGCCTGGGCCGCAGCCGGCAGGCCGGCGAGAACACCGGAGTTTCGAGCTACGACGGCGGCGCGGCCGCGGGCATCGTGGGGCACGACAGCCTGAGAGGTGAGATCGCCCTGGCGGCCCAGGTCCTCGCGGATGGCGAGCTCGAGCAACTGGCGGAGGTCGTCTTCGAGGGCTTGGTCCCACTGGACCTGGTGGAACTGCTTGTGCAAGGGGGCACCTCACAGGAGCGGGATGGCGGACGGGGCATCGCAGATGGTCAGGATACCTGGGTGGGCGGCTGGCGGAAAAGCCCACCGCAACGTTAGGGGATAGCAACCCCGCCGTGTTGTGGTAGAATGGGGCCGACGGGGGTGTGTCTGATGAGCAAGCGGCCGAGGAAGCAACGCGCGGCGTGGCGGAACGTAGTGCGTCGCTGTGCGCTTATGGTGCGGGCGTGGTTTCGCGGGGGATGGGGGCCGGGGAAGCCGTACTGGCTGCTGCGTCGCGCCGACCAGGAAGTTGTGGCCGTGCTGGTGGTGATCAGTCTGGCAACCATGGTCGGTTGGTACACCGTGCAGGGCGGCTGGCAGGGCCGACTCGTCGAATGGGACCATGCGGAGCCGCTGTCGGTTGGCTTTCAGGTCGACGTGAACCGGGCAACGTGGCCGGAGTTGGCGCAGTTGCCGGGCATCGGAGAGACGCTTGCGCGCCGGATCGTCGATTTGCGCGAGCGGGAGGGTCCTTTTGTGGCGCATGAGGACCTTCGGCGGGTGCGAGGGATCGGCGCGAAGACGTTGGAGAACATTCGGCCCTATTTGTGCCCCCTGCGGCAGGACGACTCCGGGGGGCCGTGAATGGTTGCGGGGCGAGCCGTGGTCGATCGCAGCGCGCGGACGGCCTCCCCCCTGCCCTGCTGCCGCGTGCGGGTGTGTTATGAGGGCGGAGTTCGCTGGTGGGAGTCGCTTCGCTCGGCCCGCCCTACGACTTGGCGGATGCTCGACAGCGCGAGAGATAGGCTAGCGCGCCCCGTCATGACAAATCCTTGGGGGAGACCCTACAATAAGATGATGATGGTGTGTCGGCGGCAGCGGGCGGGTGGTCGATCGGCAAGGGGTTCTGTGCAACCGGGGTTTTCTGCAAGGAGTCGTGTCGCGTGTTCCAATTGGCCAGTCCTTTTCAACCGGCCGGCGATCAACCTGCGGCCATCGAGGCGTTGACGGAAGGTCTGCGCTCGGGCAAGAAGTACCAGGCGCTGATGGGCGTGACGGGTTCGGGGAAGACGTTCACGATGGCCAACGTGATCCAGGCGGTGCAGCGGCCGACGCTGGTGATGTCGCACAACAAGACGCTCGCCGCACAGCTCTACAGCGAGTTCAAGGAGTTCTTCCCGCACAACGGCGTTCACTATTTTGTGAGCTACTACGACTATTACCAGCCAGAAGCGTACATTCCGCAGCGTGATATTTACATCGAGAAGGACGCCTCGATCAATAAGGAGATCGATCGGTTGCGGTTGGCGGCCACCAGCGCGCTGGTGAGCCGGCGCGACGTGGTCATCGTGGCGAGCGTGTCGTCGATCTACGGCCTGGGATCGCCGGAGGACTACCGGACGATGATGGTCGGGCTGCGGTTGGGACAAGTCGTGGAGCGGGAGCAGATTCTGACAAAGCTGGTCGACGTGCAGTACGACCGCAACGACATCGCGATGGAGCCGGGCAAGTTTCGCGTTCGCGGGGATTGCATCGAGGTGTATCCGTCGTACGAGCAATACGCGTTGCGGATCGAATTGTGGGGCGATGAAGTGGAGCAGCTTTCGATCATCGACCCGACGAGCGGCGAGGTGATCGAACGGCTGGAAGAGTTGTTCGTGTATCCGGCCAAGCACTTCGTGATGCCCGAGGAGCGCATCGCGGGGGCAATCGACGAGATCAGACAGGAGTTGGACGATCGGCTGGAGGAACTCAAGCGGCAGGGCAAGCTACTGGAAGCGCAACGGCTGAGCGCACGGACGCGATTCGACATCGAGATGATGCAGGAGGTTGGGTATTGCCCGGGGATCGAGAACTACAGCCGTCCGCTTTCGGGGCGGGAGCCGGGGTCGGCACCGGACACGCTGTTCAGCTTCTTTCCCGACGATTTCCTGCTGTTTGTGGATGAGTCGCACGTGACGGTGCCGCAGATTCGCGGGATGTATGCGGGGGATCACAATCGGAAGGTGACGCTGGTCGAACATGGGTTTCGACTGCCCAGCGCGCTGGACAATCGCCCGCTGCGATTCGAGGAATGGGAAGCGAAGATTCGGCAGGTGGTTTTTGTATCGGCGACGCCGGGGCCGTACGAGTTGGAGCGGACGGGCGGCGAGATGGTGCAGCAGGTGATTCGACCGACCGGGCTGCTGGATCCGGAGATCGAAGTGGCGCCGGCGCGCGGGCAGGTTCCACACTTGTTGGCGCAGATTCGGGAGCGGGCGGCGGCGGGAGAGCGGGTGTTGGTGACGACGCTCACCAAGCGGCTGGCAGAGGACCTGGCGGCGTACTTCAGCAAGCAGGACGTGCGTTGCAAGTGGCTGCACAGCGAATTGGACGCCTTCGAGCGGGTGGAGTTGCTGAGGGAGCTGCGCGAGGGGCAGTTCGACGTGCTGGTAGGCGTGAATCTGCTGAGAGAAGGGCTGGACTTGCCCGAGGTTTCGATGGTGGCCATTTTGGACGCGGACAAGGAGGGTTTTCTGCGGAGCGAAACGTCGCTGATGCAGACGATCGGACGATCGGCCCGCAATGTGAACGCCCGGGTGGTGCTGTACGCGGATACGGTGACGGACTCGATGCAGCGAGCTATCGAAGAGACGCGTCGGCGGCGTGCGATGCAGAAGGAATACAACCGCCAGCACGGGATTACGCCGGAGACGATTCGGAAGGGCATTCGAGCGGGGATCGAGGCGGAAGCGGAGGCGCACGCGCGTTCGAACGCGGCGGTGGGTCGTGCCGAGCCGTCGCAGTATATTACGGAGGAGTTTTTGGCCGAGCTGGAGGCCGAGATGTTGGTGGCCGCCGAGGCGCTGGAATTCGAGCGGGCGGCGGCGTTGCGAGACCGGATCGTGCAGATGCGCGAGCAGGTCGGCAAGCGTGTGGACGAAGCGCAGGTGGAGCATGCCACCCGACAGGGACGGGGTCGGCGTCGGAAACGGTCGTCGGGCTCGGGGCGCGTGCCGCGGCCCAAGAAGTAGTAGCCATAGGGGGATACGCACAACCGGCATTTGGTGCGAGTCGCACTCAACTGTAGCGTTCGTGGCGGCGTGTTTCTACGGTTCCGAAAGCGAAAGACACGATACGGTTACGCCGAATGCGCTGTAGCTGCTGGGCAACGAACTTCCCAAGGGCTACATTCATGGAGAGAAGAACCAGGTAGGGAGATGGTTTTTTTCATCGCGGGTGGGAATAAGTCACGGCAGTTGGGCCTCTAATTTTGTGGAAGAACCGCAATGGCGGATGGTATAGAGGCGATGGATGTTGCCAAGCTGGTTCAGGATCACCACGAGGGGGTATATCGATACGCCTTCCGGCTGACCGGTTCGGTGGCGGACGCCGAAGATCTGACGCAGCAGGTTTTCCTGACTGCCCAGCGGAAGTTGGGGCAGTTGCGCAAGGCGGAAAGTGCGCGGAGTTGGCTGTACGTCATCTTGCGAAACTGCTTTCTGAAGGGCCAGAGGAAGTGGCGTCCGATTCCGGCCGAGGATGTGCGGTTGGATGTGGATCGGATCCCGGTCGAGGTGCCGCCGGAGCAGCCGATCGATGTGGAGCAACTTCGTGGAGCCATCCAGGAGTTGCCTGAGAGCGATCGGGTGGTGCTGGCGATGTTCTATTACGAGGACTGCCGGTACCGGGAGATTGCGGAGCAGTTGGACGTGCCGATTGGGACGGTGATGAGTCGTCTGGCGCGTGCGAAGAGCCGGCTGCGTAAGAAACTGTTCGAGTCGGAGGGGCGTGTAGTAGCGGGCCTTGCCGGAAGAGCGGCTAGTGCGAGTCGCACTTGACAGTAGCGTTCGCGGCGACGTGTTTCTACGGTTTCGAAAGCGAAATACACGCTACATTTACGCCGAAGGCGAGCTAGTCGCCGCAGGTAGAGCTATGGACGATCGCTCGAACCACGACCACGATGCTTTGGAGGCGATGGAGGTTTGTCGCCCGGGAAGCAATGATATCTCCGATCCGGCGCTCGCGTTTCTAGCGGAAGAACTGGCGGCGAACCCAGACCTGTCCAAGCGGTACGAGCAACTCCAGGGGCTGGACGGCAAGATCGCCGAGGCCTATAAGAACGTGCCCGTGCCAGTGGGGATGGCCGATCGAGTTCTGGCTTTCCTGGCTTTGTCGCAGATGGAAGAACCGACCGGGGCTGCGGAGGTGGAAGCAGCGCCAGAAGAGGAGCCCGTGGTACCGCGACGCCGGTTGCGGGGCTGGCTGCTGGCGACCGGCGGGGTCTTGGCGACTGCGGCAGCGATCCTGGTAATGGTGCTGACGGGGCCTCACGGTGATCGATCGGTGACCCGGGAGACGCTCATTCGAGCGGCAACAGTTCAATTTGCCGGGGCGTTGGAGAGCGGCGAGCAAGGAGAGTTGATGGACGCGGTGAGTCCACCGGCGGCGTACCCGTTCAGCTCGGAGTTGGTGCGAAGCGCCAACATTCGCTGGCGTGAGATCAGCGGTTTCCTGGGGAACTCGGGGGTCGCCTACGATTTGATTCAGGGCCAGACGCGAGCGACCTTGTACGTGGTGCGGGGCGTGCTGGCGGGATTGCCGACGGCGCCGGCGGAGGTCGAGAGTTCCGCGGCGACGGGACGACAGCTCAGCGTCGGGGCGTGGCAGTCGAATGGCCTGCTGTACGTGCTGGTGGTCGATGGCAACCCGGGGCAGTACCGGCGATTCTTGGACATCACGCATGGTCCGGTGACCTGACGGCGAGGGGGGAGCAGATATGCTGCCCAATCTGTGGTGTTTGCGCCGTTTCACGCCGAGGTCATAGAATCGGCATATCCGGCAGTACTTCTCTAAACTGACCGGCAGTGGACGGCCGAACTATTAAGCACAAGCTGAGTGGCCTCGTCGTCTGGGCATTGAGATCGAGTTGTGGCCTTTGCGATCGGCGGCCGCGAGATGTTGGGAGTCTGTGACCAACCGGCCTCGTGAGGAGTGTTGTTCGATGAAATGGCTGCCCGCGGCGTTGCTGATCGTTTTGGGTATGGCGGCTTCACCCGTGATGGCCGAGAAGCCATCCACGGCGGCGCCTTTGTTCAGCGGGACCATATCGCCGGGCGCTCTGACGCCGACGCCGGAGATGTGGTTTTACGAACAGGGCATGCGGCAGTACATGGATCCACAGCTGGCGGTGCGTCAGCGAGCGGAGTTTCGAGCGAACCAGCGAGACTACCGCCTTGCGGCGCGGCGATGGTTTGGGTATTCGAATCTGCGTCCGACGGTCGGCACGGATTCGATTCATAGCGAGACCAAGCCGCACTGGTCAGGAACCAACTCGGTGTATCCGAATCGCTGGAGCGGCGGTAGCGCCGTGGTTGTTGGGATACCGACGCTGAGATAGCTTCGGCCTTCGATCGCCCCCGAGCTCGGTCCTTTCCCCAACGGGGCCCAGTCGGGATGCTGCCTCGGCACGCGAAGATGTCGAGGTCGGTACAGAGACGAAGGAGGCCACCACGGGGTACCTGTCGGGGAGACGGGTACCCCAGTTGTGTTTCTTGGGGTTGCTATCGCCCCCCTCTTTCGCGGTCATCGTGGATCGACTAGATTGGCATGGGAGGCACCCCATGCAATTATGTGGTCGACATTATGCTACCGGCGAGCCAATCGAGGTCGAGTTGGTTGAGGGCCGGATTGCGGAAATCGGTTCGCTGGCGTTGGATGATTCGCGTCGCGAGGCGTGCCCATGGCTTTGTCCGGGATTGCTGGACTTGCAGATCAACGGGTATGGGGGTGAAGAGTTCAGCAGTGCGACGCTGACCGAGGCCAAGGTCGAGAAGATCGCCGATGAGATGGGCCGGTTTGGGGTGACGCGGTTCTTTCCCACGGTGACGACGCAGTCGCCATCGGTCATGGAGCACGCACTACGGGTGTTGTCGGCGACGTGCAGGTCGGCACCCCGGCTTGCGCGGCGGATGCCCGGCATTCACGTGGAGGGTCCGTTCATTTGCCCGGAAGACGGGGCGCGTGGGGCGCACCCTTTGGAATTCGTGCGGCCGCCGGATTGGGATGAGTTTCAGCGGATGCAGGAGGCGGCCGAGGGCAGGATTCGGGTGTTGACGCTTTCGCCGGAATATGACGAATCGCTGGCGTTCATCCGACGGGTGGCCGACAGCGGTGTTGTCGTGTCGATCGGCCACACGGGCGCTGCGCCGGAGCGCATTCGGGCGGCGGCAGACGCCGGCGCGCGGCTGAGCACGCACCTGGGGAACGGCTCGCACACGATGCTTCCGCGTTTGCGCAACTACCTGTGGGAACAGTTGGCCGAAGACCGGCTGATGGCGGGCATGATCGTGGACGGACACCATCTGCCACCGGCGGTGGTCAAGAGCATGGTGCGTGCCAAGACTCCCGAGCGATGTATTCTGGTGTGCGACCTTTCGGGGCAGGCCGGACAACCGCCAGGGCGCTATTCGAGCCCGTTCTGTGATGTCGAGATTTTGCCGACGGGGAAGCTGGTGGTCGCCGGCCAGACCGAGGTGCTGGCAGGAGCGACGGTGCCTACGAGCGAGTGCCTAGCCAACGTGATGTCGTTCGCGGGCGTCGATCTGGCGACCGCAGTGCACATGGGCGTACACCATCCGGCGAAGCTTGTGGGATTGGAAGTCGATGAGCTGGAGACGGGCAGCGCGGCCAACTTGATGCAGTTTGGCCTGACGCGTTCTGAGGTCGATGGGCTGCTGCGGATCGACATCCGGGCCGTCGTGTTGGACGGCGAGCTACTTCACGGCTGTCCCTGGACACCATGAGTGCCCGGCTTGGGCGGTCGCGCTCCGCGGGCATTGCCAAGCATCTGGATCGCACGGTTGACATCACCGGCCTGGCGATACCAGAGGCTCAAGGCGAGCCACGCCGAGCGGTCGAGGGGAGGCGGAGCGGTTCGGGCGGCCACTTCGAACGACTGCACGGCTTCATCGTAACGATGCTGCTTCTGCAGAGCGGCACCGCGGATGAGGGCGACTTCGGCTTGGAAGGGCCCCAAGAAACCGAGGCCATCCAGGCACCCCAGCGCTTGCTGGGCCATGCCGAGCTCTAAGTAGCCCGTCGCCTGCTGCATTCGCTTGGCCACACGAACCATTTGTTTGGCATCGAAAGACATGACTGCCTCTTTCCTGTCGATCAATCTCGGCCCACCCTGTCGCCCACGTTGGGCAACCGATGGGAAGGAGAGCAAACACCATACCAAGCGGGTTGGTTCCCGGCACAATCGTCCCAAGCGGATGAATCTCAATGGCTTAGCCACTGCCGCCGGTTTGGGCGCGTTTTGGCAATGCTGCCATTCTGCCAGTCTGGAGGCAGTGGTGTGGTTAAATTGTGAGCGAGGAGATCAGCCATCCGCCGGAGGTGTGAGACGGCAATAGCCGGGCAGAGCGCGGATGCGCTTCTGGATGGCCTCGACTTGCCGCTGGAACCGCGGGTCGGTGGTCGAACCGTAGTGGTCGAGGAAGGCCTTCCACGAGAGACCTTCGGGGAGGTTGCACTGGTCGGGCATGAATCGTTCGATAGTGAACGTTTCGGCGACATCGGCCAGCGAGAGTCGCGTGTCGCTTGTTGATGCCGGCGCAGCCAGTGATGGCGGTTGCTGCTCGACGCGTATTGGCGGTGCAGTGCTCAATAAGTGCCTGGCGAAGGCGATGCCAGCCAAATCGGCGGACAGGTCGGCGAAGCTGAACCCGGAACCACCTTGGGCATCGCGGATTTCCTTGAGGATGCCGGCGGACTGGGCTACCTCGGAGCCAACGAGCGGGACGAGCGCGGCCGAGACGACGAAGTGCTGGGCCGTATCATGGCGGCCACGCATCGTGGGTTTGCCGAGGACGGATCGTCGTTGCCGACGTTGGGACTCGGATTCCACCACCGGGACCCATTGGCTGAGGAGCGGCGTTCGTTGCAGCGTGCCGGCATCGTCCAGGGCGATGCCCAATGCGAGTAGGTATGCTTTGACCGAGACGGCTTCGGGAAGTCTGCTCGCCGCCTGGGCCGCACGGCGCATGAGGTGCTCGGTGAGGAGATCGCCTTGCAAGGGATGCGCTCGCTGGTGATTCTCAGAGGCGGCCGAAACGATCGCGTCGACAACCGTGCTCGTGGCGGCCTGAAGCGACTGGCCGAAGACCGGCGGTGCGGTGGCCAACGAAGCGAACCATACCAGCAGGAAGAAGAGCCGTCGCATGGTGTAGCCTCGTTAGCGGAAGTGTCAGCGTGGGGGATCGTCGTTTGGAATTGTAACACGCCTCGAGGGCGTGCGTAGACACGAGGTCGCGCGGGCAAGGGATCGATAAGGCGCGCAATTCGGTACGAACCATCCGAAGGGGGCCCTGCATTTTTTGCACAGTCGCGGGGTACGGGGTGAGATGAGTCCCCGCAAGTCGGCGGGACCACGAAGAAATGGGGCGTAACTGCGAAACTATCTGGCATTGGGCTGCCGACTGTGATAGAAGACTTCTGATAGAAGAAAGACCTCTGTCGCCGACCCTGAGTGGACGGCGCAACCGATCCGGCCACGAGGCCTGCATTTCTGGAAGGAGAAGACCATGAAGATGGCAACTACTCTCGCCGCAGCCGTGTTGACGGTTGTTGTGGCGCTGCCTGTGCTGGCCCGCGGCGAATCGGCGCAACAGGCGTATCAGAAGGGTCAGACGCTGTTGTCGAAGGGAGATTTCAACGGCGCACTGAAGGCACTGGCGGCCGCGGCTCGCGCGGACGGCCAGAACCAGGAGTACATGCAGCGATATGCGATGGTTCGCCGGGTTCTGCAACTGCAACAGAAGATGGAGGCAGAGAAGGACCCGCAGCGATGGCTGTACATGGCGAGAGCATTGCACGCATTCTATATCGGAGAGGGCCTGTTGGACGAGACGGCCGCACTGGATCGCAAGATCCACGCGAAGTTCAACGACACCTCGTCGGCAACGCTGCTGGCAGAGACGGAGCTGGCACTCAACAACAACGCCGAGGCGGCGGACGTGCTGAAGAAGCTCGAGCCGAACCAGTCCAGTGCAGTGACGCAGGCTTTGCTGGGCATCGCGCTAGCTCGACAGGGTAAGATGGACGACGCGAAGCGAGTGACGAAAGCGATCGTCCGGCCTGCGGACGTCGAGCCGCGGACCGTGTACACGCTGGCGCGCTTGCATGCGGTGACGGGCGATTCGGATGCGGCGATGAAAGAGCTGGGCCAGGTGTTGGAGTCGGTGCCGCCGAGCATTCAGGTGAGCTATCGCGAGCACGCGACCCGTTGTCCGGATTTCCGGGCGTTGGCCGGGACCAAGCAGTTCGCCCAGGTATTGAAGACCGAGTCGAAGATACCGGAGTCGCGGTGCAGCGGAGGCCAGGGATGCGCCGGATGCCCGAACCGCGGGCAGTGTCCCAAGGCTCAGGGTCAATCGCAATCGCCATGAAGAAGACCCGCCGCACGGTTCAACTGGGCTTCTTGGCGTTGACACTGGTGGCCGTGTTCGCGTTGAAGGAGAACGCGGAACGCTGGTGCCCGTTCGGCGGCGTGGAAGCCTTGTATACGTACGTGACCGAAGGGAACATGGTATGTTCGCTGGGCACGTCGAACTTCTTCCTGCTCGGGGGCGTGCTCGCAATGACGCTGCTGGTGCGGCGGGCATTTTGCGGGTACATGTGTCCGATTGGGACCATCTCGGAAATGGTGCGGTCGCTGGCACGGCGGGCAGGGCTGCCGGAGATTCGCGTGGGGCAGAGGGTCGATCGGGTGCTGGGCGCCGCGAAATATGCAGTGTTGGGCCTGATTCTGTACACCACGTGGCGGGCCGGGGAACTCATGTTCCGCGGTTATGACCCGTGCTATGCGTTGATCAGCCGGCACGGGGCCGACATTACGGTGTGGGCGTACGTGGTGGCCGGGGCCATCGTCGCCGTTTCGCTGTTTGTGTCGTTGCCGTTTTGCCGATGGTTCTGTCCACTGGCCGCGGTGCTGACGCCGTTCTCGCGTGTCGGACTGACGCGGGTGCGGCGTGACCCGGCTTTGTGCACGGGGTGCCGTCGGTGCTCGGCGGCCTGTCCGATGGAGATTCCCGTAGATCAGCTCACGCAGGTGTCGCGTGCGAGCTGTCTTTCGTGTTTGAACTGCGTGGAGGCATGTCCTCACCGCGAGAAGCACGCGATTACGTGGGGAGCGGCGGGCTGGCTGGGACGGCGGTGGCCTCAGGCGGCGCTGGTCGGCGTCGTGCTTGTGTGCACGACCGGAGCGGTGTGGGGGTCGTATGCGCTACCGCTGCCGTCATTTCGCAAGACACGAGGGACGGCGGTGGCGGAGTATGCCACGGTCGATCTGAAGGTCGAGCATTTGACCTGCCGCGGGCGAGCAAACCTGTTCGTGTGGTACCTGGACCGGGACGACCTGTTTCGCGTGCCGGGATATTTGAAGATCGAAGCGTGGCCGAGCCCTTCCGTGGCCGACGTGCGAATCAGCTACGATCCGCGGGAGACGAACGTGGCGACCATCCAGCAGGCGATCACCGAGCCGTACTACAATCTTTCGGAGGATCGGTGGCTTCCATCGCCGTTCCGGATTGAGGGCTACGATCCGCTGGAATTGGGCCTGGAAGAAGCGGGGGCCCCGCCGGTGGATCCCTAGGCCGTGTGGCACGTTGAGATCGAGCTGCCAGCAGCGTAGCGCGCCGGCCGTGCGCGGGACCGCTCAATGGGACGCCGGTGGGCGCGGGCCGGAGCGTCCCCTGCCCCGCCGGATCGCGATTTCTGTGATGACGAGGTCCATGGCGACGTCGTAGGGCTGCATGGGCACCTCGGGGACGATCTGGCACTGGAAGGCGAGGCCGACCAGGCAGGCGTCGGGGCGGAGGCTGGGTAGGAGGCGATCGTAGTATCCCTTGCCGTGCCCGATCCGGCCACCATGGGGATCGAAGGCGACGCCGGGCACCATGACCAGATCCAATTGGGCCGGGTCAATGCGTTTGTCGGCACGGAGGCGGAGATCGGGCAAGGGCTCCAAGAGGCCGAAATAGCCCGGGGCCAACTCATCCATGTTTTCGAGGCGGAACAGTCCCAGGTCGGGGCCGACGCAATAGGGGACGACAAGGGTCTTGCCGCGGCGGAGGATTTCGGGAAGAAAGGGACGCGTGCGGACTTCGCTGCGGACGTCGACGTAGCTCATTACGACGCCGGCACGATGGTATTCGTCGAGGGCGGCGAGCTTGCCGCAGATGATTCGGCTGAATTCGTCCTTGGAGGGTTGCCGACGGCGGGTGGCGAGCACGTCGCGGCGGATGGTTTGCTTGAGCGACTGAGGATCGCCGGACGGTTCAAGCATGACGACCAATCCTCAGCGTAGACCGAGGGGAAGACGTGAGAACGAGCGGTTGCCTGGTGCGTGTCGCACTTAACTGTAGCGTTCGCAGCGGCGTGTTTCTACGGTTCCGAAAGCGAAAGACACGCTACGATCACGCCGAATGCGCTCTAGAATGGTACGCCATCGAACGGCGAAGGGCAACCCGTTGTGAGGACGGGAAACAGACACGGCCAGGAGCTGGCGCCGGTGAGGCATCAGGATCCTGGCCGCTGGGAATCGAATGTGGTTTAGATGTCCTCCCACTGACCCGTGGCCAAGAGGAAGGCGACGGTGGAGTGCTTCTTGTCGCCGATGTTGCTGGAGTTGGCCTTGACGGGGTCGCACCCGTCGACGAGGAGGGAGTAGGGGATGTCGATGCCGGTGAGCTTCACCGAGGTGCCGGAGGCTTCCAGGTAGTCGTCGCCCGCGGAGTCGCTGAGATCGGCGGTATTCACACCTCCGAGGCCGTACATGCTCACGTCGTCGTACTGCACCACGCGGTGATAGTAGCCGGAGCCGTAGAGACGCGTGAGGGTGGGCGTGGCGTAGAAGGTGTCCTTGCCAGCGGTTCCCTTGATGATGGCCACGTCGTGACCGCCAGCGAGGGAGTAGGTGAAGTAGTTATCGAAGTACCTGGCACGGATGAAGAAGTCGGGACCGAACATACGGCCTTGAGCACCATCGGCCCGATAGATATCGTCGCCGGCCGAATCGTACATATAGGCGTTGTCGGTGCCGCCTGCCGTGGCCAGGCCGTGGGCGTTCTGGAAGTTGTTCGCGGTGAGCGAGTAGCCGGTACCGACCATGGTTACGCGGGTCGGCGTTGTGGTGAAGACATCGTTTCCGGGTGAGTCGTAGAACCAGGAGGTGTCGATGTTGGCCGTCGAGTTGGCAACGACGGACTTGAACCCGAAGACCGAACTGCTCATACCAGGGCCAGTGAAGATGGCCTGAGTGGGCGTGGCGGTGAGAGTGTCTCTGCCGGGTGAATCGTAGAGGTAGGCCTCGTCGGCGCCACCGTTGATGGAGTTGGCCAGCATGTAGTAGAAGCCGGTGGCGGAATTGGAGTAGCCGTCGCCGACCATGCTGGCGGACTGGTACGCGGCAGTGACAACGTCTTTGCCGGCGCTGTCGAGGAAACGAACCGTGTCGTCGCCGCCACCGCTGGTGACGGAGATCGTTTCGGCATAGGCCCAGAGGTCGAGCCCCGTGGCCATGAAGCGGGCCTTGCCAGCCCACATGCGGACGTTCTCGGTTCCGGCGGATCCATGAAGAACGGCAGTATCGTTGCCGCCGAGTCCGTTGATCTGCACGGTATCGATTGCTGTGGCCGGGTACAGATAGGTGGTACCGTTGACCATGACCCGATAGACGCTGCCTGCGGTGAACTCGAACTGGTCATCGCCGGTCGTGCCATTGATCGTGAGGGCGCGCCCCACGAGGTTGGGATCGGCCACGATGGAGACCTGGTAGTCTTCTACTTCGCCGGTCGCAGCCGTACCCGTGTAGGACAAGCCGGCACTCTGAGAGAAGCGGAACCGGGCGAAGGTGCTGACGGGATCGATGCCGAAGGGAACGCTGAACGTGAGGAGGTTCGCGCCCTGGGTCAGGGTGCGATCGACGAAGATCTGCTCGCCGAGGTCGTTCCAATCGCCGTCGCCGTTGAAGTCGAGCCAGGCATTGAGGACGCCGGGCTTGGAGGCAACGACAGAAACCTGGGCGACAACACCGGGGGTGAGCGTCGTGTTGAAGGTGACGCCATCTTCATCGTCACTGGTGGAGTAGTCGTCGCCGGTCGCGGTGGCGCTGGGCTTGCCGTTGGCTTCGACGTCGACGGAGGCACCGAGGTAGTAGCCACCCGAGTTCAGATGGCGGGCACCGTTGTCGGCCAAGAGCGTGGGATAGGGTGCCGGTGCATCACCGAAGTCCATGCTGCCGTCGTCGTTGAGGATGCCGACCCGGGTCTGGATTTGGGATTGGACATTGCCGGAGTCGTCGAGCAGTTGCGTCGGGGAGGACGCACCGGTGACGTTGACGATGAAATACTCGTCGCTCTCCGCCGAGGTATCGCCATTGATGGTGAAGACGATCTCGGCGGTGACTTCCGGTTTGGCCTGCTTGGAGAGGACGATCTCGTAGTTGCCATTCTGATAGGCCCGCCAAGCCACGAAGGACTCGGAGATTTGCGGGTGCCAATCATAGGCGGTGCTGTTGGAGATGTTCGTCACGGGGGTGAGCGAGCCGATCTCCTTGTAGTAGACCTCCCAGTTGCTGCCGTTGTAGCTATGCCATACGAGGCGATTGCCGAGCAGTTGCGGCCGCTCGTCGATGGTGGTGTTGTTGGAGATGTTCTCGATCGACGTGCTCGTGGCGAGATCGTACGAGAAGACCTCGGAATCGCTGCCGTCGGAGCCTTCCCAAACCAGGCGGGTTCCGGAGATGGCGGCGTGCTGGTCATTGGTGGTGTTGTTGGTCAGTTGGACGGGGGACGAGGTGCCGAAGGCGTAGGCCATCAACTCCAGATCGTGCCCGTCGTACATCTCCCAAACGAGGCCGAGGTCGCTGATGACGGGATTGGCGTCATTTCGGCTGTTGTTGCTGAGCTGGTGCTTGGTGCCGTCGTAGTACCAGATTTCGTTGTCGCTGCCGTCGTAGGTCGTCCAGACGACGCGCGAGCCGGCAATCTTGGGCAGGAAGTCGTTGAGGGAATTGTTGGAGATATTGACGGCCGCATTGACGGGAAGCCCGGGCGTAGACAGATTGTACAGGTAGATTTCACCGCCCGAGGTTCCGGCGGAAGACCAGACCACGTGCGAATCGGAGAGTTGCGGATCGAGATCGTCGACCGCGTTGTCGGTGAGCCGGGTGCGCGTGTGGCTGACGATATCGTAGAGGTAGATTTCGTAGTCGGACTCGCCGGCCGGCTTGGACTCGTAGACGACGTGCGTGCCGTGAATGACCGGGTAACGATCGTCGCTGCCGGCGACCGTCAACGTGGTCGTCAGGCCGGTGCTGTCGTCGTAGAGGAAGACGATCCCGCCGCCATTCTCCCAAACGATGTAGTCGCCGTAGACGCTGTAGTCGTAGTCGTTGACCTTGTTGTTGGTGATGGTGGTCGGCGTGGACCAGACGCCAATGGGCGCTTCCTGCGGTATGAAGGTGAACGATCCATCGGAAACGGACACGTAATCGTTATTGGCGATCGTGGCGGTTCCGTTGGCCGTCGAGTAGTAGACGGTCACCGGAGCGCCGAACGAGTCGGTGAGATGCAACGTGATATGCGCTTCGGTCGTGCCGCTATTGCCTTCGAGCACCGAGACGCCGCTGATGCTGACCTGAGCAATCGTGTAGCTACCGAGATCAACGTCGTGGAGTTGGTCGCTGAGACCGACGGCGACTAGATAGGAACCGTCGGCCTGCCCCACCGCGCCATTGAGGAGTGTTAGCCCGGTGAGGGGGCGCGTCTGGGTACGGCCGTAGGGGACGGTCTGCCAGACGGTGTAGGTACCTGGGAAGAGGTAACCGAAGTTGTAGTAGCCGTCGGCGTCGGTTACGGCGGTAATGGGAGTGCCATTGATATCCAAGACGGGCGCCCCGGTGGCATCGCCGAGATGGACGAGGATGCCGGACATGCCGGGTTCGTTGCCGATGGGCAGGCCGGTCGTGGGATCGAAGCGGAAGCCGTATTGCGTACCGTTGAGGGCCTGGACTTCTTCGACGGTGCTGGGACGACCGAGGTTAGCGAAGTGGACATGATCGCCGGCATCGAAACCGATTTGCGCGCCTTGGCCGCCGAAGCCACCGCTACCGCCGGTGCCATCGCCGGTGGTCCACTGCATGTCGTCGTAGCTGAAGACGACGATATCGCCGGCGGCATCATTCTCGATGTAGAGACGGAAGGAATCGGTCTTGTCGGAGTGCAGGGTGTAATACCCGACATCGACCCAATCGACCTGGACGTACGGATTTCCTCGCGTGCTCGTACCTTGGACCATGCGGACCTGGCCAGTGGCGCGGGTGTCGACATCGGCCCAGAACGGCGCGAGCATGGGGAGGTCCTGGTAGAACCCGTCGGCATCGTACGTACCGGACGGCGCGCCAAAGGTGACGGTGCCGTTGTTGTTGACGTACATCTGCGTATAGGTGTGGCCGTAGAACTCGAACGAGAATCCGAGGTTCATGGCGAGCGACGAGTTGTCGTTTCCAGCGGCCAGGATCGTCGAGCCCGGCGTGGCAAAGGCAATAGTGGGAATGGTGGTCCAGGTATTGCCATCCCATGAGCCGCTATTGTTGAGATCGTCGTAGGCGTAGCCGCTGATCGAGCTTCCGCCGGCTACGATGCTCACGGCATAGTCTTCGACCTCGCCGTCGGGCGCGCCACCGGTGACTCCCAGGCCGGAGATAAGGCTACTGGTGAAGCGGAAGCGGGCATAGGTGCTGACCGTGTTGAGCTCGCGCGGCAAGGAGAAGGTGAGTTCGTTCTCGCCGGCTTGCAGCGGCTGGCTGATGAAGATGTGCTCTGCCGAGTCGTTCCAGTCGCGATCGCCGTTGATATCGAGCCAGGCGTTGAGGTAGCCGGCGGTAGAGGCCACGACGACGATCGTATTGTTCTGGCCGGCAATGAGGCTGTAGGTGCCGAATTGTTGGAGATCGGAAGCGTTGCTGGGATTGATCTGCCAGACGCCGTCTTCGTCGTCGGAGGCGTCGGCATCGTCGCCCTTGGCGTCACTCCTGGGCAGGCCGTTGGACTCGTAGTCGATAGTGGCTCCGAGGTGTACGTTCGGATCGTAGATGTGCCGCGCACCATCGTCGGCCAAGACGGTCGGATAGGGGGACGGTGCGTCGCCGAAATCGAGCGGAGTGTCGATGATCTCGATGGCGTAGTCCTCGACCTCGCCGTCGGGCGCGGAGCCGAAGGATTCGAGGTTACGCTCGGTGCTCAAGCGGAAGCGGACATAGGTCACGCCGATCTCGGCGGATTCCGGCACGTCGAAACTGACTTCGTTGCGGCCGGCGTTCAGGGGGACAGAGAAGTCGGTTTCGCCGTTGGCGCTGAGCACCACGTGTTCGCCGAGATCATCCCAATCGTAGTCGCCGTTGAAGTCGAACCACATGCTCAAGTAACCGCCGGCTTCGGAGGCATCGACGGCAATAGTGACGCGTTGGTCAGGACTGAAGATCGCGTCGTAGGCGTAGAAGTTGACACCGTCTTCGTCGTCGGTTCGGTTGGCATCGTCGCCGTTGGCCAAGATCGTCGGCTGACCGTTCATTTCGCCGTCGGGCGCAACCGTCGTTCCGAGGAACAGGTTGGACACGATCGCATGGCGTGCCGCGTCGGGGAGGACCGTTTGGTAGCCGGTCAATTCGCCATTGACGAATACGGGGGCGTCGCCGAAGTCTTCGAGATGATCGACGAGTTGGAGGAGGTAGTCCTCGACTTCGCCGTCGGGGGCTTCGCCCGTGGTGCCGAGAGTCTCGACGCTGCTGAAGCGGAACCGGGACCAGACCTCTCCTGGTGTCAGGCCGTCGGGCACGACGAAGGTCAGGAGGTTGTCGCCAGCGGTCAGGTATTGAGCGACACCGCCGAAGAGATGCTCGCCGGACTCCCAGGTGCCATTGCCGTTGAAGTCGATCCAGGCGTTGAGGTAGCCGGCAGTGGATGCCTTGACGGTCATCTCCATCGTGGAGTCGATCAGCACATAGGTTTGGAAGGAGACACCGTCGTCGTACTGGTCGGCGGGCTTGGCATCGGACTCGCCATTGATGCCGGTGCCGAGATAGAAGCCGGTCTTGACGAGGTGGCGGGCTCCATCGTTTTCGAGGCGCGTCGGGAAGGTGGGGTCGGGCGCGTCGCCGAAGTCCAATCCGGAGAGGCCAATGATGAAGTGGGTTGTGTTGTCTTCTCGGTTGGGCAGGAGGGGATTGCGGCCGAGATCGAAGATTTGATCGCGTAGGAGGACGACGTTGTAGTCGAAGCCTTGGGCCCAGACGCCGGCAGAGGGAACGAGCGTGATGAGGTCGGCCGCGGCATCGTAATGGAAGAAGTAGTCTTTGCCCGCGATGAGCAACTCTTCCCCGCGATAGACGACGACACTGTTCGACGTGACGGTCGAATCGTCGATGCCGACGCCGCCGAAATCGCTGAGCTGGATTTCAAACTCGGTGAGCAGGGTCCCGATGATGATGACATCGTTCGCCTCGGGGTTCCGGTCGTCGGCGCCGTTGTCGACGGGACTGACGAGAGCGGCCTCGGGCGAGTCGAAATCGACGCGGTCGATGGCCCCGCGATCCTTGAAGACGAGTTGTCCCTGGCCGGTATCCCAAGCGACATCCGGGTCGTCGAGACGGAGGTGACCATAGTAGTCGTGGTCGGGAGCGACGATCGGCGAAACAGGAATACCCATCGGTTCAAGGACTTCGTTGTAGAAGCCCTGCCGTTCTTCGAGCGAATTGATGACGCTGTCGACGGCCTTGGAACCGGGCGCCAAATAGAAGTTTCCGGAGGCTACATCGACGAACAGCGGCTCTTCCTCGCCGAGTTGGATGTCGAGGGTACCGAGGCTGGTTCCGGAGACATTCGTGTTATTGTTCTTGTAGATATTGGCCCCCAGGACCGTCGAGGCCGAGGAAGAGTCGACTTGGATGCCGGTCTTCAAGTAGGCGACGATGTTGTTAAGGATGGTGGGGCTGGCATTGTTCTGGACATTGATTCCGGTACCACGCGTATTGATGGCACCCGTAGCGGTGAGGATGGCGCCGGAGATCGTGTTGTTGACAACGCGCACGAAGGGGACGGCCCCGATGGCGTCGGTACTGCTGTCAGCCTGGCCACTGATTCGGATGCCGCCTGAGCTGTTACCACTGATGATGTTGTTCTGGATCGTAATGCCGGTAACGAGGTCGTTGGTGACGTTGACGGCACGTCCGGAACCGGGGTGAGGCAGGTCTGCGTTGTTGTTATCGCGCGCGTCCGGGGCAACAACGATGCCGTAGCCGCTGGACTGGCTGATGATGTTGTTCTCGACGACAATCTGCCCTTTGACACGCTCTGTGTTGGAGTCGCCGACGTCGTAGCCATCGGGAGAATCGAGCCCCCAAACCTTCTGCTGGAGACCGAGACCGGAGGCGGACACGTCGGGCATGTCGACACGTACGGCGTCGAAAAGATCGACACGGTCGAAGACGGCCTTGCCGGTAACCTTGGTGACGCTCGACGCGTTGATTGCACTGGCCAACGACTGGGCCACTTGGGCCGCCGACCAACTCGGGTCGTAATAGACGGGGGTTTGACCGGCGCCGGGCGTTCCGGGCAGGGTGGAGTTCCACAAGATGTAGGTTTCGGTGTGAATACCGTCGTTGATGCGGAACGTATCGCCGTGGACGAGCACGTTGGCCGCCTGGGTATAGATGGTAATCGCCTCAGCGAGCCGGTCGTTGGTATCGTATTGGCCGAAGGGATTGTACTGGTCCGAGTAGCCGCCCAGATCGGTAACACGGTGGCCAGCACCACCGAAGGCATAGTCGGCGCCGCGGCGGACCTCGATCTGGTAGCTGCCCGAGCGGACGAGCGGTTGCCCCCACAACTCGCCCATCGAAGTGATGGCGAAATCGGTCGTTGCGGCGGGGGCAGCGGTGACGATTTCGCCGCGTTCGGCGAAGCCGATGATGATATCGTCGATGTAGATACCCTCGTGCTGGTTGTCGACGATACCCAGGGTATCGGTAAGGCTAGACGTGTTCAAGGACGAGGCCGGGAAGGTGCTGAACTCGAAGCGGAGCTTCAGGTCGCCACTGCCGGCCCAGGTACCCAAATCGACACGGACCTGTCGCCAGAGGCTGTCGCCGTCGCCGTTGTCGTAGAGTTTTTCGAGATAGTAGGTATCAAGGCGTCCCGGCGCGGCGAGACGAGAATCGTAGGTACCCCAGTCGTTATTGGTGGCCAGGAGTTGCCAGCTTCCGCCATTGGACGAGATGAAGACGCGGAAGGTGTCGTACTTATCGCCACCTTGGGTGTTGGCGTAGTAGTTGAAGTAGAGGGTGGGCTCATCGAAGCGCTCGTAGCCTTCCAGGCTGAAGCTCCTGGATTCGAGGGAGCCGTAGACACCGCCGGGAAGGTTGTAGGTATAGAAGAGGCTGTCGGCGGCATCGCTATTGTCGTAGAGGTTGCTGAGGGCCAGATTGTAGGTGGCACTGACGGGGCCATCCCATCGGTCGGACGCCAATCTCGGGTCGTCGATGCCGAAGTACCAGCTCTGGTAGCCCGGCTTGGGATAGTCGTAGTTGCCGGTGACGTTGGGCCGGGTGTAGTTGAACGTGGTGTTGATGCCGTGGCCGGTATCCAGGCTACGGTGTTCGGTCACGTGCCACAAGTTGAAGTCGATCGCCGTGAAGGCGATGGCGTTGAGTCCGCCGATGCCGGTGTTGGCATAAGTACTGCCGCCGTTGAAAACGGGCTGCAGGGTTCCCGTGGTCACGTCGGCGGCATAGATGCGGCCGGTATTGGTGGTGATGAAGACCATATTGGCATAGGCACCCGAGTCGGCACTGGCGGGACCTGCCACGAACCCGGTGATGTAGTTGGGCGAGCCGGATCCGAGGATGGCCGATTCGAGATCGGCGACGAGCGACATTCCACCGACGCCGACCAAGGGGACGAGATTGCCGGCGACGTCCGGGTCTTCGACGAATCCCCAGCCGCCGCTCGAGTTAGCGAAATCGCCATCGTAAATGCCGTCGGCGCGGAAGATTCTTCCGCGGTCGTCGATCGCGTACAGCGTGTTGCCGATGAAGGAAAGGCCGGTTATGGTGCCGACATTGGTACCAGTGAGGAGTGCCAGCGGGATTGCATTGAGGGTAGGATGGCTGACTGGGTTGCCATCCTCCTCTAGGACCCAAAGGATGTTCGACTGGAGGGAACCGGTGGCGTCACCGTGGCTTTGGGTGACGATGAAGACATGGCGGTAGTCGTTGTTGGGGCCATGGGCCATCGCGGTGACGGTAATGGTTCCGTCGTCGACCGTTATGATATCGCCAGGGTTGTCGACATCGGTCTGGTAGGAGGCGAGCGTGATGGTGGACGAGCTGAGCGTTTGGGTCGGATCCTCCGGATCGATGAGATTGAAGTCCACCTGGTCGTCCGCTTCTGGATCACTGATCGAGTAGAGGCGGGTATCGTTCCGCATGGCGAGTTCGATATAGGCCTCGGCCAGGCTGTCGGTTCCGGTGGTCAACTCGATCTGCCCAGTCGACGGGTTGATCGAATACAACGTTCGGCCGGCGGCGGCGAAGGTGGTTACGTCGCCGAGGGCGGCCGCGACGGGCTGGAGGCCAAGCAGCAACTCGGTGGGCTCGGGCTGGAGGTAGTACTGGCTCGAGTTGCCGTAGCCGTCAGGGATCGTGGTCGTTTCCACGTGATCCTCGATGATGCGCGCGATCGAATCGATGGGCTCGACGCGCGTATAGGGATTGGCCAGCGGATCGAGTGCCGTGGGGAAGGCGAGCGCGGAGGTGATGGCGACGTAGTAGGTTGCCTGCTCGGGCAAGTAGACGCTGCCGATGAACGGATCGAGCGGGCCGACGGAGCCGCGCGAGAGGTCGTCGACGTCGGCGCCGTCGAGTGGGCTGGGCTGGTCGTCGGTGATGTTCGAGTCGGTGCCCATCAAGACGAGGTGGCCATTGGAATCGAACACCCACATGGTGAGGTCGGCGCGTCCCATGCCATCGGCGTAATCGAGGTCGAAGATCGTGGCGAAGACGCGACCGGAATCGAACAGCGGGTTGACGCCCTGCACGTTGAGCGTGAGCTTGTACCAGTCGACGTCGTCGGCGTTGGTGAGATAGCCTCGCCAGGAGAGTGTGGACTGACTGGTTTCGAGGAGATTGCCGACGTCTTGGGCGGTATCGAAGGTGTCGTTGTCACCGGTTGTGCCAGAGGCCTCGACCTCGGCGGTTTCGCCAATGAGGGGCGAATGGTCGGGCAGGCCGAGGATTTCGATGCCGGTGGACGCATAGCGGATATCGGCATAGAAGATGGCGGAGCCGGCAACTTCCTGGTCCTCGCCGAGGCGGATCTGCAACTGGTAATCGCCCTTGGTTTCGCCGGCGGTCACGTCGCTGATTTGCGAGCTGCTGCTTCGGACGCGCACGTAGTAGGTGCGGACGCTTCCGGCGGTACCTGGGAGCACGAGGCGCATGCCGGCGTCGCGTGGATTGGTGCTGTAAACGTCGTAGCCGACGGTGAGGTTCCCGTCGGAGGTAGAGCGGATCCAATCATCGTTGTCCATGACGCGGACGAACTGGACGGGCGTCTGCTTATAGAGGAGGGGCGATTCGCCGGTGGTCTGGTCGGTCACGGCCATGGCTTCGGCGAGCGAATTGTCGGATCGGGCGAGCACGCGCCCGGTGGCATCGATCAACTCGACGACGGAATCGAGCGAGAAGGAGGTGTTATCGATATCGAGCCAGATTTCGGTTCCGGCGGTGGCTTGGAAGGCGTAGACGTCGACATCGTCGGGGGCGTCGTAGCGAATACTGCCGTGAATATCGAATCCGAGGCGCAAATGGTCGTCACCCGCCATTTCGGACTGGGCAAGCTGGCCGAGGACCTGAGCCTTGAGCGGCACGTTGTTGACGTCCTGAGTGGCGCCGGTATCGACTTCCAATTCGTTGACGACAAGGACGTTTCGATCGTTGCTGTAGGCTTCGAGACGGACACTTCGCCAGCTACCGGCGACGGGAGTCGTGAGGCTACCGTCGTTGTTGGTATCCAGCAGGGGCTGATTGTTGAGGTCGTAGCCGGCACCTACGGTGTCGTCGGTCAGAGCGGTGAGCACAACGGGATGCTCGGCGGTGCCCAAGATCTGGATCGTGCCACCGATGCGGTCGTCGATCTCGAGGGGATCGCCGCCGGCGGTGAAGCCGCTATTTTCGCCGAAGAGCTTAACAACGAGGCTGGCGGTGGGACTGCTCTGGATGCGCAATCCGCCGCCGTGCTCGTAGTTTGTCACGGTGACCTCGTAATCTTCCTCGGTCGGTTCTGTGACTACCACGTCTTCGAGCGCACTGGTGACCGCTTCGACGAGGTTGGAGCTATCGGAGGTCAGTTCGACGACCGTACCGAAGCCCAATTGGTCGACCAGGTCGGTATAGTAGTCGGTCGCGAACTCGGTTACGGCAAAGACCGGAATGATACTGGCGGCGATGAGTGCCGTGCGGAGTTGATCGACGGAGGGATAGTCTTCGCCGGTTCCCGCCGGATCGCCGTCCAGTACGGTATCGCCATTGTTGGCCGTGGTGATGCCTTCGGACGCACCGTCGCCGGCGACGTGGTAGTTGGCATCGGTGAACAGCACGACGACGTGCAGCGCGTCGCTACGATAGCCGACCTCCGTCGTGCGAAGGGCGGCTTGCATGAGGGCCTCGATTTGAGCTTCGGGCCCGTCGGCACCGGCCCCGAGCACCAAGGCGTCGACGGCCGTCTGCAGGGCATTATCTGCCGGCAGCGGAGTGGGCAAGGAGGTCAGGGCCAGATTGGTCTCATAGACGTAGTCGTAGCCCGAGCTGCCGAAGCTGCCGATCGGTTTGTCCATGAAGGACGCGAGACCGAACCGAGTGGTGGGCTCGATGGCGCGGACCTGGTTGACCAAGTCAGTCACGAGCGTGCTCACCGTTTCGATATCGTCGCCGAACGAACCGGTCAGGTCTTCGAGAAGCAGCAAATCGAGGGACTTGCTCGTGGTGACGGTGGTGACCTTCTCACCGAGTACGTGGACGATATCGGTGTCGTCCCAGACGCTCTCGGTGGTCAGAATGCCGGCACGAATGAGCATGCCATTGATGCCGTTGTTTTCCATGCGGTTGGCACGCACCATGGGGCCGGCGTTGCCGAGATACTCGTCGTAGGCGGACAGGGTTCCAGTGGAGCGTCCCCAGTCGGAGACGAGCGCGGAGCTGAGCGAGTTGACGTCGATGCAGATCGGCGGAGAGCTGACGACCTGGGAGGCGTAAGCGGTGTGGACGATGAAGTCGTTGCCGACGAGGATCGGCTGAGCACCGCGGATGAAGATGGTGGCGGGCGTGACCTCGCCATGACCGCCGCGGTCGTCGGTGCTGCCGGTGCCGTTATTGTCTTCGAAGTGGCTATTGGTGATGCGGACGATGGCCTGGCGGATTTCGACGGGATCGAATCCGGCAAAGTCGCCTTCGATGGCGGTGGTGCTGCCGGCAAAGGCGATGACGGCCTCATCGATGCTTCCCCGCGAAGTGGGATTGAAGATCAGGCCACCCCAATCACCGGGGATAGCGTCGCGGTCGGACGAGGACGCGTTGGTCTGGAACACTCCGCCGGCCCCATAACGGTCGTCGTACAGAGACGTGAAGACGACGGGATATCCGGGGGCTCCGTCGGTGGTGGCGCGTCCTTCGGCGATCAACTGGGCGCCGATTTCGATCTCGATGCGCGAAGCGTCCATCTTGACGATAACGCCGGGATCGATGACGAGGCTGGCATCGAGCCTCGCTTCCAAGAGACCATTGGACTCGACCGGTCCGCCGGGAGTGCCATTGATGAAGAGGACTTCGGAGATGACGTGGACGATGTCCCAGTCGTCGAAGCGGCCGGCAACGTCCAACTCGTGGATGGGTTCGCCGGGGGCGGTGCGGACGCGAACGAACAGACCGTTGATGGAGTTGCCGGTAACCGTGTTGCCGCGAATATCGGGGCCAACGCGGCTGTAATCGGAAGTAAAGGGCGTGAGGCCATCCCAGTCCTCGAAGATGGTCTCTTCGAAGCTATCGGGATCGGCGGAAATGGCCGAATCGGCATTGCCGTGAATGTTGTTGTAGCTGATCGTGGGACGCGATTCGACGAGGTAGATGGGCGCGTAGGCGGCCGTCATGCCGTCGACATTCACCGCGCCGCCACCGAAGGTGATGTCGGCATGGTTGACGTAGTTGAGGAAGATGCCTTCGGTTTCGAGGACCTGGCGGGGAGCCTCGCCGCCGGCGGGATCATAGCCGGCGATGAAGTCGTAATCGAGTTCGTTGCGGAAGACGAGGCCACCCCAGTCGCCGGCGCGGGCGACACGACCGACGCCGTCGTGGTCGGTGTTGCCGCCCATGGTGTCGTCGTAGTAGGAAGTGAAGTGCACGGACTCGCTGGGAGTGCCGAGGATCTGCAAGGAGCCGCCGCTGCGGTCGATGCCTTCGGCGGAACTGCCGACATCGATGTTTGCTCCGCGGAGCTTGAGCAGCGCGCCGGCATCGATCATGACGGTAACGCCGCGAGGAACCTCAAGGGTCCGACCGTCTTCGAGCGGGTTATTGTAGCGGTCGACACCGATCTGGTAAGGAACGTTGTCGAGCATGTTGACAGCATCGTTGGCCGAGTTGTTGCCGATGATCCGCACGACATCACCGGGCTGTGAGACGGCCAGCGCGTCGTCGATGTACTTGAAGGGATGAGCCAGGGTCCCGTTGGCGCCGGTGGCTGAGGCGAGCTTGTCGACATAGATCGTCAGCGGGAAGGGCTGGACCTCGGGACTCGGCCGATCCAGCGGAGTGATCGTGGGGAATGCGGCGTAGCTGTCGACCTGCGTGTTGAACCAGAAGTTGAAGATGCCGCCGGGCACACCGTCGGCGTCGCCATCGAGGCAGACCCCGTCGGCCGCTGGATTCACGTCGGTGTCGGGTTCGGCGTCGACAAGGTACTGTCCGCGGCTGGCCAGGAAGGTGGAAACGTCGTTGCTGTCGACGCCACCGGGGACGAAGTTGAGGCGGAGTTCGTAGTCGCCTTGGGTCACACCGCCGATACCGGAATTGTAGATATTGGGATCGTAGTCGATGTTTCCGCTGGCGGAGACGCCGATGTAGTAGGTTCCCGGATCGAGGTGCAGCTCGAGGAAGGAGTCGTTGCTGAAGTAGTCGTCGTTGCGGGCGACGATTTCGTACTCTCCAGGATTCTCCTGGCTGACTTTGTACAGGGTAACGACGCTATCGAGCAGGCTGGAGTCGTCCATGCGCTCGGCAAAGATCTCGGCACTGAACATGCCGGCCTCTTGCACCTCGAACTCGTAGAGATCGATATCGACGTCGTCAGGCCGGTAGAGATACTGGCCGTGGATGATGTCGTAATTGCCGGGGTAGACGGGTTCGGCTTCGGTGGAATCGGCATAGTTGAGCGATCCCATGACAGAGCCGGCAGGCAAATCGAACGTATAGCCTAGGCCGAGGCAGAGCCCGATCGTCTGCATCGTGATGGCCATGAAATCGCCGCCGAACTCGCTGGTTCCCCAGTTTTCGGCAGCATCCATCAAGGCGAGTCCCTGTTGGCCGGAGACATTCCACACGGCGGGATGTCCGCCCGGCGCGGACGTGTTGGCGAGGGCCTTGATATCGCCTCGGGCGACTTGGATATCGTAGTACCCGGGGACGGTGGTGCTGGCCGTCTCGACGAACTGGACGCCGAGGTAATGGCCGTAGAGCTCGAAGACCTCGCGGGCGCGATCCATCTGGGCGTCGGTGATGAGGTTATACAGCGGCAAACCGGAGACATTGAAGCCGATCACGTCGGCGAAGTTGTAGTAGATGGTGGTGATGAGCGGATCGGAATCGGGGTTATCCTGCCCACCGACATAGTGATCCTCCGGATCCTCCTGCAGGTTTGACCACCAGGTGTAGGCGAAGGCGTCGGGCAGATCACGTTCGCCGGGCTCGTCGAGTGCGCCGGGGTACTCCAGATAGTAGAACTCGGACGGATCGGACTGAATGGTGGCGGAGATAATGCGGCTTTCGGCGAGCGATCCCATGTCGGCCAAGGGGGTTGCCTCGGCGAAGCTGGAGCCGGCATCGGTAACCGTGTTGATGCGCGTGGTGGTGATGGCTCCGTAGGGATCGCCGATGCGCAGGCGGAGCGCGCCACCGGCGGCGTAGACGGCCAGATCGTCGGCGAAGACGAGGGTGACCATGTTGTCTTCTTGACTATAGACGGCCGATTCGGGCGTGTAGGGAGTGCCATCGTCGGCCGTCGTGGCCGTATCGTTGGTGGCGATGAGTTGATAGAAGGCGGTGTTCTGGGCCGAAGCGAGGTCGAGCGGGTCGTCGTTGAAGTAGACCTGGATGACCTTGCGCTGCTGTTGGAGCGTGCTTCCGTCGCGAACGATCGGTTGGGGTACGACGGCGACGATGGTGGGCGCCAGGTTGAGCTCGAAGTTGATTTCCAGGTTCTGCCCTTCATGGAAGGCAATGCCTTGGACGTTCGTCAAGGCGTCGGCACCGGCCCCCTCGATGACCAAGCGGTAGTCGCCGTCGGTCAGGCTTTCGGTGAAGCGGATGACAACCTGGTTGGAATAATCGCCGATGCCAACGTAGCCGAGCGTGATAGGATTCGCATCGCCTTCGCGATAGAGCTTGATGGCGTCGAGCGTAGCGGAACTGAGCTGCTGTCCTTCGTTGAACTGGAGAATCAACTCGCGTGGTGCGATGTGCAGGGTATCGCCGTCTTCGACGACACCGCCGGCATCGGGGATCACGGAGACCAGTTCGGGACTGACGGGCTCGGGAGAGACAACACTCACGGAAGTGCTAAAGATCAGTTCCTTGCCACCGACGTTGTAATGGACCTCGATCATGAAGGCGGTGGCCCCACTGGCGGGGGTACTGACGTGGGCGACGTACTCGCCACCGGTGCCGGCAAGCGTCGTGCTCGACCAGTAAGGAGTTGTGGAACCATAGAGGCGGAAATCAGTTTCGCTTGGGTTGGTGGCCTGCCAAAGGAGAACCTGTGTGGGGGTATCGGGGGTGTTGAGGCGGATCGTGTTACCGCCGTCTTCGATGGTCCAGTCGTAGGTGGGCAGGGTGTCGCCAGCGAGAACGGCCGCGTAGAAGTTGGTGACACTCTGGACCGCCTGGGGCGAGCTGTCGATATTGTGCCCGATGTTGGGAACATAGCTCAGATAGGTCGAGCCATCGCTTCCGACGCCATCGTGGTCCTCAGCTTGCAGGCCGTGGATGTAGTACTCGGCAGAGCCGGGGACAAAGAACTCGTCGCCCGCGCCACAGACGAAGTACTTGGGGACATCCATGGTTTCCCGATCGCGGTATGCGAAGGGGTCGACGATGGCGAGGAGTTCACCGCCGATGGGCGTATTCATTCGTTCGATGACGGTCAGTCCTCCGGCGGCATTGCCCGGCGCGTCGGTGTAGGACAGGTAATCGTACAGTTCCTGAGAGTAGCGATTTCCGGCGGAATCTTCGACGTAACCCCAGGTCAACCCCGCATAGAAGTCGGCTTGGTGCTCCATCTGCTTAACGAGGTTGGGAAGGTCGGCGACCAGCGGGATCATCGCCTTGACGCGCCCGTCGACGGCAGTCGTCAACTCCGTCGTCCAACCGCGTTTGGAGGCACCACTGACGACGAACCCGTCGATCTCGACGGCATCGCTAGTGAGGCCGGGCACCAAGGCCTGGATGGCGTCCATGGCCCGCACGGCGCTGTTGACCATCGGCAGGTAGGACGGCCAGCTTTCGGCGACGGAAACGGAGGTATCGTACGTTTCGAGGAATTTGTCAAACGTATAGGCAACGATCTCGTCCTCGGTATGGTTGTACGGTTCGTCGGTGAACGTCAACGGCTCATTCGGGACGGTGCGCAAGTCGATACAGATGGAGTGGGTAGCCAACGCCATATCGACGACGACGTCCTTGGTGGTCGTTGGGACCGTCGACGAGATGCTGCCACCATCGATAAATAGGAAAGCGGTGTCGAGGCTGGTGTCGAGGTCATCGGGGACGACGACATGCAACCAGTGGTGCCACTCACCGGTGCCGGTGGTCACGGTGATGCTTCCGTCGCCCGGAGTCCAGACCTGGGAAACGAAATCGTAGACGTAGTCTTTGTAGCCTGTGCCGGTGAGCGTCGTGGCCGGCGCGGTGGGCTCCACGTAGCCGACAGCGGTGAGTAGATACTCATCGAGGGCGGTGAACCCATCATTGACCGGCACGTCGGGGCTGGTAGGCGGGCTGACGGTGAGAAGGACTCGGTCTTCGAACTGCTCCAGTCGAAGGCCCCGATTGCGAAGGGACCTGAGCTGTCCGGCTGCCTTGGGTTTTGAATGAGAGGGCTGACGCTTTCGGGTCGTACGCTTGCCCACTATACGATGCAGCGAATCCCAGATCCCCATGGATGGACTCCTTAGAAGTTACGCTCAACAACAATCGCCGTGTGTCGGCTGGCCGATCTGATGACGGCAATAGCAGACAGAGCGGCTCGGGAACTATACGCACGTAGCACGGGTCGAAAAACCCTCAGTCGGACTATAACGATTAGAATTGAGGCCTTACGAGAAATCAAGTCACAAACTGCCCAATTGTTACATTCTCCCACATTACCCTAGGTGTCTCAGCCGTCAAAGTGGCTGCCAATAGCGACACCTATGCCACACCAGATATGCACTTTCCAGGTGGATTGCGCGCTCGGCCGAGGCGTGTGCGGATCGCCGAAGCGATCCGAGTGGTTGGCGAGGCGCCGGAAGCCTACTGTCCCCCCGACAGCCGATTTTGCGGCACGATTCCTCTCACCGGGCGAGCGCGCATACCGCATCTCTGGCACTACAGACCAGATTGGTGCTCAAGAAGTTCCCTCTGCGGCACCAGTATTTCGAGCATTATTGGAAAATCTTCACAATTGCCAGCGGAGTTTCCTCTAGTAGGTGATGGGCACGACGGAATGTGGGTCGCGTGGGACAAATAGAGCGCGAATGCACCTCAACGGAAGGGTGTTCCGCGCGGTCGTAGATCGCCTCCTGCATGCAACCGCTCCGGTGAAGTGCGGCGTGAAGAGGACCGACGGGAGGTATCTGGAACGGGCGCGACACGGAAGCGATGGCAAATGATGGTAGGGCCGTCGCTTACGATCTGGGCTAGCGAGGGACGGATGGGTAGTGCGGGTCGGTGCGCGCGGTATTGGGCCGTGGCACGCTCCAGCGGCGCTTTTCGACGGTTCGGAATACAATCCGAACGGTGCAGCGGAGCGAGATGCCGCCCGGTCTGCGTGGGCCAAGGCGGGGGTTTCGATTTAGGATGTGGTGGGTCGGCCCACGGTGAAATCGGGGATCTGCTGGACGGTGCTTCCCTCGGCGATCGATTTCGCCGAGAGGGGGATGATGCAGCTCCAGGCTACGGCGTCGTAGACGTCGACCGGCGATGGACCGCCCTGGCGAACCGCCTGGAAGAACTCGTTGATGACGAAGAAATCGGCGCCGCCGTGCCCGGTGCCGGCCGCTTGCTGGCGCCACTGTTTCCACTTGGGCGGCTCGAACTGCTTGAGATAGGGCTCGAAGGGCTCGAATTTCTCCGCTTTGGACTTGCCGGCCAACCAGATCTGCTGTCCGCTGCGCGAGTCGAAACTGCCCTTAGTTCCTTGCAAGGTGTGAAACGGTCCCCAGGCCGGTCGCGGCGACAGGATGTCGTGGCGGATTTGGATCATCGCGCCCTTGGCGGTGCGGACGAGCGTGGACACGGAATCGGAGCCCTTGTAATGGAGCTTTCGCGTGGGGTGGTCAGGCGGGAGCTTTTCGGCCAAGTAACTCTGCCAGGCCTTTTGGCCGGTGGAGCCGCTCACCAGGGAGACGAGCCGGTCGCCGTGGTTGATGCCGAACCAGCGGGCCACAGGGCCGAGGTTGTGCGTGGGGTAATTGTCGCCGGCGGAATCGCGGATCA
Source organism: Thermoguttaceae bacterium (assembly GCA_963674835.2). Lineage (GTDB taxonomy): Bacteria > Planctomycetota > Planctomycetia > Pirellulales > Thermoguttaceae. The sequence goes on from CAXXKC010000003.1 coordinate 1,489,553, forward strand.
TCTCGCCGCGCCAAGTGAGGGAACCGTCGGGTTCGAGCAGCAGGAACCGACAGTCGTGCACGTAGCCGCACTCGGCGAAGGTGAGATCGCCAAAGAGGCCTTGCTGGACCATCGTTTCGACGGACATGAGATGTTCCCAGTAGCAGCAATTCTCGGCAAGCATGTAGATCTTGCCGGTCTTTTCGACGGTATGGACGAGGTCCCAGCACTCTGGGAGCGTCATGCAGGCGGCAACTTCGCTGAGAACGTGCTTGCCTGCGTTCATGGCGGCGACGGCGATCGGGTCGTGCAGTTGCATACCGGTGCTGACGAGGACGGCATCGAGGTCGTCGCGTTGCACCATGCGTTGGTAGTCGGTGGGCCCTTTTTGGTATCCTTCGGGCTTACGGCCTTGACGGGCCTTGGCCACGGCATCGACGGCGCTGGCGAGGTTGTCTGGGTTGATATCGCAGAGGGCGGGCACTTCGGCGCCTGCGGCGAGTGCCAACTGAAGGAGGTAGGTGCCGCGGCGGCCGACACCGACGACACCGAGACGTACGGGGCGGGGCGGCTGTTGGGCCGAGGTCTTGGTTGCGATGGCGGCGGTCAGGCCAGCGGCGGCGGTCGCCCGAAGGAAGTCACGACGATCGAGAGGCTTGTTCATGATGTGCATCTCCTAGGGCTATGGGGATAGGCGGGCGGGCACGGGTTCGGCCGATGGTTAGCCCTTTCCCGCGGCCGGCGCGGAGGTGATCCACTTGGCCAGGGCATCGAGGAAGAGGAAGGCTTCCTTGGCGGCTTCATCGGGGTTGTCGAGGTAGGGGTAGAGTTCGACGGTAATCCAACCGTCATAGCCGGTAGCATGGATCGCGCGCAGGACGGCTTCGAAATCGATGACGCCCTGGCCGGGGATAAGGTGGGCATGGACGCGTGAGGCGGCAATGTCTTCGAGATGGTAGTGCCGAGTCTGCGAGGCCATGGTGGGAATCCAGACGGCAGGATCCTCTCCGACGCAGAAGGCGTGGCCGATATCGAAGTTGAGTCCGACCAGAGGCGAACCGACGAGACGAACAAAGTCGAGGTATTGTTCGAATCGCTCGATGAGCAGGCCGGGCTCGGGCTCGATCAGCAGGCTGACGCCGAGCTGTTCGGCGACTTCGACGCAGGGCATGAACTCATCGTAGAAGATACGGGCGGCCTGTTGCCACGACTGGCCTGGGGCGAGCGGTCCGCCGGGTTCGGTCTGGATGCTCGTGGCGCCGAGCTCTTTGGCGAGCCGCAGGGCGCGTTTGGTGTGTTCCCGGCGTAGGGCGCGGTAGTTGGGGTCTGGCTCGATCCAGGAGGGATGCCAATAGGGCTGACGGAGATCGGCGACGGCGTTCATCATGAAGCCGTTGACGTTTGAGATTCTGAGGCCGTTCTGTTCGAGGCAGTTGAGGATGGACTGTTTGCGTTCTTGCAGGAGATTGACGGGCCAGGCGTGGGGCACGTCGGCGAGGAGTTCGATTCCCTGATAGCCGGCCGCAGCAACCCGGCGGATGGCCTCCTCGACGGAGTGGTGCAAGTAGGCGTTGGAACTGAAGGCGAGATTCATGGTGGGTGGGCCCTAGCGGGCAGGGAGTCAGCGTCGGCCGCCGTCCGCGGGTAGCTTCTCTGATCCTGCCGGGAACGGTTTGCCCTGGTGCTGGCCCGGCGTCAACTGCTGGCACTACGATAACTTAACAAAGCTCGGTTGAAAACCCATCGCGAGATGACCAGGCTGGCCACGGTAGCCAAAATGGCGAAGGCGGGGAAGAGCCAGTCCTGGAGACTGCGCGGGTCGAGCGGTCGGACGAGGAGGCGTGCGGGGATGTTGACCACAATAAGTACGGGGATAATGAAGCTGAAAAACAGGCGCAGCGGGGTGCCGAAACGCCCGCGGTAGATCTCCATCGGGTAGCGGGAAAAATTGGTGATGTAGAACCAGAAGTCGTAGAGCGTCTGGTTTCGGCCCAGCCAGACGCTGGTCGCCGCGAGGGCGAACATTAGGCTGTACAGGAGAATCACCCCGCAAGCGACGTAGATGGGGTAGAGGACGAACTGAAGTGGGCCGGGGATATAGTTGACGCGGCACAAGGCATACGCCATGAGTGCAAGACCAAAGAGGACGTTGCCGAGCGCGGACCACTCCACCCTTTGGAACGAGACGAGGAACTGGGTATCGATGGGTTTGAGCAGGGCGAAATCGAGGCGTCCGGTACGGATCAACTCTCCGAATTCGTCGGCGTTGGTCATGAAGAAGGCGTGGACGAGGCTGTTGATGATCAGGCCGGTGGCGAGGAAGAGGAAGAACTGGTATTTGCCCCAGCCGGAGTTCGCCCCGAGCATAGGCGTGTACTCGAAGATGAGGACGTAGAAGCCCAGATTCATCAAGACCCAGGAAAGGGACGAGACGGTGTCGATGAGGAAATTGCTTCGGAAGGTCATGTCGCGGACGAGGCTGTTGCGGGCGAACGTTAAGAAGACGCGAAGGTAGGAGGGATGATGGTCGCGCATGGGATCAGCCTCCGAACCCGCTGTAGCGCCGAACGCCACGCTGAAGGACCCATCGACTGGCGAACATGAAGAAGATTACCCAGGCCAGCTCGATCCACAGGCCGTGAACGAGCTCGGGCCCGGTGATCTTGCCGAGGAAGACGGCGGCGGGGAAGTAGGCCAGGTACTGCACGGGGAGCAGTCTGACGAGCTGGCCCCAGATGCCGGGGAGCATGTCGATGGGAAACATGTGCCCGGAAAAGAAGAAACTGAGCAACATATAGACGAACAACAGCGAGCTGACTTCCAGGAACCAGAAGCCAATCATTCCGATGGTGGCTTCGAGGAAGAAGCCCAAGAGGAAGGCGAGGACGAGGGAGACGAGGAAGCCGCAGAAGGTCCAGGCATCGGGCCATCCGGGAAAGAATCCGCGGAGGAGGAAGAAGACGAGAGCGAAGGGCACAGCGGCCACGAGATAGTAGACTAGCTTGTGCGCAACCCGGTAGAGGAGCAGGAAGGACAACATGTCAATGGGCTGGACAAGGTATTTCTTGATGGTTCCTTCGCGGATGTCGCGGGCGATGCCCGAGGCGAGGCCGGGCATGCTGGAAAAAGCGCGGCTGACCGTCGTGAGGAGGTAGTAGGCGATGAAATCGTAGTAGCTGTAGCCGGCGATGGAGCGGGTTCCGCTGGAGGCAGCGGCCAGACCGGAGAAGACGGCGCCCCAGAGGAAGATCTGGGTAATCATCGGCAGAAAGCGCATGAGCGTGCCGAGGGCGAAATCGCCGCGGTAGACGAGGCGCTCTTCGATGCTAATTCGGAGGATCGTCCACCAAGTGGCGGCGCGGGCGTGCATGGGCTCGGCTCACTCCTCTTGCAGCAGTTCAGGGACTTCGGAGTTCACAGTTCTGAGACACATCATTTGCTCCATAAACTGGTTTGCGTACGCGATGTGCATCTTCTATCTGTTTCCGCCGACGCCGGTTTCCGCTTCCGCCTCCAGCGCCGCGCGGCCCACTGTGTCGGTGGGGCCAGTGAAGCCGGGGCCACCGCCCGCCACATAGCCGTCACTACGTCCCGAGGCGTCGCGGCTGACCCAAAACGCGTACAGCGAACCTTGTTGTAAGGTAAAGCGGAATCGCACCGTCTTGCCATGCAAGGCCGTTAGGTCCTCCGCGTCAGCCCAGCCGACTTGCTGCAACGTGCTGTTGGCGTGGATGGACCGACAATGGTCCAGCGTGAACGGGGCGATCGGCTGACCGGCCACATCGAGGATCTCGGCGCGAAGTTCACCTTGCGAAGCGTCTACATTCACAAACATATGTGAGCCAGTGAAACGAATCGGTCGCGTGGTGAGCTTCCCGGCGGTCTCTCCAGCATCCATCGATGCGAAGCCGTCGCGCCGCAAGAAGGCCACACCCGTCGCCCCATGGCAGTACATCCCATTTTCTGAATGTATCCGATATGTCCTGTCGGCATCGCCCTGAAACGCCGAGTAGTAGAACCAAAGTGTGTCACCTCGGACGCAGCAGAGGTTGCTCAGCGCGCGCACATAGCCACGATCCCACACATCGTGACGCTCTGCCGGAATGTGGGCGCGCCGATCGGGGCGATACCAGTGAAAGCCATCGCGGCTATACGCGAAATTCACTTCCGTGATCTTTGGCAGTCCCATGGCGTTGCAGACATTGTTTTCCGGACCCCGCCAAATATCGAAGGCGCCGAGCACAATACTCTCGTAAGCCACGGCATTCAGGCTGTAGAGTTGCGGCGTCAGCTGAAGCATACGGTCCTGCGGATCATCACGGTCGACTGCGGCCCACACGACGGGTTCGCCAGGCATCCACCTCTTTTGTGCCGATAGATCGAAAGGTTTCCACTTCGCTCCGGCTAGAAAGTCGGCGGTCTCCAGGTAGTGTCGCGAACGGCCGCGAAATTGCGACCGCAGACTGTAGACCCACTTCTTACGGAAAGGATTGTAGAACATCGTACTGCAGTCCCCCGCAAAACCCATGGTTGTGCGGTTGGTCCAATGGATGCCGTCAGGCGAAGTCATACTCAGCCCCCCTTTCTGAAGGCCGGGGGGATACAATGTTCGCAACCTTATGGCCATCTTGTAACGCTGTTGCGGGTCCTTTGATTCGGTGTCCAATACGACCGACCACGTGTCGGGATGCAAATCCGCTGGCAGCGCTTGATTCGTGCCGGGTTTCACATCCAGCGCAGGACGATTCCAGGTCAGTCCGTCGTTGCTCGTGGCATAGCAGATCGTGTTAACCCAACCGGCGTCATACCACATTTTGAAGACATTTTCCGCCGGATCCCACCACAGACCGCCTTTGGCCATCGCCTCCCAGTTCTTGCTATACCCCTGCTCCAATTCGGTCTCGGGTTTCAGAACTGGATTGCCGGCAAACTTCTTCGGCCGATGGTACGCTCGTTTGAGATCGGTCGTCTCGATCAAGAAGTCGTCGACGAAGAGTTGCCGTCCGACATCGATTGGCACGACTTGCGGGCGCGACTCCAAATAGGGCACTGGCATCGGTGCGGTGTTTTGCGGATCGATATCGTTCGGCGGCCACACTTCCGGCAAGACGATGCCGTTATAGAGGCGCTCGCCCTGGTTCTCATTCCAGGGCTTCTTCCGATCTTGATTTGTGCCACCTGATTCCGCCGCGCCGGCCCAACAGACGACCATCGACAACACAACAATGATTCGGACAATCCGCATGGGCAGACTCCTGATGTGACAATGCTCGTGTGTTCGGACTGTATCGTTCTTCATCAGCAACCGTTCACAGCTCGGAGGCCATTTCGTCGTGAATCGACCCGGCCGCGCGGGCTTGCATGGGCTCGGCTCACTCCTCTTGCAGCAGTTCTGGGACATCGGCCAGTTTCTGGAGGTTGCGCTCGTCGTTTTGCGAGAAGATGTCGGCGACGATCTCTTCGAGCGGCGGATCTTCGACGCTGATGTCGTCGACGGCGTGGGAGGCGAGTATTGCACCGAGGACTTCGGAAACGAGGCGGCGCTGGACGCGGAGCTTGACCCGTGGCGCGTCGGCGGAGATGACCTCGCCGAAGCGGTTCAGATCGGCGGGAAGGTGGCCGTCGCTGAACTGGAGAGAGACGACCTTGACTTCGCCGTAGCGGTCGATGATGCCGCTCAGGGAGCCGTCGTAGACGATCCGTCCCGAGGCAATGATGACGACACGACGGCAGAGCGCGGCCACGTCTTTCATGTAGTGACTGGTGAGAAGGATGGTGATCTTGCGGTGTTCCTGGTAGTGGCGCAGGAAGCTCTGGATGTTGTACTGGGCGATTACATCGAGGCCGATCGTCGGCTCGTCGAGGAACAGGACGTCGGGGCAGTGGAGCAGCGCGGCGATCAGCTCCATCTTCATGCGTTCGCCGAGGGAGAGTTCGCGCACAGGCTGGGAGAGAAGATGGCGGACGTCCAGGAGGTCGGTCAGCTCATCGAGGGTGTGCTGGAAGGCGGCCAGTTCGATGCGGTAGATGTGCTGGTGGAGGCGAAAGGACTCGGCGGCGGGGAGATCCCACCAGAGCTGATTCTTCTGGCCCATGACGAGGGCGAAGCGGCGACGGTAGGCGTTTTCGCGTTTCCAGGGGACGTGTCCGAGGACGAGCGCGGTGCCGGCAGTGGGTGTGATGACGCCAGAGAGGAGCTTGAGGGTGGTGGTCTTTCCGGCGCCGTTGGGGCCGAGAAAGGCGACGAACTGCCCCTGCTGGACGGTCAGGTCGATCCCGCGGACGGCTTCGACGGTGCGGTAGCGCCGCCGGAACAGCCCGCCGATCGAGGCCCGCAGCCCCTCATTCTTCTGGTAGACGTGGTAGGACTTCGCCAGTCCTTGGATCTCGATGACGGCCATAATCTACTGATTATAAGTCCCGCCGCAAAAGGGGGAAAGGAGCAGGGCTGCGAGGTCGCGGGGTGGTTGGCCGGGCGTGAGGCGTGGCGGAAGAGCGAGGAAGCGACCGGCGGTTGGGTCGACGGGATTTGCGGGACGTGGTTTGCGGGCGGTTTGGGCTGCTGGTTTTGGTCATCGGGGCTTGCGGGCGGTGGCGTTTCGGCTTTTCTGCGGAAGGGCTGACCGTTATAATCCGCTTCACGAAACAAGTTGCGCTGCGGCGCGCTTGCCGGAGGAGACTGCCGTTACGCCACTCGCACGCGTTGGAATCGGACACGACACGCACGCGCTGGGGCCTGGCAAGTCGATCAGGCTGGGAGGCGTTGAGATCCCCCATGATCGGGAGCTTGTCGGGCATAGCGACGCGGACGTGTTGCTTCACGCCGTGACCGACGCGCTGTTGGGTGCGGCCGGGTTGGGGGACATCGGAGAGATGTTTCCCGACAGTGACCCGGCCAACCGCGGACGCGACTCGGCCGAGATGCTTCGCGCGGCCGTCGAGGCGGTCGCGGAGGCGGGTTGGCAGATCGCCAACGTGGATTGCATCGTGCACGCACAGCGTCCGAAGTTGGCGCCGTACAAGGAGTCGATGCGCCGGCGGATGGCGGAAATCCTTCAGGTGGCAGCCGAGCAGATCGGTGTGAAAGCCAAGACCGGCGAACACGTGGGCCCGGTGGGACGCGAAGAGGCGGTCGAGGCGCAGTGTGTGGCCCTGTTGGTGCCGCGACAGCCGAAGTGATCGGTCGGGCAGCGGCACACCCAGCACCCCTAGCATTTAGAATCGCCATGATCCGAGTTTACAACACGCTCAGCAAGTCGAAAGAACCGTTCGAGACCGTGCGCCCCGGGAAGGTGGGCATCTACCTGTGCGGGCCGACCGTGTACAAGCCGAGTCATATCGGGCACATGGTGGGTCCGGTGATCTTCGACGCCATCAAGCGGTACTTGGCTTATAGCGGCTACGAGGTGACGCTGGTGATCAACATCACCGACGTGGACGACAAGCTGATCGCCGAGTCGAATCGGCGGGGTGTGCCGATGCCGCAGATCGCGGCGGAGATGACGGCCGACTACATGAAGAACCTGGAAGCCATGGGAATCGATTCGGTGAATCACTTTCCCAAGGCGACGGATCACATCGATAACATCATCGAATTCACCAAGGCGCTGGTTGAGAAGGGCTATGCGTATGCGTCGGACGGCGATGTTTACTTCGACGTCGGCAAGGACTCGGACTATGGGAAGCTGAGCCATCGGTCGCTGCAATCGATGATCGGCGAGGGAGGCGAGACGGCGGAGCGCAAGCGTTCGACGGCGGATTTCGCCCTTTGGAAGAGCGCGAAGCCGGGCGAGCCGTCGTGGGAGAGCCCCTGGGGGCCGGGGCGGCCGGGGTGGCACATCGAGTGCTCGGTGATGAGCAGCCGGCTGTTGGGTGAGACGTTCGACATTCATGGGGGCGGGTTGGACCTGGTGTTTCCGCACCATGAGAACGAGGTCGCCCAGAGCGAGTCACGATTCGGCAAGCCGATGGCGCGATACTGGCTGCACAACGGGCTGATGCAGGCTTCGGACGAAGTGGGGAAGGTGGGCGGACGGCAGACGCGGGCCACCGAAGGGGACATGCAATCGCAGTCGGCGGGCAAGATCAGCAAGTCGAAGGGGGCCAGCGCGTTCAGCGAGATGCTCAAGGAGTTTCATCCGGAGGACATTCGGTTCTTCTTGCTTTCGACGCATTACCGACGGCCGATCGACTACAGTGAGGAGCGGATCCGCGAGGTGGGGACGGGAATGGAGGCGTTTTATCGGTTCTTCAAGCGTTATCAGCGGGTGACGGGCGAGGATTTCTATGGGCTGTCGGCAGTGACGCATCGTGCCCAAGGCGCGTTTGAGGCAGGCGGGAACGCGCTGCTTCAGGAGATCGCCGATCGGCGGAAGCGTTTTCTGGACGCAATGGACGACGACTTCAACACGGGGGGCGCGATCGCCGAACTGTTCGAGCTGATGCGGCGGCTGAACAAGTTTGTGGAGGAAGAGGGGCTTGAAGACCCAGACAATCGTGAAGCGGCCGAGCTGGCGGTGCTGCGGCAGGGCGCGACGACGCTGCGCGAGCTGTCGCTGACCTTGGGGCTGTTTCGGAGTGCGCGGCAAGAGCAGGCAGCCGGCGGCGATGCGATGGTCGGCAAGCTGATCGAGCTGTTGATCGAGGTGCGAGCGGAAGCCCGCAAGGCGAAGAATTTTGCCATGGCCGACCAGATTCGCAAGAGGCTGGCGGAGATGGGCGTGACGCTGGAGGATCGGCCGGGCGGTACGGAGTGGAGCGTGGGGTGAGCCTCCACAGGGGATCTGGGCATGTCCTCCATCGCCGACCGCATTCTTGGCATTGATCCCGGACTGAACATCACCGGCTACGGGGTGCTGGACGTTGCGGACGGGCGGCTGAAGCTGTGCGAGGCGGGGGTGGTGCGTGGGCACGATCGCGGCTCGCTGACACGGCGGCTGGGCGAGATCCACGACGGCGTGCGCGACGTGATCGAGTCGCTGCAGCCGTCGGTGCTGGCCTTGGAGCAGCTCTACTCGCACTACAAGCGTCCGCGGACGGCCATTCTGATGGGTCACGCGCGGGGCGTGATTTGTTTGGCGGGCGCGCAGGCGGGGATACCGGTGGTGCACTATCCGGCCACGCAGGTCAAGCGGATCCTGACCGGCTCGGGGCGGGCCTCGAAGGGCCAGATGCAGCAGGCTATTATGCGGGAACTGGGATTAGCGACGATTCCGGAACCGCCTGACGTGGCCGATGCGCTGGCGATCGCATTGTGCCATTATTATCTCAAGGATCGGCCGACGAAGGGGCGTGGGTAGGATCGAGGGTTGTGCTTGGGATGGGTGAGGGGGAAGGGGAAATGGAAAGCGGAAGGTGGAAAGCGGAAAGCGGGGTTGGGGGTGGGTTTGTTATGCTGAAGCATAACCACCCCTTTCAACATGAAAGCAACGCTAGCTGGCAAATCACCGGGAGAAACGAAATTCGATATTGTCGATGGCTGTTTCCTCTGGCCGATGCTAGCTGCGAATTCCTCGGGAAAAACGACACCATGTTGAAAGGGGTGGCTGAAGCATAACCTACGTGGGACGTGCGTGGGGTTTGTTTGTTGGGCTTTGTTTGATGGGGTGCACTGTTGATTACGAAGATCACGGGTCAGTTGGTGAGTCTGTCGGATGACGTGTTGACGTTGCGGATCGACGCGTTTGAGTACGAGGTGCTGATTCCGGAGTTTACCCGGCGGCAACTTCAGCAGGAGATGAACCAGCAGATCAGCCTGCACACGATCCAGTACTTGGAAGGCAACCCGATGCAGGGACGGATGACGCCGCGGTTGATCGGGTTTTTGAGCGAGGCGGAGCGCGAGTTCTTCGAGCTATTCTGCTCGGTGGACGGGGTGGGGGTGAAAAAAGCGCTGCGAGCCATGGTCCGCCCGGTCAAAGAAGTGGCGACGGCGATCGAAGAACAAGATGCGAAGTTCTTGGCCAGTCTGCCGGGGGTGGGGCCCGCCACGGCCGAGCGGATCGTGGCGAAGCTGCGGCGGAAGGTGCCGAAGTTCGCCTTGATGGTCATTCGGGAGGAGGGACGCCAGGCGGAGGTGCAGCCGGACGTGGTTTCCGAGGCTTACTCGGTTTTGCGCGGCTTGGGGCACTCGGAGAGCGATGCTCGGCGGCTGCTGGACGCGGCGTTGGAGGCCAAGAAGAAGTACGCGGACGTTCAGAGTTTGTTGCAGGCGATCTATCAGTACAGCAAGTAGCGCAAGCGGAGCCCAGCCTGAGAGAATGACGCAGCCGACCGAGGTTCAGCCGACCATCGAGGATGACTCGCCTGTTCTGAACACACGAACCTGTTCGCAGTGCGGGGCGCCGGTGGAGTCGTTGGACCGGTTCTGCCAGGGTTGCGGGACGGCGCAGGCGAGTGAGGCGCCGGCGGCGGGAGCGGGCGAGCCACCGAAGTATTTTCGCTGCGAGAATTGCGGCGCGCAGGTGGCGGTGGATCCCGATCAGCGGAGCTATGTTTGCCCGTTTTGCGATTCGACGTACGTGGTGGAGTTTGCGCCGGAGCAGTCCGGGCGGCAACCGCCGGAATTTGTGATCGGCTTTGCGGTAACCGTCGACCAAGCCCGAGAGAAGTTCAACCGCTGGCTGGCCAACAACAGTTGGTTTCGTCCGGGCGACTTGCGGCGCGCGAGGGTTGCCGAGAAGATGCGCGGAGTATACTTGCCGTTCTGGTCGTTCTCGCTATTGGCGGAAAGCCGGTGGGCGGCGTCGATCGGCGAACATTGGTATCGGACGGAAACGTACACGGTCCATCGCAACGGCAAGACGGAAACGCGAACGCGGCAGGTGCAGGAGACGGAATGGTGGCCGTTGAGCGGCCGGCACCACCGCTACTACAGTGGATTCCTGGTGTCGGGTAGTCGCGGTTTGCATCAGAGCGACGCCGAACGGATCAAGCCTTTTCATCTGGCGGCGTTGAAGCGATATGAGCCGCGGTTCTTGGCCGGGTGGCTCTGTGAGGAGTACTCGGTGGGGCGGTCGGACGCGCTGGCGCTTTGCCAGCAGGAATTCTTCGCGCGGGAGCAGCGGGCCGTAGCGGCCTTCTTGCCGGGCGATACGCACAGCGGTCTGGAAGTGGAAACCGAATTCAGCCAGGTGAATTCGGACCTGATTCTGTTGCCCGTGTATCTGCTGAGCTACCGTTACCGCGACAAGCTGTATCGATTCCTGGTGAACGGGCAGACGGGCAAGGTGGCCGGAGACAAGCCGATTTCGGGCTGGAAGGTCGGGATTGTGGTGGGCTTGGCGGTGGTGTTGGCGGTGGTGGTGTTTCTGGTGTTGGCGGGAAGATGGTGAGGAGAGAAAGCGGAGAGTGGAGAGCGGAAAGCGGGAGGGGGCGACGGAGAGCAGGGTTGGTGGCGGGTTTGTTATGCTGAAGCATAACCACCCCTTTCAACATGAAAGCAACGCTAGCTGGCAAATCACCGGGAGAAACGAAATTCGATATTGTCGATGGCTGTTTCCTCTGGCCGATGCTAGCTGCGAATTCCTCGGGAAAGACGACACCATGTTGAAAGGGGTGGCTGAAGCATAACCTACGGGGGAGTGGGTTGGTGATGGGTGACTTGGTGCGCCGGTGTGAGGTTTGTGAGAGTCTGCTGGATGAGGAAGACCTGTTCTGCGCGAATTGCGGGACGGAGGCGCCGGCGGGTGAACGGGAGTCGCGGCCGGCGGCAACAGTCGGGCGGCTGGCGAGGACGAACTTCACGTGCTCGGGCTGCGGGGCGTCGATGAGTTACGACGCGAGCGCGGCGGCGTTGCGGTGCCCGTTCTGCGGGTCGGTGGACATGGTGGCCAAGCCCGACGCCAAGACACTGGCCCCGAGCTGCGTGATTCCTTTTCAGTTGGAACGGGAGAAGGCGTTGGCCGTCATGCACGGGTGGCTGGGCCGGGGGTTCTGGCGGCCGGGCGACCTGGCGCAGCGGGCGAGTATCGTGACGATGGTGCCGGTGTACGTGCCCTACTGGGTCTTTCACGCGCATACGTGGACCTACTGGACGGCCGACACGAGCCAGACGCCGGCCGGCGCACGGGCCGACTGGTATCCCTTGGCAGGGGAACGGCAGGGGCATTACTTGGGGCTTCTGGTGGGGGCGAGCGGGGCGCTAACGGCGGGCGAGACGGCGGCAATCTGCCCGTTCGAGATCAGCGCGGGCGTTGGGCCGGAAGAGATCGATTTGGAGAACGTAACGGTCGAGGAGTTTGCCGTGCCGCGGAAGTACGCGCGTCCCCTGGCGCACCAGGGCCTCGATGGATCGGAATCGGCCGCGGTGGCGGCGGAGTGTGTGCCGGGCCAGTCGAGAAACGTGCATGTGAACGTGCGGGTGGAGTCGCTCGAGAGCGAACCGGTTCTGTTGCCGGTGTGGATCATGGCGTATCGATACGGCGACCAGGTTCACCGGTTTCTGATCAACGGTCAGAGCGGCCGGGCAACGGGGACGGCACCCACCTCGTGGGCGAAGGTGTCGATGGCCGTGGTGATTCTGCTGGTCGCGGCGGTGCTGGGACTGCTGGTATGCAGCGGCGTGCTGGGGCGATCGCTATCGCAGGCCACGCCGAGGAGTCATGTGCCAGCATCGCGGGTTTGGTCGACGGGCGGCCCCCACCCATTGAGGCCTTCAGGGGGAGTGCCCGAGTCTGATATACTTACGGCGATAGTTGACAGCCGTTTCTTGATGCCGACGCAGCCAATAATCGCGATTCATCCCGCATACCGGCCAAAAGGGCTGGAATGCGGGGCCCCGGTTGCCGTTGGACGCGCATCGGCAATGCGGGCCTCAGTAGTCTTGCGTACGGTGGGGATTGATGAGCCGGGAACCGATTTTGCAGCCGCCGAAGGAGACGCCCGACGAGGACCGCGACCTGCGTCCGCAGCACATGCGCGACATGGTGGGTCAGCGGGAGGTGTATGAGCGGCTGCAGATTGCGATTACGTCGGCGGTGAAGCGGGGGGAGCCGCTGGGGCACATTCTGTTTGACGGCCCGCCGGGTCTGGGCAAGACGACGTTCGCCACGTGCATTCCGCGGGACTTGGGGGTGAGCTTTCAGATCGGCAGCGGCGCGACACTGAAGGCGCCGAAGGACCTGATTCCGTACCTGACGAACGCGGCGCATCGATCGATTCTGTTCATCGACGAAATCCACCGGATGCAGAAGTCGGTCGAGGAGTTTCTCTATCCGGCGATGGAAGATTTTCGGATCGATCTGACGCTGGGCGAGGGAGTCAATGCGCGGACGATCAACATGTCGCTGAAGCCGTTCACGTTGATCGGAGCGACGACGCGGACGGGGCTGCTCTCGGCGCCGCTGCGCGACCGTTTCCAGATGCAGCAGCATCTGGATTTCTACACGCTGGAGGAGCTGTCGGAGATCGTGCAGCGCAATGCGGTGAAGCTGCAGGTGCCGATTACGGCGGATGCGGCGGGGGAGATTGCGGTGCGGAGCCGGGGAACCCCGCGGTTGGCCAACAATCGGCTTCGGTGGGTTCGGGACTATGCGATCAGCAAGGCGGACGGCAAGATCGACGTGTCGGTCGCGCGGGACGCGCTGGACATGTTGGGCGTCGATGCGATCGGATTGGATCCGCAGGACCGCAAGTATCTGACGACGATTGCACGCGTGTTTGGCGGCGGACCGGTGGGCGTGGAGGCCGTGGCGCACACGATGAACGTGGCGACAGACACGCTGGAAGACGAGGTCGAGCCGTTTCTTCTGCGCGCGGAGATGGTCGTTCGCACGCCACGCGGACGGAAGCTGACGGCCAAAGGGCTGGAACACTTGGGGTTCTCGCCGGGCGAGTCGGCGACGGACCGGCCGCCGGGATTGCTGTTCGATTAGCGCGAGTCGCAGTTGACTGCGGCGTTCGCGGCGGCGTGGTTCTGTGGTTTCAAAAGTGAAATACATGCCCCAGTTGCGCCGAATGCGTGCTAGCATCCACCAGTGTTCTCATCCGATCAGGGGATTGCGGATCGGTATATGTCAGGTATGATGGTGGCGCTGATTTTGCTCGTCTGAACGCAGCGTTCGCTGCAGCAAATTGGGGAGGACACGAGGAATGCCGGCGCTCGCCACCGGGTGGGAAATGGAAGTCGATCAAGGGCCGGGCTGCTTGTTAGTCAGGCTCGGTGGGCCGGCACCAGAGATGGAGGACGTCGAGCCGTTGGCCGATCTCCTCTGGACGTTGATGGAGCGGCATCTGGTGTTGCGGCTCGTGCTCGACTTGAGCGAGGTGAAGTGCCTCGAACGTCAAATGCTGGCGCAACTAGTGCGGCTATATCGCCGAATCCGGGAACATGACGGCATGATGCGTCTGACCGGGTTGTCGCCGCAAGGTCAGGCCGTGGTGCGCATCCATGGGCTGAACAACCAGTTGCCCATGTACGACAATCTCGAAGAAGCGGTGATGGGGCAATTGCCCTGCAAGCCTCGGTGAGCAGGGCTCAACCGGGTACCCTACACGCATTGGTGAGCAGGGCTCAACCGGCCGCGACCTCGAGTTCGTTCTGGATTTCGTCGATTCCTTCGACGTTGCGGAGGGCCTCTTGGGCCATCTGCTTCTGAAAGAACGAGCGAACCACCCCTCTTAGAGTGACCCGTCCGGACTCGGTTTCAAAACGGAGCGAGCGACCGGAGAGATAAGGGTTGCGTGTGAGTGCTCCGTGCACCTTGTCATCCAGAGGGCGATCGAGATGGTTCATGGAGTCGTTCCCTAAGATTCGTTGGGGGGGCGCGAATCGACTTGTCGTGGCAGGGGGCACCGCTGGGGAGGGTATTACTGAGGCCTGCACTGCCAATGCGCGTCGAGCGGCTACCGGAATGAATCGCGATCACTGGCTGCGCCGGCACTAATAGGAGTGCCTTCATACGGCCCATCGACCGCCGGCCGGGGGAAGATACATCCCAAATCATGGGATGAATACGAAATCTGAGAAACCCGGCCGGAGTTTGCGGGTCCTGACGATTAGTGCGAGTCGCACTCAACTGTCGCGTTCGCGGCAGCGCGTTTCAGTGGGTCTGAAAGCGAAACACACACTGCACCTACGCTGGATGCGATCCGGAGGGGCGATCGGCTCAGCCGAGCAGGAGATAGCAGAGGACCGGGCCTACGACCACGGCGAGAACAGCCCAGTTGAGCAGGCGGACCCGACGATGGAAACGCCGTTCGTAGCGAGGATCGGCGGCGGCGCGGCGCACGAGGTTGACCCGTTGTGCGACGCTGGCATGCTGCCAACTGGTGGTGGCGCGGTTGATGCCGTTGGCGGAAGCCAATTTCTCCAGGGCGGCGACGAAGGTCTCTGCCGACTCGGCAGGCATGGCGGAGTCGATGACACGATAGCCGAACAGATCGGCTTGAGCCTCGAGAATTCTCGAGTAGGCGCCGAAGACGACAAGGACGTACAGGCCCAGGCCGCACAAGGCCATGAGTCCGACGGGGGCTTGAAAGCCGAATCCGCCGTAGAGGAGTGTTTCCTCGACCCGCTGGGCGACATCGGGCCAGAACGACTGGAGCAGGAGCCAGAGGCCGACCGGAGCGAGCATGGCCATGACGCGGAACAGGAGGTGGCGGTGGTGGATATGGCCGACCTCGTGTCCGAAGACGGCTTCGATCTCTTCCGGGGAGAGGCGGGTTAGCAGGGCATCGGTGAGGAATACGTAACGGAGGCGGGGGAGGAAGCCGGCGACGGCGGCGTTGACGACCATGTCGTCGGTGTGCCAGACGAGGATTTCGCGGGCGCGGAAGCCCCATCGCCGCGCGGCGGCTTCGAGCCTTTGGCGGAGAGGGCCTGCGGCCAGAGGCGAGGTGATCCAAGTGCGGCGAAGCATAGTGGGAAACATGGCCACCATGAGTGCGAGCGGGGGCGCGTAGACGACCGCAGCATACGGTCCGCGCAGGACGCCCGGCATGATCCACTGGGCGATATCCTGCACGGTGAGCAATCCGAGCACGGGCACGAGGAGAACGCCCAGGTAATGGCGAAGATGGAGGAGGAGGTACTGGAGGCGGGTCGTGGGTCGTTGGACGGTTCCAGCGGAGGCTGTCAACTGGAGGGCGCGTTCGACCTCGTAGAACGCTCCCCAAGAGAGGACCAACGGCAAGATGACGGGTGTGAGGACGAGCAAATCGTCGAGCAAGACGATGTGGTCGAGGTGCCAGTTGAACCGCACCATCTGCGCCCAATCGAGGCCGTAGAGGATGGCGCCGGCCATGACGAGCCACAGGGCGACGTGCGTGCGGCGGATTCGGCAGAACCGTTTGGCGATCTGCTCGCGATCGAGATGCCCACGGCGGAGGCAACGGGCCATGGCGGTGGAGGCGGCCCCGGCGAAGAGCGCGACCAGCACCATTCCGAGCACGGCAGCGGCTACCCGATATGCAACGCCCGACACGGGTTCGGACGGACAGTTATCGGCGACGACCAAGGCCGCCAGGACCGCCATGACGAGGAGAAAGTGCATGAGCGGGAGTATGCGCAATCGATGAAATGGGCCGTCCCGGTCGACGGACCGACCGTAGGCCCGTAATCGTGTCGGAACGGGTCTATCCTAATCGGGGTGGCGGGACGGCTCAAGTGCGGTCCGCATACGTTCTAATGCCCCATCCAAGTGGGTAATTGGCCGGCCGGCGGCAGCTTGACAACCCATGCGCGGGTCACCGATTCGAGGCTGAGCACTTCGGCCAGGGCTTCGGCGGGCGGTTGGTTATCGAGGCAGAGGATCCCCACTGCCGAGCCACCCGGTTGATCGCTGTTACGGCCGACACTCATTTGAGCGATGTTGATGCGGTGTTTGCCAAAGACGTTGCCGACGCGGCCGATGACGCCGGGGACGTCGCGGTGCTCGAAGATGAGCAGTACGCCGTCGAGGTAGCTTTCCAGGCGGAAATCGCTCTTCTGGACGAGCCGTGGCATGTTGTTGCCGAAGAGCGTGCCAGCGGCCACGGCGGTCCGTCCCTCGCTGACGACCTCGGCGGTGATGAGCGAACTGAAGTCGCCGATCTCGGTGTTGCGTTCTTCGACGAGTTCGATTCCGCGTTCGCGGAGGAGGACCTCGGCATTGATGATGTTGACCTCGGTTTCGAGGGCGTGCTCGAGGAGACCGGCTGCGAAGGCGGCCGAGAGGAGCCGGGTGTCTTTGCGGGCTACTTCACCCTTGTAGCGGACCTTGCAGGAGACGGGCGGACAATGGGTGACCTGCGCCAAGAGCAGGCCCAGCCGGTAGGCGACGTCGAGATGGCCGCGGAGCGTTTCGAGCGTCTTCGGGTCGAGCGGCGAAAAGTTGACCGATTGGCGGATGGCACCAGTCGTGAAGAAGTCGATCATGAGCTCGGCGGCTTCGACGGCGACGTTGGTCTGAGCCTCTTCGGTGCTGGCCCCGAGGTGCGGTGTGCAGACGACGCCGGGCATGCCGAACAGCGGGCTGTCGGTGCACGGCTCTTTTTCGTAGACGTCGAGCGCGACGCCGGCGAGCTGGCCACTCTTGAGGCCTTCGGCGAGGGCGGCTTCGTTGTAGATTCCGCCGCGGGCGCAGTTGATGAGCCGGGCGCCTTTCTTCATCATGGCAATTTCTTCGGCGCCGATGAGGTTTCGCGTGGCGTCGGTAAGCGGGGTGTGGACGGTCAGGTAGTCGACGTCGGGGAGCATTTCCTTGGGCGAGGCGACGGTCTTGATACCCAGCTCCTTCGCCCGCTGTGCCGAAAGGAACGGATCGTAGCCGAGGACCTTCATTTCGAGCGCCATGGCACGGGTGGCGACCGCCTGCCCGATGCGGCCGAGGCCGACGATTCCCAATGTCTTTCCGGCCAGTTGTGTTCCCATGTAGCTCTTTCGATCCCAACGTCCCTCGATGAGGCTCTGGTAGGCGGGAGCGATGTTTCGGGACATGGCCATCATGAGGGCGATCGCTTGCTCGGCGGTGGAGATCGTGTTGCCACCGGGGGTGTTCATGACGACGATGCCGTGACGGGTTGCGGCCTCGGAATCGATGTTGTCGGTTCCCACACCGGCACGGGCAATGGCCTTCAGGCGTTTGTTGCCTTGCAGAGCCTCGGCGGTGATCTTGACGCCGCTGCGACAGATTGCGCCGTCGAACTCGGTGAGTGCCTGGCGCAGGTCGTCGCCTTTCAGGCCGGTGCGGACCTCGTATTCGATGTCGCCGGCGGATTCGAGCAGGGCCAGTCCATCTTCGGAAAGCGTGTCGAGAACGATGATTCGTGGCATGGGTTCACGATCCTTCTATTAACAGAGTCAGTTACTCGATTCGGGTGTGGGAATGGGGCCGAGGCCGCCGGCGAACACGCGGCTGGCGGCCGCTACGGCGGCGCCTAACTGGACAGGGTGCCCCATCTCGACGAGTACGAGTTCCAGCGCGGCCAGGCTGCCGAGGATATCCAGTTCGTCGAGGATGCCGAGATGGGCGATGCGAAAAATCTTGTCTTTGAGGGGGCCCTGTCCGCCGGCCAGCTTGACGCCGAAACGGGCCTCGATACGTTGGAGCAGTTGCTTGCCGTCGATCCCTTCGGGGAAATAGACGGCCGTGAGGCTGTCGGCGGGACGGTCGGCAACGAGCTTCAACCCGATCGCGGTCACGCCTGCCTGCGTGGCCTCGGCGAGCGTTCGGATTCGGGTCCAGACGTGTTCGATTCCTTCGGCGCGGAGCAAACGCAGGTTCTCGGCCAACGCGAGGACCAAGGGGATCGGCGGTGTGAAGGGTGTATCGGGCGTCGACAGCACGCGGCGATAGGCAAGAAGGTCGAAATAGAACGCCGGGCGCTTGAACGACTCAATTTGTTTCCAGGCGGCTGGGCTGACGGCTACGCACGAGAGCCCTGGGGGAACCATCAGGGCCTTCTGTCCGCCAACGACGAGCACGTCGATGCCCCAGGCATCGGTACGACACTGCATGGCGCCAACGCTGCTGATGCCATCGACGACCAGGAGCGATCCGTGAGATTTGACGGCACGGCCGATGGCCTCGATGTCGTGGCCTACGCCGGTGCTGGTTTCGGAGAGCGTGGCGTAGACGGCAACGACGTCGGGGTGTTGTTGGAGGAGGCGGGCAACGTCGGCCGCCTGAAACGGCTTTCCCCAGGGGACTTCGAGCGAAACGACCTGGATGCCGAAGGCCTCGCAGAGTTTTCGCCAGCGCTCGGAGAACTTGCCTGACTCGAGGACGAGGGCTTTGTGGCCTGCTGGAACGACGTTGACGACGGCGGCCTCCATGGCACCGGTTCCGGAGCTGGCCAGGAGGAGGACATCGTTGGAAGTATGGAAGACGTACTGCAGCCCTTGGAGCACTTCGGCCAGGATGGCGCGGAACTCGGCGGTGCGGTGGTGAATGATCTGTCGGCCGAGTGCGAGCAGGGCCTCTTGGGGGACCTGCGTTGGGCCAGGAGTCATCAAGCGTCGCTTGGGCATTCAGAAACGTTCCTCGGAGGCAGAGACACCGCCCCGCTCGCCCAGGTTCGCTCGTTTGTTCCTGTTTGGCGAGCGGAGAGACGGGCATTTTACCCGCGCGGAGCGTGTTTGACGATGGGCCAGCGGGGAAGAATGCCGACGGGAAATGCCGGGCAAGAGGAGGGTTTGTGCGGGGCTGGAAGAGGAAGTGGCTGGCACACCTTGTCCGTCGGGTGCCGCCGATTGGTGCGGCCGTGTCGACCTACGCTGTTGAGGCAAGCAACGGTGACACTTATTGAGGGTCGCAGAGGCAGTGGGCTGGTGGGCTCACGAAGACACTGCGAATACCGAACTCTCGTTGGTCGCGCTGGTGTCACTGCTTGTGCGACGGTCAATAAGCGGTGGAATCGGCCGGCTAGCGGAGCGTTGGCGGCGGGACCGTGGCGGGTGAAGCGCCGGTTGCTACGGTCGGCGGAAGCTCGACGTGCGGAGGCGCTGTGGTTGGAGTCGAGCCGACCGCTGTCTGCAAGGCTGCTAAGCGCGCGGCCACCTCGGACTGGAAGCGGTCGTAGGTGAGAGAACGCTGGTAGGCGAGCAAGGCCTGCTGGGAGTCGCCGTTTTGTTCTCGCAGCCGGCCCAGCGCGGCCAAGGCCTGAGGGTTCTTGGCATCGACGGCAAGGGCATCGACGAGACACTGCTCGGCGGCGTGTCGGTCGCCAAACTCTTCCTGCAGCCGGGCCAGTTCGATCTTGGGTTCGGGCCGAGCGGGTGATTGGGATCCCCACCCTTTGAGAAGCCGAAACGCTTCTTCGCTGTGATCCTCTTGGACGAGGAGGACAGCCAAGCCGCGATAGCACTCGCGGTGGTTCGGATCGCGATCGAGGCAGAGGTGGTAGTACTGTTCCGCTCGATTCAGGTCGGCCTGGCTTCGATTGACCGTACCCAAGCGATGGTAGGCGGCAGCAAGGTTGTAGTAGCCGTCGGGACTGTTGGGATCGTTCTCGATGGCCTGCTGGAAATTGTGAATCGCCTCCTGATAGCGATTCTGGCTGAACATGCGAACGCCTTGGGCGTTCAGGCCGCTAGAGGCAAAGCCGCCACACCCGGCGAGCAACGCCAGGGCGCATCCGAGCAAGAGCACGGCAGGGATGCCGGCCAGACTCGTCGCAGGCGGTCGGTAAGCGGCTGTCGGGCGAGCCACGTCGATTGCATCTCACGATGGGAGCGAGAAGACGGACGGCGCGGCTGCGCAACGAGCCGCGGGCCGTGGAAAACGGGCGGAGGATACCTCAGCGCGCGGCGACGTGCAAGGCCGATTCGGCCCTCCCCTTCAGAGGGAACGGAGGGCCCGTGGGAAGAAACCGGATCGAGTCGTTCAGAGGGCGAACTGGCCAGATTCGAGCGCGGTAAGGTCGCCGACCACCGTGCCGTCGTGGATCGGCACGGAGAACTCGGGCTCTTCCTGGGGCTCTGGGGAAACGGGCATCCGCTGGTAGCCGAGCCGTTTAAGGACCTCGAGGATCTCACTGCAGGTGGGAAACATGCGACCGCTGGTTCGTTTGTAGTCGTCCAGGGCGTTCATGAACTCGATTTCGTCGGTCGTGTAGTCGCGCTCACAGGTAGTCGGATCGATTTGCCGGCGACGATTGACCTTGACGCGGCGTTCGAGCTTGCGGCGTTCGACGGCAACCGTCACATCGCGCTGGCGACGGTCAGTGCCCTTGCGGCGTTCGCGGCTCGCCCGGCGATCGACGGCGACGTCGGCTTCGTCGGCGGACTTCTTGGCCGGGGTGGACTTCGATGTCCGGGTGCGGCTGGATGCGACCTTCTTTGAGGCGCGAGCTGGTTTCTTGGAGGACGCTGACTGTTTGGTTTTGGCCACGGACCCACCCTTCTCTCTGAAGGACCACCATCGAAACGTGAAGTAGACGGAACGTCGATGCCTGGAGGATCGGATGGCGGGGCGGGCAAAGTTGACCGCCTAGGAAAAATACACGATTGCGACAAAATTGGCGGATTTTTGAAGCTTTACCGTCGTTCCGAGCCTGTGGACGGGTCCGGCTGTAGGGATCGTTGGGGAGAATGCTGACGGGAGGGGTCTGCGCAAGCAAGTCGCCCATCACGCACCAAGCTGGCGGGTGATGGGCGACGACCTCCCTCAGTCGGGCTAGTGCGTGTCGCACTCAACTGTAGCGTTCGCGGCAGCGTGTTTCCACGGTTCCGAAAGCGAAATATACGATACAGTTACGTCGACTGCGCTCTAGCAAGCGCCCGCGCCGGCCGTGGGGCCGGCTACGACTTGTCGTGGTCGAGTGACCCTAAGACGTTATGGCAAATGTCGCGGAGTTCGCCGGTGGAGACGTCTTCGAGGCGTTTTCCGCGGCGATCCAAATGTTCGTTGATTTTGATGGCCGTTTCCTGCATGACGGCGTGGGTTTCGTGACTTCCGCCGACGAGGACGAAGTTGTCGCCACGGGTCAGACGGGTTTGACCATCTTGGTTGTCGAATGCGACACCCAGCAGGGCGGCGGAAGCGGGCTTCGGCTGGCTAGCTCTCACGAGATATCTCTGTCGTTCCGGATCGCTGGAGTGATAGGAGGGCGTGACAATGCAACGCAGCCCCGGTCGGCCGGTTGCAGAGGGGTGGGATATTTGGCGGCCAACTACCTCCCTCGGAGGAACTGTTTAAGGGCTTCGCCCGCGGCATCGCGGGTCGACGCGGCCCCAATCTTCTTCGGAGCCGGGGTGCCTTTCTTGTCTTCGTGGGGCGGGTGACTTTCGATGGTGGTTTCCGAGAGCTTCTCAGGTTCGTCGGTTTCGGACGTTTCTTCCTCGAGCGGGTCTCCGTCGGACCACGTATTCTCGATGGTGGCGGTTTCAGCGACGGGCCCACTCTCGGTTTCGGAGAGCCAATCGTCGAGATTGACATCCTCCTCGCCAATCGGCCCAGTGGCAGTGGCTGTCCGGAGAGCAGCTTCCTGCACGCTTTGGACGGCAGGCTTTTTCTTGCCACCGATTGCGGTGACCATCTGCACTTCGAATTCCAACTGACCAATGCGCAGCCGATCCCCGTTTTTCGCTTCGGATTCGGGGCGCACTCGCTGATCGTTGAGAAACGTTCCGTTCTTGCTACCGAGGTCGCGCACCAACACCAACCCATTTTCGATGAGCAAGACGCAGTGATGGCGGCTGACGGTATCGCTTCGCGGGCGCAGGTGGCAGTCCTCCGCCCGACCTATAAAGTACTTCGCCCCGGAAACGGGGACGACCTGGCCCGCTTTCTTGCCATTGGCCACGAGAAGTCTGACTTCCATCGCCTTCTACCACTCCACAGAGGAGACGAAGAAACTAGCCAAAAAAGAGACCGTAAGAAATGCCTCTGTGACGGCCAGCAGAAAGCGATGTGCAAAAAAGGCCGACCTCTGTGTCCTCCCAGTTCCCAAAACCGCGCGGCGCAGGATTGACGCTGTCCCCCCCTGTGCGCGCGATGCCCTTCTAGCCCTGGCTCCACACAAGATACCAAGAAACCCGCAGGCGCCAACTCCCTCTGAGAGTTGGCGTGGCTAGCCCCGTTTTCAACCCCGCCAACGTAGTATTCTCAATGATCTGGACTCAGTAACACAGAGTGTCACCCTGTTGTCCCTCACCATGGTAACAGGAACACTTTGCCGAGTCAAAGCAATTCAGTTCGATTTGCTACGACCGCGCTTCCGTGTCCAGTTATCGGCACCATACTTGGCTGCGACCAGCGTTTCTGCGCAGTGGCGTTCGTCAGGAGAAACTGGCAGTTGGTAGCAGTTTAATTGCAGGTGGTTGGCGAGGCTGGGTAACCAAAGTTGGATCAAACGGTGGGCATCCAGACCACCTGACAAAAAGCGATCGAGCCCATCTAGTTCGGGGGCAGCCGTGGAACGTCGCAGCAGCACACTGCCGTGCTGCAGAACGGCGCCTTGATTGCGTCGCTGAGCGCTGCCGGCGATTTTTGTTTGTTCGACCAACACGTCGCCCGGGCTGCGGCGGAGAAAACAAAGGAAGGACTTGGCTTCGCACGGCGAGCCGGAGCAGCCTTCGCAGAGCGTCGCCTGAACTCCGAGTTGTTTGAGCACTTCGATGAGGGAGTTGTGGACTGCGTCGTAGAGCGATCGACGGTTTCGCGCGAGGCGTGCGCTGGCGGGAACAACGATGCTGTAGGTCACTTCGGCATCGTGCAGGATAGCTCCGCCTCCGCTGGCGCGGCGAACGACGGGGCACTGGCGGCTGGCGACGTGCGACTGTCGGTCTTCGTAGGTTTGGAAGTAGCCCAGCGACAAGGTGGGCTCGGACCATTGATAGAAGCGCCAACAGGATCGATTGTTGGAGGCGGCCCACTCCAGGAGCATTTCGTCGACGGCCATATTCCAATCGCCGGGGGCGGGTGGATCGATCAGTAGCCGACAGTCGATCATGGCAAAGCCTCAGTGGGAGCGCACGCCCGATTACTAGAAGTGGTTTCACAACTGTCTGAGTGCTATCAACAGGCAGGCGACATGGACGAAAGCGTAAAACATCGTAATCTGCCGCTCGTAACGCACGACCAATCGCCGGAAATCGCCGATCCAGGCGATCGAGCGTTCGATTTTCCAGCGGCGTTTGTAGCGTCGCAGCTTCCGTCCATCCTGTCGTTTTGGTTTCTTGCGATTTGCCCGATGCGGGCAAATCAGGTCGATTCCTCGTTTCGCCAATCGGTCCCGCAAAGGATCGGAATCAGCGGCCTTGTCGTAAATCAGCCGTGGGGGATTCTTGCGTGGGCGGCCTCGCCCTTTCCGCGGGACGGCCACTTGTTCAAGCGTGGTTTCAATGAGCGTGACTTCATTTGGTGTGGCCGAGGCAAGGTACACTCCCAGAGGAACACCCTCGCCGTCTGCCACCACCATAAGCTTCGTACCCTTTCCACGTTTGGTCTTGCCGACGCACGCGCCCCCTTTTTTGCCGGGGAAAACGTGCCGTCTGCAAAAGTCTCCTCCCACTTCAAGCGGCCTTGCTCGTCCAACTCGGCGAGAAAGGTCCGCCATACTTTCAGCCAGATGCCCGTTCTTTCCCAATCCCGTAGCCGTCGCCAACACGTACTGGCCGATGGAAATCTCCGTTTCGGCAGGTCCTTCCATCGCGCCCCACTTCGCAGCACCCAGAGGATGCCTTCAAAGCACGGGCGATTGGCAATCGGCCAAGGTCCGCCGTTGGGGTTCGGTTTAGGTTCGGGAATCAATGGGGCAATCTTGGCCCATTGTGCATCGGTAAGTTCGCTTCGTTGTCGGGTCATGGAAAAATCCTCCTTCCCATAACCCATTATATGAATCCACACTCTGTCTTACGGCGTTTGTCCACTGCTGGCAACGCTGTCATTCGAAACCACTTCTAGTGCGTGTCGAACTTAACTGTAGCGTTCGCGACGGCGTATTTCTACGGTTCCGAAAGCGAAATACACGCCACGATTACGCCGAATGCGCTCTAGGGTTTCCAGGAGAGGACCGGCCTGCGGGCTGCCTGGACTTCGTCGGGGCGGCTGATGGGTACGGTGTGCGGCGCGTCGTGGAGCAGGTCGGGCGATTCCTCGGTGATGCGGAAGAGGGCCTCGGCAAAGGAGTCCAAGGTGGCTTTGCTTTCGGTCTCGGTGGGTTCGATCATGAGGGCTTCGCGAACCGTCAGGGGAAAATAGACGGTGGGTGCGTGGAAGCCGAAGTCGAGGAGTCGCTTGGCCAGATCCATGGCGGTAACTCCACGGTCGGCATTCAACGACGATGCCGAGGCGACGAACTCGTGCATGCAGCGGCCGCCGTGCGGCACCTCGAGGAAGTGCTTCACGCGGCTGAGGAGGTAATTGGCATTGAGCACGGCGTTTTCCGAGACATGGCGGAGCCCTTCGGGGCCGTGCGTTCGGAGGTAGCAGTAGGTGCGGACCAAGACGCCGGTGTTGCCGAAGAAGCTGCGCACGCGTCCGATCGATTTGGGGCGGTTGGAGTCGAGGGTGTAGCGATCGTTTTGGCGGACGACGACGGGAACGGGCAGATAGGGCTCGAGGTGTCTGGCTACGGCGATCGGGCCGGCGCCGGGGCCGCCACCACCGTGCGGACCGCTGAAGGTCTTGTGAGGATTGAAGTGCATGAGGTCGGCACCGAAATCGCCGGGGCGCGCGATGCCGAGGATGGCGTTCATGTTAGCGCCGTCCAAGTAGACCAGCCCGCCGACGCCATGAACCATCTCGGCGATGCGGGCGATCTGGCCGTCGAAAAGTCCGACGGTATTTGGATTGGTGATCATGAAGACGGCCGTCTGGGAATCGAGCTTGGCGGCCAGATCGTTGAGGTCGACGAGGCCCTGGGGGTTACTCTTCACCTCGACGGTTTTGAAGCCGGCCATGGAGGCGCTGGCCGGATTGGTGCCGTGGGCCATGTCGGGGACCAAGACAGTGGTGCGCTGCTGGCCGATGTCGCGGAAGTAGGCGGCGGCGACGAACAGGGCGGTCATTTCGCCGTGGGCGCCAGCGGCCGGCTGGAGGGAGACGGCCGGGAGTCCGGCGATCTCGGCGAGCATTTCCTGGAGGCTGAAGAACATCTCCAAGAGGCCCTGGATGGTTTCGCCGGGCTGGTAGGGATGGAGGTCGACGAGGCCGGGGAGACTGGCCAATCGCTCATTCCGCTTAGGGTTGTACTTCATGGTACAGGAACCGAGCGGATAGAAGTGGGTATCGACCGACATGTTCTGGCCGGAGAGATTGACGTAGTGGCGCACAACGTCGGGCTCGGCCAGCTCGGGCAAGGACGGGGGCGCGTCGGCCAATGCGTGTGGCGGGAGAAGATCTTTGACGGGACGGCGCGGCACGTCGCACTCGGGCATGCGAACGGCGGCACTGCCGGGTCGGGAAAGCTCGAATAACAACTGGGTCGCCAGCTTGTTTCGCATGGCTGTGGGCGTCTCCTTGTCTCCGTATCAAACAAGCGCAGCGGCCAACTGGTCGATCTGCGCTTTGGTTCGCTTTTCGGTGACCGCGACGAGGATGCAGTCTTGCAGTTCGGGATACCAGCAATCGAGCGGCACGCCGGCGAGGATGCCCTTTTGGCGTGCCTGGCCCAACAGCTGTTCGGTCGATCGCCCCTGGGCCCGAACGACGAACTCTTTGAACGTGGGGCGGGAAAACGCTGGGGGCAGTTGGGCGACCTGTTGGAGCTGGTCGGCAGCGTAGCGGGCCTTCTGGAGGCAGAGTTCGGCGACGGATTGCATGCCGGCGGGGCCCATGGTGGCCAGATAGACGGCGGCGCGCAGGGCGAGCAGGCCTTCGTTGGTGCAGATGTTGCTGGTGGCTTTGTCGCGGCGGATGTGCTGTTCGCGGGTCTGAAGGGTGAGCACCCAACAGCGCCGGCCGCGGCGATCGGTTGTCTGCCCGACGAGGCGACCGGGCATGCGGCGGACAAACTTCTCGCGGCAGGCCATGATGCCGAGGTAGGGTCCGCCGAAGGACATGGGGCAGCCGAGGGACTGACCTTCGGCCACGACGATGTCGGCGCCGTAGTCGCCGGGCCGTTTGAGAAGGCCCAAGCTGATGGGATCGACGGCGACCACGAAGAGGGCTCCGGCCTGGTGAATGATGTCGGCCAGGGCATCGACCTCTTCGAGGCAGCCGAAGAAGTTCGGGTGCTGGACGAGCACGCAGGCGGTTTGCTGGTTGACGGCCTGCTGGAGATCTTCGGGGGCGACATATCCGCCGGGTGTGCCGACGGTGACCATCTCGGTGCCCAGGTTGGCCAGGTAGGTTTGGAGATTCTGGCGATACTCGGGATGAACACTTTGAGCGACGACCACGCGGTCCCATCGCCGGGTAGCTCCCAGGGACATGAGCACGGCCTCGGCGACAGCGCTACCACCGTCGTAGAGGCTGGCATTGGAGACATCCATGCCGGTCAGCTCGGTGACGAGCGTCTGATACTCGAACATCGCCTGGAGCGTTCCCTGGCTCGCCTCGGCCTGATAGGGCGTGTAGGCGGTGTAGAACTCGCTGCGCGAGGCGACGAAATCGACGACGGCAGGGATGAAGTGATCGTAGCTGCCGGCGCCGAGGAAGCAGGCCGCCTGGGCGGGCGACGTGTTCCTGGCGGCCAACGCGGTGAGGTGATCGGTGAGCTCGAGTTCGCCGATGGCCGGGGGCACGTTCAAGGGCCGCTTCAGCCGCAGCTCGGGAGGAACCATGGCAAAGAGGTCTTCGAGCGAGGCGACGCCCACCGCCTCGAGCATGGATTGCCGGTCGTGGGGCGTATTGACGATATAGGGCATGGGAGCGAATCCGTGGGTCGGCTGATGCGTGTGGCACTGGATGGCAGCGGTGGCTGCGGCGTACTTCCACAGTTGAGGCAAGCGACCTGCAAACTACACTGGTGCGCGATACGCACTAGTGTTCGGCGGAGTCTTCCTCGCACTGTTTGCGGTAGGCGGTGAAGTCGAGCAGATCGGCCAGTCCGGCCTCGTCGGCGACCTGGATCTTGACGAACCAGCCGAAGCCGTAGGGGTCGTCGGGGAGATTCTCAAGGTTGTCGGCGAGTTGGTCGTTGACCTCGACGATTTCGCCGTCGACCGGGCTGTAGAGGTCGCTGACGGCCTTGACGGACTCGATTTCGCCGAAGGGGGTCTTGGCTTCGACCTTACGGCCGACCTCGGGCAGATCGACGTAGACAAGGTCGGTCAGCGCTTCGAGGGCGAACCCGGAAATGCCAACCGTGGCAACCTTGCCGCCGGCAGCGTCGGCAGCGACGTGGACCCACTCGTGCGTCGTGGAGTAGAGCAATTCTTCGGGTTTCACTTGTTGTTTCCTTTCCCGTTACGACGATAGAACGGCAGTTGCACGATCCGGGCGGGCTCCATGCGTCCCCGGATATCGACGATGACTTCCGTCCCTGGCTCCGCGAGCTGCGGAGAGACGTAGCCCATTGCGATCGACCTTCCCAGGGTGGGCGAGAACGAACCACTGGTGACTTGTCCGACGCATTGGTCGTGGACGAGGATGGCGGCTCCATCGCGAGCGGCGCGGCGGCCTTGCAGTTCCAAGCCGACGCGGACGCGCGAGAGCGGCTGCTGCTGGATGCGTTTGAGGGCATCGCGGCCGGGGAAGTCGTAGCCGACGAGGTGACAGGCAAAGCCCAGCCCGGCCTCGAACGGATTGACGGTTTCGCTGAGTTCGTGGCCGTATAGGGGCATGCCGGCCTCCAAGCGGAGCGTGTCGCGCGCGCCGATGCCGGTGGCGACAGCGCCCAAGGGTTGGCCCATCTCGGCGAGGACTTCCCATACGGCCGGAGCGATGGTCGCGCCGATGCTGAGCTCGAAGCCGTCCTCGCCGGTGTAGCCGGTGCGGCTGATGATGCCACCTTGGCGACGCGCGGCGGGATGGAGGATGCGCACCTGAGCGCCCCGGTAGTATTTCATCGTGGCGAGGTCGACGTCGACAAGGGGCTGGAGCAACTCGACGGAACGCGGGCCCTGAATGGCGAACATGGCCCAGAGCCGGGTCACGTCGGTCCAGACGATTTCCCGTCCGGCGGCGTCGGCTTTCTCGGGCGGCAGATGGAGGTGGACCCAGCGGATGATCTTCTCGCGATTGGAGGCATTGACGACCACGACGTAGAAGGGCTGGCCATAGTCGTTGTGGTAGTAGCCGACGAGGACGTCGTCGAGGATTCCGCCTTCGTCGTTGGTCACGAGCGAGTAGCGAATTTGGCCGAGGGCCATGTCGGCGACGCGGCGGGTGAGGAGGCAGGCCAGGAACTCGGCGGCGCCGGGGCCTTCGAAGCGCAGGCGGCCCATGTGCGAAATGTCGGTCATTCCGCAGGCGGCCCGGGTCGCGCGGTGTTCATCAAGGATTGACGTGTATTGGACGGGCATCTTCCAACCGGCAAAATCGACCATTCGTCCGCCGTGGGCGACGTGCCAGTCGTGAAGGGGCGTGTACCGGACCTGACCCTCCGTTGGTGTCATGATATCTCCAATAGCGGCATCGAGAGCATCCGACGTTCGGCCGAGGGGTGCTGCGAAAAGGGCTATTGTAGCCGTTGTGAGGCGTCACACCAGAGGCGGCGTGGTTGGGGGATGGGGATGAATGTTGTGACACAGCCGGGGGCGGCTGTGCTACATGCGGGGCGGGAGCTGGGTGTTGTGGGGCGGGTTAGCGGCCGCGGCGTTTGCCGCGACGGACGGCTTTCTTGCGGGCGGCTGGCGGTCGGGTCTTTGGAGTTCGTTGGCGGGGAGATCGGGTGGCGGTGCGGCGCGGAGGCTGCTTTTGGGCGAGGCGGAAATCGAGCTCTCGGCGGTCGACGTCGACACGGCTGACGACGACGCGCAGCTTGTCGCCGAGGCGGTAGGAGTTGCCGGATCGATGGCCGGCGAGTGTGTGGGTGGCTCGATCGTAGCGGTAGTAGTCGTCGGCCAGGGCATCGACGTGAAGGAGGCCTTCGGCGGGCAGATCGAGCCCTTGGACGAAGAGTCCGTAGCTTTCGACGCCGGTGATGACGCCGTCGAGCTCTTCGCCGATACGGTCGGAGAGGTAGGCCAGCAGCTTGATCTTGGTAAGCTCGCGCTCGGCCGCTTCGGCGCGCTGCTCGCGCTGGGAGCAGTGCTCGCCCACGATGACCAGTTGGCCGAAATGAGCGCGTGGGGTGGCGCCCTGGAGGATCGCCTTGACCTGGCGGTGGATGGTGAGGTCGGGATAGCGGCGGATGGGCGAGGTGAAGTGACAGTAGCAGTCGCTGGCGAGTGCGTAGTGCCCTTCGTCGCGAGGGCTGTAAACAGCGCGCTGCATGGAGCGGAGGACGGCGTAATTGACGGCGGTTTGTTCGGGCCGGCCGGCGACGTCCTGGAGCAGTTTTTGCAGGGCGAAACGGCTCTGGAGGCCGTCGGTGGAAAAGCCCAACTCGGCGACGAACTCGTTGAGCACCTTGAGCTTCATTTCGGAGGGTGAGGCGTGGATGCGGCGGAGGAAGGCGAGCTGGCGGGCGCGGAGCATCTCGGCGATCGCCTCGTTGGCGGCCAGCATGAACTCTTCGATGATCTGATGGCTTTCGGTGTTTTGGACGACGTGGGCGCCGCCGACGCGGCCCTGCTTGTCAAGGTCGATCTTGACCTCGGGCATGGTCAGCTCGAGGGCACCGCGCTCGGTCCGGCGGCCGCGCAGGATGCGAGCGAGTTGGCGCATGCGCCCCAGCAGGTCGAAGACCTTGACGCCGAGCTTCTTGCGCCAGGGTTCGGGGTCGGCGAGGTATTCGTCGACCTGTTCGTAGGTGAAGCGGCGGTTGCTCTTGATGGCGGCGATGGATACGTCGGTGCCGACGCGCACTCCCTCGGGGGTGAACTCCATGAGGGCCGAAAGCGTGAAACGGACCTTGCCGGGCTGGAGGCTGGCGAGGCTGTTGGAGATCACTTCCGGGAGCATGGGGATGACGCGGTCGGGGAGATAGACGCTGGTGCCGCGGTCGTAGGCCTCACGGTCGAGGGCCGAGGCTTCGGTGACGAAATGGGAGACGTCGGCGATGTGGACGCCCAGGAGCCAATGGCCGGTGGGGAGGACTTCCAAGGAGATGGCATCGTCGAAATCGCGGGCATCGATGGGGTCGATGGTGATGACGGTTTCCTTGGTGAGGTCGCGCCGTTGGTCGAGGCTGGCCGGGTCGAAGCGATCGGCTTGCTGGCGGGCATCGTCGAGGACGGCGGCGGAGAAGTCGTGGGGGAGGCCGTATTCGTGCATGATCCCCAGGGTATCGACGCCCGGCTTTCCGCGCGGCCCAAGCACTTCGGTGATGACGCCTTCGCCGGGGTGCAGGTACGAGGGGAAACGAACCATTTCGAAGACGACCTTGTCGCCGGGGGTGGCACCGCTGGCGCCCGGGTCGCCGACTTGAATGGGCTGGGCGAAGAGGGTCCCGTCGACCTGCACCATGCCGCCGGCAGCGCCGTCGAAGTAGGTGCCGACGAACTCGCGGGTTTGGCGGTCGATGACCTCGACGATGCGGCCGGCGGGGCCGGGTCGGCCGTGTCGCTTGGTGAGTTGGACAACGACGACGTCGCCGGTGGAGGCGTCGGCCGTGTAGCGCTCCTCAACGTAGACATCCGGGGCGGGCGGCTGGTCGGGCTTGCTCGCGCCGGGGCGGACGAAGCCGTAACCGCCGGACGTTCGCCGGAAGACGCCGGTGACGGTGTTGCCCTGCGGTTTGGCAGCCTCGGCCGGCTTGACGAGATGGCTGACGCCGTAAGCCAACTGGCCGGAGCGAACCATTTTCTTGATCTGCTTCTTGACATCGGCCACCTGGTCCTTGGGGACTTTGAGCCGCTGGGCAATGACGCGTGGCTTGATCGGCTGGTAGTTGGAGCGCTGGACGAAGTTGAGGATGGCTTGCTGGAGTTCGGGGTTGTCCATGGCTAGGGTTTCCGGTGGCCGGCCTGGCCTTTAAAGAGCTTGCGATTGAGCGTCGGGTTGAAATGGGTCCAGGCGCTGCCCACGTTGGGATCGTCGCGCAATTGCTGGTGGAAGGCGAAGATTTTGGCGTCGAGGTTGTCGAGGCAGTAGAGGGCGACGGCCTCGATGGTCATGGGCAGTTTAGGGCTGCCGTACTCGTACTCGCCGTGATGGCTGACGATCATGTGCTTGAGGCGGAGCAGCGTCTCGCCGGGGAACGGCTCGCCGGAGAGTTTTTCGGCCTCGCGGGCCTTGTGTTCGAGCGTGCTGACGGCCATGACCAGGTGGCCGATCAACTGGCCCTCGTCGGAATAGGCGAACTCGCGGTCGTAGGTGAGCTCGTCGATCTTGCCCAGGTCGTGGAGGAAGGCTCCCATGAGGAGGAGGTCCCGGTCGACCTGGGGATAGAGGGGAGCGATACGATTGACGACCTCCATGAGGTTGACGATATGCTCGGCCAATCCGCCGGGGTAGGCATGATGATGCTTGATGCCGGCCGGCGCGCGGGCGAGCTTCGCCATGATTTCCTCGTCCAAGAGGTAGCACTCACCCAGAGTTTGAAGATGAGGGTTGGTCATGCTTCGGAGGAGTTCGGCCAAGCGGACGAGCAGCTTGTCGACTTCGACGGAGGCGAGCGGGATGAAGTCTTCCTCGCTGATCTGGGTGGGATCGAGGCGGGTGAGCCGCGTGGCGATCAGTTGCATGGCGCCTTGGAACAGTTGCGTCTTGCCTGCGACTTGGACGTAGTCGCCGTTTTCGAATGCGTGGCATGCCTCTTCGTTGACGTTCCACATGCGAGTGCTGATGGAGCCGGTGCGATCGGAGAGTTCGACCTGGAGGTACAGGTCGCCGTTGCGATTGGGGCGTAGCTGTTTGTCGGAAGCGCGAAAAGGCTGATCGACGGTCTCTTGTTCGTTAAGCTCGTTGACAAAACGCCGCGGCATGCCGGTCCTTTCAAAATGCAGTGAAGTCGTCGGGTCGTGTTCAGCCGAGTAGAACAAGCAGCCGGCAAAGATGGCCTGCTGATGGATGAACTGCGCTGAAGACGTTCTCCCGAACCCTGGATTTTAGACCTTTGGAAAATACTCCACAAGGGGGAGGCGGCACGCTGGTCGATCGCTGGAGCCAGCGTTGCGTGGCGATTCGCTGGTGGGGCTCGCTGCGCTTGGCCCACCCTACGTCTGGGGCGAGCGTTGCGTGGAGCGGGCGGAGAGCGGCGGGTGTTTGTGGTTGGCGGAGGTTCCTCTTGTTCGGCGCGAACATTCGCCTAAAATGGCTGTCTTTCCAGAACAAAGGACCTTGCCTGAGTATTTGCCATGCGTTGGAGCCAAACGCTTATCCCCACGATGAAAGAGACGCCCGAGGGGGCGGAAATTCCCAGTCACGTACTCATGTTGCGGGCTGGCCTGGTGAGTCAGGTGATGGCGGGGGCTTATACGTATCTGCCCCTGGGGCTGCGTTCGCTGCGGAAGGCGGAGAGGATCGTGCGGGAGGAGATGGACGCGGCGGGGGCGGTGGAGCTGTTGATGTCGGCGCTGACGCCGCTGTCGCTGTGGGAGCAGACGGGCCGGGTGCAGGCGTTTGGCGACGTGCTGATTCAGTTCGCGGTGCGACGGCAGAACCGCAAGGTGCAAATGGCGCTGGGACCGACGCATGAGGAAGTGATCACGGAGTTGGTGTCGCGCTATATATCGAGCTATCGGCAGCTGCCGATCACGCTCTACCAGATTCAGACCAAGTTTCGCAACGAGGAACGTCCGCGTTTTGGCGTGTTGCGGACCAGCGAGTTTCTGATGAAGGACGCGTATAGCTTCGATCCATCGGTGGAGGCATTGGGGAAGAGCTACGAGAAGATGTACGCGGCGTATTGCCGTATTTTCGATCGGTGCGGGCTGCGGTACTTGCCCGTGGAGGCCGAGAGCGGCCCGATCGGCGGCGACGCGAGTCACGAGTTCATGATCCCGGCCGAAAACGGCGAGGACGTGATCGTGCACTGCGAGGAGTGCGGTTACGCGGCGAACCTGGAACGGGCGGAGATCGGCCCCCGGGGCGTCGTGCGGCCGAACGTACCGCTGGAGACGGTAGCGAAAGTGGCCACACCCAACGTGGGCTCGATCGTGCAGGTGTGCAATTTGCTGAAGTGCCAGCCCCAGCAGATGATCAAGACGCTGATCTACCTGGTCGACGAGAAACCGGTGGCGGTGCTGTTGCGGGGCGATCACGACGCGAACGAGAACAAGATTCGGCGCGTGGCGAAGGCGCAGTCGATTCGGCTGGCGGATTCGGACGTGATCCAACAGGTGACCGGCGCCCCGGTGGGTTTTGCCGGGCCCGTGGGGATGAAGCAGCCGATCCCGATTCTCGCCGACGAGGACGTGCGAGGCATCGCCAACGGCATTACGGGGGCCAACGAGGCCGACTCGCACCTGACGGGCGTGAACCTGGACCGCGATTTCCAGGTGGATCAGTTCGGCGACCTGCGGAACGCGGTGGATGAGGACCCCTGCCCTCGCTGCAACGCAAGGCTGTCGATGCGTCATGCCATCGAGGTGGGCCACGTATTCAAGCTGGGGACCAAGTATTCAGAGGCGCTGGCGGCACGCTTCCTGGACGCCGAAGAGAAGCAGCACGCGGTCATCATGGGCTGCTACGGGATCGGCATCAATCGCATTCTCGCAGGACTGATCGAAACGAACCACGACGCCAACGGCATCGTGTGGCCGGTTGCGTTGGCCCCCTATGAGGTCGTTCTGGCACCGTTGAAGATCAGCGACGCGGCGACGATGGAGATGGCCGAGCAGTTGCACGACCAGTTGTCGGCAGCAGGAATCGACGTGCTGCTGGACGACCGCGATCAACGGGCGGGCGTGAAGTTCAAGGACGCCGACCTGCTGGGCATTCCGCTGCGGGTGGTGATTGGGGAGCGGGGCCTGAAGCAAGGCCAACTCGAGGTGAAGTGGCGATGGGACGCAGATCCGCAGATGATCGCTTCGGCGACCGCCATCGAGACGATCGCCGAAGCGATCTGCGAGGAACGTTCGACCGGTCAACGTTTCAGCCAGTGGCAGAAATCACGATAGGCGGACCAGTGCTCAGTCAAACCTTGAGCTTGGGGTGCCGCTGCTGGCGTGTCCAGCAGTTCCAATGGGTTACGGAAGACTCGACCCGTGTTCTTTGACCATGACAGAGCACTAGGGGGCTTCGGGCTGCCGGGAAGCCTGTCTTTCGATCAAACTGCTGCGCGAAGCTTCGATGTGGCATAACCCATCGACTGGGGTAATGATTCGCTCTTTTACCCATCTCCTGCGTTCTCTGCAGTGATTGTGCGTCGGGACGCGCAAACGTTCGCATCGGGACGCTTGCGAAAGTCTTGATCGACCTATCGCATGTGAGATTTCGCTAGTCGATACAACCGGCACAATCGCTTCTTCTGGACCTTCGGCAAAGTTTTGGGGGGTGGCAGTGAGATAGGGTCTAAGTAGCGGGACGACCCGACGGCATTTGTCCTTTGCCCGAGCGATTTGCGCGTGGCGGCACGCATTCGAATGGTGGGCCAAACTTCGATTCGGCAAAGCCGACAGAAAGAGGATTGCGATGTCTCGCAGCGCGAAGCGAAGGTTTCCGCGTCAATCTCACAAATCGCCTCATCCCAGAAGAAGGCCGCTGCGGCTGGAGCCGCTCGAAACGAGGATCGCCTTGAGCGGCGTCACGGTCGCTGGGCTCTCGCCGGACGACGGGTCCAGTGCACTCGTCCTGGAGGGCGCGCAGTCGTTGCCGCTGGCTGATCCCAGCGGGCTGCTGCCGCCGGCCAATATCACGCTGGGCTGGTCGAGCAAGGCCCAAATGGCCGACTGTCTGGCGTTCGATTTCGGCGACCAATCGCTGGCAGACTTGAGCTGGCAAGTGCTCGAAAACGGCCTGCCGATCGCGGTGGACACGCAACTGTACAATGGCGGCACCTCGTGGAACCTGGCGAACCAGCATTGGGAGACCGAGATCGCCGCCAAGGAGTTTGCGCCGGGCCAAATGTCGCCTGTCGTGCTGCCCACTTTTTGGGCCTATTCCCTTCGCGCTCAGACGGCGGGCAACAGGTACGAGATTCAGATCATCCGTCGAGACCCGACGACGCACGAGATAGTCGAGACGACGACAGCGCAGGCGGGCTATGGGCAGTTCAAGGGGGCTACCGCCGATTGCGTCAACGAAACCCAGACGGGCACGATCACCCTGCTGGAACTCGATCTGGACGATCGCAGCTTCGCCAAGCCGGAGTTCGCCGGGGTGGCCGGCGCGCGGGCCTACCAGGGCGAGCAACTATCCACCCTGATTCTCGACGCCGGCACGAAGGTGAATCTGACGATTGGCGACCTGGGATTTCGCATCGCGTCCATGGGATCCGCCCAGCCCTTGCCCGATTTGAAGCAGGCCTCGTTCAGCGTGACGGCGAACCGCGAGGGGGTCATCACGACCGAACTGTCGCCTGTGGTCGAGAACAAGTGCACGCTCACCATCGACACGGCAGTCCTGGCCGGCAATGGAGGAATGGTCTCGCTCTGCATTCGCAACACGAACCCGGGCTCGACGGATGCGGACAGAACGGCCCCTCGCTACCTCGGCATCATCGTCAAGGATCGCGACGGGAACGTGCCTGCCTCGCCGGAAACGCTGACCATCGGGGCCGTGAACGAGAACAGCTCGCAAGCCCAACAGTTCTTTCGCGGCGATGCAATCACCGGCGCGAGCGCCAACCCAGTTGGATTCCAGCAATACGACAGCCAGTACATCTATCTGAACGGCGGGCCGATGAAGCTGCCTGACGGAGGCACCAACGGGAATGCGTGGAGGACCAGCAGCGGCGGCTACGACGGAAAGAAGCTGATCCAGTCGGTCCGGGAAAGCATGAAATTCGGCGCCGTGCCGACCGTCGTCTACTACAACGTCATGTGCCCGAACGAGAGCCAGCAGATCGCGCTTGACAACATCAAGAATGAGACCTTCATGGTGGAGTATTTCAAGGATCTCAAGTTCACGATCGAGACGATCCGTTCGGCCGCCAACGGCGCCACCGTTGCTTTGGTGATCGAGCCGGACTTCCTGGCCTACATGATGCAGTCGGCGCGGACAAGCTCAGGGGGATACAACGACCCCGACACGATCCAAGCAATGACCCATGCCGCGTACACGGCCGGTCTGTTGCCCGACCCCGGCGCGGGCAACCGCCTGCCGGACACGCTGCCCGGGTTGGTCGAGGCGATCAACCGAGGCGTGCGTTATCTTGCCACAACGACGGAAGGCACGACCGACCCGCCGTTGAATCTTGAGTACGGCTGGAAATTCAACCTCTGGGCCTATGACGTGGCCGATGTACCCAGCCTCATGAAGGCCACCGACGACAACCGCCTGAAATGGGACGCCGGCCGGACGGCGATAGCTGGCGCCGCCGAGGCGGTGGCCGCTTGGTACGTGAAAGCGGGCATCCTGACGGGCGAAACCGGCCAGACCATGGACTTCATTGCCCTCGACAAGTATGGCACCGACGGCGGTGCTACGGGCAGCGGATACCCCCAGACCACCCCCGGCTACACCGACCCGGCGGCGGGCAACTATTTCTATAACGCCGACCATTGGAACAACTACCTGCTGTATGCGAAGACGCTGCACGAACAGCTCAATGACCTACCGGTAAGGCTTTGGCAGATTCCCGTAGGCCACGTCAATCAATCGACCTACGCCGTGGACGGCCAGCAGGTCTCGCCGTTGGCCAACATCGATAAGAAATGGGAAGACTCGGCCGTTGACTTCTTCTTCGGCGATACCTTCTCGGGCAAGTCGGCCGGGCGAGACGAGGCCGCGGCCGTGCAGTTCTTCAGGACCGATACGCTCGGCACCGTGGTGACGTACGACGAGCAGACGCAAGAGATCACCTGGAGCAGCCAGATGAAGGCCGCGGCGGAGGCCGGCGTCCAGATGATCATGTTCGGGCCCGGACTGGCCGGCAGCACGCAGGGCGGCGGTTATTCGACTGACCCTCCCTTGGATGACTGGTTCTGGGCGTCGAAGACCAAGGACTACTACGTCGCCGGCGCGCTGTTCATCGAAAGACCGAGCGTGGTCCTCAACATGGCCGCGGAACAGAGTGCGACGACCGGCAACCGGGAGATTCACTTTACCGTGGCGTTCAGCCATGCGGTGAGCGGCTTTGACGCGGAACGCGTGACCCTGAACGGAACGACCGAAACCATCACGGGCGCCACGATCGGCGTCGAAGCGATCGTCGACGGCGTCGAATACGACGTGACGGTTACGCTCAGAGACAGCGCGAGCACTTGCGTAGGCGACGTTTCCGCCACCATCGCCGCGGAAATGGTCCAGGACAAGGACGGCAACCGCAATTTCGCCTCTACCAGCACGGCCAACACCGTTCACTACGCCCCCAACACGATTGCCGGGCTGGGAAAATCGAATACCGCTGAGGTCCTGGATGGAGGCGAGCCTCTTCCGGGCGTACACGTGTCTCTGACGAGCACGATTGCCGGCACATTCGCCGAGAGAACCACCTCAACGGACGCCAGTGGGCACTATCAGTTCGAGAACGTTCCGGACGGCACCTACCAGGTAACGGTAATCCCTCCCGGCGCATGCCTCGACACCGGCTCGCACTCCACCACGGTCATCGCTGATGGCAGTCAGACTTATGAGGCCGATTTTTCCTTCGGCGCACTGAAACCCAGTTGCATCCCCAACCGCATGATGGTGACGTCGAGCCTTCCGGTCGGATCGGTCCAATGGCGTGCGGTTGTGCAAGAGGCGTTGAACTTCGGCGAGGGAACGGGCAGCACGAGTGTGGCCGAGGCCAGTGTGCCGGCACCCGTGCAGTACCTGGTTCTCAGTCCGCAGGAGGCAAGCCCGGCGTCGTCCGCGGCGGTTGCAGACGACCTGCACGCAATAAACGTTGGACTCGCGGCGATCGATGCCGAGCCGGAACCAACCGAGCGGGTGAGCGTTGGCTCGGGGGGCGTATTGCTCGATGCGCCGGTTGATACGATGGGTGAGGTAACCACGGCAACACCCATCGAAGCTCAAGCGGACGCCCAACGGAGGCCCGTTGTCGTGTCAGCCGTTGTCGCAATCGTGACGTCGCCGGACGTACCCTCGGCCGAGGCAGGTGGCATCGACGCGAGAGACACGGTGGTCATACAGGCAGCCGGTGAGCCGGACCAGCCTGCGGGACTGGCGGCTCTTCCGACCGTGGCTTCGGCCAACGCTCCAACGGCGAGTGTCGCTGAGCTGGACGTTGCGGCGCCGGTGCACGCACAGTGTGTGGTCCAGCCGAAACTGCTCACTCAGGCGGTCGTTGCCCCGATTGTTGAAGAGGCTATCGAGCGTTGGGAGGCTGCCGGATTGGATCAGGAATGGTTGTCGAAGATGCAGAACGCGACATTCCTGTTCGTCAATCTGGACGGTACGTCTTTGGGTATGGCCCAAGGCAATAGGATCTGGCTCGACAACGACGCCGCCGGCCGTGGATGGTTCGTGGACTTCACGCCCGCGGACGACAACGAATTCCGATACGCAGACGCCGACCGCCCGCTGCAGGCCGTCGACCCGCAGGCGGTGGATCGGATCGATCTGCTCACTGTGGTTGCGCACGAGCTGGGACATGTTGCCGGCTTGGAGGATTCGGAAGCGAGCGGTTTGATGGAGGCGAGCCTGAAAACGGGCTTGCGTTTTTGGCCCACTGTTCACGATGCGGTGTTGGCAAGCCTCTAAACAGAACCGCAGAAGCCCAAGGACGTCGCCAGGTCCAGAACGGCGCAATGGTTGACGATCTTCGCCCCCCGCTTCGCTTCTGCGCGGAGCTATCCAGTCGTCTGTCAAGCCTTGATCTTGGGGTACCACTGCGGGCTTGTCCAGCAGTGCCAATGGGTTACGGAAGACTCGACCCGTGTTTCTGACCACGGCAGAGCACGAGTGCGTGTCGCACTTGATTGTAGTCCTGGTGGCGGCGTGAATCTACGGCTTCAAAAGCGCAATACACGCTTCACATACGCCGAATGCGCTCTAGACGACGCGGGCGTTACTGGAGGAGCATTCCTGCGACGGTGGCCGTCATGAAGGTGGCCATGGCCCCGCCGATCATGGCGCGGAGGCCGTAGCGAGCGAAGACTTCGCGGCGCGAGGGGACGAGGCTGCCGATACCGCCGATCTGCACGGCGACGGAAGCGAAATTCGCAAAGCCGCACAAGGCGTAGGTGGCGATCGTGAAGGATCGGGGCGAGATCTGGTGGCGGAGCTGAACGAGATCGGAGTAGGCCAGGAACTCGTTGAGCACGATCTTCTTTCCCAGCAGCATGCCGACGTAGCTGGCGTCTTTCCACTCGATTCCCATGATCCAGGCGATCGGGGAGCAAATCCAGCCAAGGATGCGCTCCAGGGACAAGGCAGGCCCACCGAGATAGGCCGAGAGGGACAACAGGGAGTTGAGGACGGCGATCAGGGCGATGAAGGCGATGAGCATGGCGCCGACATTGAGGGCGAGGCGGAGTCCGTCGGCGGCGCCGCGACAGGCGGCATCGAGCACGTTGACGGCCTCGTGAGGCACGTCGATGACGACACGTCCCTTGCTCGGTGAGGCTTCCGTCTCGGGGACCATGATCTTGGCGATGACCAGCGACGCGGGCGCGGCCATGAGGGAGGCGGCGAGGAGATGGCCGGCGTCGATGCCCATGCTTACGTAGGCGGCCATGACGCCGCCGGCCACGGTGCCCATGCCGGCGGTCATCATGGCCACGATCTCGGAACGGGTCATGGTCTCGAGGTACGGGCGGATGGCCAGGGGCGATTCGGTCATGCCGACGAAGATCTCGGCGGCCGTAGCCAGGGACTCGGTGCCGGAAGTATCCATGACGCGGACCA
This sequence comes from Thermoguttaceae bacterium, assembly GCA_963674835.2. GTDB lineage: Bacteria > Planctomycetota > Planctomycetia > Pirellulales > Thermoguttaceae. The sequence continues at coordinate 1,530,343 of CAXXKC010000003.1, forward strand.
TGATCCAGGCCATAGCTTTGACGATGCGCTGCATCAGGCCGAGATAGAAGAGGGTCGACATGAGGGCGGAGAAGAAGATGATGGTCGGCAGCACGCGGAAGGCGACGAGGTGGTGCTCCAGGGCGTCGGGGCCGAAGACGAACCGAGCGCCGAAGTCGGAGCAGTCGATGAGTCCGGTGATGACCTGACGGGCACCATCGAAGACCACACGGCCGGGCGCGGTCCAGAGGAGGATAGCGCCGAGGATGAACTGGAGTGCCACGCCGCTGACGATAAGGCGGAAGTTCATCTTCCAGCGATTCTCGGAGATGAGCCAGGCAACGGCGAGAACTGCGAGCAATCCGACTAGGCTGATCAAGCGGTGCATGGGCCTACCTTGCCATTCTCTGGCGATCCCCCCTATTCGGTGATGGAAATGTGCCGCCCCATCATAGTAGTCCGAGGGGTGAGTTGCCAGAGCGGCCAGCGATCGCGGCCCATCACCACCCGTTATGGTGATAATCTGGAGCAACCTGCGGATATGTGCGGAATAGTGACGTTGACTTGTGCCGGGGAATTTGGTCTAGTACAATTTAAGCGCGTGCTTGAATCGAGTGTTTTAATGAGCTCTGATCTAACCAGTCTGGAAACCCGATCCCGTTTGCTGGAAGCGGCGGCCGACGTTTTTGTCGAGTTTGGCTATCGCAGCGCCACGCTTCGGGAGATCTGCCGTCGAGCGCGGGCCAACAACGCGGCGGTGAATTACCATTTCCGCGACAAGCAGAGTCTGTACTTGGCGGTGGTGGAGCATTTGCTGAAGCAGAGTGAAGATCAGGCACAGGTGTGGGATTACGATTCGGCGGCTCCGCCGGAGGAGCGGCTGCGGGAGTTTCTACGGAAGATGCTGCAACGTTTGCTGGGATCGGGCCGTCCGACGCGGCTGCTGAAGTTGATCACGCGGGAGATGGTCGAGCCTACACCGGGGATGGACTTGATGGTGGAGATCGGCATTCGGCCGGTTAATCGAGCGGTGAGCCGGATCGTTGCGGATCTGTTAGGCGCGGAGGCAGACGATCAGCTGGTCGAAGACTGCGCGAGCAGCGTGATGTCACAGTGCGCCTCGTACCATTATTCGCGGGCGATCATCGAGCGATTGGGCCGGTACAGCACGTACGATGAGGCGACCATCGAGCATCTGGTGGATCACGTGGCGGAGTTTTCGCTGGGCGGGATTCGCGCGTTGGCGCAACAGCGTCTTGATGAGAGTGTTCCCATTGGAAACGAAGGAAAAAGAGCTTGAAGCCTACCCAGAAACTGCGGTTGAGCTTTGGGCGAAGTTAAGGAGAGGCAGAGGATGACACGGTTCTTAAAGGCCTGTCGCCGCTGGTGGCTGGCAGTCGCGATCGTGGGCGTAGGCGCGGCTGTGCTGGGTGCGAGCCAGATGAAGCTGCACAGTTCGGGGAATGCAGGTTCCAAGGACGGGGGCCGGGCATCGCTGGGGTACCTGCCTGCGGCCAAGCAAGCGCAGCCTGAGGAAGTGGCGGGCGTGGAGACAGTGGCCGTCGAGAGCACGCGTGCGAATCTGACTTTTGCGGCGACGGGGCACCTGACTGCGGACGAGCTATCGAGGGTCGCCAGCAACGTTTCGGGCATTGTGGCCGAAGTGCGCGTGGAGCGCGGGAGCGTTGTAGCCAAGGGGGACGTTCTGGTGCGCATCGATCCCACGGACGCACAGAACATGCTCAACGAAGGCGAGGCGACGGCAGAGGAGCTTCGGGTGAAGCTGATGTTGGACAGCCCGGGCGCCACGTTCGACGCGGAGAAGCTTCCGGAAGTGCGTCTGGCACGGGCGGCGTTGGACCTGGCCAAGGCGAATCTGGATCGGACTGCCGCACTGTACGAGCGGAAGGTGGAGACGGCCGAGGAATATGACAAGGTACGCACGGAGCACTTGCTAGCCGTCTTTCGCGACGAGCAAGCGAGGCACCTGGCGAAGCAGACCTATCAGAGCTATCTGACGGTACTGACGCGAATCACCACGTTGCGGAAGGCGGTGGCCGACACGACGATCGTCGCTCCGTTTGACGGATGGGTCGTCGACAAGCACGTGGAAGTGGGGGAACGAATCTCGTCGGGCAGCAGCGACAACTACGTGGCGACGCTGATCCGCATCGATCCACTTCGCCTTACGCTGACAATTCCGCAGCAGGACATCAGCCGAATTCGCGAAGGGCAGCCGGTAGAGTTCGAAGTGGACGCCTATCCGAACAAGACGTTCACGGGCACGGTGCGTTACGTGGCGCCGGCCGTGGCCGACGTGGGACGTTCGCTGACGGTGGAAGCCATCGTTCCGAACAAGGAGCGGCTGCTGAAGCCGGGTCTGTTTGCAACGGCACGGCTGCAATTGGAGGAACAAGCGACCGAGTTGTCGGTGCCCGCATCGGCGGTGCAGCAGCACGGCGACGCGGGACGGGTCTTCGTGGTCCGGGACGGCACGGTGCGGGAGCAGATCGTGTCGGTGGGCCAGACGGCCGGCGATCGGGTACAGATCACGTCGGGACTGAGTGCCAACGACCTCGTCGTCGCGTGCCCGGAGAAGGTGCGCGAGGGAGTCAGGATTCGCAAATGAACGCACTGGCCGCCGTTTGTGTGAAGCGCCCCGTATTCGCGGCGGTGCTGATCCTGATCTTCACCGTTTTCGGGGTTCTTGGGTACACGAACCTGGGAGTCGACCGGTTTCCGAAGGTCGATTTTCCGATCGTGACGGTGACGACACGCCTGCCGGGGGCTGCGCCGGAAGACGTGGAGACGGAGATCACCGACAAGATCGAGCAGGCGGTGAACACGATCAGCGGCATCGACGAGCTGCGTTCGGTGTCGTCGGAAGGCATTTCGCAGATCTTCATCACATTCTTGCTGGAGAAGGACGTCGACGTCGCCGCGCAGGACGTGCGCGACAAGGTGAACGGCGTGCTGCCGGAGTTGCCGACCGACATCGAGCAGCCGACCGTCGAGAAGATGGATCCGGACGCGATGCCGGTGATGACGATCGCGGTGTTCGCCGACCAGCCATTGGTGAAGCTGACGGAGTACTGCGACAAGACCCTGCGCCGGCAACTGGAATCGATCAACGGCGTGGGCCAAGCGATGATCGTGGGAGGCCAGGCGAGGCAGATCAACGCCTATCTGGACCCGGTGAAGCTGCGGGCGCACGGCCTGACGATTGCGGAGGTGGGTCGGGCGTTGGGCTCGCAGAACATCCAGGTGCCCGGCGGGACGATCAAGAGCGGCAGCTCGGAGTATACGCTGCGGACGCTGGGGCGAGTGACGGCGGTCAAGGCCATGGAAGACCTTACGGTGGCCAACCATGGCGGCCACACGATCACGTTGGGCGATCTGGGGACCGTCGAGGACGGCACGGAGGAGGTGAAGAGCTATTCGTTCTACAACGACACACCGGCGGTGTTTCTGCAGATTCGGCGGCAGTCGGGCACGAACACGGTCGCCGTGGTGGACAACCTCAAAGAGCGGCTCAAGGAACTGCTGAAGACGGCGCCGAAGGGCTACAACATCGAGATCGTGCGTGACCAGTCGATCTTCATCAAGGCGGCGGTCGACACGGTGAAGGAACACTTGCTGATCGGCGGAATCCTGGCGGCGGTGGTGGTGTACTTCTTCCTAGCGAACCTGCGCACGACGGTGATCGCCGCGTTGGCGATTCCGACGTCGATCATCAGCGCTTTTGCGGTGATGTACTGGGTAGGGTTCACGCTGAACGGCATCACGCTCCTGGCGCTGACGCTTTCGGTGGGCATCGTGATCGACGATGCGATCGTGGTTTTGGAGAACATCTATCGCCACATCGAGGAGAAGGGCCGAACGCCGTATGATGCGGCCCTGTATGCGACGAAAGAGATCGGTCTGGCCGTGTTGGCGATCACGTTTTCGCTGATCGCCGTGTTCCTGCCGATCGCGTTCATGGGCGGGATCGTGGGCAAGTTCCTGAAGTCGTTCGGGATCACAATGGCGGCCACGATCCTGGTGAGCATGCTGGTGAGCTTCACGCTGACGCCGATGATGGCGTCGCGATGGTTGAAGGCGGCAAAAAAGAAGCCAACGACGGAGCCCGACGGCGAACCGGCTATGCACGCTGCAGGTACCACAAAGAGCCGCGGGATTTACCGGATGATCGAGCAGGTGTATCTGGTCCTGCTACGATTCTCGCTGCGCCAACGATGGGTGATCGTGCTGGTATCGATCGGGCTGTTGGCATCGCTGCCGATGCTCTGGGGGCGGCTGAGCAAGAACTTCCTGCCAGACGACGACCAGTCGGACTTCGAAGTGAATCTTCGCGCTCCGGAGGGCACGTCGCTGGAGGCAACGCGGCTGATTACGACGCGCATGGCGCGAGAGATCCGCAAGCTGGACGGGGTGCGGTACACGTTGGCGAACATCGCCTCGGACGAACAGCGCACGCCAAATCGGGGGACCATCTATGTGCGGCTGGTCGATATCGCAGACCGGGACTACAGCCAATTCGACTTGATGGGGTTCGTGCGGAAGAACATTTTGACCATGCCGGAGTTTACGCAGGAGAAGCTGCGTATGAGCGTGACTCCGGCGGCAACGTTTTCCGGGGGCGGCGTGACGGGCGACGTGCAGTTCATGGTCGGCGGCCATGACATGCAGAAGCTGGAAGAGTACGCCAACACGATCGTCAGCAAGTTGAAGAAAGTTCCGGGCGTGGTCGACGTGGACACGTCGTTGGTGGGGGCCAAGCCGCAATACGGAGTGATTCCGAGCCGGGCCAAGGCGGGCGACCTGGGCGTGTCGGTGTCGGACATTGCGACGACGCTTCGGCTGCTGGTGGCCGGCGACAAGGTTTCGGACTACAGCGAAGGGGGCGAACAGTACGAAGTACACGTCCGTGGCGGGCCCGAGTTCCGCAACCGGATTGAAGAGCTGGCCATGGTAACCGTACCATCGACCAAGTTCGGCACCGTGGCGTTGGAGGACGTGGTGCAGTTTCGCAAGGGGAGCGGTCCGGCGCAGATCGATCGGCTGAACCGGGTCCGCGAGGTGACAATCAGCGCGAACCTTTCGCCTGGCATGTCGCTGCAGAAGGTTCTGGACCAGATTCAGGGGTTCGCCGACGAACTGAACATGGGGCCGGATTATACGACGGGTCTTTTGGGACGCGCGAAGGAAATGGCGCGGACGAACCGGGGATTTCAGTTGGTGTTCATCACGGCCTTCGTCTTCATGTACCTGGTGTTGGCAGCCCAGTTCGAATCGTGGCTCCACCCGGTGACGATCCTGCTGGCGTTGCCGTTGACGCTGCCGTTTGCATTTCTTTCGCTGCTGATCTTCGGGCAGTCGGTGAACATCTTCTCGACCCTGGGCATTCTGGTATTGTTCGCGGTGGTGAAGAAGAACTCGATCTTGCAGATCGACCACACGAACCAGCTTCGCGAGGCGGGATTGCCGCGTTACGAGGCACTGTTGGCGGCCAATTTGGACCGGCTGCGGCCGATTCTGATGACCACCGTGGCGTTCGTGGCCGGCATGATTCCGCTGTTGATTTCCAACGCGGCCGGTGCGGCCACGAACAAGGCCATCAGCGGGGTCGTCATCGGCGGTCAGACGTTGTCGCTTTTGTTGACGTTGCTGGCCACGCCGGTGGCGTACTCGCTGTTTGACGATCTGGCGCAGTGGCGCATTTGGCGATGGTCGCGCGCCGAGGCTCCTGCGGAGAACCAGAGCGGAGACGCCGAACGGAGCGGAGTTGCGACAGTGGGGGCGGGATGAGCCGTCAGGATGAGCGGCCGGGCCCGGAACGATTAGCGTCTTTGTTGGAACGATTGCCATTGCCGGCCGGGTTCACCTGCCGATACCAGCGGTAGCCGCTGACCCAACCACCGACCCGGCCTTCCTGCAGTTCTTGGGCGATCTGCTGGAGCGCGTCCAGGCCTAGGGCACCCTGACGATCGGACCGGTAGTCGTTATCACTCTGTACCGGGATTCTGTCGAAGTCGACGCGGAAGGACTCGTCCTTCCAGTTGAATACTGCCACCCGGATCATTGCTGGCCGCAATCTGTGCTGGGAGTACATGGTGTTCTGGCAGGCTACTAGCCTCAGTATTTAGTACATCTCAGAAAGACATCTGTAGCAATCGGAACGATCCCCATGAAGGCCTCGGGGATGTTCCTACCGTGAAGAGCGGCACACGATGATATCGCGGGGTCGGCCCGCAGCGGGATGAGCGACTGGGCAGGTTGGGCTTGCGCGCAACCTACCGCGATTCATGGTGTTGGATCACTCGGAGTCAGGGCGGCCGATTCGGCAGCGTCGGACTGGCCGTTCATCGCCAAGCGACACTCGCCAAGCAGATTGACGACGATGCGGTGGGCCCGTTGTGCGGCGTCTGCCAGAGAATCGCCTTCGCAGCCTAGGAGATCCTCGACCTTCTGCAGCGAGGAGACGAGATCGGCGGGAAGGTGTTCGCGGGCATATACAGATTCGGTGAGGCGCTGGTTCTCTTCGAGCCAGGACTTGCGCTCCAGGGCCTTTCGGATCGTAATGGCCAGTTGCACAACGCTGCACGGCTTGGTGAAGAAGTGGTGGACGGAGCCTTCGTTGATGGCGCGGAGGGCCGTTTCGACAGTGGCGTTTCCGGTGAGAATGATGCGCGTGACCTCGGGGTAGTGCTCGGCGACCCAAGCGACGAGATCGCATCCGGACATGCCGGGCATGCGATCGTCGGCCACAAGCAGGTCGACGGGCCGGGTCTTGAGCGTCCAAATGGCCTCTTCACCGGAGCGCGTGGTCAGCAAGTGGTAGGGCTGATGCCGGAGCGCACGGACCAAGCCATGGAGGAAGTTTTCGTCGTCGTCGACGAGAAGAACGAGGGGCGGCATCGTCACACCTTCCGGGGTTCAGTCGAGTGGGGGGTGGGAGAATCGTCGCTGCAGCCGAGGGCGGGCAGTCCGGCGATTGGCAGCCGGACGACAAAGGTCGTGCCATGGCCGACGTCGGTCTGGAACAGGATCGTGCCGCCGTGTTTTTCGACGACAATCGCGTGGGCGATCGAGAGGCCCTGGCCCGTACCCTGGCCGATATCCTTGGTCGTGAAGAAGGGATTGAAGATTTTGGAGTGGATTTCGCTGGGGATACCGCCGCCGGTGTCTTGAACGGTGATCTCGACCCAGTCGCCGTCGCGACGAGTGGACACGGTGATGGTCCCTTTCTGTTCGGGGCGCTGGCCGATCACCTCGGCGATCGCCTGGGCGGCATTGACGACGAGGTTGAGAACGACCTGATTGACGCCGCTGGGGAAGCAGTGGACCGGGGGGAGATTTGGATCGAAGCTGGTGAGGACTTCGGCGACGTATTTCCATTCGTTGTGGGCGAGCGTCAGGGCGTTGTCGACGGCACGATTGAGGTCGATGGCTTGCTCGTCGGCCGTGCCCGGGTGGGCGAATTCCTTGACGGCTCGCACGATCCTGGCGACGCGGTCGACGCCGTCGAGGGATTCCTGGACGGCCTTGGGAACCTCTTCGACGAAGAAGGCGACATCGGACTGATCGAGGAAGTTGTCGATTTCTTCGAGAAGCGCGTCGTCGGCCTCGCCGGACTTGCAGGCCTCGAGCAGGCGTTGGAGGGCGGGCAGGACGTCGCCGAGATTCTGGAAGGCCTCGTCGAGGAAGCGGGTGTTGTCGCCGATATACTGGATGGGAGTGTTGATTTCGTGGGCGATTCCCGCGGCCAGTTGTCCGACAGCTTCCATCTTCTGGGTCTGAGCGAGGCTGGCCTCCATTCGCTTGCGTTGGGTGATATCCTCGACCAATTCGATGGCAGCGATCACCTGGGACTGCTCGTCCCGGATCGGCGAGGAGACGACCCGATAGGACTTCCATTGCCCGTCGCAAGGCGTTTCGATGACGGCCTCGTGAACCTGGCCGTCGGCGAACGTGCGGGCGGTCGGACAATTGGGGCATACTGCATCGTCGGCCGGTTCTCTGAACGCTTTGTAGCAAAGGGGTTTTTGAGAAGGATCGATGCGGGGAAACCACGTTCGCATTTGCTGATTGAGGTAGGTGATCTCCATGGAGCGGTTAATGACGCTGATCCCCATGGCAATGTTGTTGACCACGGCGCGGAATTTTTCTTCCGAGAGTCGGAGGGCCTCTTCGGCCTTGCGTTTTTCGCCTTCGAGGCGGCGTTGGTCGAGCGCCTGCCGGATGACGAGGGGGAGGAGTCCGAGGTAGCTTCCCTGCGCATCTTTGAAGACGTAGTCGGCGACGCCGAGCTTGAGGGCCTCGACAGCCACGGAGTGGTCATCGCAGGCGGTCACCATGATGATCGGCGGGAATTGCTCGAGCGGGACGAGTCGCCGGATGATCTCGAGGCCATCGTATCCGGGCAAATCGAAATCGAGCGCCATGAGGTCGTAGTCGCCGGCGGTGAACATGGCCAACCCCTGGGCGCCGTCGTGGGCGAATTCGACCTCGTAGCCGGAACGCTCCAGGCATCTTCCGACGAGACGCGTCAGGGCGCGATCATCTTCGAGGTAGAGGATACGGGGGGGACAGGTGTCACTCATGCCAACATTCACAGTCCAATAGGGGTTCTTCCGGAGGCAGTTCTGTGTGGGCTGGTTGCTCAACGGTCGGGCACGACGTCGGAGTCTTCGTCCGACGGCCACGGCATGCCGGGTGGCTGGCTCACATGATCCAACGTCTCGGCCACGGCGGCCGAGACGAAGACCTTGATCGGCTTGGCGATTCCCACATTGACGGCGTAGTTTCGCAGGCGGAAGCGGATGGCCGGAGTGACCTCCTGCCCTTTGCTGCAAAGGAGCGTACCAAGGGTCGACACGACATCTTCGGCGAGTACGGCGCCGTCGATGAGGTCAGAGACTTGGCAGCGTCGAACGACATGGGCATCCTGGATGTTGAGTACTCGGCGGAGCGTGCTGACGACAGTGGGATCGTACCAGCCTTTGCGGTCGTTGATTTCCGCGATCGCCATTTCGGCCGTCAGGCCCGAGGAGGCGAGGGTATCCCAATCGAGAGCGAGCTTAAGGATTCGGCTGCCCAGGGGGATCTTGTTGCCTGAGAGGTAGTCGGCCGGGTAGCCGCGGCCATCGTAGAGTTTCTCCTGGTAGGCGATGATCTCGGCGACTTCCTCCAAGCGAGGAATGCGGGCGATCAGGTCGCGGCCGGTGCGCGGATGTGCGTAGTAGATCTCGCGTTCGGCGGCGCTGAGTTCGCGACATTCGTGGAGTTTGTCGAGGATCTTGTCGGGTACCGTGATGCAGCCGACCTGGCAGAGCATGGAGGCGATTTCCATTTGCCAGGTTTTGTCGATTTGCAGCTCGTTGCAGAGGATGCGCACCCAGCGGCACACGCGGGAGGCCCTACCGAACGCCTGTGGGCTGACGAGGGAGAGGACGTCGGTGAGGACGCGAATCGTGCCGCGGAGGGTTTGAGTGAGCAATTCGCGCTCGGCCGCCATGAGGCGGTACTGTTCCAGCCCGGCTTCGAGGGCCTTGGCGAACTTTTCCGGCGGGCAGGGTTTGGTCATGAAACGGAAGACATGGCCGTCGTTGACGGCATCGATGGCGGTTTGCTGATCGGCATTTCCGGTGAGCATCATCCGCACGGTTTGCGGGGCGATTTCGCGAACTCGCATGAGCAGATGGACGCCGCTGATACCCGGCATGCGCATGTCGGCAACGATGACGGCATACGGTCCGCGTTCGGAGATCGCCATGAGGGCTTCGTCGCCACCGAGGGCCGTTTCCAGGTTGAATTGTTTGCGGAGCGCTCGCTGGTAGGCTTGGAGCACGTTGGCGTCGTCGTCGACACAGAGAATTCGTTCGGTCATTGCTAGGCTCCCAACAGTGCAACGCCCTGGCACAGGGCGCGCCATGCGTCGAGGCGATCGATGAGGCCGAGGCGGTCGAGGTAGGGGCGGTCGATCGCGTAGTCGGCTTCGACGGTTCGAGAGAAGCGGTCGCTGGTCAGGGCGTCGGCGACATGGACGGCGGTGAGCGGGGTGAAGGAGCGATCGCCGGAATCGCTGGGCGAGTGATGCCAGATTGTGGCGTCGACGATCGTGTCGGGGAGTGCCCAGAGGGCCATGAGGTATCCGCCGACGTCGGCATGGGTGACGCCGAAGTCGGACTTTTCGAAGGTCCAGATCGGGGTGCGCTGTGATTGCGACTCGTGGATGTACGCCGAGTAACGATCGGCAAGATGGTCGGCGAAGACGAGGACACCGAGGTCGTGAAGCATGCCCGCCAGATAGGCATCCTCCACCAGGCCCGGCTCGCAGTGTTCGGCGGCTGCGATGGCCTTAGCGTTTTGGGCGACGGTGAGCGAGTGTTCGACGACGGCTTGTATGAACTGTTCTTCCAGCGTCTCGGAGACATCGAACGGCGAGCGGAAGGTATCGGTGGACGTGAAAAGTGCCCTGATCGTGTCGAGATCGAAGAGGCTGGCGGCTCGGCGTGGATCGGAGACGCGCTGGGGAGTGCCGAAGAAGCTGGAGCTGGTCAACTGGAGGACCTTGGCGGACATGGCGACATCCTGTGCGATGAGGTCGCTGACTCGCTGCATGGAGGCATCTGCGGCGCCCAGTTCGGCCAGCACTTTCCAATAGACATCGGGCAGGCTGGGGGCCGCATTGGTGCGCGAGACCAGTTGTCTGAGCGAGTCGTTGGCCAGCCGGTCTCGCGATTGGCAGGCTTTGGCCACGGTGGTCTTGAGGAGTTCGGAGTCGCACGGTTTGGTGAGGAACTGGTGCGCGGGGCCGACGGCTTTGAGGACCGTGGCTCGATCGCACTGGCCGGAGAGGATGATGCGGACGGTTGCCGGATAGAGGCGGGCGACTTCGGCGAGCAGCTCGGAGCCGTCCATACCGGGCATGCGCATGTCGGTGACGACGACGTCGAAGGGGGCGTCGGCGAGGAACCGGAGTGCCTGCCGGCCGCCTTCGGCGAATTCCATGTGCCACTGGCGGCGCAGGCCGCGGAGCATGCGGCGGAGGCCTTCCAGGACCTTGGTTTCGTCATCGACGAACAGGATTCGATTCATGGGGGAGGGTGCCTGACTTGGTGGAATCGAGTCCGATCGGCATGCGCACGAAGAACGTGGTACCTTGGCCGAGCCGGGACTCGAACGCGATGGTGCCTTTGTGTTTTTCGACGACGATGGTGTGGGCGATGGCGAGGCCCTGGCCGGTACCGCGTCCGACTTCCTTGGTTGTGAAGAAGGGATCGAAGATACGGGAGCGGACGGTTTCGGGAATGCCGGTTCCGGTATCTTCGACTTGTATTTCGACGTCGTCGCCGCAGCGGCGGGTGCGAACGCTGATTGTGCCCTTGCCGGCCTCATGGCTGCCAACCTTGTCGGCAATTGCGTGGGCAGCGTTGACGATGAGGTTCAAGAAGACCTGATTGCAGTCGGCCGGCATGCAGGTGACCAGGGGCAGGTCGGGGGCAAAATCGGTCACGACGTCGGCGACGTATTTCCATTCGTTGCGGGAGACGGTCAGCGTGCTTTCCAGCGCGGAGTTGAGATCGACGGCCTGCATTTCCTCGCTGCCGGGATGGGAGAACTCCTTCATCGACTTGACGATCTTCGCCACGCGGTCGACACCTTCGAGCGATTGGGTGATGGCTTTGGGGATTTCGTCGAGGAAGTACTCGACGTCGGCCCGTTCGACGCAGGCAAGAAGGTCCGCGATCGCTTCCTGGGTGGAGCTGTTTTCGCGGGCCGCATCGCGCAGGCGAAGGCAGCGGACGAGCAGAGGGGCCAGGTCGACGAACCCATCCATGAGGAAACGGGCGTTGTCGCCGATGTATTGGGTGGGGGTATTGATTTCGTGGGCGATCCCGGCGGCCAACTGTCCGATGGACTCGAGCTTCTGCGCCTGGCGGAGTTGGGCTTCGAGGTGGCGGCGTTCGGTGGTGTCGCGGAAGGTGAGCACGGCGCCGACGGTTCGGTCGCCTTCGCGGATCGCGCTGCCGGTGAACTCGACGGGGAGACTGCTTCCGTCTTTCCTCCAGAGGATCTCGCTGCCTTGGAGGGCGACTCCCGACCGCATGCAGATGGCGAAGATGGGGCAGTCGTGGCGATGGTAAGGCGTGCCGTCGGCCTTGGCGTAGTGCACGATCTCGTGCAGGGGTTTGCCGATCAGTTCGGACGCCTGCCAGCCGAGCATTTTTTCGGCGGCGGGATTGACGAAGATCGTGCAACCGGCGGCGTCGAGGCCGCAGATTCCCTCGCCGACGGAGTTGAGGATCATCTCGTTCTGAAGATGGAGGCGTTTGAGTTCTTCATCGGCTTGTTTGCGCTGGGTGATATCGCGGAAGATGCCGCTGAAGATGCGCCGGTAGCCGAGACAGACTTCACTGACGGCAAGATCGAGGGGGAAGATGGTGCCGTCGCGGCGCTGGCCGAGGACTTCGCATCCGAAGCCCGTGCGGCCGGGGGTGTCTTGTCGCAGGTAGTCGCGCAGGCGTTTCTGGTGGTGGCTGCGGTGCGGCTCGGGGACGAGCAGAGAGATGTTCTGGCCGATGACTTCTTCGGGCGCGTAGCCGAAGATGCCGGACGCCGCCTCGTTGAAGGACTCGATGACGCCGGATTCGTCGATGGTGACAATGCCGTCGGCGGCCATCATCATTACGGCCTGGAGCTGAGTGAGGTGTTCCTGCTGTTCGCGGAGGCGCTGCTCGTGCTCTTCGATGGCGGCAATGATCGCCTCGGCGTGGGAGGCGCGGAGGGCTTCCTGTTCGGCTTGGAGATGGGCGATTCGCGTGCGGAGTTTGTCTTCGGTCTCCTTGGGCGCGGGTTGACCGTCTTTGTCGTCGAAGAGGTCTTCGGCGGCTTCGAGAAGATGTTCGATGCTCTGGAGCGACGAAGTCATGATATGCGGCTACATGTGGAGCAGGTTGGCATTGGCGGCCAGTTCCTGATCGAGGTCTTCAACCAATACAGCCAGGTCGTTTCGGGTGAGCGAGAGGGCTTCGAGGGCTGTGCGGGGGAACTGGACCAACTGAACGCCGACCGACGAGATTCCCTTGACGGAACAGATCAGGTTGGCGATTTCGACGAAGCGGACCTTGTCGATCTCCTCGCTGCGGCAGCGTTCGGACGCGTGGTGGAAGCGAATCGCCTCCTGGACGGCGAGAGGGAAGCCCCAGGCGGCGGCGATCTTTGCACCCAACTGCGCGTGGTTGAAGCCGAGTTGGCCGCGTTCGGCTTCGCAGAGCGAATTTGCGGAGGGGAGCGAGCGGATGACGTCGCAGAAGAAGGGATGGGCGTGTTGGTCTTCGAGAATGATGCCGATATCGTGCATCAGGCCGGCCAAGAAGACGTCTTCGAAGGCAGCGAATTTTCGTCGCATGGCGATGAGGCGGGCGCAGACGCCGACGGAGACGAGGTGTTTCCATAGGAGGGATCGCCGGTACGAGCCCGCTATTTCCTCTTGCTTGAACAGTTCGTTGACGCTGGCGGTGACGGCCAAGTTGCGGATCTGTTTCTGGCCCAGGTAGGCGATTGCCTGCTGCAGGTTGGTGATCTTCATGCGAACGCCGAAGGCCGAAGAGTTGACGCAACGGAGCACGCGGGCGGCCAGCGCCGGGTCGTTCTCCATGACTCGCTTGAGGTCGACGGCATTGGAATTGGGGTCGTTGGCGACCTCGATGATCTGCAAGGCGACTTGCGGAAGCGTGGAGATTTCATCGATCCGGCGTACGAGGCGACTCAACGGCGGAGGCGCGCCCGGGATGTATGGCTGGACATGGGACATGCTCATGGTTCCTCCCACGTTGTCGCCGAAGAGCCCGACCGTGACGGGTTGGCGCGGCCACGAGGTCGTCTCACGGCCCTATACCGTAAGGGTACGTTACACTCTGCATGTCGGCACATTGGGCGGTAGGGAGTGGGCCGCGACCGTCGCCTGTGGATTAGCCCCCCAGGCTGTACTAGCATATCCGGTCGAATCGAAATGATCGGACGAAGGTGGAAACGGGGCGGCGGAATTTCTCGTAGCGTCGGTCTGTAGGTATACTGGGGCCCGAGCGGCCGCTGTGGCTGCATGGCGTGAAATGCGGGAGCGTGTTGCTATGCTGCGTTGGAAGAGAGACGGCTTGGCCATTCGGGGATCGGTGTTGGTTGTGCTGATGACCGTGGCCTGCTTGGCGGCGGCCGGGGGCGAGGCGCGGCTGCGCGTGGAGGCGAATCCGACGCGACCGGAGATCGGGTTCCTCAGTTGGGACACGGAAGGCGGATCGCGCGTGGAGACGAACTTGCTGCGGTCTGGGCAGGCGACGGGCTTGCAGGTATGTCAGGGCGGAAAGTGGAGAGCAGTGGCCGAGCTGCCGACGACGGTAGAGCGGGTGTTGCCGGAGACGATTCGCTATCGTACGAGCTTGGGCGAGCAGGCTGCGCTGTGCTGGAGCCTTTGGACGGCGAACGATCGGTTGGCCATGACGTTCACGTTCGACGGAGGGCCGAATGAGCGCATCGACGGGCTGCGGCTGGTGGTGGCGTTGGACCCGGGTGTGACGCCGACGACAGTGCTGCCGAGTGACTGGGGCGAAGACGGGCGATTTCGGCTGCCGGCGATCATCAGCGCGCCCGATTTCGGTCAGATGCTGCTTTCGGAGGCCGAGGGGCGGGAAGTGACGGGTCGGCTGGAGGGAAGCCGCCAGGCGAAGTGGGTGGACTTGTGGATTGATCTGCCGTTGCGGAGCGGCGGTCAGAGTTGCACGCTGCGTTTGGAGCCGTATTGGCTGCCAGCGCCGCGGGGCTTGAAGGATCAGGATCTGTGGCGGCAGGCGCGGCGCGGCTGGTTCGGGGCGTTGCAGCCGTCAGCCCGATGGGGTGAGCAGGACCGTCCGTACAGTGCGCCGGCGGGCGTGCTGGCCAACAACGTGATCAGTGATCCGGCGAGTTGTTCGCTGTGGTTCTATGCGGATCAGGCGCTGTGGACGCCGCAATTGACGCCGGAGATTTCGGTCGCGGCCCTGGTGCAGCGTTCGCTGGACTGGTGGCTCGACCACCGCATGCGCCCGACGGGCGAGATGGTCTGCTACTGGGATTACGGCGACTTTCTGGACGCGGACGCAGGCGTGCTCATCGCCGCCTGGGACTATGTGGAGGCGACGGGCGACACGGGCTGGCTCGGCCGGCGGATCGAACAGCTTGAGAAGACCGGCGAGTTTCTCGCGCGGCGCGACGTCGACGGCGATGGAATCGTGGAGGCCGTTCAGAGCGGCAATGCCAATACGCTGCGGGAACCGAAGCGGTCGTGCGCCTGGTTCGACGCGGTGAATTGCGGCCATAAGGACGGGTATACGAACGCGTTGATCTATCGGGCGTGGCGGTGTTTGGCGGAACTCGAGCGGCGGTTAGACCGGCCCGAGCAACGGGCGCGCTACGGGAATCTGGCCGATCGGCTGAAGGGGGCATATTTGAAGACGCTGTTCAATCCGGCCACCGGCTGGTTGGCGTGGTGGAAGAGCGAGGATGGACAGTTGCACGACTACGCAGCCCCAACGATCAATGGCCTAGCGATCGAGTACGGACTGGTGGAGCCGGAGTTGGGCCGCGCGATTTTGGACCGCCTATGGGCGAAGATGGAGCAGGTGGGATTTCAGCGATTCGACTTGGGCATTCCCATGACGCTCGACCCGGTGCGGCGGAGCGATTACTTGCAGCCGGGTGCGATCGGCGTGCCCCAGCGCGAGGACGGCACGGATACGTTGGGCCACTACATGAACGGCGGGATTACTGCCGGGCACGTGCTGCATTTCCTGGCGGCCCATTACGTGGTCGGCCGCCCGGAGAAGGCCGACGAGTTGCTGCGGGCGATGTTGAAGCGGCAGTCGGAAGGCAAGTTCCAGAACGGGGTCCGGGATGCTTCGGGACAGGGAATCGATTGGACGGATTGGAACGGCAACGCCACGGGGTACGAGGGGTACCTGGCGGACAGTTACCGTTTTCTTCAGTCCGTGCTGCTTCGGCAGGCCGAGTTTCGGCAGCGTTATTATGGGCCTTTGGGGGTGAATTGAGTTGAGGTTGGTGGGGCGGTGTTTTGTTTGGAGGTGAGTTTGTATGAAGAAAGAGGCTGCCCGGCCTTGGGAGGTCGCGCAGCCTCGCGGTTTGGCAGGAGTGGATGCGCCGGCGGGGCTACTTCTTCGTCTGATTGAGCAGCGATTTGGCGTCCGCGGCGGAACGGGTGTCGCCGGAGTGGATAACCTTGGACATGGCCTCGGCGACCGTGGCGGCGGGTTGCTATCGGCCGGGATGGCCGCGCCTAGCGGGAGGGAGCCGACGGGACTGGTTGGAGGTAGCGATCGACGACAGCGGCACCAACCATGTCGCCGAAGACATTGACGGTCGTTCGCTGGCGATCGAGGAACCAGTCGATGGCGAGGATGGTGCCGATACCCGCGGCAGGCAGGCCGACGGCGGCGAGCACGACGAGCATGGTCACGAGTCCGGCCTCGGGGATACCGGGCGCGCCCATGGCGGCGAGCGTGGCGGTGAGAAAGACGATGGCCAGCGATATGCCGTCCAACTGGATTCCCAGCGACTGGGCGATGAAGACGGCCGCCGTGGCTTCGTAGAGGGCCGTGCCATTCATATTGATGGTGGCACCGAGCGGGAGCACGAAGCCGGCCGATCGCTCGGAGACGCCGCTGGCCTCGACGCACTCGATGGTGACGGGGAGCGTCGCCGACGAGCTGCCCGTGCTGAGCGCGGTGAGGAGTGCACGTGCCATTTCGTAGACGTAGCGTGCGGGGTTGCGGCGCGCGAACAGGGCAAGGATTGCGCAGAGCACGGCAGTCTGGATGGCCAATCCGAGCATGACGGTGAGGACGAACCAACCGAGGCGGGCGAGCTCTTCCTGAAACGCGCGGCCGCCGCCGCTGGCAGCGACTCGGGTGGCGACGAGGCCGAAGATGCCTATCGGCGCCAGGAAGATGATCCAGTGGACGATCTTCATCACGGCGTCGTTGGCGGCGTGGAAGAAGGCGACGGCGGGTTTTCCTTTTTCGCCGAGTGTGCTGAGCGCGGCGCCGAAGATGAGCGCGAAGATGATCATCGCCAGGACGTTGGTTTGGCTGGCAGCCTGGAAGAGGTTGTCGGGGATCATGCCGCTGCCCGGCTCGTTGTCGCTGCCGCGGACGACTTCGAGCAACGTGGTGAGCGGGGTCTTGTCCTGTTTGGCCAGCACGTTTTCGCTCACATAGGCGAAGGTGTCGTTGGTTCGCGTGCCGGGTTGGATCATCTCGACCAGGAGCATTCCCACCAGGACGGCGATGGCGCTGGTGGCCAAGTAGAACAAGATGGTCCAGCCGCCGACCTTGCCCAGGCGGCGGACGTCGCCCAGCGAGGTGATGCCGCAGATCATGCTGGTAAGGACCAAGGGAATGACCATCATTTTGAGAGCACGGAGGAAGACGTCGCCGGAGAATCGGACGATTTCCCAGACGGCAAGCGGGATGCGCTGGTCGGTCTGCTCGGCCTGGCGGGCGACCGCCTGGACGTTGGCGATCTCTTGGCGGACGGCACCGACCTGGCTGCGCCAGTGGGCCGCCTGGGCGTCGAGATGCCGGGCGGCATCGGGTTTTCCTTCGGCGGCCATCTGCTCGGCGCGGCGTTGCGCTTCGGCGGCGAACTTCTCCTTCTGCTGGACGGTTCGCTCGAGCCGCTGGATCTTCGCTTGCGGTCCGCCGGCGGCGATCCACATCTGCCGTCCGTAGACGGCCCCGAGGAGTCCACCGAGGAGCATGCCCAACAGAATGCCGACAAGTCCGATGCGATTCGTGCGGTCGCCGTTGGGGGCTTTCACGATGGTTCGACTCCTGCGTCGGTGGATGCGTGCGAGGCATAGCCCTCTGGAGGAGGGTCGTTTGTGGATGATTCTAGCAGATTTGGGCGGCGATAGCCCGAGCAAGTCGATGTCAACGCGGTTGATCCAGTCATTGCACTTGACCCATTTTTGCACTGGATGCTATTCTCTGCCGCCGCTTCGAGAAACGGCAAGGAGTGCCACTACGTTCGAGGGAAGTGTAAGCGGGGTGCGGAAATGGGGTCGGTCTGGCTATTGATCTACCTGGTGGCGGCAGGCATCGCGGTCGTCCAGGGTGTGCTGATCATTGCCCAGATTTGGGAGCACCGGCGGTTCGTGCGCGGCCGGTTCCGCCGGCTGCTGAAGAAAGGTCGGTCGGGGCGGGCGATGCTGCTGATTCCCTGCCGCGGCACGGACTTGGGCCTGGAGCGAAACCTGGACACGCTGTTGCAGCAAGACTACGAGGACTACCAGGTTCGGTTCATCGTGGAGAGCGAAGCGGATCCTGCCTATGCAGCCATTCAGCGAGTGATCGGCCGACGTGCGGACGTTCGGTGCGAAGTGATCGTAGCCGGGCAGGCGAGCTGCGGGGGCCAGAAAGTCCACAACCTGAGGATGGCGACGGCAGAGCTTCCGGCTGAGGTCGAGTATCTGGCATTCGTCGATTCGGATGCGCGGCTGGAGCCGTGCTGGCTTCGAGCACTGGTGGGAAAGCTGGACCACGACGACATTGCGGCGGCGACAGGGTATCGGTGGTTCGTTCCGACGCGTGGCTCGCTGGCCAACTGGCTGCTGGAGAGCATCAATGCGAACTACGCGTTGTCGTTCGGCCCGAAGACGCCGGGATTTATTTGGGGCGGCTCCTGGGCGATCCGGCGCAAGCTGTTCGAGTCGCTCGATCTGCGGGGTGCGTGGGAAGGGACCCTGAGCGATGATCTGGTCGCCACGCGCGTGGTGAACCGTAGCGGTCTGCGGTCTGTGTTCGAGCCGCGCTGCATGGTTGGCTCGCCGTTGGATACGAACCTGCGCGACATGTTCTCGTTTCTGCGGCGGCAGTACCTAATCTCGCGGTATTACGCTGCGCCGTGGTGGGCCATGGCACTGGTGGTGGTGCTGTTCGCCGACGTGGTGTTCTGGGGTAGCGCGGGTTGGGCCGTTTGGGCACGGATGGCCGGCCGAGGCGAGTGGTGGATTCCGGCGGCGGTCGCCGCTTCGTTGTACGCGATCAGCGTATTGCGGGGGCAGATTCGCAGCAGCATTGCGAGGCTGTATTTTCCCGATGCGGACGACGTGTTTCGCCGTGTTTGCCGGTTCGACGCCTGGGCGGGGCCTCTGGCCGGATTGGTGAACGGGGCGGCGCTGGTGAGTTCGGCTGTGGGACGGCACCTGGTGTGGCGCGGGATTACATATCGACTGCACGTGGGTGGACGAGCAGAGCCGTTGCGACGGGACGAGCCCGGCGGCGACAGACGGGATGAGACAGAGCACGGTCGGCCGGCGAGGGCCGGGGTTAGGAAGCCACACATGCTGGACGTTGCGCCCGCGATGGAGAGCGTCGCAAAGCGGGCATCGACCGGTACTAGGCAATCTCCGTGAGCAAGCAAGGAGGCTTGGATGCGCGTTGTATTGTGGGACACACGGAAGCTCGATGCCTCGAAGGATTTTGCGGGCGGGTTCGGCGTGGGGCAGTATCCGGGCCACGGGGGCGTCCGCGGTCGGATCATTCGGCATTTCTACACGCGGGATCGCCGGCCTGTGGCGCTGAGTTTCGCGTATTTGGCGGCGATCTTCCGCCGGCTGGGCCACGAAGTGCAATATGCGGAAGACCGGCTGGTCCGCGGGGCGGATCTGTATGTGTTTTCGCCGTCGCTCATCACGTTGCACCTGGAACGGCAGGCGATTGCCAAGGTGGTGGAGCAGAACCCGGGGGCGCGGGTGCTGGTGACGGGTTTGGCCGCCTCGGTGATGCCGGAGGCGTTTGACGGGCTGAACGTTACGGTGATCAAAGGGGAAGCGGAGCAACTGCTGTGGAAACTGGATGAGGTGCTGGCACACCCGGACGCCACGGTGCAGCTCGGAACGATCGAGAACCTGGACTCGCTGCCGCTGCCGGACTGGTCGCCGTTTGGGCCACGGCGTTTTCGCATTGGCTATGACTTCTGGAAGTTTCCTACGGCGCTGGTGCAGCTCAGTCGGGGTTGTACGTTCAAGTGCAACTACTGCCCTTACATCATTCTGGAGAACGCCACGCGATTTCGGGATCCGGAGGCGGTGGTCGAGGAGATCCGCCACGGGATGCACAAGTGGGGTTTCCGATCGTTCAAGTTCCGCGACCCGTTGTTCGGGCTGAACCGGAAACACGTGTTCCGGCTGGCCGAGTTGCTGGACCGCCTGCCGCAGAAGATTCAGTTCTCGATCGAAACGCGGATCGACCTGATGCGGCCGGAGGTGCTGCGCGTGCTGAAGCGAGTGGGGCTGACAAGTATCACAGTGGGGATCGAGACGCCCGACGAGCAGACGCTGCGGCGCTACCATCGCGCGGTGATTAAGGACGATCGGCAGCGAGACTTCGTCGCGCTGTGCCGGAACATGGGGATTCGGACAGTGGCCGGGTTCATGATCGGGTTTCCTGACGATACGGAGGAGTCGATTCGCGGCGTGCTGCGTTACGCGAAGTCGGTGAATCCGACGTTTGCGAACTTCAACATCGTCACGCCTTACCCGGGTACGGAGTTTTTCGAGCAGGTTCGCGATCGCATCGCGACGTTCGATTTTCGGAATTACACGGTCTACACGCCCGTGATGAAGTACACCAATCTCACGGCCGAGCAGGTGCAGCAGCTACACGCCAAGTGTTTTACTCGGTTCTACTTCCGCTGGAAGTATCTGCGCGACAACGCCCGATTGCTGTGGCCCCGTTTGAGTGCGCTGGGGCCGGCGCCCGCACAGGTGACTGTGTCGGACGTCGAAGAGGGACACGGGACACCGCCACCACCGGCCGGCGGGCTGGAGATCTTGCAGGGCAAGAAGCTTCGCTCGGATGGACCGCATTCGCGGGCCAATTCGGCCGAGCAGTGGAGCGATCGTCCGGTGCGCGATTAGTGGTGTGTGCAGGCAGGGGCGGGTGTGTTGGAGGAGCGCAGTCTGGTGGTGCGCACAGCCGGGGGCGGCTGTGCTACAGGGGCGTGGGGTGCCTTGTAGGCGAGGGGCGGGGAGAGTCTACTGGGGACATGTTCTCGCCCGAGATGTACGAGCTGCTGGATTTCGGCGACGGCCGACGATTGGAGCGGTTTGGGTCGATGGTGTTGGATCGGCCCAGTCCGGCGGCCGAGGGCATTGCCAAGTCGGAGCCGGATCTTTGGCAGCAGGCGGACGCCCGATTCGAGCGCGGCGACGGCGGTGAGGGACGCTGGGAGGGCCGGGAGGGGCTGCCGGAGCGCTGGACCGTGCAGCATGGCCGGCTGATGATGGAGTTGAAGCGGACGGAGTTTGGGCATCTGGGACTGTTTCCCGAGCAGGCGGCGAATTGGGACTGGCTTGCGGGGCGAGTGGCGGAGGCGCGCCGGCCGAGGGTGCTGAACCTGTTCGCATACACCGGAGGGAGCACGCTGGCAGCGGCGGCCGCGGGCGCCGAAGTGGTGCATTTGGACGCGGCGCGGAACGTAGTGGCGTGGGCACGTCGGAACGCGGCGTTGTCGGGTCTGGAGGATCGACCGATCCGATGGATTGCGGACGACGCCATGAAGTTCGTGCGGCGGGAGTTGAAGCGGGACAGCCAGTACGATGCGTTGGTATTGGATCCGCCGAGTTATGGGCACGGTTCGCGCGGCGAGGTGTGGCGGTTGTCGAAGCATTTGCCGCAGTTGATGAAGATGTGCCGGCAACTGATGGGCGAGCGGCGCCAGTTCGTGCTGTTGACGTGCCACACACCGGGATTCGGCCCGCAGCGGCTCGGGGAGCTGCTTGAGGAAGTGTTTGACGGGGATCGGCCGGGAGCAGTGACGGCCGAGGAACTCGGTTTGACGGCCACGACGGGACGCGTGCTGACCGGGGGTGTGGTTGCGCGGTGGCAACGGGGCGGATGAATCCTCTGTGGTATCGAAGGGAGCGGACCTGCGCCGAACGTGATGGGCACGATCACCAGCTTGCAGAATGCGAGAGTGAAACAGGCCGTGCGTTTGCGGGAGCGGCGGCAGCGGCAGCAGCAGCAGCGGTTCGTGATCGACGGCGCGCGGGAGTTGGGGCGAGCGATGGCGGCGGGCGTGGCAATGGTGGAAGTGTTCGTGTGCGAAACGCTCTGCCAGAGCGAAGACGCGCGGCGGGTGCTGGAGTTGCTGCCGCAATCGGGAGCGGAGGTGCTTCAGGTGAACGAGCCGGTTTTCGAGAAGCTGGCGTTCGGCAGCCGGGATGAAGGTGTGCTGGGTGTGGCGGCGATGCCGGACGTTGGACTGGAACGGATCGCGTTGCCGGAACGACCGTTGGTGGCCGTGCTGGAAGGGATCGAGAAGCCGGGCAACGTGGGGGCCGTGTTGCGGAGTGTGGACGGCGCGGGGGTGTCGGCATTGGTCGTGGCCGACCGCGGGACCGACCTGTTCAACCCGAACGTCATTCGTGCCAGCCTGGGGACACTGTTCACGGTGCCGGTGGCCATGGCCAGCACGGCGGAGACGGTCGGCTGGCTTCAGGATCGAGGACTGACGATCTATGCGGCGATCGTCGACGGCTCGGTGCCCTATACGGAAGCCGACTTCCGCGGGCCGGCGGCGATCGTACTGGGGAGCGAAGCGACGGGGCTGAGCGATGCGTGGCGCGTGGACGGGGTCGTGGGGATCCGCTTGCCCATGCTGGGTGTGGCCGACAGCCTGAACGTTTCGACGGCAGCGGCGGTTTTGTTCTATGAAGCCCTACGCCAGCGATCGGTCGCCCATGCCTCGTGATTCGCAGTCAGGTTCGGAAGGACCGCCGGAGCGTTGGGATGTGGTAGTGTTGGGAGCCGGCGCGGCGGGTTTGATGGCGGCCGAGCGGGCAGCGTCGCGAGGGCTGCGGACGCTTCTGCTGGAGAAGAACCGCAAGCCGGGCGTGAAGATCCTGATGTCGGGCGGCACGCGGTGCAATCTGACGCACGCCACCGATGCGCGCGGCATCGTCAAGGCTTATGGGTCGGCGGGGTCGTTTCTTCATTCGGCACTGGCGTCGCTGGGACCGCAGGATGTCGTGGAGTTGTTTCACGGCGAGGGCTTGCCGACGAAGGTGGAAGAGACGGGGAAGGTGTTTCCGCAGAGCAACAAGGCGGCCGACGTGCTGGCGGCGCTCGTGCGGAGGCTCCGGCGCAGTGGGGCGGAGTTGGCATTGGAAGAGCCGGTGAAGGAGCTGCGGACGGCCGAGGGCGAGTTTCTTTTGGAGACGGCGAAGCGAAGCGTTGCGGCGCCGCGCGTTATTCTGACGACTGGCGGTCGATCGTATCCCGGCTGTGGCACGACGGGGGACGGTTACGGGTGGGCTGCGGCCGCGGGACATACGATCGTTCGGCCGCGCCCGGCGTTGGTGCCGATTACGACCGATGCTGTGTGGGTGCCTCCTTTGAAAGGGATTACGATTGCGGATGTGTTGGTTCGCGTGGTAACGGCGGACGATCCTTCACCGAAGCGTTTGGGAGGGCCTCGCGAGGGAACGATCCGTAAGGCTTCGGTGCTGGGGCAGCGGCGCGGTTCGCTGCTTCTGACCCATTGGGGGCTTTCGGGGCCGGCGGCGTTGGACGTGAGCCGCGTAGTCACCGGGAGCGATCGGCCGCGAACGCTCGACCTGGTATGCGATTTTCTGCCGGAGATGAAGGCAGACCAAGTCGACGAGATGCTTGGGCAGCAGTTGCAGGCGGGCGGGCGACGGCAGGTGAGCAGCATTCTCGCTCAATGGGTGGTTCATCGGCTGGCCGAGGCGATGTTGGCGCTAGCCGGGATTCCAGCGGAACGACGGGCCGCCGACACGAGCAAGGCGGAACGGCGGCGGCTTGCGCAGACGATGAAGGCCCTGGCGATTCCGATCGCCGGCACGCTCGGCTTTGAGAAGGCCGAAGTGACCGCCGGAGGCGTGGCGCTGGAGGAAGTGGATTCGCGAACGATGCAGAGCAAGCGCACCGCGGGTTTGTACATAGCGGGCGAGCTTCTGGACCTGGATGGTCCGATCGGCGGCTATAACTTCCAGGCGGCGTTCAGCACGGGCTGGCTTGCCGGGCAGAGCGTGTGAGCTTTCGGATTCGTCGACGGCTACTCTTTGTGGCGTCCGTCGCGATTGACGCGAGCGTGGAGGTCGTCGACAACCCAGTGCACGACGCAGCCGTGGATGCTCTCGACCATGCCCATGTCGTCGAGGGCGACGTGGAGGCCGTCGTGCTGCATCTGCTTGAGCTTGCCTCCCCCGTAGCCGGTAATGCCGAAGGTCTTCATACCGTGCCGGTTCGCCCAATCGACGGCGGCGAGTATGTTGGGACTGTTGCCGGAGCCACTGACGGCGATGAGCACATCGCCGGGCGAGGCGTAGTGCATGAGCTGCTGAACGAAGATCTGGTCGTAGCCGAGATCGTTGCCCAAGGCGGTCAGCCAGCCGACGTTGTCGGTGAGGCTCATGACCTTGAGGCGGCGAAGGCCCTCTTTGCGCATGTCCTCTTCGCGCAGGCAGTTCTTGCCAAGGTCTTCGGCGATGTGCGAGGCGGTGCAGGCCGATCCGCCGTTGCCGATGATGAAGAGGAAATGGCCGTCCTTCCAGGCGTCGTAGATGAGGTCGGCGAGGCGACAGATCTCGCCGGGATCGACTCGGGCGATCTCCGCCTGTAAACGCTCCATGTAGGGGACAACGTCGAGATGAACGCCAAGCATACTACTTCTCCCAGGACCTTCTGATGTAGAACAGGTTATTTTACATCAGTTCAGGTAGCCGGACTAGGTGTGGCGGCCGGCGATGGCTTGGCGGGCGGGAAGAGCCGGCGGTCGACCTCGGGCAGGAAGACTTGGGCGAACTGGAGGGCGGGGCTCTTGTCGGCCGTTTCGGGGCTGGGCTCGGGGGCGATGAGGTAGAGCTTGTTCAAGGGGGTCCGTCCACCGAAACGCACGCGGGGCCAATCGGGAGCCTCCCAGGTGCCATAGGCGTTCCAGGTCCAGAAGACGCGGAGTCGCTGGGTTCCTTCGGGCGTTTCCTTGAAGAAGGTGGCGGTCATGAAGTCGGCTTTGGCGCCGTTGCCGTACTGGACGGTGATTCTCACGGGTTCGCCCTCCATGCGAAAACCTGCGCCGGGATAGCAGGCCTCGGGGGTATGCACGGCGACGCTGCGCGACGCGCCACAGATCATGAAGACGGAGGTTACGTTGCCGGTCTTGGGAGTGCGATAGCTTCGGGTCAGGGAACCGACGGCGCCGGCGGCGTCCAACTCGCGTTTGCTGGCTTGCTGGCGGGATTCGCCGTCCCACTGGCCGACCGACATGGGGATTGCCTTCATGGCGGCGGCGAAGTGCTGCAGTTCTTCGGAGACCTGCGGGCTCCAGCGCTCGGTCCAACGGCCTTGAACGATGGTGGCTCCAACGATCATGAGGATGGCGGCCGCGGTTGCGACGATCAACGACAGATGGCGTTTCATAATCGTTCTCGTTGGTGTTGGCCGACATTCGCCGCAAGGTTCACGGTCATCGAGCGTCTACCCGAGCGGCGGCCGCGAGCCGATCAGACCGAGGCGGATTCCACTTCGATGGTATTTGCGCGATCGTACGGGCGGTACTTGCTGACACTGGCACCGTTGATCACCGCGCCGAGTATGCGCAGATCGACCGCGTGAAGGCGCTCGCACGCTTCATATACTCGGGGCACGCGGCTGACATCCCTCAAGACGGAGAGCAGGACCGCATCGGCGAATTGGCCGAAGAGCACGGCGTCGGAATCGGTGAGCACGGGTCCACAATCGATCAAGACGAAATCGAACTGGTTTCGCAACTCGGCGAAGGTCGGCTCGAGGCTCCCTTGCGCGAGGGCCTGGATGGCTTGGGGGTCGGTGACGCCAGCGGGAATGAGCCACAGGCCGGCGATGCGCGTGGGACGGATAACCTCTTGGACGGAGACTTCGCGACGGAGCAGTTCGGCAATTCCGGGTCTGAGGGGAAGATCGAGCACGCGGTGCGCTGCGGGGCGGCGAATGTCGCCATCGACGAGGAGTGTTCTTCGCCCCGAGCGGGCCAGGCTGGCCGCCAACTGGCAGGAGACGGTCGTCTTGCCTTCTTTTTCCAGGGCGCTGGTCACAATGATGGTACGGATCTGGTCGGTACCCGCTCGATGCAGCAGGTTCGTGCGAATGCTGTCGACCGATTCGGTGATGACGCCCTGCATGGTTCGCGTTGCGGCGGTGTTGCCGCGGCCGGCGCGGCGGACGATGTGGCGGTTGAAGAGGGGCAAACCACCCATCACGCGCACTCCGAGGCCTTGGCTCAGTTCATCGGCCGAGCTAACGGGATACCCGACGAAATCCAACGAAACGACACCAAAGACCGCGGCTCCGAAGGCGGCCAGTCCGGCGAGGAGCATGAGCTTCTGCTTGCGGTGGCTTGAGCCACTGCTCTTGGGGACGGTCGCCTCTTGGAGTTGCGTGACACGTTGGGCGTCGGCGGCCAGTTCGAATTCCCAGTGTTGAAGCTCGGTTCCGATCCTGTCGGTGATCTTCTTGAGGCGTTCGAGCTCGATTCTGCGGCTCTCCAATTCGGAAGAATAGGAGCCGAGCTTTTCGGCCTCTTTGGCAGCGGCTTCGAAGCTCTCGTGGGCGGCTTTCAACTCCTCTTCGAGGGCTGTCTTGTCCAGTTGGGTCGCGCTGAGCACCCGCTGGATGTTCTCCGCTTCGGTGGGAGGCGCGACGGCCACTCCTTGGTCCAACTGTTCCTTGACGACCTCTCGCATCTGCGGAGTGAGTTCCTCGGTGAGTTTATCCTTCTCGGCGCAGAGCAGATCGATCTGGTCCTGAATTCGCCGAACGGCCCGGGATTTTTCGCCACCGCGGGCCAAGAGGGACTGCTCAACCTTGGCCTGCTCGAGAAACTGAATGCGGCCGTCGACCTGGAGCATGGACGGGTCCTGGCGAACCATCATCTCCGTCAGACGCAGGAGCGTCTGCTCTTTGTCGGGTTTCTCGTCGGTCTTGCCTTCCGTGACGAGGGACAATCGCGACTGGAGCATCGTCTCGCGCTGTTTGAGGCCTTGGACATGCCCTCGAAGCTTGTTGACCTGGTTGCGCAGGTCGGCAAGCGACTGCAAGGCGTGGATTTCCTTCTGGCGGGCGATTTCGGAATCGGCGGTCTGCAACTGGTTGGCCAGCTTGTTGTAGATGTCGGACTGACGCTCGATCTTGTGGGTGTTTTCTTCGTAGCTGCGTTCGAGGGCCTGCTTGCGCCGGACGGCGTTTTCGCGATCGACCGTTACAACCTCATCCATATAGGCGTCTTTGACTGCGTTGACCAGTTTGACGAGATCCTCGGGATGCTGGCCGGTAATGGCAATCTGCATGATTTCCGAGGCATCGGGAAAGCTGATCGAGAGGTGTTCGCGGAGCCACGCGACCTGGTCGGTCTGGTGACGGATCGAGGGGAGCTGGGCGATTCCCGGCTTTCGCAGAGCGGCATTGAGCACGAAGTCGCTGGTCATGAGCGTGGCCTGGGCACGGGGCCGATTGAGCAGCGATTCGCTGGTGTTGGTATCGAAGAGGAGACGGGGATTGCGTTCGGCGATTCGCAACCAGGCGGCGGCACTGTAGGTGACGGGGATGAGATACCAAGCGGTGGCCATCGCGGCAATCGCGCAGAGCAACCCCAGTCCAAACGCCCAACCCCAGCGCCGCCGTAGGGCGTAGAGCAGATCGATGGGACGAGGTGTGTGGGTGAGGATTGCGGGCGGACGGCCAAACGTTGTCGCACGATCGGAGGCATTCCAGCCGGTCCGAAGTGCCCGTCCCACTTGCGTGCGCGATGGGTTCGCGGCGCTTCCCTGGTTGGGGTTGGTCGGTTGTACCACGGGTATGCCCTGTTTGCGAATACGCCGTAATTGTCGGAAGTTCCATGTCGGTGGTCATGACGCGGCACACCGGGCGGAACAGTTAGGGGACCGGCCCCCACAGCGGAGCCGAGTCCTCGGTTTCGACCTCGTAAAACAAGCGAGAGAGTATGACGAGCTCCAACCACAAGAGCGTGAGTGCCAAGAGGGTCATGACGTAGGGCGCCAGCTTGTCGTGAAAGACTTCGAGACCGACCTCCGGCGAAACAAGCACGTTCAACACACCGGTTGTGGTAATGCGAATGACGTTGACGGTCAAGGCGATGGGAACCGCGCTGAGGAGGATGATGAGGTCCTCCCACCATGTTCGATGAGCAATTAGAACAATGGCCACGGAAAGGGCGAGAAAGACGGTCGTCATGCTCAGGCCGCTACACCGTTCCACGACGCCCATGGGAAGATCCTGGATCCAGATCACATTGCCTTCCTTGTAGGCGCCGAGCCCTAGTGTTTGAAGGGCGTAGGTGCTGGCGGTGGTCGCCAGGCGCTGAAGCGGGCTGAGGAGGGCGCGCTCGAGGCTCCAAGGCAAAGGGAACATGAAGACGAGCAGGAGCACCGCGGGGCCGGCCCAGCGGAACATGGGCCAGCCGCCGACGAGGAGGATAAGGCCGGCGACACAGGGGACGAAGGTCCACATGTCGGGGACATCCAGACCGAAACGGGCGCAGAGGAGGCGAGCGGCCAAGCCCAGGGCCAAGAGTGCTCCGCCCAGCAGTCGCTGCCATTGTGGGAACGGTCGGGCGGGCTCGTATCGCATCCAGAGCACGGCAGCCGTGAACAGGGGTACTAGCCATCCATGAGAATACTGGGCCCCCTGCCAGTAGATGGCGGCCTCGGAGAGTGAGTTCCAATAGCCCCAGACGAGTGCCGCAACGCCGACGCCGAGGGCCAACCATGGGGCCATCTCGTCCCACTTGCGTTTGGCGGCTGGAGCGGCATCTCCGGTTCGCTGCATAACTCTACCGAGACTGGTTGCCCTGCGACCGACGTAGACAGATTCATCTACGATAATCAAATTTCGAGCGTAATGTCAAACGAATTGCGGACTTGCCGCGGGGGCTTCTCGCGTCGTTCGGTAGATTGTTGTAAGCGGGTCGGTTAGTTGGCAGGGACATGTTGTGACGGTCGATGCGGCCCGAGCGATGGCACGGAAGAGGTGGTCTGGGCGACGGGTTGGATAATTGGGTGTCGTACGGCGAACCTCCCTTATAGCGGGGAGTAATCCGGCCAAACGGCACGTGGACGGAGACGGAATCCACTCGATATGGGGGTAAGACGTGGTCGCAACCCTCCGAAGCAGGAATTTGGAGCAAAACAAAGCAACGTCAGGCATTGACTTTGCCGATTATTCCGCTGGCACCAGATACGTCGACATTAACGCGCGCTGCCGGCATGGGCGTGCTTGGGTGGATTGTGTGTTTGGCGGGCTCCGTCCGGAGGGTGGGGTCTGCCGGAGGTCTTCGAGGCGCAGTTTGATCGTCCCTAAGGGAATCCAGCTCATGCGGTTTGTTCGTGCAGCCCGACACGTTTGGCTTTGGGCCGCGAGTGTGTGGTTGCTGGTGCTCAGCGGCTGCCACGCGTTCCAGTTGCCGGCGCATGCGCCGCTGGACTACCGGGATCCGACGCTGGAACAGCCTGCTCCGCCGGCGATGGCGCCGCCTCGGGAGCTTCAGAAGATTGCGTTGCCTGCCTATCGGGTCGAGCCACCCGACGTGATTCAAGTGGACGTGGCGAAGGTCGTTCCGCTGCCGCCGTATCGGTTGGAGGTGTACGACGTTCTGCAAGTCGAGGTGTTGGGAACTCTGCTGGATCAGCCGATCAACAACTTGTACATGATCGAGGCGGACGGGACGGTCAATCTCGGTCCGACGTATGGGAAGATCCGCATCGCGGGGATGACCATTGATGAGGCGACAGAGTGCATCCATCGCCATTTGAGCCATATCTTACAGCGGCCGGAGGTTTCGTTGCGACTGACGCAGGCCACGGGGGTCCAGCCTGTGAGCGGGGTGTACCTTGTGGCGCCAGACGGGACGATCAACCTTCGCAGCTACGGCCAGGTGTACGTGACGGGCATGACGCTGCCGGAGATCAAAGTGGCCTTGGAGCGGCACCTGTCGCAGTGCCTGGATTCACCGTCGGTGGCTGTGGACGTGGTGTCGTACAACAGCAAGGTGTACTACATCGTCACGCAGGGCGCGGGTTTGGGAGACAACATCGTGCGCGTGCCGGTGACGGGCAACGAGACGGTGTTGGACGCCATCAGCCAGGTCCGAGGTTTTTCGCAGGTGTCGGGCAAGGACGTGTGGATTGCGCGGCCGGCACCGCAGGGCTTTCAGTGCGAGCAGATCCTACCGGTCGATTGGCAGGCCATCACCCAGGGGGCATCGACGAGCACGAACTTCCAGATCCTGCCCGGCGACCGCGTTTACATTGCCGAAGACCGGACGGTAGCATTGACCAATCTGGTTTCGAAGATCATCGGTCCGTTTGAGCGCGTGATGGGATTTGCGTCGCTCTCGTCGTCGACGATTCGCAATTTCAACAACCTGAATAATTCGTACGGATACGGCTACTAGTGGGTGTTGGCGTTGACGACGGTATTCGCCGGCGCTGGTTAGCACTGCCGTTCGGATATCTTGAGTGGCCGCCGCGCTTAAGGGGTATGCATGCGATGATTACCGCCCGACGCTATATCGGCTCGCCCTATTGGCTGATCCCATTGCTGACCGCCATTCTGTTGGCCCATCGGGCCGCCGGGCAACAGGATCCGGACGCTCGGCCTGAGGCGCCGGTCGTGATCTATCCGACATCCTACGAGCAAGCTCGACCGGCTGCGGTCGGTACGCCCGAGCCGAGCGAGGCGATGCACGGGGCGGTCCGTCCCATTCCCATCCCCACAAGGCCTCCGACCAACCGGGCGTGCGTTCCGAACTCACGGTATTTCGGCTATTACCAGCCGATATGGCGGACGTGGCCGTGCGAGCCGCGTCCGGACAAGGCGATTCCTCAAGCCGTCGGGGCCGAACCGGTGCCGCGGCCCACGGGCACGCCCCAGCCGCCCCTGCCGGTCGAGAAATTCGAACGGCTCGAGGAGTTGCCGCTTCCAGAAGCAACGCTACCGACGGAACCCTCTCCGAAGGCGTCGGCTCCGCGGGCACCGCTGCCACCACCGACTTCGGGAGACGTGCCAAGGGCACTGCCGACCGTGCCGCAAGGCGGGGAGAGTGTACCGCCGGTTGGATCGACGCTGAAGTCGACGCCGTAGAGGCTTGGTGTGACGGCCGCGCCCTCACCCCCGCCCCCTCTCGCACAAGCGGACGAGGGGAGGTGCGTTGTGCAAACCGACGCCGCGTGGTGGGACTTGGGATCAGTAACAGGGCGTGGGCGGGCGGTAGTGGCTCATGTCGATGGAGCGGAACCAGTCGATGGTTTTGCGTAGGCCTTCGTCGAGGGGGAGCTTCGGTTCCCAGGCGAGTCGCTGGCGAGCCAGGGTGATGTCGGGCTGTCGCTGCGTGGGATCGTCGACCGGGAGCGGGCGGTAGACGATCGTCGACTTGGAACCGGTCAGTTCGATCACCTTCTCGGCGAGTTGGCGGATAGAGAACTCGCTGGGATTGCCGAGATTGACCGGTCCGACGAGGTCGTCGGGGCCATTCATCATGCGGAGCATGCCTTCGACCAAGTCGTCGCGGTAGCAGAATGA
Organism: Thermoguttaceae bacterium; assembly: GCA_963674835.2. Classification (GTDB taxonomy): domain Bacteria; phylum Planctomycetota; class Planctomycetia; order Pirellulales; family Thermoguttaceae. The sequence continues at coordinate 1,561,974 of CAXXKC010000003.1, forward strand.
GCGGGTTTGGCTGCCGTCGCCGAAGATGGTGATTTCTTCGCCGTTGAGTGCCTGGCGGATAAAATTGGAGATCACCCGACCGTCGAAGGGATGCATTCGCGGGCCGTAGGTGTTGAAGATGCGCACGAGGCGGATGTTGACGCCGTTCATGCGGTGATAGTCCATGAAGAGGGTTTCGGCGGCCCGCTTGCCCTCGTCGTAACAGGCGCGCGGACCTATGGGGTTGACCGAACCGCGATAGGTTTCCGGTTGCGGATGGACCTGGGGATCGCCGTAGACTTCGCTGGTGGAAGCCTGGAGGACTTTCGCGCGGCAGCGTTTGGCCATGCCCAGCACGTTGACGGCGCCCATGACGGAGGTCTTCATCGTTTTGATGGGGTTGTATTGGTAGTGGCCGGGCGCGGCGGGGCAAGCGAGGTTGTAGATTTCGTCGACCTCGAGGAAGATGGGCAGTGTGATGTCGTGACGGATCAGTTCGAAGTTCGGCTCGCTGAGGAGGTGGGCGACGTTGGATTTCTGGCTGGTGAAGAAGTTGTCGAGGCAGATGACGTCGTGGCCCGCCTCGACGAGCCGCTGGCAGAGGTGAGATCCCAGGAATCCGGCACCGCCGGTCACGAGCACGCGTTTCAACGACGCCATGGGGACGAACCCTTCTGTTGAATGAGGAGGACTGATTCGCGAGGGTTTTCGGCGGTGCGCGGCGGTGGTTTGGGACTTTCGACAGCCGGTGTTTGGCTTCGGTCGGCCGCGGGCCACCGCTACGGTCGGAATTGCGGACGCCGGCTCCGGACGAGTGGTTCTCTGCAGAAGTGTACGGCGCAGGTAGGGGATGAACAAGGAGAGGGGAGACGGGTGCGTCAGCGGTTGGACGGCTCGGGAGATGATCCGTCGCGGACCCAGATGGAGCTCGCCCAGGCCTGGTGGCCGTTGGAGAGCGTGACGCGGCCGTAATACCACGCGGTGCTGGGGGCGGGTGTGTCGGTTGTGGTCAGTGCGGCGGAGGGTATGTTGAGATCTTTCTGCCAGAGCACCTCGTTGTTCTTGAGTATTTCGATTCGGGCGATCGGTTGGTCGGAGGCGGCGGATAGGGCGATGTGCAGGGGTTGGTCGGTCTGAAATTGGTCGCCCATCGGGTGGCCGTTAATCTCGAACCAGACGGCTATGCGGTCGCGGCTGACGGCGTAGACACGCCGGTGGCGGATGGCATCGAAGAGGGCCTCGCGCGTGAGTTGCTTAGCCAGTACGGCGGTCTTGGCCTTGAGGCCCGGCTCGCAACTGTGCGTGTCGTTAACGCCGAGGAAACCTAGCCGGTAGCCTCGCGCCAGGGCGTCTTGCACCCAGCAACCGGTGACGCCGCGTTGGTTCGGATGTTGACGGGGCGTGGCTGGGCATTCATACCAGAGTTCGGCCAGTCCGCCGGGGTTGCCGGTCGTGCCGGCCATCTCGACATTCAGTTGCACGGCAGGATCGTGGTAGCTCCAGTCGGTCTGGCAGTCGCCAAGGCTTGGATGGGCGGCGTGGATGATAGCGCCGGACTGGCGAACGAGAGCGAAGAAGTGCGCGTAGTCGACGCAGAGCGGTTCGGGGCGCTCGATGGAGGGCTTGCCGACGCGGTGGCGTGCCGAGGGGCAAGCATAGACGGGCCCGCCGTGAAGGTCGGGGAACAGGACGACCTTATGCCCTTTGGTCTCGTCGGACCATTCGTAGCCGATGAGGGGTACGAAATGGCCGGGGGAATCGAAGCGGCAGGCGGTTTCCTCGACGTGCTGCCATTCGGTTTCAGAGATGCTCTCGGAATGGTCGGTCAACGCCAGGAAGTCGAGCTTGGCTACGTCGCGCCCGTAGCGGTAGTAGTCGTCGGCCGTCTGGCGTTTGGGCGTTTCGTTGTTCTGGGTTCCATCGGAAACGTCGCTGTGGCCGTGCAAGTCGCCCCAGTAGATGTGATAGCCCTGCTGCCGCGCGGCTTGGCTGGGCAGATCGTGGAGCGGCGTCGGCTCGCCTAGCGCGGAAAGCGACAGAAGAACCGCGGCGAACAGCGTCGCGAGGCTACGGCTGAACGTGGAAGGCATAGAGGGTTGCGTTGGTCAGGGTGAACTGAAGACGAATGGTTCGCCCCTTCAACTCGGCCAGACGGTGGGAGCCCTGCCACCGGACGGGCAGCCGCAGGTCGTCCACATCGTTGAGGCGAAGGCAGTCGTTGGCGGAGAAGCCTTCGATGGGTTGGCCGCTGGCGTCCAACACGGCGACCGTGACCTCACCGTGCGGGGCTTCGGCGTTGAGCGTGAGATGCTCGCCGGCCAGCTCGAAGGGGACTGTAGTCATCGTGCCGGTTTGCTGGCTCGCTTGGAGTCCGACGAACCGGTCCAGCGGCAAGGTGGCTAAGCCGATGGCCGGTTGGCGAGGTATGCGCCAATGGCGCTCGCGATAGCCGGTGTAGTAGATCCAGTGTTTGTCTTGGTGGGTGACGATGTTGGAGCATTGGACGAGCATGTCTTTGTCGAAGCTGCCGTCGGGACCGCGGGGCACGAACGGCTCGTCTGCATAGACCCAATGGAGATCCCAGTTGGCGCCGTCGCGGCACGTGGCGATGAAGAAATCGATGACGTCGCGGTCGTGACGCTCGTGATGGTCGACGTCGTCGGAGGTCAGCCGGGGCGGCTGGCCGGGCGTTTCGTCGGGCCACTGGTAGACCATCATGAGGCCGAAGTGGATTCCCTCGTAGATCCAGTCGGTCATGCCGTAGATCTGGCGGCGGCGGAATTCGTCGGGGCCCTCGCGATCGAAGCACCATTGGCGGACGGTTTTCCAGGCGGTGGGGTCGGCTTTGACATCGGGATTGACCATGACGCGGGTGCCGCGGATTTCGGAGCCGTCGCGGCCGAAATCGGTTCGCGTGAGCAGGCGGTAGGTCTTGGCCTGTTCGTCCCAGAGGAGTTGGTTGTAGGTGTCGGATGCGCGCGAGGTCACCGGCTCGCCCTGGTTGTAGGGCGTCCAGTGGATACCGTCCGGGGAATGGACGAGCGTTGCGCAGATTTTGGGGATGTGGCCGTAGCAGGCTTTGTAGCGATGGTCCGGGTCCGTTTCGTGGGGATCGAGGAAGCAGGTGAAGCCGTCGCCGAAGAAGCCGATGATGTTGTTCTGCTTGCCGTGCCAGTCGGTCGGCGCGCCTTGGCGAGGGAAGAACTCGCCGCCCGTTTCGCGTTTGGCTCGCTCGACACTGAAATCGTACATGTTGAGCACGGGCTTGCGCCAGTGCAGGCCGTCGTCGGACTCGGCGTAGGCGACGGCGTACGCCCAGGGATGATACCACATGCGGAACTTCTGGCCGTCGTGCAGCACGGTGCCGTAGAAGCCGAACAGGTCGTCTTCCCAAGGCTTGTCGGCAACGATGATCGGGCGGCCGCCGTTGGCCTTGGTGACCTTGCCCAGCACGCGGCGAACGTGGCTGCTGTCGGCAATCGCGCAGTCGTCGACCAGTAGTTGTTTGTTGAGTCCGATGGGCCGCACGCCCTCGGCGGCGTTGCTCGAAGCGGCGGAGCAGGCGATCCACAGGACGGTCAGGAAGAGGATGGAGCTTTTCATCTTGCAGGTATGGCGGCGGGTGCGAGGGGAGATCGGTGAAGGAAGCTGGTCGGGAGCAGTGTGCCGAAGTCCGTCGGCCAGCGCCATTGTACATTGCGCCGATGTCCGCTGCCACGAACGGCGAACGATAACGTTCCCCCCACGTTGTGCCACGATGGCGGGTCTTTCGGCTGCGAGAAGGCGAGATTCGGGCGGTGATGTGGAACGGGCGCCTTCTCGCATCGGCCCCCCCTTGCGATGAGCCGCGTGGTGGCGTACGCTCACGGAATCGAGAGCTTTCCTGGCGCCGGTATCGGCCGGCGACCCGGAGAGCAGGCCCTTGCGATGAGAACCGGCCGCGGCGGCGTTTTTTGAACTCCCAATTCACCTTCTTCGAATCAAGTAGAAAATAGGATCCATCGATGCTCGATCTTCGTAAAGACTGCACCTACTCGCTGTTGGTACCCACGAGCATGGGCGTGCGCCTGACGCCGCCGAACGGCCAGCCGGTGCACTGCAGCAGCAACTTCGTGATGCACGCCACGAGCGCGGAGACGAACGTGGCCAATGTTTCGTCGTCGCTGGGGCTTCGCGTCAAGGTGTTGACGACGTTCGTCAAGGCAAGCCCGATCGCCCGGTTCATCAAGGATGACCTGGCGAGGCGGCACATGGATTATGAAGGCAACGAGGTCGAGCAGGGCGGGCCATGGGGCTATCGGCACCAGTTCAACATCGCCGACAGCGGAAAGGGGTCGCGGGGGCCGGTGGTGCATAACGATCGCGCAGGCGAGGTGGGGCGGACGCTGAACGTGGAGGATTTCGATCTGGATCGGATCTTCGGCCGGGAGGGCGTGCAAGTCATCCACCTGTCGGGGCTGATTGCGGCGCTGTCGCCGGAGACGGGCACGTTCTGTCTGGAGCTTGCGAAGGCGGCGAAGAAGCACGGCACGCGGGTGTCGTTCGACTTGAACCACCGCGCGTCGTTCTGGAAGAATCGGGAGAAGGAGCTTCACGACATGTTCCGCGAGATCGCCGAAATGGCGGACGTTCTGGCGGGGAATGAAGAGGACTTCCAGTTGTGCTTCGGGATCGAGGGTCCGCCGGCGGGCGGCGTGGATCTGTCGTCGAAGATCGACGCATTCAAGGGGATGATCGATCGAGTGAAGAAGGTGTTTCCCAACGCAGACGTGTTTGCCACGACGCTGCGGGAAGTGATCGACGCGAACCGTCACCTTTGGGGCGCGGTGATGGCGGAAGGGTCGCAGTGGTACGAGGAGAAGCCTCGCGAGATTACGGTGTTGGACCGGATCGGCGGAGGCGACGGCTTCGTGGGCGGAGTGCTTTACGCGATCCTGAGGGGCTGGGAACCGAAGAAGTGGGTTCAGTTCGGTTGGGCCACGGGGGCGTTGGCCACCACGATGCTGACGGATTACGCCCAGCCGGCAGATGAAGACCAGGTCTGGAGGATTTGGCAGGGCAATTCCCGCGCAGTTCGATAGATTGGAGCCAACCATGAAGCCATCCGTTCTTGCCGTGTTGTTTTGTGCGCTGACTTTTCAGGTTGGCGTCGAGGCATCGGAAACGCCACGCTTTCAAGCCGGGGCGGCTACGAGCAACATCACACCTCCGTTGGGGCTGGAAGTGATCGGCGGTTTCCTGCCGTTCCCATCGACATACGTTCACGATGAGCTGCACGCCAGGTGCGTTGTGCTGGATGACGGACACGGAAGGTTGGCGCTGGTGGTGTGCGATCTGCTGGGCATCAACGGCGATCTGAGCAAGGAAGCCCGGCGGCAGATCGAGGAGCGATTGGGGCTGCCGCCCGATCGGGTTCTGATCACGGCAACGCACACGCACTCGGCATCGAGCGCGATGGGAAGCAATCGGCTGGCGCTGGAGCAGCCGCTGGATAGCTACCAGGGGTTTGTCTGCCGGCGGATCGTCGATGCCGTGGCGTGCGCCGTGAAGAACCTGCGCCCGGCGGAGATCGCCTTTGCTACGGCGGAGGCGCCGGAGCACGTGTTCAACCGGCGTTGGTACCTGAAGGAAGGCACGATGCCGGCCAATCCGTTCGGAGGGATCGACCAGGTAAAGATGAACCCGCCGCGAGGGAGCGAGAGCCTGGTGAAGCCGGCGGGGCCGACCGATCCGACGGTTTCGATCCTGGCCTTGCGGGAGCCCGGCGGGAAGCCGATCGCGGTTCTGTCGAGTTATTCGCTGCATTACGTGGGAGGCGTGGGGGCGGGACACATCTCGGCGGACTATTACGGCGCGTATTGCCGCGAGTTGGCCCGTCTGCTGGAAGCGGAGCGGCAGGATCCGCCCTTTGTGGCCATCATGGCCAACGGCACCAGCGGCGACATCAACAACATCAACTTCGTGCATCCCCGGCCGCGGCAGGAACCGTACGCCCAGATCCACGCTGTGGCCAACGATGTTGCGGCCAAGGTTCAGGCGGCGTTGGGCAAGCTCGAGTATCGGGATTGGGTGCCGTTGGATGCGCGGTACCGCGAGCCGAAGATCGGTTGGCGGAAAGTGAGCGACGAGCAGAAGCAATGGGCCGAGGCGACGCTCGCCGAGCCGAAGCCGACGTCGGGCAAGGCGGATCTGCCGCGGATCTATGCCGCGAGGGTGTTGCAGTTGGCGAAGTATCCAGAGGCGTCGGCGATTCCGCTGCAGACGATGCGCATCGGCGACGTGTGCATTGGCACGGTGCCGTGCGAAGTACTGTGCGAGATCGGGTTGGAGTTCAAGAAGCGGTGCCCGCTGAAGCCGGCGGTGATGATTTCGCTGAGCCACGGATACCTGGGCTATTTGCCGCCGCCGAACCAGCACGACCTGGGCGGTTACGAGACATGGCCGGGAACGAACCGCCTGGAGCGAGACGCTTCGGTGAAGATCCTGGACAATCTGCTGGAAATGGCGGCTGAAATGAAGGCCGCGACGCCGGCGAAGTGATGGGCTGACGGCGGGACGACGTTTCGCGGCGAAGCGAGGCTCAGCGGATAGTGAGGCTCAGCGGATCTTCTCGTCGGGGAGTTCTGTCTTGATGCCTTCGTCCAGGGGCATCTTGTCGGTTTGGGGCGTGAGGCCGGTGGCCGCCATGAGGCGGGCGAGCTCGGCTTTCAGTTGGTCGACGACGGGAGCGTACTTTGGCCGGTCGATGAGGTTGTATCGCTCTTCGGGGTCGAACTCGATGTTGTACAGTTCGGCCTTGTAGCGGTCCGGACCGCCGTCGCCGCGCGGCGAGTGGACGTACTTCCAGGACTCGGTGCGAACGCCACGGACGTTGGGTGTGTAGGGGAACTGCTTCTCGTAGTTGTAATAGTAGAACCAGGACGTGCGCCAGTCGGGATCGCCCTGGCGGACGAGCTTCACCCAGGATTGGCCGTGGATGCCGGCGATGGGCGGCGCGCCGCAGAGTTCGAGGATGGTGGGTGCGAAGTCGACGGTGAGCACCTGGGCGTCGACGACCTTGGGATGGTCGGGGGCCGTCAGGCCTGGATAGCGGACCAGCAACGGGATGCGGATGCTGGGTTCGTGCATGGTGCGTTTGTCGACCATGCCGTCCTCGCCGTTGAGGATGCCGTTGTCGCTGGTGAAGATGACGACGGTGTTGTCGAGCTCGCCGCGGCGCTGGAGCAGGTCGCAGAGGCGGCCGACGCTGTCGTCGACCGAGATGAGCGTGGCCCAATAGGCGCGGATCATGGCCTCGAAGTCCTTGACCGCTTCGGGGCGGTCGTCGGGGAACTTCTTGCGCCAGTCGAAGAGCGGTCCGTAGATGCCGTGCCAGGTGTAGAGCCGCTGGCGGATCCAGTCGGGCTTGTCGTCGAGCATGAAGGCCGTTTCAGGGTATGGGATGCGGACGCCGTCGAAGGCGTGGGCGTATTTGGGCTCGGGGAAGTAGAAGCTGTGGGACGCCTTGTGGCCGATCATGAGCAGCCAGGGCTTGCCGTGATGGTCGCGCTGGATCCAGTCTTCGGCCATGTCGGTGACGACGTGGGTGTAGTAGCCTTTGACGACTTCGCGGTGGTCGCCGTTGAAGTTGAATTCGGTGTCGAAGTATTTGCCTTGCCCCTTGTGGGTGACGAACCAGTTGAAGCCGGGCCGTGGGTTGTCGTTTTCCTCGCCCATGTGCCACTTGCCGACGTAGGCGGTGTCGTAGCCGGCCGCCTGGAGCACGAGGGGGAAGCTCTTGAGATCGGTGGGATACTCGGTGAAGTTGTCGACGACACCGTGAGCGTGGGCGTAGAGCCCACTGAGGATGCTGGCACGGCTGGGAGAGCAGAGCGAGGTGGTGCAGAAGGTGTTGCGGAAGAAGACGCCTTCTTTGCCGAGCCGGTCGATATTGGGTGTTTTGAGGTGTTTGCTGCCCGCCAGACCGACGGCTTCGGAGCGTTGGTCGTCGGTGAGGATGAAGAGGACGTTGGGACGCTGGGGCGTTGCGGCGACCAGGCGGCCAGAGCAGGCGGTGAGGAGCATCGCCAATGCCAGAGCAATTTGCCACGGGAAGCGGTCGATCACGGTGGAAACCTCCTGTGTTGCTCGCTGCGGATTGCAGAGGTGCCGGAAGAGCGGTGCCTTGAGACGCACAGTGGGGCGCGACACGAGCGGCACAGCATGCTCGCTATTATCGACGACGGGCTGCGCCGTGGCAAGAAACAAATGGTTGCGGCGAGCCGTGCGCGCTTGCATCTGCGCGCGGCACTCGAATGGGCTGCGTCGGCGCCCCAGATGGGCCGGCGGTCTTGGCCGGCCACGCGGAGCTATCGGGAGAGTTAGCGGCGTGTGGCCGTGGCGGCGGGAGCCGAATCGGTGGAGGCCTGCTCGCTGGGCTTGGTGTAGGATTCCTGGTAGACGGCGACTTCGTCGATGCCATCGCCGTTGAAGTCGCCGACGACCGGCTTGTCGGTGTGACCACCGAGTCGGATCACGCGATCGCTGGCATCGATGCGGTGATCGTTGTTGAGGTCCAGGCGGAACTCGCCGTCGCGATAGAGACCGAGCTTGTCGATGCCATCGCCAGTCCAGTCGCCGACGACGGGTAGATCATTTTCGGTACCCATGTGCACGAGGATATCGCCCTGGCTCCAACGGCCGTCGCCGTCCATATCGAGGTACCAGCTTCCGCCACGGTAGACGCCGATCTTGGTCACGCCGTTGCCGGTCCAATCGCCGGTGACCGCGCGATCGCCATCGCTGCCGTACTGGAAGACGTGGTCGATGAGATCGGAACGCATCGAGCCGTTAGAGGTGCGTTTGAGCGTACGGAAGCCGTCGGTGGCCTGCTCCGGTTCGGGCGGCATGTTCTTGGGCCGTCCGACGCGATGGTTGGCGGCATCGGGCAAACCGGGTTCGGCTTGGATCGCGCGGCCGTCGCCTTTCCACGCGGGGCCGAAGACGCCGATGTCGGTCTTGCCATCGCCGTCCCAATCGCCGGTGACGGGCTGATCGCCGGCCTTGCCCATGCGGACCCAGAGGTCGCCCTCGTCCCACACGCCATTGCCGTTGAGGTCGATGAACCAGACGCCGTCGAAGAAGACGGCGACTTCGCTGACGCCGTCGCCGTTGAAATCGCCGGTGACGGGCAAACCGCCTTCGAGGCCGAAGACGAACTTGTTGGTAATCGTTCCCTGGCTGTCGGCGATGACCCATTGGGCATGGTCCATGGCCGCGCCCTTCCAGGAGACCGGATTGAACAGAGGGCTATCCTGGAAATTGGCCAGCTCCATACCTCCGTTTTCCCGCCGCGGCTGACCGGCATCGATCACGCTAAGGTGCCAAGTGTAGGCGGGATTCATGACGCCGCCTGCGCCTAAGAACGGCGACAGGACGTTCTGCAGGGGCGCGGGCTGATAGGAGATGGACGGGATGACGTCGATGGAGGACGGCATCACGGGTCGGTCGGGCAGAGTGGGGTCGGACGGCGTGGGCGGGAAGTAGGGCGGCTCGATGGGCGTCTGGACGACCTTGACTTCGCTGAAGTTGTAGTAGACGGCGTTGTCGCCACCGGCGATGACGATGCGCAGGATGGCGTCGTTGTTGGGATCGACGGCCAACTGGCTGAGGATCTGCGGACTGATGACCGAATCGCGGTTGACGGCGATGCCGCCCTCGGATCCGGCGGTGTCGATGCCGTCGACGTAGCCGGTGGGCTGAGCCTCGAGGATCGTGTAGACGCCTGGCCGAAGGTTGTTGAACTCGTAGTATCCGTCGGCATTGGTCACGGCGGTGATGGGGTTGCCCTGACTGTCGGTCACCGGCGCGCCGGTGGCATCGCCGAGGTGGAGAACGACGCCGGCGAGGGGCACATCGTCGGGCGTGAAGGTGCCGTCGCGACCGGCGAGCGGATCGGGCGCGGGGTCGCCCTGCATGTAGCTGATCGTCGGGCCGTCCTGGAAGACGTAGCCTGAGAGTTTCGCGGGCAGGATTTCGCCGAAGTTGTACTCGACCGCGTCGGTGCCCGAGGCGAGCACGATCTGCGTGGCGCGATCGTTGGCCAGCGTGCCGCCGGCGGTGCCGAGATGGTCCTTGCCGTCGAAGTATCCGCTTGGCTGGACCTCTTCAACGCCGTAGGTGCCGGGCTGGAGGTTGGTGAAGGCATACTGGCCGTCGGCATCGGTCACTGTGGAGCGGATGCGCTGGCCGGAGGCATTGAGAAGCCAAACGGTGGCACCGGCGATGCCCGGTTCGTTGGAATCGATGAGGCCGTCGTCATCGGTGTCGACGAAGACGGTTCCGGCGATGCTCACCGGGCGCAGTTCGCCGAAGTTGTAGTTCTTGGCCTGGGTGCCATGGCCGATGAGGGCTCCGGTGATCTTGTCGCCGGGGTTTTGCGCGGTGCCGCCAGCCGTGCCGGCGGTATCGAGGCCGTCGTAGTAGCCCGTGGGCTGAGCTTCGGCCACGCCGTAGGTAACGCCGGGCATCAGGCCGTCGAACTGGTAGTAGCCGTTGGCATCGGTGACGGCGGTGGCGCCGGTCGGGTTGCCCGACGCATCGAGGAGCGAGAGGGTGACGCCGGCGATGGGCGCTTCGCCTGCATTGCGCTGGCCGTTGTTGTTGTCGTCGACGTAGACGAACCCAGAAAGGCTCACGGGGACCAGTTCGTAGAAGTCGTAGTTTCGGGCTCTGGTGCCGGAGACGAGGGTGACGTCGACGATCGAATCGGGCGTGAGGAGGCTGCCGCCGGCGGTGCCGACCTGATCGGTGCCGTCGAAATAGCCGTCGGGCTGGATTTCTTCAACGCCATAGGTGCCGGGCATGAGTTGGCAGAAGAAGTACTTGCCGTCGGCGTCGGTGGTGGTGCTGTCGATCCGCTCGCCGGAAGAGTTCAGCAGGTACACGGTGACACCGGACAACAGCAGGTCGTCGGAATCGTACTGGCCATTGCCGTTGGTGTCGACGATGACGCGACCACTGATGCAACTGGGGAGCAATTCACCGAAGTTGTACTGATCGCCGACCTGTCCGCTGTTGAGGTGAATATCGACGATGCGATCGCCGGGGTTCTCGGCGACGCCGCCAGCGGTGCCGGCCGTATCGAAGCTGTCGAAGTAGCCGCCGGGCTGGGTCTCGTCGACGCGGTAGTCGCCGGGCATCAGCGCGTCGAACACGTAGTATCCGTCGGCGTCGGTTATGGTCGTTCTGCCGGTCGACACGTACTGGCCGTTTTCGAGGCGGTAGAGGGTGAGCGTGGCGCCGGCGATACCGGCATCGGCGGCGTCGAAGGTGTGGTTGTCGTTGGCATCGTGGTAGACGTTGCCGCTGATACGAGCGGGTCGGGCTTCGGCGAAGTCGTTGCTGACGCTGTCGTCGCCGCCGAGGAGAGTGATCGTGCTGATCTGGTCGACGTTGGTGACCGCGCCGCGGGTGACACCGTCGACCTTGCCCGCAGTGGCGCCGATGCTGAAGTAGCCGGTGGGCTGCGTTTCGGCGACGCGGTAGGTGCCGGGCAGGATGCCGTCGAAGGCGTAGTGGCCGTCGGCGTCGGTAACCGTGGTCTTGCCGGTCGACACGTACTGGCCGTTTACGAGTTCCAGCAGCGTGAGCGAAACGCCGGCAATGCCGTCCTCGCCGGCATCCCAATGGTTATCGAGGTCGATGTCTTCGAAGACGTTGCCGCTAATGGTAATAGGAAGCGGGGTCTGCTCGATGGGGAAGATGGCGCCGGCGGTGTAGACCGCTTCGGAGGGCGTCGTGTCGTAGTCGTCGGGCGGGAGGTCGAGGTTCGCGTCGTCGAGCTTCTGGTCGTAGAAGTCGATGAACATATCGGTCCCGGAGGCTTCGTAGTAGTGAGGGGCCGCGAAGGTCGCGGTCATGCGGGAGCCTTCGAACTCGTTGCCTTCGGCGACTGCATTGGCGCCGATGAAGCCCTGCTCGTCGACGTCGATGGTGAAGACGAACTTTTCGCCGGCATCGAATCCGGTGAAGTCGAGCACGAGTTGGGTGCCGCCATCGACGACGGAGACCTGGACGGAGTCGATTCCGGTTTGATCGACGATCGAGAATGGGCTGTAGCCGAAGGCGCCACCTCCGCCGGCAGCGGTGTCGAAGAAGACGTCGCCGATGGTGAGGCCGTCGCTGTACTTGTCGGTATCGATGACCAAGCGGGTCAACTGGGTGCCCGCTGCGCCGCCGTCGAAGGTGATCTCGATGCGATCGCCGCCGATGTCGTCCTGGTCGTGGTTTTCGTAGTAGACGGCGCCAACCTGAATGGGCGAGGCGCTGAGGTATTGGCGCGGCTCCATCTTTTCAAAGCGGCACAGGCGCGAGAAGCCGGTCGAGACGGTCCTGCGCGTGGTGTACGAGCGGGTGTTCCGCCGATGATGGCGCCAGAGTTGGACTTTCCGTAGCAACCCCACAACTGCCTCCATGCAGATTCTGCCTTGTCACGGGCGAGAGGGTACGTCGCGGTGAGGGCCGGCAACGCACACTGACAGTGTTTGCCCTTCCCCTTTGCCCGTCATTGCGCTGAGGTGATTTGTCTTCCGCCGGGATTCAATTGCCAAACGCGAACGGTAGTATCGAAGCTTCCGGAGACAAGCACTTCGGCCCTGGAATCCCAAGCCAGGCCGGTGACGGATCCGGTATGCCCGATGAGATGGTACTGTTCGCCCCCGGAGGAAAGATCCCAGAGGCGGATCAGGTTATCGCTGGTTCCTGCGGCCAAACGGTTCGGTCCGCAGAAGGCCAGACAGAAGATCTTGCCGGGGCGGGCCGGCAACGTGTTTTCGAGTTTTCCGGTGGCGGTATCCCAGATGCAGACGTTACGTTCATCGCCGGCGCTGGCGAGTCGCTTGCCATCGGGCGAGTAGGCCAAGGCGTTGACGCGGCGCTGGTGGCCGGTGAGCTCGTGCAGCAGACGGCCGGACCGGGCGTCCCAGACACGGATCTGGCCGTTGCGGGCTCCTGCAGCGAGCTGATCGCTGCTGGGAGAGAAGACGAGGGCCCGCGAGTCGGGGCCGGGACCATCGAGGGTGCGGACGAAACCACCGCCGCGACCGTCGTAAATGCGGATTACACTGTCGGTGCCGGCAGCGGCCAAGAGCGTATTGTCGGGGCTGAAAGCAAGCGTATGGATGCTGAGGACTTGTTCGGGCACGGCCGCATAGGGGGCGGCGGAGGTCACGGACCAGAGAAGGATGCGTCCGTCGTCGCCGGCGGTGGCGAGGATCTGGCCGTCGGGACTGAAGACGGCGGCGCGGACCCAGTCGCTATGCCGTATGAGTTGATGGACAGGCTGGGCAGTACGGATATCCCAGATGCGCACCAGGTGATCGTCGCCAGCAGTAGCGAGGAGTCGGCCTGTCGGGTCGAGCGCGACGCTGGATACGACTGGCACGCGGTCGAGCAGCACCTGGCCTTCGAGTTGGAGGACCTGTGTTGGCCGCAGTTCGGTGATTGTGGCGGCGTGAAGCCCGGAGGCTGCGAGCAGAATAATGGAAGCCAAGGCGGCCCAGTTGAGAAGACGCGCGTTCGACATGGTTGCCCACCCGGATCAAAGCCGTCAAGAAACACCCAGCGGAGCATGCACGCAGCCCGCTACCTACCCTCTTACATCGGCCGAAACGGCATTGGTTTGCACGTGAAGTTTCGTAGGGCACCGATAAGGCAAGGCGTACCGGACAGGCAATTTAGGCAAGCACTAAGCACGATTGAAGTGAGGCTGAGTGGGCGACCGTGCCTGGGCACATAGGCAGGCTAGCGAATCTTTGACTCGCGTTAGCCGGCGTATGCGGTGGGATATCGGAGGGGTTCAGAGGAGCCCAACTGGATGCCACCCGGCGTTACCACTGGCGTCTCTCCTGCGAGTGGGAGAGGGGAAATGTGGTAGGGTTCAAGTGCTGTGGGGGGACGGCTCGGTATGTGGGATGAGGCAGGAGGTTCGATGGGCGGGGCGGCGAAGAATGTATGCCCACAGGGCAACTGCCGCGAGCAAGAGGAGGAGACTGACATTTTGGGAGATGCTCATTCCCGTGCCGAAGGCGGGAGCCTCGTCGGTGCGGATCATCTCAAGCAGGAAGCGAGTGATTGGGTAGATTGTGAGCAAGAGGGCGAAGAGTGTTCCGTCGCGGCGGCGGAAGGGGTCCCAGGCGAGCAGGAGGAGACAAATAAGCAGGGCATTGATCGAGCTGTAGATCTGCGTCGGATGGACTGCGAGGCTGCCGCTCAGGGCTTTGGTGGTCCATGTGGCCTCTGAGGCCGATCCTGCGGTGGCGACGGTGAGCTGCATGCCCGGGCGGTCGAGCGAAAGGAGCACCTCCTGTGCGGCGGCCACCGAATGGATCGGCAGACCGTTGATGGACGTGATTGTCTGATCGGCCTTCAGTCCGTGTTGTTCGGCCGGCGAGCCGGGTTCGACGGCGGTGATGACCGGTGGCGACGCGGGTGCTCCGAGGACTTTTAGCCCATGGAGGAACATATCGCCGTGTTGGGCTTCGTGCACTTGGGCAGGGCTACCGGGAGGAAAGTGAATGGCCCATGGCAGATCGCAGACGCCGCCGAAGCAACAGCCGTTCATCAGACAGCCGATGCGACCTAAGGCCAAGCCCAGCATGAGCGGAGGGGCTAACAGGTCAAGCGTGGCGAGGGCCGGCAGGCGGTACTTGACGATGTAGGCGACGAGGCCGAGGAAGCCGCCCACCATGGCGCCGTAGATGACGAGTCCGCCCTCGGTGATGTTGATCATCTGGACGAACGTGTCGTAGCGGGTCGCCCGCTGGAACGCGGGCCAGTATTCGACGACGTAGAAGAGGCGAGCGCCGATGACGCCGGGAACGAACATCCAGAAGACGAGCGAGAGAATGGCATCGGACGAGAATCCTACGCGCCGGCCGCGCCACACGGCCAAGCCCGTGCCGAAGACCATGGCCAGCAGCACCATGACGCCGTAGCCGCGGATGGGCAATCCCTGGCTGTCGGTAAGACGCGGGAGCAGGAGCCAAATGGCCGCGCCGATCAGGATCAGCAGTGGCAGATTGCTCCAGGTGTCGCCGCTGAATCCCTGTCGCCGGATGAGCCAGATCATGAGGAGAACACTGAATGCGACCCAAACGATGAGGAGCAGGCCGGCGCCGAAGACGGGAAAGCCAGCGATCTGATTGGGGATATGGAAGAGAGTTGGGGCCATGTTTGGGAAAGCGGAAAGTGGGAAGCGGAAAGCGGTAAGACGATAGCTGGCGGCTTGGCGGCTATGGGCCGGGTGGCTGGAGGATGCGGTTGTCGATCAGTCGCGTCGATTGGATACGCACGGCCAGCGCGGCGAGGGTCGGTCCGTGGATCTCGTCGACGGGGAGGAGCGTTTCGGGATCGACGAGGGCGATGTAGTCGATGCCGGCCTCTTCCGCGGATTCGAGGCGGTGGCGCATCTTGGCGGCGATGAGGGATGCGTTGCGCTGGCCCTGCTGGACGAGGTTGTCGGCCAGGCAGAGGCTCTCGTAAAGTACGAGCGCCTGTTGCCGAGCGGCCGGGGTGAGATAGCGGTTGCGCGAGCTCATGGCCAAGCCGTCGGCTTCGCGGACGGTCGGGCAGACGCGGATCGTGATGGGTACGTTCAGATCGGCAACCATTCGGCGGATGACCTGCGCTTGCTGATAGTCTTTCTGGCCGAAATAGGCGGCGTCGGCTCCGACCATGTGGAACAGTTTGAGGACGACAGTGGCCACGCCGCGGAAATGGCCCGGTCGGAACTGCCCCTCCCAGGGCTCGGCGACGGCGCCGACCTGCACCCAGGTGTCGAAAGTGGCGGGATAGACCTCTTCGCTGGCGGGAGCGAAGACGAGCGTGGAGCCGGGACACGTGCCGACGGCATCGAGGTCGGCGTCCAATGTTCGGGGGTAGCGTTGGAGATCCTCGTTGGGCCCAAACTGCGTGGGATTGACGAAGATGGTCACGACGGTGAGGTCGATTTCTGCCTGGGAGGCTTGGACCAGACTGAGGTGGCCGGCGTGGAGGGCCCCCATCGTGGGCACGAGGCCGATCCGCTCGTTGCGTTGTCGGGCGGCTGCAACGGCGTGGCGGAGTTCGTCGATCGTGTGGACGAGAAGGGGTCGGGACATGCGGTCACCAGAGTCTTGCCGAGGACTGCCACCACTATTCTACGAAGCCGGGCGGTTGTTGGTCTGATGCGGTGAGGGATCTGGCGGTGTCGTGCGGTTGGCGGAGTGTGCCACTGGCTCTCCCGGGTTAGCGCATCGATCTGACCACTGCCAGCAATGCTTCCAGTGTTGATGCCGGATCTTCGTTGGTCAGGCGAAGCTGCGGTCCTTGGTTTGGACGGGTGGCCAGTTGAAGGATCGCCTGGTGGATTTGTTCGAATGTTTCAGCGGAGAGATCCTGCTCGCCGCGGTGACTGCCCTGGCGAACCCGTCGTTGGAGTTGCTCGATGGGAGGCTCCAGCAGAACGATCAATTTGGGTTTCACGACACGTTGCCGGGCCAATTCCCATTGGGACCGGTACTGCGGGAGTCGCTCGCTCGGGAGCCAACACGTGGCGAAGGCCAATGATTGATCGAACCAGAAATCGCTGACCGAGTACGACGCCCGGTCCGCCCAATCGGGGCTGTCGTCGGACAGCAATTCGGTACGCTGCCGGAGGAATTCTAACTCGATCGGCCATGCCTGACTAGCTGAGTTTGCGTAGAAGCCGTTCAGGCGGTCGGGGTCGAGTGTTTCGGCCACGAGTCGGGCGGGCAGCGCGGCGGCGAGCTGCTGGGCCAGAAGCGTCTTGCCAGCGGCGATCGTTCCCGTGATGGCCACGTAGTTGGCGGCCGTGGTGAGGTGCTGCCAGAGCTGCGCGATCGTCCATCGGGTGGGCGGGTGCAACATATCCGGAGCGATCTCGGCGGCGGGTTCGAGAACGAATCGTCGCCAGGCCATGCGCGGATGGGGGAGGACGAGGTCGGGGGTCTGGAGCGTCAGATCGTCGTAGAGGAGCAGATCGAGGTCGAGGGTGCGCGGCCCCCAGCGCTGTTGCCGGCGACGCCCCAAGCGATGCTCGATGGCTTGTAGCTCTGCCAGCAACGCTAGCGGTTGGTGCGCCGTTTGGAACAGCGCGGCTCCGTTGAGATATAGAGATTGACCAGCCGGACCGCCGACCGGTTTGGTTTCATACCAACGGCTATGTTGCACGGCGCCGAGTTCGGCGCACTGGGCCAACTGACGAATGGCTTGTTCGAGAATCTGCTGCCGGTCGCCCTGGTTGGAGCCCAGGCTGATCAGACAATGCGACATGGCAAAAACCCAGGGGGGGCCATCCCGGCCACGACGTGTGCCGTCGACAATCGTTCCCTCCCGTCGCCGCCCCCCGAGGACTTCACCACAGCAAACAGCCGTCATTGTGCGCATGGCCTAGCGGCTGTCAAGTATTAATCTGAAAGTCGGCGCACGTTTGCGTGTGATGAAATGGACGATTGGGCGGCGCGCGGTGAATTGTCGTCGTTGTCGATGTCGCGTGGAGCGCTCGATGCGGCGCGTCGTGTGATGTGATGCGCGTCGTGTCGAAACGTGTGTACAAGCGCTCGATTCGTTTTCACCGATAGAATCGTTACGCGGTGGCGCGAGAGTGGTTCAAATCGTGGCGTTTGCGCCGGCATACGTGCGGCCGTTTGGCGATTCTCTGCAGCCGAGCGGGTATGGTGCTTGTGAGTTTGGGGTGCGTGACTACACTGGAGGTGAATCGTGGTGGCACAGCCGGGGGCGGCTGTGCTACCGGGTGAGGATGGGTGTGATTGGTAGCACTCTTTGATGGAGACAGCTTGATGAAGCGGTGGCGTGCCGGCATTTTGACTGTGGCGGTGGTTATCGTTTTCTTGGCGACGACGACGACTAGCTTCGCGCACTGCTGGCGGGTG
Source organism: Thermoguttaceae bacterium (assembly GCA_963674835.2). GTDB lineage: Bacteria > Planctomycetota > Planctomycetia > Pirellulales > Thermoguttaceae. Next base: position 1,579,886 of record CAXXKC010000003.1, read on the forward strand.
AAAGGCTCGCGGGCTTTGCTGCGGAGGCCTGTGGGGATGTGGAGGTTCACCGCGCGGGAGTGTGGTTGTCGGACGGTCTGCGGCGATGAGGCGACTGGCGTGGGCGCGCCGGCTGGAGTGTCGAAGCAGGAACCGACGTTGGCGCCACCGCAGGCAGCCTCTTTCGACGACTCTCGGCTGCTGGGAAGTGGTTTGACTGGTGTGGGCGCTACGGGCGGACGACAGGTGATCGAGATTCGGGTCGAGGCTGACCTGGTCGTTGTCGCCGGGCAGCCATGTGAGCAATAAAGCGGGCAGGTTGCGTTGTTCGCCGGGGGCGTGTCGCCATAGAATGGATGTTTCGCGGGCCGATGGCGGGCGCGTTGGTGCGCGCATGGTATGCTTCTTGTGGTTCGCGATCCGGCCAGCCAGCGTAGACGCAACATGTCTTTGGAAGAAGTGTCCAGCCCTGCCCTCTTCGAGCGCGACCCGTCGGCGCTGCCGGTGGCGGAGTCGCTGCGGCGCAGCAGCCGGGTGGTGGTTGCCGCGCAGGTGGCAAGCCAGGTGCTGTCGGTGGTAACGCTGGCAATCCTCTACCGGGTGCTGGGTCGGGATATTTTCGGCCTGATGGCCATGGTGCTGGCCGTTTTGAATCTCGTGCGTATTCTGGTGACGTCGGGCCTGGACATTGCGGCGATTCAACAGGCGGAGTTGTCGGATCGGCAGGTTTCGGCACTCTTTTGGTTGAACCAGGCGCTTGGGTTGACGATGACGGTGCTGATGGTGATCGGCGCGCCGCTGGTGGTTTGGTTCTACGGGGAACCGATCTTCTGGCTGACGGTCGCTATGGCGGGGACGGCATGGGCGTGGGTCTTGGGAATCCAACACCTGGCGCTGTTGCAGCGGCGGCTTCGCCTGGGCACAGTGGCGTGCATCCGTTTGGCGGCGTTGGCGGTGGGCGCCGGCGGTGCGATCACGGCGGCGCTGGCGGGATGGGGCATCTGGGCGTTGGTCATCCAGCAATACCTGGAGTTGGCGATGCTGACGGTGCTGGCCTGGGTGATGGAGCCATGGCGACCGCGACTGGATGTGCGGGGCAGCGGTGTGGGGCGATTGGTCCGCGTTGGCGGGCACTGCACACTAAGCAACTTGATGTTCGGGACGATCAATAACGTCGACAAGATGCTCGTCGGCTCGATGCTGGGTGCCAGTGCATCGGGATTGTATAGCCAGGCGTTCAGCCTGATGCAGAAGCCGGTGACGGTATTGTTGACGCCGCTGACGAGCGTCATGTTGCCGGGGCTGTCGCGAGCGGCGAACGATCGGGACGAGTATCGCCGATTGCTGCTGGTCTTCGTGCGCGGGCTGGGATTGGTAATGCTGCCGATCGGCATCGGGCTGTCGGTCGTGGCGCCCGAGGCGATGCTCGTGCTGGGCGGACCGCAGTTCGCCGCCGGCGGACCGATCCTGGCCGTGCTGGCCTTGTCGATTCTCGTGCAGGGCTTTTATACGGCGATGGGGAGCGTGCTGGTGTCGGCAGGCCACGCCGACCGGCTGTCGCGCTGGTCGACGATCAACGCGGTGGTCATGTGCACGTCGTACTTCGTGGGGATTCACGTGGGGAAATGGCTCGGTGACCCGGTGATGGGCGTTACATGGGCCTATACGCTGACGCTGGCGGTCGTGGTGTGTCCGATGTATTTCGGATTCACGTTGCGCACGGTCGGTGTCGGGTATGCGGACTGTATGAGGCAAGTGAGGATGTCTCTGCCGGCGGCTGTGGGCATGGGTGTGGCCGTGTGGAGTTGCCGCTGGGTCGTCCGAACGTATCTCGGCTGGCCTGCCTTGGCACTGCTGGCGGTCGAGGTGCCGTTGGGCGTTCTGGTTTATGCGGCGTTGGCATGGCGCGACGTGCGCTGGTTGTTGCACGGCGGTCTTCGGGCTCGCGTGGAGGGCACCGCTGCGGTGCCGGCCGCGGAGGGCAAGGAAACGGGCGGAGACGGCCACAACTGATTCGCCCACTTGCCCTTTCGGCCGTGGCCAGACGCCGGGATGAGCCGGCTTCGCGGGGCGGCGCCGTCGGCCCTGGCCGGCGTTGCTTGCCGTCGCTGATGGGTGGGAGTACACTTGGACTGTTGGAGATCGGACCTGTCGTGGTCTGGTCCAAGGGGGACGTACTCATGAATGTCGGTAGGCGCATGCGTTGCATCGCTGCGGCACTAACGCTGCTGCTGTTATCGGGATCGGTCGTTGCTCAGCAACCGCCGAGCATTGCGGGGATCGGGCCGACCGGTCCGGCCGCCAAGGTGCACGGCGGTTTCGAGTTCACCGAAGGCCCGACCCAGGACAGCGAAGGCAGCGTGTACTTCAGCGACATCCCCACGAACCGGATCTACAAGCTGGCCAACGACGGGCGGCTGTCGATCTTCCTGGAACCGTCGGGTCACACGAACGGTCTGATGTTCAATTCGGCGGGCACGCTTTTCGCTTGCCAGATGGATGGGCAGGTGGTGGCGATCGATCCGGAAACGAAGAAGGTCGCGGTCGTGGCGGGGCAGTATCAGGACAAGCGTTTCAACGCGCCGAACGACCTGGTGCTGGATCAGGGCGGCGGGGTCTACTTCAGCGATCCGCGGTATCGCGCTCCGCAGCCGCTTCCGCAGACGAAGGAAGCCGTGTACTACGTGGCACCGGACGGTTCGGTGACGCGGTTGATCGACAATCTGCAGGCGCCCAACGGCGTGATCCTTTCGCCGGACGAGAAGACGCTTTACGTCGCGCCGTCGGAGCAGAAGGAAGTGTGGGCCTATTCGGTCGAGTCGCCAGGTAAGCTCGGCCAGGGGCGCGTGTTCTGCACGGTGAAGGTGGCGTCGGAAAAGGACAACTCGGGCGGCGATGGGTTGACGATCGATTCGGCGGGCAACCTGTACATCGCGACGCAGTTGGGTATTCAGGTTTTTGCCCCGGACGGCAAGGCGCTGGGAGTGATTGCGACCGCCGAGCAGCCGGCCAATCTCACGTTTGGTCCGCCGGAGCTGAAGACGCTCTTCGTGACGGCCAGGACGTCGCTGTACTCGCTTCCGATGCAGGCTGCGGGGCACAAGTTTCCGGGCGGCAAGCGACGTTAGAGCGGCGCTCGCCCGGGTTGTGCCATGCATTCTCAACGTACGACCCTTGCGCCCTTCCCCTTCATGGCGGCTTCGACTTCCTTGAGCGTCGCCATGCTCGTGTCGCCGGGGGTGGTCATGGCGAGGGCCCCGTGGGCGGCGCCGTAGCAGACGGCCTCGGCGGGCGGCCGGCCGGCGAGCAGGGCGTAGATCAGGCCTGAGGCGAAGCTATCGCCGCCACCGACGCGATCGAGGATTTCGAGGTCCTGACGGAGCGGGGCCTCGTGGAACTGGCCGTCGGCATAGGCGATGGCGCCCCAATCGTTCAGCGTTGCGGTCTTGGCGTTGCGGAGCGTGGTGGCAACGACCTGGAAGTTGGGGAACATGCGCACGGCCTCGGCGATCATCTTTTTGAAGTTCGCCGGGTCGATCTTGGAGATGTGTTCGTCGAGGCCGGGGACTTCGAAACCCAGGGCGGCGGTGAAATCTTCTTCGTTGCCGATCATGACATCGACCAAGGGGGCGACGCGGCGGTTGACTTCGACGGCTCGCGGGGTGCCGCCCTGGGATTTCCAGAGGGAGGCGCGGAAGTTGAGATCGAAGGAGACGATGGTGCCGGCTTGTTTGGCCGCGGTCATGGCTTCGAGGGCGATCTCGGTCGTGGTGGGCGACAGCGCGGCGAAGATGCCGCCGCAGTGGAACCAGCGGACGCCTTCGTCTTGGAAGATCTTGGCCCAGTCGATATCACCCGGCTTGAGCTGCGAGGCGGCGGACGCGGCGCGGTCGGAGCAGCCCACGGCACCGCGAATGCCGTAGCCGCGTTCGGTGAAGTTCAGCCCGACGCGGGCGGCGCGACCGATGCCGTCGAAGGGGACCCATTTGACATGGGAGAGGTCCACGCCGCCTTGCATCATGAGATCTTCGAGGAGATGGCCGATTTCGTTATCGACGACCGCAGTGACGACGGCCGTCCGCAGGCCGAAGCACTTTCGCAGGCCGCGGACGACGTTGTATTCGCCGCCGCCTTCCCAGGCGGTGAACTGGCGGGCGGTGCGGATTCGGCCGGCGCCAGGGTCGAGTCGCAGCATGACTTCGCCCAGGGCAAGTGCATCCCAGCGGCAGGACTGACTGGATTTGATCGCGAGCGGCATCTTCTACGGTCTCCTTGGAACGAGATGATCGTCGGTATTGTTTGGTCGCGGCGCGGGAGGCGGCGCCCAGAGTGGTTTTGGATGTGAACCGCGCTGGTGAATGCTTGGACGGCATTCGGCGGGGTGGGTGGTGGTGGTGGTGGATGGGCTGTGGTTTGTTACGCTGAAGCATAACCTGCGGGTTATGGGCATTAGCATAGCACTGAGTGGCGGCGGCTGGAAAGTGGTCTGGGTGGTGGTGAAGCATGAGTTGCGGGAGTTGAGGGGGTTGTGGCTCGACTTGGTGTGGCGGGGCGAGTTAGAATGGGCGACACGGTGATTGAGGCAAGTTTTGGGACACATGAGGAGATCGTGCTGTGACTGCTGCATCCGTCCGCCGTTGCCGGATCGAGCCGGCGAGATTGCGTCATCTGGTGACGACGCTGACTTTGTTTGTGGGCATTGTCGTGCAAGCTGGGCTGGCTCATGCGGTTGAAGTGAAGGTGGTCGCCGGTGGCGAGGCGTCGGCCAAGTCGGCCGAGTGCCGGCGGATGCTCGTCGGGCCGGGCGTCAATCAGCCGGAGCCGCATCCGGGATACTACGGGTTCTTGGGCTGGGACGCGCCGCTACGACTTCGCGACGGGACGCTTTTGGTGAGCTTCTCGACGGGGTATTGGCACGCCTCGCCACCGACGCCGTTACGGATCGGCGAGAAGAACCTGGCAGCTTGGACGAAGATGGGCATGCCAACGAATGTCGATGCGCCGCGCGGCGGCCGCGCGATGCTCATCCGGTCGACGGACAACGGCAAGACATGGTCGAAGCCTGAGACGATTCTCGACAGTCCGATGGACGACCGCAGTCCGGACATGATCGAACTGCCCGACGGCACGATTCTGTGTACGCTCTTTACCTACTCGGGCGCCGAACCACCGGTGAAGGATCCTGAGTTGGCCACGCGGACGGCGATCATCCGCTCGACGGACGGCGGGAAGACGTGGGAGCCAACGCTGCACCGGCTTCCGTCGCCCTTCATCTTCGACGCGACCGACGGGCCGGCGATTGTGCTGAAGGATGGCTCGGTGTTGCTGGCGGTGTACGGATCGCCAGCTGTGGGTGTGCCCGAGCAAAACGCCATCTTCCGCTCGACGGACAGCGGAAAGACGTGGGAGTTGCTGTCAGTCATCAAGAGCGATCATGAGATGAGTGAATCATCGGTGGCACAACTGCCGGACGGGCGGTTGGTGCTGATCACTCGGTCGGAAGGGGATATCGCGTGGTCGAGCGACGGCGGTCGCACGTGGACGCCGCCGGTTTCGATCGGCATCCGCATGTACGAGCCGGGGTTGTTGGTACTGCGCGACGGCACGCTGTTGTGCCTGCACGGTTCCTACGGCGCGGGCGGGTTGCGCGCGATCTTCAGCACGGACGGCGGGCAGACTTGGATCGCGCCGAACGCCAAGTACGGCTTCGCGGTCGATCCGTCGGTGTACGGGTATGGGCGAGGCATCGAGTTGCCGGACGGCTCCGTGTTGGCGGTGTATCTACACACAGGCGGGCACAGGACGCACGATGCGCAGACGGAGGCGTTGTGGGCGATACGGCTCCGCGTTCGCCCGGACCATAGCGGGATCGATCTACTGCCGGCGCCGTGAGAATTGGCGAACGGCGAAGGGAACGATGGTGACCGCCTGGGATGATGTGAATTGCTCAGGAGTCAAGCCGGCATGTTTTGGTTCGGCGGCGCATTGTTGGTGTTGAGCTTGTGCGTTGCGCAGACGACCGACGGCGCCGTATCTGAGCCGGAGCGGGACGATCGAGGCATTCTGGTTCACACTGTACGTTGCCCTTACCAGGACGGGCAGACGCAGATTCGCGTGCTTCTGCCGGAGCCGCTTCCACTGGGGCGGCGTTACCCAGTGGTGTACGTGTTGCCAGTTGAGCCGCAGCGCCAGCATCGTTTCGGCGACGGGTTGGAAGAGATTCAGCACCTGGGACTTCAGCGGCAGTACGGAGCCATCTTCGTCAGTCCGACGTTCTCGCACTTGCCGTGGTACGCGGACCATCCGACGCGGCTGGAGATTCGCCAGGAGGCGTATCTACTGCAGGTCGTTGTGCGAATGGTCGAGAAGCGTTATCCGTCTCAGGGGGAGGCTTCTGGCCGGCTGCTTCTGGGATTCAGCAAGTCGGGCTGGGGAGCGTTCTCGCTGCTGCTGCGGCACCCGACGATGTTCGGCAAGGCCGTAGCGTGGGATGCGCCGCTGATGATGGAACGCCCGGACCGTTACGGGATGGGCGAGATCTTCGGAACGCAGGAGAACTTCGATCGGTACCGGATCGATCGGCTGCTTGGGGAGCGCGCCGCGGAGTTGCATGGCAGAGAGCGATTGATCGTGTTGGGGTACGGGAACTTCCGCGAGCAGTGCCAGAAGGCGGACCGACTGCTAACGAAGCTGGGGATCGCTCACCAGTATCGGGATGGGCCGGCACGGGAGCATACGTGGCAGAGCGGTTGGGTCGCGGAGGCGGTTGAGATGCTGCTCGGCGGGCCCGAGGGCGACGAGGCGGCGAAGTAGAGCGATGGGCGAAGAGTTGGTTGGCGGAACCGTCGCTGAAGTGGCGAGCGTCTATCGCTCGAGCTCGGCGTTCCAGTACGCTTCGCTGAGGAACTTGGACCAGCTCTGGATGCGCATGTCGCCGGCGGCGTAGAGTGGGTTCCAGAGGGGGCGGACGGGATAGTGGCGGAGGTGCATACCGGCCTGCTCGGGCGTGCGATCAGCCTTGCGTTTGTTGCAGCTCACACAGGCCAAGACGCAGTTCTCCCAGCTCGAAACGCCGCCTTGAGAACGGGGGAGCACGTGGTCGACGGTCAGTTCGTCGCTGCCCGGCTGTATGCCGCAGTATTGGCAGGCGTAGTGGTCGCGTTTGAACAGGTTGCGGCGGCAGAAGGTGACGGCGGCGGCGGGGACGCGGTCGAACTCGGTCAGCGTAAGGACCTCGGGGACGCGGAGCCGCATGCGCACGGCCTGGACGAACACCTCGCCGTTTCGCGGGCGGAGCTTGGCCCAATCGGACCAGGTGTAGGTCTGGTAGTCGACCGGATCGACGACGCAGGCCGCTTCGTTCCACAAGAGAATGAGGGCACGGGCGACGGTCGCGACGTTGATCGGCTGCCAATTGCGGTTGAGGACCAGCGTAGGCCGCTGAAGGACGCTGCTGACCATGATTCCTCCTCAATACACTCCGGAGAGTGAGGCGGCTGGACCACCCGGCTGACGACGGTGATCCGACGCGCCGAGCGCGCCGTGAACTCGACAGTCCGGCTTGCATCGTCCGATGCGGGACTGGCAGCCGCTACCCTTTCTTTTGTACACGAATCTCCGCCTATTGGCCACTAGGGGCATTCGTCGCATGGCCATATGTGTTGTGCTTCTAATACCATAGAGGGATCGTGGAAACTTGGAATTGCACTGCCGGCGGTCTATACTGGAGGCCCCCGAATGTTGAGCATCCCTTTGCCGGCACCGTGGTGCCGGGCGCACCTCTTTCATTGAATGGGAGTCCCGCCGTGTTCAAAAGAGCGATCTCGATCGCGGTGTGTTCGTTGGTGTTGTGCTTGCCGGTGGTTTTGGCCGCGGAGGAGGTGCCGGAGGCGATTCTGCGGAAGGCGGCCCACGTGGTACCGACACCGCAGCAAGCGGCGTGGCAGGAAATGGAGTTCATTTGCTTCGCCCACTTCGGTGTGAACACGTTTACGAACCGAGAATGGGGCGAAGGGAAGGAAGATCCACGGGTGTTTCAGCCGACGGCGTTCGACGCGCGGCAATGGGTGGCTGCGTGCAAGGACGCGGGCATGAAGATGATCATCGTCACGGCGAAGCATCACGACGGGTTCTGCTTGTGGCCGAGCAAGTACACGGAGCATTCGGTGAAGAGTAGTCCGTGGCGCGGCGGCAAGGGGGACGTGGTCAAGGAGGTGTCGGACGCCTGCCGCGAGGGCGGGATCAAGTTCGGCTTCTACCTTTCGCCTTGGGATCGGCACGAGCCGACCTACGGCACCGACGCATACAACGAGCATTTCAAGAATCAACTGCGGGAGCTGCTGACTCAATACGGTCCGGTGACGGAAGTGTGGTTTGACGGCGCGTGCGGCGAGGGCCCGAACGGCAAGAGGCAGGTCTACGACATGGCCGGCTATTGCAAGTTGGTTCACGAGCTGCAGCCCAACGCGCTGACGGCGATCATGGGGTCGGACATTCGCTGGGTGGGCAACGAGGACGGCTTGGCCCGGGAGAGCGAATGGAGCGTGATTCCCGAGGGTGTGCGGCAGGACTCCAAGGACCTCGGCAACCGCAAGTACTTGGCGGGCGCGACGGGGTTTCGGTGGCATCCGGCGGAGTGCGATGTGTCGATCCGCCCGGGCTGGTTCTACCATGCGGACCAGGACGGCAAGGTGAAGTCGTTGGCGCACTTGTTGGACATTTATTACCGCTCGGTGGGCCGGAACGCGGTGTTGTTGCTGAACGTACCGCCGGATCGGCGCGGGCTGTTTCACGAGAATGACGTCGCCCGGCTGCGCGAGTTGCGTGCCACGCTGGATGAGACGTTTCGGACGAACCTGGCCGCAGGTACACCGGGTACGGCGACGCCGGAGGTTGCCGGGCACGGTGCGGGGGCGGCCGTCGACGGCAAACCGGACACGTATTGGACGACGCCGGAGGGAACGACCACCGGGTCGATCGAGATCGATCTGGGTCAGCCGGTCACATTCGATCGGGCCATGCTGCAGGAAGCGATCCGACAGGGGCAGCGCATCGAGGCGTTCAAGCTCGAGGGCCGGGTGGGCGGCTCATGGCAGCCGATCGTCGAGGCAACGACCATCGGGTATAAGCGTTTGTTGCGATTCCCGGCGGTGACGGCCGATCGAGTTCGGTTGGTGATCGAGCAGTCGCGGGATTGTCCCCAGATCAGCGAGCTGGGGCTGTATCGGGCGTCGGCAAAGGAGACGCAGAAGTAGAGCGAGTGGAGCGTGTTGGGAGCAAACGGAGGGTTTGCCGACAGCGCGGCCGTGACGAGATAGGGACGGTCCGTTTATTGTGACGCTGAAGGGGTTCTTACGATGCGCAATCTTCCGCAGCGGTATTCGCGACGTACGGCGATGAAGGCGTTTTCGGGCGGGTTGGCCGCGGCCTGTTTGCCGCGATGGGCCAAGGCGGCGGGCGGGGCACAGACGACCGAGGAGAAACTGCCGCCGGCGCGAACGATCACGCACGGCCCGAAGCACCATTGGTTCGCGTACTACGACAAGCTTGAATTCGACCCCACCGATCGTTACGTGCTGGGAATGGAGGTGGATTTCGAGCATCGCTCGCCGCGGCCGGACGACGTGATCCGCGTGGGCATGGTCGATTTGAAGGACGGCGACCGGTGGATCGAGCTAGGCACGTCGACCGCTTGGTGCTGGCAGCAGGGCTGCATGCTCCAGTGGCGGCCGAGCTCCCAGAGCGAGATCATCTGGAACGACCGCCAGGGTGACCAGTACGTGTGCCATCTGCTGGACGTGAAGACGAAGAAGAAGCGAACGATCGGACACCCGATTTACAACGTCAGCCCGGACGGCCAGTGGGCGATCGCGACCGATTTTCGCCGTCTGGGCGATACGCGACCGGGGTATGGCTACAACGGCATTCCGGATCCGAACAGTGACGTGCCGGCGCCGGCCGATACGGGGCTGTTTCGCATCGACCTGGAGAGCGGCGACCAGAAGCTGCTTCTGAGCCTTGCCGACATCGCGAAGATTCCCTTCCGCGGCCGCGATGTTTCCGGGGCCAAGCACTGGTTCAACCATTTGCTGATCAACACGGACGGATCGCGGCTGACATTCTTGAACCGCTGGAAGTTCGCGGGCGAGAAGCGACACACGACGCGGATGTTCACGGCGAATCCGGATGGGTCGGAGCTGCGGGTGCTGAACGATTCGGGGCTGATGTCGCATTTCATCTGGCGCGATCCGACGCACATTCTCGGCTACAGCCGGGTGACGCCCGACGGCAAACTGGGGTTCTTCCTGTATCGGGATACGCCGGAGCCGAAGGTGGAGGAGATCGCCAAGGGCATGGTGCCGACGGACGGGCACTGCACGTACCTGCCGGGTAACGAGTGGGTTTTGTGCGACACGTACCCAGACAGGAAGGAGAATCAAAACGTGTATCTGTGCCACGTGGCGACGGGGCGCCAAGTTTGGGTGGGGCATTTTCGTTCGCCGAAGCAGTATCGCGGCGAGTGGCGCTGCGACACGCATCCGCGACAGAGCCGCGACGGCCGCAGCGTGGTGATCGACTCGCCATATGCGGAGGAGGGACGGCAACTGCACCTAATCGACATCAGCGGGATTGTGTAATGGGGGAGAGTGTGACCGGCCGGGAGCCAGCAAACCTGTGCGGCAGGACGGGACCGGTTCTTGTATGTTCTCATCAGGAGGTGATCGAATGAGCGATTTGACGAAGACATGCCGACAGGGCGTGAGCCGCCGTGGCTTTCTGAAGCGAAGTGCGTGCGTCGCGGCTGCTTGCTGGGCGCCGGCCGTCGTACCTTCGTCGGTGCTGGGAGCCTTCTCGCCGAGCAACCGGATCAACGTAGGCATCATCGGCGCCGGCAACCAGAGCACGGTGGACGTCCCAGCCTTCCTGGCCCAGGACGACGTGCGGCTGATCGCCGTATGCGACGTGAACACGGCGAGCCACGGATACAAGACGCCGAAGCAGTTCCTCGGCCGCGAGCCGGGACAGAAGACGATCAACGACTTCTACGCGAAGAAGGCCGGCGTGGCCGATTACAAGGGCTGCGACGCGTATCACGACTTCCGGGACGTGCTGGGGCGAAAGGACGTGGACGCGGTGGCGATCATCGTGCCCGACCATTGGCACGCGCTGATGACTGTCATGGCGGCCAAGGCGGGCAAGGACATCTACTGCGAGAAGCCGCTTTCGCTGACGGTGCGTCAGGGACAAGACATGGTCAAGGCGGTGCGCCAGTACAAGCGGATTCTTCAGACCGGAAGCCAGTGGCGTTCGAACAGCAAGGCGCGCCAAGCGGCCGAGCTGGTTCGTAATGGGCGGATCGGGAAGGTGAAGCGCGTGCTGACGGAAGTGGCCTGGAACAACGCCAAGAGCCCCGGTCCGGGTTGGAAGCCGATGCCGGTTCCGGAAGGGTTCGATTACGAGATGTGGCTGGGTCCAGCACCGTCGGCGGCGTATCACGAGGACCGATGCCTGTATCGGTTCCGGTTCATCATGGATTACTCGGGAGGCCAGACGACCAATTTCGGCTGCCATTCGAACGATCAGGCGCAGTGGGGCCTGGGCATGGACCATAGCGGGCCGGTCGAATTCGAAGACATGGGCTCGGAATGGCCGGCACCAGGCGATCTGTTCACCACGCCGACGAAGATTGCGTTCCGCGCGCAGTATGCCGACGGGCCGGAGCTGATCTGCCGTTCGACCGACCGGGGCTTCGGTGTCCGGTTCGAGGGGACGGAAGGTTGGGTTGAGTTTTGCTCGAGGGGCGTCACGACGTCGCCCGAGTCGCTGAAGGACTCGAAGATCGGGGCCAACGAGATCCACCTGGCACCGAAGTCGGCCTCGGAAGAAGCGTTGAATGCGGACGGCCGTCATATGTCGCAGTTCCATGTGCGCAACTTCATCGATTGTGTGAAGTCGCGCGAGGAACCGATCGAGCCGGTCGAGGTCGGCCACCGCACGGCAAGCCTGTGCCACCTAGCCAATATCGCGATGAAGCTGCACCGCAAGTTCCGCTGGGATCCGAAGACGGAGCAGGTCGTCGGCGACGACGAGGCGTCGCAGATGCTGAGCCGGCCGATGCGCGCTCCGTGGACGCTCTGAGTGTGACATTGCAGGGCTGACTGGGAGAAGGAGATTGTTCACCACGGAGGCACGGAGGGCACGGAGAGGGGATCGTCGAGAAGGGGCTTGGGGATTCTCGCGGTCTGTTCCGTGTTCGCCGTGCTTCCGTGGTATGTTGTTTCTTTGTCGGGTGAATGGCACGCCTGCCGTAGCGACTGGTTAGGCCGAGTTCGTGGCGAGACGATCGGTTTGTAGGTTGGGGTTTTGAGTGGCGGGCGGTGTGGGCGGGGGTTTGTGAGCGGCGAAGTCGCTGTGGACCGCGCGAACGTGCGGAAGAAGGGATCGGCGAGATGATCCTGGTGTGCGACCTGGGGACGAGCTACTTCAAGTTGGCGATGGTCGACCCGAGTGGGCAATTGGCCGGGCTGTGCCGGATTCGGCCACCGGTGCGCCAGCCGGAGCCGGGGTGGATGGAGCTGGACGCAAGAGCATTTGTCGAAGTTCTTGCGGACGGAGTTGCGCAACTGGAGGCGGAGGTTCCGGGGAGTGTGTCGGCCGTGACGGCGGTGACGTTCGCCACGCAGACCAATAGCTTCGTGCTGTTGGACGAGGGCGGTCGCCCACTGACACCGATCGTGCTCTGGCCGGATGAGAGAGCGGCCGCTTTCGAGCAGGAATATCGTGGTCGCTGCCTACTGCCGGCGGCGGCGTTGACGACCGGAATTCCGGCGGTGACACGACAATACATGGCGGCGAAGCTGCTGTGGTTGCAGCGGGAATCGCCGCACACTTGGGAAAAAACGGCCAAGATTTGTCTGATCAGCGACTACCTGACGCTGGTGCTGACCGGTCGGCATGTGACGGAGGCGGGCGCGGCCGGACTGACGGGGCTGCTTGACGTCCATCGCTGCCGCTGGAGTGCGGAGCTGCTCGCCAGCTTGGGGATTCGGCCGGATTGCATGCCGACGCCGGTGCGGGCTGGAACTGAGTTGGGCCCGCTGGACCGTTGCGAGGGTTTTGGCGGTCCAACAGGTCGACTGAGGCTATCGCCGAGCTGCCGCTTCGTGGTCGGGTGTTTGGATCAGTATGCCGGAGCGATCGGGGCGGGCAACACGTCTGCCGGATGCGTTTCCGAGACGACGGGGACCGTGTTGGCGAGCGTGCGGTGTGCCGATCGGTTCGATTCGAGTGTGCGGCCGGGGACTTTTCAGGGGCCTGCGTTTGCCGATGGGCTGTACTATCGGATGGCGTTCGGCGAGATTGCGGCGAACTATCTGGAATGGTATCGGCAGCAACTGCCCCAGGCGATTGACTTCGAACGGTTGGCCGAGATGGCGGATCGGATGGAGCCTGGCGCGGGCGGTTTGAGGCTGAAGAGCGGGGTTGCTCTGACGGCCAATCGCGAGACGCTGAAGTTGGAGGACGTCTTCGAGGGGCTCAGAGCGGATCACACGGAAGGCCACATGGTTCGGTGTATTATGGAGGCGGTCGCATTTGCACTGGGCGAGCAGATAAGGGCTCTATGCGGCGACGATTTGCCGACGGAGATTCGATCGGCGGGCGGTGGAGCACGCAGCGCGGTGTGGCTGCAAATCAAGGCGGATGTGTTGGGAGTGCCGGTCGCGGCGACGGAATGTGCCGAGCCGACTTGCCTTGGGGCGGCCATCTTGGCGGAGGCAGCGTGCGAGGGCAAGTCGGTGGGCGAGGTGGCGCAAGATTGGGTCCGGGTGAAGTCGCCTCATCTTCCACGACTGGAGCATCATCGGCGGTATCAAGCAATGCGCGAGGATTGGACCTACGGGTCGAGCGGGCGTGCCGGAGGAGCGGCGATTTGAAGTCGTGGGTGCGAGGCGGAGAAATCGCGTGGCTGCAGTGTTGTTTGTGTGGGTTGGCTGTGGGGATTACAATTGTGGGCGGGTGTGACGTTTGACGCTTCGCTGCGTCGGCGTTTTGCCTGCAATCCTGTTTTTCATTCCCGCCGATCGTTCCTACCGCTTATGCGACCTCGATGGCAGTGGCCCATCTGCCAGGATATTGGGGCCCCGGTTGCCGCTCGAGACGCACTGGTGATGCAGGCCTCAATAGGAAGGACGTCTTTGATGAGTACACTGTTTCGAACTACCGTTGGGCTGGTTGCGGTGCTGGCTTGCGTGGGGACGAGCGCTGAAGAGTCGCTGCAGCCGAGGCTGCCGAAGGGTTACTCGATCCCGACCATCGATATTTCGGGCGAGACGAATCGACAGGTGGTCGTGGCGCAGGGAACGAAGGACATTTATCACGGCCACGTCGACACGCTGCTGATGCCCGACGGGAAGACGATGTGGGCCGTGTGGACGTACGGTCACGGCGGCCGGTGCGGGCCGCTGAAGCGAAGCGATGACGGCGGCTTGACGTGGAGCGATTTGATCGCGGTGCCCGAAAACTGGAAGGCGACGGCGAATTGCCCGACGATCCATCGGCTGGTCGGTTTGGACGGGAAGGCGCGGCTGGTGGTGTTGGCGTGCGGACTGGGAGGAATGGCCAGAGCCGTTTCGGAGGACGAGGGGCGAACTTGGTCGCCGATGGGACCGACCGGTGTGAAGAAGTGCGGGGTGCCGCCGATGACTGTCGAGCCGGTCGACGGCGGGCGAGCACTGCTGGCGTGGTATCACAACGGGGCGCCCGACGGGCGGGATGCTTCGCCTTTGAGCGTTTGGCAGGCGGCATCGCACGACGGTGGCCTGACCTGGGGCGAGGAGAGGATGATCTGCATCGTTGAAGGCAAGGACAGAAACGCGTACACAGATCCCAAACGGGGTTTCAATCCAAACATCGACGGTGCGGACCCTTGCGAGCCGGCATGCGTACGGTCGCCGGACGGCAAGCAGTTGCTTCTGTTGATGCGAGAGAACAGGCGCCGTATGAACTCGCTGTATATGACGAGCGATGATGAAGGGCGGACGTGGTCGGCTCCGAAGGAATTGACCGCGAGCCTGACCAGCGACCGGCACCGACCTCGCTATGCACCGGACGGTCGTCTGGTCGTCGTGATGCGTGACAGGACGCACAAGAGCCCAACGCGGCAGCATTTCGTGGCGTGGGTGGGCAGGTACGAGGACATCGTCGCAGGTCGTGAGGGACAATACCGGGTGAAGCTGTTGCACAGCTACGCCGGGTACGACTGCGGTTATCCGGGACTGGAGGCCCTGCCTGATGGGACGATGGTGGCCACGACTTATATCAAGTATCGGCCGGGGCCGGAGAAGCACTCGATTGTAAGCGTGCGTTTCAAGTTGGACGAGATCGATCGGAAGGCGTCGGAAGCGAAACGCGGGGGATAGGCCTGCAATGTGAAGAGTGAAGTGAAATGAGGGCTGCCAGCCAGCGGAAGAAGGAAGATATGACTGTGCGACCGACGATTGTGCTTTCATTGGTTCTGATCATGGCGGGGAGCGCTCCGGCGACGTTCGCAGGCGAGCCGCAGGCGAGTGGGCCGGTGATGCGGCTAACGCTGCCGGAGAAACCGGACCGGCAATGGGATGACACGTGCCGGCGCGTCTACGAGGCCACGGAACGATTGGCGCGATACCTTCTGAGCGAACTGCATCCGTGGTCTGAAGACGGTACGATGTTGCTTCTGACCGACAGTCGCAGCGGGGAGCACTGGGTTCGGCCGAATACGGGAACTGTCGAAGGGCTGGCGTTTCTGTATCGCTTCGGGCCGTATGATCCGGAAGTCGTCGGGATCGCTAGGGACGAATTGCTGAAGGCGAAGATCGTGCCGATGATGCGGTATCTGGTGGCGACTCATGTGACGGGAAGCCGAGCGACGAGCGACGGGAAGCCGTGGGGCGACGCGTGGCAGTCGGCATTTTGGGCGCAGATGCTGGGCCGCGCGGCGTGGTGGACCTGGAGCGATTTGCCGGAGGAGGTGCGGGAGGGCGTTCGCCGCGTGGTGGCGCACGAAGCGGACCGGATTGCGGCGGCCGAGCCACCCCACCAGATCGAGCGCGATACGAAGGCGGAAGAGAACGCGTGGAACAGCCGCATTCTGTCGGTGGCGATGCTGCTTCTGCCGGAGGACGCGCGGCGCGGGGAGTGGGAGAAGGCGTTCCAGCGGTGGGTGATGTCGTCGTATCTGCGCCCGGCCGACGAGCACAACAGTGCCGTGGTCGACGGGCGTCCGGTTTCGGAGCAGTTCACCGGGGCTAACATCTACGACGATTTCACGCTGGAGAATCATGGGATCGTCCACCCGGACTATATGACGTGCTTCAATCTGTCGTTGGGATGCGCATTGGATTACGGGATGAGTGGACGGAAAGCTCCGCAGGCGCTGTGGCACAACGTGGCGGGGATCTATGAGAATCTGAAGTGGTTTCTGTTACCGGATGGCGGGTTCGTCTATCCCAACGGCCAGGACTGGGAGCTGTTTCGCAATCCGTCGTGGATCAACGATCAGTGCCTTGTGGCGGTCTTCGCGCATGATCCGCAGGCAATACCACCGATGATGGTCTGCATGGAAGCGCTGGAGAAGATGCAAGGTCGCTTCGATTCGGGGACGGTTTATGGCCCGGGCGAATTCTTCTTCGCTTCGACTCAGACGGACCTGTTCGACAGCCTGGGACAGACGTGGCTTATGCTGCAGTTTGGCGGGCCGACGAAGGGGGAGTCGCCCGATCGCGTGGGCGTGCGGCGTCTGGACGCGGGCAAGATCATCGTGAGTCGGACGCCGTCGGTGGTCCATACGTTGAGTTGGGGGGCGCGGGTGATGGGCCAGTGCGTGTTGAATCGGCGCGACCGGCTTGTATCGCCCGACCCTCGAAGCGGTATCGGGCACGTGACTCTCGCTGGGGGCGAACAGCCGCTGCGGGTGAAGCTCATCGACGCGCACGTGAATAGCGACGCAGCAGGTTTCGACGCCAAGGTGGTCATCAGCCATGGCAAGGCGATCCGAGCGGAGTTGGAGTTTCGGTCTGCGGGTAGCGTGTGGAGTGTGTGCGAGACCTTGACGGCGATGAAAGACGTGACCACCGAGGAGATCGCCACCGGGCTGGTCGGTATTCTCAACAACGCGACATGGGTTTATGAGAAGGGGCAGCGCGAGATCGCCATTAACGGGCGGAAGACAACGATTCGGGCACTGAGCGGCCAAAGTCTGGAGTCGGATTCGGCGAGGGATCTTGTCGTTGACGGTGCGCTGGAGATCACGAGCCGGGAACCGTTGCGGGTACGGTACTTTGGGGCCGCGCAGGCGGAGCGGGCGCGGGCGACGGACCGGCTGTATTTGAACTACGTTGGCGGGAAGCGAACGTGGAAGGCCGGGCAGGAGATTTCGCGGTACGCCGTGGAGATGCGGTGTGTTCCCTAGGGGCGAGATGTTGATATACTCGTAGGGGTGCGGTGGGCAAGACCCCGCCAGAATGTCGCACTGCGAGAGGCTGCCATGGTCGAGACGAGTTGCGCGATAGGCGAGCCGCTGCCAGAAAGTGAAGACGCCGTGGGTGGGTTTTCGCCGGTGCCGCGGTGGATTGTGATGGCGATGTTCATCGGGCTGCTGGGGTTCATCGCTACATTGCGGCCGAGCTACGGGCATTTCGGGCAAGCCGGGCAATTCGACGAGTGGTTGCTGTACCCGTTTTGGATCGGCGCGGTGCTTTTCGGGCAGCCCTTGTTGCTGGCGGTTTGGGCTGGCTTGAGCGGGCGTCGGTTGGCCGTGCGGTGGCCGCAGGCGATCGGTTTGGCGGCATGCCTGGAACTGGTGGTGCTCTGGGCGTCTCAACGGCATCGGGATGCGTACTCCATCGGATTGGAGTACATGGTCGTGACGGTCGGAGTCGTTGTTGTATTTGGTGCCCTGCTGGGGATTGTGCGGCTGCGCTATGGTTGGCGTATCGTTCTCGGCCGCGATGCCCAGGGGGCGGCGACGACACACGGTCAGTTCAGCCTGGGGCAGCTGATGCTTTGGACAGCGGTCGTGGCGGGTGTGTTGGCGTTGGGGCGTTGGATGACGCCCGAGGGTCCCGGGGCTAGTGACTGGTCTAAAGCGGGCTTGATGCTGTTGAACGCGTTGGTCGTTGGGATGGTGTCGCTGCCGCTGGTTACGTGTTGCGTGGGCGCCGTTCTGCGGAAGAGCGATCGAGAGTGGTTCATCGTCTGGGCGGTCGGCGCGGCGGTGATCGCTCTTGCCGCGTTAGTTATCGTAATGATGGTTGTCGCATGGATCTTTGACTCCTCGGCCGGCGACGCAGGGGTCGAGGGGGCTGCGTTGGCCGGCCTGGCAGGGGCGGGCATGATCGTCACGCTTGTGGCGGGCCTGGTGGTTCTGCGCTTGTGCGGATATCGCCTGGTGCGAGGCGAGGCGGAAGTTGCGGCAGCGGCGGATGAATCTGACGGGAATGCAAGGGCGGGTTCCCGGATTGCGTTTCTTGGCACGGTCGGTGCGATGCTGTTGGTGGCGTTGGCGTTGGTGTGGCCTGCGATGTATATCGATCAGGGCCGACGAGCGTCGCATGCCGACTGGTTGGTCACTCAACAGTTCGCTCGGCTGGGTACGGCGGCACTTGTCTATAACGGTCGATTGATGGCCGTCTCGCTTCCGCCGGGTCGGCCCGTGTCGGAGGGCGTGCTGGAGTTGATCGAGAAGCACGGTGGAGCGAGCCTCGGCTTTCTGGACCTGTCGGGGCGGCGGCTGACGGATGAGCAGGTGGAGCATCTTGGGAGTCTGACATCGCTGATGAGGCTTCACCTCGGCGGAACGGGCATTTCGGACCGCGGGCTGGCGCGATTGGAAAACCTGAAGCAGATTGTGGACCTCGATCTGGGGAAGACGAAGATCACCAACGCCGGCCTAGAGAGCGTGCGGGGGTTCGACAAGCTTGTGCGGCTGAGCGTTCGCGGAACGCGGGTCGACGGCAAGGGTCTGGCGAACCTGGCAGACATGCGGGAACTGAAATGCTTGAATCTGTGTGAGACGGGGATCGATGACGAGGCACTCAACCAGTTGCGCCAGTTCCAGTCGCTGAATGCGCTCTTCCTAGACGGTACGGGCATCACCGACGCCGGGATGGCTCATGTGGCCGCGATCAAGGGGCTTCAGGTACTGAGCGTTCGCGACACGCAGGTGACCGGGCAAGGAAAGGCGGACCTGGTGCGAACGCTGCCCTCGTGCCGCATCGTGCCTGCGTGCTCGGAACCGCAGCCGCCGGTCGCGCCGGAGGAATCGAAGTGATCGCCGCGCGATGACGGTGTTGAGGTGCTCTGTCTCTGATGTTTCTGATGTATGATCCTTTGAGCGATGTTCTATGAGCAACCCTGTGGAAAGCCTACGAGCGTATTTCAAGAACGACCGTTTCGCGACTGAGAACGGCATGGAGATCGTCGAGGTCCGCCCCGGCCATTCGCGGGCCCGCATGACGGTGGAAAGCAGACATCTTAACAGTGTCGGGACGCTTCACGGCGGGGCCGTGTCGACCTTGGCGGACCTGGCGTTTGCGGCGGCATGTAACGCGGCGGGCGAAGTGGCCGTGGGTGTGAACATGTCGATTACGTGTTTGAAGGCCGTGCGCTCGGGAACGCTGGAGGCCGAAGCGGTGGAGATCTCGCGCAGCCGCAAACTGTCGACGGTTACGGTGCGCGTGACCGATGAGCAGCAGGAGTTGGTGGCGCTGTTTCAAGGAACGGCGTACATTCTTGGGAAGAACCATCCGTTTCCGCCGACGGCGTCGTGAGTTGTGACGGCTGGTTGATGGTGTGTTGGATTGATGAGGCGCGGCGGGGCTATTGGTGCGTGGTGGCAGGCGAGAAGCAAGAGGGTTCGCTGGTGGGACTCGCTCCGCTCGGCCCACCCTACGTCTCGACGGTTGTGCGACAGCGTCAGAAATCGGTTTCCGCACCCGCCAGGAGTCGGGAGTGCGTGACAATTTCCACTGGCGCGATCTGCGGGGTTTGGGTAGACTGCTTGCGTATGGGATTGCGACCACGTTCACGCACGCAAGGAGCACGAGATGGAAACGCCGCGAGTCTCGCCGCAGGAGTTCGCCGATTCGATGAAGCAGGAGATGGAGCAATACCTCAAGGAGGTCATGGACGCGGTCAACGGCGCCGCGGATGGCGAGTGGATCGCCGGCAGCGAGGAACAGGTGCGAGATCTCTCGGCAGAGATGCGTCGCCGCGTGTTTGAGGCGGCGGTGCAGAAGCGGGTCGATGCGGCGGAAGCCGCTTTTCCCCCCTCCGCACGATCCGACGACGGGCAGACGACTGGCCAATAAAGGCCGGCAGTCTCACCGAGTTCTCACCGTCAATGGCGAGGTCAAGATCGTGCGCCGGTGGTGGTACGGGCCACAGATTGGCAGTCTCGCGCCGGTGGATGAGGTTCTCGATCGCGGCAGGACAACGATCACGCCCGGCGTCGTCGAGATGGCTTGTCGCGTGAACTTGTCGGCAATGAGCTTCGTGAGGGCATCCGCGGCTCTGCAGCGCACGGCTCAAGTCCGGCTCAGTGGCGAACGGTTGCGTCAAGTGGTGGAAGCGGCCGGGCGTCGTGTGTTGAAAGCCCAGCAAGACGATACCATCGCCGTGACGTGGCACGCGGAAGATTGCACCGTAGCGGAGGAGGGGGAAACCATCGGGAAAACCCGTGTTTACACGGGCTGCGACGGCGTGATGGTGCCGATCGTCACCGACGCCGAGAAGATCAAACGCCGCGATAAAGTCAAAGCCAAGCGTCGTCGCAGCGGCAAGAAGTGCAAGCCCTTGCCACCGCGCAGGCGCGGCTCGGACCTGCCTTGGAAGGAGTTCAAGATCGCGTTTTTTTATAGCGAGGGCGCCCAGCATCAGCATGTGGCCTTCACGCATGGCAATCACATTGTGACCGGAAGGCTCCTGCGCCGTGAAGCGGACCGACTGCGATTTCAGAAGGCCGACCAGCGCGTGGGCTTGGTGGATGGGGCAACGTGGATTCGTGAGCAGATGCAGTTGCACTTTGGTGAATTGGATGGGTTGGGCTTGGACTTCTACCACCTAAGCGAGAACGTCCATCGCGCGCGGCGTAAGGTGTTTGGCGAGGAATCGCCCGAAGGCAGAACGTGGGCGGATGAACTGATGCACGTATTCAAGCACAAGGGCTATTCGGCGGCGTGGGAGAAGATCATCCAATGGCGTGCCCCCTTGAGAGGCAAAAGGAAACGCGAAGCTGCAGACCGGCTAATGAACTTTGTGTCGCTCCGCAAGGACATGATCCGCTATCCAGCATTTCGCCAGCGTGGCTGGCAGATCGGCAGTGGCCCGACCGAATCCCAGTGCAAACTGTGCACGAAACGGCTCAAAGGCTACGGCCGCCGCTGGGACCGGCCCAACGCCACAGCGGTCGCAGCCCTGGATACCCTGGACAGAAACGGCCAATGGCACCAAGTCTGGCCAAACGCCCGCCCCGCCCCGACTTAAGCCCGCCAAGAACGCTGGTCACGCACAGTCGGGAGGGTGTTGTCGCAATCGGCTTGACTACAGGCTAGAATGGGAGGGCACGCCCGACAGACATTCCCTCCGCTTGTAGTTTTGGAGACGCCCACGATGAGCGCGCTGCTGCTGTTGTTTGTTCTCGGCGCGACTGCCAACGAGCAGGCGATCGACGCATTCGATTATGCGGATGCGGCGGCGGTTCAGCGAGCATGGATTGCTTCGGAGAAGTCGCCCGACGCGGTGACTGCGAAGGTCGACGGGCGCAACGTGGCGGTTTTGCCGGCGCCGTTCGGTACGCGGCCGGAGTTGGCACGTGTTGTGCTGGACCGGAAGGTGAAGCTCGACCTGGCGATGCCGGGCGAGTTCGCGTTGGAGATCTGTAGCAGCGATCCGCAGACGGCGGGGCAAGTGACGCTATACTTTCACAGCGGCGGGGGATGGTATGGATCGGGTCGTGGTTTGAAGGAAGCGGGGTGGCAGACGCTTGGATTCTCCAAAGCGTCGTTCCACACGGAAGGGAAACCGGCAGGCTGGGACAAGATCGACGGAATTCGGATCGCGGTTTGGCGGAGCCAGGAAAAGGACGCCACGGTGCAGCTCCGCCGGTTGGCAGCACGGTGGAACGACGTGGCCGTGGTTGTTCCGGCGGACGAGGCGGCTTCGGGCGACGGCGAGTTGCGCGTGGCGGTGCAGTCGGCGAGTTCGATGAGCAAGATGCTGGGCGATCTGGGCCTGGGCGCCGACACCGTGGATGAAGGGGCGGTTGCCGAAGGGGCGTTAGGGCATCGGCGCGTGGCGATCCTGGCGTACAACCCACGGATGCGCGAGGAAACGATTGCGGCGCTGGTGCGGTTCGTCGCCGACGGAGGGAAGGTGTTTGCATGCTATCAGCTTCCCACGCCGCTGGGCGCAGCGTTGGGGTTTCAGGCGGATAAGTACGTGCGTCAGGAGCGGCCCGGGCAGTTTGCGGCGATTCGTCTGGAGGGAGACATCGCCGGAATGCCGGCAGTCGTGCGGCAGAACTCGTGGAACATCGTGACGGCTGAGCCGGCCGAGCACGGCGCGCGGGTGGTCGGGCGTTGGCTGGACGAAAAGGGTGAGCCGACGGGCCACGCGGCCCTGTTGGTGAGCGAGAAGGGCGCGTATTTCAGCCACATCCTCTTGCCGGGGGATCATGAGGCGAAGTTGCAGCTTCTGGCGGCGGTGCTCGGTCGGTTGGCTCCGCCGCTGTGGGAAGAAATGGCCCGCAACCGGCTGGAGTCGTTGGGACACGTGGGACATGTCGCGTCGCTGGACGCGCTGACGGCGTATGTTCGGGCGGGGAAGGACGCGACTGCGGCGGAGCGGTTAGCCGCGGCGATGGAGGCGATCGCGGCGGCGCGGCGGCAGGTGGCGGAGAAGGCTTACCCTGGAGCGATCGAGGCGGCGGGCAAGGCCAGCGAGCTGTTAAGGGATGCGTATGTGCGGAGCGAGCCGAGTCGAGCGGTGGAAGGGCGCGCGTGGTGGAATCATTCGGGGACGGGCGCCTATCCGGGCGATTGGGAGCGGACGTGCCGGGAGCTAGCCGAGGGCGGCTTCAACATGGTGCTGCCGAACATGCTCTGGGGAGGCGTGGCCCACTATGCCAGCGACGTGTTGCCGCGCAGTTCGACGTACGAGAAGTACGGCGATCAGATCGAGCAGTGCGTGGGGGCCGCCCACGGGCACGGGCTGGAAGTGCACGTGTGGAAGGTGAATTTCAACCTCGGGGCGGCGCCGAAGGAATTCGTGGAGAAGCTGCGCCAAGAGGGGCGTACCCAGGTCTCTGTGAGCGGCGAGCAGATGCGCTGGCTGTGCCCTTCGCACCCGGCGAACTTCGAGCTGGAACTGGAGAGCATGCTGGAGGTAGCGCGGAAGTACGACGTGGACGGGCTGCACTTCGACTACATTCGCTATCCGGGGCCGCAGTGTTGCTACTGCGACGGTTGCCGTGAGCGTTTCGAGGCGGTGATCGGCCGGAAGGTGGCCAGCTGGCCGGAAGACTGCCACAGCGGTTCGCTCGTGGAGCCGTATACGAAGTGGCGATGCCAACAGATCACGCGACTAGTGGAAGCCGTTTCGCGCGAGGCGAAGAAGATCAAGCCGTCGATCAAGATTTCGGCGGCCGTGTTTTCCGGGTATCCGCACTGCCGGGAGACAGTGGCCCAGGATTGGGCGAGCTGGGTTCGTTCGGGCTACCTTGATTTCATGTGTCCGATGGACTACACGAACAGCGACCAGGTGTTTCAGGGGCTGGTGCGCAACCAGTTGGAGTTAGTGGAAGGGCGCGTGCCGGTGTATCCGGGGATCGGATGTACGGCCTCGAACTCGCGGCTGTCGGCCGATCGCGTGGTGGGTCAGATCCACGAAGCACGGGAGCTCGGCGCGGCAGGGTTCACGATTTTCAATCTGTCGGAGGACACGATCCAGAACATCGTGCCGGCGGTTGGAGTGGGAGCGGGCCGAGAGAAGGCCGTGCCGCCCCATGGGAAGAAGTAGCCGGGCCAAGGGAGGTGTTGCGTCTTCCGAAGCCTATTGGCACTGCTGGACAAGCCTGTTGAGTCGGACAGGCCAGCAGTGGGACCCAGCGAAACACACGCTACACATACACACGTACGTTGGATGCGATCTAGCAAGGTCTGTCAGAAGGGGGCGTTTGGCATGAGTACCATTTCGCGACGGGAGTTTCTCGCTCGTGCGGGCGTTGCGGCCGGTGCGTTTGCGTTGGCCGGACGCGTTGCACCGGCGGCTGAAGCTGCTAAGAAACTAAGCAAGGGTTCGGACCTGGTGACGCTTGGGCGCACGGGCGTGAGGCCGAGCCTCGTGGGGCTGGGCACGGGCACGAACGGCGTGATGCGATCGTCGCAACAGCAACGTCTGGGGCAGGCGAAGTTCACGGCGCTGGTACGGCACGCATGGGAACGGGGCGTTCGGTTCTTCGACTCGGCCGACCAGTACGGCATGCACATCTTTTTGCGCGAGGGCCTTCGGGGATTGCCGCGCGACAGTTACTGTTTGCTGACGAAGACCCGCGCCATGCATCCCGAGGTGGCCAAGGCGGATGTGCGGCGTTTCCGCGAGGAGCTGGGGACGGACGTGATCGACATGCTGTTGCTACACTGCATGACGGGGCCGACGTGGCCTACGGACATGCGGCCCGTGATGGACGTGTTGTACGAGTTCAAGCAGAAGGGACTGGTGCGGGCGGTAGGCGTGTCGTGCCACGGCTGGGAAGGCTTTCATGCGGCGGCGGGTTGCGACTGGATCGACGTGCAGTTGGTGCGGATCAACCCCTTTGGAACCGCGATGGACGCCGCACCTGAGAAGGTGGTGCCGGTATTGAAACAGTTGCACGCGGCGGGGCGGGGAATCCTGGGCATGAAGATTTTTGGGGGCGGAGGCCGCACGAAGGAGGAAGAGCGGCTGGAGTCGCTCAAGTTCGTGCTCGGCCTGGGATGCGTGGACGCCATGACGATCGGCGTCGAGAGCATCGAACAACTCGACGAAAACCTAGCCATGATTGAGAAGGTGCTTTCATGAAGATGGATTGCAGATTGCGGGTGGGTCGGGCCGTTTCGGCCGTGGTGGTGCTGGTTGCCGCGACGGTTGCCTCGGCGCAGCAGGTGCCCAACGCCGACTTCACCGAGGGGACCGATCGGCCTACCGGCTGGACGCTTTCCGGCGGCGAGGGGCGCTGGGTCGATCACAGTGTCCTCGAGGTGACGGGGACCGGCCAGGACGCGAACGCGTGGAAGTGCGACGTGGAGTTCGCGCCGAAGGCGCTGTACCGATTTCGGATGAAGGCGCGTCGGGTGAACGGATCGGGCAGTGCGACGTGTGGCACCAGTTTCGCCAATCACGACTTCGGGGGCATCGGCGAGACGTGGCGGTGGTATGGCTTCGTCTGCCGTGGGCCGGACAAGCCGGCCAGCCACAATCTGCACATCGGGCAATGGCACAGCCAAGGGCAGCTACAATTCGACGCGGTACGGCTGACGACGGTTCTGCCCATCCATACGCAGGCGGGCGACCTGCTGTTGGGTGACGGTGAGTCGATCTACGACGGGTGCTACGAGTTCGTCGGTTCGTTCGACCGGGAGGGGACCAATTATCATCGCACGCTGGCCAGCTCGAACGCATGGTTCAATACGAACCGCTGGTGCCTGGGCGATGGGAGCCAGGTGATGTACCGATTCGAGTTGCCGGGGCATCGCTTCTTGAGCGGTGAAGCGGCGTTCCTGGTGAATTACCATACGGGCGGAACGTGCGTTGCCGAGGCGAGCCGCGACGGCAACACGTGGCAGACGCTGGCTTCGCGGGAGTCGGTAGGCGAGGGACAAGCCGCGTTGCCGGCCGAGCTGTTTCCGGCCGACGTGATCTTCCTGCGTATGCGCGGCGCGGGCAAAGGCGCCAACTTCCAGGTCAACCGCATGTCGTTCAAGGGACCGCTGAGCGATCCGCCGGGTAATGCGTCGGGCAAGACGGTGTTTGCCGATCAGGAGGAGACGTCGCCCCAGGTGCGCATCGAACAGCTCGTGCTGACGGACGCCGATCTGAGCGACGGGGGCGGCGTGCGTTTGTCGGTGCGGAATGCGCTCAAGGAAGCGGTGCCGGTGACTCTGGATGCAAGCATCGAGGCGTCGGAGGGCGGTACGAAGGCCTTGCCGGCGCAGACAGCCAAGCTGGCCGCCGGCGAGTCGGCAACGCTGAGCGTGGCGCTTTTGAGCGGGAAGCCGGGCGAGCGCCGCCTGGTGCTCAAGGTTCAGCCAGCGGGCGGTCAGGCGGCGCGGGTGTCGTTTGCCTACGAGGTGCCGGGCTACTATCGCACGGATTACGGGCAATTGCTGCCCACGGCGGGGGACGGGCCGCGTGTGTGGTGGTGCGACGCGACGCACAAGATTCCGCGGCAGCGGGCCGCGCCGGATGAGCCCGGACAGGCCGCAGAACTGTCGGCGGCGAGGAACGATCGCGAGGCGGTGCAGATCGTCGTGCGACCGGACAAGACGCTCAAGGCGCTACGGGCGGCGTGTTCTCCGCTGACGCAAGTGGGCGGGACGGGGACGATCGCCGCGAAGAACGTGAAGGTTCTGCGAGTGTACTATCACTTCGTCGAGCATCCGACCGACCGCACGGGAGTACGGGACTGGTGGCCGGACGCGCTGCCGCCGTTGGAGAAGCCGATCGACGTGGAGGCAGGAAACAACCAGCCGCTGTGGGTCCTGGTGCACGTGCCTACGGATGCCGTGCCCGGGGATTATGCGGGCGAACTGGCGTTGGAGGCGGACGGTTGGGCGACGAAAGTGCCGCTGCGTCTGCATGTGTGGGACTTCGCGCTGCCGGAAAGGAACCACTTGCAGACTGCGTTCGGATTCAATCCGGGGATGGCCTTTTCGTATCACCAGGTGAAGACCGAGGCGGACAAGCGGAAGTTGATGGATCTGTACTTCCAGAGCTTCGCGGAGCACAGGATCAGCCCTTACAATCCGGTGCCGCTGGACGGATTCCAGGTGAAGTTCGTACCGGACGCGAACCCGGCGCGGGCGGAGATCGATTTTTCGGGCTTCGACAAGGCGATGGCCCAGGCGGTGAAGCGTTATCACTTCACGGGCTACCGGCTGCCGATTGCGGGCATGGGCGGGGGCACGTTCCACTCGCGGAGTGAACCGTCGATCGGCAAGTTGGGCGAGGAGTCGCCGCAGTACCAGGCGATGTTCTCCAGCCAAGTGAAGCAGATCGAGGGGCATCTGCGGCAGAAGGGTTGGCTCGACATGGCGTACGTCTACTGGTTCGATGAGCCGGACCCCAAGGACTATGCCTTCGTGCGCGGAGGGATGGAGCGGATCAAGCGTTACGCGCCGGGTATTCAGACGATGCTCACGGAGCAGCCTGAGGAAGCGCTGGCCGGCCCGGTGGACATCTGGTGCCCGGTGACACCCCAGTACAACGAAGAGTCGGCGAAGAAGTTCCGCGAGCGGGGCAATCGGTTCTGGTGGTATGTGTGTACAGGACCGAAGGCGCCGTTCTGCACGCTGTTCATCGACCACGCGGCGACCGAATTGCGGGTATGGCATTGGCAGACGTGGCAGCGGGACATCGTGGGGACGTTGGTCTGGGAGACGAACTACTGGACCTCCAGCGCGGCGTTTCCGGACAAGCCGCAGAATCCGTATGAAGACCCGATGGGCTATGTGAGCGGTTACTCGACGCCGCGGGGGACGAAGCGGTATTGGGGCAACGGCGACGGGCGGTTCATCTATCCGCCGTTGGAGGCCGCGGTGCCGGGCGCTTCGGGACCCGACCCGGTGCTCAAGGCGCCGGTGGCGAGCATCCGATGGGAGATGCTCCGCGAGGGCGTGGAGGATTATGAGTATTTGTACCTGTTGCGCGCGCTGCTGGAGAACAGACGGGGTGCGCTGTCGGCGGAGCAGGCGAAGCGGTGCGAGGCGCTGCTGGAAGTGCCGCCGTCGATCACGGTCGACATGACCACGTTTGCGACCGATCCGGCGCCGATCTACGCGCGCCGGGCCGCGGTCGCGACGGCGATCGAGGAACTGCAGCGGGCGGGTCACCCGTCGGTGCCGGGTGTGGCGATCGATTATTCGCCGGCGTCGAGCGGCAAGTATATCGGCTCGCCGAGCATCGCGATTCTGCCGAACGGCGACTACGTGGCATCGCACGACCTGTTCGGCCCGCGTGCCGACGCGGACCGGAACGCGATCACGCGGGTGTTCGGCTCGTCGGATCGGGGCAAGACGTGGAAGCACCTGTCGGACCTCGAGCATCAGTTCTGGTCGACCCTGTTCGTGCACCGCGGCGCGCTGTACCTGATCGGCGCCAGCGGCCGGTACGGCAACGCGGTGATTCGGCGGTCGGACGACGGCGGCAAGACGTGGACCGAGCCGAAGGATGCGGCATCGGGCGTGCTGCTTGAGGGTCCGGTCCACTGCGCGCCCGGACCGGTGATCGAGCACAACGGGCGACTGTGGAGGGGCATGGAGGACTCGACGAACGTGCGCCGTTGGGGATTGCCGTATCGAGCATTCATGATGTCGGCGCCGGTGGATGCGGATTTGCTTCGCGCCGACAGTTGGACGAGCACGAACCGAGTGGCGAGTGACGCCGCGTGGCTCGACGGGAAGTTCAACGGTTGGCTGGAGGGCGCCGCCGTGGCCACGCCCGATGGGAAGATCGTCGACGTCCTACGGGTCGATTGTCTTGAGGGGGGCATAGGCGCGATCGTGAAGATCAGCGATGACGGGCGGACGGCGACGTTCGATCCGGCGAGCGGTTTCATCGAGATGCCGGGCGGAGCGAAGAAGTTCACGATCCGGTACGATCCGCAGTCCAAGGAGTACTGGTCGTTGGTGAACTACATACCGCCGAAGTTTCGCGGGCCGATCGCGGGCGGAGTGCGCAACACGCTGGCCCTGGTGAACTCGTCGGACCTACGACACTGGACGGTGCGGTGCATTCTGCTGCATCATCCGGAGGTGCCGCATCATGGGTTCCAGTATCCGGATTGGCAGTTCGACGGGGAGGACATGATTGCGGCGGTGCGGACCGGCTACGACGACGGACTGGGTGGAGCCCACAACGCGCACGACGCGAATTACCTGACCTTTCACCGAATCAAGGACTTTCGGAAACTCACGCTGGGCGACTCGGTGATCGATGTGAAGCAACTTGGAATGAAACCGTAGCATGGCGCTGCCTGATTGATTTGCAGAGAGGAATCGACTGATGTGCCTGATTCGCCGAGGTTTGCTGGGTAGTGTGGCGGTGGCGGTCATGGTTTTGGGGTCGGCCGTGCCCGTCGGAGCGTTCAACCCACCGGTCGATACGGCGGGGCCGCTGACCGTGCGGATTGAAGGTCCGGTGGAGGTCAGGCGGTTGGACGCGCCGATTGCGGTGCGCGTGGTTCTGGAGAACAAGGGGGAATCGGCGGTCAAGGGGACGGTGGAGCTGAAGCTGATCGATCGCTGGCGGGCCGAGCCGGCCGGTGCGGTGTCGTTCTCGGTAGATGGGAAGGGTTCGACCGGGCTGGACTTTCGGATCGTCGGGGGCGAAGGGACGTACAGCGCCCTGTACCCGATTCATGCCCTGGCGAAATTCGAAGCGGGCGGCCAGTCGCTGGTTGCGCATCCGATCTTGATCTTCGAGACGAAGCTCGCGGAGGGTGGTGCGGCAGAGAAGCAGGGGCACTTTCCGGTTTCCGGTTCGGCCATGGGCGGCGCGGACGGCTTGACGTGGCAGCCGTTTTCGGTGGCGGCGAACAGTCGGTTGGCGCTGTGGCAATTGCCAGCGTTTCGCGCGGTGGTTGCGGTCTTCGGTGAAGCGCCGTTGGTGTCGCCGATCGGTTGGCAGGGAGCCGAGGCACGTAGCCACGGAGTGATCGATTTCCGTTCGGTCTCGCTGGAGGACAAGGTCCGCGAGGCAATCGTCATCCATCCGCCGTGGTACGAGGGGCATGTGGGGACGGAGTTGGTGGAGTTTCCGCTGCAATTGCCCGACGCGAAGCCGATCGTGCTGCGGTTTTCCAACGCCATGCAGCAGGACGGGCAGAGCGACGGGGTGACGTTCCGGGTGCGCGTGGCACCGTTTGACGCGCCGGCGGGACAGTTGGGCGAGGTCGTCTTCGAGCGGCACGTGGCCAACAAGACGTGGCAGCCGGCGGAGGCGGATTTGAGCCGTTTTGCCGGGCAGGCGGTGCGGCTGCAACTGGAATCGCATCCGGGGCCGGCCAAGAACACGGGCTGGGATCTCTCGTATTGGGCGGAGCCGACGCTGGTGGTGGGAGCGCCGCCGGAAGCACCGGCGTTTCCGCCGAAGGGGGACGAGGGATCGCTGGCATTGGGCAAGATTCGGCGCGGCGAGCGGGAGTACGAGGTTCGCCTGTGGCCGGGCCAGCGGGGATTGTTGGACTCGACGATCGCTTTCAGCGCGGGCGGGAAGCGTCTGTTGTTCCACGGCTTCGAGGTGCGTGTGTTGGGGGCGCAGTTGGAAGACCCGAGTGCGCCGATCGTGTTGGAGCAGGCAGTCGAGGAGCCGACGGCGGCGGGTCGCCTGGTGCGCCATCGTTTTCGCAGTCTGTGGGGAAGCCTGGACCTGGTGGGGCGTGTGTGGATCGACGAGGGCGTGCTCCGCGCGAAGTTCAGCCTGGAGAACGTGCCTGCGCCGCGACCGTGGTTCGTCGTTCGTTTGGAGGACGTCGCTGCGGGGCCCTGGAGCGAGACGGCCTCGCAGATCTACGCCGGCACCGGCAACGTGATCCGGCGACCGAAGGCGTTTCAGTTGGGTTTTGACGGGCACCGGTTGTCGACATCGTTCGTCGGGATGGATTTCGAGAGCGGGCTTTCACTAGTGCAAGGGTGCGACGCGCCGCCGACGCGACTGGACGTGCGGCCCGACGCGAGGCATTGCTCGATCCATACGAGCGGCGAGTGCACGTTCAGTTTGATTCCGACGGACGACGTGTGGGAAGGGGCTCGTGCGTGGCACGACGCCAACGGGCTGAAGCCGGCCGGGGGTGTGGACGCGGCCGCGGGACGCTTTGTGTTCGATTTGTGGGGTGGCCGCTACGCGGAGAGCGAGGCGGCGCTTCGCCGGTCGTTTCGCTATGGGCTGACCGACGCGATGGTGGTGTGGCACAACTGGCAGCGTTGGGGCTACGATTATCGGCTGCCGGAGATCTGCCCGCCCAATCCGCAATTCGGGACGACCGACGAGATGCGGGCGTTGGTTGCGACCTGCAAGGAGGCGGGCGTTCCGTTTGCACCGCACGACAACTACATCGATTTCTATCCGGACGCGGACGGGTTTTCGTACGAAAAGACGATCGCGTTTCACAGCAAGTATTCGCCGATCCGCGCGTGGCTGAACCAGGGGCGCGGGGCGCAGTCGTATCGGTACCGCGCGGACGCCATTGCGCCGTTCCTGCGGCCGAATGTGGATTGGATTCGGGAGCATCTGGCGCCTACGGCCTATTTCATCGACGTTTGGTCGAGCGCCCCGCCGTACGACTACTGGACGGCGGACGGGAGCTATTCCTCCAAGGACTGCACTCTGAAGGTTTGGCGGGATGAGTTCGCGTGGATTCGCGAACAGCTGGGGGGCAAGGCTCCACAGATTTCGGAGAGCGGGCACGACCAACTGATCGGCTTTCTCGACGGGGCGCAGACGAATCACTTGCGGGTCGACGAGCCGATCGCCGGCAATTACGGTTGGGCGGTTTGGTCGATCCCCTGCGAGGACGCCGAGCGCACGCCCTGGTTCGATGCGGCACATCACGACCGGTTCATCCTGCACGGCGCCGGCTATTCGCCTCGCTACGAGGGTGGGCTCGATGGTCGCATGCACGGCATCTACAGCGACGATTACCTCACGACGGAGGTGCTGACGGGGCATCCGGCGATGGTGCCCAGCCCGTTCGGACTGGACGTGGTGCGGAAGTACTGGCTGACGGCCGAGCTGATGCGAGCGTTGGCGCTGCGGCGGATTGAGAGCGTGGAGTACGTGGAGAACGACCTGCACCGGCAGCACGTCCGATGGTCCGGAGGCGGTGAGGTGTGGGCCAACCGCGGCAAGGAGGATTGGCAGGTGGCCGGCGTGGTGTTGCCGCCTTTTGGATTCCTCGCCCGGGTGCCTGCCGAGAAAGGTACCGTGGAAGCCGCCGTGTGCCGGCGCGGCGGGATGACTACGGAATGGGCGTCGTCACCGAGCCAGTTCTACGTGAACGGTCGGCACGCGGTGTTGGGCAATCCGAAGGCGATGCCGATTGATTTCGGAGCCGTGACGACGTTTGGCGCCTGTCGGTTTTCACACAAGGGAGATGCGTTGGTGGTCACCCCGCTGCCGCTGCCCAAGGGTCCGGGCTACTCGGTGGCAATTCGTTGGGCGGACTTGCCATGGAAGCTGCCGGAGCCGACCCAAGTGGTGGCGATCGACGAAGCGGGCAAGGTGCTGTCGACCCAGGCCGTCGAGCGAAGCGACAACGCGATCAAGCTGCTTTGCGAGCCGGGCGTGTTCCAGTATCGACTGGTGCGGCAATGAGGTGACGAGTGTCGGAAGATGTGAAGTGCCTGTTCGGGTCGTCGTCTCGGTGGCACGGCGCGGGCTCGTGCGGCATAATAGACAAAGTGTATAGCTGATGAAGTGATTCAATTGTGCAGTTCACGTTCCATGGAGTTGCTCTTGTCATGACGCATTCGATCCGGTTCGGACAGTTCAATCCTCGGCGGAGTTGGGGAGTTGTGAGGGCGGCGGTGTCGTTGGTTGTTCTGTTGACGTTGATTGCGGCCGCCCGGGCGTTCAATCCGCCCGTTGATACGGCGGGGCCGTTGACGGTTCGGATCGAGGGTCCCGAGGAAGTGACGCAGGTGGAAACGCCTGTGGCCGTGCGCGTGGTTGTGGAGAACAAGGGGAGTGAGGCCGTGAAAGGGACGGTCGAGCTGACGCTGATCGACGCCTGGCGAGCCGAGCCGGCCGCTCCGGTTCCGTTTTCGGTCGGATCTCAGGGGTCGACGGCATTGGAGTTCAAGATCATCGCCGGTAAGCCAACCTACGACGCGCTGTATCCGATTCACGCGCTGGCTCGATTCGAGGTCGGCGGGAAATCGCTCGTGGCGCACCCGATACTGATTTTCGACACGAAGATCGTGGACAAGAGCGCGAAGCGGCCGTGGCACCAGATGGAACTGATCTTGTCGGAGACCAAGTCGATTGCCGACCGCATCGAACTGCCGTGGCAACCGTTTCGCGTGGCGGGGGATGGTCTGTTGGCGTTGTGGCAACTGCCGGTTCGGCGGGCCATCGTCGAGGTGCCTGGCGCGAAGCCGGTAGCGACGGCCGTCGGCTGGGAGGGTTCTGCGTCGGGCGTGGACGGCTATGTGGGCGTGGAGAAGGCGAGTGTCGGAAAGGGCTCGAAGGAGTCGATCGTGATGCGTCCGCCAGTGCGCGAAGGGCGGGCCGGAGCGATCGCGGCCGAGTTTCCGCTGGAGTTGCCGAAGACGACGCCGATTCAGCTTGCCTTGGGCAATGGTGTGGAGCATAAGGGCTCGACTGGAGGGGCGACGTTCCGCGTGCGGGTGTTGCCGATCGATGCGCCGGCGGGCGAACTGGGCGAGGTGGTGTTCGAGCAGAAGGGGAATGCGGAAGGTTGGCAGCCAGGCGGAGCGGATCTGAGCCGTTTTGCCGGGCAGAGCATTCGGTTGCAGTTGGAATCGTGTTGGGAGGCTGACAAGGAGGCCAGCGAGGGGCTGTTGTGCTGGGCAGAGCCGATGCTCGTGGCGGGAAAGCCTGCGTCGCAGGCCGCGTTTCCGCCCAAGGGGGCCGAAGGTTCGCAGGTGCTGGGCACGATCGAGCGCAGCGATCAGAAGTACGAGGTGCGGATCTGGCCGGGAACGAGGGGATTGTTGGACTCGACGATCGGGTTCGCGGCGGGCACGCAGGCGCTGCTGTTCCGAGGCTTCCATATTCGCGTTTTGGAGACGCAACTGGACGATCCGCGTGCGCCGATCTCGCTGGAGAAGGTCGACAAGGAGCCGGCAGGCGAGGCGTATCAGGTGCGGCACCACTTCCGGAGCGTGTTCGGCGATTTCGACGTGGTCGGGCGACTGTGGCTGGAAAAGGGCGTGCTGCGGGTGAAGTTTCAGTTGGAGAACGGACCGGCGGCGCGGCCGTGGCTGGTCGTCTACCTGGAGGACGTGGCGGCCGGATCGTGGACGAGCAAGGTCGAGCAGATCTATGCGGGGCCGGGAAACGTGATTCGCCGGCCGGAGACGTTCGACGGGCCGTTTGAGGGGCACGCGCTGTCGACGTCGATGATCGGAATGGATTTCGACAACGGGATGTCGCTGGTTCAGGCGGTCGACGTGCCGCCGACGGGGTTTGGACTGCGGCCTGCAATTCAGCATTGCTCGTTGCACGTGGCCAACGACTGCCAGTTGACATTCATTCCGACGGCGAACGTGTGGGAGGGCGTGAGCACCTGGCACGATACGAACGGACTGGAAGCGGCCGGCGGAGTGGAGACCGCGGCGGGACGGTTTGTGTTCGATTTGTGGGGCGGCGAGTTCGCCTCCGCCGCAGAGGAATTTGAGCGGGCTTTCCGGTATGGCGTGACCGATGCGATGGTCGTGTGGCACAGGTGGCAGCGATGGGGGTACGACTACCGTTTGCCGGAGATCTATCCACCGAACCCGAAGGTGGGCACGGTCGAGCAGATGCGGGCGTTGGTGGCGACTTGCAAGAAGGCGGGCGTACTGTTCGCACCGCACGACAATTACGTCGACTTCTATCCGGACGCCGACGGGTTCTCGTATGAGAAGGTGGTGGCGTTCAGCAGCAAGGATCGGCCAGTGCGGGCCTGGCTGAACGAGGGTCGGGACGCGCAGTCGTACCGGTATCGGGCCGATTGCATCGAGCGGTTTCTACAGCCGAACGTGGAGTTGCTTCGCAAGAACATTGGGCCGACGGCTTATTTCATCGACGTGTGGTCGAGTTTGCCACCCTATGCGTATTGGACGCCAGAGGGGAAATTCAACACGAAGATCTACACTCGGGACGTGATTCGGAAGCAGTTCGCGTGGATTCGCGACCAGTTGGGAGGCAAGGCTCCGCAGATTTCGGAGAGCGGGCACGATCAGCTAATCGGGTTCTTGGACGGGGCGCAGACGAATCACTTGCGCGTCGAGGTGCCGCGAGCCGACGGTCAGAACCTGTTTGTGTGGCCGGTCGTGTGTGAAGATGCCGAGCGGACGCCGTGGTTCGACGCCGCGCATCACGACCGCTTCGTTCTGCATGGGGCGGGGTACCCGTCGCGATACCGCGGTGGATTGGACGCCCGACTGCACGGCAACTACAGCGACGACTACATCGCGACCGAAGTGCTCACGGGGCATCCGGGGATGGTCGGCGATGTCTTCAATCGCGACGTGGTTCGGAAGTATTGGCTGACGAGCGACTTGATGCGGGCCTTGGCACTCCGGCGGATCGAAGGCGTGGAATACGTGGACGGGAACCTGCATCGGCAGCACGTACGGTGGTCCGGCGGGGGCGAGGTGTGGGTGAACCGCGGCAAAGACGATTGGAAGGTGGCCGGTGCGGTGCTGCCGCCGTACGGATTCGTGGCGAAGGTGCCGACCGAGCAGGGAACGGTGGGAGCGGCCATCTGCCGCCGGCAAGGCGTGATTACGGAATGGGCCTATTCGCCGGAGCGGCTGTACGTGAACGGACGACAGGCCAACGCTTCGTCGAAGGAGTTCACCGGCACGGACGGGCAGGCCTTCCTTGCGCGGCAGAATGCGACGGGGAAGCCGATCGCGTTCGGACCGTTGGCAACTTGCGGTGGATGCCGACTGATGCTCGATGGGGAAAGCCTCGTGGTCATACCGCTACCGCAGTCGGAGGGATCAGGATTTGCGTTTGCTATTCGCTGGAAGACGCTGCCGTGGAAGCTGGCCGAACCGACGAAGGTGGAGGCGATCGACGAGTCGGGGAAGGTGCTGTCACTCAGGCCGATCGTCCGCGACGGGCAGGCGGTGATCGTGCAGTGCGAGCCGGGAGTGTTTCAGTACCGACTCGTTCGGAAGTGAGTCGTCGAGCGCACTAGTGCGTGTCGCACCTAACTGTAGCGTTCGCGGCGGCGTGTTTCTACGGTTGGGGAAAGCGAAAGACACGCTACAGTTACGCCGAGTGCGCACTAGCGCAACTGGCC
The DNA here is from genome assembly GCA_963674835.2 of Thermoguttaceae bacterium. GTDB lineage: Bacteria > Planctomycetota > Planctomycetia > Pirellulales > Thermoguttaceae. Next base: position 1,616,133 of record CAXXKC010000003.1, read on the forward strand.
CTTGATCCAGGCGTAGGCCGAATCGCCGATTTGCTGATAGCCGGATGCGGCCGGGTGGACGCCATTGCTGAGCCGAGCAACTTTGGACTCGGTGCGGGCGTTCCACTTGGCGGTGACACTCGGGTAGTCGTGCAGGCAGTCCAAGTTCACTTCGACGGGCACCAGGAAGAGGTTCTCGGACTCGCGGCCGCCGTACTTGGCGAGCATGCGCTCGACCAGGCGGTGCTGGTTCCGCTTGTACTGCCAGCGGGTCTGGCTGCTGCCATAGTTGGCGCCGAAGGCGTCCTGGGTGGCCGCAGGCGGAGCGGGGAGCATGGCGCCGATGTGCGTTTTGGGCGAGACCTTGTGGACCATCGCGATCAAGAGGTCGTAGTTGGCGAGCATCGTGTCGATGGTGGCCTCGATGTCTGCGTCGGTGGCGCGGAAGGTGTCGTTTGGCCCAAGGAAGATCGTGACGAAATCGGGCGGTTGCTTGGCGCCGATGTCGGCGAGGTAGCGGGCGAAGTCGAGCTTCTTGTCGCCCGAGGCGTCCTGGTAGAGGAACGGGCTGCCTCGCTTCTGGTATTCGCCTTGGCGTGCGGCGCCCGTGAAGTAGGTGGCGAAGCGCTGGGCCGTCCAGCCACCGTAGCCTTCGTGGCGGACTTCCGGCGGCGAACCTTCGGGGTTGTGCGAGCCGAGAAGCGTGATCCGGGGATTGCCGGGCGCCTTGCACAGCTCGAGGAGATGGCGTGGATAGACCGAAGCGTGGGTGAGGCTGTCGCCGATCATGAGCACCGAGACGGGGCGATCCTTACCGGCGTCGGCTGGAACGACCTCGAGCCGACTGGTTGCACGGGCGATGACGGCGTTCTGGGCGTCGCGGACTTCCAGGAGGAAGGGATAGCTTCCCACTTCGGCCGCCGCCGGCGTGCAGGTCCATCGTTCGCACTGTTGTGCGCCGCGGGGGCAGGTGACATCGAAGGCGTAGTCGTTGGGATCGAGGACCAGGACGACGTTGTCGAAGTAGACGTTTGTTTCGAGTCCGACCACGGCATGAAGCACGGGAGGCAGCGTCAGCCGTACGGGGCCCGGCAGGTTCTGCGGCTGTTCGGCAGCCAGAGTGTGCGAAGCGAGTATGCCGAGGGCGAGGTACAAGGCGAGTGGGTAGAGGCGTGTGCGATGCATGGGAGTCTTCCGGGGTGGGTTGCGTCGGGTGATTGTGTGGTCTTATTGAGGGTCGCAGAAGTAGTAGGCTGGTTGGCTCACGAAGACACCACGAAACTCAGGCTCCCGTTGGTCGCCCTGGTGTCACCACTCATGCTACGGTCAATGAGGTTTCGGTGAGGTTTCACAGCCGAGGGCGGCTGTGCTACAGCGAGGGTGCGCCGTTGGGGGCGAGTGTGAATTGGAGTGTCTGTGCGACAGGATAATTGGCGGGTTGCCGGCGTGCAAGCGAGTCGGCCTTGCACGTGGGTTTGCTGGAGGGGAGAATGGGGCGCGGGGATTGTGTTGGGCGGCTCTAGCGGAACGCGAAGTACCCTGACCCGCGGTCCCTGTCCTGTTTGCGGGAGAGGGGAGCTGTGTGAGTTGGGCGTTCGTTCTGTGAGTGGGAGAGGGGAGTGGTTGGGCGGTCTTGGCCTTCTGAGGAGTGTTGTTGATGCGAGTTGTGAAGGCGGCGACGGATTTCGAGCGGGAACCGCTGAAGAGCCCGTTTGGTTTCAAGGGCGGTTATCTGAGCGAACTGTGGCAGACGGTCGTCGAGTTGCAGGGCGAGCGGGGGCAAGCAGGTCTGGGGCTGGGGGTGCAGAGCGTGTTGTGGTCGGACGCCGGTCTGTTCGCGGAGACGTCGGAGTCGGGCGGCAACAGCATCATGTACTTGATGACGGACTTCGCGGCCAAGAAGGCGATGGAGCTTCGGTGGGACACGCCCATCGACTTGCTGGAGCAGTTGCTGCCGGCGACGCACGAGTACGGCAAGACGATCGCGGCGTGCCCGAACCTGCGGCTGACGTTCGCGTTGAATGCGCTGGTGGCGGTCGATAATGCGGCGTGGCTTCTGTACTGCGCCGAGAAAGGGATCGAGGATTTCGACGCGATGCTGCCGGAGTTTGCGCGGGCGGCATTGTCGGTGAGGCAGGACAAGCTGGGCAGCATTCCGCTGATGAGTTACGGGGTGCCGATCGAGGAGATCGTTCGGGCGGTCGACGAAGGAAGCTTTTTCCTGAAGATCAAGGTCGGATCGGATCCGGAGAAGGACGGCGACCTGGACAAGATGCTCGCCTGGGACAAGCAGCGGTTGACCGATATTCATCAGGCGATCGGCCGGCGGGAGACTCCGTACACGAAGACGGGCTACGTGGCGTATTACCTGGACGCCAACGGGCGTTATGATTCGCTGGACCGGGTGCAGCGGTTGTTGGATCATGCCGAGCGGATCGGGGCGTTGGACCAGATCGTGGTGTTCGAGGAGCCGTTTTCGGAGGAGAAGAAGCTGGATGTTTCGCAGTTGCCGGTACCCATCGCTGCGGACGAGAGCGCGCACAGCGATCGCGACTGTTTGGAGCGGATCGAGTTGGGCTATCGGGCGATCGCGTTGAAGCCGATCGCAAAGACGATGAGCATGAGCCTGAAGATCGCGAAGTTGGCGCACGAGAAATCGATTGCGTGTTTCTGCGCCGATTTGACGGTCAATCCCGTGCTGGTCGACTGGAACAAGAATGTCGCCGCGCGGTTGGCGCCGCTGCCGGGTTTGAAGATCGGTGTTGTGGAGACCAACGGGCACCAGAACTACAAGAACTGGGAGGCGATGCGGAAGTATCACCCCTGCTACGGCGCCCCGTGGACCGAGGCGAAGCATGGCGTGTTCTATTTGGACGACGATTTCTATGGCCGCAGCGGCGGCATTTTTCTATCCAGCCCGCACTACCGCAGCGTGGTGCATCCAACAAGCTAGCGGGATCGGCCGAGTGCGGCGATTCCCACGAGGTTTCATCGAGATTTGCAGGAGGAGTGCTTCCATGAGGACGTATCGGGACGGTCGTACGTGTGGTCTGTTGTCGGTTGCCTTGGCGATTGTGCTGTTTTCGGGCGGGCTCGTTGGCGGGGCCGAGCCGAAGGTGGAGTTGCTTTGGCCGGGCGGCGCGCCGGGAGCCAAGGGGGATCAGCCGGCCGACAAGCCGACGCTGATCGAGTCTATGCCGGACGCGGCGAAGGCGAACGGGACGGCGATCGTGATTTGTCCGGGCGGCGGCTACGGCAATCTGGCGATGGACCATGAGGGGCGCCAGTTCGCCGAGTGGTTCAACAACCTGGGCGTGGCGGCGTTTATTTGCGATTATCGCCACCACGGCAAGGGCTATGGGCACCCGGCTCCGTTGCAGGACGCTCAGCGGGCAATTCGGACGGTTCGGGCGCGGGCGGCCGAGTGGAAAGTGGATCCGGAGAAGATCGGCATCATCGGATTCTCGGCCGGCGGGCACCTGGCTTCGACGGCGGGGACTCATTTCGACGCGGGGGATCCGAAGGCGGACGATCCGATCCAGCGCGTGAGTTGCCGGCCCGACTTCATGATTCTCTGCTATCCGGTGATCGCGCTGGACGAGCCGTACACGCATCGCGGGTCGCAGAAGAACCTGCTGGGCGAGAACGCGGATCCGGAACTGGTGCGCAGTTTGTCGAACGAGAAGCAGGTGACGGCCGAAACGCCGCCGACGTTCATTTTTCAGACAGATGGAGACAAAGGCGTGCCGGCGGAGAACGCCGTGGCGTTCTACCTGGCTCTGCGGCGGGCCGGTGTGCCGGCGGAGATGCACATTTACCGCGTCGGGCGGCATGGGCTCGGCTTGGCGAAAGACACGCCCGGCACGTGTAACTGGCCGAAGCAGTGCGAAGACTGGATGCGCGGGTTGGGACTGCTGGGAAAATAGAATCGCTGGGATGCGGTTGGATCGGGCGCGCGGCATCCGGGCCGGCAATGGGACGGTTGCTTTCACCGGCTCACGCTACGTCTGCTGAGTTGACAATGCGTACGCCGTGGGATTGCATTTCGGCCAGGGCGCGGTCGACGTCGCCGGGGCGGGAGTTGATGCCGCGGGTGGCGTCGCGCACAAGATGGGTGTTGAAGCCCAACTTGGCGGCATCCAGCGCGGTGGCTTTGACGCAGTAGTCGGTCGTGAGGCCGCAGACGTAGACGTCACTCACTTGATGGGCGCGGAGGTAATCGCCGAGGCCGGTCGATTTGCGGTGGCCGTTGTCGAAGAAACCGCTGTAGGAGTCGATGGTGGGGTCGGTGCCTTTGCGGACGTAGTGGTGAATGCGGTGTCGGTCGAGGGCAGAATGGAGGTCGGCACCGGGGGTGTCTTGCACGCAGTGGATGGGCCAGAGGATCTGCTTTAGTCCGTCGAGGTCGATCACGTCGCCAACGTTCTTGCCGGAGTGGGTGGCGGCAAAGCTGCCGTGTTGGGGTGGATGCCAATCCTGCGTGGCGATGACGAGGTCGAAGTGGGGCATGAGTCGATTGGCAACCGGCACGACCTCGTCACCACCGGGCACAGCGAGGGCGCCGCCGGGGCAGAAATCGTTTTGAATGTCGGCGAGGATGAGGGCGTTCATGGGCGGTTGGTTTGGTTGTTCAGAAGGGTTCGTGAGAGTGGGGTGGTTGACCACGGAGGTCGCGGAGGACACCGAGGAGGGTGAGTTGGTGGGGCTCGCTGCGCTCGGCCCCTACGGTTTGTCTACGGTTTGGCGGTGGGCGATGGGTTGTGTTGCGGGTTCTTGGTCAAGTTGTCGACATACTTGCGGAGTTCGTCCAGTTCGGAGGCGTAGTTGCCGGAGAGGATCGGGAAGCGGCACCAGCTCTTGGGGTCTAGGCTTTCGTCGTCGAGGTGGAAGGAGGGGGCGTAGCGTTCGCGCTTCCACTGGTTGCGGCACCAGAGGCGGAAGAAACGCTGGACCCAGAGATGGAGGTCGTCGGTCGTGTAGTGGGGGAACTGGCGACGCATGAGGCGGAAGACTTCCAACGGCAGTTGTTTGTCGCGGATGGCGGAGCGTTCGATGGCGTCGAGGACCTCGTAGGGCATGAGGTCTGCTTCGTCGGTCTGGGCGGCCTCCTGAGGGCGCAGCTCAGCCGTGGGGGCCAGTTGGTTGACGTGGCAGAGCGCGGGGACGGGGCCGAATCCGCTGGGGCCTTCACTTTCGACCCAGCGGAGCCACTGGCGGAGGTAGTTCTTGTCGATGCCGGCGATGGGGCTCAGGCCGCCGCAGGTGTCGCCGTCCATGGTGGCATAGCCGACGGCCGCTTCAGACCGGTTGCTGGTGGCCAGCAGGAGCGCCCCGCGGACGTTCGCCAGAAGCCAGGCGCTGGGGCCGCGGACGCGGGCTTGGATGTTCTGGAGGGAAACGTCGTCGTGCTGCCAGGTGAGCTTGCGACCGAGCACCTTCTGCATGCCGTCGATGTAATGTTCGACGAGCGGGTCGATCTCGAGGGATGCCATGAAGGCGCCGAGAGACTCGGCGAGCGCGGCGGCGGCATGCCGCGTAGCGTCGCTGCTGTTGCGGGTTGCCTGGTACACGCAGGAGAGGAGCCGGCCCACGTAATCGCGAGAGTCGGATGAATGGGGCAGATCGGGGATGTGGCCGAGAACGTCGCGGAATCGCTCGGGGCCCAGTTCGGTCAAGGCGAAACGGGCCATCATAGCGACAAGGCAGGCCGTGCTGGAGGAGTCGGCACCGCCGCTGAGATTGATGACGAATCCGTGCGAACGGCTCTTGCGCATGTAATCGAACAGTCCAAGGGCCACGGCGCGGGCGAACTCCTCCTCCTTGACCCGATCGCCGAGCTCCCAGGGTGCGAACTGGGGCCGCGGGACTTCGGGCTCGATATCGGGATAGGAGAAATCGCAGACGATCTCGTTTCCGCCGTCGTCGATCAGCCCGGGCTGGAAGGTACCGCTGCGGGCCTGGTGCATGCGCGTAGCAGCGACGTCGAGCACGGCGGTGGTTAGCTGGAGCGGCAGGAACGAGAAACGGTTTCCTGCGGCGAGGAGGGTGCCGGCGGAAGCGATCAGGGCGTCGCCATCGTAGAGGATTCGCCCGGCCTCGTTGCCGAGGAGATTGGCGTAAATGTAGCTGACGCTGAAGGCTCGGGAGCCTTCGATGACGATGCGTTTTCGCGTTTCGTGCTTGCCAAAGGCGAAGTGGCTGGCGCTGGGGTTGAGAATGATGTCGACCTGCTGCGACGCCAGGGCGCCGGCGGGGCGCTTGGCCGCCCAGGCGTCTTCACAGATCTCGAAACCGAGCTTCACCCCGCCGCACGCGAAGACGAGGTCGCCGATGGGGTAGGGTTGGCCTTCGAGAACGATCGTGTCGCGCACGCAGGGCGGCCAAGGCTTGAACCAGCGGGGCTCGTAGTGGATTCCTTCGCTGGCCAGGAACCGTTTGGCCGCAAAGCCGGCGATGCGGCCGTCGACGAGGAGAGCGGCACAACTGAACAGCGCGTTTTTGTGGAGGAGCGGCAAGCCGACCGAGACGATCATGTCGCGCGTCGCGGGAACAATCGTTTTGAGCGTCTTGAGCACGTAGCGTTGCATGCCCAGGGAGTGGAATGCATCTTCGCAGCCGTAGCCGCTGACGCACAACTCCGGCAGACAGAGGATGCGGACTTCCTGCGACCGGGCCATGGAGATGGCTTCGAGGATGTTTGTTTCGTTGCCGGACCAGTCGAGCGGCGTCTGATTGAGCGCCGCAGCACCAACTCGAATGCGGGTCATTCGCGCGAACCCCGTACTTGAATCGTCATATCGGACTTACGTTGATAGAGGCCGGCCTCGAACCCGGCCAAGTACCGGTCGGGACCGGTGAGACGCTTGATGCCGGCGTGGAACTCGGCAAGCTGCTGGTGCGCGCGGCGACGGCAGTCGTCCAACGGAGGCACATCGTAAACGCACTCGCCGCGGCGAAAGACGGGGACCAAGAGATCCTCGCCCACAGTGTCGGACGGGACTTGGTGGCGCCGCTCGGGAGCGGCGGGGTCGACCACTGTGCAGTCGGCAGGGATTGGGGACTCATCGTCGTAAATGACGTCGGTCACGGGGCGGCCTTGCTGGCAGAAGCGGCGGACCTGGAGGATTCCGGGCATGGACGATTTGGCCGAACCTTCGGAGAGCTTGATGCGGTCGTGCCACCGGCCATCGGCCGTGCGCAGGGAGGAGAGTTTGTATACGCCGCCGAGTGCGGGCTGATCGTAGGCGGTTGCGAGCCGTGTGCCGACACCCCATATGCTGATCGTGGCGCCCTGGCGTTTGAGGTCGGCGATGAGGTGTTCGTCCAGATCGTTGGAGGCGAAGATGGGGGTGTCGGTGAAGCCCGCGGCGTCGAGGATTCGGCGCGCTTCGATGCTGAGTTGGGCCAGATCGCCCGAGTCGAGCCGGATGCCGAGGAGCCGATGGCCGTGCTGGCGCAACCACTTGCCGACCTGGACTGCATGGCGAACGCCATCGAGGGTATCGTAGGTGTCGACTAGGAAGACGACGTTGTTGGGCATTGCTTCGGCGTAGGCCTGGAAGGCTTCGAGCTCGGTATCGAAACACATCACCCAACTGTGGGCGTGCGTGCCTTTGACGGGAATGCCGCAGAGCTGGCCGGCCAGCACGTTGGACGTGCCGACGCATCCGCCGACGTACGCTGCCCGGCTGGCGGAGAGTGCTCCGTCCAAACCCTGCGCGCGGCGCATGCCAAACTCGACGACAGGTTCCCCCTGGGCGGCGAGGACGACGCGTGCCGCCTTGGTAGCAATGAGCGTTTGGAAGTTGACGAGGTTCAGCAAGACGGTTTCGAGGAGCTGCGCCTGGAGCAGCGGCCCCTTGACGCGCACGAGCGGCTCGTGGGGGAAGACGATCGTGCCCTCAGCGATGGCATCGACGTCGCAGGCGAAGGTCATCGCCTTGAGATATTGAAGGAATTCGCCGCAGAACAAGGGGCATCCGTCGGGCCCTTGGAGCGCGGCCAAGTAGGCGAGGTCCTCGTCGGCGAAGTGATACGACCGAAGATAATCAATCACGGCGTGCAAGCCACAGGCGATCGAGAACCCGCCCTGGAAGGGGTTTTCGCGAAAGGTCAAGTGGAACACAGCGTCTCGGTCGTGCAAGCCGGTCCGCCAATAGGCGTAGGCCATGGTCAGCTCGTAGAGGTCCGTGGCTAGCGCCAGCGAGGGGCGATAGAGCGTTCGGACAGCCCCCTCGGATGACTGACTCATAGGTTTCCCAGAGGATCGACAGGGTGAGTCGGACCACGCGGACATCGGCGACAACCCAAAGTATGATACAGCCCTCGGTGGAGCGTGAAAAGCGGCGCAAGCTGTTGGCATATTTGTGGCAGCGGTTTGGGAGGTGCATGTGGTGGAGTGATGGAGAGGAGGCAGCCGGGCGTGCGTGTTACGGCTGGATGGGAGACGTAGCTGTAGTAGCGTGGCTAGCACTGATTGCGTCATTGTGTCGCAGGTGGCCAATGGGGCGCGATGTGCGGCGGTTGGCAGGGTTCGACGTGCTTGGAGCCGGGGGTTAGTGGGCGGTGCGTACGTGGACGCTGGCCTTGTCCGGATTGGGGCTTTGTATTACAACGAACGTGCGGTTGTGGCGAGTTGCCTGGGCATGAAGCCCGCCTCCAGACGGTTCTTGGGGAGATTCCGGCAGCGACGTCGAGCACTTGCCGATACTAGGTCCTTTGTCGTGGCGGCGCACGATCGGAGCGATAGTCTGCTTCGGAGCGTGAAGGGTCGCTTACGGCGAAGCGGTCGACCTTGTGGAAGTAAGGACGACGTTGTCTCTGAGGCTGGAAAGGAGGCCTACCGATGTTGGTTCTATCGCGCCGTGAAGGTGAGAAGCTGGTATTTCCCAATTTGGGCATCACGCTGGAAGTGGTGCGTGTGCGGGGAAGTGCCGTTCGGCTTGGCATCGATGCCCCCTCAGACGTTTCGGTTTGGCGGGGTGAGCTGTGCGCTGCGAGAGGATTGCAACCACTCGCCGTCACCGAGCCGAAGCTGTCGTCGGCGAGGAAGCTGACGCACGCGATTCGAAATCGGCTGCACGCAGCCACTCTAGGCCTGCACCTGTACCGAAAGCAAATGGACCAGGGCCTGATCGAAGAGGCCGACCGGACGTGGCGGAAGATCCTGGAGGAGTTTGTGGCGTTGGAGGCTGAGGCGGCCCCAAGGCCGGAGACGCCGGCAGCGAGCCCGCCTTCGGGAGTTCGCCGTACGCTGATTGTCGAAGACGACGCCAACGAATGCGAACTGCTGGCCGGTTTTTTGCGGGTCAGCGGGTTCGACGTGGCGACATCGGGCGATGGGGCGGCGGCGTTGGATTATCTCAACTCGCACGAGCTTCCGGACGTGATTCTGTTGGACATGATCATGCCGAACGTGGATGGGCGGACGACAATCGGAGCTATCCGACAGAATCCAGGGTTAGCGGGTTTGAAAGTGTTTGCGATCAGCGGTACGTCGCCCAGCGTGTTTGACGTTCCCACGGGTCCGAAAGGGGTCGATCGTTGGTTCCCCAAGCCGATCAACCCGGAGGAACTGGTTCGGGAAATGACTCGGGAGCTTGCCGAATCGTGATCGTACGGCGAGTGGCGAGGAGCGCACACACGTCGGCAAGTGGATGAAAGCAGGACGAGGGCCGGCTTAGACACAGGCGGGCGGTCGAAGGGTCCGACCCGCGTAGACGGTTCGCAGGATGGATATCCAATCGACAGAGTCGCTGCAGGAAGCCCTGGCGGCCAGCGAGGCACGCGGTGGAGTGCTGTCTGAAGAGAATGAGGAGTTGCGTCGGGCCATTCGACGCCGCGACCATTTCCTGGCGATTCTTTCCCACGAGATGCGCAACCCGCTCTCGGCGATTGTGAATGCGGCACATATTCTTCAGCGCGCCGCAGGCAATCGGGCCTTGCTCAGCCGGGCGCGCGAGGTGCTGGAGAAGCAATGCCTGCAGATGACGCGGCTGTTAGACGATCTGCTGGATATTGCACGTATTTCGGAAGGGAAGATCGAGCTCCGGCGGCGGGTGTTGGATTTGCGTCAGACGGTTCGAGAAGCAGCCGAGACGGTGGCGGTGCCGATGGCGCAACGGCTGGTAGCATTGGAGGTGACGCTTCCCGACCGGCCTTTGTACGTGGACGGCGATCCGGCTCGGCTACTGCAGGTGCTGACCAATCTGCTGGCGAACGCGGCCAAGTATACGGAGACGGGCGGACACGTGTGGCTGACCGCGTGGTTAGAAGGGTCGGACGTGGTCGTCAGCGTTCGTGACAGCGGCATCGGTATTGCGCCCGACCGGCTGGAATCGGTATTCGAGCCTTTCGTTCAGGAGAGTACGACACGATCGCGTTCGAATGGTGGGATGGGCATCGGGCTGGCGCTGGTGCGGAGCCTGGTAAGGTTTCACGGCGGTATGGTCACGGCAGAAAGTGAAGGGCTGGGCTGCGGAAGCACGTTCACTGTGCGGCTGCCGACAGTGGTGCCCGAGCGTCGCCAACACACACCAGATCACAGTAACACCGACATTTCCGACATGCGCATTCTCATTGTGGAGGATGACCCGAATGCGATGGAGATGCTGCAGGCGGTGTTGGAGCTAGAAGGCCACGAGGTGGTGGTGGCGGCGTCGGGGCGTCAAGGGATCGAGTTGATCGACTTCCAGCGTCCAGAGATTGCGCTGGTGGACATCGGTCTGCCGGACGTGGACGGTTATGACCTAGCGCGGCAGGTGCGTTGCAACCCCGAGAACGATGGCGTGTATCTGGTCGCGCTGACAGGTTTTGGGCGGCCGGACGATCGCCGGCAGGCGTTGGAAGCCGGATTCGATGCACATGTGGTCAAGCCGGTGCAGCTTGAGAAGCTGGCGGAGTTGTTTGCGCGGTTGCGGGCGAAGTAGTTCTCGGTGGGGCTCGCTGCGCTCGGCCCACCCTACGGCCTCGGTCCACCTACGTGTGGTGTTTGTGGTGGTGCGTGATGCGTTCCGAGGGCGATGCGGGGGGATTGTTTGGGGGAGTTCAGGGGTTGGGTGGCGACCAGAGGACTCTTGCCACGAAGAGGCTGCCATCAGCGCCGCGGGGGTTGGGCTGGTTGCCAATCATGAATTCGGACACGGTTGCCCAGGACTCGGTGGGGCTGATGGGGGCGGCGCCGAAGTTGCCCAGCATGGCGCCGCGCTCGGGTACGAGGACTTGCTCGGTGCCGCGCAGGACGCAGCGTTTCTGGGGATCGACTTGTGCCATGAACAGGGGTGCGCGGTTGCGAGGAATGTGGTCGTTGTTGGCGCCGCGGCGGGTGTAGCAGAGGAACAGCCCGTCGCCATGAGCGAGCCAGTGCTGCTGGGTGTTGTAGCTGCCGAGCTCGGAGCCGTCGTCGAACGTCCAGGGTTGGATCGGGTCGTAGTGGAGGCCGTCCTTGCCGGCGGTGACGTAGCCTTTGAGATCGTTGCGGATAGTGAGCCAGTAGCGGTCCTGGCATTTGACGATTGACGGCTCGCAGAGGCCGCGGACGACGTTGAGCGAGAGCTCGTCGCCGTGCTCGAGGTAGGTGAGCTTCTGGCCGTCGAACTTGGCGCGGACAACGGTCACCGAAGCAGGCACACCTTCGGCGGGCGCGAAGTAGATGGGCAACAAGAGGGTTCCATCGGAGTCGACGATCCACTGGGCGCAGGCGCAACGGGCCATGTTGAACTTGTCGTCGGAGGGCAAATGGAGGGTTTGCCACTTCGTCCAGCGATTTGTGTGGGCATCGTAGACGGCATAGGCGGTCTGGCTGAATCGCTTCGTGTCGGCCAGTTGAGCGCCTTTGGGGCTGTAGCGGACACTGCAACCGATGGCGAGGAGCTTGCCGGTGGGGGCGTGGTAGCCGGGGGTGACGTCGGCCACGGCCAGGACCACGCCGTTGGGCTCAGGGCGCCAGGCGAGCTCGGGGATCTCGGTGGGGCCTGTCCAGGTCTTGCCCAGGTCGTCGGTTCGCATCGTCCAGAGGCCGCTGTAGTAGTCGGATACCTTGAGATGCTTCTGCAGCGTGATCAGGACGGCCGGCTGACCGTCGCGTCCGGCTCCGGGAATCGCCGCCGCGCGGGGATGGAACCAGCAGAAGTGTGGATCCAGGGCCTTGAGCGGGGTGTCGAGCTGGACGTGGAAGGCGGGTTTGTCCTGAGGGGGCTGTTGGGCAGGAGCCGAGTGGGGAAGGCAGCATGCGATGGCGGCCAGGAGCAGCAGGAGATTTGGGAGGCGAATCATGGGGAGATCTCGGGGGGTGGTGTTTGCGGGGACGGCCGGGATGAAAACACGTTACGACGGCCCGACGGTTGTTGCGTCGGGGTGCCCTCACCCGGCCGCTGCGTTGCCACCCTCGCCAGCAGGCCGGCGAGGGTACGGTTTCAGTCGACCACCTGGAGTTTAATCTCGTTGGAGTTGGCCTTCAACTCGGGGGCGTACATGGCCTCGCCGCGAGCGGGCAAGGCGCTGAATTTGCCGGGGATTTCGGCTCGCATGCGGTAGGCGACGCTGTGCTTGCCACGAGCGAGGGTGCGGGTGAAGAAGACGACGCGATTGTCGCGGAACTCGACGTACGCCCCGAGCGCGTTGCGGGTGTAACCGCTTTGGAGCTCGACGGGCTCGAAGCCGGCGGGCTTCATGTCTTCGAAGACGAGGTATTCGTAGTCGTTCTTGCTGTCGATTTCCAGCTCGATCTCGACGAGGTCGCCGCTTTTGACGGTGGACAGGTCGGCAAGCTCTTCGCGTTGGACCTTCTCGACGCGTTGGTCGACCGCCTGGCCGCGTGAGCCGGCGACCTTGACAGATTGTTCGACCGGTTTGAGGCGATAGTATTTGCGGTGGACCTTGATTTCCAGCCCGGCGGCGGTGATGGGATCTTCGAGCGTGAAGTTGGTGAGGTAGGCGTTGTAGTAGAGCGGTCCGTTGCCCTTCTTTCGCAGCTCGACGCGATGGTCGCCGTCGGCGACGGCGCGGCCTTCCAGGATTAGCGCGTTGTCGAAGGTGAAGAGCGTGGCCGGCGTGATTTCGACGGCCTTCTGCAGTTTGCCATCGAGCCACACCTCGACGGTCATGTCGGGTTTCGCCTCGCCGCTGGCGCGGAGGAAGTCGGCCATCGCCTCGATGACAAGGGCCGTATCGCGAGTGGAGTTCCAGTAGGTGGCATGCTTGCGATTGTTCAAGAGGTACTTGACGAGCCGCGGAGCCAGCTCGCCCTTGGGATCGGTGCGGGCGAGGAGCTTGAGGTAGTAGGCGTGCGCCTCGTATTGGCTACCCCACCAGTACCACCAGCCATCGGCGGGCAGCTTGAGCCAAGCGGTCTGATTCTCGTCGTCCTGTTGGACATACTGGCCGATGTTCTGCATGACCATGGCGAGCTTGTCGTTCTGGCCCTGTTTCTGGAGCGCGATGCCGAACATGGCCAAACCGTAGACCGCGAGATCGGTGCGGTCGCGGTAGAGGAAGTCGCGCATCTGGGGGTTGTCGGCGTCGGCATCGACGAGGACCATGTAGACCAGTGCGTCGAGGTTATCGGCGGAGGTCTTCCACGGCTCCTTCTTGGGATCGGCCAGGGCGTTGTTGAGTTTCTGGACCTGCTCTTCCTGGTAGCGTTTGAGCCAGGCGACACCGCGGTCGAGCATGCCGGGAACGAGGGCAACATCGTTCTGCTGAGCGATTTGCAGGCCGTGGACGACCAGGGCGGTGGTGTGAGGCGTGGAGTGCTCGCCGAAGCCGGAGAACCAACCCCAGCCGCCGTCGGAGAGCTGCATTTCGGTCAGAGCCTTGACGCCTTCCTGGACCATGCGGCGGACTTCGGCCTGATCGAAGACGGGGTTACGCTTGTAGCGTTTCCACTGCTCGGCGCGCTGTTGGGCGTCGCCCAACTCCTGGGCGTTGAGATTGGTTCGCTTCTGGCGGACGGCATCGAGATCGAGATTCATGTCGAGGAGGATCTTCTGGGTGATGACCGTGGGCAGGAAGCGGTTGAGGGTTTGTTCGGTGCAGCCATACGGGTAGTCGACGAGGTAGGGCAGCGCGTCGACCATGGCGCCGGCGAGCGTGGGCGAGTAGCGCACCTCGAGGCGGGTTTCGTCGGGCCGCCGCTGGGCCGGTACGTGGAGGGTGATCTGGCCGCTTTGCTCGTCGGGGCGCAGCGCGCCGGAGAAGGCTTCCATTTTGAGCATGCCGTGGACGTAGCAAGGGAACTTCTGCTCCATGGCATCGGACTCTTCGTCGGTGAGGGCCTTCATACGGATGACGGCCTGGCCTTCGCGGAGCACTTTGACGCGCCAATCGACGCGGGATTCGCCGCCTGCGGGGATGTTGACGGTGCGCTGGAGCGCGTCGGTCGGTTCCAGGACATTGCCGTCTAGTTCGAGAGCGACTTGGACCGATTTGTCATTCTTTAGGTAGTTGTGCACGTTGGCCGACAGAACGACTTCATCGTTCTGGACGAAGAACCGCGGCGCCTGCATGCGGACGATGAGATCCTTGCGGGTGATGACGTCGGTGGCGGCTTCGCCGACCTTGGTGCCGTGGCCCATGCCCCAGACCTTGATGCGCCAAGTGGTGAGGTTTTCGGGCATGTTGAGGGAGACGTCGGCGGTGCCATCCTCGGCGGTTTGGAGGGCGGCGACCCAGAGGGCCGTGTCGGCGAACTTGGTCCGAAGGGCGGGCTGGACGAGTTGACCGGCGGGCGGCTCGGCGGCAGCGGCCTCGGCGCCCTTGGCTACGGCGAAGCTGTCGGCCTCCATGGCTGCGGGTGCGGCAGGCATCGGCGCGGACCTAGCTGCGGCTCCGCCGGCCATCGAGCTCTGGCGGGATTTCATGAGTGGGACCATCCCACCGAGACCGCCCATAGTATTGGCGGGCGTCTGCTGTTCCGCCTCGTCCTCGGGCACGGTGCCGCCGAAGACGCCGAGGTCGTTCATGGGCGTTTCGCCTTGGCGGAGGAGATTGTGGAACCAGCGGTCGAGGTTGGACCAGGTTTGCGGGTGGTGGTGGCGTCGCCATTTCCAGAAGAACTCTTTGATGTCGGGGACGTTGGAACCACCGGAGACGTACTCGACGGACTTGTCGTAGATGGCAACGACGGTGGAGCCGACGAAGGGCTTGCCGTGGATGTCGGTCAGCTTGAGCTTGACGTTGGCTTTTTCGCCCGGCCGATAGGATTGGCTGGACGGTTGGATTTCCACGGAGAGAACTCGCTTCTCCGGTGGGACGACGATCTCGCGGACGTCGCTGTAGATGCGTCCGTCGGAGACGGTGACGGCCTCGACGAAGAAGTTGGGCATGTCCTTCTGGGTGACGTCGATTTCCTCGACCGCGGTCTTGCCGTCGATGTGGATCGCTTTGGGCGGTAGGTAGACGCCATTGGCGGGTCGGAGGAAGAGCAGGACGGTGCTGTCGGCACGGTTGGTGTTGATGAGGAGTTTGACCTTGTCGCCGGGTTGATATTGCTTCTGGTCGGTGGTGAGCTCGATCTGGTTGAAGCGCAAATCGGCGCTGTCGGAGCCAGTACCGATGACGGTGAGGAGGTATCCGCCCTGGATGGCGTGGCCTTTGGCGTCGGTGACCGTGTAGGAGAGGCGGTACTGGCCGGGCTGGGCGGCCGTGAGCTTGGTTTCGGCGTGGCCTTGAGCATCGAGGGGAAGCTGGGCCTTGTAGACGGTGGTTTCGACGGGTTTGGCGTCGGGGTATTGGACGCGGAAGACCTCGAGTATGCCGGTGCCGCCGACGGGCCGGTTGTCGAGAGTTTGGGCGCGGAACTCGGCGTGGATCACGTCGCCGGCGCGATAGTATCCGCGATCGACCCAGGCGGTCACCTGAAACGGCTTGCGAGCGACAAGGACTTTGCCCGTGCCGACGATCGTGCGGCGCGACTGATCGACGACTTCGGCAGTGATGGTGTACTGGTGGTCTTCGTCGGGATGGATGGCCTTGGCGAGGGCGGTGTCGATTTCGATCTTGGCAGTGCCGTCGTCGCCGATCTCGACTTCCTGTTGGGCGACCAATTCGGGCGGTCCTTGGCGGCTGGGCCACCAGAACGGCGCGGGCCGCGGACATCCCCATATGGCCCAGCCGGGATACCAGGCGTAATCGGGAGCGAACCACCAGTAGCCGCTGCCGTAGAGCCAGTCCCACGGGCCCCAGGGGTACCATCGCTCGGTGTAGCCGGTTCGCTGGACCTTGTACTTGACTTTGGCCTTGGTGACCGGCGAGCCGAAGTAGTACTTGGCCTTGACGGTGGCCGCGATTTTTTCGCCGAGCATGACGGGTTCTTGTGGGGCCTCGACGGTGACTTCGAATTCGGGCTTCTTGTACTCCTCGACTCGGAAGACGCCGCCACCTTGGTCGGCGATGGAGAGCCTGTAAACGCCCAACGGCGCGTCGGCGGGCAGCTTGTATTGGCCGGCGATACCCCCATACTCGTCGGTCTTGACCGGCTGTTGGACAATTCGCTGTCCTTTGGGATCGTAGATCTCGAGGGTGAAGTCGCGACCGGCGAACTGGGAGACGTCGGACTGATCGTATTGCGCGTGGCGGATCCAGAACTTGTATTGGACGGTCTGATCGGGTCGGTAGACGGGCCGGTCGGTAACGGTGTAGACCTTGGTTGCCTGGTATTGGGCATCGTAGTAGGGGCTGTACCAGATGTGGTCGAAGCCGAGGTGAGCGAGTCGGCCATCGCGGGTTCGGGCGATGACGAGCCACTGATATTCCTGCGGTTGCTGCTTGGAGTCGAGGATCAGCTGGCCTTGGGCGTCGGTGTACTCGGCGAATTGCTGGAGCAGGAGCTGAACTTGCCGGCCGCCTCGGTTCTCTTGGCGCCAGCCGAAGAATTCGAGGTTGGCTTTGGCGATGGGCCGGCCGGTTACGGCATCGGCGACGAAGTACCAGGTTTTGCCGTTGAGGGGCTTGCGGGCGATGACCGTGTCGTTGAGCCAGAGGATGATACGGCTGGTGTTGCCGCCGGCCATCTTGGCCGTGACGAGGTAAGCGCCGGCTTTTTCCACCGGCGTGGTCACGGTGATGCGACGGTCGAAGTGGTTCTCGCGCGGCGCCAACTCGAGCGTCCAGGAGGCCACCGTGGGTCCGACGTATTGCTGCTGGTTCTGCTGGACCAGCAGGTAGCCGATGTCCTGGATGTTGATCTTCTCCCAACTGATTCTTCCAGGCCGGGACTTGAGATATGCTTTGACGTCGTCGAGGAGCTGTTGGACTTTGATCTCCTGCGCCGTGAACTCGACGGACTTGCCGTTGCGGAAGCGGAACTCGGTCGTGCCCTTGTGACCGGCCGGCTCGGCCTGCATCGGTTCGAAGCGGCCCCAATTGCCGACGATCTGGTCTAGACGACTCTGGAATTCGGGCCGCTTCTCGACTTTGAGACACTCTCGCCATTGGTCGGCCGCTTTGGGGTACTGGCGGCGGTTCTCGAAGATCTGGCCCAATTGGCTGAGGGCGCGCAGGCGGTTCTTGTCGGTCTTCTGGGCGATCTGCTGGTAGAGCTTGATGAAGTTGAACTGGTCGGGCAGCTCGAAACGTTTGACGCCGGTCGCCAGGCGGGCGATCGTCTCATTTTCGCCGAGCGTGTGGAGGGCGTAGGTGCCACTTTCGTTCTGTTTCGTGTCGTCGGTTTGCATGCGGCCGAATCGCCATCCGTAGTAGGCCATCGTTTGCACGCCGAACTGCTGCCAGAGGAAGTCGGCTCGCTGGAGAACGACACTGTCGGCCAAGGCCGGATCGAACTCGGCGGCCTGCTCCAACGCCCATCGCCAGCGCTGACCGTCGGTGGTGGCAGCCTCGAAGCTCTTGGGAACGTGGTGGAACACGGGGTTGCCCTGGGCGTCGACCGGGGCGCCGGGGTTATCGCGTCCGTAACCCCAGCCTTCCTCGTAGTCAGGCAATTGGGCGAGATCGGTGAGATATTGCAGCCGCCAGGCTTCGTCGAAACCGCGGTTGTTGAGCAGCATTTCGGCCAGGGAGAGGAGGAACTGTCCGACGTCGGTATGATTCTCGTCTTGATGCGCCAAGGGCATGGCCTGAACCATGAGTTGCAGCGCGCGTACGCGGTCGCGTTCTGCGGAGTTGACGGCCTGGCCGCCGCCGCGTTTGTTTCCTCGCTGGAACTGGCCGGCCACGATGAAGCCATGGTGCGGCAGATTCATGTCGTTGCGGGCGGCCGCCCAGAGAAGCCGCCAGTTGTTCGCGTGGACCTCGACGGCTTTCTCGACAAGCTGATCGGCCTCGTCGACGCGATCCAGTCGCTGCAGGCACTGGAGGGCGGCCGTCAAATCGTCGCCTACCTTGTGGGGGTCGGTGGCCGGGTCCAAGACGCGCTGGCGGAAGGCCTGGTAGGCGTCGTTGAAATTGCCGTCTTTGAGCAGTTGTGCGGCCTGTTGTTCGCGGTCGGTGTTCGGGGCGGCTGGCGGGTTTGCGGCTCCGCCGATCGTGAGAACTCCCAGGATGATTGCGACGCACGAGAGGATGCAGGACAGTCGCATAACGTTCATCGAAGGTCTCCTGGGGAGGTTTTTTGTAGTGCGTGGTGATTAGTGGGTAGCGGATGGTGGTGAGAGTTCCCACGAGCGAATGGCGTCCGCTTACTAGTCTCTAGACGATTTTGCCTGGGCAAGAGTTCCGGCGAGCATCGTAGCGGATAGGTAAACGGGAGGAGAACCCCTTTATGGCGGGGTAGTTCGCAGGTTTCACCGGAGGCGAGCTCGCACCAGGTCGTAGCCTACGAGAAAGATGGCAGCATCGATGAGCAAGTGGCTGAGCCAAGGGCCGTAGAGCGAGCCGCTCTGGAAGTAGAGCCACGCCCAGAAGGCCCCGCCAACGGCCACCGCCAGGGAAAAGACGATGGTGGCCGGGGAGCGCCCGCCGAAGTAGATGCCCAGGACGATGACGTGGTGCAAGGTGAAGCCCAGGGCGGAAACGAGAACGGCTACTGCGACAGGGAGCAACTGCTCCAATTGACCGAAGACGAACCATCGCCAGTAGTACTCTTCGAGCAACGAATGAAACAGGCAATAGAAGATGCCCATCG
Source organism: Thermoguttaceae bacterium (assembly GCA_963674835.2). Classification (GTDB taxonomy): domain Bacteria; phylum Planctomycetota; class Planctomycetia; order Pirellulales; family Thermoguttaceae. The sequence goes on from CAXXKC010000003.1 coordinate 1,635,190, forward strand.
CCAGGTATCGAAGAGGCGTGGTGATGTGGAACTGAGCGATCTTGGCGCCGATGGCATCGGCGGCTGATGCGAGATGGCCGGCCGGCTTCAGGAGGAGATGGTAGCCGGCCAGCATGGCCGTGAGGACGGCCAGTCCAAAGGCCAGACCCGTGGGCAGTCCGACCGAGGTCGGCCAGAACGGGCGGATCGGAGTTTGTTGGACGAGCGCGACCCAAACGATCGGCAGGGCGAACTGAAGGGATTTGCCGATGCCGTACGCGAGGCGCTGGAGGATCGGACGACGCCCGGCCAGTGCCACGAAGTAGAGCCAGGTGATAGCCGCGGGGAAGGCCAAGGCAACGAGAATCGCAATCGCATTGGCGAGGTCGGCGACGGACAATGTGGCAGGGTCTCCAAGATGCGATGGGACGCCGGCGCCGGGCGACGTGGGGGTCGGGCGAGGAGGTGAAGGGTGGTGCGTTGACCAGAGGTAGTGGCTCGGAGTTAGCTGCTTGCGGGGGCGTTCTTGCGGAAGTGGTGTTGGGCGAGCCTGGTTTCGACGCAGCGCGGGACGACCATGGGGAACTTTGGCGGCGTGAACTCGGAGAAGTGTTCGATGGGTCCGGAGATCAGGCCCCAGAGCCAGTCGCGGATCTGGTAGGTTGACTTGGCAAGGCCCCACATTCCGTAGAGTTGGAGGACGACGCGCTCCGTCCAGAGGCTGTCGAACCTGGGCAGGGCACGAAGCAGATTGACCGGGTTGTAGAAGGCGGCATAGCCGGCGAGCATGTTGAGTTGTCGCCAGAAGGCGCTTTCGTGTTCGGTGGCGACAATGTGATTGCCGTCGAACTGGTATTCTTCGACGGGTTTGCCGCCCACCTGGCTGAGGACGAGCCCGTCGTCGAAAGTTTGTTCGTAGCTCTTGCTTCCTACGGAGGGCGTGAGGAGGGTGATCTGGCAGGTGATGGCGCCGACGCGGCGGAGAAAGCCCACCTGGTTGACCAAGCCGCGCAGGTTGCGCCACGACCAGAGGGGCTGGCTATCGTGGTGCATCATCATGGGCATGGGTGCGATGCCGGACTTGAGGAGGAGTTTGAAGACGGTCTTGGTCTTTTCGGGGGTTTGGCCTTTTTGGACCAGTCCGGCGGTGAGGTCTTCGAGGCCGAACCACAGGCTGCGCAGGCCGCCTTCGCGGGCCAGGGGGATGAGATCCTGATGTTTGTAGACATCGAGCTCGGTGGCCTCGGTGGCGAAGGAGATGGCCTTGCGAAACGGCTTGCCGCCGATGCGTCCGCGGGCCATCGTGTCGAAGAGGCCCTGGACAATCTCGCGATCGTTGAAGACGTTGTCGTCGGTGCCGAAGTACTTACGGATGCCGGTCCGCTCGGTGATGCCGGCGATTTCATCGGTCAGCCGTTCTGCGCTACGGTAGCGGAACGTGCGCTGGTTGTAGGCGGGAATGGGACAGTAATGGCAACCGAACTTGCAGCCATGCGTGGTGACCATGGCCATGATCTTCGCGTGGCGGCCGATCTTGTCGATGGGGACGGGCGACGGTGAAAGCGTCGCATGGTTATGGGGCGGTTCGAACAGGCCCATGGCGTCGAAGGGGAGCGGCAACTCGTCGAGGTTCTGCACGAGACGCTGGACGCCCGTGTTGACGAGGTATTGGGGCGCACCGGGACTGTCGTCGGGGCGATAGACCAAGCCGGGGATGTCCTCCAGCAGACCTTCGCGGCGGACACGGTTGAACGCCTGGCGCATGGAATCGTTCGGCCCCTTGTGCTGAACGATGCGGTCGAACAGTTCGAGCATGACGAACTCTTCGCCGGTGACGACGACGTCGGCGCCGACCTGACCGTCGGGGGAAAGGCCGAAGAAGTCCCACGGTTCGTAGATGGCCTTGGCTCCGCCGGCCATGATTAAGGGGCGATCGTCGCCCAAGAGCCAGGCATCGCGAATGAGATCGTAGGCCGGCGCGCTGTGGATCTGCATGGCGGAAACCATGAGCACCTCGGGCGGTCGGCCGTCGAATCGCGTTTGGCTGGGCCGGAGGTTTGGATTCCAGGGCTGCATGACGAGGCGCACGTTGGTCATACCAGCAGCATGAAGGGCCGAGCCGACGGCTCGGGGAGCGCCGGGAACGAGGCACTTGTCGACCATCATGAATGGGCCGAGCCGCGTGCGGCGGTCAAAGGCGTAGACGAAGAGGATGGGGATATCCTGGCCGTGAACCTGTTGCCGCAAGCCACCTTCCAGCTCGCGGTAGCGTCCGGGCGGGGTGAAACGGTCCGACGGTTCTCGTTTTGGCAGCTCCACGATCAGTCCTTTCGATCATTAGCGATAGGCTTGCCGGAAGACACCATTTGACCAATCGTAAACCTAGTGTGGTTTTCTGGCAACTGGTGCTACGAGGCAGGCCGTCGTTGGCAAAGTTGGTGTTGGGCCAGCCTGATGGCCTATGGGTATTGGGCGGATTTGCGTCGGACATATCACGCGTGTCGACGAACGGTTTCGCAACTCGGTCTGATGATTGGCTTTCTCAATGTGCACCGGTTTGCGCGCCTGGAGCCGTCAAAGGCGTGGAAATCGCGACAATTACCCCAGATTAACAGGCCGGCATGATTGGCAGCACCCCCGAGGGAGGACACGGTCGACATATGGGGCCGTGATGCGGCGGGTGTTGCACGGATTTGCCCGCAAGACCAATCTTTTTTTCAAAGGGGGTTAGCCGGTATCATTTGTCCCTATGAACAAGTATTCGCTTTACGTGCCGAGTGTATTGATCCTGGCGATGTCGGTTTGGTTGGGTGTGCCCGAGGCCCTGCGGGCGCAGGTGCCGGGTCTGACGCCCGCCACGGAGCCCGACCAGCAGCAGGCGGCGCCGTCGAGCTCGCTGGGACGAGCGATGCATGAGGCGGCCGAGGCAATTGAAGGAGTGCGGCTGGACCAGCTCTGGGACACGCAGCGCTTGCAGCAATGGCTGATCATTCTGGTGGCGGCCTGCGTGGGTCTCGTGCTGGGGAAAGTGGTAGCGGCCGTGCTGCGGCGCGTGGGACGGCGCTTTGGGGCCCGCGGCTGGAACGTTTGGCAGCAATTCCTCGTCGACCTGAGCGGGCCGATCAGCCTGACGACGCTAACCATCGGGCTGGCCGGTGGGATCTTCGGTGTGTACGGCAGCGGTATCAGCAGCTTCTGGAGAGGAGTCCTCAACCTGCTGTTTTCGATCGCCGTGCTCTGGTACCTGTATAACCTGATGTCGGTGACCGACGTCCTGGTGCGGCGATTGGCCGGCCGGAACGGATCAGCCTTGGACCGGCAACTGGCTCCAATGATCCGCAAGACGCTGCGGATCGTACTGGTCGTGCTGGGCATCTTGTTCATCGTCAACAACGTTTTCAATAAAGACATCGGGACGTGGCTGGCGGGACTGGGCATTGCGGGCTTGGCCGTGTCGCTGGCCGCCCAGGATTCGATCAAGAACGTCTTTGGCTCGATCACAGTCTTGATCGATCGGCCGTTTCGCGTGGGCGAAGCGATCACGTGTTCGGGCCAGACGGGTGCGGTGGAGGAGATCGGCTTTCGGTCGACCAAGATCCGCACGTTCACGGGCAATGTGGTGACGATTCCGAATTCGATCGTGGCCAACGAGGTGATCGAGAATATCGGCCGGCGGCCTTACATCCGGCGGCTGTTCAACGTGACGATCACGTATGACACGCCGCGAGCGAAGATCCAGGAGGCGATCGACATCCTGCGCAGGCTGTTGGAAGAGCCCGGCATTGCCGAGCCGATTCATCCGACGATCGGTCTGGACAGCTTTCCGCCTCGGGTGTTCTTCAATGAGTTCAACGCCGACAGTCTGAACATCCTGGTGGTCTACTGGTATGCGCCGCCGGCGTGGTGGGATTATCTGGCGCACGCGGAGCGGCTGAATCTGCGGATCTTCGAAGAGTATGAGAAGGCAGGGATCGAGTTCGCCTTTCCCACGCAGACGCTCTTTCTGGCGGGCGATCCGAAACGTCGGCTGGCCGTGGAGATGCCACCGGACGCGCCGGTGTAGTGCGGGTCGCCGTTGTGTTTGGCCGGGTTACTTCTCAAGCTTCGGTAAGGGCTCTTTGGCGAATGACTGCCACTGGGCGTCGGACTGGGCGCGGGTGGGGACGCCGCCGTGGGCCCAGAGCGCGTAGCGAAGTCGGAGCGGCTTGCCGGGCTCGATGGTGATCGGGCCGCGGAGGGTGAGGGAGGGACCCATCCAACCGTCGTTGCGGACGTGGAAGGGAGTTGGATGGCCGGGGTTGCCGGGATGATCCATGAGCGTGATCCCGCCGCGGAGTCGGTCGGTGAGCGGGCCGCTGTAGTCGACCCATCGGGCGGGCTTGCGGAAGACCTGGGCTTCGTCGAGCTGCCCTTCCGAGTTGAGAATTCGCCCACCGCCGTCGGCCACTCCGATGGTCTTGGCCATGCGGACGCCGAGGACGCCGAAGGGGGTTTGGCCTAGGGTGACGGGACGGTCGGAGGGAGGCTGTAGCTGCAGATCGAGCAGCAGGAGCCATTGCTGGGAGTCGATCGGCCGCACCTCGATTCGCCGATGTTCGAGGAGGCAGGTCTTGCCTTGCGGATCGTTCCAGGCGTTGGTCACGAGCATCGAGGCTCGATCGGGCGCGTCGCTGAAGGCCTCGATGCGCTGTTGGACGATCCGGCCGCCCTGGTCGATCCAGAAGTCGACCCCATCGACGTTCTGGTGAGAGATCCAGACCGAGTTGTGATGGCTGTGGCCGGCGGGATCGTGCGGATGGCCGATGCGCGTGAGCCAGAGTCCATCGGGGCCGAGAAGCGGGCAGAGGAACGGGCGTCTCAGCTCGCTGCCGAAATGGTAGCGCGTGAGGTCACGACCGCCCCACTGGAATGACGCCTGGTTGTAAGGCTGCGGGACCACTTGCATGCTAGGCACGGGCTTGGCATTGGGCAGCGAGGTTTCATCGGCGGCGACGGCGGCCAGGAGGAGCAATGTGAGCAACGACATTTTCGGTTCTCCGCAGTGCAGGGAAGCCGTGAAGTGGGCGAAGCGTCTGTTTCACCGTAATCGCCGGAGCGGGCGGTTGCAACCTCTCGATACCTTGTTCGTCGCGGGCCATTTCGCTAAAATTCGGCCTGGCCGGGCACACCCAACTTGGGCGGGTGGAATGCATCCGGTGGGTGGCACTTCGCAGCTGGGGAAAATCGGGAGTATGACGCTATGAAGACAGTGCGCTACGGGATTGTCGGGGGCGGATTCATCACCGCGTTTCAATTGCGAGCGTTGTGCGAGGTGCCGGGCATCGAGGTGGCTGGTTTCGTGTGCAGGAGCTCGGCCGATTCACTCATCCAGTTCGCGACGGACCATCATCTCGGCCAACCTAAGCGATTCGCGAGCGTGCGCGAGATGGCGGAAGAGGTGGACGTGGTGGCCATCTGGGGCCCGAATTTTCTCCGCGTGGAGATCGTGGAGGAGTTGGTTGACGCGATCAAGGCCGGGGCCGAAGTGAAGGCGGTCATCTGCGAGAAGCCGCTGGCGCGGAACATGCCCGAGGCGCGACGGATGCTCTCGCTGATCCGGTCGGTTCCGGTGCAGGACGTGTATTTCGAGAACCAGCTCCACATGAAATCGTTCAAAGCGCAGCGGGCACAGTTGGGACCGGTTATGCAGTCGATGGGACCGCTGGCGCTGGTTCGGTCGAGCGAAGAGCACGCCGGGCCGCACACGTCGTGGTTCTGGGATCCGAGGCAACAGGGCGGCGGAGTGATGAGCGACATGGGTTGCCATTGCCTGGCGGTCGGCTGGTACGCGCTGACGCCGCCGGGCAAGCCGGTGCGATACTTGCAGCCGCAGTCGGTCATGGCCGATCTGGCGCTTCTGAAATGGGGGCAGCCGGAGTGGCGGAAGGACCTGTTGGAGCGTCTTGGCGTGGATTATGCGAAGGCGCCCGCGGAGGATTTCGCCACGGGCATGGTAACGTATCGGCATCCCGACTCGGGGCAACAGGTGAAGGCACAGTTCACCGTGTCGTGGATGTACGACAAGCAGGGGCTGCGGCTGTTGATGGACGGGTTGGGGCCGGGGTACGGCTTCGAGATGAACAGTCTGCGCTCGCCGCTGGAAGTGTTTATTGGCGATGCGGCGGTGGACAGCCTGGCGGACACGGAAATGGCGCTGGAGAAGCAGCAGGCGAGCCGGGGTCTGCTGACGGTGCAGCCGAACGAGGCCGACTTGTATGGATACACGGACGAGAACCGCGACGTGGTAGCGGCGTTGGCCGAAGGACGCGCGACGCTGTTGGATTGGGAATATGGCGCGGAGATTACGCGGCTGACGATGGCGGCCTACATGTCGTCGGAGCGTCGTACGACAATCGACCTGACCGATCCGGCGGTGGCGGCGGAGTTGGAGAGTTACATTCCACTGATTCAACAAGGCCGAGGGAAAGAGATCCTATGAACAAGGCGGTCATCCTTGCGCGCGGATTGGGCACGCGGATGCGGCGTGCGGACGATTCGACTTCGCTGGACGAGGGGCAAGCCCGTGCAGCCGACGCCGGCATCAAGGCAATGATTCCGATCGGGCGGCCGTTCTTGGATTACGTGCTTTCGTCGCTGGCTGACGCCGGTTATCAGTGGGTTTGCATGGTGGTGGCGCCCGATCACGAGGTGATCCGCCGCTATTATGCGGAGGAAGTGCAGTTGCGGCGGCTGCACATCGAGTTTGCGGTTCAGGTGGAGCCTCGCGGGACGGCCGACGCGGTGGCGGCAGCCGAGTCGTTCGCCGGGGATGACCCGATCCTGGTGGTCAATTCGGACACGTATTACCCAGCGTTAGCGTTGGAAGCGTTGCGGTACGCGGAGGGCTGCGCGGCGGCATTGTTCGAGCAGGAGAGTATGTTCCGCGGGAGCAACATTCCGGAGGAGCGGATTCGGTCGTTTGCGGTGGCCAAGATCAACGCCCAGGGGAATCTGGAACGAATCGTCGAGAAGCCGAGCGAGGAGGCCCTTGCGGCGCTTCCACGCCCCTTGTGGTTGAGCATGAACTGCTGGCGTTTCACACCGGCGATCTTCCAGGCCTGCCGATCGATCCAGCCGTCGGCGCGCGGCGAGCTGGAATTGCCAGACGCCGTGCAGTACGTGATCGACGTGCTCGAACAGCCTTTTCAGGCGGTGAAGATCCAGGCGCCCGTGCTCGACCTGACCAGCCGGCGCGACATCACGTCGGTCGCTGAACGGTTGGCGGGGAAGGAGGTCGAGCTTTGATTCGGCGGCTGGGTTATCGGGGTGAGTTGGGCGATCGGCGGGCATTGGCCGCGCGGCTGGCCGACGCCGGTTTGAGCCCCGAGGCGTGCGGGAGGAAGGCCGAGCATCTTGCCCGGGCTGCGGCGAATTTGGGTCGGCAGGACGCCGCGGAAGTGTGCGCGATGGTGGTGCCGGGCCGCATCGAGGTGCTGGGAAAGCACACGGACTATGCGGGCGGGCACACGATGGTGGCGGCGGCGGAGCGTGGTTTCTCGCTGGCGGCAGCGGCGCGCGGCGACGAGCGTATTCGGGTGAGCGACGTGGCGTCGGGTGAGACAATCGAGTTTGCGTTCGGGCCGGAGCTGGTTCCCCGGACCGGGCATTGGTCGAACTATCCGATGACGGTCGCGCGGCGGATTGCACGGAATTTTCCCGGTACGTGTGGCGGGGTCGACCTCGCGTTTGCCAGCGACCTTCCGGCAGCCGCCGGGATGAGCAGTTCCAGCGCTTTGATGGTCGCGGTCTTTCTGGCGCTGGCCGAGGTGAACGACCTGGCGGCCGCGCCGGAGTTTGCACGCGACATTGCAAACCTCACCGATCTGGCGGGCTACCTGGGGACGATCGAGAATGGGCAGACTTTCAAATCGCTGGAGGGCGTGCGCGGCGTGGGCACGTTCGGCGGCAGCGAGGACCACACGGCGATCCTGAATGCGCAGCCGAACCATGTGAGTGAGTACGGCTATTGTCCGGTGCGGTTTGAGAGGTCGATTCCGATCCCGAGCGGCTATGTGTTCGCGATTGGGACCAGCGGCGTGGTCGCGGAGAAGACCGGCGCGGCCATGGAGAAGTACAATCGGGCGTCGCGGCTGGCATCGAGAATCGCCGAGCTATGGCGAGAGGTGACGGGTCGTGAGGATCCGCACTTGGCGGCGGCGTTGGCGAGCAGCCCGGAGGCGGCGGGGCGGCTGATGGAGATTGTCGGCCACTACGAGCCGGACGAGCAGGATTCGAAGATGCTGCTGGCCCGGCTGGAGCATTTTCTTACGGAGAACGAGCAGTTGCTGCCTGCGGCGGGCGATGCCCTGGCCAGCGGGGATTTGGCTCGGTTCGGCGAGTTGGTGGATCGATCGCAATTGGCGGCCGAGAAGCTACTGGGAAACCAGGTGCCCCAGACGATCTACCTGGCGCTGAGCGCGCGGGCGGCCGGTGCGGTCGCTGCATCGGCATTCGGCGCCGGTTTCGGGGGGAGCGTGTGGGCGCTGGTCGACGCATCGCAGGCCGACTCGTTCCTGGCCGAATGGTCGGGGGCGTATCGGCAGGAATTTCCTGAGGAAGGCGGCGCGGCGTTGTTCTTCACCACCCACGCCGGTCCGGCGGCCTTCGAGTTGTAGGTAGGCGGAGCCACGGGGTATTCGTGCGGGGAGGGCGGGCTCTCCTTTCGGCCGGGATCGGCCCAACCGCGGTATACGCGCTTGCTCGGGTTCGCGACGGCAGGTATACTCGCCGTTTCTTGGATCCCCATCGGGGGCATCGCTGTTGTGTCCCGAGCTAAGCGGAGTCGTGCTCATGCTGTTGCATCCGATCGACTGGGTCATCATCGCAGCATATATGATCGGCTGCATCATTGCGGGCGTTTGGATGCGGCGTTATGTGCGCGACGTGGACGACTTCGCCGTCGCCGGGCGTGAGATGGACCTCAACCTGGGCGTGGCTTCGCTGGCGGCCACGGAGATGGGTATCGTGACCGTGATGTACACGGCCCAGATGGGATTCAGCAGCGGTTTCGCCGGGGGCATACCGGGGTTGTTGACCGCCGCAGCGATGTTCGTGGTCGGCGTGACGGGGTTCGTGATCGGGCCGTTGCGGCGCACGAGCGCCATCACAATACCGGAGCTGTTTGAGAACCGTTTCGGCAAGCACGTCCGCTGGCTGGCCGGTGTGATCATCGTGACCGGCGGCATTTTGAATATGGGCATCTTCCTTCGCGTGGGCGGTGACTTTCTGGTTCACGTGAGCGGAATGCCTGAGGAGTATTTGAAGGGAACGATGATCGTTCTGTTGGCAATCATCCTGCTTTACACGGTGCTGGGTGGAATGCTCTCGGTGTTGGTGACCGATTATCTTCAGTTCCTGGTGATGGGCTTGGGGATCGTCGTTACGTCGGTGATGGTTGTGTATAGCATCGGTTGGACGAACCTGGTCCAGGGCTTGTGGGAGGCGAACTCGACAGGTGCGACGCTGACCGCCGTGGTGCAATCCGAGGCTCCGAAGACTCTGAAGATGGGACATCCGTTCAATCCGCTGGCATCGGGCCAGATCGGTTGGGCGTGGGTGCTATGGCAGGCGATCTTCGCCGTGGCTGTGGTGACGACGTGGCAGACGAATATCGCCCGCGTGCTGGCCGCCAAGGACGACAAGACGGCTCGGAAGGTGTACCGCCGCACGGCCTTCTATTTTGTCGGCCGGTTTGCGTTGCCGGGTTTGTGGGGTGCGGCGGCGTTCTATTACTTCTGGTCGAAGGGCGGCCTGCCGGAGGGCGTGGACGATCTGACGGCGATGCCCACCTACCTGGGAACGCTGTTGCCGGTCGGCGTGATCGGACTCATGGTCGCGGCGATGCTTGCGGCGGAGATGTCGACGGACAGCGGCTACCTTCTGACATGGGCAACTGTGATTTACAACGACATTGTGATGCCGCTTTTGAAGCGACCGCTTTCGCCCAAGGCAAAGCTTCTGGTCGTGCGGTCGCTGGTCGTGGCGATCGGCGTCTTCCTGGTGTTTTACGGGCTTTGGTATAAGCTGCCGGGTCGGGCCTGGGACTATCTGGCCGTGACGGGCAATATGTATTTGGCAAGCGTGTTCACACTGTTGGTGGGCGCGCTGTACTGGCGGGCTGCGAATAGCTGGGGCGCCATTGCCTCGCTGGTGCTGGGGGCGATCGGGCCGATCACGTTCCTGATCTATAACGCCCAAGTGACCGACCCAGCGCAGCAGATGTCGCCGGAGGCGGCGGGGTTCTCCGCCTTTGGGCTGGCGTTTGCCGGAATGATTGTCGGCACGCTGATCGGGAGAGCCTTGGGCTGCGGAGTTTGCGGCCCCGTGCCGGGGCGCGTCCCACAAGAGGAGGTCGCATGATGAACAACGTATTGGTCTGGTTCTGGACGGCCGTTGTGTTCAGCTCGATCGCGTGGTACGGCTTTCTGCTGTTCTACGTGGGCGCCAAGGGCGGCTACGAGATCGTGCGGATGACGAAGGACCTCACCGCTCGGCCGGAGAACCAGCGGCCTGAGTAGGGGGCGGCTCCTGGGCCTTCTGCTCTTGCAGAGCGATCTGCTGGATGGCTTTCATGGCGGCCGGTCTGACGAAGCAAGTACAGTGCTTCTTTGGATGTCCGGCGGCGTGGTCGGGCAAAGGTTGACTGGGAAGTGTCGACCACCGTGGTTTTGCGGCTCGCATGGTACCGGCCTGGAAGCTTGTCGTTGGCACGACCATGTTTGGTACAATGCGAGCGACTTCGACCCGACCATCTTCGAGTAGAACGCCTCGATCGACTCGATCATCGCGGCGAGCGGAGAACAGAAGCAAATGAGCAGAGCCAGGGCGAAATCGGGGTGTCTGGTCTGCGGTGCAGAGATCGTTTATTTGCAGGACAAGACAGAGTTGGAGTGCGAGTTCTGCCACCGGGTGAAGCGGGCCGACGCGCATTGCACGAACGGTCATTTCGTCTGCGATTTCTGCCACACCGAGGATCCTTGCACATGGATCGAGCAGCAGTGTTTGACATCGGATTCCACAGAACCGATCCTGCTGGCGATGGAGTTGATGCGTCATCCCCGGGTGGCGATGCACGGGCCAGAGCATCATTTCCTCGTTCCTGCCGTGCTGCTGGCGACGTACTACAACCTGAAGCAACAGCACGATATGAAGATTCGCAAGGTGCAAGAGGCCCGGGGAAGGGCTCATAGCATCGTAGGCGGCTCGTGCGGTTTCCACGGTGCCTGTGGGGCTGCCATCGGCGTGGGGATCTTTGTGAGCCTAGTGACCGAGGCCACTCCGACATCCAACGAAGAGTGGCGGCTCTGCAACACGGCTACGGCGGAGGCGCTGGCCCGGATGGCCGCGCGAGGCGGGCCCCGGTGCTGCAAGCGGAACACGTTCTTAGCGTTGGAGGCGGCGGGAGAGTTTTCCGCAGCGCATCTGGGTCAAGCCTTGCCGGTCGGGCGCGTCGTTTGCGGCTTCTCTCCGCTCAACCGGGAGTGCCAGGGAACGGCGTGCGAGTATTCGATGGCACGAAGGAAGACTTCGGATGAGGATGCGGGGTGACATCGTGCGTATTCTCCAGCCTGGAGTTCCTCAGTCTGCCTCTTCGAACCACGCCCGTGGGCAAGCGACTCTGACTAGCCCGGATTTCTCAGATTGTGGGATTCGGGACTCACGTAGTCTTGGCATATTCGGGGCGGGCCGCGTTTGTCGACCGTCTCAGGGAGCAATCATGATGACGGTACTCGTACGATGTTCGGCCGTTTTGCTCGTTCTGATGATCGCGGTCGCGTCGGTTGCGGCGGGGCCGGCTGAGGGAACGCTCGTCACCCGCTGGGCTGCGCAGGTTTCGGCGGAGAATGTGTTGCCGGAGTATCCGCGGCCGCAGATGGTTCGGGTTGCGTGGCTGAACCTGAACGGGGCGTGGCAAGCCGAGTTGAATCGGGCGGCGGAATCGGTGCCGGCAGGCGTGGAGTTGCCCGAGAAGGTGCTGGTGCCGTTTCCGATCGAGTCGACGCTGTCGGGAGTGAAGAAGCATGCAGAACGGGTTTGGTACCGGCGGACGTTCGAGGTGCCGGACGCGTGGAAGGGTCAGCATGTGCTTCTGCACTTCGGAGCCGTGGACTGGGAGGCTACGGTCTACCTCAACGGCAAGAAGCTGGGTACGCATCGGGGCGGCTACGACGGTTTCAGTTTCGATATTACCGACGCGATGAGGTCGCCGGGTCCGCAGGAGCTGCTGGTCCATGTGTACGACCCGACCGATGTTGGCGACCAACCGCGAGGCAAACAGGTTCTCAAGCTTCGGCGTACCCGATACACGCCGACGACGGGTATTTGGCAGACGGTGTGGCTGGAGCCAGTGCCTGCGGCGCACATCGACCGGCTTGTGCTGGTGCCCGATGTGTCGCAGTCCTGTCTGCGGCTGACCGTCGAGGGTGCCGGTGCCAGCACGGAGGAGAAGGTCGAGGCGGTCGTTCGCAACGGCAAGGAGGAGGTTGCCCGAGCGAAGGGGGCCGTGGGTAAGGAGATCGTTGTGGCGATCCCCAAGGACCGGCAAAAGCTGTGGTCGCCGGATAGTCCTTTTCTATATGACGTGGACGTAAAGCTCGTGCGGGATGGCCGCACGGTCGACAGCGTTAGCAGCTACTTCGGCCTGCGGAAGATCGACATGGCCAAAGACTCGCAGGGCGTGGTCTGGCTGAGACTGAACGGGGAGCGGGTGTTTCAGGTTGGCCCGTTGGATCAAGGATTCTGGCCGGACGGCCTCTACACTGCGCCGACGGACGAAGCATTGCGTTACGACATCGAAGTGACGAAGCAACTGGGCTTCAACATGACCCGCAAGCATGTGAAGGTTGAGCCGGCCCGCTGGTACTACTGGTGCGACAAGCTGGGATTGCTGGTGTGGCAAGACATGCCCAACGGGAACAACACGACGCCCGCGTCGCACGAGCAGTTCGAGACTGAGCTGCGCCGGATGATCGGGGGACTGCAGAATCACCCGTCGATTATCATGTGGGTGGTGTTCAACGAAGGTTGGGGGCAGCACGACACGGCGCGCTACGCGAAGCTGGTCAAGTCGCTCGATCCGAGCCGGCTGGTCGACAGCGTCAGCGGTTGGAAGGACGAAAACGTGGGCGACGTTCTGGACATTCACAAGTATCCCGGGCCCGATGCGCCGGTGCGCGATCCGTCGGCGCCGGCGGCGACACCGCCGCGGGCCGTGGTGCTGGGTGAGTTTGGCGGGCTCGGACTGTCGGTGGCAGGCCACCAGTGGGCGGACAAGCACTGGGGATATCGTGAGATGAGCGGCCCGGAGGAACTGCTGAAACGGTACGTGGCCCTGCTTGGCGAGGTGTACCATCTGAAGAAGAGCCGGGGGCTGGCCGCCGCGGTGTATACACAGATCACGGACGTGGAGACGGAGTGCAACGGCCTGCTTACGTATGATCGGGCCGTTATCAAGGTTGATCCGAAGATCATTGCGGCCGCCAACCGTGGTGAATCGCCGTAGGTTGCCACGATTGGTGCGGTGCGAGGTATTCTGTTCGGCGTCGGGAATACCCCAAGAATGGGCCCGGAATGCCGCGGAGTTTGCCGCGCAGCTGTCCAGCGAATCATGGTGCGTGGACTGTTGCCCCCATTTCGGGGTCAGCGAAGTGTGGTCATGAACGCGACCGTGGAGGGGGCGCTCTCGCGATTCCGTGGGGTGCCGTTCCGAGAATTCGGAATCTTCCGGCAGGGGCATCGCGGGAAGCTCAGCCTGCGGCTGGCATCGGCCCGTGATCGATCGGCCGTAAGCTAGGCTTTCTTAACGGGTACCGTTCTTGGAAGCGCACACTCCATGCAGCACGCCGACGCGAAACTACTGCTTGTGGATGATGAGCCGGGGATCCTGCGTCTGCTTTCCCGCTGGCTGGCCAACGCCGGCTATTCGGTGCGAGTAGCCACCGACGGGCGCGATGCGGTAGCGGCCATTGAACAGGAGTGCCCGGACCTGGTAATCACGGACTGGGAGATGCCGCGGATGGACGGGTTGGAGTTGTGCCGGCACCTTCGGCAGATGGAACTGCCCCATTACGTGTACACTATCTTTCTGAGCGTGAGGACCGGGCCGGACGAGTCGGTATATGCCCTGGACCTCGGGGCTGACGACTTCGTGGCCAAGCCGGTTCGTCAGGGGGAGCTGTTGGCGCGAGTGCGAGCCGGTGCCCGCCTGATGGCCCTGGAACGACGTTTGAGCCAGTTAACCAGCAGCGATCCTCTGACCGGTCTGCTGACCCAGCGGGCATTCTACGAGTGCCTGGACAAGGAGTGGCAGCGCGCCGAGCGGCACGAATTGTCGCTTTCGTGCGTGATGATCGATCTCGATCTGTTTCGGCGCGTCAACGAAGCGCACGGGCACGCGATGGGCGACCGCGTGCTGAAGGCGGTTGCCCAAATGCTCAGCGAGACGTGCCGGCGGAGCGACTTTCTTTGCCGGTACGGCGGCGAGGAATTCGCGGTCCTGCTGCCGGAAACGGGCGGCGATAACGCATCGGTGTGGGCAGAGCGGGTACGCCGGCGCATGGCGGGTCTGGATTTTGGCGCGGGCGGAAAGAGGGTATCGATCACAGCCAGTTTCGGGGTCGCCGAGAAGAATGAGAGTCATCGCACGGAAGGAGCGTTGGTTGATCAGGCGGCCCAAGCGCTATCGTGTGCGAAGCGATGGGGGCGCGATCGTGTGATCCGCATCGAATCGGTCGCCAACGAGGAGGCCCCGTCGAGCGAGCCGACGTGTTCAGCGGAAGCTACGGACGACCGCAGCGGTTGAGATTGCGTCGTTGCCGCATTGCTCGTACGCGACAAAGCAAGCAAGGCATCTGCACCTTGCCTCCGCAGCCGGGGCACCGCTCCCAAGGTCCCTCCCAGACGGCGAGTTTGGGGGCGAGCCCGTTGGGTTCGGGCCGATCGCGTCGTTTGCCGTGCGCGATGGCGTGGACAATCCCGCGGCTTACCCCCAGATGACGCGCAATGGCCCTCTGGGAGAGTCGACCTTCGCCGAGCAGTTGCCGGATTTCCGCCACAACAGCTGGAGTCAACATAGTTGCACCTCTCGTGCTCGGTTGCAGACGCCAACATGGATGCCATCCTGCGAATAACGGGGGCGTTAGGTCCCACCCGATCCGTAACGGGATGGTCGCAGCGTAGCATAAAATGGTCATTTTTTCAAATGTATTATTGACCATTTGTTCACCTATTCATGCCCATAGATCATGGGAAAATGTAAGTTCAATTCTGCCCGTGATTTCCGGTTCCCGCCCTCGACGACATGCGGGCAGAACGCTAGGATAGAGGCATTGACCCGCCGATTTCGCCATACCTTCATCGGAGGACACGCCCTGTGACCCTGCAGCCCTACAGCCCAGAAATGCTCGATCGCATGGCTTTGGAATTGCTAGATTTGGCTGCTATTTTGCGCAAAATGTCGGAAAGGAGCCGCGAGCATCAGATTGAGGATTTCACTCTGCACGACAAGAAGGCCCGCGAGTGGATCGTGAATATTGGGCGTTGGGCGCGCAAGGCGCAGGCCGAGCTGGAAATGCGGGTGCTTGAGGCCCGGGCAACGCAGCGAGCCTTGGCGAGCGGATGACCAGGCCAGGCGTCCGCATCGGAGCCCTAGGTAACATGCGAAGCATGGGTATTCAGCTACGTTTCTCGGCATTGTGGCAAACCTCGCCCGGATTCTCCAGCCACGCAAGCGGAGCGGTCGATGAAGGTAACGGACCGGCAGGCAAGCGGCCTGGCTGCGAGCGGCGTGTCGTGGGCCTTGATGGCTAAGAGTCGCTACGGAAAAGCGTTGCCAGCCGCGGTGGATTTGCGCCGGTCGTGGCCTCCCTCCCCCTGCTGAATGCCTGCTATGTCTGCTGAAACGCTTCAACCGGTGTTGACTCTCATGTTCTTTGCCATCTGCGCGATGGCAGGTGCCATTCTGGTGCGCGAAGCCAAGTGAGTCGATCCGATCCGTAGGGCCGTATTCGGAAGCGTCAGTTATCACCCAGTGTGTCTCCGGGCGACCCTGGGGGTCTCGGCCGTCGCTGGCTTTTGCCGGAGGGAATGTGGCTGGGACTCGATGCGCGTGCCTGGTGAATTGCGGCACCCCCCCGAGGATCTGAGTGGAAAGCGTGGCGTTGGGCCGCGATTCAATCTGCATGGTCAGCCGCGGTCATCGTCATTCCCCTAATTCGGATTAGTCGCTCCGTGTGACGGCCCGGTGTGGCGATATCCGGGCAGGTTCATTCTCGCCCAAGGCGAGAACTGAACGTATGATTGTTGGGTGTGCGGGGTTATGATCGGCGAGCCGCATCGCCCGA
Organism: Thermoguttaceae bacterium; assembly: GCA_963674835.2. Lineage (GTDB taxonomy): Bacteria > Planctomycetota > Planctomycetia > Pirellulales > Thermoguttaceae. Next base: position 1,651,548 of record CAXXKC010000003.1, read on the forward strand.
CTGGTGTGACCTGAGTGGCAGCAGAAGCGACGTAGGCGAGCTGCAGGCCGGTCGCCAGCTAGCAAGCGCCGTCGAGACTACGAACAGAGCATTGCGCGTGGGAGGAAACATGAGAACAACGTACCGCCTTGTTGCGACAGTGTGGTGCTTGGTGTTGGCGTGTACGGCTGCTGCCGGCGCAGAGACGGCTGCGGTGTCGGACGCGGTTCAGTCGCTCAAGTCGAGCGATCCGGCCGTGCGCATTGCAGCAATCGATCGGCTGGGCAACATGGGGCCGACGGCAGTCGAAGCGGTTGGCGCTCTGGCAGGAGTTCTGGACGACGCCGATCCGATGGTGCGAGCCCACGCCGCGCGAAGTTTGGGTGAGATCGGTCCCGCGGCCAAGTCGGCCGTGCCGGCGCTGGCCAAGCTGTTGGTCGATCCGGACAAGGTGGTTCGGCGCGAGGCGGTGTCGGCGATCGGCGCGATTCATCCGGATCCGGAGGTTGCCGTTCCGCTGTTGGTGAAGGTGCTTCGAGACTCCGAGCCTTCGGTGCGCGTTCGCGCATTGCGAGCGCTGGTTGAAATGGGCAAACCAGCGACGGGGCCATTGGCCAAGATGCTCGATGACGATGAACTGGAGTACTGGGCGGGACTGGGATTGGCCGAGTTGGGGCCGTTGGCCGAGGGTGCGATTCCCGCGTTGATCGAAGAGATTCACGATCCGAGCGTGGCGTCGCGCCGCGAGGCGATCCTGGCGTTGGCCGCGATGGGCCCTGGGGCCAAGGCGGCTGTGGACGCGTTGACCAATGCGTTGGACGACACGTCGGTGCGCGGCGCCGCGGCGTTTGCCCTGGGTCGCATCGGGCCGGCGGCTCGTCCCGCAACGGGGAAGCTGGAGACATTGAGTGCTGAGCCTGACGTGCTGCTGAAGACGGTAAGCGTGTGGGCGTTGGCGAGGATCTACCCAGACGATCAGCAGCGCAAGAAGCAGGCGACCGTGCTATTGGCTGAGGCGTTGACGAATCGGGAGCGATTGGTGCGCGAGGCGGCGGCTCGGGCTTTGGCCGATTTGCGGCCCGGCGCGAAGCTGGCAATGCCGGCGATTCGCAACGCGTTGAAGCATGCGGATGACGCCCAGGTGAACGACGCGTTGGAGGCGATGGCCAGCCTGGGTGCGGCGGCTGTTCCCGGGTTGATCGAAGCATTGCATCACAAGCCGGCCCAGGCGAGAGTGGCGTATATTCTGGGGCGGATTGGACCGGAGGCGGCACCGGCCGTGCCGGCATTGGCCAAATTGGTCGAGTCGGCGGACCCGGACGTTCAGCGTGAGGTTGTGTTCGCACTGGCGGAAATCGGTCCGAAGGCGGCCCCGGCCGTTGGAGAGTTGGTCAAGGTATTTGAAAGCGGCCCGCCGGCGATTCGTTACGGCGCCGGGTACGCATTGGGAGAGATCGGTCCGGCGGCATTGGCTGCCAAGCCGGCGTTGTTGAAGGGATTGCAAGACAACGACACCGTCGTCGCACTGGTGAGTGCCTGGGCGCTGGCGCACATCGACGCTAAGTGCGAGGCATCGTGCCAGAAGTCGGTGCCGTTGTTGATCCAGGGCCTTCAGGACCCCGAAGCACGATTTCGGCAGGAAGCCGCGGCAGCGTTGGGTTGCTACGGTTCGCTGGCGAAGGCGGCCGTGCCCGCGTTGGAGAAAGCGGCTCGCGATGAGGATCCGGGTGTTCGGGAGGCGGCTGCCGAGGCATTGAAGGCTATCGGCGGGCAGGGACCAGTTGCGCAGTGAAGCATTACGGGAGACAAACGCCATGAAAGCCTATGTCATCAGCACTGGCATCGTTTCGGTACTATTGCTGGGCGGGCTACACGCTCAGGGGCAGATGTATCCGAACAATTTCTATCCCGGCTACGGTCCCAGGTTCGGTTGGTTCGACAACGGTTATCATGCCTCGACGGCCGCGGAAGGTTACGCGCGAGGCATGGCCGACGTGATCCGGTCGCAAGGGCAGTACAACCTGATGAATTCGCAGGCGGCCGTGAACATGACGCAGGCACAGCGTCAGGCCATCGAGAATCAGAAGTTGTGGACGGATACGTATTTCCGCATGCGGGAGACGAACGCTGAGTATCGGGCCAAGAATCGAAGGCCAACGCCGACTCGCGAGGATTGGATCCGCTATGCACAGGCGGGGAAGCCTGCGCGGTTGAGCCCTGGCGAGCTCGATACGGTCAACGGAACGATTCATTGGCCGAGTTTGCTGGATACCAGCACATTTGCTTCGTACCGGACTGAGCTGGAGAAGTTGTTCGCGGAGCGAGCGCAGGCGGGGAGTATGGACGGTGACTCCGTGATTCGGACTCGCCAGATCACGCAGGCCATGCTGCAGGATCTGAAGGGTCAGATCAGCGACGTGCCGTCGTCGGAATATCTCCGCGCTCGGAGATTCATCGAGAGCCTGGCTTACGAATCGACGATGCCGAAGTCGTGATTGACCGGATGGAACGCGTGACTGAGCTACGGATACGGCTGGCGCTGGCTTTGGCGCTATTGGTATGTTGCGTTGGCTGCGACCAGGCAACGAAGCGCTTGGCGACCAAGATGCTCAGTGGGAGGCCGGCGCAATCGTACTGCTTCGATACGCTTCGATTGCAGTATGCCCTGAACCCGGGCGGGTTCCTGAATCTAGGCGCCGATTTGGCGCCACGGTTGCGGTTCTGGATCTTCGCGGTGCTCAACGCGATGCTGTTGGGCGGGGCGGCGTACGTGCTGGCCGTTCGCTGGAACATGCAACTGCTGAAGTTCGTCGCCGTTGTCCTGATTCTCGCCGGCGGCGTGGGGAACCAGATCGACCGGACGATGCAAGGTGGTCTGGTGACCGACTTTCTCAACGTGGGGATCGGCCCGCTTCGGACGGGCATCTTCAACGTAGCCGATATGGCCCTGATGGCGGGTGCGATCGTGTTGTTGATCGCCAGTTTCACGACGCCGGCGAGCGGGCAGGAATCGGCCGAGTGAGTTCGCGGCGATGCCGCGGGGCGGGCAGCATCGTGCGGGGTCGATTCGCCGGCAAAGGGACAAACCGACCGCGGCGCTTGTTGGGCGGTATGGAGCCGGGTTATGATGGCCGGATGAACGGTATTCCTCGGTTTGCAGTTGAGGCCTCACGATGAACATGCTGATTTCCCGCCGGCGGTTTCTGGCCGGCTCTGCCGCCGCGATTGGGACGCTTTCGATGATGACCGCCGGAAAGACGGCCGTGGCGGGTGATGCGAGCGACATTCCGCTGGTCGATTACCACGTGCACGTGGAGGCGGCGCCCACGCTGGACGAGCTTCTGGCGATCTCGAAGAAGCGGGGCGTGAAGTTCGGTGTCGTGGAGCACGCAGGCACCAAGGCGAACAAGTACCCGGCGCTGCTGTCGACGGACGAGGATCTGCAGCGGCACTTGAAGATGCTGGAAGGCAAGCCGGTGTACAAGGGCGTGCAGGCGGAAGGGCTCGACTGGATGAGCTGCTTCTCGAAGGAGATGGTGGCACGGCTGGACTACGTGCTCACGGACGCTTTGACGATGCCGCAGAAGAATGGAGAGCGGTGGGAACTTTGGCGACCGTGGATTCGCGTGGCCGACAAGCAGGACTTCATGGATCGATACGTTGATTTTCATCTGCAAGTGATGGAAATCGAGCCGATCGACATCCTGGCCAATCCGACGTTTCTGCCCAAGTGCCTTGCTGAAGAACACGACTCGCTATGGACGCCGAAGCGGATGCAGAAGGTGATCGACGCGGCGGTGCAGAACGGCGTGGCCATCGAGATCAACTCACAGTACCTGCTGCCGCGGATCGCTTTTCTGCGAATGGCCAAAGCGTCGGGCGTGAAGTTCTCGTTCGGGTCGAACATTCGCGGCCCGGAAGTCGGCAAGCTCGACTATTGCCTGGCCATGGTCCGCGAGCTGGGACTGAAGCGCGAAGACCTCTTCGCGCCGGCGCCGGCCGGGCAGAAGCCGATCCAGCGGCGAGGATAGCTCAGACAATCAGGGCGATCACAACAGCGGCGAGCATCAGGACGCCGACCAAGCTCTTGGACAACGTGCCGAGGAGACGGCCCCAGAAGGCAGCCTTGCCGATCCGCCAGGTGTCGCCCAGCCCACGACCGGCGGTGTGTTCGCCAAGCATGGCACCAATCAGGGCGCCCACGCCGGCGAAGAGCAAGGCGGCCAGCAGAGATCCGATCAGAGGAATCGGCAGGCCGATGGTCATGCCGATCAGCGCTCCGAGAATGGAGCCAGCCAAGGCCATAACGGCGCCGCGTCGGGATCCGCCGCTGCGTGCGACGCCGAGGGCTCCGGCGGCCAGTTCGAGCAGTTCGCCCACCGCGGCGAGGATAACCAGCGCAAGCACGACCGGCCAGCCGAAGTCGGCTCGCGAGGTCGACGGCATAATGTATGCATAGAGTGCGGCGGCCGTGACCATGACCCAGTTGCCGGGCAATCCCACCACGGTCATGAGCAGACTGACGAACAGAACCAGGATCAACAGGATCGCCGCGAGGAAGGCCACTGGATCGTTCCCGACGTCTAGGGCGTGTCGCACTTAACTGTAGCGTTCGCGGCGGCGTGTTTCTACGGTTCCGAAAGCGAAAAACACGCTACGGTTACGTCGAACGCGCTCTAAGCGGACGGCATCCCGCAGCCGCCGATCGCACGGTCCCATCCTACGCTTCGGTTGGCAGACGAGCAAGACCGGGGCACGCACGAGCTGTTGAACAAAGTGGAAGAAGGCACGGCGGCCGCGGAGACGGCCAGATTCAGCGAAGTCCGACGCCGTCTTGGCCGTTCGGTCTCTCGGCGTGGAGGTCGACGACGTCGTTCACGGCAGCGGCCAGCTCAGACTTGAGCGTTTCCATGAGTTGGTCCATCGGCTCGACGAACTTGCGGATGCCCTCGGCCTCCAACTGATCGGTAATCTCTTGCAGGCTAACGCCCAATTGCTGCAGTTGGTCGAGGACCTGGCGGGCCTGGGGCACGCCTTCTTCCAGCCGGGAGGCCGGGTCGCCGTGGTCGCGATAGGCGTCGAGCGTTTCCAGCGGCAACGTAGAGATCGTTTCCGGACCGATGAGCGCCTCGACGTATTTGACATCCTTGTAGGCGGGGTTCTTCGTGCTGGTGCTGGCCCACAACAGGCGCTGGCTGTGCGCGCCTTGTGCCATGAGTTGGCGGAAGCGACTGCCGGTGAAGATCTCCTTGTAGGTCTGGTAGGCAAGCTTGGCGGACGCGACGGCGACCTGGCCTTGCAAGGATCGGGCGAGCTCGGCGTTGGCGTCGTCGGTCTCGGCCCGTTTCTGGAGGATTGCGTCGGCCAGCGTATCGATGCGGCTGATGAAGAAACTGGCGACCGACGTGACCGATTCGACGGACATCCCTCGCTTCAGCCGCCATTGGAGACCAGATAGGTAGGCCTCGACGACCTCGCGGTAACGGTCGAGGCTGAAGAGCAAAGTGACGTTGACGTTGATTCCCTCGAAGATGAGATGCTCGATGGCGGGGAGCACTTCGCGGGTGGCGGGCACCTTGACGAGGACGTTGGGGCGATCGACCGTGGACCAAAGGAAGCGGGCTTCGGCAATGGTGCCGTCCGGATCGTGAGCCAAGTGAGGCGAGACTTCGAGGCTGACGAACCCATCGCGTCCGCCCGATTCGTCGAACGCGGGGCGGAAGAGGTCGGCGGCGGCGCGGATGTCGTCCAACACGAGCGTTGTGTAGGCGTTTTCAAGCGACGCGCCTTGCACGGCCAACTGGCGGATGGACTCGTCGTACTCGAGACTGCCGGCGATCGCTTTTTCGAGGATGGTCGGATTGGACGTGAGACCGCGAAGGCCGTCCTCGCGGATCAGGCGATCGAGATCGCCGGAAGTGATCAGGCGACGGCTAAGGAGGTCGAGCCAGACGCTCTGTCCGAGGGCCTGCAATCGGACCAGGGGATTGCTTTTCATGACCGCCCACCTCTCTGCTGCGGCGACCTTCTCCAGCCGCCGGCGATGGCGTTGCGCGCCGGTGAAACGAGCATCGAGGAAGATGCGCACCAGGTGCCAAGCCAGGTCCCGGCCGACGACGCGTCCGCCCAGGCAGATGACGTTCATATCGTCGTCTTCGACCCCTTGGTGGGCGGAGAACTTCTCGTGCACCAGCGCAGCACGAATGCCTGGCACCTTGTTGGCAGCAATACAGGCACCGACGCCGCTGCCACAGACGGCCACGCCGCGGTCGACTTCGCCGGCGGCGACGGCGCGGGCCATGGGGAGGACGTAGTCGGGGTAGTCGTCGCGGGGATCGAGGACGGGGGCGCCGAAATCGACCACTTCATAGCCGGTTGAACGAAGGCGACGAACGATCTGCTCCTTCAGTTCGAACCCACCATGGTCCGATGCAATTCCTATCCGCACCGTCGGGCCTCCTGTTTCAGACATCGCTGCTCGGTTCAGCGGTGGTACGCCGACGGGAGCAACTTACGGTGACCTATGCGATTCGCCGTCGGCAGCAGAGCTGACTTCCAGACGGTTGTTCACCTCCAGGATACCGTTCAAGGAGGCGACAAGAGTTTGAGCCACCTGTTTGAGATGGTACGACGGTACTTCTCCGCGAAGGGTCAAAACGCCTTCGTGATACTCACATCGAATCCGGCGCAAGGGCCAGTAGTCGGCATGACGAAGCTTAGCCTCGGCTGCGAATCGAACCGCATCCTCGCGCGCAAGCAGAGGTGACTCGCGGCCTTCTGAGGGTTGCCGCTGTCCGAAAGGCGATGACATTGCGATCCTCCCATCTTCGCTGAACGATTATTGATGCCGACGCAGTCAATAATCGCGATTCATTCCGGACACCAGCGAAAACGGCTGGAATCCGGAGCCCCGGTTGCCGCTCGACCCGCATTGGCAATGCGGGCTTCAATAAGAGCGCCAACTGCCTGCCCCGACACGTTCAGTGTAGCTCGCCGACGGAGATTGACCAGGGGGACAAAACCACGGACATTGTACGCCTGACGCGGACCTTGGAACAGCGATCGGGACCCGTCCTAACCCAACTGAGAGATGCTCCCACTCCTCCTCTTCTCTAGCGAATTGCGCTTTGGAAGACGGGCCTCTCGCTGCGGCGGTCCTTGCAGGTTTGCGTACCGGATCGCGTCTTGATACGGGATCTCCCGATACCAGAACCGGGCCGTCTGCCTACACTAGAGGGCGCGGAGGCCAAGGGCAGAACGATTCCAGGAAGGCAGCGCAAACGAGCAAAGATGCGCAGGAAATCACAACTCGCGTAAGAGAGGAGTCACCGTATGATCTGGAATCTCATCGCGTGGACCGTGTTCGGCCTGGTCGTCGGGCTCATCGCACGGTTGCTGGTGCCGGGGCGGGATCCGATGGGCTGCTTGGGGACCATCGTGCTGGGGATCATTGGCTCGGTGGTGGGTGGACTGTTTGTGATGCTTCTGTTCGGCGGCCTCGGCGGCAGTTTTCATCCGGCCGGTTTCCTTGGCGCCGTGATCGGCGGCGTTGTCGTGCTGCTGGTTTGGCGACGCATTGAGCGGAGACGCCGGTTCGGCCCATGATGGGAGGACACGGTTGCGGCCGTCCGGGGCAGTACGCCGCCCGGGTGGGCGCGGACGGGGCTCTACCACCATCGCAATCGCCAGCCAAGCACGAATCCGATGCCGAACGCCCACAAGGCGACCACGTCGGGGCGCTCGTGGGCGTATTTCGTGAGGTATTGGAAGAGGTCTTCGGCCGGCCGTTGGCACTGGTTGGTTTGAAGGTCGGCCGTGTCTTGGACTTTCGTGGTGGATTCCATAGGATCGTCTCCTGTTCGTGCCGGCAGGTCGTCGAGGACCTGTGTGCGTGGCTGTCAATCCTGATCGCGGTGGCGCATTCGGCCGTCGGCGCTGAGACTTTCTTTGAGCCAACGGAGATTCCGGGCCAGTTCACGACGGGAACGTTCGAACCCGGCCAGACGACCGCGCAGAAGCATGGCGCCGCCGGCGCCGAAACATGCGCTGAGAACCACTCCGATGACCGTGGCCGTGAGAAATCCGGCCCAAAGCGGCCAGCCTTTGCCTTCGACGAAAGCGTAGGCGATGGCCATGAGCAGGACGGGAAAGCTGCCGGCCAGCAATCCGCAGGCGACGACCAGCAACACGGCGACACCGGTGGCCCGGCGGGCGGCCTGCTTGAGGTCAATCACCAGCAGGCGGCTCTGGAGCTCGCTCAGGGTGATGATGTCGCGGATGTATTGGCTGACGCTGCGTGCGAAGACTTTCGCAGGCCCTTCGGGCGAGCCGTTTTTTGGTTCTACCGGCGTTTGACCAGCCATCCCAGCACTACTCCGGCTGCTAGAGCGACCCCGAGACTGGCCGCAGGATTATCGGCAACGACCGACTTCAGCCGGCCGTTCCAGTGTTGGAACTGGGACCGCGCTGTTTGCCGGATCCGGCGTCCGGACGTGCGGGCCATTTGCTGGGCTCGTTGGGCAGCCATCGAGCCGTAGCCGAAAAAGGGTCTTTCCATGAATCGTTCCTCCTGTGTAGACGTGTCGGTTCTGACAAGGTGTCAGCGGCATTGCGCTGTTCATGGGTCGTATTGATCGCCTTGAGGCAAGCGGGAACCAGCATCGCCGTGGCGCGAGCGGAGGGCACGGGACGCCATTTTAGCGACCGATTGCTCGGCATAGCTGACAAGTCGGCGTGCTAGCATTCCAGCCAAGAGGGAGACGACCGATCCGGCCAGACCGCCGCGACTGCGGATTTCGGGCTCGGGCTTGACGAGCCATCGTTTGTGTTTGGCCGATTCGGCCAGCGATTGGGCGTTGGGTTGGGTGGTTTGGAGGCGAGCAGGGACGACCAAGTATCCCACGGCAAGCACGGCGCCGAGGCACAGCCACGGGTAGGTCTTCATGTAGTAGTGCCAGTCGGACATGACCCGCGCGCTACCGACGATTTCGCCCATCTCTTCGTTCAGGTTGCAGCGTACGCAAGTCATCTGCTGCTGGATGTCCTCGGCCTGGCGGGAGTAGCTCACAGCGATCTCCTGTGGTTGGCTGTCGTCGGGTGGCAGGCGGCAGGTCAGCGCGAGCGGATCGTGAAGGCCACGAACAGGCCGGTGACCATACCGATTCCGAAGGCGGCCAGCAGCGACTCGACGGGGCGCCGCTGCACCAATTGGCCGGCTTGGTTGCAGCGGGCGGCCACACCATCGGCCAGATTGCGGGAGGCGTCGTGGACGGAATCGCTTAGCTGAGAGACACAGCGGTTGATTTGTTTGTTCCAGCGGCGGGAAACGTCGGCGCAGGAGCAGGTGATCTCACCGAGGTACGCGCGAATGGCCTCCTGGCTCTCGCCGGTTTCGCGTTGGATGGTGCCGATCAGCTCGTCGAGATTGCCCGAATACTGTTGGAGGAAATCGTCGCGGAGTTGGCCCCATTTGGAGCGGATCTTCTCGCGAATTTCCTGCCAGCTGCCAGAAAGGACTTCTTCGTTGATCATTTCTTGGCTCCTTGTGTACGGGAGTTGGTGCAATGGCTGCCCCGTGGGCTTCGATGTCTACGGCATCGAGCGATTGATCTCTAATTTCGGCCCCCTGGGGTGCGTGGAACGAATGCCACGCGGGGCTTATTCCTCGGCGCGCGGCGCAGCGAGCCAACGGAGGCGCCCGACCACCGCCCCGTTTGAACCCGGGATACAAGAGATTGCAAACCGTGTGCCGAAGCGGGGGGCGCCGTTTCCTTCCGGACCAAGTGTCTGAGGAGGACAGGTTGTCGTGCAAGTGCGTCAATTTGTGGGAGGGCAAGGCTCAGGGCCGCTGGGCAAGGACGATCTCGACGGGCACCCACATGTCTTCGATGGAGGAGTCGCGGATTTCAAATCCGACGGCTTCGAGAGCGCGGCCGACATAGATGGGACGGCAGTCCATTAGATTGGGGAAATGGCGATGGGTCCACTCGTAGGCGCGGTAGACGAGGCCGTGTTTTCCCAGTTTGGAGATGCCCACGATGACGATCCGCCCGCCGGGACGAAGGACGCGGAAGCACTCGGCGAGGACGACGGGAATGGCGGGCGTGTCGAACGACTCGAGCGTGAAGCTCATGGTGACGGCGTCTAACGATGCGGCCTCGCAGGGCAGATGTTCGGCATCGCCGCAAACCACCTCGGTGCGGTCCGACAGTCCGGCCTCGTGGAGGACCTGTTGGCTCAGTTGGACCATTTGATCGGAGATGTCGATGCCAGAGACTTTGCCGGACGGCCCGACGGCACGGGCCAACTCGACGAGCATATGGCCGGTGCCACAACCGATCTCGAGGATCTTCTCCCCTTGTTGAGGCGCGAGCTTGGCGAGACCGATTTGGCGCATCGGTCCCTCGGAGCGTTCGGACAGCAGGTCGTAGACTTTGGCGATCTTGTTGTAATAGGACCGGGTTTCCTCCTTGGACTGAAGCACTCGCTGCACGTCGGGTTCGTAATCGAGGGGGCTCGTCTCGGTCATGGCGGTGTTCCTTTCCTGAGAAGGGGGACTGCCGGGACTTCCTGGGGAGAATACTCCTCAGCTCTGGCTAAGGCAATCCCCGGCGGTTGAACCGTGCGCGGTGCCGGACTATAACGGCATGGGTGGGGGTCTGAGTTTTGGGGAGGCCGCCGGTGTGCTCGATCAAGTTTGGAAACGACAATTATGCATCGCCATTACCGAATCGCGGTTGAAAGTGTTTGTATGGCCGCGATCCTTCTGGGACTGCTGGGCCGCAGGGGTGAGTCGTCCGAGCCAGAGGATGCGAGGTTTTCGTTCGGCGTGATCGCTGATATTCAGCATGCGGACAAGGCGAATGTGGGGACGCGACATTACCGGGAATCGCTGGATCTGCTCAAGAAGTGCGTCGCGGACCTCGGGCAGCGCAAGCTGTCATTTGTGATCGAGTTGGGCGATATCGTAGATGGCAATGAGACGCTCGATCGGACTCAGGCGGACCTGAATCGGGTGCTGAGCGTTCTCGATCCGTTGGCGGGAAAGCTACATCATGTGCTGGGGAACCACTGCATGAATGCCGGCCGTGAATACGTGTTGAAGCGATACGGGCTGGAGCGGGGCTACTACGATTTCGTGCCGCAGGGCATCAAGGGCTGGCGAATGGTCGTTCTGGACGGGAATGACGCAGGGTATGGTGTGATCGGTCGCGAACAGCTTGACTGGCTGCGCCGGACTTTGGCTAGAGCGGAAGCGCAGGGAGAGCGGGTGTTGTTGTTCTGTCACTTTGCGGTGGCGCAGGAGGCGGCCGCACACCATCGTCTGAACCAGCCCGAGCCACTGAAGCAGATCCTAGCGGAATCGCCATGCGTGGTGGCCTACCTGGCCGGTCACGACCATCAGGGCGGCTATGCAGAGAAGGATGGCCTGTACCATGTAACGGTGCAGGCAATGGTCGATGCGTCGGCAAAGAACGCTTTTGGGGTCGTCCATGTGTACGACGATCGCCTGGTGCTGGAAGGAATTGGGGACGTGCCCAGCCGGACGATGAAGCTCCGTGCGGCGGCGCAGAAGAAGGCAGGTTAGTGCGAGTCGCACTTGCCTGTGGCGTTCCCGGCGGTGTGTTTCTTCAGTTCCGAAAGCGATTCACACGCTTCGCTGGTGTGAAATGCGCTTGAGTTGGAGACCGCTATCAGCAAACGTCGGGGGGAATGAGGGTGGCCAGTTGCCAGCCGTCTTCCTCGCGGACGAGGCCGACGATGGCGCCGTATTGGAAACGGACCAGCTCCTGTTCGGGATTGCCGACGATGAGCATTGCGGCCATGCGGCTGAGGAAGGGGAGGTGGCCGACGAACATCGTAGGACGGGGGCAGTCGGCCAGCGAGTCGATGATCGGCTGCACGTCGCCTTTGGGGTTCATGCCGGGCACTTCGAGCAAGCCGTGGCGCGGTTGGAGTTTGTCGGCGAAGATCTCGGCCGTTTGGCGGGCGCGAGGCTTGCTGCTGTGGCGGATCTGGCTGACCGCGAGGCCAACGGCGGCGGCCCAATCGGCCACGCGAACGATCGTGGCTCGGCCCGCTTCGGTGAGAGGCCGTTCGGGGTCTTCGGTCTTGGGTTTAGCGGCGCCGTGCTGGACGAGGTAGAGCGTTTCGGCGTCGTTTGGGTGAATATCGCTCATGGGTGGCTCCCGACGGGGTTTGGTGGGGGCAGCTCGTTTCTGTGGGGTTGGACACAGCCGAGGGCGGCTGTGCTACATGGACGAGGTGCGGCCGGGGGCGGATGGGCTACGTGGGTTGGGGACGGGTTGGTTAGGTTCGCAGCTTTCGGAGGATGTCCCAGTACGCGCCGCGGGCGCCGTTGGCAATCGCGTCGGTCAGGACGCGGTTCTCGTTGTAATTGTAGTCGGCACGTGGATCCACCTCACTGGTGGTTTCGGGAGCGTCGTCGGCCGGCTCGAAGAAGCGGGGGTCGTCGTCGATCAGGTGGCGAACGAGTTGCGCGGGTCTGTCGCCCAGTGTGGGGGCGATGTAGAACGTGGGCCAGAGCAGGTCGATTGGGCCTCGATAGTGGCGACGGATGCCGGGGTTGGTCTCCAAGGGGCCCTCGGATTCGATCAGCCGTGACATGTGCGTACCCGGATAGATGCGGATGCCGAGGGTGGCTCCCGCGCAATCGGGGTTGATGTGCTTGAAGAAACGAATGGACTCTTCGGCCGTTTGCGGGGTTTCGCCGGGGCCGCCGAGAAGCAGGTCGAGCATGACGGCGATGCGGTGGCGGCGGCAGAGCTGGACGGCGCGGGCCATATCGTCCCGGCCATGGCGCTGGCGATAGGTTTGAAGCATGGCGGAGCTGGCCGAGTCGCTGGTGAAGTTGATTCCGATGCAGCCGGCTCGTGCCATGCGGTCGGCGAGTTCTTCGTCGAAGGGGGTGACGGCGAGATAGGCATACCAGGTCATGCGATCGCCGAGGCGGCGGCGAATGAGCTCGTCGCACACGGCCCGCGTGTGATCGTCGGGAATGTTGAATTCGCTGTCGCAGAGATGGAAGACGTCGATGCCGCGGCTGAGCAGGTTTTGGAATTCGTCGGCGATGTGGGCCGGGTCGCGCGTGCGGAGCGCGGTGCCTTTGGCAAGCGGATCGGCGCAGTAGATGCACGCGCGATTGCAGCCGCGTTTGGTTTCGACACCGATCTGGCCGCCGAGACGGAAGTAGGTCGCGTTGTCGACGACATCGCGCGAGGATGGGACCTGGAGCGGCGAGGGCCATGCGGGCGGGTTGCAGCGGACGGCGTGGTTGTTGCGCCAGACGAGGCCGGGAACCTGCTCGAGGGAACGCCCGTCGGCCAGTGCTTGGAGCAGGATTGCGGTCGCCTGTTCGCCATCACCCCGGATTCCGTAGTCGGCCTGGGTTTCGGCGAGGATTTGTTGGGGAAGGATGGAGAAGCCGACGCCTCCGAGGAGGATGGGGGCGTCGGACAATCGTCGGATGGTGTGGACCAGTTGGGTCAGTCCGGAAAGAAAGGAGGCTCCGCTGGGCCAGAAGCAGTCGTCGACGTTGCGAAGCGTGATGCCGATCAGTGCGGGTTGATGTGCGGCGAAGTATTTGGAAAGTCGGGTGTCGGGGTCGTCGGCCAGGCAAAGGTCGAGCAGATCGACGTCGTGGCCGGCCTGGCGGACTGCCGAGGCGAGGTAGTCCAGCCCGAGCGGAGCGATCGGGGGGCGCATCCGGTTGCTGTTGATGAGTGTGAGCATAGGTCCGGGGGGATTATACGTCATCCGGTTGCATCTTGACCAGATTTCTCTAGGATGAGTGGACAGACGGACTTACGGCCTTTGAGTTGCTTCTGATGAAACTGGTGATGATCGGAACGGGCCCCTTCGCGGTGCCGACATTCCGCGGGTTGCTTGAGACGCACCACAGCATTGTGGCGTTGGTGACCGGTGCGCTGAAGCGCCGGGGCGGGCGGGTATTGCCGGCTGGCCCGATGCGGGACGTCGCGCACGAGCACGCCCTGCCCATTTTCGACCCGGACGACATCAACACGGCCGATGCGCAGGAGGTTCTGGCCGGCTATGATGCGGATCTACTGGTCGTATGTGACTACGGCCAGATCCTGTCGGCCACGACACTGAGCGCGGCCCGCCTGGGCGGCATCAACCTGCACGCTTCGCTGCTGCCGAAGTATCGTGGGGCGGCGCCGATCAACTGGGCCATCTATTATGGCGACCAACAAACGGGCGTGAGCGTGATCCACATGACCCCCCAAGTGGATGCCGGCCCGGTCATCGCCCAGGGGACCACCGTTGTCGAGCCGGATGAGACGGCAGTGGAGCTGGAGCAGCGACTATCGGAGATCGGGGCGTGGTTTGTGCGGCGGGCGATCGACTCGCTGGAGTCGGGCATTTTGGAGGCATTTCCGCAGAATCCGACACTGGCGTCGAAGGCGCCGCGGCTGAAGAAGACCGACGGGCTGATCGACTGGAGCCGATCGGCCGTGGCGATCAAGAACCAGGTACGGGCGATGGAGCCGTGGCCGAAGACGTACACGTTCTGGCACCGGGCGGATGGGCCGGCGCTGCGGCTGATTCTGGGGCCGGTGTCGGTCGTGGAGTGTGCGGCCGCGGGGGGCCCACCCGGCACGGTTCTGGAGGCGGTGGGCGATCGGCTGGTGCTGGCAACGGGTGAGGGGGCAGCGGCACTGGCAGGGGTTCAGCCGGCAGGAAAGCGGTATTTCGCGGTGCCGGAGTTCCTGCGCGGGTACCGAGTTCGCCCGGGCGATCGATTTGGACCGGAGTAGTGCGGCCGGAGCACCCCGTAGGCTGGGGCAAGCTGGCGGTGGGTGTGCGGGGCGCGAAATGGCCTCGTGGGGTAGCCGCGCGCCGGCTAGAATAGGGAGAATATTGGATGAAACCGCAGAAGCCCGGAAGCGGTGCCGGCGTGTGAACCGCGCAGCCGGTGCGCCGTCTTCGCCGACGGCCGCTTTGGTTTTTGTGTGGGTGTGTTCAGGGGTAAGCCTTGCCAGGATGAGCAGGGACGTGAAGGATGGATAACTGGGACATCGTGATTCTGGCCGTTGCCGGCTATGCGGCCGTGATGAGCCTCGTGCGTCTGATGGCCCGCCAACGGGACCAACTGCTTGGCGAGTTTCGCCAGCAGATGAAGGCCGAAAGGCAGAATAGGCCAGCGGATGAGCCAGACGGTCAGTGGTCCGGTGAGTCCAAGGCCGCCTAGTGTCGACGGCGGGAGACACGATCTGGCCCGGCACAGGTTCTTCGGCCTCGTACCGACGCGCGACCGGTTTGTCGCCGGTGCTGGGGCGGTCGCAATCGTCGGGTCGGGATGCCGGCCCTTTTTGGTAGCCGTGCCGGAGAGCGGCTCGGGAGAGTCATGGCGAAACGGGTGTACATTCAGACGGTCGGCTGCCAGATGAACGTGCTGGACACCGAATTGGTCGCGAGCAGCCTGCTTCGGGTGGGCTACGAGGTCGTCGACAGTCCGCGCCGTGCCGACGTGATCTTGTTCAACACGTGCAGTGTGCGCCAGCATGCCGAGGACAAGATCTACAGCGCGCTGGGGCGGCTGAAGCATGTGAAAGAGACTCGTCCGGAACGGGTGATCGGTGTGCTGGGGTGCATGGCGCAGAAGGATCAGCAGCAGATTTTTCGGCGGGCGCCGCACGTTGACCTGATTGTGGGACCGGGTCAGTTGGCGCGACTACCGGAGTTGTTGAGGCGAGTTGAGGCGGGCGAGGGGCCGCAGATCGAGGTGAGCCTGGACCGTAAGGCGGGCAGCCGGGCGATTGTGGAGGAGAGCTTCGGGCGTTTCGACCCGGCCCGCACTGGTCGGCCGCACGGCCGGCGTCACCAGGCGATGGTGCGGATCATGCTGGGGTGCGACAAGTTCTGCAGTTACTGCATCGTGCCGAGCGTGCGCGGACCGGAGCAGAGCCGGCCGGTCGAGGAGATCGAGGCCGAGGTGCGGCAGTTGGCGGACCAGGGCTGTTTGGAGGTGACGCTCCTGGGGCAGACGGTCAACAGCTATCGCGATTCGGCGGGCGGGCGCACGGTGCATCTGGCCGACTTGCTGGAGCGATTGCACGAGATCGAGGGCATACGGCGTCTGAAGTTCGTGACGAACTACCCACGTCACATGTCGATCGATCTGCTGCAGGCGGTCCGCGATCTGAAGAAGGTGTCGCCGTATCTGCACGTGCCGGCCCAGAGCGGCTCGGACGCCGTGTTGAAGCGAATGAAGCGCGGCTACACGGCGGGTCAGTATCGCGAGATGCTTGGGCGGATTGGGGAGACGATTCCCGACGCGGCCGTGACCAGCGATTTCATCGTGGGGTTCTGCGGGGAAACGGAAGCGGATTTTCAGCAGACCGTCGAACTGGTGCGGGAGAGCCGCTTCAAGAATAGCTTTATCTTCAAGTACAGTACGCGGCCCGGCACGAAGAGCGCGGAGCTGTATGCGGACGACGTTCCGGACGCGGTCAAGCGGCGACGGAACAACGAGTTGTTGGCGGTTCAGAACGCCATCTCCGAGGAGTTGAACCGACCGCTGTTGGGCCGCACGGTGGAGATTCTGGTGGAGGGCCCGAGCAAGGCGGCGGAGAAACAGGCTCGCGGCGAGCTGCTGCAATTGACGGGCCGCACGGTGCGCGATCAGATCGTGGTCTTCGAAGGGGACCGGCGTCTGATCGGCGAGATCCTTCCTGTGGAGATCACCGAGACGAACGCATTCACCCTGTTTGGGCGGATAGCAACCGGCAATGGCAATGCGAAGAAGTCCGACCATCATGGAAATCGATCAGCTTCGACAATATCTCGATGATCCGGCGGCTGCCGATACGTGGCTGCGTTCGCTCGGCATGGTCGACGCGAGGCACGCGCACGCCAGCATCGTGAGCATCGCGACGAGCGGAATGACGCTCGACCTGGTGGCGGACGTGTGCAGGCAGCTTTCGGAGTGCATGGCTGGATGCGCGGATCCGGACATGGCGTTGAACAACTTGGACCGGTTCGTCGCCGCGGCGAGGAACCCGCTGGCGCTGGGTACGTTGTTTCAGCGCGATCCGCAGGCGCTGCCTGCCTTGGTGCAGATTTTCTCCACGAGCCAGCATTTGAGCGAGCTGCTGATTGCGGATCCGGAGAGCTTCGACCTGGTGCGAACGACGGAAGGACGCCCCTACGCGCGCGAGGCGCTGGTCGAGGAGTTGACGAGCGAGGTGGCCGCGATGGATCACGACCAACTCGTGCTGCGTGCGCTGCGGCGATTCAAACGGCGCGAGACGCTTCGGATCTCGTACGGCGACATCATTCGCGAGCAGAGTCTGAGAACGGTCACTTCGCAGATTTCGTACTTGGCGGACGCCGTTTTGGAGGGAGCGCTGGTGGCAGCGTGGAAGACGCTGCGGAAGCAGCGCGGGACGCCGCTGGGGCCCGACGGGCGTCCGGCGCGGTTCGTCATTTTGGGCATGGGGAAACTGGGCGGATCGGAGCTGAACTATTCGAGCGACATCGATCTGATCTTCCTTTACGATACGGACGGGCGAACCGACACGCGGCGACCGTTGACGAACCAGGAGTTTTTCGATCGGCTGGCGCGCGAGGTGGTGCGGTTGTTGACCGAGTCGACGGAACTGGGCATCGCCTATCGCGTGGATCTGCGGCTGCGGCCCGACGGCGAGCGCGGGCCGATGGTTCTGAGCGTTCCCAGCGCGATGAATTACTACGACCTTCGCGGCCGTACATGGGAGCGACAGGCGTACATCAAAGCACGGCCGGCGGCGGGAGATCGCGAGCTGGGCGAGGAGGTGCTGGAGCAGCTGCGCGGTTGGATCTATCATCGCTACCTGAGCCGAGCGGACATTTCGGGAATCAGGGCCCTGAAGCGCCGGATCGAGCAGCGGACGCATGCCGAGGGGACCGACGACCGCGACGTGAAGACGGGGCGAGGCGGCATTCGCGACGTCGAGTTCGTCATTCAGTTCTTGCAGTTGCTCAACGGCGGGGACCTTCCGCAGGTGCAGACGGGGAACACGCTGGAAGCGATCACCCAGTTGGAAAACGTGGGCTGCCTGAGCAACCTGGAGCGGTCGTTGCTGGAGGAGAATTACAGCTTTTTGCGGAAGATCGAGCACCGGCTGCAGATCATGTTCGATTTGCAGACGCACCTGCTGCCGAGCGATTCGGAGGAGATGCGGAAGCTGGCATTGCGGATGGGCTACGCCGACACGGCGGAGCGACCGGCACTGGCGGCGTTCGAACAGGAATATCGCAGCCGGACGGAAGTGAACCGGCGGATCCTCGATCACCTGCTGCACGACGCGTTTGGCGATCAGGCCGACCCGGAGGCGGAAGCGGAGGCGGACCTAGTGTTGGATCCGGACCCTCCGCAGCAGCGGATCGAAGCGGTGCTGGGGCGCTATCCGTTTCGCGATGTGAAGGCGGCGTATCGGAATCTGATGGCGTTGGCGGAAGAGAGGATTCGGTTCCTGTCGGCGCGGCGCTGCCGGCATTTCCTGGCGGCGATCGCCCCACGGCTGCTGGAGGCGATCGCGGCGACGCCGGATCCGGATTCGACCTTGGTGAATCTGGACACGATCAGCGCGTCGCTGGGGGGCAAAGGGGTGCTCTGGGAGTTGTTCAGCTTCAATGAGCCGTCGCTGAAGTTGTACGTGCGGCTGGGGGCGTACAGTTCCTACCTGGCGGGCATTCTCACGAGCAATCCGGGCATGATCGACAGCCTGATGGACAGTCTGGTGCTGGACCGGCTGCCGACGCGCGAGTTTCTGCAGGCGACGCTGAAGGAACTGTGCCGGGCCGCGGAGGATCTGGACCCGATTCTGCACAGTTTCAAGAACGATCAGCATCTGCGAGTGGGAGTGCGCGATCTGCTGGGCAAGGAGGACATTTCGGCCACGACGGCGGCTTTGTCGGACATTGCGCAGACGTGCCTGGAGCAGATCGTGCTTCGCGACCAGGCCAAGCTTGTGCGTAAGCTCGGCCAGCCAACGTTGCCCGACGGTCGCCCTGCCGAACTGGTCATCCTGGCGATGGGCAAGTTCGGCGGGCAGGAGATGAATTATCACAGTGACCTGGACCTGGTCTTCCTGTACGAGGCGGACGGTCACACGGTGCACGATACGTATGCGCAGCGGCCGGAGACGACGACGAACCAGCATTTCTTCAGCGAGCTGGCTCAACGGATCATCAAGACGACGAGCCGCTTGAGCGTGTACGGGCGGCTGTTCGAGGTGGATGCGCGGCTGCGTCCGACAGGCAAGAGCGGCGTGTTGGCGACGTCGCTGGAGGAGTTTTCGCGCTACTTCAGCGAGGGGGACGGCCAGTTGTGGGAGCGGCAAGCCTTGTGCCGGGCGCGCGTCGTGTTCGGTTCGCCGCGCGAGACCGAAGCAGTGATGGACGCGGTGGGCCGCGCGGCCTTCGCTCATCGTTGGCGGCGGAAGGACGCGGACGAGATACGGCGGATGCGTCAGCGGCTGGAGGAGACGGCGACGAGCGGGGACATGAAGCGGGGACCGGGGGGGATTGTCGATATCGAATTCCTCGTGCAGATGCTTCAGCTCAAGCACGGGCGGCGCAGTCCGTCGATCCACACACCCAACACGCTCGTGGCCTTGGCCGCCCTTCGGGAGGCGGGACATTTGAAGGCGGGCGACGCCGATTTCTTCATGGAGAGCTACCGTTTCCTGCGGACCGTGGAGGGGCGTCTTCGGCTGATGTCGATCACGGCTCGGGACAAGCTGCCGGAGGACCCCACGGAGCTTCGCAAGCTGGCCCATCTGCTGCGATGCCCCAGCAGCGGCGAACTGCTGGTCGACTTCGAGCACTACACGAGCGAAACTCGCCAGCGTTTCAATCGGATCTTCGATAGCGAAGGAAGTTGATTCGGCTGAGCGAGGGCACGGGACGGGTTGGCAACCGTCGCACGGATCTTGCTCGGGGTAGACGCAGCGGCCGGCTGTTTACCGGTCGCGCCGCCGGTAGCGATAGTAGGCGGCGCAGGCGCCTTCGGAAGAGACCATGGGGGCGCCCAAGGGATGCTCGGGTGTGCATCGTAGACCGAACGCCGTGCAGTCGTGGGGCTTCTTGTGTCCTTGGAGGACTTCGCCAGCGATGCATTCGGCCGGCTCGTCGGCGGTCATGTGCTGGACGCCGAAGCGGCGGTCCGCGTCGAACTCGGCGTAAGCGTCGCGCAATCGCAGACCGCTGGAAGGGATTTCGCCGATACCGCGCCATTTGCGGGCCACGGGCTCGAAGACTTGGTGGATGCACTGGATCGCCGGGAGATTGCCTTCGCGGCGCACGGCGCGGGCGTATTGGTTTTCGACCTCGGCGCGGCCCTGTTCGAGCTGCAAGACGCACATGCTCACGCCTTGCAGGATGTCCAACGGTTCGAAGCCGGTTACTACGATCGGGACGTGGTACTTCTGAGCGATCGGCTGGTACTCGTCGAAGCCCATGATGGCGCAGACGTGGCCGGCGGCGAGAAAGCCTTGTACGCAGCAGGAAGGCGAGTCGAGCACGGCACGCAGCGCGGGAGGAACCAGGACATGGGAGACGAGCATTGAGAAGTTGTCGAGCTGGAGCCGTTTGGCCTGAACGACGGCCATGGCGTTGGCGGGAGCCGTGGTTTCAAATCCGACGGCGAAGAAGACCACCTGGCGGTCGGGGTGCTTTTCGGCCAGGGTGACAGCGTCGAGCGGCGAGTAGACGATACGCACATCGGCGCCCTGGGACTTGACCTCTAACAGGCTCTTCTGGGAGCCCGGCACGCGAAGCATGTCGCCGAACGAGCAGAAGATGACCTCGGGGCGAGCAGCGATGGCGAGCGCTTTGTCGATCATCTCCACGGGTGTGACGCAGACTGGGCAGCCGGGGCCGTGAATCAGTTGCAGTTGCGGAGGCAGGAGTTCGTCGAGGGCAAAGCGGACGATGCTGTGGGTTTGTCCGCCGCAGACTTCCATGATATTCCAGGGGCGCGTGACCGTGTTGCGGATGCGGTCGGCCAGGCGGCGTACCTGTTCGGGCTCGCGATACTCGGCCACGTACTTCACGGCGCCGCCTCCTTGGACGAGTCGGCCTCAGGTTCGGCGGCGTCGGCTGTTTCTGCGTCCAGCTCGCCCATGGCGTTGAGGAGGGAGAAGATCTCTTCGGCCTCGGCCTCGTCGACCTGGCTGATAGCAAAGCCGACGTGGACGATCACGTATTGGCCGACCTCGGCGTCGGGCGTGTAGGCGAGGCAGGTTTCTTTGAGGATTCCGCCGAAGTCGACCTTGCCCATGGGGAGGCCGTTCTGCTGGTAGACTTCGACGAGTCGTCCGGGAATTCCGAGACACATGATGTTATCGCTCCATGGCTCTGGCGAGTGCAAGTTGTCCGAGTGCAATGCCGCCGTCACCGGGGGGAACTTGCAGATGCGTGAAGACTTCGAAATCGGCCTCGGCCAAGCGCCCTTGGACGCGCTGGGCCAAGAGGGCATTTTGAAAACAGCCGCCGGTGAGGACCACCTGGTGACAGCCCCCGAGGCGCGCCGCGGCGACGGCGAACTGGGCGAGGCTGTTGTGGAAGCGGGCGCTGATCTGGGCAACAGGAACGTCCTGGCGGCGATCGGCGAGGACGGCGCGGACGAGCGGCTCCCAGTCGGCAATCGCGGGCATTTGGCCGGAAAGCGGCAGAGGATAGCAGCGATCCTCGTCCGGATCGGCGGCGAACTCCAGGGCCATGGCGGACTGGCCCTCGAAGCTGATTTCGAGGGGCATGTCGCAGAGGGCGGCGATTGCGTCGAAGAGGCGGCCCATGCTGCTGGTCCTGGGGCATTGCACGCGTCGCTTGAGGAGCTGGACGAGCGCGTCGAGTTGGCCGGGACCGTACCACGGAGGCGACAGGCTTTCGATAGCGGATTTGGCGTCGTCGCCGAGAATCTCGTAGAGCACGCCGAGCGCGGACCGTCGCGGCTGACGCACGGCTCGATCGCCACCGGGTAGGGCGAACGTGCGCAGGTGGGCGATGCGACGGAACTCGCCACCGGAGCACTGGAGGACTTCGCCGCCCCAGACCGTGCCGTCGGTTCCGTGGCCGGTTCCGTCCCAGGCGAGTCCGAGGACGGGGCCTTGTAGGCGGTGTTCGGCCATGCAGGCGGCCACGTGAGCGTGATGGTGCTGGACGCGCAGCAAGGGAACCTGCCATTGGCCGGCCCATCGTTCGGCGCACTGCGTCGACGCGTAGTCGGGATGGAGATCGCAAACGATCACGTTGGGGGCAACCTGGAAGAAGGCGAGGAGGTCGTCGACCGCTTGGCGATGGACGTCGACGCTGAGGACGTTGTCCAAATCGCCGACGTGGGAGCTGAGAACCGCCTGGGTGCCTACCGCGAGGCCAACCGTGTTCTTGAGGTGCCCGCCGACGGCGAGGATGGCGGGGCCGTCGTGGCCAAGTTCGATCGGCAAGGGGGCGAAGCCGCGTGCCCGACGCTGGACTTGCAGGCCGGCCGGGGTGAGGCGGGCCACGGAGTCGTCGACGGGGCGAACAATCGGCCGATCGTGGATCAGCCAGGCATCGGCGATCGCGCCGAGGCGAGCGAAAGCGTCGTCGGTCGCAATGGCCATGGGCTCTTCGGAGAGGTTGCCGCTGGTGCAGACGATAGGCCGGCGCAGCTCGTCGATGAGCAGATGGTGGAGCGGCGTGTAGGGGAGCATGACGCCGAGGTACGGGTTGCCGGGCGCTACTTGATCGACCACGTCGCCAGAACCGTGTCGATCGGTTCGGCGGCGAAGCAAGAGGATGGGCGCTTGATGGGAGCACAACGCATCGGCTTCCGCTTCTGCGAGCTGGCAGCGGCGGCGTACTTCGTCCAAGGTCGAGATCATCAGTGCCAGCGGCTTGTCGGGGCGGCGTTTTCGCTGGCGCAGCCGGGATACGGCGTCGGGATTGGTAGCGTCGACGATCAACTGGAATCCGCCCAGGCCTTTGAGCGCGAGGATGCGGCCATCGCGCACGGCGGCCGCAGCAGCATGGAGGGCTTCGTCGGCGCGCGACCTGTGGTGACGGGGGCCATCGAAGAACTCCAGCGTCGGCCCACAGTCTGGACAGGCGATGGGCTGGGCGTGAAATCGGCGGTCGGCGGGGTCTTGGTATTCGGTTGTGCAGGCCGGGCACATTTGGAAGCGGCGCATCGAGGTTCGCGGCCGGTCGTAGGGGATTCGTTCGATGATCGACCAGCGCGGCCCGCAGTTCGTGCAATTGGTGAACGGATAGCGGAAGCGGCGCTGGGCCGGCGTGCGGATTTCCTGGAGGCATTCGTCGCAGGTGGCCAGGTCGGCCGGGATCGTCGGGCGCGGCGCCGCGTGACCGGTGCTGGAGCGGATTTCAAAGCTGGAGGTGTCGTTGTCCTGGCAGGGGATTTGGGAGATTTCCAGGGCATCGATGTGCGCCTGGCGGGGAGGATGGCGGCGGAGTTTTTCGCAGAAGGCGTCCAGATCGGGCTGGGATCCCTGCACTTCGATGTGGACGAGTTCCGCGGTGTTCTGGACCCATCCGGAAAGCCGACACGCCGAGGCCGCATTGTAGACGAACGGCCGGAACCCGACCCCTTGGACCACACCCCGGACCGTGATCGCCAAGCGGCTCGCGGTAGAACGGTGGGCGGAGGCGGGGTGGGTCATTCTTTGAGCCGGGTCTGTGCGGTTTGGCATCTGGCCGCCAGCCACTGGCTGAAGCGATCCATGCCTTCGCCCTGCAGCGCGGCAACCTGGAAGACTTCGGCGTGGGGCGCCAAGCGGGCCATGTCGGCCAAGACGCGATCGACGTCGAAACGGATGTAGGGGAGCAGGTCGGTCTTGGTGATGACGAGGGCGTCGGCGCCTTGGAAGATGGCGGGGTACTTGGCGAGCTTGTCGTCGCCCTCGGGCACGCTGAGGGCCGTCAGGCGGAGGTGTTCACCCAGGTCGAACCCGGCGGTGCAGACGAGATTGCCGACGTTCTCGATCAAGAGCAGATCGATAACGGGAAGGTCGAGGCTGCGCAAGGCCGCGGCGACCATGGTGGCATCGAGATGGCAGGCGCCTTCGGTGTTGATCTGGACGACCGGAACGCCCAGGGCATCGATGCGCTCGGCATCGATCGAGCTGGCGATGTCGCCCTCGATCACACCGGGTCGGAGCGACTGCTTCAGCTTGACGAAGAGGGACTCCAGAAGGGTCGTCTTTCCGCAGCCGGGGGAGCCGACGAGGTTGACGCAGAAGATACCGGCGGCTTCGAGCCTGGCACGGTTCTCGCTTGCGAGTTGGTCGTTGGCTTTGAGGATCTTCTTGGCGGCGACGATTTTCATTCAGACTCTCCCAGGATGCGCGATCGGACGGATCGGGCTGCGTTATTGCTCCACTTCGATCGATTGGAGTAGCAGGTCTTGCCCGCCTTCCATGTATATGTCGCCGCTGCCACATTGCGGGCACGTGACAACGAACTCGTCGATCTGGACGCGGGCGTTGCACTGGCGGCAGCAGCACAGGGGTTTGACTTCGGCGATCTCCAAACGGGCTCCTTCCATGGCCGTATCCGGGGAAAGCATCTCGAACGCGAACCGGATCGAGTCGGTATTCACGCCCGACAGCTTTCCGACGACGAGATCCAGGCGGGTAACGCGTCCTCCCGGCGCAGCGCGATCGACTTCGCTGTTGACCTGGTCGATCAGGGCTTCGACGATGGAGAGCTCATGCATGGGGATTATCGAGGTGGCAGGTCGAAGGTGCGATCCGGCCGACGCCTGGAGTCTTATTGATGCCTGTATTGAAAACGGAACAAGGGGGTCCAACCCAATCCTGATCTTTCGGCCTCCCGATGGTCGGCCTCGTTTCAGTTCCAATGCAGGATCCAGTAGGAGTCCAGACAAACGGGACACGTGCTGCGCGGCGACGGGTGGCACAGCCCGTGGAAACGCGTGGGGGCGCCGACGAACAAGCAATTGCCGGTGGCCGACACGAACGGGCAAGGGCTCGAGACCGCTATGGGGGCATGGCCACCGGAACGGCCACAGCGAGCGCCTGCTGCAAACAAGTATAACGTCGGCTATGGGAGCAGGACAGCGGCACCCCAGCTAAAAGGCCACACGGCCGCCACTTATCATGGGCATTTCGGTAGCCGGTTTGAAGAGATCCGACGGGCAGCGGGCGGAGTCGGTCATCAGCCGGGCGGCCAGCCGAAGGATCGGCCACCGAGCAGATGGAAATGCAGGTGCATGACGACCTGCCCTGCCGCCGGACCACAATTGGTCACCACGCGATAACCGTCTTTCAAGCTCAGTTGGGCGGCGATCTTGCGAATGGCCACGAAGAGGCGGCCGATCTGGAGCGCGTCCTGGTCGGCGATGTCGTCGACGGAGGCGATTTCCTTTTTGGGGATGACGATGATGTGCGCGGGAGCCTCGGGATTGATGTCCTCGAAGGCGAGGCAGTCGTCGTCTTCGTAGACGATTTTGGCGGGGATTTCGCGATCGATGATCTTCTTGAAGATGGTCTTTTCAGTCACGGCTCACCTCACGTGCGTTCAATCTTCCACGGCGGGCGACTGGCTGCCGAGTTGATCGAGAGGGATGGCCTCGTCGACGAGCAGGACGGGGATGCCCTGTAGGATGGGATACAGCAGTCCCGCGTCGGGGCAATGCAGCCCAGCCTCCATGTGCGACTCGACGAGTTCGCCGGCGGCATTCCTCAATTTTCTGGCGGAAATCTGGTCGTTCAACTGCGTGACCAACCGCTGGTCGGCAAGTTGCAGCGGTTTGTGGGTCTTGGGACAGACGAGGATTTCCAGAAACGCCTTGTCGATCACGGCTCGCTCCCTTGAGGGTGTTGAGCATCTTGGCGGATAGGGCGTACCGGGCACGGTTCCCAGGTGGGCCGTGCGATCGGCGCGCCCTTCAGGATGTCCTATACCGCCGAGTTTGACAAGGCCCACGGCCGAAATGAGGGATGCGGGGTCAGCTTTGCGGCTCGGTCGCGGGCGGGTGGGCTCGGGAGCGACGGGCTATGGTCGCGGTGCCCCATTCCTTGGTAAGCGTTTCGAACACCTCGGGCGTCTCGTAGCGGACGACATTCTTGCCCTCGGGAATTGGGCCGATCAGGCCACGGAAGACGGGCATTCCACGGAGAGCCAAGTTCGTGCTGCAGTCGTCGACGCCGATCTGCGTATGTCGCCGCAAGAGATCCTCGGCCGTATCGTAATCGCGGATACGCAACTGGCCGTCCGTCCCTCGAGTCACCACGCGAAAGGTTTCGTTCTTCATGGGGGGGAATTCCTCGTGGCTCGTGCAAACCGCCTGCCACGGCGTGGTTGCCGTGGGAGTAAGGCATCGGCGCGACGGCAAGGGAGCGTTGGGAGGGCCACGATCGTTGGTCGGCTGTATCCCGCGCGTCCAGCAGAAGGCCGAGGATATGTCCGGTATCGGCCCGGAAAACGTGGCGTGGCAAAGCAATTTGGCGACCGCCACACAGCGGTGTCATTCGCAAGAACCGGCACATCAGGTATGCCAGCCACGCTCCCTACGACAGGATGCCGACCATGTCGTGCGGGGAAACTGGACGGTTTGCGAGGGCCCGAGCGGGCGTGTGACGGCCGGTTCTTCCCTCACGGGCTGCATAAGCGGCGAAAGCACAACCCGCGGTACAACGCGCAAATCCGAACTCTCGTGGAGCGGACGGCTATCAGAAGTCGTACCAGAGGCCCAATCCGAGTTTGTCTTCGAACTCGTTGTAGAACTCGTACTGATCGCTTTTGCCTGTGTAGTATTGCATGCCGACGCGGAACATCTGGCCGTTGCCTCCGCGCCAAGCCCAGCCGCTTTGCACGACGAGGTTTCCGCCGTAGTCGACTTCCTGGCGAAGATGCGAATTGATAGCGACGAACGGTACAGGGCGCAGGCCGGTCGGCTCTCTTGGGGCGTATTCGATTCCGAACTGGAATTCCCAGGGTTCGGAACCACCGTCGCCGTAGAAGGCCCAGGCGGCCTCGGCGTAGAATCGGAGGACGTCGGTCCAGAAGTATGAGTTTCCCCATACGAGCGCGTTTCGGCTGTAGTTGAGCCGATGGAACGAGTGGCGCAGCACCATGAGCTCGTCGCCCATGTGCGAGCTGAGGTGGTAGGCGGCGAGTTTGACCTGGAAGCGGCGGTTGCCGAAGGTGATGGGTACACCGAAGCGGTAGTCGGTGGCGATGAGGTCCTCCATGTGCTCGATATCGAGCCGCGGCTGGGCCGCCGCCTCGAGGTCGATTTGGAAGCCCTCGGGGACATTGGCATTCGTGGTGCCGTAGCGGATCAGTCCGGCCCGGCCGCCCAAGGTGATATCCCACATCCAGCCCCAGTCGCGCTCGTAGACCCAGGTCGAGGCCATCCGCGCCTCTTTCTCGCCGGCGAGGTACGAACGATAGATGAGACCGGCGGGGAGCACCTGCCATGTGCGCGGTTGGGGCGTCGCGGCCAGGGAAGCGGCTGACTGCAACCCGGAGTCCTGGGTTTGGGGCGGGGCAGCCGTGGATGGCTCGGGCGGCAGAGTGAAGCGGGAATCGTCGTCGGCCGGCGAGGAGAGCGAGGTTGGGGCAGTGACAAGCCCGTCGGCCGGTATGGTAAACTCGTCCGATTGCATCGACGGCGCAAAGGTGAAATCGAGGTCCTGGGCGGCAGTGGCTGGGACCAGTGCAAGGAGTATCAAGAGGGTGACGACCTGCAGCGCAGGGGCGGGGTTGCCTGTGAGCT
Source organism: Thermoguttaceae bacterium (assembly GCA_963674835.2). Taxonomy (GTDB): domain Bacteria; phylum Planctomycetota; class Planctomycetia; order Pirellulales; family Thermoguttaceae. Next base: position 1,679,296 of record CAXXKC010000003.1, read on the forward strand.
GGCGGCAAAGTCTGCCTATCCTATCTGTCTTTCGTTTCATGGAGCTAGTATTCCCTGTTCCTGGGTCAGGAGCAGCTTTGGTCGCTATCGGTTTTATCGTCACGTTCGGCATTGTTGCACGCAATGAAACCGATTATGCGTTTTTCAACACGTGTGGGCGTTTCTGAGGGAGCCCCCCTGGTGAGATACCACGAGCGGCTTGAGTGATGCGTGGCGATGCCGTACAATTCGGCCCTTCGCATACTTCATTGATGTTCGCGTAAGTAGTGACACAGCAGCGCCATCGGTTCTCCCACGAATGCCGGGCTCCCGCTGGTCGCCCTGAGTTCACTACTCATGCGACGCTGAGTGAGGGGAACGCGGTGCGGGGCGCAGTTGCCGGGGAAGTTCCTTTTGACGCAGGTTTGGAGACTGAGCAATGGAGCAGACGCTTGTGCTTCTGAAGCCGGATTGCGTCCAGCGGCGTTTGGTAGGCCGGGTGTTGGCCCGCTTTGAGGACAAGGGGCTGAATATCGTGGCGATGAAGCTGATGCGGATGACGCCGGAGTTGGCGCGTCGCCATTACGCCGAACATGTCAACAAGGACTGGTACCCGGAATTGGAGGCGTTCGTCACGGGCGGGCCGATGGTGGCAATGATCGTCGCCGGCCCGGAGGCGATTCGCGTGGTGCGAGAGATGGTCGGCGCGACCAGTGGTTTGAAAGCGGTGGCCGGCACGATCCGGGGCGATTTCAGCTCCAGCCGGCAAATGAACCTCGTGCACGCCTCCGACGGGCCCGAGTCGGCCCAGCGGGAAATCGGCATCTTCTTCCGCACGGAGGAAGTGTGCCTCTACGAGCCAACGATTCGCCGTTGGCTGCGGGCGCCGGAAGAGAATTAGCCGGACCGTGCGAACTGTGGGGAATGCCGAAAAAGCTACCGGCCCGGGAGGCGGGAAGCGGGTGTTTCGGCGCGCAACTGGTCGATCATGTCGCGTGTGGCGGCGGCAACGGCGTCTTGCCACTTGGCGTGGCCGAAGCGTTGGGCGTATGGGCCGCGAGCAAATGCGAACAGGATGCCGCGCGAGTTGTTGATGATGGCGCCGGTACCTTGCTCGTCCATGGCGGCGGCCACATTGCGGGCCGTGGCACCCTGGCTGCCGTATCCGGGAACCAGGAACCACGTGTGGGGCATCTCGGCCCGCAGCTCGGCGAGTTGCTCGGGATATGTGGCCCCGACGACCGCGCCCACCGCCCCGTAGCCGCATTGGCCGAGTGTGCCCAGTGCGAGTTGCTCGACGTAGTCGGCGACATGCCGGTAGAGCGGACGGCCCTGTGACAGTAGGTCCTGGAACATACCGCCGCCGGGATTCGAGGTCTTGACCAATACGAAGACACCGCAGTCTCTTTGGCGGGCGACCTCGACGAAGGGCTCAAGGCTGTCGCCACCCAAGTAGGGGCTCACCGTCAGTGCATCGGCCCCCCAAGCACTGTTCTGGCCGCGGCCCAGGAAGCCCTCGGCATAGGCCGTGGCGGTCGAGCCGATGTCGTTTCGCTTGCCATCGAGAATGACTAAGAGTCCACGGTCGGAGGCGTAGCGGATCACGTCTCCCAAGGCGGCCATGCCGGGTGGGCCATACTGCTCGAAGAACGCCGCCTGCGGCTTGACACAGGCGACCAGAGGGGCAACCACGTCGATAACTCCGCAGCAGAATGTCTTGAAGCGTGCGGCCACCGCGGATGGCTCACTATTGCCGATAGAATGCAGCAGCGGCTCGGGGAGCATTTCCACTCGAGGATCGAGGCCCACCAATACAGGATTCCCGCAGCGTTCGACGCTCTGGGCGAGTTGATCGGCGAAGTTGCCCACTTGGCGACCCCTTTCTGTAGTTTCCGGCGGCGGCTTGAGCCGGGCGATCACCGGTTGTTCCCTGCTGCTATGCGTCGGCCAGAATCGTCCTGTATGCTGCATGGGACACTGGCGATCGGCAGGACGTCATTGAGATTGTCTAGACCATTGTGCCGATGTTCGGCCAGAAAATCGAGGCCTGGTGTGGTACGTGCGTGTGTCGGGTGGCGTGTGGGCTTTGGTGGTTAGGGTACCCGCTTACTTGGGGATGTAGGGAAATCGAGGACCCCTTCGGGCAAACTCTATCGACTTTGCGGGCTGCTGGTGACTTTGAACGTTGTAGCGGAAGTACGGGTGGGAGATATTGCCGGCTGAACCGTTCCTATGCATTCTTCTCACGAGGTACATCGAGCAAGTCGATCAAGTGGAGTGACGGAGGAAATGCCGGACTTGGGAAGGAACCCTACGGTTGAGGTGGCAGATGAGGATCGTCGCGGCATGGCCAGTTGACCGGGTTGTTCCGGTCGCGCTGGCATTCGTTCTTTTCTATTCGCCTTTGGCCCCCGCTGGCGAAGTGGCCCCGCAGAAGAATCGGGACGCAGCCACGGTCGCTCGTGCAGGCGCTGATGCCGATCAGCAGTTGCGGCGGGAAGGCAGCATGTCGGTAGTACGGCCGGTCAACAGCGCGGCCCGAGACCACGTGCGGTACGCGATCGATCTGGCGGGGCGGGGTGCTGTTTGCTCGGCGCGGGCTGAATTGGTTGAGGCATTGAGTGCGGTAGCGTTTTCACTGGACGCGGGTCAGCCAACGCCGGTTCACAGAAATGCCCTGGCGGCAGGCTTGAAGGCGATCACGGAAGCGGATGATTTTGCGCCGCAGGGGTTGCGGGCGGACTTGCAGTTGAACCTGGCGTTGATCGTTGCAACACACAAGACGCCGGTTCTCAAGGATGTTGACATCGGCAGCTTGACACGGATCGACGCGCTGCAGAGCTACTACGAGTTCGCTACCGAGCAACTCACGGTGGCGGGCCAGAGAGAAGAAGCCGCGTCGATGGCGTTGTACGGTTGGGGACGATTGGAGATCGCCACGAAGCCCACCAGTCCCAACGGGAACTCGCTGGGGGTACCGCGGGCGATCGCGTTGCAGCGCGCGGCGCTTCAGGTGGATCCCGGCAACTATTTGGCAGCGAACGAGTTGGCCGTCCACCTGGCACGGTGTGGGCAGTGGGGTGAATCGAGGCAGTTGCTCCTTCACAGCCTGTCGGTAGTTCCGACCGTGGAGGCGTGGTTCAACCTGCATCTGGCTGAGCGAAACCTCGGCCAGCAGAAAGAGGCCCAACGGGCCTATCAGCAGTACGTTGCGATGACGGGCAATCAACAGGTATCGGCTCACGAGGCCAGCGGCACCGGAAAGGTACCGATGGTGCGATGGGTCGATCCGGCCGTATTCGTCCGCGACAGCGGTCCCGACCCGCTTGGCACCCTGGCCGGCAGTCCGGAGCGACCTGCGGCGGCGCCGGCAGCGTCGGTTCCCATGCAATCGTCGAAGGATCCATTGAGTCACCTGTCGTCCTGGCTCAAGTCGAAGCTGGGAAACGACAGCAAGACGACCAGTTTCGCCAATAGACCCAATACTGCCGCGAGCGACCCGACGGTCCGCTAGCTCTTGAGGGCGGGCACCTCGCGAGACGGCAAGAATCTTGGTGTGCAGAATGATCGATGCAGAGAGGAATCGGAAGAAGGGTTCAGTGTTTGGCCTGGTGAGGCAGTGGCCGAAGCTGCTGGTGTTTTCGGCGGTTCTAGCGATACAGCCAGGGCACTCACCGACCACGGCGAGTGAGCCGACAGAATGCAGCACGGTGGTCATTGCCAGCCCGTCGGAGGTTCTGCCCGTCGTCAAGCTCACGGTGGTCGATGAGCCGGCCGGCATAGCTCAGACGGATCAGCCACCGGTTGAGGCGATTCCGGCCCAAGCGGCTGCGACAGTCCCCGAGCCCGTTGCGGCATCGGCAGTCGTTCCGGCACCGATGATGTCGATGGCCCCGATCGCCCCACGGGCATTGTTGCCGGAACCCGGCGAGGCACCTGTTTCGGGATCGATGGCGAAGGCAACGTTGGAGCCGACGCCGCCTTCAGAGGCGGAGGTGATGACGGAGGCAAGGCCTGCGGTTGAGATTGACTTCGTTGCGAAGGCCAGTTCTCTCGTACCGCAGATGCCGGTTGCAGAGACTGAGCCTGCAGGGGAGGGAGACGTTGCGGCGGAGTCGAAACCGGTCGAGCGGCCAATCGCTATTCCACGGCCCGAACCGCCTCAACCGGCGAGTTCCGTCGTGCGGCCGAATGTGGTGGCGCAGGCGGAGCCGGGTGCCCCGGCGAATCTGCCGCCGCAGGCAGAACCGTCGGTTGACGAGAACGCGGTGGAGCGATACGTGCCGTTCCCTGTGCCTGCACCGTCACCGCTGGTCTATGGATATCGGTGTGGCGTGAGGTGCGCGGATGGCGCGCATTTGCGACCGTTCGCGTGGCGAGGAGAGCGGCCGATTCCGTGGGAGGCTTTCGCCCAGGGGGAATACATCGGTCCCGCGCGGCTCGCCCATGTGCCAGAGTATCGGCTGCGCGTCGATGACGAGTTGGACTTCGTGTACATCTTCTCCGTTCGGCCGTCGGCTCGCCCATATCGGTTGAACGTGCGCGATCGGGTCAAAGTGGAGTCGCTGGTAGCGCCCGACGTTGTGGACCGGGAAGTACTGATCCAGCCGGATGGAACGGTAACGCTGCGTTTGCTTGGGCAGGTTCCGGCCGCGGGGTTGACCATCCAGGAGTTTCGAGAGGAGCTTGACAAGCGGTACGCGCCGCACATCGCCAATCCGTCGATCACGGTGACGCCGATTGAGTTGAACAGTTATCTCCAGGAACTACGTTATTCGGTTGACCGGCGCTACGGGACGATCGGCGGCCAGGGTAGTTTGGCCCGGGTAACGCCGGAGGGGACGGTTCAGCTTCCCGTGGTCGGCTCGGTTCCCGTGCAGGGGCTAACGCTTGCCGAGGTGAAGCGGGAGATCGAAGAGCGTTATGCGTACGTGGCCGAGGGGATCGAGGTGACTCCGATTCTCGTGCGACGCGCGCCGCGTTACTTCTTCATCCTCGGCGAAGTACGCAATCCCGGCCGGTTCACCATGGAAGCGCCGACGACCGTGCTACAGGCCATCGCTATGGCGGGAAGCTGGAGTTTCTCGGGGAACATCAAACAGGTCGTCGTGTTGCGACGGGACGACAACTGGTGTTTGATGGCGACTCGGCTCAATCTGTGCGGGGCGCTCTATGGCAAGCAACCATGCCCGCCCGACGAGATCTGGATACGTGATTCGGACACGATCATCGTACCGAAGACGGCCATCGAGACGGCGGACGAGCTGATCGAGCAGGTATTCACCCGCGGGATCTACGGGGTGTTGCCAGTGTCGATCGGGGTGAACTTCGCGAAGCTGAGCACGATCTAAGGCGAGTTTCACCCATCGCAGACACGCGGATCGCGTTTAGGGCGATGGTAGGCGAACGCCAGAAACTGGTGGCGCGCTAGCCGTAGCACATTTCTTCTTCGGGCCGGAGTGCATCGCCTAGGTCGAAGCGACGGAGCCGGCTGAGTTGGAGAAGGAGGAGGCCTGCGTACAAGGGATTCAAGAGCAGGTAGCGCCGCCACAAGCGGCGGGGTTCGCACAGCAATCGGAAGAGCCATTCCAGGCCGCGGTCCTGGAGGAAGCGGGGCGCCTGGGCCAGTTGTTGGGCGTGGAAGTTGAATGCGGCGCCGACGGCAATGAGCGGCATTGACAGCGACTGGCGGAATTCGTAGGCCCAGACTTCCTGCCGCGGACATCCCAGACCGACGAACGTGATGGCGGCACCGCTGGCGCGGATGGCGGCCACGGTTTCGTCGCGTTCGCCGGGGGAGAGCCGCCGGAACTTCGAGCACTGCGTGCCGGCGATCTGCAGTGACGGGAATCGCTCGAGCAGGTTGGTGGAAAGCTCGCCGAGCAGCTCCGAGGTGCCGCCGAACAGGTAGATGGGCAATTGTTCTTCGGCTGCGCGACGGCATAGGTTCAGCATGAGCGTCGGCCCGTAGACGCGGTCGGCCAAGTGCGCGCCGTGAAGCCAGTTGAGTGCCCAGCGGACCGGCTGCCCATCGGGGACAAGGAGTTCGAATTGGTTGAGCCGGTACTTGTGCGTGGGATCGAGCACGCCTGTCATCAGGCCGTGCACGGCCAGCGCGGAGACAGCCATGGGCCGGTGCTCTCTGGCCGCGTGGACGATTCGCTCGACGGCGGCGTCGTAGTCTACGGCGTCGATGCCGATTCCGAGCACGTTGCGTTTGCCAAAATCGATCATGGCATGCTTGGCTCCAGGGAACGATCGGCGACGGCCTCACAGATTTCGCGGCAGATTCTGGGGACGTCGTAGGTGAAGTGCCAGTTGGGATAGTGCGACTGAAACTTGGCGACGTCGCTGACCCACCAGATGTGATCACCGGTTCGGTTGGTTTCGGTGTACGTCCACTCGAGCGGGCGGCCGGTGAGTTCTTCGCAGATAAGGATGGCTTCGAGAATTGAGCAGTTGCTATGGCGACTGCCGCCGATGTTGTAGACCTCGCCGCATCGCGGCGTCTGGAAGAAGTGGTCGAAGGCGCGGATCAGGTCGGCGCTGTGGATGTTGTCGCGGACCTGTTTGCCACTGTATCCGAAGACCGTGTAGGGAGCACCGGAGACAGCGCACTTGACGAGGTATGCAAGAAAGCCGTGGAGTTGGGTGCCGGAGTGGTTGGGGCCGGTGAGGCATCCGCCGCGGAAACAGGCCGTGGCCATGCCGAAGTACCGGCCATATTCCTGGACGAGAACGTCGGCGGCGACCTTCGAGGCACCGAAGAGGCTGTGGAGGCAACGGTCGATCGGCATGTCTTCGGAGATGCCGTTTCGATACGGATGCTCGGGGTGGATTTCCCAGCGCGTTTCCAGCTCGACCAGCGGCAATCGATTGGGCGTATCGCCGTAGACCTTGTTGGTGGAAGTGAAGATGAATACCGCGTCGGGTGCGAAGCGGCGGGTCGCTTCGAGCATGTTCAGGGTGCCTTGGGCGTTGACGGAGAAGTCGGCCTTGGGGTCGCGGGCGGCCCAATCGTGCGAGGGTTGCGCCGCCGTGTGAATCACGAGGGCGATGTCGGAGCCGTGGTTGCGGAAGAGGGCGTCGATCGCGGTGTCGTCGCGAATATCGGCCTCGACATGCCGGTAGCGTGGCCCGAGGTCTTGCTCCAGCCGAGCGCGTTGCCAGCGGGTGGAGGCTTCGTCGCCGAAGAATCGGCGGCGCATGTCGTTGTCGATTCCCACGACGTCCATGCCCTGGGCTGCGAAATAGCGGCTGGCTTCCGATCCGATCAGGCCGGCCGAACCCGAGATTACTGCAACGCTCATCGGTTCGTCTCCTCAGCTAAGATGGGGCTTGTCGACCGGCTCACTCCGTACGCGGGAATCGAGGGGCGGTCCGCCGTTGATACGACGCATTCTTCGGACGGCTTCGAAGGTTCGAGGCTGGCACCGGTTTCCTTGGCGATCGGGGACCTGGGCGACGCGGCGGTGGTAGCCGGTTCGGCGCGGTCGCCACGCGCCTGGCCGTAGATGGCTAGAAGCATTCGGAGATTGACGTCGGCCGTGTAGTTTCGTTCATACTGGCGGCGTGCGGCCTTGCGCATCGCGGGGAATGTAGAAGAGCCGGCGAAGAAGTGGGTGAGTTTGGAGGCCAGATCGGCGGCATCGGCGGGCTTGACGAGCAGACCGGTGCGGCCGTCGTCGATGAGTTCGGTCATGGCTCCGAGCCGCGAGGCAATTACGGGCGTGCCCTTGGCGAAGGCTTCGGCGATCGTCCTGGGGAAGTGCTCGTAGCAGATCGAGGGCATCACCAAGCAGGCAGCATCGCCGATGAGGGCAAGGACCTGGTCGACCGGTAGCTGGCCCATCCAGTGGATCGATGAGTTGCGGCGCGAGGCTTCGGCGACCTGCTGCTGAAGCGGCCCGGCGCCGACGATCTTCAGCGGAATGGGCTGCTGCAACAGGTGCCATGCCTGGAGGAGCGTGTCGATTCCCTTTTCCGGCGCCAGTCGTCCGACGAAGATGGCGTATTGGCCGTTGCCCTGACCGGGACCAGGATCGGGGTGGACGAAGTTTGGTTTGACGACGATCTTTTCGCGGGGGAGGCCGCCGTCGATGAGCTTGTTACGGGAGAAGTGGGAGAGGGCCACGTAGCGGTCGACGAGGCGAGTCCAGGTGTGCATCGCGCGATGAACCGTTTGCATGGCGACGACGGCGGCGCTGGCAGCGCGGCCGTGGTGATAGCAACCGTGGAGGATACCCGGCCAAGCGACCCGTTTGGCGAGGCAGTCTTCGCAGACGCGGCCGTCGCGCATGAGGAGCGCATTGCAGCAGAAGAGGCGGTAGTTGTGGACCGACTGGACGACGGGAACGCCTTCGTCGCGGGCAGCGTAGTAGGCGGAGGGCGAGATCAGAGGGAAGATGTTCGTACAGTGGAAGACGTCGGGGCGACGCTGCCGGATCAGCGCGCGCAGATCGCTGTAGGTGGCGCGATTCCAGATCGTCTTGCGGGTCAGCGACCAGCGGTTCATGTCGGCGATGGCGTCGTTGTGCACCGTAAAGCGTAGGACCTCGTGGCCGTGCGCTTGCAGGAGGTGGCTCTCCGCGTCGAAACACTGGTCCTCGCCGCCCCGCTGCTGGTAATGGTTGTGGCAAAGGAGGACTTTCATCGGGGCGATCCTGGTGGTTCAAACGCGGCGGACAGCGAGGCAAGACGAAGCCCGGTGCGGCGGGGGCCGGTCAACGCGGCCGCGGTGGCCAATCCGGCCAACAGGTAGAACGGAATTGCGCTATAGGGGGTTTCGAAGAAGCCGTCGAAACAAGCCCATGTAACGGCCATCGCCCAGAGGCAGATTCCAAACGCCTGACCGGTCCGCCGATAGACGTTCCACAACATTCCGGCCAGGGCAGCTTGTAGGGCACAGAAGAGGGCCAGCCCGATCCAGCCGGTGTAACCGAGGGCGAAGAAATAGCTATTGTGTGGTGTTCGCACGGGGTCGCGGAGGGTGTCGGAAGGATGGAGTTCCCAGATGGGGAAACCGAGACCGGGCCCCATGAGGGCTTGGAGAGGCGATTTGTGGACCATCTTCCAGATGGCTCCCCACCAGTCGGTTCGCCAGGAAACGTTGCCGTGGTAGGTTCTCGCGTCGGCAACATTCCCGGTGACGGATTCGGCGGTCCGTTCATCGACCACAGCAATCGCTCGTCCCAGGATATGGCGTGCCGAGATTTGTCCGCCGCGGGCAGCTGGCGCGGGATAGTGAAGGTCGAGCACGGCGGCTATGCCCAGCAGGCCAGCGACGCAAGCGCTGAGGATGAGCAACTTCCGCAAGCGTCCGGTAAGGCACGCCCAGACGACCAGCGCTGCACCGAGGGAAACCCATGCGGCGCGCATCTGCATTCCCAAGAGAACGAAGAGGTCGAGCAGCATGGGCAGCCACAATCGGCGCAGGTCTTTTTCAAAGGCGATCAGACCCAGCAGACAGACGCCGGCACCATGTGGCTGGCCGAACCAGGAAACGGTCGACGTAAGGATATCTTCCTCGGTAGCATACTGCCCCAGCACGAGCACATAGGCGGTGCCGTAGAGACCAACCCACCAAGCCAACACGCGGATCAGCCGTCGCAGCAAGTCGGGGTGCCGGACGCCGACGCCGATTCCGACGAAGAGGAAGAGTGGGTAGAGGTGGAAGACGAAGGTCTGTAGTGCGCCGGTGACCCCGTATCCGTAGGCGAGTCCGCGAATGCATTGGATGAGGCCATAGCCGATGGAGAGAAAGATGTACCAGGCAACGCCGGAGAAGAAGCGTGGTCGGAACATGGCGTCGAGCCAGGGCCAAACGGTGATTCCCTGGCGGGCGAGGAGGAACGCTACGAGCGAGGCCTCGCCGACATAGATGGGCGCGTATCCGACGTGGGCGAACGAGCGCGTCATGGACAAGTAGCCCAAGACGAGGATTGCCACGAGGGCATCGGCCCAGGTTGTGTGCCGCTGTATGCTGGAGGCTGTCATGAATGCATCTCCTCACGAGCGGCATCGCCAGCGGCCCAGGTACGGGGACGATCGATCGGCGGCTGAGCCGGTGGAAACTGGGTCTGCAACTGTTCGCAGACGGTGACAGGATTGCAGGAGGCATCGAGGGAGACGCCGCTCCAGGATTGCCAGTCGTCGGTTTGGTGGGGCTCCGGCTGCGGTGCGGCAATGCGGAATGCCATGATGCAGCGCGCGGTCGACGCCACGGCCGTGCCAGCCAACAGGCCGTATGCCACGCCGGGCACTTTGCACGGGACAATCAGAACCGCGGCTCCGACCAGAGCGACGAAGAAACCCATCAGGCTGGCAACGAAGTTGACGTCGGGGCGCTCCATTGCCCGCAGCCCGTCGCCGGCCGGAATGCCCAAGGCGGCGACCAGACTGCTGAGCCCCAGCACGGCGACGACGTGGCCGTTGCCCGCGAACTCGGAACCGAACAGCAGGGCGACAATTTGGCCTCCCCATAGTGCCAGGACGGAGAAGAAGACGATCATCATCGCCGCCAGGACGAGCGTAGCTCGTCGAATGACCCTGCGCACGGCCGCCGGTCCACCTTCGGCGAATGCGCGCGCCGACCAAGGGGCAAGGACGTTGCCGATACCCAAGACGAGCGGATTCGAGAAGGCGGCGACCGTCTCGCAGGCGGTAAATATGCCGGTAGCGGCGGTGCTCAGCACGAGCGCCAACAGCCAATGAAGCGAGTAGACATGTGAAATGGAAGCAATTTCGCTGGCGAAGACCCACCGGCCGAAAGACCAGTTCCGCCGCAAGGCATCGGAGACTTGGGTCTTGCGCACGACGAAACTGGCGCGCGCCGAGACGAGCCAGCCCACGGCAGCCACGGCACACGCGGTACCCATGACGACGTACGCGGCTACAGCGGTTAGGCGGCCGGTAGCGGCCAAGTAACATAGACCGCCGATTTGAAGGGCGGCCACGGCGACATCGATCGCCAAGGCTCGCACGATGTGGAGATGGGCGAAGGCGAATCGGCGGCCGAATTGGCGCAGGAGGATCCAAGGGATCACACAGGCGATGGCTGCAATCACGGCGGGAAGATCCGGCGGCCCGACTCCCAGCGACAGGGCGAGGGCCGTGATCGCAAGGCCCACGATCGCCAGCGCCGATAGGAGTCCGTAGTGGATGAGGACGCTGCCGGCATACTCGGCGCGACGCGTGCCTTGCAGGCGATTTCCATAGATGATGTAGGGGAGAGAGATCAGGGATTCCTGCACGCAGAGAATGCCAAGGATGATGGTGAATCCCAAGGAGTAGGTGCCCAGTTCGTGCCGGGTGCTTGCACGACCGACGATGATGGTCGTCAGGAAGCTGGTCCCGCTGAAGACCGCCTGATCGACCAGCGCCATCGTACCGATCAGCGCGCCCGAATGGAGCCGCATGCGCCGGCGCGGCGCTGGCAAGGCTACTGGTTCGGCGTCCGTGCGCCGATCGCACGTTTCGATCGCAGCAATTTCCATCAGCGAAAGCCCTCGGGGCCGGAACTGGCAGTACGCAATCGTCGCCCCTCTGGAAATGCGGCATCGCATCGTGTGCCGTCCGAAGTATCGCCGTCGACGGGATTCTTGTGGAAGGGCTTGGAGAGGCAATCCTGGAGTTTGGGTAGCCAGCCGTACCATCCCTCCAGCTTTCCGGCGAGCGTCGCGCCGGTGTCCCAGTCGTACACGTTGAACCGCCCCCACTCGAAGGGATCGCTCTCGGGATCGACCAGGACGCATTCCGTGGTCAAACCGCAAGCCACTGGGGTTTGCTTGGCTGCGGCGACCAATGCAGGATTGACGAAACCCTGGCGTGCTCGGCCAAAAGGGAACGCGAACGTGACCGTTTGCTGGCCGAAACGCGACCGGAGGACGTCGACCGACGTTTGGAGGTCGCGACGGAACGCCTCGGGCATTTGGCGGAAATCCTGATGGGTGTGCGTGTGGGCCCCTAGCTCGATTAGACCTCCGGCGGCCATCTCTCGGCACTGGGCGATGCGCAGAGGGCGGTAGGTTTCAGGGTGCACCGTTTTTCGATGCGTCAGTCCCCACGGGTCGAAGGGGAAAGGTGATTCGGCGTCGAGGAAAGCCGTGGTCAAGAAGACCGTGGCGGGAACCTGGGTGTCTTGCAGGACCGGCCATGCGTGGAGGTAGACCGTCTCGAAGCCATCATCGAAGGTCACGACGACGGTGCGACGCGGGACGGCCTGCTTCGCGGCGCGGTATTGCAGCACCTTGCTCAGCGGCCACACGGTGAACCCGCGATCGAGGAGTTCCACGATCTGGCGGCGAAAATGGTCGGGGCAGACGTTGAGCGTCGGCGTCGGCACACCGGGCGTTGGGGGCGCTATGCGATGGTAGACTAGAATGCCAATGTTCTCCCCGGCACGACTGCCGAGAAGCCGGCTCAAGGCAACAGCGCTGAGACCTCCGGTTCGTTTTGCTAAGTCTTTCAGGTCCATGTGATCATGCCCGTTACGGCCGTTACTGCGGCGGAGATGGTCTGCGTGCTGAAGGGTGCGGCGAGGGCACGGGCTCGGTCTTCGTGTGTGCGGTCGACGTCGTTCAAGACACGGTGATAGATGGCAGCCATCGCCGCCCCTTGGCGAGACCAGAGATAGCGCTGAACGCGATCGAGGGCGCCTTGACTGAGCTGTGACAGCCGGTCCCTGTCGTGTGCCAAGGATGCGATCACCTGGCTTAGCTGGCGAACGATTTGGCGCGGCGTTGTGACGGGTACGGTTACGCCGCACTGTTTGTTTACTATGTCGTGAGCACCCTGGTGGTCGAGGCACACAACGGGGACGCCGGCGGCGAGCGCCTCGACGATCACAGTGCCGGAGGTATCGCGCAGGCTTGTGAAGACGAAGAGGTCGGCCCAGTCGTATTGACGCATCGCCTCTTCATGAGGGAGAAAGCCCATCCAGGTTGCGTGCGGCTGGACGCCCTGCCGCCGAGCCAGGCGGCGCCATCGGTTTTCGAGCGGCCCTCGCCCCAAGATGCGCAGCTCGTACGGAACGTCGTCGGGCAATTGGGCCAGGGCTTTGATCAACAACGAGAGGGCCTTGCCAGGCCGAAAGTCGCCGGACCACAGGATCCGCAACGGGCCTTGTCGCTGGCGGTAGTTGCGCGGTGCGGGGGCTGATCGGGAGACACCGACATCCAGCATCCGACTCGATGAGCATTTACACCAGCGGTCGAAGTCCTTCTGATTGGTCGAACTGGCTGCCAGTAGCACGGCCGCCTTCTGGCCGGCACGTCGGACTCGCTTGTTGAAGCACAACTGGAAGATGTTAACCAGATTGCGAAATCCTTCGGAAACGGACCCGGTGAAACCGGCCTCGGTGAGGCATCGCCAGGGAAAGATTTGCGTACCGCCGAACGGTCCCCAGACAAACGGAAGATCCATGCACCAGAGATAGCCCGGCTCGCGGAAGGTGTTGAGGGTGAGCTTGTGCGTCAGATCGAAGTGAAGCCGCTCGTGCAGCCGTCGGGCTGCGTGAAATGCGTGACGATGCCAGAGGTTGTACGCCACGTAGCAGACGGCTGGCAGGCGCCGCAGGAAGCGTTCCCAACGGCTGCAGGGAACAAAGATGAATTCGAGTCCGGCGATCGGTCCGTGGCGTTGAAGGTAGTTGCGGATCAGGTTGCCGTTGAGATGCTCATCGCAGAGCACCCAGGTATCGAACTCCTCGGCGGCTTGCAACGCCCGATTCCATCCGCTACCCGACTCCGAGCCGGCGCCAGGCCGGCACAGGAATGCAGATAGCAGCAATCGGGCACGCCGCGATTCGTCACCTGTGACTGTCACGATGAACCACCTCCCATCCACTGTTTGCCGGAGTCGGGAATCATTTCTGGTGACGGAGCGGCCGCGCGAGAGGGGCTCCTCCGAAGGGAACGAGCTATCTGTTGGCGTAATCGCGGGGCCCAACTGTACCAACCGTGGAGCTTGGCGGCGAGCGTAGCCGCGGTGTCCCAAGGAAAGGCATTGAAGCGGCCCCAACTGAATGGATCGCTGCGGATATCGACAAGCACACCTTGGGTGGTCAGCCCGCAGACAACGCCAGTCTCTTTAGCGGCCGCCTTGAGGGCATCGCTTGCGTACCCCTGGTGGACACTACCGAAGGGGAAGGCAAATGTGATGCCGTCGGGCCCGAAGCGGGTTCGCACGATATCGACGGAAGTTTGCAGATCGCGTTGGAAATCGTCGGCGCGGTGGCGAAAGTCGGCGTGGGTATGGGTGTGCGCCCCGAACTCGATGAGGCCGTGTTGGGCCATCTCTTGGCACTGCGCGGAACTGAGGGGGCGATACGCTTCCGGTGGCACGCGATCTGCGTAGGACCTACCCCAGAGATCGAACCAGAAGGGGTGCCGGCAATCCAAGTAGGCGGTGGTGAGGAACAACGTGGCGGGTATGTGTAGTTCCCTTAAGACTGGCCAGGCATGGGTGTAGACCGTCTGGAAACCGTCGTCGAAGGTGACGACCAGGGTCCGCGGCGGAATCGCTGTGCCCTGCGATCGATATTTGAGGATCCTGCTGAGCGGCCAGACGGTGAATCCGCGGTTGAGCAGGCCACTGAGCTGCTGGCGGAAGCGGCGCGGTGTGACGTTGTGGGACGGGCGTGGTACGCTACGGGTGATGGGTGCAACACGGTGGTAGGTCACGATGCCCAGGGCATTGCCGGCACGGCTACCGAGAAACCAATCGAGACCGACGCCAGCCCGGCCGGCCACGCGCATGCCCCAATCGTTGACAAGCCGCGCAAGGGGCGACTTCTCTAGGGCGGGACGGTTCATCTGGCCGGGAGCGATCATTGTGTTGCAAGGTCAAACTGGAAACGGAAGTATCCTGTCGGTTCAACGAGTCGCCAACCACGCCTGAAAACGCCGCAGCATGCGTGCCGGGACTCGAGCCGGCGCGCGTAGCGGGGTCGCACGGATCCAATCACGTGTATGCAGCCAGCGCCGCTTGAACGATCCGCGGAGGCAACGCAGGTCGACGGAGCCTTCGGCGACGCGGTGTGCGGCCGACATCAGGCTCGTCTTGAATCTCTGGTCGCCCTTGCCCAAGTCGATTCGCCGAATGCCGATCGCCGGGCACGCCTTGAGGAACTCGACCCAATAGATCAGCCCGGGCGAGTAGTCGGAAAGGGCGGGGTCGTACGTGGGAAACCACGCGTGGAGGACATCGTGTGCGCGTAGGCCCAAGTGAACGGCCGCGAGGCGGTCGCCTACATACAGTGCCGAGAGCATGCCTTGGAACGCTTCGGTTTCGAGGTCGATCAGGTTTTCGAGCAGCGCCGTCGTCCACTGAGGGGCCAGATAATTCACGTCTTTCAACTGGCGGTACTGGTGCGTCTTCCAGTCGATGAGGCGGGCAAGGACTTGTCGGTCGGTGGTGTAGGGCTCGAATCGAACGGGCCCGCCCAATTCGCGGGCCGCCTTACGTGCCTTCTGCATGGTCTTGCGGATCGTTTGCGATCCTTTTTGACGCTGCTGGGCGTCGTAGGCATCGAAGCCTTGGGAGAGGTCGATGTAGAGCGAGTCGGCGACGACGCCGTGATAGGCCTGGAATGTCGGCTGGGAAGCGACCAGGTTATTGAAGTGCCACGCCTTGAGCCGGCAGGCTTCCAGCAGGTGTCTGGCATCGATTTGGACGCCGGGCCGGGCCACGACACCTTGGAAATCGCAGAGCATGGCGCCGACCGGGCCGGCGGAATCGCGGTGGTCGCGTTGGAAGGGGAAGAAGCCGAGCGTTTCGCCTGCCTCAACGAGGACGGCGACCTCGACGCCATCGCGCACGCCGGCAACGGCCTGGGTGTACTCGGGACGGAAGAAGGGACTGCGTAGCGCGGGATCGGCTCGCTGCAGCCGCGACCAATGCGCCAATTGGTCGGCGGAGAGTTCGGCCCCGGAGACTACGCAGATTTCCATGCTGTGCCCGCTTTCTGGACTTCAAAGACGACCAGACGTTATCCGTCGGAGGCGGTCGTCGAACGCACGCCGAACACGATAGACGGGATCGTGCCCAGCAAGAGCTTCAGATCGCATTTCAGCGACCGTGATCGGATGTATCGCATGTCCATGCGCATCCACTCTTCGAACGATACCTGGCTGCGACCCTCGACCTGCCAGATGCACGTCAATCCGGGACGGACGTCGAGGCGCCGACGATGCCAGACATCGCAGCCGGCAGTCTCGTCGCAGGGGAGCGGACGCGGGCCAACAAGCGACATATCTCCTTTGAGTACGTTCCAGAGCTGCGGCAACTCGTCGATGCTGGTCCCGCGCAGGATTCGGCCAATCGGGGTGACGCGGGGATCGGCCTGGATCTTGAAGGCGGGACCGTCCTGTTCGTTCAGCGCCATCACGTCGTGTTTTCTGGCCTCGGCATCGGCCACCATGGACCGGAACTTGTACATGACGAACGGTCTGCCTCCGCAGCCACTGCGACGCTGGCGGAAAAAGGTCGGCCCCGGTGAGGAAACCTTGACGGCCACTGCAACGACCGCGAACAGCGGAAGCAGGAGCGTGAGCCCGACGGCGGCCCCGGCGACATCCAGGCAACGCTTCCACAGGGGCAGCCGAAGAGCAAACAGCGGCTCCATCGGCTGGGCGGGCGCGGTTCGTTCCGCGCCGACCTGTTTCGTTTTGCGTCGCGGCTGGTCGCCCCACCAGGGATGCGAAGGATAGTAATACGTCTCACATTGCAGCCTGTAGCCACAGCGGCCGGCCGTGGCGCAGATCTCCTCGCCGAGTTTTGCGGCGCCTTCCTGGGAAGTAGCCGGCAACAAAGCGCCCAATCGCCAGTGATCGAGCCAGCCGATCTCGTCGGTGACACGGAGGCGCCGCCGCAAGATGCGCGCCGTATGAAGCAAGGCGTCGTGACATCCACGGCGACTACAGGACGACAGCACCAGGAGAGAGAATCCTTCGCCAGTGCGATCCGTTCGGGCGCGCTCGCGTCGAAGGGCCCAAGCCATTTGGTTCTTTGAGTACGGCTCATCGACCGCGTCGTCACCCCAAGCGTCGGCAATCGTCTCGGGGCGAACAAGAGACTTCATAGCGGCGATGATTCTTGACAGACCCATGGCATGGGGGCTCATTTGTGATAGGGGTACGACCCGTCAGTAGCTGGCGACGGCACGTCGCCGCGGCGGCAGTGATGACGAAAGGGTTTCTTGCGCGATGAGACGCCTCCGGTGTCGGCTGGAGGCTCTCGGCCTTCTGTTCCAGCGTTCGGCCGTCGCTGCAACCGCAAAAGCGAGCATGAGGGCCACGACCAGTCCCACCGCCAGCATCATCGCCTTTTTGGGGCTCGCCGGTCGCTGAATGTAGCTAGCCGGCTGCAGGATGTTGACGTTGGTGATGCGTTGGCCGGCGAGGGCTTCGTCGATCCTGCTTTGCTCCAGTTTCTCCAAATAGGTCTTGTGCTTTGCCTGGAGGAGATCGACTTCTCGTTCCAGTCCGGTGATGGCCGCCTCCTGGCTATTGAGCAATTCGAAGCGACCGCTGAGGGCGGCTTGCTGTTGATGGAGCGATTGCACCTGGGCCTGGAGCGATTGCACGGCCGCCTCTTCCTTCACGACGTCGCCTGTCAGCGACTGGTGGATCGGGTTGACGGCTGTCGTCGACTGGGTGCGTTGAGGGTTCTGCTCGGCGAGTATTTCCTTTAGCGAAGCGATTTGCTTGCGAACGGCAATCAATGTGGGGAAACTCTCTTCAAACTTCGACGCCAACTCGGCTTCGCGTGCTTCCAGGGTGTAGAGTTGGGATCGCATCTGGTCGGCAGCGGCGTTGGGGTTTCCGGCGACTTCAGCCGTCATAAGCCGTTCGGGGAGCGCGTCCAACGATTTACGAAGAACAGTGGCCCTCTCTTGGGAGGCCGCTAACATGGGCTCGGCTCGAAGGAGGTCGGTCTCGACCGCCGCCATTTCCGCATGAAGGATGCCACGCTGGCCGTCGATTGTGAGGAGGCGAGCCTTGTTCTTAGCCTCGTGCAACTTGCTGCGTGCTTCGGTCAGTTGCTTTTCGACCAAGTCTGCCTGTTCGGCGAAAAACGGGTGCGACTTCGGCGTACGGTGCAACCGGACATGCTCGGTGAGGTATATTTCGACCACTGTTGCCACGAGGCGTTGGGCCAAGGCGGCGCTCTTGGCTTCACAGGAGACCGTGATGATGTCGGAGTTGCGGTCCGACCTGGCCTGAAGCCGTCGTTGGAGACGGCGGATCGCATTCTCGTGATCGGGGACGGGGTCGAGCGTGGGAACGAGCCCGGTCAACCGCGACACGAGGGTCGAGGGAGCCGCCGATTTCTTTCCCAGAATCGTCTCAGGGCCTAACTGATCAACGACCTTTTCGGCAAGCTCGCGGCTTCGCAACACACCCAGCGCGTTGTTGATTTCCACCTCGCGCGACGTGGAAACCGCAATCGTGTCGCCGGTGGTTGCCGTCGGATCGATGGCCACGCTCTCTCTTCCGACGCGCACGAACAGGGATGCATCGGAGACGTACGCTCTGGGCCAATAGACGATTGCGGCGATGGTCGTAGCCATCGTCACCACGATGCAGAAGAGGACTTTCTTCTTGTGACGGAACAACATCCGAAGGATGTCACCTGGAGTGGAGCGGACTTCAAACTCTTTTGACATGGGCTCCTCCGATCGGCCGCCAACGGCACAACTTGGGCGAGACTTGAACTGAGCCACCCTCCCAGGAAGCAGCAAACCCACCATCGAGAAATGCCGCTTCCAATATCGTGGCTCGCGGGAGAGCAACAAGGGGTGAGATGGGGAAGCCTCGGGGGAACTTGGGGAGCTGCGCGAATCGGCCGGGCGATCGTTCGTGCGTTAGTCGGCCGCGGCGGGTACGCTCAAGACCCAGCGACCATCCCTCCCCAGAGCCTTCGCCTTGTACATCGCCCGGTCGGCGCGGCAGATCAGGTCCCTGGCGCTGTCGCAGGGATTGGTGCAGAGCGTGATGCCGATGCTGATGCTGACGGTGATTTCCCGGGTGCACGGCGAAGGATCGTTCTTGCCGACCGGAACACTAATCTTCTGGCAGATTCGCTGCGCGACATGCGTGATTTCGCGGTGGCTGCGAACACCGCCCACGAAGACCACGAATTCGTCCCCTCCGTAGCGGGCGGCAAGATCGGTGGGGCGAATGTTGGACACAAGATGCCTGGCAACGCTGCAAAGCACATCGTCGCCCACCAAGTGCCCCCAGGTATCGTTGACCTTCTTGAAATCGTCGACGTCGACGAAGAGCACGGCAAAGGTCCAGTGGTCGCGTTGTGCACGTTCGAGAGCGAGTTTCAGGCACTCTTCGAATCCGGATCGCGTGGCCAATTCCGTCAGTGCATCACGCGACGCCGGGGCGAGAGTTTCGCGGTTTTCCGGCGAGGGGGCAGAGCACAGACGCCGAGCGGACATGACGAACGTCGGGCGTCCCCCGTCTTGTACACGTTGCACAGTCGCGTCGGCAAAGTACTCGCCTCCGTGGCGGGTGCGAAAGGCGGTCACGAGATGCACGCGGGATGCGGTTCCTTGTTCGAGTCGTTCGATCGCTTCCGCCAGACAGCCGTCGGTGGCCTCGGGTGCGACATCGGCCAAGCTCAGGGCAAGCAATTCCCGACGGCGATACGCGAGATTCTCGCAGGCAGCCTCATTGGCAAGGACCAGACGCAGGCTTGGAGCGACGAAGGCAACCACGGCGTCGGACACGATGTCGAACGCCGCCCGCATACGCCGCAACTTCCGCGAGATCTTGGGAAGCCGACGCGTCGACTGCTGAGAAGCGAGGAGCGTCGGGGGGAGCGATGGGTTCATAGATCGTCGCCTGGCAGTGTGAGCCGTCGGACAGTCTACTTCATCGGGTCGCGAAAGAAAGGAAACCAGTGGGGATGATCTGGGGGCGGGCCGGGGGACAGCGAAGCGCGGCAAGTGCGTCCGCATCCGACGGGTGTTCGGCTACGATCGGTCGGGCACGGCGCCGACCTGGGCGGCGAGGGCTTCGTTTTGAACCGGCGCGTCGAGCGGAGACAGCCCCTCATGATCACAGACTCTGCGCAGCCATGCCTCGCGCCAGTAGTAGTAGTTGGCTCGTGGACAGTTTCGCGCATGGCATCCGTTGCAGACGAGGTTCTCGAGAATGACTGTGTCGCTGATGTGCCGCATCTTCGCCGTACATTCCAAGATGATCTTGTCGACGCGACCGGCAACACGATAACGGCCATGGCAATAGGGGACCATGTCGGGCGTGAACTCGAGGCCCAGATTCTTGCCTTCCGGATCGAGGGTAGCTTCGATTTCGGCGGGGCTTTTGATTTCGACGATTTCACCCAGTTGCAGACGCAAAGAAGCGTCGGCACGGTCGGATCGTTTTGCGATGGCCCCTTTGATCCCCAGTTTTCCCAGCATCCGCCGGAGCCGATTGGATGCCAGTAGCCAGAACTGCTCGACGAGTTGCCCAAGGGTTAGCTCGCCGACCAACCAATCCCTGGGATACTGTCGGACGTCCCACCATGGCAAAGGGGACGTTGCGTGGTGGAGTTGCGTGGACTGGCACCAGAACTTGCCGTCGCGTTGGGTGGGGAAGGTGCGCTGATCAACCGAATCGAGGGCGTCGGCCTGACCGTGGAGAGGTGCTGGCGGTTGGGCAGGTTTGAGCCACTCTTCCTTCCAGAAGAAGAGACATCGTCGCTGGCACCCATCGTGAAAGCGCCCATCGCATCGGACGCCTTCGAGCAGGACCGTGTTCTTGATGCGCCGTATGCCGAAGCCTTCGACACACGTTTTCTCGGCCCGGCGGTAGACGCGAAGGTTCTGCCCGCAGTAGCGGAGCATTTCCGCCATGAAAGGGAGTCCGTCGAGGGTACCGTCCGGGGTGAGCGTGTCCATGATCTCCTGCGCACTGCGTACCTGGACCATTTCACCTCGCCGAAAACAAGGTGTCTGTTTGCGACTCATCGCGAATTCGTCTCGCTGCGTTAGGAGTAGTTACAGGAAATGGGCCGATGGCTGCGATAGAGGGGTCATCGAACAGGCATGCAGGGCAGGCGTGCGCCAGGTTAGCCGACGTGCACGAGCCGCCCAGATTTGACCGAGCATCTCCACTGTACCCCGATTCACTTGCACGAGAAGGGGCGGACTAGAGGTGCCGTGGGGTAGCAACCGTGGGTGGTTCTGCGCAGTTATGGCGAGGATTGGTAGTAGATGCACACAACCCATTAGAAAGCGATGATGCCACGGGATTTTCCGATCGGGATGCGAAGCACACGAGACGTAAGGTGTTCTGACGCTGTGCACTTCGGTGCGAGGGGCGTGCAGTGTTGCCAGTGAGTCCGTGTGATTGTCGTGAGAATAGACCAAACTAGTGATGAATGTGAAGCGGCTTAGCATGAAGCGAGCGGGTGATCCTGTCATAAAAAAGACGTCGTGTTTTTCCACAAGTAGTGACTTGACGCGGCGGCAGAAGCAGGAATAATCGGATGCACTGGCTGGACCTATTGAGTGCGTCGATAGGGTCCTCGGGCGGTACGGAACGCGGAAGGGGCAGTGTTGCTAGGCTAGTGGTATCGCTGCATCGCAGGTTCCCCAACTTGCCAGTTCTGCCACAATAGCATTTGCGCGTACCGGTAAGGGCAAGCTCTAAGGAATGCGTTCGAAGTTCACCGTTGCCATTTCGAGTTCTTTGATTGGGCCGTGTGGCGGTGATATCGAATGGTCGAAGTCGCATGACGCGCGCCTATACACCACGTTGGCCATACGTGTTGGCATTGGGTGACGGCAGGTTCCCGGACGTCGGTGGCAGGGTGGCATGCAGGCATGCTTAAACGCAGCGGTGCCGAAGAGGTAGGATTGCCGCTGCATGCAGGGTCCAATGGCGAAGGGTGAGTTTGCGTTGTAGTAGTATCGGCGGCGCGCCTTGCTACCGAGACAGCGAAGGGGAATGACCTGTTAAGTGGAATAGTACGGCTCACTTGCCCAACAGGCCGGCTTGTTTGCCGATCTGAGTGTGATGGACGGCCGCGAAGTGCTTCGTGGGCGCAAGAATCAGGAGGGGATGCGATGACTGGGCCAAGGGATCTTCGCTCACACCGCGGCCATACGATTTCCAAGCGTCTCGGACGAGGGCTGCTCCTTCTGGTAACCGCTCATGACTATGCGGTGGATCTGGGGCGCGATCGTTGGGACTTTGCCACCGAGATTGGTACGCTCAAGCGGCTCGGCTTGACGAAGAATGACTTCCGCTGGCTGGTGGGTAAGGGGTTTGTCCAGCATGCGGCCGAGATTACGATGCCTGGCACGGCACAGCGGCAGTTTCAGGCAGAAGGTGAGTCGACTTTCACCGCCAAGACCTGCTTCGTGCTCACGGACAAGGGTCTTGCGGAAATGGAATCGCTTTTGAAGACGGCGGACCGAACGAAGCCTGTTTCAGCGGTAGAATCGAACAGCAGACCGTCGGATGGTCCCCGGGACGGCAACGGGGCCTCGCCCCCGACGGATGAAACGGTGCCGCGGTGGGACGCGATGCGTCATGAACTGCGATTGGGGCCGCATCTGGTCAAGGCGTTCAAGCTTCCCTCTCCGAACCAGGAGACGATTCTCATGGTGTTCGAGGAGGAAGGATGGCCGCCGCGCATCGACGATCCGCTTCCACCTCATCCCGACATGATCCCGAAGCAGCGCCTGCACGATACGATCAAGAGCCTGAACCGGAATCAACGCAAACGGCTGTTGCGCTTCCTCGGCGATGGCACCGGGCTCGGGGTCTGCTGGGAGCTGATCTCGGAGGCCAGTCGCGTTGCCCAACCGCACGAAGCGGGGTCTCCGTCCTGACTCTTGTGGTTCGAAGAGGGGTCGGCAAGGAGTGTCGAGGCACTCATTTCGGCCAATCTGCACGCTATATCTGCGTCTTGGGCAGCCGTGGTGCCGGACATCGTAGCCGTTACGGTCGCGCGCGGGCAAGTCTCGATCGTTGTTCTGGGCGAGGACGAGTCGCCGCGCGCCCCACGGTGCGCCCCCAGACTGTCACAGCGCTGGTGTCGATCTCCCCAACAGGTCCCCCAAAGCGTCCCTTTCAAAAACCATCTTCTTCGCCTTCAAATTGTATCGTAAGAGGTTTGTTTCACTGCAGCAGAACTCGCAGACAGGCCTACAACGCGCATGTCGGCAAACGCGCTCCGAAGCTTCGGATGGTATCGCGATCTACCTGACTTTCGGGACTATGTGCCGGATTCACCGCGCGTTCGGGAGCTATTGACGCTCGTGGCACCGGCTGGGCGCGATTCGGAAGAGCTACCCCGCTCGGTCGATCTGCGCGATTTCTTCCCGGCAGCGTACGATCAGCGCGAACTGGGGGCGTCGACGGCACACGCCTGTGTGGGTCTGGTGGAGTACTTCGATCGGCGATCGTTCGGCCGATGCGAGCCGCTTTCGCGTTTGTTCCTGCACAAGGTCACCCATCGGCTGCTGGGCACGAGGGTCGACCAGGGGACCAACTTGCGGGCTGCGCTGAAAGCGATGGTGAGTTTCGGAATCCCGCCGGAGCGTTACTGCGGGTACCGACTGTCGCACCTGGACGAAGAGCTGGATGCGTTCCTGTATGGTTTCAATGCCGAATTCCGATCGGTCCACTATGTGCGCCTCGAAGGTCGCAACACCAATGGTGGGGAAACGCTACGACTGGTGAAGGAGTTCTTGGCAGCGGGCTTTCCTTCGGCGTTCGGCATCGCCGTGCCTGGCTCGATTCTCGACGACGGCAGTATTCCGTATCGTCCGATGTTCGACCACGTTGTCGGCGGCCAGTCGTTGGTTGCGGTCGGCTACGACGACGATCATCCGATTTCCGCGCGGGGTGCCCTGCTCGTTCGAAACTCCTGGGGACCGGGGTGGGGCGAGGAAGGCTACGGGTGGCTTCCCTACGCATTCGTGGAGGAACAACTGGCGGTCGATTTCTGGACACTGCTGAAGCCTGAGTGGTTCGAGTCGAAGGAGTTTGCGCGGCCGAGCGTGGCGCCACTTGTGCCCGAGGATGCCGTGTAGTGTGGTGCGCGTTGGGCTTTCGGTCATTTGTCCTTGGCCGACACGACCGACGCGATCGCTTCGACCAGACTTTCGCGAGTTGCGGGCTTGGTCAAGTGGACCGCGAAGCCCGCTTCCCGGCTGCGTTGAATGTCTTCTTCCTGCCCATAGCCGCTGAGGGCAATGGCGGGAAAGCGGCAGTCTTGCCGGCGTAGATGACGCAACAGGTCATGCCCGCTGCCGTCTGGCAGCCCGAGGTCGCTTATCAAGAGATCAAAGTGTTGCCGACCGGCGAGTTCAAGGGCAGTAGCCATGTCATCGGCCGTTTCGACTTCGTGGCCTTCCTGCATGAGGACCATGCGGATCATCTTGGCGGAAATGGCGTGATCCTCGACGAGCAAGATGCGCAGTGGGCCGGCGACGTTCCGGTCGGTCGGAGCGGGGGATGGAGTTTCCGGCTGTTGCGTGGAGGCCGCCAGCGGCAAGCGGACGCGGAAGGTGGCCCCCTTGTCCTTTCCTTCGCTGTGCGCGTCGATGGTGCCGCCATGCATTTCCACCAAGGCCTTGCTGATGGTGAGCCCCAGTCCCAGCCCACCGAACTGCCTCGTGATCGACCGTTCGGCCTGTTCGAAGGCGTTGAACAGTTGAGGAAGCATGCTGGGCTCAATGCCGATACCGCTATCGTTGACCTCCACAACGACGCATCCGTTCTGGTCAAGGCGGCAGCAGATACCGACGCAACCTCCATGGGACGTGAACTTGATCGCGTTTTTGAGGAGATTCCAGAAGACTTGCTGGAGTCGGCCCACGTCGGCCTCGACCCAATACGGAGCATCCGGCCCTAAGTCGATACCGAAGTTCAGCCCGCGGGCTTCGATATCGGGTTGGCAGACCTCGACAGCGCGTTGGATTACGCTGCGCAGTTCGACGGTCTGTTTCTGCAATTCGATTTTGCCCTTGGCGATCCGGTTGACGTCCAAGAGGTCATCGATGAGCCGAGCCTCCATTTCGATGTTGCTGCGGACCATCTCCAGCGTGGTGCGCAAGTCCTGATCCAGGTCGGGCCTGCGCTGGAGCATCGAGACGGCCATCAGGACGGGGGTGAGCGGGGTGCGGAGTTCGTGGCTGAGAACGGCCAGAAAGTAGTCCTTGGCGCGGTTGGCAAGCTCGGCGGCTGCCTTGGCGTTGTCGGCCGATTCCTTGGCAGCGAGCAGGCCTTCCTCAGCACGTTTGCGCGCGGTCACATCTTGTGCATAGAGGTTGGCATATCCGGCGCCTGCCACCGGGACGCAACAGAACGATATGACGCGTCCGTCGTGCGCCGGCAAGTCGAACTCGTGCATGGCACCGGTGCGAAACGCGGATTCGGCGCGCTGCCAAAGAATGGGCGGGGGCGGGCCGCCGCGCACCCAACCTTCCTCCAGGAGGAAGGTCTCGGCGGCACGGTTCGCATAGAGCACGTTGCCGTCTCGCGACAAACGGAGCACGGGCCCGGGGTTCTCTTCGGGGAAACGGGCGATGCTTCGGATTTCTTCTTCCCTGGATCTGCGATCGGTGATGTCGCGGAACACCAACACGACGCCTTGGACCGTTCCGTTCGCCTGCCGGACGGGCGCACCGCTATCGTCGACGGGCGTTTCGCGGCCATCACGAGCGACAAGGATCGTATGGTTGGCCAACCCCACGACCATTCCGAGGCGTAAGACTTTCTCGACGGGGTTTTCCACCGGCTGTCGAGTCTGCTCGTTGACGATGTTGAACACGTCGAGCAGCGGTTGGCCCACGGCCTCGTCATTCCTCCATCCCGTGAGGCGTTCAGCTTCACCGTTGAGGAAGGTCACGCGGCCTTCGGCGTCGGTGGTGATTACTCCATCGCCGATGCTGGCCAGGGTCACAGCCAGGAGTAGTCTCTGGCGTTCGGTTTCGACGGCTGCGAGTGCTTGTTCCCTATGTGCGACCTCTCGTTGGCGGGCGCGCAGAAACAACTCAGCCACGATGCTCATGGCAATGCCCATGGCCGAGAAGATGCCTAGGCCCAGAGCGTCGACAGCGCTGTGGATCTTGAGGTGATCCGTGGGAGGAAGGATCCAGTAGTCGGCCGCGAACGCCGCTAGGACGGTCGCCAGCAGGCCGGCCCTCAGGCCAGCAATAAGGGCCACCAGAGCAACGGCGGGGTAGAACGTGATATAGGGGGAGAGCTCTCCTGCGACCGCTACGAGCGTCTGCCGCACTCCGAACGCCAGGACGACGGCCCCGATCGCCAGCGCGAATCCCGTCCATCGCTTATGCATACGTTCTCCGGCGTGCAAACGCCGTACCTACGGGTACCCCCCGGATCGACGCTGAATCGAATCCCCTGCCGGCTGTTCCGTAGATGTGGCAATGCCAACCACGCGAGGTTGCCGACATTGAGGGAACGTTCGTCGCAAACAACATGAGAGAGGAGAACCCTCGGTCCTGGACGGTTCGTCGACCGCGCAACCCTCAGCGAGTGGTGCATTTTACCGGCCGGCAAGGCCCTGTGCAAACTGGGAGATAGCGAGGCGGGCAGTCTGCACAAGGAAGGCAATTAAGAGGGTCGATGGCAGCGTGGGGCGTTTCCATTACTCAGGGTCCGCGCACCCAGGGCAGCGCGATGTGCTCACTCCACGCGCAGCCCGGTCTCTTCGATCGTGTACGGTAGGATTTCGTCGGTGCAGGCGCTGCCGCGGTGCTTGGCGACATACATGGCGCGGCGAAAACGCGTTCCCTCGCGGATCTTGCCCATGTAGATGAGCGTGTTGGCGTTGCTCAGGGCGTCGCCTTCCATGAGGGGTCGCTCGATGAGTCCGTCGAGGGTCGTCTCGTGGGAAGTGGCCAGGAGCATGCAGGCGATCCGGGTGGGATCGTACTGATGAGCGGCGACCGTCTCGGCATTGCGGCGGAACTCCTGGCGGAAGAGGTCACGGGCAACCCAGTCGGGGTCTTTGCGGAGGATTTGGTGATAGATGTATTCAAAGAGCTCGAACTGGATGGAGTCGCTGGGGCGATCGACGGGCTCGATACCATCGATCACGGCCCGGCGCACGCCTCGGGTGAAGTTGCCGTAGAAGAAAGCGATCGAGCAGTTCAGGCGTCGGGTGAGCTCGGCCTGCCATTGCTGCCAGGAATCGAAATCGAGGTCGGTGCGCGTCACACGGCGGCCGGTCTGATCGAAGACGTGCAGATAGTCGCCGTAACGCCGCGAGGGAGCGAAGAAGTCGGCCAGTTCGAGATGCTCCTGCGGCTGGATCGCGTCGAACCGCCATTGGAACATGCGTTGAGCGTAGTCGGCGTGGTTCTGCGAGTCGCCGCGAGAACTCATGTCGAAGACGATGCCTGGGCGGCCTTCCTGCGCGCGACCGGCGTGGGCGAATTGGAGGCCGAACTGGGTCTTGCCGATTCCGGTGGAGCCGACGACAACGGTGAGCGTGCCCGGCAGCAGTCCGCCGCCGAGATGCTCGTCGAGGCCCGGCACGCCGGTGGAGAAACGTGATTCGGAAGTCATGGTTGGCTGAGCGATGGAGACTGCTTCGATGCGGCCCTCACCCGCGAGCGGGCGACGGGAGGAGTCAGAAGATTCGTGCGACGGCTCCGCCATCGACCACGAGGCAGGCGCCGGTGATGAAACGGCCCGCTTCGCTGGCCAGAAGGAGGGCCGGGCCGGCGAGTTCCTCGGGCGTTCCCCAGCGGCCCAGGGCGGTACGGGCAGCGAGGGCGTCCTGTTGTTCCTTGCTGAGGATGGACATGGGCATGTCGGTGGCGATGGGGCCGGGGGCCAAGCAGTTGACAGTAATGCCGAAGGGTCCGAGGTCTAATGCGCTGGCCTGACCGAGGGCGACCAGGGCGGCCTTGGTGGCCGAGTAGGCGTCGCGCTTGGGCGTGCTGGCGAGTGCCATGATGGAAGAGATGTGGATAACCCGCCCCATCGGCGCTGTTTCATGTTGGGAACGATCGCGCGGGTGAGGGCCATGGCGCTGGTGAGATTCAACTCGACGACGTAGTTCCAGTCGTCGTCGCGGATTTCGTCGATAGCCTGGGGGATATTCCAACCGGCGTTGTTGACGAGGATATCGACGTTGCCCAATCGGCTGAGCGCTTCGGCGGCGACACGATCGAGGTCGTCGCGGCAAGCCATGTCGGCTACGGTCGTTTCCACGCGGACGCCCGTCTCGGCGCGAATGGCGTCGGCGGTGGCACGCAGGGCCTCGTGGCCGCGGGCGCAAAGGAACAGGTCGGCTCCTGCCCGGGCGAAGCCGTTGGCGATCGCACGACCAATTCCCTTGCTACCGCCGGTTACGAGAGCGACGCGGCCGGTGAGATCGAATGGGGTACCTTTCATCACACGCAGACTCCTCGACCGCCGCATTTGGGCCGGTCATTGCGGGGGCGTTGGTTGGGTTTGTGCTGGACGTGACGGCGCCGCGGTCGGATCGAGTGCCGGTCGTTGGCGAAGGCCGCAGAGAGAATGGCGACGCTCCCTCACCCCCGGCCCCTTTCCCAGAGCGGGAAAGGAAAGCTGAGGGTGTCTTATTGAATCTCGCATGGCCAATGTGCTGGATAGGCCCATCGGCCCTTGTTCACCGGGCTGGCGTTGGTCGGCCTCCGTGCGTTCCCTGTACCAAGCTCGCTAGAGGTTTTCGACGACCAGATCGCCGATTTCCGTGGTGCCGTAGCCCATCTTGCCGGCGGCTTGGCTTTTCATCTTGGTGCCGGTGACGACCTGGATGGCGTTCATCACGCGCTGGCCGGCCCTCTCGAAGCCGCTGTGTTCCAACAGCATGGCCGTGGCGCTGATGGTGGCAATGGGGTTGATGACGTTCTTGCCGGTGTACTTCGGGGCGCTTCCGCCCATCGGCTCGAACATGCTGGGCTTGCCGGGCTCGGGGTTGATGTTACCGCCGGCAGCCACGCCCATGCCGCCTTGAAGAATGCCGGCCAGGTCGGTGATGATGTCGCCGAACATGTTCGTGGTGACGATCACGTCGTAGTATTCGGGATTCTTGACCATCCACATGCAGCAGGCGTCGACATGGTTGTAGTCGGTTTTGACGTCGGGGTAATCCTTGGCAACTTCCTGGAAGGCGCGCCACCAGAGGTCGTGGCCGTAGGTGAGGACGTTCGTCTTAGCGACAAGGGTCAGCTGCTTCTTCCGGTTGCGTTTGCGAGTGTAGTCGAAGGCCCAACGGATGCAGCGCTCGCAGCCCTTGCGGGTGTAGACGGCCGTCTGCATGGCGACTTCGTCGGGGGTGCCTTTCTTGAGAAAGCCGCCCATGCTGCAGTAGAGGTCTTCGGTATTCTCGCGGACGACCACGAAATCGATGTCGTCGGGGCCCTTGCCGGCCAGGGGCGTTTCTACGCCTGGATAGAGCTTTACCGGTCGGAGGTTGATGTACTGATCGAAGCAGAAACGGAGGTCCAGGAGCAAGCCCCGTTCGAGGATTCCGGGGGCGACGTCCGGGTGTCCGACGGCGCCGAGCAGGATGGCATCGAACTGGCTGAGTTCTTCGACCGCGCCGTCGGGGAGAATCTCGCCGGTGCGCAGGTAGCGGTCACCACCGTAATCGAAGTCGCGCAGTCGAAGTTGGATTCCCTCCTGCTTCGCCACGGCTTTGAGAACCTTGACACCCTCGGCAGCTACTTCCGGTCCCGTTCCGTCACCGCCGATGACAGCGACTTTCAGACTCTTGGTCTCGCTCACAGCTTACTTCCTCTCGATCGATTTCACGGATGCCGCAAACAGGCCATTTTAGATGAAACAGCGGACGACGGAAAGCGGTGCCAGTGCACGAAGCCGGCAAATGGCAGGCCATGTTGGCCCGCGGCCAGCTATGGACGGGCGGCAGGCTGTTCGGACCAAATCCCCCGACTGGCGGACTGGGCTTCTTCCTCGGCGCGGCGGAAGCGGGTCTTCATGGTCGACGAGTACGGGTACTGCAGTTCGGCCTTGGCGAGGCCGGCACGAATGAGCTCTTCGTTGAGCATGTGCGAGTCGGCCCAGACATAGGCCAGGAAGCGGCCGTACTTGTCCTGCCGCTGGCGGTCGAACTGCAGGCGCACGCGGCCGTCGGCATTGGTCAGGAATCGCTCGGTGAACTGCTTGGCCTCGGGGCCGAACGGTTCGACAGGCCAATTGGGCTTGACCGTTTCGGGCGTGTCGGCGCCGATGAGCCGGATGCGGGCACCGTTGGCAAGCACTAGCGTATCGCCATCGACGGCCCGTTGTACGGCGTACACGCCCTCGGCGAGCGCCTCGGGCGCCGGCTGCGGTTGATTCTCTCCCTGCCACCACCGGGACAGCGTGAGAAGAATGACGATTGCAGCGAAAATGAGGGCACGGTTGAGCGTCAGCTTGCGAGGCGCTCGGTAAGATCGACGGCGTCGTGCCATGGTAAGGCCGTTGTGGTCAAGCCTGCGAGTTCAGCGCACAATCACACGACGGCAAGGGCCCGTGCGCCCGTCGCGCACTCCATGTCAAAGACAGCTATGCAAGGCCCGAGGCGGCCGTTCAGTTCTCGCTAAAACCGAGGACCTTGGCCGTTTCGCGTCCCAGCGGATTCTTGACGAATCGCTTGCGACATTCGGGGCAGAGATCAAAGCGAAGCTGCTGGTAGACGTCGTCGCCGATCTGCTCACACTGGGCGTCTTCCAGGCGTTCGAGGACGTCCTGGATTTCCTGGAGGTGGTCACGGTCATCTTCGTCGTCGTTGACGACGGTCGAATCATACGCGGCGTAAACCTCCATCTTCACGACGTAACGGAGGTCCACATCAGGATCGATTTCTCGTTTGCACAGATCGCACACGTAACGAATCATGAGACCGGCCTCCGACAAAAGCACCATGGCAGCCCAGTTCGGAACCATGTCAGACGCTCCGAACATCTCCATCCTAATGACAAATCCGGAATCGTGACAAGTCGTGCTGGGAGATTTTTCGTGCAATTGCGGCCGTTGCATTGCGTGAGACCACCACGATAGCGGCAGATCTTTGCTGCGCAATCGCACGAGAGGACACGCGCGCAGGTGGAACTGGAAGGGCAATGCGGCTCATGCCATTGAGGCGCAAGGCTATTGGAAATGGAGGATCGCGTGTCGCACGGTTGTCACCGTGAGGAAGCCCCCCCAGATTTTCGGGCGGCTTCTTCGAGTGCGGATCGCAGCAGCACAGTTCGGCAAAGCGCAGTTAGCCAGGAGGTGGGACATCGGCCCGAAGCCCAAGTGAGCGACTTGGTTAGGCGATGCGTTTGCAGCTTCCTGTGCGACGGTGTTGATGGTCGGCAAGTGGGCTGGCCGGGCCATATTGCCTCTGGCGTCGGGTCGAAAAATGCGATAAAATGGGCGGCAATTCGGGAGAAGTCGTCTGTCATTGACGGAGGGAGAGTGCCTCGTCGATGGCCGAAGCCAGGAGGCGTGCCACCGCATCGCTTGGGATCTTCGGCAGACACGACCGCGACCGAGGGGCCGCTGGCCGGCGGAGAAAGTCCGGGGAGAGATCCCATGGCGAGTGTGTGTACGTCAGAGGCGCTGTCATCCAGCGTCTTGGTGTTGAACCGGCTCTACATCGCCGTTCACATTATCGGTGTTCGGCGAGCGTTCT
The DNA here is from genome assembly GCA_963674835.2 of Thermoguttaceae bacterium. Classification (GTDB taxonomy): domain Bacteria; phylum Planctomycetota; class Planctomycetia; order Pirellulales; family Thermoguttaceae. The sequence continues at coordinate 1,710,934 of CAXXKC010000003.1, forward strand.
CGTTATTGTGCCGCGAATTGGCTGAAGTGGTGCATCTGGAAGACGGGCGATTTACCAACTATGACTTCCAGGCATGGCGGGAAATCAGCGAGTTGCGGGCGGAATTGAAGGAACCCGGCGACGACTGGATTCGAGCCGTCAACTTCGAGATCCAGGTGCCTCGCGTCGTACGGCTGCTGTATTACGATCGCTTGCCACGGCGGTCGCTGCGGTTGAACCGCCATACGGTGTTCGCCCGGGACGGCCATCGCTGCCAGTATTGCGGGCGGCGACTTCCTACGAATCAGTTGAGCCTGGACCATGTGACGCCGCGCAGTCACGGGGGCGGCACGAGTTGGGAGAATGTGGTGTGCGCGTGCCTGACGTGCAATGTGAAAAAGGGCGGGCGCACGCCGCAGGAGGCCCATATGACGCTGGTTACGAAGCCGGCGCGGCCCAAGCAAAGCCCGTTGTTGTTGCTGAAGCTCCGCAACCCGAAATACGCGAGCTGGAAGACGTGGCTGGAAGGACAGCTTTGCGAAATGGGCGCCTAGCAGGCGACGCGCTGCTGAAATATGCGTCCGACTATTGATCGCACAAGGGAGTCTTCTTCTCGGTGATCACGGGGCACTGAGGGGCCATTTCGGCGTTGATCTGGATGTACTCTTTCCACTCGTCGGGAACGTTCTCATCCAGGAAAATGGCCTCGACAGGACATTCAGGGATGCAAGCTTCGCAGTCGATGCACTCATCGGGGTGGATGTAGAGCATCTTTTCGCCCTCGTAGAAGCACTCTACGGGGCAGACCACAACACAATCGGTGTACTTACAATCGAAACACGGCTGACAGACGACGTGGGTCATGGGTCGGTTTCTCCCGGCGTGTGGAATGCGTGAAGAATCATAGTGGGGGGGCCACGAGGCGTCAAGGCTGTAGCCAGGGCTACCCAGTCTACTTTTCTTCCGTCTTCGGCTTGCTTGACGGGCAAATCGTGTTTACAATCGCAGAAGGTCCTAGCGTGGTTAGGTCCGTCCGCCCGGTTGGGGGTCTGTTCACCTAATAGCGGCATGGATCTGTGCCGAGGGCCGGCTGATGTCTGGGGGACGGGCGCTGTGGCTCTGTCGGAAATCGATCGAAACCTGCTCGAACGCTGCCTGCAGAAAAAGCCTCGGGCATGGGAGGATTTTGTCGATCGGTTCATGGGCTTGGTGGTGCACGTCGTGAGCCATACGGCGCAGGCCCGGGGGATCGTGCTGTCGGGCGATGACCGGGCCGATCTGTGCGGTGAGGTCTTCCTGAATCTGATCCGAGAAGATTTCGCCATTCTTCGCCATTTTCGCGCACAGAGCAGTCTGGCCACCTATCTCACGGTGGTATCGCGGCGGATCGTGGTGAAATCGTTGCTTCGCAAGAAATCGCTGGTGAGCTTGGGAGAAGCGGTCGAGAAGGTCGCCGACACCAGCGACGCACCGGAGCAACGAATCAGCAACCAGGAAGAGATCGTGCGGCTGCTGGGAGAATTGCGGGATAACGAGGCGATGATCGTGCGCATGTATCACCTGGAAGGGATGTCGTACCAGGAGATCAGCGCGGCGGTCGGGGTGTCGGAGAACAGCATCGGCCCCATTCTTAGCCGCGCCCGCAGCAAGATGCGCAAAGCCGACTTCGATCACACGACGCCGTAGCGTCGGGCGTCACTGTGGTCATGCGCTGGGACAACGGTTGGCTTGGCCAGAGACGCGGAAGTTTGTTCGGACAAGCCAACTGTGACACGCGATCGATCCGCTTTGCCGGAAGCTGTCATCGCTGTAGGCGGCGCCAAGCACCTGTCGCCGCGTGACGGGTGGTACCACCGGGCGCAGCGTTCCTAGCGGCAGCGGCGGGCGCGAGTTGGAGATTGGGGTCGCAGAGGTCGACCAACGGTCCTTCGTTGTTGGGCAACGTCCAGAGCGAGGCGGAGGCGCCGACCAACTGATTCACCTGGACTCGGCCCAAATCGATCCGCATGGAGAACTGGGCCGCGGGGGCCTGGAATTCAATGACCTGAGGCACCGTGACCCCTGTGAGCGGATCCTGGCGGTGTTGAACGATGACGGCGCTGGCCGCCAATTGGCCTTGGGCGTTGTAGATGTGCTGTTCAACGACGACGCCGCGGACGGGATCGACGATCGTGAGTTTCGTGGTGGGGCCTTCGCTGGTCTCGCGGACCGTACGGATCTCGAACCGCCCGTCGGGACGCACGGTGGGGCCTTGATGGGGTAGGTTGGGGTCGAATCCTTCGGCACCGAGAGATTCTATGAGCCACTGAGGCCGGATCGGAATGAGGCTGCGCGCGCGGCTGTTTTCAAACTGGTCGTGCCGGCAGTAATAGACGGCCGGTTGCGGTGCCCGGCGCACCCAGAACCAGAACAGTTCGTCGTTGCTGCCCAGGTCGAGCTCGGCGGCGCCGCCGAAGCCCAGAGCGGCGCGCAGACGGAAGCGGTGCGGACGTTCAAAGGCCATTTGGGCGTCTAACGTGGGAAAGCCGGGGCCGCTGAGCGTGGCGTTGCTCGTCGACAACGACTGGATCTGCATGCTGTTGCGGTTGACGACCTGGATGATTTGATCCAGCGTCGCCGTGGGAGGAAGAATGGGATTGGCCGGTTGGGCATAGAAGGGAGTCCGAACGGGGCAGCTTGCACCGCTCAGGCAGAAAAGCCCGACGAGCACCAGCAGCACCAACGCATGTCGGTTTCCGTCCATGGATTCCTCGACGGCAGGCTTTTCATCGGCAGACGTAGTGCGGCTGCCACGGTTGCCCTATTTCGTTCCATCATCCTGCCGGACCGGCCGACAGCACCATTCCATCCTCAACTGGCGTTGGCAAAAAGCATGGAGGCCAACTGCTCCTGGATCACCTCGACGCGTGACTCGTCGGGAGTCGCCGCAACGACGCGATATGTGGCGTCGCGCCGCGGGCAGTACAGAACTAGCTCTTCACGTCCTTGCGCATCGCGCTGCGTATCCTCCACACGCATCACGCGGCGCCGGACCAGCAGGAGGGCCAGCACGTAACGCATGTCGTGGAGCTCCGGCTTCTGCTGGAGCTCTTCGAAAAACTGCAGCATCACGTCGTTGGGAGCCCAGTGAACGCGTCGGGCGTCCGGCGCGGGGATCTGAGACTTCCACCAACCGAGCGTTCCGTCGGGCGGGCCGTTCCACGCTTCTTCGGCGAAATCGAGACGCTGAAGCTCGGCTCCTGCGTCGATCAACGCCGAGTAGAACACCTCGCCGGGGGCGAGCTCTCGTCCGGTGACTGAGCAGCGCCGTGTGCAACGTTGCAGTTCGTAGTCCATACATCCTTGGTTCGAGGGGGCGGCCGTCTTCGGCCAAAGGCCTCGATCGGGGGCGGCAGATTAACCGAAAAGGCCGTTCGGCTCAATAGTGCGTGTCGCACTTAACTGTAGCGTGCGTGGCGGCGTATTTCCGCGGTTTCGAAAGCGAAAAACACGCAACAGTTACGCCGAACGCGTTCTAGTTACTGTGGCGGAAGCGGGAATTCGCCTGGGATGACGACAAGCCGGTGTCTGCCCTTTCGCAAGAGACGGTCAATAGGCAGTGAAGAACCGCGCGTCGCTGCCACCGGGCCCAATCTCGATACGCACTGGCCGAGCGCATTTTGGGCAGTATCCCTCGTAGGCCGTACCCGCTCGATTGACGTAAATCCTTGCATAGATACCACAACAGGCGAACTGGACTCCCAAGAAGCGTCGGCGATCCCCCTGCGTCGGCGGCACGGATTGCGGTTGTGGGTCACTGCTGAGGTCGAGACGGTCGTCTGCCATGTGACAATTCCACCTGAAGGAGGGGTCTCGAATAGGAATCGGTATGAACCTATCGCGGCTTCCGTGCTTCTCTATAGCGTGAGGACTCGCGAGAGTGAAGGTCGGTTGGACGTGCGGCGTGTGTCGAAGGGCCTCCGGATCGACGGATTGCGTCGTTTGAAGCACCATTGGCAACCCTCGGAGGCGGGTATTTGGGGAGAAACGGCTGAGGGATGTGCTTGACCGCACCCCCAGCGGTCGATAGACTCTCTTGATGCTTTGATTTGTTTGTCGAGGATGGTGATTTGACCCGCCGAGCCTTACTGCCGTTGTTGTTATTGCTCCTTTAGAGGAGACGGCCTGAGGGTTCGCGCACGACACGTTTGAACTGCCCATCGAAACCCCAAGGCCGAAAGAGGTCTCGGGGTTTTTTCGTTGGTTTTTGAGGTTGGAGTGACAAGGTGACGGTACTGCGTGCGAGGATAAGCGGCTGGCATTTCGGGCCGACGAGGGCCTGGTTGCTGTTGTCGGCGCCGACCAAGGGTCGGCAGTCGGATCGTGCGTAGGGAAGATTGTGCCTTTCGTCTAGATGCCTTCAGGAATCCAACGAACATGAGCTCTTCGACAACTCGTCCTATTGTTATCTTTGACACGACTCTGCGCGACGGCGAACAGTCGCCGGGCGCCAGTATGAACCTGAGCGAAAAGATGGAGGTCGCGCAGGCGCTGGTGAGCCTGGGCGTTGACGTGATCGAGGCGGGCTTTCCGATCGCTTCGCCAGGAGATTTCGAGGCGGTGCGGGAAGTCGCCAAGGTGGTTCGGGGCGCCGTCGTTTGCGGACTGGCCCGTTGCCGCGATGAGGACATCGACCGCGCGTGGGAGGCGGTCCGGCACGCCGAGTCGCCACGGATTCATGTGTTCCTGGCCACCAGCGCGATTCATCGTGAGTTCAAGCTCAAGATGGACAAGGAGCAGATTATTCGGCACGCGGTAGCCGGCGTGGAACGCGCGGTGGGGTATTGCCCGAACGTGGAATTCTCGCCCGAGGATGCTTCACGGACGGAGAGCGATTTCCTCTGCCAGGTCGTAGAAGCGGCGATCGCGGCCGGAGCGACGACCGTGAACATTCCCGACACGGTCGGCTATGCCACGCCCTCTCATATGGGCAACGTGATCCGGATGCTGCGAGAGCGCGTGCCTAACATCGACAAGGCGGTGCTCAGCGTCCATTGCCACAACGATTTGGGTATGGCTGTGGCGAACAGCCTCGCGGCGGTCGAAGCAGGTGCCGGGCAGGTGGAATGTACGATCAACGGGATTGGGGAGCGAGCCGGCAACTGTTCGCTGGAAGAGATCGTCATGGCTCTGCGAACGCGCCAGGACCACTACCATGCCGGCACCGGGATCGTTACCCAGCGGCTGGTGCCGACCAGCCGGCTTGTGGCGAGCATCACCGGCATCTTCGTGCAGCGGAACAAGGCGATCGTGGGGCAGAACGCATTTGCTCACGAGGCGGGCATTCACCAGGATGGGATGCTCAAGGAGCGCCGCACCTACGAAATCATGCGGCCCGAAGACGTTGGTTTTACGATGAGCGACCTCGTGCTGGGCAAGCACAGCGGCCGAGCCGCCCTGGCCGACCGGGCCAAGGCCCTGGGGTTCCACCTCAATCGCGATCAGCTCAACTCGGTCTTCGAGCAGTTCAAGGCGCTGGCCGATAAGAAGAAAGAGATCTATGACGCCGACCTGGCCGCGCTGGTCGAGCAGCAGATGCACGCTCTGGACGAGATGTGGGCGCTGGAATCTTATGAGGTTGCGTCGGGCAGTGGGCGCCAGCCGACCGTGCGTCTGTCGCTTCGCAAAGGTGGCGAGGTGGTCAGCACGGAAATGACATGCGGCGACGGTCCCATCGACGCCGTCTTCCTGGCGATCGAAAAGCTCACCGGGTATGAAGTGGCCTGCAACGACTTCCGCGTGCACAGCGTGACCGTCGGCAAAGACGCCCAGGGCGAAGTGACCGTTCAGGTGGAACATGAAGGCTCGCTGTTCCGTGGCCGGGGCGTGTCGACTGACAGCGTGGAGGCCAGTGCCAAGGCCTTTTTGAACGCCATCAATCGAATCGCCGCGGTCAGCAACGGCGGCCATCGACCAAGTGAGAATCCTTGATTATTGCGAGCTAGCGTCGGCCGGCGTGTACTGAAGGACGCTGGCCGATCGGCCGAGTGGCGGAACCGGTAGACGCACGGGACTTAAAATCCCGTGGGGAGTCCTCCCCGTGCGGGTTCGAATCCCGCCTCGGCTAGTTCTAAGTCATTGTCAAATGGGCAAGTCCGATGGGTCCAGCCTTTCGCGAACTCCGTTCCGGCTATCCGCATGTCACCCAAGAAGTCACCCCCTCCGCCACAATCTCGCTAACTACACGCTATCTGCACAGTGTCTGCTAAGCGAATGCCCAGCGCGAGCGTTGAAAAGACATCGCATAGCAAGTACAGTATGTACTGGCGCGTCGCGATTCCCCAGGAGGGGTGAGCATGGCGTACGAGGGCGTCTTCATAACGCTGGAAAATGCGGGGCCTGCAAGCGCGACGTATGCAGCCGATCGTCGGACCGATTGGCGATACATAAGCCCCCATCCTGTCTTTACGATCGAAGTCGCTCGCAGTGGTCCACCGTTCGTCGTGAAGATCCATGACCGACGTAATAACGTCGCGACCTTCTTCATTGAGGAACAAGACAAACCCACGCCTCCTGCACAGGTAGCCCCGCAACACCGTCTGGAGCTGGCACACGCGACTGTCAGTCTGCACTATTATAGCTACAACAGGCCGGGCAATCCTTCGCACTCTGGACGTGCCTGCTGCGGAAAGCAACACAACAAGACGCCCCCCGTCTTATCTAATCAACCTCTCGCCGATTCACGCAGCGAGAAGCCTGCGAAAGGCCCGCCCGGCCTGTTGTTTCTTGCATTCCTCGCCTTGGCACCTCTACTTGTGATCGCGTACGTATTCGAGTTCTATGGTTGGGTAAGGAGCCGGCCGATGCGCGCATTATTGTGGCTGCTGACCGTTGTTGCTCTAGTTGTGCCTCCGCTATGGATGTACATGAAACCAGATGACTATAAGCCGGCGGTCCAGATTCTGTTGAGTTCGATACTCTTTGGACTCACGTTCTGGCTTGGCTATGATCGTGCTCTAAAGAAGGCCATCGCCATGGCAAACGACCGCTGGCTACCTCAGGCAGAGAGCGCCATGAATCGACTCTTAACGGTCTTCTCATCCGTCCGCAGACTCAGAAGCGAACTTTCCGAGGCCTGCAATGCCGCCGAGCAACAGTTGACGGAGCTCGGCAGTGAGAAGAACAAGGCGATCAAAACATTCTTCGGGACTCAGTGCCACCACAACGCAAGTCGACTTGGCGACATTGTCAATCACCTTGAAGACGCTTTGGACGACTGGGCGAGGTTTGTGGAAGCTAACTGCCAGGATTTGGAGTGTCAGCGGATAAACGAAGCTATCGTAGAACGGCGTCTCCAGCTGGATGCTCAAACAAGATCTCAGTGCGGCAACACGACGTGTATCTTTCGCGAGATGCCGCTTCCCCCTGCGACGAGCGATCTGTCTGATCCCGATTCAGATGCGGAAGGGTCGATGCCGTCCCCTGCGCCAGCTACACCATTGACGGCGGACGCAGACCCTCCAATATCATGAATCGCGGTACAGTCGTTTGGCGAAACCACAGCAGTCACCTTCATCTGTTACGCAGACTCTCATCCCGATTGCTTGCCTCAGCCCCACCGTGCAAGTCATTCGATTACACACGGAGGTGCGTCCAAGTCCACAACATCTGTACCACGCATCGCTATCTGACTGCCGGCCACTTCGGCGTTGCCTCCTTTGCCTTTGAGTACGCCCCCCAAAGAGCATCTGCCGTGTTTTCGGCATCCTGGCCCACGTAGTACCGAAGTGTCGTCTCGATCGCTTCGTGCCGCATCAGTTCCTTCAATTGCTGGGGCAGTATCCGACGTGCCCAGCGTTCCCCGAAAGAACGCCGCAGGTCATGTAGACTTGCATACTTCGTTTTAGCTGTCTTCGGATCGGTATTGACCTTTACGCCCGCTGCCTTACCGATCGCAGCCCCGACGCGTGACATCCAATCTCGCCGACGCTCCTTGCCAAATCCCTGAGGGTCGAACACCCGCCCCACGCGATCCGCCGCCGGCGTCCTATCCAGGAACTCGGCGAACTCAGGGGCCATTGGGTGTACCCGGTCTTTCCTGCCCTTCTCGAACTCGCCAACGATCCGCAGCATCGGTCGTTTGCCGCTGAGGTCGACCATCAGCCGGTCGTCTCGATCCCAGTAGAGCTCCAGGGCCTCGCTCAGCCTGAGTCCCGACCACCAAAGCCCCTCCAGGAAATAGCGCCATGAGGGAGCTGCGGAAACCCCCACCACGCTTTCAACCTTGGCGAGCATTCTCTCGAACTCTTCCGCCGTGATTGGACGCCCTTTCATCACTTTCGAGCACTTCGCCCGTTTCGGCATCTCAATGGCTGGTACTCTGGCAACTATCCCGAGTTTCTTGCCCCAGTTCAAGGCTGCCTTGACGTGCCTGAGGTGCTTGGCAATCGTTGTCTCCCGGAGCCCTTTTTCCCTAAGCTTGGCCTGGAACGTGCTTATGCGACTTGCAGTCACATCCTTCACTCGCTGAGGGTGGAGAAGGTCCTCCAGCGCATTGAACGTCGCTCGATACGTTTCACCCGATCCGCGTGACAGGCTCGGGAGCTTCTCATGCTCGAAGACTTCCCGGAACTCCTCCCACTTCATCCGCGCCGGGGCCACGTAGCGGCCGTGTTCAATATCGGCCTCAATCTGGGCCGCCAGCCGCTCGGCCTCCCGGCGGCTCGACGTCCTGGCCGACTTCTCACGGACCGTTCCCGATTCCGGGTCAATCCACCGAAGAACAAGGTTCTTCCGGCCCGAACGTCGGATGGCCTTGACTCTCGTTTCCATCACTAAGCAGCCCTTCGAAGAACTCGATCACCTGCCGTCCGGACGCGTAACCACGCTTGCCGAAGCGGATGATTGGCAAGCCTGCACCACGCAACGACCGCATGGCCGAATCGGTCAGCCCCAGCCGTACCTTGATTTGCCTGATCGTGTACAACTCATCGCCACTGATTACGCCGCCGACTACGTTTTCCTTGCTCACCTTCAAGCCTCCTTGCACCTACAACCAACGGCTTACGCGGCCCTTGTGGCCGGTGAGCCTGCCTGGCTTCCATCCAGCAACGCCAACAAGGCCCTTGCTTGCTCGTCCGTAACGCGCAACATTCGTTCTGCCTGCTCCGGGAATCCCAAAAAAGACCGGACGTCGGCAAACGAAAGGGGGATTTGCGAAAGGAACTTTCGATGTACCCGAACCTCTCCGCTAGAGCCTATGATGTCCTCAGCAACCATGAGCACGGCCTTGGTGCCACACCGCACCAACCGCTCGCGGATGGCCTCACTCCGTCTACGACGGTCCCCTGACTGCATCCCACCTTCTCGACAATCCTGACACGAGCAATCGGCACGCTGAGCAGCTTGGTCTACGCTGAGCACCCCCTCCAACTTCATCTCCTGAGCTTGCCGGTCTGGCTCCCTCCAGAACCCACGACTCGTTCCGTACCGAGGTGTGTTGCCTTTTCGGTCCAGAACCCAATCAGGATAACCATGCTCCGGGTGCTTGATCATGTACTTGCACGCATAGTGCGCGGCATGTATGTGATTCTCGAACTCAGGGGCGGAGAATCGCACCGATCCAAAGCCCGGCCGCGCACCCTCCACGGGCCCTGCCCAGCCTGGCCGGTTTCGATTCCACACCTCGCACACCATGCGGAAGTCAATGAAGGTTGCGTCAACCAGAAGGTGGTAGTGCGGCATCTCCGTCCACTTCTGCCACTCGACCACGTAGAAGTAACGGTCTGAGTGCAACAGCCCCCGGCCTTTCAATGCACGGACAAGGTTCGAGATGGCCCGTCGCTCGCGAACATAGTCATAGGCAAGCTCAGGACTCTCGAACAGCTCCGGGTCGATTGTCAACGTCCACATCATCAGCCCTGTGAACGTCTCCAGAATGGGAATCAGCCGTTCCCGCAGAGAGAGGCCCAGCCCCACGCAGCACCGTGGGCAGAACCGCGAACGACACCCACACTGCCACACCTCGTTATGCCTCCCCCCAGCCCCGCTGTCCCCTTCACAACTTTTCCCACCTGGTTCAAGATAATCGGCGGCGTTGGCCGCCGCGGGGCCGCACCCGTGCGGCCCCGCAACAGCCAACAGCTCGCCCCGATCCCATCGACGGAAGGCGTCCCAAAGGGCAGCCCTCGCCAACTGGTCCGTCAAACCTTCCGGCGGGGTAGACGCATTGGCCTCGTGGCATTGCCCAGAATCCACCCGAGTGGTACCCTGAAGTGAACGTTCCGCGGGCATGGTATCCTCCATGACTCGTGGACCACAGCCCGGCGTGTCCCGCTGTCGCCAAACACCAGGGACGCGTCGGGCCTTTATATTACGTTGATTGCTTCGCTGACTCGCTCCTCGGCGTCAGTACGGGCTCCTCTTCTCTGTTCCGGCTTCACGTGGACCGCGGCGCTCTTGCCGCGACACTCAGTTGCTTGCGCGCCTGCCTGCCGTCATGCAGCATCCCGACGTTCCACAAGTAAGCGCTCGACGACTGGCACAATTTCCCTCACAACCTGCTCCAAGTCCACGAACGTGCTCAGCCCTATCGGGAATACGACTGGAATCACCGCACCCGCCGTCCGATACGTCAGGTTAATCACCGTCGAACCGTCGTTTCGTGCTTCCATCGGCGCGCGTTGAGGCCAGTGAACCACACAGTAATGGCCCCGCCAACTCGTGAAACCCAACACATGCTTCCGGCGTTTCGCACGCCGTCTCGCTCGCCGCACACGCGCCAGCGCCTTTCGTTCACGTCTTCTGGCTCTTCTCATCGATTCAAACCCTCCTTGGCTAGAACCTCAGCGAATCACTCAGGATTGCGCTGCGTCGAGATCACCGTCTTCCGCTTCATCGCCTTCTGACTCTCTTGGCAGCTCTCCAACAAACGCCCTAGTGATGGCCTTCACCAGTCGCGTCGAGATTACATGCATCATCCAGTCATGCTCCGACAAAGCCGACTCCATCAGAAGCGCCGCCATCTTCACTTGGCTGACCCCCAGACGATCCGCCATCCCCTCGATCTCGTCCGCCAGTTGTCGCTTGACTGACACTTGGAGCCGAACCGCGCCGTCCTGGCCTTTGCGTCGTCGGCGGTGCCCAGAAAGAAGGTGGATCGCTCCGGCCACCGACCCGGAAATCAGCCCGTTCACCCATTCCGCGAAGTGCTTGCGCTCATCCACGGCAAGCTCCAGAAGCAGCCGCACCATGAAGGCTTGGCTCCGCTCGAACCTGTCAGCAAGCTTGTTCACTTTGTCGGCAAGCTCTTGGGACACTGGGATTTGCAGCCGTACGTCTTCCTGCTTCTCTTTCTTTCCCATTCCGCCCTCCTTCAAAGACTCAAGAGCGCCTAACTGCGTGGCACCGTCATACCACGATCATCGGAATCATTCAACTCCAAGTTCACTCTGTTTTTATCATTTTTCACTCACCCATGAGTCACTCCGGCGCGTACTCCGATGCCCCCCCACGTGCCACACCACACGGCCCATAGCGCTGTCACGCGGACAAACACTCGCAGCCCACACCCGTACCTGAATGGCCGCTCCAGGCGAGCCCGCCGGGGCCCGGCTCCCTTCGCCGCTGCCCCGACTGACGGGAGCAGAGGAACGGAAGAGATAGAGACTCGCTTCGCGACCAGTTTCTGTTCCTCTGCAATCCCTCTCCGGCTTCGGTCGCTCCCAGCCGGCTCGCCCTCCGCTCGACTGCCTCGGGCGCACAATCAGGTTGCTTCCGGGTTTTATCCGGCCAGCCCCGATCCACGATGCCAGTGCAGATGAATGACACCCAACGCACGTCAGCCTTGGCGCGTACAGACACGTCACCCAAAATGTCACCCAGATCGCACGTCACGCTTCGGCCCTAGCATGAACGCGCCTTCGCATTAGCGGCCAAGAATGGCCGTCGCGGTGCCAACTGAATGCCAAGCGAGACTCTCGTTCGGCCTTAAAATCCCGTGGGGAGCACTCCCCGTGCGGGTTCGAATCCCGCCTCGGCTAATGACTTACGTCGACTGATTGCCATTGGAAAGTGGGGTTACACTCCATAAACACTCCATGGCCGTTCAGTCTTCAGGGGTCTTCCCTGCCAAATCAGGGACATACAGGTCGTCGACGGCCTTGTTCAACTGCCGGGCAATGTTGATGTACCGTTGGGTGGTTTGGTAGCTTTTGTGCCGCATCAAAGCTTGCAGGGCATCGCCAGTCAGCCTATCGGCGTTCATGGTGGCAAAGGCCCGCCGTAGGTCGTGAAACCCGTAATGCTCCGGCGGGCAGCCCTGGGCGTGCTCGTGCTTCTTCTGACAGTCCGGCGGACAAGGCTTTTGATGTTCATGATTCGCGGAGCAAGGAAACTGGATACTGGCTGCCGCTTGAATCCTGACGAAATCGGTGTAGAGGCTCCGCTTGTCGCGCGGCCATGAGAAGACCATAGAACCGTAGTCTACGATTCGGCGAAGGTGCGCGACCACTATGGGGTGCAACGGCACTTGGTCATCCCGCCGGCCTTTGTTGTCTTTCGCCCGAGTGATTGCGAAGCCCTGGTCAAGACTCACATCGTCCCAAGGTAGGGCAAGTGGCTCTTTGATCCGCCAGCCGGTCATGTAGAGGAAAACCAGTAGAGCACGTAGGGCTTCACGCCGAGCAGAACGGCGGCCTCCGGCTCCGTGAACGCCAGGCGGCCTTGGAGCCTCGCCCGCTCCTCCTCCATGTGATCCAGGGCCTCGGCCACGGCCAGGTGGACCAGGGGGCGAAGGGCGTCCTGGTCGAATTCGATCTTGAGGCTCATCGTCGTTCACTCCGCATCCAGCCGGCCAGGCAAGGCTAGCTCGCCTCTCGGCCACTCCCGCGGTCATGCGGTCGTCGGGTGACAGACGGCTTTCTGGCGACCCGTGGAGAGCCAGAGTACAGGACGACGATCTGGGCCGCTCTGATGGCCTCTCCGCTGCCCTGGCCGGAGGCACGATCGGTGCAGTTCAACGTCTCGACACTCCACCAACACTCCAATAACACTCCACAAGCCGGCTACGCGGCTGCCCCGTCGCCCTACACCGAGACAGCGAAAGAGGTCTTGTTTTGCAGGGTTTTCTTGTGCGCGCCGATACTCCCACGGCCTTATGGCCTTCAGGAGGACCGCACGTAGTTTCAGTTTTCGGCAGTGTTTCTATCCGAGTAGCCAACTACCCGTCTGATGAAGTCCAATGCTTCGAAAAAAGGTCTGTCATGCACCACTTCGCGGCGTCCTGTAGATGTTTGGGCAGAGCCTCTGAGGCAACCTCGCCGGGATAAGCCGCAGCCAGCAGTTCCAGAAACTCCCGCACCCGCGGCGGGAGTCTTTCGGGCAGGGCTTCGTATTCGGACTTGTCTGCAATCCTTTCCGCCGGGTCGGTTGAAGCTTCCACAATCAAGCAGCATCATCCGCATTCGGCTGCACCGCGTAGTACGGGCCGGCTTGGGAACTGGCTACGCCTTCGCTCTCGGCTCCGGTAGACAGTCTGCTGTCGAATTGGGCGTACATGGTGATGGGCTCGCTGGCCTGGAGCCTGAAGGCATGGGCGGCGTTGCTGTTGCCGGAGGAGGGGCGTTGGCGCCAACCGCACCGGGAGGAAAAGCTGAAGCTCTTGCGGATGGACTTCACTACGTTCTGCGCTGTGATGATGAGGATCCCAGCCCAGATCCTTTCGACGGGCCGAAAGATCGTTTATCGGTTGTTGGGCTGGAATCCGTGGCAGCAAGTGTTCTTCCGTCTGTTGGACCAGCTTGCCCATCCGTTGCGTTGCTGAGCAAGCGACATTGAAGCCGGAGTCTGGATACTCCGGTCCGAATTCACCCTTAACGGCACGCTGTGCGACCGAGTCCCGAGATGAAACACGACACAACCCGACGCAACCTACCGGCACCGACCGTGCCCGCCGCTGAGGTTGTCGAGTCGCGCCGTCCACTAGAACTGGTTTCACAACTGTCTCAGCGTGATCATCAGGCACGCCAGATGAACAAACGCCTGAAATACCTTGATTTCATGCTCATAGCGAACGACCAATCGACGGAAATTGCCGATCCAGCCGATCGTGCGTTCGATTTTCCAGCGACGGCGGTAGCGTCGAAGCTTCCGACCATCTTGCAGTTTCGGTTTGCTGCGGTTGCTCCGGTGAGGACAGATCAAATCGATGCCGCGTCGCCACAACCGCTTTCGCAAAGGATCGGAATCGGCCGCCTTGTCGTAAATCAACCGTTTCGGATTCTTTTTCGGCCGTCCGCGTCCTTTCCGAGGAACAGCAACCTTCTGCAGCGTCGATTCGATCAAGGTGACTTCGTTAGGCGACGCCGAGGCAAGTTGTATTCCCAAAGGCACACCCTTGCCATCCGCCACCACCATAAGCTTTGTACCCTTTCCACGTTTGGTCTTTCCGACGCATTTGCCCCTTTTTTTGCAGGAGAGAACGTTCCATCGGCAAAACACTCCTGCCACTTCAGCTGCCCTGCTGCATCGAGTGTACCGAGCAACGCCCGCCACGCGTCCAACAAGACGCCAGCTTCCTCCCACGCCTGCAATCGTCGCCAGCAGGTGCTCGCCGAAGGAAAGTGCTTGGGCAAGTCCTTCCAGCGAGCACCGCTTCGCAAGACCCAAAGTATCCCCTCAAAACAGGGCCGGTTGGGCACCGGCTTTGGGCCACCATTGGCCGACGCCTCTGGCTCTGGCAGCAACGGTTCGATTACCGCCCATTGTTCGTCTGAAACCTCGAAACCCGTTTGGTATTCCTTCTTCGCCACAAAAAGACTCCTTTCTGCGGCGAAGCATACTCCTGAATCCGTGAGCTTCGATGGCTTGTTCTTGGGATAGATCAACCGGTGGTTGGTGCTCTTGGCTGACAGAAGCAGGTGTAGACGCACTGCCAGACCGATCTCCACGGATTGCCTCGCCACAGCGACAGGCCCCATCGGTTCGAGTGCCGAGTCAGTCGGGCGGCGAAGTACATCAGGTCTTGGATCACACTTCGCAACCGACGCCGAGAGACCGGCTTGGGAAGTGGCATCTTCCCTTCCGGCGGCAAGGACTTGTTTTCGGCCAATGCCGTCTGACCGCACAGCCGCAACACGTTGTAGGCCACCAGCCCCAACGACAGCATCAAGGCGTTGGTGGCGAACTTCCCGCTTGGTAAACGCTCCAGGTCCAGGTCCGATTTCAGTTCGGAGTGGAACTGCTCGCTGGTGCTGTGCTCGTGATACAGGGCGATAACCTTCTTGGGGGCAAGCTTCAGACTGGTCCACCAGGTCGAGATCTCGATCTCCGGAACCAACAAGCGCTGACCCTCGGCAGTGATCGTCCGCTGGATCACCTCGAACACCACACGGTACGGCTTCCCGTCCCGTTCCTTCCAGGTCTCGCCCGTCCAGATCTCCTTGCCCACCCGAGGCTCTTCACACGTGCCATACGCCTGAGCCTCCTCCAGCCAGTCCGCCTCCGACTCCTTCCGCAGATTGCGCTTGATGATCCAGTCCACGTACTTCTTTTTCCGCAGGCGACGGAGGTTTTCGCCGTCGTCGTTGCCGGCATCCATCCGCACCAGAAGCTTGCCCTGCGTGATCAGCCTGGCCAAGTCAACGGCTTGGTCCAGGAAGTCGGGTGTACCCTCTTGCACATGCTGGTTGCCGGGGCGCAACTCGCAGTGAATCAGGTAGCCCTCCTGGCCCAAGTAGGCGAAGTTCGGAGCGTAGCCATCCAGATTCTTGTACGTCCACGCCACTCCCTCCTTCTTCGTGCCGCTGTTGTCCAACGGCGATACGTCGACGTCCAAGGCAATCCAGTCGTCCTGGCAGGGCGTCAGGACCGGGGCGTGCCGGGCGACCATCCGAGCCGACTCCTCATGCAACGTCCCAATCGGGGTCGTCCCCAGAGCGTCCATCCGTTGCCGGAGCGTTTCCTCAGAAGGAAGCTTGGTCAGGCCCATCGCTCGCCGGAAGAATGCTTCTTGGCGATACGCTTCGATGTCGGCGTAGTCGCTCTTGCCCAAACACAAAAGACCGATCATCGCCACCAGCACATCGCCATGCGGCACCTCGGGACGCTTTCGCTCTCCCAGGCAGATGTCGTTAAGCCGCTTTCGAAGCAACGCCTGTCCCAGCAGGGCTCCGGCCAGGGCCAACCCCGAGTGCGAAACGAGGACCTCGTCGGTCTGTTTGATGATGAATTCCATGGGCCTCACTGCCTCACCTTACGGGTGAACTGCTGTTGCCCACGATCATCGCCGAAATCCTCTGAAAAACAAGGCCATTCACCCGCTCACACGCAAAGCAAGTTCACGGAACCAGGATACTCATAAGTCCTTACACACTGCAATGTTGAATCACTTTCAACTCACTTGAGTTGTGAAACCAGTTCTAGTAACTACCCACGAACGCCTTCGGCGTTCGCTTGTTTGAGGCCTAGCGTCACCCCTCATGTGCGGCGCGGACAGCGACGTCGCATGCAGGGGTTTGTTCGACGCTTCTTGTTGGTATCTCATAGTCCCTGTACTGGGTGTTCCGCGGTGGGTGGAGCCTGGCGATCAGGAAGAACTCCAGTGCCGGCCCAAGGAAGTAGCACGTGTCGGGAAACGCGATCACATCAATCCACCGGCGCTGGATCCAGTCATCGTGCGACCAGATCCGGTCGTGGAAGCAACGCATGGCGACACCGACGTACTGCAGCGCCCCATTTCGGTCGAATAGGAGGTAGACACCTCGTTGGTCAAATATGCCGGTGGCACACTGGGCCCTGTACTGCTCTTGCGTCCAGTCACGGTCTGTAGCTGCCTGGATGCTCAACTTCGGAACGCCAGGACTCAGGAATGACTGGAACTCGGCGAGCGCCAGGTTGACGGCGGTCCATCTCATTTCCATCATTCTTGCCTCGTCGAACGGCCGCAATCACCGGGCGGCGATGGGTGATCTTTCCATTTGAAACCCGCACACCAATCGCCGCTCAGCGTGCATCGCATGGTTAGCGGTCCTGGATGTCACGGGCGGCTATTGCCCGCCCTTTCTATTGTTCCCGGTCAACATTCATCGTCGGAACATCGTTTGGATTATTCACTTATGGTGAACTCGTGCTTGCACTTGGGGCAGACACCTGCGTCACCGATCATGTCGGCCGTGGCGCCCCTTAGTGGTGCGCCACACTTAGGGCACTTTACTCTAAGTTTCTTTTCCGAAAGTGGCGGCCAGTTGAACGGCCGCTGGCATGCGGTGCATCTATGACTCTTGCTGATTAGCCCAATGAGAGCCAGTGCCGCAATTGCGAGTCCGACGATGATTTCCACTGCCCCATCGGCGGGACTGCAGACATCACGGCTGCCCCCACGATGCGTCAGGCTGTCCAGATTGCCGCCACTGTTCACCCCCCGTCCCGCACCCAGGGACGGTTTGCGTCAGTCTAGCCGCTGCCGCGGGTGTGGACAAGGATCGGCGCGTAAGACACCGCCCGCCGTCTCGTCGGAGCCGATACGCAGCCACAGTATCCCTCGTCTTGGGGCCATTCGTGTGCGCGGAGGCTGAACGCCAACGCTCATCGGTAGCGAGACTCCAAGTTCAAACGCGCCGCCGGCCTCGTGCGTTTCGGTCGCCCCCACCTCCGTCGCCGCGTCCTTCCGTGGCGACGATTCGGCTCTCTTATACGGATTCTAGATTGCTCCTGCGCGCATTCTATGGCGCCATCCCAGTTTACCCATCATACTATGGCGACTCGATCAGGAGGTTGCCATGTATGTTCGGGATCAACTGCCACTCACCACGCTGAAAGCGATTGAGCGGAAAGAGAAGGATGCGACTCGTTCCAAACGTCTGCGGATTGTCATTCTCGCGATGGAGGGATGGACGGCCCCGGCAACCCGACAACATCACCCTGGTCCAGCTGCCGCCGTACAGCCCCGAACTCAAACGAATTGGCAACTGGGGGAAGCCCCGCGCACAAAGCGTTGGAAGCTGCGGTCTTCCCCCTGAGAGAGGCGTGGCACGTGGCTTTCAGGCAATCGAATATGGCAGCCATGACCAGAAAACCCGCGTGGGCGCTAGACGCGGGGGCGGCGCGCGACGTTAGAATGGCTGGACGAACGAGCCTAGATCGGCTTCAGGCTCACAGTATTTGGGAAATGTCAGTTGAGTCGTGATCGTTTGCTGCATCGGCATCAATAACTCCCGCCCAGACCTCGCGAGATCACCAATGAATCCCATGCCCTGCGTCGTCGCCGCGCTCATCGCTCTCGGCGCCGTATTTAGCTTCAATCGCGACTTGCCGGCGGCGGACTGGCCCAACTACCGTCACGATCTGGCGCGAAGCGGAGCGACAGAGGAGCCTCTCGCAACTCCATTGCATCGCCAATGGGTCCATCGAGCCGCCCACCCGCCTCGGCCTGCCTGGCCCGAGCCCGGACGAGAAGTCAACCGCCTGGCGTTTGACTACGCCTACGAGGTCACCGCCGCAGGTGGGCGGGTCTACTTCGGCTCGTCGGCGGATCACAAAGTCTACGCGATCGATCTGCAAAGCGGCCGCCCATTGTGGAGCTTCTTTACTGAAGGCCCCGTCCGGTTTGCGCCGGCCATCGAAGGCGGGCGCGTCTTCGTCGCTTCCGACGACGGTTGGCTTTACTGCCTTTCCGCCGACAACGGCGTGCTGCTTTGGCGATTCCACGGAGGGCCTCGGGACGAGCGCATGATCGGTAACCAGCAGATGATCTCGCGATGGCCGTTGCGAAGCGGCGTCGCCGTCGAGGATGGGACGGTCTACTTCTCCGCCGGCATGTGGCCCAGCGAAGGAGTCTATCTCTACGCGTTGGCGGCCGACGGGGGGAAGGTCCTCTGGAAGAATGAAACCAGCGGCGTCGAATACCTCGATCAGCCGCATCCTCCTTCCGATTCTATGACCGGCGTGGCGCCTCAAGGATACGTGCTGGGCTCCCCCGATCAGCTCTTCCTGCCCACCGGACGCAACGTGCCTGCGGCGTATGATCGCAAAGGCGGAGAACTGCTCTACTACCATAGCCGACCGACGACCTGGGGCGACCGTTGGGGTGGATCGTGGAGCATGCTTGCCAGCGGTCTGCTGTTCAGTTGGCGCTGCGACGTCCTGCCCGACTGCAACGTCGAGCTGGGCGAGTGCATGCCCGACAAGGACGACGGCATCATCGCCTTCGATGCGAAATCCGGGAGCGTCCGGCGCGACTTCCCCGGAAAACGTTGCGCCGTGGTCCATGGCGACACGATTTATTTGTCCGGCAGCGGCAAGATCGACGCCTGTGATCTTCAGTCCTGGACTCAGGGTAAGTCGCTTGCCGACGGGGCCAGGTGGTCTGCGACGCAGGGCCGAACCTATGCGATGATCCTGGCCGGCAACACCCTGTTTGCCGGCGGTTATGACTCCGCGACCGCTTTCGCCGCCGACACGGGCAGGAAACTCTGGCACGATCATCTCGAATCACAGGCACGCGGCCTTGCCGCCGCCGGCGGAAGACTCCTGGTCAGCACGACCGCCGGCGAGATCATCTGTTACGGGCCCGAGCCGGTCGACAAGCCGGCCGTCGTACCCGTCGAGGCGGAATCTCCGGCGTTTGCCGGAGTGCCGGCCGACTCGCCCGCCGCAGCTGCGGCCCGGCGCGTCCTCCAACGCTCGGCAAAGAAGGCCGGCCACTGCCTTGTCTTGGGCGCGGGCGACGGACAGTTCCTCTATTGGCTCGCAAAACAGTCGGATCTGCAGATCTCCTGCGTGGAACCGGACGAGGCGAAGGTTGCCCGTGCCCGTCGCGTGCTGGACGAAGCGCGGCTCTACGGCGTGCGGATCGCCGTCCACCACGGATCCCTGCGCGACGTGGCCTACCCCGATTTCTTCGCGGACCTCATCGTCGGCGGCGATGCCGGCGCGACCGACTGGGAGCAGGTGCCCGCCGGTGAACTCTATCGTGTCCTGCGCCCGTGCGGCGGAACCGCATATCTCGTCGCCGGAAACACTGCCGGTCAACCGCAGGCAATCGCCAAACGGTTCGAACAGGCAAGCGTGCCGCCCAGCCGGATCGCCGTGTCGGACGACGCGGTCGTGGTCGAGCGGGGTCCGCTGCCCGGAGCCGGCGATTGGACGCACCAGTACGCCAATGCCGCCAGGACGGGGACTTCCGCAGACCAGCGAGTCCGCCTGCCGCTGCGTCTGCTGTGGTTCGGCGAGCCGGGGCCGGAACGACTCATCGCCCGCCACTGGAAAGGCCCCGCCCCCTTGTCCGTCAATGGGCGGATGTTCGTCATCGGCCAGTACAGCCTGATGGCCGTCGATGCCTACAACGGCCGCGGCCTGTGGCGCCGCGAATTTCCCGAGGTGGCGCGGTTCCCGGCCACCCGCTCCGGCGGAAACGCCGCGGCCGACGACGACAGCGTCTACTTGGCCACCGACGACGCGTGCCTTCGGCTCGACGCCGCCACGGGCGAGACCCTCCAGACCTATCAAGTGCCGCGAGCTTCCTTCGGACTCCCGGGCGACGCATCGCGACCGGCCGCCTGGAGCGGCCTGGCCGTGGGCACCGAGGGCGTGCTCGGCAGCATTGGCAACATCGAGCAGAGCAAGGGGCTCTTCCTGTTCAGCAAGGCAGGAGAGCTACTCTGGACGTACACGCCCGACGGGCTGATCGGCAGTCACGCCGTTTCCATGGATGCCGGCAAGGTCTATCTGATCCAACAGGCCGCCCCCGACGCCGTCGCCCGGGCGAAGCGGCGAGGAGAGAATGCCCCGTCTGTGGCGAGGCTCGTGGCCCTGGACGCCGCCAACGGGAAGCCCCTCTGGCAAACCGAAGACGGCGTCGCCGGACGTACCGAACTCTGGTTGTCCGGCGGCGTCCTGCTGGCCACCGGCTCCAGCGGCATGAGCGGATACGAGGCATCCTCGGGCGACCTCCTGTACAGCCGGGGCGCCTCGATGCGGCGACTGCCCGTGATCGTCGGCAATACGATCTACGGAGAGCCCGCCGCCTACGATCTGCAAACCGGCCAACCGAAGCACCGTCGCGATCCGCTCAGCACAGAGCAGGCCTTCTGGAATTTCTCCCGCTCCTACGGCTGTGGCTCCATCGCGGGCGCACCCAACCTGCTGCTGTTCCGCTCGGGTACGCTCGGTATGTACGACCTAGCCGGCGATACTGGAACACACAATTTCGGCGGTGTGCGGGCGGGCTGCCACATCAATGCCATCGCCGCCGCCGGGCTCGTATTGATGCCTCCCGGCGACGCAAGCTGCACCTGCTCGTACTGCTTCCAGACCACCGTCGCCCTGGTACCCACTACCAGGCGGGAAAACTGGTCGGTCTTCTACGAGCGACTTCCCTCCGGACCGGTCCGGAGGGCGGCGCTGAATCTCGGCGCCCCGGGCGATCAGCGCGACGGGCAGGGCACCCTGTGGCTGGGCGAGCCACGGCCGCAAACGGTCAATCGCCGGCGCGACATCGCCGTACCCTTTCGGCTTGCCGGAGCAGAGGGTTTCGGACCCTACCACGCGAATGCCGATCGCGTCGAGATCGCCGGGACGGATCGGCCGTGGATCTACACCAGCGGCTGGAAAGGTCCCCTGCGCGCGGAGTTGGATCTGGAAATCCTGGATCGCGGGTTCACTTCCTGGCCCGTGAAGCAAGAGCCCGACGTTGACGGGCGGGACGTCGACCCATGCTGGGACCGGTACAAGGCCGTTGCGGTCGCCTCGGAAGACGCCTCGGTCACACTGCGCCACGACGACCGGAACCTGTATGTGGCGTATCGCCGTCCGGCGGTGAAGGATTCCGCGGGCGAAGCGGTTGCGTGGAACAAGTCCGCCACCGGCGGCGACTCGCCCGTCTGGAACGACGACTCCTTCGAACTGTTCCTTTGTGATGCGGCGGCAGGTCGCGGCGCACCCAGCCGCAAATATCTCCATCTGGGCATTTCCGCTTCCGGAGCGAAATACGATGCCTTGTGGACGTATGTCACGCCCACCCTGCCCGACCGCGAGATCCCTCGAATCGAAGCCAAGATCGATGGGGAGGCCGACGATTGGTCCGGCAAGGGACTCCAGGTCGTTTCGCTGCCCGGCTCCGGCGGCGCGATGCGCCCGGCGAGCGACTTCGATCCGGTTGTCCGGGTCGGCTGGAACGAGGATGGCGTCGTCATGCTGATTCAGGTCCGGGATAACGCCGTGCGCCCGGCCGCAGCCGATGCGCCCCTCGACAATGGCGACTCGGTCGAAGTCTGGCTGACGCCCCAGCGAGGATCCTCCGAAAGCTATCGACTCGTCGTCGCAGCCCCGGCGGACAGCGGATCACCGGCCGTGCGAAGCGAGTTCCGCGACGCCCGGAAGGCTCTGGCCGGCGAGAAGCTCGGCGCCGAGATCGCGGCCAAGCGGGCGCCGGACGGCTATCTCGTCGAGCTCTGCCTGCCGTGGAAGAATCTTAAAATGTCTCCGGCCGTCGGCACGGAGTTTGGTCTGCAATTGCTGCTCAGCGACGACGACGGCAAAGGCGAGAAAAACCGTTTCCAGGCCTTCTGGCATCCGGCCGGCGACCCCGGCCGCGACCCGCTCGCCTGCCAGACCCTGCGTCTGGCTGTTCAGCCCGGTGCGCCGATCAAGTTCACACGCAGCGCCAAACGCAATCGCAGTGGATTGCACACGGCGGTGCCGCCTTATCCGTTCCCGATAGCGATGCCTCCCCTAGGCGCTGAAGGTGAAGATACAGGCTACGCGGGCACCTGGTCCGGAAATGTCAAGGGCGACGATGCCGCGATCGTCGCCGAGCTGGCGATACCTTGGAAAACGCTTGCCGATGCCGGGCTCCACCGGGATCGACTGATGCTCAACGTGAGCCATCGGGGCACCTTGCGCGAGCCGCCCGTGTTGGGCCGAGAATTCGAGCGCCTGATCGTGGTGCCCCCGGCGCTGGCTGGCCCGAAAACCGTTTCGGTTCGCCTGCACTTCGCCGAGCTCGACGGCGCCAAGCCGGGCGAGCGCGTCTTTGACGTAACGCTTCAGAACCAGACCGTTCTGAAAGACTTCGACATCGCCGCGGCCGCCCAGGGCAGCCGCCGCGCCGTCGTCAAGCAGTTCGACGGCGTCATCGCCGCCAGGGCCGTAACCCTCCAACTGCTACCCAAATCGAAGCAACTCACCACCATGACCGCCCCGACCCTGTGCGGTATCGAAATCCTTCCTCCATAGCCCGTCCGCGACCGCAAGGTTGGCCGAGAGAGCGACGACTGTCTGGCGATACAAAATGTGGCTCCAGCGCAGCGAGCCCCACCAACCCCAATCTGGCCATATCTCTCAACCCTTGACTCTCAAGTCATTTACGAACACAAACGCGGCCAGGACGATCCGGTAGCGGCGCTGGAGCGTGTCGCGGCTCATGGCCGACAATCCTGAGATTGGTCAAACGGCTTTAACGCCCTTAGGTTTCGGTCAACCGCTTCAATGGGGCCGCAGCTTTTCAGCCGCGGAAATCCGCGTTTACGTTGTCTTGCCCTTTGTCTTGCTTACGGCTACCTGGTTTCTCCTTCCTCGGTAGGCGGTGTCATCGCCGTCCCGGCGGGGTCATGGCAGACGGCTCCAATCCGTCGATGATTCCGCCGGTCATCGATCATCATGCGATCATTGCCAACCGGAACTGGCGGAGGTGAACGGTATGAAATCACCGATGCTTATCCGTTGTTCGATGAGAGTCCGACGAAACGGGCGAGATTGCAGGACGGTCGAGCCGAACGTCATGCTTCAGCCGCGCTGTTGCCGTCCGCGCTGAATGCCAGGGAGTCAACCCTATAGGGGTGCGCGTTGTCCCCATTGCCACAAAGGTCTCCAGAAGCGGAGCACGAAACACCCATCTTGTTCACAAGAGCCTACTCCTCGTCATCTTCGTCGTTGAGCCAGTCGACGATGCTGTCGAGTTCTTCATCGGTCACTTCCTCGTCGAAGAGAGTCGTCTCGGTCTTGGGTTGCTTCGCCGGCTCCTTCGGTTCCGCTGCCTTGTGTGGCTTCCCAGTCGAAGATCGAGGCTTTGTTGCACGCTTGGGCGATTTCTTTGGCATAGTTGTTCCCCTGTTTCCGAGTATGCCCCCACAGCTAAGACACGCCAACCGTGCCGCAGGATCATCGGATTGTTCCCAGACTGGGATCGGTTACACTTGACGCGCTCCACCATCCGATGTTGCGGACGACATGGAAATACGGATTGAACTTCATCCCGCTCGGGTAAGTGAGGTTTCTTTCACCGGCCTTGTATCGGCGGTGGAGATTCCAGTCTTGCTTGGAGATCAGATGGACCGGGTTGCCCGCGTAGGAGATGCCGCAGTCGAAGATGTTGATGAACGGCTGGAAGGCGTCAAAGGTATCCAGGGCAAGCTGGGAAGCGTCGTCGGAAACACGCCTAGGGCGGGCAGAAGAAAGATGGATACGACGGTTCGCAGAAGATTGTGGAACATGGACTCAATAGCCGAGGTCTTTGAGTTGGGCGTCGAAATCTGCTGGTAGCTCAGCCAGGGGTTTCGCCATGTCGCGGGCGGCATGGCGGAGCATGTTCAGCAACAGGCGGTCTGCCCACGGGTTAAGGGCGAGGTTCTCGCGAATGCTTAGCGTGTTAAGGGTGAACTTGCCGGCCCCCAGCGCGTGGACTGAGACCATCAGCCCGGCCGAATAGTCGATCGAAGTGTTGGTGGCCCCGGCGGCGATTTCGGCCGGCACGTCCTGTCCGGTGAAGGCGATGTCCCGGATTAACTCGCGGTAGAACGTATAGTCCATCAACCCGCCGCTGGGCAGACCGTCGAAGATCGGATGCCGCTTGGCCCATTCGTCCTTGTGATAGAGCCAAGAAGGCAGACCCGTCAGCGCACCTTTGTTGGCCAGTGGCACCCAGCCCAAAGGATTGTCGCCCTTGGTAAAGATTGTGGGACAAAGGAAGACGACCGCGGAACCGCGGGTGATGTGGCGGGCAAGCTCTGCGAAGGCGGCCGCCCCGCCCGGCGCCGGCGGCACGGTCGAGGCCAGGATGACTTCCCTGGCGGTGGGTGGGTTCGGCGCAAAGGATCTGGTGCGAATGCCACGCGCCGCAAGCCATTGGGCCAGTTTTGCGTCGTCGCCCCAGAGGACGACTTCAGTTTCGACCTTCGGCCATTCGGCCGGATCCGCCACGTAGAACTCAACCTCGCCGCCGGCCGCGGCCGCCCCGCGCTCAAACGTGACCAGGAAACGATACTGGCCGGACGGGCCGGCGATCTTCACGTTCTCGGCGAACACGAGTGTGGCAAACGGCGGCGTAGGCTTCGCGCCAGGATCAGGAATCTTCACCGTGATCATTTTCTCGAAGGCCCGCGCGGCTCCCGGCCCAACCACCTGCAATCGCACCGGATAGTCGCCCGGTCGCAACATATCCTCGTTGGTCAAGACGGCTTCCAGGCGGACGGACGTGTTGCGGTAGACGTTGACCGGCTCGACGAACAAACACCACCGCAGCGGATACCATCCGTCGAAGACCGAATCGACCGTGCCCGGCTTCAGATCACGGAACGTGGTGAACAACCCTTCGCCGCAGTTGGCTTGATCCACGGTGCCGGTCATGCTGTGGCCGACCATGTTGGGATTGGCCCGGATGGCGTTGAGTCCCAGCAGTCGCTGCTTGCCCATCTTGGCCAGCGATTGACGGAAGAAGTCCTGGGGGCCGGCAAACGTGTCGTCCATGTTCCAGCGTTTCCAGTCGACCATGAACCGATCGAGCCGCTGGCGATACCACTGGGCGTCTTCGAGCTCCTCGGTCCCAAGCTGCTCGAAATGTCGACAGGTCTGCGCCAGATCCACGCCGCTGCCGATACCATATTCCGACGCGAAGACCGGGTTTGAACCGCCGGATAGCGTGCGCAGCTCGCGAATGATCTGCGCCGTGTGGGGCACCCCCTTGTACGGGTGCAGGTCGGCCACAACGTCTTCCCAGATGGTCGAGCCGGGGTTGCACAGGCTGCCGATGACGCCGGGCGGGCTGTCGCTTCCAAAGGTCTCGCCTCGGGAATAGGCCGTTAGCTTCGCGGCATCCGGCACTTCGCCCGCCGGCGCAAAGCCGTAGGTCCACGGCCCGCTGGGATTCTTCTCGATGGAAAACTGCTCGGCCGGATTGTCGATTGTACCGTCGGAATGCCGGATCGTGAGCGTCAAGCCTGTGTTGTCGCCGCCATAATTCGCGTTGCCCGGGCCGACGGCGAAATCGAGTGTCTCGCCCGGATGCATGGCAATGGTCTTCGACCATGCCAACTCTCCGCCCAGATCATTTAAGTTGATATAGCCCTTCCATAACGGTTCGCCGGCGTGCAGGATGTGGACGTCAGTCGTGGCGTGCTCGGCGATGCTGGCGAATTTGACGGAGACCGCGTACTCGCCGGCGGCCGGGGCGGTCCAGCGGAGAACAGAGAACTCGTTCTGCGGACCGGGGTGGAGGGCCAACTGCCCTTGCTCCCAGACGATTCCCAAGGCACGGACGCGCCCCTTCGTGCCGTTGAAGTTGATACAGGGCTCGCGGCCAGCGGGCGGCGTCCAAAACGAGATGCCCGACGGCGCCGAACTACTGTTCATGAGGTCGAAACGGCCGCTGTTGAGCATGACCAGGCGCGTGTCGTCATGCGCGCGGACTAGCGGCAACGCTTTCACCGCGTGACGAAAAACGGGCACGTCGCCCATTTCGTTAAGCAGGCCCCACATAATCACACAGGGATGGTTGCGGTCGCGCAGGATCATCTCGGAGATTTCACGGTCGAACCGCTCGGCCATTTTGGGCGAAGGTTCCAGGAACCAGCCGGCGAACGACTCTTCATAGATCATCAGCCCAATCTCGTCGCACAACTCAAGCTGGTAGCGAGTCGGCACGGAGCAGAAGAAGCGAATGGAGTTGAACCCCATGGCCTTGGCCAAGAGCAGGTCGCGGCGCGCCAGGTCGCGGTCGTGCGGCCAGTGCAGCCCGATGGGGTAGTGCGTCGAAGTGTGGGAACACTTCAGGAAGATGCGGCGGCCGTTGAGGCGGAAGTATCCGTCCGCAAAGCGGAAATCGCGAAAACCGCAGCGCGTCGACACTTCATCGAAGGACGCTGCATCGGGGATTGCAACGCGGGCCATTACGCGGTAGAGATACGGATCGTTCAACTCCCATAGGTGCGGCTGATCGACGTGGAGCGTCGTGTCGATCGCGGTTGAGCCGGGCGGCACTTCACGCTCCAGCCGCACCGTTTCCAGGGTTTCGCCGCTGCAGGCCGGGCTGACCGTCAGCTCCAGGTGCCCGGCCGCCGGTTGGTTGAGCGCGTTATGGAGCGTTGCACGCACGCGGATCGTGCCCGTCGCGAGATCAGGCCGGACCCAGAGATCGGTCAGACGGACCGGCGGGGCCGTCAGCAACTCGACCGTGTCGACAATGCCGCCGTCGTTATAGAGCGCACCGGCCCGAAACGGGATGACTTTGCAGCGCCGCGGGATGAACGGCAGGGCGATGCCGTCGATCGGCTCGTTGGTCGGGTTCAAGACCCGCACGGCCAAGAGGTTCTCCTTGCCCGGCCTGAGGGCGGCCGTCACGTCGAGCACGAATGGCCCTTCACCACCCTCATGGCCACCGACGGGCACGCCGTTGAGCCAGACCTCAGCTAGATAGTCCACGGCCCAGAACCGCAGTAAGAAGCGTCCTTGCACATGCGGGTTGACAGGCGGCGTGAGCGTTCGCCAATACCAGGCCACACCATGATAGCCGGGAAAGGCCTCCTGGATGATCCACGGCACGCGAGTTTGCTTCGCCTCCGGCCGCGGCGCTTGGAACCACTGCTGCTGACGGCCAACGTTCTCGGGATCGGTCGACAGGAGCCAGGTTCCGTCCAAGGGGATGACGTGCGTCGTTTGCGTCTTTTCCCTCGCCGCGGCGCTCGCACTCAGCGCCAAAGTGAGGAGAAGAGCACAGGCTTGTGGATAGAATTGCATGGCGGGGCCCTTGGGGCAACTGGTGGATTCTTGCGTCCTTAGAATATACACTTTACTCCGCCGATTAAACATGGCCCGGATTCGGGTCATTCGTGGCGCGGAGGCAGAGGCTCCAGGCCAGTGCGCGACGAGGCTGTGCTCCGTCACGCGGCTTTTGACGGGGTAAACGAACGTTTATCCCGGAGGTGATTGAGACGCTCTTGAGCCTCCCAGATAACGACGTGGGACGATCGAAAGGCTTACAGATGGAGTCAGTTGGTGAAATCAGTCGCGGTTGGACTGACTTCAGGGATCGATGTTGTTGCCCTAACGCGGGCGTCGACCATGGCAGCCTTCCAGGGCCCCCAGCGCGCCAGAAAGAGCGCCGCAGTGACAGACGACCTAAAGCCGTCAACCACAGGATCGCGCCAGCGCTCGCCGTAGGCACCCTGGTGGGTTCTTGGCGGACGCCGCTACTGACACCGCGGGCAAGTTCTAGGCGTTATCGGCGGTCGCATAAGGTCACCGTCGACCACAGCGCTGCGCCACGGCCTCCAGATGAGCACCACAGCCAACCGTCGCGGACACGCGGATTTATGGCACAACGAAGCAGCAGGTGTGCGGGCTGTTTACGACCACATTATTGATAGGGGATGGCGCATGGTGCCAGACTTTGCACATGGTGATGGCAAAATCCAAATGCAACAGGGCTGAAAAGTGATCTTGGAGAAAGATCGCTGGGTCCGTTGGAACGTCGTGGTTTACCAGACTACGACGTTCGCACGGAGGCCCAGCGATGGTAGGTCATCTTATTCTCCAAGAGCGTGAACTCCTATACCGGCTGCTGAAGAAAGGGAAATCGAAGACGGAGACTGCGGAGGTGATGGGCCGGGACCGCAGCACCATCTATCGCGAACTGAGCCGCAACACGAGGCGGGGCGATTACGAGCCGGAACTGGCCCAACGCCTGGCAGATCGGCGTCGGTGGGCCTGTCGCCGCCCGCGCAAGCTCGACGATGCCAACACCCATGAGTATGTTCGGGAGAGACTCCAGAAGACTTGGACGCCGGATCAGATTGCCGGGCGGAGACAGCGCGATTGTCGGCAAAGGCGTTCACACAGCACCTCGCCGACGTGGTATTTCCGCGGCTGAAGAGCCGCGGCCCCATTGAAGCAGTCAAGCAGCCGAACCGCCCGGACGGGTGAAGTCCAGGGTCCGAGAGCAGAAACCCCTCCCCGCCCCAAATTTCCCCCCGCCGCTATTCAGCGACCTCGAAATCGCTGGAGATTTCAGCCCCACCACACCCAGAAATCCGAGATCGAAATAAAAGAAATTACGACGAACCTCTCTTAGGGGAGTCCCCGGTCTCCAACGGGCGACAAGTTTCACGCCGAGTTTCTCGATTTCATTTTTTGCGACAGCCTTTGGTTTTTGCCGAGGCGGCTCCGAGGGGCAGTCGGAGTGAGGTGGGGCTGGTCTCTGACAGGAGTTTCGGGTCTCCCACCCCGCAGCCGTCTACGGCTTGGGTTCTAGGCCGAATGGGACCGACTCCCAAACGAAGACGGGAGACAAGCACAGAAAACCTACCTGGGCGCTAAACGCGGGGGACACGATGTTGAAATGGCTGGACGAACGAGCCTAGATCGGCTCCAGGCTCAGCGCATATCGGAAATGTCGGTTCACGGTACAATCACCCTGGGCGATTGACATGGCCGCGGTCGGCAACAAGACTTGGTTCCGCCAGGCTACCGTTGTTGAGCCCCGGCGGTAAACGGAAGCACGCCCCCATGAACCGGAACGAATATCATATCATGACCCGGCACCATCCCAAGAACGACGTCCTCGGCATATGCTTGTTTCTATGGTTAGGCGTTCTTCCCCAACTCGTTCAGGCCGAAAACCCGCAACGGTTCGGAACGATTCGCCCGACGGTCCTTTGCCCTAGAGAATCGGACGATCCAGCGCCGAAGAGGCTCGTGAATGTCGCGATCGTCAACGACACGGATGCCGTGCCGCTGCGGCTTCGGGTTACTATGGAACATCAAGCTGCGCGGGAGGTGGATCTGGGCGTGGTCGGACGAGGAACGATCGTCAAGCCCGTGGCCGTGCCGGACCTTGCCGCGACGGTGACGGCTGAGTTCCAACTTCTGCCGGCCAACAGTGACACGGTGTTGGATGTAAGGAAGGAAGTGATTCCAACAGCCCGGAAATGGAAGATCTACTGCGTCTCGTATTCGCACCACGACATGGGCTACGCCGACTTCTATCAGAGAATTCAGCGCGACATCCGCCTCGGGGGCATTGAACGAGCGTTTGAGTATTGCCGGCAGACTGACGATTGGG
The DNA here is from genome assembly GCA_963674835.2 of Thermoguttaceae bacterium. Taxonomy (GTDB): domain Bacteria; phylum Planctomycetota; class Planctomycetia; order Pirellulales; family Thermoguttaceae. The sequence continues at coordinate 1,741,220 of CAXXKC010000003.1, forward strand.
CCATGCCCGACAAGTTCCGGTGGCTCGTCGAGACCTCTGTACCGATGCCGCAGTTTGTCGAGCATTTTCCGTCGGCGGTTGTTGACGAACTGGTTCGGCGGGTCGCCGAGGGACGGATCGAATGGGGTGCGTGCCACAACACCGCCTCGCCCGACATGATGGCCACGGAACTAGTCGCCCGGCTGTTCTATACCCCAAATCGCCACGGCCGCGACATGCTGGGCATCGACTTTTCGCGTGTGGGAGTCATTAGCGATGTTGTCGGGTTGCCCTGGGGATTTGCAACCTTCACAAAGGAGGCAGATCTGCCGTACTTCTTCTTCAGCCCCAACCGTCTGGCGCGATGTTTGGAACCGGCCTTCCACACGCCGGTGTTCTACTGGCAATCGCCCGATGGAGATTCTAGTCGCACGCTCTTTCGCGTGATCCCGTACGACTATCCGCATCCCGGCAGTCTTACCGATTTCACTCCAGAGTCGATTCAAGCCTTTGTTGCCCGTTATGAGGATCATCAGAAGCTGGGCCTCGATTGCATGGTGTCGGTGGATACGAACGACTTCACGGTCCCGTCGCTCCATTACGCAAGCAATATCCGTCAATGGAACGCACGGTGGCGCTCACCGCAACTGGTTTGTGCTACGATGAAGATGTTTTTCGACGATGTGGCTGCTCAGATAGGTGATGCCGAGGTTCCCACTTTCGCGAAAGACGCCACCAGCGCCTGGGCCGATCAAGAACTGAGCGATGCGCGGTTGATCGGACAGGCCCGAATACTGGGACCGCGATTGACTGCCACAGAAACGTTTGCCACGATCGCGTCGGTCGCAGGCGGAGGGGAGTATCCCTGGGAAGACCTTTGGCAGGCATACAACCGGCTGTTGATGTACCACGAGCACACCAACGGTGCCGACGCCGGGAATCCAAGAGCGATCGGCACAGGCAAAGACGCCTACCCCGAGTACTACGAGACAGAGCAGACGATGCATCGGGCACTCGTCGAAGAGTCGCAGGAGTATTGCAACCGGGCGGCGGAAACGGCCTTCTCCAAACTTCAGCGACTGATTACGAGAGAACATGACGCCACATTGATCGTTTTCAATCCGCTCTGCTGTCGGCGTACCGACATCGTACGTGCTAAGTTCAGTTCCCTTCCACAAACACTCCGGGTCGTCGAAACCAGCAGCGGACGGGACGTTGAATACCAGAGACTCGCCGACGGCGATCTCATTTTCTTGGCGCGAGATGTTCCAGCCTTGGGCTATAGGACCTACGCAGTTCTTCCCGCGAATTCGCCTCCCGAGTCGCAGCTGGCAGTTACGGTCCAATCGAACATCCTGGAGAACCGATACTATCGGGTTGTCTTTGACTCGTCGACCGGCGGTATTGCGAGCGTCTGGGACAAAGAGTTGAATGTGGAATTGGTTGACGGCCAAGCGCCTTACCGGTTCAACGAATATCTCTACCAGAAGAGCGTTCCCGAGCGTGGGAAACTCCAGTGGCAGAACGACAAGTCGGCGAGTCTGGCAGGCCGGGCCGGGCCGGTTCTGGGTTGGGTGACCGCACAAGTGAAAGCACACGGTTGCCGTAATCTCCGTCAGACGGTGACCCTTTATACGGATGTCAAACGCATTGATTTTCTTCAGGAGCTCGACAAAACGCCGTCGGGCATCACCTTGCCGGAGTATCAGAACTACGCATGGCACGGTCGCGAGGCGGTCTATTTCGCGCTACCGCTGAGGATTCCCGATTTCTCGATCCGGCACGACACGCCCGGCGCCGTCATCGAGCCGATTGTGGACCAATTCCCGGGCGCATCGACGGCATACTATGCGGTGCAGCGGTTCACCGATCTCTCGAACAAGGATTATGGCGTGACCGTGGCGGCGTGCGAGTCGCCGGTGGTCGAATATGGCCGCCCCCGAGCGGCAACGTGGCTGATGGATTCCACTGCCAAGTACGAGTCGGAGCTCAAGTACCCCGGCCGGAGTCATCTGTTCTTCTATGTCATGAACAACTTCTTTCCGGTCAATGCCCGTTGCGATCAGCGCGGCCGGGCCGATTTCCGTTGGTCGATGCGAAGCCATCGCGGTGATTGGAGAAAGGGCAGCGCTTCGGAGTTCGGCGAAGAGACGTCGCATCCGCTGATTGCCCGATTTGTCCGAGGCACGAACCGGGGTTGCCTTCCAGCCGATGCTCACAGCTTCCTTTCGATCAATCATCGGAACGTTAGCTGCACCACAGTCAAGATGGCGGAGGCCAATGGCGAGGGCATCGGCATCCGTCTGAACGAACGGGAAGGCTTGGGAGGGCCTGTGACCGTCGCCTGTCCGTTCATGCCGCGTATCGCCAGAGCAATCGAAACGAACCTGATCGAAGATGACCGAGCCGTGGAGATCCCCATCCACGACGACAATCAGTTCACTGTCGAGATGCGCCCCTTTGGCGTCAAGACAATTCGGCTTCTGGCTGGCGTTCGGACGCCGCTGCCGAGAATCACCGGGATGCGCGGCGAAGCAAAATCAGACATGCAAGTCGATCTGCATTGGCAAGCCGAATACGGCGACGCCACGCCGGGGCGATATACTATCTATCGTGGTACGATGCCGAGCTTTCCATTGACGATGCGCTACTACGTTGGCTCAACGGCCGAGCCCCATTGGACAGACTACCCTCGTCGTTGTGTAGGAGGCTGGATCAGTAACTGCCTTGCTCCGGACACGACCTATTACTATCGCATCGTTGCCGTTGATCCCTACAATCGGCGAGGCCCCTCCTCGGCAGCCGTTGCTGTTCACACGCGATCTGCCGAACAAGGCAATCGCCGGCCGGAGCAAGTCAAGGGGCTGCACGTCGTTCCGGTAAGTCCTCTTCAGTCGTGCAATTTCTTGACCTTGTGGTTCTACTCCAATATCGAGCCTGATGTGACCGGCTATGAGATTCACCGCGCCGAAACGCCCGATTTTAGTGCTGTCGACGCCACGCGGATTGGTAAGATCGATCTGGCGGTACAGATTCAGTACGATACACTCTGGGGCGTCCCCATGCGCAATCCGCTGCGAGAGTATGATCGCCAAATGTTTCGTGATGCGACGGTTCAACCGGGAAAGACCTACTGCTATCGCGTCTGCGCCGTTGACGCCGCTGGCCAGCGCGGCGGTTATTCGGAATGCGTCTGCGGAAGAACGAAAGAACCTTGACACCCTTCGCAAATGAAGCGGACGCCCATACACAGGTGACACAAAAGAACAGCAAGAAACAGAGGAAACGAACAACAGGCGTATTCTCGGTTGCCACTGTTAAGCCCACCTTGACCGGAAGGTCGCCTCCCAGGGGCTTCCGTGGCGCTCTGGTGCGACGTCGGGACGAGCGGAAAGTGCCACCTCCCTGCGGTGTCCTGGGGCCTTGAGCGTCCAGGACAGGTCGGCATCTGAACTGATGGCTGGTGAGCCAACACTCCATAAACACTCCACGAGCCGGCTACGCGGCTGCCCTGTTGCCCTACACCGAGACAGCGAAAAACGCCTTGTTTTGCAGGGTCTTCTTGAGCGTGCCGATAGCGGACCGTAGTGGGCAGAAGTGGGCTCGGCAGACTTAAAATCCCGTGGGGAGTCCTCCCCGTGCGGGTTCGAATCCCGCCTCGGCTAGTGAGTTGTGGGAGGGTATTCGGACGTTCGGTGGTGGGTGTTGACGCGGCGTTGGTGTATCGTGGTTGGTGACGGCGAGCGGGGCGTGGGGGCGTTATTTGCGGTTGGCGGTGTTGATGAATTGGCGATCGGCTTCGCTGAGTTTGTCTAGGGGAACGGAGATGACGGAGCCGTCGGGTTTTTCGAGACGGGCTTGGCCATTTTCGACCTTGAGGAGTCGCGCCTTGGTGTGGTGTTTGCCGGTATCGTCGGTCCATTCGCGCTCCGTTTTGGCGACCGGCGATGGCTTCTGACTCAGCGCGCCGGTGAGGACCTGGATGAACTGCTGGCTCATGTGTCCGTCGAATTGGATGTAGCCGTCGCGGTCGATGAGGACGTAGCGGGGAACGCCAGTGACGCCGTAATCGGAGGCGATCTTGGACTGCTGGCCAATGCGGAGCTGTTTCCAAGGGAGTCGGTACCTTGCCACATGCTGTTTCACGGGAAGGTCGCCGTCGTCGCAACTGAGGGCGATCATCTCGAAGTCGGGGTGTTTGCCGCGGGTGTCGACGTAGTTCTGTTTCAGGACTTCGGTGGACGCAACGCATGGTTTGCACCACGTCGCCCAGAAGTAGAGGAGCAGCACCTTTCCTCGGTAGTCGTCGAGCCGGAGCTTTGTGCCATCGAGGGCGGTCGCTTGGAAGCCGGGGGCCTTCGTTCCCAGTTTGTCGGAGTGATTCGATTTGGCGAGGACGCGCTGGTCGTTGAGGTTGAGCAGACACAGGCTCGGCAGTTCTTTGTGGAGGATTTCGCCGGTGTTCGGGCTGAGTCTTTCGGTTGACTCGATCCGCAACACCTCGAGTGCCTGGAGTGCCTTCAGGTGAGCCAGTCCCGTATCGGAGAAGCGGCCTCGCACCCAGAGGTTGTTCACGTTCTTGAGGCCGGTCAGGCTCGCCAAGCCGGCATCGGTCATCTTGGGTCCGCCGATGGTCAAGCGTTGCAGTGACGTGAGGCGAGAGAGATGGGCAATGCCTTCGTCGCCGATCTGCGAGCGGTAGGTGGTGAGTAGGCATTCGAGGTGTTTGAGGTTGCCGAGGCTGGCAAGATCGACGTCGCGGGCTCCGTCGAGCGTCAATTCGCGGAGCTCAGCCAGAGTGGAGAGGTCCAGGGGGGGCTCGTCGGAATGAGGCGTGTTCTCAAGCCGGAGATTGAGGACGCGAAGATCCGATAGACCGTTGAGGTGCCGTGCACCAGGCGTGGAGAACCCGTTCTCACGCGGCAACTCGAGCGATTTGAGCTTCTTCAACGCGGCCAGCGACGCCAGGCCGGCATCGGTCATTCGGGGCACCATGGCCACGCCGAGCGTGGCGAGGTTCTGCAGCTGTCCGATGTAGGCCATTCCGGCGTCGGTAATGCGAGTTCCTCCGATACTGAGACTCTCCAGGTGCTTGAGACGCGCGAGATGCTTCACGCCTTCGTCGGTAATCGGACTGCTGGAATAGCATCCGATCCACAGGTGCTTGAGATTGGGCAGCCGCGATACATACTCGCAGCATTCGTCGGTCATGTCGAAGTTCGGCAGGTCGAGATACTCAAGCGACGGAATCTCGGCGAGCTGCGCCACGCCTCGGGCGGTCACGAGGGGCTTGCCGGGGGTCGACATCACTCTGACGTTGAGGCGTTTCAGGTTGGGCAACGCCTTGAGATGAACCAGGCCCGCATCGGAGATTCCGGTATGCCAGAGGTCGACGTATTCGAGCGACTTCATGTCTGTGAGGTGGCGGAGGCCGGCATCGGTCACGTTCGCGCCCGGAATGCGAAGGCCTTTGAGCGCCTTGGCGGCTTTGAGGGCAGCCAAGTGTTCGTCGGTGAATTCTCTGCTGCTCCAGATGTACATCAGGGACGGAAGCTGCGCGATGCGAGCCAACGCGGCCGGCGGGACGGACGGGGCGCCGAATACGAATTCGCGGAGCGACTTCAGGTTCGTCAGATGGGTGAGGCCGGCAGCGTCGCACTGGCCGGTCACCCCCAGCGACAGTGATTCGAGCGACTTCAGTTGCCCGAGGGATTTCAGACCGTTGGCTCCGATGTTGGGCGTGTTCAGTTCGAGCACCTTCAGCGATTGCAGGGGTTCGAGCGAGCGCAGACCGCGATCGGTCACCTGAGTAACCCGGAGCCCGAGCTCTTCGAGGCCCGTGAATCGGCTGAAATGCTGGATCTGGGCATCGCCGAACGGAGCGCCACCCCATTCTGAGCCGAGGACCTCCACGGTATGCAGAGCGTTGGGGTCAAGCCGGGTGGTCCAGGACATGTCCTGGGCGCCCGGGGCGTTCAGATTGAGTTTCACCTTGGCGGCGGCGGGAACCTTGACGGTACCACGGGCCTGGCCAAGGCAGATCCAATCCCAATGCGGATGGTAATCGATGGCACGGCGTGCCGTCATCCAGGACGATTCTTCCGCCGTGGCGATCCAGAGTTTTCCGACGGAGTGGTCCGCGGGAAACGGAATGACCCGCGAATCTCCTTCGGACGATGCCTGGGTATCGGCAAGGACGACTTGGAATGCGACCAGCCCGACAAGCGCGAAGATCCCGACCACGACGGAGCTGCAGACCCGTTTGCGACTCAAGGGAACAAACAGGAGGCCTCGCTTGAGTCGCGCCAATCGCGCGATCACTTCGGGTGAACGGGCCATGGGAATGGCGGCAGTGGCGGGCGGGATCCGATAGGCCGAAAGCGCCACGCGGGCCAGGGCGGCGGAGTATTGTTGTGCGTCGCCCACAAGGCGAGCCGCGTTGGTGTCTGCCACTTCCTCACAAGCCGTCGCGTGGGCTCTGCCGATTCTCCATGCCAGGGGATGCATCCAACATGCGATTCCGGTCCACTGGATGAGCGCCATCCAAGCAAGATCCCGCGAGCGGTGATGCGACAACTCGTGTGCGAGGATTCCGGGGAGTTCCCCCGCGTAGGCCGCGCCGCACATCGACGTAGGAAGAACGACGACGCGGCGCCAGATGCCTGCCACGAAGGGAACGTCGAGATTGTCGGCCTTGAGCAGGTGGAAGACCCCCGAAACGCCCATCTGGGCCGCGACTTGTTTCGCAAGTCTCCGGCAAGAAGCCGGTGCTTTTCGGCAATGGGAAAGCTCTCGTCGGAGGACGGTCTGAGAGAAGACCCAGCGTATCGACAGAACCATCAGGCCCACGAGCCATCCTGCCAAGAGGATGGCCCAGGGGCCGGGCATCGCCCAGTGTGCGGGTGGCGTCGAAGGTGCGGCGGCGGTATCTGTCGGGGACGGCTCGGGCAACGAGTCGACCATCCAAAGGAGATTGTCTGCACCGGGAGCGGGATCCGATAGGTCGACTGTCGGCGGGTCGATGGGAAGCAGAGGATCGGCGGCCGGCGCCAACGCAGCGGTTTGAGTCGTGCTCGCCTGGATCGTGAGCGGGACTCTGGGTATCGAGCATACCAACACGGGAACGAGCGCGACGCCCACGGCCGTGCATCGCCACAGGAGCACTCGCCAACGCGGATTGCTTCGGACCAGCACCAAGTGGAGAATCCACCCGATTGCCAGGACCAGTGTGACTCGCAACGCGGTATCGCCCAGCGGGGATAGACCGACGAGCATTTCAGGCCAGTTTGCGTTCATGGCTGTCGCCTCGTTCGAAACCAGTCTTGCGATTTGCGGGTATGACCGGAACCGGGTGTGTTTGCGGCACGGGAGTCGCGGTCGACCACGTCACGAAACGTCGTCGCCTTGGGACTCTTTGGGTTGAGAGGCACGCTGCCCGGCGAGTTCCTGCAACTGGCGGAGATCCTCGTCGGAGAGCTTTTCGGTTTTGATCAGATGTGCGATGAGCTGATAAGGGGTTCCGCCGCAGAACAGCTCTGCCAGGCGCTGCGTCATCGATTTCAGGGCAGCGGGGGCGGGCTTCTTGGGACGATAGTAGTAGGCCTTGCCTTTCATTTTTCGCGTGATGTGCCCTTTGTTCATCAGCACCCGCAAGGTGGATCGCAAGGCCGCATTGGTGAGGGGCCGATCGAGACGCTGCAAGATATCGGCTGGTTTGGCCGGGCCGTGCCGCCACAGCACTTGCATTACTTCCCATTCACATGGAGTGAAACCGTCCATTGCCGAGGGTCCTTATCCGCTGGCCGCGTACATGAAGATTTTGCAACACGTGTTATGAAGATTTTCCAACACATGAACCGATCTGTCAAGAAGGAAACTGCGAAGAAGAGCAAGAAATATCCGGTGGCCGCGCGAATACCCATTGGGGGGCAACGAAATCGCCTCTGGAGCGAATCCAGAGATGATGGCTGGTGCGTGTCGCAGTTAGCTGTGGCGTACGTGGCGGCGTGTTTCTGCGGTTTCGAAAGCGAAACACACGCTCCCGTTGCGTCGCATTCGCTCTAGCGTGCCTTGCTGTCGGCGACGGTTGGCAGGAGATCGGACGTTTCGACGAGCTTCCAGTTCGACCCGCCGTCGGGCGACATCATCAGGGCGCGTCGCCAGAGTTGGTTATCCTTGCGGTAGAACCAGTAGGTCGACCAGTGCTCGTAATTGAGAAACAGCCGGCCGGTCCGATCGATCGTGAGGCGGTGATAGTAGACGCTGTACTCCGACAGCGGCGGCACGATCAACGCTTGTGGTGCCTCCCACGGTTGGCCCGGCCGCTTGCGTTGGAAGGCAAGTGCGGCGTAGTAGCTGGTCGGGAACGGCTCTTTGCCCCGATTCCAAAGACGGAAGACCGTGTAGAGCGTGTCGTCGGGACCGCAAACCAGCCCGATGTACGTTTGCTGCAGGTCTTCGCCGGTTGGCACGGCCTCTGACCAACCGCTGTGTGCATCGTTGGGCTTGAGCGAATGCGTGTAGGGAAACGCGCGGCCGTGGGTGCCGGCCAGCACGTGGAGATAGCCGCCGCTGTCGATCGTGATGCTGGGGGTGTTGTGGATGTCGTTGGCCGGAGGTCCGTAGGCGACGAGCACCGGGTCGCCGAACTTGCCGGTCGCTCGGTCGTACGTGGCGACGAACGCGGGTACGCCGGGGACTTCCTTTTCGGGATCGGTCGCTTCACCCCAGACGACATGGACCTTGTCGCCGCGTGACACGACGCACGACGGGATTCCTGAATGGCTCGATAGTCCGATGGCGCTCTTCGAAAGCAGGACCGGTTCGGGCATGACGATCCGCCCGTCGACCTTCGTGGGACAGAGGAGTTCCAGGTCGTGGACCGACCGCCAGAATACCTTGGGGTCTTTGGCGGTGCGTGTACAACGCAGGATCGGCGGTGGGCCGTCTGAGAGGTTGTGGCCCGTGAATACCTCCATGTCCAGCGTCTGCCGCCCGCTTTTGTGCACCGGGATTGGGTAGGCGGTGAACGTCTTTCCCTCGTCGCGCGAATGAAGGAGAAAGAAGGCTTTTGCTGCCGAGGCAAGGATGTACAGGTCGCCGTCGCGGTCGAAGGCGACTTTGGTCGAGGGAACGCCGATCGTTCCGATTGCTGACGGCGCAACGTGTGGCGCGATCGCACGGCCCAGATCGGTCGTGGACCAGTTGCCGTCGCGGAGCATCGTCAGTCCGGCGTCCGTTCGGATGCAGGGCCGGTTCTTCAGATCGAAGTACATCTGCTTCTCGACCGGGTAGGCAGGCACGTAGCCGAACTGCTCGTTCTCAAGCGTATAGGGCTTGAGAACCATCGGGATGGCCAGCGGTTTGGAGGCCGGTGCGGCGCCGGCCTTGACGGTGACGGTCGAGTACGTGGAGAAGCCGGGCCGGGCCTCGGGCCGAGCACGAAGGTGACAGACGGCCGTTTGGCCTTCGCTCGGAACCGTGTAGCGGAGAACGATCTGCTGGTCTTGACGCGGAGGAATCACGACTTTCGTCGCCGACAGTTCGGCCGGCCAAGGTGTGTTGGGGAACTCCAGGCTGAGGTCGATGGTCTTTTCGACGAACGACTTGTTCTGGACTTTGAAGCTGATCTCGCCTTGCTGGCCGGGCTTGCCGTAGACGGTGCGGCTGTACGGAGCCAGAAGCCATCCGTACTCGGCCATGGGAAAGAACGCGGACGGGTCCGGAGTCCAGAGACAGACGTCGGGGGACAGGTCGTCGCGATTCCATCGCGTGAGACCGTCGATTTGGACGGTCGCGTATTGCCGAGGAAGATGAAGCCGCCAGAAATCGGTATCGCGGCGCGCGCCGGCGGGAAAGGTGTGCGTGGCCTTACCGTCGGTATTGACGTCGAGGGTTTCAATGAGCTGGTTGCGACCGTCATAGACTTGCAATGCGTCGACGTCCTTGGGAAGCCGCGTGATTTCCATGGTGAACTGGCCGTTTCGCGGCACGAAGCAAATGTCGCACGGCCGGTCGGGGTTGGCCAGTTCGATGGGCTCCTCGTGGACCGCGTCGCGATGGCCTCGCGCGGTTTCGATCATGTAGTGGGGGCAGTTCGTGCGGAATCCCCAGTACACGTTCCGGCCGTAGGGATCGCGCGCGGCAGTGACTGTGAGGACGTAGACGCCTTGGCGTTCGACCTTGGTTACCAAGCGTGCGCGCTGAATGGGGCCGGGCTTGCCCTTTTCGGTGTTTCCGTCGTCAGCGATGGTAATGTCCTGAAGCAGATGCCGGTCGGGGCCGACGAGGATTGCCCGGAGGGTGAGCGCGGCCGGTTGGCGATTTCGGTCCTGCTTCTCCAGATCGATGATCAGCTCTCCAGGCTCGGCGAGGAAGTAGGCGCCGCCGACTCCGCCCAAGGCCAGGCGCGTGGGTGCTTTGTCGTTTGTCGTCGGTTCGGCGGCAGCCAGGGGAAGCGGATGCACGAACATGACGGCAAGAAGAAGCAACGTTAGACGGTGTGGATGTCTCATGAGAAGACCTTGCAGTTTGGTGCGGTGGAGGTACATCCGTTTGGTCAAGAGCGAGTGGACGGATGGCGGGGTGGTGGGCGTGTCAGGCGCGATTGTGGTGGGACATCATGATGTTTCCACCATGATATCTGGTAGGCACGAGGGATTCCACCGCCGTGTGGAACGTGCGGGAACGATGATGCGGGGAGGAGTGTGGGCGGGATCGCCGATTTGACGGTCTGTGAGCTCGCCGACCGTGTTGTGGTCCCATATACGGATGGCGTGGCCGCCCGTGTGGCAGGCGGTTGCGCAGAGCACGACGAATCATGCGCCCGCGGTTTCGTCGGCTGGGAGGGAGATCGTGAACGTGGTCCCGGCATCCAGGCGGCTTTCGACGTTGACGGTGCCGTGGTAGAGTTGCACGAGCTTCTTGACGAGCGAAAGGCCCAGTCCGCTGCCGAGGATGTGGTTGGTCCGCTCGTTCTTGATGCGGACGAACTCCTTGAAGATCTGCACCTGCTCTTCGGGCGACATTCCGATCCCGGTATCGGCGACGGCCACGACGACCTGTGAATTGTCGAATTTCAGGGCCACATCGACGCTGCCGCCGTCGCGGTTGTACTTGACCGCGTTGGAGATCAAGTTGTTCAGCAACATGGCGATTTCGTCGGCATCGGCCGTCATGGAGACGGGCCCGACGGAATTGATGCGAAGGGCGATGTTTCGGGCCTCGGCCTCGGGCTGGACCGTTTCCACAGCCGTGTTGGCGACGGCGAGGAGATCGACCTGGGCGAAGTTGCGGCCCTTGTGACCGGATTCGATTTGCGTGAGGTCGAGCAGATCGCGGATCAGTTTGTACATGCCGTCGACGCGAGCGAGGCTGCGGTCGATCATTTCGTCGTAGGACGCCAGGTCATCGCCCCGCTGTCGCTTCTTCATGAGCTGAAGATATCCGGCGATGGCGTTCAAGGGGGACTTCAGCTCGTGCCCCAGCACGCGGACGAACTCGAAGCGTACGCGTTGTTTTTCCTCGGCCAGTTTGCGTGCGCGCCGGGCGATGATGAGGCGGGCGGCTGTCTTACGGATCGTGCTCTTCAGCTCGTCAGGCGTGAACGGTTTGGCGAGGAAGTCGTAGGCACCCTGCTTAGTCGCGGCGACGGCGGTTTCGATCGAGGCGTAGGCCGTGATCATGATGGTGAGCATGTCGGTCTTCGTGCCAGAAAGCTCGTGAAGCACGTCCATCCCGCTGATCCCGGGCATCTTGTGGTCGAGGAGCAAGATGTCGGGTGCCTGGCGATGGATCTTCTCGAGGGCTTCCTCGCCGGACTCGGCGTGATCGATGGAGAATCGCACGTCTTCATCGACGTCGGGGACGTGCACGACAAAGTCGCGCAAGGTGCGGAGCACGCCCATCCGCATACCCATCTCGTCGTCGGTCACCAGCAGGTTGAGTGTCTCCATGCTACTGCTTCCTTGCGGCCAGCAGGCGTTCGATCTCGCCACGAAGCTGCTCGAAACGAATGGGCTTGGGGAGCAGAGCGTCGGCCTTGATCCAGCCGCGATCTGCTTCGGTGGCGATGTCGAAGTCGAGACCCGTTTCGCTATTGACGGAACTGACGACGATCACGGGGATGGAGGGGTCGTGCTTGCGGATATGATGGCAGAGGACGAAGCCAGCATCGGGGTTTTCCATCATGACGTCGAGGACGGCCACGTCGGGACGGCGCTCGGCAAGAAGCTCTTCGGCGTGACGCTGCCCTTGGGCGACAAGGACGTCGAAGCCGGCGTCTTCGAGTTGCATCCGTTGTTGGAAGAGAAAATCTTCGTCGTCGTCGACCAGCAGTATCAGGGGTCTATCGGGAGTCATTGGATTTCTCCTATTGGTTCCTATCAAGGTGAGCAGTCGGCCGTGTCCTCATTCTCCCATTCGCGGCAGCACCACGGTGAACGTCGAGCCGGTTGGTCCGAGGGCCGGATCGGCCTGCGATTCCACGCGGATATCGCCGGAGTGCATTTTGACGATGCCGTAGCTGACGGCGAGCCCCAGTCCCGTGCCTTTGCCGATCTGCTTGGTCGTGAAGAAGGGGTCGAAGATCTTCTTGATGTTCTCCGGCGGGATGCCGACGCCCGTATCGCTGACCGACACGCGCACGCGCGAGTCGTCGCCATCGGTGCGAATGGTCAGCTCGCCACCGTTTTCCATGGCCGCGACGGCGTTGCTCACCAGGTTGGTTAGGACCTGGACGATCTGGTCTCGATCGACTTCGGCGATGGGATCGTCGGTGGCGTGTTCGACGCGGAGGGTGATGGATTCGGGCACAGTGAGCGCCCGCATGGTGCGCTGGACGACCTGGCGAATATCGACGGGCGTGCGGCAGACCTTGTTCTGGCGGGCGAAGTGCAACAGGCCGGCGACGATCTTCTTGCAGCGATCGGCCTGTTCGGCGATCATCGAGAGGTCATCGCGGAGCTTGGAATCGTTGTCGCATTCCTCCAGGAGGAGATGGGCGTACATCAGGACGACACCCAGCGGGTTGTTCACTTCGTGGGCGATGCCCGCGGCGAGTTGGCCCATGCCGGCGAGTTTTTCCGACTGGAGGAGTGCTTCCTGGGCGGCGGCGAGTTGTTTGTGGGATAGCTTGAGGTCGGTGAGCGCGACTCGGAGCTGGTCGATGGTGTTGGGCAGGCACATTTCGCTCTCGGCCAACTTCTTGTGGATGGCCACGGCGTGTTCGACGCAGGTATCGTAGCCGCAGGCGCCGCAGTTGAGTTCGTCGGCGAGCGAGAACTTGCCCATCTGATGCATGATGGCTGTTAGTTCGCTGCGGTTCGGCGCGGCGATGCGTTGATCGTCGGCATGATAGGTGCGGCACAAATCGAGATCGGCAAGGCGGTCCATGGAATCACGCCACACGTCCTTGTCGAGGTCCTCCATGCGATGGCAGACGTAGGTGCGGACGTGGCGGCGTCGGTTGAACAACGGTAAATCGCCTTCGATGCCGGGCCCCATGATGCAACCATCGCAGCAGAGGGCTTCGAGGAGCCGGCAACTGAGGTCGCCTTCGGCAAACTCCTTGACCGCCTCGAGCATGTGGCGCCGGCCCTGCGAGGCGATGATTTCGCCGGTGAGGAGGTCTTCGTGGATGTCGGCCGCCTGAAGGATTCCGCGGCTTACGGGGAACAGGCCCCCGATGCCGCCATGGGGCGGATCGAAGTCGCCGGCCTGGACCGATTCGGGGGTGATGCCCGCGTCGGTGAACATTCGGCGGAGTTCGGGGAACATGAGCACAGCGTCGACCTGACCGGCCATTTCCGCGCTCTGAGCCTCGACCTTCTTGGCGATGCAGGGACCGATGAAGACGACTTTCAGGTCATCGCCATAGATGCGTCGAATGGCGCGAGTCATGGCGACCATCGGCGAGACAATCGGCGCGAGACGTTCGACCATGTCGGGATAGTACCGCTCGATGTAGCAAACGACCGCGGGGCAGGTGGTGGAGATGTAACGGCGCTGCTGGTCGCGGGTCAGCAGGTTGCGGTACTCACGGGCCACGAGATCGGCTCCGAAAGCGACCTCGACGACGAGCTGGAAACCTAGCGCGCGAATCATGCCGACCAATTGCGTGAAGGCCATTTCGGTGAATTCGGCGGGAAAGCTGGGCGCCACGCACGCGGCCACGCGGTTGCCGGATTGGAGCAGCGCTTGGACGTCATCAATACTGCTGCGAAGGACTTTGGCGTGCTGTGAACATACGCGGGTGCAGTTGCCACAAGCGATGCAGCGCTCGCCGACGACCTGGGCCTGGCCCTCGTTAATGCGGATCGCCTTGACGGGGCATTCGCGCACGCACGTGTAGCACATGCGGCAGCGTTCTTTGACGGTGGTGATGAAGGCCGAACTCACGCGGATGCCTTTCTTTTCGTACCGTAGTGACCTGCGCCTCGGCTCGTTGACCTTTGCAGAGTCCCACAAGGGGACACTCTATTGTACTATCTTGTGCCGATTGGCATTACTGTCTTTCGGCGACCGGCTACCTCCCGCTTCGGCGTAGGTGATCGGCGTTGCGTTCTCGGTCAGGTAACCACCCCGCGTTCGGTATAGTGGGTGTGGAGGAGATGGTGGCTCGTTTCCCCCAGTGGTTTGCCGAGGAATTCGGCATACAGTCGTCGGATCGATTCGTTGTGATGCGAGGTGCGAACCGGCTCGTTGGCGTCGATGGTGTAGAGGCTTTGCATTCGTGCCCGAACGGCGTCGAGATTGGCACCGATGGGCTGTCCACCGCCGTTGATGCACCCGCCGGGACAGGTCATGACTTCGATGAAATGGAGGTCGTCTCGGCCGGCACGTACCTGATCGAGCAGGCGGGCAGCGTTGCCGAGACCGCTGACGACGGCGACGCCGAGCGTGAGATCGCCGATCGGCACGTGGGCCTCTTTGACGCCGTCGAGGCCGCGGACCGCCTGGACTTCGAGATCGCCCAACTCGCTACCGGTCACGAGGTAATAGGCCGTGCGGATGGCGGCCTCCATGACGCCGCCGCTGGCGCCGAAGAGTTTGCCGGCGGTGGTACGCTGGCCGAAGGGCGTGTCGGCCGTATCGGGCGGGAGATCGCGGAGATTGAGCCCAGCCATGCGAATGAGCGAGGCCAGTTCGCGCGTGGTGAGGACGGCGTCGACGTCGGCCACGCCGCCGCGTCCCATTTCCGGGCGCCCGGCTTCGAATTTCTTCGCGGTGCAGGGCATGATGCTGACGCTGTAGATACGGGCGGGATCCAATCCCTCGCGTTGGGCAAAGTAGGTCTTGATGATGGCCCCCATCATCTGCTGGGGGCTCTTGCACGTAGAGAGGTTGCCCATGAAGTCGGGATACTGCGTTTCAACGAACTTGATCCAGCCGGGCGAGCAGCTGGTGAGCATGGGCAGCCGGCCGCCGCTGGTCAGCCGATGGACCAGTTCGGAGCCCTCCTCCATGATGGTCAGATCGGCGGTGAAGCCGGTATCGAAGACGCGGTCGAAACCGAGTCGCCGCAGCGCGGCGGTCATGACGCCGATTACGTCGGTACCCGGCGCTATGCCGAACTCCTCGCCGAGTGTGACAGAGACGGCGGGGGCGTGCTGTGCGACGACGATCTTGTTCGGATCGTTCAAGGCATCGAGCACCTCTTTGATCTGACTCTGTTCGGACAAGGCACCGGTGGGGCAGACGGCGATGCACTGTCCGCAGTTGATGCAACTGGAAACGTTGAGGCCTTCGTCGAAGGCGGTGCCAATTTTAGTTCTGGAGCCGCGGCCGATGAAGTCGATGGCCGCCACCCGCTGGACTTCCTCGCATACGCGGACGCACTTGCCGCAGAGGATGCACTTGGCGGGATCACGCACGATGGAGGGGCTGGAGGCGTCGATATGGTGGCGAGTGCGGTCACCGGCGAATCGTCGCTGGCGGACGCCCAGCTCTTCGGCCAGATCCTGCAGGCGGCAGTTGCCGTTGCGGTTGCAGTAGAGGCAATCGTCGGGGTGATTGGCCAGCAGCAGTTCGACGATCGTTTTTCGCGACTGCACGGCCCGCGGCGAGTGGGTGCGGACCTTCATGCCTTCGGCAACGGGAAAGGCACAGCTCGGCACGAGGCCGCGCTGGCCCTCGATCTCGACGACACAGATGCGGCAGGCGCCGGTGGGGCTGAGCCCGTCGACGTGGCACAACGTGGGGACGCGGATTCCGGCCCTTCGCAGCGCGGTAAGGAGCATCTCACCCTTTTCGGCGGCGATCGTTTGCCCATTGACTTCGATGTTGATCATGAATGGCTCTCGCTCTGTCGATTATCTTGCTCTTCTGGAAAGGAAGATGCAGGGTTGGGAAGCATGGTCGCTGGAGCGTCCTCGCTTCGGGCCGGGCCGATCTAGTGTTTGACAACGGCGTCGAAGCGGCAGGCATCGATGCACGAGCCGCAACCAATACATTTCTCTACGACGATGTGGTGAGGCGACTTGGCTGCGCCGACGATGGCCTCGGCCGGGCACTTCTTGACGCAGAGCGTGCAGCCGCGACATTTCTCCGGGTCGATCGAGTAGGTGACCAGTTCGGTGCAGACGGCCGCCGGGCAGGTGCGCTCGTAGATGTGGGATTCGTACTCGTCGCGGAACCACCGCAACGTGCTGAGGACGGGATTGGGCGCGGTCTGGCCGAGCCCGCAGAGACTGGTGTCGCGAATGGTCTCGGCCAGGCTTTGCAGATGGAGGACGCTCTTGAATCGCTCGAGGGCGTCGATGCCTCGTTCCTTCTTCCGGCCCCGCGTAATGCGCTGGAGGATTTCCAGCATTCGTCGAGTGCCTTCGCGACAGGGGATGCACTTTCCGCAGCTTTCGCGTTGAATGAAGTCCATGAAGAACTTGGCCACGTCGACCATGCAGGTGTCTTCGTCCATGACGACGAGCCCGCCCGAGCCCATGATGGCGCCGACGGTCTTCAAGGATTCGTAGTCGACGTCGATATCGAGATGCTGGGCGGGGATGCAGCCGCCAGACGGGCCGCCGATTTGCACGGCCTTGTAGGTCTTGCCATTGGGGATGCCGCCGCCGATGTCGAAGACGATCTTGCGGATGGGCGTGCCCATGGCCACTTCGACGAGACCGGTGTGGGAGACCTTGCCCGAGAGGGCGAAGACCTTGGTGCCCTTGCTGGTCTTGGTTCCGAGGGCGCTGAAGCCGTCGGCCCCGATGGACATGACAGTGGGCAAGTTGGCCAGGGTTTCGACGTTGTTGATGATTGTCGGCTTGCCGAAGAGTCCACTGACGGCGGGAAAGGGCGGGCGGGGGCGCGGCATGCCGCGACGACCTTCAATGCTGTGGATCAGGGCGGTTTCCTCGCCGCACACGAACGCGCCCGCGCCCATTTTGATGATGACGTGCAGACTGAAGTCGGTACCGAGAATGCTGTCGCCGAGAAGGTGGTTGGCCTCGGCCTGAGCAATGGCGGCCTTCAGTCGCTTGATGGCCAGCGGGTACTCGGCACGGATGTAGACGTAGGCCTTCGTGGCACCGATACCGTAGGCGGCAATGGCCATGCCTTCGACCAGCCGATGCGGATCGCTCTCGATCACGGCGCGATCCATGAAGGCGCCGGGATCGCCTTCGTCGGCGTTGCAGATGAGGTATTTCTGATCGCCGGGCGACTGGCGGGCGAACTTCCATTTCCTACCGGTGGGAAAGCCGCCGCCACCCCGGCCGCGAAGGCCGCTTCGTTCGACAATGTCGCAGACGGCATCGGGCGTCGTTCCGTGGAGCGTGGCGACCAGGGCCTTGTAACCGCCGCGAGCAATGTACTCCTCGATTTGCGAGGGATCGATGAGACCGCAGTTGGCCAGCACCCAACGGGTTTGCGGAGCGAAGAAGGGATGTTCGTCCAAGAAGGGCACATCGGGCCAGGCAGGGACCGTATCGCTGCGATGCTGGCCGAGAACCAGGTCGTCGGGGGCCGCACTGGAGAGCGCTTCGTCGAGCAGGCGAGCAACCTTATCGGCAGTGATCTGCTTGTAGCACACGCGGGCGTGGCCGGGGAGTTGCACTTCGACGATCGGCTCGAGCGAACAGATGCCGATGCAGCCGACCATTACGACGTCGGCCTTGATTTCGTGGGTATCGAGGTACTGGTGAATGGCGGCGAGGGTGTCGCGGGCGCCGGCGCCGAGTCCGCAGGTGCCGGCGCCGACGAAGATAGCGGGGCGAGGGACGTCGTCGCGGCGCAAATCGGCGAGCCGGCGGTGGCGTTGCTGGCGGGTGACCTCGTCGGCGGCCTCGCCGTTGACGGTCCAGGAGAGTAGCTCAGGCAGCTTCATCGCTGTCATGACGCGAGTCCTTCTTGCGGTAGGAGTCGATGATTTTGGCCACGGATTTCGTCGTCACGCCGGCGTGGAAGTTGCCGTTGATGGAAATGACCGGCGCCAATCCGCAGGCGCCGATGCAGGCCACGACCTCCAGGCTGAACTGGCCGTCGCGGGTGGTTTGGCCCGGCTCGATCTTCAATTCCCGCTTGATCGCCTCCAGGATGGCAGCCGAGCCTTTGACGTGGCAGGCGGTGCCGCGGCAGACCTGGATGTGGTTGCGGCCCTGGGGCTGGAAGCGGAACTGGTTGTAGAAGGTGGCGACGCCGTAGATTTTGCTGGCGGGAAGATTCAGGCGTTCTCCGATCCGCACGACGGCGTCTCGGGACAAGTAGCCG
The DNA here is from genome assembly GCA_963674835.2 of Thermoguttaceae bacterium. GTDB lineage: Bacteria > Planctomycetota > Planctomycetia > Pirellulales > Thermoguttaceae. The sequence goes on from CAXXKC010000003.1 coordinate 1,759,907, forward strand.
AACTCCTGCTGTACGTCCTGCAAGATGGGGATCAGGGCATCACGCGAAGCGTTGGGATATCGGTCAAGCAGTGTACCTAGTTCGTTTGTTGCCACGAATCGTCTCCTCGGTAGACTTGTTGTGCTGAAATGTGGCTGGACAGGCACAGGGCAAACGACGTGCCGTTTGCAGAAGTCAGTTTCGGGCCCAGAAAGTCGCGGCCGTTGCCGACAGGTTGCGAGGAAAAGGAAAGGGTGACGGGTGGGCAGCTCCTCCGCGTTTCGGCGATGGAGAACGCAGCGGGCAGGCGGAACGGACGGCGTTTTCCCGTCGATCCGGGCCCCGGCTCGGCTTGCAGGCCGGCGGTGATTGTGTGTATGATTTTGGTATACAGTGTATGGAACGCGAAGGGTTCTGGAGATGCCTACAACTGACGAGAATTCACCGCTGGGTTCGGAATCGCAGCGGTGCAACGCAGGTAGCGAGCGGCTGCTGGAGATCGGGCGATTCGCCGGCGACGTGGCCCACAAGATCAACAACCACCTGACCACAATTCTCACGTTCTCTCATCTGATGCGAGAGAAGTCGAACCTGGACGCGCAGGATCGCGAGGATCTGGATCTGATCATCCGGGAGGCGACGAACGCGGCGGCCCTTGCCCGCAATCTGCAAGACCGGGGTGCCGTGAATGAGTAGAGATGCGGCCAAACGGGAGATCGCGGAAGCGGCTCTGCGGATTCTCGTGATCGACGACGATCCGGGAATTGGGCTGAGCTGCCAGAGGACCCTGGAGTCGGAAGGGCACGAGGTTCGGCATTGCCTAGTGCCGGAGGTCGGTCTGCAGGCCGCGTTGACGGGCGATTTTGACATTATTCTGCTGGACTTGCAGATGCCCGGGCTGAACGGGCTGGAGATTCTGCGCGAGCTGAAGTCGGCGGCTGTGCCTTCGGAAGTGATCATGATCACGGGCCATGCGACCGTTGAATCGGCGGTCGAAGCGATGAAGCAAGGTGCGCAGGACTTTGTGAGCAAGCCGTTCTCGCCGGATCAGTTGAAGATGGCCGTCCGCCGGGCCGCGGAACACTCGCGGCTGATCAGCGAGAATGTGGCGCTGCGGCAGGAGCTGGAGATTCACCAGGGTTTTGAGGGGATCATCGGCGAAAGCCGGCCGATGGAGCGGGTTTTCGCCCTGGCGCGGCGCGTGGCGCCGACTGAGGGAACGGTGCTGCTGATCGGCGAAAGCGGCACGGGAAAAGAGGTGTTCGTGCGGGCGATTCACCGGCTGAGCCGGCGCAACGACCACCCGCTTCTGGCGTGCGACTGCAGCGCACTGGCGCCGACGCTGCTGGAGAGCGAGCTGTTCGGCCATATGAAAGGCTCGTTCAGCGGAGCCATCGTGACGAAGCAGGGGCTGTTCGAGGCGGCGCACGGCGGCACGCTTTTTCTGGATGAAATTGGCAATTTGAGCATGGAAATCCAGGGGAAACTGCTGCGGGTGCTCGAAACGAAGCGGGTAAAAAAGGTGGGCGACACGGCGGAGCGCGAGGTGGATATCCGCCTGATCTCGGCCACGAACCGCGACTTGATCGAGATGGTTCGCGAGGGGGATTTTCGAGAGGACCTGTACTATCGACTGAACGTCGTTCCCGTCTATTTGCCGCCGCTTCGGGAGCGGTCGGGCGATATCCCCCTTCTGGCGATATCCTTCCTCGACCGGTTCTGTAAGAAGAACCACGCGGCCGTGAAGGGTTTTTCGCCCGATGCGATGAGCTTGATGGAAGGGTACGCGTGGCCGGGCAACGTCCGCGAACTGCGGAACATCGTGGAGCGGCTGGCCATTCTGTGCGATCACGAGCGGATCGAGCCGCGCCATCTTCCGGCCGAGATTCGCCAAGCCCAGGTGGGCATCACGCCGGGGACGCCGCTGCCGCGCACGTGGGAGGAGTTCAAGCGGTTGAAGCAACAGATCCGCGAGTCGACCGTACAGCAATTGGAGCGGCGGTTTCTGGTCGCCTCGTTGGAGCGTTGCGAGGGCAACGTGAGCCGCACCGCCGAAGAGATCGGCATCCAGCGGACCAATCTGCATGCCCTAATGCGGAAACACGGCCTGACCTAGTGCGTGTCACCATCGGTCGGCGTTCTACAGGCCGCATACAGTGTATGTTCGCTGCATACACGAGAACGGGCTCGATGTGCGTGGGGCAGCGATGTTGCGCGGGGTGGAAGGCGTGTTTGGGCCGTCGTAGGGCGGGATTGTTGGGGGCGAGCGGGCGTTGCTGAAGACATCCTTGTTTGGCACGCGTGTTGCGTCAGGTCCGATCGACGCGAGTTGGGACACGCTCGAATGTCTCGATTGCAGAGTGCCATCTTGCCAAACGAGGGACATTACTCATGCCAAACGAACCAGCACTGTTGGTCGTGGATGACGAAGATGCAATCTGCGAGGGCTGCCGACGCATCTTCTCCCGCCAGGGCTTCGACGTGCAGAAATGCAGCGACGCGAACCAGGGCTTGAGTCTGGCAGCCCGTGGCGATTACGCCGCGATCTTGTTGGATGTGAAGATGCCGGAGATGGATGGCCTCCATTTCCTCGAAGCGCTGCGCAAGGACCAGCCGACGGTGCCGGTGATCTTGATGACCGGTTACCCGAGCATCCCGAACGCGGCCTCGGCCATTCGATTGGGCGCATCGGACTATGTGACGAAGCCATTTACGCCGGACGAGATCACGCAGGCCGTTCACCGCCTGTTGCACACGAGCCAGAACCCGGCGGCGACAGCGACGATCAGCGAGCCGCCCGCGCCGGATGCTCCGCTGCATTTCTTCCGCGACGCCTGGTATCAGACGAACCGCGAAGGCATCGCGAGAGTGGGCGCGGTCGTGGTACGGCGGGGCGCGGCGAAGATTCAGTCGCTGCGTTTGCCGAAGATCGGCGAAGTCGTGTATCAGGGGCTGCCGCTGGCGGTGGTAACGATCGCCGGTCAGCCGCCGCGTACGATCTCTGCACCGCTTTCGGGCGTTGTCGTGGCCGTGAACGACGCGTTGGCCAGCGACGCGGCGCCGGTGCTCGATGAGCCGTGTGGAAAGGGCTGGCTCGCCTGCATCTGTCCGACACGACTCGAGGAGGAATCGACGCGATGCCCGTTGCGGCGCGTCCTCCTGTTGAGCCAAGACGACGAGGCAGCCCGGCAGCAGACGGAACGTCTGTGTGCGCTGGGGTGCGAGGTGCGCCGGCTCAGCGATCCGAAGGAATTGACCGAAGTTCAACGCGGCTTCGACTCGAACCTGCTGCTGGTCGACGCCAAGACTCTGGGAACGGAAGGGCCGGGCATGGTCGGCGCGCTGAACGCGGCCGATCCCGCGTTGAAGATCGTCGTACTGGCGTCGGCCGACTCCGTATTGGAGCCCGCCTATCGCACGCGGCGGATCTTCTACTATGCCGTCGAGCCGTTTGCCGACAACGAGATCGCGGACATCATCGCCGGCGCTTGCCAGGCGCCGCCGAGTACGCAGCCGGGTACGCGCCGAGAGCAGGCGCAGACGCTGGGCTGCATCTTCATCACCAACCGGAATCGGACACGCGTGCGGCTGATCGCGGCACCGGGGCTGCTGCGACGCGAGGACGGCTTGGGCCTGCTGCTGCGGCAGAGGCTGATGGAGCGACGTTTTCCGCTGGAGAGCTCACCGAGCGAAACGCCGATCACGCCCATGCACTTGCTCCGCGAAGCGTCTCACTGCGACCGGGTGATCGTGCTGTTGGCACAGGATCACGGTCGGCTGCCGGGGAGCCTGTCGCGCGACACGAAGGCGGAGTACATCGCGATGGTGGGTGCGGGCGCCGACAAGGTGACGACATTCCTGCTGCAGCCGAGCGACGTGCCGGACGAGCCGATGGCGTTGGATCCACAGATTCTCGAGGCGCTGGCGGATCAGTTGTCGCACGAGATGGCATCCTGTTAGCAGACTGTCGAGGTCGCCCGTGTCCACTACCACCGCTAGCATGCCCAAGGGCTTCGAACGCCTGAAGGTGACCGACTGTTACCAATGCGGCAAGTGTTCGGCCGGCTGTCCGATGTCGGAACACATGGACTTGCTGCCGAACCAGTTGGTTCGCCTGGTTCAGCTTGGCCGCCTGGAGCGAGCGATGATGTGTGAGGCGATCTGGAAATGCGTGTCGTGCATGACCTGCACGACGCGGTGCCCGAAGTCGGTCGATTGCGCCGGTGTGATGGACGCCCTGCGACAGGCGGCGGTTCAGCAGGGGAAGGTTCCGGAGGAACGGCGGCGAACCGTCTGCTTCCAACAGGCCTTTCTGGACAACATCCGCCGCAACGGCCGGCTTTGCGAGCTGGAGCTGATCGGTGTGTTCAAGACGAGGGCGTTCTTCAGGGACCACAGCGTTTCGCTGTTACTGAAGGACGCGATGTTGGCACCGCAGTTGATCCTGCGCCGGAAGTTCCACATCCGTGGTGAGCGAGCGAAAGACCGCGGAGTCGTGCAACGGATCTTTGAGAGGTGCGAGCGACGATGAAACGGCGACCGCCGGTCGCGTTGTGCGCGGCGCGAGTGCCGGCCGTGGCATTGCAACGAGGAGACCTTCCACCGTGGATTTCGGCTACTACCCTGGTTGCGCGTTGCATGGATCGTCGAACGACTATGGACAGTCGGTACGTGCCTGTCTGGCAGCACTGGGCGTCGGGCTGCACGAGCTGGACGACTGGATCTGCTGCGGGGCGACGGCGGCCCACTCGCTGAACCATACCTTGGCCGTGGCATTGCCGGCGAGAAACCTGGCCATCGCCGAGCGTGACGGGCTGACGGACCTGCTGGCGCCGTGCCCGATGTGTTCGATGGAGCTGCTGAAGGCGCAGGGCGTGCTGGCGGCTTCGGAGGATGCCCGGCGGCAGATGTCGGAGATCGTCGAACTGCCAGTTCGCGGCAGCACGCGGGTGCTCAACCTGATTCAGGTGTTGCAGCAGGTGGGCGTGGAGGCGATCCAGGAGAAGGCGACCCGCCGGCTCGAAGAGTTCCGCGCGGCATGCTACTACGGATGCCTTCTGACGCGTCCGCCGGAAACGCTGCGGTTCGACGACTGCGAGCAGCCCGATTCGATGGAGACCATTCTGCGGGCCCTGGGGGCAGAGCCAGTGGAATGGAACTACAAGACAGAGTGCTGCGGGGCCGGCATGACGATCGCCGATGAGGAGGTCGTGCTGGAGCTGTCGCACAAGATCCTGAGCAACGCACGTCAGCACGACGCCAATTGCATGGTGGTGGCGTGCCCGATGTGTCACGCGAACCTCGACATGAAGCAGGCCGACATCGAGCGACGCTACGGATGCCGCCACGAGATGCCGGTGTATTATCTGTCGGACCTGGTTGGGCTAGCGGTGGGATTGGACGAGCGCTCGCTAGGAATCCATCGGCATTTTGTCGTGAAACGGTGATCAGAGCATGGCACGAATCGGCGTATTCATCTGTTGGTGTGGCGAGAACATCGCCCGCAACGTCGACGTGGAACGGGCGGCGGTGGCAGCGGGAGAGCTGCCGGGCGTCGTCAGCGCGACCGCGTACAAGTACATGTGCTCTGACCCGGGGCAGTCGCTGATGCGTCGCGCGATCGCGTCGGAGCGATTGACGGGCGTGGTGGTGGCGTCGTGCTCGCCGCACATGCATCTGCGCACGTTCCGAAAGGCGGCGGCCTTGGAGGGGCTGAATCCTTACCTGGTCGAGATGGCCAACATCCGCGAGCATTGTTCCTGGGTGCACCACGATCGGCAGGAGGCGACCGAGAAGGCCATCGAACTGATTCGGATGGCAGTGGCCAAGGTGCGCTGCAACCATGCTCTGGAGCCGATCGCCATACCCGTGACGCCGAGAGTGCTGGTAATCGGCGGAGGTGTGGCGGGGATTCAGGCGGCGTTGGACGTGGCAGACGCCGGGCACCAGGTGGTGCTGGTCGAGCGCGAACCGTCGATCGGCGGGAAGATGGCGGGGCTGTCGGAGACGTTTCCGACGCTGGACTGCTCGCAGTGCATTCTGACGCCGCGGATGGTCGACGTCGGCCAGCATCCGAACATCACGCTGCACACCTATAGCGAAGTGGAATCGGTCGAGGGCTATGTCGGCAATTTTCGGGTGACGATTCGAAAGAAGGCCCGTTACGTCGACATCGACAAGTGCACGGGCTGCGGACAGTGCATGACGTCGTGCCCCTCGAAGAAGACCCCGAGCGAGTTCGATTACCGGATGGGGACGCGGACGGCGATCTACATCCCCTTCCCGCAAGCCGTACCCGCCCGTCCGGTCATCGACCGTGACGCGTGTCTGCACTTTCTCAAGGGCAAGTGCGGCATCTGCGTCAAGAAGTGTCAGGCCGGGGCCATCAACTATGACGACCAGGATCGGCTCGTGACCGAGGAGGTCGGGGCGGTCATTGTCGCGACCGGCTTCCAACTCTACCAGATCGGCAAGACGCAAGACGGCAACAAGACCGCCGGATACGGCGAGTACGGATACGGCCAGCACGCCGACGTGATCGACTCGCTGCAGTTCGAGCGGCTGGTTTCGGCGTCGGGTCCGACCGGCGGCGAGATCCGGCGTCCTTCCGACGGCACTGTGCCCAAAACGGTCGTCTTCATCAGTTGCGTCGGTTCTCGCGACAATGCCAAGGGGCTCTCGTACTGCTCGAAGATCTGCTGCATGTACACGGCCAAACACACGATGCTCTACAAGCACAAGGTGCATGACGGCACAGCGCACGTGTTCTATATGGACATCCGCGCGGGCGGCAAGAACTACGACGAGTTTGTGCGGCGGGCGATCGAGCAGGACGGGGCGCAGTATCATCGGGGCCGGGTTTCGAAGATCACCGCGGAGCGAGGAAAGCTGATTGTCCGCGGAGTCGACACGCTAATGAATGAGTCGCTGACGGTCGAGGCCGACCTGGTCGTGCTGGCTGCGGCCATGCGGCCGGCCCACGAGGTCGAGCGTTTGGCCCAGAAGCTGAGCGTGGGCTATGACGAGAACGGTTTTCTGTCGGAATCGCACCCGAAGCTGCGGCCGGTGGAGACGAGTTCGGCCGGGGTGTTCGTATGCGGGGCCTGCCAAGGGCCGAAAGACATTCCCGAATCGGTGGCACAGGCCAGCGCGGCCGCCGGCAAGGTGTTGGTGATGTTCGGCCACCGGCAACTCACTCGCGAGCCGGAAATCGCGAAGGTGAACGAAACGAACTGCGCGGCGTGTTTTGCGTGTGCGCGGGCGTGCCCGTACAACGCAATCGAGCGAGCGGAGATCGTGGATCGTAAGGGCAACCCGCTGAAGCGTACGGCCCGGGTCAACCAGGGGTTGTGCATGGGTTGCGGGACGTGCGTGGCGATGTGCCCTTCGAAGAGCATCGACCTGGACGGCTTTAGCGAGGAACAGGTATACGCGATGCTGGAGAGTCTGGAATGAACGGTGGCGACGGAGAGCCTGGTCGAGGCAGGCCCCTGATGGGTCGTAGCTCGGGAAAAGGACGAGGTGACGAGGAGAGACCGCGATGAGCGAGAGCCACGAGTTTGAGCCGAAAATCGTCGCCTATGTGTGCAACTGGTGCACGTACCTGGGAGCGGACTTGGCCGGGACCAACCGGTTGGAGTATCCGGCGAACGTGCGGATCATTCGATTGCCTTGCACGGGGCGCATCGATTTCAACCTGATCGTCAAGGCGTTCGAACGCGGTGCCGACGCGGTGCTGGTCTCCGGATGCCATCCGGGCGATTGTCACTACACGGCGGGCAACTATCACGCGCGGCGCCGCTGGATCCTGTTTTGGCAGTTGTTGGAGACGCTGGGAATCGACTGCCGGCGCGTGCATTTCACGTGGATTTCGGCCGCCGAAGGGAAGAAGTGGCAGCAGATCGTTACGGAGATCACGGAGACGACCCGCAAGCTCGGACCTTACAAGGCCTATCGGGCCATTTGTCAGTAGCGTTAGAAACGTCAGGTGCGTGAAGCATGCAAGAGGAACTTCGACAAACCTGTCGGCGATTGCTGGAGGACGGTACGGTCCAGGTCGTGATCGGCTACGGCCGGCTCACGGCAGACAGCCCGGTCGGACCGGTATTCGTCACGAGGCCCGAGGATGTCGAGCAGTTGGTGTGGGACGATCAGTGCTTCGCCAACCTGACCAAGTACCTGTCGCGCAAGGAGGTGGTTTCGCTGGGGCGGATCGGAATCTGCGTGAAGGGATGCGACGAACGGGCGCTGTTGGTTTTGGAGAAGGAATCGCAAATCGACCGCTCGGCGATCACGGTAATCGGCCTGGCTTGCGACGGTGTGGGGCGGCCGCTGCTGCCGAAATGCGAAGCGTGCGACGTGCACCTGCCGCGCCGGGCCGACATCACGATCGGCGAAGCGACGGTGGCCGACGATCCGGCGGCTGCCGGGCGGCGCTACGAGGAGCTCGATGCTTTCCTGCAGAAGTCGCCTGACGAGCGCATGGCTTACTGGCAGAGCGAGTTGAGCCGGTGCGTCAAGTGCTATGCGTGCCGGCAGGTGTGTCCGATGTGCTACTGCAAGCAGTGCATCGTCGACAAGAATCGTCCGGTTTCGATCAGCACGTCGGCGACCCTGATGGGCAACTTCGCCTGGCACATTACGCGGGCCTTCCACCTGGCGGGGCGCTGCGTGGGGTGCGACGAGTGTACGCGGGCCTGCCCTGCGGGTATCGACCTGCGGCTGCTGAACCTATCGCTGGCAAAGGCGGCGGAGGAGAGCTTCGCTTTTCGAGCGGGAGTAAACCCTGACGCCGAACCGATCGCCGGCACCTATTCGCAACAAGACCATGAGGAGTTCATCCGATGAGCGAGCTTCTCGCGAAAAACGAACTTGTGCGGATGGTGGGCCGGTGGATTTTCGAAGGCCGGCGCGTGGCGGGTCCGCAATGCGTCAATGCGCACGACGACCGGCGCCGGGGGGAAGTGATCCAATACGGCTGGCTGGCGGAGGCCGAGGCGCTGCGATTGGACGGTTACGTCCGGCCGAGCAATTCGATCAAGGAGTTCGCTTTCCCGCGGCATGAGGTCCTTTACGGCTACCAGATCCAAGGCAAGCAGGTCGAGTTGGTGCCGGCGGAACCGGACATCGTGGAACAGATTATCGTCGGCGCGCGCCCCTGCGATGCGGCCGCGCTGGCCGTTTTGGACGCTGTATTCAATTGGGACACGAAGGACGTGTTCTATAACCGGCGCCGCGAGATGACGACCGTGGTGAGCGTGGCGTGCGGAACTTACGACGACGCGTGCTTCTGTACGTCGGTCGGTTCGAGCCCATGCGACGAGCGCGGCTCGGATGTTCTGCTGGTGCCGCTCGACGGCGATCGTTACGAAGTTCGCTGTTTGACGGAAAAGGGGAAGCGACTGCTGGCGGGGAATACCACGACATCGACGGAAAGCGCGCCGCAGGTTGCGGGCCCGCCCGTGCGGTTCGATGTGGAGAGCTTGGGCGAGTTTCTCGCCGACGGTTACGAGCGACCTGAGTGGGCGGCGGTGACGCGCGGTTGCCTGGGCTGCGGGGCGTGCGCCTATACGTGTCCGACGTGTCATTGCTTTGACATCGTCGATGAAGGCAGTGCGTCGGGAGGGGTTCGCGTGAGGAATTGGGACGCGTGCCAATTCGCGATGTTCACGGTGCACGCATCGGGCCACAATCCGCGCGTGGACCAGTCGCAGCGGCAGCGGCAGCGCATTCACCACAAGTTTCAGATATATCCGGAGAAGTTCGGCAACTTCCTGTGCACGGGCTGCGGCAATTGCTCACGGAACTGTCCGGTGGGGATGGGGGTTCTGCCCGTGCTGAAAGTGATTGGGGCCAAGAAATGATCGACAACATCTACCAACCCGACCTGATGGAAGTGCTTCAAGTCCGGCAGCAGACGCCCGACGTGAAGGCCGTGCGGATTGGTTTCCGCGACGCGGATCGCGCGCGGAGTTTTTCGTTCCGCGTGGGGCAGTTCGGCATCTTTTCGGTGTTCGGTTCGGGCGAGTCGACGTTCAATATCTGCTCGAGCTCGGATTGGACCGACTTCGTGGAATTCTGCTTTCGCCGGACGGGGCGCGTGACCGACGCTTTCTGGAACGTCGAGGAGGGGGACACGGTCGGCTTTCGCGGCCCCTATGGCAACGGATACCCGCTGGAAAAATGGAAGGGTAAGAATCTGATCTTCATCGGCGGTGGGATCGCCATGCCGCCGATTCGGTGCGCCATTTGGTATGCCTTGGAGAACCGCGAGCAGTTTGGCGATGTGACGATCGTGTACGGCGCCCGAACGGTCGGGGACCTGGTATTTGCCAACGAATTGGACCGGTGGGCGGAGTTTGATCGCGTGCGGGTGGTGCGGTGCGTCGATCCGGGCGGAGAAACGTCCGACTGGAACGGCGAGGTCGGCTTCGTGCCAGCGGTTGTGGAGCGGGCACAAATCGCAGCCGAGAACAGCGTGGCGTTGGTGGTGGGCCCGCCAATCATGATTCAGTTCACGTTGCCGGTGCTGGAGAAGATGGGCTTGGCCGATGGCGACATCTATACGAGCCTGGAAAACCGGATGAAGTGCGGTGTGGGAAAGTGCGGCCGGTGCAATTGCGGTCCGGTGTACGTTTGCAAGGAAGGTCCCGTCTTCACGCTCGAGGAACTGAAGCGGATGCCGAAGGACTATTGAGTGTGCGGAGGCGTGGGCATAGGGGCGGTGGTGAAGGCGATGCTTGTGGTGGCCCCGCCGAAGGGGGCGTCGGTGTGGATGAAATGGGGGCGCGACGCGGGAGTAGGAATTGCCGTGAGCGGCACAATTGACTACCATGCGGTCCCATGCAGGTACTACTTTTCGAAGACCACTTGGTGGACCGCCTCTACCCGATTACGATCGGCAAACCGGCATTTTCGATTGGCTGCGGAGGCAGTCGCCTGATCGAACTGGTTGGGCGATTCGAGCAGACAACCTACCTGGAGTGCCGGCAGCACTTGCAGCAAGTCGTGCGGGCCGATTTGCCCGATGCTATTGTCGGTCTGCCGAAGGCGGGCGATGGTGTGCTGGCGATCAACGCACGGCTCGTGCCGACCGTATCGGCGATCGGGCGTTTGCAGGACTGGCTTTCGGAGGGGCGGCCGGGCATCGTCCAGAACGACGAGGCGATTGCGGCGGCTCTCGTCGGTCCCAAAACGCCGCCGTTTCGGGGCGCCGATGGCCTCCATCTGACGCAGTGGTTGGATGGGTTGGGGCTGCCGCAGCAAGAGATTGAGTTGCCGCTGCTGGACTATCCCCATGACGTGATTCGTTATCACGCGGAGGCGCTGAGGGAGAACCTGCAGGACCGGATTGCCCATGGCAGTTTCCGGGAGGTTGCCGACGGGGTGTTTCTCGGCCCCGGAGCGGCGATTGGGGAGCACGTGGTCGCGGAAACGAGCCACGGACCGATCGTGCTGGAGGCGGGGGCGAAGGTCGGGCCGTTCTGTTATCTGAGCGGGCCGGCACATCTGGGGGCCGGATGCCGTGTGCTGGAGCACGCAGCGATCAAGGACGCCGTGGCGCTGGGGCATACGAGCAAGGTTGGCGGCGAGGTGGAATGCTCGTCGGTCGAGCCCTACACGAACAAGCAGCACCATGGATTCCTGGGGCACAGCTACGTGGGCAGTTGGGTGAACCTGGGGGCCGGCACGTGCAATAGTGACTTGAAGAATACGTACGGCCAGGTCACCATGGAGTATAACGGTCTGCGGGTGTCGACCGACATGCAGTTCGTCGGCTCGATCATCGGCGACTACGCCAAGACGGCGATCAACACGAGCATCTTCACGGGCAAGACGATCGGCGCCTGCAGCATGGCCTACGGTTTCGTGACGACGAACGTTCCCAGCTTCGTCAACTACGCGCGGTCGTTCGGCCAGGTGACTGAAGCGCCGGTCGAGGTGATGGTTGCCACACAGGCGCGGATGTTCAAGCGTCGCAACGTGGACCAGCGGCCCTGCGACATTCAGTTGCTTCACGACATGTACGAGTTGACGCGGCACGAACGACAAATCGCCGACCGGCCGCTGTATCTGTGAGGAATTGAGAATCGTCGGATTGTAGCGCCTTCGATCTACGAGCAGACACCATCGCACCCCTTGAGGAGACCCGCCATGTTGGACTCGCACCGATACACCCGACGCCGGTTCTTGCACGAAGTGACGATCGCGGGCGGGGCCGCGGCGGCGGCTGGGTTGTTACCGTCACTGGCCGTTGCCGCGAAGAAGGGCGGGCCGAAGGGGCTTCGCATCGGCTCGTGCATGCTGGACTTGCCTGCGGCCAAAGAGGTGGGCCTCGATGGGATTGAAGCTCGTACGAGCATCGTGGGGGACAACCTGGATTTGGTGGATCCAGCCGTACGAGAACGATACAAGGAACAGATGAAGGCCACGGGGCTGCCGATCGCGTCGTTGATGCTGGGGTTCTTCAACTCCTATCCACTGGCCAGCGACCCGCGCGGGCCGAAATGGATCGAGCAGGCGATCGAGGCAGGAAAGGACCTGGGGGCGCGCGTCTTGTTGGTGGCGTTCTTCGGCAAGGGCGATCTGCGGGACAGCGAGAAGCGGCTCAAGAAGTCGGACGTTGACGTCGTGGTGAAACATCTCCAATCGCTCGCACCGAAGGCAGAACAGTGCGGTGTGATCCTGGCGGTGGAGAACTGGCTTTCGGCCGAGCAGAATATGGAGCTCCTCGACCGTGTCGGCAGCAAGGCCGTGCAGTTGTATTACGATGTTGGCAACTCCACGGTCCAGGGTTATGACGTGCCGAGCGAGATCCGGCGGCTGAAGGAGCGCATCGTCTCGATCCATTTCAAGGACAACGGGCACTACTTGGGCGAGGGAAAGGTCCGCTTCGCACCGATCGCCGAAGCCATTGAGGACATCGGCTATCGGGGTTGGATTATTATGGAGACGGCCAATCCGTCGGGCAAACCGGTGGACGACTCGCGGCGGAACGCGGCTTATATCCGGAAGTTGTTCGGAATGAGCTGACGCTGGCGGATCACTTGGAGTCTGCCAGCCGAATCGCCCGCAACGTATCGAGAACCCGTGTGAAATAGAGGCGGGTTCGTTCGATATCGTGGTTTTGTTCGGCAACCTTCTTCTGCCGCAAGAGCCAATCTTTGGGTGGGATCTTGAGTTTGCCGGCCTTGTACTTGATGGCTTCGCGCCGCAGATCTTCCTGGCGTTGGGAGGCCTGGGCGTTGAATTGGACGTACATGCCCTCGATCATCTCGAAGGCCTTCTGATATCGCCCGTCGTAGACCTCGCGATCGCAGACGGCCATAATCATATCAGGATTGGGCACGAGGATACAGCGCCGGGCAGCAACGAAGAGCTGGTGGAAGACCCGACGTTCGAGGAGCGGCTTGAGGTAGTCCTTGGTCTGTTGGCGCGAATCGTTCGCGGTATCGCGGCCAGGGGCATTGCGACCGGACTTGCCGGCAGTGCGCCGGCGAGTGCCGGCGGGCTCCGCCTGGCCGTCGGCTCCTTTTTGATTTGCGGTTTGCTTCTGGTGCCAGTCGCTGAGCGGTCGGAGCAACCGTAGCATCGTGTTGAAGCCCGACAGGACCTCGACGGTGACGGCAACGCCGCCCCAGGGGATGGCCGACTTGCGTCGCCCGGCCGGCACGATCGGCATGCATCGACGACTGGTGGCCTCGATCAACTGCATGGCTTTGCCGTAGTCGCGGGCTCGGAGGCTGACCTTGGCCTGTATGAGGGCGTCGGCGAACTGATGTTCGCCGAGAGCCTCGTAGAGGTCGTCGAGAGTCCTCTCGATATAAGGAATGGCGGCCAACGAAGGGGGTTCCGCATCGCCTGCCGGCCGCGAACGATCCTCACCGCTCATGAGAAGAGCCTCTCCTGGGAAGGATGCGTCGTTCCGACTTCGCATGACGTTGGCCCACCGGAGCGGGGCGGGGCCGCGGAGCACAGATCACGTCGCAGCGAGGAGAAGAATTGCGACCACAGCCCTGAGGCGACCAACGCTAGGTTCATGCTACCCCCGACTGCCGGCGGAGGCAAGCCCGCCCGACTGCCCCCCAACACCTGGGTCTTGGTGGCCGATGCTCTGGGTTCGTTGAAGACCGACGACGAAACGCTGGATGGCTGAGGGAGCTTGCGAAGTGAGGTCACGCGGTGGTGGTTGCCAGCCATTATTGGAAAAAATCGGCGTGGTCTGTTGACTCGGGCGATTCTGCCAGTGAGACTATCGGATATCGTGCTTTGCAGCCAATTCGGGTGGGGTTGCGCGCGAATCGACGGAGTAGACAAACGCGGTCCATCCTCAGGAGAGTGTTTCATGAGTAAATGTTCCAGGCGGGACTTCTTGGTCCAGGCGGCAGCAGCGAGCGCGGTGGCTTTGCAGGCGGAGCATCTTCTAGCAGCAGACAAAGCGGCCGACGGTCCGGTCGACATGACGATCGCGCGATGGAAGGGTTCAGAGCCGAAGGACACCAGCGATCCGGCGCTTGCGGACATTGCGAGCAAGCTGACCCAGCAGGCCATTGAAGGTCTGGGGGGCATGCAGCGGTTCGTCAAGCGGGGCGACGTCGTGTGGATCAAGGCGAATATTGGCTGGGACCGCACACCCGAACAGGCTGGCAACACCAATCCGCAGGTTGTGGCCGCGTTGGTGAAGATGTGCCAGGACGCGGGCGCCAAGACGGTGAAGATCGGCGACAACCCGGTCCACGCCGCGGCGAAGACGTACATCGCCAGCGGGATCACCGCGGCCGCGGAACCGCTGAACGGGCAGATGGTGTATCTGGACAAGCGCCGGTTCAAAGAGACTGCCATCAACGGCGAGCGCGTGAAGTCGCTGCTGCTTTATCCGGACATTATCGAGTGTGACCTGGTGATCAACGTTCCGATCGTCAAACACCACGTGTTGGCCAACGCAACGCTGTGCATGAAGAACTACATGGGCGTGATGGACAATCGCCAGCCGATTCACCAGGATTTTGCCACTTGCCTGGCCGATTTGACGCGGTTCATGAAGCCGCGGCTGTGCGTGCTGGATGCGGTGCGCGTCCTGAAGGACCACGGCCCCAGTGGCGGGAAGCTGGAAGACGTCGTGGTGAAGAACACGGTGGCGGCGGGGGTGGACATCGTGGCCCTGGACGCCCTGGGAGTGGAACTGCTGGGTAAGGAGCGCAGCGAGACGATGAAGGCCCGTGCCATTATCAAGTACGCGGAGGAGGTTGGGCTGGGCAAGAGCGATTATCATAGCCTAGCCCTTAAGGAAATGGCCGTGTCATGAAAGAAGGGCGACGGGCGTTGAACGGAACCGTTTTGCGGCGAATCGTTCAAACAGGGGCACTGCTGGCGTTTTTTGGCTTGTTCCTGTTGGCGCGCCGTCACGGCGATACCGGGCCCAGCGTTTGGCTGCAGGGATTCTTCCTGCTGGATCCGCTGATCCTGGTGTTGACGTGGTTGGCCGGGCATGCGGTGCCTGCGGCCCTGCTGCTGTCGCTGGTAACGGTGGTTGTGACGGTGCTGTTCGGCCGCGTTTTCTGCGGATGGTTCTGCCCTCTGGGGACGATTAACGCCATCGCCGGACGCGTGCTGAACTTTTGCTGGCCCAGCCGGCGGCAGCCGCAGCACTGGTCGCAGTGGCAGATGGGGAAATACTATCTGCTGGTAGCGATCCTGGTGATGGCGGCCTGCGGGGTTCATGCGGGCGCCGTGCTTGACCCGTTGGTGCTGCTGTATCGGACGACGGTTGTGGCGTTGTTGCCCGGGATGCAGTGGGCCGTCGAGGATGGGTCGGCCGTGTTGGGGTTGAGCGAGCCGGCGAGGCAACTGCTTCGCGAGCACATCACTGAGGTCGAGCGTCAGGCGTTCCTGGGCGGTGGCTTGATCCTGGTGCTGTTTGTGGCGATCTTGGCGCTGAATCGGTACCGGCCGCGGTTCTGGTGCCGATACGTGTGCCCGCTGGGTGCTTTGCTGGGAGTGCTGTCCGTACGGCCGTTCTTGCGGCGGCACGTTGCGCAGGAGAGTTGCAACCAGTGTGACCTGTGCGGGCTGGAGTGTCACGGTGCCGCGACGGCCTCGGCGGGCGGCAATTTGGTAGCGGCCGAGTGTTTCGGCTGCTTGAACTGCACACCGGCATGCCGGCGCGAGAGTGTGTCGTTCCGATGGATGTGGCCGTGGCAAACAGACCGCGTTCCGGTGGCGGGAAGGCGGGTCGACGGCTCGCGGCGCAGGTTCTTGCGCGGGACGGTGGGCGGCGCGCTGGGTGGAGTCGCCGGAATGTTCCTTCTGCGAAGCACTCCGCAAGCGCGGGGGGCATTTGGGCATGAGGATCTCGTTCGTCCGCCCGGGTCGCTTCCGGAGCGTGATTTCTTGAGCCGGTGCACCGCGTGTGGCATGTGTATGCGGATTTGCCCGACGGGTTGCCTACAGCCGGCGCTGGGCGAGGCGGGCCTGGAGGGTTTGTGGACGCCGCGAGTGGTGCCGCGGATCGGCCGGTGCGAGTACGACTGCACGCTGTGCGGCCACGTGTGCCCGACGGGGGCGATCCGGCCGCTGACGGTGGAAGAGAAGCACGCGGTGAAGATCGGCATTGCGATGCTGGATCACTCGCGATGTATCCCGTATGCTTACGGGCGCGATTGCGGGACGTGCGTGGAGGCGTGCCCCTTCCCGGAGAAGGCGATCCGCCTGGTTGATGTGGAAGTGCAAGTGCACGACGGCAAGAAGCAGCGTACGAAGATCGTCAGCCAGCCGGTGGTGGATCCGGACCGGTGCACGGGCTGCGGCGGCTGTGTGAAGGAGTGTACATTCAAGGACGAGCCTGCAATTCACGTGATCAGCGCCAACGAAACACGGGCGTTCGAGATTCGGCCGTTTCTGGATCTTCGGCAGAATCCGGCGGGCAAACCGCCCGAGGCCTCCGGAGCGGCCGAAGCCAATCCCTACGGTGGCTAGTGCGTGTCGCACTTAGCTGTAGCGTGCTTGGCGGCGTGTTTCTGCGGTTTTGACAGCGAAACATACGCTACCTATACGCCGAACTCGCTCTAAGATGGGAGGGCGTGGCAATGTCAGTTGGAGAAGACAGATCGCCGCATGTTGCGCGTGCGGTGGCTTCGCGTCGGCGGTTTCTTGCGGGGGTTACGTCTGCTGCGGCGGCCGCGTGGATCGGTCTGGACGGCGATGGTCGCGCTGCGGAGCGCGAGGGTGCTAACGCGACGGTGCTGCCGGCCATTTCGTTGGGCCCCCAGCGCGTCGGCCGCTTGTTGGCGGGGTCGAACCCGATTCTTGGCTACTCGTATATGGGTTCGCACGCCGATCAGCACATGAAGGAATACTTCACGACGGAGCGGACCGTGGAGTTTCTTCAGGATTGCGAGCGGGCCGGGATCACGGCCCACCAGTTGGCCATTCCCGAGCGGTCGGCCCCCTATGTTCGCTTGCTTCGGCAGCGCGGCTGCAAGCTGCAGTTGCTTTGCCTGGATGCGGACCGCAGCAAGATAGCGAAGGCGATCGAGTCGGTCGAGCCGATGGCCATTGTACATCATGGCGGGGCCACCGATCGGCTTTTCGCCGAGGGGAAGTCGGGCGAGGTGCACGACTATGTGAAGGCGGTGCACGACCGCGGGCTGCTAGCGGGGGTTTCCGCCCACAATCCGGACTGCATCAAGCGCGCGGCGGACGAGGGTTGGGAAGTCGATTTCTTCATGACGTGTTTCTACTTCCTCACGCGCAAGATGTTCGAGAAGGGCTTTGACGTTCCCACGCTGGAAACGGGCTATCCGTTCTTCAAGGAAGACCCGAAAGTGATGACCGGAGTGATCCGGCAGGTGCAAAAGCCGTGCCTGGCATTCAAGATACTGGGCGCAGGCCGGCTGTGCGCCAACCAGGACATGGTTCGCAAAGCGTTTCAGTTCGCCTTTGAGAACATCAAGCCGACCGACGGGGTGATTGTCGGGATGTTCCCCTGGCACTTTGATGAGATCGGTGCCAACACGGGATATACCCGGCAACTGGCTCAGGTCGCGGCGGCGAAATAGCGGTCGGCGCGCCGGTTGCCTGCGCCAGAAGCCGGTAGCTGGTGAATGGGCCGGTCACGAACTGACGCGGTCTTACTCGCGGATGACGGGCTTGTCGGCACCGGGGAAGTCTTTGGGGACCTCTTGGGTGACCTTGCCGCTGGCGGCCCATTCGACGCCACGTTGGAAGGTGGTGATGAATGCCACGCTCTTTAGTTCGTTGGCGGTGTGTCCGAGGGCGTTCTGAAAGACGCGGCCCTTGCCGTACTGGATGGTGAACAGGAGCGGCTCGTGCTCGCCGGCGCCGCCTTTGTCGGCCGGGGCGAAGGCAGTGGCCAGAACGGTCAGGTTCTTGGCCGGTCCGCGGAGCCAACCGTAGAGCTCGTCGGGAACGTGGGCAAAGACGGGCGGCAGTCCCTTCATGATGGGATGGTCCGGGTCACGAACGACCAGTTCAAAGGGCTGCATGGGGCCGTGGCTGCCAGTCTTGCCGGGGATTTGCTGACGGACGATCTTGCCGTCCTTCCAACGAACGTAGGGGCCGTCGGCCTCGGTTCGGCCACCCCATCCGCCCAGACCGATCATCTCGTTGTACTCTTTCCACTTGGGAAACGACGCCAGAGCGAAGTGATAGATGACCAGTCCGCCACCGTCTTTGACGTACTTGACGAGGGCCTTCTGGGTCTCTTCGGGCCAGTCGGCTCCCTGGTAGTTGCTGATCACGACGTCGTAGGCGGCAAAGTCGGGCTTGAAGCTGCTCATGTCCTGCCCTTTGGGCGGAGCCGTGGCCACGTCGACAACGAAGAGGTCGGTGTCTTCGAGGATCTTCCACAACGCCGGAGTTGTGCCTTTCCAGTTGTGGCCGTTCTGCCCGGTGACGATCAGGGCTTTGTACGGGGGCGCAGCCACGGCAACCGCCGCGGACAACAACCAGACAGCCAAAAGGACCAGGAGTTGCTTGCATCGCATGAGAGTTCTTCCTTTCCCACGAAGATGACGATCATGGAACGTGATGTCGTTGGTCCGGCGCCGGCTCGCGGTGAGCCGCCGCGACGGTCGCCCTATTCTAGCTGGCCGCCACGTGGGATGCACGGGCCCACGGCGATCACCCCCCCACAGCGTGTTCAAGTAGCCCGCTCTTGCCCAGGTATTGCGTTTCTGCGGTGCCGGTCAGCGGAGTCTCGTCAGGCGTTGTGGGATCGGCTGGCTGAACACGGTCACGGGTTCGATTGGATACGAATCCGTTTCTCGGCGCGCGCTCCGCGGCCGGCGTCGTCCCAGACGATCAGCGTCACGCGATAATCGCCGGGCTGGGAGTAAACGTGAGTTGCGGTGGGCTCGACGGAGGGCGGCCCGTCGCCGAAGTCCCAGAGGAGAGCCGCGATTGCGCCGCGGGCTGCGCGGGAGGTGCTCGCCAGTCGGACAGGTTTACCAACGGGGGCGGTGACGGGCACATCGAATGCAGCAGTCGGCAGGGGCGAGGCGAACGGTTTCACAGGCGGTGTTTTGTTCGAGCCGTTGTGCTCGACACGGCAGTCGGTCCATTCCAATCGCGAGTAGTCGCGCGGGCCAGCTGGGCCGGGGTGGTACTCGCCCGGTCCCACGATGCCGGCACCCTTGTTGCCAGTGATCGTCGAGCGGAGGAAGTCGAGGCGGTCGGCGCGTGGACCGAGTTGCAGGCCGTAGCGGGCGTTGTCGCAGAACCGGCACTCTTCGAACACGATATCCTTGACGTTGAAGTGTGCACGAAGGCCACAGCCAGCGTCGGAGGGATATTGCGGCTGGCCGCGATCGAGTGAAGTTCCGGCGAACGTACAGCGGTAGAAGTAGTGGCGGGCCATGCCGTTAGCTTCACCCTGCAACTGGGCGCCCCATTGGATACAGCTCTTGATCGTGTTGTAGCCCCAGTAGACGCGGTCCTTTGCACAAGTACTGGATACGGACAAGCCGATGGCTTGGCCGTCGTCGACGAGGTTGTCGGTATAGATGCAGTCGCTGCCGATACCTTCGATGCCGTACGCTTTGAACCGGCCTGACTTATCGCTGATGACGTTGCGGCGGACGGCGCAGAAGTGGCTGCCGCCGATGCTCAGCCAATGGTCGACGACGTTGTCTTCGATCACGGCACGGTTGCAGTCGACCCAGACCTCGATGCCGAGGCCTTCTCCGCCAGAGCTGGAGATGCGATTGTCCTGGATGGTGAGGTCGGTGGAGCCGTTGTCGCCGAAGATACCACCGCGGCCCGTGTTGCGGATGACGTTGCGGAGAATGCGATTGTTCGATGAACCCCATGCCATGCGGATGCCGCCGCCGAACGCAGCGTCCGTGCCGATGTTCTCGATCAGACAGTCGCTGATTTCGCTGTGGCGGACGCCGGCTGTCCGCGTGGGATTGATGCCAGAGAAGAGGATGCCGTGCGGGCCGTAGGACTGCCCTTTGACGAGGTTTCGGATGGTGACGTGGTGAATGTACACGTGGTGCGAGTTACCGCCGGAGATACCTTGTATGGCATTGGTGTTGCGTTGGCCGTCGAGCGTGAGATGCGCGATTTCGAGGTTCTCGCACTGGTTGATTGCAATCATCGCGCCGGGCTTGTGGCCGGTGTATCGCAGGATGGTTTTGGCCTGTCCATCACCGATCAGCCGCACACCTGAGCGGGGTCGGATCGATCCGGTGATCTCGTACTCACCGCCGGGGAGTCGCACGATATCGCCCGGCGAAGCGGCCGCAAGTGCGGCGTTGATCGACGCGGAGTCGAAGGTGCCGACGGTTGTCTCCCCCGCCACGGTGAGAGTGGCGGCCTGAAACGCCAACGCAACCGCCGCGAGCAAGGGCATCGCCACCCGGCCACCGAGGGTTCTTGGGTTCATTTGTCGCCCACTTTGCGGCTGTGTGTGGAAGAACCGACCATGATTCAATTTAGCGCGGTGGTGGCGGTGAATCAAGTGTGCTGCCGACTGTGTCGTGCAGCCTACCCTGGCCGAGCGGGGCCGTTGTGGAAAGCCGCGGGAATACGTCTGGTTGCTCGGGGTGATGGAAGCTTGCGAGCGGCACTTGTCGTATCGATAATATGTCGTACGTTGCGACGACTTGCTACAAGAGTACCGACTGCTGATCCATCCGTGATCGGCAGTCGAGACGTCTTTCTCATGCAGGAGTATCGGATGAGCACTCGGGGTATTGGATACGTCGCGATATTGTTGCTGGGCAGCCTGGCGATGAGTGCTCTGGGAGAACCGGCGGTTGCCGCAGAGTCTTTCGAGAAGGTCATTCTCAATGGGGCGACGATTGTGGTCGATCCCGATGAGCCATCGTACGTGAGGTTTGCGGCTGACGAGTTGACCGCTTATCTCAAGGAGTCGACTAGCGGGAATGTGGCGACGGAGGGATCTTCGCCGGCACGCATCGTGGTGGGTGCCAAGATGGTGGGAGAAGTGGATCCCCAAGCCCTTCCGGAGGCGAAGCTCGGATTGGAAGGATATCGACTGAAGTGCGTGATTCGGGATGGCGTTGCACAGGTGTTTGTGACGGGGAGAGAGCCCCGGGGAACGAAGGCGGCGCTGGCAGCACTGATGAAGGCCGTTCGGATCGATGGGCGGGCGGCGGTCGTGCCGGCATCGCTTGATGTGCAAGGCAAGCCGGCGTTTGCGAGGCGGGGCATGCATCTGAACGGCTGGCCGCTGAACTACCCCTATTCGTTCCGCAACTGGCGAGAAGAGGATTGGCAGCGTTATGTGGATCTTCTCTCTTGCCAGGGGGTCAATCTGTTCTATCTGTGGCCCTTCATGGAGATCATGCCGGTTCCATTGTCGTCGGAGGATCGAGCGTATCTGGAGGAAAGCCGCCGGTTGGTGGAGTATGCGCAGAAGAAGCACGGCATGGAGGTCTGGATCATGCAGTGCACGAACCGCGTTGCGCGAGATCGGTGTGGGGTGGCAGATCCGCGGCTGCGTCCCTACTGGCGCCCTTCGCAGGTGGATCTGAACCCGGGGAAGCCGGAGGATCTGCGGGCGATCCTGGAGTCGCGCGAGACGATGTATCGCATTCTGGACAACGTGGACGGAGTGTGCAACATCGATTCGGACCCGGGGTTCTTTCCCGGCAGCCCTATGAGCGACTACGTGAAGGTGCTTCAGGAGTGCCGCACGCTGTTGGATCGGTATAACCTGCACGGGAAGCAGGCCAAGCTGGTTCACTGGATGCTTTGGGGTTGGGGACGGGCTGAGAAGATCCAGCGTGAAGGCCTGGCCGAACACGAGTTGGCGGAGTTGCGGGCGGTGAAGCAGGGGCTGTCGGAGAGGTTCTGGCTCATTTCGGGTCAGTTCCCGGAGTACCTGCCGATGTGTCGCGACGAGGGGCTGATTTCGCGAACGATCCATCTGCCGTACGGGGCGATCGAGGGCGAGCCGGCGTATCCGCAAACGCAAGTACGGATCGATCCGATCCGCGCGATGTTCGACGGCCCGGACGCCCAGATGCCGGAATTGGCGGGCATTATGGGGAATGTGCAGACTCCTCTGTTGCAGTTCCCGAACTGGTTCTTTTTCACGTCGGTCATGAGCGACTTCGATTATCGGAAGCGTTCGGAATCGGAGGTCCTGCTGGATCTGGCCGAGTGTCTGTATCCCGAGCACAAGGAACTGATCGCCGACAGTTTCTCGGCACTGAAGGCGTCCGATCCCGGTCGGATCGAATCGCTGGCCGGTCGACTGGAGGACGTTTTGCGGAAGGGCGGCCTAAAACGGTTGGGGGTTCTGGGGCGGAAACTGTTTCCGGATCCGGGGATCGTGGCGACGAGTCTTTGTTTGCAGTTGAGGCTGCGAGCGGCCCATCAGCGGCTCATGGGAGGCACGGCAACTGCCGCCACGAAGGAGGAGTGTGCGCGGCTGTTGGGTGACTATTTCGACGCGTACATCGCTTGGGATCTGGCCCACGGTTGGCACAAGCTTTGGGGCTGGGACACGTGGCCGCTACCAGACTTGCCAGTGGCGACGCTGGCGGAGAACTTACGGAAGAGCTTGCACAACGGGGAGGATGTGGATGCCTGTTTGGACGCCGTGGCGCGTCGATTGTCGGGAAAGCACGATGCTGCGATCGTCCAGGGCGGTTGCATCACTCCTCTAAGAAGTGCCCTGGGGCGCTGACGTTTCTTTCTTCTTGACCGTTACAGGAACAACTCGATGTACTGTCGCGCACTTATCGTGATCGTTGGGGTCAGTATGGTCTCGTCGGCAACGGCTGCGGAGGGTGCGGACCGTAGCGTGATGGATCGCTCGCGAGCGTTCGTCGAGTCGCACTTCGCGTCGGGCAAGCAGACGATTCGGCCGTTCTCGTTTGTCTACGATGGTCGGCCATCGGCAGAGCTATTGCCGACGTGGGATACGCAGTTAGCCGTGGAGAGGCTGGACGAGCATCGCACGCAGCGCACGCTGATCTTCGCCGATCCCAAGACGGGCCTGCGCGTTCGATGCACGGTCACAGAATACGCGGACTTTCCGGCGCTTGAATGGGTGCTGCACTTGAGAAACGATGGGGCCGCGGACACTCCTATCGTCGAGAACATTCAGGCTCTCGACACGGCGATGAGTGTGGAGCCCGGCGGTGTATGCCGGCTTCATTATGCTGAGGGAAGCCATGCAATCATTACCGATTTTCGACCCTTGGAGAAGACGCTGGCGGTCGATGATCGGGTGTCGTTGGCGTCCTTTGGCGGGCGTTCGTCGGACGGTTTTCTTCCGTTTTTCAACCTGACTCTTTCGGAGGGCGGCGGGGTGATCTCGGCCATTGGCTGGACGGGGCAATGGGCCGCCGAGTTCGCCCGGCCGAGTGACGCATCGGCTCGTCTGCGGGCCGGCATGGAGCGGACGCATTTCGTGTTGCATGCGGGAGAGGAGGTTCGCACGCCGGCGGTTCTGCTGATGTTCTGGTCGGATGCGAACTGGATGGAAGGCCAGAACCAGTTCCGGCGGTTGTTGCTGAGTCACTACACGCCGCAAGCCGGCGGCAAGCCGGTCGATCCGCCGGTGGCGTTCTCGCCGCATGCCGAGGTGTCTTTTGCGGGGACCACGGAACAGAACATGCTCGACATATTGGGTCGGGTGGCGGCGCACCAGTTGCCGGTCGACTATTGGTGGATTGACGCGGGCTGGTACGACTGCCGGGGAAGCTGGGCTCGCTGGGTCGGCAACTGGCAGCCGGATCCGGGCCGATTTCCCCACGGTTTGAAGCCGGTGGCAGACGCGGCCCACGGCAAGGGGTTGAAGTTCCTGCTGTGGTTCGAGCCGGAGCGGGTGATGCCGGACACTTGGCTTCAGAAGAACCATGCCGAGTGGCTGTTGGCGCCCCCGCCGGCCGCCGATCTTCCGGCGGAGTTGCGTTACATGGCCAACGACGGGTTTCACTTGCTGAATCTTGGCGACCCGGCCGCCCTGGCGTGGGCCAAGCAGACGTTCGGCCGCGCGATCCGCGAGTGGGGCGTGGACGCGTACCGCAACGACTTCAACATGTATCCGCTCTACTACTGGCGTCACGGCGAAGCGCCCGACCGGCAAGGAATCCGCGAGATTCGCTACATCACCGGTCTGTACGACTACTTTGACAGCCTGGTGCGGGAACATCCCGGGCTTCTGCTGGATGATTGCGCCAGCGGGGGTCGGCGGATCGATTTTGAGATGCTTCGTCGGTGCCTGGTCCTTACGCGCAGCGATTATCTGTGGGATCCTGTGGGCCAACAGTGCCATACGTTTGGACTGTCGCAGTGGATTCCGGTAACCGGGATTGGCGCGGCTTCGTGGGCGTCGTACGAGTGTCGGAGCGGCATGGGCTCGCATTACGTGCTGGCGATCAATACCACGGCGGCCACTCCCGCCGATTGGAAGGGACTGCAAGGGTTCTTGGAGCGATACCGAGCGATTCGGCATTTGTTCCAAGGCGATTTCTATCCCTTAAGCCCGTACAGCACGAGCCAAGATGCGTGGCTGGCCATGCAGTTTGACCGGCCGGATCTAGGCGAAGGTGTCGTGCAGGTTTTCCGGCGGAACGAGTGCACGGAGGACGCTTGGAGCGGGCGCTTGAGCGGTCTTGATCCGCAGGCGACGTATATCCTCACGGATTGGGACGGCGGCCAGCCTCAGCAGCGAACGGGCCGAGAGTTGCGGGAGGCAGGACTGAGCATCCAGGTGAGAACAAAGCCTGGTGCTGGCGTTGTGGTGTACCGGAAGGCACAATAGGTGAGAAGGCTGTTTGGGGATAAATCTCGGGGACACGATCGCATCTGACAAGGGGAACATCGCATGGAAAGAACGACGCGGGGAAAACTGGCGATCGCGTGTGTCGGTGCGTATCGGAGTTGCAGCAGCCGGAAGATCCTGGGTTGTATCGCGGGGATGATCGTATGTGCGGGCGCCATGGCGCCGTCGGCGGCGTTCGCCGAGGAAAAGGGGCCAATCGGAAAGCAGACGCTGATCGACGTGTTGACGAAGGCCGGAAAGCCGGTCGAGATAGTGCGCAGCCATGACGGGTCGGAGATCATGATCCTCCCGTACGGCGGCCGGCTGCTTGGGTTGTTTTCGCCGGGGAGTGACGAGAACTTCTATTGGACGAATTCGGCGCTGGCAAGCGTTGAGACGGCCAAGGCTTTCTATGCCGGCCCGCAATGGCAGAACTCGGGCGGCGACCGCACGTGGTTGGCGCCGGAGGCGGACATCTTCTTTCCCGATTTTCCGAGCCTAGACAAGTACGTGCAGCCACGGCAACTCGACCCGGGGCAATACGAGGTGGTGAGGGCGGACGGAACGGTTCGATTGGTGAACCACCTGAGCCTGACGCTTTCGCGCACGCACGAGAAAGTGGAGCTGGAGATGGTCAAGTCGTTCGGGCCGGCTCCCAATCCGTTGCGGTACGAGCATGGCTTGCAGGGAGTGAAGGAGCTGGAGTACGCCGGCTATACGCAGTCGACCACTCTGGCCATCGAGGGGAGCGACGCAGCCCAGCGCGGTCCGGTCGGGTTGTGGAACCTAGTGCAGATGCCGCACGGGGGTGAACTGCTGATTGCGACGTATTCCCGGAGCCAACCGCGAATCGTCATGGGCAAGATCGGTTCGGATGATCTGGTGGTCGGCGATCACCTGATTCGTTATCGCATGCGGGCGACTGGCGAGCACAAACTGTCGATCCGGGCGGTGGCAACGACGGGCCGGGTGGGATATCTCTACCAGGAGGGCGACCGCTGGGCATTGATCGTGCGCAACTTCTTCGTGAATCCGTCGGGTGAGTACGTGGACGTGCCGTGGAACGACGCCGGCAACCTGGGTTTCGGCGTTCAGGCGTGCAATGTCAACAGCGGCCTGGGGATGTTCAGCGAGCTGGAGTATCACATTCCGGCGATCGGCAAGGGCACGGGGCGCACTCGGTGCGCAGACACGTCGGTAGTGTGGGCGTTCCGGGGACCGAAGGAGAGTATACTCCGTGTGGCGAAGCTGCTGCTCGGGCCGGAGGCGTAGGAATACTGCACGTTGTGCAGGTTCAACACGGGCACGAGACGGAAAGCGACTCACCCTTGCCCGTTCTTCCGCAAGCGGGCGAGGGGAGTTGGTTGCAGGAGGCGTCCTTCGCCGAAGGGAACCGGCTACTGGAGGTACTTCTCGCCGAAGCGGGCGGAAGATTCGGTGCGGAAATCGGGCATCAGCGACATCAGAGAGGTGGTGCCGCCGTCAGCGACGATGGTTTGGCCGATGATGTACCTCGCGTCGTCGGAGCAAAGGAAGACGGCGATATTGGCGATGTCCTGGGGCAGGCCGTAGTGGGCCACGGGAACCTTCTCGAAAGCCGCCTGCTGGGCCTCCTTCTCGTTGAAACCTGGTATGGCCACATGGTGGTTTTCGACGGCGACCCAGCCGGGTGCGATCGCGTTGACACGGATGCCGCGCCAGGCCAGCTCGATGGCGAGGACGCGTGTGTAGGCGATGATGGCGCCCTTGGTGCCCGCGTAGATCGTGTGTTCAGGTGCCGCTTGGAGGCCGTGAATGCTGGTCAGATTGCAGATGGCACCCTTGCCGCGGGTGAGCATATCTTCGACGACTTTCTGCGTGAGGAAATACTGCGCCCGGATGTTGACGTGGAAGAGCTTGTCGAACTGCTCGGGGGTGCACTTGAGGAACGGTTTGTTCAGCGTGATGCCGGCGTTGTTCACCAGGAGGTCGATGCCGCCGAGAAAGTCGATCGCCTTGCCGGCAAGATCCTGGACTTGGGAGACATCGTCGAAATCGGCCTGGATCATTTCGGCGCGGACGCCGAACTGGCGAGCCTGTTGGACGGCTTCTTCAGCCCCGCCGGCACTTCGGCCATAGTGGAAAACCACGTCGGCTCCCTGTCGAGCGAACTCGATGGCAATACCTTTTCCGATACCGGTACCAGCGCCGGTGACGAGGGCTCGCTTGCCCTGCAATTTTCCACTGTCGGCCACGATCGTTTCTCCCAGAAGCGGCGAATAGGATCTCTGTGCGAGATCACCATGCACGGTGCAAACAGAAGGTAATGTACCGTGGCGTTGCCCCGTGTCAACAAGGGGGGGCATGGAGCCACCGGAATGTTGACGGGGTGGTGGTGGCGTGGTAACGTGTCGAGCTACCTTGAGCGAAGGAGGTTTTGCCATGCGCCATTTTATTTTGTTGTCATTGATTGTCGTCGGTGTTGTGCTGAGTTGGCCTATTGCCGGCGCTGTGCAGGCGTCGGGGGAGATCGCTCCGGGGATTGTCGGCGACGGCGTTCACGACGATACAGCCGGATTGCAGGCCCTTCTGGATTCGGGGGAGCACGAGATTCGCGTTCCGGCGGCCAAGGTGTGCCTGTTGATTAGCAAGACCCTGAAGGTTCATTCAAATCAGAGCGTTGTGTTCGACCGCTACACGGTCATACGCATGAAGGCCGGGTCCGACCAGATCATGATCGCCAACGACGACCACGAGAAGGGAAATGAGAACATCTCACTTGTCGGCGGCATCTGGGACATGAACAACCTGGAGCAATCGCTCACCGAATACCAGGAGTGCCGGCAGAAAGGAACGAAGTTCGCTGACCGTGCCTACGATCCGGCATACTACATAGGCGTGCTCATGCGATTCAACCGGGTGAAGAACCTCAGCATTTGTGGTCTGACGCTGAAGGACCCCGTGACTTTCGGTATGCAGTTGGGGCATCTGCGGCAGTTCACCATCGCCGATATCGTGTTCGACTACAACCTGCGAAGGACGAACATGGACGGGGTGCACTTGAACGGGGATTGCCGTTGGGGACGGATCGCCAACCTGAAGGGTACAACGAACGACGACCTGGTGGCGCTGAACGCGGACGATGGCAGGTGGGGCGAGATGAGTCGGGGGGCGATCGAGGATGTCTCGGTGGACGGGATCTTCGCCGAGAACGGTTACACGGCCGTACGGCTTCTCTCGGCCGGCTCGCCTATCCGGAGAATCCAATTGGCGAATATCTTCGGCACGTATCGATACAACGTCGTTTCGCTGACCAATCACCGCGTGCACCCCGGTGCCGCGAGCACGTTCGAGGACATTTCCATCCGCGGCGTGTTTTGCTCGAAATCGGCTGTGGGAATGCAGGCCGATCCGGACAGGCCGGGTCCGTCGTTGCTTGGGTTGATTTGGATCGATGCCCCGGCGGTTGTGTCGTCGTTGACGATCTCCGATTTCCACCGCACGGAGACGGCCTGGGCTTGCGAGAATGTGTACATCGAGCGCGGGGTGACGGTCGGGTCGCTGCAGATGAGCGATGTGTCGGTCATCAACCGGTTGGCAGTGCCGCTAAACGTTTTGACGAATGAGGGGACGATCGAGCGGCTGTGCATGACTAACATCTATGCCAAGGCGGAGGGCGGTGCGGAGCGAGGGGCCATCTTGCGCAATGCGGGCACGATTCAGCAGCAGGCGCTCGGCCAGATTGTGACCGACAACGTGGCCACGGACATTGCCAAGTGAGAAGGATTGGCAGGGTCGGGTTTGCTGCGGGCTGGTTCGGCAAGACCGGGATTCAGCCAATGGGTTAGTGGAGACTGCCCGGAATCGGGGAGTTTACGCACGGGGTTCCGTTGTAGCGGCGGTGGCCGGCACGTGAGATAATGGCGGATGTGTAGGAGATGTCCACAACGACCGTCTGCTGAAAACAAGGAGACATGCCTTGAGTCGCCGCAAGTTCTTGAAGAGTGTGCTGGCCGCGGGTGCCTGCAGCACTGTGCCTTTTGCAGCGCCGGTCGTGTCGCTTCGGCAGGCGACGGCGGCCGAGTCGGTCGCGCCGCCGGCACGCTGGACGCCGAGCGAGGGGCCAAATCGTCCGATCGGTGAGGGCAAGGGGATCCGCCCGGGGCGCGTGGTTTGGGTTCACGATCCGAGCGTGGCGCGGTGGGACGGCGACCCGGGCAGCGGCGGCTGGTATGAGGACAAGGCGACCGATCCGGCGGTGGCGGAGCGCATGCTTAGCCAGACGCTCCGATTGCTGACGGAGGCAGAGACGGATGCGGCCGCGTGGGCGGGGCTCTTCCGGCATTTCAACCGTACGCACGGGCGTGGGGACGTCGGTTATCAACCCGGCGAGAAGATCGCGATCAAGCTCAACCTGAACTGCTGCAAACGAGAGGCGGATCCCAAGCAGGGGGTCTTCAACACGCCGCAGTTGACGCTGGCGTTGTTCCGGCAATTGGTCCGGCATGCCGGGGTCCGCGACGCCGACATCGTCGTGTATGACGCCTCGCGTTTCGCGAGCGATGCACTCATTCTGCCGACGCGTGCGGAGTTGCCGGGCATTCGGTTCGGGGATCGCGATGGGGGCGACGGTCGGTTTCGGGTCGAGCCGAACCTTGGGGTGGCCCTTCACTTCGGTGATCCGACGACGCCAGACAACGGCAAGACGTACCTGCCGGCATGCGTGACAGAGGCCACGTACCTGATCAACGGGGCGCTTTTGAAGGGGCACACGTTGGCGGGTGTGACGCTTCTGGCGAAGAACCATTTTGGGTCGGTCTATCGGCAGATCACGAAATCGAAAGACCCTCACAAGGGTTGGAACCCAAGCAACATGCACGACGCGATCCTCACGCCGAATCGACCGATGGGTAGCTACAACCCAATGGTGGACCTGATGGGCCACAAGGACCTCGGAGGCAAGACGGTGCTCTATCTGATCGACGCGATCTATGCGGCGCATAACCAGGGTGGGGTTCCGGAGAAGTGGCAGTCTGCGCCGTTTAACGGCCACTGGACGGCCAGCGTGTTTGCCTCGCAGGATCCGGTTGCGATCGAATCGGTCGCGGTGGACTTTTTTGCGGCCGAGGCAAATGCGAAGTACATGATCGGCGCCGTGGACAACTATCTGCATGAGGCGGCGTTGGCCCACCGGCCGCCCTCGAAAACCCGCTATGCGCCTGAAGGTCGCGACGCGATTTCGGAGAGTCTGGGCGTTCACGAGCACTGGAACAATGCCCAGAAGAAGCAGTACTCGCGGAATCTGGGGACGGGCCAAGGAATTGAGTTGGTCTGAGCTTCGGGGCAATAGCCAAGCGGGCGATCCGGTGCTACGATAACCGGCATACTTGGTGCCAATCTCGAAATGGGGTACGGTGGTCCTCAGTGGTCGAGATGATTGGCACGGTCGCTGGGAGGTAAGATGCGATGGGTTACGGAACCAAGCTACGGGGTCTGTTGGACGGAACGGACTTGGTGATGGCGCCGGGTGCACCGGACGCGCTGACGGCGAGGTTGGTCGAGCAAGCCGGCTTTCCGGCAGTGTACATGACGGGCTTCGGTGCGACGGCAACGCTTATCGGCCGGCCGGACGTGGGCCTGCTGACGCAGACCGAGATGGCAATCCACGCGGGCAACATGGCTCGGGCGGTGGATTTGCCCGTAGTGGCCGACGCCGATACGGGCTATGGCGGGCCGGCGAACATCGAGCGAACGGTTCGGCAGTACGAGCAGACGGGCGTGGCGGCGATCCATCTGGAAGACCAGGCATCGCCCAAGCGATGCGGTCACATGGCCGGGGTGAAGCTGGTATCGCCGGAAGAGATGGAGCACCGGCTTCGGTGCGCCGTGGCGTCACGCGACAGTGACATGCTGATTATCGGTCGCACCGATGCGGTGGCGGCCGTGGGGCTTCACGAGGCGTTGGAGCGAGCCCGTCGTTACCGTGACACGGGCGTGGATATCGTGTTCGTCGATGCCGTGAAGTGGATCAAAGACGCGGAGGAGATCGGTCGGACCATCGAAGGACCACTAATCATCAGCATTGTCGAAGGGCATGAGACGGCCAAGTTGAAGCCGGAGGAGCTGAAGCAGATGGGCTTCTCGCTGGCGCTCTACCCGCTATCAACGCTGCTGATCGCCACGCGCGCCATCCAGGACGTGCTGGGTGAATTGCGCAACAGCGGTACTACGCATGGCCGCGTGGATCGCATGGCAAGCTACGGCGAGTTCTCGACGGTCGTCGATTTGGATCATTTTCGCAGTCTGGACGACCAGTTTGGCACGGGCTAGGAATGAGGCGGGAGACAACGCGAAGGAGTTGACACGTGAAAGCGGTCGTGAAGACGCGTCTTGAACCGGGAAACGTCGAGCTGATCGACATGCCGGAGCCCACCGCAGGGCCGGGCCAGGTTGTGATCGAGGTGGCCAACGCGGGAATTTGCGGGACCGATATCCACATCTTCAAGAGCGAGTATGTGATCAAGCCGCCGGTGATCCTCGGCCACGAGTTTTGCGGGACGGTCGTGGAGGTGGGCCCGGGTGTAACGCGGTTCCAACCGGGCGAGCGGGTGACCGTGAATCCGTCGGCGGGAAGGCTATGCGGCAACTGCCGGTACTGCCAGATCGGAGCTCCGTTCTTCTGCATCGATCGGGCGGCGTTGGGCAGCGGTATGCACGGAGGGTTCGCCAAGTACTGCTGCGTGCGGCAGGAAGTCGTCTTCCGGTTGCCTGAGAACCTCGATTTCGAGACCGGTGCGCTGTGCGAACCGTTTGCGTGCGCCTTGCAGGCCGTCGTCGAACTCACAGTGATCAAGCCGGGGGACGTGGTGGTCGTGTCGGGGCCGGGCCCGATCGGGTTGATGTGCGCCGTGCTGGCTAAGACACACGGTGCCCGTGTGGTCATGCTGGGCACATCGGCGGACGCAGGCCGCATGGCAATCGCCCAGGGGCTTGGGATGGATTACACGGTCGACGTTCAAACGGCAAACGCCAAGGCGCTATTGGATGATCTCACGCAAGGCTACGGGGCCGATGTAGTGATTGAATGTGCGGGGGTGGATGCTTCGGCGGCGCAGTGTCTGGAACTGGTGCGGAAGATGGGGCGGTACACGCAAGTGGGATTGTTTGGAAAGCCGCTCAGCCTGGACTTGGACAAGGTCGTTGTGAAGCAAGTGCACCTTCAGGGATCGATGTGCCACACCTGGGAGACGTGGGAGCGTACGATGCGATTCCTGAGGCAGGACATGATCGACCTGCACCCTTTCATCTCGCGGCGACTCCCTTTGAGCCAGTGGGAAGAGGGATTTCAGGGCGTGCTGGCGAAGAAAGACTTGAAAGTGTTACTGTATCCTGAGGAATGAGCGATGGACTTGAAAGCCAAGATGCGCGAGGGCGGGTTCTGTGTCGGCCCGTTTATGAAGTCGGCCAGCGCGGCGATTGTCGAGGTCTCGGGCTACGCCGGGTTGGACTTCGTGCTGTTGGACATGGAACACGGCCCGGTGTCGTACGAGACGTTGGAACATCATATCCTGGCTGCCGAGCGGGTCGGCACTGCTCCGATCGTGCGGGTAGGAGCGATCACCGAGTCGGCGATTATCCGGCCGTTGGACAAGGGGGCGGCAGGCGTGTTGGTGCCCCACGTCGATTCGAAATCCATGGCCGCGGACGTCATTCGCTTTTCGCGATTCGCGCCGCAGGGCGAGCGCGGCATGGATATCTACTCCCGGGCCGCCCAGTACGGCCATGTGCCGAGGCAGGAGTATCTGCGACGGGCCAACGAAGGTACTTTGCTGGCAATCCAGATCGAAGGGGCGGAAGGGCTGCACAACCTGGACGAGATTCTGGCCGTGCCGGGGAGCGACGTGGTCTTCATCGGTCCTTATGACCTTTCTCAGTCGCTGGGTCTTCCCGGTCAGATCGACCATCCGGAAGTGGTTCGGACGGTGGAACAGATCGTCGAACGGGTGAGGAAGAGCGGACGGTATGCGGGCATGTACGTCGACGACATACCGGCCGCGCAGAAGTGGATCGGTCTCGGGGTTCAGTTCATCGCCCTATCGGTCGACACGGTCATCTATTACCAGGCGTGCAAGAGGCTTGTGGCCGCCTTGCGCGGGTGAGGGGGCGCTTGATTTGTTCGGCGGACCCGTTCACGATATGCTTGATAGCGTAGTGCGTCTGTTGAATCCTCCTTTGGCCGACGAGCATCCTGCCATGCGTAATGCGCTTCCGCGACGTACCTTCCTGAAGACGTCAGCCGCCGTGCTGGCCACAGCGCCTTTCGTCCACGCGGCTGAAGGCCAGCCGAGTGCCCAAGGCGGCAAGGGCGTGGGGCCCAACGAGGCGATTCGTACGGCAATCCTGGGCGTTCATGGCCAGGGGAAGAACCACATCGTCTACCACCAAGCGGTCCCCGGCGTGCGGGTTGCGACGCTTTGCGATCCGGACGAAGGTCTGCTGGCCGAGCGGGCAACGCTGGTTCCCGGCGTGAAGACCGAGACCGATCTGCGCCGCGTGCTCGATGACAAGGACATCGATTGCGTTTTGATCGCCATGCCCAATTTCTGGCATGCTTTGGCGACTGTCTGGGCATGCCAGGCCGGCAAGGACGTTTACGTTGAGAAGCCGGCCACGTATTGCATCGCCGAAGGAAGCAAGATGATCGAGGCCGGTCGGAAGTACGATCGGGTCGTGCAGAACGGCACGCACATGCGGGCCCAGACCGGCCGCGCGGAGGCGGTCAAGCTAATGCGGGAAGGACTGCTGGGCGACCTGTACATGGTACGGGCTTTCATCTACAACCCACGGGATGGTATCGGCCGCCAAGACGATTGCGCCGTGCCCCAAGGGGTCCATTACGATTTGTGGATGGGCCCCAGCGCCGAGCAGTCGTTCAATCCGAATCGCTTCCACTACAACTGGCATTGGTTCTGGGAGACGGGCAACGGTGAGATCGGCAACAATGGTCCCCATATCGCCGACATGGTGATTCAGGGCATCGACCGACAGGAGACGCTGCCGAAGAAGATCGCCAGCCAGGGTGGACGCTATGCGTGGAGCGACCAGGGACAGACGCCGAATACGCAAGTGACCACCTACACGTATGACGACGGTCTTCTGCTCACACTGGACATTCGCAATTTGCCATCGAACAAGGAAGCAGACATCGCCGAGGGTGCGATCTTCTATGGTCCCAAGGGCTACCTGGTGTTGCACGCCGACGGCACGTACGAGTCGGTGATCGACAAGAAGCCCGGCCCGAACGGCAAGGGCGGCGGTGCGCATCGAGAGTTGCTGCGCAACTTCTACGACGTGGTGCGCAGCCGTAGGACCTCGGATCTTCTGGCCCCCGTGAAGTACGGCCGCACGGCGGCGGCGCTGTGCCACTTGGGCAACATCGCCTATAGGCTGGGGCGTACGGTCGAGTTCGATCCCAAGACCGAGACGTTTCCGGGCGATGAAAAGGCCAACGCCCTGTTGACCCGCACATACCGTGCCGGGTTCGTCATGCCTGAGAAGGTGTGACGGTCTGCGCTCACGAGCCTGCGCGGCATTTCGGAGGATGGCCACGTCGCATGGCAGCCGTGCTGTCGGCCCGGGCGGCGCGACGAACTCCGAGGGTGAGAAGACTCGCAAAGGTGCGAGCGATAGACTAGACTAGTCACCGTTTGGAGTCGGGGGTGGGTCTTGCGTGGCCGATTGGCATAGCCGGGCGAGCAGCAGTGGTGTCGCAAGCGCAGGTTTGACGGAGTCCCGGGGTTGATTCGGCACGGACAACGGGCGCATTGCACTTTGAATGAGGATCAAGCCGATGGAGTCTGTCTTTTGCCGCGTTTCCGGCTGGTATCTCTGCGTGTTCTGGATGGTGGGCGTGGCGTGTGTTGCAGCGCCGACCCGGCTGTACGCTGATGAGGTACGTTCGCCAGACGGCAAGCTCGTCGTTTCGTTCGAGGTGGTGTCGGTCGACCAACACGACGGGTGCTTGGTGTATCGCATGGCGTACGACGGAAAGCCGGTACTGGCGGATAGCCGCCTGGGACTGGTGGCCGACGGTGGAGCGGCGTGGGACCGGGGCTGGCGCGTGACGGGCGTCACAACGGCCAGCGGCGACCAGACGTGGACGCCCGTTTGCGGCGAGCGCAGTCGCATTCGCGACCACTACAACGAAATGACGGTCAGTCTGCAAAACGACGCGACTCCGCAGGGGCAGCTTCGTTTGATCTTCCGTGCTTACGACGAGGGTGCGGCGTTCTGCTACGAGTTGCCGAAGCAGGAGGGGCCGCAGCCGCTGAAGTTCGCAGCGGAGCGAAGCGAGTTTTCGTTCACGGGCAATTGGATGTGCTGGCCGGTGTATTCGGCGCAGGGCGTGTACACGACGGTCCTGCTGGACCAAGTGAAGCCAAATTGCGAGCGGCCGCTGGTGGTCGAGATTGCCGGGGGTCCGTATGTGGCGGTCGGCGAGGCGCGGCTGGTCGATTACGCTCGGATGCGTCTGGAGCCAGCAGGGAAACCGCACACCATCCGGAGCATGCTGGCGGGCCCCGTGGTAATGGAGCTTCCGTATCGGACGCCATGGCGTGTCGTGATGGTCGGGCAGACGCCCGGTGAGTTGTTGGAGCACAACGATCTGATCCTCAATTTGAACGCTCCCTGCGCGCTGGCGGACACATCGTGGATACGGCCGGGGAAAGTGATCCGCGAGGTGACGCTGACCACCGCGGGCGGCAAGGCCTGCATCGACTTCGCGGTGAAGCGCGGCTTGCAGTTCGTCGAGTATGACGCGGGCTGGTACGGCCATGAGTATGACGATGCGTCGAATGCGACGACCGTTTCGCCGGACCGTAAGAAGTCAAATGCTGCGGGGGGCCTCGACCTTCAGGAGGTCATCCGCTACGGCAACGAGCGGGGCATCGGCATTGTGCTTTACGTGAATCGTCGGGAGTTGGAACACCGGCTCGACGAGATTCTTCCGCTGTACGAGCAATGGGGCGTGAAGGGCGTGAAGTACGGCTTCGTGAACGTCGGCAGCCAGCATTGGACGACGTGGCTCCATGAGGCGGTGCGTAAGGCGGCACGCCACCGGTTGATGGTCGACGTTCATGACGAGTATCGCCCGACGGGATACGAGCGCACGTATCCTAACCTGATGACGCAAGAGGGTATCCGGGGCAACGAATGCATGCCGCCGGCGGAGCACAACCTGATACTGCCGTTTACTCGGATGCTCTGCGGCCCGGCCGACTACACGGTTTGCTGGTATGCCAGCCGTATCCAGACCAGCCACGCGCACCAGTTGGCTTGCCCGGTGGTGTACTACAGCCCCTGGCAGTTCCTGCACTGGTATGATCGGCCGGCGCAATACCGTGGCGAGCCTGAGCTGGATTTCTTCAAGGTCGTGCCAGCCGTTTGGGATGACACGCGAGTGATCCAGGGCGAGATCGGACAGTACATCACGGTCGCGCGGCGCACCGGTGAGCAGTGGTTTGTGGGGACCATGAATGCCCAGAAGCGGCGCCAGTTGCAGATCCCGCTGGGCTTTCTGCCGGAGGGGCGCCGCTGCACGGCCACGATCTATGGCGACGCGTTTCCCAACGGCGAAGACTCGAAGGCGGTGAAGATTGAGGAGCGCCCGGTCGATGCTCGCACTGTTTTGACGGCCGACCTGGCGGCCAACGGCGGCCAAGCGATCCACCTTGTGCCGGCAGACTCAGCCCGGTGATGAAGCTCGATCTGAGCCGTGGCTGATGGTTCTCCAATCTGGAAGGACGGTTGGACGCGACCGCATGTGCCGCGGCGTTGGACCGCTGATGCCGTCACTTGCCGGCTTGCGGAGAGCGATGGAAGGTCGGTATGTTCGTAAGGGGGGGCACTGCGTGGCGTTCGGCCATCCCCTCACCTTTGCCCGCTTCCCTACCTTTCCGCTCTTGCCGCGATCCCGTGCCTGACCGTGTACTTGCCACCACGCTGGGGCAACCTGCCCTAGGACCGGTTTGCGGGCTTTTCTATAATCGGCGTCTTGGGCCTGGTAAGCGTTTTGGTGGATGGCCTATGTGGAGAAGGATCTCATGCGACGCATCGCGATCATGAATCAGAAGGGTGGCGTCGGCAAGACGACGACCGCGGTGAACGTGTCGGCGGCGTTGGCAGCGACGGGACAGCGGGTATGCCTGATCGATCTGGATCCCCAGGCCCACGCGACGCTGCACTTCGGGATCGAACCGCGGCCGCAGAGCACATCGATCTACGACGTGCTGGTTTCGAAGACGAAGCTGGCCGAGGTCCGGCGACACGTGGACGAGCATCTCTGGGTGGTGGGATCGCATCTGGACCTGGCAGCCGCGGAGTTGGAACTGTCCGGCGTGGTGGGGCGCGAACAGATCCTACGGGACAAGCTGGCCGAAGACACGGAGGAGTTCGACTACCTGTTTATCGACTGCCCTCCGTCGCTGGGCGTGCTCACGCTGAACGCGTTGACGGCGGCCGATGAGGTATTCATTCCACTGCAGCCGCACTTTCTGGCTTTGCACGGCTTGAGCAAGTTGCTGGAGACCATCGACCTGGTGGCGCGGCGGCTTAACCACCGGCTGAAGCTCAGTGGAGTGATCCTGTGCATGTTCGACGGCACGACCAGGCTAGCCGGCGAGGTCAGTCAGGACGTCGACCGTTTCTTCAACGACAGCCGACACGAAAAGACACCCTGGGCGGACGCTCATACGTTTCAAACCCGGATCCGGCGGAACGTCCGGTTGGCGGAAGCTCCCAGTTTCGGCCAATCGATTTTCCAGTACGCACCGACGTCGAACGGCGCTGAAGACTACCGGCTGTTGGCCGAAGAGATACTGACGTTGGCGCCGGCGGCTTCAACGTAGTCCGGAGACAGGCGGCGGCGACCGGTGACGGTGGAGTGCCGGCAAAGAAAGGCACAAGGACGCGGAACCGAGCTTGCGGCACCACGTCCTTGAGGGTCTCGTTCCTACCGATGGTTCGAATGAGTCTCAGGCTTCGATCTTGCTGATCTTCACTCGGGTATGGATTTGCCGGTGGCCGGTCTTGCGGCGGTAGGTCTTGCGGCGACGAAGCTTCTGGACGGTGATCTTCGGGCCGCGTGCCACGCTGAGCACCTCGGCTGTGACCGTGGCTCCCGCCAGGGTGGGCTGGCCGACCTTGAGGCCGTCGTCGTCGCGGTAGGCCAGAACTCGCTCGAAGGTGATCTCCTCGCCGCTGGGGACCTCGCGGTAGTCGATATCCAACTCCTGGTCCTGCTCGACCTTAAACTGCCGGCCGCCGTCTTCGATAATCGCGTACATCGGGAATCCTGACTGTGTTAGCTTTACAGATAGCCCCTTAGTTTACCGCAGGGGTGGGCGAGTGTTCAAGGGCTACGTCCAGGAGAATTTGACGTCTCGGTGCTCGCTGTCGCGGCACTGCACAATGAGATGTTCGGGCGAAACATCTTCTATACCAATCACTTGCACCGTCATACCGCCCATGTCTTCGAGCCGGGTCAGCTCGCGTCGCTTGCGGTTGTTCAGGTACTCGGCGACGTCTTCGGCGACGGTGATCGTCACTTCCTTGATGTCGCCGCATTGGCCGGCAAGGATGAGCAGGCGAATCACCTCGATGGCCATGCTCTCGGCCGTCTTGATCTGGCCGGTCCCCCGGCAGGCGGGGCAATCGCGGAAGACGCTCCGCTTGAGGCTCGGGCGAATCCTCTGGCGAGTCATTTCGACCAGCCCAAATGGACTAGTGCGGAGAATCTTGGTGCGGGCACGGTCGCGTTTGACGGCGTCGCGCAACGCCCGCTCGACGCCGCGACGGTGCTTCTCCTTGCGCATGTCGATGAAGTCGTTGACGATCACGCCACCGAGGTCGCGTAGGCGGATCTGACGGGCGATTTCCTTGGCCGCCAGGAGGTTCATCTGGTAGGCGGTCTCCTCGGCGGAATCGTCGGCGCGGAAGTTGCCGCTGTTGACATCGATGGCCACCAGGGCTTCGGTCTGGTCGATGACGATCGAGCCGCCTTGCTTCAAGGGGACCTCGCGACGGTGGATCTTGGCGATCTCTTCGTCCATGTGGTACTTGTGGAAGAGGGGCTCCTTGCCTTCGTACAGTTGCAGCCGGCTGAC
The DNA here is from genome assembly GCA_963674835.2 of Thermoguttaceae bacterium. Taxonomy (GTDB): domain Bacteria; phylum Planctomycetota; class Planctomycetia; order Pirellulales; family Thermoguttaceae. The sequence goes on from CAXXKC010000003.1 coordinate 1,799,294, forward strand.
GTGGCGGGGCATGACGAGTTGAAGGAATTCCCGGGCGCGCTCGTAGGCCGAGGGACCGTCTATATAGATCGTGTCGATCTCGGCGGTGAAGATATCGCGGATGGTCCGGATGATCATGTCGCTTTCTTCGTAGATGTCGACAGGTGCCGACAGCTTCTTGATCCGGCGCACAATAACCTTCCAGAGGCGAAGAAGATAGGCCAAGTCGCGCGAGAGCTCTTTGCGGGTGCGGTCAGAGCCGGCCGTGCGGACGATGAACCCCAGTCCCTTGGGCGGATTCAAGTCGAGCATGATGTCGCGGAGGCGGCGTCGCGTGTCTTCGTCTTCGATCTTGCGAGAGACTCCGACGCGTCCCAGCGCCGGCATGAGGACGAGATATCGACCGGGGATGCTGATATAGGTGGAGAGCGTCGGTCCTTTGGTGCCGATTCCCTCCTTGATCACCTGCACCACGACTTCGTCGCCGCGACGGAGGATTTCCTGGATGGGAGGCTTGATCCGGGGGCGCCCGCCGGTGCGAAAGTTGCGGTTGCGTCCGCGGGGAGCGTTTTCGTCCTCGGTGCTGGACTCCTCACGGTCGCTGGGCCTTCGCCGTCCGCCGGGCTCGATGGGCCGTTCGGGATCATAGCCGCCCTGGCGGAAGTATTGCGGCTCGATATCGCTGATGTGCAGGAAGCCGTTGCGCCCGACGCCAAAATCGACGAATGCGGCCTGGATGCTCGGCTCCAGGTTGACGACAACGCCTTTGTAGATGTTGCCTACGTAGCTATCCTGTCCGGTGCGTTCGACATAGAGTTCTTCGAGGAGTCCATCCTCAACGATCGCAATACGGCATTCCTCCGGCTGCGACACGTTGATCAACATTTCCTGTTTCATGGGTGTTTTTCTTATCCGGCAAGGTCGGCGAGTACGCACGGCCGTGGCACGCGGAGAGGCGGTTGTCGGAGTTCGCATCGTAGGTTGGCATTATTGCAGCTCCACTTGAGTGCGGGTCAGGTACGAACCCTGCAGTTCAAGATCGGCCAGTTCCAGGGCCGCCAGCACATCGCGCGGTCCGGCTCCACCTTCTCGGCTTGACAGCCGCATCTTCAACAGCCCTCCTTGGAGAGTGAGTTCTTCCAGGGCCTCGCGAAGATCGACGAAGGTGTTCTTTCCGACGCGTTGCATCGGCCAGCTCGCGGCGGCCATGAGCCGCCCAGCGCAGTCGGCGACGTCGGCCCGGCGCGGTCCGGGAACGGGGATCTGATAGGAGAAACTGCGAACCTGCGCTTTTTTGGCGGCAGGTGGAAGCACTTGGACGATAGAGAGAACCAGGCCGGGCAGGCTGTGAAGCGCAAGCCGTCGCTCGATTTCTTCGGCGGTATACGACTGGGCCAGTTCCAGTTCCATTACTTCGTCCCATCCCTCGATGCCGACGGCCAACGCCGCCGGGAAACTCATCCGCGGTTTTGGATGGAACCCTTGGCTCATCCCCAACCGCAGACCGGCGCGCCGGAACCACCGCTCCATGGAGCGGGCCAGGTCCCGGTGCCCGATCAGACGCAACTCTCCCTCTTTGCGGAAGCGAATACGTACTCGTTGTCGAACCATCGGTTCGAACGTCTCCGCCACTGCCGATGGGGGCGGAGAATCCCAAATGTACTCACCCGACTCCGACATGGACTATCCGCCGGCCGAAGCCAGGTCCTCTTGATTGGAGGGACCGCGAAGGCCGCGGTCCCGACGCTTGTTTTGTCCCGTTGTGGATTCCGCTTGCATCGCGGACTGCCCAGGCCGGCGCCAACCACACAACTTCGCCGGAAGATCGGTCGAAGAGGTGCCATCGACGACGCGCTGTGTGCAAACGATGTCTAGGGTACCAGTTCCGGTACGTGCTTCTTCAGTTCTTTACGTAACAAGTTCTTGATGTCGCGAGCGTGTTCCATGGCGAGCGCTCGGCGTGCGACTTCTTCGCATTCACCAAGCGTTACGCTACGGCACACCTTCTTAATCTCCGGGATGGCACTTGGGGTAACACTCAACTGTCGCAAGCCCAATCCTAACAAGAGCATCGTGTAGACCAAGTTGCCACTCATCTGTCCGCACAGACTGACCGTAATTCCTTTGCGATTGGCCGCCTGGACGGTCATAACAATCAGCCTCAGCACAGCGGGATCGCAGGCGTTGTACAGTGACACGACGTCCTTGTTGCTGCGATCCACCGCGAGGGTGTACTGGATCAGGTCGTTGGTGCCGATGCTGATGAAGTCGACCTCTTCAACGAAGTGGTCTATCATCATCACGGCCGAGGGAACCTCGACCATCATGCCCACCGGTACTTTTCGATCGAACTCGATGTCGTGCTCTTCGAGATCCTCCATGACGTCGGCGAGGACCATCTTGGCTTGGCGCAGTTCGAGCATTGTCGAGATCAGCGGGAACATCAGCCGGACTTTGCCCAGGGCGCTGGCTCGCAGCGCCGCCCGCAACTGGGTGCGAAACATGGGCACATTTCGCAGTGCGAGCCGAATACTGCGCAGCCCGAGGAACGGGTTGTGCTCATCCTCGGGCTCGGGCAGATGGGGTATCTTGTCGGCTCCAAGATCGAAGGTGCGAATGGTCACAGGGCAATCGCGCATCGTTTCGACGACACGTGAGTAAGCCTGAAAGTGAACCTCTTCGTCGGGTTCGGTCTCGGCGCCCAAGTAGAGGAACTCGGTTCGGTACAAGCCGACGCCGTCCGCCCCGCGCTCGACGCAGTAGTCGACTTCGTAAGGGAACTCAATATTGCCGAACAGCCCGATCCGCACGCCGTCGGCGGTTTCGGCCGGCAAGTCGCGCAAGGTTTCGAGGCGGGCAGCGAGGGTACGAATCTCTTCGGCCTCGTGACGGTAGCGTGCGATGGTCTCCTCGTCGGGATGGAGGATGACCAACCCTTTGTCGCCATCGATGATCACGAGATCGCCGCCGGAGACTTCGGAGAGGAACGGCCCCGTGCCGACGACGGCGGGAATGCCCAGGCCTTCGGCGACGATGGCGGTGTGGCTACCGGGGCCGCCGACCTCGGTAACAAACCCTTTGACAAATCGCCGATCGAGATTGGCCGTTTCGCTGGGCGTGAGGTTGTGGGCCAGGATGAGGACGGGGGACGTCAAACGCGAGATTCCCTCGCGACGGCGGCCGAGGAGGTTTCGGAGCACGCGTTTTTCGATGTCGAAGATGTCGTTAGCGCGCTCGGCGAAATGGCTTTGATGCTTCTGGAAGACCTGCGCGTAGCGGCGCATGGTTCGACTGATGGCATACTCCGGAGAGTAGTGATGCTGGCTGATCATGTTCTCCAGGTCGCTGCGGAGGCGCGAGTCCTGGAGCATTTGCAGATGCGCCTCGAAGATGGCGCCGTACTTTTCACCCAGCTCTCGGGAAACGGCGTCGCGATTGCGAGCGATCTCCTCACTGGCGGCGCTGATCGCGCGGCTGAGTCGCTCCAATTCATCCTCAACGGTATCGCGCGCGACGAATCGCCGGGGGATGCGGAATCCCTCGCTATCCATAACCAGCGCCTCGCCAATGGCCACGCCAGGCGAGACGGCGATACCTTGGAGCTTCTGCACAGCCGTAGATACTTTGTCTTGTGGCGACGGCGAGGCCGGAGGGCCGCGGCTGAGTGGCGCACCGGCGGATGCCGACTATGTCTTATTGTTCGTGGGCCTGCGAGTCTTCGCCGAACTTGCCGGCAAATAGGTGGACCAAGGCGTCCAGCGCGGCATCGGCGTCGGGACCGACGGCTTCGAGTTGTAGTTGTTCCCCCGCGGCAGCCCCCAGCGAGAGGATTTGGAGCACCTCGGTACCGTTGGCACGATGGCGGCCCTTGACCAGCTCGACCGTAGCGTGGAATCGCCGAACGGTCTCAGCCAATTGGGTAGCCGCCCGGGCGTGCACACCTTCCCGATTGACCACTGTTACGGTTCGTGTTGTTTTGAGTTCGGACATCAGCGCGTCTGGGAGTCAGGATCCGAACTGGTTGTTGTCGGCTTCGTCGAGCAATTGCCGAATATCATCAGCACTCTTGGCCTGCTTGAGGAAGCGGCAGAACGTATCGTCGCGGAGTTGCCGGGAAATATTCTCCAGGGCGCGGAGATGGTCCCCCGGCCGGTCGGGAGGCGAGATCAAGAGGAAAAAGAGAAAGACCTTTTCCCCGTCCAGGCTATCGAAGTCGACACCTTCGCCGCTGACGGCGACGGTTCCGACCAAACGTTCGACGCTCGGGTGCTTGGTGTGAGGAACGGCCACGCCTCGGCCGATTCCGGTGCTTCCCAACTCCTCTCGCTTGAGAATCGCCCTGACGATGCTTTCGAACTCGCCAGTTTCCACCGCCCCTGCGTCCAGCAGCGCCTGGACCATCTCGCGAATGACCCCTTCTTTGTCGTCGGCGGTCATGTCCGCTCGGATTGCTTCAGGTACAACAAAGTCGGCAAACTTCATGCATGTCTTCTCCTGCTATCTCGCTTCTCCGCCTTGTGCAGCGTCTACTGCCGGGGTCTGGAGGTCGAAGTGGCGCGCCGAAAACTCAGCAGCGTTCACAGATCCACCGGTTCTGAGCCGGGGGCAACCTCTTCTTCGCGGCCGGCAGCGCTGCGGCGCCGGGTCTGAATCTTCTCTTTGTACCTGCGAAGTTGCTGCTCGAGCTTGTGGATAACCTGATCGATCGAGCCCATCAGCTCGCCACCCTGGTGGGTAGCCACAAAGTCGTGCTTGTGCTCCGCCGACACCCGCAAATCGACGCTGGGCGCATCGCGGTGCTCCAAATCGATCGTCACCTCAACATCGGTGAGGCGATCGAACAGTCGCACGAGCCGCTCCAGTTTGTTGGTGATTTTTGAGCGAGTGTCCTCGCTGATAGTCCCATGCCGGATCGAAAACCTGATCTGCACCGAGTCGCTCCTTGCTACCAGCGCGAGAGGAGGTGAGTTCCTCCTGGTCGCGAAACCAATGATTTTAGCGAACCGTTTGCACATGCACAAACGCAAAGCGGATTAGGGCTGACAGACATTGCCCATCTTCACCAGTTTAGCTTTTTGTTGAGCCGGCATTGGCCGTCGCCCAGGCCATCTAAGCTGTGCAATCCGCGCGCCAAGCACCCCCTATTCATGGCAACAAAATGGCATATCGGCGCGCATGGTCTCCCGCTTCGGTTAGGCCGGGATCGCCAAATGGGAGGTTCGGGCGAAGCCCCCGACTGGCCTCGGAGGGACGTGGGTGGGCTCCGGGGCAGGCTTTGCGGGGTGCTTAGGGACCCCGTACTGCCTTCTCCGGGACACGAGCTTGCCAGTTGACGTTTTGGCGCGCTGTGCTGCGCGACGTTGGAACCCCGCCTGCGGTGTATGCCATGGCAGGCGATGACGTCCAGGAAAGACGCTCTTGTGGCACGAGTGAGTGTGGCTTGGCAACCGATGCGCACGTTCTGGCAGTTGCCGCTGGCTCGGACATGTCGGGGTCGGCTTTGGGCCCGGGCATTACTCGGGCGTCGCGGGAACGGCAGGTGTGGCTGGCGTGGGCGGCGCGGCTCCCCCGGTGGGTCGGCTGGGGCCCGGTCCTGGGCTACTTGGCGGGCCAAGGTCGAGCCGTTCGCGCCACTTCTGAACCAATGGCAACCGCTTCGCCGCCGGATACTCGGGGCGATAGTAGAGCTTCAGACCTTTGATCTCTTGGAGGTTGCAGAAGCTGAGCACACGTATGGCCAAGGGTTCACTGTCGAGCCACTCCAAGAGCTGTGCAGCGTCCTGAGGGTTCAGTTCCTTCTTGCGATATTTCCACAGCAGGGTGTAGAGACTGTCGCCATCGTCGCGATAGAGCGTTTCCAGCGTGGCGTGCACGGCGGTGGCCGATTCCGGTCCGCGCGTCAGGGCCTCTCGCAACTGGTCGATATACTCTTGCCAGAACAGCTTCTGTTCGGGGTCGTTCAGCGCGATGGCCATTGGTTCGAAATCGCCGACATACGCGAGGCATCGCATGGCGAGCCACCGCACTTCTCTCTGGCGACGATCGGCCAGTTCGCGCAGGCCAAGAACTACAGGACGGTTCCCTCTCAGAGACAGCTCGACGGCAGCCGAGGCACGGCGATCGAGCGAACTGATCGCATCGGGTGCATCCCAGGCCGGCGGCTTTTCGGGTTCGGCATTCTTCGAGGCATCTTCCGCCGTAGCCGCGGGGTCGCTTGGCGCGGCGGGTTCTGGAGTGGCGTCCTTGTTCGGAGGAGAGGCCTGCCAGCGGAACTTGCCGGGGGCGGTAATCGCCAGGGATTCCTGGCCAGCCTTCTCCTGCCAAGAGACCTTGCCGTTGGTCACATAGCAGGTGGCAACCGGCTCGGTCGGCTTGGTTTCGGGATCGGAGTCGGCATCGCTCGGGCGCCGGACATCCAGTCGGATCTCCGACCCTGGACCTGCGAATTGGACTTTGCCGACACGATCGCCGATTTGCAGCCACAGGCGGGCATTTTCCTTCTTCGCGGTCAGCACGAGACGCCCAAATTGGATGCCGAGTCCGACATCGCCCTGGGCATCTGCGGCCTTGAAGGCCACTCGCGTGCCGTCGAACAACTGCAGACTAATGTCGTTGTTAATGACAATCACGGGTCGATAGGTTGGAAACGACAAGACGTCGTCGCCAGCACTGAGCAGCGCCTGAGCCGGAAGGCGTTCCCAAGCGGCCGTCTTTGGGTTGAGTTGCACCAAGACTTCGCTCGTGGAGATGTATTGCCCCACCGGCCCTTGCTTGGCTGGTGCGGGTTCGCCGGCGGCCGGCATGGTCACCGGTGGCGTACCGGCCGGCGGTGTACCAGCGACTTTCGCCTCGGGGGGCTGAACGGGGGTTTCCGGCGCAGCGGCGGGCGTCTGGCCCTCCGGCTTTTCGTTCGCCGGTGACGGTGTTTCATTCGTCACGGATTCCATCTTCGGCGCTTTGGGCGCTGGTTCGGCTGCCGGAGCGGTCGTGGTGGGGGTCGGACTGGGAGCCGCGCCGGGCACCGCGTTCAGCTTCGCCGGGGGTGAAACGGGCGATGCAGCCGTATCGGTCGCTGCTGCCCCCGGCGGCAAGGGCGCGACCGGTGCCGGCGCAGCGGCTTCGGCAGAGGGCGCAGCCGGCTCGGCCATTCCGTCCGGCTGTCGGACGCCTGTGGCGGGGACCTTCTTGCCTGGCGCCGCAGCCTGACCCGTCGCCTGAGTGGCTAAAGGGGGCGTTTCTTCCTGTCCTGAAACCGGTGAGCTCGAATTGCGCAAACGGGCCATGAGGTTTGCGAGATGCGTACCGTGCTCGAGTTGTCCGGTCAGCACCAATATGATAACTACCGTCACCGCGGTACCTGCGGCTACCGCAACATCACGAACCCAGCGCGGCTTGCGCTTCGGCTCAGTTCGAGGCGTGGAGACAGCGATGTTCGGTTGCTGCTCGGCGACCGTTTGCTCTGTGGGCGCGGTGGGCTGCTGCACGTCTTGTTTCTGGGACGCAGGCGTTTCCTCCTGGACGGCCGATGCGGCGGCAAGTTTGGGAATCTCATAGATTCGTTGCCGCCCCTCCGGGTCGACCTCAGCCGGCTCGCCGAGCACCAAGGTGAGAATCTGGTGGCAGGAAGCGACCTCCGCCAAGTGGATGTCGGAATCGAGGCAAACCTTCTCGAAATCGACAACGCGGTCGGGCGGGAGCGTGTTGTCCAAGTATTCGGCCACCGTGTTTGGATCCAAGCCGGCGCCAGACTCCATGACTTCGGGCGCCGACAGCCGGAGACGCTGGGCAACATCGCGAATGCGGTGGAGCAGTTGTGAGGCGCGCTCACTTTCCTGGATCTTCTTGGCGAGATCCTGGGAGTCTTCCGACTCGAGGATATCGTCCATGTAGGCGAGCAGGGTCCGCAGAGTCAATCGCATGGCTGTCAACCCAAGTGGTTCGGGGGGGTGGCTTATGCTTCTGCACGTTGCTTCCTAGCTAGTTAGTGCCGCAAAAGCGATGGATCCGTGCAAAGTTGTTCGCTATTACCACTACCGGGTGGATTTATTAGTGGCAGGACGGTTCGACCGCTGTCTTCGCACGATGCACGTGGCGTCGATCAGTTTGCCTATGTGTAGCCTGTGACGTAAGTTTTGTGCAGAGATAACCAGCCGGACGAGCACGTTCCTTGCTGAAGCAAGGCGGTTGTTTCTCCGGGGCACCTTCGGCGTTTGGGGACAGCAAACCATGGCGGACGCACGATCTCACTTGCTCGATCTCGAGAAGGTTTTTTCGAATAGCCAGCTGCCGGCGCTGCCCCAGAGCGCGATTCGACTGTTGGAACTGTCTCAAAACCCTTCCAACGGCCCAGCCGAGTTTTCGATTCCGATCGAAGCCGATCCCGGACTGACGGGTCAGGTGCTGCGGTTTGTCAACTCTTCGTACTTTGGGTTCTCGCGAGAGATCTCCAGCATCCGTTTGGCAATCACCTTGGTCGGCATTCGCACGATCAAGAATTTCGCGCTTTGGAGTGCAGTGTTCAGTTTGATGCCGAACCCGATGTGTGGGCCATTTGATTTGAAGGGTTTGTGGCAGGACTCGTTGCGGCGTGCGTTGTTTGCTAGGTCGATGGGTGAGCTTCTGGGGTTGTCGGAGGCCGAGGAACCGTTCGCGGCGGCACTGCTTCAGGACATGGCGATCCCCCTGCTTGCGAAGGAAGACCCGAACATCTACGTGGGGCTTCTGGAGAACCGGCAGGAGGGCTATGTTCGGCTTTCCGCACTGGAGAGAGAGGCGTTTGGCTGGACTCACGCAGAAGCGGCTGGGATTGTCGCTCGGAACTGGAATCTGCCGGAGGCGTTTGCAGTGCTGATCGAGAGTCACCTGGATGTGGATTTGTGGATCGGCAAAGCGAGATCTCATCCGGGGCCTGCGGCCGTGGCGTTGTCGGCGTTGCTGCCGTCGACGAAGGATCCGCTTTGGGTCGAGTGCCGACAGTTTGAACGTCATTACGAGGCCGTATGTCCGCGAGGCGGGCCGGCTGTGGCGCAGATGCTGGCGAATATTGACCGCGACTACAATGAATTCGCGCCCGTTCTGAAGTTGACGACACCTGGCAAATCGCTGGTGGAATGCTACGGCGAGGTTACAGCGTCGACCACGTGAGGCTGGGGCGAGGAGCCGCCTCCGCCAGTGGGTGTTTCGAGGAGCCGCCAAAGGGCTCCTCCTCTTCTTTTGGTCTTGGCCGGCAGATCACGTGTCGTTAGATTACAATGGATGATGCTCTGCACTTGGCGATAAGACGGGGACTGGCTCCACGCCACAATGCAGCAGGGCGTTTGCGGTGGCCACGACGGCGAGGAGTCTGTCCCGGTTTTAATCCGATGAACTTCGGGAGTGGACAGGTGGCAACGTCACGAGATCGCATGCGGGAGAAGCAATTCGCCCGTCAGGCGGAAGGGTACCTGGAACTGGGGATGTCCCAGCAGGCCCTCGATTCGCTTAGTCGCCTGGGCGACGGAACGAATCTCAAGTCGAGCACTCTGCTGCTTCGCGGAGAGGCGCTGCGGTGCCTGCTGCGCCATGAAGAAGCGCTCGTTCCGTTGAACCGTGCGGCCAAGATGGCACCGGATAACGTGCACGTGTGGCTAGCGATGGGATGGTGCTACAAGCGAGTCGATCAATTAGATTTGGCAATCGAGGCGTTGCAGCGGGCGGCCAAAGTGGCGCCAACCGATGCACTGATCCACTATAACCTGGCGTGCTACTTCAGTCTGGCGGGCGCGAAGCAGCGGGCGCTGGCACATTTGTCGCAGGCGTTTGCATTCGATTCGGCCTATCGGGGCCTGGTCGACGCAGAGCCCGACTTCGATCCGATTCGCGACGATCCAGATTTCCAGGCGATGACGCGTCTGGTTGCGTGAGGCCAGAGGGCCGGCTGCCCTCGAAGGCCTAGCAACCGTAGACCTTCATCTCTTCTTCACTGCGGATGTGCGCAAAGAGAACCGGGCAGCAGAATAAGGCTACACTGCTGCCCGGCAGGGTGTCATGCCCGATTGCGGGCATTGCCGCATGTTTTGCGCTAGAAGTTGTACTGCAGGCCGGCGAAGACTCCGTGGAGGAGCAAGTGACCGGTCTTGTCGATTTCCTGCCACTCGGGGATGTCGACCGGGTAGAAGGGGATCTGCTCGTCGGCCAACCCGATGCCAGTGGCCGCAATGAGGCGATAGCCAAGGAAGGCGGACCAGTGTTCGTGGTATTGCCACTGGAGGCCGGCGTCGATTTCGGTTAGCACCGAAAAGGTACTGCCGTGGGAGGCTCCAGGGAAGGTGTCGACGATTCCGCTACCCGGGTCAGGCTGGAACGAGGTTCCAGCACCGTTGTATATGTTGAAACGATGGTCCATATAGTTGCCATAGAGGCCGATTTTCGGCCGGGCGAACAGACTCAGGTGATAGCCCACGTCCCATTTGGCCGCGAGGCCGACCTGCCCACCGAACAGGTTATTCTCGATGCTATCGTCGAGATAGGCAACGTCGTCGGGATTGCTCCAAGAACCGTCTTGGCCAAGGGTCCCCCAATTGAGATGCTCGCGGAAATGAAACCACCGGAATCCGACGAGCCAGTCGATGTTGATTGGACCGCAGCAGAGCGGTGTGCGCATCAGGTTGAGCTCGGCGTCGTAGATTTCATCGCGACGATTGATGATGTGGACGTCGGCATTGTTGAACAGGCTACCGGGACCGGTGAAGTGATCGAAGTCTTCCGGCGTGCTGAGATTGCCGCCCAACCACTGGATGCTTGAGTGACCTTGGAGGCTGTCGAGCGCCCAGAAGGTTCCTTCGAGCGCCCAGGTGCTGCAGCAGAAGCGTCGCCCGAGACGGATTTCACCACCACCTCGCCAATCTGCGCTGGCATCGTTGGTGTTCATCAACTGGTTCGGGTTGTTGTTCGTTTGATAGGTAGTCCACAACCGTTTGCCGCGGTCGCGAGTCATATAGAGGCCAGCGGCCGAGGCATACCAGGGCGACGGAACGCATGGCGCATCGCAGAGGTTGTCATCGCACGAAGCATAGGGAGTGGAGGTGTAACCGGCTTCGCAGCCACCGGGGGTCACGCACTCGGCGGTGGGTACGCCACCGGACTCCTGGAGCAGCTGATCGAGCACGCTCGGGGCAGACGACGCCGGCGGCGCTGGTTTCGCCGGTGCGGCAATAGGAACATCCTTTGCCGGAGGTGGCGGAGTGGCTGGCGCCGTTTGGGCCACATACCCGGTGTAACCCTGCCCGTAGCTGACGGGCATCGTATCGTACCGGGTCTGGGAGTCGAAGGCCGTATTGGCGGCGACGGAAGGGAACGTTACGGGGGCAACGGTCTGGGGCGCAACCATTGCCGGGCTGCTCGGGCAGACGGGTGGCTGCGTCGGGCTAGTCGCGGTCACCTGAAGGGGAATCATTTCGGGTGAGCCGTAGAGCCCAGTCTGCGCGGGCGCCAGAGAGGCCATCCATAGGCTAGCCGTGGCGAGGACTCCGCCAAAAGCGTATTTCATGGTACACACTCCTTTTTCCTTGTACCTGGATCCTCCGTGTACAGCATCGTCCGTCCGGAACAACCGATTCTGCCAATTCGTCCCTTGCACACCTGTTTTGCCAGCACCGGCGTGCGGCAACTGATGCCATCGATGCCACGGTCACAGTAGAGTATCCGACCGGATTACTAGCATCCGGCAGAACCGCTAGAGTCGCCCGTTAGAATCGCTGCAATCGTTACGGTCGAGGGCGACATTCTGAAAGGTCATTCACTAGCGACGATCCAACCCCAACGCGGGGGCTGAAGCGGAGAGTGAATTCTGTGCGAGTTCACACGGGTACCGGAAGGTGAGTAGGGTGCGTCGCAGAGGGACTGCCTGGGCGAGGCAATTGCGGTACTGGAACTACCACGTTGGCCGAGTCGGCCTACTGGCTCGTGCCGGAAGTGGAGCGTATAATCACCGCTTCACCGATCTATTCACTCAGGACAGGCGCCTACGGATGGCCAAGAGCAGAATTCTCATTGCGGATGATAATCCAACGAATGTCGAGTTGCTCGAAGCGTACCTCAGTGGCATCGATTGTGAGATCACGGTTGCCGTGGACGGTCGGGATGCGTTGGACAAGGTGGCCACGGTTCAGCCGGACCTGATCCTGCTGGACATTATGATGCCCAAGCTGAGCGGTTTCGAGGTATGCAGGACGCTTAAGGACGATCCTGCGACGCGTCAGACGATGGTCCTTATGGTGACGGCCTTGAACGAATTGGGCGACATCGAGCGGGCAGTTTCTGCGGGCTGCGACGATTTCCTGAGTAAGCCGGTCAATAAGCTCGAGTTGCTCAAGCGAGTGGAGAACATGCTGAAACTCCATCACGTGACGGACGAGCTCGAACGCCTTCGGCGATACATCGACGGGATGCAAGATTCGGCCGGACCACAGGAGTGAGATGTCGGGCCGGCCGTCGGTGTGAAGGAGGATGGCTGGAAACGGCTGCTACTGCGTCGTTTCCTCTGAGGCGCTGGCAGGGAGCGGGTCTTTCAGTTCGATGACCAGAATCTCGATGACCAGATCCTCATCCTGCTGTTTGACCGGCGGTTTGAGCAACGGTTGCCTGGTACCCGGCTGCTGACCCAGGGGCTGTTGGACCGCAGGCGGCTCGACGGCAGACTCCGGCCGCTCGATGAGGACATCGATGGACTGCCTCTGATCGCTGTTGGGAACTGGGCGGAAGCTCTCCGCCCAGATGTCTTTCTCGAGTTCGTGAACGGTCGCATTGGGCATCCAGTGTTTGTAGAAGCCGAGCACACCGTTGGGCCGTGCCTTCTGTTCGAGGCAGACGTAATAGACCTTGATTGGATCGAGGGTAACACCGGACATCTTCTTCGCCGCCTCGGTGGGCCACTCGAACCGATAGCTGACCGTTACCCGGGCGTCGGGATGCACTTTGATGGGCAAGTCGTTGACGTCGACAGACGCCGCGGTTGCCTTCAGCCTGGCGCAGAGAGCTCGCAGCAAGCCCTCGGATAGGGTCATCCATTCCTGGGCGGCTTGTTCTTTCTTGGCCGTATCGTCCGCCACGCTGTTGGGAAGTGTCGGTCTTGTTGTGCCGTAGCCGGTCCGCGAGTTCGGCCGCGCGGTGTTGCCGGGGGTTGTCGCGGGAAGCGGACGGTCCTTGCGCGGCATCAGCTTGACGACGGCAAGAAGGCCGGGCTCAAAGACGATGTCCTGGAAGAGACCGGAGGAACCGAGGGCGTTGGGGCCTTCCTCGGAGGATTTCTTGAAGACGTTGTAGAGTTCGGTTCGTACGGAATCCAAAGGCATCGTGCTTGCCATGAGCGCGGAAGGAAGGTCGGCACTCAGGGAAGCCACGTTCATCAACTGTCCTTGAACGCTGGCGACCAATTCGGCAGACCAGAGCGATCCGGCGAGTTGATAAGCGGTGTTCTGGTCGATGTTGGGATCGATCTGCTGCAGCTTCGTGGCGGGTGACATAAGGCCGGGCCGACCAATTTTCGGCACTTTCGCCGTCGCACCTGGGGCCACGGCGCCGACTGCGGGGCGTGGCGTTCCCATCGTCATAGCGCCCGGTTTGACGCCAGGGGTAACCAATCCACCTTGGGCGGACGGCATCGGAGGAACCGACACGCCGGCGGGGATTCCCAGGATGGTGCGCAGGGCTTCAGAGCTGAACTTCGTCAGTTCGGCGAACAGGTCGGTCCGCACTTCACCACCGGTCTGCATGCTCTGATACAGAATCACCTGCGCAGGAACATTCTCGGGACGGGGCTCCTGAAGGAGTTGCATGCACTCGGAATGGAGGTCTTCGGGAAGGCTCCCTTGCTCGACAATCTCCGCGATCTTCACACGCGTCTTCGGAGAGGCGGACTCGCCGATCCATTTGAGGGCCAACGCCTGCATTTCTTGCGGCGTCATTTCGCCAGAACCCACACCGCCCAGGGGCACTTTGGGCATTGCCGGGCGTACCGTGGCGATCACTGGACCGCGCGGCGCCCTCGCCGGCGCCGCATTCGGGGCTGGCTGCGTCGTGGCCGGTGTGGCGTATCCCGAGGGGCGATCGGGCGTTGCCTTTTTCGGCGGCGTCTCGGACTGGTCCTGGCCGGCTTCCGCCGGTGCCTGTTCGGGCGAGGGAGCCTCCTTCGCCTTGCGGATCGATTCGGGGGCTGCCAGCACGTTCAGGAGGATCTCCTCGTTCTGCGGTGACGCGTAGAAGGCGAGACTCTCCAAGGCGGCGGCCGTGGCAACGCGGTCGTCCTCGACTCCGAATGTGCCCGCAAGCACCTGTTTCAGCGCTTTGCGACCGGTATCGGATCTCGTCGCCCCCAGGGCATATACGATCGCCTTGGTGAGTTCGGGCGACATGCCAGTTGCGGCGGGCTGATCGGGTTTCTTCGGTGTGCCCAGTGGAGTACCGGGTGGCGGGCGAAGTCTGGTAGTCTTTTTCGCCGGGGCCTTCTCTTCTTCGGGGGGTGGCGCCGGGGCCTTGTCTGATTCATCAGACTTGAGAAGGTTCGACAACAACAGAGCCGCGCTATTGGCCTGGGCCGCGCTGGTTTTGGCAAAACGTTCGCCGAGATACATCACCGCCTCGGCCAATCGAGGATCGTGCGTCTTTCGAGCTTGGTAGTAGTCCTCTCTTCTCCACTTGGCGATGTCGTCGGGAAGAGGGTTTCGCTTGGCGGCCTTCGGCGCTTCCTCGGCCGAAGGAGTCGCCTTGTCGCCGGCTGCCTGGGCTGGGGCAGTGGCCGGGGTCTTGGGGACTGCGACCTTTGGAGTCTTCTGTGCTGCGGGCTGCGGGGTTGTCTGCGGTGCGGGCTGTGCGGGCGCCGCTTTCGGTGTGCTCGGAGTTGCCGCCTGTTTGGGCGCAGCGGCTTCCAAGCCCCCGACGGGCGCGATTCCCGGCGGCGAGGCGGGTGGCCGTTTCGACGGCTCAACATCACCGCCACAGCCAACGAAGGAGCTGACGGCGAATACCATTGCAGTGGCAATCGCTGCCCATCTATCGGAGTAATGGGATTGCGGTGCGCGATCGTGCATGGAGAAGGACGACTGTTTGACTACCACGAAGGAAGTCCGAGGGCCAGTTGTCGGGAGGATGAGTCCGCTCACCAGAGAATCTCCCAAAGCGTAACGATCCGGCATGTGTCCGAGAATATGCAGTTTACAGTATCGCAAAGAGCAGGGACACACGCCACTGCCTGTCTCCGGCTTTCGACAGAAACCTGTCTTGCGAGTGGGGACGACCTCCACTTTAAGGGAACACGAAAGAAACGCAGAAACGCTGGGCCTTCCCCCATCGGACTGGTGGTCTTGCCGGGACACACCGTTGTGCGAAAGATAGTCATGACACATGCGACGGTGCTCTGGTCGGCGGATCATGGGATGCTGTGCTTCCGGCGCGCGAGGACCATCGCCAAGCGGAAGACCGAAGGGAACGAGTCCTGAGTCGAAAGGGATCGTTCCCGGATTGCAACAGGACGTCTTCTGAAGGTGGCTACGACTTCTTGGAACCATTCGCGAGGAGAATCGCCATGGCTGTGAATTGGAGACTTGCTGTTGGAGTTCTCGGCAGTCTGATGATGGCTGTCGTGGGTTCGAGTTGCATGGCTGCCGGAGTGAGCGTATCGGACAAGGCTCCCAATTGGGCGGGATTGCCGGGGGTGGACGGCAAGAATCACAGCCTTTCGGACTATAAGGAAGCCAAGGTGATTGTGCTGGTGTTCACCTGCAATCATTGCCCCGTCGCCCAAGCCTACCAGGACCGGCTCATTGCATTGCAGAAGGATTTCAAGGCGAGGGGCGTGGAGGTGGTGGCTGTGAATGTGAACACGATCCCGGCAGATCGCCTGGACAAGATGAAGGAAGTCGCCAAGAAGAAGCACTTCAACTTTCCGTATCTCTATGATGCCAGCCAGAAGAGTGGCCGCGAGTACGGTGCTCGTGTGACGCCCCATGTATTCGTGCTGGATCAGGACCGCAAGATTGCGTTCATCGGGCCTGTCGACGATAACCAGAATGAGAAGAAGGTTGTAACGAAGTACGTTCGGAACGCCGTCGAGGCTCTGTTGGACGGAAAGCAGCCGCCCGACACGAACGTGCCACCCGTTGGTTGTTCGATCAAGTACAATTGATTTCCTGCCATGCAAATAGCTCGTTCGTTGATGGTTGTGGTCGGTGCGGTGTTGTCGGTGATTGCGTTGGCCGGTTGCGGAGAACATGCCGCGAACGGGCCCAACGCACAAGAACGCGGCCAAGCTGCGTCGACCGTGCCTGGATCGCCAGGCGCGGACCCGAGCAAGGTGAGCGTTGATGTCGTCGACGAGAACGGTTTGAAGGCCGCCCTGGCCCAGCGGAAGGGAAAGGTCGTGCTTGTGGATTTCTGGGCGACCTGGTGCGAGCCGTGCCGCGAGTTGCTCCCGCATACAATCCAACTCCAGCGCGACTTCGGCAGCAAGGGACTGGACGTGATTTCATTGAGTCTAGACGACCCCGAAGAGGAGTCGGCCGTGCTCGGCTTTCTGGTTTCGCAAGGGGCGGAAATCGAGAACTTCATCAGCCAGTATGGCACGTCGCCGAGATCGATGACTGCGTTTGGCATATCGGACGGCAGTTTGCCACATCTGAAGCTGTACGATCGTCAAGGGGCTCTGTACCGCACGTTCCGCGCCGGCGAGTTTCAGCCGGCGGATATCGACCGTGCGGTGGAAGAGTTGCTCAACAAGTCGTAGCGGCCCGCCGATCTGCCGGTGCTAGGAGAGCGCGGCTCGGTTTGCGCGGTGACCGGGGCTTGCTTCGCGAGGACGCCCTGACGTATCCTGGTTCATAGGTAGTGAGATTTAACTGGGAACGGGCCGCGACGATCGATCGCGCTGTCGAGCTATGTCTGTTTTGCCACGCGCACCACGGCTGATTGTTGTGCTTCTGGTGTTTGGAGCGGTGCTGGCGGGTGGCGTTGTTGGCGCGGGCGAGAAATCGGCGCCCCCCTCGGACGAGCAGGTAGCCAAGCTCATCGAACAGCTCGGCGACAAGGATTTTTCCGTCCGTCAGCAGGCCCAGCAGGAGCTGGGTGATCTTGGCTTCCGAGCTTACGACGCGGTGCTGGCAGCAACGCACCACCAGGACCTGGAGATTGCGACCCGCGCTCGTTATTTGCTCGGGCTGATGCGCATGCGCTGGTGTGACGAGTCGGATCCGCCGGAGGTGCGCGAGCAACTGGACAAGTACAACACTCTCAGCACCGACGGGCGGTTCCGACGGATTCGGGCGTTGGCGCGACTGAGAAACGGTGCGGGCGTGTTGCCACTCTGTCGGCTTGTGCAGTTCGAGGAATCGGAGTTGCTGAGCAAGTATGCGGCCATCGAACTCCTCACGGCAGAACCAGCCGATCATGAGGGGCAGGCTCGCCTAGGACAAACGCTCCGCGAGCAACTCGGACAAAGCAAGCGTGTGGCCGCCAAATGGTTGCTCACGTATGCCGATCTTCGGGACAAGCCTGCGGCGGCGGAGAAGGCATGGGCCGAGCAGGTTGCAGCGGAAGAGGCGTTGGCCCGAAGTTCGCCGAGTCAGTCCAATTCGCATATCGTCCTTGCGCTGCTGTATCATTTGGCCGAGGTCCAGGCCGGGCAGGGACACAAGGAGCAAGCGGAGGCGACGGCCGAGCGGGCGCTCCGACTGAATCCAGGGCACTCGCCGGCGGAATTGATCATGCGTTTGGAGGTGGCCCAATCGCTGCAGCACCGCGGGCTGTTTTCGTGGGCGGACAAGGAATACGAGCAAGTGGTCAAGGCCGGCGTCCCGCAGTTGGCGTTCGTCGCCCTGGTGACGCGATCGGAGATGTGGCACGACCAGGGCCGGAACCTGGACGCGGCCAACTCGCTGCGAGACGCGATCGTTTTGGTCGAGCGGCTCGGGCCGGGAACGCCGAGCTACATCGACCGAACTCCCGAGGAGCTCCGTGCGCGGATGAACTACTTCCTAGCCTGTCACTGGGAAGAGCAGAAGGACGGTGAAAAACAGCTCGAGTGTCTTGAAAAGGCCTTGGAGAACGATCCGTCGGAGATCGACGTCTTGATCGCGTGCTGGCGATTGGACCATCGCCCGCCGGAGTTTCGCGACCGCGTCGCCAAGTTGATCGATCGGGCCGCAGCGCAAATGCTCGTCGAGATCGGCAATCTGCCGGATGATCCGAATGTCCGCAACCAGTTCGCCTGGCTGGTCGGCAATACGACAGGCGACCTTGACGAGGCGCTGCGATGCTCGCTGAAGTCGCTCGAGTTGGTGCCCAACAGCGGCGCCTTTTACGATACGCTGGCGCACGTGTATTTTGGAAAAGGCGATCTGACTAACGCCGTCAAGAATCAAGCCAGGGCGGCCGAGTTGGAGCCGCATTCGGGCCTGATCCGGCAGGAACTGGCGCGATTTCGGGCCGAACTGGAGCGACCGTCGGGTAAGGCCAAGGGGGCCCAGCCGCCGACGCCCGGCGAGAACGCTGGCCAACCGGCTTCGGGCAAGGTGACGCAGTAGCTGAACGGACACACCTGGCGCGGGAGATTCCGCATGGAGAAACTGGCGGTCAATGGAAGTTCGCTTGCGACGGTGGATCAAGGTCGCGGGCCGGCGGTCGTGCTGCTGCACGCGTTTCCCTTGGACCACACGATGTGGAACGCGCAGATTGAGGCCCTGTCGGCACACTACCGCGTGATCGCTCCGGATCTGCGGGGTTTCGGAGAGAGCGAGGTCAGCGAGGGGACGGTAACCATCGCACAATTGGCCGACGATGTCGCGGGTCTGCTCGATGCGTTGGAAATCGGCGAGCCGGCGGCGCTGTTCGGTCTTTCCATGGGTGGATACGTGGCGTTGGAGTTCTGGCGCCGGCACCCAACGCGCCTTAGAGCGCTCGGGCTATGCGATACGCGGGCGGAGGCCGATTCGGCCGAGGTCTCGGCAGCCCGCCTGGCAACTGCCGACCGAGTTCTTCGAGAGGGTCCGCGGTTCTTGGCTGAAACGATGATTCCGCGGTTGTTCTGCCGTGTGTCGGAACGCACGGCGGGCGGAGTCGAGCCAGCCTACATCGGAGCGACGCGTGAACTGATCCTGGCAACGGACCCTCGAGGCATTGCGGCAGCGGCGCGGGGTATGGCAGAGCGGAGCGACTTCACGCCTCTGCTGGGAGAGATTCATGTTCCGACGCTGGTCCTCACCGGAGAGCATGACGCGATCTCGACGCCCGCGGAGATGAGCCAATTGGCTGCGGCCATCGCGCACTCGTGGTTTGTGGAGATCGCGGGGGCGGGACACATCGCCTCGCTGGAGAATCCGGTAGAGACAACGGGCGCGATGTCGGCGTTTCTGGCCAGCGTCAAGGAAGCTGAACGAGCGACTGGCTCTTGACGATGGCGTAATCGTCGGGGAACGTGTGGAAGGCCTGGACGAGCATGCTGCGGCTGCGGGTTTCCACGTTGATGTAGCTCATGGCGCCCAGCGCCATCCGGCCGCTGGAATCGAAGCGGTGGAACATTCCCTGGCGTCGCGAATCTTCGGAGAGTTCTGCCTGAAACGTCCAGAACACTTCGGGATCGACCGGTTCGAGCTGGAAGCTGACCTGGTAGACGATACCGCCGCGGCACTCGATGGCGTCGTTACGCTCGCCCTTGAGCCGATAGGACATGAGACGGCGACGTTCCGGAAGGGGATGATGGGCCGACGTGCAGACCTCGGTCAGCGTTATGCCTGCACACTGCCACGTTACGACGTGGCCGGCGCTAGTGATGTCGACCTTGGCTGTGTAGTCACCGCGTCTGACGGCTCGGCTGGAATAGACTTCAAAAAGCTCCGGATGCAGCGGTCGCCCGTACACCTGGAAGACCAACTCTGCAACCTTCGGCCGAACAGTGAGCACGATGGAGATCCTTCCTTTCCCCCAGCGAAACCCGAATGGAATGATCGACTAGCCACAACACCTGCCCATTATAGACTGGGTTCCGCGAAGTACAAAGGGCGCTTCCATAATGAGGCAGTGGAAGCACACGCTGTGGGGAATTCGGGCTTGACAGGAGGCGTTGTGCAGCTTACGCGACGGCGATGCTAGCACGCCCGATGGTCCGGCGGTTCCTAGAGCACGCCAACAAGAATGTCGTATGCGGCGTGGGTGCCGGCGGCGATGCCAAAGCCGCGATATACGAACAGAACGCTGAAGAATGCGCCGGCCAGGAACCGGAAAAAGAAGCCGAACCAGTCCATCGCGTCGCCGTACGGACCGATGTAGTGTGCCGTGGCGAAAAGGAGACTCGTGAACACGGTGGCAATAGCCACACTCATCGTCCAAGGCGCGCCGAGTTTGTGGATAACCCAGATCACCGGCGGGAGGAGTATTAGTCGGAAGAGCAGCTCTTCGTAGACTCCGGCTCCGAGATAGCCGATGATGCCGGCAAGTGCGCCTGGGTTTGTTGAAACGCTCAGCAGTTCTTGGCCGGGTGCAACGATCGCGCCAGTCACGGGATGCACGAGGCCATTCTGAAGATAGAGAATCAGCCTGAGACACAGGGCGAGCAGGGCGCACTCCACGGTCATGCCGCCGAGAACGGCGCGTCTCAGCCGCCAGGGTTCGCGCGAGGCGTATTGCCAGGCCAGGAGAATGCAGACGGTCAGCACGGGCAACAGGAAGTACTGGCCGAAATCGAGTCCTGCCAGGGAACGCCGCAGCCAAACATCAACGCCGTTTCGAACGGCGTGCGCACCCAATACGAGGACTCCTGCCTCGTAGATCACAAGGAACGGAGCCACAAACGCGAGGCTGGTCAGGGGGCGGCGAGACTCGGTCCAGTAATCGTCGGGTATTCCTTGGGCCGTCGGCGGTGGAGAGGGAGGTGCAAGGCTCATCCGCGATACCGCTCAACGGCAGGAGGTTCGACGACCGTATCGTCCAGCGAATACGCTGGGGCTTCTTCATCTTCGACCCGCGGTAATCAGGGTCTTGAGGTGCCCTTGCAAGCGGAAGGTCGGACTGTGTTGCGGCAGCCCGGCTGTGGGAGTGGGGTAGGCGGCGACGCGAGTCGGATGGCAGCCGGGGCTGTTGCCGGCTGATGTGACCGACGCTTTGATGAGAATTCGTTCTTTCCAGAGGCGGCCGTGAGCCGAAGCTGCCCTAGTAGAACGATCTGCAAACACACCCTAGAATACCGGTTCCCAACCTTCCCGCGAGCGGTGCGAATGGCGACGACAGTTCAGGAGATATACGACCGGCTCTTCCATGCTTACGGCCACCAGCACTGGTGGCCGGGCGACACGCCTTTCGAGGTGATGGTCGGAGCGGTTCTCGTCCAGAACACGGCATGGAAGAACGTGGAGAAAGCCATCGGCAACCTTCGGGACGAGGGGCTGTTGTATCCGCAATCTCTTTATGACCTTTCGCTTGAGGAATTGGCGGAGTTGATTCGCCCGGCGGGTTACTATCGCCTGAAGGCTCGCCGGCTGCACAATCTGCTTGCTCTTCTGGTGGATCGGTACGACGGATCGTTGAAGCGAATGTTCCAGACGGATGTGCATACGCTGCGGGAGGAACTGTTGGGCATCAACGGGATCGGACCGGAGACGGCCGACTCGATTCTCCTGTATGCGGGCGAAGTCCCCACCTTCGTGGTGGATACCTATACGCGCCGGGTCCTCGCGCGGCATGGGTGGATCGATTTCGACGCGTCGTACGACGAGATCAAGGACTTCTTCGAAAGTGGGCTGGAGAAGGACGCCGTCTTCTACAATGAGTATCATGCGTTGCTGGTGCGGGTGGGGCATTCCCATTGCCGCAAGACGCCCAAATGCGAGGGATGCCCACTGTCGGAATTGTTGCGCGATGGTGGGCCGCTCGAGCCGGAGTATTGAACTGGCGGGAAGCACATGTCGTTGTTCGAACCAAGTGAACGAGCGAATCGACAGCGGGCACAACCTTTGGCCGCGCGCATGCGACCTCGCACGCTGCAGGAGTTTGTGGGGCAGGAGCACTTTCTTGGCGAAGGCAAGCTGCTGAGCCGGCTGTTGAAAGCGGATAGGCTCGGTTCGGTCATCTTCTACGGGCCGCCGGGGTCGGGGAAGACGACACTGGCCCGTTTGCTCGCCACGGAAAGCCGCAGTACATTTCGCCAGATTAGTGCAGTTGCCAGCGGGGTCAAGGACCTGCGCGACGTGCTGCAGGACGCCCGGGAGCGATTGTCGACCAGCGGACAGAAGACGCTGCTGTTTATCGACGAGATTCACCGTTTCAACAAAGCGCAGCAGGATGTGCTGCTTCCCGACGTCGAAGAGGGGATTGTGATCCTGGTTGGGGCGACGACGGAGAATCCGTTCTTCACGATCAACAGCGCGCTGGTCAGCCGCAGCCGGATCTTCCAGTTCGAGCCGCTTGCGTGCGAGCAGATCAAGCTGTTGTTACGGCGGGCGCTGGCGGATGCGGAGCGGGGGTTGGGACGGTATGCGATCCACGCGGACGAAGACGCGTTGGACTATCTGGCCGAGGTGAGCGACGGGGACGCCCGACAGGCGCTGACGGCCATGGAAATCGGTGTGCTTTCGACGGAAGGCTCGCCGATCGAGTTTACGCGCCAGTTGGCGCAAGAGTCGGTCCAGCGCAAGGCCATCCAGTACGATCGGGGCGGCGACACGCACTACGACACGATCAGCGCCTTGATCAAGAGCATCCGAGGAAGCGACCCCGATGCGGCCCTGTATTGGCTCGCCCGGATGCTGGAGGGGGGCGAGGATGTGCGGTTCCTCGCGAGGCGGCTCGTGATTCTGGCCAGCGAAGACGTCGGCAACGCCGACCCGACGGCGCTGACGTTGGCGGTTGCGGCGGCCGGTGCCTGTGAGATCGTGGGTCTGCCCGAGTGCCAGCTGACGTTGGCGCAGGCGGTCACCTACCTGGCGTGTGCTCCGAAATCGAACGCATCGACGGTGGGGATCTCCGAGGCTCGGCGGGATGTTCGTGAGGGGCAAGTTCTGCCGGTGCCGGTCCACTTGAGAGACCGTCACTACGGGGGAGCCCAGCGATTGGGACATGGGGAAAATTATCAGTATTCGCATAACTTTTCTGGCGGCATCGCTCCGCAGGACTATTTGGGCATCGAACGCGAATACTACCGGCCGGTGGACCGGGGCTTTGAGGCGGAGCTTGCCCGCCGGCTGGAGGAGATTCGCGTTCGGTTGCGTTCGGGGAGAAACGAGCCACGGCAAGATGATCGACCACCGAAAAAGCACGGCGTTTGATGTAGCCTTCGGCGGGCAGTTTCTTGTATGATCTGGCAGCGTATGGATACGCGTGCCCCGGACTAGGGCCAGATTACTGCTGAGAGATGGGCATTGTCCGCTTCTTTCGACGTCGGCGAAGCGGCTTGCCCCGAGGCTAACCGCGTTCAATTCGTCAAGGAGGACGAACATGAACTCGCTGAAGAACGTTTTCATCATCGCCCTGCTGGCGGCGGTTGGCTACGGAGTCTATTTCACGCTGAATAACAAGGCGCCGACGAATCCTCCTCCGGGAGTTGCGGAAGGCTGGGGCGGCCCGGTGCAGGTGGACATGCCGTCATCGGCCACGACGGTGCCTCCGTTTGGGGCGAACACGGCCAACACCGAGGCCCCGCTCGCCGGTGCGAACGTACCTGCGGCTGCTGCACTGTCTACTGCACCGCCGTTTGTCGGTCTAGGGGCCGGCGCCCCTTCGGAGAGCACACCGTCAGCGGCGGGGGCACCGGCGCCACCGCAAGGCGGCTTGGGTGCCCCTTCAGCAAGTGTTGCGGCTCATGTGAATCCGGCCATCGGTGGCGCGATTCCCTCGCCGGCGGCACCGCCCGCAGCGACCGCGCAACCGCCGGCGCCCGAGAGCCCGGCGTCGGGCCAGGTTCGCGAGGAGTTCCTGAGCTTCATGAACATGGCGCGGACGAAATTGGACGCTGGGAACTGGGAGGAAGTTCACCGCGTGTTGACCGGTTGGTACGGGAATCCGCATCTGACTCCTGCGGAGTCGGCCCAGTTGAATGAGCTGCTGGACCAAGTCGCTGGAACCGTGATCTACTCGCGGCAATGCCTGGTTGAAAACGCCCACCAAGTGCAGCCGGGTGAGACGCTGGAACAGATCGCCGATTCGTGTCGGATACCATGGGAACTGTTAGCGAAAATCAACGGTATTCGCGATCCGCAATCCGTGCGTCCTGGCCAGCAACTCAAGGTGGTCCGCGGCCCGTTCCAGGCGGTTATCCTGCTGGGTGCCCACGAACTGACGCTGATGCTGGGCGACTGCTATGCAGGCCGGTTCCCGATCGGCATTGGGAAAGAGCACCAGCCGGCTGAGGGCACGTACGTCGTCAAGGACAAGAGAAAGAACCCGACCTACTACGGCGCCGGCGGCATTACGATTGACGCCAACGATCCGAACAATCCCCTAGGAGAGCGATGGATCGGACTCGGTGACCAGGTTGGAATTCACGGCACCAATGACCCGAAGAGCGTCGGCGGGAATCAGAGCGCCGGCTCGGTCTGCCTGGGAAACCGGGACATTGACGACGTGTTCGATATCCTCTCGGTCGGCTCGCGCGTGGTCGTTCGCCGCTAGTGCGTGTCGCACTTGACTGTGGCGTTCGCGGCGGCGTGTTCCGAAAGCGAAATACACGCTACCGTTACGCCGAATGCGCTCTAGTGCACGTCGCGATCGATTGCAGTAATGGCGGCAGCACACTGCCGGGATTGTACAGCGTCATCGAGCGATCACTGGGCGCCCACTGGAACTGCCGGGGCAATGTTGTATTGCAGCGTGTAGGTGTCGGCAGGGCTGCTCTTGGACTTGTCCAGCAGGGGTGAATAGGCTTCGATGGCGATCTTGTTCTCGTCGGGCTTGAAACGCATCAGCGCCAGCCAGCCGTCGCCGCCGTTGGGCAGCCCCTGGTAGTCGACAAGGATCTCGTGGACGGGCTTGCCGGCTTCGTTCGTGCTGGTCTGGTGGCCGGTGCCGATCACGTGTCCGCTCACGACCATGAAGATGTTGGGGTGTTTGCGGATGAGCTTCTGCCAGATCATCTCACCGCAGTTGCCGACGAGCTCCTTGGTCTTGGAGCACTTGGTGTCGCGGCCGTCGGGTCGCATGTAGCAGTGCGTGGCCACGATGACGTGATCCTGGGGATGCTCTTCGATGACTCGGCCCGCCCACTGAAGCATGGCGTCGGTCGGCGAGTATTCCAGGCTGACGACCATGAATCGCATGCCGTTGGCTTCGAAGAAGCAGAAGTTGTTCTCGTTGCCTTGGCCGAGGTGACCGCCGTACCAATCGCGGTCCTTGAAGCGTGTTGGGGAGAAATACTTGTTGAAGCGGGTCGTTCCCCGCGTCATGACATCGCCATTGCGATCAAGGTCGTGGTTACCGGGCGTAATACTGTACGGGACGACTCCGTCGAGGACGGCGTGTGCGCGATCGGCATTTTCCCACTGCTGCTGCACGCCGAAGCGATTGACGACATCGCCGAGATGAATGGCGAAGCGGATGTTTTCCGACTGTGCGTGATCCTTGATCCACTGGGTTTGAGCGACGTAGGTTTGCGGATGGGACTCGGAGTAGAACTGTGTGTCGGGGAGCAGCACGACCGTGAAGCAGGAGGGTTCGGCCGCCGAGATCCATGTGGCGGCCACCATGAGAAGCGCGATGGAGACCAAGCAGCGCAAGCCGTTGCGATTGAATCGATTCATGGAGACATCCCTCTCAGGTTGAGTTTACGAGCGACCGATCCCGTCAGCCCGCGCCGCGACGACGGCGAGGGCCGCAATGTACCACCTGTGCCAGGGTAACCCACGGGAGTCTGCGACACAAGCAAGAAGCCGCGGACAGGGTTTTCTCCGGTTGTACGGAGTCGGGTTTCACTGCCGGGAGAGGATGCTATCGGAGCCCTAGGGCTCGTAGTCCTTGCGGAAACCGTAGTAGCGGTTGCGGTGGTCGAAGTCGGCGTCGGTCAGGCCGACATTGAGCTGGATATCGCGGAAGGTGTACTCCTCGATGAGCATCGGCTGGCCGCCTTCGTGACGGGGCCAATCGTACGAGGCATACCGGATGGGCAACTGCAGTTCGTCGTCGATGAAGATCTGGGCGACGCAATAGCGAAAGTAATCGCGCCGCTCGGGGTGCTTGACTTCGATGTACGTGCACGAGCGGCCGTCGATCTTGGCGCTGGGCCGAATGCTCACTTCGCACTCACCGTGTTGCAGATCTTCGCGGGCGACCTCGAGCAGTCGGATGATCATGTTGCGGATACCGACCTCTGTGATCGGATAGTGCGATTCCTGCATTGCAAGGTCGCTTCGCGGATCGAGGGAGGTCGTAACGTAAGCGAAACGTTCGCCTCCGCGCCGAACGATCATCTTGCCCTTGTTCCTTCCTTCGACGTAGATCACCTCTCGTCCCGCGAGTTGCTGGGGCTGCAGGTAACGAATGTAGACAGAGAACGGGGTGACGACCTGACCGTCGCGACGCTGTTCGGGACGGACCTTGAGGAACAGGTACTGATAGCCGGTCAGGGCACCATCGATGCGTTCCCGTTTGACAAGGATGCAAGTGTAGTCGCGAATCTGGCTGTCGAGTTGATCGAGCCGCTGTTGGGCGAGACGTACGACCGGCATGAGAGGATGTTCGTCGGTCTGAGCCCGTGCGGAGGCGTCGGGTTGAGAAGGGATTGCCGCCGCCAGCACGCCGGCCAGCCAACACTGCGATGTGGTCGACAGAACGAGATAGCCGAACAGGATTCGCACAAATGCAACCATGATTCTTCGCTGCCTGATTTGTGACTTCGGCCGGATCTTAGGGCGCGGTGCGTCCGACAGGTCGGCGGAGCGCCGGAGGGTCCGGGGGCCGAGGGCATGGGCCCAGGCGCCTATCGATTTCGGCGAGGTCCGACCATGGACAATTGTAGGACACGTAGGGGCGTGAGCAACTCGATCCCCGGCCAAGTGGGCATCGGTGGGCGCGAGCCACGGCGCACCATCGCTTCCAGGGCGACATCCACCCTGGGTTGCATTGCCAACCCAGCCGGCAAACTAACGGGCAACCTGAAGGTGGCGGGTCCCCAGACGCCACGACCGGCCCAGTCGGCCGAATTCATTCCTGGGGGCTTGGAAGGCATGTAAATGTTCGGCGGATTGTAACGATCATGTACGGCTGCACCTACGATGTGTAAGCAGGCGAATCGACGGTGTTAAGCACATCGCTGCGAAGGCTGACTTCGTGGGTCGGAACGCGCTGAAGCACCATGCGAGCGAGGGGCGGAGGCGAACCCAGGGCCGTCCGATTCGGTCCTGTTTCCGGCGTGCCTCGTGGGCACCCTTGAAAAGCGCCAATGACGGGCGTATTCTAAATTGTTTGGGCAAAACCATTTGCCTGTATTTCACCGTGAGACAAATAGGAGTTGAAGATCGTGGCCACGGCAACCAATCAACCGACTGCAACTGGCGGAAAGGCGACCTGTCTGGAAATGACCAGCGGAGCCGACATCGTCGTTCAGTCGCTGGTCAATCATGGCGTGACGACGGTCTTTGCGTATCCCGGGGGAGCCAGTATGCCCCTGCACCAGGCGTTGACCCGGTTCCGCGACAAGATTCGGGTGATGTTGCCGCGGCATGAGCAAGGCGGGGGCTTCGCTGCGCAGGGTTACGCCCGGTCGACGGGGAAAGTGGGCGTTTGTTTTGCGACTAGCGGTCCGGGAGCAACCAACCTGGTGACGTCCATCGCCGATGCGAAGTTGGACAGTGTTCCGATGGTGGCCATCACCGGGCAAGTTGGCACGTCGGTGATCGGCACGGACGCTTTCCAAGAGACCCCGATCGTCGAAGTGTGCCGCAGCGTGACGAAGCATCATTACCTGGTGACGGACGTCAAGGATCTGGCGCGGGTGATGCGCGAGGCGTTTTACATCGCCACGACCGGACGTCCGGGCCCCGTGTTGGTCGACTTGCCCAAGAACGTGCAGTTCGCGCAGACCGTGCCCGACTACGACGTGCCGATGGACTTGCCCGGGTATCGCGGCGAACCACCGTTGGCGAGCGCTGATGACATCCAGAAGATGGCGGAGGCGATCAGCAATAGCAAACGTCCGTTGATTTACGCCGGTGGCGGAGTGATCACGTCGGGGGCGGCTGCGGAACTTCTGAAGCTGGTGGAGAAGACGGGCATACCCGTCACCACAACGCTCATGGGCATCGGCGGGTTTCCTGGCGATCATCCCTTGTGTTTGGACATGCTGGGCATGCATGGGAGCGTGTACTCGAACCTGGCCGTGAGTGAGGCGGACCTGCTGTTGGCTCTTGGTGTGCGTTTCGACGACCGAGTGACGGGCAAGGTGGCGGAGTTCGCGAAGAATGGCAGGATTGTCCACGTGGAGATCGATCCCTCGGAAGTCAACAAGATCAAGGAGGCCAATATCCCGGTCATAAGTGACGTGCGGTATGCGTTGGCCGAACTGAATGAGGTGGTCAAGCCGCCGAAGGATCTGGACGATTGGCACAAGCGTTTGGAGGCCTGGAAAGAGGCAGATCCGTTCCATTATGACGAAGAGTACCAGGGTATCCTGCCACAGCATGCCATCCGTGAGTTGTCGAATCTGACCCGAGATCGCGACACGATCATTGCGACAGGCGTGGGGCAGCACCAGATGTGGTCGGCCCAGTTTTTCAAGTTTCGCCAGCCACGGACCTGGCTTTCGAGTGCGGGTTTGGGGACGATGGGCTTCGGGCTCCCGGCAGCCATTGGAGCGAAGATCGCGCATCCGGACAAGCTTGTGGTCGACATTGACGGCGACGGCAGTTTTCAGATGAACATCCAGGAGATGGGAACCTGTTACTGCGAGAAGGTGCCGGTGAAAGTGCTGTTGCTGAACAATCAGCACCTGGGCATGGTTGTGCAGTGGGAGGACCGTTTCCACGCGTCGAACCGTGCTCACACGTACCTTGGCCCCATCGACCATCCGGAAGCCATCGGTCGAGGCAAGGGAATTGGCCCTGAAGAGCGCTATCCCGATTTCATCACGATCGCCAAGGGTTATGGCTGGCGTGCGAGGCACGTGCGCAAGAAGTCGGAGCTGACCGACGCCTTGAAGGAGATGATCGATTCTCCGGAACCGTTCCTGCTCGACGTGGCGGTGCCCTACCAAGAGCACGTCCTGCCGATGATCCCAGCCGGGATGACCGTTCGCGAGCTAATTCGGGAATAGGTTGCGGCCGAGGGAAGATTGCAGCCGGTCCGCCTGGTGGCCTCCGTCGTCTCGAGGTGACGACGAAGGTCGTCTCAAGGCATCCGTTATTGACGGTCGCAGAAGTAGTGAACTGATTTACAGGTCGGTTCGTATGGGTATGCATGGGACGAACACTTGGAACCAAGGCGGAGCAAGAAGCTCGGCGTGTCGCAGCCGGCCGGCTTCTTCTGGCCGGCAGCAAGAGCATCGACGTGGCTTGCGCTTTGAATGTAGCGACCTCGTCGGTTGGGCGATGGAAAGCGATTGTCCAATGCCAAGGCCTCGAAGGCCTGCGGACCAAGTCGCCCACCGGGCGACCACCCAAGTTGCCCAAGGCACGATTGAAAACGCTCACACGCATCCTTCTCAAGGGCGCCCTGGCTGCCGGATTTTCGTCCGATCTGTGGACCGGGAAACGCGTCGCTCAAGTCATTCGCCAAAGATTCAACGTCGACTACCATCCCCATCATGTGCTGAAGATCCTCCGGCAACTGACCCTAACACTGCAAAAACCGCAGCGTCGAGCACGACAACAAGACCCCGACGCACTGGAGCGTTGGCGAAACGTCGAGTGGCCGCGGATAAAAAAGGGGCGGCCCGTTGGCGTCGGCCGATAGTGTTTTTGGACGAATCCGGCTTCCTGCTTCAGCCGACCGTCCGTCGAACCTGGGCACCATCGGGGCGGACGCCCATCTTGGTCGAATCGGCCCGGCGTGATCGACTCTCGGCGATCGGAGCCTTTTCGATTTCGCCTCTTCGCCGACGAATGGACTTCTTTTTTCAGTTGCACGGCCGCAACATCGACACGTCGCTTCTGATCGCGTTCCTGCGTAGCCTGCACCGTCGTTTTCGGCGTCGGCTTGTGCTCGTCTGGGACAATCTCCCTGCCCATTTCAAGACGGCCAAGTATTTCGCGATCAAGCATCCGTCTTGGTTCCGCTTCGAACCCTTGCCGTCCTACCGTCCCGAGTTGAATCCGGTGGAAGGCGTGTGGAGCTACGTCAAACACGGGTGCCAAGCCAACTTCGCGCCCACCGACGCCCACCATCTCCGCCAACAAACCACCCATTCCCTGTCGTCTCTCCGCCGCAATCAGAATCTCTTGCCCCGTTTCCTCGAACACACAAAACTCCTGCTCTAATGGACTCACTACTTCTGCGACACTCAGTAATTGCCCGCTACGTCGACTCGCTCGGCTACCGTGACTACTACACGGGAGTCCTGTTCTGTCCGAGCTACATCGAGATGGATCTGCGGCTGGCATGGCGGCCGCGCGAACACCTGGAACTGGCCCTGGTGGGGCAGAACCTGCTGGACAGTCATCACTACGAGTTCGTGCCATCGCTGGACATGTTTTCGCCGCTGAACGAAGTGCCACGCAGCGTCTATGGATCGGTCGCATGGCGGTATTGAGGCATGGCGCAATGCGACGGATCCGCCGGCGTGCACGGTTCGCGAGTCGTCAGCTCAGGGCGTAGAACCGCATTGCGTTGTCGTGCCAGAGTTTGCGTTGGTCCTGGGTGGGTCGCTGGCCGACGATGGCGTGGAGGGCGGCGACCCATTGAAGCAGACTGGCACCCCGGGTACAGACGGGCCAGTCGCCGGCAAAGATCACGCGATCGGGACCGAACGAATCGAGGCAGTGGTTCACGATCGGCGCGAGGTCGTCGGGCGTCCAGTCGGGCTCGACGCGCGAGATGATGCCGGAGATCTTGCAGACGACCTTCTTGCGGCGTCCCAGTTCGGCGACGGCGCGTTTCCAGGAATCGATCGCTTCGGTCTGCTGCGGTGACCGAAACCATGCCGGGTTTGCGTTGCCGCAGTGATCCAGAACGAATGACATGCCGGGACACCGGTCGACGATCTTGACGCCTTCGGCGAGCGTTTCGGGGGGCATGCACAAGTCGAACCGGAGTCCCAGATCGCCGAGCAACCGCAGATCGTCGAGGAATGGCTTCGAGAGATGGAAGCCCTTCTGGATGGCGTCGGCCGGGAGGATCCAGCGGACTCCTTTGATCTCGGGACGTTTTGCATAGCGGCGGATGTAGGGGGCGAACGACGCGTGGCCCGGCCGTCCGCCGATGACGGCAGCGATTGTTGGGGTATCGCCTCGCTGGCAAAGGTCGAGCACATAGCGGGCCTCAGCGTCGAGTTCGTGCTCGTCGGCAGCCACTTCCATATAGACGGCCTTGACGTGTAGCCCACGCGTGGCCTCGCGATAGTCCTTTGTTACGAAACTGCGGTTGAGCCGGTCGGACGACTTGACCCAACGAAGGTGCAGTACGTCGAGGTCCCAGAGATGTTGGTGGGTGTCGATGACGGGACCACGAGGCAGCCGGTCGAGGTCCGGCGCATCGGACGGCGCGGCGGCTACCGTGGAAGAGCCGATTGTCCCGGCGGCCAGTGCAGCCGCGGCGGTTTGGCGCAAGAACTCCCGTCGAGGAATCGTCATGGCGTGGCTCCGGGAAGGACGCAAGATGCGGCGACAAACCGCATTTTACGCTCGGGGAGCATCGGTGGGCAAGTTGCCCGTCGCAACGGTATGTACTGCCGGTCGTTGGCGTCGAAACCTGTTAGGGGCTGCCGACGGGCGAGGAGGGTTTCCCACCCATGCGGTCGATGAGCGGAACGTAGTCACGTTCGGTGTGGCCAACGTAGAGTTGTCGGGGACGATGAATTCGTTTGTCCGGGGAGAGGTGCATCTCGCGCCACTGGGCGACCCATCCTGGTAGGCGTCCCAAGGAAAAGAGGACGGTGAACATGCTCTTGGGGATGCCCATGGCGCGGTAGATAATACCCGAGTAGAAGTCGACGTTGGGATAGAGTTTTCGCTCGACGAAGTAGGGATCGCGGAGCGCGACGGATTCGAGCTCTTCGGCCAGATCGAAGATGGGATCACGTCGTCCCGGTTTGGCGAGGAGGCGGTGGGCGATCTGCTTGATGATCTTTGCACGCGGATCGTAGTTCTTGTAGATGCGGTGTCCAAAGCCCATCAGGCGGAATTCGTCGTTGGGATCTTTGGCCTTGTCGATGTACTTGCCGAGATTGTGGTTGTCGCGCTGGATCATTTCGAGCATGTTGATGCAGGCCTCGTTGGCGCCACCGTGGAGAGCGCCCCACAGGGCACAGATTCCGGCCGAAATGCTGGAGAAAAGGTTCACATTGCTGGATCCGACCATGCGCACGGCCGACGTGCTGCAGTTCTGGCCGTGGTCGGCATGGAGGATGAGGATCAGGTTCAGCGCCTCGACGAAATCGGGGTCCATCTGATAGCGCTCGCTGGGGACAGCGAACAACATGTGGAGGAAGTTCTGGCAGTAGGTGAGGTGGTTCTGGGGGTAGATGAATGGTTGCCCGATCGATTGCTTGAAGCTGAACGCGGCGATCGTGGGCATTTTGGCCAGCATGCGGTAGATGGCCAGTTCGCGCTGCTCAGGATCGCGGGGATCGAGGCTGTCCTTGCAGTAGATGGCCAAAGCGCCTGCGACGGAGCTGAGAATGGCCATGGGG
This sequence comes from Thermoguttaceae bacterium, assembly GCA_963674835.2. Classification (GTDB taxonomy): domain Bacteria; phylum Planctomycetota; class Planctomycetia; order Pirellulales; family Thermoguttaceae. The sequence goes on from CAXXKC010000003.1 coordinate 1,832,058, forward strand.
TGGGCGTCGGGCGGGAACCCGGCGAAGATGGTCCTCATACCTTCATGTAGCAACGTGTGTACGCGGACGTTGGCGCGGAACTGTTCGAGTTGCTCGGCGGTGGGCAGCTCGCCATAGATGAGGAGGTAGGCGGTTTCGGTAAAATCGCAGCGCTCGGCCAACTCTTCGATCCGGTAGCCGCGGTAGCGCAGAATGCCTTTGTCGCCGTCGATGTAGCAGACCGAGCTGGTTGCTCCACCGGTGTTGGCAAAGCCATCGTCCAAGGTGATGTATCCCGTCTGGCTGAAGAGCTTGGCGATGTCGATCGCGGATTCGCCTTCTGTGCCATTGAGGATCGGCAGTTGGTATTCGTGCTGGCCAATTTGAAGTTTTGCTGTTTCGCCCATATGAACACTTCCCTTTGCACGGTGTTGTGAATCGCTACCCTGCACGAGGATAAAGATCAGCATGCCCTGATCCGCGTTTCTCACCACTCGGGAAAACTGGGACACGGCATGTCCACCACCGGCCCTTCGTGCGAGCGCGCAGAGAATGACGGGGATACCCTACGTGGCATTGCTCGACGCACTTGCCTACGAATTGGGCTGGCGCTGGAGTCGTGAGAAATGCGGACTGGCCCTGAATCTTCACCAGTGCAGTGTACGAATCGGCCTCGTGAGGGACAATTCGCGACAGGGTTGTCCGTCACAAAGTGCAGGGAGGCAATGCTTTAGATACCACGGATCGACGTGGGACTGCGGGCCGACACTCCGCCAGCAGGGTTGCGAACATCGAGGTTCGCCGCCGGAGTTGTGTTGTGCAGGGCGCGGCGTGAGCGCGTAGGAATGGCACGGTGAAAGCCGGCTCTGGGAACGCCTATCGGAGAGTGCCAGAACGCCCACCCCAAAGCCGCCGATCCAAGTTGGTCACGTACTTGGCGGTGACATGCTGTGCCTTCTGTTCGGGCATAAACCCGCGCACTCCGTTGATGCCCACGCGGCGGCCGACATAGTACTGCAGGTTCATTCCGGGCGCCGGAGTGACATAGCACCGCACTTTCCCCTTGTCGTCAACCAAGGCGTATTGGGGAGCGCCGAGTTTCGAGGGAACAACCCGGGTCAGCCGCCCTGTGCCGTCAAATTTCGGGTTGGCAGCGGGTCGAGCCTCGGCAGGGGCCGTGCTGGATCGGAGACGGCTGAGATCGGCGAGGAGATGGTCCTGCCGCTGGATGTCGGCCTGGGCGGTCAGGATCGCGTCGAAGCGGGACTTGATTTCCTGGGCTTGCTGGATGCGATTAACGAGAAGACGTGCGCGGCCGCGTTCGATGGCTGTTTCGGCCCGCGCCATGAGGTCTTCGGCGCGCCAGGCGAGGGCATCGCACGTCCAAACGGTTGGCTCTTCGACCAGCATGGTCGACAGATCCAAGTTGAGGCGGTCCAGTTCCGTCTGGAACTCTTCGGGCGAAAGAGCCCGCATGGGCGGAGGTTCGTGGCTGTCGGCATCTGCGCGGGCTAGGCGGGGCATGTAGGCCGTGGGTTCCTTGTCGGCATGCGGCGGGTGGTGTGGCGCAGCATCCGGGCCTGCTGGAGCAGGCGGCATGGCATCGGCCGAATGGTGCAACGGCTGGGGTGGCGAACTTGGCGGCAAGAGGGGGTTTCCCTCGCTCGATGCCTTCCGGATGCCGGCTTGCGGGGACTCGCGATCGACATATTTGCCGAAGACCCAACGGAACTCGCCAGACGGCGGGGCGATTTTGCACCAAGCCGAGTCTTTGTCGCCGGAGATCGTTTTCGTTTCAAGGACCTCGACGAGTTCGCCGCGGTCGAGGGGAACCTGAATCACGTCGCGGATGTCGCTGAAGCGGCTGCCGACCCGGGCCGCCACGCGATCGCCGTTGACGGTGGCGAGGTGGTCCTTGCCGAATTGCAGGTATCGGCTGGCCACCCAGGTGAAGCTGCCTTCCGGCGGTTTGATCGCATACCATCCGCCCGGATCGTGACGGTAGATCTCGACCACGGCGCCGCTCTCGAGCTTGTCGGTGGGATAGTAGTTGTTGCCTGGGCCGCTACGGACGTAGACTCCGTCGGCGTTGATATAGCCTTTGTAGGGAAATGACGGCGGGCCGGCGACCGCCGCGGTCGGCAAGCTGCCGAGTAGCAACAAGATGGCAAGACGCCGATACATCGAGATATCTCCTGGCCGAAGGGGCCGTACAGTTATTCGACGCGCACTGCGCGCTCGATAGCCGAGTATGGGAGGAGAAACCGCGGGCTTGTAGCGAATTTCGTCGGGCAGCTCAAGGGCAATTGGGGGAAACGGCGGCCAACTGCCATGAGGGGTGGTCTTTGCCGGCGGGTGGCAGAACCTGTAGAATCACGATTTTGGCTCGTCCCTTCTTAGGCGGAAGACGCTATGCCTCGCTACAATCCGGCGGTTGTCGAATCCAAGTGGCAGAAGTTCTGGGAGGAACACCAGACGTTTGCGGGGCCCAAATTGCCCAGTGGCCCGAAAATGTATGTCCTCGACATGTTTCCCTACCCCAGCGGGGACGGATTACATGTTGGACATCCCGAGGGTTATACGGCTACCGACATCGTTTGCCGTTACCGGCGGATGGGCGGTTGCAGCGTTGTGCATCCCATGGGGTGGGATGCGTTTGGACTGCCGGCCGAGCAGCATGCGAAGAAGACGGGCACACATCCGCGGACGACGACGGAACGGAATATCGCCAATTTCCGCCGCCAGTTGAAGATGATCGGCTTCAGCTACGACTGGTCGCGGGAAGTGGCAACGACCGATCCGGCCTACTTTCGCTGGACACAGTACATCTTTCTCGTGCTGTTCGATACGTGGTTCGATGCCGAGCAGCAGAAGGGCCGACCGCTGGCCGAACTGCCGATCCCTGCGGACGTGAAGGCTGCGGGGGAGGATGCGGTGCGGCGTTACCAGGACGAGCACCGGCTCGCTTATCAGCTCGAGGCGCCGGTGAACTGGTGTCCAGCGCTGGGGACGGTGCTGGCCAACGAGGAGGTGGTCGGGGGCGTAAGCGAGCGAGGCGGCCATCCGGTGGTGCGGCTCCCCATGCGGCAGTGGATGCTGCGGATCACGGCATACGCCGACCGCCTGGAAGACGATCTGAAGTTGTTGGATTGGTCGGAAAGCATCAAGAGTCTGCAACGAAATTGGATCGGCCGAAGCACCGGGGCGGAGGTCGATTTCTTCATCGGCGATCGCCGCGCGGCTGACGGCAAGCCGTCGGCAAAGGAGTATGAGACCTGGACTGCGGCGCGCGACGCGGAAGGCTATCCGCGCAAGGCGGGCGACGAGGTGCTGCGCATCTATACAACGCGGCCCGATACGCTGTTCGGCGCCACATACATGGTGATTGCGCCGGAGCATCCGTTCGTGGAGCGGCTGACGATGCCCGATCAAGCCGACGAAGTGCGTACGTACTGCGAGCGGGCCTCGCGCAAGAGCGACCTCGATCGGACAGAGCTGGCCAAGGAGAAGACCGGCGTGTTTACGGGATCGTACGCTATCAACCCGGTTAACGGCGAGGCGATTCCTGTTTGGGTGGCCGACTACGTGCTGATCAGCTATGGCACGGGAGCGATCATGGCGGTGCCGGCGCACGACACGCGGGATTTCGAGTTTGCGGAGAAGTTTGAGTTGCCGATTGTCGCGGTCGTGGATCCGGGAGAGAGGGAGGGCGTGGATCGTGCGGCCGTGCTGCGCGGTGAGGCGGTCTCGGTGGAAGACGGCGTGGCCATCCATTCCGGCCGATTTGACGGATTGTCAACGGCGAAGTTCAAGCAGGCCATCGCCGAGGATCTGGCTGGTCGCGGTGTGGGCCGGGCAGCGACCAACTACCGATTGCGCGACTGGCTGTTCAGCCGGCAGCATTTCTGGGGCGAGCCGTTTCCGGTCCTGCACGAGCTGGAAGCCGACGGGAAGCCGACCGGACTGCTGCGGACGATTCCGCCTGAAGAATTGCCGGTGGACCTACCGGCGAGCATGCAATTTAATGCGAAGCACGACAGCCCCGAACCGCCGCTGGAGCAAGCGCCCGAGTCGTGGCTGTACGTGACGTTGAACGGCCGGCGCTACAAGCGAGAAACGAATACCATGCCGCAGTGGGCCGGGTCGTGCTGGTACTACTTGCGGTTCTTGGATCCGAAGAACGACAAGGCGCTGATCGATCCGGAAATAGAGAAGGCGTGGATGCCGGTGGACCTTTACGTGGGCGGGGCGGAGCACGCGGTGCTGCATCTGCTGTACGCGAGGTTCTGGCATAAGGTGCTGTTCGACCGGGGTTACGTGAGCACGCCGGAGCCGTTCATGAAATTGGTCAACCAGGGGATGATCCTGGGGGAGATGGAGTTCACGGGCTATCGGAACCAGTCGGGTGCGATGGTTTCGGCTGCGGAGGTGACTGAGGCGGCCGAGGGCGGTTCTGTTGTGAAGGCGTCGCGCGAGCCGGTCGAGCCAATCAAGCTGTCGGGCGACCAGGTGGAAAAGCAGGGCGAGTCGTTCGTGCTCAAGGCAGATCCGGCGATTCGCGTGGAAAGCCGGGCGTATAAGATGTCGAAGAGCCGGGGCAACGTGGTGAACCCCGACGAGGTGGTTCGGGAATATGGGGCCGACTCGCTGCGGCTGTACGAGATGTTCATGGGGCCGCTGGAGGCGGTGAAGCCGTGGAGTATGGAGGGGGTGAACGGCGTGCGCGGGTTTCTGGATCGCGTGTGGCGGATGATCGTCGACGAGCGGGCCGAGGAGGTGCGGTTGAATGCGGCCGTCGAGGACGTCGAGCCAACCGAGCCGCAGAACCGCATGCTCCACCGGACGATCAAGGTGGTGACCGCGGATCTGGACCAGATGGCCTTCAATACGGCCATCTCGCGGATGATGGAGTTCACCAACTACTTCCTCAAGGAAGAGGTCCGGCCCAAGGCGGCCATGGAGACGCTGGTGCTGTTGTTGTCGCCGTACGCGCCGCATCTGTGTGAGGAGTTGTGGCAGGTGCTGGGACACGCGGACACGTTGGCCTATGAGCCGTGGCCGGCGCACGATGAGGAGGCCCTTCGCGAAACGAGCGTGGAGATCCCCGTGCAGATCAACGGCAAGCTGCGAGGGAAGATCGAGGTGCCTGTGGGCGCCGACCGGGCGGCCACGGAATCGGCGGCGCGAACGAACGAGCGAATTGGCGAACTGTTAGCGGGAAAGACCGTCGTCAAGACGATCGTCGTGCCGGGACGGATGGTCAACTTCGTGGTGAAGTAGGGGGACTGCCGGTAGTAGCATCCAAGCGGCGGAGCAAGAAGGCTTCCGGGCGCCGTTTCAGCCGCGTGAACCACGGTTCCTCTTCCGGACCCATTGGGCTGACGAGAATGGTGTACACCCCTGCCAGCCGGCCCGCCATTACGTCGGCGAAGAGCTGATCGCCAATCATGGCCGTTTGATGGCGGGCAGCACCCAGCTTGTGCATGGCGGCCTTCACGCCCAGGGGCAGTGGCTTGCAGGCATTGGCAACGAAGGGCACGGCCAGACTCTCGGCGAGTTGCCCGATGCGCCGACCGTGGCCATTGGATACCAGGCACACGCGGAAGGTGGCCTCTTGAAGGCCCTTGATCCAGGCGGCGACGTCCGGTGCACACCGCGTCATGCCGTACCGCTTCAAGGTGCAATCGGCATCAAGGAGGAGCGATTCGATCCCCAGATCGCGAAGACGTTGGACGCCCAGGTCGAGGACACTGTCGACGCGAAGATGAGGAGTTAGGCATGCGAGCATGTCGGCCGCCTTCCTGATCGGGTCGAGACATCGGTTATTCGGGAGTGCGGCGCGACCGTGAGGGACAAGCACGGTCTGTGACGGATTCTGCGAGAGCCGGGGCAGCTCAGGCGGCAGACCGCTCGCGCTTGATGTGCTCGATGACGCTCTCCAGGGTCTGTTCGAGGCTGAACTGCGGGCGATAGCCGATCGCGTTGCGAACTTTGGTCAAGTCGGGAACGCGGCGGGGCATGTCCTCAAATCCACTGCCGTAGGCTTCCTGGTAGGAGATGTGACGAATTTCGGCGGGGCTACCTGAGAGGGAACGGACCATCTCGGCCAGTTCGTTGATGGTTACCTCCCGATCGTTGCCTACGTTGAAGATCTCGCCGCGTGCCTTGGGCTCGTCGAGCAATTGCATGAGGGCTCGAACCGAATCGCGTACGTGGCAGAAGCAGCGGGACTGTGTGCCATCGCCGTAGACGGTCAAGGGCTCTCGGTCCAGGGCTTGACGCACCAACCGCGGAATGACCATGCCGTAGCGGCCGGTCTGGCGCGGGCCCACGGTGTTGAACAGCCGCACGATCACCAGCGGGAGGCGGCTGTGATGCCAGTGGGCCAGGCCAAGGAACTCGTCGAGGGCCTTGCTGGCGGCGTAGCTCCAGCGGCGGAAGGTTGGCGCCCCGATGACGATGTCGTCGGCTTCGGCCAAAGGCATCTGCTTCGATTTGCCGTAGACTTCGGAGGTGGACGTGAGAAGAACAGGCTTCCGGTAGCGGGCGCAGGCTCCCAGGACCGTGGCGGTTCCCTCAACGATTGTTTCGACGGTTTTGACGGGTTCGTCGATGATCAACTGCACGCCGACGGCCGAGGCGAGATGATAGACACGGTCGACGCTGCGGATGCAGTCGCGCATCAGGTCGCGTTCGAGGACGCTACCGTAGATGACCTTCAGCTGTGACGAGTCTTCGAGGTGCTGGATATTCTCATGTCGTCCGGTGGAAAAGTCGTCGACGATGGTCACCTCGTGGCCTGCGGCCAAGAGGGCTTCGGTCAAGTGCGAGCCAATGAAACCTGCTCCCCCGGTCACAAGATAGCGCATGGAGTCTCCCCTATTTGTCGGCCCCCGTCTGCGAGCCATAGAGGGCAGCCGATACCATCGGACTGGGTGAAAAGCGACTACTACGTTTTATGGACACAGCCCAAGCTATCGCCCAGGATAGACGAACTCCAGCACTTTGTCCAAGGGTCTCCACTGAACGTGCCAGGGGTAACATTGTTCGACGCGGCGGCGGGCGGCCACTCCGAGCGCCTTGCGCGTTGCGGGATCGGCAAGGAGTTGGATGAGCGTTTCCACCCAGCGCTGCGGGGCGTCGGCCTCACGGACGTGTTCGGGGGAGGAAAGATCCAGGCCGGCGAGGCTTTGCGGCGAGGCGACGATGGCCTTGCCCATCGCGGCGGCCTCGAGCACTTTGTTCTGAATACCGCGAGCCACGCGAAGGGGGGCGACCGATAGCGCCGCGTCGGCGAGATACGGCCGTACGTCGGGCACCTCGCCGACGACGTCCACGCCGGGAAGTCTGGCCAAGCGACGGACGGCGGCCACGGGACGGGCACCGACGAGCACGAAACGAGCTTGCGGACATCGCCGAAGGACCTCGGGCCAGACTTCGCGGCAGAACCACCGTGCCCCGTCGACGTTTGCCCGATAGTCGAGCGCCCCGACGAAGACACAGCGTTGGGACGTGTCGGCGGTCGAGGACGGCACGGGACTAAAGTACTCCAGGTCGACACCGTTTCCCAAGGGGTACACGTTGCGGGCGGCACAAAAGGCGTGGAACAGATCCACTTCCGGCTGGCTCACCAAGAGCACTGCCTTCGCTCGCGAGGCGATCGACGATTCGAGGGTTCGCAGCCGCTTTCCTTCCAGACGATACAACCAGCGCAAGGGGCCGTGGGTTTGCTGGGCATAGTCGAACCATTTCTCGCTGTCGACATCGACCATGTCGACCAAGATCGGAATGCCAGCCAAGGCGGGCGCGTCGAGATACTGGGCCATGCTGGAGCAGAAGACGACGACGGCATCGAAATGGATCTGCTCGGCCCAGCGTTGGATGGTGGTCCGTAGAGCCGGCGCGTCGAAGAGGCCTTCAGTGATAGCCCTTCCGGTCAGCAAGCGCCAAGCGCCACGAAGCCATCGCTGCCAAGGCGATATGACGGCGGCGGCCAGTTCGGTGCAACGCTGGCGCAAGGCGTGGAGGGTCTCCTCGAGCGGTGGTTCTTCGCAGATGAAACCCAAGTGGACGTCTGCCCTGGCTGCGAGATACTCGAGCAAGCGGCACGAACGGATTCGATGGCCGCGGTTGGGCGGGTACGGGGTACGGTGGACTAGAAACAGGATCTGAGGGCGATTGGTTGGCAAGGCGTCTTGTGCTCCGGCGCGGGTCTGCTGAAAGAGAAGCCGATCTTGTTGAATCTTGCCCAGGTAGTGACGGCGCCGAGCAGTACGCCCTTGGTTGCCAGTCCTGCTCGGTCAGTGTCCGTGGCCTTGATGCGCGGGCTTCGCGAAGCACGCTAGGGCTCGCAGCTTCTGGCCGCCGAACCGCATGTACTTTCGACATTGCCGCCACGAATTCTTGTCGCCTCGATCACTTCGCTCATCGGAGCGAAGGCAAATCGCTGCAATAACCAATCGAGCTTTCGCTCGGTAGACGCTAGGTTGACGTAATGACGGAAGCGGGAGAACGAGGAAGCGTGTCGCAGCCGGGGCTGTTGCGGATCGAGTTCCCAAGGATGTACGTAGAAAACGAAGGGGCGAGCATGTTTGCGGTGGATGCGGCGGAGCAGGCGTGCCGTGACGGATACGGGATAGAGGCGGAAGTAGCCGCCGCCTGACACGGGCAGGTTGACGGGTCCGAAGCGGATGACGGACGCGGGAAACTCCCAAACTGGCCCGTGCGGCGTGTCGACGCAATGGATGGCAGGATCGGCGTCGGGGATGCCGTAGCGGTCGTGATAGATCGGGAAGATGCTCGAGTCGAAGCGAATGCCTTGCTCGGCGAGAATCTCCAGGGCCCAGAGGGAACGGCGGGTGATGGAGAAACTCGGGGCGCGATAACAGACGACCGGTGTGCCGGCGGCGGCGGTGATGGCATCGCGGGCCCGGGTCAGGTCGGCCCGGAACTGATCGGGCGTCATCTGGTAGACCAGGCGATGTTCGTGGCCATGGCAGCCGAGTTCGTGGCCTTGTTGAGCGATTTCGCGCACTAGATCGGGGAATCGCTCGGCGATCCAACCCAAGATGAAGAAGGTCGCGCGGACGTTGTGCTTGTCGAGCAGGCGCAGGATGCGTCGGGTGCTGGGCACGACGCGACTTTCACAACGTTCCCAATCGGACCGATCAAGGTACGGTTCGAAGGCGGAGACCTGATAGTAGTCTTCCACGTCGACCGTCAGAGCATTACAGAACAGGGGCATGCCGAATGGCTTCGAGAGTTGTGCAGGCCTCAATGGGTGGCGGGGACTCTCTCCTCGTGTCTCGCAAGCTTCACTCGCAGCGTCTTTGCCGCGATGGCGTTGGCAGCGACGTTGTCGGCCGGCGTGGCATAGGGTGCCGGATCCCCTTCTTCGGCCGTCGCCCCCACTTGGGCATACATGTAATCGGGGACTATAGGTTGGCGTTCCAGGTGGAACAGGCGTACGCCCGACTTGCCTGGCACGCCAAACAGCTTCAAGGCCGTGCAGAAGAAGATCCTGAGATCGAGACGGAAATTTGCTTCGCGGATGTAATCGAGATCCAACACGACCTTGCGACGAACGCTTTCGATGTTATTGTCGGGCGGAAGATTGACTTGGGCCAATCCGGTGATGCCAGGCATCACACAGTAACGATTCATGTAGCCCGGAATGACCTCGGCCAAGCGCTGGGTGAACTCGGGACGTTCGGGCCGCGGTCCGATGAGGGTCATCTGGCCTCTAAGAACATTGAACAGTTGGGGAAGTTCGTCGAGGTGCAGCGGCCGCAGGAGGCGCCCCAGCCGCGTAATGCGGGGATCGTTGGGAGCGGTCCAAACCGGGCCGGTTTTCGCTTCGGCGTCCTTGAGCATGGTGCGAATCTTATAGAGCGTGAAGACGCGGCCATGCAGTCCAACGCGGCGCTGCCGATAGATGCCTGGACCAGGGGAGGTAATATGCACGAGCATGATGAGGAGGATGATCACCGGCAACGCTGGAATGAGCAGGATGGCCGCAGCAAGGCGGCTGGCGAGGCCGACCCACCGGAAATAGCGAGACGGAACGACCGGCGGAATCACATCCTGGCAGGGACAATCTACAGAACGATCCCCAGCGGCCAATTTCCGCGCAACGAACGCCATGATGAGTCGTCTCCCGGAATTGCGACCGGTTCCATCGTGAAACCGGGTCCGAACCCATGCCCGCGACGCTTACAGTCCCTTGGCTCCCGCGGGCTGGCTCGGTTCTGTCAGTCACCCTGGCAGAGAGAAGTTGACGTAGATCTTAGCCTAATACTGCCGTCCCTCACGTCAAGGGTTTTGGGCGAACGAAGGGGAAAAACCGTGTGAAGAGGTCCGATTCAGCCGAGTTGTTCAACTTGGCAATCATCGAGTTCGACAGAGGCCCCCTGCTGGAGGAACTGCACGGCGACTAGCAGTCGCTGGTGCCCGCGCCGTTTGACAACGGTGCCTTCCATTCCCGCCAGGAAGCCGGTTCGCACACGAACTCGCATGCCTGGGCCGATTCGCGACTCGGGCGTGAGTGGCGCACCGCAGCCTATTAACAGCCGGACCTGTTGTAAATCGTGCACCAATTGCGTCTGGTCGTCGACTTCCAGGCAACGAGAAATGCAATTGGTTCTTAAGGCTTCGTAACGTTGCGATTCGTTGCCGCGGAGAAACACGTAACTGGAGAACAAGGGGACGAACGAGGTGCGCATTCGGCCGTTTGGCGAACGGTGGCGTCGACGGATCAGCGGAGCATAATGGGCGATGCCGAGGCTTCGGAGCCGGCGCACCAACTCTTTCTCGCGCCGGGGCAAGGTGTAGAGCGCCCACCACTGGTCCGGGCACTGCTGAGAGTGCTCGTCCTGTTGGAGGAGATCGTCTGGAAAAATATCAGGTTCGGCTGGAAGAATCGGCACGACGGAGCGTTCTCTCTGTTCTGGGAACCGACTCAATAGCCCTTGCATCCTTGGCGATGCGATGAGGTCAGAGTCTTGCAGGCCCTTGCCCGGTCAGCCAAGCGGGAGCCGTATCGACACAAATCCTGCCTCGCGAACGCGACGATGGCTCTGAGGCGGTCGTTTGTGCTGGCGTTCGGACGGGCCGTCGTCGTAAATCATTGCGTGCGCTGGCGATAGCACGTTTGTCAGCCTTGCGGACCGTAATGGGTCTTATCGGCCGTCCCTTTCATGATACTGAAAATCGGCGTCGCTTGTCATGGGTGGCTAGCGTCCGCTACACTTGGGGTGAAGGGTGTTGGTAAATGGGGCGAGATGGCCACCCATACCGGCTGGCATGGCCCCCACGAGAGCTGGGCCAACGAGCGACTTCGAGCACCGAGCGGTGGCCGTCCTGGCGTTTGCCAGGGGCGAGTGGACATTCGGACGTCGGATTGCAGCGTGCTCTCTTCCCGACTGCGTCGAGCCGGCCGGATAGGTATCGTCTGTTTCACGGTTCTACAAAGGGCATCACGACAAGGCATACTATGGCGATCGACCTAGCAGTTGTGCCGGTGGCGGGGCGCGGAAGCCGCCTGCTGCCGCTGACCAAGAGCCAGCCGAAAGAGATGCTTCCCGTTGGGCGTAAGCCCGTCGTACAGTACGTGGTCGAGGAACTCGCCCGGTGTGGACTTGGACGGTTGTTGTTTGTGACCGGTCCGGGCAAATCGGCGATTGAGAACCATTTCGACATCGACGTGGAGTTGATTACGAGTCTTCGCGAGACCGGTCGTGAAGAGTTGCTCGAAGAGCTAGCCTTCGAGCGGGAAGACCTGGAGTATTTCTACACACGTCAGCGCCGCCAGCTTGGCCTGGGGCACGCGGTGCTATGTGCTCAGCCCGTCGTCGGGCGTGAGTCGTTCGTGGTGGCGTTGGGAGACTCGATCATCGGGTTGCACGCGCAATCGCAAGTGGTGGGCACGATGGTCGCGCAGTTCGAATCGAATGGGGCCGAGGCGGTGATCGCGTTCGAGCGTGTTCCGCGGGAGGAGGTCGTCCATTACGGCATTGCCAAGCCTCGCAAGGCGGGGGAACTGTTCGAACTAGAGGACCTCATCGAGAAGCCTTCGGTGGCCGAGGCGCCGAGCGATTTGGCGGTCGCCGCACGCTATGTGTTCAGCCCGACGATTTTCGAGTATTTGAAGAAGACACCTCCGGGCAAGGGCGATGAGATCCAATTGACCGACGCGATCCGTCTGATGATTCGCGACGGGCGCAAGGTGCTGGGCGTGTGCTTGCCTGCCGGGGAGCGTCGATTCGACATCGGCAATTTTGAGAGCTACTTCCAGGCATTTACGGAGTTTGCGCTGGCCGACGCGGATTACGGGCCGTCGCTGCGGTCGTATCTGGCTCGATTCCTGGCAGAGAAGCCGAGATAGGCCACCACGGAGAGATCGCCATGCAGTTGATCCGCAGACGAGCTCACGCGCGGGCAGGCTTGATGGGCAATCCGTCGGACGGGTACCACGGCAAGACCATCTCGATCATTGTGCGGAATTTCTGGGCCGAGGCGACCCTGTACGAATGGGACGACGTGGAACTCGTGCTCAGCCAGGAAGACCAGAGCCGTTTCCGATCGGTGCACGATTTGGCTCGCGACGTGAAGCTCCACGGTTATTACGGCGGCGTGCGATTGGTGAAGGCCACGATCAAGAAATTCGTCGAGTACTGTGTGCGTCAAGGACACGCACTTCACGAGCGGAATTTTTCCGTCCGCTATCAGAGCAACATCCCTCGCCAGGTCGGGCTAGCGGGTTCGAGTGCCATCATCGTCGCCACACTGCGTTGCCTGATGGAGTTCTACGGTGTCGACATTCCGCAGCGCGTGCAGCCGTCGCTGGTTCTGTCGGTGGAGACCGAAGAGTTGGGGATCACGGCCGGGCTTCAGGATCGTGTGATCCAGGTGTATGAGGGCGCGGTGTTCATGGACTTCGCCGAATCGCAGATGGAAAAGGTGTGCGGGCTTTGGTGCGGGCGGTATGAGTCGTTGGATCCGGCGCGGTTGCCGCCGCTGTATCTCGCCTACTCGACTGAGGTAGGAGAGCCGACGGAGATCGTTCATAACAATCTGCGTGCCCGGTTCGATCACGGCGAGTTGGCTGTTGTAGAGGCAATGCAGCAATTCGCCCAATTGACCGTGGAGGCGCGGGAGGCGATCCAGCATGGGGATGCCCGTCGTCTGGGGCAGTTGATGGATGCCAACTTCGATCTTCGGCACTCGATTTGTCGGATCGTGCCGGAGCAGGTGGAGATGGTGGATCGAGCCCGACAGGCCGGGGCGCCGGCGAAGTTCGCCGGATCCGGGGGAGCGATTCTGGGCGTTTGCCCGGACGAGGCAACCTGGGCCCGGCTGCTGGAGACGCTGGCCCCCCTGCAATGTGCGGTCATCCGTCCCGTGATCACGCCGGCGTAGTGCGCGTCGCTCTTGACCGTCGCTTTGGCGACGGTGTGCCTTTGCGGTTGGGCGGGGCGGCGTGCTTGCACCTTGGTCGCGAGACGTATTTTGATCGTCCAGACTTGAGCGGGGGTTGGGTGATTGTGGGGCCGTTCTTGTGGCACACGGCCGGCGATTCGTGGCCGGAAGATCAATCGCGGGAGTCGGTTGCAGGCTTGCGGGGAAGGGGGCACCCGGGATGGACGCCGCGGGCACCCCGGGTGTGGGCGGGATCGCCATTCCGACGTTTGCCGGGCGAAGATAGAATGAATGTTTGCCCGGTGCGGGGTTGGTGGCCATGACGGCGTCAAGGGTTTTCGCTCGCCGGAGCACAAGAAGGGACGACCGAGTCTTGAAGAAGCTGCTGATAGGCATATTGAAGGTCGGCCTTTCGGTGGCCATCGTCGTCTGGCTCCTCTGGGATGCATTGAACAAGGATCCGGAGGCTTTCGTCAATCTGCGTGCCGGCGCGAAGGACTGGTGGGTCCTTTCTGCGGCGTTGGCAGCCTGTGCGGCGGCGGTGGTGATCGTCACCGTGCGCTGGTACTACCTTGTGCGTGCCTTGGGGATCCACTGCCGGATCAGGGACATCTTCCGGATCAGCATGGTGGGGTATTTGTTCAACCTAGCGCCGATGGGCATTGTCGGTGGCGATCTGCTGAAGGCGTGGTTGTTGGCCCGAGAGCAACACGGCCACCGGGCCGAGTCGTTGGCAAGCGTCGTCGTCGACCGGGTGATCGGGCTGTATATGCTATTCGTCGTGTCGAGCACGGCGATTCTGGCAACAGGTTTTCTTAACAATAGCAATGCGGATGTGCGTTACATTGCGAGGGCCGCGTTGACTATCACGGCGGTGGGAACGGTTGCGGTGATTGCTCTTCTGGCACCGGAGGCAACTGCGGGGAGAGTCGTGCGATGGTTCGGCAAGATTCCGTACGTCGGTCCGCCGTTGGAGCGGTTGATTGTCGCGGTGAGGTTGTATCGTCACAAGTTGCCCGTGCTGTTGGCGGCGGCGTTGATGACGATAGCCGTGCACAGTCTGTTCGCAGTGGGCATCCACTGTTTGGCGGTGGGCCTGCCCGGCGCATCGCTGAGTCTGTCTCAGCACTTCGTCGTGGGGCCTCTGAGCAATGCGACCAGCGTGATACCGCTGCCGGCTGGGCCGCAGGAGGGCGCCATGCAGTTCCTGTACAACGCGCTGGCCGACGCGCCGCTGAAGGGGCTGGTGATCGCGTTGGGTTATCGCATCATCACGGTCCTGATCGCGGCCGTAGGCATGGTCTATTACCTGGCCAGCCGCCGCGAAGTCGCGGAGGTGTTGCAGGAGGCCGACGAGGCGCAGTTGCAGCCGCCGGCCCAGGCAGGCCAGCCGGTTGGTTGAACTGGAGGGGGGGCTGCGACGGGCTAATCGGCGGCGGCCAGTCCCTTGCAGGTCGAGCGGGCGGCGGCCAGAATAGGGTTGGAGGTGGTTGCACGCATGGCTGACGATGTGTTTGTACGCTGCCCACACTGCAAACGGGAACTGGTCGAAGGCAAAGATTACATCGGCCGGCTAAGCACTTGTCCGTTTTGCCAGAAGGCAGTTCCTCCGCCGATGCCGGACGTGGTGCCGGAGCCACCTCCACCGGACGGGATGCCGATGGGTTTTGAGTACCCAGCGGTGGAGTTGGGCGGGGTGGTGATCGCTCCGCAGGTGTTGGCGTTGGTGTCGGAAGCAATTGCCCATGAGAAGCAGATCCTTCCGCTGGGGTTGGAGGAGGGCATGTTGCGGGTGGCGGTGGCCAAGCCGTCGCCAGAGATGGTCGAGAATCTGCGGTTTCTTCTGAACCATCCGATTGCCATGGCGGTGGCGCCGAAGGACGCGTTGGCGGCGGCCATCCAACGATTCTATCCGACCGGCGACGACGAAGTGGAAGAGAAGCCGGAGGTCGCGCCGACGCGCCGGCGATGGGTCGATCCGGAAGACCCGGGCAGCGCGTTCGAAAAGATGCTTGCGCCGGACGACGAAGCCGTTCCCCGAATGGTCCAGGCGATTCTGCGCGATGCGTTTCAGTTGGGCGCGTCGCGGGTATTGATTCTGCCGTATAAGAACCGCGTGAAGGTCGCCTGCCGCATCGAGGGGGCCGTGTGTGCGCGGGATGATTTGGCGCCGGAGATGCTCTACGCGATTCTATGCACCTTGATGACGATGACCGACTTATCTGGGCACATCAAGGTGATCATCGCGAAGCAAGAGCACTTGGTGCACTTGAAGTTTCCCTCGACAACCTACGGCGTAGCGGCGTTGATTGACATCGAACAGAACACGTCGGCAAGCCAGTTGAGCCAACTGCGGGCGTCGAAGCTTGGGTATCCGTTCGCGGAACTTCAGGAAACGGAGATTGCGCGAGCGGTGCTGAATCTGGTTCCGGAGGCCGTGGCCCGCAAGAACCGAGTGATTCCGCTGGGGTTTGACGGGGAAAAAGTCACGTTGGCGATGGCGAGCCCCCGCGATCCGGAGACGCTCGATCGCCTGCGATTTGCATTGAACCGGCCGATAGTCGTGGCGATTGCCGCGGAAGGCGCGATTGTGGCGGCCATCGAGCGGTATTATGGGGCTTCCGACCCAGAGACGGCTGAGTTGGTGCGGGAGTATCTTGAGTCGTCGGAAAAGGACGATGCGCCGGCGGCGAAGGCGGAACCGACGGCCGTGGCCAAGCATCCGGCCGCCAAGCCGTTTCTGGACTATCTGCGGACGGTGTATCGCGAACCGATGCTGCAGATGTTCGAGGAAATCCGCTCCAGCGATATGCTGTGCCACTCGGATCCAGCCACGGGGGATACGTCGGTCGTCTTCTCGCACGGTCAGGTGATGGGCCAGATGCCGGCCGAGGCGCAGCGCTATATCGAACAGAAGATCTGGATCTTCCGGGAGTCGCTGGCGTCGCGATTGGAGCTGTTTCTGGAGCGGGATCCGTTGGCGCGCGGACTTGCCGCCACGTACGCGATGTATCTGGCCTGTTGCCGACTTGCCACCGGGGAGTCGACCTCGGTAAATCCGGCATGCAGGCAGGATTCGTGGCTGAACTGTTTGTACGCGCTACTGTTGCGGTGGTTTCCGGCGCTGAACACCAACGGGACGGTGGCGAAGTTCCTGGCCGAACACGCCGACGAACTGTCGGGAAAGGTCTCGCTACTGCTGGCGAACCCGGCGCTCGTGGTGGATCCGGCATCGGTGCGGCCGTGGTTCGCGCGTCTGGAACGCCAGATGATCACCAATGAGCCGATCGACTGCCAGAGTCCATGGATCGTGCACTTGCTCGACCTGCTGTTGGCGGAGGTGGCCAGAGCGCGGGCGTCGCACCTGTTGCTGTTGCCGCACGAGGATCACGTTGAAGTGGCGTATCGCGTGCAGAAGACGGTTTACGGGCGGGAGCCGCTGGCAATGGGGCTTCTGCTGCCACTGGTGGCGCGGTTGAGGTTGTTGGCCGGCGAAGATGAGCTTATCGAGCTTGCCATTGGCAGGAAGACTCGTCGCGCGCGGGTACGGTTCCGGTGCCTTCCCGGGGGACTCGCCGCGCGCATCGACGTGCTGCCGGATCGCGCTTCGATCGTGGCCTGTGAGGACGAGGCGATGTTCTCTGGTTTGCGTACGGCCGACCTATCGGAGGTGGAGATTCCCCAGCAGTTGCTGGCGACCGTGCCCAAAGCGGTCATATGGAAGAAGCGAGTATTGCCGTTGATTCTGGAGAAGAATCAGGTCACCGTGGCGATGAGCGCCCCTCCGTCGCCGCGGCAGATGGCGGAGTTGAAGGTGTTGTTTCGCCGCCCGGTTTCTGTGGCCTTGACGCCGGAGGATGCTCTGGTCGGGGCCATCTATCGCCATTTTCATCCGGCAGCGGCCAGCCCCACGCCGTCGGAAACAGCCGTCGCGATGCTTGAGGAGGCGGTCCAGGAAATGGCACAGGCGGCAAAGGATGCATCAACCGGCGAGAGCAAGCAGTCCGGCTGACGGCCGGGTGGCTCTCTGCGATCACGCGGCATGGGATCGCGCACGTCTGGGACGGTTGAAGTAAATCATTACAACGCCCGAGAGCAAAATCGCCACTGCCAAGAGGGCCTCCCAACTGCTCTGGTGGATGGCGTAGCTGAGGCTGGAATAGACCATGAAGGCGGATGAAAGACAGAAGAGAATGGGAGTGACCGGGTAGAATGTCGTACGGAAGGGGCGCGGCGTGGCAGGCTCGCGATAGCGAAGCACGAACACCGACAGGCCGACGAGGACCAGGAAGAACCAGAAGGCCGGTGTGGTGAAGATAATCATGCGTTCGAAACCGCGGGTGGTCGATCCGAACCAGACGACGAGTGCCACCGTGATGAGTAACTGGATAGTGAGCGAGGCGACCGGCGTGCCCAAGCGGGCGTTCCAGCGGCCGAGCCAAGCGTACAGGCGGTGGTCCCTGCCCATGGCATAGTAGATGCGTGCACCGGTGAAGATCTGCCCATTGATCACACCCAGGCACGAGAGGCAGATGAGCAGACTGATCGCCCGGGCGGCCCAATCGCCAATACCCAGCCGGAGCACGTCGGCAGCCAGCGCGGGGCTCCGCATGGCCTCGAAGCCGAGGGCGTGCAGGAAAGCGCCCGTGACCAGCAGGTAGATTGCGGCGACCGCGACCGTTCCCAAGAGAAGGGCGCGAAGGATGTTCTTGTTCGGATCACGGACCTCTGCGCTGACGAAGGCCATTTCGTTCCAGCCGCCATAGGTCCACAGGACGAAAACCATCGCCATGCCGAACGCCTGCAAGTCGAAAGGCTGAGGGGCCGTCGCGGGTTGCGCGAGCGACTTCGCGGGTGTGGCATACAGGAAGCCGACGAGAAGGATCGCCAGCAGTCCCAGCACCTTGATGGTCGTCAGAATGTTCTGCGTCCATTTGCCTTCCGGAACACCGAGGATATTGATCAGGGTGAGGACGATAATGGGCACAACGGCGTAGGCGATCAGCACGTAGGTCGCCTGGGGCCCTTGAGCCTGGGGCCAAATCTGATTGGCGTATTCGGCGAAGACGAACGCTATGCCGCCGATCGACCCAGGGCGAACGATCCAAAGCTGCGACCAGGCGAACAGGAACCCAACCCAAGAGCCAAACGAGCGATTCAGATAGACGTAGTCGCCACCCTCCTCAGGATAGGCGGTCGCCAACTCGGCATAGCAGAGCGCACCGATCAACGAAAGCAGTCCGCCCAGCAGCCACGCGACCATCAACCAGCCTGCGCCAGGAACCGATCGGGCGATGTCCGGGCTACTCCGATAGATGCCGGCCCCGATGATGATGCCGACGATGATGCATGTGGAATCGAAAAGGGTGAGTTGCCGCTTGGGAGCCGCGGCGGAAGCCTGGGCATCTTGGGGTTGAGATTGGGGCATGGGGATCGAGTGGGGTGATAGTAGGAGCCGCTGTCGGCCGGTTTGCTACATCCGCAAGGGTCGCAGAAGTACGGCTGGAAGCATATAGCCCTTTAGAGTCATGCATCTCCATACTTATCTACTACCAGATCCACCGGCCGCTGGTCCGGGCAGCCCCGTCTCGTAGGCAGGGCGTGGTTGCTGACAACGGGGTTTGGACAAAACTGTCATCGCGCGATTGGACCGAGGGGCCTTTCGAGTTGCGTAGCGACGGCACGAGCGCGGGGCATCGTGCTGCGGCCGTGGTCGCCCGCTGAACTTCGCCTTCAGGCAGCGAACGATACCATCTCGTAGGCCACGAGCACCCCACCCGCGAGAAGTGATTCGCGGGCTAGGCGTGGACTTTTTCCAAAATCTCTCCAAGATTCAGTCTGCAGCAACGAACAAGGGGAGGGCCTGGCGCGGCTGGCTGGTGAGAATCGGCTGGGCACAATCGCAAGGAACCACCTCGCAGTCCAATCCAGATTCGGTGGGAAGTGCGCGAGGCCGGGGTGGGCAGCTTGCGGTGGAGCCGTTATTCTGTGCGATCGGCTCGAACGGCGTCTGTCGCGATGGGGCAGGAGAGTTTGCGTCAGTTGCGAACAGATCGACTCGTGGTACATTTGGGGTTTGTTGCCCCTGGTCGCCTTCGATGAGAGCGAGGGCATGACAATAGGACTCGGTTTCCAGCAAAGGAGTACGCACTGTGAGAAAAGCTCTGCTTATGGGGATTGTCGCCGGTCTGGTTCTGAGCATGCAGACCTTGTGTCCCGCTCAGAAGGCCGCGACCGAGTCGTCCGCCGGGCAGATGAAGCCGCTGTTGACAGTGGCCCTGTCCAGTTACGATCGGATCATCAGCGATGTTCGTGCCATCAGTCCCCCCAGCGCCATGACGGTCGAAGGGTTGCTCAACGCCGTATCGGGAGGGCAGGGACTGGAGGGCTTGGACAAGAAACGCCCGATGGGCTTGCTACTTCGCACCGACGGACAGCAGATACTCCTCCAGGAGACGTTGGTCTTCGTGCCGGTCAAGGATCTGCCGAAGCTGCTGAAGGCATTGGAGCCTTCGATCGGTGAGACGGAAGAGAAGGATGGCGTCTTCGAGGTCAACGCGAAGGACCAGACGATTTTCCTCAAGCAGGCCGGCGATTGGACGTACATCAGCATGTCGTCGGATGGCCTGGCCAAGTTGCCAAAGAACCCATTGGAGGCCCTGGAGGGTCTGGACAAGGATTACGATCTGGGGATCCGGGTGTCGGTCCAGGATATTCCGCAGGCGTACCGCCAGTTGCTGGTTGGCTTCATTCAGATGGCGGGCCAGCAGAGCCTGCAGCAGAGACCCGACGAGAGCGAAGAAGAGCAGCAACTGCGAGCCAAGGCGTTCGAGCAGTCGATCAAGCAGATGACGCAGGTGCTTAACGAGCTGGACAAGCTGGTCCTCGGCATCAAGATCGATGACAAGACGGGCAGCGCCCTGTTGGATTTCGTGACGACGGCCGTGAAGGGATCGGATCTGGCCAAGCAGTACACTACGGCGGCGGAACCGGTGGAAACCAAGTTCGCTGGCTTTCTCCTTGAGGGCGCGGCGATCAGCGTCAGCGCGGCACAGAAGATCCCACAAACCAACTTGGAGCAAGTCAAGTCGTCGATGGCCACCGCTCGGGCGGGCGCCTTGAAGGACTTGGAGAACCAAGACCTGAGCGAAGAGGACTTGGCACTGGCCAAGGAAATCACCAACCAGTTGTTCGAGGTTGTGGAAAACACCCTGAAGGGTGGCCTGCTTGACATGGGTGCTTCGGTAAAGGTCGGTCCCGAGGCGGCGACGGTGGTCGCGGGGATGCGAGTGCTCGACACCGAGAAGATCGACACGATGCTGAAGAAGCTGGCCGAGAAGGTCGCCAAGGAAGACGCCAAGGTGGCTGAGGCGATCAAGTTGAACGCCGCCGAGTACGAGGGGGTTCACTTCCACCGCATCTCGGTTCCGACCGAGGCCATTCCGACTGACGGCGAGGTCGATCTGAGCAAGCTAGTCGGCAAGTCGCTGGATGCGTTCATCGGCATCGGTAAGGAGAGCGTGTATCTCGGCGTGGGACGTGACGCGCTGGAGACCGTGAAGAAGGCGATCGATAAGTCGAAGGAAGCCCGCAAGATTCCCCCGATGCAGTTGACGATCACCGCCATGCCGTTGATTGAGTTCGTTGGCTCAGTCGCCAAGGATGACGAAGTCACGAGCGTGATCAACATTCTGACCCAGGTGCTCAAGGGCAACCCGGGCAAGGATCACCTCATCATCACGAGTACGGTGATTCCTGATGGCGGTAAGATGAGAATCGAAGTACAAGAAGGAATCCTGAAGCTACTCGGTGCATTGCCGATGGTTTTCGCAGGTAGGTAGCATCGGACGTACGGTCCCGGTTCGGCCGGGCGACAATCCTTAGCCCAATCTTGCTGGCGGCATCAGGCACATCGCCCGATGCCGCCAGCTTTTTTGGGTGCATGCCGTTTCGAGAAGGCAGCGCCGGCAGGCGGCCGCCACACGCGAGACGTACTACACGGTGGCCATGGCGGGAGATTGTTCCGTGCAGTCGCCGGTTCGAGCCGTGTCGAGGGCGATCTGCATGGTCACGCTCCACTGTCCATCGGCGTCGGCAACGACGAACCAGTGCGGTTGAACGGCGACCGACTGGTGAACCAGCTCGAAGCCGCCTTCGGACTGACTGACCGTTTCCACCGGGAACGTCCAGAAATGGGTGGGCCGGGAGGTCTTCAGGCCGACGTCGAGTCCGAGCCACTGATCGACGAGGCCCAGGCCCTGCACGTCGGCTAGATCGAGACGGGTGTTGAGCTGGCCCAGTTGTTGGCCGTCGGCATCGCGGAAGAAGCGATCGTCGGCTCCGCCGGGCATGCCGGCGAAGTTCAGCTCCACGGCGAAATGGAACGGCCGATCGGCGGGCAGGCCTTCGAGGAGATAGCCGATTTCGAGCATGGAGCTACCGGCGCCAAGGGTCACGCCCTTGGTGATACGGATGGGCATGCCGAAGGCCACGCCGTCGCGGACCAGCTTAACCTGAATTCGATCGGGATTGCGGCGAAGGATGGCTTCGTAGGCACCCTGGACGAAATCGCCGTGTTGCGGGGCCTGGCCTGAAGCGACGGCGTCGAAGCTGACATCGTTGTCGTAGAACAGATCGATGAGACTCTTGCGGAGGTAGCTATCGTATTGGATTCGCTGATCGAGTCCCTCTTGTTTGAAGACGACGCGGTCGTGGATGCTGGCGCAGTTCTCGTTTCCCTGGTGATTGCCGGCAAGGACCTTTTGGTGGTACGCTTCGGGCCGCCGCATAAGGGTCGCCAGTAGGTTGTGACGGATCGAACGAACGTCCAACTCGTAGAGTTGGCCGCCGTTGACGGGGTTGATCAGGGCGATGAGCTTGTCGTTGGCGAGCCGGACTTCTTGGCGGGCGTCGAAGTTGAGATCCTCGGCCTTGGCGTCCACCCAGGGATCGGTGTTGCCGGTGGCCTGGTCGAGAATGTTTTCGGAATGAATGAGTTTTTGGTAGACGGCGTTGCGGAGATGGGGGAGGTAGATGCCACCGAAGGCTCCGTGCCAATACGCGCAGTTGCACTGTCCGCGATACAACTCGGCGCGGGCGTCGTCGATCTGTTGGCCGCTGGCGCCGGACTGCACGACTTGCTCGAGGCGGCGACTGACCTGCATCATGCGGCAGTACATTTCGTCGGATTCGGGGTAGCGGACCTTGAAGTTGCGCCAGATGCCGCCGCGGAGAAACGGCTTCAGGGCCTGCCAGCGGGGATCGTCGGCGAACTGGTGCGAGATGTGCTCGTACTCGATGTGCTGCTGGACGGGCAGCACCCACTCGGTCATCTCTCGATAGCTGCAATCGGGGAGATAGATCTTGCCGAGGGGGGCGACGTGGTCGACCGTTTCGCTGAGCGTGGTTACATGCAGCCAGCTCTGATTCTGCGCGAGCGTATCGAAGAAGCGCTCCAGCCAGCCGTCGTGATAGCAGTGTTTGTGGGTCTCGGGCCAGGTGCCGAATTTCTCGCCGTCATCGCCGAAAACGACCACGGAGTTGTCGTGCTGCTCGGCAATGTGGTGGAGATAGTCGATCGTCTGCTGCGGATCGGCGAACGGAATGGTGTAGCGGAGCCGCTCACTGCCGGGAAACACGGAGATGACGCGTCCGTCGTCCTCCGTCGTGTAGTAGCCGTAGAGGTCCGATTCGGTCAGGCCGGCACACTTGAAGTGGAAGTCGTCGAGGACGGTATACTCGATGCCGGCGGCGGCGACATCGCGAGTGAAGGACTGTTCCCAGACGCGCTCGGCCATCCACATGCCGCGAACGGTGGCGCCCAGGCGCTTTTCGAGCCAGCGGGAGTAGCGTTGGATCTGCCCGATGCGATCGCGGGCGGGAAGCATCGCTAGGATTGGCTCGTAGTAGGCACCGCCGATGATCTCGATTCGGCCTTGGGCGACGAGATCTGCAAGGTTGTCGACGTAATCGGGATGATGCTCGTCCAGCCATTCCATGAGCGATCCGCTGGTGTGCAGCGCGATGCGAAGCGATTGGAAGCGGCTGAAGACATCGAGGAACGGGCGGTAGCTTTCCTGGTATGCCTGCTCGAAGACGTGGTCGAAGTTTCCGATCGGTTGATGGTTGTGGAGGACTAAGGCGAGTCGGATGGATTGGGGCATGGTGGGGCCAGGCGGTGTTACTTGGGGGGAGGGCTGTCTGGTAACGAACTCCGGATCGAGGCGGAATTGCTCGGGAGTTGTTTATTTATTCGGCAGCCGCACCCCACTTTATCCAGTTCCCCTGAATGGAATATCTTATGATTCGTGGAGATCAACGATCTCGACATCTCGCAAAAAGGCTGCGGCCTCCTCCGGAGGAGCGGGATTGATGTAAAAACCCGTACCCCACTCAAAGCCGGCCGCCTTCGTCAAACTCGGCATAATCTCTATATGCCAGTGATAATGGCCTAGTTCCTGGGTGTCAAAGGGAGCCGTGTGAATAATGTAGTTGTAGGCAGGTTGGTCGAGGGCCGCTTCGATCTTGGCGATGACTTGCTTCATGACGCCGGACAGTTCGTCGACGGCGTTTTTTTGGATGTTCTCGTAGTGACTGGAATGGGTCTTGGGGAGAATCCATGTCTCGAAAGGAAACCGACTGGCAAAGGGGCAGAAGGCCACGAAACCAGGAACGTCGACGACGACGCGTTTCTCGGTGGCCAGCTCCTGCTGGATCATATCGCAGTAGACACAACGCCCACGATAGTTGTAGAACTCCAGGGAGCCGGTCATTTCTTCCCAGACGTTGATGGGCACGATGGGTGTGACGATCAATTGGCTGTGGGTGTGTTCGAGCGACGCGCCGGCAGCCGCGCCGACGTTCTTGAAGATCATCCCGTAGACCAGTCGCGGGTCCTTCTTGAGGTCGACGAGGCGGTCGCGATAGACCCATAGGACCTCGCGGAGTTCCTCTTCGGACAGTTGTGCGGTGCTGACGAGGTGTTTGGGCGTTTCGATGATGACTTCGTGGGCGCCCACGCCGCGCATCATGTCGTAGATGCCGTCACCGCGTTTGTTCAGATCGCCCTCGATCTCCAGGGCAGGGAACTTGTTGGGGACGACACGGACGCGCCAACCTTTGCCGTTGGAATGGGTGCCCGGGTTGCGGTAGGCAAGGATCTCGGCGGGCGTCTTATCCTCGCTTCCCTCGCAGAAGGGGCAGAACCGACCCGTCCGAAGGCGAGGGGAGGACTCGAAGTCGTGCGGCCGCTTGGCACGACTTTTGGCGACAATTACCCAGCGGCCAACAATGGGGTCTTTTCGCAGATCGGGCATGAGTCCTCGTCTTCTTACGCCTGCCACATAATCAGTTCATAGTCGGGTGACGGCACACTGGTTTCGATGGCCCCTTCGTTGGGAACACGGTCCACCGGCTGTTCGTCCTGGAGAAGCTCAACGCAGAAGTGGAGCGGGGCATCGGTGGAAACGGTGAGACTGCGGAAGGGGACGGACAGTTCGAAGATGGAATCGGCCGCCGTCAGCGCTCCCGAGTCCGCCACTCGCACGTCTTCATGATACAGTTCGACGGTTGCATTCTTCCGGGCCGGATGGCGGACGAGCAACGAAAACCCAGCGGGCTCGAAGAAGGTCACGCGGAGGGAGTCGATCTCGGCAAGGCGATCGGAAAAGGTTCCGCCCTGGGCGTCGAGACGCAGAAAGAGTCGCTGGGGGTCGAAGCCGAAGTAGAGATCGGAAACGAGCCCTTCGCGGGCCATGCTCATGGTTCCGCGGCTAGCTTGGCAGGCGTAGTGTCCGGCGTTGAGCCACTCGAAGTAGGTGCGGCGGCCATCGACCTTGACGCTCAACAGACTAGTGGGGATGGTGTGCGCGTAATGGCGAGTGCCCTCGCGGATGGGCCGCGCCAACTCGCTGGGCGGCTGCTCTTCGAGGATCAGGTAGACGTTCTGCAGGTGCTTTCGGAAGAGGCGATCGAACAGTTCGTTCTGGGCGCTGTGGTGCGAATCGCCGAACCACCAAAACCAGTCGCTTCCTTCGGCGATATACAGTTCCTCCCAGGCGCGCCGAAGTTGTTCGGCCGGTCGGGCCTTGCGCTCGGTGAGGTGGAGGAGATGCTTGCGGGTTTGCTCGACGAAGTCCCAGGCCTGGTTGCACTCGGGGTGGCCGATCCAGATCCCGAAGTTGTGCTGGATCCAACTGCCGGGGAACAAGTGGGCAAGCTTGTCGGTGGCCGGATAGCGAGTGAGGTAGTCGCAGAATCGCACGGGAGTCGTCTTTGGATGCTGGACGACGCGGCGATAGAGTTTGCGAAGGAAGTCGAGACCAGCGTTGGGGTAGTACTCCCAGCAGTTTTCGCCATCGAGGATGATACTGACCAAGGAAGGACGGTGTCCGGCATTCGCGCCGGTGGCATTGCCGATGGCTTCGATACGGCCGAAGAAATCGTCTACCGCGTGATCGGCTTTGAATCGCTGGTAATGGAAGCCGATCTGGTCGCTCATGGCGTGATCGCGAAAGACGATCTGAAGTTGCTTGCCGCCTTCCTCAACGCGCCAGGGGCGGTAGAGCATTTCCGGATTGCGGAGGAAACCGTTGCCGTCGCGCGACACCCAACCGTCGGTGGAGCAGGAGAGGATTTCCTCGTCGGTGGCAATCCACTGGATGCCGGCGTCGGCGATGAGGGGAACGATTCCTTGGCACACGGAGCCTTCGGAAGGCCACATTCCCCGCGGTTTTTGGCCGAAGAGCTTCTCATGGTAGTCGACGGCGCGACGGATGTGCTCTCGGGCATCTTCGGCGTACGATTCCGAGGCACGGGGTAGGACGACGTCCGGCATGGCTTTGCGCGCCAGTCGCTTGTCCCAGAGCAGAGGCAGGATCGGGTGGTAATAGGGGGTCGTGGTCAGTTCGATCTGGCCGCGCTCCTGCAACTGCTTGTGTAACGGGACGATTTGCCGCAACAGATCGAGTTGGCGGTCGAGAAGCCACTGTTTTTCGTTCTCGGTCCAGGAGCGGCCCTTTTTGCGAAAGGCGGCGAGATCGGGGTCCACTTCGAAGGCAATGGGATGGATCCATACGAGGTTGGCCCAGCACTGCAGGTCGAGGATATCTCGTTTGCTGAAGCGTTTTCGTGCGCGTTCCGCGGGATCGACCGATAGTCCGCGTTTGAGATATAGCTCGTGGTAGCGCCGATAGGGTCGAATCATCTGGTCGGGATGGGCCATGAAGAAGTTGTCGAGGAGGTAGTGAATATCCTCCTCGCTGAGATCCCCGGCCGGCAGTCGAGATACGCGGAGGTGTCGATCCTCGTGCCCACCCTCAATGTAGGCGTACAGCTGGCTCAACAGGCTGGGTACGAGATTGATGGTGGCATGCATCTGGGGAATCTCGTGGAGCAGCATCGCCATGCCCCAGTAGTCCTTGGTGCCGTGGAGGCGGACCCAGGGCATGGGATTCTCCCCGGCGATGTCGTCGGGATAGTAGGGCTGATGCTGATGCCAGAGCAGCGCCAAACAGACGTCGTGCATTGCTTTCCTTCGCTTCGGTCCTTCGCCCCTCGGCAATGAGGGGGCTCATTCCATTGTACGCGTCAGGCCAAATGGTCAGTGGTGCACGATCGGGGACAGATGGGTCGGCGGGCGGTCAGTTCGTTCCTCGACCGAGGACACGTTGGAGGGCAAACCCGTACGGGCATCCTTCCTCTCGGGGCATAGGCGAGCGAGCGGCGTGTGTCGGTCACCCGCGTGATCCTTGTATCGCGAGCGTGGGAAGTGGCAACCGTGCTGTCAAACGGGCGAGGGCTCGGCGAAGTTGGAGGATTTGGCCCGTGCGACCATCTGCTCGTAGAGCTTGACGTATTGTCGGGCACTTCGCGCCCAGGACCAGTCCTGCCGCATTCCCGTGGTGATGAGGCGGCCCCAGGTTTCGGGCTGGTTGTAGGCGTCGACAGCCCGGGCAAGGGTTTCACTGAGCGCGAGGGGGTTGTCTTCGCGGAAGCTGAACCCGTTGGCCGTACCGGCAGCAAGGGTCTGCGGATTGGCGTCGACAATGGTGTCGGCCAGACCGCCGGTTTCACGAACGACCGGCACGGTGCCGTAGCGGAGGCTGTACATTTGGTTCAGCCCACACGGCTCATAGCGGCTGGGCATGACGAAGATGTCGGCGGCGCTCTCGATTCGGTGTGCAAGCACGTCGGAGAACTCGAGCCGGACAGCCACATTGTCGGGATATCGCTGTTCCAGGTTCTTGAAAAGTTGATGGTAGGCGGGTTCACCCGTTCCGAGGATGACCCACTGACAGTCCTTGGCGGGGAGCCATTCGGGAATGGTCTTGGCGATCAGATCGATGCCCTTCTGGTCGGCGAGCCGTCCGATGAAGCCGATCAGGGGCACGTCTGCTCGCTGCGGCAGCCCCAACTCGCTCTGGAGGGCCGCTTTGCACTGGGCTTTTCCTTGCGTGACGGTGCTGTCGTTGTAGTTGGCGGCGATCATGGAATCGCTGTCGGGGTCCCATTCGGTGTCGTCAATTCCGTTGAGAATGCCGTGGAGGACGTCGTGCCGATACTGCAGCACCCCTTCCAAGCCGCAACCGAAGGCGGCCGTCTGGATTTCCTGGGCGTAGCGAGGGCTGACCGTGCTGAGCGCGTCGGCGAACGTCAGGCCCGTCTTCAGCAGGTTCAGCTTGCCGTAGAACTCCATCTGGTGCCAGTTGAAGTATTTCCAGTCCAGGCCGGTGAGGAGCATGTCCCAGTGCCAGAACTGTCCCTGGTAGGCCATGTTGTGGATGGTGAACAGGCTGGCGATCTGCTGGTAGCGGGGCAGGTTGCGATATTCGATTTTCAGATAGGCGGGGATCAGTCCCGTTTGCCAATCGTTGACATGGACGATATCGACCTGAAGCTCGAGCAGGCGAATCGCCTCGAGCACAGCTCGCGAAAAGAAGACGAACCGCTCGCAGTTGTCGGAATAGTCTTTGCCGTTGGAGCGGTACAGTTCGTCGCGGTCGAAGTAGTGGTCTTGTTGAATGAGGTAGACCGGCACGTCGCCCGCGGGAAGGCGGCTTTGAAGCAAGTGGCCGGTGACGGTCTTGCTGCCGATGGGCACGATGAAGTCGATTCCCATCGGCGTGATGGGCATGCCGCAGTACTGCGCATGGCGATAAGCCGGTAGCATGAGCACAGGCTCATGACCGAGCCGAGCCAATTCGATGGGCAGAGCTCCGGAGACGTCGGCCAAGCCGCCGCTCTTGGCGAAAGGGACTGCCTCACTGCTAGCCACCAGGATATTCACCGCAGACTCCGTTTCTTCTATCGCGGGGGCAACCGTTCCAAGCTGGGGGATTGCGCGGGGCGCAGGCGCGTCGGCCGTTTGCCCGGCAAACCGGGGGCCAACGCAAGCGTCATTGTCGGCCCGCACGCGTTGTCGGGAAAGGCCGGAGCAGGAAAAATCTGCCCTTTCTGCCCATTCCCACCGGACACTCGTACAGGAAGCCTCTGCTTTACCTTATCGCTACAATCGGTACTTTGTTCGCCACAAATGAACTTTTCGCATTCTGCCCGATCCCGAGATGTGGCTACACCAAGTCTAGGTTGTAGTAGGCGACTCAGAGGGCAATCGACCCCGGATTTGGGTGATGGTTCGGCATCAGCGTTGCGGCCTAATCGGGGCCATTGCCGATGCCGCACGGACGGGGGCGTGGCAGGCGGCCCGAAATGGACCTATTGACGGGAACGCGCCCACCCAACAGGTCCGGTAAGGCGGCAGGTTTGCGTCACGCCTGGGCCGGGAAGATAAGGTGAGTGCTTGATGGCCGCGCCACCGTGGGCAGCAGGGGCCTCGAGAGGGCCAAGTCAGCGCTCAGGCGGCTCGATGCCGAAATCGCGAATGGAAAGCAGGCTGGCAAACGGAATGCCTTGCTGGGCAAAGGCCTGGGCCCCGCCTTCCATTCGGTCGACGATGGCGACGACGCGACTGACCTGCAGGCCGAAGGCCGTCACGCGTTGGATGGCAGCCAGCGAGGAGCCCCCCGTGGTGACGACGTCTTCGACGATTACGACTTCGTTGCCGGGTACGACGGGGCCCTCGACGTACTGATTTGTTCCGTGTCCTTTTGGTTCGCGGCGTACCATGAAGCCCGCGATCGGCGTGCCGCGAACGGCGGACATGGTGACCACGGCGGCCGTGATGGGATCGGCGCCGATGGACATTCCGCCGATGGCATCGGGGAGCCGGTCTTTGACCAGGAGATCGAGAATTCCTTCGGCGATGAGTAGGGCCCCGTGGGGATCGAGCGTAGCCTGCTTGCCGTCGAGATAGTAGGAAGCCTTCTTGCCTGAGGTGAGTGTGAAGTTGCCGAACTTCAAGGCCTTATGACGAATCAGGGCTGTGAGCGCTTCCTTGTCGTACATGGGCTATCCCCCCGGAAAGAGCAAGAGCTGATGGAACCCGCACATCCTATACTATGGGACGGTCGGTTCACAACGGGGCCCGTGGGCCGGGCTCTTGTCCAAGCAAGAGGGCTAATGTTCATTTCGTGCGATTAGCGGTATGCTGATACAGGATTCCGGGAGATTGGGGTCGGGGATTAGGGCCCCTGGCTCGTCCGTACTCTTTGACCAAGGAGGCTCCACCATGGACCCTGTTGTGGTTGTCGGCGCAGGAGGGCAGTTGGGCAGCGAGCTTTGCCGGCAGCTCGGCCCACGCGCGATTGGGCTGGACTTGCCGGAGTTTGACATCACTGACCGCGACACGGTCGCTGCACGGATGGAGAAGATCCGGCCTGAGGCCGTGATCAACGCGGCGGCAATGACCGACATCGACCAAGCCCAGCAACAGTCGACACAGTGCCACGCCGTCAATGCGCAGGGCGTCGGCCATCTTGTCGAAGCGTGTCAGCGCCTGGGCTGCGTGCTGGTGCAGGTCAGCAGCGATCAGGTGTTTGGCGGCGATGCGGCCCGAGCCATCCCCTACACCGAGGTGGATTCGCCGGCCCCGGTGAACGTGTATGGGCAGACACGGCTCGAGGGAGAATCGCACGCGGCCCGCTGGGAGAAACACTACATCGTGCGGACCAGCAGTCTTTACGGGCTGCCGGGCCCGCGTTCTTCGGAGAACTTTGTGGAGACAATCGTGCGTTTAGCAGCGCAGGGTCAGCCGTTGCGGGCAGCGAACGATCAGCAGTGCACGCCGAGCTACACGCTTCATGTCGCCCGGGCGATCCGTTTCCTGCTTTCGACGGAGGCCTATGGGATCTACCACGTCGTGGATCGGGGCGAGACGACGTGGTATACGTTCGCAGCGGAGATACTCAGCCGGTCCGGGATTTCCGCGGCGGTGGAGCCGATTCGCACGGAGCCGTCGGACCAGTCGGCTCCCCGGCCACGATACAGCGTGTTGAGCACGGCCAAGTATCACTCCCTGGCCGGTCGGCCGACGATGCCGCGGTGGCAAGACGCACTGAGCCAGTACCTGGCCATCCGCGGAGCGCGATAGACGGCGGGTGAAGGACTGTCCTGTTGGATGCCAGGGGTTGCGAAACCGTGTGGCGGTTACGGCATCAAAGGCGGATCGTGGCTTTTCGCCTGGGCGTCGTCGGGCGACATACGCTGCTGATAGACCAACGGCGTAATGCTGTTGTTGATGAACTCTGTGTGCCCGTCGCAGAACGTGGCAACGATCCCGTCGGGATGATAGCTTGAGGGCCGAGCATACGACATGTAGAGCAAGGCCGCCTCATCTGTTGCGGGAAAGGTCGGCAGCGTGGGATCGTTGAGGCGCGCGTTAATTGCGTTATTGTCAAGAGGATTGCACCAGAGCATTCCCACATCGACGACAAGAGGCAACCGGCACACGGCCGGTGGAGACCCCTCAGCAGTAGTCAGTGTGAACCACTGCGTTGCGTTGATGTTCTCGGAGAACATCAGTGTGTTCTGGGCGCCATCGGGGATTTCGTCGGTCCGCACGGCAATGCCGGCCGATGCGGCGGTTCCTGTGAAGATGGCCTGTAGGACGTCGAACGACGGATCGTCGTGATTGTACCAACCGCAGTTCCCGACATAGCTTAAGGGGAAACGCGTATTGCGTTTGTTGCCGTCGCTGGGGCAGAGGAATCCGGGGACCAATGAGGGCAAATCGGGGATGGACGTATCGACGGTTATCTGCTTCTGCCTCAGAATCGCCCACACGTCGTTCATGCCCATGTGCGGGCAGAGCATGGCAATCCAGGTCAATCCGTTGGCCGTGCCTCCCAGGCTGTTGACAAAGCCGGGCAGACGATCTGCGGTCGTTTCGTACTGTTTCAGTGCGACGGCGATTTCATGCTGGTTGTTGGTGCACTGAGTGCGACGGGCGGATTCGCGCGAGCTGAGGATGGCCGGAATCAACAATCCGATTAGCACGCCGATGATCGTGATGACCACCAGCACCTCGATGATCGTGAAGCCTTTGGGTCTGCGAGCCGACATGGCGAACACCTTTGGTTGGGACTGCTGGGCTCCTTGGATGGCCGGCGAGGAAACGGCAGGACGAGCCGAGGTGAACCGGGGTGAAACGAAGTCGAGTTGGTGGGGCTCGCTGCGCTCGGCCCACCCTACATACGTTCGGCCCACCCTACATGCTTTCGGCACACCCTACGTGTTTGCTGCGCAAACCGTTTCACGCACGCCGGTTGCCCTCTGGAAGTTCATTGTTCCAGAAAACCGTGATGGACGCCAGGGAGTCGCCGAGGAAACGGCCGTTGACGGGTGGCGTGGTTGCGCGATGCGCCACGGTACTTGCCGGGGAGGCGGGCCGTACCACGAAGCACTTCGGGAAGGCGAGGTAATTCCGGC
Organism: Thermoguttaceae bacterium; assembly: GCA_963674835.2. Taxonomy (GTDB): domain Bacteria; phylum Planctomycetota; class Planctomycetia; order Pirellulales; family Thermoguttaceae. The sequence goes on from CAXXKC010000003.1 coordinate 1,864,278, forward strand.
ACATGCTGCGCAGACTTCCTGGATTGGGGCGTCCGGGGTAACCGGTGAGCGCCTCGTGCTTGGCGGCGTTTCCGTGGATCCTCACAAGTGTCCTTACGCCAGGCCGACTTGGGCACCGCCGAGCGGTCGGCCGCCAGAACGGACGGGAGCGGCGGTTCATAGCCCATTGGGGTTACTCGCTGGGTCGAAGGCGGAGAATCTGGAAACCTAACACTGGATTTTCCCCCGGGTTTTTGCGAGAATGATAAGGGGACGGTTGTCCCAATTCGTGGGCTTATGCAAGCTTGTCGCGGGCCGACGCCAGCTAGGGCAAAGGTGGCCTTTCAAGGGCAGAAGAGGAGCGTGGTATGCGCACACAACGAAGCGGCTTTACCCTGATCGAATTGCTGGTGGTCATCACGATCATCAGCATGCTCATGGCGCTGCTGATGCCCGCGGTACAGGCCGCGCGCGAAGCTGGCCGCCGAGCGAGTTGCCTGAACAATCAGAAGCAGCTCGGACTGGCTTTTACCCGTTACGACTCGGTCCACGGGAGACTCCCGGGATTCGCGGAGTACCTGTTCAACATTCAAGATGCGAGCGGCGCGGAGATTAGCCCGGTGACTCCGTTGAACGTGAGTTGGGTCGTCACGCTTCTGCCGTACGTTGAACAAAACGATCTGTCGGAGCATTGGACAGACCCGAGGTGCGAGGCCTTGCATGGAGCCCGGCCGGTCGTGAGACTTCCGCTGTTGGTTTGCGCCAGCGACCGTACGCAGTCGGGGATTGCGAACAACGCGCCCCTGTCCTACGCCGTCAATACGGGCATCCCGGCAACGGCCGAGAGATTCGGTGGCATTGCCGAAGGCCCCGCGTACGGCGTGTTTTTCGACCACTCGGCTGTTACGCTGGCAACCACGTACGGTGGTCAGCCGGCGACCATGGACTTGGATTACGTCAGTGTGAATGACGGCACGTCGAACACGCTGATGCTAAGCGAGAACCTGCAAAGCACGACGTGGGTTCGCTTGGCGGGGGGCGCCACCTATGCGAGCGTTCCGTGGGAAGCGGAGCTTGGCTTCGTGTGGTGGCCGGTGAGCGCGAGCGGGATGCCGTCGGGGTTGTACGCAGCTACCGGCGCCGACCTCTCGGTCGTTCGGATCAACCGGGGCAAGGAAGATCTGGAAGACAGCGCGGTTCTCTATCCGGCTTCGGGCGTCGAAGGCACTGACAACGCAGCGTTGTCCTATGCTCGGCCGTCGTCGCGGCATCCCGGAGGCGTGAACGCACTGTTCTGCGATGGGCACTGCCGATTCATTGCTGATACGATCGACTATGACGTATACTGCCACCTGATGACGCCGAATGGCAACAAGGCCGGATTGAGCGGCGTGCTGGACCCCAGCGCGTTCTAGTCGGTCACCCCTTGCGAAAGCCCAGGCCCTCCGGTGGCCACGCCCGGAGGGCCTTTTTTTGTGCGCGCGATGCTGTGAGTCGGCCGAGCACCGGTAACTGGAGAAGATCACACCAGGGAGGCGTTCTGCCGCTGGAAACGGCAGTGAGAGGCCGGGCGTTCGAGCGGGCGCCTTGGCCGCCCGAGTGGTTTGAACGGGCTTCGTTCAGAAGTGGCAGGCCAGGCCGGCATAGCCGCCGTACAGGAGCAGATGACCATCGGTGTCGATGCTGGCGATGGCCGGGGTATCGGCGACATGCGTCGGGAATTGATCATCGGCCAGGGCAGCGATTGGCCTTACCACAGCCCCGGACAGCGCGCCAGTCGCCGTTCGATTTCGGCGATGACCTGGTTGGACCTTTGGCCTTTGACGCCACCATAGTCGCGTTGCAGGATGGCATCGGGAATCCCTTCGGGGAGGTCGGCCGCGGGTGGGAACAGGTCGTCGATGTTCGGCCGGGCGGCAAGGCGATCCTGCATCCGACGGGCCGATAGATCGTCTCGCGTTGCGGCGAGAGCGAAGAGTGTACCCGCACGATCGGCCAAGTAGTCTGCAAATGAGAAACCGCTACCGCCACTTCCCGCGTCGAGCTCCTCCTTGGTCACGCCGGCCTCATCGCTTAGGGATTGGTTCAGTGTTAGGGCTAAAGCGGCGCTGACCAAGAAATGCTGGCACCAGTCGCGTCGATTGCGCAAAGTCACGCGACCGACATTCTGCTTCGCCATGGCTCTCAGTTCTTGATCGGTGACCGGCCCGATCAGCGTCTCGACTCGCGGATGGCCGAGCAGCACGGCCAAGGCGAGGATGGCGGCGCGGTTCTCCAACACGGGGTCCTCGACCGTCGACCGTCGCCGGGCCAAATCGAACGCCGCCTGTAAGAACGCCTCGAAGCGGCCCTCGACGGGGAAGTGTTTGGCAGTCGCCACCAGATAGCGGATGTAGACTTGCGTTCGGGCTGCCATGTCGGGCTTCTGCCCTAATCGGGCGATGAGTGAGGGAATCACCGTTTCGCTGAGTCGTCCGCTGCCGTCACCGAGATCTCCGGTTGTGACGACCGCCTCCAGGACGCCGGGTTCCAGGCGCACCGAATTGATGGCGGCAAGAACCTGTTGGACGTCGGGGTCGGCGAGGACCTCGGCAATGAGCCACGGCGAGATCACGTCGAGCAGGAATCGTGGCACCGACAGCCGGCCCACGCGACATTCGACGCAGCGGATTTCCAAACGCCCTGCCGTGATCGCCGCGAGGCACGTTGCGCGAACATTCAGCCAGCGTTGCTGTGCGCCGTCGTTGCCCAAGCCTATCGACAGTTCACCACAGGCGGTCTTCTCGCCTAGCGCGACCTGCGCCTTGCCGAGAGGAAAGACCTGCGGCATGCCCATGGCCAAGAGCAGATTGACATCGTGCTGGGTAAGGCGCAGTTGCCGCAGACCGTTGCCCCGGTAAGTGTGCTCCAGGAGGTCGGCCAGGCGGCGTTTTTCGGCGGAGGTGACCTTAGGCGGCTGAAACGGCAGAGGGTTGGAGTCGATTGCCAGCCGCCAGGCTCCCACGGCAGTCGCGCCGAGCACCAGGAGGACGGCGACCAAACCGAGCATTGACCGGCCAAAAGCACGCCCCCCCCAGAGACAGGCCCGCCCGATCCAGAGGCCCAGCACATAGCCGACGAAAGGACAGATGGGGGCCAGGGCGCCGGGCATCCGGCCCGATTCTACGAGAGAAAGCAGGGTGAAAAGCACTGCGCCAACGAGAAGCATCGAGATGCCGCCCGCGAGCCGTCTCGATCGCGAGAGAGGAGCTGCGTGCGGCCCGGCGGACAGAGCCACGAGTAGTCCGAGGACCCCGAACTGGACAAACACGGTCAGTGCGGCGGTGAGGACTTTGACAATCCCGTCGCGAACTTGGACGAAATCTTCCAGCCGGACAACGGCCTCGCGTCCTGAATGCGCGAAGGCGAGGACAAATAAGAGGACCAGATATGCAATCAGGGCGGCTCGGGCGAATTGGCAAACGTGTCGCCCAAAGTGCGCGGCACCAGTGCGAGCCGATGTCTGGCCGTCCGGTGGGAGCGCGGAAAGATCGCGTGTTGATGCGGGCGTTGCCTCAGTGTCCATATGGGTTTCCCGCCAGAAGGGGGAGCCGTATTCCAGCCGCTGTCGGTAACAGAGTACTTCAGTCTTATCGGATTACGCCTCAAGATCAACCTGGGGGGTCTCTTGTGAGCGAGCAATGATCGATACGTGTGCCTCGCGCGAATCGACTGCGTCCTCCCAGGTGCTCTTCGGAGCGACCGTCGAGTTTGCGCATGCCCGCAACATGGGCTCGGCCTGCCGAACTGAATGTGTGGTTGCCGCTTCGTATCGCTCGGCGAGGTGGGACGCGTGTGTGGGCATCGCCTATGAACAGAAAGAGGCAAATCCGCTTGACTACGTGGTTGCGGGGTTCTGCAGTGCGTCATTCTGGACAAGCGTTGGCAGAGGAGCTTGTGCAGCCAGCTTTGCCAGAAGAGTTGTTCTCTTGCTGCTTCGATCGGAAGACGCTCAGGCCGACCGCGACGCGCACCAGATGGTGGACTCAAAGCATTGGCGTTCCGATGACGAGGATCTGTCCGGCGTAGAATGACGAACCGTCCGGCAACTTCGATACCCGTAAGACGGCCGTGTGCTCGCCCGGCGATTGCTCGGGCAGGTAGAAGAATCGCGAGTGGCGAGTTTTCTCTCTTTGGGGACGATTGATCGTGATCGGCTTGCCTCGGTCGATTGTGACCTCGACTTCCATCCCGCGGCCCTGAGGAATGTCGCTGAATCCGATCGTCGTGCCATTCCATCGGATCGTAATCGTCTCGCCGGGTTTGTCGCACTTGACTGCGCCGCGGAGCATGGCGTGTGTACGCCCGAAGGACTCGCGGTAGACGGCGTCGGTCTCGGTATCCACCGTCTTCCAGCCCGGACTTAGCGTGGCACGGGTGATGGGGAGAAGCCGCGTCGTCTCCCAGCGGCGGGCTTCCAACGGTTCCGGAAGCCGATGAGCCCCGGGATGCCCTTTTCCTTGCATGGACAGCATGCAGCGGGCGATGGCCTCCTTGTACACTTCATGGCCGTCGTCACCGGGATGCACGCCATCTCTGGAGAAGACCAGCTTGCCGGTCACAGGAACATCGCTCTTGAAAACGAGGCTACCCGCTTTCTCCCGCTTGGCGATCTCCACCCCGAGATCGATCGAGGGAACGCCGTAGGCGTTGGCGATCGTTTCCATGACGGCCCCGAATCCGGTCTGTCTTCCCGCCTGCAAGGTCGGTAGCATGCCGTGCGATATCGTGTAGACAAGGCAAATGTCGATCCTCGGATTCTTCTTCCAAATCTGACGAATGATCCCTTCCACCGACTTGGCTTCATATCCATCGCCGCCGTTCACACGATGCTCCATGAAGACCAAGTCGGGATTCTTCGAAAGCACATCCGCCTCGATCCGACATGCACCGTAATCCGACCCTGTTCCTGAGATCGCGGCGTTGATCTCAACGACCTTAGCTTGCGGATACTGCGACTTGAACCACGCAATCGTCTTGGGACGCCAACCGTTCGCGGCTGTGATACTGCCGCCGAGATAGGCAATGCGCACCGGTTCCCCCGCTGCCAATCTGGCGAAGAAGTTTGGCAATCCATCCCGAACGCGCAGTGCCTCGGCCATGTTCGGATTGTGCGCGATAGGCGTGTCTGGCGGCGCAGCTTCGGCCGCATGGCACACAAACCGCGGCGCCACAAACAGAGCAGCCACGGCCATCACGATCGCATGGCTCGTTGTTCTCTTCATAGCCGGCGATTCTCCTTATTTCCCGTGAACAAGCAGAGGTGCGATTGAGATCGAGACGGTTGGGAAAGGAACGCGTGGCGTGCATGGCGAGTTGCTGAATGAGCAGAACCACCGCAACGAACCCCCTTCATGGTCTTCGTGCGTACCGATTCAATGGCTCAGCGACTCTCGGAGCGATTCCAGCTCAGCGAGAGCATACAAGCGGCGTTTCTCCTGGAAGTAGCCGTATTCGGCCTTTTCGGCGTCGGTCCAAGTGTTGTGTTGCGTATAAGAACCGCAGAAGGGGACGAGCAGGTCCAGCCAACAAGCAAAGGTACGTTTTTCGTTCTCGCTAACCTGAACGTCGTAATGGGCCGGTTCAAAGCAATCCATGATTCGGCTCTTGCGAGCGCCCGTGTGATACGGCGGGAGCATCACGGCGCGGCTGCGGGGTTTCAGCCACGTCATCCACGGGTTCTTGTCGGGATTGCCCGACGTGGTAATGGCGACGTAGGACTGCGTGTAGGCGCGTTTTGGGTCCACGTAGCCTGCGCCGATCAGACTGATGCTCTCGGGCTTCGCCACCTCTCCGGTCAGACTGATCTTGGTCTCCGCGGTTTTCGACGCGTTGTGGCAGCGAACGCAGTGGCGGTCGAATATGGGCTGGATCTCCTGGACATAGCTGAAACCGTCGACCGGCGCGTCGGCATCGAGCGAACGCGGAGCGTTCACGCCGAGGTAGTTTTCAACGCTGTCGAACCACGATTCCGATGCCAGCCGCTTGACCAGCGGATGCTCCTTGCCCGCAAACGGTTTGAGTCTTTGTGGGGGCCTGGAAAAGGCGACCGCCGTCTTGAGGTCGATCGCCGCGTCCAGTTTGCGCTCATGGCAGCCAATGCAGGAGAGGCACTCGCCGTTCTGAAGGGTCGACCAGCTACGCATCGACTGGATGGTGTAACCCTTGGCATCGAGCACCTGGAAGTAGACCGGCGTACGCGCGGGCACCTCGAAGCAGCAACTGCCGTCGGCCTCGATGTCGACTTCGCCCAGCACGTGCTTGACATCCCAACTACCGCTGTTCAGCGAGATCGGTGTCTGGCAGAGCCCGGTCTCGCACTCGCCCCCGTTTTGCCCGTAGCCCATGCGGGCAACGCGGTACTCCAGCGCGATGACGCGAAGCTTCTTGGCCGTACCGCGTGGAACTCCGGCGAGCCCCGGACCCTGATAGACATCCTGCACGGTGTAGATCCCGTTGTTTTCGCGCGGGCGGACGAGCGACGCGTGCACGGGGGGTGGTGTACGCGTCATGACCGGAATGGCCTGTCCCGTACCTTGCCAATCGTCGAACGCCAGTAGCTCGCGCACGCCGTCGGGCCTCATGTAGTAAACGCCCAGGGGAGGATTGAAGGGGCCGAACGGAGGCAGATACCCCTCTGGGCAGAATGAACAAAGGTAGTTCTCCTCGTCGAACGCATAGGGATGGGTGTACTGAGGGCCGAACTGTCCGAAAACGTCGATCTTCAGGTCGAGGTAAGGCCTGGCTGGATCAGGCGGCTCGGGCCGGATGAAGTCGGCGGACTCGCGTCCCGGGGCGCCGTTGAGCTTCGTGTTTACGAACTCGATTCCCTGGCCGGCCTGGATTCCTCTGCCGCGGTCGATCAGGCCGAGCTTTCCCTTGTAGATGGAGTGGTGTCCGGCGATCAAGGCGATCGCTTTCTGCGATCCCGGGATGCCTCGCGCATGGATGATCGCCGCCGGAAACATACTGTTGTTCCCGTAGTATTCCATCTGGGACGTGCCGTCCGGGTTCATCGCAATGAGCGGGTGATTGAACAGGGCGCTGCGGTCGTTGTACTCCCAGCGGGTGAAGACGACACGGCCGTCCTCCAATACCTGAGGGCTGTTCGTCATCAACTGGTCGAAGGTGAGGCGGCGGATATTGCCGCCATCGGCATCGCAGCAATAGATGTTCCCACCCGCGCGGTACCAGCAGTCACTGATATGCACGTCGCGCGTCGACGTGAATACGATGCGGCCGTCGGGCAGAAACGTCGGCTCGCAGTCGGCGACGGGAAGTGGCTTGCCGTCGTTGACAATGGGGAACGTGATCTGCCTCACTCGGCGCGTGGCCATGTTCATCGTGTACAGATAGTATGAATCGGTCTCGAAATCGTCGCGCATGGAAAAGACAAGCGTTCGAGCGTCCCACGAAAGATTCGGATAGCAGATGGCCCCTTGAGCCTTCTCCAGCAGCACCTCGTGCTGAATCGTACCATCGTCCAGCAGCGTCCCCATGCAAAGTTGTCCGCCCTTCTTAAAAGCGGCGGTATAGTCGCGGATCTGTTCGTCGGGAATGTCGTACTTGCCGGCCAGCCCCTGCATGCATCCGAAAACGAAATGCTTGGCATAGATGAACTGAGTGGCCCTCGCTCGGACGGCCTCCAGCCGCGTCTTGCGCCGTGCGGCGCAGATGTCGAGATACAGCGAACGCCACCGCGGATCGCGTGCAGGCACGTTTTCGCCGACAAGCCGATCCAGCCGATGCCGAAACGCCTTCAACGCGGGATCGCCGGCGGGAATCTGCGTCAGAACCCTCTGCAGCATCAGATGCTCGTTCTTCGCGTTGTCTTCCGATGTGAAGACGTGGGCGACGTCGAGCCCGACATCCTGATAGAGCCAGTCGCGCTCGAGACGGTGACGGGGGAAGGCAACGTCGGGCCGGTTCTTGACAGGGTAGTCGGCCGGGCGCGCGTCGTAGCACATGATTTCCGCGATCTGCACGTTCAGATTTCTGCCGTCGCCCGCCGTCGGAAGCCCGACCTTGCGCGACCAGGGAATCTGTGCCTCGGACATCCACGGCCCGGGATAACGCTTCTGGTACGAGTCGTTGACGCACACCTTCAGGTAACGGGTTGTGACCGGCTGCCATTCCGCGAAAGCGGAGTTCGAATTGGACGTTGCGGGTAACTCGTATCTCTCGGCGAGTGGCTTGATCTGCTCGCGGCCTCGGGCGTCGGCGCAGGCCGAGATGCTCACGTTCTTCGCCAGTACGTAGACCCAGGCGTTGCGCGCCACAAAACGTATCCCTGAAACTGAGCGTTCTTTTCCCAGATCAAGCACGAAAGTGGCTGTCACAGGTGGCGCCGCTTTGGGCGGAAAGACTTGCACATCCTTGCCGGTACGTGTGTCGTCGAGCAGGCAAGCGTAGGTACCCAGGTCGCCGTCGATCATCTTCCCGGGTGCATACTTTTCCGGCGGGTTCGGATACCACTCCGCATCGGTCCACACGGAGACGGGCCGGAACTCGGCTGCGGAGAGCGGGCAGGCAAACAGAATCAACGCCACGATCGCTTGTATAGCACCTGTTGTCTTCATTTCTGCGTCGTCCGGAAGACCTCTCGATGGTATTTGTTTACCCAGGACAAGAATTCCCGCAGGACCGATATGGTCATTGATACGATGGGCGGTCCTCCGGTCCCGCCGCTACAGGGAACATGGAGATTTTAAACTTCGTAAAAACCTTGTTTTACAGTGGATTCCGGCGAGGCTCGTGGGCAACGCGAGTTCACCCGTAAGGTGACGCGGCGGAGCCCATGGAATCCATCAGGCGAGAACTGAGTGCCATTCGTGTGACACCGGAGCATATTTGGCAGGAACCTGCTACTGCGTGAGCGTCCCAGGAGGGTGTCGGAGCAGCAGCGTTTCTGAGACAGTGCAGAGTACCACCAAAATCTGAGAATGGTCAGTGGGAATCGCTTCAGTTCTGCGGGCATGGCCCCATCATGACTCACGTGCTCACGGTGGCGAGCCGCCTGACCCGGCGGCCGGCTTAGGGCTGCAGACGTCGATCGAGATTCTTTGACGGCTACGTGCCTGCCACCTGCGAATCTCACCGAGTGTTTCTCATCCGCCAGCCACACGGAGGCTACACGAGAGTAGGGACTGCGATCAGCGCAAAGGAAGTGCCTTGTGTAATCTATTGCTGCACAAGGCTTTGTGAAGTGCCCCCTGATGGACTCGAACCATCAACCCTCTGATTAAGAGTCAGATGCTCTGCCGATTGAGCTAAGGGGGCCTTTCGGCGAGAAACCACTAATGATAACCCAATCGGCTCTTAGAACAAGAGCCGCGAGGGAAAATCGGTTCTTGCGTTTGTCAGACGCGTTGCTCGTCCGAAATGTATGTGCCGAAACCGGTTGCGCTGTTGACGCGTGGCGGCTCGGTGATGCTAGGTTGTGCAGGACGTTGTGTTTTCGGCGGACTGTGGCCCTGCTGGGTCAGTTGGCTTCCATTCCCAGTTGGCGCATCTTGCGGTAGAGGTTTGAGCGGTGCAGGCCCAGTCGGGTGGCTGCTTGGCTCATGTTGCCGGCGGACTGCTGGATTGCCCGCTTGATGTACTCGATCTGGAACTCGGTGGTGGCCTCGGCGAGCGGCAGGTTCATGTCGGTCACCAACGGAGCGCTTCCTCGTGGCGAGAGAATGAAGGCCAAGTCTTCGGCCTCGACGCGATCGGCCGTTGAGAGATATGCAATCCGTTCCATGAGGTTTCGCAATTCCCGCACGTTGCCCGGCCAAGCGTGGGATTGAAGCCGTTTGCGGGCCGCTGCGGAGAGAACGGGCGTCCGGCGGCGGGCTTTCTTTGCGAAATCGCCTAGGAAGTGCTCGGCCAGCGGGAGGATATCGTCCGGGCGGTCGCGCAGTGGCGGGATGTCGAGCGTCACGACGTTCAGGCGGAAGTAGAGGTCCTCGCGGAACCGTTTCTGGCGCACCATGTCGGCCAGATCCTGGTTTGTGGCGGCCAGTACGCGGGCCTCGGTGTGGATTGGCGTGGAACCACCCACCCGCACGAGGACCTTGTCTTCCAGAACGCGGAGCAGTTTGGCCTGGCCACTGAGGCTCAGGTCGCCGATCTCGTCCAGAAAGAGCGTGCCGTCGGCCGCCAGCTCAAACTTGCCCAACCGGGTGTCGCGGGCATCGGTGAAGGCACCCTTTTCATGGCCGAACAGTTCGCTCTCGGCCAAGGTGTCGGGGATGGCGGCGCAGTTGACTGCAATGAACGGCTTCGAGCGGCGACGGCTGCGACAATGGATCGATTGAGCCACGACTTCCTTGCCCGTGCCGTTCTCGCCCAAAATGAGTACTGCTAAGTCGGTATCGGCAACGCGGAGAATGATCGAGCGAAGGGCTTCGATGGCCGGGCTGCCGCCGATCAGTTGCACCTGTTCGGCAGCTCGTGCGGACATCTGGCGACTGGTTGAGAGAAGCTCTTCACGATCCTGGGCGTTTTCCAGCGCGATGGCGGCGGGCGACGCCAGTTCGGCAAGTGCCTCTTCGTCTTCCGGCGTGAAGGCGCCGGAACGCTTGTTGATTAGTTCGAAGGCCCCGAACAGCTCGCCGGATCGACCTCGTAGCGGCACGCACAGTAGCGTCTGCGTGCGGTAGCCGAGCCGGGAGTCAACGTCGTGGTCGATCCTTTCTGGCTCGGTGGTGGCGTCGACCCGGAGGGGCTTGCCGGTCTCGATGACTTGACCGACTACGCCCCGATCATCCCGAATGCGGAGTTCGCCCTCCTCAACCCCCAGTGCGGGACGACCGACGAGCGTGTGGTTGGCCCGGTCCCAGACGAAGATGCTTGCGCGGTCGGCTCCCAGCAGTTGCGTGGCGGCCTCCGCCATCTTGACCAAGAGGGGCTCCACCTCGCGGGTTCGGTTCCACTCGTTGGTGATCTCGAGAATCGCCTCGAGTCGGTGCGAACGGCGGCGTTCCGCTTGGCGCGCGAACACCGCATTAAGCCCTTGGGAGAGTATGGGAACCAAGCGATCGAGCTTGTCGCGACCGGCCGAGGCGCCAGCATCGCTGCTGGAGCGGGCCACCAAGGCCCTTACTGCTGGTGCTGTTGCGCCCAGTGGGTAAACGCTCCAGTTCTCGGAGTACGCGGGAGCGTCGCGGTCCAACGCCTCGGCCAACAGGTCGGTAGGAAGAGGGCGGGCAGGGCCGACCTGAGCCACAACGGCCCAGCGTCCACCCTCGGCCTCAACAAGAGCAACCCACTCGGTTTGAGCGGCTGAAGCGAGTGTCGGCAGTACGTCGTTGAGGAAGCCAAGTGGGGCAGCCGCGTGTGTTGCCTGCCAGAGAAGCCTGGCAGCAACAGAAGCCACAGGGCCTTCGGAAAGATAGGGTGTTTGGAGAGGATGCGATTCGGAACTACTCGACATGATCGGGGTGCAGCAATCGTCATCAAGAGGACAAGCACATGGCTCAACTTGACCACCGGTTGACGACGGATTGTAGCCGAATGCTGTCTAGTAGACAACGCGTATGAATCAAACTGACCATCACATCGTCAGAGTCTGTTGTCCATGTTCCAGTTTCGAGCTTGTCATTGCGAAGGGTTTGTCATACCACGTGTTCCGTCATATAGCGCAGCACGTTTCAGACATTGGGGGGAAGGTCTGGTGGTGCTGCGGGATCTTGGTACGATTTTTTGGATTGGGGAAGATTTTCATGCTGCAACAGCCGAAGATCGTGGAACGATCACAAGTGGTCCGTCGTCCGATGCGCGGAGGGTGTCCACAGAGCTACCACGGTCGTGGGCATTGGACCTCGCGTCTTGTAACTACCTAAGCCTCCTTGGTTACCGTAGTTTCGTGAAGACCGGGATTGACCCATCGCGTAACGGCTGATAATCTTCCCAACTTTACCAGTCGATGTCTGCGGAGCGTTTGTTGTGCCCTACGACAGTATTGTGCTCGTAAAACAGGTTCCCGATACGGCCAATGTCACAGCCGATGCGATGAAGGACGACGGGACGGTCAACCGAGCGGCCCTTCCGGCGATCTTCAATCCGGAGGACCTTCATGCGTTGGAAACCGCGTTGGAGGTTCGTGACACATATGGGGGAACCGTCACGGTGATTTCGATGGGCCCTCCCAAGGCAGCCGAAGTGCTGCGGGCCTGCTTGTATCGAGGCGTCGACCGTTGCGTTCTACTGACGGATCGCCGAGCGGCGGGAAGCGACACCCTGGCCACGAGTTACATATTGGCCCAAGCCGTACGAACGGTGGGCCGGTACGATTTCGTCTTCGGCGGTCGACAGGCGATCGACGGAGATACGGCGCAGGTAGGTCCGCAGTGTGCCGAGAAACTGGGCATTCCGCAGGTGACCTATCTGGAGGAGATGGTCCGGCTAGAGGACAAGACTACCTGGATTCGTCGCAATGTGGGAAACGGCTGGGAAGTGGTTGAGTGCCGCCTGCCCGTGCTGGTCACCGTGATTTCTTCGGCCAACAAGCCGCGACCGCCAGCGGCTCGGCGCATGCTGCGCTATAAACGGGCACGGGTGCCTGCGGAACTGGGCGGAGAGCTGAAGAAACAGCAGCCAGACATTTCCGACGAGAATCTGCAGGCCGAAGTGGAGCGCCGCGGGGCGGCCCTGAAGGAGCGGGGGTTGCTGATTGAACAATGGGGGATCGACGAGATCCACGGCGATTTGGAGCGGTGCGGCCTGGCCGGCTCACCGACGAAAGTCTTCCGCGTTCAGTCGATCGTGCTGACGAAGGAAGGATATACCGAGATCGCTCCGACGGAAGAGGGTGTTCGCCAACTGATTCACGAACTGGTGATTGACCGAACGCTCGGATGATCGCGGAAGGGGCATCCGCGGGAGATCGGTCGAGGGTCGAGAGCCAGGTAGTATCCACGGAATAGGCAAAGATGATTGAACCGAATCGCCAAGGGGAAGTGTGGGTTTTCGCCGAGCAAGAGGATGGCTCGCTGCATGATGTGGCGCTGGAACTGTGCGGCAAGGCGAGGGAGTTGGCTGACCGTCTGGGAGTGAAGACCGGGGCGGTGCTGGCCGGACAGGACGTGTGCAAGCTGGCACAGCAGTTGATCGCCCAAGGGACCGACAATGTGTACCTCGTGCAGGACGCCCGACTGGCCCACTTCCAGACATTGCCCTATGCCCGGGTGATGACGACGTTGATCGAGCGGCACAAGCCGCAGATCGTGCTCTACGGAGCGACGGCGCTGGGTCGCGATTTGGCGCCGCGGGTGGCCTCCGAGATGCGTGCCGGCATGACGGCCGATTGCACCGATTTGGAAATCAGCGACGTTACGGACCCGAAGACGAAGACGCTTCACCAGAACCTACTCCTTCAGATTCGACCGGCCTTTGGCGGCAACATCATTGCGACGATCGTTAACTACGATTGGTGGCCGCAGATGGCCACCGTGCGCGAGGGCGTAATGCCCATGGAGCCGCCCGACGGATCGCGGCGGGGGGCGGTCATCGAAGAGGCCGTCGAACTGGACGACGCGTTGCTGGCCTTGAAACTCATCAAGCGGCATATCGAGCCGCGCAAGGTGAACCTGAAGGGCGCGCGCGTGATCGTGGCCGGGGGCGGCGGGGTGGGAAGTAAGGACAACTTCAAGGTGATCTACGAATTGGCCGCGGCCATCGGTGGGGCCGTCGGTGCCAGCCGCGCAGCCGTGGATAGCGGGTATATCGGCAAGGATCACCAAGTGGGGCAGACGGGTACGACCGTGCGTCCTGCACTTTACATTGCGGCCGGCATCAGCGGGGCGGTGCAGCACCGGGCGGGGATGGAAGAGTCGGCCAAGATCATTGCGATCAACACGGATCGTGAGGCACCGATTCTGTCGGTCGCGCATTACGGGATTGTCGGCGATTTGAACAAGGTGATTCCGATGATGATCAAGTCGCTCAAGGAGCGGCGTTAGTCGTTGGACCCAACTTGATGAATAACGATTGACCGCGTGGGAGTCTATCTGTGGGGAACTACTTTCTCGACAATCAGGACATTCAGTTCCTTTTCAACTACATGGATCTGAAGGAGTTGGCAAGGATCCAGGAACTGGATGCCGCGAATGGCGATGCCGACTACGCGCCAGAAGATTTGGAAGACGCGGTCGACAGTTATCGTCGGATACTTGAGATCGTCGGCCAGGTGGCGGCCGAGACGATCGCTCCGAACGCCGAGGACGTGGACCGCGAGGGGAACACGCTCAACGAAGACGGAACGGTTACGTATCACCCACTTGTTCGCGAAAATCTGGACCGCATGTCACAGGCGGACTTGATGGGTTTCACCCTGCCGCGCAAGTACGGCGGCCTGAACTGTCCGAACCTGATCTATACGATGGCCTCGGAGATCGTCAGTCGCGCCGACGCTTCGTTCATGAACCTGTTTGGGCTTCAGGGGATTGCCGAGACGGTCAACGCATTTGCGAACGACGAGATCAAAGACGAGGTGTTGCCTCGCTTTGCTCAGGGTGAGGTGACCGGCGCCATGGTGTTGACGGAGCCCGACGCGGGGAGCGATTTGCAGGCGGTTCGCTTGAGGGCACACCAGGATGAGCAGGGCAACTGGTTCCTGACCGGAGTGAAACGATTCATCACCAACGGCTGCGGGGAGATTCTGCTCACATTGGCCCGAAGCGAGCCGGAAATCAGCGATGGTCGCGGCCTGAGCTTGTTCATATCCGAGCGGTCGGAGAAGGTTCGCGTGCGTCATTTGGAGAACAAGCTGGGTATCCACGGCTCGCCCACCTGCGAGTTGGTGTTTGAAGATACGCCGGCAAGGCTGATCGGCGAACGGCAGCGGGGACTAATCACGTACGTGATGGCGTTGATGAACGGTGCCCGCGTGGGGATTGCCGCCCAGTCGCTCGGCATCGGCGAGGCGGCCTATCGGCTGGCACGCACGTACGCCCACACGCGGCAGCAGTTCGGTGTGCCCATCGAGCGGTTGCCGGCGGTTGCCGAGATGGTGACCGACATGCAAATCGCTGTCGAGGCCGCACGGGTCCTGACTTATGAGACGTGCCGGGTTTGCGACCAGGAAAACAACAATCTGCGGATTCTCGAGTGGAGCAAGGATCTGGACAAGGACGAGCAGAAGCAGCGGAAGCAGGTGTCGCGCACGCTGAAACGGATCAACGGCATGTTGACGCCGATGAGCAAGTACTACGCATCGGAAATGGCGTGCTCGGTCAGCCACAATGCGGTGCAAGTGCTGGGCGGATCGGGATATATGAAGGACTACGCGGCCGAACGCTATCTGCGCGACGCGCGGATTACGACGATCTATGAGGGCACGAGCCAATTGCAGGTCGTGGCAGCGGTCCGCGGGGTGGCCTCCGGAGCCTTTGAGACGTTCACGGCCGACTTGGAGAAGATCCAGTACGACGATCCGCTGTCGACCGAGTTGAAGGAGAAGCTCGTTGAAGCGAAGGCTCGCATTCTGGAGACGATTCAGTTCGTCAAGACAAGATCGACGAGCTATCTGGACCTATCTGGCCGCCGGCTGGTCGATTCGGCCATTGCGGTCATCGTGGGACACTTGTTGTTGGGGCAAGGACGGGCCAACGATCGGAAGCGCCGCGTCGCTCGGCGCTTCATCGAGACGCAACTGCCCGTGCTTCGTATGAACTGCGAGCAGATCTACGCTGGCGACACATCCGCTATGGATGAGTACGAACTGTTGGCCGGCCCCGTGCCGTCGAACGATTAAACGGCTGTCCTATTCGTGGAGGGGCCAACGATGGGACTGTTTACCGGGAAGATCGGTTTGGCGATAGGAATCGCCAATGACCGGAGCATTGCCTGGGCGATGACCAAGGCGTTGGTGGCGGAGGGTGCGGAACTGGCATTTACGCACCTGCCCAGCCCGTCGAGTCATCGGCGCGTCAGCCAGTTGGTCGACCCGCTCGAGCCCAAGGTATTTGTGCCATGCGACGTGCAGAAGGATGAGGACATCCAAAGCGTGTTTGACGCGATCGGCCAGACGTATGGCCGGCTGGACTTCTTGATCCACTCGGTTGCCTTCGCACCGCCGCAGGAACTGAGGAATCCCTACGTGCAAACCAGCCGAGCCGGTTGGCATCTGGCAATGGACATCAGCGCGTACAGCCTGGTGGCAGTCAGCCGCGCGGCGGTTCCGCTGATGAGCAAGGGTGGAACGATTCTCACGCTCAGTTATTTTGGCGGCGAGAAGGTGATGCCTGGTTACAACCTGATGGGTGTATGCAAGGCGACGTTGGAACACAGCGTTCGCTACCTGGCATGGGACCTTGGCCGCCAGAACATCCGCGTGAACGCTCTGAGCGCGGGCCCTGTCCGAACGCTGAGCACGGCCGGCATGTCGGGGTTCGACGAGATGCGTCAGCACGCGGCTCGCAAGGCATGCCTGGGACGGAACGTCGAGTTTCAGGAACTGGCCACGACCGGCCTGTACCTGTTGAGCGATATGTCGGGGGGCGTCACGGGTGAAGTGCTCCATGTCGATTGTGGCTACAGCGTCGTGGGACTGTAGAGCGGGAAGCCGGTAGCGGCCGGCGGTTCACGGCTCGACGCGGCGGCCGGGGATGAGAGAATTACTCGTCCCCCAATGGCATTTGACGTGGATGGTGCCCGCGCCGGTTCTTGAGAAGCACCCCACCATCGGCAACCTCTTGCCGGTTGCATGGCTTGGTTGGGCAGACTAGAGTGCGGGTATCCTCTCACCGCGTCTGTCCCACCGGAGGTCGGGCCATGTTCTGTTTGCGCCGCTTATCGCTGTTTGTCGCCGGGGTCTTCGTGTTGGCGGTTCCTGCGTTTGCGCAGGACTCCGCGGGCAGAATCAACCTGCTGGCCAATCCGGGTGCCGAGCAGATTAAGGATGGTCGACCGGTCGGGTTTGGCATGTACGTGGGTGCAGGGAAGATGAGCCTGACGGCATCGGCGGAAAGCCCGCACGGTGGCAAGTCGGCGGCGCGGTTGACCCTGCAAGACTGGTACGAGGCCGAGGGAAAGCCGGCACAGATCAGCGGCTCCCTGTTGGTCGGCGGCAGCAACGGTTACCAGCCCGACGGGGCATTGGAGGCGCCAACGAGTGATCTCGGCTGTGCTTACGAGCTTTGGGTACGCGGCAACCTCGGTTCGGTTCGGGTGGGTGTGACATGCTGGGACGAGAAGGGTATTCGAGGCTCGGGATCGGCGTACCCGGCAACGGCCGAAGTGACGGATCAGTGGCAGCACGTCTCGGGACGATTCCTGCTGCCGGCCGACGCGACGCATTTTGCGTTGAGTATTGGGACCAGCGGCAAGAAGGCCAGCGGCGCGAAACTTGGCTGGCTGGAAGTGGATGATGCGTCCATTGTGCCCATCGGGTTTCCGGCCGGCGGGCTGCGTGCGATGTGGAGCTTTCTCCCTGGGGGCAATGCGGAGGAAGGGACCAAGGCGATCGAGGATCGGGTTGCGCAGTTCAAGGCGATGCACATCAATACGGTCTTCTGTTGGCTCACGAGCTTGTACATCGCAACGGCAGTGGGTATGGAGCCTGACGGTGATCCGACGGCGAAGTGGGACGCCTTTGGTGTCTTGCTGAAGCGTGCGCGGCAAGAGGGCATTCGAGTCCACGTCTGGTATTCACCATGGATCTACAAGGAGAAGAACCGGGGGATTGAGTTGCAGCAACACCCGGACTGGGCAGCGGTCGACGCAAAGGGCTCCGTGTCGAACAGCGGTATCTGCTTGGCTCGGCCAGAAGTCCGCGCACTTCAGTTGGAGTTGCTTCGCAAGTTGGTGGAGCGTTATCCGGAGATCGATGGCATCCACATCGAAGAGCCCGGCTACAGTTGGGGCGACTACTGCTACTGCGACTACTGCAAGAAGACGTTCAAGGATCTGTTTGGCATCGAGCTCAAGCCGGGCGAAGCGGCGGAAGCACGGCACAATTGGGCCGCGTTCTGCTCGACCGACTTCATGGCTCGTTTACGAGCGCAGCTCGCCGCGCAGAGACCGAGTATGATGCTCTCGGCCAACGGTTCGGCGGGCAAGAACCCTGACTGGTACCTGGGGCGAGATTGGACCACTTGGGCTCGCCGCGGTTACCTCGACTTCTACGTGCCTCAGATCTACACGGAGTCGGTGGACACGTTTCGCAAGCTGCTCAAGGAAACGCAGGTGCAGGTGGAGCCATGGTGCCGTGTCGTGCCGGGTATGGCGATCACCTGGAGCGGTATCCATCCTCGCCGCAACAAGGTTGAGACGATCGTCGGCGAAATTGAGGCCGCCCGTGAAGGTGGAGCGCCGGGGTTCGTCATCTTCCACGCAGCTACCGCTACCGCTGACGACGTCAAAGTAATCGGTGCAACCGCCCAACAATAAAGGGTGTTTTTGGGGGCAGACATAAGAGTTAGGGGGTGCGTTTTGACGCCGGAATTGCCGTCCGACGCCGCGGTGTTGGCCCCGCGCAGCGCGGGGCTTGCCGGGCGTTCGCACCTCCGGTAGAGTGGCAATTGGCAAAGCCTGGGGAGGACAGACGGTTTACGACCGGCAAGCATGGAGCGACACTGTGGGTCGCGGATTGTCGGCGTATGTGAGTCGTATCTGCTTTTGCTGGGATTAAATCGTTGCTGGTGCGGGACTTGGCGGGAGGATGGCCCGTGGGTCCTATTGGGAGACCTTTGCTATGACGTGTCGCCGTGTGTTCGTCGTGATTGGATCCGTACTGGGGTCGGTATTTTTCGCGGTGCTGATCGGGGTCGTGGGTGCGGAGGCAAACGACGGCCGTCCGGCGTCGGGCTACACACCTCTGACAGTCATTCGCAATGTGCGAGTCTGCGACCACTCAGCAGCCTTTCCGGGCGGGCACCACGAGGCGGTCAACCTGTTGGACGGCAACGTGGGGACCGAGTATTCGTCGAACGGCGCCGGCGTTGGAACGTTCGTCGAGTTTGATTTTGGGCAACCTACGGCGCTCAGCGGTATGCGACATGTGGACCGAAACGATCCGGCCACGGTGGCCCAAGCGGAGATCGCTTTCAGTAATCAGGCCGATTTCGGTAGCATTATCGCGAAGTTCACGATCGACCAGACGGCAACTTCCGGTGGGACGACGAATTTCTTTTTCGCGAAGCCTGTCACGGCGCGCTACGCGCGTTGGCGCGTGACGGCGCTTGGCCCGAAGGGCTACGGGACGGTAGGCGGGGCCGAGATGCTCTTCTTCCAAGCGACAGATCGGGAAGAGGTCCCCACGAAAGACGCGCTGAAGGCAGCGGCGCTACCGGTGGTGCTTCGGGACAACGGCAAGGAGCTACAGTCGCTCGCAGTGACGGTCCAGCATCCGTATGTCGAGCCGGCTGAGGCAACGTTGGAGGCAGTCGGCGGCGCACCGTTGACCGTGCATCTGAACTCGGGAGAGCAAACGTTTGAGTTGGGCGTACCGCCGGTCGCAGAGAAGGCGCATTTGGAGATCGCGCTTCGGATAGCGGGTCAGACGATGGCCCGTGCGCAGGTCGAGTTGAAGCCGGTCCGGCATTGGGAGTTCGTGGTCTTGCCGCACTCGCACGTTGACATCGGCTACACGCACGTTCAAACGGAGGTCGAGCGGAAGCAGTGGAGCCATATCGAGCAAGCCATTGCGCTGGCCCGCCAGACGGCCGACATGCCGCCGGAAGCGCGCTTCAAATGGAACGTTGAGGTCCTGTGGGCGGTCGACAGTTACCTGAAACAGGCTTCGCCCCAGCAGCGACAGTCGCTGATCGAGGCAGTCCGCCGGGGATGGATCGGGTTGGACGGGTTGTACGGCAATGAACTGACGGCGCTGTGTCGGCCCGAGGAACTTTTTCACTTGTTGGACTGTGCTCGGCGGATCTCCCGAGACTATAACGTGCCAATCGAAGCGGCGATGATCAGCGATGTACCAGGGTACACATGGGGTATTGTTCCCGCGCTTGCGCAGAACGGGATCAAGTACTTCTCCATCGGCCCCAACCACATACATCGCATCGGCCGCACGCTGAGTGAATGGGGCGATCGGCCGTTCTACTGGGTTTCGCCCAGCGGCCAAGAGAAAGTTCTCTGCTGGATCGCCGGACATGGTTATTCGTGGTTCCACAATGGCCTGTTGGGCAAACTTGAAGGTGCCAACCGCTCGAAACTGATGGAGTATCTGGAGCAACTGGAGGCGGCCGGGTATCCGTACGAGTTGGTTCAATTGCGTTACTCGATCGGTGGAGACAATGGTCCACCAGACCCTGCATTGCCGCAATTCGTTGCCGATTGGAACGCGCGCTACCAGTGGCCAAAGATGCGCATCGCGACGACCGCCGAGTTGTTCCGGCAGTTCGAGCAGCGTTACGGAAAGCAGATTCCGGAGGTCCGGGGCGACTTCACGCCGTATTGGGAAGATGGGGCGGGTTCCTCAGCTCGCGAGACCGCGTTGGCGCGGAATGCGGCCGAACGGCTCGTGCAGGCCGAAACGCTGTGGACGTTGTTTCGTCGTGGGGAGTATCCCGACGGCAAGTTCTACGACGCCTGGCGCAACGTGATCCTGTACAACGAGCACACGTGGGGAGCGCATTGTAGCATCAGCCAGCCTGACAGCCAGTTCACCAAGGACCAGTGGGCGATCAAGCAGGCCTTCGCTCTGGATGCGGCGAAGCAATCGCGCTGCCTGCTGGAGGAGGCAACGGGGGGTCGGCGGGCAACCGGGTCCCCGGTGGAGGCAATCGACGTGTTCAATACGGCGTCGTGGCCACAAACTGACCTGGTGTTGCTCCCGGCCGATATGACCGTGGTGGGCGACGTGGTCCGCACGGCGGACGGGCAGGCGGTTGCCTCGCAGCGATTGCATGACGGCGCGTTGGCGCTGTTGGCCGAGAATGTGCCACCGCTGGGCTCGAAGCGGTTTGTGTTGTCGGCCGGCAAGGCAGCTCCGTCGGGAAGTGCCAAAGCGGAAGACGGAGCCATTGGCAACAGCGAGCTTCGCGTGGTGGTAGACAAGGTCAGCGGAGCCATTACGAGTTTCACGGCGAACGGGATTCCGAGCGATCTGGCAAACAGCAAGAATGGTCTCGGGCTGAATACGTACTCGTACGTCGCCGGCAGGAAGCCCGAGCATCCTGAGCCAAACGGACCGGTCACAGTGACTGCCGAGGACGCGGGCCCGCTGGTGGCAACGCTGCGGATCGAGTCGCCGGCGCCGGGATGCCGGCAATTGGTGCGCCGACTGCAGGTGACCGACCGCATAGACAGGGTCGACGTAACAAATACGGTCGACAAGGAGGATATTCGAGACAAGGAGTCGGTGCATTTCGGTTTTGCATTGAACGTTCCCGAGGGAACCATGCGGCTAGATACACCATGGGCGGTCGTCCGCCCGGAGGTCGATCAACTCTGCGGTGCGTGCAAGAACTACTTGACGGTAGGACGCTGGGTTGATGTGTCCAGCGCCGAGTTCGGCGTTACCTGGGCAACACTGGATGCACCACTGATCGAAATCGGACGGATTTCGGTTGACGTCGCTTCGCCGTTCGATCCGGGGGCTTGGATCGAACACCTCGAGCCGGCGCAAACGTGGTATTCTTATGTGATGAACAACTACTGGGAAACGAACTACAGGGCATCTCAGGACGGTCCGACGACGTTTCGTTACGCCCTACAGCCGCATCGCCGATTCGACCAGGCGGCGGCCGCGCGATTTGGGATCGAGCGGAGCCAGCCTATGGTTGTCGTTCCAGTGAAACGCGATACGCCGCAGGCCGGGCCGCGGCTGCGGGTGGAACCGGCCGGGGTGATTCTCACATCGCTGCGGCCGAGCGACGACGGCAAGGCGCTTATCGTGCGGTTGTTCAATGCCGGTGACACACCCCAGAAAGCGACGCTCGAATGGGCCGAACCGGCCCCGATCCGCGTCAGCCATAGCAGTCCTCGACAGGAAGTCGGGCCGACGGTGGCGGGAACGGTGGATCTGCCGGCGATGGGGATCGTCACGTTGCGGGCGGAACTGGATCGGTAGATTCGGTGCCCAGGTTCCGAAGCAGTTCCAGGGTGTAGATGCCCGTATTGTGGCCGTCGCTGAAGTGGAGGCTGTAGGCGTAGTTGCCAACGGGCGTCATTTGCTGGAGCGCCACCGCCTCAGGTGATGGCAACGGTTGCCCTTCCTCCAGACCGGCATGGCTTCGCTCCGTGTTACAGGTGGCGCAGGGACAGTGCCGACGCAGGTCGGTTACGTTGTAGAAACGTTGCTGTCCATCGCTCCACTGGATGAAGAGGGTGTCCTTGTCGTGGAGCGCGAGTTGGGTGGGTTGTGGTTCGGTCACGCGGGGACGGCTCCCAAAGGTTGGCTCAAGCAAGAGGTTTCATGCGAAAGGGTGGTCGCTGACTGGAGGCGCCCTCACCCGTCGCTCCTCGCAAACGCGGCAAAGGCGGGGCACGTGCGAGCATCTTGATGAATGATAGGCCTTCGCGGCAACTTTGGCCAGAGAAGAGTAAGGTTCGGCGCGACCAGAAGAAAGCACGGCCCTCCCACATCATACGAGGCAGATGAGGAGGGCCGTGGGCTGCGCGACACCGCCGGACTTCTGCGGATCAGCCGGCCGTGTCGACACAGAAGGTGGCGTCCGTTCCGGTCGAATTCATGTGCTGAATTCAGACATCCTTCCAGAAGTCGTTGCTTGCAAAGGCCAGATCGACTGTCTCCAGTTCCGTGGCGAGTTGATCCTGATCGTTCCCTTGGAGACTCGCCAGCGACTCGGCGAGATCGGCTTCCAGAGAATCGAGCGTGGGGTCGGCCACCTCGGACGTTTGTGAGGCTGACGCCATCAGGGGTTCATACATGCGCGGGAGGAGTACGGCGAGATCGGCCTGATCGACCATCGCGTCGGCCGTGAGGTCGAACCGCGGGTCGTAGGCCGCATCGCCGGCCGCAGTAGACTCTTGCGGGATCCACAGGGCCAGATCGAACTGATTGACTGCACCGTCGGCGTTGAAATCGCCCAGCATCAGATCGATGTCGGCCGTATCGAGCTGCACGTCGTTCCAGTCGACGGGTGTCCCCTGCCCGACGAGGGCGAAGTTCGACGGCAGGATCGTGCCATCTCCCTGGGCCGGGCTGAGGCTGAACTGCACGTGGCTGTTGGCATCGCTGGGCGCGCCTTCGCCGTCGCGGCGGAATTCCCAGGCGACGAATGACGCCAAGCCGTCGGCACCGACACCGGCAGTGGTCGCCAGCGCGCCGGTTTCGTCGATGACACCGGCTGCGTCATCAGCTGTGCCCTGCTGGTATGCCGTGAACGCATCGCCGTAGACGACCTCGCCGGTGGGCGTCAGGCCTAACGACTCGAACATGATGTCGACGGCACCGCCGACGACCCCCTGAGGAACGTCGCGCATGTCCTCGACGTAGGCGTTCACCCAGAAGGTGGAACCGGACCAGCTTTCACCGGCTTCGGCGCCGAAGGGTGTGCCGGAGACCTCCAGATGGATTCGCATCGTGGTCTGCTCGACGCTGATGGTTACCGTGGCCGGGTCGGAGTCGACCTGACCGTCGGTGGCCACGTAGGTGAACGTGTCGGTACCGCGGAAGTCGGCCTCCGGTACGTACTGGAAGGAGCCGTCTTCGCCAAGCGTCAGGCTACCATGTTGCGGACCTTCGACGACGCGAGCCTGGAGGGGGTCACCGTCCGGATCGCTGTCGTTGGCCAACACGCCGGCAGCGTCGGCCGCGAGCGTTTCGTTCGGCTTCACCTGATAGCTGTCGTCGACA
The DNA here is from genome assembly GCA_963674835.2 of Thermoguttaceae bacterium. Taxonomy (GTDB): domain Bacteria; phylum Planctomycetota; class Planctomycetia; order Pirellulales; family Thermoguttaceae. The sequence goes on from CAXXKC010000003.1 coordinate 1,888,054, forward strand.
GCCGTGGGGACTCCGTTGGCCGCCTTGACGGTGACGGTCACGATGGCCAGGTTCGAGTCGGCCTGGCCGTCGTTGGCCAAGTAGGTGAACGTGTCGGTACCGACGAAGCCGGCGCCGGGCGTGTACTCGAACGAGCCATCGGCGTTGAGTGTGAGGTCGCCGTTGGTGGGACCATCGACGACAGTCGCAGTGAGTGGATCGCCGTCGGTGTCGACATCGTTGGCCAGTACACCGCCTGACTCGACCGTCAGGGCCTGGTCGGCGGTGACCTCATACGAATCGTCAGACGCGGTGGGCACGACGTTGGGTGCCTTCACCGTGATGGACACGGTGGCCAGGTTCGAGTCGGCTTGACCGTCGTTAGCCAGGTAGGTGAACGTGTCGGTGCCGACGAAGCCGGCGCCGGGCGTGTACTCGAACGAGCCGTCGGAATTGAGAGTGAGGTCGCCGTTGGCGGGACCATCGACGACAATGGCACTGAGTGGATCGCCGTCGGTGTCGACATCGTTGGCCAGTACGCCGCCTGACTCGACCGTCAGGGTCTGGTCGGCCGTGGCCGCGTAGGAGTCGTCGGCAGCGGCGGGTACGCTGTTGGGTGCCTTCACGGTGATAGACACGATGGCCAGATTCGAGTCGGCCTGGCCGTCGTTGGCCAGATAGGTGAACGTGTCGGTGCCGACGAAGCCGGCGCCGGGCGTGTATTCGAACGTGCCGTCGGAATTGAGCACAACGGTGCCATTGGCGGGTCCATCGACGAGTGTGGAAGTGAGTGGGTCGCTGTTGGCATCGGTATCATTGGCGAGTACGCCGTCTTCGGACGCGGTCATGGTCAGAACGCTGTCCTGGGTGACGGCATAGCTGTCGTCGACAGCCTGCGGGGCGTCGTTTGCTTGGATCACGTCGATCGTTACGGTGGCCGCCAGGGATTGGGCCTGGCCGTCGTCGGCGACGTAGGTGAACGCGTCGGCGCCTTGGAATCCGGCGGCGGGCGTATATTCGAACGATCCATCCAGGCCCAGCACCAGCGTACCGTGCTCAGGAGCGGAGAGGAGCGTGGCGGAGAGTGCGTTGCCGTCGGCGTCGCTGTCGTTGGCCAGCACTCCGGAGGCGTCGACCGACAGGGTTTCACCTTCGAGAACCTGGTAGCTGTCGTCCGAGGCGTCCGGGGCTATGTTGACGGCGGCGACGGGCGTGACGTGGATCGTGACTGTGGCCGGCTCGGAATCGGCCTGCCCATCGCTCACTTGGTACGTGAACTGATCATCGCCATCGAAATCTTGCTGCGGCGCGTAGGTGAATCGGCCATCGCTGCCGATATTCAAGCTGCCGTGCTCTGGACCTGCGATGAGGGAAACACTCAAGGTGTCGCCATCGGCATCGCTGTCGTTGGCCAGCACGCTAGCGCCAAGTTGCTGGTTGCCGCCGATGGCGAAGTTGTCGTCCTGCGCCAACGGAGCGCTGTTGAGGATCTCAACGCTGGGCGGATCGGTAGTGCCATCGGTTCCGTCGCTGCCGCCTGGATCGGTTTGGCCGCCCGAATGGTGCCAGTGGCAGAAGCAGTGGATTTCCGCCGGCGGAGAGAACTGTCGAGGCGGCTCCATCTGCCACGCAGCGGGCATGATGGGTGCGGCCGACAAGAGTTGCCGGTCTTCCAGGGCCTCCATGACAAGCCGGCTGTTGCCGCGAGGACGATTTGACCGTGAAAAGAGTGACGACATTACATGACCCTCCGTGATTGGTGGTAACAGAACGCTTCGTGCTGGCCGATGATGCACATGCAAGAGCCCGGCCGCTTTGCAGTGCAGGGCGTCGCGTCGCCGACGTTCCCTTCACTTTCTAATGCGTTTCTACGCTTCGTCAACAAGCGCGGTCGATCGAGCCGGTTTGGTGTTTGGGAAGACGACGCCATGCGTGTGGCTTTAGGTGCGCTTTGCCGACAGCGACGCAAATTGCTGAGAGTTCTGAACATGTTGATGCGAATCCATGACAAGCGTCGGAGGTCACAGGCATACAGAAGGTCGCTCGCGGTGAACTGCACATTGACGCATCGCCGGGAAAGCGGATGAAGTCGCCCCGCGCGATAGAGCGTCAGCCAGTTGACCTTAGGAGGCGTATCACCTTCAGCCGAAGATTTTTCGAGAATTTTCCGCGTGTTTGCAAATTTCCCCGCAACTTGCGGGAGAAATGCCTTCGGTATCGGCGCGATCGTCGTCGCCCGAGAGCACAAACGCTTCGGCCGACCGCCTTGTGCTGTCGCGCAAGGCCTGTCGGATGTTCTGCCATGTGCCGTCGAGTTGCCACTGGCGATGATATCCGTAGACGGTTCGCCAATGCGGGAAGTCGCGAGGCAGCATGCGCCAGCTACATCCGCTACGAGCGTGGTAGAGAAGTGCGTTGACGACGGCTCGCATCGGCGTGGTCCGTGAAATTCCCACGGGTTTTCCGGGCGGGATCAACGGGGCGATGATCTCCCATTGCGCGTCGTCCAGGTTCGTCGGGTAGCTGCGATCGTGGAGGCAGTTTAATTCCATTGTGTCCATACCATTCGGCTCCGTCCAAGTGAAGGTTGGGAAGGTTCAACAATCGGTGAACGGTCTGCCGCAAAACGAACGACAGACCACTAGGATGTTCTGTTTGAGCGCAGCCGGCGGGAGAACTTGACAGCGACCGCAGCGGGACGCGGCTGCTCATAGGGTGTTGGTGCGAGGGGTTATTGAGGGTCGCAAAAGTAGTAGGCTAGTGGGCTCACGAAAACACTACGAATATCGGGCTCCCGTTGGTCGCCCTGGCACCACTACTTGTGCGATGGTCAATAAGACTCTGCGACCACCGTTTCCACACAGTCGTTGCAGCAACAGTTGCCGTGGCGAGTCGACCCTCGCTGTGTTACAGTCTCCGAGGTTCAAGTCAGACATTCTACGACGGCACACTCGGGCGGGTTTGCCTGCGCCGGGTGCGTTTAGACGTTTTCACCCAACTTGTAACCGATTGTAAAAAACGGATGACCGAAGGAAGCGGTGCGAATGACCGCCATGTGGGGAGAGCGCGGCATGAGCGATTGGCCCGAGCGTTCTTGCAGGGTGATGCGATCGTGGTATTGGGACCGCAAGATGGCGCCCGGGCTACTGGAGCGCGTGTTACCGTGAGAATCGTGGACGGAACGCTTGAGCAGGGAGACCCGGCCGTGTTACACTTGGGCTTGCTGCCCAACCTCACGGTTGGCCGTGCTCGCCAGCGTTGATGACTACCCGATGCCGTGTTCGACACTGACGATCTTTAAGCACTGGACCATGAATTGGCATCCAGTGAAGGAGCATCTTTCATGAAACGATGGACCCCAGCCGCCTGTGCCTTTGCGACCCTGGCCTTGCTCTGGATTGCGAATCCCGTGTTGCTCCACGGCGCGGCGCCCCGGTCAACGGATCCGTTTGGCGGCAAGCACGTGTTGGTGATCGGCATCGACGGGTGCCGCTCCGACGCTTTGCAAGCCGCCAAGGCGCCTAATCTCAAGGCACTGGCCGAAAGCGGGACCGTCTGCTGGCGAGGGTTCGCCGGCGGTGCCTTGGGAACGAAGACGCAACAGGTGACGATCAGTGGGCCGGGCTGGTCGAGCATCCTGACCGGTGTGTGGGCGAACAAACATCATGTTGTCGACAACAAGTTCACCGCGCCGAATTTGAAGAAGATCGTCGACGGCAAGATCGTGGGCTATCCCCCGTTCTTCACTCGCATCAGAGAAAGATGTCCGGAGTGCTATCTGGCCTCGATCGTGAACTGGAATCCGATCAACGAGCACATCGTTTGCGACGTTGATCATGAAGACCATGGCGACGACGCGGCGGTTGCGAAGAAATGTGCTGAACTACTCCTGGGTGGCAAGAACCCGTCAGTCGTCTTTCTCCAGTTCGACGAGGTTGACGGTGCTGGTCACTCGAAGACGTACGGTCCGGCCAGCCCTGGTTATATGGAATCGATTGAGACGGTCGATCGTCATGTGGGAACCGTGCTGGACGCCATGCGCAAGCGTCCCAACTTCGCCCGTGAAGACTGGCTGGTCCTGGTCGTTGCGGATCACGGAGGCATCGAAAAGAAGCACGGCGGGCAGGCCCCCGAAGAGCGTGCGGTCTGCATGATTGCGAGCGGCGGTGGATATCCGCACCAAGTGTTGGAGCCTGAATGGGGCATCGTTGCGATCGCGCCGACGGTACTTCGCCATCTTGGCATTTCCGTCGATCCGGCCTGGGGTTTGGAGTCTGCGCCGTTTGGTTCGGACTGTAAGCCGTAAGAAGGCAGAGGAAAACGGGAGGGGCGCCTGCTCGCGGCCAGTGAGCAGAGTCGAGGACTGTGCTCGGGTTGGAGTCGGGCGCGGCGCCCACCTGGCGATGGCTGAACTGAGCAGCGTGCGACGCAGGAGCCGCCCATCCGGCGTTTGGGCGATACAGTCGGTGAAGGTCCCGCCGACATCGATCCAGAACTGCCAGGCAGTCGCAACGGCGTCGAAGTTGATTCTGTCTGGAGGTGGGTCAGTGATATTGGATACCGATGAGGTGCCAAAGCCCCTCCTACGTGGCAGAGCCGGATATGTTCCTGGGATGCTTCATGCAGCCGAAGTTGGGCTGGCGATCAAAGGAATTCTCGACCGGGATTCCGACGCAACGCCAGGGCGATTTTGCTGGGAGGGCTGGCCGCATGTCGACGGCGTAGCTGCGCAGGCCACTCGATCAAATCGTCTCGGAAAGGAGAATGACCATGCCAATTCGAGTGCGCAAAGCAATACGATTCCCTTTGGAGTGGCCGGCCGCTGAACTCCTTAAGAAGGAACGACTTCCGACCCGGGAAATCATCAGGCGACGTTCCGATGCTCGCGTGCGGTAGAACCGTGGGATGCCCGTGGCCGTAAACTAGAGTCAGACAACGGCTAAGGGGCCGGAGAGCGGCAGTCGATCTTGTTCCGCGCCAGATTCCGGGGTAAGATGAACCGAGTCGCAAGGTTGCGGGTGGTTAGGCATTTCTGGAAGATTTCACGGTTTTTTTGAGGTGAACTGAATGGCTCTTCCCAGCGTTTTCAAGCCTGGTCGGCGCGTGGCTGGCGTAGCACTTGCCCTGTTGGTCGTACTGAGCCTTGGCTGGACGGTCTCTGCGGATCCCATCGAGCCGAGCCCTCGAGACCGGCAAATCGCGTTGATGGTCACGCACATGCTGCGAATAGAGCATTTGTCGCGGCACAAGCTGGACGACGAGATGTCGCAGCGTGCCCTGAAGATGTACCTGAAGATGCTCGACCCGATGAAGTTGTACTTCTACCAATCGGACGTGGATGCGTTCCTTGCGAGGCAAAACGAGTTGGACGATGCGCTCAAGCGGGGCGACGTGAAGTTCGCTTTCGACATCTTTCACGTGTTTCTCCAGCGCATCGACGAGCGGGTCAAGTATGTTGGGGAATTGCTGGCCAAACCGCAGGACTTCAATGTCGACGAAGAGATGGTCGTCGATCGCAAGTCGTTGGCCTATCCCAAGGACGAGAAGGAAGCCCACGAGCGGTGGCGAAAGCGGGTCAAATACGATCTGCTGGTTCTGAAGTCGGACAAGACCGAGGGGAAGGAGGCGATTGAGAAGCTGCAGCGGCGTTATCAAAGCTTCGATCGCCGGATGCACCAGACCGACGACGACGAGCTGCTGGAGATGTACCTGACGGCCGTGACGACGTCGTTCGATCCGCACACAACTTATATGTCTCCGAGCACACTGGAGAATTTTGAGATCGCCATGCGGCTGGAGCTGGAGGGAATCGGCGCCGCCCTGCAGGCAGAGGACGGCTATACGGTCGTCAACAAGATCATCCCTGGGGGCGCCGCCGACAAGGACGGCCGTTTGAAGGCGGGCGACAAGATCGTCTCCGTGGGGCAAGGGGCCGACGGCGAGATGGAAGACACTGTGGACATGAAGCTTTCGGACGTGGTCAAGCTGATTCGCGGCAAGCGGGGCACCGTGGTCCGCTTAGGCGTCCTGTCCGTCGGCAGTCCTGAGAAGAAGATTGTCCAGATCACCCGGGCGAAGATCGAACTGAAAGACAGCGAGGCCCGCGGACAGGTTTTCGAATCGGGAAAGAAGGCCGATGGCGCGCCTTGCCGGGTGGGTGTGATTGACCTTCCCAGCTTCTATATGGATATGGCCGGTGCGCGCCAGGGTCTGCCCGATTTCAGGAGCACCACTCGCGACGTACGTCGTATTCTCGACGATTTCAACAGCAAGGGCGTGGACGTTGTCGTGCTGGACCTGCGCCGCAACGGCGGCGGCTCGCTCCAGGAAGCGATCAACCTAACGGGGCTATTCATCGATCAGGGGCCTGTCGTTCAGGTGAAGGATGCCGACGGCCGCATCACGCCGTACCCCGACACAGACCCTGGGATGGCCTGGAAAGGCCCGCTGGTTGTGCTGATCAGCAAGTTCAGCGCTAGCGCCAGCGAGATTTTGGCCGGCGCGATCCAGGACTACGGGCGAGGTCTTATCGTTGGCGATCACGCAACGCACGGCAAGGGTACGGTCCAGAGCCTGATGGACCTGAACGAAACGCTTTTCCGTGGGCTTCCCAATGCGCCCCAGTTGGGGGCATTGAAGATTACCATGCAGCAGTTCTACCGTCCTAACGGCGAGAGCACGCAGAATCGCGGCGTTCTGTCCGACATCGAATTGCCACAACTGACTTCTTATCTCGACGTCGGGGAAAAGGACCTCGATTATCCGATGGCATTCGATCGTGTGCCCGCCTCGGGTTTTGCCAAGCTGCAATACGTGCCTAGTTCGGTTCTGGAGCAACTGCGTACGCTGTCGGGTCAGCGGTGCCGGGACTCGAAGGATTTCCAGAAGGAGGTCCAGGATATCGCCCGCTACAACCAGCAGAAGGAGCGCAAGACGGTCACGCTCAACGAAAAGAAGTTCATGGCCGAGCGTGCCGAGTTGAACGCGGACAAGGAACAGCAGAAGAAGCTCGAGGAGATGAACGATTCCAACAGCATGGAAATCAAACGAGACTACTATCTGAACGAGGTCCTGGCGATCGCGACGGATTACGCAAATCTCATGCGTCCGGCTCCGCCTACCCAGGCGGTTCAAGTGAGCCCGCCGGTGAGAGCCAACTAGTCTCGGTTACGACAAGAACGATTCTCGCCGTTCACAGCAAAGCGAAGAGTCCGCAAACGCCGGATTCTTCGCTTTGTGCATATTGGCACGTCGGATTCGGTTGACGGAGACCAGCGCCGTTCCAGTGCAATGGCCCGAAGTGCTCCCGTTCGGCCTACGCCGCGTGAGTGCGTCGTCGCGCGCTGCAGCACAAAGGCATGAGATGCCGGGCGTTCCACCATGACGATCGGGCCCCCTCCGGTGCTCTGGTCTGAAGCGGCGAATCCACCCCGGTTGAGTGCATTAGGCCACCGCTGGTGATATAGTGGCCATGGCGCAGTTTGGCTGTCCAAACGTGTACTTTGGTCGCGAAGAAGCCATGCGACGGCGATCGTTCGCGCAGGGGACCTTGGGCTGCAGACGGCCATTTGCGTCAACCCGAGACTATTGCACGACGAAGAGGAAGCCATGGGAACTCGAACTGCTACTATTGTCACCGTATTGAGTTGGGCGATAGCCCACACCGGCATGGCCGATGGACAGGGAGTGGCTGAGGCCGGCAAGGACAACCCAGCCTACAGGGCGAGCGTCTACCGGCCTGCAACATCCGCGCCTGAAGCGAAGGAACCCATTCGCCTGCGTCCCGGACCGCAGTTGTTCTTGGATGAGTTCTTGATCGCCAAGAGCGAAAACGTGAGCCGCCGGGTCAACTGCCCGGTGCGCGACAAGAAGATTGCCAATCCGATCGTCACCGGCAAGGAGGATAAGAACTTTCAGCCCTACACCTCGGTGATTCGCGACCCAGACACGAAACGGTACCGCATCTGGTATGGCGCGTACCAGGAGGACCGCAATCCGAATCGGTCGCGTCTGGCCACAATGGAATCGGACGACGGGATTCACTGGAAGCGTCCGTCGCAGTTTCTGGAAGATCCCGCGCCGATACAGTTCGGTTGCAGCGTGCTGGACGAGGGCCCCGGCTATCGTGACCCTTCGACGCGATACAAGTATGTCTGGTGGATGCACGAAGGCAAGAGCGGTGGGATGTGGGTTGCGGGCTCGCCGGACGGTTTCAAATTCACGCTTCTCTCGCCGCACATCGTTCTTCATCACAACCACGACATTAATAACCTGTTCTGGGATCCCTTGCGGAAGCACTATGTAGCAACGATGTCGGTGCATCAGAGTGGCCCTACCTGGAAAGGACTGCGACGTGTGACCATGCAAAGCACGAGTAGGGATGTTCTGCATTGGTCGAAACCGTGGTACATCCTGACGCCGAACGACGCGAGCGACCCGCCGGAAACGCAGTTCTATGCGATGCAGGGTCATTTGATTCGAGGCGACCTATGGATAGGGCTGGTGAAAGTGCTGCACGACAACTTCCGCGCGTCGGGCACGCCGGAAGGTGCTTACGGAGTGGGGCACACGCAACTGGCGTGGACCCGTGACGGGCAGACGTGGTTTCGCGATCAGACGCCGTTTTTCGAGCCCGATCCGCAGCCGGGTGCATGGGACCACGCCCACGCTTGGATGGATTTTCAATTGCCGGTGGGCGAGGAAGTGTACATCTACTACGCCGGTTACAAGAACGGTCACAAAGTGAACCGCTTCGAAGAGCGACAGATCGGCCTGGTACGGATGCTGCGCGATCGTTACGTTTCTCGGGACGCAAGCGCGAAGGGTGGCACGCTGACAACGCCGTCGGTGATCCTCAATGGCACGATGCTGACCGTCAACGTTTGTGTTCGTGGTGAAATGCGCGTGCGATTGCTTGATCAGGCGGGAAAGCCACTTGCGGGGTTCGATTCGTCCGACTGCAAGGCCATTCACGGCGATGGCACTGCACTACCCGTGGAGTGGAAAGGGTCGCTGGATGCAGTGAGGGGCAAACCAGTGCGAATTGAGTTTGAAATGAAGGACGTGCAACTGTACGCGTTCAACCTGGAGAAATGACCTGACCGGTCTGACTGGGCGTTCCCGCTCCTGACAGGGCGCCGTTCTCGGACTTGTATCCGAAGAGAGCGTGGGGAGTGTTTGGTGTGGAGTTTGAGTGGCAGACGGTTACTGATTCGCGTCGCTGTCTTCTTCCACGTCAATCGCCATGGCGGACAGGAATACGTCGATTGGCCGGGCGAGGCGGCGGAAGTCGGCGGTAGGCATGGCGACGGTGTCCCAACTGGGCGAGATCATGTGCGCCCAGGCGGTGTAGTCGGACAAGCGGATGCCGACGAAGCCGTAAAGCGAACCGCGATGCTCAAACAGTTGGTCCGGCGGCAACGGGGCGCGGTCGCCGACGACGTTATAGGCGAAGACGAATAGGCCGCGAAATGCATCGCCGAACAGGGTCTCCCATTGGGTGAGGCTTGTAAGATCGTCGTTGGTGGACCAGTTCTTCCAGTACTGCCGGGAAGAACTGGTGTCGTCGCCTGACGGGAAGCGACGACCCTTGACGTCGACCAGCCAACTCCAGGGTCCGGGGGCAGAGACGATGAAGTCGAGGCTCTTTAGCGACTGGCCATCGGCCATGAGGCTGCGGCGTGCTTCGTCGACCGCGACGTAAGGCACTCCGCGGTTGCGGAGGTACTCTTCGAAGGCCGCTTCGTAATGATTGTCGCGATTGGCCATCGAGGGTGGTGGGTCGTAGCTTGTGACAGGTGACCCGGGCACTACGAGCCCGAGAGGATCTTGTGGATCGCGGCGATGAGAGCGGTGGCACCGGGGTCGAGGGGAACGTTCTGTTTCGAGCCGGAAACAAGGTCTTTGACCTGACAGACGCCTTCCTGGAATTCGTTTTCGCCGGCGATCAGAGCGACGCAGAATCCGCGCCGGTCGGCGTATTTCAATTGCTGGCCGAGCTTCTTGGCATCGGGAAAGACTTCGGCGCCGATGCCTGCTGAGCGCAAAGCGGCAGCAAGCGTGAGATAGTCGTGCAGTCGGTTCTGGTCGAAGAAGGGAATGAAGACGGGCGCGGGCGTGGCGACCTTCTCGATCATGCCGAGTTCTTCCATGGCCGCCAGCAACCGGTCCAGCCCCAGCGATGCTCCGATGCCCGGCAACTCCTGGTTGGTGTAGAGTTCAGCTAGATTATCGTATCGCCCACCCGAACAGATACTGCCGATGCCGGGCAGAGCGGTGAGGAACGTCTCGTAAATCGTGCCGGTGTAATAGTCCAGTCCGCGGGCAATCGAGACATCGAGCTTCAGTCGAGCCTCGGGAACACCAGCCGCATTGGCGCCGGCGAGGACATCGCGGAGCCGAGCGACACCCGAGAGGCCAGTCTCGCTACCGGCTACAAGAGCTTCTAGATGGCGCAAGATATCGTCGTTGGTACCGGTGAGGCTAGCCAACTTGAGAACCTGGGCGGCCTGCTCAGAGGTAGCCTGGGCCGTTGCCTGCATCTCGTCGGCGACCGCATCGGCACCGATCTTGCCCAGTTTGTCCAACGCTCGGAGAATGGGCGTGGATCGGTCGGCCAGGCTGAGCCGCTCCAATAGTCCGGTGAGCACCTTGCGGTTGTTGACGCGGATGGTGAACTCGGTGAATCCGATGGCCCGCAACAGGTCATGGATGACGAGGGCCGTTTCGATGTCGGCCACGACCGAACGGGTGCCGATTGTGTCGAAGTCGCACTGCATGAACTCGCGGTAGCGGCCGCGCTGCGTGTTCTCGCCGCGCCAGACCGTGGCGATGTGATATCGCTTGAGCGGAACGCCCAACTCGCCGATGTGCTGCGCTGCGAAGCGTGCAAAGGGAACCGTCAGGTCGAATCGGAGCCCCACCCAGCGATGGCCGTGATCCTGGAACTTGTAGAGCTGCTTGTCGGTCTCGTCGCCTCCCTTGCCGGAGAGGATCTCCAGATACTCCAGCGCGGGCGTGTCGATGGGGCTGAATCCGTAGGAGCGATAGACGCGACGAGCCGTGTCGATGAGCCGTTCGCGAGGGATCATCGCCTCGGGCAAGTAGTCGCGGAAGCCTTTGAGGGTGCGTGGGGTAATGCGGGACACGGGTGCAAGGGCCAGAGTTCGGGGTTTGGGATGCGGTGTTTCGTCGTCGTGTCGCAGCCAACTGGGCGCGTCGGAGTTCGCTCTGAATCAGACGGGATTGAGCACTCTGAGAGGTTCGGGCTTGGGGCTGCGACAACTGCTGCCGTTGCGGGGGCCGAGCACCGCCTCGGCGTACTCTTGGACTTGTTCGGAGGTCTCGAAGTACTGGTCGTAGACCCACTCATCTTCGTATTCACACTTCTCGGTGGTGTAATCGCGGCAGATTTGCGGCCGGGTTTCGTAGGCCTTGCAGAGATTGTCGTCTCCGAGGTGTTTACACTTGGTGTGCACCAGCAAATACCAGGAACCGTCGTCGACAAAAACTGACGCCTGCTCGTGGAGGAGGTACCAACGGATGAACTCGAAGTCGGCCCACTCCGTGGGGGTATCGATGGGCAGGGCGAAGTACCGGCAGCACTTGGCGGTACAATAGCTACAGAGCACTTCCCCGGGTGCGAGATCCTCGCGGCGAGGTTTCTTGGGCTTGGCCGGGAGTCTGGTGAGCTGCCTATTCATCTTGTGTGCGAGTCCCTTCAGTTGTGGTGAGCCAGGACGTATCTCAGGCGGCCATCTGGAGGGGGCAAGTCGCCCTGAATAAAGCGTAGCAGAAGCGTCGGAGAGGGACCAGGGCTGCCCAGCGGGCCGAGCACTCCCCAGGCGGTTATCTTGCCGGGAATGGGGATGAGGTGCTATGTTCGGGCTGCTGTCGGTACAGGAGTCTGAGGATTGACCATGGACTGGCTCAGAAGGAGATCGGCTCGGCCATCCCGGCCGGATCGCCCAGCGAAGCGAGAGATTCGCTTCGACGCCCCGCACAAGCCGGTTGCCAGACCGTGGTTTCTGCCATGGAAGAAGGGGAAATGAGTAACTCGCCGTTTGTCCATCTACATTGCCACAGCCATTACAGCCTGTTGGACGGTGCCGGGAGCATCGACCGGCTCATCGAACGGGCGAAGAACCTTGGGATGAACGCGTTGGCCCTGACGGATCACGGCAACCTTTTTGGGGCAATGGAGTTCTATCGCAAGGCCAAGGCGGCCGACATCAATCCGATCCTTGGGTATGAAGCGTACGTGGCGCCCGGCAGTCGACGGCATAAGGAAGCGGGCAGCATGAAGGATGCCAGCTTCCATTTGACGTTATTGGCACAGAACCGAACGGGCTTTCAGAACCTGCTGAAGCTGGCGTCGGTGGCGTTTCTGGAAGGATTCTACTTCCGGCCGCGAATCGACAAGGAGTTGCTGGAGGCCCATCATGAGGGGCTCATCTGCCTGAGCGGCTGCGTGTCGAGCGAGTTGAATCGGGCGCTGATCGGGAGCACCGAACCCGACCTGAAGAAGGCGATGGAGGTGGCCGAGTGGTTCCACCGAGTCTTCGGGGAGCGGTACTACGTGGAGATCCAAGACAATGGGTTGGAGATCCAGCGCGTGGCGATGGAGGGATCACTGGAGGTCGCCGATCGCATGGGGATTCCGGTGGTGGCCACGAGTGACGTGCATTACGTGGAACGGGAGGACGCGGAAGCCCAGGACATTCTGCTGTGCGTGAACACGGGGAAGTTTCGCACCGATGTGAAGCGGATGCGCATGGAGACGAACGAGTTCTATCTGCGCAGTCCGGAAGAGATGTACGCGGCGTTCGGCAAGCACGAGGAAGCGGTGCGGCAGAGCCAGGCGATCGCCGACAGCGTGGACATCGAGTTGGAACTTGGCAAGCGGCATTTTCCGGTCTTCACGCCGCCGAACGGTGAGAGCTCCGAGGAGTATCTGCGTCAGCTTTGCATGGAGGGGCTGAAAGAACGGTACACCGAGAATCCCAATCGCTGTCCGGGCGGTGAGTTTTCTGCCGAGGTGCTGCAGCGGCTGGATCGCGAGCTCGCAGTGATCAACAAGCTCGGTTTTCCCAATTACTTTCTGATCGTGTGGGATTTCGTACATTTCGCCCGCAGCCAGGGTATCGAGGCCACGGCGCGTGGGTCGGGTGTGGGGTCGCTGGTAGCGTACTCGCTTCATTTGAGCCACGTGTGCCCGCTGGAGTACGATCTGCTTTTCGAGCGATTCCTGGACGTAAACCGTCTGGAGGCGCCCGATATCGACATCGATTTCGACCAGCAGCGTCGCGGCGAGGTGATTCAGTACGTCAAGGAGAAATACGGTCACGCCAACGTGGCGCAGATCGGCACGTTCGGCACCATGGCTGCGAGGGCGGCGATTCGCGATGTGGGCCGCGCGCTGGGGCAGCCTATCCCTCGCGTCAATGAGATCGTCTCGAAGGTTCCCGAGCAACTACATATCACGTTGCGGAAGGCGTTGGAACAAAGCGACGATCTGAAGAAGGCGTACGACACCGACATGGAGGTGCGCGAGCTACTGAACCTGGCTATACAGGTGGAAGGCCTGGCGAGGAACGTGGGCACACACGCGGCCGCAGTGGTCATCGCCGACCGGCCTCTGACGGACTACGTTCCACTGCAGCGCGTGCAGGGGAAGGAAGAGGTCATCACGCAGTGGGCGATGGCCGATGTGGAGGCCGCCGGCCTGTTGAAGATGGACTTCCTGGGTCTGCGCAATCTGACGATCCTGTCGAAGGTGGTGGACTTGATCGAGCAGACTTCCGGTGAGCGCGTCAATCCGTATCGATTTCCGCTGGATGACGCGGAGACGTTCAGCTTGCTTTGCCGCGGCGAGACCAAGGGCATCTTCCAGCTGGAAAGCGGCGGCATTCGCGATCTCCTGCAGCGGATGAAGCCTAATCATTTCCGCGACATCATTGCCACCAACGCGCTATACCGCCCCGGGCCCCTGGAAGGCGGCATGGTGGACGACTACATCCAGGTGAAACACGGACGCCAGCAGCCCGAGTACAAGCACCCCGTGATGAAGGAGGTTTTGGAAGAGACGCACGGGGTGATGTGCTACCAAGAGCAGATCATGCGCATTCTCAACCGGCTCGGTGGCATCGAGTTGGCCAATGCGTACAAGTGTATCAAGGCGATCAGCAAGAAGAAGCTGCCGATCATTGCGAAGTTCCGCGAGGAGTTTGTCGAGGGGGCCCATTCCCAGGGGCTGGCCAAGAAGGAAGCGGAGGAACTGTTTGGATTGATCGAGAAGTTCGCGGGTTACGGGTTCAACAAGTCGCACAGCACCGCGTACGCCCTGGTGGCGTATATGACGGCCTATCTGAAGGCTCATTATCCGGTGGAGTTTATGGCGGCCTTGCTCTCCAGCGACATGCCGGGGCGGAACTTCACGAAGAAGGACTCTCTGGTCGAGCACTTGGAAGACTGTCAGCGGATGAAGATCGAGGTCGTGCCGCCGGACGTCACTCGGTGCGAACCGGAATTCACCGTTGCCGACGGCAAGATCGTCTTCGGGTTGGCGGCCATCAAGGGCTGCGGATATGGTGCCGCCGAGGCAATCTCCGCTGCTCGGCGCAAAGGCGGGCCGCTGCGCAGCCTGTTCGACCTTTGCGAACGAATCGACCCGGGCACGCTGAACCGTACCGCGATTGAATCACTGATCAAGGCGGGGGCGTTGGATACGTTCGGCGCTCGCCGGTCACAACTGCTGGGCGCCGTCGATCGAGCCATGCAGGCGGGGCATTCGGCCGCCGCGGATCGTCGAAGCGGGCAGAAGGGCCTGTTCGGCGATGAAGAAGAGGATCCAAGGGCCAGTGCCCAGTTGCCGGACATCCCCGAATGGGAGGAACGTGAGAAGCTGGCCAAGGAGAAGGAAGTCCTGGGTTTCTATTTGTCGAGTCATCCTTTGGCCGAACACCGCGAGACCTTGACAACGTACTGTTCTCACACAACGAGCGAAGCGGCCACGCTGAAACACCGCAGCGAAGTGATGCTGGGCGGGATGCTTGCGGCGATCAAGTTCGCGCACACGAAGAATCCTCGCCCAGGGAGCCCCAGCCGCTACGCGATGTTCGACCTGGAGGACACGGAAGGCATCATGCGCTGCATTCTTTGGCCGGACCAGTTCGTGACCTACGGCGAACTGGTGCAGCCCGATGCCATTCTCGTCGTGTTGGGCTCGATCGACAAACGCCCCGGCAGCGACGAGGCCAACTTGATCGTCAACGAACTGATTTCCCTGGATGAACTGGAGGGCCGGTTTACGCGCGGCGCCGTGATACGTCTGCTGGAAGATACCCACGGGCAGAAAGGAACCGAGCAACTCTATGAGATCCTCCGCGGCTACCCGGGCAACTGCGAACTGCAACTGGTGATCTGCCTATCGGACGGCACTCGTGTTTCGATGGGGTGCGATAAGTTTCGGGTCGAGATCAACCAAGAGATGCGACGCCGCGTGGACGAACTGCTGGGGTCTGGCAACTTCCGTCTGCTGCCGACGTCGCCGACTGGCAATGGCAACGGACGAGGTGGTAGCCGAACGCGGGGACGCTGAGAGGCAGGGAGCCACGGACGGAGGTAGCGACAGACGACGGCAAGGTTGCTACAATCGACAAACTTCGTTCCACTCTGCAGGGTGATATCTGGTAGTCGGTGCCTGGCTTCTGAACCTTAGGGCTTGCCGACGTTCTACTTACAGCACGAATCGGCCAGCGGATGGACTCCGGGCCGGTGAAGCCGTTTCTCGGCATAGTCTGCTGATTCGCAAGGACTTACTTGCTTTGCCTAAACTGCCCAGTTAAGATCAAGGTGAGGCTAATCTGTCCACCGAGGTGTGCCATCTCGCGTGGGTCCGCGGATCATTTGGAGGAAGTCGCTCATGCGTTGGCAAACCACCGGTTGCCGATTGGCATTTGTCTTTGCGTTCGTAGCGGTTGCGCTGACGGGCTTGCCCAGTGTCCGTTGGAACTGTCAGGCGGTGGCGCAAACCACCTCGACGAGCACCAGTTCGAGTACCAGCAGCAGTTCTACCAGTAGCAGTAACAACGGTGCCGCCGGCGTCGTCATCGACCCGCAGGGCGTTCTGCGGAGGCACATGTTCGTCGATCCAGATGGCCAACTGCGGATGTCGCAAATGGCCGCTGCGAAGGCCGCGCTCAGTCCCGATGTGGCCGCTTCGAGCAAGCTGCGCAAGGTCTCCCTAAACCGACTTGAGAAGGCACTGGAGGCCAACCAAGGCATACCGACCGACGAGATGCGATACTTGGCCGGACTGCAGCGGGTCCGGTACGTGTTCTGTTATCCGGACAGCAAGGATATCGTTGTGGCTGGTCCGGCTGAAGGGTGGGTGACGCAGTCTTCGGGCCGCGTGATCGGGATCAATAACGGTCGGCCCGTGCTGCAACTGCAAGACTTGGTTGTGGCCCTGCGTGCGTTCCCGCCGAACGGCAAGCCTGCGGCGGTGATCGGCTGCTCGATCGATCCGACGGAAGAGGGTCTGGCAGCCATGCAGAACTTCCTTCGCAGTATCGGCGTGAGGGCGACACCGGACCAAACCGAGTTCATCGTCTCGGGACTGCGCAACAGTTTGGGCATGCAGAAGATTTCGGTGCTTGGCATTTCGCCGTCGACGCATTTCGCGCAGGTGATGGTGGAAGCGGACTATCGCATGAAGCTGATCGGAATCGGCCTGGAGGCTCCGCCGGTGCGGATGGTGAGTTTCATTGAGCGGGCCAATCCGTCGCAGGTGGCACGCAATGCACTGTTCCGCTGGTACTTCGTGCCGGATTACCAGTGTGTTTGTGCTACGAAGGATGGGTTGGGTATGGAGTTGTTGGGGGATGGAGTGAAGCTTGTGGGTGAGGACGAAATGGTCAGCGGTGGCGGCCAGCGACACAGGGCCGCGACACGCGGTAACCTCGCCAGCGAGCAGTTCGTCACGAGTTTCACCAAGAAATACCCGGCCCTGGCCCAGCGGTCGCCTGTCTATGCAGAGCTTCGCAACCTGGTCGACCTGGCCATTGCCGCCGCCTACATTCAGCACGAAGACTTCTACACGAAGGCCGGGTGGAGAATGGAGTTCCTGGGCAACGAGCAGTCGTTTGCCGTGGACACCTATAATGCTCCCAAGCAGGTGGAATCGGCCGTGGCGGCGATTTGGAAAGGAAACCGTCTGCTGACCCCGATCGGCGGCGGTGTGCAGATCGACGCAACACGTGCCATGGACACCGAGAACCTCCGCAGCGATGCGAAGGGAGATGTGGCCAAGCTTCGCGACCAGATGGGTGTCACCGTGCCAGAGAATCGCTGGTGGTGGGACTGAGCCTCGCTCGGAATCACTCAGCCCCGCAGGGCCGCCATTGCACGGGCCATGGTGCTTCTGCGGGGCTCTTCGGTTTCTTGGGGTTGCGACGCGATGGTAGCCCTGTCCGTGCGAGAGCGCGAGAAGGCTTGTCTACGAGCGATTTCGCTTCGCGGCGCGGCGGCCGAAGTAGTACATGATCAGCCCAAATGCCAACATCACCAGGCCCCACCAGAGGTTGACGTTCGCGCCGAACGAGCGGGAATACATGTCCTGATTGTTGGTAGTAATCACGCCGAATACCACCAGAATCAGGCCGATCGCGCTGAACATGCCGCCGATGGGAAGTCGAATGTCTACGTTCACGTTAAGGAACTCCTTCTCATCAGAAGAAGATGATATTCAGTACGACGGTCATGGCCAACACAGCAATCGCCAACACGGCCGGCCGTTTGTACCAGGGCAGGTTGCCTTCGTCGGGCTTCGCGGTGAGCGAGTAGACCAGCCCACGTAGTTCTTCGGCAGGGCGAGGGCTGGTCAGCAGGCTGATGACGATGGTTGTGACGAGGCAGACGCTGAAGGCGAAGATGGCCGTCCAGAATGTCTGCGACAGTTCGCTGGGATAGGTGTGAAGCAAACCCAGGTAGCCTCCCTTGACTCCTCTGACGGCTCCAACAGGCAGCGTGAGGCCGTGGTGTGTGGCCGCCGCGGCCGTTCCGGCTACGAGGCCCCAGAAGGCACCATGGCCCGTGGTGCGCCGCCAGAACATGCCCAGGGCGAAGGTGGCGAACAGGGGCGCATTTACGAAGGCAAAGACGAGCTGAAGCAAATCCATGATGTTGTTGAAAGATCGCGCCACGTAGGCAGCCGCTATAGAGAGGACAATGCCGGCTACAGTAGCAAATCGGCCCATCCATAGGTAATGCTCGTCGGTACCGGTGCGATAGAGGTAGCTTTGGTAGATGTCGTACGTCCAGACGGTATTCAGCGCAGTCACGTTACCAGCCATTCCCGACATGAACGAAGCCAATAGTGCCGTCAGTCCGAGGCCGAGAAGCCCCGTGGGGAAGAAGTGGACAAGCATCATGGGCGTCGCCATGTCGTAGTCGAGCACAATCTGCCCTTTGCTGTCTCGCTCGGGCTCGGAGTCGGTTCCTGCCATCATCTTGGCCGGAATGATCCCTTGCCCATGCCAGGGCTGTTCCGCGGCAGCGCTTGAAGCGCCGGAGTTCGGAGTCGTTGCGGCCACGTGGTTGGTAACGACCAGCGCGATCATCCCCGGCACGATGACCAGGAAGGGGAAGAGCATCTTGGGAATAGCGGCGATCAGCGGTGTTCGTCGCGCGGACGCCATGGAGTCGGCAGCCATTGCCCGTTGCACAACGAGGAAGTCGGTGCACCAGTATCCGAACGACAGTACAAAACCCAGCCCCATGACCAGCCCGAACCACTCAACACCGATAGGATTGGTCGCCGGACTTCCCATATGGGCCCAGCTCTCGGTGTAAGCAGTGGGAGGAAGGTGTTTCACTTCGGCGACATGAACCAGTCGCTCACACAGACCATCCCACCCGCCGACCGCGTATAGACCCAGAAAGACCAGCGGTAGGAAACCGAAAACAATGAGGAAAAACTGAATCACTTCGTTGTAGATAGCGCTCGTCAGGCCGCCGAGGAAGATGTACACGAGGACGATCACGGCCGAGACCAGAATGCTGACGTTGAAATCCCAGCCCAGCAGGAGGTTGAACAGCTTTCCCATGGCGTACATCGACACGCCCGAGGAAAAGACGGTCATTCCGGCGAACGAGAAGGCGTTGAGGGCCCGTGTCTTTTCGTCGAAGCGGAGTTTCAAGTATTCGGGGACGCTTCGGGCGCGGGAGCCGTAGTAGAATGGCATCATGAAGATGCCTACGAAGACCATGGCCGGGATGGCACCGATCCAGTAGAAGTGGCTGGTCGCGATGCCATACTTGGCCCCGGAAGCGCCCATGCCGATAACCTCCTGGGCGCCGAGATTGGCCGAGATGAAAGCCAGACCGGTGATCCAAGCCGGGATGGAACGACCCGAAAGAAAGAAGTCGGTACTGGTCCTCATCATGCGCTTGAGCACAAAGCCCACGCCCAACACGAAGACCATGTAGACGGCCATGATCGTATAATCGATGGGGGTAAAGTTCGTGATCATCCGGGAGGCTCCTCAGGATTGCTGGCCTGCTGCGATGCCGGACGTGGCCGGCCCGCTCATGCTAGCAGGTTCGCAGGAAGGCCGTCAACTGGTCGGCCGACGGCCGAATGGCGCGGCTTGGGAGCCTGT
The DNA here is from genome assembly GCA_963674835.2 of Thermoguttaceae bacterium. Lineage (GTDB taxonomy): Bacteria > Planctomycetota > Planctomycetia > Pirellulales > Thermoguttaceae. Next base: position 1,907,694 of record CAXXKC010000003.1, read on the forward strand.
TCAGAACTCGGCCAGTCCGGCCCCTTCGACAGGAACACAGGGCAGAATGGCGGGTTTGAGGCCTGCGGGACGGTAGTATTCGCGGATCAGCGCCCGGCGCAGCGAAGGAACGGCCTGTTTGCGGGCGAGCACCATGATACAACCTCCCAGCCCGGCTCCGGCGATCTGTGCTCCAGCGACGCCCGGCACCCTTGAGGCGATGTCGACCATGCGATCGATCTCGGGGGTGCTGCAGGCATAGCTACCCGGCTGCCGGTACAGCTGGGCGTTGAGCACGCGGAGGGGGCCCTCGCTGGCCAGGTCGTGGATGAGCCGATTCAGATACGTGTCGGAAACGTCCTCGTCGACCGGTTCATAGGCTCCATCGGGACGCGGGCGACTCACGCGGTCGCCGTCGTGGCTGATCAACATCATCTGTCCCAACTCGTCGATTCGGCCCGACTCGAGCAGTCCGACGGCCAAGCGGCTGCGGAGCATCTCGGCGATGCCGTAGAGGAGCACGCCGCGCGGTTGGTAGGCCGCCGGTTCGTCGTGGCTGGCAAAACACGTTTCGATCAAATCGCGATGATCCGCTGGTAGCATGGCCACGAAGTCCTTGCGCTGCATCGACACGGGCACTCGCGTCAGCCAATTGTAAATGGCGCTGGTCGGGCAGCCGAGCTTCTCCGGATCCACGTCGCGAAGGTACTCGACCATTCCTGCGATCTCCGGACAACGTTGCTTCAGTAGTGCCAGCCCCAAGTTGTAGGTCGCGACCCGGGCATTGAATTGGTGTTTGGCCGACGCGCTCTTGGCGGCGTGAATATGGCTGTTGGCGATGACCACCTGGTAGTCGGCAGGTGCGTCGATGATCTTCTCCAGACGGAAGGGCAGGTATCCGACATGAGCGATCTTGCCTCGCTGGCCGAGATAGATGGCGGCGTGATCGCCTGCGCCCCCACGCGAACCGACAAACCACTCTCCCTCGCCACACAGGTCGATGAACTGCTGGCTGGTGAGTTCGAAGTTGTTCAGGGCGATCGTGGCCTGCAGCGCGGCGACGACAAGCGTGGAACTGCTGCTCAAGCCGGCCGCGATGGGAACGTTTCCCGACACGGCCAGATTGATTCCGCGCACCTTGATTTCGGGGTATCGGTGCTGCAGACGGAGCACGGCTGCCTTCAAGTAGTTGCTCCAGTCGCCAGCGGCGTTGCGGAGCATGTTGCGCACCCAGGGGCTTTCCACGAAATTGAGCCACTCGCGAAAGGCGAAGCGGCCCATCATCTCGGCGATGGAGAATTCGACCGGCTTGAACCTGGCCGGCTGCACGTTGACGGCCACGACCTGATCGTCCTGACGGAGGCTCGCCACGGCAATCGTTTCGCGGTCGATGGCGAGGAAATTCGTCGTGCCACCCCGATGGTCAACGTGGCGTCCCATGAGGTTGACGCGGCCCGGCGCGCGAACGAGGCAGACCTTGTCGTCCGCTCCGAATCGCCGAGCATAGCACTCCAACACGCGCACCATGTCGCGAAGCTTCGCCTCGTGCAATTCCGGGTGATTGCCGTAGATCTGGTGCATCCAGCGGGCAATGCTGGGGCGCCGCTGCTCGATCCGCTCGAGCCACTGCCGGACCGTTCGGTACTGATTGGGCCGCAACTGGGGGTGACCAGAAGCAGCGGCGCGGCGGGTGGACGGTTTCTGGCGCCGAACGTGGTCTTGGATGGCCAACAACTCGTCCGGCGAATTGAATCCCTGGATCCACTCGGGATGATCGACAGTCACCGCACGCACGCGGTACCGCGGCTGATCCTGACTGTCCTTCATCTGCGACAACAGACGGACAACGTCGGTCAGGTAATACTCTCCCTGGGCATTGTCGTTATCGAGCCGGCGGAGCCCCTCGAAGAAGGCCTCTTTGCGAAACAGGTAGAGGCTGGGATTCGTGTATCGGGAAAGACGACGGATCTGGCGGACGCTGTACGTCTTGCCGTCGACTTCCATCCATTCGCGCCATTGGCGGATCAACTTCTCCAACTTGCCCTGATTCAACGGCTTGTCGGATCGCGCCAGCTTGAGCAGGGGCCCGAACGCACGCGACTGCTTCTTGGGATCGGGCAAATGGGCTTGAACCACCTTGCGGACGTTCTCGCCTGTTACACGACCGGTGGAGGCAATGATCTCCTGCAATCGTTCCGCGACCTCCAGGCGGGCTCGGTCGGTGCGCTCAAGGATTGCCAGGGCACATCCCTCACGATTGATCAGCACTCGTCCCACGGAGTCCCGCGAGGCCTCGCTGGGAGGGACCGCCAACAGGGCCAAGTCGGCCTGCTGTTTGAGGAATCCGTCGATCAGGGCGTCGACCGCAGCTTCCTCCACGTACTTGTCGCCCATGGTCACCAGGATGTTGCCTTCGAGGCCGTACTGCTCGAGAGCTTCGGCCGCGACCTTGGCGGCATGCCCGGTACCCAGTTGAGGCTCCTGGTGGACATAGAGCACGCCGGGATGCTCGCGGGTGACCGTTTCCATGACCTGCTCGGCGTGGCTGCCGACAACGACAAGGAATCGGAGGAACCCTTGGCGACGAAAGAGTCCGATCTGACGGCTGATTGCGGGCACACCATCGATCTCGAAGCAGACCTTGCTGAGGTCGCTGCGTCCCATGCGCGTTCCCTTGCCAGCGGCGAGCAGCACAATGGTCGTTTCTTGAGCAAGTTGCTGGTATTGGGGCATGATCTCGTCTTTTGGCTATCGGAACTGAAACGCGCACGATGCAGCCAAGCGCCTTGAGCTGCGGCCGATCTGGCCTATCCTCCGGGTGAAAACGTCTGAATTCCGTATTTAGGGTGGTGCAACGAACAGTGTTCTCGGGGATCTGGTCGCACCATGAGTCGGAGACCATGACGGTATCGACCATCGATCACCACACGGATGTGTTGGCAACTGATGATATCCTTCGCCGTAGGTTATCGATACCACACAAAATAGCTGTTTACCCGGCCATGCGGGGGGCAATAGCCGATCGTCAATCGGCGTCTGCTTCAGTGCGGAGTTCGGTGAATAGGGACCGCGTTTCATGGGTCGGTTGTATCTGGGGCACCGCCTCGGGCTTGGCGGAGCCTCTGTTCTGCAACTTGGCTGATAACAGGCCGATACTTACCGGAGGGGGCGGGCGCAATGGCGTCGACTGTCTGCACCACAATGGTCTCGTCGCTTGCCAGGCGTGCCTGAATCTGGCGGCGAGCCTGCTCGGCGCCGTCGGAGGGAAAATGGGCGTCGGTCACCAGCAAGAGGCGGATCTCGCCCAAGCGATCCTGCAGGGCCTGGAATTGCACGATGCCAGGGATCGATCGGCAGACGTAGATGAAGGCGTAGCCGGGAATCCATCGGCCGTCGGACGTGACGACGAAGTCGGCCACACGGCCGCCGCTGACCTTCACGTTGCCGAGCGTGCGTCCACAGGAACAGGCCGTCTTGGAGAGTGTCACCAGATCGCCCGTCCGGTAGCGGATGATGGGCATGACGGTGCTGAAGAGGTTCGTCAGCACCAATTCGCCCTCGCCGTCGGTAGGCTCCAGGGAGTGGGGATCGATTGTTTCCAAGAAAAGCTGTTCGTCCATGGTGTGCATGCTCAGGCAGGAGCATTCATGGCCGACGAGCCCTCCCTCCCGCAAGCCATAGGAGTCGTAGACGGGAACATCGAAAGCTTGGCGAATGAGGTCCCGGTCGGGATCGGCCAGCATCTCCGAGGTGGTGCAAACGGCCCTGAGGCCTCGCTGCTTGAGGCGAGTGAGGTCCAACCCCCGAGAGCGCGCCATCATCGACATGAGGGTGAGGCTGTTGGGGTAGCCGAAGATGCAGTGCGGCCGCCACCGCAGCCAGTCGTTGAAGTACTGGGCCACCAATTCGGGTTTCAGCTCGAAACCGTTGGTCAGGCCATCGTTGATGAAGAAGTCGCGAATCCGTTTGAGGCGATCCTGTTTGCTCAGCTCGATGGGCGATCCCCAGAAGTACATCTCGCGATCGCCCTTGTTGATGCCGATCCAGCGATGGCCGCGGATGCGCGCGGCGTTGATATGCGATTCGCGTTGGGAATCGGTGTAGAACTGGAGGGCTTCGTTGGTGGAGCCACTCGTGCGGACCAGCATGAGGCGGCGGCGCCCATCCCGCCAGACCATTCTCTCTCGTTCGGCGCGGACGGTCTCCTTGTCCAGCAAGGGAAACCGCTGCAGGTCCGCCAGGGAGCGAATGTCGATCGGCGAGAAACCTGCTGCATCGATGAGCGACCGCCAGTACGGCGTGTGGGCATACGCCTGGGCGACAATATCTTGTAGCCTCTGGAGCTGCAACCGTTCGAGGCGTTCTCGCGGCCAGTACTGGCTTTGTTCCAGCTCGTTGAGGATTGCGAATGTACTGCGGCCGAGCATTCGTTCCTGGATGCGAAAGGCGGTTCTGGCCAGCAGCGGAAGCATGACGATCGACTCCTAGGTCCAGTAGAGGCGGTTGACGGCCTGCACGGCCTTTCGGACGACGGCCCTAGGATGGACGAGCTTGCAGGGGAAGACTTCGCTCGCCTGATAGGTCCCCGCGAGCACGGCCTCCGCCAGGCTGGAGAACGAATGGGCCGGCCGGTCGGCTCGTGCCTGCAACCAGTCGCAAAAACGGCGAAAACGGCGGGTCACTACCCGGTTGAGCCGCCCGCCGTCGTACTGAATGTTGCGGACCTTGAAGAGGCTGAAGCTGTGCAGAATGACGACGGAGTCGGCGCCGGCAGCGCAGGTCGCATCGACGGCATCGCGGCATTCTTCGAAGCTGATTCCCACCAGGTCCAAGGGCTTTGCCGCGTGCACACCTGGCAGCCGAGCCTGACGGAAGCCCGACAACGCCATTTCGAGCACGGGGCCGTACCACTTCGAGCCGTTGTAGGGCTGCTCCGAGGCGAAGCAGCACCGTTGGCCCGCATAGGGGAAGCTATAACTGCTATCGAGGAGAATTCCAGTCGCCGCCAGTTGTTGGAGCGTTTCTTCCGAAGCCGCCAGATTGCCTGCTCGAAATGCCACGGGTCGTCTGCCGGTCCATTGCTTGAGGCGGTCGATTCCTTCCTCCAATAGGGCTCGCTGGTCGGTGGCATCCAACTCGGACATGGCATCGGTGCGCGGATGCGGTTTACCTTGGTGAGCCAAACCATAGTGTTTGTGGTTGGGATGGACGTGCAGTTGGACATCCTGGCCATGGTCCAAGAGGAATTCGCACACGCGATGCATCGCACCAGGATAACCTTGCTCGTCGGTGAAGGCTTCGACGAAGAAGGTCGCCACGAGCCCGCGTTCCTGGAGAATCTGGACGATCAGCGGCAGGCCAAGTTGTTGCCCGTCGTACTCACCCCAGATCGCCCGCGACGGTGGAACCGGCCGAAGGCCTGAGTCTTGCCAGGCTCCGCCCATGCTGCATTCGACATCGAAAGTGAGAAAGACACCGCGCTTCATGGGATCGGTGGCTCGGGGTGGGGCGGAGAAGCGTGTGTGGATTCTCCGGGGGTCGTTGCAGAAGTCATCTCACCGGATCGTGTGCCGAGGGAGAGATCTTCAGACAACGGCTCTGCGTCCCTGCGCAACAGCCGTTTGCGAATCATCTGTTTGAGGTCGACGAAGTAGGGTTTGGGATCGCTCCACGAGAAGCAATCGTCTTTGGTCCACGGGCCGCAGTGCCAGGCGAATCGGGCGATCGCGTGGAGCCGGCCCAAGTGTTGTTGATCGGGCGGCATGGGATCGCGCCGCAGCATGGCCAGTAACCAATTGGCGTGACCGCCGAGAATCCGCGTGCGAAGTCCCAGCCGGTAGGGCGTCTTGCGCATCGCCTCCGGCTCGAAATGGCTCTGCCACAAGAGACGGGGAGCGTCGAAGCCAGCCATGATCACCGTTGGCAAGCCGCCACAGAAGCGAGGGTTGATTTCCAGGAGGATGTACCGATCGGTTGCGGGATCGTAATGAAACTGCACAGCAGCGATCCCCTCCCAGCCAATGGCCTGGAGTATGTTGACTGCGTCGGACCGCATCGCCTCGTGACGGCAGGTCACGCGCCGCACGGTGACACCGCCTGCGAGCGGCATGTGGTCCTCGCCGACGTACCCGCCGGTCATGAAGGCTTCGCCCCGGTGCATGAGGATCTGTATGTGAGCCTCAACGCCGGGATGGTACTCTTGCACAAGCACGTTGTCGGCGTAGTCTGCAACGTCTTGGTATAGTGCATCAAGTTCAAGCTGGTTGCAGGCGTAGGCCGCTTTCCAGGGAGCAAGCTCGGTGCCCACGGGGCCCATCTGACGGCGGGTCCGCAGTACCAATGGATACCGCAGCGTGTCTGCACCCGAACGCATCAGCACGTCGAGTGTCGTTCCCTTGGCTACGGGGATGCCAAGATCGAGGCACTGTCGGTGGAGGGAGTCTTTGTCGGTAGCCTTTTCAAACGCGCCGGCGGCGGGCGAGAACAGATGAACGTGCGGTTCGAGTTGCTCGCGACGTTGGATCAAGGCGAGATGGTGGCCTTCTGCAATCGGCATGATCGAACCGACATTCAGTTCCCTGGCCAATTCCTCGACTTGCTCAGCAGCAGGCTTAGCTTGCGGCCCGCGATCCAAGGTCCACGCACCGGCGCAATACCGGCTATGGGCGGCCTGACCGGCAGCCGAATTGCAGACGGCGAAGACGGTCAGGCCGTGATTCGCCAGGCTGCGTAGCACCGAGAGTCCCACTTGCGTATCGCCGCAGAGGGCCAGGACCCGGCGCGCGGACGGGCCGGTACTTGACGAGTTGGGACCATGAAGCCGTTTCATATTAGGTCGAACCGGGCATGTCACCGCGGCAAACGTTCTGCCACATTTCCTCCAACGACCGTCGCAGAGTTATTCTCGGTTTCCAGCCCACCGCGGCGGCAATCTTGGACACATCGGCGCAGACGCGTGCCACCTCCACAGACCGCCGGCGGTCCGCGCTTCCGACGATTGGCACGTCGATATCGGCGATGGCAAGGAGCTCTTCGATCACCTCCCGAATCGATACGTCTCGTCCGCAGCCCACATTGTAAGCTTCACCCGGCTGCCCCCCTTCCAAGAGGAGATCCATCGCCTCAACGACGTCGCGGACATCGACGAAATCGCGACGCGGGTCCGTATTTCCCACATCGAGACGGTCGGACAGACCGGCCGCACAGCGTTTCAATTGGCCGATGAACGCCATGGGCACCAGGTCTTCCGGCTGGCCCGGACCGAGCAGATTGAACAGGCGGGCGCGAATGATGGGAAGGCGATCCCCATATGCGAACGCGGCGGCAAGTTGATCCTGGCAGGCCTTGCTCAATGCATAGTCGCTTACGGGCCGGAACGGCTGCCCCTCGCCGATGGGAAGCTCATCATCACGCACCAGCCCGTAAACGGCCGCGGAACCGGCCTGCACGATTCGCGGATCAGGGCGCAGTCGGGCGTCGGCCAGCGCTCGGTACAGATGGTCTGTGCCAACAACATTCACGGCCAGATAGTCGGACAGCGACGCGTTGCGGAGCAAACCGGCCAAGTGAATCACATGCGTGGGGCGACTCTGAGCGATCAACTCCTGAGTTGCCTCCAAATCGCATAGATTGACCTGACAGTAGTGCTGAGCGGAGACATGTGATGGTCGTGGGCGATCGCTGGCCGCCCAGACAGTCACATCGGGATGATTCGCTTGCCAATGCCGTAGTGTCCACGTGCCGAGGTAGCCTGTGGCACCGGTGACCAGTAGTCGTCGTTCGGAATCGTTCATGGGCGTTGCTAGTGCGTGTCGCACTCGACTATAGCGTTCGCAGCGGCGTGTTTCTGCGGTTCCGAAAGCGAAATACACGCTACGGTTACGCCGAATGCGTTCTAAGTCTTCGGCGGTGGCAGGAGTCGGTCGCGAACGCTGTCAAATTCCTCGTTGGCGCGGTCGTAGTCGTCCGGCCGGCCGATGTCCAGCCAATACCCTCGGAACGGATACGCTCGCACATCAACCCCGCTTTCGATCATTTGAAGCATCAGGTTGTCGAATCCGAACGGCTGATCGTCCGGGACTAATTCCAGAATGCGCCGCGAGAAGGCATACACGCCCATGCTTACGCAGAAATGTTCGGTCGGCTTCTCAAAGAACTCTACAATGCGGTGATCGTCGCGATACTTGAGCACGCCGAAGTCGATCTTCACGCTTCGCTGGTAGGTTGCAATGGTGGCAGTCGCCTTGCTCTCCAGATGAGCACGGTAGAACGCGCCGAAATCGAGGTCTGTGAGAATGTCACCGTTGGTGACGAGGAAGGTGTCGGGAAGATCTTGAATGAGGCGGAGCGGGCCGATCGTGCCCAACGGAGCATCTTCAAATGAGTAGTCGATCTTCAGGCCCCACCTGGCGCCGTCGCCAAAGTAAGCCATAATCAGTTGGGCAAGATGGTTCACGGCGACGGTGACCCGATCACACCCTGCCGCAACCAACTGGCGGAGAACCACTTCCATAATCGCCATGTCGCCGATCGGCACGACTGGCTTAGGAATACGCGTGGTAAATGGGCGAAGTCTAGTGCCCTTGCCCCCCGCTAAGATCACCGTGTGCATGGCAGCCCTCCATCGTCCCCTAGGTGTTGCCGCGCCTAGACGCGTCGACAAAGCTCAGGCCCGACGAACGCGATCGCGATACCCCCCGCCAGGGCCACGCTAATCAATGCTTGGCCGGCTCTGATTCTACGGGCGATGGAGGGTTTTCGGAATCCAGGATGTGAAGAACAAGAACGACAGGGTGCGAATCGGCGTCTGCGACAGACACTCTGTCGCCGGAATGAGGTCCTGGGTTCGTCGGTGGCGGTACATCTCGATCGAAGAGTACTCGCGATTTCGGGGTCGCCATGGTCGGTCGCTGGGAGACGTCCCACTGGACTCGCACGCTTGCAGCTACCCCAGAAGGCTCGCTCGGGGCTTTGGATTCGGCCAGCGGCGGCGATGCCTGCACGGCGATCGAGGAAAAGGCCTCAGGGTGAGCCTTCATCTGGGCCAGGAGGGCCGAAAGCTGGGCACTGGAGGCTTTCAACCGGATTTGCACCGTCGTGCCGGAACCGACGATCGTGGGCGTGTCATGGCCTACGTCGGCTTGGAGAGCTGGTTGCCTGGCGATGTTCTGATCGGCCAGAAACGTATCAAGAAGGCCCTGCTTCAGAACGTCGGCATGGACATCGCACCGGACAACTGCCGGTGACTGGGAAGGGGGAGTTGTTTTCCCGGCGAGTGCCGGCGCTGGCTCTCCTCGTTCGCCTGCGGAAGAGGGACTCGACGCAACGATGGGCAGCACAGCTTCTGGCTCGGGCCGGTCATCCCTGTTCTCGTTCTCATGGCTGGTCACCATAGAGTCGCGCGGCTTTGGCTTGATCGAGGCCGACGTGTCAATCGCCACCGCTACGGGTTGCGCGGGCTGGAGAGCCGTTCGGGACGGAGCGGCCAGCTTGGCGTCGGTACGAGCGGGATCCACCGTTGGTACCTCATGGAGGACATGCGGTGCGGATGCAACCGTGCCAACCTTGTCTACTGGCGCCGTGGCGACATCACGCCGACCGAAATCATGAATTGTGAACATCAAGGCAACCGCGACAGCCAAGGCTGACCAGGCGACGACGCGAGGGCGGAAGAGACGCGATATCAGTGTCGACCAGTCGAGTCCGTGTGCCGCCATGCGAGTTGATCGAGTCTGCGGCAGCGGGGCCTCAGATAGCGAACGCTGCTCAACCTCGCGCAAGACGTGAGAACTCAAGTCCTCAGAGAGTTTCTCCGAGGGAAGCGATTGCAACGCACAACTCAGGGCACGGAATTCTTCCATGAGTTGCCGGGCTGCCGGGCTCGCGGCAAGCAACTGTTCCACCTGCGCTTCCTCGTCGGCGGTCAGTTCGCCGTCGAGGTAGGCACTGAACAACTCATTTTCTGCAGCGTGGTTCATCGATGAAGACCGGACGAAGTTGTTCCCGAAGTTGGAGCCGGGCACGGTGCAGTCGGCTCCGAACAGTTCCTATGGGGAGCTCAAGAATCTCCGCGATAGTTTCGTAGCAGCAACCGTCAATTTCTCGCAATACGACCACTGCCCGGTACTCTTCCGGCAACGAGGCAATAGCGTCCTGGACTTGTCGACGGCGTTCGGCCAGTTCTAGGCTGTAATGGGGTCCGGGTTGGCAGTCTATAGGTTCCTGGCCAGTGGTTTCGCGAGTGTACTCCACAGACACCACCGGTCGGCGACGGCGGCAATAGCTAGTGGCTACGTTAAACGCGATCCGATACAGCCAAGTGTAAAACGCGCTGCTTCTCTGGAACGACTCCAGCTTGAGGAACGCTTGCACAAAAGCCTCTTGAACGACATCCCGGCCGTCTTCGGCACTACCGACCACGTGAAGGACGGTGTTGTACAGGCGGTCCTGATACTTGCAAACCAGGTGCCCGAACGCCGAAGTCTCTCCGGCCAAGGTGCTCTCAATGAGTTGGGCGTCGTCTCTCACTGGGGGCTCGACATCTAGGACGCTTGGGCGTGCCAAAGAGTTCCCGTCGGCTTCCGGCCGTCGACGGGCCAACAGACCTGCCAGACTTCTATCCTCCCCTCGTAGGAGCCATCTGTCAAATTCTCCTGCAGGAAAAGGACGTAAGACCTTCCAGCGTCCTTCTGCAGGTGGGGCAGAACTAGTTCTTAGCACCCAAGAATCGTGAAACTGGCGCGCCCAAGCTGCCCTGAACGCAAGCCTCGGCGACAAACCAGGCGATCTGGTCTTCCTGCGGTCAAGTAGTTGCCCACGATGATCCGGAACATGCTGGGGGATCTGTAGAACATATCTACCGAACACGTTTGAAACCAATGGCGGGGATCTCGTTTGGCCGTTGGCACACACGTCCGAAAACGTTGCAGGAGGGTGAACGAGTTGGATGTACCCCAGTCTGTGCTGAGACCCCTGTGCCTGCCTTCCAGCACCGATCTGGCGCGACGGGGCCCGGTCCCACAGATGCTGGAACCAACCCCCGACGGGCATCATCCAAAGTGCGTTGCGCAACGCCAGGATGATCGCGAACGAATCCGGGGGACGACTGGTCCGCTGCGGAGGGTCGTGCAATTAACCCCATGAATGGGTGAAGCATGAATCCGAATATGGAAAGTGCGACCGAACATGTAGGCCGGGTACGATCTATACTATAGAGGGATGCGTTCGGCCGTCTTGAACGTTTTCATTCTGTGCCAAGTGTCTTCCTTGCCCCCCATCGCATGGTAGGAACCACTTCACATACTGGCCATTGACCGAAGTTCCTGGTGTCTGGCTGCTTATTGCGACAAATTGCCGCAGCGAACGATTTGCACGTTTCCAGGGCTTGTCCAAATGGACAATTCTCCATAGAACTATAGGGCGGTATGAACACATTCGTGGCTCGATATGTTGCCCGCCACGCGTTCTGATTAATGGGGGAGGACGGCCCGAGACACCGGTTGCCGGGAACCTTCCGGTTGCGTTAGGGTTCGTCCTCCCACCTTTTATTCTGCGGGGTCTCCCCGTATCTTGAATGCCTTGTCCCTGGTACAGGTACTGAGCAAGACGCCGTGGATGCTGTTCGTACCGTTAGGGAAGCCCACACTCGACGAGGCATGTTGCCATGGCCAGGGATGCCGCCACGCGCAAAGATGGCCCCACCTCAGTGGTGTCGGAACTAACTGTTCGTGCCGTTCTCCTGGGTTGCCTGCTCGGGCTTCTGATGACAGCGGCGAATGCCTATCTTGGCCTGTATGCAGGCATGACCGTTTCGGCGTCCATCCCTGCGGCTGTGATCTCCATGGGCATTCTGCGAGGATTGCTTCGGAGGGGTACTATTCTTGAAAACAACATCGTGCAGACGATTGCCTCGGCCGGCGAGAGCCTGGCGGCAGGTGTCATCTTCACGGTGCCAGCACTGGTGATCACCGGCGCGTGGGACGAGTACCGCTTCTGGCCGATTACCGGCATTGCCGTATTTGGCGGCATGTTGGGCGTGCTCTTCATGATCCCTCTGCGACGGGCGTTGATTGTCGAAGAGGAGGAGCTTGCGTACCCGGAAGGAACGGCGTGCGCCGAGGTTCTCCGTACGGGCGAGAGCGGCGGCAGCGGGGTCGCGCTGGTCTTCGGGGCCTTAGCTGTCGGCGCGATACTGAAGTTGCTGGGAACAGGGATGCACCTGTTCTTTGAGAGCTTGGAGTGGGCAATCCGCGTCGGCAAATCGGCTTTCTATGTTGGCTCGAATGTTTCGCCTGCTCTGATCGCGGTTGGATACATTGTCGGTTTCAACGTGTCGGCCTTGGTCTTTCTTGGCGGCGCGATCAGTTGGTTGGCTGGCATACCATTGTACTACCAGCTCCATGGCTATCCCGACTCGGCGGGGACTGTCATCGAGATCATGAATGAGACCTGGCATTCCGAGATTCGCTTTCTCGGCGTTGGCGCCATGGTCGTGGGCGGCATCTGGTCGATTATCGGGGTCCGCCGGGGAATTGTCCGAGGGATTGAAGGGGCGCTGGCCGGTTACCGTAGTGGTCGGCACGGGGACTGCCGCGAGCGCACCGATCGTGACATGGCATTGCCAGCTATCGCGGTAATGCTGCTGCTCACCGCGATTCTCGTGTCGGTTCTGTACATCATGTTGATCGGCAGTTTGAAATTCGGCCTCGTTGCGGCCGTGACCATGCTTGTGGCGAGTTTCTTCTTCGTTGCAGTGGCCAGCTATATCGTCGGGCTGGTGGGCAGTTCGAACAGCCCTGTGTCGGGCATGACGATTAGCGCGCTGCTGTTTGCCTCCCTGTTGTTGCTGGCATTTGGAATGACCGGCCATGCCGGCATCATCGCGACGTTGGGCGTGGCGGGCGTGGTCTGTTGCGCCACGTGCACTGCCGGCGACACCAGCCAGGACTTGAAGACCGGTTTCCTTGTTGGCGCCAGTCCCTACAAGCAGCAATGGGCACAGGTGATCGGCGTGGTCACCTCGTCGGTCGTGATCGCGCCGACGCTGTGGGTGCTGCACCACAGTTACGGCATCGGAATCGAGGTGAAACCGGGCGTCAAGTTTCTGCAGGCGCCTCAGGCGAACCTCTTTGCGAGAATCACCGAGACTCTTTTCGGCGCCAAGGGCAGCATGCCGTGGGGCATGGTCTGGTCCGGGATTGTCGTGGGCGCGGTGCTGATCGTCCTGGATGAAGTGCTTCGTCGCCGAGGGTGCCGTTTCCGAACATACGTGATGCCAGTCGCAGTGGGCATCTATTTGCCGTGGTCCCTGTCGACGGCCATTTTCTTGGGCGGACTAGCCGCGGCCTTGACTCGGCGAACGGCCGGCCCTGGACGCGCCGAAGGGGCCTTCCATCGCGGTGTGCTGGCGGGATCGGGCCTGATTGCCGGCGAGGCGATCATGGGAATCGTTCTGGCGATAGTGATCATTGCCAAGATCCCGCTGCCGACTGTTGAGATTTCGGGACCCGCCAAAGGCATTATCGCTGCTTTGGTTTTGGCGGCTATTGTCATTGGCATCGTTGCTGTGGCAGTTATGGGCGCGGCTCGGAAATCACCCGATGGGTCATAGCCCATCGATCCAGAAAGGGCCGATATGACTCACGCACACTGTTGTCCGATACGAACAGCTTTGCTGGCCGTGGCGGTCCTGATCGCTTCGATCACGGCTGGTCGTGCCGACGAGGGAATGTGGCTCCCCAACGACCCGCCGCGCCGGCTTCTGAAGCAGAAGTACGCGTTCGATCCCGACGATGCCTGGCTAGTGCACTTACAGCGTTCGGCGATCCGCTTCAACGGCGGCGGCTCGGGCTCGTTTGTTTCGGCCGACGGCCTGGTACTGACCAATCAGCATGTGGGTGCCGGGGCGGCCCAGAAGATGAGCACGGCGGAACACGACTATGTGCAGAACGGATTCCTGGCGAGGACCCACCAGGAGGAACTTCCTTGCCACGACCTGGAATTGAACGTGCTGGTGAGCATCGAGGATGTTACGCCGAGGGTCAATGCGGCCGTCAGACCTGGCATGGATTTCGAGGAGGCCGCCCAGGCCCGCCGGGCGGCGATGAACGAGATCGAACAGGAATCGCTCGCCAAGACCGGCCTGCGGAGCGATGTGGTGACTCTGTACCACGGTGGGCTCTACCACCTCTACCGTTACAAGCGGTACACGGAAGTGCGGCTGGTGTTCATCCCGGAGCAGGACATCGCCTTCTTCGGGGGCGATCCCGACAATTTCGAGTACCCTCGCTACGATCTGGACGTCTGTTTCTTCCGGGTATATGAGAACGGCGAGCCCGCAAAGATCGAACATTACTTGACCTGGAGTGCGGCAGGCGTGAGTGACGCGGAGTTGGTGGTCGTGGTGGGCAACCCCGGCGCGACGAGCCGACTGGACACAGTGGCCAACCTGACCTTTGTTCGCGATACGCTGCTTCCGATGCAACTGAACGAGATTCGCCGGCGAGAGATCATGCTGGCCACGTACAGCCAACAGAGCGCGGAGAACGCGCGGCGTGCGCAGCGGCTCTTGTTCGGGTGCCGCAATCGCCGGAAAGTCAGCCTGGAAACGCTTGCCGGCCTGCAAGATCCGGCCATTTTCCACAAGAAGGTCGAGGAAGAAACATCGCTGAGAGCTGCCGTCGCCAAGGATCCAAAGCTTGCCAGTGCCGACGGCGGCGCCTGGGACGAGGTGGCAGAGGCCGTGAAGCGGTTAGCCTCGCTTTACGTGCGTTACCACTTGCTGGAAGGGGCGGCCGCGTTGAACACGAATTTGTTTTTCGACGCCCGCGCCCTGCTTCGGTTGGCCGAGGAATCGCAGAAGCAGAACGCCCAGCGGCTGCGGGAATACCGCGAATCCAACCTTCCTTCGCTGAAGCAGTCGTTGTTTTCGACCGCCCCGATCTATAAGGACCTGGAGACAGCCCGGCTGGTCGACTCGTTATCGATGCTTGTCGAGATGGAAGGTGCCGACGATCCTCTGGTGCAGAGGATCCTGGCAGGCCGATCACCTCAGGAGCGTGCTGAAGAACTGGTCGCCGGCACGAAACTGGACCGCGCGGAGTATCGCCGGCAGTTGGCCGAGGGCGGCTTACTGGCGATGGAGCAGTCCGACGATCCCATGATCGAGGTGGCCCGCCTTGTCGATCCAGCGGCTCGCGCCATCCGCGAGCAACTTGAGAATTGCGTGGATGAGCCACTCCGCGAAGCATATGGGAAGATCGCCAATGCACGATTCGCCCTGGCGGGCACGAACCTGTATCCGGATGCCACATTCACACTGAGGCTGTCTTTTGGCACGGTGCGAGGCTATCACCAAGGCGGCCAGCCGTTGCCGCCGTGGACCGTGATCGCCGGCGCCTACGCGCATCAAGCGAAGCATGACGCCCAACCGCCATTCAAGCTTCCCAGAAGCTGGATGGAGCATCAGGGCGACCTCAACATGAAGACCCCCTTGGACTTCGTCTCCACCAACGACATCATCGGCGGCAATTCCGGCAGCCCGGTTGTGAATCGCCGCGGAGAGCTGGTGGGATTGATCTTCGACGGCAACCGTTACAGCCCGGTTTGGAGGTTCGTTTACGACGACGTTCACGGCCGGGCAATCTCTGTCGATGCACGGGCAATCGTGGAAGCACTGAAGAAGGTGTACGGCGCGACAGAGTTGGTGCAGGAACTGGGACAATAGAGCCTTGGCCACCGGACAGGGGCATCTGCCTCGGATGTCGCGCCGACGTCGCCGGCGCCGGGGAGCGACTGACGATCCGTCTCTTGAGTCGCGATCTGGCTTCTAAGTCGTTACTGAAGAATGCTTTATGGCAGGCAGAGGCAACTCTCTTGCTCGTGGTCCACTCGTGGCTCTCCGCGTGCAGGAATATCCGACCATGTCGAAAATGCGCTGATTTCCATTGTATAAAGATCCAATTAAAATATATTTACATCTTATTCATGTTATTGTTCGTCCAACACGTCACCAATTGCAAGACCCTCGGAGCTGCCCGTGGTACCGGTTGACACGAAGGACCCGCTGCCGCTGTACCTTCAGGTGCAGGAAGACCTGAGGAAGAAGATCGACAGCGGAGTGCTGCCGCCAGGATGCCGACTTCCGATGGAGCGCGATCTGGGCAGCCAATACGGGGTTAGCTCGGTCACAATCAAGCACGCCCTGCGGAATTTGGCCAACGAGGGGCTGATCGTGCGGATCCGGAGGAAAGGCACGTTCGTTTCACTCCGCGGCGACCACCACAGAGTTTGTCGGACACGTACCAAGACGCTGGCTCTCATTGTCCCTGATATCGAGGACATCTTCATTTCTGAGATCTACCGGGGTGTGGCCGGTGTGGCGGGCCAGATCGGCTATTGCGTCTCGATATTCAGCTCGGATCGCGATGTGGCCAGAGAGAGCCAGCACATTCGCGACTTAGGCCAACGCGGCGAGGACGGCGCCATCATCTTTCCTAACTGGGGAAGAGCCAACGCAGAAGAGGTGTTTGAGTTGAAGCGACGCCGATTCCCGTTTGTGATGGTCAATCGCTACTTCCGCGACATTCAGACACACTATGTCGTGGCCGACAACCAAGCGGGAGCGACCGAGGCGGTCGAGCACCTGATTCGTCTGGGACATCGACGGATCGGGTGTATTGGCTGGGTCGAATGCACCGCGATCGAGGACCGGTTGGCCGGATACCGCACGGCGATCGGACGGCACGGGATTGCCTACGATGAAGCACTGGTACGCGGCATCCTCGATGAGGGCCGCGACAAGCTTGACGGCATTGAACCGGTAACCGGCGGCTATCGGGAAATGAAGAAGCTACTGGAGGTCGCGCCACGACCCACGGCCGTCTTTGCAGTGAGCGATCGCTTGGCCATGGGTGCGATGCGGGCCATTGCCGAGGCGGGTCTGAGTATTCCTGACGATATTGCCTTGGTCGGTTTCGATGACGTGCGATATGCGGCCGACCTCGATCTTAGCACGGTGGCTCAACCGGCTTCTGAGACGGGAAGGACGGCTGTGGAGATACTGATGCGGCAGATTGAAGCGGAATCGCTCCGCGAGCCGGCTGTCAACCTCTGGCAGCAGGTCGTTCTGCCGACGACACTTGTCATTCGTGGATCGTGCGGAGGGGAACGGTGATGATGACCGGACGCGAAGAGGGTGAAACACTGAAGATCGCGTTGGTGGGCTGTGGGTCCCGGGGCACCGGGGCTGTCTCGCAAGCGCTCCGCACATGCGGTCCGATGAAGCTCTGGGCCATGGCGGATCTGTTTGAGGACCGGCTTTCGTCGAGCCTGGCGAACCTGACCAAGGGCGAGACGGCCGGCTACGACCGGGAGGCGTATCAAGGATTCGCTTCGCAGATCGACGTCCCTCCCGAACGCCGTTTCGTCGGGTTCGACGCTTTTCGGAAAGCGATCGACAGTGGCCCGGACGTGGTGATTCTGGCGACGCCACCGCAGTTCCGTCCTTGTCATTACGAGTTGGCCGTCGAACGGGGCAAGCACGTGTTCATGGAGAAACCCATAGCGGTCGACGCACCCGGCATTCGCCAAGTGCTCAAGGCCAACGAAGAGGCCAAGCGGAAGAACCTGAAGGTAGCCGTTGGTTTCATGTTCCGCCACAATCGACGCTTGCAGGAGACGGTTCGGCGACTTCACGAGGGCGCCATCGGCACGATTTCGCTGCTGCGCTGTTACTGGAACATGGGCACGATGCGAGACACCGCGCCTCGCCCGGCGGAAATGGCGGAAATGTATTACCAGTTACGCAATCCTTACCATTTTCTTTGGCTCAGCGGCGACTATTTCGTGGATGCGTTGCTCCATTTCATCGACATATGCTGCTGGGTGAAAGACACTCACCCCGTTAGCGCGCAGGGCCAAGGCGGCCGATTGACATGGAGCCAGGCGCAGCAGGGCGACACCTACGATCACCATGCCGTCGAATTCACGTTTGCCGACGGAACGAAGATGATAGCGCAGACGCGACAGGTCAACGGCTGTTGGAATACGTCTGGGGCGCATGCACACGGCGCGATCGGTAGTGCGGATATCGATCGTGGCGTGATCCGGGGGGCCGATCCATGGCGATTTCGCGACAAGATTCCCAATCCGTACCAAGTCGAGCATGACGTGCTGATGGACGCCATTCGCCACGATCGACCGCACAACGAGGTCGACCGTGCCGCTGCGAGCACGATGACGGCCATCATGGGGCGCATGGCGAGCTACTCGGGCCAGTTTCTCGACTGGAACACGGCCCTGCAATCGCCGGTACGTTTGGCCCCCGAGAAATGCAGCTTTGACATGGAGCTGCCCGTCGTGGCCGGCGCCGACGGCAACTACCCTGTACCGATCCCGGGCGTGAGCCGCGTGTTTTGACGTTCGATCCATAGGAGAGACACCTGATGCGTACACAACTGACCACGAAAGTCACGCGACGGAGTGTGCTGGCTGGAGCCATGGCGTTCGCAGCCGGCGCGACGGCACTCGGCCACAGACCGGCGCAAGCCGACTCCAGTACGGCGGCAAAATGGGCCCCGCGGATCGGGTGTGGAACGGTTGTCTTCCGAAAGCTGCCGCTGAGAGAGGCCATGGAGCGCATCCGCCGAGCCGGATATGAGTATGTTGAGCCGCAGGCAACGGCCCCATGGTGCCCTCACGTGGCCCCCTTGAAAGACGATCCCCAGGCATTCCGAAAACTGGCGGAGGAATTCGGGTTTCGTGGCGTTTCAGCCCTCTGGTCGTCGCATGGAGCGATCATGGCAGATCCCGAAAGTGTCGAGGGCATCACGCGGACGATTCGCTGGGCAGGAGAGGCCGGAATTCCCGTCGTCAATGCGGGCGACGGAGCTCGACCCAAGGGCATGTCGGATGACGACGCGATGAAACTGCTCCGCGATCGGCTCGCCCAGATCTTGGAAGTCGCCGCCAGCTGCCAAGTGCATCTTGCCATCGAACCCCACGGGACTTTCTCACTGACGGCCGACGGGTTGCGGAAGATCATGGCGTTGTCCAAATCGAAGTGGCTGGCGATCAACTACGACACGGCCAACGTGCACCGAGCAACATACGTGGAGACGGCCGCCGGTGCTTACTCCTGGAAACTCTTCGGCCAGCGACAGGACGAGGTGGCCACGCTTCGGGCGGTCGTCGATCGTGTCGTCCACGTCCATGTCAAAGACGTGTCCGGTGCCAATTGCGTCGCCCTGGGAGAAGGCCAAGTCAATATCGCCGGCTGCCTGCGAGTCTTGGAGCAACATCGCTATCCGGGAGTACTCTCCCTGGAAACCGAGGGTGAGGGCTCCGCTGACGAAGGCCAACATCTCATCGAAGCCAGCCGAAAGTACTTGCTTTCCGCGATACAACTTGTTGCCGAACGTCGACCATCCTGAGAGATCGGGTGCGGCAGCCGCTCAGGGTTTCACTTCACGGACTTCTGACAGTTCAACCTTCGGCCGCTCCAACATCTCCAGTGCATTGTGGCTGAAGAACGGATAGACGCTCCATTCGACACAGGTCAGCACGTCGGGCAGTCCGTCACCATCCACATCGCCGATCCAGGGATGCGGACCGTGGGCAGTGACCTTGATCGACTGGCCGAAACACCGCAACTCACGGGGCATGTCAAACCGCGGCTCCGTTGGTGAGCCGACGTTCTTCAGCAAGTAGATCGTTGCCTGGCTCGACCCGCCGGAACAACTGTAGATCAGGTCCGCCAATCCGTCGCGGTCCCAGTCGGCGGTACGAAAGGACTCGGTCCAGTGTTCCGCGCGTCCGACGGCGCTATCGTCGAGAGGCTTTCCGTTAGGTAGCACGAGTGAATGGGCCTTCTTCAGTCGCAAGCTGCCGTCCGGGTTCCGGTATCGGACGAAGAGCGTGGCTTTGCGAGTGGCGCCGTCGTGAGTGATCAGGTCTGGGAGGCCATCCCCGGTGAAATCGGCGATCGCGACCCCGGTTCGCCAGAAGAAGGGGCGATCCGGCTCGAGTGGATAGGGATTCTTGTCGGTCACCCGCTGCGACGAAATTGCGCGATTCTCGGCCGTATCGGGATACCCGTCGCAGAGGATTTGAAGCTGAGGGCCAAACGCGGGCGATTGCCGCGTGCCTTCGTTCTTGTACCAGAAGATGCGGTTCGTCTCGTTGGGCACGACGATATCGGGCAGCCCGTCGACATCCCAGTCGACGAGGACGGGGTAAGGGTAGCCCATGTTGTGCCAGTAATGACCTGTCAGAATTTTGTCGCGCAGCAGCCGGATGGGCTGACGTTCCGACGGGATCCACTGCGGCTCGGCCAACGCCATCCTGGACTTGGACCCTGCGTTTGTGAGGATCATCGGCCAACCGTAACCGCCGCCGACCAACAGGTCCGAGTCGCCGTCGCCATCCCAGTCGCAGACACACGGCCAACACTGGTCGGAGAGGGCCACGACGGCGGACTCCGACACGGCCGGGCGTGCCCGCGCGAAGCGCGGCTTGCCTTCGGCTGTCGCGTGCTGCTCGAAAAAGCTCACCTTTCGGAACACGTCGTGCTGGACCAACAGCCCTCGCCGCGACCCATCGGTCACGGAACTCACGGCCGAGCACCAGAACTGGTCAATGTCCTTGAGCAGTTCCTCCGGGCCAAACTGCGGAGGGCTGCCGCCCAGGTTCTTCCGCCATGCGACGCGGTACGCTCGCGGTTCTTCCGTTGGACCATCGGCCAGACACACGGCATCGAGGTGGCCGTCGCCGTCGACATCGTGGAAGCAGGGATTGCGGCCGGCATCGAGCGTCACGACTGGGGCAAGCTCGATCGGCCAGCCCTTCGTGTTTCGCAGCCATGCGTTGCCCACGACGAAGTCCAGCCGACCATCCCCGTCCAGATCGACGGCCCGCAGCGGCTCCCACGCGCCGACCTGCCGGGGTACACTTCCCGCGTCGGCGAAAATGGGCATACCGCCTGCATCCCTCTTGCCCGTGTTGAGATAGAAAAAGAGTTGGTCCTTGCCGGCCGGACAGTAGACCAGATCGGGCCGTTTGTCGCCGTCGAGGTCGGCGACGTCGGCATACATGTAGATGTTGGTGAAGTGCTGAAAGTCGGTAGAGCCGGGCCGCGGAACGTGCCGGAGGCGAACCAGGTCACCGAACTCGAACTTGTCGGCGTCGCCGACCCGCGGGTAACAGACGATCCCGTCCCAGGGCCAGCCTGGTTTATAGGCATAGTTCCAGCAGCCAACGAGGTCTGGTTTGCCGTCGCCAGTCAAATCGACGAGTCGCGCCGGGTACGAGAGGGCGATGGGTCGAGGCTCACCAGCGTTGTAGCGCAAGAGATCTCCATTGCCCACGAGTGGCACGTCGCGCTGCGGCCTAAGCGGCGGCCTGTCCCCGGCCGTGCGGAAGCGGATTTCGAACCGCTTCCGGGCAGGGCTGTCGATGACCCACTGGACACGTCCCGCGTCGCCATAGGCGAAATCCTCACTGCGAAGCGTCGGCACCGGACGGCCAGTGGCTAGGTCGATCACCTCGATGCTGTTCGGGTCGAGCACACCTGGAAGTCCGGCTTTTTGAAGAACCGCGGCGAAGTCGATCGTCGGATCCACGGGCACTCGCCCCACCGGCAACTCCGACGTCACGGTCAACTGCATTGCGTAGCAGGCCTGGCCCGGATCTGCCGCGGTGGCGAGGAGCGTGAGGATTAGAAAGGCGCTGGTCATGAAGGGTGTCCTCGGAGCCGACCATCAACGGGCCGGCATGAAGGGGAAGCGACGAATCGGGATGAAGATCCGTGACATTGCCAGATGCCGAACGATCAGCGCGTTCGGCCCTATCGCCGAGCCCGTACGTGTGATGCTCAAGTTACTGAAGAACGCCCGGTGCTAGCGAACGAACTCAGGTCGTTCCTGGTCCTTACGCGCACCAAGGCCGTTTACGGGTATTGCCGACCTTCTTGAGGCTTTCAATGGCGAGCTTCGTGTCGACCTCGACCTGAAAGTCAAACATTCCGGCAATGACGAAATCGGCACCGTTGCGGTAGGCGAATGGGAACGCCACCCGCGGCGAAATTGCTCCGGCCGCCATCACCTTGAAGGCCACCCACGGCTTACCGACCTTCTCCATGAAGGCCGCGGTTTCCTCGGGGTTGTTACACCACATGCTGTCGTTATTGGCGTCATGGTCCGAGGCATTCCCGCGCATCCAGTCGTATTCCTTTCGCCGGTCGTCGGGCGTGGCTGACCAGTACCGGTCGATGTGGAACGTCTTCACGTAGAAGTCGGGGTTGACCTTCTCCTTCTCGCAGGCGATGGGCATGTTCAGCGAATGGCCTCCAACGCCGGCGGGCAGGCCTTCTGCCTTGATCAGATCGACCATTTGCGCGATGACGTCCATTTTACCGCCGCTCATCATATGAGAATCGGTCACGCCGCCATGCGAGTAGATCAGTGATGCGCCCATGTCGACTTGCCGCTTGATCGCTTCCTGCATCGCGGCCTTGTCTGGAACCAGTGAAACACACACCATGGACTGTATCTTTGTCGTTCGGGCCTGGTTGTACTTGCTCACGACACCCCAGCATTTCGGATCCAACTGAATGGTGTTGATGCCGCAAGCCTGGGCCAAGTCCAGGGTTTCAAAGACCTTCGCCTCCGTGTTGTATTCGGTGAACAACCGTGACGCGTACATCAGGTCGCGGCTGTGAGCCCAACCACCGATCAGATTGCCACCGATCAACAGGCGGCTAACCGACACCTTGCCGATCTTGCCACAAGGAAGGCTGCCCGGAGGGATGTCCGTCTTGGGTTTCTCTGGTGCGTTGGAACCCGGCTGGGCCGTTCCATCCTGCACTGCGGCCCTGAGGATGTTCTCTTCAACGCTGCCACATGCCGCCCCAATTCCGGCCGCGCCGATCACGCCCCTGGCCAAGAAACACCGACGGTCTGTCTTATCTCCCATGACTGATCACCCCTCTGTTAAACCTTGAGATGATTCCCCGCGATCGCTTCCCGCTCGAACCCACTGATCGCCGACCACGACAACCGACGCGGCTCAGACGTTTAGTTTCGCCTGCCGCGCGGTGCAGGTCAACACGTTATTCCCCCGCATAGTGGGGAAGGCCGTCTAGACGTTGTGGTTGCGGCGATTGACTTTAGAGTAGGTCGTACCCTATTGTTCTTCAGCAGGAGTGGCCTCCCATGGGCTCTGTCCCGGGGATCGACTAACAGTAGCATCGTGGTCTGGTGTTCTCAGCATTCGTTGGACGCGAACAGGGGCACTGGAAGTGTCCCTCGACGATACGGTGGTCTCTTTCAAGAAAGGGGTTCGGCATGTCACGCATCGGGATACCAGCTCTGGTGACCCTAATCGCCATTTTGGGGGTAGCTGCGGTGAGGGGGCAGGAGACTACCGCGGTGGCCCCGAAGGACGCCCCAACGACGGACGAGCAGGCGGTGCGCCAGATTACGCAAGAACTCGTCAGGCAATTCAATGCCGGTAATGCGGAAGGCATTGCCGCTCTGTTTTTTGATGGAGCCGAGCTAATCGACGATGCGGGGAATGGTCACAAGGGTGCTGCTGCCATCAAGAGCGTGTTCGCGAGGTTCTTCGAGAAGTTCCCCGGCGTAACTTCCACCATGACGCCCGACTCGGTTTGGATGGTTGGGTCGGCCCTGGCCATCGAGGAAGGCCGACGCGTGGTATCGGGCAAAGGTGACCAGCCGTCGGCCGGCATGCGTTACACGTTGGTGATGATCAAGCAAGACGGCAAGTGGCGAATCGCGTCGGCTCGCGAGGTGAGCGACGACGATCTGCTTTCCCCGCACGAACGGCTGAAGCCTCTTTCCTGGCTCGTGGGCGAGTGGGTGGATGAGGGATCCGACTCGGTCGTTCAGATTGGCTGCCGATGGTCGGAGGACAAGAACTACCTTCTCTTGGATTTCGACGCCAGGGTGCAGGGCAAGCCGGAATTGAAAAGCAGTCAACGAATCGGCTGGGATCCGCTCGTCAAAAAGGTCAGGTCGTGGGTGTTCGACTCGGACGGGGGCTACGGTGAGGGAGTCTGGTCCCAGGTTGAAAACCGGTGGGTGATCAAGTCCAGAGCCGTGATGCCCGACGGCGCCACCGGGTCGGCAACCATCATTCTCGAGCCCCGTAGCAATGATCGCTACGTCATGAAGGGATTTGATCGAATTCGCGGTGACGTGGAAGAACCCGATTTTGAGGTAACCATCGTCCGGCGGCCACCGGCACCGGGGAAGTAACACCGGTGAACATGCCGTTGAATTCGAAATCAGGAGTAGAGTCTGATGACATGCAAGATTGCTCTTCGGTTGGCACTAGCGATCCTTCCAGGCGTGGTGTTCGCGGCGACGGTTCCTTCACTGGCCGCAGGCAGAGGTGGTGGCGGACGTGGTGGTGGTGGCGGCGGTGGTGGGCGACCTGCTTCGCGGCCGTCGATGGGTCCAAGTGCCGCCCGACCCGTATCGCGGCCGCAACCAGCCGCGTCTCGGCCTTCGTCGCGACCGGCCGCGTCTTCGCGACCATCGTTATCTGAAGCGAGCCGACCGAGCGCACGACCAGCCACGGCCGTCACACCGCGACCTTCGCTGGGGGTCGCTGAGCCATCCATTCCCGCCGGGCGCCCCGTCACACGTCCGTCCGTGGGACAAAGGCCGTCGTTGCCGTCGACGCCCCAGAACCGGCCCAGTCTGGGCGATGTGAGCCGTCCTTCCATCTCGCGACCCGACATTGCCAATCGTCCCGCGCCCGGCGGTGAGCGGCCATCGATCGGCCAGCGGCCAGAAGGCGGTGGTAATCGGCCGGGAACAGGTAACCGCCCGGGCATGGGTGATCGACCAGGTATTGGCGAGCGACCGGGCACTGGTGAGCGGCCCGGTGTTGGTGAGCGGCCGATCATTGGCGGAGGTCATCGGCCGGGTGAGAACCGTCCGATCATAGGCGGCGGCAATACGATCGTCGGTCGTCCGGGTGGCGATAACACGTTCGTCAACATCAATCGCCCGGGTTGGGGGCTGAATGATGGCGGCCGACCGGGCCACGGGCATTGGGCCGATCAATGGTACGATCATCATGTTCCGCCGCGATACCACGGCTGGTATCACGGTTGTTGGAGCGGGAACTGGCGGAACTACTGGTACGCACCGGTCATCGCAGGCGCAACGGCCTGGGGCCTGAGCGCCCTGCTTCCGAGGTGGGGCTATTCGTACGGATACACCTATTCCAACCCGTACTACGTCGGATCGGCCGAGCCGATGTACGACTATTCACAGCCGATCGTGGTCAATACCTACGCGACGCCCGGAGGCGATACATCGGCCGAACCCACGACAGAATCGCCGGAGACGACCGAAGCCTATCGCGATTTCGACCAAGCCCTGGAAGCATTCAAGAAGGGCGATTATCAGACGGCCCTGCGGTTGGATGAGCAGGCTTTGCAGAAATCACCGCATGATCCGATCATGCATGAAGTCGGAGCCCTGTGCATGTTTGCATTAGGCAACTACGAGGGAGCTGCCGCCGTCTTGAACAACGTGCTTGCCGTCGCCCCAGGCATGGACTGGACAACGATGAGCGGGCTTTATGGCAATATCGAGGCGTATACAGCCCAACTGCGGGCGCTTGAGGCAACCTGTCGAGGAAAACCTGATGACGCTGCGGCCCATTTCGTGTTGGCCTACCACTATCTTGTCGCCGGACACGAGGAGGCTGCGGTCGAGCAGTTGGAGCGCGTTGTCGCTCTGAAACCAAACGACCAAGTGGCCAAGTATATGCTCGACGCGATGACGCCTGCGCCGGAGGCGGGGGTGGGGGCTGCGGCGATGAAGACGACCGAGCCGGAAGGCTCGTCGGCGGCCGGTGCCAGCCCAACAACCGACTTGGTCGGCAGTTGGGCGGCTGAGCGCGACGGCAACCGTTTCGAACTGACGGTGAACGAGGGCAGTCAATTCACATGGAAGGCCACACCGAAGGGAAAGCAGCCGATCACCGTGACGGGGAATCTGACCGCTGCCGGCAACGCCCTTGCTCTGGAAAGTGAAGACCAGGGAACAATGGTTGCCCAGGTCAAATCGGACGGGCCCGACCAGTTCCAGTTCATCATGGCCGGCAGTCCGCCGAATGACCCCGGCCTAATGTTTCAACGCGTCAAATAGGACGTCTGAGCAGTCCGAGGAAACGCCATGGGAAGATCCAACGCCCACACCGGCAGTTGTGAAGAAGACCGGTTCGTCGCTCGCATTGCAGACGGCATGCCGCATACTGAATCGTGGGAACGGAATACCGGGCATTCTCGCTTCAAATGAGCGGCAGCCACCTATGTCGCCGGTGCAAGTCGCACTCATTCAAGGGCGTCGAAGCAATAGGCTGGTGGGCTCACGAAAACACTACGAATACCAGGCTCCCGTTGGTCGCCCTGGTGTCACTGCCTGTGCGACGGTCAATAACTGTAGCGTGCGTGGCGGCGTGTTTCTGCGGTTTCGAAAGCGAAACACGCGCTACGGTTACGCCGAATGCGTCTAGGCAGCGTCAGGCTCCAGCACGATCTTTCCAGCCAGGGTGCCAGCGCCGTGCAACGTGTTGTCTTCCTGAAGCCGATGCGCAGCGGCCGTCTGTGACATGGGCATGACACGGCCAATCACGGGCCGCAGTTTCTCCTCGCTCATCCATCGATTGATATCGTCCGCGGCAGCACGTTGTTGTTCCGGTGGTGCGTTGAACATCGCGAAGCCGTGGATCGAACAGTCGCGTGTGTAGAACGGACCAATAGGCAGCGTGGACCGCGCGTCGCGGCCGGCCATGAGAATGATGCGCCCTCCCAGTCCCATGTGAGAGACAATCCGCTCGATGTCCGGTTCACGAAGGGTCTCCCACCAAAGATCGAGTCCGTCTGGAGCAAATTCCCGGAGCGCATTGTCCACGTCTTCGGTCTTGTAATTGACGACTCGGTCGGCGCCCAACTGGTGGCACAATCCCCGTTTCTCGTCGCTTCCAGCGGTTGCAAGTACTCTCGCCCCGACTGCCTTGGCCATCTGCACGACACACGATCCGACTCCGCCAGAGCCGCCGTGCACGAAGACGGATTCGCCGGCCTGGAGCCATGCTTCGCGGAACAAGCCTATATGTGCCGTGATACCGACCAGTGCCATCGCGGCGGCGTTGCGTGCAGAGATCTTGTCGGGAACGGGGTACAACCAACTCTCGGCGACCACAGCATACTCCGAGAAGGTCCCCTGCCGGCCAGCCAACCCCTGGTTGCTTCCCCATACTCGATCCGCAGGCATCAGCCCACTCACGCCGGAGCCGACCGCCACAACGGTTCCCGCCAAGTCGCAACCGACGACAAACGGGCGAGGGAGTTCCGAAGCAATTGTACCGGCGCGGACGTACGTGTCGATCGGATTGACTGCCACAGCGTCGACTTTGACCAAGACCTCGCGTTCGCCGGGTTCCGGTGTGGGAAGCTCGCCAAAGACAATGGCCTCTGGCGGACCAGGCGCCAGAATGTACGCAGCTTTCACGGCATCCCCCTAGGCACTTGCAAGTCACAGCCCACCTAGATTAAGGGACATTCCCTAAGCTGGGTCAAGCCCAGCGACAGGATCATCCTAACATTGTAGACAAGGCCGCTCCGTAGGAGTGGACCTGCGGAGTTCGGTTGCCTTTAGCGACAGCGCTTCCGCCGCAGTGTCCTCCTCGACCGCCGGTTGTACGCGAATGGCGGGCTGAACACGCATCACGGCCGGGGGACGGCCTTCTGCTCCATCGGCCGCCGTGGTTGGCGCTTTATGAACAGGGACCCCATGGTCAGCATGATTCCCACCCCGGCAACGGCCAAAAAGATGGCAATCCAGCGGTGATTGAACTTCAGGGCCTCGGAGAACAACGTCTCTGCAGTATTAGGTCGGCGCCCGACTCCACGCTGAAGATCCTGCCAGACCTGCCAGGTCTGGACATAGGTGAGAGAATCCAGCGGGGCATAGGTAAGCACGGCCTGTTGACGGGGACGGCCGACGAAGGAGATCGCGGCCAGAATCAGAAATGGCACGGCGATCGCCATCCCAAGCAAGGCCAGACGCTGACGGAGCCCCCAGCGTGGCTTACGACGTGTCTCCGCCGATACCTCCTCCACGACCCGCTTGAGCGACTTCAATCGCAGCAGGGTAGGTGCCTCCAATGTGGCTCCGCACTGGCAATGCACAACCTGCCCGGCTTGGCCGACTTCAATTGGAATCTCGCGGCCACATGAACAAGGCAGGAGGTAGCGTGGTTTCATGATGTCTCTCCAGACGAGCCCCCTCTATTCAGGGGGAATGAAAATCGGAGCTGGCAAGTGCAAGCTGAATGGGCGAGAGTAAGGGTTCCCTGAAGTCTAGCCCGAGAAGCGTATCTCCGCGAGATAGCGGCGCGGTGAATGGGACGGGGCGGGCGGCATATCGGTCCTTCTGGAGGGGGCATACAACCTAGTTTGTCGCGCGTGGTTTGTGAACGACAGCGTATTCGATGGGCAAGTGCCACCAGGGAGGTCGACAAATTCCGACAAATCGTGGCGATGACTCTAGACCGTAGTCGTGGTCGGATTACAATGAATTGCCCGGCCCTCGCAAGAGCCTCGCCTCGGCTAGAGGTTTGCGGATGAGAAAGCATCTTGCTTCCCGCGTTTTCACGGCAGCGAGGGGGACGACCGTTTTCGGCGATCGCTTTGTGCGCTGATGTTCTGCGAGGACTCCAGAGTGCGGGGGTGCACCTGCATTTCTTCGTCGTCATCGTGAGGCACCCGTTGCGTAGTGACATGTCGGGAGAACGGGTTCTCCTTTGCAGCCTGGAAGGCTGAGAGACCTAGGTGAGTTGGTGGGCGATCGTTTTGTTCACGCAGATGGAATTCCTTGCCAAATGGCGTGTGGTTCCATCGGTGATTCGAAACGGTGGTAGAATACACGTGGTTTGCCGTAGCCACACATTTGGTGTATGGCCGCTGTGGGGGAGAGGAAGTCGCTAACGATCGGGTGGTTTCTAGCAGGAGGCTCATGCTGGTAATACGCCTCTGCAGCACGGTTCGGTTCAGCGACACGACAAAGAATCTCCCTTTGGACATGGGTGAACGTACTGAAACACTTTAGGAGTGTTGCTTTGTACGACGCAGACACACTGTTGGACGAATTGGAAGACGAACCAACTTCACGTTCGGTTGACGAGTTGGATCTGGACGACAAGGTGGAGGATCTGGATCTCGACGACAATTTGGAGAATTCGGAGGACGATCTTGATCCGGACGAGGAAAGCGAACTCGACGGCAGTGAGGAGGATTTGCTCACTGCGGAGGACACCGAGTCCTGGTCCGATGACCCGGTGCGCATGTATCTGACCCAAATGGGCGAGATCCCCTTGTTGACGCGTCAGCAAGAGATCACTCTGGCCAAGCAGATCGAGGTCACGCGGGCCAAGTTCCGCCGTCGGGTGCTGGAATGTGATTACGTGATGCAACAGGCGGTACGCGTGTTGCGTCGCGTGCACGATGGCGACCTGCCGTTCGACCGTACGGTCCAGGTATCGGTGACCGATCGCCTGGAAAAAGAGCAGATTCTCGGCCGCCTGCCGCACAACCTCAAGACGCTGAACGTGCTGCTGAAGCGCAGCCGTCGCGACTATTATATCGCCACAAGCAAGTCGCGTCCGATGGGTCAGCGGCGGAGAGCATGGCACCGGTTGGGCCGCACACGTCGTCGCGCGGTCCGCTTGGTCGAGGAGCTCGGGTTGCGGACCCAGCGGATTGAACCCATGATCAAAGCCCTGGAGGATTTCAGTCGCAGGGTCGATGAATTGAAGGCACGAATCGACGAGCACCAGAAGAACCGGGGTGCTTACAAGGAGCGCGAGCCCTGGGTGATGGAGTATCGAAACATCCTACGGGCGACGCAAGAGACTCCGACCAGCTTGCGAAACCGCGTCCGCTACCTCAAAGAAATCTATGCGAGGTACCAGGAGGCCAAGCGGGGGCTGTCGGAGGGGAATCTGCGGCTGGTTGTCTCGATTGCCAAGAAGTACCGCAATCGGGGCCTGAGCTTTCTGGATTTGATTCAGGAAGGCAATGCAGGGTTGATGCGGGCGGTGGACAAGTTCGAATACCGTCGCGGTTTCAAGTTCTGCACGTACGCCACTTGGTGGATCCGTCAGGCCATCACACGTGCTGTGGCCGACCAGAGCCGGACCATTCGAATTCCTGTGCACATGGTGGAAACCATGTCGCGGGTTCGCAACGTGTCGCGGAAGCTCTTGCAGGAATTGGGCCGAGAGCCAACGATCGAGGAGACGGCGGTGGCAAGCGGCACTTGCCTGGATGAGGCGCGGCGTGTCATGGCTATGAGCCGTTATCCGATCAGTCTCGATCGGCCTGTCGGTAATAGCGAAGACAGCCATTTCGGCGATTTGCTGCCCGACGGCACTGCGGAGAGTCCCTCGATCGGTGCCACGCAGGAGATGCTTCGCCGTCGAATCGGCAAGGTTCTGAAGACCCTCAGCTATCGTGAGCGGGAGATCATCAAGCTGCGGTACGGACTGGGGGATGGGTACAGTTATACGCTGGAGGAGGTGGGACACATTTTCAAAGTGACCCGCGAGCGGATTCGCCAGATCGAAGCGAAGGCAGTCCGCAAGCTTCAGCAACCCAGCCGCAGCCAAGAATTGGTGGGTTTCCTGGACTAGGAGACCACCTGACCAAGGAAGCATCGAGCCGGGCGTGGGTTTCCGCCCGGCTCGCTTTGTTTCTTGCGCCGTTGCGAGATCACTTGATCCTTCGGCCGCTGGTGACTAGCCTGGGAACTGCTGATGGTTCCGAACGAATCGCGGGAATCGAAGGAGAGCTGGCTTTGAGTACGAGCATGGGCGGCTGGGTTGGAGGATTGTTGGCCATGGTAGTGCTGGTTACAGCCGTTGGCCAGGCGTGGGCGGAGTCTCGCAAAAAGGTATGGATCGAGAGCTCGCTGGACGGAACGCAGCAGCCATCGTATGTCGTTCTTCCGGACGGGTTTGATCCTAGCGGGCCGCCGCGACCGCTGGTGGTTTCCTTGCACACTTGGAGCAATGGTGTCGAACAGCGGTTCGAGGTACTCGAACGATCGGCCTCGCAGCGCGGCTGGATCTACCTGTTTCCCCATTTTCGAGGCCGAAATTCCTCACCCGACGCTTGCGGCTCGCCTAAGGCGCAGCAGGACATTCTCGACGCGGTCGATTGGGCTTTGAAGACGTTTCCGGTCGACAGGCAACGGATCTACCTGACGGGCTCATCTGGCGGAGGTTACATGGCCATGATGATGGCAGGGAAGTATCCCGAGCGATGGACGGCCGTCAGCGCGTGGGTGGGAATCAGCGATCTGACCGCATGGCACGAACGACACGCCAAGGATGGCTATGGGGCCATGCTGCGCAAGAGTTGCGGCGGAGCACCGGGCGAGAGCGCTGAGATCGACGAACAGTACCGGGTTCGATCGGCGAAGACCTGGCTGGCTGGTGCTGCCAAGGTACCACTTGAGCTGGCCGCAGGGGTCCACGATGGTTACACGGGATCGGTGCCGGTTCGGCAGACGCTGGAGGCATTCAACCTTGTCGCCCGCGCGCAGGGAGCGGCGGAAGTCAGCGAGAAGGAAATCGTGGAAATCAGCCGGCCGGATGGGCGCCTGGAACAGCCGCGAGAGGCCGACACGCAAAAGGACCCCGACTACGGACGAGCCATCTACCTTCGTCGCACTGCAGGCAAATGCCGGGTGACGATCTTCGAAGGGGGACACGAACGGCTCGACGAGGCGTCGCTGAAGTGGCTCAGCCAGCACGTCAAGCCTTCAGCGGAAGCGGACCGTTGAGGTCGCGGTGGCGGGAGGGTTAGGAAGACTCGCCCGAGAGTTTGTCTGGAGGTCTGTGAAGGTGGCGGCGGCTACCCTTTGACATCCGGCAGGCGCTGTGGTATGCTCGTGGGCGTTGAACGTGTGTTGGTGGTCGACTTTCTCGGCAAGAAGGTCGACAAACAGGGAACTCCGGTGTGATTCCGGGACGGCCCCGCCGCTGTAACCGAGTGGAGGAAGGTTGCTCATTCTGTGAACACCATTGTCGCGACGTGCGATGAGAAGGTGGAGCGACCTTAGCTCGGGAGTCAGAAGACCTACCAACGCGTAACCAGTGGCCTTCTACGAGGGATAGAAGCCGCGCGACCGTTGGCTCCTGAGCAATAAGCCCCTGGCCTCTGAGATACGTTGACACGTGTTTCCGCCTGCGCAGAACACGCTGATCGTTTGCGCTGGGGGGTGGGAGGAGAAAGATGTATCTTGCTGCTGCCTCGCGACGTGGGGGGAGACTGAACCGTGGATTCACGCTGGTCGAGTTGTTGGTGGTCATCGCCATCATCGGTCTGCTAGTGGCGTTGCTGTTACCAGCGGTTCAAGCGGCGCGGGGGGCTGCTCGCAGCGCCCAGTGCAAAAACAACTTGCGCCAGTTGGGCTTGGCCGTGCACAATTACCTTTCGGCACACAGAGGAGTACTACCGCCGGCAAGGACACAGCACGGCGACGACTCGAATACGTGGTGGTTTGGCTGGATCGACTCCGGTTCCACTGAGCTTGACCTGCGGCGTGGCCATCTCCCCCCGTATTACGAATCGAACCGCAGCACAACACGGTGCCCCGATATGCCGAATCGAGTTGATCTTGTTTATCAAGGAGGAACAGGCGGTTACGGCTACAACTACCGTTATCTGGCCCCGCTGGTTTACGAGACGGTTCCTCCTTTCGCGGCCGTCTGGAAGGAGGTGGTGCGTATCGGGGATGTGAGAACGACGCACCGCACGATCGCCTTTGCCGACAGCCTTGGAACCCGATATCCGTGGGGGCTGCCGACGGTGACACCTGCTGATGTGGAGTTGATCGAGGTGCCACTGATGGAACCTCCCGTGCCACCGTACGCGTCTTGTCCGCCCTGGCCGGACGATCCATACCCGTCGATCCATTTTCGGCATATCGGCAAGGTAGCCAACGTGCTGTTCCTTGACGGGCACGTGGAGGGGTTGACCGAATGGACGAGAAATCCGGCACCAGCGGCGGACCCACCGGCCGTGACCGAGGTGCGAGACGAGGAGGCCATCTACGACATCGGTAGCGACAACGAAATGTGGGATAGGCTCTGAGTTGTAGCTGGCACGCAGCCCGGCGCGAAGGGACAACACGTGCACTGCCTTTCGAGGGGTGTTGCATTTGGTTTTGCCTCCGACGAAAATGGGCACGGCGTCTTGCTGTCGCCTTGTCCAGGGCAAGGCGGCTGACCGTGGTCGTCGGGAGTCGTCTCGAACGTGTGCAGTTCGCTTCAGCCTATCCTTGCGTTGCTGGGATATCCGATTGCCGGGAACCCCTCGCAGTACATGTTCGAAAAGGCGTTTGTCCATCATGAGTTGGATTGGCGCTACCTTTCGCTGGAGGTCAGCCCGGAAGACCTGGAAGACGCGATTCGAGGAGTTCGGGCGATGGGGTTCCGCGGTGGTAATTGTGCCGGTCCGCATAAGGCATCCGTAGTCGGGTTTCTGGGGCGGCTTAGCCGCAGCGCCGAGCTTTCCGGGGTAGTCAACTGCATCGTCCGCGAGGGAGATGAGCTTGTGGGCGAGAACACCGAGGG
Source organism: Thermoguttaceae bacterium (assembly GCA_963674835.2). Classification (GTDB taxonomy): domain Bacteria; phylum Planctomycetota; class Planctomycetia; order Pirellulales; family Thermoguttaceae. The sequence continues at coordinate 1,941,351 of CAXXKC010000003.1, forward strand.
TTTGGCCTTGGTGGAGGCTTTGCGGCTGCGGGTCGATGCGGCGGGAAAACGCGTGATGCTCTTCGGCGCGGGCGAGATGGGGCGCGTCGTGGCGGTGGAACTGGCCATGGCCGGGGTGGGTGAGGTTCTGGCGACCGATCGGGATGAGGGGCAAGCCGGTGCGTTGGCCGAGTTGCTGAAGGCGAACTTCACGATTCCGATTTCGGCTCTTGCCTGGGAAGAGGGCCGTGAAGTGCCGGCGGAGGTGGACGTGGTGATCCACGCGGCTGCGGCTGGAGGCGGAGAGGCGGACGAGGCGTTTCGCGTGGGTTTGGACGGGCTTGCGCAAGGGGCCGTTGTGATCGACTTGGCTGGGAATTCGCCGGAAACGTGGCTGATCGGGCAGTGCAAGGAGCGCGGTTTAAGCGCAATCGATGGGCTGGAGGTCTTTATTACGCAGGCGGCCCTGGATTTTACGCTGTGGACGGGCGTGAATCCGGACAAGACGGTGATGCGGGAAGCCGTCGAGGAATTTCTTGGGCTGTAGGGCGGTTTCTTGGTTGTGGGAGATTTCAGAGCGATCGGGCTGCGCGCGGATTGGGGTTTGGGCGAGCTGGTGGTTTGTAAGTTGTGTGGCGGGAGTCGGTTATGGTGGGTCACGCGGATGGAAGTGGGTTTGCGCTGGAGTGGGGAAAAGTGGAAACAGGGGTTTCTGGCATTATTTGAAGTGGTTTTGGGGCATGGGATTGATGGTGATGGGCGGAGGATGTCGTTGCGCATAAAGTGCGAAGAAAGGGTTACGACGAGGGTGGTTTGGATGGCTGGGGTGGAGAAGTGGTTGGTTGCGTGGCGGTTGCGTGCGTGTGGGGTTGGGGGTGAATCGGCGCAAGAGCTGAATACCCTGTGTGCACGTGCATAGGCGGGTCGGTGCATGTGCAGTGAGGGTACGCCGATACCTTGAGTGCACATGGGGAGAGTGGCTGGCGTTTGGTGGCTAGTGGCTGGTGGGGAGGGGAGGAAAGCGGAAGGCGGAAAGCGGGGGTTGGTGGTCAGGGTTTGTCGGGGAAGAGAATGGGTGACTCGCGGTTGTTTAGTTGATCGACGGTTGGTGGAGTGGGGAGACGGTGGGAAGGGAAAAATGGGAAAGAGGAAAGGTGGGAAAAGAAGCGGAGGGCATCCAGACGAGCCTTGCCGGGAACCGATCCTGTGACAACGAGGACTGGCAGAGCCAGGAGGCGAAGCGTCTGGGTTCGTTGCACACGCTGCGTCGCAAAGGTCCCCCCAGGGTCGTCATGGCCTGGAATTAGCTGCGCCCCCGTTTCGATTTCGATTCGATTTCCCTAAGTTCTTCAACGGGCTGATGAGGTCGTATGACTACTCAATGGTATGATTTGGCTTTGCACGTGGAGAAACGGGTTGTACGCCCGTTTCAGACAGAAGAGGAAGATCTTTACGGGCTGGACCCGTGCGAGTTGATATTTGGAAAGTGGATTGGAAACTGGAACGCGAACGCATATATCCGATCCAAACGTCGGAAGGATGATGGCGTACCTGACGACATTCTCTCGGAGCATCTGGGGGTGCCGACTTTCTCCCGGCCGTTGCGCGATGCTCTGAACGGGAAACGTGTTGGCACGAGGGACGTGCAGTACTTGCCCGTTCATGTGTTCAAGTCTACCGGGGAGGAACTGGAGGGGTACGCGTTTGCCAATGTGATAACGCGTATTAAGGCGCTCGACTACGATCGAACTGACTGGGGTCCGCTGCCCCCGGATCCCGACGAGGGAATAGACCCCAATACGGGCAAGCCGGAGGTGCAGGCGATTTGGCGTGCAGCGCTGATCGAGGCAAGTCTAACAGGGCACGACTTCATTCGCCTCGTGGAGTTCTTTCCGCCAGTGTTTGTCTCCCAACGTTTTGCGGACGTTTACCAGGACGGTGGTTTCACCGGCGCAACGCTCACGCCAGTGATCATGACGTGATGAGACCGCGTTCCGGGGGCGCCCTTATGACCGGCTCGGAATTCTCGCACCGAGCTTTGTGGGAGGCATGGGTTGGGTGATGGTTTCCGCAGACTGAGGTTGGCGTGGCCAGCACTTGTGGTGGTGATGATGGTGTTGAAGAGCGTAGATTCGGTGGTGGGACTCGCTTCGCTCGGCCCACCCTGCGTCTACTTTTGTGTCGGCGGGGAGAAAGCGACGGTGACGAAGAGGGTCGTCGACTGGCTCGTTGCGAACAAGGTCGTTTCGTTCACCGCGATGCCCTGTCGGGTGGACGTTACGGGAATGACGAAGTCGCAATTGAGGCAATTGGAGCACCTGATTTCGGAATGATTGGGGTGGCGCAGGGTCAAGACATCGAGCTGTCCGGGTCGGGTTGGCTCAAGGGGAATCGAAACGAGTCCCGCCGGGAATGCAATTGAGCGACGGAGTTGCGTTCGCGTGTGGATTCCCTGGCGTTTCTCACGGGAAAGGAAGGCGGGGCCATGAATGACGAGGTGGATATTCAGCGATCGAAGATCGACCGGAAGATCCTGCTTTGGGCCGGGCTTCTGATGGCCGTCATCTCTGGCATTGCGGTGGCGATGGACCTGCCGGAACTGATTCCTCTGGTGGTGTTTCCCTGCCTGGGGTGGTGGGCGTGGCGTGCCTTTCGGATCAGTGGTCTCGGTATCATTCTTCTGGTCGTGACGATGGAGTTGGTGACCGGATACGCTTCCAGCGTTTATCGATGTAGTTTCTATGTTGGATTAGGGTGGTTTGTGGTTCTTTCCTTTCCGACTGTCGTGTGCATGTTCGGCAGCATCCTGGCCTTCCTCGTCAAGGCGCAGGTACTAGGCGAGCAGCGTCGGCGGAATCTTCTCGCCATTGCCGGGGCATGTGTGCTGCCCATCGTCTGGTTTGTGGTTGGGGGACGAGGTGCCGGCATGCTAGCCGAATGGCAGTTACAGCGCGAGATCGCACGGTGCGGAGTCTCGGAGTTCATTGCCGAATTGAATGCGGTTACCGAACGTCTTGGTCGGGCTCCCAAAGATGAGAAGGAGGTGGTGGAGCTTCTCGGCAAACCGTTGCCCGTCGTGCCTGGACATCGAGTGGCTCGTTACTACGTTAGGTACCAGGCTGTTGGCGGGAAGCGCTTCTTCTTGACGTTCGGAGATGCGCTGGACGGCAAGGTATATGACAGTGAGAAGCCCGACCGAGGGTGGTACTGGGGTGAAGTTCCCAGCGCACCGGACGATCAAGGGCTGGATGACGGGAGGACGCATGCTGGGGAATAGTGCGGGGTGCGTGTTGGTTTGTCAGGCAGACCCAGAGCGCGATCAAGTTCTTGAGTGGGCGTGCTGCGACGAGGATGATAAGGGTGGGACAGTGGAGTCTGTTGGGCGAAGGGTAGTGAGGTTGATCGTGGAGTGGTGATGGAGCTTGCACAGCCGAGGGCGGCTGTGCTACATGTTGGGGTGGGCGATTGGTGGATGTTGTGCGCGGATGACGCAGGTTTCTGAAGGTTTGGGTCGGTGTGATGGCATTGGAGGGCGTGTCTTGTAGGCGGGTTGGCGGGCTGCGATAATTGGGGTTTGGAGAGATTTGGAGCGCCGGGCGCCGTCGTCGGCGTGGTTGTCGGCGAGTTGCACGTTGTGGCGATGCGTTTGGATTCGGGGGGCTGCCGCGGTGCGTTGGAGTGCGGGTCGGGCTTGCGTTTTGCCCGTGAAGCAACAGGGAGTATGAATCATGGTGAAGCGTGTTTCGCGTCGTGATTTCTTGAAGACGGCTGGTGCGGTTACTGCGGCGGCGATCGCGGGCGGCAGGGGTTCGTCGTTTGCCCAGGACACGGGTTCTTCGTCGAAGAAACGGTGGTTCAAGGGCAATATGCACATGCACAATCAGTGGTCGGACGGCAAGCCGTTGGCGGAATGGGCGGTCGACTGGTACAAGTCGCACGGCTACGACTTTATTTGCCCCACGGACCACAACATTTTTCAATCGGACGCGTTGCGTTTTGACGGTTTCGGGTTTGAGGACCCGCCGGCGGATCGGGCCGCGTTTCGGAATGAGACGTCGCTTTGGAAGGCGATTTCGCCGAAGCCTGGATGGCCGAAGCTGACGCAGGACTTCGTCGATCAGACTGCGGAGAAGTTCGGCAAGGACTCGGTTCGGACGATCACCGTCGGCGGCAGGACGTATGTGCGCATGAAGACGTTCGCCGAACTGGAGAAGCAGTTCGTGGAGCCGGGGAAGTTCCTGATGCTGCCGGGATTCGAGCAGACGGGCGGCTGTTCGAAGGATCAGCAGGTCCACGTGAACTTCATCAATGTTCGCAGCGTGTTTCCGTACATCGTGGCCGACACGCCGAAGGAGATTCTCGCGAGCACGTTTGCCAAGGGGCGGGAGGTGTATGGCGGGCAGGACTATCTGTTCACCGCGAACCATCCGCTGTGGCGATATTACGACTATTCGCCGGCCGATTTGATCGCGCTGCCGCAGATTCGACTGTTCGAGCTGAACAACAACGGCATCGTGAAGGAGTACGACGCGCATCCGCAGGGCTGGACGCCGGAGAAGTTCTGGGACGTGGTCAACGCGTATCGGGCCTCGCACGACCAGCCGCTTTTGTGGGGAATGGGGTCGGACGATCGCCATTCCTATGACGTGCCGCCGAAAGCCTGGTGTGTCGTTCGCGCGGCGAGCCTGTGCGCCAAGGACCTGCTGGCGGCTATTTCGGCCGGAGATTGCTACGCGTCGAACGGGCTGGATTTTGCGGACATTCAGTTCGACGGCAAGACGCTTTCGGTGAAGATCGACGTTCGGGAGGAGGGTTCGTATCGAATCGTGTTCCTCGGCACGAAGAAGGACTACGATCCGGCGCGGCGGGTGATCGAGGTGGCCAAGGGGCCGCGATGCCCTGCGCGGAAGATCGACGTCTATTCGGACAGCATCGGCGTGGTGCTGGAGACGGTGGAAGGGACGGAAGGCGCGTATACGCTGAAGCCAGACGACCTGTACGTGCGAGCGAAGATTGTGAAGGTTACGGCCGACCTTCAGCCGGATTGGAAATCGTGTCCGGCCGCATGGAGCCAGCCGTACCGGTAGTCGGGATGAAGGAGAATTGGGCCGCGGCGGGGCGCGATTTCGGCCGTGGACTGTGGCCGGAACATGGTCGGGCGGTGCGTCGCGCGCAGGTCGTTGTGCGCGCCTGATGCACGGCTGCTCAGTGCGTGTCGCACTCAACGGTAGCGTTCGTGGCGGCGTGATTCTGTGGTTTCGAGAGTGAAATACACGCTACCGTTACGCCGAATGCGCTCTAAAACTTGTATCGGGTGGCGAATTCGAGGCGGACGCCTTTGCCGGGGGAGAGGGTGATGTAGCGGGTTTGCCAGACGTCGACCTCGGCGCCGAACTGGAGGTGCTTGTTGGCATCCCAGATGACGTTGTTGAAGAGCATCTGGTTGCAGGCGCGGCCGGAAGTCATGTCGTGGTTGAGCGGGTCGTCGATGGAGAAGCCGGAATTGGTGTGGAGGTTGGGGAGCCAGTCGACGTAGATGTCGATCCAGCCGCCGGTCGAGTGAATTCCCTTGTGCGTGACGCGATCGACGCCTTGCAGGATGCCGCCCATGTAGTTGCTGAGGTTGCAGCCGGTGAAGAACTCGCCTTGCACGCCGAAGCGCCGGGTGACGGGGACGAGGAAGTCGGCGGCGAAGGAGTAGCTGGGGACGTCGACGCCCAGGTCGATGGGAGCGGTGCGAAAGTCGAAGCTCTGGATGCCGTAGTGGCCGCCGATGCCGAGCACGGCCAGCTTGGTTCCCGGGCAATAGCGACGGCCGATGGTGAAAGCTGTGCGGTACTGGACGTCGGGATAGGGGCCGGGGTCGGCGGACGTGCTGGATGCCGAGTCGGTGACGAAATCGGTCACGACATTGCCGTTGATCGACCCTTGGAGGGTGACCATGAAGATGTCGGTAACGGGGAGGAATCGCTCGGCGCGGAACTGGGCGCGGCGATAACCGAGGTTTCCGACGGCGGAGCCGGCCGTGTAGTTCAGCGTGGGGATTCCCAGCGGGGAGATGATGTCCCAGGTCTGGCCGACCAACAGCCGCCAGCGGTCGTTGACGGCCTCGACATAGGCATGCCGCAGGAGCAGGCCGGGCTTGTTTCGGGTGACGAATTGGCCTTGGAAGTCGACTTCCACCTTGCCGTCGACCTTGGCGCCGCAGAGGAACGAACTGGGCGGACCGGTGAAATCGATGCCGACGCGGGAGGATTTGGCGTCGACGTTGAAGTCGGGATCGTGATAGTGGACGTCGGGCGACTCGAACCAGAGGGCATAGTCGCCGATCTTGGCGCGTTGGCTGTCGTAGGACATGCTGCCCCAGATCATGCCGTAGGGGACGATGGTCAAGTCGCCCTTTCGCCATGCCCAGGTCTTGGCTTCGGCCTGGAGCTCCTGGCGCGTTACGTAGTCGGGTGGCGGCTGTGGGTCGACGGGCACATCGGGGAGTTCGTCGGTGTTGATGAACTGCAAGTCGCCGTCGATGGTGAGGGGAAAGAGAGACCCTTCGGCGTCATCCTGCGCTACGGGGGGCGCCGGCGCAGTGGGAGGCAGAACGGGACTGGGCGAGGAGGACTGTTGGCACTCGACGGCCGCCGGCGGGTGAATGCCGAACAGGGACTCGCCAGAATCGTCCCAGAATTGAGATACGAGGACCGTCGACAGCGCGATTATTGGAAGCACAGAAGCATCGCCAGGGGGCGCTCCAGCGATGTGGAGCAGGCTTGGAATGGGAGACCGCTAAGAAACAGCATGTGAGTCGATGTACGCGGCGGCCGCAGGACCTGAGACCAACGCCAAAAGCCGACTCCCCCCTGAAATGCAACCCCATTATCGGCATGGGCGGAGGTAAACATGAGAGAATTCATGGGGTTTCGATGTTTCCCGGGCGTTCGATAGGATTCGTTGGCCGGCGGAAGGCTGAGGCGGCCGAAACGTGCCGGAGTTGATTGCTAGTGCGAGTCGCACTTGACTGAAGCGTTCGCGGCGGGGTGTTTCTGCGGTTTCGAAAGCGAGATACACGCTACGGTTACGCCGAATGCGATCTGCCAGGGCCACCCTGTTGGAAGGGGCGAGGGCGAGGGCGAGGTGTGCGGTTGATGTGGGGCGGATGGGCGCGTCGCGCTTGGAGGCTGTCGGAGAGGAGAGATTCTCTGGTGGGACTCGCTGCGCTCGTCCCACCGTACGTCCACGTGTGGGCGCTTGCTCGGCAGCGTCAGAAGTGGGTTGCGGCGGCGAGCCGGATCTTGTGGCGGTCGGGTGCGGCACGCATACTAGTGCGAGTCGTATTTGACTGTAGCGTTCGTGGCGGCGTCTTTCCGCGGTTTCGAAAGCGAAACACACGCTACCTATACGCTGGACGCATTCTAACGACTGGCCTCTTATAGCTAGTCGGTGGATGATGGTGACGGGGCGGAGCCGTTCTGCGTTGTGCGGGACGTGCGTGATAGTCGGTGGCTACTGGACAATTCTCGAAGGGCGGACAGGATATGAAGCGCTCACTACCTAAACTGCAATGCGTGGTTCTGTTGCTGGTGGCCGCGGGGGTTTTGGCGGGGTTGGAAGGACGTGCGGCGGCCGTTGACGCGGCGGCGGAGATCGCTTTTAACGGGCAGTGGGCGGAGCGGGCCTTTGGTGGCTCGGGGGAAGCGTCGCCGGCGGGCGAGGGCGATTTGGCGGCCCGATTGTTGGCGGGCGCCGAGTTGCCGCTATCGTTCGTCTACGGCGGCAAGTCGTCGGCCGAGTTGCTCGGCACGTGGAAGCGGAGCGTTGAAGACAAGCGGATCGACGATACGCGGCGGCAGCGGATCGTGACGCTGGAAGATCCGGAGACGGGGCTTGAGGTGCGAGCGGTAGCGACCGTGTACACGGACGCGCCGGGCGTTGACTGGACGATCTATTTCACCAACAAGGGGAGTCGCGACAGCCGGGTTCTCGAGCAGGTCAAGGCGGTCGACGTGAGGCTTCGGCCGGGCGCCGCGGAGAAGTCGCCCGTACTGCATCGCTTGCGATCGGACACGGAGAACTGGCTTCCGCTGGATGAGCCGCTGGCGGCCGGGCAGCGGGTCGAGTTTGCGCCGGCGCGCGGCCGTTCGTCGACTGGAGCGTGCCCGTTCTTCAATGTGGAGTTGAACGGCGGCGGGGTCATCACGGCAATTGGCTGGACCGGGCAATGGGTTGCCTCGGTCGAACGGGTCGCCGATGACGTGCACGTGACGGCGGGCATGCAGAACCTGCGATTGAAGCTGCATCCGGGGGAGACGATTCGCAGCCCGCGTATCTTGCAGATGTACTGGTTCGGCGAGGGGCAGTATCGTCCGTACAACCTATTTCGCCGGACGATGTTTGGCCACATCGTGCCCAAGATCGAGGGGAAGACGGTGATGCCGCCGATTGCGCATCTGAGCACGGCATTTTACGAGATGGACCGCGGGACGGAAGCCGACGTGCTTTCGCACCTGGAGTCGATCCGCGGCCTCGGCTTCGAGGTTTTTTGGCTCGACGCGTATTACGGCAAGGACAACTTTCCGACGGTGGGCAATTACGTGTTGCCGCTGCTACGCGGCTTCAACCAGGAGCGATTTCCGCGCGGCATTCGGCCGATCGGGGAGGCGGTGCGACGCGAGGGGATGCAGTTTCTCATGTGGTTTGAGCCGGAGCGTATTTGCCCTGGCACGCTGATGGCTCGCGAACATCCGGAGTGGGTCGTGCTGCCTGCCGGGGGCGGCTGGGGGATGTTCAACCTGGGCAATGCCGAGGCGTGCCAGTATCTGATCGATTATCTGAACACGTCAGTCAAGGAGTACGGGATTTATTGCGTGCGGATCGACAACGCGGTGTCGTACAACGAGTTGTGGGCGGCGGTGGACGGTGCGACGCCGGACCGGCGCGGACTGGCGGAGATCCGGTATGTGGAGGGGTTGTATCGGGTGTGGGATTCGCTGTTGGCGGCCAACCCGGGGATCTTTATCGACAACTGCGCCTCGGGCGGCGGGCGGATCGACCTGGAGACGTGCGCGCGGTCCATTCCTCTGTGGCGGACCGACGGGACGATCGACCCGCTGTTGAAGAAGAACTATCTCCAGGCGGCCATGCAGAACCAGGCGATGACGGCGGGGCTGAGCCGCTACGTGCCGATGAACGTGAGCGGGCAGATGGGAGCGACGCCCTACCTGTTCCGGAGCGGCGTGAACGGGGGCGGCATTTCGTTCTGCGAGGATGTTCGGCCGGCGGATTATCCGCGCGAGATGCTGAAGCAGGCCATCGCGGAAGCGAAGCGCGTTCGCAAATACTATCTGGGGGACTATTACCCGTTGAACAACGTGACGGTCGACCCGCACGATTGGTCGGTGGTGCAGTACGATCGGCCGGCCGAGCAGGATGGGATGATCGTGTTGTTTCGGCGTCCGGAATCGCCGCAGGCCGGGTACACGCTCGACCAGGTCCGCCAGATCGAGCCGGAGGCCGAATACGAGGTGACCTGCGCCCGGGGGTATGAAGGGGCCAAGCCGGTTCGGATGCGAGGCGCGGAGCTGAAGGGGCTGAAGATCGAGCTGGAGTCGCCCGGCTCGGCCATCGTCGAGTATCGCAAGGTGGGGCCGTCGTAGGTGCCGCGTGTGCCGCACGCGGCCGGGTCATAGGCGGATCGATCCGTGACCGTGGTTTCCCTTGGCCTCGGCCGGCTTGAGCCACGTGGCGGGGTCCTGACGATAGAAGGCGACCAGCATTTCGTACAGGTCGGGATGCCAGTGGCGCAGCTCGGCGGGAAGCTCGAAGAAGCACTCGCTGACGACGGCGAAGAACTCGGAGCGGTTGCTGGCCCCGTAGGGATCGATCAGGGTCGGGCGTCCGTGGCTGACGGCGTCGACGAGGTCTTCGAATTCGCGATCGATGAGTTCTTCCCAACGGTGGGCGAGGTCGGCGGTGGGCCACGGCGGAGTGCCGCCCATGGCGCCGTCCAAGGCGTCGAGCTGGTGGGCGAACTCGTGCAGCACGACGTTGCGGCCGTCGTAGGGATTGCGGGCTCCGCGGCGCACGTCGCGCCAGGAGAGGATGACCGGGCCGCCGAACCAGGCCTCGCCCTCGACGGGCACGTCTTCTTCGACGAGCATGCCCGACTGATGCTGATGATGGGTGTAGACGGTCGGGTAGACGAGGATGCTCTTGACGCGCTCGAAGTAGAAGTCGGGGACGCCCAGCACGAGGAGGCATGCGCTGCCGCCGATGGTGACGCGGATTTCATCGCTCATTTCGAGGCCGTTGCAGCCGGCCCAGTCTTTTTCGGCGATGAAGACCCGCATCGTGTCGGCGAGGTGGGCTCGGTCGGCCGCGGGCAAGTGCCGGTAGTGACGCACGTTGGCACGCAGAATGGTCTGCCAGGCCTCGGGCATGGGCTGCGAGAGGAGCTTGCGGCGTCGGCGGGCGCGGGAGAAGAACATGCGATTGGCAGGGAGAGGGCGGCGGGTTGTGGGAAGCGGGTGGCGGGGATCGTGGGGGTGGCCGATCCAGAGAATGGCTCGAACCGCTGCGGCGATATCTGCCCTGCGAATTGCCCCTGGGGATGGCGAACCGGTTTGTCAGAACTTCTCGACGACCGTCACCTCGCGGATCTGCCGGCTATCGGGCTCGAAGACGCGGATCTTGACTTGGATGCCTCGTATTTGGATGGGGTACGGTGGCGAGGTTTCTTGTTCGCCTGCGTCGTCTACGATGCCATAGCCTGGCGAAGGAGACGTGTCGTCGTCGAACGCGTTGGTGCCTTCGTCAAACAAGCCGTCACCGTCTTCGTCGATTCCGTCGTTTTCGTAGTGGGTTGACCAAGTGTCGTAGGTCCATCCGAGCCCGGCGTTCAAGGCGCGCCCTCCAGCAACGGGCATCGAGACGCCCGGGCCGGCAAAGGCGGACAAGGCGGGTGCTATATTCCTCGTGTAGTTCAGATCGACGTATGCGCCGTAGCCGATGATCTGCGGGTCGGTACCGGGAACTGGGGGAGCATAAGCGGCGAGGGCCGCCAGGTACCCTGGGTCGCCGGGGAGCAAGGCGGGATTGTTCGTGCCGCCGGTATATTTGAAAATCGGCGCATTGGGATCCCATACCTTAACGTCAAAGCCGACGACGTTCGTGAGAATGACATCTTCACCTATGCGAGCCCCGTCGTCATAATCGGACATGCGACCGTCCGGCAGGCTCACCGGGGTGCCGGGCCAGACGATCTCGCTACCGGTGGGCAACGATGCCCAGGGGTGCGGGTTGAACCAGAAGTCGACCGGGCTGATCGCGGTTCTCACGGAAAAGGGCGTCGCGGTGGTCGGCGCCGTGGCCCCGGCCACCCAGTTCACGTCCGAGCATTCGGCGAGGGTGGGCAGTCGCAGATGTCCCCAAACGCGGACGTCGAATGGGTAGCTGCCGCGATGAGCGAAGCGGTTTTCGCGCTTGGTGAGATCGCCGAGCGTGTTTCCGACGAGCGTACCGCCCTCGTTGCGGACGGAGATATCGTTGTTGGCGAAGAAGCCCGTGGGGGCGGCAAGGGACAGGCTGGGGGCCACCAGCAGCACGCGGCGATAGAGGGTGCGTCCGCGAAGGAACCAGGCGACTTCGGCGTCGGAGGACTGGGCCGTACCGGTGCCGCCGTAGCGGCCGACGAACGGGGCGGACTTGCTGTGGGTGGTGAACATGAGGACGTCGTCGTTGTCGCCGACGGTGGTATCCAATGCTTCGGTCTCGGCATTGACGGCAACGACGGGGAAATTGGGTTCGCCGGTGTCGGTCTTGCTGGCGTCCAGCAAGGGGTCGGACATGACCAACTGGACCACGCCGACGGGGCCTTCGAGGTACTCGAAGTAGCCTTCGTTGGAGGCGGGGTTGCGGGGCGGGGACATGGTTACGGTGAGGCCCTGCAGGTCCTGGGCGAGGCGTGCCTGGGTTTCGCGGAGGCGGTCGCTCATTTCGAGGGCTGCCCGGGAGGTGGCGATGCCGGTGCCGGCGGTGCCGATGATGCTAACGACGAGCATCATGAGCATGAGGCTGACGACGGTGGCCACGAGCAGTTCCACGATCGTGTAGCCGCCCGAGTGCCGAATTCGGCGGGGCACCTTTGCAACGACCTGTTGGAAACATGTTTTCATGATGCCAATTTCCTGGAGGAGTTCGCGACACGCTTGGCGAATGATTTGCAGGGAGAGAATTGTGTCCCCAGTATTTGCCGGTTACTCAATGAAGCGTTTGACCAAGACGGCCTTGTCGACGTTGAGATCCTGTCCGCGTTGGAAGCCGACCGGAATGGAGCGATCGAGGAAGTAGAACGCCCGGTGGCGTTTGATTTCGCCGGTGTCGGTGCCGAGTTCCTTGGCGAGGGTGAACCCGTCGGGATGGGTGGCATCGACGGCATGAGGTTCGACTTCGAAATAGCCGACGGTGATCCAGACGGCGTAGACGTTGGAGCGGGTGGTGACGAGGTTGCCAAGGCGGTCGAGCACCTGGTAGGCGAACGCCGGGTTCCAGGTGGGTTCGTTGAGATCGCTAATGATGTCCGTGCCGCCGGAGCGCGGTGTAATGGAGCTCTCTGTGACGGCGTGACTGTCGAACTGGAAGAGCGGCCGGGTGCTTCCGGTGGTCGGATCGCGTCGCAACAGGGTTGCGTTTGGATCGCGTTGGATGCGGGTAGCCAGATCATCGGGATCGCCTGAGCCCCAGGTGGACGGAACGAGCGAAGCTCCGCCGGCACTGCGGAAGGGGTTGGCGAAGCGGGTGGGGTACCGATCCATGAGGAGCGTTTCGTCGGCGGTGGGCGTAGCGTAGCCCTGACGGCTTGCCACGAACTGGTTCCAGAACATGGGAACGGTCCGCGTGGCGTCCATGTCGGGGAAGTAGTTGATCAATCCGGCCCAGACGGCGGGATCGAAGATCGTGTTGAGGTTGACCTTTCCGGGCTCGCGGTACGTGGGAATATGCTGGAACGGCGGCTGGAACGGAGTCGTCGAACCGGCCGTAGCAAACGCCACCGGGTTGCCCTGGAGGCTCGTACCGACGAACCGAGAGGGCACGTGCACGAAGTCGAGCAGCCGACCCAGGTTGGTCGGCGGATTGGCGCTGGAGGCCGTACCGCCGAACGTGGTCGAGAAGCAGAAGTTCAGCAGGTGGCCGAAGGGCTCCTTCGGGCTGATGTAGGGGTTGGCCGTTGCGACATTCGAGCCGAACGTGAAGGTCATGGCGAACGGATTGTCGTCGGTATCGAGGTCGTTGGCACTCATCAGCAACTGGCGGGAGCTGGCGGCCGGGACTTCGAGCAGTTCGTACTGGCTGACGAAGGGCCGGTTGGGCCAGGTGAGCCATGGGAATGGTTTGGGTGGATCGCCCGCCGGCGAAGTCAACGGGGTCCCATATCCGTAGTTCAGGTAGCCGAGCGTTTGGTGAAACGTTTGGTTGAGATAGTGATCGGCGGCGGCGATGCCAGGACCGTTGTTCGTGGGGTCGTCGTTGTACCCGCCATCCTGATCCTTCAGTGACTCCTGTTCCCAGATATTGTTGTCTTCCGGGCCGGCTGCGCGCTCGCCGCGCTGGCGAGTTTCGATGTTTGCCAGCGCGGACTTAGGATTCTCCCCTATATCTGTCGCGGACGTGATGCCGTTGAACGACTGCAAATCGACGGGCATGGTGTCGACGGTCAAATACGGATTCGTCGTAGCATTGTACGGCAGGAGCGGATTGGCCAACCGCTGCAGGTAGATAACCCGGACCTTGAGATAGGTCCCGTTGTCCTTGAGCTTGATGTCGGTGTCATTCCACATCGGGTTGCTGGCATCGAGCGGCAGGTCGAAGGGCGGGTCGTACGAATCGCCGCCGGTGGACGTGTAGGCCGGATAGCCGCCGGAGGTTGTCGTGATGCAGAGGCGGAGCGGTTCGTCGATGACCACGGGAATGGCGGCGGGGACGTAGGTGAGCGACAGGGCGGCCAAGTCGTTGGTGGTGCCGTCGGAAAAGACGTCGACGGTTCCGGCGGTCGTGTTCAGTTCGATTCGTCGGGTTGTCGTGTCGTGGACGCCAGTGGTCCTGTAGCCCAAGTAGGTCGTGCTTTTGCCATCGGAGGCGACTTCGCCCGGCTCGCCGGGTCCGATGACGGCGTAGCTGCCCGGGCGGATCGCAGGGATGGCCGCGGCGGACGCGGCGCTGGCGTGGTACTGGATGCTGGCGCCGTCGCTGGGCAACGTATTCCCGCCCGGATCGACGAAATAGACGGTGCGATCGAAGGGCACGGAGTTAGGCGGGTTGTCGGGATCGTTGGCGGCGTCGTCACGGGTGACGATGGCCAAACGCCAGACGGGCGATATGTCCGAGCCATCGATGACGCTCTTCTTAAGATCGACGCCCGCGCCGCCGGTGGTCGTGCCGTCGGTGCCGGTGCAAAGCTCGGCCGGCAAAGGTTCCATCGCCGAGTTCGGATTGTAGAGTTCGACGAAGAGGGAGCCCTGCGGCTTGACGCGCTGATCGAAGTCGTTATCGGGGTCGGTATCGGTCGTTTTGTAGTTGGTGGAGCCGGAGGTTTCGGTGAAGCTGAGGTCTTCGGTGCGGCGGTCGTGCATGGCGAAGGTTTCGGTGATGAGCAACTCGGGGCGCTCGCAACCCCAGACGATCCCGCGACAATCGGCGATATCGGTGGTGGAGATATTACCGTCGACGTCCCACGGATTGCCATCCGCAGTGGCGCTGTCGTCGTAGAACGGCGCGACGTCGTATTCGAACGCCGTCATGATCGAGTCGCGGTCGCGGAAATCGACCACATTGACGGCCCATTGAGCAACGACGCGTGCGAGGTTCTTGTTCGCCTGGGTCATCGTGGCGGCCGACGTATTCGGATAGCCGATCAGCGAGAGGGCCAGGACGTATAGGTTTCTGGCATAGAGCTGGCGGGCCATGTCGTGTTGTTCGGCGTAGGTCTCGTCATCGGTATTGACCAGGCCGTCTCCATTCAGATCGACGCCGTGGTTATGCGAGAAGGGAATGCTGCCGATCACGGCGCCGGTGGAATCGAGTTGGAGAGTGACGTCGAGAGAGGCTTCTCCCGGCTCGTCGATTACATTGTTGGCGGGGGAGGAGCTGTCGTAGCCGTCGCCGAAGGGACGGTTGATGTCCATGCGCAGTCCGGAGAGCATTTCGGGCGGCAGCAGGTACGGGTAGGCGACCGGCGTGAGACCTTTGGCTGCGAGCAGGTCGGTGAGATGGTGAAGGCGTTTGTCGGCCATGCCGTCGCGGAGTTCCTTGGAAACCGACAGGCCGGGGCAAGGCACGTCCCAGCTGTCGGTGGTTACCGAGTTGCGAGCGGCAGCCAGGGCGGCCAGCCGGTTGGGGAGCGTGGTCATGTCGGCATCGTAGGGCCGCAGGATCCTCTCCAGTTCGGCAACCGTGAATGGGCTGTCGACACTGGACTTCTTGGCGAGGTTCGACTCGTAGGGATCGTTGATCTGCTCGTCGACGCCCATGGCGCAGTAGATGGGGTGGCCGGAGGTGCTGAGGCCGAGGACTGCGGCGCCTTGGGCGCTGGGAGGACTTCCGTAGGCGCCGCCGCTATTGGGTGTGCCGAAGGTCCAATAGGCGCCGCCGTACCGGCTCCAGATGTTCTGGCTGAGATAGTCGTCGCCGTTGAAGCCGGGCAGCGCAGCAGGCAGGCCGGGCACCCCGTCGGTGCCGTAGCGGGAGGTGAGGAACGTGCTGTAGGCCGTCAGTGGATCGGCCGCGGTGGCGAAGAGCGAGATGAGGTTCACTTCGGCCGGGCCCCATCCAAGCCCGCGGGGCAGGTAGATATAGGGCTCGTAGGCGGATGTGGCGCTGTTGTAGGTGCTGCTGAAGGCGAAGTCGCCGCTGATGGGCGGTGTGAAATAGGGGTAGAGGTGCGAGGCTGTGAAGTCGACGTTGACGTTGCCGTAGTAGTTCGCGTCGGTCTGCGCCAAACATCCGTGCGCGTTGAGGTTGAAACGACCATCCATGTCGGTGCAGAGGATGGCGTAGAGCGGTTTGTAGAAGCGGCCGTCGGGAGTGGAGCGGACGGGGGCGCCGAGGTCGACCCAGATGCTGTCGGCCTGGCCGTCGCCGTCGTTGTCGACGTCCCAGCGGCGCGTGGAGCCGGCTACGGGGACGCCGTCCCAGGTGGCGTCGAAGGTGGGATTTCCGCCGTCGAAGTCGGGGTGGAAGTCGGAGAGCGGGCGCAGGACGATCGCCTGTTTCAGTTCGGCCGGAAGTGCGCCGAACGTGCAGGACAAGGCGCTCATCCAGTAGCGGATGAGTTCGGGGCGATGCAGGGAGGGGATGGGGACCGATCCGCTGCTGGTGACCATGGCCAGAAGCATGTTCTGGTAGTCGACGGCGTCGTAGTCTTCGTTGGCGCCGCCGGGCGGATTGCGGTTGACCGTGGTGTCGTTCGGGAGGAGGGCCAGCAGCCGGCTGCTGGCGTCGGTGGCATTGAGCGAGCCGTCGCCTGGGTTGTAGCCGAAGCCGGTGCCGCTGAAGGGGACGCCGTTGATGACGTAGTGATTTCCGACGAGGGGCGGAGTGCCTTGAAAGGCGACGATCTGGGCTTTGCCGTTGGTGGGATTGATGCCCACGATGCGGGTGCTTTGACCGGCGGCCGGACCGTCGAGCATGGTCAACACGCAGCCGTTCTTGGGAACGGCATCGTAGAGCGTGAACTCGTAGAGTTGGGCGTTGGAGGCGGCAGCGAAATCGGCCGGCAGCACGCACTCGGACCCGTCGGTCTCATCGACCGTGCCATCGAGGTCGTCGTCGGTGCCGGGTACGCCGATGGCCCAAGCGGCGGGCGCGGTGCCGTACATGTCTTCAAGGAGGCTGTGGGGGCCGAGGGCGGAGCGGGAGTTGTCGGTGCCGCGGAGGACTTGGTGGAAGGCGTCGTCGAGGTCGGACTGGGGGCTGTCGGAGGCTTGGGCGGCGCGGGCGGCGGTCTGGGCACTGCGATAGTAGTGGACGGCCACGAGCACGAACGTTAGCGCCAAGAGGGCGAATAACGCCAGCACGCTCAACACGATCAGCAGGAGCACGCCTCGGCGGCTGTCTGCACTCGGTTGCGTCAGCATGATCTTCTTTCCTTCGCAGAAAACGGCGATTGCCCTCGCCCGTTACACTTCAGCAATACAGTCAGTTGGCTTGCACGGTTTCGGTACGCACGAGCACCAAGTTGGTAAAGAGGACGGCTTGAGCACCGGTCGATGGAACGCTAGGAGTGCTATCCCAATCGGGATTCCAGTCGGGTCCTGCAAGGGTTACTTCGCGGGTGAAGCCGGGCTGGACTTCGCCGAGGGAGACGATGCGGTACCAGCAGAAGATATTGCCGGTGCCGCACAGCAACATCCAGTCGCCGGGGAGCGCGCTGAGTTGGGCGGCGGAGGTTGCGGAGAGGCGGAACTCGCCGCCACCGACGCCGCCGCCCAGCAGTTCCAGGCCAACGACGCGCTCGCCGTACTTGTTGGGATCGATCGCGGCGGTCGCCGTCGGCAGGGACATATCGCGATCGCGGAAGACGGCGACGGCGACGTTGAACTCGTTCGCCCCGACCTGGGCGACCGTGGCCAGCCAGGAATAATGTCCTTCGATTTCGTTGACGGCCGGACTGGTTCCGGCGGGATCGTAGGAGCCGGATGTGGTGCTGAAGGCGAGGCGCGGCCGTAGGGTCGTGTCTTCCGGCGTGTCGACCATGAGGTCGTCGTGGGAGACGAAGACGCGCTGGGTGCCGGCGACGGTCATCGGAAGCAGAGGATCGGTGGAAAGCACGCGTCGGTCGAAACTCACTCGCTCCATGCGAAAAGGCGCAGCAGCGCCGCAGGGGAAATACTGAGCGTTGGCAGTATCGAAGGCGGTCGGGTCGGTGGCGTCGGCAGTGGTTTGGGCAATGAACCATGGGTCGATGGCGTAGCTTGCGCCGAAAGTGGCCGTCGTGACCAATGCCCAGCTACCGGAATTGCGTCGGACCCACATGGCCGGATCGAGCATGCCGCGGACCTTGATTTCTTCCATGGCGGCTTGGGCGACGGCGGTGGCGCGGTCGGCGGTGAGGGCCTGATTCATGCGATACATGGCGACGGGGATGAGGGCCAATACGCCGAGCAGTCCGAAGAGGAGGACGAAGATGGCGATGAGGACCTCCAAGAGCGTGAGCCCGCGACGCCGCGAAGCGATGCCTGGGAGGCATCGGGTTTGGAGGAGGCGTAGTGTGGGCCGGGCGCGGCCTTGGCCGGCGACTGTTGCGCCCAGGTTGTCGTCGCACGCGGTGGATCTCACGTTAGCGTCCTCCCAGGCTCTGACCCTCTTGAGCGTATTTTCGGGCGCCGACGAAGGTGCCGGCGCTGGCGTTTTCGGCGACGGTAACGAGACCGTTGCGCGGGAACACGGTGACCCAGAGGTTGTTGAGGTCCTGCCAGTTCAGCCGGCCGTCGTCGGCGAGGGACGCCGGATAGCCGGAGTCGCCCGGGTAGTTTCCGGGGATTTGCCCACGTTGGCCGATGAGCAGGTAGATCGGTTCGGCGGTCAAGGCGAGCGGTGTATAGCCGGAGGGGCTGAAGTAGCCGACCGAATCGATTCCGCCGTTGGGCGAGAACATGATGACAATGTCGCGGCGATCGGTGGTGGCGTTGGCCTCGAACGAAACGCTGCTGCCGCCGGAAGCGTAGAGGTCGATCACCGTGGTGCTCGGGAGCTGTAGGGGGCGGACTGCTGAGCGCATGGGCTGGCGCATGATTTGGTAGGGGAGATACGGCGACTCTGCACCGGGGCCGAGCCAAGGAACGGTCGTGCCGTCGCTCGTATCCAATTGAAGGGCCATCGGCGATACGCTGGTAATGGTGTACCAGGGCCCTTGGTAGTTGAGCCGGAACTTGTCGCCAGCCTTGGCCATACTGGCGACGGCGCTATCGTCGGCAGAAACGCTGAAGCTGACGGTGAAGGTCGTGGAGAAACTGCCCCTGAGTTGGGCGGTGCTGCTGGTTGAGCTGCCTCCGTACGGCGGCGGGACTTCGGCCTGATAGAGGGTGAAGGCGGATTGGGGCTGGCTGCCGAAGCGCTCGATCCAGACGCCGGCGGGTCGGCCGGTTTCGCGGGCGCGGATTTGGGCGGAGGCGAAGTAGTCGCTGACGGAGCGGGCGGCCTCGCGGATGGGCCGGCGGACGAGGATGAGCCGCACCATGGGGACGGCCATCGCGGTGAGCAGGAGCATGATCGAAATGACGATCAGCATTTCGATCAGCGTGACACCGGGGCGCCGGGATCGGGATGGGGCAGTACCTCGCATGCTACCGGCCCTCGCTGCGGTGGTTGTGGATGTTGTCGAAGTGGTTGAGGTGCTCGGTGATGAGGCCACCTGAGGCAAGCTCGTCGTCGAGAGGTTGTCCGATCGGATAGCCATTGCCGTCTGGACCACACGGGTCGAGCGGAACCACATAAGCATACGTGGCGCCAGATGTTTCCTTGCCGATGTTGATGTCGAAACCCCGCACAACGAGAGCACCGCCGTCTGTCGTGACTTCGCCATCCGGCCCGGCCGAGTAGATGAGCGGATAGGTTGCATAGGCCTCGGGCTGGGCGTTGGCCGTATCGAACGGGTCGTGGTACTTTGCAGGATCGTCGGACTGCAGATCGCTGTCACCTTGGAGGCTGGGGATGAACCCGGCCGGCCAGCGAAGGAAGCGGATCGGTCGCCTCCATCCGTCGAGGAACTCGGGCAATCCGTCGTTGTCGGTATCGCCGATTTCGTCGGCGTGGAACTGGGCTGCGGTTTCCGGATCGCTCATGACGATCATGTACAAGCACTCCGCAGCGCCCAATCCCTGAACCGTGGCCATGTCGGCAACACCGCAAGCCTGCTTGTACTTGCGGTAGTACTGCATGGTAAGCGCGGGGACTCTGTCGGATGGCAGTATGAGGTTCGGGTGCCATGCAGAATCGTCGGGGTCGGCGGACGCGTCGGACGGATTGAGCAGAACATCGCTCCAGCGGTCGGGCATTTCCATGCGCATGAGGTCGCGAAGCGCGTCGAGGCGAACCCTGGCGACAAGCTTTTCGGGGGTCAAGCCGAGGCTGGCGTATGAGGCTGACAGTGAGCCCGCACGATCCTCGATTTCGTCCTGCGTCATGGGGAGGCGGCGAGTGCGGTAGGACTCGTAGCGTTCCATGATGATGGCGTTGATTTTTTCGATCGTGGCGCGGGTGCCGTCGATGCGCGCGGTTTGGCGGGCGGAGCTGAGGGCGCCCAATGTGATACCGGCGAGAATGGCGATGATGGTGACCGTGACCAGCAATTCCACCAAGGTGAACCCGCCGGTGCGGCCATCCATGGTTCGGGAATCGGCGCTGTGCTGGGTCATGGCCTGCTCATTGCGGCTTGGATGGTTGTGGTGGTGAAGTTGGTGATATTGTCGAACTGCGTGGCGCCGCTGGCATCGTCTACGAAGTTGGAGCCCGAGGGGAACAGGGCGCCATGGCTTTGACTGCCGGCCGGCCCCACCGCGTTGGTATCGCCGTAGCCGTTGTCGAGGCCGGCGCAGATGATCTGGAAGGTGGCGGGGTTGACGTAGACGTATTCGGGCGTGGTGAGGTTAGTTCGACTTGAATCGAGGTACGGTCGGGGCAACCCACCCTCGGACGCAATGCCCTGTTCGTAGTAAGCGGTATTGGACCCGCTGCCGGTAGTGAACGCCTTGAGGTAGACGTAAGGAGCCGTCAACCTGGACGGATGATAGACGGTTACGCTTCCGCTGCTAACGGTCAGACGATCGGCTGGGAAGGTCATCAAGCCGGCAATGCGGCTGGAAGAGGCCGTCGTGGATTGGAACGGATTGGCGGGATCGGCGCAGAAGCCGGTCAGTGTGGTGGGGTCGGAGGGGCTGGGCAGGCCACCGAGCCAGAAGACCAAGGCGCTGCGGGGGTCGAGGTCGTCGACGTTGAAGGAGGGGATTCCGGTCGATGCGTCGCTAACGGTGTTCTTGAAGGTGGTCCAATTGGTGGCGAGGTCGCCCGTGAGCGTGAAGCGGGGAAAGCGAGTGCGGAGATGGCTGATGATGCGCTGTCGTGCAGCGTCCTGGTAGGTGATGGCGGGGCTGGAACCGGGGATGGTGGCGGTGTTGTCCAACCCGGCACAGTCGGGCGGGTATTCGCCGAATTCCTGTTTGTAGCGTTCGAGGGCGGATTCGAGCTGGGTGATTTCGGTCCGTATGACGGCCTGGCGGGCGGTGATTCGGACTCCGATGACGGCGGCCGTGACGATAGCGGCCAGGATGCCGATGATCACGATCACCACCAGGAGTTCCACGAGGGTAAAGCCCGTCCGAGGGCGCCGGGACCGCAAGATGGTTGTGTTCATGTCGGAGTTTCCTAAATCGGGAGTCGGAATTCGAAAATCGCCAGTCGATCCTGACAGCAACTAACCGCGACCCACTGCCCACAACGAGAGTACGCAGGGTTCTCCTTTTACTTGCCACCGCCGGTGAGGTTTTGGATCAACGCGATCAGGGGCAAGAACAGTGCAATGACGATGAAGCCGACCATACCACCGAGGACGATGATAAGCACGGGTTCCATGAGTCGTGCGAGGCCGTCGGTGAGCACGGCGACTTCTTCGTCGTAGGTGTCGGCAACTTTGTAGAGCATGGTATCGAGTTCGCCGGTTTCTTCGCCGACGTCGACCATGTTGACGACCATGTCGTCGATGACCTTTTGGTTCATTCGGGTGAGGTACAAGAGGAGACCGATGGGGCCGCCGAGGAAGAACATCCAGTAGAGCATGGCGCCTACGTGGAAGCCGGGGCGTCCGTGGTCTCGCAGCGGCTGCGCGATGGATTCGCCCTCGCGAATGGCATCGTAGACCTTGGTGTAGATATCTTCGAAGACGGCGTTTCCGGCGGTTTCGCGGGTGATGTGGAGGGCTTCGAGGATGGGCACACCGCTGGCCACGAGGGTGCCGAGGGTACGCGTGGTGCGGGCGACGATGTTCTTTTCGATCAACTGGCCGAACAAGGGGACCTTGAGCTTGAAGAGGTCGGAGCCGAACCGGCCCATCTTGAACTTGCGAACGAGCTTGAGCAAGAGCCAGATGGTGAGAGGGATGCCGGGGAGCAAATACCAGAAGTTGGCAACGGCGTAGGACATCTTGACGAGCAAGACGGTGGCGGCGGGGAGCTTGGCGCCGAAGTCGGTGAAGATTTTTTCGAACGCCGGCACGATTTTGAGCATGATGAAGGTGAGGATGCCGACGGCGAAGACGACGACGAAGACCGGGTAGATCATGGCGCCGCGGACCTTACGTTTGAGCGATTCGGCCCGCTCTTTGAACTCGGCGAGACGCTGGAGGATGACTTCGAGGGCACCGCCGGCCTCGCCCGCCTTGATCATGTTGACGTAGAGCCGGTCGAAGGCCTTGGGGCACTTGGCCATGGCCTCGGAGAGGGTGGAGCCGGACTCGATGTTGTCGCAGACGTCGATGAGGGCGTTTTTGAGGGGTCCGGGCTTTGCCTGCTGTTCGAGGATTTTGAGGCTGCGGAGGATGGGAAGGCCGGCGTCCTGAAGAATGGACAACTGGCGCGTGAAGGTGCAGAGGATCTTGGCTTTGACGCCGCCGATGGCGAAGGTCTTGCCTCGCTTGGCACCTTTCTTCTTGTCGCCCGCCTTGCGGGCCTTTTTGAGGGTGATCTTCGTGATGAAGTACCCTTTTTGCCGAATGGTCGCTTGCGCTTCTTCTTCGGTCGGCGCTTCGATAACGTCCCGGATTTCCTGCCCGGTTTCGTCCATCGCCTCGAATTGATAGGTCGGCATAGCTTAGGCCCTTTGGGTAGTGCCCGGGGAGTAGTTTGTGTTGTGAGTCGTGAGTCGCGGGTTGTGAGTCGTGGTTGGTTCTTCGTTAGACGTCTAGGACGGTTTCGCGAACGGCCTCTTCAACGGTGGTGATTCCGGCGAAGACTTTGTCCATACCGTAGATGCGGAGGGACGTCATGCCGGAGCGGAGCGCCGCCGCGCGAATTTCTTCGGTGGAGGCGTTGGTGTTGATGCAGTGCCGGATATCGTCGTTGATGGGCATGTATTCGAAGAGGCCCGTTCGGCCTTTGAAGCCGGTGTTGTTGCACACACCGCAGCCGCGGCCGCGGTAGAAGTGGCGTCCCTTGACATCCTCGGGGCGCAACTGGAGGTCGGCGAGCATGTCGGGCGTGGGCTTTTCCTTCTCGCAACAGTTGACACAGATCTTGCGGACCAAGCGCTGTGCGAGCACGCCTTCGAGCGTGGCCGTGATGAGGAAGGGAGGAATGCCCATATCGCGGAGGCGCGTGACCGTGCTGGGCGCGTCGTTGGTGTGGAGTGTGCTGAAGACCATGTGCCCGGTGAGGGACGCCTGGACGGCGATTTCGGCCGTTTCGAGATCGCGGATTTCGCCGACGAGGATGATATCGGGATCTTGGCGGAGGATGGACCGAAGGCACTGGGCAAAGGTGTTGCCGATGTTCGGATCGACGGGAATCTGGACGATCCCTTCGATTTCGTACTCGACGGGATCCTCGGTGGTGATGATTTTGTCTTCGATGGAGTTGAGTTCGTTGAGGGCGCCGTAGAGGGTGGTCGTCTTGCCGGAGCCTGTCGGGCCGGTGACCAAGACGATGCCGTGCGGGCGACGGATGAGCTCGCGGAAGGAGACGAGGATGCCGGGATCCATGCCTACGACGTCGAGGTCGAGCATAACGACCGAACGGTCCAACACCCGCATGACGACGCTTTCGCCGAACATGGTGGGGAGGGTGCTGACGCGGAAGTCGACGGGGTGGCCACCGACGGTGATGCGAATGCGGCCGTCCTGAGGGAGGCGGCGTTCGGCGATGTCGAGGTTGGCCATGACCTTGATGCGCGTGATGATGGCAAACGCCAAGTGGCGCGGCGGCGGGACCATCTCGTAGAGGACGCCATCGGCCCGGATGCGGATCTTGAACTCGTTCTCGAAGGGCTCGAAGTGCAAGTCGCTGGCGCGGTCCTTGATCGCGACGAGGAGGACCATGTTCAAGAGCTTGCGGACGGGGGCGCTGTCGGCCATGGCCTCCATGCTGGCCAAGTCGAGGGGCCCGTCGGCCTCCATCGCCTTGGCGGCGGCGATCATGTCGGGGTCGCTCTCGATTTCGTCGATGACCGACTCGACGCTTTCGACGACGTTGTAGTATCGTTCGAGGGCGGCCAGGAGATCGCGTTCGGTGGTGACGACCGCACGCACCTCGTAGCCGAGGAAGCTCCGCAGCTCGTCGAGGATCGACAACTTCTGCGGATCGCACATCGCCACGGTGAGGACGTTGTTTTTGAAGCTGACGGGGACGATGCGGTAGAGCTGAGCCATGGGCTCGGTGACGTGGGCAAGCACCTCGGGCGACACGACGATGTCGGCCAGGTTGACCGCTCGCATTCCCATTTGCTCGGCGAGGGCCTGGGCGAGCTGGTCTTCGGTGATGAAGCCCATGCCGACGGCGATCTGGCCGAGAAGTTCGCCCTGCCGCTCTTGCTGCTCGTCGAGCAGCACTTCGCGCTGCTCGTCGGTGATGAAGCCGAGGTCGATCAGGATTTGGCCGATGCGCCGCAACGCCATAACTGGTGTACTTTCGATTGGATGAGCGGCCTGCGCCGTCGTTTACGAACCGTTTCTTTCGTTTTCAGGAGGCTCTTTGTCGCCGCGGGAACGTCCGTCCTCTTCGTCGTCGAACATCCCCCGTTCGGCGCGCGCGATGGCGGTGGCCAACTGGTCGGGGGAGTTGCATTTGACCATCACGTCGCGTTTTTCGACGATACCGGCCTTCCAGAGGCGAAAGAGGTGGTCGTCGAGTAGCTGCATGCCAAGCTTCTGGCCGGTTTGGATGGAGGACGTGATACGGTAGGTCTTGTTTTCGCGGATAAGGTTGGCGATGGCGGGGACCACGACGAGCATTTCGTAGGCCGCGACGCGCCCGCCGCCGATCTTGGGGAGCAGTTGCTGAGAGAGGATGCCGATGATGGCGGTGGACAACTGGGTGCGGATCTGCTCCTGCTGGGTCGTGGGGAAGACGTCGATGATGCGGTTGACGGTGCCTTGGGCACCGGTGGTGTGGAGCGTGCCGAAGACGATGTGGCCCGTTTCTGCCGCGGTGATGGCGGCTTCGATCGTTTCCAAATCGCGCATTTCGCCGACGAGGATGACGTCGGGGTCTTGACGCAATGCACGGCGGATGGCCTCGGCGAAACTGGGCACGTCGACGCCCAACTCGCGCTGGTTGATCGTCGACTTGCGATGGTTGTGGTAGAACTCGATGGGATCTTCGATGGTAATGATGTGATGGTCGACGGTATTGTTGAGGTAGTCGATCATCGCGGCCAGGGTCGTTGTCTTTCCGGAGCCGGTGGGGCCAGTGACGAGGAACAGGCCGCGGGGGCGCATGATTAGGTCGGCGACCACCGGGGGCGTTCCCAGGTCCTTGAAGTTCAACAACTTGGTGGGGATCTGCCGCAGCACGAGCCCGACGCAGCCCTTCTGCTTGAAAACGGAGACACGGAACCGGGCGGCATCGCCAAAGGCGAACCCGAAGTCGGAGGTGCCGACCTCCTGGAGTTCCTGTTGGCAGCGTTCGGGCGTGATGCTTTTCATCAGCGCGACGGTGTCTTCCGGTTCCAAGGACTTGGTATCGAGGCGGATCAGGTGCCCATCGATGCGTACGACGGGGGGTTGGCCCACGGTAATGTGCAAATCGCTAGCCTTGCGATTGACGACCGTGTGCAGGAGCTTGTCGATCAGAATGGTTGCCATCGATTCCGTTTCCCACGCGAGTGAGCCAGCCCGCCCAGGGGTATTGCGAACCGAACCCCTCGTAATCCATTTCCGCTTGCGCTGGGCAGCACGTCTGCTGCGTCGTGCAGAGCGGACCGAAAACCCTGAAAAGTCGCGGCTGCGTGTCCCACTCGGTCGAGGAGGATCGCCACCGTTGTTGCGCAACAGAAACCAACTCGACAGGACCGTCACCTCCGCTGGCGATCGCTATCGAACGTACTCGCTTGGCGCCGCTGCCACCCCCCGGGCCAGGCAGGGGCGGACATCATGTCCGCGTTCGCCACGATTATTCGCGTTGCGTGCAAGCAACGCAAAGTATTTTTTCAACAAATCCCAAATCTAGCGGGTTAGTCGTCATCCGTCGGCCGGGCGACGCGTAGCACCTCTTCCACGGTTGTGAGGCCGCGGCACACTTTGCCGACGCCGTCGACATAGAGTGTTTTCATTCCTTCGGCGACGGCTTGCTTGCGGATGACGGTAGCCGGCGCTTCGCTGAAGGTCAATTCGCGCAGCTTGGACGAGAGCAACATGAGCTCAAAAACGGCCATACGGCCGCGATAGCCGCTGCCACCGCAGGTACGGCAACCCTTGCCCTTCATAAAGGTGGCAGTGCTTGCCATTTCTGGGGTAATGCGTGCGGCCTCCAAGGAATCTCTACTGGGCTGGTAGGGTTGCTTGCATTTCTGGCAGACCAGTCGAACGAGGCGCTGCCCCATGATGGCGATTACGCTACTAGCCACCAGATAGGCGGGTACACCCATATCGATCAAACGTGTAACAGCACTGGGCGCATCGTTCGTATGTAGTGTACTGAATACTAAGTGTCCAGTTAAAGATGCCTGGATTCCCATCTGGGCTGTTTCCAGATCTCGCATTTCTCCCACGAGGATGACGTTTGGTGCCTGGCGGAGCATGGCTCGAATGACGCGTGCGAAATCCAACCCGATGTCGTGCTTGATTTCGACCTGATTGATCCCCGGAAGGTAGTACTCGACGGGGTCTTCGGCGGTGATGATTTTGCGGTCCGGCGTGTTCAGCTCGTTCAGCGCGGCGTAGAGCGATGTCGTCTTACCGGACCCTGTCGGACCCGTCACAAGGATGATCCCGTTGGGGCGTCGGATGAGCCCACGGAACCGCTGGTAGTCCTCGTCGGCGAAGCCCAGTTGGCGGAGGCCGACCTTGATGCTGTCCTTGTCGAGGATCCGCATGACGACGGACTGCCCATGGGCGCTCGGAATCACGCTGACACGGAGGTCGAGCTCTTTTTCGCCGACGGTGACCTTGATGCGGCCGTCCTGCGTTCGTCGGCGCTCGGCGATGTCGAGCTTGGAGAGAATCTTGATGCGGGAAAGGATGGCACCTAGCAGCCGTTTAGGGGGGCTATCGCGTTCGACGAGGACACCGTCGATCCGGTATCGGATGCGGATGCGCTCTTCGAACGGTTCAACGTGGATGTCGGAGGCCCGGAGCTGCACGGCTTCGGTGATCATGAGGTGCACCAAACGAACCACTGGTGCGCTGTTTTCGTCGACTTCTTCGTCGGGAGCGCGGGCGTCTTCTTCGGTTTCGGTGAAGTCGATCGCCGTGTCGGTGAACTCCTGGAGCATCGAGTCGGCACTTTCGCCGACCGTTTGGCCGTAATGCCGGTTGATGGCCTCGGTGAT
Source organism: Thermoguttaceae bacterium (assembly GCA_963674835.2). Taxonomy (GTDB): domain Bacteria; phylum Planctomycetota; class Planctomycetia; order Pirellulales; family Thermoguttaceae. Next base: position 1,968,849 of record CAXXKC010000003.1, read on the forward strand.
GCTCTCGCGGGGGGCGAGGGCAATTTCGATACGGCGATTGAGGATGAATCGGAGTTTCTCGAAGGTCTCGAAGTCGTCTGGGTCACTGACGATGACCTTGAGTTCACCATCCTCCTCTGCCAGGGGGAGAATGGCGTTTTCTCGGGCGACCGATTCGGGGACCAGTTCGATGACCGACGAGGGTATGACCACGTCGTCGAGGTGGACAAAATCGAGCCCGTGCTCTTCGGCGATGGCCTCGGTGATTTCCTCGCCGGTGGCGTAGCCAAGCCTCTCGAGGGCATCGGCGACCCGCATCTCGGCCTGCTTGGCCATTTGGCCGGCTTCAGCGAGCTGTTCGCGGCTAATGGTGCCCTTTTGGACGAGAATTTCGGTGTACTTACCTTTACGTTTACTCACCGTCAACCGCTCCGGTCTGGCAGGGGCCGCCGCAGAAAAGCCCACACGCCGAGAAAGGCGACAAGCAGCCTGTGCCGAGAATTTCGCTAAATCCGCACTATGTTTAGACTAATGATAGGGAGGGGTGCTGTCAACTCACCACTGCTAGCATTCGATTGGCGTACGATCCGCGTCTGGGGGCGTGGATGGCGTGCCGGCGGCGGCTGGGCCAGCCTCGTCCGGGCAGGAAAGGCTTGGCCCAAGGCCGTTTCGTGCATCTCGCACTTGACTGTAGCGTTCGCGGCGGCGTGTTTCTACGGTCCCGAAGGCGAAATACACGCTAACGTTATGCCGAATGCGCTGTAGTAGCATAGCGTCGGCAAGAGAACGGCGCCGGCGGCAAATGGCGAATCTGGCGAGTGGGCGGCGCCGGCGGCCGTCAAACGCGTCACGTCCGCATTGACACCCGAGCCATGCTCCGGGATAATCCCCCGCCCGCAATCCGTGGCGGGCAAATCGTTTGCAAACCTCGTGTTATCGACCGCCTGTCGCATGCGAGGGAACGCGTACCGACGGGGCCTGCAGACTTCTGCGGGCCGGTCCCATGTTCATTTGCCGGACGGCCATTTTATATCAGCGCTCGCCGAGTGCGTTGCGATGTCGCGCCGCGTTCTGGCTGGTGCTGTGCGCGCTGACTGCGCTTCCGGTCTGGGTGACAACGGCGGCGAACGCTCAGGATCTGGAGCTGGTGTCGTTGACGGCGGACATCGCAGGTGACGACGCAATGGAGGCACCGCTGCAAACGGCGGTGTTTCAGATTCGCGGTGCCGACTGGTGGACGGGACGTTCGAACGTGGCCATCGTGCTGACGGGGACGGAAGCGGTTCCCGCGGAGAGTGCCGTGTCGGTGTTGCCACCGGCCGGCGAGAACGCGGTCCCGGAGCAGGCGTGGAGCCAAGGTTCGCCGTTTCCTCAGGCATGGGGACCGGGTTCGTATGTGCCGGAAGCACCGCATCGGCGATTGGGGCGATTCTTGGGAGCCGGGTTCATCGATTTGTTTCGGCATCCGCCGATTCTGGCCCATGACCTCCTGCAACCGATGTTGCGCGAAAGTTGGCTGTTCCGACCGTTCAGTGCCGGCTGGTTCATGGGAATGGCGTCGGGCAGCGAACTGGAACAAGATTGGGTCGACCAGCGTCAAGGGTATTTTTACGGTTACCGGTTTGGTTGGGACGTCGACGATTTTTGGGGGTTCGAAACGCGTTTCGGTTTCGCGTCGGTGATGACGGTCGACAGCGACCGGGCGAAGATCGCTCAACAGGCGGCCGACGACGCGGCAGGCATTCCGGCCGACTCGGTCTATCGCGACCGGTACGACGCGCACCGGGACGATGCGGTCATGTTGTGGGACGTCGATTTGCTTTACTACCCACAGGGCGATGCGCCTTGCCGGCCGTATGCGCTCATTGGATTGGGCATATGCAACGTCTACTACGTGGATCGGCTCGGTTGGGGAAAGCGTCAGAACCGCCTGGGATTGCCGCTTGCGATCGGCTTGAAATGGCGATCTTGCGAAGCGTTGGCGTGGCGCATCGAGCTTTCGGACAACATGGGGATCGGCTTTGGCAACGGGCCCGATCTGCTGCACGAGATGGGTCTTACGGCGGGGCTGGAAGTGCGTTTCGGGGGAACTCGCACGGCGTACTGGCCCTGGAATCCGGGGCGGTACTACCGGTAGCCGCCGGTCGAGGGCGGAGCGGGTCGGTCTTGCGGCGGTCGCCGGCGGGGCACGAACCGTGGTGGCCGTTCACCGCTTCAGTGCCACGGGCAGCCGGTCGATCTTGGCCGCGAGGATGAAGTCGTTTTCGCTCAGCCCGCCGATCGCGTGGGTCCACAACTCGATCCCCACGTTGCGATAGCTCTCGAGGTGCAGGTCGGGGTGGTGCGATTCGGATTCGGCCAGGTCGGCGATACGATCGAGAAAGTAGACGCCGGCCATGAAGTCTTTCACGAGCCAATCCTTGCGGATCCGCTTGCCGCCGTGGGTCAACTGCCAGCCATCGAGATTGACCAACTGTTCGCGGGCCTCGGCGAGAGTGTACGCGGGCACGTTCCCCTCACAGGGCGTGCAGGTCTTGGAGATTAGCTCGGTCATCGTCTGAGAAGTCATCGTCACGAACTCCTTTTGCCGCCGAGCCAGGAATTCCTCCGCTGGCCGGCGTAGCCTAGTGCGTGTCGCACTTATTGAAGGTCGCCGAAGTAGTAGGCTGGTGGGCTCACGAAGACACTACGAATACCGGGCTCCCGTTGGTCGCCCTGGTGTCACTACTTGTGCGACGCCCAATAACTGTAGCGTTTGCGGCGGCGTGTTTCTGCGGTTCCGAAAGCGAAGAACACGCCACAGTTACGCCGAATTCGCTCTAGCTCGTCTGCGACCGCCCTAAAGGAATTGTTTGCCGACGGCGGCGGCGGGCCAACCCATCGGAAATCGGGTGCGTCAAAATGGGCGGGGGTTCGGAGTGGTAGATAGTTGTTGGTCAGTTCGCTGGTGGGGCTCGCTGCGCTCGGCCCACCCTACGGGATGGAGGTCGCGCGACAGGGCCTGAAGATGGGTTGCCGCGGGCGGCTTTGGTGCGGGCACTTGTTCCATATGCGCTTGGCGGGTATGCTGTCGGCCATGGCCCGCTTTCAAGAAGAGGATATCGCCCAGCAACTCATTTTGCGGGTGACCGATCTGGAAATGCTGTTCACCCACCTGCAGAGGACGCTCCAGGAGTTGGACCAGGTGGTCGTGGGGCAACAGCGACAGTTGGACACTCTGGAGCAGGCAATCCAACGATTGGCGCGCGACACCGAGGAGCTGGCGGAGGCTCCGGTCGAGCCGCTCGATCTCGAGGATGAGCGACCGCCTCACTATTGATTTGGCGGGGCGCGCGTCGGCTACTCGCGGCTGCCGATCATCTGCTGCTGGCTCACGTGGCGTTCGATCAGTTGGGGCATCCAGAGGGCCTTGTCGATCAGCTCGACGAGCACGCCCGGATCGAACGGTTTGCGAAGATAGTACGTGCCACCAACGGCGTGGCTTCGACGGATGATGTCGGGGATTTGTGCCCCCGAAAGGAACATCACCGGAACGTCTTTCAGAGCCGGATCGTCCTTGATCTGCTCGCACAGTTCCAGCCCACTGCGGCCGTTGAGATTGATGTCGGAGACGATGAGGTCGGGCGTGGAGGTCCGCACAAACTCTTGCGCCGCTTCGGGTGTGCTGCAACAATGGCAACTGAACCCGGCTCCGGCGAGGACGGCGGCCACTTCGCCGAGGACTTCGGGTTCGTCGTCGATAACCAAGACCAAGGGCTGTTGGAGATCGCGGTTCATGAAGCCTCTACTCCTGGAGGGATGGTTGCGGGACTGATGCTCCGGCCGGGTACTGGCCCGCGCCTGCTGGAGGCCCGCCGTCTTTGTTCTTCGACGTTTGTGAAAACCCCGTTGAGTAAGGTTTCTCTGCATCGCCCAGGCGGAAAAGGCGTCAGAATCGGCAGACTCTTTCTGTCGGGTGGTCAGCATCGCGACGGTTGTTGCCCCTCGGTGAGTGCCACCCCGGCCCGCTCAGCACCGATGAAGGATGTTCGGCCGACGTGTGTGAGCGGGGGCCGATCGTGGGGTGCTTGACCGACGCGAGCTAAGGCCTTAAACAAAGGGGGTCTTCGGCCCGCAGTGCATCTCTTGGTTGGAAACAGCGACAGGAATCGTCATGAACTCACCTCGCATTCAACATGCGTTAATCAGCGTCAGCAACAAGTTGGGTTTGGCCGGATTCGCCCGCGGCCTGGTTTCGGCGGGCGTGGAACTGTTCAGCACGGGTGGCACCCGACGGCACTTGGAAGCCGAAGGGATTGCGGTTCGTGACGTGTCGGACTACACGGGTTTTCCGGAGATGATGGACGGGCGTCTGAAGACGCTGCATCCGAAGGTGCATGGGGGGATCTTGTGCCGGCACGACAACCCGGAAGATATGAAGGCGTTGGCCGAACACGGCATTCTGACGTTCGAGTTGGTCGTCGTGAACCTGTATCCGTTCGAGACGACGGTGGCCCGCCCCGGCGTGACGGAGGAAGAGGCGATCGAGCAGATCGACATTGGCGGGCCGACGATGGTGCGAGCGGCGGCGAAGAACTTCGCCTTTACGACGATCGCCACCCAGCCCGAGCAGTATTCGGCGATTCTGGATCAGGTGGCGGCCGAGGGAGCGACGACACTGGAGTTGCGGAAGCAGTTGGCCGGAGAGGCGTTTGCCCATACGGCGAGCTACGACCAGGCGATTGCGGCGTATTTCTCGGGGCTACGAGCCGAAGATGAGTTTCCAGGATCGCTGTCGATCACGCTGAACCGGAAAGCCATTCTTCGCTATGGAGAAAACCCACACCAGAAGGCGGCGTTGTACGGGCGGCGCGAGGCGCCGGCGGCCAACCTGGTGGCGGCGATGCAATTGCACGGCAAGGAGCTGTCGTACAACAACCTGTTGGATCTGGATAGCGCTTTGGCAATCGTACGCAACTTCACCGAGCCGGCGGCGGCAGTGATCAAGCACAACAACCCGTGCGGCGCCGCGGTCGCGCCGACGTTGGCGGCGGCGTTGACGAAGGCCATGGCGGGCGATCCGCTCAGCGCGTTCGGTTCGGTGCTGGGGCTGAACCGGGTCGTCGATGGGCCGACGGCCGAAGTGCTGGCCGAGCCGGGTTTGTTCATCGAAGCGATCGTGGCACCGGACTTCGACGAGGCGGCGCTTGAGATTCTGACGACCCGACCGAAGTGGAAGGCGAACGTGCGGCTGATGAAGGTCGGCGATCTGGCGAAGCCGCCCCACCGATGGCAGTTTCGCTGCGTGGAGGGTGGCGTACTGATGCAAGAGGCCGACATCCAGACGGATCCCGAGGCGCAGTGGCAGGTCGTTACAAAGACCCAGCCGCAAGCGCAACAAATGGAGGATCTGCGGTTCGCCTGGGCCATCGTGCGACACGTGAAGTCGAACGCCATCGCGCTGTGCAAGGATCAGATGCTTCTGGGTGCGGGTGCGGGGCAGATGAGCCGCGTGGATTCGGTTGAGATCGCGGTGAAGAAGGCAGGCGATCGCGTGGTGGGATCGGTGCTGGGGTCGGACGCGTTCTTCCCGTTCCCGGACTCGATCGAAGAGGCGGCCGCTGCCGGCGTGAAGGCGATCATCCAGCCCGGCGGCTCGAAGCGGGATTCGGAGGTGATCGAGGCCTGCGACAAGCACTCGCTGCCGATGATCTTCACTGGCCGGCGACACTTCAAGCACTAAGGATCTGCGGGCCGTTGTGAGCACGATTCTCGATAAGATCGTCACGACCAAGCGAGAAGAGGTGGAGCGGGCGAAAGCGGCCGTGCCGGAAGCTGAACTGCGCGCACGGTTGGACGAGGCGCCGCCGGTTCGCGATTTTCTGGCGCCGCTGGCGCGGCCCGGGGCCGTTCGGCTGATCGCCGAGGTGAAGAAGGCCAGCCCGTCGAAGGGCGTCATCCGCGAGGATTTCGATCCAGTGGCGATCGCGCGCATCTATCAGGCGCACGGGGCCAGTTGCATCAGTGTGTTGACTGACGAGCCGTATTTTCAGGGCCGGTTGGAATATCTGCGCCAGATTCGGCAGACGGTCGAGCTGCCGCTTTTGCGCAAGGACTTCATCATCGATCCGTACCAGGTCGTGGAAGCGCGGCTGGCCGGGGCCGACGGCGTGTTGCTGATCGCGGAGTGTTTGGACGACGTGAGTTTGCGGCGTCTTTATGGCGCGATTGTGGACCTGGGCATGACGCCGTTGGTGGAGCTTTACGAGCCGGACAATCGCCTGCGCGTGGTGGACGCGGGGGTGGAACTGATCGGGATCAACAATCGCAACCTGCGGACGTTCGAGGTGGACCTGGCACACACGTTGCGACTGCGCCAGTTGATTCCGCATGACCGGGTTGTGGTGGGGGAGAGTGGCATCCGCACGCGCGACGACGTGTTGGCACTGGAAGCCGCAGGGGTTCAGGCGATGTTGGTCGGCGAAACGCTGATGGGCCGTCCCGACATCGGCCAAGGTGTCGATGAGCTGCTTGGAAACGACGGCGCGTAGTGGGACAACCCCTTCGGCGCAGATGGGGGAGCCGGAGTGGGCATTCTGGGGCCCGTTTCGAGCCGGTCCGCCTGTTTTGCTCGAGATATCCGGCTAGATCGGGTGGCGGGGGGGAGCGTTTTTTTAGAGGGGGAGGTCTCCGCAAACCGGCGTTGCGTTGGCTACAATTAGTTCGGTGGCTCGTCAATGTGTCTGATTGAGTTGCATGGACGGTGTATCGGGCAGGCCTGTCTGCGTCTGCCAGCCGACCTGCCCAGGGTTGGGCTCCATGCATCTGGCGTGCGAAGCTGATTAGCGAAGGAGATTGGCCATGCCGTGGTTCGAGCACGACACGTTTGAAGACAGCTTGTTCGATCCCTTGCAGATCCAACGAAGCCGTCCCGTGACGGACGATGAAGCGGCGCAGTGGGAGGCGGTTTGCCTTGCGGCCAGTCCCGGCCCGTTGCTGTGCGATGACCGGGCCGACGGTGGCGGCACGCTGGTGGTGATTCTTCCGAACGGGCAACGCCTGGTGAGCACGGCCTTGCCCATCTCGACGATGGATGCAATGTGCATCGCTGAGGCCAACGCGGAGTTGATGTGCCACGCGCGCTTGTGGATGCTTCGGATGTTGCGTGACCGGGAGCATTCGCGACGTCGCGAGCAGATGTTGGAGCGTCGCGTCGAGGAGTTGCAGGCGCAGTTCGGCGCCGAGCCCTTGGAGACCGGTAAGTCCCCCTTCCGCCCCCGATGAGCCCGTGACGGACCGGTGCGACCGCTTCAGTGATGCGCTCGTCTTCGTGACGCACCTTCATGCCCGACAGCGTCGGAAGCTTTCGGGGGCTCCGTACGTCAGCCATTTGCTTCGCGTGGCGGGGATCGTTTTGGAGCATGGGGCCGACTGGGACGAGGCGATTGCCGCCCTGCTGCACGACGCGGTGGAGGATCAAGGGGGCGCCGCGATCCGCGACGAGTTGCGGGAGCGATTCGGCCAACGGGTGCTTGAGATCGTCGACGGTTGCACGGACAGCGATCAGATGCCGAAGCCGCCGTGGCGGCCTCGGAAAGAGGCGTACCTGGCGCGGCTGGCGGAGGCGTCGCCGTCGGTTCGGCTCGTTGCGGCTGCGGACAAGCTGGACAACGTGCGGTCGATCACGGAGAGCTATCGCCAGCTTGGACCGGACATTTGGGAGCATTTCCGAGGGGGCCGCGACGGCGAGCTGTGGTACTTTCGCCGCATCGTCGAGATTCTCGGGCCGCTGGGCCCTCATCCTCTGGTCGACAAACTGGGGCTGGCAGTGGATGAACTGGTGCGCGCCGTCGAGTAGCGATCGCGGCGCGGGCAGCCGTCCTTTGTTTCCTGCGACATCGCGGTTGGGCAATGGAAGAAGCCCACCTCACGTTGCGATGGGCTTCTTAGCATGCGGGCGATCAAGCCGAAACGTCGCTTTCAGATAGGACCCTTTCGGTTCCGCTTTGAATTCGCCGTATCGACCCTTCGCTCGTCACACCAATGAATGCTATACGTGCGAGAGGCCGAGGCAAGAGGTGAATGGGAGAAAACGAACGAATGATTCGGGGCGGCGATGGACGCGCGGGTCGGGCGACTTTTTGACTGTCGGATGAGGCTTTCTGGGACAGAATGTCTCACTTGGTCCGCCTGGTCTCATTCATGGGGCATTGTCAACGCGGGCCGGAGCGCGGGGATCTATACTTGCCCGGTTTCGTCCGTGACCTTTGCGAAAACGAGAAGCAGCCGTGGATACCCCTTCCTTCGAGCCTCTGCCTGGATACGTGCCGTCGGGGAACGGGTCGTCGTCCGACGGGGCGGCGACGTATTTTGCTCCGGCCGTGCGCGACACGGATGCGGAGTTTTATCAGAAGTCGGCCGTCGTGCGCGATGCGCCCATGCTCGAGGAAGTGCTGAGGGCGATGCCGTACATGGTCATGGTGCTGAACTCGAACCGGCAGATCGTGGCGGCCAACGAAGCGATGCTTTCGATGTTCCGCGCCACGCTGGGCGAAGTAACGCAGAAGCGGCCCGGTGAGGCGTTCGGCTGCATTCGCGCGAAGGACGGCCCGAGTGGATGCGGTACGTCGCGGCACTGTGCGACGTGCGGCGCGATGCAGGCGCTGCTGGAAAGCCAGGTGGCCAACGCGAAGGTGGTGCACGAATGCCGGATCATCGTGCAGAAGCCGGGCGGTTTGGCTCCGGTCGATCTTCGGATTACGGTGTCGCCGTTTCATGTGGCTGAGACGCCCTTCATTCTGACGGCAGTCGAGGATATCAGCCAGGACAAGCGGCTCGGTACGCTGCAGCGAGCCATCTTCTACGATGTGTTGAATACGGCGGGATGCATCGACGGCTACGTGCAGTATCTCAAGGTGGACGGGACGACCGATCAGGAAGTGTGCGAGCACCTAGTGCAGTTGTCGGCGCAGTTGATCGAGTCGATCTACGTGCAGCGCGACCTGGTGTTGGCCGAATCGGGCGCTCTGGAGACGCATCCCGTGCCCATCCGGGCTTCGGCAATTCTGGAAGAGGTCAAGACGCAGTACGCGAGCCATTCGATCGGCAAGGATCGGACGATCGAACTTTGCGAGGTATGGGATGGTGTGATGATCGCCGACCGGCGGCTCCTGCAGCGGGTTCTGGGGAATATGATCAGGAACGCGCTGGAGGCAACCCGGCCCGGCGGCACGGTTACGGCCGGCTGCCTGGAGCGGGACGATCGACTGGTGTTCTGGGTTCGCAATCCGGAGGTGATGCCTGAGGAGGTCCAGTTGCAGGTGTTTCAGCGGTCGTTCAGCACCAAAGGTGAGATGGGTCGTGGCCTGGGCACCTACAGCATGCGGCTTCTTGGCGAGCGCTATCTCGGCGGCAAGGTCGATTTCACGAGCGGCCTGCCCGAGGGGACGGTCTTTACGTTTACGTTCCCGAAACGGCCGTCGCCAACTTAGATTGGCTGGTGGGGCTCGCTTCGCTCGGCCCACCCGACGGGTTGGCGGTTGCCTGACGGCGTCAGAAATCGGTTGCCGCACGCAAGGACCGTGGACGGTTGCATCGCCTAGGGCGGGTAGACTAGGATGCGAAGCTGGCGGCGCGCAGCGCGGTTACGTCGATCTACTGCCCCAGGAGACCTCTCTCATGAAACGGCCAATCGCAAGCTTGCTGATGATTCTCGCCATTGGACTGCTCGGTTGGTCGGGACTCGGATGCCAGGCGTCGGCGTCGGCTTCGGCTGAGCCGGAACCCAAGGTGTCCAAGGGAAAACAGACCGTGTTGGGGCTGTACGTGACGGCGGCCGAGGCGTACGAGAAATGGAAGGCGGATCCGGACGGCGTCAAGATTCTCGACGTCCGCACGCCGGAAGAGTTCATGTTCGTGGGGCATCCGGCGATGGCGTGGAACATTCCATTCATGCTGCAGACCTATGAGTGGGATGCCGCCAAGGGTAAGCTGCCGATGGTTCCCAACCCCGAGTTCCTGGACCGGGTGCGAGGCACTTTCAAGCCGACTGACACGATTCTCATCATGTGCCGGTCCGGCGGCCGCAGCGCCCACGCAGTCGACGTGGTGGCCGAGGCGGGCTTCAAGAAGGCCTACAGCGTGATCGACGGCATGGAGGGGGACGTGGTGGACGATCCGGAGAGCGTGTTCCAGGGAAAACGCATGATGAACGGCTGGAAGAACTCGGGGCTGCCGTGGACGTACAGCCTGGACGCCGAACGTATGGCTCTGCCGAAGACCAGCGTGGCTCCGCCGAAGACCGACGCGCCGCCGGCCGACAAAGGGAAGTAGTCATCGGTGAATCGGCCGGCCGCCTGTGGGCGGGAGACTGCGCGAGGCCACGCATCACGGCGAAGTGGTCGTCGGTCCGCGGTTGATGAGGAAGACGGAATTATCGGCGACGTCGAAGAGTGGATGGTTGGGGTCGCGGTAGACGTTTCGCGACAGGCGGGCCGGATACCAGATGAGGCCGATGGACACGGCCCACGATTCGTCGCTACCGTCGGTGACCGGCTCGCTCGATTTGGCCACGCGGTAGGTGAAGTTGTTGTGGATCGACCAGTGTGTGCCCAAGGGGACGGTGGCCTCTCCGCCGAAGACGGCCGCACCGTCGCCGGTCATTCCGCCCCAGAGCCGCCCCTGGCCGCCGCCGGTGAAGTGGTGGCGATAGAAGAGGGCGTACAGGTCGGTCGGCTCGACCTTGGTGATCAGGCGCTGCGCCAGCGTGAAGGTGACGGTATCGCTGTTGGCCCCGTAGGCGCCCCAGAAGCCCATCTCGAAACGCCCATAGAAGTTGTATGCCAGCTCGACGCGGGCTTGGGTGAGGTCGGTGTTGCTGTAGGCACTGTCGTGGAAGTAGTCGAAGGCCGAACCGCTCTGCCAACCGCCGTTGACCGCGCGGGTGAAGAAGCCGGCCGTGACGAAGAGTTGGTCGCGGGCGCTGTGGAAGCCGTCGGGATCGAAGCGGGATTGGTTGCCCGAGAAATTGCTGTGGACGCCGAGCACGCCGAGCTGGCCGGCGATGTCCCAGAACGGCAGCAGCGGAAAGCCCCAGTTGGCGCCCTCGTGGAAGCCGAAATTGGCGGCGCGTCCCAAGTCGCCCGGGCCGTGGAAGCCTTGTATGCCGGCATTGAGCGACAGGTTGCGCAGCCAGACGGGGCTGTTGGCGTCGGGGTCTTCGGTATCCAGGTAGACCTCGGGCGCCACGACGATGGGCGACATCTCGATGGGGGCAACGTCGAGCGGGACTTCGCCCACGATCGGTAAGGGTTCAAAGATCGGTTCGGGAGAGATTTCGCCGGGCGCGAGGATGGATGCTTCGGGCACCGTGATTGTGGTCACGGTGCTGCCCGGCGTCACGGCCTGGTTGAGGGGCAATTGGACGGGTGCGACCTCGACGGCGGGCATGGATTGCGCAGGGGTTCGCCCGGCGCAGGCAAACGCCGCGACCGTGCAAACAACGATGATTGACCCGACCCGTTGCAGCAAACAGCCCATCCCGCAGCGCACTTATTGATGCCGGCGCGGCCAACGATCGCGGTTCGTCCGGGATACGGCTCGACGCGCATTGGCAATGCAGGCCTCAACAGGATCGCCGCTCACCCCGTCGTCCGTGCGAAGGCACGTAGGCAGTGCAATCCCATAGAGGGATCCGTAGGCGGGGATGATAGCCAAGAAGGGTGCATGCCTCTACACCAGTTCCCCAGTTCGATGCCTTGGAGGCTGGTTTGCTCTGCGGCTTGGCGTGAGTCTGCGTAGGCTGCGGATCATGGAAATGGGACATTCGTGCCCGCGGGCGGCCAGAGCGTCTATTACGGCCCTTCCTGAGGGGGGCCGAGTGCCTGGTCGAGGTCGTTCCAGAGGTCTTCGGGATCTTCCAGGCCCACCGACAGTCGGATCAGTCCGTCGGTGATGCCGTGGGCCAAGCGGTCGGCCGGGTCGTAGCTGGCGTGCGACATGGCGGCCGGCTGTTCGATGAGCGACTCGACTGCGCCCAGGCTGACGGCCAACTGGAAGAGGTGCGTGCTTTGGACGACTCGTTTGGCCTGGGCGAAGTCGCCGACGATTTCAAAGCTGAGCATGGCGCCGAAGGTTCCGTTCATCTGCCGGTCGGCCAGCTCGTGACCAGGATGGGCGGGCAGGCCCGGATAGCGGACACGGGCGACGCGCGGATCGGCCGCAAGACGCTCGGCCAGATAGGCGGCGGATCGGCATTGCTCGCGCACGCGCAGTTCCAGCGTCTTCAGGCCGCGCGAGCAGAGGAACGACTCGAGCGGACCCATGACCGCGCCGGTGGCGTTCTGCAGGAAGTACAACTGGTCGAACAACCGCTGTTGTGAGACCACCAGGGCGCCGCCGAGCACGTCGCTGTGACCGCCGAGATACTTGGTGGCCGAGTGCATCACGATGTCGGCACCCAGCTCGATCGGGCGGGTCAGCACGGGCGTGGCGAAGGTATTGTCGACGCCCAAGAGCGCGCCGTATCGATGCGCCAGCTCGGCGCAGGCGGCGATGTCGCTGATGGACAGGAGGGGATTGCCGGGGCTTTCGATCCAGACGAGCCTCGTGCGTTGATCCATGGCGTTGGCCATGGCCGTGAGGTCGGTCGACGGGGTCAAGACCACTTCGACTTCCATAGGCGCGATTACCTTGGTGAGCAGTCGATAGGTGCCGCCATAGATGTCGGCCCCGGCCACGATGCGGTCGCCCGGCTTGAGGAGCATCGTCACGCAATGGATGGCGGCCATGCCGGACGAGAAGGCCAGCGCGCCGCAGCCCGACTCGAGCGAGGCGAGCGTCGTTTCCAGCGACTTGCGCGTGGGGTTGCCGCTGCGGCTGTAGTCGAACTGGCCCCATTGGCCGGCCCCGGGCTGGACGTACGTGGCCGCCAGATGAATGGGTGGAACGACGGCGCCGGTGGCCTCGTCGCGTTGGTTTCCTACGTGAATGGCACGCGTGCGGAACCGCATGAGATGACCGTCTCCTCAAACCACTACCCAACCGCGTGGCACAGCCGTCCTCGACTGCGCCGTCAACCGCCGTCACGTCCGCCGCCCACGAGCGGCGTTTACTGCTTGAGAGCCTGAGCGAGGTCGGCAATGAGATCCTCGCTGTTTTCGATGCCGCATGAGATGCGGATCATGTTGTCGGGTATGCCGATGGCCCGGCGCTGTTCGATGGTGAAATCGTGGTAGCTCATGAGGATTGGCTGTTCGATGAGCGACTCGACTCCGCCCAGGCTGGGCCCGATGCGCGGGATCTGTACCGCGTCGATGACGTCGGCTGTCTGTCGCCAGTCGGCGTCTTTGACGAGGAAGGTGATGAGGCCGCCGAAACCGCGCATGGTGCGCCGCGCGACCTCGTAGTCGCGATGGCTGGGAAGGCCGGGATAGTAGACCTTCTCCACGCGCGGATGGTTTTCGAGGAATTGGGCGACGGCCAGGCCGTTGTCGTTGTGGCGCTGCATGCGGAGCTCGAGGGTCTTGAGGCCGCGGAGCAGGAGATAGACGTTGTGGGGGCCGTTGACCATGCCCAGCACGCCGCGCAGCTTGCGGAGGGGTTCGAGCTTCGCTTCGGAGCCGATCACGGCACCGGCCAGGAGATCGTTGTGGCCGCCGAGGTACTTCGTGCAGGAGTGGAGCACGTAGTCGACACCCGACTGAAGCGGCCGCATGTTGTAGGGGGTCGCCAGGGTCGCGTCGATGAGCGTTTCTACGCCGTGCTTGCGGCCCAAGGCGACGAATCGCTCGAGGTCGACGATGCTGAGGTGCGGATTGGTCGGCGACTCGCTGATGAGGATCTTGGTCTTCGGCGTGATGGCGGCTTCCATCTGTGCATAATCGCACGCGGGGACCTGGCGCGTGACGACGCCGAACTTTCCGAGGTGCTTGGTACAGAACTCGCGGGTGCGGTGGTAACATTCGTCGAAGAGGACGATCTCGTCGCCGGCCTGGAGCTTGGCCAGGAGGAACCCGGCGACGGCGGCCATGCCAGTGCTGTAGAGCAAGGCGGCCTCGCCTCCCTCCAAAGCGGCCAACTTGCGTTCGGCGACCTTTTCGCTGGGGTTGCCGTAACGGCCGTACTCCTCGCGCGGCTGTTTCTGTTCGACGTAATCGATCACCGCCTGGGTGTTGGGAAACGTGTAGGTGGCGGCGCAGAAGATCGGGTCGGTGATTGCAAAACCGAGCTTCAAGCGATCTTCGCCGGCGTGAACAGCCATGGTGGAAGGGCTGCGTGGCGGGCGAGGCGATTCGGGAGAACCGGGCGACGGCTTCATGGGTGTTCCAACTCCTGGATTCGGTGCGGTCAACGCTGGGCGATGAATGGGGAGGTCGCTCGGCAACTGTCCGACAAGAACAAAAAAACCGCGACGGGCGCCTCATGGCGGTCGCGGCTGGCTTATGTTCAAGTTAATCGTCAACGGCAAGCAGGGCCTTTGGCTGACGATGGCACTTTAGCAGATTCTGGCTGCAAGCGGCCGCAAATCCCATCTGCGAGCCATTGTACTTGTCGCGTGGGCCGCAGACAAGGATTGAGTTTGCGGCTGGGAAGCTTACCCTCTGGCGCGGAATATGGGCTGGGTAGAGAAATCGGCCCCTGCAAGGCCGACCTAAGGTGGCGGTGGGGACTCTTAGGCGGTCAGACGCGATGTGCGCAACCGATTCGGCGGCTTACGCTTCGAGACGGTCGCCTCTGGGCGGAATGGGCTGGCAGGGATGGGCTTTGCTGGGGCACGGCGCTGCCGGCGGCCGCCCGGGATGAAAATGGGCCTCGACGTCCGTGTGTCGCGGAGTCACACGGGCCGCCACCTTGGCTTTTGCGTGACGAGGCCGGGAACGCTCCAACCCCCCCTGCTGACGAGTGCAAGCATTTTGGCCAGATTGCCCATTTTCTCTTGACGGTTTGTTGACGCACTCGGATAATCCCGCTTCATCGTTCGCCGCCCCATCGGCCGATAAACGAACGAGGAACAAGAGTGCAGGAGTCGACGCATGGATCGCGCAGTTCGCTATGGGTTTGCCTTCTTCCTCGTCATCGGTGTTGCGCTGGCGGGATGTGCCTCTCCGTATCATGCTGATAGGGGGGCGTTGTTTGGTGGTCTGACTGGCGCCGGTGTGGGTGCCATCGCCGGGCACGCGTTGGGGAACACGGGAGCCGGGGCTGCGATCGGTGCCGGCGTGGGTGCCCTGACCGGTGCGGCCGTTGGCTCGGAAATGGACGAGATGGAGGCCCGAAACCGTGCGGCGATTGCGGCGCAGCTCGGTCGGCAAGTCGCTGCGGGGGCGGTATCGATCGACGATGTTATCGCCATGAGTCATTCCGGGGTGAATGACGACCTGATCGTCAACCACATCCAAGCCCACGGAATGGCCAAGCCGCTGCAGACCGGGGATCTGATCAACCTGCAGAACCAGGGCATTAGCACGCGGGTTATTGCTGCGATGCAGCAGACGCCAACGCCGGTCCAGCAAGCGAACACGGTTGTTGTCCAGCAGCCGGCGCCTACGCCCGTCATTGTGGAAGAGTATCACTACGGGCATCCCTATTGGGGGCCGCCCCGGTACTACTACCACCGTCCGCCACCGCCCGTGGTTGGTTTGGGCGTGACGTTGCGGTAGGTGATCGCGGCTTCGGCGTTTTTGAGACTGCGCTCAGGCCGGGGTGCAGATTCGCTGGTGGGACTCGCTTCGCTCGGCCCACCCTTTTTGGCCCACGCCACTTGGCCCACCGCCCTACGTCTTGGCGGTTGCCCGACGGCGTCAGAAATCGGTTGCCGCACCGTAGGGCCGCGCGCCGCTTGCCTCTGGGGTGGGCGACCGTTACAACGGAGGCGGCGGTGCTGATGGTTTGGGCCAAAGATGCGCCGCCGGGCGCCGGTTGCGTTGGGCCGGTGTCGCCGGGTTCGGTCTTATCGAGGAACGCTCGCCATGCCGCAGGACACCGCGGAACAGCTCACCGGCCAGATTGCCGTGGTGACGGGATCGTCGAGCGGGATCGGGCGGGCGATTGCGTTGGAGTTGGCGCTAGCCGGGGCCGATGTGCTCGTGCACGCGAGGCGAAATCGCCAGGGCGCCGAGCAGACGGCCGCCGAAGTCTGCCGCCTCGGTCGGCAAGCGCATGTGCACTTGGCCGATCTGGCTGATCCGGTGGAGCAGGACCGGTTGGCCCGCGCGGCGTGGGAGTGGCAGTCGGGCGTCGACATTTGGATCAACAACGCCGGGGCCGACATGCTAACGAGCGACGCGAGCCAGTGGTCGTTCGACGACCGGCTCGAGGCTTTGTGGAATGTGGACGTCGTGGGCACGATCCGCCTGTCGCGACAGATCGGCGCTCAGATGAAGCAAGGCCGTGGCGGCGTGATTATCAATATGGGTTGGGACGGCGCCGAGCGCGGGATGGGGGGCGACGGCGGAGAGCTGTTCGCCGCGGCCAAAGGGGCCGTGATCAGCTTCACACGGAGCTTGGCGCGTTCGTTGGCCCCAAACGTTCGCGTGAACTGTCTGGCGCCGGGATGGATTCAGACGGCGTGGGGGCGGCAGGCGTCGCTTCAGTGGCAGGAGCGCGTGAAGCGCGAATCGCTGTTGGGGCGATGGGGAACGCCGGAGGAAGTGGCGCGTGTGGCGCGGTTCCTCGTTTCGGACGACGCGGCTTTTGTCACCGGCCAGGTGGTGCACGTCAACGGTGGATTCAATCACGGATAAGTTGCTGTGCCTCTGAGCGACTCCGACGCGCCGACCGTCGTGGAGGAAATCTGGCCGGCGCCGGAGCCTTGTGATGCTCTAGAGCGTTGCTGCGGGCTGCCCCACTGTCTGTTGCTGGACAGTGCCATGCGCCATGCCAGCCTCGGGCGATACTCGTTCTTGGCCGTCGATCCGTTCGATTACGTGGAAGTGGGCGTCGACGGGCCCGACGCGTTGGAACTGCTGGCGCGGCGCATGGGCGAGTTGCCGGCTGTGCCGATACGGGAGTTGCCGCCGTTTCAGGGCGGGGCCGCGGGGTTGTGGGGTTACGATTTGGGCCGGCAGTGGGAGCGACTTCCGACGGCCGCCATCGATGAGTTTCGCATGCCGGCCATGGCCGTCGGCCTGTACGATTTGGTTCTGGCGTGGGACCACGTGGCCGATCGGGCGTGGATCGTTTCGCAGGGGTTTCCGGAGACGGATCCCGGCCGCCGGCAGCGCCGCGCAGAGGAGCGTTTGGCGGAGATGAAGCGTTGGTTGGCGGAGCCTTCGGGTGCGGGTCTTCGCGGGCGGTCGCCGCAGTTGGCGCCGGTGCCGGCCACCGACCTCGCTCCGCAGTGGGCCGTGCCGGGCGCGGGCGAGTTGACCAGCAATTTCTCCGAAGAAGGATATCTGGAGGCCATCCGTCGGGCGATCGCGTATATCTTTGCGGGCGACATCTTCCAGGTGAACTTGTCGCAGCGGCTGCTGTACCCGGCGCGGGATGATGCCGTGGCGCTGTACCTTCGACTGCGCACGCGCAACCCGGCTCCGTTTGCGGGATATTTTGACCTGGGCGATTTCCAGGTGGTCAGTGCGTCGCCTGAGCGGTTTCTGCAAGTGCGCGATCGGCGCGTGGAATCGCGGCCGATCAAGGGGACGCGGCTACGGACGGGCGATGCGGAGGCCGACCTGCTGGCCGGTAAGGAGCTGCGGGCGAGCGAGAAGGATCGGGCGGAGAACGTGATGATCGTCGACCTGATCCGCAACGACCTCTCGCGGGTGTGCCGGCCCGAGTCGGTCGTGGTCAGCCAGCTTTGCGGCCTGGAGCGCTACGAGTACGTGCAGCATTTGGTGTCGGCCGTTTGCGGGGAGTTGCGGGAAGACTGCACGGCGACGGACTTGATTCGGGCGGCTTTTCCCGGCGGCTCGATCTCCGGTGCCCCGAAGATTCGCGCGTTGGAGATCATCGCGGAACTGGAGCCGACGAGCCGGGGCGCGTACTGCGGCTCGCTCGGATATGTGGGCTTCGACGGCTCGATGGACCTGAGCCTTCTGATTCGGACGATCACGGCGGGGCGCGGCTGGTGGCAGGCTCCGGTGGGCGGAGGGATTGTCGCCCAATCGGTCCCCGAGCGAGAATACCAGGAAACGTGGCACAAGGCCGAGGGCCTGATCCGGGCGCTTCGGTGATTGCTGGAACGATGATTCTACTGATCGACAACTACGACAGCTTCGTGTTCAACCTTGCACGCTACCTTGAGCGGCTCGGCCAGAGTACGCGCGTGGTGCGCAATACGGCGATCGACGTGGCCGCCGTTCGGGAGCTTGGGCCGCAAGCGGTTGTTCTCTCGCCGGGCCCGTGTACGCCCAAGGAGGCGGGCTGCTCAGTCGACGTGGTTCGGGAGTTGGTGGGCGAGGTGCCGATTCTGGGCGTTTGCCTGGGGCATCAGGCGATCGCCGAAGCGCTGGGCGGGCGCGTGGTGCGGGCCGCGGAGCCGGTGCACGGGCGCACGTCGAAGATCTTCCACAACGGGCGCGGTGTGTTCGCCGGATTGCCCAATCCGATCGTGGGCTGCCGCTATCACTCGCTGGCCGTCGAGGAATCGTCGCTGCCAGCGTGCCTGGAAGTAGCGGCTCGAACCGAGGATGGAACGCTGATGGCAATCGCCCATCGGCAGTATCCGGTCGTCGGGTTGCAGTTCCATCCGGAATCGATCCTCACGGAGACGGGCTACGGGCTGCTGGCCGCTTTTCTGCGTTTGGCGGGACTTTCGGTGGGCGGGGTGCCGACGCTGGCCGACGAACTTTGCGACCGGCCGGCGGAACCCCTACCGTTGGAGTTGCCGCCGCAGGGGCGTGCGTGATCGGCGGAGTTGATTTGATTGCACGGGCGACTCGGCCGGTGTATGCTACGCGAGTTTCCTACCCCCCCATTCACACCTTCCCTCGAGGAGTTGCTCCCCATGAAACGACATCGTGTCGCTCGCCTCGTCTTGTTACTGCTTGCCATCGCCTGGAGCACTGCCGCAGTGCGGGCGGACGTCCGCTTGCCCAAGGTGTTCGGCGACCACATGGTCGTGCAGCAGCAGTTGCCCGTGCAAGTTTGGGGCTGGGCCGATCCGGGCGAGAAAGTGACTGTGACGTTGGGCGACCGTTCGGCCACAGCCACGGCTTGCGAGAAGGGCAAATGGGCCCTGAAGCTCGATCCGCTGCCGGCTGGCGGCCCCTATGAAATGAAGGTCGCCGGAAAGAACGAGCTGGTATTGAAAGACGTTCTCATCGGCGAGGTATGGATCTGCTCGGGCCAGTCGAACATGGAGTGGCCGGTGCGGGCGAGCGTCAATGCCGACCAGGAAATCGCGGCGGCCAACTATCCCAACCTCCGGCTGTTCACGGTGGCCAAGAATGTGGCCGAGAAGCCTGTCGACGACGTGCAAGGCGCTTGGGCTGCATGCACTCCCGCGTCGATTCCGAACTTTTCGGCCGTCGGCTATTTCTTCGGCCGCAAGCTACACAAGGATCTTGGCGTGGCGGTCGGATTGGTGAACTCGTCGTGGGGCGGCACGCTGTGCGAGGCGTGGACGAGCAAGGCGGGACTCGAGAGCGACGCCGACTTCCAGCCGATCCTGGCCCGGTCTGCGAAGTTCCAGCCGGGCAATCCCAACCAGGCATCGGTGCTGTACAACGGGATGATCCATCCGCTGATTCCGTACGGGATTCGCGGAGCGATCTGGTATCAGGGCGAGTCGAACGTGGGCCGTGCAGAGCAGTATCGCAAGCTGTTTCCCGCGATGATCACCGATTGGCGCAAGCTGTGGGGCGAGGGTGATTTCCCCTTCCTCTTCGTGCAACTGGCGCCGTTCATCTACGGCAACAACAACCCGTGCCTGTTGGCCGAGTTGTGGGAAGCGCAGTTGAAAACCTTGGGCCTGCCGAACACGGGGATGGCCGTAGTGACCGACATCGCCAATCTGAAGGACATCCACCCGAAGAACAAGCAGGACGTCGGCGCGCGGCTGGCGCTGTGGGCGTTGGCCAAGACCCACGGCAAGGACCTGGTATACAGCGGCCCGCTCTACAAGGCGATGAAGGTGGAGGGCGACAAGATCCGTCTGACCTTCGACCATGTGGGTGGCGGGCTGGTGGCCAAGGATGGTCCTTTGAAGGACTTCACGATCGCCGGCGCCGACGGCAAGTTTGTGGCGGCCCAGGCGGTGATCGACGGCGATTCGGTCGTCGTATCGAGCCCGGAGGTGAAAGAGCCGACCGCCGTGCGTTTCGCCTGGCGTCACGACGCCGAGCCGAACTTCTTCAACAAGGCCGGGCTGCCTGCTTCGCCGTTCCGGACCGACGAGCTGCCGTTGGTGACCGCCGGCCAACGGTGATGATCGGCGTGAGCCTTGTGATCGGCTCGTAGTGAATGGCCGATACTTATTGATGCCTGTATTGAAGACGGAACAAGGGATCCAACCCAATCCTGATCTTTCGGCCTCCCGATGGTCGGCCTCGTTCCAGTTCCAATGCAGGACCCAATAGGTCAAGAAAGAGTAGCGCCCCGTCAGACCGTATCTGGCGGGGCGCTTGCCTGAGTAAAAGGTCATTCATCGCAAAGGTCTACACGACGCGAGGAGCAAACAGAGCGCTCCTCACAGCAAACCAGCCGGGGGATCTTGCATGATTTGCCCTCCCTTGATGGGACCTATCGTAGCATTGTGAATCGTAGACAATGTGTCGCGGGCGGCGATGTTCCGACCACCTCCTTTCACACGCTACCGCCTCGATCGGGTCGACTGCGTTGGTCGCATCGACGGGATCGTTGCGACAACCGGCTCTCTGTTGGCTAGTGACTGAACCTCCTGCACGTGCCGTGCCATTGCCGGTATCCTTGCCGGCAACGTTGCGAGCCGAGTTTCGCAACGTTTGGTTGCGCAAATGTTTGCGAACAGTAGGCGTTGCAATCGGCCGCGCGAGCCTGCCACAAAGTGTGCATCGTTTGCCCAACCGATGGGCAATGATCGCCTTGTGGCCTTCATTAGGAGAGACACGCGAAACCGCATGCGGGTTCTCGGTCATGCGGTTTTCTGCGGCCGTGGCCGATGGCTATTCCTGCCGGATGAGCGATTCGGGCAGGGTTTCGACGAATGCGCGGATTGCGTCGCGCACGCGTCGGTATGGGGCGAGTCGCTGCTCCTTGGTCTGAGCACCGGCGGCTAACTGTGGCGGATCCTCGAACGGGACGTGGACCACCTTGGCGTTGCCGGGGAAGACGGGACAGTGCTCGTGGGCATGTCCGCAAACGGTCACCACGCAGTCGAACTGGAGGGACCGCAGTTGGTCGATGCGCTTTGAGCGTTGGGCGGAGATGTCGACGCCGGCTTCGGCCATGGCCTGGACGGCGAGTGGGTTGAGGCCGTGTGTCTCGATTCCGGCCGAATAGGGCTCGATGGAGTCGGCCTTCAGCCGCCGGGCCCAGCCTTCGGCCATCTGGCTGCGGCAGGAATTGCCCGTGCAAAGAAAGAGGATTCTCGTCTTCTCGGTTGAATCCACGTATGCCTCCTGGATGACCTGGGTGGTGCTGCTGGCGCGCGGACTGTGGCGGCCTGTCGATGGGCATTGTAGCGGTGCAGGCTGTGCGGGAGAACCAGCGTGCGGAGGGAGACGCAGCGGCGGCGACGTCAATGCGGGCATGTTCCGCAGGCGCACTGCCGGCCGCGGAGAGCGTCGATTCCTTCCTTGGTGATGATGGGGACCATCGCGAGTGCGGCCACGGGGTCGGTCCACCACCAACCGAGTACGGCGTTCGCACCCAGTCCAACGAGGAGAATCACAGAGAGATAGCCGCAGATGTCGGACTGGCGCGAGTCGGCGTGCATCGCGCGGCTGTCCAGTGCGCTGGCTACCTGGCGTTTGGCCCTGGCCAGCAGCGGCATGAGGATGGCCGAGAGGAAGGCGAGGACAATGCCGACATAGCTTACGCTGGGAGCTTCGCGAGCAATGAGCGTTTCGCTGGCTTCGAAGGCGACGTAGGCCGCCAGGATCAGAAGACTGACGCCGACCAATCGGCGCGCCGTGTGCTCGCGTTGTTCGCCTTTCTCTCCGTGGGAGAGCCTCCAGAGCAACACGGAGCCGGAAAGCGATTCAATGAGCGAATCGAAGCCGAAGCCGAGCAGCGCGGTGCTGCCTGCCAAGACGCCGGCGCCAATCGCCACGGCGGCCTCGGCGAAGTTCCAGCCGAGAGTGGCGTATTCGAGAATGCGCCCCCTGCGGATGGACTCGCGGTTGGTTGCTTCGATCGGGGGAGCGAGTTTTTCAGAGCGGTCTGCCATTCTAGAGCCAGAGTTCCATCAACACGTCGACGCGGGTGAATTCCATGGGCGGCCATGCGGCTCGCGGAATCTCTACGAAGCCGAACTTTCGATACAGAGCGAGTGCGGCGTGAAGGCCGCTGTTGGTCTCGAGCGTCAGGCGTTTTTTGCCGGCGAGTTTGCCACGCTGGACGCAGGAGTCGAGCAGAACCTTGCCCAACCCGTGGCCCTGGTGCGCGGGCGAGACGGCCATCTTGGCGAGTTCGAAGGTGTCGTCGTCCTTGTTGACGAGGGCGCAGCAGCCAACGGGTTCGCCGTCGTGTTCGAGGATGAGGATTGTACCGCCGGCGGCCAGGATCTGGCCCTTCGGGTCGTCGAACAGCCGGCGGTCCTTCTCTTCGAGAGAGAAGTACCGGGTGATCCACTCCTCGTTGAGTTGCCGAAAGGTGGCTTCGTCGCCGTCGGCAAAGTCGCGAACCCGCATCGCGTTCTCCAGGAAGACACGTTCGATTAGCCTGACTGACGATTATATGCGCCGCGACGTGAGGAACAGCGAGGACGGCAACGGGGTCGAGAGGTCGTGGCGTGCGGTGGCCTGTTTCGCGAGGGACCTCGATGTAGTGAAGGATTGTGACCGTGGCGGTCAGGTTCGCGGGAGGGCTCGACGGTAGGGCGACCGAACCGGCGAGGTGCGGTTCTGCTTGTGAGGGACGAGGGACAAAGGGGGTGTCGTGGGCAGGACAGCGGCTGTTTTCGCGGGTTGTGGCGGGTATTTGCCAGAAGCAATATACGGTATCTTTTGTCTTTGACACATGATACATTCCGTGATATATGTGTATCATGTCAGTGGTTGAAACAGGCGACCGAATTACGAATGCGGCCCTGAGGATGCTCCTCGCGCGAGGGGTGCGCAATATGAGCCTCACGGATGTCGCGTTTGAGGCGGGCGTGACTCGGGTGACGGTCCATCGGTATTGCCGCGACAAGAAGGGGCTGATTCGGCTGGCGCTCGAGCGAGTCGCGGGAATGTTTCGGAAGGCGGCCGTCGGGGGTGTTCCGGAGTCGGTGGAAGCCATGGACGAACGACTGAACGCCCTTGGGCAGGAGCTGGCCGTTTTGCCGAGCACGAATCTGCTGGCATGCTTCGAGGAGATCAAGCGGCTGTACCCCGATGTGTACGAGGAGTTCCGCGTCGCTCAGCGCGAGGCGATCGACGGGCTCTTCGAGCAGCTATTGGCCGTGGCGACCCAGAAGGAATCGTTGCGCCCGGGGATTAACATGGAGGTTCTGAAGACCATCTTCTGGGCTTCGACGGTCGGCTTGTTGGAGGTTCCCAGTCTGATCTCATCCAACGTGTCGCTGGCTGAGATCTTCACGACCGTGTCGGAGGTGTTTCGGCATGGAATCCTCAAAGAACCAGCAAGAGAAGGCGGCGGCAATGCGGTGTAATCGTTCTTTGGCGGTCATTGGCCTGGCATCGATGATGATCGTGGGATGCGGTCATGGGGAGGATCCGGTTTCGTTGCCTGCCGCCGTTCAGGTGACGACGCTGCGGCGAGAGCCGATCTCGGCGGAGACTCGCTACAGTGCGACCGTGCGCGAGTATCAGCGGATCGAGCTGTCGTTCAAGGTGCCTGGCACGGTGGCACGGCTGATGCAGGTCAAGGGGATCGACGGCAAGCAGCGGAACGTGCACGAAGGCGACGTGGCGACGGCCGCCCCCGATCACCCGCTGGCGCAGCTGGACGACTCGGACTACAAGCGGCAGGTCGAGGCGGCGAAGGACAAGCTGGCCAGCATTCAGGCGAAGGAGCGGGCACTGGCCGCCGCCGTGACGGCCGCACGGGCGACTTACGATCGGATCAAGAAGTTGCACGACGGCGGCTCGGTTTCGCAGCAGACGTATGACGACACGCTGGCGAAACGCGACTCGGCCGTGGCCGAGCTGGACGCCATTCAGCGCGAGATCAGCGGCGCGAGCGTGGCGTTGCAGCAGGCGGAGGACGACTGGCAGCACTGTTCGCTGCTATTGCCGATTCCGAAGGCGGTGATCTCGCGGAAGTCGATCGAGCAGGGGGAACGCGTGCCGGCGGGGCAACCGGTGATCGAGATCATGGATCTTTCGCGGGTGCGCGTGGCATTCGGGGTTTCGGACAAGCAGATCGGCCGTTTTGGGATCGGGCAATCGGTGGCGGTGACGGCGGATGCGTTTCCCGGCGAGCCGTTTTCGGGGCGGATCACCAAGGTGCAGCCAGCCGCGGATCCGCGCACGCGAACGTTCGAGGTGGAGGTGACGATTGACGATCCGAAGGGGCTGAAACCGGGGATGATCGTGACGATTGTCGCCGGCAAGCGAGAGGAGGTCGTGCTGATTCCGATGACGGCCGTGCAACGCGGAGACACCGAGGAGACGTTCACCGTGTATGCGGTGGTTGACGAAGGAGGCCGCAGCGTGGCTCATAAGCGCCGCGTCGAGCTGGACGGGGTGTATGATAATCGCGTTCGGCTGGTCGAGAACAAGTCGAGTGAAGTGAAAGTGGGAGACAAGATCGTCACGAACGGGGCTTTTCGAATTGCCGACGGAGAGACGGTGCGGGTGCTGGATGTTCCAGACCGGATCAGCCGGCTCGACCCCCCGTGAGGTCATCTTATTGAGGGTCGCGGAAGTAGCAGGCTGATGGGTTCACGAAAGCACTACGAATGCCGGGCTCCCGTTGGTCGTCCTCGTGTTACTACTTGTGCGAGGGTCAATAGACTGCAAGTGCGGGAAGGGGCTCGTTGGAGGCTTTGCGTTACTGGCCATGAAAACATCGCAGTTTTTCGTTTATAAGCAGCCGGTGGCGTGGACGGCCTTGGTGGCGACCCTGCTCTGGGGTTGGTACGCGTACCGAGCGATGCCCCAGCGCCACGATCCGGTGATTCCGATACGGATGGCCACGATCGTCACGATCTATCCGGGCGCCGATGCGGAGAAGGTCGAGCAGGAAGTTACGCGCAAGATCGAGAACCAAGTGGGGCAATGCGGCCGGGTGGAGAAGGTGCACTCGCTGAGCCGCCAGAGCCTGTCGGTGGTGTTCGTCGAGCTGTTCGATTCGGTGAAGGACCCCGAGGCGGTTTGGCAGGATCTGGAAGGGCGGCTGAGCCAGATCAAGGATTTGCCGACGGTCCACGGGCAGCCGGTTCGTCCGCAGATCGACAAGGATTTCGGCGAGACGGCCGCGATCATGCTGACGATTTCGAGCCCGAAGGTGTCTGAGTTCGAGATTCACGAGCGGGCCAAGAACATTCGCGAGGTGGTGGAGCAGTTTCGGCGGAGCCGCCCGGCGGGCGGGCAGCAGGATCGTTGGACGGCCGTGCTGGTGTATCCGAACACGGTTGCGCGCTCGTATGTGCGCTCGATCGCGCAGAGTTTTTTGAAGCGGATGGCCGAGAAGAAGCTGATCGAGGACGCGCATCTCGTCGAGCCGCCGGGAACGGGGTGCATCGATTTCCGGCTGTCTCCGGGGAAGAAGATCGACGAGGTCGTGCGCGAGTCGCTGCGATGGCAGGACGACACGATAGGGACGGGGCTTTCGCATCCCGACATCTGGCCGCCCGTTCTGGTGCACGATCTTTCCACGCTGGAGACGAGGCTTCGCGATTCGCTTCTGGATCCGCTGGGCGGGCCGGACCGGTACAGCTATCGCGATTTGCGGCGGTTCGCCGACCTGATCCGCGATCGGTTCAAGCGTTATCCGACGATCGGGCGGGTGGAAGAGATCGGCGTTCAGGAAGAGACGATCAATCTGTACTACAGCAACTATCGTTTGAGCGCGCTGGACCTGTCGCCTCAGATGGTGGCCGCCCGGCTGCAGCGACGCAACATCAACCTACCCGGCGGCCGCGTGGAGACGCCTACGCAGACGGTCGTGGTTCATCCCAGCGGAGAGTTTCAGACCGAACAGGAACTGGGCGAGGTGGTGGTCGACAACCGCGCGGGACAGACGCTGTATCTGCGCGATTTGGTGGACATCGTCCGCGGGTATGAAGACCCTCCGGCGGTTACGAACTTCCGAACGATCAAGGTTTCTGCCGACGATCCGCCCGAGGCCAAGATGCCGGGGGAAGCGCGGTTCGTTCGAGATGCCCGTGTGAAGTCGCCGGTTCCGGAGCATTCGAAGCTGCAGAGTACGCGGGCGATCACGCTGGCCGTGCGTCAGATCAAGGGGTCGCACATCGACGAGTTTGCGCGCGACGTGAAGACGGCATTGGACTCGTTGCAGGGCATTTTGCCGGACGATCTACAAATCGAACGGACGCACGACGACCCGGGTGAAGTGCAGTTGAAGATCTCGGATTTCGATCGCAACCTGATCGAGGCGGTGATCGTGGTGGTGCTGGTGGCCCTGCTGTTCATGGAATGGCGCAGCGCGCTGTTGGTGGCCGCGTCGATTCCGCTGACCGTGGCCATGACCCTGGGGATCTGTCAGATCCTGGGCATCGACTTGCAGCAGGTGTCGATCGCGGCGATGATCATCGCCTTGGGGTTGTTGGTAGACGATCCGGTGGTGGCAGGCGACGCGATCAATCGCGAGATTGCCGCAGGGCATCCGCGCGACGTGGCGGCGTGGTTGGGCCCGCAGAAGCTCGCTCGCGCGATCCTATATGCGACGGTGACGAACTGTGTCGCCTTTTTGCCGTTGTTGCTGGTGAAGGGGCGGGTGGGCGACTTCATCTACTCGCTGCCGGTGGTCGTCGTGGCATCGCTGGTCAGCAGCCGGATCGTGTCGATGACGTTCATCCCGCTTTTGGGATACCATCTGTTGCGCGGCCAGAGAGGATTCGAGGCGTCGGGCAAGGAGGGTCGCGGCGCGCGTGTTGCGGCGACCTATCGCCGTTTTTCGGCGTGGTGTTTGGATCATAAGGCGATCGTGCTGGGCTTGTACGGCATGCTGCTGGCAATGGGCATCGCCTTGCTTCCGCTGCTGGGTACGGCGTTCTTCCCCAAGGACATCCACGATGTGTTCAGTGTGAACGTGTACCTGACCGAAGGCTCGCCGCTTCGCGAGACACGGAACGAAGCGCTGCGGATCATCCACCAGATCGAGAAGCTCGAAGGCGAGAACATTCGCGCGTATACGACGTTCGTCGGCCAGGGCGGGCCGCGATTCTGGCTCTCGATCGTGCCGGAACAGAGGGCCGACAACTACGCGCAGATCCTCGTTCACACGATTCATCCACGGGAGACGCAAGCCATCGTGGGGCGACTGAAGCGCAGCCTGGCGCCGACGATTGCATCGGCCCGGATCACGATCGAACAGCTCGAGACGGGGCCTCCGATCGGCGTGCCCGTGCAGATTCGCCTGTTTGGAGACGACATCCAGTCACTGCGGCGGATTGCCGACGACACCAAGCGGCAGCTTCGCACGTTGCCGGGCGTGGAGAATATTCACGACGACTGGGACAACGAAGTGTTTCAGATGGCGGTGACGATCGACCCGGCGAAAGCGAACCTGTCGGCGGGCATCACCAATGAGGACGTGGCCTTGTTGCTGCAAGCGGGGCTGTCGGGGATTCCCATCACTTACTTGCGGGAGCAGGACCATCTGATTCCGATCGTCTTCCGACTGCGCAGCGACGAGCGATCGCAGGTGGAAAGCCTCGACGATCTGGACGTGGTCAGCTCGTTGACCAATGCCAGGGTGCCGATCCGGCAGATTGCCGACTTTTCCACGAAGATGGTCTCGCCGAAGATCTGCCGACGCGACTATCAGCGTTGCATCACGGTCAAGTGCGACACGATGCCGGGCATCTTGCCGAGCACGGTGGTCAGCAAGATGCAGCACTGGCTCGATCGGCGATCGGCGGAATGGCCGCCCGGCTGCCGCTTCCAGTTTGGCGGCGAGTACGAGGAACAGGTGAAGGGGTTTCAGTCGGTATCGCTGGCGTTGGTCGTGTCGATGGTGGCGATCTACCTGGCGCTGGTGCTGCAGTTCAACAGCATAACGAAGCCGCTGGTGGTTTTTGTGGGCGTGCCGTTCGGCATGATCGGGGGCGTTTTGGGATTGTTGCCCTCGGGGACTCCGTTCGGTTTCATGGCGTTTCTGGGCGTGGCGTCGTTGGCCGGCGTTATCGTGAGTCACGTGATCGTGTTGTTCGACTACATCGAAGAAGCCTGCGATCGAGGGGATCCGCTTCATGAGGCGGTCGTCGAGTCGGCGCTGGTGCGGCTCCGTCCGGTGCTGGTGACCGTGCTGGCGACCGTCGGCGGTTTGATTCCGCTGGCGATCGAAGGGGGACCGCTCTGGGAGCCGATGTGCTACGTGCAGATCTCCGGACTTCTCGTGGCGACGGTCGTTACGCTGGGGATCGTTCCGGTCGTGTACGTGACGTTTGTCGAGAGCCTGGGGCTGATCCGCTGGGAACCGGCGAACCGGGCCGTTCCCTCACCTGAAACGCTGAAGGCGGAAGCAGCGAGCCTGGATAAGCCGGGGAATACGGCGGGGTGATCGGCACGGCGAGTGGTCGGGCCGCTGAACGGTAACGGGAGGTTGTGGGGGCGTTTGCGCAAGGCAACCGCGCCACGGCTGGGTCACTGGGGCCCGTTGCCTCGTCTGTTTTGCCGCTCAGGAGTGTCTGGCTGGTCGTCGCTCGTTTCGCGTTGGATGATCGGCAAGTGAACGATGATGGTGGTTCCCTCGCCGGCCGTGCTCTCGACGGTGCACTTGCCTCCCAGGAGTCTCGCTCGCTGACGAATGCCCTCGAGTCCGAATCGATTCTCGGGGAGCACTTTGGGATTGAAGCCGACGCCCCAATCGCGGATTTCGATGCGCAGGCGGTTACGGCGCTGCAGGAGGCTGAGGAGGATCTTCTTGGACTTGCTGTGAATGCGTGCGTTGGTCAATCCTTCTTGCACGATGCGATAGATGACGTTTTCGAGGACCGGGGCCAATCGGTTGAAGGTGACGCGGTTTCGGAAATCGATCGTCGGTCCGTGTTGGAAGGCAGGATCGTGAACCAAGTGGGCGATGGCGGCGATCACGCCCGACTCGTCGAGGATGGGCGGCCGGACTCCGCTGATCAGTCGGCGGGACTCGGAGTGCCCCTGGCGGAGCAGGGCCAAGCCGCCGTCGTAGGCTTTCTTGGCCTCTTTGGGTTTGGCGTCTTTGAATTGCTCGTACACCTGAAATTGCATGATGGCGCCGGCCAACTGCTGAGCCAGGCCGTCGTGGATATCGTAGGCGATGAGTTGCCGTTCGTGGTCGCTGGCCTGGAGCATGCGTTGCAGAGTACGGCGTTCGCGTTCCAGCGCCATGCGGCTCTTGCGGCGTTCGGTGATGTCGCGGAACAGCGCCAGCAGGCAAGGCCGTCCCTCGTACATAATGCGGTGGCCGGTGATATCGGCGTAGAAGATGGTGCCGTCTTTTCGCAGTACGGGGCGGCTTTCGTTAATCGAAACGTGTCCGTCGGCGGCCGCCTGAAACCGGGCCAGGTCGTTGGGGACTTGTTCGGGAGGATGTATATCTTTGACCGATGCTTGCAACAACTCCTGTTCCGTGTAGCCGAGCATTCGACAGAGGGGCGAGTTGACTCGCAGGAAACGCTTGGTTTCGATATCGGTAATAAGGAGGCCCTCGATCATTCCTTGGCAGATGGTTTGAAACTGCTGGTTGCTTTGGCGTAGGGCCTCCTCGGCCCGCTTCATATCGGTCGTTTCGACGCCGATGACCCCCAACCCCTGTCGGCCATCGGGCAGCGGCACGGGGAAGCAGGAGATTCTCCAGTGGACCGTTTCGCCACCCCGACTTGGCACCTTTCCCTGGATGTCGACGTCGTGTATCGGTTCACCGGTTTGGATAACCCGGTGGGCGAGCACGCCGTATTCGCGCGCAATGATCGGTGCCAGTTCTTGGAGGGTCTTGCCGATCATGCTTTGCTGGTCGAGGCCGAAGTAGGTGGGCATCGCGGCATCGATCTTGACGAAGCGGATCTGGTCACCTTCGACGCTGAGAATCAACGAGGATGCGGAGATGAAGGCATCGAGCGTCGACTCGGCCCGCCTTCGCAGTTGGACGAGTTCCTCGACGAGTTGCTCGCGCGTTTTCTTGCGATCGATGGTCATGCATTCACCTGATCGTGCCCACCGTCTACGGTCCCCACCGCCCGAATTTTACAGAACGTCGGCGGTATGAGCGAGGGTCACTTGACGTGTTTGGCTGGCGGCGCGTGCTCGCGGTCGGGTGGTGCAGATTGCGAGGGGGGGTTAGGGGGAAGGATTTGAGCCGCGGGGTCGCGTCACTTCTTTCGGATCGATCGATGTCCGCCGGAGAAGACGCCGACGTCGAACAGGACGGCAAGGATGAGCAGGATCAGGTATCCGCCCTCGATGCGGCCGCCATTGTTGAAGAAGATGAACATCCAGGCCAGGGACGTGTAGGGGAGGAAGAGCCAGCCGAGAAAGGCGACCAGGGTGGAATCGAAGGCGTTGTACCAGTTGGTCAGAAGCCACGCACCGATCAGGACCAGTCGCGGCCCCAGCACCAAGATCAGCGCCGCCAGACAACACCCGCCCATGCTCGCTACCTCCCGGTTCGTTGGACCGCGTTTGCGGCATCTACCGGATCGCGACCCGAGCGTTCGCGAAGAACGACCGTGCGCGGCCGCTGGGCCATCTGCCATAGTGAAGGATAACGTCGATCTTGTGCGGCGACAATGAATGGCGTTGCGGAGGATCGACGGCGAGAGTGTCGTGCGGTGAGGGCTGATCGGGCGGAGTGCGGCTCGGTTGACCGCGTTGACGCGCGCGCCGTGGCGGGATTTGACTGATTTCGGGGCAAATTCGGCGGCATCGAGCGGGTTGTGGCCGTGACTGTACAAGGGTCGATCGGTAGAATTCCCCCGAGTTCGGTTCCGAGAGTTGAACACCCGTGCCCAGAGGGGGGCGACGAATGTCTTTGCAATCGTGTGATGTATCGGGTCATTGGACGGGAACGTGGTGGGCGCAGACGCCCGAGCCGGCTGAGCGAGAATGCAAATCGCTGGAATGTGCTGTGGTCGGCAGCGATACGGCTTGGCAGGCGGTCTTCAAGGCGGAGTGCGACCAATCGTATACCTTTAGCGTGGCCATGGACGGGCGACGTTCGGGAGAGGCGGTGCTGTTCAAGGGAACGACTGACCTGGGCGAGCAGGGTGGCGTGTTCGACTGGATCGGCCGAGCGGACCAAGAGGAGTTCGTTGGGTTCTTCACCAGTTCGCACTACGTCGGTGCGTTTAGCTTGAAACGGCAGGCGTGACGCCTGTTCGAGCTTCGGCCACATTCTAACGGGAGGATCGGTCGCCGGATTTGCGGCGGCGGGCGGATGCGTGTGGGGATCGGGAATCGGCATTCAGATACGCCAGCCGCTTCTTCTCGGGAAATCGTTCGATGGCATAACGCAGCGTCGTCCTAGGCATGACTGGACCGTATTGCCTGAGGAATTCCTCCAAGGTTGCTGTGTTGCGTTTGCCGACTTCCCGCAGCATCCAGCCGACCGCTTTGTGGATGAGGTCGTGCTTGTCGGCCAGGAGCATTTCGGCAATCGCCAGCGTATCGGCGAAGTCGTCCCGGCGAATGAAGGCGTGCGTCGACACAATGGCGATCCGCCGCTGCCAAAGCATCGATGACTTTGCCAGACGCTGGAGCGGCTTTCGGCTGCGGGTTGCCAGGTATCCACCGACGATTTGCGGCGAAGAAAGGTCTACGAGATCCCAATTGTTGATCCACTGGAGATTGGCGAAGTAGAGCTGGTAGACGGTTCGCTTGATCGTTTCGTCGCCCTTCTCGAACCGGGCAACCAGGATGATGAGCGCGAGCAGTCGCTCCTCGTGGATCTCGGAATGGAGCAAACGCTCGACCTCTGGAAGCGGCATATGGCCGAGTTCCTTGGCGACCTTGCGGATCACGGGAACCTTGATACCGATGAACCGATCCCCTTCGCCGTACTGGCCGGGACCGGTCTTGAAGAAGCGGGCGAGAATGGACGCATGCTCAGGGCTGCCGAGACTTTGAAGGCGCTGGCGCGCCATGGGGGCGTTTAGGGCGGAGTCTGCCATGTTCGATTTGCCATGCGGGGTGAAGTGGGCGTCGGGGCGGCCTGTCGGCCGCGAGTTACCCGAACACTGTGACATTCGGGCCCCGAGCGTTCAAGAGCAGGCGGGCGAATATCGGGGTTCGTGGCTGGGGGCGAGTTCCGGAGTTGAGCTGGTTAGGAGGGGGAGAAACCCTTGTACCGGTGCAGGTTAGGACAGGGGTTGTGAGTGGAGAGGAGGCTGGGGAAAGGGGATTTGAAGGCGGAAATGGGTGTTGTGAGCAACCGTTATGTGGCGAACCATCCGACGGACTGCGAGGGATTGGTGTATGTGCAGATGGTCCGCCTGGAAGTCGAGGCGACGAGGGGGTGAGCGAAGGGGTGAGCGAAGCGAGATACTTTGGCCATCACCATCGTAGAATGACTACCCGCCTCGCGGCAGGAAACCGGCGGGTGAGTTCTTCCGGTCGGGCCTGCCTTGCCGGAATGGGCGCGAGCAGTGCCCTGCCCGTGTGCTCGTCGAGGTATTCTTGACATCGACGGAGGTTCTCGGCCTGTTTGTGTTCGTCACGGAGGATCGCCAGAACGCGCTGATCGTCGTCATCCGTTGCAGGAGTGTCTTCCAGGTGATCTTGCGTCCACCAGACGCGATACGTTCCTTTGGGTCCCATTTCCTCGATCAGGGTTCCCGTGCCAGAGTCGAGGCGTTCCTGGAGATCACTGGCGGTCAGAAGACGGGCTTGCGATTGCAGTCGGCGGCGGAAGTGACGTTCCTTGCGAAGGAAAACGACCGCCAGAAATGGCCAAGCGAGCAACCACAAGACCATTACGACCGCTAATACGACCATTAGCACCAAGACGACGGCGATCATGAAAGGAGTCAATGGCAGCAGTAGCCAGGGCGATCCCTTCGGGGCGGGCATTTGTGCCACTTTGAAGCCGAGGAAACCGAATGCACACACGCAGGGAACGAAGACGAGGAGCGGATGGCTCGGAAAGGCAAACAGCACGACGACGGCACATAGTCCGCCAATCGCTGCTCCGTAGAGCGTGACGAGTATTGGTCGCACCATTGGGTTGGACATACGGTCGGCCCTAATTCGGTCTGCTACCGCCGGACCGTTCCCCCAGATCTGCCTGGACAAGATCCTCGAACGTGACATCGAGGTTCTCGGCCTTGGCCCGTACGAAGGCGAGCGTGATCTTGTTGATGTCGGCTCCTCGCAGGTAGGCCCGCTCCAGTTCTGCCCTGGAGAGGACCTGGCCCGCCTGCTTCGCCACGACGAGGGCGCTGACGATGGCCTTCGGGTCGACTCGCCGAAAGACCATGCCGATGATTTCCGGAAACGGGATCGGTACACCGGTCAGATGTGCCGTCAGCCAGACACTTGCATAACGAATGAATGACCAGAGTATGAAGAGCCCAAGAGCGACGGCGACAAACACGACAACGAATGTTGTCCCGTGTTGGGCGAGCAACATGCGTCGGACTCCTTCAGTTCCCATGTCCAGGTGGCCGGAGCATCAACTGTTCGATGACGGTGGCGATCTTCGCGGGCGGCATCTTCGTTACCAGGTAGGAATGATCCTTGTCGGGTGATTCCCGCCAGACGTTGCTTCCGTCGTCGTTGACGTGGAGGTATCCACTGGACTGGAGATCCCAGTATTCGGCCAGGCGGCCATCGAGCCCACACACCGCGTAGAGCAGGGCCGTTTGATCCCAGCTTTGCCGGTGTTTCAGACCGTTGTAGAGTTCGTAGGCCCGGCGCACTGGGGTTCCTGCCGGGGCTTCGCGCAACCGGGCGCCCGTCATGATCTTGTTGCCGATCTCCCAGCCGGAAAAGACGATTGGGGTGGGCCAGGTTTGGACGGCGTAGGCGGCGGCAGGGCCATCGTTGATGAAGTTGGCCTCGCGGCCCTCGGGGAATCTGCCACCCATACAAACCCAGACCTTCACTTTCCGCTTCACGAGTTCGACGCCATTCAGATCGCTGAACTGGTCGGGGCCGGTCTTCAGGAGATTCCGCAGGTTCGTGAGTTGCCCCACGCTGACCACGACCACGCTTTGATCTGGCTCGTGGGCAAGCACTTGCCGGTACAATAGGGCGGCGTCTGGAGCATCGTCGGCCGATTTCAGGGCGTGCGGAAACTCCTGGGCGACCCGCTGGGCATATTTCGATGTCCGATCCAGCGCCGGACCTTTGACGACCCCGATGGGAATGTCTGGTCGGCCGTAGTACGCATTGAGAGCGCTAAGGCATAGCGGACTCCACGGGTTCTTGCCCGAAAGCCCCATCGCCAAGACCCTGGCCTCACCCTGATCTGCCAGAGCGTGCAGCACTGCAACCGTTCCGACGTCGTCTACGTCGCCCATCATGTCGGTGTCGAAGATGACCACGACCGGTGCGGTTGGTGCGGCCTGCACGGAAGAAGCGACCAGCAGGATTGAAAACCACGCGCATACTCGCATCATGATGCTATCTCTCCTGTTCAGCCCGAGGCCTTTTGAAACGGTAACGGCGGGCCCTGCCGAAGAACCGCCTGGACCGTCCAGTGGACGCCGGTCGGGTGATGAGCGGACTCAACCAAGCAGGTCGTAGGTGACTACGTTGAAGCTCTCCGTTCGTCCCTTCAGCCCAGGCCCGACGGCCTTCATATGCGGGGTCTTGCCGTGGGCGGTCAGGGCGTCCTTGTTGGCCCATTGCTCATAGAACATGAACTCCGTTTTGTCGGCCGTCGACTGATGCAAGTTGTAACAGAGGCATCCGGGCTCCTTGCGTGTCGGTTCGACCAAGGCCATCAACACCTGCTTCACCGCGTCTTCTTCTCCGGGCTTGGCCTTCACGGTAGCCACCAGGATCACGGCTCCTTTCGGCATGTCGTGTTTCGCAATCTCCCCACCGAGGGTTTGACCTGCCAGAAAGGGAACTGCCGCCATCGCCGCACCGCCTGTCAACAATCCACGTCGAGTCAACTTGCTCATGTGATGCTCCTTGATTTGCGCCGCTGGTGCGTGTCGCACTTATTGGAGGTCGCCGAAGTAATAGGCTGGTGGGCTCACGAAAAAACTACGAATACCGGGCTCCCGTTGGTCGCCCTGGTGTCACTACTTGTGCGACGCTCAATAACTGCAGCGTTCATGGCGGCGTGTTTCTGCGGATTCGAAGGCGAAACACACGCTACACATACGCTGGATACGCTCTGGAAACACAGTCAGCATAGTCCAGTGGCTGGGGCAGTTCAAGCTTCGCATTGCCCCGGGCGGGCAGAAGAGGGCTATACCGAGTCACTCAACCACGTTTGTTTCAATGTCGTTGGCCGAGGCATGCCGCTGCAAGAGTTCCACGGCTCGACCGATCGCTGCTTGCATCCCTTCGCTTCCCACGAAGGAGATGATGAGCATAAGGATTCTCGTGGTTTGCAGGCGAACCATCGTTCGTTCGGAGTCGCTGGTGGTGCTACCGAAGGGCCCCAGACGGTCGGCAAAGACCGGCAGGCCTTCCATCTTGATCTCACCACGTCCAATGCCCGGATAGGATTCGCCCTGCCGGCCCGAGCGAAACACGACCGGCGGCTCGATGCGATCCAAGTCGAGCGTTCCGGCAGAGTGCATCGTCTCCAGCGAGATCAGGTTGTTGATGTCGACGACCGTATTGACCTGGTAGAGCCCCTTGCCTTGGACGATGCGGCGGAACAGGGCCTCGTTCGATCCCCGGTAGCGTGTCGGATCGTTCCCCAGCGCCCGATATGCCTCGCGTAGTGCCTTGATCGGCGGGAATTGGCGTACTGCGTCGATCGTCATTCCATGGAACCGATCCACAACCCGTTCGATGGTGGCCCACAGGGCCGCGTCATGCTGCGTCGTGAGGACGCCGGCGGTGACCGCCCCTACGGCAACTCGGGGGACAACGGCCTTCAGTTGTGGGT
This sequence comes from Thermoguttaceae bacterium, assembly GCA_963674835.2. GTDB lineage: Bacteria > Planctomycetota > Planctomycetia > Pirellulales > Thermoguttaceae. Next base: position 2,005,068 of record CAXXKC010000003.1, read on the forward strand.
CAATGGAGAGGTCGATCATGTTCCGTTCTTTTGCTGGAATTCTTGCCGGGTGGTTACTTGTATTCGCGGAGCAAGACGCAATCGCCGTGTTCCCCGCTACACCTTTCTCGGTTTTGCCCGCTCGTCTTCAATGGGTATCGGCGGCGTGCCAAAGATGACGAACTCCAATTCCTGACCGGGATCGGCTTGTAAGGAGTGCCGAACGCCGGCCGGAATGATCGCGACGGTGCCAGGCTGCAAATGATGAGTGATCTGATCGAGGGTGATCGTGCCGGTGCCCGAGACGACGTAGTAGATCTCGTCGTAACCCGTGTGGTAAAACTGCGGCAAGCTCTTCGCGACCTTGGCCACGTGAACATTGGCGATGCCGCCCTCCCCGCCGGTCACAATGCGCTGCATTTGACCGAAGGGCCAATTGGCAGGTGGCGTTTCGACACGTTGGCGAACGAGTGGTTGCTTGGTCACCGCTGGGTCTCCTCGCTTTCAGTCACGTGTCGCAGCCCGGAAGCCCTGAGGATACTGCATGAGACATGTCCGCTCCAGCAACTCATCAGCGGAAACAGGTCGAACGCGGAGACGCCCATGGAGAATACGCCAACGATGAAGATCGGGGAGATCGCCCCTGTGCCCGAGAACCGGAATGGCTCAATCGGACGGTGAACATCGACGCCGGTTGCGTCTTTGGTGGGCAGTTGACCGCGCTGCGGTATCAGTGTGGGCACACGTGCTGAAAAACGCTGTCGATCCCGTCATCGAAGCGCAAATTCCCCCTGCGCGATGGCAATTATGGGTCGGACTTCGAACAGATCCTCGGGCGAGCTTGGCCAAGCACAACGTTCACTCAGAAGCCCGGCGGCATGGCCGGGCAGAGGTCAACTGGAGAATGTCGAACAAAGCGGGGCTATTGACCACCCCAAATGAGTACGACACAATATGGCTGCCCTTGCCATCGCCTGGCGGGGGTCAGTTTTTGTTTCACGAGCTTTGGGGACACTGCTATGAGAAAGACATCTGGGAAGAACGCAGTGAGTTCATTGTTCTGCGCGCTGCGAGCGCACCGACGGCGGCGCAACCAGCTTGAACTGGCTCGGCTACCGGCGCATCGCCGCCTGCGAGCGGAGCCGTTGGAAGGACGTCTGCTCTTATCGGTTGAGGTGCTAGAGGAGACGTTCAAGACGCAAGACTGGATTGCGACGGGGACGTTCGCTGGTCAGTTCGACACGGAGCACACCAACGAAGAGACCGGAGAATTGGAACCGTGCCGCGTTTCGTATAGCGGTGATGTCGAGGTCTACGGCACGGCAGTATTCGATAGCCCCACTCATGGTACAGACACCGGCACCGGAGGAGGTACGATCACTGTCGCGGAGTGCCCGCACAGTCCGGAAATGACATTTGACTTTTCGGGCCATGGGGCAGGTACTGACGAGAACGGATTCTTGACGGGATGGGTTGCCATCGATCTGCCGGTGGAATTCGGTCCCTTCGAAGGTTCCGCAGCTCTCAGTTCGGCGACATTCGACGCGAACGTTGTATGGTCTTTTCCGGAGCCCGGCGGGAGTTGGTCAGGAAGCGTCGTTCCGGTTTCCAGCGAACCGTACGACATGTCTTTGACGGCCGAGGCCTGGAGCGAGCGGGAAATCGACTTCACGTTTCACACGGTGGGACCGGTTCAGCCGACCTTGAGCCGCTCCACGCCGATTACCGACGTGCGATTGTTCTGGGCCGACGGGAACGAGGAACTCAAGAGTGAGGCTCTGGCAACATCGTCTGTGTATTGGAATCAGGAGAGCGGCAGCTACCACGTGACTCTGTCCGAGGTTCCATCTGGAGCACGGCACCTCCTGCTGGTCGCGGACCCCGACCTGCAGGTGACCGAATCGGACGAAACGAACAACGCACTTCTGGTTCGCGTGGCCATGGACGACCCGTATTGGGTTCCCTCGCTGGGAAGAGATGTTCTGGCGAACGAAGGTGTGCTGGTGAACGATCGGGAGTACTCGGGCGAGGCCCTCATGGCCACATTGGTCAGCGGCCCTTCTCATGCGGGGGAATTCGAGTTCCATGCCGACGGCTCGTTTCACTACAAACCGGCGGACGGCTTTCATGGCACCGACAGCTTCACGTACCGCGCTAGCGACGGTTCGCGCGACACGAATGTGGCGACGGTGGAAATCAATGTCGCTTACAACGTCACATTCGACGACTTCTATCCGAAGCTGTTGGTAATACCCATCCCCCTGGAGCGGCCGCATGTCATCAGGATCCAAGGAACTCAAACGAACTTCAACGTGCATCCCCTGACGACTTTCATGGGACAGCAGGCCTTGTCTCCGTCCCTTGCGTATCAGCAATCGGCCGCTATCGCGGCCGAAGACGGCTCGCTTCAACTGAAGCTCTTCGATCAGGATTTGCATCTTCTGGCCACGTCAACGCTGATCGATGGAGAGCAGCGCATCGATTGGCTGACCGATCCCAACGAGGATTATTTCCTGAGTGTCGAAGGGCCGGCCATCGACATCGAACTCTGCATCGCGAGCGTGGTTCAGCCCAGCGCCGACGGCACCGAGATCACGGTACACGGGACGAAACAGGACGACGAGTTTTCGGTGGACATTGGCTCGCAAGAGGTGACCATCGATGGAATCCGCTACGACTTCAGTACGTATCCGTCGCTCCGATCGATCTCTTTTATTGGGGACGACGGAAGCGACACTGCAGTAGTACAAGGCTCGGCCCAGGGCGAGAATGTGCGGATCTGGCCTGGCAAGGCGCGGTTCATGGCTAGCGGGCTGGACATGTGGGTTTTCGATACCGAAACCATCACCACGCATGGCGGCGGCGGGGACGATACGGCGAGGCTGTTCGATTCCGTCGGGACGGATGTCTTTACGAGCGATCCGCAGTCGGCCAGCATGGTCGGCGACGGGTTCTCCAACACGGTTCAGGGATTCCGTTACGTCTACGGCGTCGCCGGTAGTGGTGGCGAGGATACAGCCTATCTGTACGATTCCGACGAGAGCGACGTTCTGAGGGCCGACCCGATTAACGTGGTCCTTTCGAGCAACAGCTTCTTCGAGCGAGCCTCGCAGTTCCGCTATGTCTACGCCTACGGCAACCACGAGGACACGGATTCGGCCATACTCACCGGTTCCGGAGGCGACGATCAGTTGGACGCGGGCGTTGAAGAAGCGCGGTTATTCGACCTGGCCGGCACCTATGACATCACCGCTGAAGGTTTCGAGACGGTCACAGCCTACGGCGGCGACGGGTCCGACGTGGCCAATCTCTACGACTCCCCCGGGGACGATACGCTGGCGGCTTCGCCTAGCCGAGCGGTCTTCACGGGTCCGGGGCTGAACAACTCGGCCGTTGGATTTGAGACAGTGATCGCGAACTCTACGGGCGGCGTAGACACGTCCACCTTCACGGACTCGGCGGGCAACGACCGGTTCATCGTCACATCGACCAGCGCCACGATGAGCGGCGCGGGTTACAGTCTTACCGCCAATCAGTTCAGACGTATGCACGGCCTGGCACTTTCCGGTGGATCGGATAGCGCGTACCTGTACGACTCGTTGAGAAACGACACCTACCGAGCGGATGGAGCCCAGGGGCGGATGTTCTACGGGAATGGTGTCTTCGGCCGGGCGAGGTACTTTGACAGCTATTTCACGTATTCCACCGCGGGCGGACACGATAAGGCGATTGTCAACGGCACCGAGGGCCGAGACATATACTACGGCACGCCGACCGTGAGCCGCCTATATGGATCCAGCTACTATCACCGCGTGGTGCAGTACGACGAGGTCGAAGCGTACGGCAAGGGCGGCGTCGACGCAGCGAACCTGACCGACTCGACCAGTGACGACTACCTGGAGGCGGCGGGCACTTGGGCGAAACTGTCCTGCACCCAGATACGCTATTCCATCCTGGTCGACGGTTTCCGTCCCGTTACGGCCAAGTCGAGCAACGTCGGCGACAAGAAGCACGCGGATGTCGATTTTCTCATCGCCACGGGGTATTGGGAGGATGTTTGAGTCGCATCCGGCGCGAACGCGCGGAGCGGGCCGTCTTTGCGGGTGTTGCCTCTTGGCCGCCATCCCGACATTGGGCCGATCGAGTTGACCGTGTGCGGCGTCGGGACAACAATGTGTCGACTGGTGGGGTTGAAGAGCTGAGCGATTTGGAGATTGGCCAAGAATGCGGACGGTGGAAATGGGGCGTGGAGTGGTTTTCGCCCTCGGAAGTTGGAGTTCACGTTTCCAAAGGGACTGGCTAGGCTCAAGTTATGACGAGCCCTGAAGTCTTGTCAGAGACGTGTTTCCACTTCACCGACATCTCGCTTTCGCGGACTCGGCGAGGGTATTTGGCGAATTCAGCGAATATTGCTTGACTCCACCGGAATGGTGGTATACAAGAGTGGCAATTCCCCTTCTTGCATACTACCTGGAGGACCGTCATGGGCCGCTGGAAGCTGGTACTGTTGGCATTGGCTATCGTCTCCGTCGCTACGGCACCCGCGGCAGCAGAGTCCTATACGCTGACCGAGTTGGGTACACTTGGTGGGGTATTCAGCTGGGGGTACAGCGTCAATGATGCCGGAGAAGTGACTGGGTACTCCCGTACATCAAGCAATACCCCGCATGCTTTCTTGTACTCCGGGGGCACGATGGTTGATCTGGGCACACTCGGCGGCACAGGCAGTATTGGGTTTGGCATCAATGATGCCGGGCAGGTTACCGGGTACGCTGACACGGCCAGCAATGCCGCGCATGCTTTCCTCTACTCTGCAGGGACGATGACCGATCTGGGTACGCTCGGGGGTTCAAGCAGTTTTGGGTATGGCATTAATGATGCCGGACAGGTCGTCGGTTATTCCAGTACCGGTTCGACCACACGCGCTTTTCTGTACTCCGCGGGCACGATGGTCAATCTGGGCACGCTTGGGGGTTCAAACAGTTATGGGTATGGCATTAATGATGCCGGCCAAGTGGTCGGCTACGCCAGTACGGGCTCTGCCCTGCATGCCTTCCTGTACTCCGAAGGCACGATGACTGATCTGGGCACACTCGGGGGCACCGGTAGTTATGCGCAGGACATTAACAACGTCGGGCAAGTGGTCGGTTATTCGGACACGGCTTCTGGCACACGTGCCTTTCTTTACTCTGAGGGCACGATGAGCAGTCTGGGTACGCTCGGGACGACAAGTGGTGCGTTTGCTATTAACGATGCCGGGCAGGTGGTTGGTTACTCCCAAGTTGCGGGCACTAACGAGCAGCACGCTTTTCTCTACTTCGAGGGCGTGCTGACCGATCTGAACAGCCTGCTTCCCGAAGGTTCGGGTTGGGTGTTGTCCCAAGCAACGGACATCAGCAACAGCGGGCAGATCACGGGGTTTGGCTTCTACAACGGACAAACTCGTGCATTCTTGCTCACGCCGGATGCACCTGCGGTTCCCGAACCTGCTTGCAGCGTTCTCTTGACGCTTGGTGCAGTGGGCGTAGCCTTCGGGGTCGTGCGCCGCAAGCGGAGAAGGGTGGTGTGACGCTCCGAAGGGTCTGCTGATTCTGCGAATGCGCGACCACGTGGGTCAGTCGACCGCTGGTGTTCCATCGCCCAGCTCTTACGCCCCTCTGATCGCATCCTCGCGCCTTTCAATCGAAATCGGCCCCGCCAGGATCTCTTCTCGCCGCTCTCTTCGGGACTGAGACTCCATCCCGCCAACCACGCCCTCCAACCGGCCCTCCCGTTTTGCTTCGGCGATCTGATCGTCGAGTTGGCCGATTTCGGAGGCGAGAAGTCGCCGTTGCCGGTTGTCCGCCACTCGTGGGCGATCGCAAGTCTTGTGGAATATTCGAGATCGCTGAAAACACGGCGGAGGGAGGTTGTGGGGGGGTTGTCGAAATCTCGAACCCATCGGAACTCGTGTCACGCGGAACTGCCTTCGTCAGGGGAGTTTCGATCATCAATAGCTTGGGACTCCGGTCGCCGAGGCGCTTTCTCGGCGAGGGCATCTGTGGAATTCAGCGACTATTACTTGACATAATCAAAATGGGGGAATACAAGAGCGGTGCATTCCCTACTTATAGACCATAGGAGCACCAACATGAACCGCTCGAAACTGGCATTGGTGACCGCGGTCGTCTTTTTGATCGCTGCGGCACACGCGGGAGCAGCATCCTACACGGTGGTCGATTTGGGCACGCTCGGGGGAACATCGAGCAACGGATACGGCGTCAACGATGCCGGGCAGGTGGTGGGTTACTCAAACACCGGCGCTGCTGTCCACGCCTTCCTTTACTCGGAGGGCACGATGATCGATCTTGGCACCCTCGGGGGGACAACAAGCCACGGGTACGACGTTAACGATGCCGGGCAGGTGGTCGGTCAGTCTTACACGACGGGCACTAGTATCTACCACGCTTTCTTTTACTCCGGGGGCACAATGACCGATCTCGGCACGCTCGGAGGAACATATAGCCGTGGGCTTGGCGTTAATGACATTGGGCAGGTCGTCGGTTACTCCCACACAACAGGCAATGCTTCCATGCATGCTTACCTCTGGTCGGGCGGCACGATGACGGATCTGGGCACCCTCGGGGGGACATCGAGCTATGCGTATGGTGTCAATGATGATGGAGAGGTAGTCGGCTGGTCCTACACAACAGGCGACGCCGCCCGGCATGCTTATCTCTGGTCAGGCGGCACAATGACGGACTTGGGCACGCTCGGCGGTACAGTTAGCTATGGATATGGCATCAATGATGCCGGGCAAGTTGTGGGTCAGTCCGTAACAGCGGACGACGGTGTGTACCATGCTTTCCTCTTCTCTGAAGGCACAATGATCGATTTGGGCACCCTCGGGGGTCTAATGAGCTACGCGTACAGCATCAATGACGCTGGGCAGGTCGTCGGCTCCTCCTACGTAGGTGAAATCGGGGAACATGCTTTCCTCTACTCCGAGGGCACAATGATCGATCTCAACAGTCTGCTTCCTGAAGGTTCGGGGTGGGAGTTGTGGGAAGCGAGGGACATCAACAACAACGGGCAGATAGTGGGAACAGGGATGTTTGACGGGCAATCCCATGCATTCCTGCTCACGCCGGATGCACCTGCGGTTCCCGAACCTGCTTGCAGCGTTCTCTTGACGCTTGGTGCAGTGGGCGTAGCCTTCGGGGTCGTGCGCCGCAAGCGGAGAAGAGTGGTGTGACGCTCCGAAGGGTCTGCCAGTGCGTGTCGCACCTAACTGTAGCGTTCGCGGCGGCGTGTTTCTACGGTTCCGAAAGCGAAAGACACGCTACCGTTGCGCTGAATGCGCTCTAGTGCTACGAATGCGCGACCACGTGGGTCAGTCGACCGCTGGTGTTCCATCGCCCAGCTCTTACGCCCCTCTGATCGCATCCTCGCGCCTTTCAATCGAAATCGGCCCCGCCAGGATCTCTTCTCGCCGCTCTCTTCGGGACTGAGACTCCCATCCTAACCACCACGCCATCCAACCGGCCCTCCCGTTCCACTTCGGCAATCTGATCGTCGAGGTGGCCGATTTCAGAGGCGAAAAGTCGCAGGTACCGTTCCAAATCATTCGTCCAGATGTTCCCTTACCTCGTATTTGCTGCCTGTTGACATGATCCTGACTTCCCAGTAGACCGGGCCTAAGCCGTGCCAGTTGTAGCTGGCGATCATGGTGCGGAGAGTCTTGATGTCGTCCTCCGACTCAACAGACCCATCCACGCGAAGAAGATCCTGTTTCAGTTCCAGATATCGGATACCGACATCCGAAAAGCGACTGCTCAGAGCGAGCCTGAGTTGGAGCCGAAGGGCATTGCCAGTTCGCACCATTGACATGCTGATGCTCATACCCACAACGCAGATGACGAGCAGGACAAGGGGAAATCCCGCACGCACACAGGCTGCAACGCGTCTAGACACTCTGGATGTCCGCCACTGCTTGACAGCCCGATAGGTGTATCGGGCGGTAAGCACGGCCAATGCTCCAACGGCCACCGCTGCGAGTAGAAATCGTGCCATTGGCGGGTCCATGAATCGCCTCCCAACTCATGGTCAATTAGCAGCCTGAGCAACGGCCTTGGGTGACCTGGGATTCTGGCCAGTAGTGATCCGGACAACTACGCGGTATCGGGCAGTTTGCCTGAGGTCAGCAGCATCTAGCGAGACGCAGAGCGGTCGCCGCAGCCGGTGACACGTAGCGAAACCCTGCCGATGTGCGGTGTTGGGTGAGCCTGCTATCTCAAGTTTTCCATTCTGCTTCAAGTTCCCTGATACGTGCTGCATTACGCTCCAAGTTCAGAATCTTGCTCACAGTCCCCCACCCCACAGTGCGTGCCCCTCGCGTATCAGGAGCTCCATGCCGACGTGGACCCTGCCAAGGTGAAGGTTCGGGCGGGTGAGCGCGAGGTTCGCGGTCACCGTGTCCCCAGGGTTCACTTGCGCGATACCAGGATAGACATGTTCTGCATCCCAATCCTCTCCCTCGTGAGAAAACTGCGGACGATAGCCCGAAAACACCGGATGGGTTCTGCCGCCCTCCTCGGTGCGCAGGAAGATCACCACAGCTTCGATATCAGAGGATGCAGTGTCCAAGCTCATTCACCCAGTGGAACATGGATGGAACAAACCTGGACCGCAAAAAGCAATACATCACCAATATGCCTGCCATACTGGTGATGCATTAAATCGTTAGCGGTAGGGTTGTTAGCAACACGTCGCTAGATATGCCGATGTATTGCCAAAGCTGGGGAACTAGGATTTGAACCTAGACTAACTGATCCAGAGTCAGTCGTGCTGCCGTTACACTATTCCCCAAAGTGCGCAAAAGGGCGCAGTGTGATGGACTGAGCCATCTACCTCACAGGTATAGACGGCTCGATGTCGAGCGTCAAGGGGAGAAGTGGCGGACCTGGTGCCCCCCGGGGTTGACTGTGGGTGGAGCTTTTTGGAGTCGTCGGGGTGGGCGTTGGGGGTGAGGGGCTGTGTGGGTGGCGGCAGATGGCTGGGGCCATTTCCTCGGCATGGCGAGGCTGTTAGGATGAGTCGCTGGCCTTGCAGACGCCTTTGGAGCCTGAGAACTATGCCGGCCGAATTCCGCAAACTCGGGATCGCGTTTCAGTATCCTGAGAACTGGTCGCTGGACGAGGAGGATGCCCTGGCAGGGCGGAGCTCGGTGACCGTGTACAGCCCGGGCGGCGGGTTCTGGTCGGTGAGTATCCACCCGGCGTGGACCGACCCGGACGAATTGGCAAAAGCGGCAATTCGCGCAATGGAGGAAGAATACAAGGAAGTCGAGACTGCCCCTATCCAGTGCGTGGTGGCGGGTCGCGAGTTGGTCGGCTACGAGCTGAACTTCTACTATCTGGATCTGACCAATACGGCGGAGGTCCGTTGTCTGCAAACGGACGGGGCCGCTTACAGCATCTTCTATCAGGCCGAGGATCGCGAATTCGAGGTGGTGCAGCTCGTGTTCCAGGCGATCACGAAGAGCTTTCTGGACAATCTTCCGGAGGCCGGCATCCGGCGGTGAGCCTGAGGTGGCGGGGGTTTGTAATTTCTACCAGGCTGGCGTCTCGCCGGTTGCTTGCCTGTCCAAGGCGGGTGTTCGCAGATGATTGCTAGGGCGGCACTTGCGACGCGTGGCGATCTTTGGGGGCGATTGTTGCGGCCTATTGGCATGCGACGTGCATTTGGTGTTGGACACCAGTCGGACATCTCCGACCCCATGGCGCTGGCCGAGGTTCCCGCACCTCGGCCAGCGCACTCCGCCTGGTGAGTTTTGTAGCCGCCGTGAATCTTAGGTATGCGTCGCCGGGGTATGGCGACATGAAACCCGCATCGGGAGCACCGGTTTTTCACGGTCAAAGGGCTTGGTTTGCTGACCCCCAACAGCAGACCGAGCCCTTTTTTTGTTACCCGGCCGACCATGTATGAGTTGGGCACCAGGATCGGATCGCGGGTGGGTGGTTGCAAAGCGGCAGTGCGGAGGAAGACCGGCTCGCCGCAGCCCCTCTTGTTGGGCATGCGGATCTTGAGATGATGGGCCGCGTTTCGATATACTTCCCGTAGTTGCTCAGCGTGCTCGGCAAACGTTGGGAAGATCAGACAGGAGGTGCCGCATGGAGTTGGAACCCTCGAACGGGTACGTGGTCCAGATTGGCGAGACAGCGGGCGCTGTTTGGCGAACGCTGGCTGACAACGGCCCTCTCACGATGGCCAAGCTGATCAAGGCCGTGCAAGAGCCGCGCGATGCGGTCATGCAGGCGCTCGGCTGGCTTGCGCGCGAGGACAAGATCGTCATTCAAGATGAGGGGCGCAAGCGGATCGTTTCGCTTCGCTGAAGGCGACGGTCATTGCTGCTTGTCGGCCCGTTGCTGTTTCCGCCGCTGGCGAGCTGCCTCTCTCAAACGGTCGACGTCGTCGTGCTGCTGGGGCGTGAGCACGGCGTCGATCTTGCCATCTCGCTCTTTCGTCACGGCCTCGAGTTGGGCCTTCAGTGTGGCGATCCTCTCGCTGTATTCGCCCTGAATTGCGTATATTGTCTGACGTTGTTCGTCGGTGACGACTTCGCCGAAATAGGCAGGTAGGCGACCGCGAAACGTGGCCGGTTTCGCCGGCGGAATCTTCGTGCCTGATGGCGCGTGTGCGACCGGTGGTTTGTTCTCGGTACTGCCGCGAGCTTGGACGGGTGGAGGCGTGGTTGACGCGGCTGCTGGCGATGAGCGCTTTTTGGAGGCAGGCTGCTCGGCCTGCGTCGCGCCGGCTACCACGATCCAGAGGAGGGCAACGGCGCAGGTGGCCGCTGGCCCCAGGCGAAGTGGGCGTTTCATGGAATCGTCTCCGGGTCAGACTTGATGATCACCATGTGACGAACAGGGCGATCATATAACAGATTGTGGGGGAGCACCACTGGCCTGGTTGGATGCCCAGGGTTGCAGGATGCCGAAGCCGGGCGCACCCCCTGAATGGCAAACAGGGCGATGTTCCGATTGCTCCAATCCATACGCCTTGCATTTTGCGGCAGCAGGGAGCGGCAATTCCCCAACTCTTGCCGCATGAGTGCTTTCCGGCTAGGTTAAACTTGTACTCTGACGCAGGCCTTCGCTGTGCAGACGTTGGAAGGGGCGGGTTTGTTGCGCGCACTGCATCCACCGATATCGAGGGGAAATCGTCGTATGAAACACAGAGCATTCTCTTACTACCTTTGGGCAGGGGCCGCTGTGGCTATCGTCTCGCTGGCATCGCAGATGGTTTCGGCGGAGCCGTTGCCTTTGCAGGTCCAAGAAACTCCTACCAAGACAGACCAAGCCCCCCCTGAGATCAGTGCCGCAGCGGTCCGCCTGCAGAGCGGCGACCTGGCGGGCGCGATGCAGGAGTTGGAGGAGGCGGTCAAGAAGCATCCGGAGCTGGCGCCGGCGCAGATTCTGATGGCCGAGATGCTCATGCAGAGCGAGCCTGCGGTGGCTCGGCAGTTCGCAGAGCAGGCGGCTCTGAGTTCGCCGGATGTTCCGGAGGCGTACGCAATTCTCGGCGATCTGGCCCGGCGTGAACGACACTGGGTCGACGCATCGCTGCTTTACGAGCAGTCGTTGAAGGCAGCCGAGGCATTCAAGGGCAATGAGAAGCGCAAGGCGGCGGCTGAGGCGCGGGCGAATAACGGAGTGGCGATCAGCGCCGAGTTGCACAAGGATTGGGCGGGCATGCAGAAGCACGCGGAAGCGTCGCTGAAGGTGAATCCCAAGGACCCAGTGGCTTTGCAGTTGCTTGGGCAAGCGCTGTTCGAACAGGACAAGCCGGAGGCGGCGCTGGAGAAGTTTCGCGAGGCGGCGAAGCTCGATCCGAGAATTCACACGCCGGAGTCGATTCTGGCCCAGTTGTACGAGAAGCGCGGCGATCGGCAGAAAGCGGCACAGTGGATGATCACCGCGTTGAAGGCCAACGAGCGCGACCTGAGGACCAGACTCGACGCTACGCAGTGGGCCATCGACACGGGTCAATTCGATCAGGCCGAAGCCCAGGCGCGATCGGCACTGGTGATCGATCCCAACTCGCTGCAGGCGAAGGTGTTCCGCGGTCTGATCGCTCTGCTTCAGAAGGACTACCCGGTGGCCGAGGAATGGTTCGAGAAGGCCCATCTCCAGGATCCGAGCAACGGTACGATCACGAACAACCTGGCCTTGTCGTTGATCGAGCAGAACGACGACAGCAAAAAGGCGCTGGCTCTGAAGTACGCCCAGATGAACACGCAGTTGAACCCGCAGGACCCAGAAGCGTTGTCGACGTTCGGCTGGATCGCCTACAAGCTGGGGCGTCTGAACGAAGCGGAGTCGGCTTTGGCCCGGGCATCGCGATTGCCGGGCGTTGGGCCGGATTCGCTCTACTACCGTGCTCGAATCGCGGTGGACCGCAAGAACACAGCGGCGGCGAAGCAGTTGCTGGAATCGGCTCTGAAGATCAAGGGGGCGTTTGCCAAGCGGCAAGACGCCGAGCGGCTTCTGAAGGAGTTGAACCCGTAGGTCGGGGAGACTATCTGAATCTAAACGCGAAAAGCCCATGGAGCATCCTGTCCATGGGCTTTTCCCTTGATCCTATTCCGCAAGCCGCTTCTCCCGCAGCCGTATCGAACCGTCGCGCGGTTGCGGTTCGCAACGAAGACCATGGTAAGTCGCTCCATCGCCAAACCATGATCTCAGTCCTAATTCGGGACGCTATCGGTCCCGTCCTCCCGGTATTCGTTATCGACAGATACGGATGGATCGGTGCAGCCGTTTTGCCGCTATTTTGCGCAATGCGCCGAAATAGCGCCGTATTCCTCGTTTACGGCACAGCCGGAAGCGGCTTGGGTGGGGCAGCCTGCGAGACCGCGGTGTCGGTACCGGTTGGGGCGCAAGCGGGATCCGGCACAGGCGTAGTGTTCTCGGTGCAGGGGGCACATCCGACGGCGCACCCATGGCGTGTTTTGACGCGTGGCGTCTCGCCGCTACAGGCACCGCAGCCACTGCTGGCCCATTTCTGGTAGAGCATGGCTCTCTTTTGGCAGTAGCCATCCCAAACATGGAGGCAACAGGAGGGGCAATCATAGGTGCCCGGCACGACACTGCCGTAGGTTCCGTAGGCAGGAGCGTGGCCTGGAGGCGCCATGTAGGGCGCCCAGTCGCTTCCTTCCGGCGGGGCGGGCATCCCCAAGATACCCTGGGCGTTTGCGCCGGATGCCACCGCGGTCCAAACGATGAGGACCGCCGGTATCCACCAAAACGAACGCATACGGCAGACTCCTTTCGTACTCGTGCCCTCCGGGCGGATACCCTCAAGACGCGCGCCGGCCTCGGCTGGCCTTGAGGGTGGAAACATTGATCCACATAACTCGCGGGTTGGCTACCGCGGCGGCCGTATTGTTAACATCTTCGGCCGGCGTGCGTCTTGAGAAAACATGCCTTTTTCTTGCCCGCAAAACAAATGTGATCGTTGAACTTCCGCAACTTTGCCACGGTGATTATGCGGTCGACCGGAGTGTAACCCGTTGGCGGAGAAGAGTGTGCGGCAGAATCGGTCGATACGGCCGGCGCTGCCTTTTCGCTACAGATTCCGGGCGGCAAGTCTGGCGCGCAGGCGGAGTGCAACGATTGTAGGGAATGTGACGGCGGCTGGGGCTCAGATGCCGCGGATGCGGTGCTTTGCGGGGCGTGCCGGTCGCCGATGCCGAAGCACCTTGAGAATGCCGATCATGACAAGAATGATCGTGGCTGGAATGACCACCATGATGACCAGCTTGTCGAAAGCCTTGACCGTGCCGGGGACGACGATCTGCAGGACCAGATAGGTGAAGTAGGCCGCGTAGCAGGCGAGAAACAGGACGCCTTCCCATCGCGTGACGACACAGCCGCGGCAGATAATGGGAATGCAGAGGATCGATGCGGCGATCATGACGGGGATGTCGAACCGGATCGCCGCCGACGGCACCTTCAGCATCTCCGACGCAACCAGGGCGGCGATCCCGAGGACGGCCAGCGAGTTGAGGATGTTGCTGCCGATGATCGTGCCCAGCGCGATGTGGCGACGGCCCCGCGCGCTGAACCAGATCGCCGCGATCAACGTGGGCAACGATGCGCCGATGGCCAGAGCGGTCAATCCGGCCAACCGTGAGTCGATCTTCAACAGGTCCGCCAAGTCGGCGACGCCTCGCACCAAGCAGTATGCCCCCAGCAGAATGAGGCCCAAGCCGGTCACACCCAGGATAACTTGTACGATCAGGCTTCGCGGCGACTGCAGCGGGCCACTTCGCACGAGTTGTGCGAGGTCTTCGCGGACGGGGGACGTTTCGCCACGACCGAGAAATGCGGTCCAGCCCACGTAGGCAAGGGCGGCGATCACCAGTCCTACGCCATCGGCACGTCCGATGTATCCCTTCCAAGCCAAACCGAGCACGGCCAACGACACCAGGACGACCAACGGTACGTCGAGCCGGATCAATCGCGCAGCGGCCGTCAGGGGCGTGAGCAGGGCCGACAGTCCGAGAATGAACAGCACACCAAAGATGTTGCTGCCCACGATCGTGCCGACCGCAAGGCCGCTTTCGCCACGATAGCTGGCGATCGCGCTGGTGGCCAGCACGGGCATGGTCGCGCCCAAGGCGATGACGATCACTCCGATCATCTCGAGCGAGAGACCTATCCGGGTTACCAATCCCGAAGCTCCGCGGACCAGCAGGCCGCTGCCGAGGATGAGCAGAATCGCTCCGGCGATGGCGATAGCCGCCGGCAGAAGGTACTCGTGCACGATCCGTTCCTCAAAAAGGCACGACAATGAAGCAGGAACCTGCATGAAAACGCCTCTATTCTACTCCACCACGTCCCTAAAGGGGAGATGGTTGTCGTCATCAAAGCATCGCCTGGTGGATAGGCCTGACGACGATCGGGGCTCATTCTGACGACACGGCCTATCGGACCATCGCGGCCCCACCCGCGCCGCGACGTTGGGGGTGCCCGTGTTTCTCGGCATTTGCCGCAGGGCTACTCGAATCGGTGCTATTGGCATGCTCGTTGCGACCGGTCATAATCGACGTCGCTATTGCAGGATCGCGAGGCTGGATTTGGAGTTTGAATCGTGAGACTCTTCCTGTGTGACCTGGCTCTTCTGTTTGCCGCTGCCGGCGTCGTCGTCTGGACCGTCCTTGCCAGCCTTTAGGCGGGATTTCCTGCCACTGGGCATGCGGCAAGAGCACTGGCGAGGGTCCTAGCCCGGCTCAGGGATCCTAACAGGACACTCCCCGCGGCGTGAAATATGCCAGCGGGGTCGAGCGTTTACCCCAGGGCGTGTTTTGCCAGCTTGTCGCGAAACGTGGACGGCTTCATGCCGAGAGACGCGGCCGCGGCCGTCTTGTTGCCGCCACAGGCGCGGAGGGCGTTTTCGAGCAATTGGCGCTCGGCTTCCTCCATGGCCGCCTGAAAACCGCCGACGGGCAGATTCCCGTTGCCGGCAGCGGCCGCCGGCTCGGCCGAGCCCTCGATCTCGGCGGCCAGGAGATCGGCGGTGATTTTGCCGACCCCCACCAGGTACGCCCGTTCGAGCGTGTGGAGCAATTCCCGGACGTTTCCGGGCCAGTTGTGCTGCTGAAGCACCTCGATGGCCGCCGGCTCGATCTGGTATGGACCTCCCTGGGCGACACGGGCCAGCAGGCGCTCGGCCAGGGCGGGAATGTCGTCGCGACGTTCACGGAGGGGAGGGACGTTGATTCGCAACACGTCGAGCCGGTAGTACAGATCCTGCCGGAACGTGCCGTCGCCGGTCTTCTCCAGGAGGTTTCGTTTTGTCGAGGCGACGATGCGCACGTCGGCCTTGATGAGCTTGCTGCCGCCGACGCGTTCGAAGAGTTTCTCCTCGATCGCACGTAAAAGCTTCGACTGCTGTTCGAAGGGAATGTCGTCGACGTCGTCGAGGTAGAGCGTTCCGCCCTCGGCGAGTTCGAAGCGGCCCTTGCGGGTTTGTTCGGCGCCGGTGAAGGAGCCCTTTTCGTGGCCGTAGAGTTCGCTCTCGATCAACTGGGGCGGGAAGAGCGTGCAACCGACCTTGACGAAGGGGAAACTGTGGCGGTGGGAATGCCGGTGAATCACGGCGGCGATGAGGTCTTTGCCCACGCCGGTTTCTCCGCACAGGAGCACGTTGGCATCGGTCCGCGTGCAGATCTCCACCATTCGGCGCACGCGGGACATGGCCTGGGAGCGGCCGACGATCGTCTCCTCGATGGTGGCGGCCGTCGCTTCCTTGGAGGCGCCGGCGTCGGCGCCCTGTCGTTCGCGTTCGATGCGGGCGATCAGAGGGAAGATGTCTTCGTTGCGGAAGGGCTTGGTGACGAAATCGAATGCGCCGAGCTTAACGGCCTCGACGGCGACCGGGATGCTCCCGTAGGCCGTCATGACGATCACCTCGACCTCGTTGGCGAGGGGGCCCTGCTTGATCCATTTAAGCAGTTCCATGCCATCGAGCTTGGGCATCTTCATGTCGGTCACGACGACGTCGAACGGCGCGGCGCCTAACTGCTGCAGGGCCTCTTCGCCGTCGGCTGCGGTCAGGACGGCGTGCCCCTGCGTGGCCAAGTCGTCGGCCAGCGTGAGCCGCTTGATCTTTTCGTCGTCGACAACGAGGATTCTCATTCCGATTTCGCCGTGTTGATGAGAATGGTATCGGCGGGGTTGAGCACCACGGTGAAGGTGGTTCCCTGGCCCAGTGCGCTGCGGACCTCGATGCGGCCGCCCATCTCGGAGATGAGCATTCGGCAGAGGCCCAATCCGAGGCCCGTCCCGCCCGACTCGGCCCGCGTGGTGTAGAAGGGCTCGAAGATCTTCTCCAGTTGCACGCGAGGGATGCCTACGCCGGTGTCGGAGACTTCGATGGCGACGGAGCCCATCTGGTCTTCGTCCTTACGGCCCAGCGCGGTCGTGCGGATCGTGAGCACACCGCCGTCGGGCATGGCTGCGATGGCGTTGGTACACAGATTGAAGAGCACCTCCTGCACGGTGTACGGGTCGCCCCACACGGCCGGCACGGCGCCCAGTTCGGTTTCGGTGCGAATGCGATTGCCGAAGTTACCGCCGAGGAACTGGAGGGTTCCTTCGACGGCGGCGTTGACGTCGGTCTTCTGCAGCTCGATGCCGCGAGGGCGGGCGAACGCCTGGACGCGTTTGGCCGTGCGCTCGATGCGTTCCAAGGCCTCGGCCATCAGTTGGACGTATTCGGTCAGGTGGGTGTTGCCTTTCACGCCTTCGCCGATCCGCTGGAGGCAATTCTGCACGCCGTCCAAGGGATTGGCGATCTGGTGGGCGATGCCGGCAACGAGTTGCCCGATGCCGAGGAGCTTTTCTTTCTGTCGGATTTCGGCGTGCGCCCGGTCGACGTAGCGGCGGATCGACGTCGTGCAATACACGGCGATCCAGAGCGTGCTGGAGAACGCGACGAAGACGCCGAGCAAGTAGAGTCCGTCGAGCGGTTGGACGTTGGCGGGCTCGGAGCGGAAATGCAGGGGAAAGGAGGGAATCCAAGCCATCGACTCGGCGAGCATCACCGCGCCGACCATCACGGAGGCGAACGCGGCAAAGAAGTAGGGTTCCCGGCCGCGAAGGTACATGCCGGCGATGATCATGTGGAAGACGAAGTAGAAGAGGAACGGGTTGCGCGGCAGATCGGCGAAGTAAAGGAGTAGGGTCAGCGCGATGAGGTCCAAGAAGACCTGGAGGAAGATGTTCCGTTCGACGTTTCGCTCGCCGGCGGCCCACTCGCGCTGACTGAGCTGAAAGAGCGTGTTGTATGCGGTGATTCCGAGGCCGACGAGATAGAGAGGCAACGGGCGGCGGACGATGCCGAGGACGGCGGAAGCGAACCAGATCGTGACGAACATCAACACGACGGCGAGCCAGCGCAGGGACACCAGCCAACGCGCGCCTTCGGGTGGAAGTTTCATGGCAGATTAGGCCCCTGCAAAGGGATCCGCGGTTTGGGCTGCCTCCGGCGGCCGGCGATCGCACGCGGGTCGCCCGCCCCCGAGGGGGCATTGGTAGCTCGGCTCCCTCGATGTCCACATCCGACGAGCGGCGGCTCGCCCCTGGTTTGCCTGCGCGAGCCGTGCTCAGACGTATAATGCTAACCTGTTACCCGGTCCGCGACAATGTTGCGTGAACAAATAGGACGGTTACACAATCTGAGAATTTTACGTGTTTTGCGATGGAATAGCAGTCACTGTGGGTTTCCGGTTCTCCATCGCGCAACCACGCCAACGGAGGGGTTTCGTTTTCGCCGTATACTGAAACGGGGCCGGGTCGCGACGCGGCCGATGGCATTTGTTACGCCCACGCTGGACCGACGCATGAGTTTGCTGTTCTGGACCCACCTACTGGCCGCCAGTGAGTGGATCATCCGCGTGATCATGCTGCCGGTGATCGTGCTGCGCAAACATCGGCCGGTGACAGCGCTGGCCTGGTTGAGCATTGTATTCCTGGAGCCATGGATTGGCTTGGGGGCCTATTTGCTTCTGGGCGAGAACCGGCTTGGCCGAAGGCGGCTGGCGCGACGGCGGACGCAGCGTGTCGCGTTTGAGAGTGCCGAGCAACCGCGACGCGAGCGTACTGGACGGTCTGCCGCGCGGGCCGACCAGGAACAACGGACTTTGGGGGACCTGGCCGAGCGGGCGGTCGGTCTGCCGGTGGTCGGCGGCAACACGATCGACCTGTTCTCGGATACGGATCTGGCCATCGACCGGTTGATTGCGGACATCGATGCGGCGGTGAACCACGTTCACTTGCTGTTCTACATCTTCCGTGATGACTGTGTGGGGCGGCGCGTCGCCGAGGCACTGGTTCGAGCGCATGGTCGGGGCGTGACGTGCCGGGTATTGGCCGATGCGGTCGGTTCGCGCGGCCTGTTTCGGCGGTTGGCACCCGAGTTGCGAGCGAAGGGCGTGGCCGTACACCCGGTTCTTCCGGTCAACCTTCTGCGGCTTCCGCTGGCGCGGCTCGATTTGCGCAACCATCGCAAACTGGCGGTGATTGACGGGCGGATCGCGCTGGCCGGATCGCAGAACATTGTGGAGGGCAGCTATGGGCACCGCCGCGCCGGAGGATGGCACGACGTGATGGGCCGGATCACGGGGCCGGCGGTCGGCGATTTTCAGGGCGTGTTTCTCGAAGACTGGTACCACGAGACGGGCGAGTTGCTGGAAGGGCCCGGGCTGTACCCGACGATCGAGCCGCAGGGGTCGGTCGCGATGCAGGTCGTTCCCACGGGACCCGACTTGCCGACCGAGGCCTTCCAGGCGGTGTTGGTCGAGGCGATCTTTCTGGCCCGGCGGCGCGTGGTGATTACGTCGCCCTAC
Organism: Thermoguttaceae bacterium; assembly: GCA_963674835.2. GTDB lineage: Bacteria > Planctomycetota > Planctomycetia > Pirellulales > Thermoguttaceae. The sequence goes on from CAXXKC010000003.1 coordinate 2,024,440, forward strand.
TTCATTCCCAACGAGGCCATGCTGCTGGCCCTGCGACTGGCCGTGTTGCGCGGCGTGAGCGTGAGCCTGATTCTACCGAGGCACAGCGACCATCCGCTGGTGGACGCTGCGGGGAGCTTCTACTGGGAGCACCTGATGCACTGCGGGGTGAACGTGTATCTGTACTACGCGGGCATGCTTCACGCGAAGACTTTGACGGTCGACGACCGCCTGGCGATGTTCGGCTCGGCCAATTACGACATTCGCTCCTTCGAGCTGAACTTCGAACTGAACGTTCTTCTGGAGGATCGGCAGGCCGTGGCCGCGCTGGCGCGTCTGCAAGACGAGTATGAGCGGTTGTCGACGCTGGCGCTCTCCGGCGACGGCCCTAGTCGGACGTGGGGTGGACGGCTGAAGGCCAACCTTGCCAAACTGTTCAGTCCGCTCCTATGATCCAGCAAGGACCCAGCGACCGGGAATCGAGCATGACGCAGACGCGGAAGACCTACTTTGTCTCCGACTTGCACCTTTTCGCGCGGCGATCGCAGGCAAACCGTCATGCGACTCAAATCGTGCGGGCGGCTTCGCAGGCGGACCATTTTGTGCTTGGGGGCGACATTTTTGACTTCCGCTGGTCGCAGGCACGGACGGTTCGACACGCGGTGGAAGATGCGGTCGGCTGGCTGACGCTGCTTACGTCAGAGTGCCCGGAGTGCCAGTTCCATCTGCTGTTGGGCAACCACGATTTCCATCAGGGATTCATCGATCGGTTGATCGAATTGGAGAAGTCGATCCCAAACCTGTCATGGTATCCGTACTACTTTCGGCTCGGGAGCAGTGTGTTCATCCACGGCGACGTGGCCGATCGGGTGATGAGCGAGGAGATGCTAACCCACGCCCGGTCGCGCTGGCTGCATCGCAGGACACGGGGCGTGCTGCTGAACCGGATCTACGATCTGGTGGTCGCTACCCACCTGCATCGGCCGGTGCCGTTCCTGCGGTACCGCAAGCGGGTCGTTGCCAAGCGGATCCTGGCCTATTTGAGGGACATCGGCCAAGGGCCCGACAGCGGGGTGCGGAATGTGTACTACGGGCACACGCATCAGAGCATCGTCGGGTACGCGTATGGGGGCCTGACGTTCCACAACTCGGGCGCCCCGATGCGCGGCGTGCGGTTTCAGATTCTTGAGGTCGAGACGTGAGGTGCCGACCGGCCGGCCGACTCCTTCCCCCTGGGAGGCTCTCGCGGTAGACTGGTCGATTCGAATGATCGGATTCTTTCGCCCAGCAGGAGCGTGAACAGACATGGCAAAAAAGACCATTGAAGACGTAGACGTTCAAGGCAAGAAGGTCCTCATGCGGGTCGATTTCAACGTGCCCCTGGACGACCAGCAGCGGGTAACCGACGACCGGCGGATCGCCATGGCGTTGCCGTCGATCAAGTCGGTGCTGGATCGGGGCGGCGCACTGATCCTGATGAGCCACCTGGGACGCCCCAAGGACGCTCCCGATCCGAAGTTCAGCATGAAGCCGGCGGCCGAGAAGCTGGCCGAGCTGTTGGGCAAGCCGGTGGAGTTCGCGACCGACGTGGTCGGCGACGACGCCAAGGCCAAGGCGGCCGCTCTGCAGCCTGGCCAAGTGCTGGTGCTGGAGAACTTGCGCTTCCATCCGGGCGAGAAGAAGGGGGATGCGGCGTTCGCCAAGACGCTGGCCGACATGGCCGACATCTACTGCAACGACGCGTTCGGCACGTGCCATCGGACGGACGCGTCGATGGTGGCCGTCCCGCAAGCAATGGGAAGCAAGCCGAAGGTGGTCGGATTCCTCGTAGCCAAGGAGATTCAGTATCTGTCGGACACGATCGCCAATCCGGCGCGGCCGTTCGTGGCAATTCTCGGCGGCGCCAAGGTATCGGACAAGATTCCGGTGATCGAGAACCTCTTGAGCATCTGCGACAAGGTGCTCATCGGCGGTGCGATGGCGTATACGTTCTCGCTGGCCCAGGGGGGCGAGGTGGGCAATAGCCTGGTGGAGGCCGACAAGGTGGATCTGGCCAAGAAACTGCTCCAGGCCGGCGGTGAGAAGCTCATGCTTCCGGTCGACACCCACTGTGCGGACGCCTTCAGCGCCGACGCCAACAAGCAGGTCGTCGAGGCCGGACACATCCCGGAGGGCTGGCAGGGGCTGGACATCGGCCCGAAGACGGCCCAACGGTATGCCGAGGCCGTCCGCAGCGCGAAGACCGTCGTGTGGAACGGCCCAATGGGCGTGTTTGAGATGCCGCCGTTCGACGAAGGCACGAAGATCGTCGCCAAGGCCATTGCCGAGAGCGATGCGACGAGTATCATCGGCGGCGGCGACAGCGCGGCGGCCATCCAACAGCTCGGCTTTGCGGACAAGGTCAGCCACGTGAGCACGGGCGGCGGCGCCAGTCTGGCGATGCTGGAAGGACGGAAGTTCCAGGCGGTGGAAATCCTGGACGATAAATAAGAAACGGGACGAATCGGTCAAAGAGATGTATCACCATTTCTCCAAGGACATAGACAGTCGGTTGGCTGCCTTCGCCGCCAGCCCGCATATTAGCAAGGACGCGAAGCGGGATGTGAAGCTGATCGCCACCCGAATCAAGGATGCGGACGACTACGCGGACCGGCCCCAGAATGCTTATGTCGGCTTCAGCGTGAAGGTAAGCGGCTTTTCGCGCGACATCAAACAGGCGCTTCGCCACCTGGAGATGGTGTTGGAGAAATAGGCGAGGTTGCGGGTCGGCGTGGTGGAGTCAGCCGAGGAGCATGCCGGCGTAGCCGACGACGCGGCTGCGGTCGTTCGATGCGTCGGCGCTGGTTGCGTATCCGACCAGTTCGCAGTGGTCGAGCGACCCGAGCCGGCGGAGCGTTTCCATGACGACGACCGCCGGAGCGGCTCCGCACATGCTGATCTGCCGGCCGATCACCGTTTCGTAGAGCTTCGACGGGTCCAGTGTCTGGAGCGCGTCGAGCGCCATGCGGTCCAGCTGCCGGGTCTGTTCGTCCGAGGCGAAGTGGTTCATGTCGCTGGAGATGACCAGAAGGGGACGCTCGGGCATGTCGGCCAAGACGCCGGCCAACTGGTCGGCGAAGCGCTGCAGCGCCGGCAAGCCGCCGCCGTGAAGCACGATACCCACCAGCCGGGCCTCCGGAGCGAGCCGGGCCAGGATCGGCAGCTGGACCTCGATGGCGTGCTCCGATTGGTGAGCGGCCGCGTCGAGCTCCAAGCCGGTGACCGCTTCGCTGAGCCGGTGCGCCAGCTCGGAGTCGCCCACGACGGACCCTCCGGGCAGCGACCACGCGTGGTAAGGGGCGACGGCCCAGTCGGCGCCGGGCGGCGTATGCTTTGGGGCGATGATGATCACGCGATCGGGAATTTGGACGCGGCTGAACGTCTCGGCGGCGAGGCGGCCTGAATAGATCCAGCCGGCATGCGGCACCATGATGGCCGACCAGCGTTCGGCCGGCCGGCGGCCGCTGAGGAAGCCGTCGAGCGTACTCTGGACCTCGGCGGCGCTGGCCGGATAGAAACGTCCGGCGACCGCGGGAGTACGGACGTCTGGCCCGGTCTGCGGTCGAGCGACATTGCTGAGCAGCAACTGCGGCCGTGTCGAACTGACGGCCATGCTATAGACGGCCGTTTGGGCCGCATCGTGAAAACGGCCCCGTTGGACGGCCTCATCGACCAACGCCTGGGCCGACTTGGACGGGTCGAAGGCCAACGTCCATCGTCCGCCTGACGCCACGACCAGCGCGCGGCGGCTGGTATCCAAGCCCTCGAGATTCGGCTCGGCGATGCTTCCCTGCATGGCGGGATCCCAGAACGCGCTCAGCCCTAAGTCGGCGGCTGCGGCCGTCGTAGTCGAGACGCCGGCGGACCGGACCGCACCGGCCAGCGCGCGGACCAGCTCGAACAGCGTCGATTGCAGGGGCATGTCGGCGCGTAGGCTAATGCGGCTGCTTTCCATCGGGGCCGCCTGGCCGGGCAGTTGGACCGATATGGCCGCGCCACAGACGCTGCCGTCGAATGCGCCGGGCAGGTAGAACAAGGGCGTGACACCCTCGACCAGCGCGCCCAGATTCTGCTGGCAGAACTGGGCCAGCACCGAGAGGTCGGCTGCCGTCGGCCCGCCCAAGTCGAACGTCTGCGACGGCTCGGACAACGTATCCTTGAGCCGGCCGTGAATAGCGTAGCCTTCGAAGGTCCACAGCGATGTGTCGTCCTGCATCCAGGCTTCGGAAGTGAGACCGGCTTTGCGGCAGACTTGTTGCAGGAAGCCCAACGCGTCGAGCCCGTGCTCGACAGCGACGGCGGGCAACAGTAGGCCCCGAGCGCCGCCGCGGCCGATCTGCAGGCCGTGCTTGCCGATCGTGACCGCTTGCACGCGATCCAATCCCCGGGCGGTGACGGGTTTTTGCCCCCAGAGGATCCAGACCTCCATTTCCAGGTGATCGAGTTCGGAGGGGGAAATGGGGGGGAACCGCGGATCGTCCTTGGCCGCGCGGACCGCGGCATGGTCGACCGCCTGACCCAGGGCCACCGGCTGTCCGAGAAACCCACAGCAACTGCGCAGATGTCCGCCTCGTTTGAGACTGACGAACGACCCGAGCACCGGAGTCTGGGCGAGCTCGGGGATCGCATTGTCGATGGGTTCGGCCGGCAGATTTCGCACGGCCGCGGCGACGCGGCGTCCGGCGGCCTGGAAGATCGCCTGCTCCTCGGCGGGCTGCAACGCGGGGCGTTGCTCGTCGCTGGGAGACGTGACCGGCTGTTCGGCGGATCTTGCGTCCATCGTATTCCCTCCCTCGCTGGTCGGCCGGCTCGGTCTGGCCGAACCGGAGAAGCTACGGATGCGAATGGGCTGGCGGCGGGAGCCCCAATCGCCCGGTGCGGCGTCGAACCTTCCCGCGATCTTGGCACCACAGGCGCGGCAACAGTCGCCGCCTAGTGCGTACAACTCGAGCTCGTAACCGTTGCGTTCGATCACTGTGGCGCCGCAGGCCGGGCAGAGCGTGTTCTGGCGTTGCCGGTCGCTGACATTTCCCGTGTAGACATAACGCAAACCGGCCTCGCGTGCAATGCGGTAGGCCTCGTGCAGGGCCGAAGCGGGCGTGGCGCCGCGGTCAGTCAGGCGGAAATCGGGATGAAAGGCCGTGAAGTGAATCGGTACGTCGGGGCCCAGTTGTTCGGCAATCCAGTCGCACATGCGGGCAATCTCGTCCGGTGCGTCGTTCGCCTGCGGGATGACGAGATTGGTGATTTCGATCCACACGTCGGAGTCGTGTACGAGCCAGCGAAGCGTGTCGAGAACCGGTTGGAGATGCCCGCCGGTGAGCTTGGCGTAGAACGACTCGCTAAACCCTTTCAAGTCGACGTTGGCGGCGTCCATCACTTCGAACAGCGGGCCGCGCGCCGTTGGAGTGATGTAGCCTGCGGTGACGGCGACCGTTTTTACGCCGGCGTCGTGGCAGGCGCGGGCGGTGTCGATGGCGTACTCGGCCCAGATGACCGGATCGTTGTACGTGAACGCCACGCTGCGGCAACCGGACTGGACGGCCGCCTGCGCGATCGATTGCGGGTCGGCCGATTCGCCGAGCGCGTCGACCTGGCGCGACTTGGATATTGTCCAGTTCTGGCAGAACTTGCAGCCGAGGTTGCAGCCGGCGGTGCCGAACGACAAGACGGCCGTGCCGGGATAGAACTGGTTGAGCGGCTTCTTCTCGATCGGGTCGATGCAGAAGCCGGTGCTGCGCCCGTAGGTCGTCGAGACCATGCGCCCGTTGAGGTTCTGACGCACGAAGCAGAAGCCGCGGTCGCCGACGCCGAGCGAGCATGCGCGCGGACAGAGATCGCAAATGACCCGTTGGCCGTCGTCAGTCTCGTGCCACCAGCCGCCGGTGTGAATTCCGTCGGGACCTGGTGTTTCCAGCGGCGGTAGCGTGACGTGCTTCGACATCGTCGAGTGCCCTCCAATTCCCTGGGCCTCGAATAGAAGCGGGACCAACTCCCAACCATGGCTACGTTGAGAACATTGCTGCTGCCATCACCGCAGCGGGCCGGTCCGCGCCCTGTAGGAATCTACTGTAATCTTTCAACTTAGCAGTCTGACGGTCAAGTCGATATCATACCGTCGGGGTACTTCATGTTGATACGGGCACAGCCAATGGTCGCGACTCAACCCGGACACCAGCCGAGGCGGCTGAAATCCGGGGCGCCGGTTTCCGCTCAGCGCGCGTTGGCACCTCGGGCCTCAATCGGGTTACGGCCAGAGCGCCAGCAGCAGGACCGCGCCCACGACGGGCACCGAGAACATGATCGCGATGTGTAGCAGCAACCGGCGATGCCCGAGCAGGGCGACCACGCCGGCCTTGAAGATCAGGTTGGCCAGCGCGGCCACGATGAGGAGCCGCCACGCGTCCGCGGCGAACCAGCGATCGGCCTGGATCATGTGGGCGGTCGAGAGAGTGATGGCGTCCATGTCGGTCAAGCCCGACAGAAACGCCACGGCGTACAGGGCATTTGCTCCGGCGTATTGCTTGACTGCGGCCAGCGCGAGCAGGACAACAGCATACATGATTGCGAAGAACATGGCCGACTTCAACTGCGTCGGGTTCTTCTGGGCGGGCATCTCTGCCGGCTGACGGCGCACGCGATACCAGACGATCAGTGCCGGCAGCATCGTGAGCAGCATGAGGACAACGATCGGCGGGGTGGCCGTCGGCAGGGCCTCGGGCGCGACGACCGCCAACTCGATCAACACGCGAATGAACACGATGGTGGAGGCGATCATGATGATGATGGCGGCCGAGTGGGCCCCCATGGGCTCGCTGCGCGTTTGGCGAGAATAGCTGACGGTGGTGGCGGTACTGGAAATGGCCCCGCCCAGAATACCGCCTAGCAGAATGCGGGCACTTCGTCCGACGAATTTGTAGGCGATGTAACCGCCGAGGCTCATTCCGACGATCAGGACGACCATCAACCACGTTTGGCGAGGATTCAGTACGTTGAACGGGCCATAGGTTTGGTCGGGCAGGACGGGCAGTATGATGCAGGTGATGATTACGAACTGCATGATGGCCCGCAGGTCGTGATCGCCGAGTTTTCCGGCGAACCGGTGCAGTTCAGGCTTGAACTGAAGCAAGACGGCCACGCCGCCGCCAATCGCCACGGGCAGCGAGAGAGGGGCGACCACCAATAGAGCGCCGACGGCGAACATCAGCAGCGCGGCTACGTCGGTCGTGATTCCTGGATCGGGCTCGGACCGTCGCAATCTTGCCAGGCTGGGAAAGGTGAGCGTGACCAGGACGGCCAGCAGACCGGCAGCAACGACCCATCCTCCGTAGCGGTCGCCCAACATGGCACAGACGGTCCCGAAGACGGTGATCATCGGGAACGTTCGCATGCCGGGCATGCCTGCGGCGGTCCGCTCGCGTTGCAAACCGACCAGCAGCCCGAGCAGCAGGGAGAGCCCCAGTTCTTGAAAGGCGGTTGAGGTTACCATGGCGAAGTTCGGCAGGGGACTGTGTGCTCCGATGAGGTTGCGTCGACACCCCCGGCTATTGGCCGGTGGAGCCCGAGCTGGGCAAAGCGGCCGGCCGCGGCGGCATGGGATCGGGCCGTGAATCATGTAGGGCGGGGTGTAGCGTGGCGCAGATCTCCCTCATACGTTTTGTGGGGGGATTAAAGGCGGGGTGAAGGGGCCAACAGTAGTAATGGGCACCCCAAACGCTTATGGGGATTCATATTATGTCGTGCATTCCATGGCGATTGGGGGAGGGTTCTATGTGCGGTTCCTCCTCCAATACTGTAGCATGCTCGCCGGGCGCGGAACGCGGCTTGGGAGGTGGCATCCCCATACGGGCAAAGGCTCGCTACGCCTGACCGCGTGTCAGGGGCTCTGAAGATACCTAAGTCCAAACGGCGCCGAGTCGATTGGCCAGGCGATGCGTGCCTCCCTCTGCGGGAGTCTGCGTCTGGAGGTCGTGTCAAATGTTGGCAGATTGTGTTTGCTGTTGGGACGGGTCGCTGCTAAACTAACGCGCGGGGTCAGTCCCAAGGGCATTGAGCTAAGACTTATCGAGGGACGCACTTCGGGGGGATACTGTAGCGTGCGCGTCGGGAGGACACGACGCACCATGCGGCTGTGCTGTATGCGGCGCTCAGTGAGGCGAACCGGCGCTGAGTCTGGGGTGTTGGTGCGCAAATACTGATGAACAAGCAAGGGCATTCGCAAACCCGTTCGGGTGTTGCGCAACCGGGTCAAGGAGTTCCGGCCCACGTTGTTCACCACGGTAACGGCAACAACTGGTCGACGGCTGCCATTGTGGCAGCCATTGCGTTGGCCGTGTTCCTGGTGATGGCGTATTGGGTGCTACCGGATGCGCTCCCGGTATGGACCCAGCGATTGCTGGCGTTGATCAACGCGATTTTGGCGGTGACGGTCTTCGTTCTGGCCACGCACCGCGAGCATCACCCGGATCTGGATGCGATCGCCCTGCGGCTGAAACGGGGGCATCATCCCGATTTTGGCAAACAGCTTCAGCAGGAGGTCAAACACCAGCATCACGCGAAGACGGTCAACTTGCCGGTGGTCGGGGAGACCAGCCTGCGGGCGATCAGCGGCTCGGGGATTTTTGTTGGTGTTCTGCTGTGGTGGCTTACGCCGTGGGCGCCGATTTTGGTACGGGCCCGGGACATGGAGAACCTTTCGATCCCGCTGGGCATCGAGATCGAAGACACGGTCCTGATGTTGGCCGATACGCAGTTAGCCGTGCCGCATCCGCCCGTGCGTCCGGCGATTGCGAGCGCCCTGGCTTCTGCAATTTCGCTGGATAGCGGGCCGTATCTTCTGGGGCAGAAGGCTACGGTGGAGGGCAGGTATGACGACTCGCGGCAGCTTCTGAATACGGCGTTGGCCGCCGAAAAGGCCAACGTATCTGATATTCGTTTGGCGCTGGCGCAGAACGAGCTATTCGCGGGCAAGTACGTCGAGGCGGCCAAGCAGTACGATCAAGTTCTTCTGGTGGATCCGAACGATCCAACGATGTGGGCCCAAGCGGCGATCGCCTGGCTGCACGCGGGCGACTACAATCGGGCCGGAGATTTGGCCAACAACGCGTCGGCGATGTGCGAACCGTATAAGGATTCGAAGGACGCCGTACGTCGAGACGAGCGCGCCCGATGCCTGCATGTGCAAGCGGCGGTGTACACATGCCACGGCAAGGAGCCGAACAAGGCGGGCCGCTTCAACAAGCAGGTTCAGGATGTGTGGCGAGACGTGCCGCAGCAAGCATCGGCTTTTGCGGCCAGCGTGAACAATCAGGCCGTGCTCTTTCAGTTGCTGGGCAAGTATCCAGGCGCCCAGAACAACCACAACCTTGCGTACAGCACGTGGTCGGAGAATCTGGGGGCGCGTCATCCGTACGTGGCGGTCAACCGCGGCAACCTGGCGATGCTGTACTACGCGCAAGGGCGTTATGCGGACGCGGACCGGGTGGCGCAGCAGGTCGCGGAGCTGCGCGGCGAGGCGCTTCCACGGGACCATCCCGCGCAGGCGATGAGTTTGAATCTGTCGGCATTGATCGGAGTGGCGCGTGGCGACTATGCGAAGAGCCTCTCGAAGGCGGGGCGAGCGTTGGGGATCCTGGAGGAGTATTTGTCGCCGCAGCATCCCGAGGTTGCGGCGGTGGCGTGCACGATCGGCGGTTCGTACCAGGGATTGGCACGCTATCGGAAGGCGGAATACTATCTGTGGCGCATGGCCGACATCAACCACCGCACACTGGGCGACAAGCATCCGTACCTTGCTTCGAGTTTTGCTCGTTTGGCGGGGCTCTATCTGACGGAGAGACGATACAGCGAGGCGCGGATTCAGGCGGAACAGGCTCGCAAGATCGATGAGGCGGTGTTTCACGGCGATCATCCGGCAATCGCGCGCGATCTGCGGCTGCTGGCACAGGTCATGATTCTGACGAAGGATAGCAAGGAAGCACGGCCCTTGCTGGATCGGGCGTTGGCCATGGAGCGTGCGACGTTGCCCAACCCACATCCGGAGATCGCGGCCACTGAGGCAGCACTGGCTGCTCTCGATGATACGCCGGAGACGTATGAGGACGGGGTACGGCTGTACAAGGAGGCCCTCGAGACGGACCGCAGGATGCTGGGGGATCACCATCCGACGGTCGCCCAGTTGCAGTACGATCTGGCGAAGTTCTACCTGGATCAGGGCAAGTACACCGAGGCCACGGACGAAGTGAAGCGTTGCATCGACAACCGGAGGATCTCGCTTGTTCCGTATCACCCACAGTTGGCCGACGCACTCGATCTGTACGCCGCCGTGCTCCGCAAGACCGATCCGAGCAACTCACGAGCTATCGAACGATTGACGCAGCAGGCAGCCAAGATCCGCAATGACCAGGCGGAGGTCAACGCAGAGGACGTCAAGTCGGCGGACAGCGTCGGGGGTTAGCGACCGCTGTTCGCGCGGCGGCATCGTCTTCCCGTCGTGCGGGGCGACTGGCTGGCGATGTGGCCTGTGGACGATCACTTCTCCGTGCGTCCGGCCTTCGGCAGTTCCTTGCGAAACGCATCGACGTAGAGCCCGATCTCGTCGAAGGGGATGGGCCGTAGACCGATCTCGATGGCGGCCGGCGAGTCGTCCTTGAGTTGAAGGTCGCCGTGCGCCGCATTGCGGAACCCGGGGTCGTCGTTGGTGACCAGGTTGTCGATCAGCTCGTTCCGTTTGCTATCGCGGCAGAGAAACTCGTTGCATCGGAAGACGAGGCTACGCGAGATCGTGTTCCGGTTGCAGTCGTCGGCCAGTCGGGCAAGGCTCGGATAGCGACTCAGGTACAGTTTTTCATCGATTTCCGGCGACTGGAGCCGTCCGGCGATGTGTTCCTTCCAGCGGGCCTCGCCCCATGGGGAGAAGCTGATCGCCGACTCGCATTCGGCGAAGATGTTGTTGTCGATAATGTTCTCCTTGCCACCATGGATCTGCACGCCGCCGAAACGCCCGGATGAGGCGCGGTAGAACACGTTGCCGTAGACCAAGACGCCCGAGATCGCATCGTCGAGGCGAATGCCGCCGCGGATTCCTTCGGGGCGGCGCCAGTCGCCCACGTGATGCCAGTAGTTGAACCGGTACACGTTGCCGCGCAGCAACGGATCGCCGAACATATCGGCGCCGCCCTGGTCGTCGGACTCGAGCACGACGCGGTAGACCTCGTTGTACTCGACGACGTGATCGTTGCCGCCCAGGCGGATCGCGCTGGAGGCGATATCGTGCATGAGGTTGTGGGCGATACGATTACCGACGCCGGTCATGACGATGGCGGGCGTATAGGTATGGTCGATCCGCGAGAGATCGTGGATGTGGCAGTTTTCGATGCAGTGGCGTCCGGGGGCGAGCGTCTTGCGGTTGCCGCCGCTGATGGTGATGCCGCCACGGCCGAACGAGTAGATGTCGCACGACAGGACGCCATGGTCAGTGCCACCGCCGATATCCATGCCGTTGCCGCCGCAGTACCGCACGGTGCAGCCGGCAAAAAGGCAGTGGTCGCCGTCGCGGACCTGGATGGCATCGCCGCCGCCGAGTTCCCAGGTGAGCCCTTCCATCGTGACGTGGGACACGCCTTGCATTCGCAGGAAGGGAAAATCATTGAGCGAGAGGTCGATGTCGGCTTTTTCCGGGTCGGACGGGGGCCAGAAATAGAGAATCGAGTTCGAGCGATCCAGGTACCATTCGCCCGGCATATCGATTTCGGCCAATGCGTTGACGACGTAGAACCGCTGTCCCTTGCAGAACCCGTACAGGTGGTACGGCGGGGCCGTGACGATCTCGTGCTTTGCCGGGTCGACCGAGGCGACCAACTCGTAGCTGTCGGCCCAGTCGTAGCACCAGTAGCCGTGCAACCACATATCGCGTTCTTTGGTCCAGCGTGCGATGCGGTCGTCGTCGAGCTTGAGCCGGCCTTCCTTGGCGGCAACGCGGCCCCAACGATGCTCGATGGTCGGTCCGGACACGTCGCTGACGTGTACGAAGCCCTCGTTGGGCCAGCGTGCCATGGGCATCGCCCGCCCGTCGAAGAAGAGCTCGGCCAGCGGGTGCGTTTCGAACCCACGGCCACTTTGGAATCCGCCCAACACCAAGGGCTTGATCTGGCCTACGCCGAGCGGCTTGAGATCCAAGCAGAGCACCTTGGTCCGGGACTCTTCGGGAAGACGCTGGAGGATCTGGGCGTCGTGCACCGGCTGGAATCCCCGGAGGCGAATTCCCCCGCGAAATCGCGGCTTGGCACCGTCGGCCGCGCGATAGACGATGGGCGACTGCTCCGTGCCGGAGTCGGCAGCGGCAAGTTCGAGGGTTTGCGTCACGGGATACTCGCCATCAGCGATACACACTTCGACGCCGCCGGCGGGGAGCTGGCCCGACTGTTTGAGCTTGCGAACGGCATCCCGCGCGCTTTCGAGGGTTTTGAGCGGCTGCTGTTTCGTGCCCGGATGGGCGTCGTTGCCCTCCGGAGCGACGAACAGCACGACGGCCGGCTTGGGGCGGGGGCGCATCACGAGGCGATGGGCGGCCGGATCGCGTGCGGGAAGGCCTTTTTCCAGCCGCTCGATCTCCTTCAAGCGGGTTTCGGCTTCCCAGCGTTGGTAGGCGGGCACGTCGGCCGCTTGCATGATCGCGGTGCAGGCGGTCTTGGCCTCGGCCCATTTGCCTCGCGCGGCTGCTTGCTCCATGGTGCGAAGCTGTGTCAGACCACGTTGGAAGGCGGCGTCTTGGGGCGATTTGGCTTCTGTCGTGTCGGCCGCCGCGGCATAGGCCGGAGCTCCGATGCATGCGATTGCACACGCGAGCAAGAGCGAGCACGCTGCCAACTGGCGCGCTGGCGAGGATGGCATTGTCCCCTTTGGTGCAGCTGAACGCATGAGCGGATCCTCCTGGTTGCAAGCGGGTGGCAAGGTGGGCGGGGATGGCGGGGTGTTCCGGAAGCCGGGACCGCGCCTATTATGGCCAGTTGGCGATTGCGGTGTCAATTCGCCGGCGCGTTGAGAGGGTTGGGAGAAGGGCGCGCGCTTGCCGTGCGACTGTTGGCCGGCGAGCGGGCGAGGGGAGGCGTCGTTGGAGCCGTCACGGGATGCTGACGGCGTTTTCGTCGCCACTAGTGCGTGTCGCACTTATTGATGCCTGTATTGAAGACGGAACAAGGGGTCCGACCCAATCCTGATCTTTCGGCCTCCCGATGGTCGGCCTCGTTCCAGTTCCAATGCAGGACCCAATAACTGTAGCGTGGCGGCGTATTCCCGCGGTTTCGAAAGCGAAACGCACGCTACACGTACGCCGAATGCGCTGCTAGACCTCGTCGAAGAGGACGCAGAAGACGTCGAGCGATTGGAGGGCGTGTTGGGAGCTGCGCACGCCGTCGGCTCCGGTGCAGCTTTCCCAGATGGCCAGTGCGTAGCGCATGTACTCTTCGCGCGTTCGGGCCATCAGTTGTTTGCTCATCTCGGCGCGAAGCGTGGACCACTGCGACTTGAGTTGCTCGATCACCTCGGCATTGCCAGTGATGGCCTCGTAGACCATGGCGTCGATCTGCTGGAGGCGATGCTGCATGGCGGTGCTGCCGGGGTCGAGCCGCTGGGAAGGTGTCTCGAATTTGCTTTGGCAGGCTGCGGGTGCGGACGAGGTCTTTTCGAACCGAGCGTGCGCGGCGTGGGCCTGCTGCGTCCGTTCGGCCGACTTCGACGGCTCCGAGGCGGCTTCGGCCCCAGCCTTCCCGACCGGTTCGGCCGGACGAGGCTTGGCGGTGTCGGCGGGCAACGCGTCGTGGAAGACGGTTTCGTCGTCGGAGTCGTCGCAGCAGGAAGCGTCCATTTCTTCGAGCAACTGGAGGCCGAGCACCGGGAGGTCTTCGCGCGTGACGTCGGAATGCCGCTGTGACAGTGCCGACGTGAAGACTTCGTTGCACTTGCAGCGTATGACGCGCTGGACAAGGCGGGCCCAACTGTCGAGCGGGGCGAAGCGCTGCGGGGGATCGCCGGAGAGATCGAGCACCACGACGTCGTAGAGACGCTGAACGCGGTGCAACTCCTCGGGATCCTTGGAAAGGGCGACAATGCGAAACGGCCGGCGCGAGGAGAACCGCAAACCGGTGGAGAAGGAGAATTCGGTCCGGCAGCGGGGCGGGAGACAGTTGAAGATGCCCGCCACGACATGTTCCGGGGGTGGGCCTCCGACCAGTGCCAGTGTGTGCGAGTTGAGCGCCGCCTGAATGAGGGTGGCCATCCACTTTTCACCGAGATTGGCGGCGAGTTCGCTCAGGAGCGAGGTGTCGACCATCGACGCGCGGCCGGCGAGGCGGAACGGCTCGAGCCGCGGCGGTACTTCGTCGTAGACGCGGATCAAACCGGCGGCGAGCGCGGCTTTGATCACGGCGAACGGATTGTTGGCCAGCCGCGACAAGACTTCGGGCGGGACGATGAGACACTGTGTGTAGATGCGAGCGCCGCGACCGCTATATTCCCAACCGGAAGGGACGGTGCGACTGACGCAATGGGCACCGCTGGGTAGGGGGTGGAAGTTGATGCTCACGGCGCCGGGTCCGCCATCGAGCAAGGCGCCGTGCGACGGCCCCCAGATAGCGAGTTCCCGCACGTCCTCTTCGGAGACACCGGGACTGGTGGCGACCACCTGATACCCGGCCGCGCGGTCGGTCACCGCAGATGTAAAGACGGCCTGTTCGATCCCATCCATATCGACGACGATTACCTGCTCGAGACGGCTTGTCTGGGCGCGATGCGCCCGCGAACGTAATGACTGTAGCTTATGCAAACGGCCCGCGTGTGACGGTCCGCGAATTCGATACAACCGGCATTATTTGATGTGATCGAGGAGCCACTCGAAGGGTTCGACGATGCCGTGAGGCTCGATGCGCAGGGGCAGGCAGATCCGCCCGCCGCCGCGTGTTTGGCGGTACGCGCAGTTGCCGGTCACGCTGGCCGCGAAGAAGCGGTGGACGTCGAAGCGTTCCTGGCATTGCTGCCAGAGGCCGGTGGCGTGGGACTTTGCGTAGGCAGCCGGGTCGGCCAGGCAGTCTTCGCATTGGTCGGCCTTGGTGAAGATGAGGGCCACAGGACGATGGGCCCAGCCGTTCTTGGGATCGTCGTCCATTTCGCCCAGGGAGCTGATGAGCTTCATGGTGAAATAGTCCTGTTCGAGGCCACCTTCTTTGAGCTTCATGGCATCGATGAGGACCATCGCCCCGACGCACTTCTTGAAGTAGGACGTGATCACCTGGAAGCTGTGCGGGTGGTCGACCTCTTGCAAGACGGCTTCGCCGGCCATGTCGGGCATGATTAGCTCGAGCGTGCGCCGCTGCTTAGGGCGGCGGATCTGGCAGTGCACCCAGTTCCAATGGTCGGGCTCGTTGGGGGTCTTTTCGGGGAACTCGCAACGAGCCAGTGCGCCGATGGTCGTCTGTTGGAGCGTGATGGAGAACGCGCCGCGGGCGAGCAGTTGGAGGCGTTCGGGCTGCCGCGAAAGCATGTCCATCAGCATGCCCAGGTAGACCGTTTTGCCGGCGCCGCTGGCCCCCATGGTCGCGATCATCTGCGGGTGCAGCTTCTGGGCGGCGGCCTGATGGGCCAGCGCCATCGGCGCAGCGCAGCGACTGCAGGTTTCGGCGTCGAAGGTGTTCTGGGCCTCGCAAATGTAGCAGGAGACCGGCACGGCATACTGGGCGAGCCGATAGGAATCGAGCGGTACGATGACGCCTTTGGTCATACGATCATCTCCTCGGGCGTTTCCTCAGGCTCGCCCGACGCTGCGTGCTGGTCGATGCGAGCCAACACCAGGTCGCAAACACTAATGGCACAGCGGAAGCCGACGTTTGGCTTGCGCGCCATGGGGTATTCGCCGCTGGCAAACTGGCATGTGGCCTGGTTATCGAAATACGTGTCGAAGGCACCCCCACGGATGCTCTTCATCGAGCCTTCGGTGGCCAACTCCTCGCCGTCGGTATCGATGGCCGTGTAGTTGCTGCGCGTCCATTCCCAGACGTTGCCGATCAACTGGTAGGCGCCACCGACGCTAACTCCCTCGGCGAACTCCCTGACGGAGACCGTTCCCTTCTTGTGCGTCGGCCAGAGGTTGGCTCGCGTGTGGTCCATGCTCTGTCCCCAGGGATACTTGCGCTGTAGCCGCGCCTCGGCGGAGACGCGCACCGGCCAGCTTCCGGCTTTGACCCACTCGGCGTCGGTCGGCAACCGTTTGCCGACCCAGCGCGCGTATGCCCGGGCCTCGTACCAACTGACGCCGACCACGGGATGATCGGCCAGATGTGCCTCGTAGCAGCCGTTCTTCCAGAATCGCGGGCCTGGGAGGCCGTTGCGATCGACGAGGTCGAGCACGGCGGGCCAGATGGCCTGATCCCAGAGCGCGACTTGGGCATATCCGCCGGCGTCGACGAATTCGTAGAACTCCTGGTTCGTTACGGGGTAGCGATCGAGGAAGAAACGTTCGACGCCGATGATCCTCGCGGAGCAGGCGCGCAGCTCTTCCTCGTCCAATTTTCCGTCGTTGAGCGCCTCGTCGATGTTGCCGAGAACGACCTCGCCATCGGGAACCAGCGCCATCCTCTCTTCGAGGGTGTGCAGCGTTTGGCGGAAGTGCCGGCCGTCGAGATTCTGTACGATTTGCGGGCGGAGCAGCAGCGTGTAGCGTCCTTGTTCGATCATCTGGGCTACGACGGCGTCGAGGTCGTTGGGATCGGCGGCCGGGCGCGAAACGGGCGGATAGGGCAGTCGATGCACGGGCGGCGCCGGTCGGTGGTCCGGCTTGCGCAGACTCGGTTGGAGGATGCGCCGGGTCGGCCCGAGCAGCGCAAACGCCACCCCCAAGGCGCCACCGACGGCTACGTACGGGTGGCCCAGGTGCCAGCCGTAGGCGACGTTGACCACGCCGACGATGCCGACGGCCCACAAGATCCAAGCTGATTTGTCCAACGCGGCGTCCAGTCTCAGGGCAAGCGCTCTCACGGCAAAAAACCCTCTTGAGTAACCCCCCCTTGCCCACCGGGATTCATCCGGAATTGGGGGCCTGTTGTTTTCGGCGTCGTGTCATGTCTCTCTGTAGCAACTCGAACTGGGCCATGACCGAGTCCAGGACGGGGTCGGTATCGGAGGCCGGCCGTTCGGTCGCAGCGGGAACGTGCGCAGGCGCGGCTATCGGCGTCCCGGCGGTCTCCTGCAGCACGACCGCCTGGCGTTGGCTGAGCGATTCCAAGAGGCACCGCAGCCGCTTGAATTCCTCGGCCCACTCGGCCCGTTCCTGGGCCATCTCGCGTTTCTGTTGCGCGAGGTTTTCACTCATTTCGGCGGCCCGATTGCGGACCGCTTCGAGTTCGGCCTCCAGCGAGGCGCGTTCCTGTTCGAGTTCTACGCGTTCGTTCTGCATCTGAACCAGTTGCTGTTGGACCGCCTCGATAACTCCCGCGGGTCCGGCGGTACCGGCGGTGGTCAACAGCTCCTGGAACTGATTTCGCGTTTGCACGAGCTCCGAGGTCGCGTGGGCCAGCTCGACGACCTGTTTCTGCGCGTCTTCCAAGACGCCGGTCAGTTCGCCGCGCTGTTGTTCGATCTGGTCGAGTGCCTGCTGCAGCCGGTGATCGTCGGCCGCGGTCGCAGCGGCGGTCGATGCGTCGGCACGCTGCTGCAACTCGTCCTGTTGGGCAGCGGTCTCCGCGCGCCGCTGGGCAAGTTGCTGGCAGCGACGGCGGTAGTCGTCCTCAGTTTCTTCTCGATGGGTCTGCCACGCCTGCTGCCGGTGCAGCAACTGCGCAGAAAGTCCGTCGAGTTGCTCGAAGACCTCGGAGAAGAACTGGTCGAATTCGGCTTGGCTAGCGCAAACCTGCGATAGACAGTTGCGGACTCGCTGCAAGTCGATGACCTGGTTAGGTGAGTCGATAGACACGATCAACCGTGCTGACGTCGGGAAGTAGACCTTGGAAGAACATCCGGTCAGACAGGAAAAGTCTACGTCCGGTATGGGGATCGGGCAAATCGTTGCTGCCGAACACTTTGGCGATCCGCCGCCGGGCGCTGTGTGGGGCCCGGTCACACCCTACTCGAAGCCGGTGTCACACGTAGCGTTGTTCCGTTTGGCACGAATGCGCGGGGAGCGAAGCGTCGGTTCGCCAGCTTACCGATCCGGATCCGGGTTCCCGCGACGTAGGGCCATCGCGCGAGCTAGTTCCGCTTTCGACACGAAGTGCGCCGGGCTGCCGGGTCGAAATGCAGCGGCACCCCGGCAGCCGTTCCCTCCCTGGCGAGAAGGGATCAGGGGAATTCGTTGAACACCTCGTGCCCGGGGCGCAGGGTGTCGTCGGCCTCGATGAAGCCCAAGTAGCCGGGAAAGCCGACGGGGCCGAACTCGGGTCGATGAGCGTCGGCGATCAGGCTGTGGTGCAGCAAGTATACCAACCAGCCGATGCCGTGCTTGCTCAGTTGCGTCAGGCTGTAGCGGATCGACTGGACGCGCACCTTGTCGTCGAGGGAACCCCAACAGCACTCGGTGGAAATGATCGCCTTGCCGACCTGCCGCGCGTAGGCCACCTCGGCATCGAGCTTCTTCTCGTAGGCCTCCTTATTCGCGCCCGCCGCGTTGTGGACCCAGTAGGGATGAATGCTGAGGACGTCGCTGATTGGATTGACCATCTCCAGCGGCACGCCAGGATGAATGCCGACAGTGATGGGGGCCTTTGCGCCGACTTTCTTGCATCCGTCGTAGAGTCCCTTGAGCCACGCGGTTTCGGCGTCGACGATCTGGGGGATCTTTTCGCGCGGGCAACTGTAGGCGTAGGGCTCGTTGCAGAGGTCCCAGGCGAGGATGCGCTTGTCGTCCTTGTGCCCACCGACGATCGTCTCGACGTAGGCGTCGAACATTCTTGGCTTCTGGACCCAGCTTACGCCGGGGAGGAAGTGGTCGACGTAGATGCCGCCGTAGTCCAGCA
Source organism: Thermoguttaceae bacterium (assembly GCA_963674835.2). GTDB lineage: Bacteria > Planctomycetota > Planctomycetia > Pirellulales > Thermoguttaceae. The sequence continues at coordinate 2,043,456 of CAXXKC010000003.1, forward strand.
GACGGTCGTGCCAGCGGTTGAAGAGCACGGGCATGACGACCAGCCCATAGCGGTCGGCAATGGCCAGCGCGGCTTCAAAGTTGTCGGCATAGCGTTTTTCGTTGCGCAGGAAGCTATCCCACGACAACCAGAGTCGGATGGCGTTCATGCCGGGGAAGAACTTCTTGCCCAGTCCCAACTCGCGATCGATCGTCGCGGCGTCGAACTTCTGCCACAGTTCAAAACCGGAGCTGCCATAGCTCGGCTGATAGTTGAAGCCGCGGATCTTCGACCAATCGCGGCCGAAGGCCGACTGCTGCGGCCACTTTTCTTCGGCGTGCCCTACGTTGGTATGCATCGCCGCAACGGCGGCGACGGCCCCGGTCTGTGCCAAGAAAGTACGACGCGAAACGCGATTGTCGGCCATATCGAATCTCCCGAGGACAGAAGTCTGTTTCGGCAGCCAGATGACTCCATCTGCCATTATTGATGCCGGCGCAGCCATTGATCGCGATTCATCCCGGATACCATCCGAAACGGCTGGAATCCGGGGCCCCGGTTGCCGCTCAACGGGCATTGGCAATGCGGCCCTCAACAGCATACCCATGCGAGCCGGTTCGATGCAAGCGGCCGGCAGTCGCGAGATTGCGCAGGGGTCAGAGCTGTGCTTCGTCGGCCATCGCCAGGCGGCGGGCGATGGGCGGATGGCCGTAGAAGAGCACGACGGTCAGCCAATCGGGGTCGGGGTCCTCTTTGTTCAGCCGCGCGAGCTTGCGGAAGGCCGAGAGGTAGGCCGCTTTGTCGCCGGTTCGCTGCAGCGCGTATCGGTCGGCCTGTCGCTCGTAATGGCGGCTGATGGCGTTTTGAACGGGGCCGACGGCCATGGCGAGGAGCTGCAGGAGCAGCATCAGCATGGGCAGGGCAAAGACGGGCATTTGGGAGTAGTCGAACGCGCCCTGCACGAAGCGGACCCAATAGGCGAGGAGGACGTCGCAGATCCAAAATCCGGCCGCGCAGTACAGGACACCCGCGGCGAGGAGCTTGCGAATGTGACGGTGGACGTGGTGCCCGACTTCGTGGGCGAAGACGACGCCGATCTCAGCGGGCGTGAATCCGTCGAGGAGCGTGTCGCCGAGGAGGACGCGGCGCGTTCGACCGAGGCCGGCCAACATGGCGTTGGCCTTGACCGTTTCGGCGCTGAGCGCCATGCGATAGATGCCTTCGATCGAGAGTCCCGTGCCTTCGCTGAGCCTTTGCAGCTCGTCGGCGAGTTCCGGACTATCGAGCCGTTCGATCTTGTAGAACAGGGGGAGGATCAATACGGGGGCCAGTTGCCCTAGCACGACGCTGACCAGCAGAAACGCAGAGGCGCCGACGAGCCACCACCACGCGCCGGTCGTCCAGATGATCCAGTAGAGGCCGAGGAAGAGGGGCGCGCTGAGGGTGAGGCCGAGCACGAGGTGTTTTACGTATCTCCAGGCCCAACCGGCCACGGAGAGCCTGCTGAGGCCAAAGCGATGTTCGAGCAGGTATCCCGAGTAGAACGAGAGGGGCAGCGAGACGAGTGCGTGCAGCAAGGCTACGATCAGGTAGAGGGCAACCAGGCGAAGCGAATCGCAATGGGCGAGCCACTGCCATTGCTGAAGCCATACGTCGATAGGCTGCGCGAAGGCCAGCGCGAGAAAGGCCAGCACGACGATGTCGGTGGCGAGGTCCAAGAGACCGGTTTTCAGCTTCAGGCGGCTGTAGCGTTTCGCTTCCGCCCGTTCGTCGGCGGTCATTTCCGGCGCGATTGGGTCGGGCGGAAGCGATGGGTCTGGCTGGGCCGCGTCGGGCGACGACGGAGGAAGTTCCGACACGGGTTTCTCTCCGGGGCCCGCGGGACGGCCAGTGCGCGTCGCACTCAGCGGTGAAGTTCGCGGCGGCGTGTTTCTACAGTTGCAAAAGCGAAATAGACGCGACGGTTACGCCCAGTGCGTTCTATTTGCCAATCATTTCCTTCTTGACGGACGCAAGATCGACGCCCAAGACGTCTTTGGCCAGTTGGGTGAGGGTGCCCATATCGGCCTGCACGTGGACCGTGCGATGGCTGTGCGTGAGCGATTTGCCCATCAACAGCTCAACGGCCGGTGAGAGGCTTTCGATCTCGTAGAAGTTGCCCATTCCCTTCTGGCCAGGCTCGAGGGGACCATCGTTGTAGGCGTTGGCGACGTCGCCGGAATACGACTTATCCTGTTTGCCCCACATGTTGTTCATGTAGTCGCACTTCGTCGGATCGTCGGGCATGGAGAAACTGACCAGGGTGAGTACGCCATGCTCGAAGTCGATCGAGCCGAGGATGTTCTTGGCCCGTTTCTGCGAGGTGCCGATCTTGGAACGACAGCCAGCATCGCCCATGAAGAGGATGGCTTCGGGGGTGATTTTGAGCCGTTCGGGCGGGATGGTTCCGAAGTAGTCGGACTTGACGACGGGTCCGAGCTTGCTCTCGTCGCCGGCCTTGTAGGGCACGATGACGACGGTCTGCGGGCTGGCATTGAGCATGCCCAGCATCCAGATGGAGACAAGTCCCTTTTCCTTGGTCATGGGCTTGCCGGCGCCGATGTTGGTGATGGTGTTGACGGTCTCGAAGGCGACCTTCTTGACGCCATCCTGCTCGATGAGCTTGGCGGCCGCCGGGCCGAAGAGGCCGGCCAAGTCCTTTTTGTCCAGCAGGCGGGCAACCCGGATGACCGAGAGTTCGTACTCGGAGTCGGCGGTATTGCGGAACTTCATGAGACGGCTCATGCGGCAGACGCCGGGTTCCGGTTTGGAGGAGAGTTCGAACTCACCTTCGTTGAGCGCGGGCGGGGTGTGCCAGTTTTCAAAGACCTGTTCGACGCCCGGCTTGAACCACAGGCTATAGGGTCCGCCTTCGGGCGAGAGCCACATGCGGTCTTCGGCACCGTAGTTGTTGAAATGGAGGTCGGACTTGCCGGCCGTGACGAAGTCCTTATTGATGAATCCGAAACTGAGGCCGTCGGGGCCTGCGCAGGTCGAGGTCATAACTCGACCTTGCCACTGGGGGCATATCGCCACGCGACCGCCTTCCTTGTTGGTCAATTCGACCACCTTGGTGTATCGTGCCAAAAAGTCCTTTGCTTCCTGATAGGACATATCGCTGCCTTTCTGATCTGCTGCGTTGGCGGTGCCGGCTGCCATCGCCACCACCGCCGCCAGAGCGAATAACTGCGGCCATCCAAAAGACTTGTTCCATGAAGAGTTGAACATGGCGAACCCCTTACCAACGAACCGGTTGCCTTCTCAGAGACAGTACACAACCGCCGACGGGTCGGACACACGTCCGCGTCGGCCCCTCACACCGCGTCATCCAGACATCACTGATTTCGGCGCAGCCAATGATCGCGACTCGTGGCGATTGTCGCTCGACCCGCATTGGCAATGCAGGCCTCAACAGTGAATAGCTCCGCGCAATGGGCCGTGCGGCAAGTAGGGAAGTCCGCCGGCCATTGTCTGGTCGTCGCCTCGTGCGTGGTTCTCGGCTTGTTACGATTGTACCAAGGATAGCATCGAGCGCGCTGCCCCGGCTAGCCCCGGGGGGCGAAATTCGCCGGGTGTTGGGCGGCGGGTTTGGGAGGCGGAAAGCAATCATCGTCGGATTTTTCCGGAAATTCCGGCTCGACGGTTGCCAACTGGCCCCGGTTTGTTGTGAAATAGGGTGTGCTCTGGGGGTGGCGTGGGATGCGTGCGAGCTGGGGCTGCATAACTGGCTCATTCGCTACGCGCGCATGTTCTTTACGAGCGCCAAAGATTCGCCCGCCAAGAGAAGATAAACAACGATGGAGAGGACGCCGCGTGGAGCTTCTTCGGCGCGGCGCCGATTCATCACCCCCTTCTGGAGAATGGAACCATGATTCGTGAGTGCTTGTTTGTTGGTATGGTCGGTGTCGCCTTGTCGACCATGTCAAGTACGTCTTCGGCCATGCAGCAGGGTAACAACACGGCTCAGCCGATGGCTGCCGCTTCGGTCGCCCAACAGCGGGAAACGATCCGGCAGATGCCGCTACTGGAGCGTCCGAACCGCCCCGGCCACTTCTATGGCAACACGGTCCGCCGCATCCACGATCGCCGCATGCGGCGCGGTGGGTGATGAGCCGCGAGTGATGCCTGCGGTGCCGATCGCGGGCAGCAACAGGCACTTCGCTCGAAGAACCTCCTGGACGCGACCACTCCTTCTCGGTTACGCTTATCGATGCCGACGCAGCCAATGATCGCGATTCATCCCGGATACCAGCCGGAGCGGCTGGAATCCGGGGTCCCGGTAGCCGCTTAACGCGCATTGGCAATGCAGGCGTCAATCGTAGCCTAACGTGACCGCTGCGGCCGCCTCTCTGCAGACTATTTCGCCAGCGTCTGCAGCGAGGTGTCCGAAGGCGGATCGGTTGGAGAGTCGCCGTCCTTGTTCCTGGTTATCAGCGAGGTGTATCTATGTGCCAACTCTTCCGGCGGGATCGCATCGCCCGGCCCCTGCGAATTGGCTGTTGGATCGTGGTTCTGGCAACCGCGACGGGCATCGGCTGGGCGGCGGAGACTTCATCGGCGGCCGACGGGCAGGTGCTGTACAACGGGATTCGTTTGCCCGAGCCGTGGCCGCCACGAATCGACGCCTTCAAGCCGCCCGAGCAGACCGAGCCGGCCAAGCCGTACTATCTGGAGAAACCGCCGGCGGTGATTCTGATCGACGTCGGGCGTCAACTGTTCGTCGATGACTTCCTCGTCGACTCGACGAACCTGGTGCGGTCGTTCCATAAGTTGGAACTGTATGAGGGCAACCCGATCTTTCGGCCGGAAAAGCCGTGGGAGGCCAAGGGCAGTTACCGCGAGTATCACGGCCCTTACGCGATGCCGTTCAGCGACGGCGTCTGGTACGATCCCAAGGACAAGCTGTACAAGATGTGGTATATGGCGGGCCTGCTGTACGCGACCTGCTACGCCACAAGCCACGATGGCCTCAAGTGGGAACGGCCGTCGTTGGACGTGGTGCCGGGAACGAACATCGTCCAATCGGGCAACCGCGACTCGGCGACGGTGTGGCTCGATCTGGACGATCCCGATCCGCAGCGCCGCTACAAGATGTTTCGGTTCGAGAAGACCCCGCGGCGTGGGTTCGTGCTGCACTTTTCGGCCGACGGAATCCACTGGAGCGAAGAGATCCGCCGCACGGGTCCTGCGTATGACCGCACGACGGCGTTTTACAATCCGTTCCGCAAGGTGTGGGCGTACAGCATCAAGGGGCTGCATCCGAAGGTCGACGAGCACGGGCCTTTCCAGATCCGCCGATACTGGGAAACGGCCGACCTGCTCACCTCGCCGATGTGGCCGAAGTACGAATCGGCGCTGCTTTGGGCGAACACGGACCAACTGGATCCGCCGCTGGTGGATCGCGAGCCGCGGCGGGCGTACATCTACGACTTGGACGCCGTGGCCTACGAAAGCCTCATCTTGGGGATGTTCACGATTCATCAGCGTTACGCGGACCAGGAACTCGGGCGGCCGAAGAAGAACGAGATCTTCCTGGGCTTCAGCCGCGACGGGTTTTCCTGGGACCGGCCCTGGCGGAAACCGCTGGTCGGCATTTCGGACACGCGCGGCGACTGGAAATGGGGCAATGTGCAGCCGGTCGGCGGATGTTGCCTTGTCGTTGGCGATAAACTCTACGTGTACTTCAGCGGGCGTGCCGGCAGCGGCCGATTGCCGAAGGAGCAGAGTTTCTGGGACGGTGACGGTAGCACGGGCATCGGTTTCCTGCGGCGCGACGGCTTCGCCTCGATGGACACCGGCAGTGGGGAAGGCACGCTGCTGACGCGGCCGGTGCGATTCTCGGGGCGTCACCTGTTTGTGAACGCCGACGTGCGCGGAACGCTTCAGGTCGAGGTTCTGGATGATAAGGGAGCGGCCGTGCCGGGCTTCGGCCGGGACGATTGTGTGCCGGGCAAGGGAGACAAGACGCTGCAGGCCGTGAGCTGGAAGAGCGGCAAGGATCTGAGCGCGCTGGCCGGAAAGCCTGTGCGATTCCGCTTCCATCTCGCGGATGGCAAGCTGTACAGCTTCTGGGTATCGCCCGATGCGAGCGGCGCCAGCTATGGCTATGTGGCCGCAGGCGGGCCGGGGTTCACGTCGTCGCGCGACACGGTTGGGGCGGGCAAGCCCGGCTTATAGTTCGGGAATCGTTTCGCCGGCGATGAGATGTTCGAATGTCTGCCGGCGGCGAACGAGGTGTGGCTGTCCCTCGACAACGAGCACTTCGGCCGCGAACGATTTGGAGTTGTAGTTCGAGCCCATCACGAAGCTGTAGGCGCCGGCGCACTCGATCACCAACAGATCGCCGACGGCCGCAATGGGGAGTCGCCGCTTGCTGACGAAGCCTCCTTCGGTCTGAGTGAAGATATCGCCTGACTCACAGAGCGGGCCGCCGACGATCACGTCGACCTCGGGTCGCTGCATGTTTCCATCGGCCGGACAAACCGACATGGGATGATGGGCTCCGTAGAGGATGGGGCGGGCGAGGTTGTTGAACCCGGCGTCGAGCAGGTAGAAGGTGTTGTCGCCCTGCTTCTTCACCGCGCGGATCTCGGCGATGAGATAGCCGCTTTCGGCGACCATGTAGCGGCCCGGCTCGATTTCCAGCCGGACGGCGTGGTCGAAGGTCTGTTCGAGGCGTTTGCGCATGGCATCGCAACGCTGGAAGTAGTCGTCGAGGTCGACGTACTGCTCGCCCTGGCGATAGGGAACGGGCAGCCCACCGCCGACGCTGATGGTGCGGAGGTTTCTTCCGACTGTCTTTGCGGCGTTCTCCATGGCCGTGCAGACCTGGGAGAGATGCTCCAGATCGGTGCCGGAACCGATGTGCATGTGCAGGCCGGTCACGCTCAGGCCGTAGTTGTCGGCGTTGACGAGGCAATCTTCCAGTTGCTCGTGCCAGATGCCGTGCTTGGCGCAGTCGCCGCCGGTGTTTGTCTTCTGACTGTGGCCATGGCCGAAGCCCGGATTGACCCGCAGGGTGATCTCGCGGCCGGGGGCGCGGCTGCCGTACTGGTCGATCATGTCGGGCGAGCCGCAGTTGACGTGGATGTTCTTTTCCAGGACGAGTTCGAGGGACTCGCGGTCGAAGATGTCGGCCGTGTAGACGATCGGCGGAGGCGAACCCTCGGGGGAAAACCCGGCCGCCAATGCGCGGCGCACCTCGTTGCTGCTGACGGTGTCGACGAGGCCGCCGTGGCGGCGAATCAGGTCGAGCACAGCCAGGTTCGAACAAGCCTTCTCGGCATACCGCACGCAGTCGAAGTCCTTCAGATCGTCGAGCCGCTGGACGATCTTCGCGGCATCGTAGACGTAGGTCGGTGTTCCGTACTGCCGCGCGAGCTCCGAAACCGAAATGCCGGCGATCTCTCGCCGCGACGGCGCAAAGTCAGGTGCAGTAGGCATAACTGGCAATTGATCCCCTGGAGATTTCCGTCGACGGTTAAACTTCATCACGATAACGAATTACGGCTAACAAGAGAAGGAGGCAAACCGGGGGGAAGTGGTTCGCGTCCCAGTGCCGTGACCGGGAGGTCATCCCCCGCTCCGCTGGTAGCCGAGGGCGAACCAGTCGACCGCGGCGTCGAATCGGCCTTTCCAGGGGACCTCGGCCAAGACGGGCGGGACGCATCGGGCGACCAGCTCCTGCCGGTTGGAGGCGACGCTGGTATCGTCGGACGGGGGCGCCGGACGGTTGAGCACGATGCCGGCGATGTCGAGGCCGTCGCGGAACGTGGCGGCGGTGATGAGGGTCTGCAGCGTGTGATTGATCGTTCCTAGGGCGTTGCGTGCCACCACAATCAGGGGAAGAGCGAAGTCGCAGGCCAGATCGGCGTTGTAGCGATCGTCGCCCAACGGCGACATGAGGCCCCCGGCCCCCTCGACCAATACGATCTCGGAGTTGTGTTTCCAGAAGTCGAGACCGGTGCGGAGCAGCTCGTCGTCGAGCTTCTTGCCTTCGGCCAGCGCCGCCAGATGGGGTGCGAGGGGCGCCTCGAAGCGTTGGGGACAAACGTGGTCGAGGGTGCCCGGTCGGCCGGCGGCCTCCCAGAGGCGGAGGGCGTCGTCGGAGATAAGCGTGCCACCTTCGGAGCGGCAGCCGCTCGCGGCGGGTTTGTAGACGCCGACGGCGTGGCCTGCCTGCCGAAGTTCTTCCGCGATCAGGGCGGCGACGTATGTCTTGCCGACGTCGGTGTCGGTTCCGGTAATGAAAAGGCCAGCTACCCGTTTGCGCATCATGCGTGCTATGGTACCATCACGACTCAGAGCGTCCAGGGGCCCGACAACATGGCTCCTGCCGCGTAACCACCTGAACCCTGCGACAACTGCCATGTGTCCATCTGCGACCCAACTGACTGTGGCTTTGGTGCAGCCGCGCTGTGTCGAGTCGAAACAGGCGAACGTCGACACGGCCATCGCGCGGATTGCCGAGGCGGCGATCGCGGGGGCGAACGTCGTATGCCTGCCGGAGCTTTTTCACGGCCTGTATCCGTGCCAGAGCGAGGACCACCGCCGGTTCGACGAGGCGGAGCCCATTCCGGGGCCGACCAGCGATGCGTTGGCCGAAGCGGCCCGCCGTCACGAGGTCGTGGTCGTGGGTTCGCTGTTCGAGCGGCGTGCCGCGGGGGTGTATCACAATACGGCGGTCGTGTTCGATGCCGATGGGACGCTTGCGGGCCGCTACCGGAAGATGCACATTCCCGACGATCCGCTGTATTACGAGAAGTTCTACTTCACGCCCGGCGATACGGGGTTTCGGAGTTTTCCGACGCGGTACGCGCGGATTGGCGTGTGTGTCTGTTGGGACCAGTGGTTCCCCGAGGCCGCGCGGCTGACGGCGCTGACGGGGGCAGAGATTCTGTTTTACCCGACGGCGATCGGCTGGCATCCTGCGGAGAAGGAAGCGTTCGGCGTGAGCCAGCATGCGGCCTGGGAAACGATGATGCGCAGCCATGCGATCGCTAACGGTGTGTTTGTAGCGGCTGCGAATCGGACAGGAACCGAGGGGGGCATCGAGTTCTGGGGGGCGTCGTTCCTGAGCGATCCGAACGGGAACGTGCTGGCCCGGGCGAGTCATCATCAGGAGGAGACGCTGCTGGTCGAGTGCGATTTGGACCAGATCGACGTGGTTCGCACGCACTGGCCGTTTCTCCGCGACCGCCGCATCGACGCTTACGGCGACTTGACCCAACGGTACCTCGACTAGCCCGGCTCGCCATGCAACCGTCTCTCGAAATGCCGGCCCGACTCGGGTACCGCATGCCTGCGGAATGGGAGCGCCATGCGGCCACGTGGTTGGCCTGGCCGCGGAATCTGGGAACGTGGCCGGGCAAGTTCGAGCCGATTCCGGCGGTGTGGCAGGAGTTTGTCGGCACGCTGGCGCAGTTCGAGCCGGTCCACGTATTGGCCGGTGGGGACGCGGTGATGGCCCAGGCGCGGGCGATGGTCGGTGAGGTGGCGAATGTGACGCTTCACGACATTCCGACGAACGACGTGTGGACGCGCGATCATGGGCCGACGTTTCTCGTCGGTCCGCCCGGTGCGCCGCCGGCGCTGGTCGACTGGATCTACAATGCTTGGGGCGGCAAGTATCCGCCGTTCGATCTGGACAACCAGGTTCCGCGGCGGATCGCCGAGCAGACCGGCCGGCGTCGGTTCGAGCCGCAGATCGTTTTTGAAGGCGGCGCCGTCGACGTCAACGGTTGCGGGACGGTTCTGGCGGCCGAGCAGTGTCTGTTGAATGCCAACCGGAATCCGGGGCTGACGCGGGAGGATTTCGAGCGTTACCTGGCCGATTACCTGGCGGCGCCGCACGTTCTTTGGCTTCGGGCCGACATTTTGGGTGACGACACCGACGGCCACGTGGATCAGTCGGCTCGGTTCGTTGGTCCGCGCACGGTGTTGGCAGCGCGCGAGGATGATCCGGCCGACGAGAACTACGCCTCGTTGGAGGAGAACTATCGGCGGCTCACTCGCATGACCGATCAGGACGGGCGGCCGCTGGAGATTGTGCCGCTGCCCATGCCGCGACCGATCTATTACGGCGATCAACGGTTGCCGGCCAGTTATGCGAATTTCTACATCGCCAACGGCGTCGTTGTGGTTCCGCAGTACGGCGATCCGGCCGACGAGCGGGCACTGGGTGTTGTTGCCCGGGCGTTCCCGGAGCGGCAGATCCGCGGCCTGTACGCCGTCGACCTCATCTGGGGGCTGGGCGCGTACCACTGCGCAACGCAGCAGGAGCCGGCTGTCGACAGTGTGTAGACTCCGCGGGCGTGGATTTGCTGGTGGGACTCGCTGCGCTCGGCCCACCCTACGTCGCGGCGTTTGCCCGACGGCGTCAGAGATCGGTTACCGCACCCGAATCCGGAATCCGCCGGTTTTTTGACACGCCGCCGGGTTCCATTACAATGGGCGACGCCTGAACCGCTCGCTCGAAGAGTCTGAAGGGTGCGGCGGGCGATGTGGCGTGAGTCGAATGTGGTGATGGCCACCAGGTATGACGTCGCCCGAGTTGTGTGAAAGTATCCCACCGTAGAATTCCCACCCATCCTTTGTGCGCAAAAGAGGATCTCCCGATGAACCGAAATGCGAAACGCACGCTGGTTGCATGTGCGGTTGCCATGCTGCTGTCGCCTCTGAGCGTGGCCTACGCCGCCGAGTTCCATGTAGCAGTGAACGGCAACGACACCAACGCAGGCACGCAGGCGGCACCGCTGCGCACCATCCAGCACGCGGCCGATCTGGCGCAGCCCGGCGACGTGATCACCGTGCACAAGGGCGTGTACCGCGAGCGGATTACGCCGCCGCGAGGTGGTGCGTCGGACGAGAAGCGTATCGTCTTCCAGGCAGCGCCCGGCGAGACGGTGGAAGTCAAAGGCTCGGAGTTGGCCAAGAACTGGGTGAAGGTGGAGAACGAGACCTGGAAGGTGACGCTTCCGAACTCCTTTTTCGGCAGCTTCAATCCATATAGCGATCTGATCCACGGCGACTGGTTCAATCCCAAGGGCCGGCAGCATCACACGGGCGCCGTTTATCTCGACGGGCATTGGCTGACCGAAGCGGCCAAGTTCGACGACGTGCTCAAACCGGCAGGCGACACTCCGCTCTGGTTCGGCAAGGTCGATGACGCCAATACGACGATTTGGGCCCAGTTCCGGGGCGTCGATCCCAACCAGAAGCTCGTCGAGATCAACGTGCGGCGCGCGGTTTTCTATCCGGCGAAACCGGGCATCAACTACATCACCATCCGAGGCTTCACGATGTGCCAGGCGGCCACGCCTTGGGCACCGCCGACGGCCGAGCAGATGGGACTGATCGGCACGCACTGGAGCAAAGGCTGGGTGATCGAGAACAACGTGATCAGCCACTCGGTCTGCTCGGGCATCGCTTTGGGCAAGTATGGCGACGAGTGGGACAACAAGGCCGAGTCGGCCATCGGCTACACGGGGACCATCGAGCGGGCATTGAAGAATGGGTGGAACAAGGAAACGATCGGCCACCACGTCGTTCGCAACAATCACATCTCGCATTGCGAGCAGACTGGGGTTGTCGGCAGCATGGGCGCGGTTTTCAGCACGATTACGGGCAACGAGATCCACGACATCCACGTGCGCGGCCTGTTCAGCGGGGCCGAAATGGCCGGAATCAAGCTGCACGCGGCCATCGACGTCCAGATCGTCCACAACCACATTCACCATACGTGCCGGGGGCTCTGGCTCGACTGGATGGCCCAAGGGACTCGCGTCTCGCGGAACCTGTTTGACGACAACGACCAGGACCTCTTCGTTGAAGTGGACCATGGGCCGTTTCTGGTGGATAACAACCTGTTCCTGTCGCGGATCGGGTTGTTGGACGTGTCGCAGGGTGGCGCCTATGTGCACAATCTCTATACGGGAAAGTTCATCAACCATCCGGACCTCGGGCGGTTCACACCCTATCACGCCGCGCACTCGACCGCTTTGGCCGGCAAGGCCAATATCGAAGGGGGCGACGACCGGTTTTACAACGACGTGTTCGTTGGTGTGGGCAAGGATGCCGAGGCTCCCAAGGCGGCCAACCGGTCGCACAAGCAAGCTGTCGTCGGCTGCGGGCTATGGGTGTACGACGATCGTGGATTCCCGTTGAAGACGGGCGGCAACGTTTATTTCAACGGTGCGCGGCCGTACGCCAAGGAAGCTAAGGACATCGTGCAGGCGGATTTCAATCCGAATGTGCAGGTCGCTGTTGAAGGAGATCGAGTGGTTTTGCGCCTGACGTTGGACGAGGCCCTGCAGAACGCCAAGACCGAACTGGTGACGACGCAGCTTCTGGGCAAGAACAAGATTGCGGGGCTTAGCTACGAGAATCCCGACGGCTCACCGCTGAAGATCGATACGGATTACTTCGGCCACAAACGGAGCGAAACGAACCCGACACCCGGCCCGTTCGAGCGGCCTGGAACCGGTTCGCTTAGCCTGACCGTTTGGCCGACGTCGGCGAAGTAGGTCGGCGTTCGGCCGTGGCACGCTGCCGGTGCGCGATCTATTTGGGCGCGATCGGGGGTTGCTATTGGGCGGTGATTTCGAAATCGCGGAGACTGAGCACGGGTTGGCTGTCGCCGCGGATGAGGGCCGCCTCGACCTGGTACGCGCCCGGGTTGGCGGGCAGATCGAGCGAGAGCGTGACGACTTGCCTGCCCAGGGCGGGGACTTCGCACGGTTTGGTCGTCTCGGCGACGGTCTTTCCGTCGCGCAGCAACCGCAAGCGGACCTCGCCTTTGCAGGTGTCGTACAGGTCGTTGATGACGGCCACCGGGAACTCGCGTTTTCCCGGCGGATACTTGTCGGCCCAGGCATCGATCATGAGCCCGACCGGGGCAAATGCGTCGCGCACGTAACGTTCGAAGAGGGGCTCGAACACCACGTTTTCAAGATCGATGAAATCGTCGCACGTGGCGCCTCCTTCGGGACGGGGCTTGTCGCCGGGCCGCGCGTAACCGAGGCCACAGAAATGAAGAACGCCGGCGGCCTTGCGATGTGATCGCCAGAACTCGGTCAGCGCGGCCACGTATCGCGCATGCATCATCCGCCGCTGCTGGACCGTCGCGTCAGGCCCGAGGAGCTGCCCATATACGTCGGTCGTCAGGCAGGTCGGGGTTCCGTCGCGGTTGAGCCACAGCCAATCGTATTCGTTGATGATGATGGGCACGCGCGTGCGCCGCTGCTCGGCCGTCAGATGGGGTTCCGGCGACGTCTTGGCCAGGTCGCGCAAGTAGAACGTCTGTCCCTTGGAGAAGAAGCGGCACCACCGGCTGAACAAGTAGGGATGCGATTCCTCGCAGTCGGCCGCCGTGGGGGCTCCCTCGTAGCCGTTTTCCCAGGGGCGATTGGACAAATCGAGGCCTCGCACCGCGGCGATCGCCTTGCCGATCTCCGGCGAGTAGCTTTCGTTTTGGGCATCCCAAATCACCACGCACGGATGGTTCCAACGCTGGCGCATCCACTCGGTGTACTCGCGGGCGATCTCGTCGGCCTTGGGCCGCTCGGGCGGATTATTTCGGTCTCCGCCGAGCCAAATCGGGAACTCGTCCTGGATCAGGAAGCCTTCCTCGTCGGCGATGTCGTACCAGAAGTCGGGCGGGAAGCCGATGCAGTAGCGGATGGCATTCCAGTGCATCGACTTGTATTTCTGGTGGAGCTTGCGCACCCAATCGGCCCGCCACGGTAAGTCGCCGCGATGGGCGTCCTCGAAGAAGCGGTACGCCGTGACGTTCGTGCCACGTAGGTAGTAGGGCTTGCCGTTGAGCACCATCCGCCCCGTCTCCGGGTCGCAACGAAACGACCGCATGCCGAATCGCGTGCGAAGCTGGTCTTTGCCGGTGTCGACCTTCACCGCGTAGAGGAACGGATCCTCAGGCGACCAGAGGTGGCAGTCGAGGATGGGGATCGTCGCCTCGACCTTGCCTGTTGCGCCTGCGGCCAGCTTGACGGACGCCGTCTTGACGGTGGCGACCACTTTGCCGCTCTTGGCCTCGCAGACTTGGAAAGTCGCCGCCGCCTGGCAGGGCTGGTCGCCAGCCCGGATCTCCGCCACCACGCGAACGGCCTTGCCGGGCAGGTCGGGAGCTGTCTGGATGTTGGCGATGTAGGGCGCACCGGTGAGTATCAGTTCGACCGAATCGTAGATTCCGGGGATGAAGAGATACTTCTCGAAGTCCCAGCCAGCCGGCACGCTCTCGGGGAGCGACTCGCGGTCGGCCCCCACGCGGATCACCAGTTCGTTTTTCTGGCCATCGCCCTTCAAATGCGACTTGACGTCGAGTAGGGCGGGCGTGAAGCAGGGCAAGTACTCGCCGATCAACCGGCCGTTGAGGTACACCTTTGTGCCCCACTTGGCCTTGTGGATTTTCAGCACGGCGGTCGCCGGGACCGGCCCCTCGATGGTGAAGGTGCGACGATACCAGAAGGCCTCGCGGAGCGGGCTTTTCTTGCCCACCTCGGCGAAGGCCGGCTTGGCCATGTCGACCAGGCCCGGCACCACGATGGTGTGCTTGAACTCTTTGGGCATCGCGTCCATGGCGCCTTGTTCGATCTGCCAGGTGCCATCGAGTGGGACGACCTTGCGGGCGGGGGCCGACTCGGCCGCGCGAACCGGCATGGCCATCGCCGACATGATTCCCATCCACAACAGCCAAGTGCATTGCACCTTGTTCATGTGTTCTCCTCGACTGGTTCGCCCATTGGCGATGGCCGTTTCGTTCTATGACATGCCGAAATCCGTCTTCGGTCGGACGGCGATGGGTGCCGATCCGTGGCTGAACTTCAATTCTAGTGAGGTCACGGGGGCAGTCGCAACCAAAGGTGCGGTCATCGGGCTCGCGTCTGGCTTGGACGGTTTCCCCGGTCTGAATGACGCACCGTCCGTTGACTGAGTTGTTGACAGGACCACGGGACTATGTATCATGACATGAAATCAGAATAACACGTCATGTTACTTTGCGGCACGCGGCAATCCAAGGAGATCACTCGATGCGATCGTCGCCTCCCTGCGAGGCTGCCCGGCGAATCCGGCAATACATCGTGCGTCACCGCCTGAAGCCGGGCGACCAGTTGCCCAAGCACGACGAGTTGGCCGAGCGGCTGAAGCTCGGGTCGCGGCGATTGCGCGAGGGCTTGAGCATTCTCATGCATCACGGAATCGTGGAAACACGCAGCAAGGGGGGCACGATCGTGCGCCGGCCCAGTATCGAAACGCTGAGCGAGCCGATCGGCTGGCACCTAGACACGACGGGCTATCAGTTCGAGGACCTGGTGTCGGCGCGGGCGTGGATCGAGAGCGGCATGGCGGCCGAGGCGGCCACGCACCACACGGCCCGCGACCTGTTGGTGATTCTGGATGCGCTGGAGCGTCTGGAAGCTGCCGCAGACGACGAGCGTTGCGACGTGGCGGAAGAAGAAGCCTTTCACTTGGCCATCATGCAGGCGACCCACAACGCGGTCATGCTTACGTTCGGCCAGTTGGTGAGCTGCCAACTCCGCGGATGCGCCGAGTGGAGCGAGCCGCCCGGGCACCATCGCAGGGTCTTTGAGGAACATCGAGCGATCTACGAGGCGATCGCGCAGCGCGACCGCACGGCGGCCAGAGACCTGATGTATACGCATGTTATGAACCAGCTTTCCAACCCCAATGTAACGAAACGAGACCCATGCCAGGGCTAACTTCCATTCCGCGCGTTTCGCCGAAGTCGCGAGAGTACGTCAACGCTGTTCTGGATTTCGGATTCCACAATGCGAGTTCTCCGGGCATGACGGCCCGGCTGGAGCAGGAGTTCGCCGAGCGTTTCGGCCAGCGGTTCGGCATTCTGCACGCCAACGGCACCTGCACGATGCATTCGGCGCTACTGGCCTACGGCGTGGGCGTGGGCAATGAGGTCATCGTGCCGGCGTTCACGCCTTTCCCGACGGCGGCCGCGGTCCTGCACGCCAACGCAATCCCCATCGTCGCCGACGTGGACCCGGACACGTGGACGATCAGCATCGACGACCTGCGCCGGAAGATCACGCCGCGGACCAAGGCGATTATTCCGGTTTCGATCTGCGGCCTTTCGCCCGACATGGATCCGATCCTCGAGCTGGCCCAGGAGCACGGCCTTCTGGTGGTCGAGGACAACGCCCAGTGTGTGTTGGGCTATTACAAGGGTCGCGTCGTGGGATCGATGGGCCAGTTCGCCAGTTTCAGCTTTCAGGCATCGAAGCATATCACGTGCGGCGACGGCGGGATTCTGATCTGCGGCGACGAGGAGCTTGGCACGCTCGCCCGGCGCGCGGCCGTCCTGGGCTTCTCCACGCTGACGGCCAAGCCCGGTCAAACCGTCGTTTCGGAGGAGCTTCGCTGCCAGCCCACGTTTGCGCGGCATACGTCGCTGGGGTGGAACTATCGCCTGCCGGAGATCGCGGCGGCGGCGGCCTTGGGCGAGTTGGAACGGGCGGAGGAGCTCGTCGAAATGCGCCAGGCGTGTGCCGCGTGCTTCACCGAGGTGATCGACACGTGCGATTGGCTCGTTCCGCAGAAGATTCCCGAGGGCTACGTGCACAGCTACTGGACCTATCCCGTGCGCATCACCCGCGACGATTTGGATTGGGCAGCGTTCCGACGGAAGTTTGTCGAGTTAGGCGGTGATGGGTTCTATGCGGCCTACTTGCCGATGCACCGCGAGCCTGTCTTCGCCAATCTGAACCGGAGCGTCGAGGAGCATCCGGAGCGGTATCCGCACTTCGCCGGAAAGTTGCCCGAGTATCGCGACGTCACATGCCCGGTTTGGGACGTATTTCAACCGCGTATGATCCAGTTGAAGACCAACTACTTCGACCTGGCCATTGCACAGCAACAGGCGAAGATCCTCGCACAGACAATCGACTTGATGTCCTAAAGGCGACTTCCAACCGTCCTGCGTAACAGGTCCGCTCTCCTGCTCGCAGGAGTGGGGCGGCACAGAGAGGGCGACCTCCTTGCCGCCGGCCGGTCCAGTGCCCGCCAGCCCAGCAACCAGCCGACAAAGTCGACCAGACACCCCTGCCAGACCGTGGAGACCATGCGATGACCGGCAGCACGCTCACCGTATCGCGCATATGCACCGTTTTGGCCTTAGGGTTCGTGTTTGCCTGGGAGGGCGAGACGCAAGCGAAGGACCCGCCCAAACCGGTTTTTCGGATCGACATCACGCAAGCCAGCCCGGGGAGTTTGCAGCTTTGCGGCAGCGCCCCGATCATTTTCACCACGGCGAAAGACCAACTCGTCATGGTGCAGGGGAACGTCGACGACAAGAACGGCTTTCTGGCCAGCGACGACCAAGGGCGCACGTGGCACCCGTGGGAGGAGTATGCCACTTGGCCGAAGATCTACTATCAGGATGTTGCCTGGCGGAAAGGCGAGATCCTTGTTTTCGGTTGCGTCACCATCGACCCGTTCAAGGGCACGCACGTGTGGTGGTCGAACGATGAAGGCAAGACCTGGGAGGGTGGCAATCGCTTGACCCCGGACAAGGATCCCTGGGTGCTGATGATCAACCGCGTATTGATCACCAGCCGGGGGCGGATTGTCGTGCCCATCGTTCAGTTGCTCGGACGCGAGGGTTCGGGTCCCAATCATGTGGGAACGATCTTCAGCGACGATGGCGGGCGATCGTTCCAACGCAGCCCGATCTTCGGGCCACCGCCGGGGTACCCGGTCGAGCCGGAGGGGATCGGCGAACCGGCCGTCGTGGAGCTATCGAACGGCAAGATGTGGATGGTATGCCGCGGCTTGGGCGGGCACCTTTGGCAAGCGTGGTCCGACGACGACGGAGCGACCTGGGGCACGCCCAGTCCGACGACGCTCGTCTCGCCGCTTTCGGCCGTGAATGCCAAGCGTCTTCCAGGATCGGACACGGTTATCGTTGTTTGGGACAACGCCAAGCCCGGCCCGTCTCCAAGATGGGACGAGACGGCCAACTTCTGGCGGCCGAGGTCGCCATTGGTGTTCGCACTGAGCAAGGACAACTGCAAGACGTGGAGCAAGCCGGTGATCATTACGACGGGGACAGCCGCGTACCCGTCCATTTGTTTCTTCAAGAACAAGATGTATGTCGCGTACTGGGAAGACCCGAATCCGAACGCGCTGTTCGGCAATCCCAAGTCGCATCTGATTCTGGTTACCTACGACCTGTCGTCGCTGCTATGACTCGCGTCTGCATCGACTGCAGCGACATTTTGGCACTTTGGCCGTCTGCATAAGAAGGACAACGAACATGAGAATTGGCAAGCTCTGCGACTCGATCCATGCTCGCATGTTGCTGGAGGTGGTTTGGATGGCGATCTGGTTGGCGCTGGGGTGTTCCGCGACATACGCGCAGGAGACGCAGCCGGTCGGCAAGACGGTCGAGGATCAGCAACGCAACGCCGTGCTGCTGGAGGGCTACGATTATGGCAAGTACGTCGAATCATTGACCGGTTACACGGGTCAGGACCGGCAGCGCATCGGGGCGATCACGTATCATCATGCCGTGCGAACGCGCGTCGGCCCGCGGGGAAGCTATAAGGCCGCGATGATGATGCTGCCAGACGGCAAGCTCGTGCTGGCCGCCTGTCGTCGAGAGAACGCGGCACCGCAATTTGCGATTCACGTGTACCAGTCGGCCGATCAGGGGCTGACGTGGCAGGAAGTCGGCGAGACGCCGCTGACGGGCAAGGAGCCGAGTCTTACGGCGTTGCGGGGCGGCGGGTTGATCCTGACCGCCCAGGCACCGAAGACGCTGGTGGCGCGTTCGTCGGACGGTGGCCGGACGTGGGAAACGGGTTCCGTGCCGGGTGCGGATTACCCGAGGAACCTGATCGTCCAGCCCGACGGCTCTGTCCTGATGGTCCGCGCCAAGTCGCCCGACTGGACCGGCCAGGGGAACGGGAGCCCTCTGCTTGAGATTGGGCTAACTCGCGATGCCGGCAAGACGTGGCAATGCTCGGACGGCGTCGTCGATTGGCGCGAGACGGGTTTCGGCGAGGTCTCTGCGATAAGGCTGAAGGACGGGCGGCTGTTGGCCGCCCTGCGCCGGCAGATTCCGGGGACCAAGGGCGAAGGCTTCGAGACGACGGTGCTGACCGAGTCGAGCGACGGCGGCAAGCACTGGTCGGCGCCGCGAGCGATGGTTCGGCCGGCCGAAGTGCACGTTTCGCTCGCCGAGCTTCACGACGGCCGCATTCTGGCGACGTATTCCAACTACCACTTACCGTGGGGTGTGTTCGCGGTAGTGAGCGCCGATGGCGGCAAGACCTGGGATTTGGATCATCCGATCGAATTGGCCTTGTCGGCCGGTTATTATGTTGGCTGGCCCGTAACGATCGAGTTGCCCGACCATAGCTTGCTCACGTGTTATGCGATCGAGGCCTACGCGTACTCGCGGCAGGCGCCGCACGAGAACGTCGTCACCGAAGTCGTTCGCTGGAACCTCCCCTAACACGCCATGCGGGCGAATGCACTGCGCTATCCTGAAATCGGCAGAAGGAGCGAGAGAACCATGAGAACCTTTTCTCTTCCGTACACGGTTGCAGCGGGGGTGGTTGTGCTGCTTGCATTGGTGCTTGGCACTGGGGCTATGGGTGCAGAGTCTGCCAAGACCGCCGATGCCGGCTCGTCCGTCGTCGTGGTGATCGGCAAAGATGCGCCCAAGCTGGAGCAGTTCGCCGCCGCGGAACTTTGCAAGTATCTGAAGAGCTTGTACGGGATCGATGTGGGGCCGGCGACCGCGGCGCCCAAGACGGGCGCGGGAACGTTGTTGTTGGTCGGTAGTGCTGAGACGAATGCGGCCGTCCGGGCGGCGCTTGGCGCGGGGGGTTGGCCGAGCGTCAGCGACCAGGGGATCGTCCTGAAGCGCGCCGAGGTGGATGGGAAGCCTGCGCTGGTGGTCGGCGGCGGCAGCCCACGGGCGACGCTGTGGGCGGTGTACGAGCTGGCCGAGCGATGGGGCGTTCGTTACCTGATTCACGGCGACGTCCTGCCGAAGACACCCGGTGCGTTTCGTGTGCCCGAACAAGACGCGGTGATGGAGCCTGTTCTTCGTGCTCGGCAGTGGCGGGTCATTAATGATTTTGCCAATGGCTCGGAGGGATGGGGGATCGCCGACTATCGCCCAGTGCTCGATCAGTTAGCCAAGTTGAAGTTCAATCGGTTGATGTTGTATACGTGGCCCTATCAGCCGTACATCGATCTAAAGTACAAGGGGATCGAGCGCAAGTGGGGAACGTTGTGGTGGAACAATCGTCTGCCGATCAGGTCCGACACGATTGGGCGCGAGGTTTTCGGCGACGCCAAGGAGTTTTGGAACCCCGACCTGCCGGATTCGAGCGACTACCCGAAGTTCGCGGCCGCGGGCCAGCGGCTTCTGCAGAACGTGATCGACCATGCGCACGAGCGCGGGATGGAGTGCAATATTGCGGTTGCGTTGACGGATTTTCCGCCGGAGTTTGCGCCGCTGTTGAAGAATCCTCAGAAGATCCATCAGCTCAACGAGCTCTCCATCGTGCCCGGGCCGGAAACGCCAATCGACGACCCGGCCACCAGCGAGCTGAGTGCGGCCGTTCTGAAGACGGCACTGAGCACGTATTCCGGGTTGGACTACGTGTTTCTGGCGATGCCCGAACATCGGCAATGGGTGGCGCAGTACGAGCAGGCGTGGAAGGCGCTCGACGCGAAGTACGGGATCAGCAAGGTTCGTTCGTTGGACGAGGTGCTGGCTGCGGCACGGCAGCGGAAGGACTATCCCGGCGGACCCGACCGGGCCGTGATGGAGGTCAAGGGGGACCTCGTGTCGCTGTATTTCTTCGACCACATCATCAACGACCTGCATGCGGTAAAGGACACCCGGAATCCGAACGTGAAGTTCATCTACGCCACTGGCGCCGAGGAGATCTATCCGCTGCTGTCGCGGATTGTTCCTGGCGGTTCGGAAACGCTCAGCTTTGTGGATTACACGCCCGCGCGAGTCGTGCGGCGGCGTGGGGTGCTGAAGAACATCCCCTGCGAAGACGTGCCGGCCAGCCTGATCTTTACGATCGAGGACGACAATATCGGTCTGTTTCCGCAGTTAACGACGGGTTCGCTCGCCGAGTTGACCAAGGACATCGTGTCGTATGGCTGGGCCGGTTTTTCGCCCCGGTGTTGGTTGATCGGCGACAAGGACCCGTGCGTGGCGTACTTGGCTGAAGCCTCGTGGCACCGCGATGCGACGCCGGAATCGGTCGATCGCGACCAAGTGCGGGCCGTCTGCGGGCCTCAGTGCGTCGACGACATGCTCGAGGTGTTTCGGGAGGTCGAGGCGGTGACGGTCAGCCTGGAGTGGCACAATCTGAGTATCTTGTTTCCCGTGCCGGGCATCATCATGCATCAGTGGCGAGCCGCTCCGATGTCGGCGGAGCTGGTTGCAAACCGGAAGGGCTATCAGAAGGCGCTGGATGCCGCGCGGCGTGCGCGAGTGAAATGCGACAAGGCGGGGCTCGGGTATGTGGACTACTGGATCGGCCGTTTGGAGTTTGCCGTGAACCTGCTCGATGCGATCGACGCGCTGCATCGTGCCGCGATGGCCGAGCATGAGAAGGACCGTCCGCGGGCGATTCGCCACGCGGAGGAGGCGCTGGGGCTGGCGAAGCGCGCGATCGAAGCCCACGTCGGCATCACGCGGGACCAGTGCGACCGCGGTGCCATCGCCCAACTGAACGAGTATGTGTATCGTCCGATCAAGGTGAAGTTGGGCGAGTTGAAGAAGCAGGCGGCACAGTAGTGGGCGGTAAAGGCACGAAAGAGGGAATGGAGTTGAGTGGGGTGGGGCTGTTGGAGATTTCTGGGATCGAGAGTCGACAGCACGGAGTGGAGGCGGTTAGGATGGGCGGGGGCGTTCGGAGGGTTCGGTTCTGTCGCAATGGGTGTGGTTCTGTATCGAGGAGGTTCAACCGATGAATGGTCGCCAGGGGTTGTTTGCGGCTTTGGTGTTCGGTTGGTTCTTGGTGGTTGGTGGGATTGGTCGGGAGGCGGCGCGCGGCGAATGGCAGGAGCACACGATTCGGCAAGGGGATGGCAAGGGAGGTTGGATCGCCCGACCGGCGCTGCGGCAGATTCTCAAGCATCCCGATGCGGACCATACGATGCCGTTTGGGCTGGTCCAGATGCCCAACGGCGAAGTGGCGATCTTGTGCAGCCGCGAGAAGCAGCGGGCGCAAGGTGGGAAGACGTTCGAGCCGATCATCGCCTTTAGCAAGGACGGCGGCGCGACGTGGTCGGACTTTGCGGTGATTCCGAAGACGGGGGGACGCCCACAGTACCTAGAATGGCTCGGCGGTGGGCGGTTGTCGTTCATCACGGAGGTGTTCGATCAGGGGGCCAGGCCGCAGAGGATCTTTAGCAACGATTACGGGCGGACGTGGACTGAGACGGTCGATCATCCGTTGACGAAGACGGGGATGGCTTTCGGCATGGAAGGCAACGGTTGGGTGGATCGGAACGCCGACGGGAATGCGAAGGCGATTCTGGAGCTGGGCTGGCACTATGCGCCGGGCAAGAGCCACCCGAAGGATGACGCGACGGTCGTGTTCCGCCGCTCGGTGGATGGGGGGAAGACGTGGATTGACGAGGTGGCGCCGCCGCAGTGGAAGTTCACGATGGAACACAACGGGAAGAAATGGCTGCGCGGGGTGAGCGAGGGGTCGATCGTGCGCGCGGCGAACGGCGACCTGGTGGCGGCACTGCGGAGTGACATGCCGCCGCGGTACTTTGACGGGCCGAACGACGACAGCCTCGAAGGGACGTCGATTTCGATTTCTCACGACGACGGCAAGACGTGGTCGGAGATGCAGTTTCTCTTTGACGCGGGCCGGCACCACGCAAACCTGCAGCGGATGGCCAACGGGGACCTGGTCTGCACGCTCGTCGTGCGCGACGATGTGCGGGACGGGAAGCTGGCCAGTCATCGCCGCGGCTGCGATGCGGTGATCAGCAAAGACAACGGGCGAACGTGGAACCTCGATCGGCGCTACGAGCTGGACGCGTACGATTTTCTGCGGGCCGATGGGTACTGGGTGGACGGAGTGTGCGGGCACGTGGGTGCGACCGTGTTGAGCGACGGGCACATGCTGTCGGTCTACGGCCGGTATCGGGACGGTGCGTGTTTGATCAAGTGGAAACCGGACGCCGAGCCAACGCGACCGGTGCAGTAGACGGCATGATCTGTAGAGCGAGGAAGCCATGAGTTTGAGTGAACGCCAACGAGAATTCTCGCGACGCGATGTCCTTCGAGCGGGCGCCGCAGTGGCCGGAGCGATGGTCTTTCCGGTTTTGGGGCAAGCGGCCGAGCCGGCGGGTCTGCATCGCTACGACAATTACGGTTGGCTCCGCGGATTCAGCGTGGTGCCTTCGTGGGGAGCTAGGATCGAGGAGGCGTGGTGGTTTTACGATGGCGGGCGTTTTCGCGAGGAAGTCGCGCTGGCGCGGACCGTGCACGCCAACTGCATCCGGCTGTGGATTGAGTTCACCGCCTGGATGGCCGATCCGAAGCGGGTCACGGAGCATTTTCTGGACGCGGTGGCAGCGATCGCCGAGCACGGCATGAAGACGATGCCCTGCCTGTTCAACCGCTGGCACGACACGAAGTGGGACTATGGCGGACAGTATCACGAGGATCTTTACCGGAACTGGACCGCGAAGATGGAGTACGTCGGTGAGCTCGTCCGGCCGCTGGCCAACGACGACCGCGTGCTGATCTGGGACCTGTGCAACGAGCCGGCGGCGCACAACCTGAACGACGATTGGGCGAAGCGCGAGTACGCGTGGTTGGAGCAGGTGGCCAAGACGGTGCGCTCAAGCGGCGCGCGGCAGCCGATCACGATCGGCACGATGACGGGCACGAACATCGAGACGTATGCGCCGCTGTGCGACGTGCTGTGCGCGCATCCGTACACACGGACGGAGAACGAGTTGGTCGCCCAGATTGCCGGGTTGGAGGAGATTCGCAAGCGGATCGGCAAGCCGATGATGGCCAACGAGTGCATTCCCGGCTGTCTTGACGATCAGCGGCGTGCGGCGCTTGCACGCGCGTATGCTCATCGGTTGAGCGAGGCTGGCTTTGGGTGGATGGGATGGGCACTGCGCGAGGGGAAGGCCATTTCGACACGTCGCGACCGCTACGACGGCAACGGCATCGACGGCCAGGGATTTCACCCCTTCTTCACACGCGGCGGCACGCTCCGCGGCGGGCTGGAGTTCCTGCGCGAGCATCCGAAGAAGCTGCCACCGTGGGAACGTGCGTGATGCTTGCGCAGTCTGGACGCCATCCACGCGGCGCGTGAATCGGGAGATGATGTCTGGCGGGCGATCCGGTTTTAGGGGGCGCCGGTCACTTGGCGGTGTCGGCCGGGGCCTTGGGATCGCGGGCGTAGACGCGCACGTAGTCGACTTCGAAGTCGCGCGGGTAGGTCATGTTCGGATCGACTTCGCCGACCCAGCTTCTTCCGGGCCCATGTTGGAAGAGGGCCATGAGAACGAACATCTTTTCCTGCGGCGTGGGGCCTTTGTAGGTCTCGACGACCTTGCCGTCGAGATACCAATCGACTTGGCCTTCCTGCCACTGCATGGCCCAGACGTGGAAGTCCTTGGACCAGTCGATATCGAGTTTGGGGCGGTAGTGGGCTTTGGGGGTGAAGTGGACATTGAGATCGACGGTGGTCTCCTTGTCGCCGATATGCCGGCCCTGCTGTTCGATGATATCGATTTCAACGACTCCATCGCCGACCTTCTTGCGGACACCTTCGGGGGTGTATTCCTGCTTCGTGGGGTCGTGTTGGTGGAGCCAGAAGGCACTGAGCAGTCCGGATCCCCGCGGGCAGCGGCAGCGGATTTCGAACCAGCCGTACTTTTGCGCGAACTTGTCGAGGATCTGATACTCCTTGGTGGTCGCGCCGAAGCGGTGATCGGAGGTTTGGATGCAACTGACGCAGGGGGTGGTCTTGTCGGGGCGGAAGGGGAGCTTTTCGGCGATGCGGAGCTTGAGGATGCCATCTTCGATGACGTAGTGGGCGTTGTGGTCGACCCAGCGGCTCTCCTTTCCGATGCGTTTGAAGTACTCCTTGCGGCCCGAGCGGTAGGCGGGATACCAGTACATGTCGTTGAGTTGGGGGCGGTCGAACTCGTCGTGGAAGGTGAGCTTCCAGCCGGGTTTTTCGAGCGGGGGCGGCGACGTATCGGCGGCCAGGGCGACGTTGACTCCGAGAATGCACAGTGCGAGCGCAGAGGCGATGGATGTTAGTCCTACGGCTTTGATGTTCATGTTCGCTTCTCCCTGTTGCCGGTCGAGATGTGCGCAGGCGATGCTCGGACGGGGTGCGAGCAACGGGTCAGAGAATGGTTGTTGGACTCGCTGCGCTCGGCCCACCCTGCGTGAGTGCGGGCCGAGCGGCGGGTCAGACTCCCAGAATAGCCGGCCGGGGGGCGCGCTTCAAGGCGATCGGCCGGCGAGCGGGGATTTCGCCGGTTGTGAGGGAGTGATGCGGATGATGATGGTGGTGGGGCTCGCTGCGCTCGGCCCACGTTACGTGAGCGGCCTGGGGATTTGGCGCGGGGTTGGTGAGGCTAGGTTTTGGTTGACACGTGTCGTAGGTCGTGGACATTGCCGCGGTCGCCCTCAAGTTCCAGGGGTATGATGCTGTCGTAGGGGACCTGCATCTTGTCGAACCACTTGGCGATCGCTTCGCGGCTGTCGGCTTCGAGAATGCAGCAGCCTTTGCCTTCGGAGAGGTTGAGGAAACTGCGATATCCGCGGACGGTGGACTCGTGCTGGGCGGCATCGGCCAATTGACAGACTTGCTCCGCGGTCATTCCGTCGCGAGGCATCGTATGGAAGCACAAATACTTGTCCATGAGAATCTCCTTAGTGAGACAGTTGCAGCCCATGAGCGTCGTTCCGCCGAGAGCACGGCCATTCCAACGAGGCTCTTCGAGAATTGGGCTGCGGTCAGGTCCATTGATGACGCCAACCTCAATCGATTGTTTGGGGACTGAGATTTGGACTACAGGGATTCTAGCGGCGTTGGAGTCGCTGAATAGATGCTTGCGGCGGGCATGGCTCCCCATTGCAGAACGCGGCATGATGTCAGTGCAATCGTGAGTCGGCGAGTGTTGATCGGCTGGCTGACCGAGCCGGGGGGCCGTGCGCGGAGGATCGAAGATGCACTCGGAAGGAGTGCTACGGGCGACAAGGTTTCGAGGGGAGCGACGATCTGTCGGGGAGGCGATCGGAAGTCGCGCGTGCCGGGCGAAGGAGCGCAGCGATCACTCGGCGCGGAGCGTGACGATTGCGTACTTGGGCAGTTCAATGGGGCCGGTTACGGCGGTGAGCGGCTGTTCGGCGAGGTCGCTGATCCAGACGGACTTGGGCGCGCGTGCCCAGTGCAAGGTCGTCGTGGCCGGGCGGCCGGCGGCGGCAAAGAGGCGGACGATCAGCGCCTTGCGATCCTGGCTGGGTTTGATCGAGGCGACAATTACGTCGGGCGTGTCGAGTTCGAGGAAGGGCTGATCGCTGGGAGGGGCGCCTTGGGCGGAGGCGACGACCAGCGGCTGGCTGCACTCGATGCCGAAGCGTTGAGCGGCGGCCTGATCGTACTGTTGGTGCGGCAAGAGGCTGTAGCGGAACGTTGTAGGCCCGGACTGGAAGGCGCGGTAGTTGGTGGGCCAGTGGTTGTTCATGACGTAGGAGTAGAGGGTCTGGGACGGCTGGAGTTTGGCGATCCACAGGTTGGGATCTTCGGCGCCTTGAAACAGGGTTCTCATGGCGCCGACTTCGATCATCGGGGCATCGACCGTCGCCCAAGTGACGCCGTAGCGATCGTTGGACACGTCGGCCCAACGCCCGACGCAGAGCCACTCCTTGCAGGCGGCGGGGATTTGGTCGATCTCGGGTCGGAAGACGGCCCAGGGGATGTTGATGCGCATGACTCCGTCGGGGACGTTGAAGGCGAAGCCTAGATGCACGCTTTCTCGCTGGCGGACCTCCTTCTTGTCGAGCGTGTTGACGATGTCGACACGGTTGAGGCCGTCGACGACACGGACTTCGCGGGTGAGCTTGGCGCAGCCGGGTGCGTCGGACTCGACCAGCAACGAGGCGACCAAGGGGCCTGACTCCTTGACGGTGATCTTAGGCGTGGCGGCCTGCTGGGCTTCGTCGACGCGATCGCCGAGAACGTAGAAGTAGCGGTTCAGACCCACGCCGCGGCTGGTATCGCAGAGTTCGGTGTTGACGACGGGGGCGCGGAGACTCTCGATCGTGCCGGAGGCGGGGTCCAACCGGACGAGGAGGGAGGGCGTGGTGAGCGTTGTGCGTTGGGCTTTCGCCTTGCCGTCGGCCGTAGGTTTGCCGGAGGCGATGGTGTAGCGCCGGCCGGCCAGTGCGGGAACGTCTTTGGCCAGGAAGGCCAACTGGCCGGTGGAGAGTCGTTGCGAGGGGACGGGCGTGCCGTCGGGTGCGGTGACAAGGTCGCCGGCGGCGCTGGCTTCGCGAGAGAGGAGGACCAGATCGGTCCGGGGCCAGGAAGACGTGTTGAAGACATCGACGCCGCCGGTGGGTTGGCCCGTGTTGCGTCGGGCGAGAGCGTCGGCCAAGAGTTTTTGGGATTGGCGGTCGCCGTCGAGCGCGAACGCCTGTTTGATCTTCCACTGATCGACAATGAAGGGCATATCGTAGTCGGTCACGTTGTACTGGCGGGCGCCCCAGGTGTGCTCGTCGTAGAGGAGGACGTTGCGCCAGGCTTCGAGGAATGCGCCGGCGGAGTCTGCGTGGGAATCGAACATGGCCGCGAGGGTTTCGGCCTGAACGAGACGCTCGGCCGACGTGCGGTTCAGGGCGGTTTCGCGGGCGGAGGTGGTGGCGCCGTCTTCCCAATAGGGCGTGAAGTCGCCACTGACGACGGGGATCTTGTCGGCGTAGCGATTCTCAAAGTCGTGGAACATCTCGGCGGTGGTGGCGATGACGACTCGTGGATAGTCGTGTTTTGCGTTCCAGTCTTTCACCTGGTCGGAGAGCGAGGCTTCGGGCAGCCTGTTATCGCCGCGGGTCCATCGGATCTGCACGATGTCGTAGGGGTAGCCGCGATTCTCCAACTCGGCGAGGAAGACGGGAAGTCGCTCGGCGAGCTTGTAACCGAAGGAGCTGGCGTAGCTGTAGCCCTTGTAGGGAACCCAGCAGAGGATCTTGTGCTGACCGTCGGGGGCGAGGCAGTAGAAGGGCTTGTCCTGCCAGGTCTGGAGCACTCGTCCGATGCGGTAGGAACCGTTGCAGCCGATGGAGAGGTACTTGACGCCGGCCTGGGCCATGGCGGGGACGAGGCCCCAGGTGAAGCCGGGCACGTCGGTGATCATTGCGGAGTCGATGTGGGCACCGCAGCGCCGGCCGATGGAGACCTTCCATTGCATGAGGCGGAGGAGTTCTTCGGGTCGGCAGAGGCCGGTGAGTTCGTTGCCGTAGAAGGCGTCGAGCCCGACCTGGCCGTTGCGGACGGCATCGACGAGCTGTTGCTGCTTTTCGGGCGAGGACTGGCGGAGGTAGGCGTCGACTTGCCAGAGGACCTCGGTGTTCCATTTGAATTGCGCACCGGGCGGGTAGTCGGCCGTCTTGCGGCAGAGTTCCAGGGCGACGTCGAGGATCTGGCGGTGGATGCGCGCCACCTCGGTCTGCACGTGGGTGTAGCCGATGTCGACGTGGGCATGTGGGAGAAGGTAGACGACCCATTTGCGCTGGGGTTTGGGCGCGTTTTGGCCGTCTTGCTGGGCCGCGGCGGTTTGCGCGACGAGGGTGAGGAATGCGGTGGCGAGGATGGGCAGCGTGGCGGAGACGAGTCTTCGCAGCATGGTGGCGACTCCCCGGGGGAGGATGAAGGGGGCCATCAGAGTTCTGCAGATTACTGTAGCCCAAGGGTCGTGCGGCTGCAATGCGCGGGCCTCGTGGCGGGTGTGCGGCGGTGTATTGCCTGGACGATGGGCCGTTGTTATTCTGGGCATGACCGGCGTGACGGTCGCAGGCAGGCGATGAACGACCCTTCAGGCGAAGGAGACAGCGATGAGATATCGGGCCTTGGTGAGCAGCTTTGTGAGCGTGAGTGTCGCCGTGTTGGGCGTTTGGATCGGAAGTGCGTGGGCGGGTGCGGCGTCGACGGACGTGCCGCGTGCGGAGTATCCCGAGCCGCAGATGGTGCGGGCCGAATGGCTGAACCTGAACGGCGTGTGGGAATTCGCCGAGACGGACGAGAGCGCCGACGGCCGGTATCTTTCGGCGGAAGCGTATCCGGACAAGATCGTCGTGCCCTTCTGCCGGGAGAGCAAGCTATCGGGGCTTCAGCGCACGGGTTTCGTGAAGAACGTGTGGTATCGGCGGAGGTTTCAGAAGCCGGCCGATTGGAAGTCGGCGAGGGTCCGGCTGCACATCGGCGCGTGCGATTGGAAGACGCGCGTTTGGGTGAACGGGCATCTGCTGGGCGAGCACGTGGGCGGAAGCTCGCCGTTTTGGTTCGACGTTACCGAACAGCTCAAGCCGGGCGACAACACGGTGGTCGTTCACGCCTTTGACGATACGCGCAGCGGGCTGCAAGCGACGGGCAAGCAGGCGCACTCCGAGAAGAGTCAAGGATGCGTGTATACGAGGACGACGGGAATCTGGCAGACGGTGTGGCTGGAGGGGGTGGGGAGTTCGTACATTCGCGACGTGCGCGTCGTGCCGGACATCAAGGGATCACGAGTGCTGGTTCAAGCGGAGATCGCGGGA
Organism: Thermoguttaceae bacterium; assembly: GCA_963674835.2. Classification (GTDB taxonomy): domain Bacteria; phylum Planctomycetota; class Planctomycetia; order Pirellulales; family Thermoguttaceae. Next base: position 2,073,316 of record CAXXKC010000003.1, read on the forward strand.
CCGACGACAGGACTGACCCTGCGTGCTGCGGCAAGCGAGGGAGGCAAGGTCGTGGGAACGGCCGAGGCACCGGCCGACTGGCGGCACAACGAGATCGTGCTTGCGATTCCGAAGGCGCACCTGTGGTGTCTGGAAGATCCGTTCCTGTACGACCTGAAGTTGACGTTGGGGCGCGGCGACGAGGTGGTCGATCGGGTGGACTCGTATTTCGGGCTGCGCGAGGTGACGATCCGAGGCGCGGCGATCCTGATCAACGAGAAGCCGGTGTTCCAGCGCACGGTGCTCGACCAGGGCTTCTACCCGGACGGGATTTGGACGGCGCCCAGCGATGCGGCGTTGCGCGGCGACATCGAGATGTCGAAGGCGGTCGGTTTCAACGGGGCGCGGCTGCACCAGAAGGTGTTCGAGCCGCGGTTTCACTACTGGGCCGACAAGTTGGGATACCTGGTTTGGGGCGAGTTTCCGAACTGGGGACTGAACTACAAGAACGCGGCGGTGAATCTGCCGATGATCAGCGAGTGGGTGGAGATCGTGCGGCGCGATCGGAACCATCCGGCGGTGATCGGGTGGTGCCCGTTCAACGAGACGCCGCCGGAAGCCGGCCCGCTGCAAAGCGTGGTGGTGAACGTTACCCGGGCGATCGATCCGGGGCGACCGGTGATCGAGTCGAGCGGCTACTTCCACGGGATTCCGGACCCGGACGTGTTGGACGCGCACGATTACAATCAGGACCCGGCGTCGTTTCGGCAGCGGTGGACCGATTCGTTTGGGCCGCGATCGTCGCTGCCGGATCGCTACCAGGCCGGGCCGTCGTGGCGACCGATTCCGTTCTTCGTGAGCGAGTATGGCGGGATCGGGTGGAACATCGCCGGGGGTTGGGGCTACGGCGGTATTCCGGAGAACCTGGACGCGTTCTACGCGCGGTTTCAGGGATTGACGGACGCGTTGCTGGACAGCCGTTACATGTTCGGCTACTGCTACACGCAGTTGACCGACATCGAGCAGGAACAGAACGGCATCTACACGTACGAGCGGAAACCGAAGTTCGATGCCGAACGGCTGCGGAAGATCCAGTCGCGCACGGCCGCTTACGAGAAGAATCCGCCGGTGAACGTCGAGGCGTCGTCGGGGATGACGTGGCGGGTGCTGGTCGGCGCGGTGCCGGACGGGGCATTGGCGCGGAAGTGGCGCTATACGTTTGAGGAGCCTGCGGCGAATTGGATGGAGCCTGGCTTCGAAGACGGCGCGTGGAAAGCGGGTCTTGCAGGCTTCGGGAAGAAGGAGGGATGGGAGAAGTCGATTCGGACGCCCTGGACGGGGAAAGACGTGTGGCTCCGCCAGGAGTTTACGTGCGATGACACATCGTTCGAGCAGGCGATGCTCGTGGCCCATTACGACAACGGTACCGAGGTCTATGTGAACGGCAAGCCGATTTGGAAGGGGAAGCAGTGGAACGATCGGTATGCCGGGTTCAACGTGACGGCCGCTTTGAAGGAGGCCATTCGGCCGGGCAAGAACACGATCGCCATTCATTGCCACCAGGATGAAGGCGGGCAGTTTATCGACCTGGCCTTGCTCGTCGCCGGACAGGGGAAGTAGGTGGTTTGTTGTGCTGGAGCGTGGTCTGCGAGGAGATGTCTGTCATGCTGGAGCATGACCTACGGCTAGAGAATAGCTTGGGAAGAGAGCATCTACACGATGGGCGGTGATTTCGGCCTTGCGGGGTACTCCGTGCTGGCGGCGTATATGGCCGCGGTGGTGCTGTTGGGGCTGTCGTTCGCACGGAAGCAGAAAAGCCTGGGGGAGTACTTCCTGGCGGAACGGGCGGCGCCGTGGTGGGCGGTGGGCATCTCGGTGGTGGCGTGCGATCTGTCGGCCATATCGTACATGGGCGCGCCGGCGTGGACGTACTATCACGACCTGCGGTACAGCCTGACGATCTTCATGTTCCCGATCATGGCGGTACTGGTCGCGTACCTCTTTATCCCGTTCTTGGCGCGGCTGAAGGTCTACACGATCTATGAGTACCTGGAGCATCGCTTCGGGCTGAGCAGCCGGCTGTTCGCATCGGCGGTGTTCCTGCTGCAGCGGGCCTCGCACATCGCCATTGCCGTATATGCGATCGCGCTGGCGTTGCAGCAGATCGTGGGTTGGCCCGTATGGATCTGCGTGTTGACCGTCGGAGGGCTGACGACGCTGTATACGGTCTTCGGGGGCATGAAGGCGGTGTTGTGGACCGACGTGATGCAGTTTTTCGTGCTGATGGGCGGCGTTGTGGGGATGGCCGGAGTGGTGCTTTGGTCACTCGACTGGGACGTGGCGGGGATCTGGAAGGTGGCCTCCGCGGCAGGTCACACGAAGCTGATCACCGTGTCGTCCGACTTCTTCCGGCCCGGATTCTGGCAGGAGATGACCATCTGGGGCTTGTTCCTGGGAACGGTGGTGTATCAGGTGGGCGCGTATGGAAGCGACCAGGTGCTGGTTCAGCGGTATCTTGCGGCGGGATCGGGCCGGAAGATGGCGCAGTCGCTGATCTTCTCCGGGTTGCTGCAGATTCCGGTGATGGCGATTCTCTACCTGCTGGGGCTGGGGTTCTTCGCTTTCTACCACTCGCCGGAGAACGCGTCGTTGCTGGCATCGTTGAACGAACTGGTGGAGACGACACACGATACGAACATGGTGTTGCCGCATTTCGTTCGGCACGTGCTGCCATCGGGGATGGCGGGGCTGGTGTTTGCGGGGCTGTTCGCCGCGACGATGTCGGTGTTTTCGTCGGGGTTGAACTCGCTGAGCACGGCGACGTGTATGGACTTCATCAAGCGGCTGAGAGAGACTTCGCCGGACTCGAAGGAGGTAACGCTGAGCGGTGCGCGATGGATTACACTTGCCTGGGGTGTGGCGGTGACGGTGGCGGCCATCGGCGTGTATTTGGCGAAGATGGGCCCGTTGCTGCAGGTGGCCGCGGCGATCATCGGTTTCTTCAGTGGCCCCATGCTGGGCATGTTTCTGCTGGGTATCTTCACGCGGCGCGCCAGTTCCATCAGCGCCATCGTGGGAGCCGTGTTCGGTTTCGGCTGCGCGGTCTACCTGTGGCAGGACGTATCGTTCATTTGGTACGCGGTGACGGGATGTGTACCGACGGTGATCGTCGGTTATGCCTTGAGCTTTGTCGTACCGCAGGACCCGTTTGACGAACTCGATTCCATGACCTTATGGGGACGTTACCATGCAGCGGTCCGAGAGGTTGTTGAGCAACCTGAGCACGGGCATTCTGTACAAGAATCCGAAGGCGCATGTTAGGAGCGTTCACGCGTATTTTCCGTCGCTGGCGGCGTTGCCCGGCGGGGATTTGGTGGCGAGCTACACGTTGGGTGAGGCTTTCGAGGCGGTGAACCTGCGGACGCACATCGCGCGATCGACGGACGGCGGCGAGAGCTGGCACGACGAGGGGACGCTTTGCCCGGACCGGACGGATCGGGTACTGTCGGATTGCGCACGGTTGGCGGTCGCGCAGGACGGCGAGTTGGTGGCGAATTTGGTCCGGCACGATCGGACAGATCATCTGGACGAGGGGCTGACGAATCCGGCGAACATGGGTTTCGTGCCGACGGAGCTTCTGGTGATGCGATCGGCGGACGGCGGCCGGTCGTGGAGCGGGCCGTCGACAGTCCAGCCGCCCTTGGAGGGGCCGAGCTTCGAGATGTGCTCGCCGATTGCGATGCTTCGGGACGGGCGATGGTTGCAGCCGACGTCGACGTGGATGGACTGGGAAGGGAGGTTGCCCAACGGGAACCGCATGGTGGCGCTGGTTTCGTCTGACCGCGGGGAGACGTGGCCTGAGTACTTGGACGTGATGCACAGCGAGGACAATCGTTTGATCTTCTGGGAATCGAAGATTGTCGAGCTGTCGGACGGGCGGTTGCTGGCGGTGGCCTGGTGTTTCGACCAGCAGGCGAATGCGGATCGGCCGAATCAGTACGCGATCAGCCACGACGGCGGGGCCACGTGGTCGGCGCCGCAATCGATGGGACTGACAGGGCAGACGCTGACGCCACTTTGCCTGGCCGGGGACCGGCTGCTATGCGTGTACCGGCGCACGGACGAGCCGGGGCTGTGGGCGGTCGGTGCGCATCTGGAGGGCGATCGGTGGGTCAACGACGGCTACGAGCCGTTGTGGGGACATCGGAGCACGGCGGGCCAGACCGCTCGCGAGGAGAGCATGGTGGAGACGTTCCACGGGCTGAAGTTCGGGGCGCCGTCGGTCGTTGGTTTGGACGGCGGAGAGGTGTTGGTCGCCTTCTGGTGCTATGAGCAGAACATCAGCGTGATTCGGTGGTTTCGGTTCGCGGTGGGGTAGCGGCGGCGGTAGAGTCTCACAGCCGGGGGCGGCTGTGCCACATGCGGGATTCACAGCCGGGGGCGGCTGGGGTGCAAGGTTAGGGCTGGGTGGCGGGTGCGGGGTCGTCTTGCTGGATGGCCGGGGAGGGGTCGACGCGGGCGGCGGTGACGATGCGGGGCTGGGCCGACGGGCGGGCGGCGACTACGGCTTCGCCTGCCGGGGTTTGGCCGCCGGTCTTGAGCTGTTCGACCAGGGGGAGCAGGACGTCGGTCGGGACGGAGTAGGTCTCGGTGCGGCCGCCGCGGGCGACGTTGACGCCAATCACCTTGCCGGTCAGATCGACCAGGGGTCCGCCACAGTCGGTCGGCCGGAGGACCGTGTCGTGCTGGAGGACGACGGGGAAGTCGTCGCGGCGGCGGCTGACGCCGATGTCGGAGATGTTCTGGACCTCGCGTTTGCGACTGGCGGGGGTATCGACTCGGTCGAGTGTCGCCGTGAGTTGCGCGGTGGTGCGGCCGCGACGAACGACGAGAGTGATTTCGTCGCCGGGGACATGCTCGTGCAGTCGATCGAGGAACTGTTCGCGGCTGGGCACGGGATGGCCGTTGATCTGGACGACGACGTCGTTTTCGCGGAGGCCGGCCCGTTCGGCAGGCGTGTCGGCCATGACTCGAACGATCAGGGCGCCGCCTTCGGCCTGGCCAACGCCGACACCTAGCACGCCGCGGACGGCCGGGATGCGGCGTCGGGGGACGCTGACGACGCCGAGGGCGGGCGGTTCGTCGGACATACCCGGTGCGGCGACCCATTGCCCGACGGTCGAGTCGTTCGCAGTGCTCCACGGGGCGCTGGGGAGCCCATCGGCGGCGATTCTGAGCAGGGCGAGATCGAAGTGTTTGTCGACACCGACGACGAGGGCCGTGTAGCGGCGTCCGTTGGCCAGGCGGCAGATGGGCGTTGCGGAGAGCTCGCTGGCCTTGGTGAGGATCCAGCCGTCGCGTCCGACGATGGTCCCGAGGGCGACGTCGCTGCCTTGGCATTCGATGCGAACGACGCAACGAGTGGCGTCGGCGGCAAGACTGCTGAGCACTTGTTTGAGCGGGCCGCTTTCTCTGCGCGGAAGTTGGTCTTCCCAGAAATCGCCTCGGGCCAGCCGGTTCCAATTCTTGGTGAACACCTCGACGGGGATGTGGTAGTTCATATCGGTGGAGCCACCGATGCGGCTGTTGATGCCGATGACCTTGCCGTCGAGGTCGAACAGCGGGCCTCCGGAATCGCCGGCGACCAGCGGGCAGTCGGTGCGGATGCGGTGATCTTGCACACTGAGGACACGACCGACGCGGACGACGGGAGGCCGACCCTCCTGGTAGCCCAAGGGATGTCCGACCGCGACGCACCAAGCGCCGGGGGCGAGTTGATCGCCGCGGCTGCAGGCGACCGCGGGCCACGGCCCGTTGCCGTCGATCTTGATAAGGCCGGCGTCGGGGGTTTCGTAGAGGCCGAGGGTCTTGCCGCGAACGACTCGGCCATCGGAAAGGATGATCGAGGCGGCGAGGCCCGGTCGTCCGACGACATGGCCGGCGGTGAGGACGTAGCCGTCGGCGGTGACGATCACGCCGCTGCCTTGGGAGGAGCCGATGCGGATGCCGACCGTGGCGGGGAGAACCTTGGCGACGACGGCCTGGACTTCTCGCTGGATGGTGAGCAGCTCGTCGACGGATTTGGGCGTCGCATTGGCAGGGACAGGTCGAGCGTCGGACTTGGTCTGGGCGTTGAGGGCAGCAGGATGCAGCAGCGCGGCGGCGACCAGAAGCCAGAAGGCTGCCGGTGCCACTCGGGTCGCGAGCAAGCTGCGCTGGATCACGTCAGATGTCTCCGAACCGACGGATGGAATTCGCCCGGGCGTTCCTTCCAGGACCATGTAAGAGGCCGGTCATGCCGGCCGAAAAACGGCGGAACCGCCAGTTGGCAACGCGAACATCCATGAACAACCATTATGTTCCAACACATGGGGCGTTTCAAGCAGTTGACACGACCTGTTTGTGGGATGATGACCCTCTGCGGACCGAGGCTTTTTGTGGGCGGGGGCGGTTGTGGTGCATGTTGGGGTGAATGGTTGGTTCTGTGGGGCGGGAGGTTGCTTGCGATGGGGTTGTTTGGGAGGGTATGTTGGCATTGGCGTAGGGTGTTTGGGCCGGGATGGCCGGTCTTTGGTGTTGTCGATGATTGCGCGAGGTCGCGTGGCCATGAGTTCACGATGTTTGGAAGAGCGCATGCGGCTTCGATCGCATTGGTGGTCGAGCGCCGTCGTGCTGGTAATCCTGGTAGTTCAGGGCGAGGTCGTGGTGGCAGCGGAGACGGCCGGTGCGCCTAATTTGACGACACCGCGGGCCTGGGAGCGGACCGGATTTCAAGAGGCGAGCGGGTTCCGACCGGCGGTGGACTTGCGGACGGACTTCGTGATGGCTTATGGAACCTCGGACACGGCCATCGAAAGGCTCAAGGCTTGGAGCGAGGCTGGGTACGGGTTGCACGTGATGACGGGCGTGGCCTGGGGCGGATATCGCGACTACCTCGAAGGCAAGTTCGACGGGCTGCCGCATGGTGATGAGGGCCAGGTGAACGCGGCGGGTGACCCGATCATGCACGACGCAGCCACGCCGTACATGGTGCCGTCGGTGGCATTCAGCAGGTATTTGGAGGAGCGTCTGAAGAAGACGATCGACGCAGGCGTGGCGGCGGTGCACCTGGAGGAGCCGGAATTCTGGGCGGCCGGCGGGTTCAGCGAGTCGTTTCGACGGGAATGGCAGATCTATTACAACGAGCCATGGCAGCGTCCGGACGGAAGCTGCGACGCCCAGTATCGCGCGAGCAAGCTGAAGTACTATCTGTACCGGCGCACGCTCGATCGGCTGTGCTCGGCGCTGAAGGAATACGCGATGGTGCGGTATCATCGGCCAGTGCGGTTCTATGTGCCGACGCACAGCCTGTTGAACTACACGCAGTGGGGTATTGTGAGTCCGGAATCGTCGCTGGCAGATCTTCCGGGCGTGGACGGTTACATTGCGCAGGTGTGGACGGGCACGTCGCGTACGCCGAATACGTACGAGGGGCGGACGGCCGAGCGGACGTTCGAGACGGCGTTTCTGGAATATGGGGTGATGCAGGAATTGGTGCGCGGCGGGTCGCGGCGGATGTGGTTTTTGCACGATCCCGTGGAGGACAACCCCAGGCACGATTGGGACGACTATCGCCGGAACTACATTTGCACGCTGGTCGCGTCGCTGTTGCAGCCGGAAGTGGCTCGGTACGAGGTGGCGCCGTGGCCGAACCGAGTTTTCAAGGGGAGATTTCCCCACGGTGATCCGGCGGCCCGGACCATTCCGCCGGATTACGCGACCGTGTTGGCCATCGTTTTCAATCAGCTTCGCGACATGGAGCAGGCCGAGGTTTCGTGGGAGCACGCGACGGACGGGGTGGGTGTGGTGCTGGCCGATTCGGCGATGTTTCAGCGGGCCGAGCCGGCGTTCTCCGCGGGGGTTGCGGTGGGAACGGACGATCCGTTGCGAGCGACGTCGGAGGAGGTGCGACGGTTCTCCGGATTCTATGGGCTGGCGATGCCGCTGGTGAAGCACGCGGTGCCGGTGCGTCCGGTGCAACTGGACAACGTGCTGCGCACGCCCGGCTATCTGGACCGGTATCGAACGCTGTTGCTGAGTTATGAGTTTCAGAAGCCGCTGCACCCGGGCATCCACGCGGCGTTGGTCGAATGGGTACGGCGGGGAGGGACCTTGATCTACGTGGGCGCGGATACGGACCCGTTTCATCAGGCCCGCGAGTGGTGGAACGAGGCTTCGACGCCGTACGCGGCGCCGAGCGAACACTTGTTCGACTTGCTGGGCTTGGGGCGGAAGCCTGCGGAAGGCGAACACGCGAGCGGCAAGGGGTTGGTGATCGTGCAGCGGAAACACCCGGCGTACTTCGGTCGCTCGGCGGCGGCCGCCGATCAGTTGCGAGCGCTGGTACGACGTGGCGTGGAGGCGGCGGGCGGGACGCTGGCGGAGCGCAACTGCTTCCTGCTGCGACGCGGGCCGTATGTGATCGGGGCGACGATGGGCGAATCGGTCTCCGAAGAGCCGCTACGGCTGGAGGGGCGTTTGGTGGACCTGTTGGACACGGCGCTGCCGATCCGTCGCGAGGTGGTACTGCCGCCCGGGCACCAGGCGTGGTTGCTGGATTTGGACCGTGTGACGGCCAAGGCTCCGGCCGTGCTGGCGGCGGCGGGCCGGGTGGAGCGGTGGCAATCGTCGGGCACGGCGGCGGACTTCACGCTGGAGACTCCGGCGGGGATCGAGGCCGTTGCCCGATTGCTGTTGCCTGCGGCGCCGAAGGCCGTGAAGGTCGCGGGCAAGTCGACGACCGACTATCAGTGGGATGCGGAGAGTTCCACGCTGCTGGTGCGTTTCGGGGGCGATCCGAAGGGCGTGGTGGTGGAGGTGGGGTGGTGAGGGTGGCGGCGGCGATTTGCTGAGCGTTGAGGCGTTCGCTCGACCTCGGTTGCCGACTGGCCCGTGTTGCTCCTGCGGGTGCCATGCTGGCGACATGAGCGGCGGCCGGATATATTGACTTCAGGTCGAGCGTTTCTCTTCGGACGGCACGGTGGGGAGTGCGCGGGTAGCAACCCAACGGCGTCGGCTTCCATTGCAGCGGAAGAGATCTGGATGCGCCTCTTTCAGCAGATTCTGCTCATCGCGTCGACCATGGGCTTCTCGTGGCTGGCGATGATGGTCTTCCATGAATTGGGGCACGTGCTCCATGCTTGGGCGAGCGGGGGAACGGTCGCTCGAGTCGTGCTGCAGCCGCTGGCCATTTCGCGGACGGACTACGTGGTGAACCCATATCCGCTCGTGGCGGCTTGGGGTGGGGCGATTTGGGGTTCGCTGCTGCCGGTGGCGGTGTATCTGGCGGTGCGTGGGCTGGTGCCAGTGTATGCGTACTTGGCGCGATTCTTTGCCGGGTTTTGCTTGATTGCCGATGGGGCATACCTGGGAGTGGGCTCCTTCTTTGTGGGCGGGGGCGACGACGCGGGCCTGATCCTCGAGTACGGAGGCCGGCCGTGGCAGATGCGGCTGTTCGGCGTCGCGGTGGTGGGCACGGGGCTGTGGCTTTGGAATGGTTTAGGGCCGAAGTCTGGACTGGGCGAGGCCGATGGTCATGTCGATGGCAAGGCGGCCTGGGGGATGGCGGTGGCGGTGGTTGTTGTCGTCGGATTGGAGATGGCCGGTAACTGGATGTGGTAAATCGATGCAAGACGAGAAGCAAGCGTCGGAGACTCCCGTTGCCGATCAGGAAGTGGTGCCGGCGCAGGTGCCGCGGCGGTTTCCGGTGGGGACGATGCTGGCGTTCACGGCGATCTTCGCCGTGGTGCTGAGTATTTTGCGAACGGCGGGTGTGCCGCCGATTGGAATCGTCGTGGTGGGCGGCTGGGTGATCGTTATCGGTTTAGCGCAAGCGGTTCTGTTCAAAGGCAAGAGGCCGCGGGCGGCTTCGATGTGGGCGGGGGCAACACTCAGTTGCATCGCCCCGTTGGTAGGGGCCGCGATCGCTGCCTACCACTCGCCGGGGATTGGTCGTTTCATGGAAGCTGTCGCCGGTGGGATATGCGCGATGTTTCCGGTGGCCGCGGTGGGGGCAGCGATGGGATATGTGACTGGCTGCGGGCTGGCCGGGGTGTTTCTGGTCATCGATCGGATTCGCACGGGGCAGTGGAATGAGATTCGCGAGGTTGCCGTGCCTGCGATCGTCGTCCCGCCGTATACGACCTGGCAGGGTGGCGGCCGCCCCCAACCGATTCTCGAAACGGAGCGACTGCGGCTGCGGCCGTTCGAGGTGACTGACGCGGCGGAGGTGCAGCGATTGGCGGGTGACGCGGAGGTGGCCTCGACGACGTTACGCATTCCGCACCCTTATGAAGACGGCATGGCGGAGGCGTGGATTTCTTCGCATGGGGAGCAGTATCGCAAGGGAGAAGAAGTCCACTTCGCGATCGTGCGCAAGGCGGATGAGCAGTTGCTCGGCGCGGTCGGGCTGGTGCTGCATGTGGACCAGGCCAAGGCGGAGTTGGGGTATTGGATCGGGCGGCCGTACTGGAACCAGGGGTATGCGACGGAGGCGGCGGCGGCGGTTTTGAGGTACGGATTTCAGGAGATCGGGATGGTCTCGATCTTTGCGCATCACCTGGTGCGCAACCCGGCCTCGGGGCGGGTCATGCAGAAGATCGGCATGCGGCACACCGGCAAGCTTCGGCAGATGTTCGAGCGCGACGGCGTTCGCGAGGACTGCGAGGGGTACGAAGTGATGCGCTACGAGTGGGAAGACGGCAAGCGCTCGTGAACGTCGCTATTCGGCTGCGACCGGTCCGGCGGGCTCGGGCTCGTCGCGCCATTTGAAGGTGGCATCGACGACTTCGATCGACTTGCGACCGCGGGCGAAAGAGAGCAAGCCCTCGACCAGCAGCCAGAGCGACATGGCCAGAACGATGATGGAGACGACCAGTAAGGACCATTTCTTGTCGGCCCAGAAGGTCTGCAGGCTGAGGACCATCGCCCAGATGGACATGACGAGCATGATGACCATGGGCACGATGGTGTAGACGACGGGGCGGCTGAGTTTGAAGAGGAACACGCTCACGGTAAGGAGGGACAGGCCTGCGAGCAACTGGTTGGTGATGCCGAAGAGCACCCAGAGGGTCTTGCCACCGGGAACGAGTCCGAAGAACGCGATGCCGGTGACGGCTACGGCGGAGGCCACGTAGCGGTTGGCGATCTTCGCCAGTCCGACGGAGCGGAAGATCTCTTCGACGTTGAATCGCAGGAGGCGGGTGGCGGAGTCGAGGGTGGTGAGGGCGAAGGCGACGATGGTGACGGCGAGGATGGTCCGCCCGAAATGGACGGGGATTCCCAGCTGAGCGAGGAAGCTGGCACCGCCGCGGACGACCGCACTGAGTTGGGTCGCCAGGCCGGCCCGTTCGATTCCGGCCCAACTGGAATAAAGCCCGCCGCTCTTCCAGGCTTCGGCACCGAGGCCTGCCACACAGGCCATGATTACGAGGATGGCGAGGGCGCCTTCGACGAGCATGGCGCCGTAGCCGATGGTGAGGGCGTCGGGCTCGCGGTTGAGTTGCCGGACGGTGGTTCCGCTGGAGACGAGCGAATGGAACCCACTGACGGCACCGCAAGCGATCGTGACGAACAGGAACGGATACCAGCTTGGGGCGCCGGGGACATCGGTTCGAAGCATGGCGGCTTCGATGTGGTTCTCGGGCGCACCGGCCACCGCAGCAACGATCATCCCCAGAAGCATCGTTCCCAGAGCGAAGTAGAGCTGGAAACTGTTGATGTAGTCGCGTGGTTGCAGCAAGAGCCACACGGGCAGCACGGAAGCGAGGAAGGCGTACAGCAGGAGCGCCCACACCCAGGCGTATTGGGCGTCGGCGGCTGCGGTGTTGACATTCTCCAGGGCCGCATCGTCACCGACGGCCTTGAGATAGGTCTTGGCGGCGACGGCACCGTAGGGCGATTCGAAGGCGGGAGCCGCGGGGTCGGCGGGGACGCCGCGTGCCGCGTCGAGCGTCTGGCGGGTGGCCGACGACGCGAACCACTCGTAGGTCGGCACGGGCTGCTTCAGTCCCCAGAAGATGAACGCGGCGAAGAGCGAAAGGGCAACGATCGTGGCCGGCAGGAGTCCGACGCGAAACCTGTAGACGGCGATACCGAAGGCGACCGCCACCAGCATGAGCCCGACGGACGGAATGATGGCGTCGGGATTGAAGTTGACGAAGAGCGAGGAGATGGCGTTGACGAACGCGCCCATGGCCAACGACATCATGAAGAAGATGATCAGCAGGGCGAGCAGGCGTGCACGCGGACCCATGAGGTAACGGCAGATGTCGCCGATGGTTCGCCCTTGGAAGCGGAGGCTGAGCACCAGCGCGCCGAGGTCGTGGACGGCACCGATGAAGATGCAGCCAACGACGACCCAGATGACGGCCGGCACCCAGCCCCAGATGACGGCAATCGCCGGACCCAGGATGGGACCCAGCCCGGCGATGGAAGCGAAGTGATGGCCGAAGAGGATGGGAACGCGGGTGGGGACAAAGTCGATGCCATCTTCCTGGGTATGGGACGGAGTCGCCCGGCGCGAATCGAGCCGGAAGAGTCGCCGGGCAATGAAGCGTCCGTAAAGGAAGAAGGCGGCTACAAAGGCCGCGAAGCAAAGGATGGTAATTGCCGCCGCGTTTTCCAACATCAGCCGTCCTCCAGACCGTTCGAGCGCCGCGCAGCCCGCAGAGTGGACCACCGAGAACTACAGGGTTGTGCCTGGCGACGTCGTCGTACCCGTTTCGAATCTTGCATCGACGGCGCACAGGGCCGGTCCAACCGCGCTCGCATATCGCGGCCTCCGCTTGGTTGGCCTACGTGCGCTCAGTGTACAAGGCTCCTTAGGACACTCTACACCTTTCACGCGCGGGTGGAAAGCACGACACGATTGTCGCTCGGGTTGTAGTCCGATCAGGGGGACGTGGTGAAGCGTTCGTCGGCGACTGGAGCTGGTACTGGAATGAGGAGCAACGCAGGTCAGCCGTTGATAGGGCTTTGGGCGTTGTCGGTCGACTGCCGGGCGATCATGGCTTGGAGTGCTCGCCAGCCTTCGAGTTGGGAGAGACTGAGAGTGGGATCTTTGGGCGGCGGGGCGCCGAGCGGGCGATAGGCGGCCGTGCCGGCTTGGGCGAGGCGGGTACGGTGTTCGACGGCGCGCAGCCAGCGGCGCGTGGCACGGGGGAGGCCTACGCGTTGGTTCACGACAAGGCCGGTGACAAGTTGTCGCTGGTGCTGTCGGCGAACGCTGCTCTTCTTGCGGTGGTGTGCTTCGTATCCGAGCGACTCGACAGCGTTGCGCACCCAGCGGCGGGCGAGTTGGACCTTGCCGTCCTGGGCGAAGGAGATGGTGATGTCGTCGGCATAGCGGGTGTAGATCCCGCCTATCGAAGCGATGCTGGCCGTCAGCCGGGCGTCCAGGCCGTGGTTGACGAGGTTGCTGAGGCGGGGACTGGTGGGAGCGCCTTGAGGAAGACCGCCATCGTAGGTACACAAGCGGCAGAGCAGCGAGGCGGCCGGGCGATTCCATCCGATGCGGCGGAAATAGCGGTACACGCGTTTGGCGCGGGTCGAGGCAAAGAAATCTTTCAGATCGCAGCGGAGGACGACCGCCTGGCAGGTATGGGCCTGGGCGTTGTGAACGATGGAACGACCGGGCTGGAAGCCCATGGCGGCTGGATGGACCGAGAGGCGCGAGAGGAGGCGGTAGAGGATGCGCCGCTGGAGCTGTTTGAGTTCCGGGTCGGGGGCGAGGATGCGTCGTTGGCCGCCGGATCGCTTGGGAATGAAGAACTCGCGGTAACGCGGGGTGAGTTGTTGGAGTTGTTGCCGGGAGATGTCCAGCCGACGCGCCAACTCATCGACGTCGCGACCGCTGCCGTGAAAGAGCCAAGCGAGAAAGGCCATTTGGATGTGCACCGTGCGGTTGGTGGATTTGGTTTGCGCGGCGTTGAGTGGACTGGGCAGCCGTTTGTGCGAGATGGTCGAAAGAGGAAGGGAAAAACGGGAAAGAGGAAAAGTGGGAAAAGGGAAGACGATTGTTGCGAGATGCGTGGGGTTTGGGATTGCTGTCGGAGAATGCGCTCGATAGGCTCTGAGAGAAGGCTACGCGCCCTCACCCCCAACCCCTCTCCGGCAGGCGGGCGAGGGGAGTTGTTTTGGGAGAAAGGTGACGGGTGTCGCAGGCTGTGTGGTCGGCGACACCCGCCATTGCCTTGCATCGCTGTGCGACTGCGATCCGGGCAACTTCTGTGGAAGTGCCACGCGACCCGGTCGACGAAACATCGACCTTGCGCTCTGCATTTGAGCGCGCCCAAGGCAACGGGCGTCATGATCGACGAGGCGGCGGTGGAAATCAATCCCCCGTAAGTGGCTACCAGCCCATGACCATGTTGGACTCGATCACCTTGCGGGCGCGTTCGAGGTCGGTGCCGGTCTCCTGCATGTAGAGGCGGATGGCGTGGACCTTGTCGCCGGCGGCCTTGGCGAGGCAGTCGCGGGCGGTGAAGCAGGGATCCAACCCACCGGTCAGGCCGAGCGCGGCCTTGGAGATAACCCAGGTATCGCGAGGTCGGCGGGTTACGCGGACCGGCTCTTCTTGGGGATAATTCGCCTGAACGACGAGTCGGGCGGCCTGCTCGTCGTCGGCCCAGGTGATGATAATGTGGGAATGCGTCTCGATTTCGAACAAGGGCATGGTGGGTCGGTCCCTCCCGCGGAGCACGGACGAAGCGTCTACCAAACCGTTAACGTACGGTTAGGCGGCAGTTGTGTCAACGCTTGCCGATGCAGTAGAGGAAGTGGTTGGAGCGGAGGAGGAGGTCGCCGTTGGAGACGACGGGCGTGGCGTCGAAGGTGGTCGGGTCGTTGAGTCGATTGTGGGCCAGCCGCTGGAACTTCGGCCCGACTGCAAGCACGACCGTGCCATCGTGACGGGAAACACCGTAGAGCTTGCCGTCGGCGAGCACGAGCGAAGCGTAGACTTTGTCGCCGGGACCGGACAGTCCGAGCCGCTCTTCGTAGACGATTTCGCCGGTGGCGGCGTTGGCGCAGGCGGCGATCCCCTCGCGGGCGATCCAGTAGAGGTAGCCATCGTAGAGCACCGGGGTGCCGACGAGGGTTGTCTTCTTGCGAGTCCAGAGGATGTTGGTTTTTGTGACGTCGCCTTGGCCACCGGTGCGGACGGCCAGCGACATGGGCGGGCGGCCTCCGGATATGTAGGCGATGCCGTCGTGGGCAATGACCGAGGGGCAGACGTAGGACTGGATGCCCGTGCAGGACCAGAGGTCTTTGCCGGTTTCGGGATCGACGGCCAACACGCGGGATCGCATGTTGATGACCAGTTCGCTTCGACCCTTGGGAGACTGTAGGATCAGCGGCGTGCTCCAGGAGTCGCGGACGTCGTCGACGCGCCAGACCTCTTTGCCGGTGCGTTTGTCGAGCGCGATGACCGACTGGCTTTGCACGCTGGCATTGACGATGAGGAGGTTGCCGTGAACGATCGGCGACGCGCCGGAGCCCCAATTGTGGACTTTGTCGCCAACGAGGGTGTGCCAGAGCGGCTTGCCATCGAGAGAATAGGCAAACACGCCGGAGCGGCCGAAGAACGCGAAGACCGATTGGCCGTCGGTAGTCGGCGTGGACGACGCGTAGCCGTGGAGCGCGACGAAGCCCTGGAAATCCTGCTCGGGCAATGCGGCCTTGGTGGCCTGATCCCAGAGGATCTTGCCATCGCGGCTTAGGCAGAGGAGGTGATGCTTGAGATTGGACTGTTTGCCGGGTGCCTCCTCGTCGAGGCCATAGCCGCTGTAGCAGGTGACGAAGATTTTGTCGCCGAGCGTGATGGGGCTGGACGAGCCGGCGCCGGGCAGGGCCGTCTTCCAGAGGATGTTCTGGTCGTCGGTCCATTGGGTGACGACGCCTTTGTCGTCGGAGATGCCGGCCCCGTCGGGGCCACGGAAGCGGGTCCAGTCGGCGGCCGTCAGGGCAACGGAGCAGAAGGCGACAAGGAGGGCCGGACCGACCATGGATTTTGCTCGCACGGGAATGACCTCGTTGGGTTGGCAGGAAATCGGTGAGCGTGCATTGCGGGCTGGCCAGTGGCCAGTGCCGGCAGCAACTGGTGGATGATACCCTGAGCCAACGGCCGCCGTCCAGCAAAGGGGGGCACCGAGAGCGATGCTAGCGATCGGGTGCGGGGAAACAACTGGGCTTGCCCGGCGGGCGGGCGACGTGGCACACTGCCGGGCGTTCAGTGTATTGGGGACTCGCGGCGGGGGAGCGCCCGCCGGAGGACCGCGGTATCTGTGCGATTCACCACTCGGAGTGGGGGCATTTTGTGGCTGATTGGGTCCGGCGCACCATCGGAAAGACGTGCTGGCATGTGCTGCCGGACTGGGAGGGAGTACTGCTGGGGCCTGAGGGACTGCGTCTGGAGGCGTGGCAGGCGGAGGGGCGGGTCCAGGTGGTTAAGCACGGGAGTCATCGCACGGTGTACCGCGTGGCCCTGGACGGGCGGGCTTGCTACGTGAAGCATGATCGACCCTCGGGCTTCTGGAGAGCGGTCGGGGAACTGATACGGGCCAGCGCCGCCCGGCGGGAATGGGAGCGGACGGTTGCTATCGCCGGGCGCGGAGTCGCGACGGTGCGCCCGGTGGCATGGGCGGACGTGCATGATGGGCTGGCCGTGCGGGAGAGCTTTCTGGTGACGGAGGCGGTGGAGCCGTCGTGGACGGTACATCAATATGCCACCGAGCAGTTGTCGGGCGATGGGACGCAGGATGGGGGCGCGAGTCGCCGGCGTTTTCTTAACGGTTTCGCGCAGTTCGTGGCGGCGGTACACCGCGCGGGGATCCGCCACAACGACTTCCACGCGGGCAATGTGCTGGTGAGCGACCATGGGCACAATGAGGCGGCAGGTGGCGAAGCGGCTTTTGCATTTCGGTTGATCGATGTTCCAGGGGTTGGGTTGTCGGGTCCGCTGTCGTGGCGCGCGAGCCGGGCCAGCCTGGCGATGCTTTCGGCAGACTGGTGGTCGTCGACCACGCGTACGGAGCGACTCCATTTTTGGCACACGTATCTGGCCGGGCGACCGGAACTGCGTCCGCCTGAGCGGCGCACGGCCATCGCGCAGCTCGAAACGGCGGCTCGCCAACACGCGTGGCGGAACCACCACGACCGCGACAAGCGATCGATGCGGACGAACCGCAATTACCAGGTCATTGGCTGTCGGTCGGTGCGCGTGCACGGAGTGCGCGACATTCCCGAGCCGGTTCTTCGGGAGTTGGCCGGAGATCCGGAGCGGCTGTTGCGGGAGAATCTGGATCGGCCTATTCGGCTCGGCCGTAAGCGCGTGACGGTGGAGGCGAGGCTGGAGAGTTCGCAGGGCGAAACGTCCGTTCTCTATACGCGGTACGAAGAGCCGAGTCGGTGGAAGGCGCTGTTTCGCCGGAATCGGGCCGTGCGCGATTGGTACTTCGGCCAAGCGTTGTTCGAACGGAAGATCGCCACGCCGCGCCCCCTGGCGATCTGCATGCCGCGGCACCGTTGGTCGGAGCAAAGGGTGTATCTGGCGACGGCAAGGATCGAGGGGGCCGAAAACCTGCACGACTACGGCGAGCGGCTCGCCCGGCGCGAATCGGCGGAGCGGATGCGGAGGATCGGGCAGTGTGCGGTGAGCTTGGGAGAGTTGGTGGGAAGGATGCACGCCTGGGGAATGGTGCACCGTGATCTCGGTGGCACGAATGTGCTCGTGGTCGAGGAGGTAGCCCGGGTGAAGACGTACGTGATCGGCGCGGGGCGGCTGCGCATGGCGGCGCACATGCCACCAGCCGGAGCTGTGGCCGAACTGGCGCGGCTGGCTACGAGCGTGGAGGCCGACGGCCCGGTGCCGCGGACGGCGTGGTGCCGGTTCTTGCGCGCGTACGCGCGGCAGTTGCCGGCGGGATTGGTCTCGTGGAAAGAGGTGTGGCGCGGGGTGCGGCGGCGGTGATGTGTTTCCACGCTTGTGGAAACGGATCTGCAGGCTACGCGGGCGCGAAATGCGTTTCTGCGAGGGCGTTCAGCCGACCTCGATCTCGTCGGGAAGGACCTCGGCGACCGATTCGATCTTGTCGCCCGTGTGCCGGTAGACGCAGTTGCGGCCGGCGGCCTTGGCACTGTAGAGGGCGGTGTCCGCGCGGGTCATGAGGGAGTTGGGCGTGTCGCCGTCGAGGGCTTCGGTCACGCCACCGCTGATGGTGATCTCCATTTCGTCGGCCATCTTCTGCCGGAGCCGTTCGGCGAAGATGCAGGCACCGTCGAGGCTTGTTTGCGGCATGATGATGACGAATTCCTCGCCACCGTAGCGTGCCAGAACGTCGGTTTCGCGAACGGATTCGTCCAAGAGGCGGGCGACTTTCTGGAGGATCTGGTCACCCTGGAGGTGGCCCATCTCGTCGTTGACTCGCTTGAAGTGGTCGATATCGAAGATGGCCACGGAGAAGAGGATCTTGTAGCGGCACATCAGGGCGAACTGAGAGCCGAGCGCTTCTTCCAGCGCTCGGCGGTTGCTGATGCCGGTGAGCGGGTCGGTTCGGACCTCGGTGAACGACATGAGTTGATTGCTTTGCTGGCGGATTTGGTCGTAGGCGTTGGCGATCTGCGTGGCGAGGCGCAAGGTGGGGGTGAGCATTTCGGCGGCTTCGCGGCATAGATCCTTCCAGGCGGCCTCTTCCTGCTGGCTGCTGAGATTGTCGACCCGCTGCTTGAACCGGGTGAGATTCGTGTGGTGGCGAGCCAGGTTGCGGCGCACCATCCAGGCGATCTTCTCCAATTCGCGAGCGACAGCCCGGGCGCGGCGGAGTTCACGGCGCGACCGGGTGACCGCATCATTGTCGGGGGTGTGTTTACGGCGGCCCATCACGTAGCCCAGCGTAGCCACGACCGCCAGTGCGACGGGGGCGGGCACCGAGATGTTCCACAGGTCAATCATGCTGAGCAGAAGATGCGAGCAGTCCACAAGTCGATCTCGAACCAAGCTAGAAGGCTAGTGCGTGTCGCACTCAACTGTAGCGTTCGTGGCGGCGTGTTTCTGCAGTTTCGAAAGTGGAACACACGCCACCCACACACCGAATGCGCTCTAATAGGACGTTCGCGAGCCAAACCCTCGCAGACAAACCAAACCAAGGACGACGACGACGGCCAGGACCAGGAACCACTCGCCTGGCGACATGTGATTCGTATAGTGCAGCAGTTTGTCGAGTAGGCGGTTCACGTAGGTGAGCATCGGTCTCTCCCCATAAGGGTGCAAAATGCTGCCACCTTATCGAAGTCTACGTCACAAGTTTGCGAGCCAGGGGGAAAATCGGGTGAGGCAGGATTAGCCGTCTACCACTATTCTAGGTGGGACGGGCATGGGCGCGTTTTCCTGGGCTGGACGACCTTGCGAAGCGGCTCGGCAGCGGTATAATTCGGTGTTTTGCGACGCACTGGGGGCGTAGCTCAATTGGTTAGAGTACTGGACTGTCGATCCAGTGGTTGCGGGTTCGAGTCCCGTCGCCCTCGCTAGGTGGGTATCCACCGCAAGTCAAAGCCTCGTAGACCCTTGCGTTTGCGGGGCTTTCTTCATTTCGTGATGAACCCTGATGAGCCGAAATGAGCGGTGAGTGTGCCGGATTCTGTGCCAGTTTTTCGGCACCCGGCTTCGGCATAGCTGCGGTTGCCTCTTGGGCCGCTCGGCTGTAATGCTCGGTGGTCACCTGCCGATAGTGCCCGTCTGCAATTCGCTCAGTGTGGCCAAGCCACGCGGCTGCTACGTGAGAGGGGTACTTGTCGGCAAGCTCCGTGGCCCGGGTCGCTCGGAAATTCTGCCAGAGGCGAGGCCAGGGCGTGAAGCCGGCCCGGACGATCGCCTTCTCCAGCCAGGTCCTCAGGTTCTTCTCTCCGCTGCGGATCGACGGGAAGACCCACTCTGCCCCCTCGGGTGCCGCGTCCCAGGCCGCCTGAAGAAATGGGAGCACCTCGGGGAAGATCGGGCAGACCCGTTTGTCGCCCCCGCGATGCCGCTTCGTCTTCGGGCTGGAAATGACGATTCGCTGCCCCTCCCAATTCACATCCGTCCATCTGAGCGGGTGAATTTCGGACGGCACCCGGACGCCCATGTAGCGGGCAAAGACCAGCAGCAGCCGGTACTCAGGTCCGTGGCATTGATCGAGCAAGGCGTCGACCGTTTCCCGCGGAATGAAGAACTTCCGTTCGGGGACCGAGACCACCGAGCCAACCAAGAAGGCGAACGGATTTTCGGCGACCAGCTTTCGCTTGACCGCGACCGAGATGAACCGCTTGGCGAATTGTGACCGCTTGCGAATCGTGTTCTCCGCCAACTTCTGGTCAGTCTTGAGCCATGCGGCCCAGTCGTCGGCATCCTTTGGGGCGATTGTGCGGATATCCTTGTCCTGGCCGAAGAACTCGACCAGGTTTCGCTGCGTGTGCTCCCAAGTCGCGATCGTCGAGGCCTCCACATCCCCCCGCCGCCGGTGATGCTCAAAGTACTCGTCGAGGAACGGTCCCAGGAACGTGGTCATGTCCGGCTCGGCCAAGCCGGCCTTGGCCAGTCGGCCCCGCAATGTTGGGCTGGTGCGTGTCGCACTTGACTGTAGCGTTCGTGGCGGCGTGTTTCTACGGTTGGGGAAAGCGAAATACACGCTACGGTTACGCCGAATGCGCTCTAATCCCCTTCAGCCATTCGACCGTCTGGCCGTTGAGCGGCGAGCCGTGTTGCCGGGCCTCAATCAGCCGCTCGATCATGTTCAGATCGGTCTCCGCGTTCTTCTTGGCGCACTTGCCGGTACGGATCGTCCGCCGTTTCTTCGTGGTCGGACAGACGAACAGGATCCGCCAGCCGGCCAGCGATGCGCCTGTCCGCGGCTTAGTCTGCACTGCAGTGGTATTGCTAATGCATGGCATCGTAACACACACGGCCGCGAGTTATGCTTCGATGTCGATGTGTGCCCAGCCACACCCTTCCCGAAACCCTCGAACATCGGGCGATTTCGCTTGTGCGGCCCGCTTCCAGCGACCGTATAGTCAGCTTTACCACTCTCTTTTACGAGGGTGTCGATGCATCTTCTGGACTGACGGCCGCAGGGAGGGGGCTGTGCCCTCGCCTGACCTGCAGAACTTACTATCACACAATCGTTTCTGTACCAAGGGGGTTGCAATAACTCCCTAGGCGGGGGTACACTGGCGGTGCCCGTCTGCTCCTCGCCACGTCCATAAGCAATTGGGCAAGCACGGGTTGGCCCGGGACCCGTCGTCATGACACCAGAAGAAAAAGCTCGGAGACTCATCGACCAGCAGCTTGAGGCGTGTGGCTGGAGCGTGCAAGACTACCGCCAGATGAACATCTCGGCGGGGTTAGGCGTTGCCGTCCGTGAGTTCCCGCTCTCCACCGGCGATGCCGACTACCTGCTTTATGCCGATGGCAAGGTCATCGGCGTCGTCGAAGCCAAGCCTGAAAACCACACGCTCACCGGCGTCGAGTTGCAGTCGGCCAAGTACGCAACAGGGCTTCCCAAGGGCCTGCCTCATTACCATCTGCCGCTTCCCTTCGCCTACGAATCCACCGGCATAGAGACCCGCTTTACCAACACGCTCGATCCGGACGCCCGCAGTCGAGAGGTTTTCACCTTCCATCGTCCGGAAGAGTTGATTCGGTGGGCAACACTCGATAGCCAACTCCGAGCCAATCTGCGGCGGTTGCCCGAGCTTGTCACCGATGGCCTTTGGAACGTACAGATCGAGGCGATCCATAACTTGGAGGAATCGCTCGCAGCGAATCGGCCAAGGGCCTTGATTCAGATGGCCACGGGCAGCGGCAAGACCTTTGTGGCGGTGACCGCCAGTTATCGGCTCATCAGGTTCGGCAGAGCGAAGCGGATCCTGTTCCTTGTCGACCGCAATACGTTGGGTACGCAGGCCAAGAACGAGTTCCAGCAATACATCAGCCCGTACAACAACGACAAGTTCACCAACGAATTCCCGATCCAGCACCTCCGTCGCAATACACTTGAGCCGGCCGCCAAGGTTTGCATCACGACGATTCAACGACTCTATTCCATCCTGAAAGGCGAAGAGGAGTTCAAGGAGGAGAACGAAGAAACCTCGATGTTTGAGGCGGCGACCTCGCTGGCCAGAGAGTCCTTGCCGGTGGTGTACAATCCCAAGGTCCCTCCCGAGACGTTCGATTTCATCATCATCGACGAGTGCCATCGGTCGATCTACAACATCTGGCGTCAGGTGCTGGAGTACTTCGATGCCTTTTTGATCGGACTGACTGCCACGCCTACGGCCCAAACGATTGGCTTCTTCCATGGCAACCTGGTGCAGGACTATGGCCACGAGAAAGCGGTGGTCGATGGCGTCAATGTTGGCTACGACGTGTACCGGATCGAGACGAGCGTGACCAAGAACGGGGCCGTGCTTTCGAAGGAGCCGGGCCAGTTCGTTCCCCATCGAGATCGACGCACGCGGAAGAAGAAGCTGAAGGAACTCGACAACGATCTGGTGTACGTGCCTGGCGATCTCGACCGGGACGTGGTGGCGCTGGATCAAATCCGGTTGGTGGTTCGCACATTCCGTGACCGGCTGTTCACCGAGATCTTTCCGGGCCGCACGGAGGTTCCCAAGACCCTGGTGTTCTCCAAGACCGATCTGCATGCCGACGATATCGTCAAGATCATTCGGGAGGAGTTTGGGCGGGGGAACGACTTCTGCCAGAAGATCACTTCCAAAACGACCGGCAAGAAGCCCGACGATTTGCTGAACGAGTTTCGCAACTCCTACAACCCACGGATCGCCGTGACGGTCGACATGATCGCCACGGGCACCGACGTGAAACCGTTGGAATGTCTGCTGTTCATGCGGAACATCAACTCGGCATCGTATTTCGAGCAGATGAAGGGCCGTGGGTGCCGGGTCATCAAGTCCGACGATTTGCAGGGTGTCACGCCCGATGCCAAGCAGAAGACGCATTATGTGATCGTCGATGCGGTGGGCGTTTGCGAAAGCGATAAGACCACGTCGAAGCCACTGGATCGCAAGCCGTCGGTGCCGTTGGTGAAGATTTTGAACCTGGTGGCGGCGGGTGCGGCCGGCGACGACCTTTGTTCGACCTTGGCTGCCCGCCTGACTCGGCTCGACCGGCAGATCGGCGATCGGCAACGCCAGCAGATCGCCAAGCAGGCCGAGGGGCAAGACCTTGCGGCCCTCAGTGGTAGACTGCTGGAAGCCATCGACCCGGATGCCAACACACAGCGGGCGGCCGAGCAGTTCCATTTGCTTGCCGACGAGGAGCCGACAGAGGAACAGTACGAGCAGGTCGAGCAACGGGCCATGCAGGCGGCGTTGAAGCCGTTTCACAGTCCGAGCTTGCGGAAGGCGATCCTGGAGGCTGTCGACTCGTTGCAGGTCATCGACGAGGTGACGCAGGACGTGCTGCTTTCGGCGGGGCATAGCGAAGCGGCGAAACAGAAGGCCCAAACCATCCTGACCAACTTCCGCCAGTTCCTCGACGACCATAAGGACGAGATCGAGGCCCTCCGGATTCTCTACAGTCGTCCGTATCGGGCGGGCCTGCGTTTTGGGCAAGTGAAGGAACTGGCCGAGGCCCTTCGGCGTCCGCCCGTCGCCGCACCGCTGGAGCGACTTTGGCAGGCCTACGAGGCCGTGGAGCCGGAGAGGGTGAAGGGGCACGGCGGCCGACAACTGGTCGACGTGGTTGCCCTGGTCCGGCATGCCCTCGACCCCAGTCTGCCGTTGGTGCCGGTCGGTCTGACGGTCGAAGAACGTTATCAGGCGTGGCTTGCCCGTCAGGCCCAGATTGGCACCCAGTTCACCCCGGAGCAACGCCGCTGGCTCGACGCCATCAAAGACCACATCGCCAACAGCCTGCACATCGAGCAGGACAACTTCGACGAGTTGCCGGTCAATCAGATGGGTGGCCTGGGGCGGGCGTATGAGTTGTTCGGCGAATCGTTGAACGGCATCCTTGAGGAGTTGAATGAAGGGCTGGCGGCATGAGCCGAAATGGCAAGAAGGAATCTGCCGA
Organism: Thermoguttaceae bacterium; assembly: GCA_963674835.2. Taxonomy (GTDB): domain Bacteria; phylum Planctomycetota; class Planctomycetia; order Pirellulales; family Thermoguttaceae. The sequence goes on from CAXXKC010000003.1 coordinate 2,097,398, forward strand.
GCTTGATGTCAGTGGCCTACCGCCGCTGCCGCAGGGATGGTGCTTTGCTGCCATTGAACAGCTCAACCCGCCAGGTCGGACCTGTGCTTATGGCGTTCTACAACCCGGCGAAGACTTGGAGCACGGCATTCCATTCGTGAGGGTTTGCGATGTGGCGGAAGGCAGGGTCGCCGTTACTCAGCTAAAGCGCATTGATCCGGCCATATCCGAACGATACAAACGCACGATTCTACGTGGCGGCGAGGTGTTGCTTACCATTGTCGGAACTATCGGACGTACCGCCGTTGCCCCAGAATCTCTCAAGGGGGCCAACACCGCTCGTGCAGTTGCCGTCATTCCGATTCGAGAGCCAATCAATCCACATTATGTCGAATTGGCATTGCGTGACTCACGGGTGCGAGTGCGCCTGACGCAAGCAGCACATGAGGTCGCCCGCAAAACGTTAAACCTGGAAGACGTTCGGGCGACCCACATTCCACTTGCCCCGCTCAACGAGCAGCGCCGGATTGTTGCGAGGATTGAGGAGTTGTTTTCCGATCTGGATGCGGGGGTGGCGGCGTTACGGCGGGCGAAGGCCAACTTGAAGCGTTATCGGGCCGCCGTGCTGAAAGCCGCCGTCGAAGGCCGGCTCACCGCCGAGTGGCGAGCCGAACACCCGCCCACGGAAACCGCATCGCAACTGCTCGACCGCATCGTGGAAGAACGCCGCCGCAGATGGGAGGAGGGCCAACTCGCCACCTACGCCAAGGCCGGCAAAAAGCCCCCGGCGAACTGGAAAGCCAAGTACAAAGAACCTGCCCATCCCGATGTAACCAAACTGCCAACATTGCCACAGGGATGGTGCTGGGCAAGTCTTGAACAAGTTAATCTCGCCGAGAGGCCGATGTCATACGGTGTGCTTCAGCCTGGTGAAGATTTGGCTGACGGGATTCCGCTGGTGAGAGTATGTGATGTTGCGGAGGGTGTAGTTGCTGTCGATCAATTGAAGCGAATCAGCCCTGCAATTTCAGAGCGTTATGGGAGAACAGTTCTTAAGGGCGGCGAAATCCTCTTGACAATAGTCGGCACAATTGGCCGAACTGCGGTTGCACCGGAGTGCGTACGCGGAGCCAATACGGCCCGTGCCGTCGCGGTTATCGCAGTGTCTTCTCTGATCTCACCTCATTACGTCGAGATCGTCCTTCGAGAAGATGGGATGCGGTCTAGACTAACACTTGCGGCACACGAAGTTGCCCGAAAGACGTTGAACCTTGAAGATGTCAGGGTTGCATGCATTCCGTTTGCTCCTCTCAACGAACAGTCGCAGATCATTGCTGAAGTCGAAGGGTATTTATCCGTCGCCCAAGCATCTGAATCCCGAATCGAAGCAGCCCTAAAACGCTCCTCCCGCCTTCGCCAAAGCATCCTCAAACGGGCCTTCGAGGGCAAACTCGTCCCGCAAGACCCCAACGATGAACCGGCAAGCGTGCTGCTAGAACGTCTTGGAAGTTGTTGTACCTGTGCCAATCACCGAGCCTCTTCTCGGAAAAGGAATGCGTAAAGGGGTGAATGCTTATGCAGCCACAGCATCAACGCAAGTATGAGTTTCGTTGTCCAGTTCACGGCTTTGTCACGCTGACGGATTGGGAGCGAGAGATCATCTCGCAGCCGGTCTACCAAAGACTCCGGAGGATTCGTCAGCTTGGATGGACCGATCAAGTCTATCTCGGAGCCATGCACACCCGCTTTGAGCATTCTCTGGGGGTAATGCACGTTGCTACGGCAATGTACGAAGGAATCGTTAATAGCAGCCGTACTCTGCTGGAACGTGAAATGAAGTTTGACGGTGCGGGTTTGGAGCGAGATCGTATTCTCGTTCGGCTCACGGCTCTCTTGCATGACCTGGGGCACTCGCCCTTCTCGCACGCCGGTGAAGAGTTGTTTCCGGAGCGGCCAGAAGAAGGCGGTCGCCGGTACAAGCACGAGGATTACTCGGCCGCCATTATTCGGGAGAAGCTTCGAGACGCTATTGAGAATCACCCACTCAACGATAACTATAAGATTCGAGCCGACGAGATTGCGAATCTTCTCGAAGGCTCCACGGAGTCGGGACGGTCGCTCGTGTGGCGAGATATCATCACCGGACAGATGGACGCCGACAGGATCGACTACCTGCTTCGAGACTCGCTTCATGCGGGCGTCGAGTATGGACGCTTTGACTGGCGACGACTGATGGGCTGTCTGTTACTCGTCCAGCCAGACGAAGACGGGAGCTGTCGTTTGGGAGTGGCAGAAGGAGGGCTGCACGCCGCCGAGGCCTTGTTGCTCGCACGCTATCTCATGTTTACCCAGGTCTACTTTCACAAGACCCGTGTGGCATACGATCATCATCTTCAGCACGCCCTGGCAGAGATGCTACCCAGCGGGGTGTTTCCAAGGCCGGAGGGTGCTGATCTGGATGGGTTTGTCAACTGGGATGACTGGAGGGTCTTGGGCAATTTGGCGAGCGGGGATGGCGGCGAACATGGCCAGCGTCTTTGCACAAGGAAGCACTACCGGGAAGTCTATCACACGCCGGAGACCCCAAGTGCTAAGAACCTGGCTCGTTTTGAGCGAATCTGCGATAGGCTGGGAGAAAAGATCAAGGCTATAGTCCCAGCGGAGAAATCCTGGTATAAAGTGGACGAAACGGACATTCCGATTCGGAGTGACACGGCGGCAGGTCAGGTCGTTCCGTTGTCCAAGCTCTCCTCGGTGATTACCGGATTAAGACCCATTCGCAAGAGAATGGCGTACTGCGCACCCGAGGACAAGGCTGAGGCACTGAAGCTGGTGAAAGACATGGAGGTGAAACGGCGATGAATCTCGACCAAGATTGGCGGTTGCGTCTTGCAGTTCTCTCGACCCTCGTGAAGCAGGCTCCGCAGAAACCAGGGCGAACCGCCTTGATGAAGTACGCCTATCTACTCCAAACGGTGCGACAGGTACCCTTGGGCTACCATTTTGAGCTGTACAACTATGGTCCCTACGACAGTGCCGTTTTGAGTGATCTGTCGCAGGCCGAAACCCTCAAGGCCATTAAGTCGCAGATCGTGAACTATCCGTCAGGTTTCGGTTACGAGTATTCGCCGAGCGAGAAGGGCTGCGACTCGCTGTGCGGCCAAGTAGCCGATCAAATGGTCCAGCGCCAGGCAGACATCACGTGGGTGCTTGATGAGTTTGGGCGCGAATCGGCTTCTCGGCTCGAATTGATCTCCACCATCGTATTTGCCGAGCGGGAAATGCATCGGAAGAATCAGATTCCACAGAAGGCGGAACTCTGCCGCAGAGTCAAGGGGATCAAGCCACACTTCCTGGATTCGACGATTGTCGAAACGGTTGACGAGCTTTCAAGCAAGAAGCTGATTTCGGTGACGTCAGCTTGACGCCAGAACAGGACTTCAACCGCAATAGAGGATTTGGGCGGTAGCTCGAAGCACGCCATCGTTGGTTGCCCTCGGCTGCTCGCCGAAAGGAAGCAACCACATGAGCACCGCCACCCAGAATATCGTCAATAAGGCCTGGAACTTCGCCCATGTATTGCGGGACGATGGGCTTTCGTACATGGGCTACACGGAGCAGATTACGTTTCTGCTGTTTCTGAAGATGGCCGACGAGTTGACCAGGGCGCCGCACAATCGGAAGGCGATCGTTCCGCCATCGCTGGGGTGGCCGAGCTTGCTGAAGGCCGATGGGGACGAGCTGGAAACCCACTATCGCCACATCCTGGAAGAACTCGGCAAGAAGCCAGGGATGTTGGGCGAGATTTTTAAGAAGGCGCGGCCCGAGATCCAAAACGCGGCTACTCTGAAGCGGCTGATCGTCGATCTGATCGACACCGAACAGTGGACGTCGCTGGAGGCCGACGTGAAAGGCGACATTTACGAGGGGCTGCTGGCGAAGAGCGCGGCCGAATCGCCCAAGGGAGCGGGGCAGTACTTCACACCGCGGGAACTGATCAAGGGGATTGTCGATTGCGTACGACCAACGCCCGACGACACCGTGTGCGACCCTGCGTGCGGTACGGGCGGGTTCTTGATCTCTGCCCATGAATACGTCGCCGAGCATCACGGCCGTGAGCTGGACCCCGACCAGAAGAAGCATCTGCGGAAACGTTTCGTCCACGGCTGGGAACTGGTCCCCAACACCGCCCGGCTGTGCATTATGAACCTCTACCTGCACGGCATCGACGCCGATCCCTGCCCGATCCATTCCGGCGTCGATAGCTTGGCGAGCGATCCCGGTGACCGATTCAGCCTGGTCCTGACCAATCCGCCGTTCGGCAAGAAGAGCAGCATCGCCATTGTGAATGAGGAAGGCGATCTGGAAAAGGAAGAACACAGCTACGAACGGCAGGATTTCTGGACGACCACGAAGAACAAGCAGTTGAACTTCCTACAGCACGTCAAGACACTGTTGGCGATCAACGGGCGTTGTGCGATCGTCGTGCCCGACAACGTGCTATTCGAGGGCGGGGCGGGCGAAACGGTCCGCCGCAACCTGCTGCAACAGTTCGAGGTTCACACCCTGCTGAGGCTGCCAACGGGCATCTTCTACGCCCAGGGCGTGAAGGCGAACGTGTTGTTCTTCGACGCCAAGCCGGCCCAAGAGAAGGCGTGGACAAAGACGCTTTGGGTGTATGACCTGCGGACGAACATGCACTTCACGTTGAAGACGAACTCGCTCGAACGATCGGATTTGGACGAGTTTGTGAAGTGCTATAACCCAGAGAACCGTCATCGCCGTCGTCAAACATGGAGTGAAAAGAACCCGGAGGGCCGCTGGCGGTCGTTCGATTACAAGGAGCTGATCAAGCGGGACAAGGTGAACCTGGACATCTTTTGGCTCAGAGACAAGAGCCTGGAGGACTCTGAGGACTTGCCCGATCCCGACGTGTTGGCCCAGGAGATCGCCGACGATCTGCAGACGGCATTGGAGCAATTTCAGGCGATCGCGGAGGGGTTGAGGGAGTAGCCCGGCGGATCGCGCGGGGCATAGGCTTGGATACAGAGAACTCCGAGCATGCCATCGCCGTCGAGGTCGCCCATCCGCACGTAGTCGCTGCCGTAGTTGCCCATCGTCGTCTTATGGCACGGGGCGAGAGTCCGGTCGCGTGGTCGGCGTCTCCTCCGCGCGAAGTGCGAAAACGCCAGCGTGGATCACAACAACGACCAACCCCAGGGTCGGTAGTCCGGATGGCACGGGCATAGACGTTGCGGCAGCGTTCGGTACGGATACCTGATCTTGGATCGCCACATGCGTGTGCACTTCCATCGTCAGGGCGAGGGCTTGGGCGGTCCTGGGGGAGCAGGCCAACACGGCATTTGTGCGTGCATTGCTGGCGAGGTGCAGCCGGCGGTGCCGTCGACGGCTTACCGCTTTCGCTCCCACTTCGGAAGTAGTTCTGCCAGTCGTTCGTGACCAATCGCGCCAGAATTCGGCAATGGGTCGTCGTCCTGCTCTGGGTGGCTGGATGAATCGAACAACTCGGCCAACGCACGGTCTTGCATCTGCTGTTGGACTTTTGGTCCGAACCACTTCCAGAGTTCCCCATCCGGGAACCGATTTCCGGAGTCCCCCGGGACACCGACCGCCGATCGAGCGGACGATTCCGGTTCTGTCGGTTCCACTTCCCACGGGCCAAGCGTGCGGCGCGCGGCCATCGACTTGAGCGACGTCCTGCTGTCTCGACTCAGCAGGCTGTCCAGCAGGAGCGGATCTATCGAGACCGCCGACTGGCCGCTCGGCAAGACTTGGTCGCCGGCAAGACGACTCTCAAGAGTCGTGTTCTCATTCGCAAGGCTCGTTTGGTCCGCTGACAACCCAGCACTTGCCATCAGGGGCGTTTCACTCTCTCCCTCGTACAGGCGGATATTGCTGAACCAATTCTCTGCTAAGGCATGCGCGTCGTCGTCGCCAGCGAAGATCAGATAGGACATCGCGCCGCTAAAGAACTCTCCCACCGGGATCGCGTAGTGCATCGTCTCGCCCGCCGACGCGGCGTAGTTGCGGTACGCCTGCAGGCCCCAGGTCTGCATGCCGTAAAGTTGGAAGAACCACTCCTCGCTAATAGTCGAATCATTGTCGAAACCGATCCCCTGGATCTCGCCCTGGACGCTGCTTCGGTAGTCGAACTCCAAGATCGTGTTCGCGGTGACCGTGTAGGTGGAGTCCAAGACAACCTTCTTCCAGGTGTTGCCCTCAAACTGGAGCGACTCGAAGCCATCGTTCCCGGGCGCCGGGTCCCCAAACGACAGCTCTCGCGTGAGCACGTCCTGGTCACCATAACCGTTGACCAAGTACGACTCGACCACCCCCTGCACCTCCACTTCCAGCTTCGGCTCGTAGATTCGCAGGTTGCTAAAGACGACCTCTGCCGCAGCGCTGGCATCGTCGTCGGCCGCGAGGATCAGGTATGACATCGGGCCCTGGAAGAAGTTCCCTATCGGAATCACGTAGTGCTTCACCGATCCGGCGGCGGAAGCATAATCCCGATTCGCTTGCAAGCCCCATGTCTGCGTCCCATAGACCTGGAAGAACCACTCCGGACTGAGGATCGCGTCATTGTCGAAACCAATGCCTTGGATCTCACCTTGATCGCTCGATTGGAAGTCAAACTCCAGTATCGTATTCGCCGTCACGGTGTACGCGTCACCCAACTCGACCTTCTTCCAGGTGTTCCCTATAAACCGCAGTGACTGAAAATCATCGCTCGTCGACAATCCCTTTGTTTGTACGTCCTGCACGCTGTAGCCAGTGACCACCAACGGCTGCATTGTCCCACGTACCTCCACGTTCAGTTCTGGCTCGTACACCCGCAGGTTGCTGAACACGTTCTCCGCCGACGCCGCGGCATCGTCGTCGCCGCCAAACACCAACCGAGTCATGCTGCCCGTGAAAAACTCGCCCACCGATATCACGTAGTGCTTCACCGCTCCCGGCGAACCCGCGTAATCCCGATACGCCTGCAGCCCCCACGTTTGCGTCCCGTACAACTGGAAGAACGTCCCTGGGCTGAGCGACTCGTCCGTATCGAACCCGATCCCCTGAATTTCGCCCTCCGTGCTACTCTGGTAGTCAAACTCCAAAATCGTGGCCGCGGTCACCGTGTAGCTCAACTCCACCTTCTTCCATGCGTTGCCCACAAACCGCAGCGACCGGGAATCGTCGCCGACGTACGAGTCTGTGGTCAGCTCGTCCTGTACGCTGTAGCCCTTCAGCGCGTAGGCCTGCAGCTCGTCCTGCACCTGCACGACCAGGTCCATTTCGTACACCTTGACGTTGCTGAAGTAGCTCACCCCCGCGTCGCCGGCATCATCGTCGTTCACGAACACCAGACGCGACATGTCACCCGTGAAGAACTCCCCCACCGGAATCACGTAATGCTTCACGCCTGGGCCCACGTAGTCGTTGTGGTCCTGCAGGCCCCACGTCTGCGTCCCATAGAGTTGGAAAGCGGTCTCCGAACTGACGACATCGTCCGTATCGAAACCGATCCCCTGAATCTCCCCCTGCACCGAGCTCCAGAAGTCGAACTCCAGAATCGTGTTCGCCGTGATCGTGTAAGAGTAGTCGATCTTCTTCCAGTGGTTGCCGGTGAGTTGTAGCGTTGCCCCGCCGTCCTCCACCGCGTACCCTCCAGGACTGTCCTGGCCCGCTCCGTGGGAGTCAATCGGAACGTAGTCGTCGAAATCCAGGACTGGGCGTTCGTTTAGGTCCCTTACGGCGATGTGAAAAGACTTTTCGAAGGACAGTCCGCCCGTGTCGGTGGTCTGTACACAGATCGAACAAAACGGCCTCGCTTCGTAATCGAAGGAAGTCGTCGTGAGCAGGTTTCCGGAAGCATCAATTGTGAAGAACTCATTGTCGGGGTAGCTCGCCGTATTGACCAAAGCGTAGACATGGCTGTCGCCAACCGTGAGGTCCGTCGTGGTAAGCCTCCCTACCAGGGCGCCGGCCGGCTGGTTCTCAGCGAGGCTATTCAAGGAGAGGCTGATATCCGTAGGTGGAACATTTTCGACGTTCCCGAAGTTGATCCCCGCGACGTCCTGACCGCTCACAACCGTAATGGCGGCTGGATCTGGCGTTGTCTGCATCCAGCCAGTCTGTTGCACTGCAAGCAGACGGTGTGTGCCCGGGCCTACATTACTGAAGGAATAAGTTCCGTCGCCCAGAGTCTGCGTTGTCATATTGACAGATTCGTTGCTATCGAGATCGAGCACAATCGTTCGGTCCGCAAGGCCGGGCTCACCCTCATCCTTGGCCCCATTGCTGTTGAGGTCCTCGAACAACATTCCTGACAGCGTGACGCGCTGGAAGCTGCCGAAGTCGATATCTTGGGCCATCTCGCCGGAGTCAAGCACCAGGGCGTAGTAGGGAGTTGCCGGCGAGAATCGCCTGGCATAAATCCCCGTGCCGTCGCCGTCTTGATCGTCGCTTTGCCAGGTGACGATGAAATCGCCCAGACCGTACTCCTCCGACATGCTCACCGTAACGCTCGGATCAGACTGATCGCCAAGGGTGTACGTATTGACTTGCATCTCCCGACCCAAGGGTGCCCCGTCCGGCCGGAAGGCCTGCGCGTAGATGCCGTATCCGTCGCCGTCCTGGTATCGACTCTGCCACGCAATCACGAAATGACCGTCCGGCTGCATCGAAACCGACGGGGCGCTTTGAGTCCCCTCCCAGTGCGTGTTGACCTGGAACTCCTCCCCAGCAGGAGTCCCATCCGCACGATACAGTCGAGCGAAAATACCGCCCCCTTCACCGTCCTGGTCCTGGCTGTACCAACTGACCACGAAGTTCCCGATCCCATCGCTGGCAATCGAGGGTGAAGCTTGCACTCCGCTGGTGTACGTGTTCACGCGGAAGGCGTCGCCCACAGGCGTGCCGTCCGACTCGTAGATGCGGGCGTAGATCTCGTCACCATGCTTCCACGCCACGATGAAATGGTCGTCACGACCCCACGCCACCGTGGCACCTGTGCCCGAGCCATCCACTTGGAAAGGCCCGGCCAAGGTGGTGTCGTCGGCGTCCCAAATCCTTGCATAGACCTCACTGGAGTAGGTCTGCCACACTGCAGCGAGCTTCCCGTCTCGACTGACTGCCACCGACGGGCTCGAATAGCTCCCTCGCACATTCGTGGCCGTAAGCCCGCCGCGCTCCGTGCCGTCAGCCCAGTAGCGACCGACCGCAATCCACTGGTAACTTGACACGCCGTACCGGTAGGCAATACTGACGTTGCCTTCCGTGTCCATCGCCATGGCGGGAGTTTCGTAAGGAGTGCCCGTCGACGGCGTGTGCCGAACCTCGTCGCCCACGGGCGTGCCATCGGCGCCGTATCGCTGCAGAAGTATCTCGTCATGGTCCACCATGAAACCTTCCCAGGCGATCACGCTGCTGCCGTCGGGCGCCATAGCGATCGTGGGTCGTTGCTGGTCGCCGGCCGCGGTCGTGTTGACGCGGAACTCAGCGCCCGCCCCCACAATCGGCAAGCTCGAAAACCAGCCAGAGTCCATTACCGCACGAATCGTGTACTCGCCGGGCTTCACGTCGCCGATCGTGTAGCTGCCATCGCTGGCAGTCACGGCAGACGGCTCATCGGGATCGTCCCACTGGCCGTCATTATCCAGGTCGACATAGATGGTCTGGCCTGGAAGTGGCAACTCGCCCTCGTCCCAGACCCCGTCCACGTCCGCATCGTTCCACATATGGCCGCTGATGCTGGCAAGCTGGTAGTTGCCGAAGTCCTGCTCCAGCAGAATGTCGCCAGGCGCCAGCGTCAGGACGTACGCACCGCCAGCAGGAGAGGATTGATCCCAGCCTTCCTGAAGCACCTCTCGCACGATATAGTCGCCCTGGAACAGGTCGATGAATGCGTACATCCCCGTCTCGTCGATCTCGGTGGTCGCCGGGTCATCCGCCAACGTTTCGGTGCTCGGTTCGCCGGCGTCGAGTTCGCCGTTGCCATTCTGATCGAGGTAGATGGTCCAGCCCGCCAGGCCCAGTTCTCCCGCATCCCACACCCCGTCCGCGTCTAAATCATTCCACTTCGCTCCGTGGACCTCCGCCGCCTGCCAGTTGCCGAAATCAACGTCCTCGACAATCTGCCCTTCACTGAGGGACACCTGATGCGTTCCGGGAACCGCACCCGACGACGGATAGGACTGCACCCAGCCGTCCGCAACGACCTCGGCTACCGTGTAATCGCCGGCCGCCAGGTCGGTGATACGGTAGGTGCCGTCCGCATCGGTTCTCGCCCAGCGCTCACCGACGTCGACTTGACCGTTGCCGTTGGCGTCCAAGTAGATGATCCAGTCCGCCAGGGCCGGTTCCCCCGCGTCCCACACCCCGTCCGCGTCTAAGTCGTTCCACTTCGCCCCGTGAATCTCCGCGGGCTGGAAACCTTGGAAGCTGCCGAAGTCGATATCTTGGGCCATCTCGCCGGAGTCAAGCACCAGGGCGTAGTAGGGAGTTGCCGGCGAGAATCGCCTGGCATAAATCCCCGTGCCGTCGCCGTCTTGATCGTCGCTTTGCCAGGTGACGATGAAATCGCCCAGACCGTACTCCTCCGACATGCTCACCGTAACGCTCGGATCAGACTGATCGCCAAGGGTGTACGTATTGACTTGCATCTCCCGACCCAAGGGTGCCCCGTCCGGCCGGAAGGCCTGCGCGTAGATGCCGTATCCGTCGCCGTCCTGGTATCGACTCTGCCACGCAATCACGAAATGACCGTCCGGCTGCATCGAAACCGACGGGGCGCTTTGAGTCCCCTCCCAGTGCGTGTTGACCTGGAACTCCTCCCCAGCAGGAGTCCCATCCGCACGATACAGTCGAGCGAAAATACCGCCCCCTTCACCGTCCTGGTCCTGGCTGTACCAACTGACCACGAAGTTCCCGATCCCATCGCTGGCAATCGAGGGTGAAGCTTGCACTCCGCTGGTGTACGTGTTCACGCGGAAGGCGTCGCCCACAGGCGTGCCGTCCGACTCGTAGATGCGGGCGTAGATCTCGTCACCATGCTTCCACGCCACGATGAAATGGTCGTCACGACCCCACGCCACCGTGGCACCTGTGCCCGAGCCATCCACTTGGAAAGGCCCGGCCAAGGTGGTGTCGTCGGCGTCCCAAATCCTTGCATAGACCTCACTGGAGTAGGTCTGCCACACTGCAGCGAGCTTCCCGTCTCGACTGACTGCCACCGACGGGCTCGAATAGCTCCCTCGCACATTCGTGGCCGTAAGCCCGCCGCGCTCCGTGCCGTCAGCCCAGTAGCGACCGACCGCAATCCACTGGTAACTTGACACGCCGTACCGGTAGGCAATACTGACGTTGCCTTCCGTGTCCATCGCCATGGCGGGAGTTTCGTAAGGAGTGCCCGTCGACGGCGTGTGCCGAACCTCGTCGCCCACGGGCGTGCCATCGGCGCCGTATCGCTGCAGAAGTATCTCGTCATGGTCCACCATGAAACCTTCCCAGGCGATCACGCTGCTGCCGTCGGGCGCCATAGCGATCGTGGGTCGTTGCTGGTCGCCGGCCGCGGTCGTGTTGACGCGGAACTCAGCGCCCGCCCCCACAATCGGCAAGCTCGAAAACCAGCCAGAGTCCATTACCGCACGAATCGTGTACTCGCCGGGCTTCACGTCGCCGATCGTGTAGCTGCCATCGCTGGCAGTCACGGCAGACGGCTCATCGGGATCGTCCCACTGGCCGTCATTATCCAGGTCGACATAGATGGTCTGGCCTGGAAGTGGCAACTCGCCCTCGTCCCAGACCCCGTCCACGTCCGCATCGTTCCACATATGGCCGCTGATGCTGGCAAGCTGGTAGTTGCCGAAGTCCTGCTCCAGCAGAATGTCGCCAGGCGCCAGCGTCAGGACGTACGCACCGCCAGCAGGAGAGGATTGATCCCAGCCTTCCTGAAGCACCTCTCGCACGATATAGTCGCCCTGGAACAGGTCGATGAATGCGTACATCCCCGTCTCGTCGATCTCGGTGGTCGCCGGGTCATCCGCCAACGTTTCGGTGCTCGGTTCGCCGGCGTCGAGTTCGCCGTTGCCATTCTGATCGAGGTAGATGGTCCAGCCCGCCAGGCCCAGTTCTCCCGCATCCCACACCCCGTCCGCGTCTAAATCATTCCACTTCGCTCCGTGGACCTCCGCCGCCTGCCAGTTGCCGAAATCAACGTCCTCGACAATCTGCCCTTCACTGAGGGACACCTGATGCGTTCCGGGAACCGCACCCGACGACGGATAGGACTGCACCCAGCCGTCCGCAACGACCTCGGCTACCGTGTAATCGCCGGCCGCCAGGTCGGTGATACGGTAGGTGCCGTCCGCATCGGTTCTCGCCCAGCGCTCACCGACGTCGACTTGACCGTTGCCGTTGGCGTCCAAGTAGATGATCCAGTCCGCCAGGGCCGGTTCCCCCGCGTCCCACACCCCGTCCGCGTCTAAGTCGTTCCACTTCGCCCCGTGAATCTCCGCAGAGTAGGAACTCACGAGGGTTACGACATAGTCTTCCACCTCACCGTCTGAAGCTGCACCGGTCGCATCGGCCGCCGCTACATCAGTGCTCAGACGGAACCGGGCATAGGTTGTGCCCAGAAACGCTGTGGGCACGGTCGGAAACGTGAGTGTTACCGTCCCGCTGTCGGTGCCTGCAGCGACTGCGGCTTGGGCGCGTTCAGTCGCACTGTCGAAGATGCCGTCGCTGTCGTAGTCGATCCAGCCGAACATTGTGGCGGTACTGCCGGTCATATTGGTTACGGTTACATCAACTGTGGGCTGCGAGCCGACGGCGATCGTAAGATCAGCCGTCGGATCGCTTAACCCGTCTTCGTCGTCGGTGCCACTGGTATCGTCTGCGTTGGCAGTCGCGTTTTGAAGCATTCCATCGTCGGCGTCAACCGAAGCACCGATGTGCAGCCCGGCCAGGATCGTGTGAGTGGGGCCGTTGTCGGAGGCTAGCGTATTGTAGTTGCCCGGGCCTGTACCGGAGCCCGTATCGGGCGCATCGCCCAAGTCTTGGAAGACGAAGTTAGGCAAGGAGCTTAGCTCGTGGCCGGTTAATAACGTGGCTGCCTGACCGCCAAATCCGAAGGGTGTAACCAAGGCATTGGCTGCAGCTTGTGCATCTACGCGGGTATCGGCGAGGATTGTGAAGTATCCGAGTCGCAATATGCCACCCGCTGGGACGGATATCTCATAGGTCCACTCAATATTGTCGCCAATGACGGCTACCGAAATAGGCGCAAGGCCTTGGTCATTGTGAATGAAATGGATTATCGATGGACTCCCTGTAGCGTCTGCGTCATCGGTGCCGATCCACTGGTCGGTTGGCTCAACGATAGCGTCGCCATCGGAGGTCGCCCAGACCGTCGTATCAGCGTCCGAACCCAGGTTTCCCACGATGCGGACGGTGGTGGTAATTGGGGTTCCCGACGGGTTATATAAGACTTCAAGAGTCCGGGCGAAATCTTCGTCGCCGGAATCAGGGATAGTGATTTCACGATGTACATCGAGTCCCGCTAGAGAGACAGTTGGCGTAACTACTGTGTGTCCACCGTCGACGGTCAGAGGCGCCTGCAGAGCAGTTTCGTAGGCTATACCTCCTACAACAAGGCGATTCACGCCATCAAAGGCATTCTGACTGCTATGGACCAACTGCCCGGCCATCGCCCCGCCGTAGCTGACATCGAAAGCGCGCCCGTGAGTCGAGGTGAGTGAAACAGTAGCCCTAGTCGGCGAGTTACTGAGTATCCAGACGGAATCTGCATCCGGATCGGTTACGGCGATGTCTTTCTTGCCGTCACGGTTGAAATCTCCCAGAGCGAGCGCGTAGGTGTTGAACTGGCTATACTGATATGTCGATGGGAGCGACAAGGCACCGTCCCCATTCCCCAGGAGAACACCTAGGTTCGCGAGCTCTGGACCGTAGAAGTCGCCGGCATTGGCAACAACTACATCATTGTTTCCGTCGCCGTTAATATCTGCCACCGCGACTGAAATAGGCTCATGGCCGCCGGTTGAGTATCTTGTGGCTGTTGAGAAGATGCCACTACCGTTGTTCAACAACACGGAAAGATCATCACTTTGAGTATTGGCGACAACCAAATCAGCCTTACCGTCACCGTCCAGATCACCCGCTGCGAGGGAAATGGACGAGGCACCGCCCGTCGCATAGGTTTGCGTTGCAGAAAAGCCACCACTGCCGTCACCGAGGAGGACGCCTACTTCACCCGGTGACCCGGTCTGGAGATAGTATCCTGACACCGCAATATCGCTGTTACCGTCGCCGTTGAAATCTGCGGTGACGATTGCTCTTGGCGCTGCCCCTCCCGGACTGAAGGTCTCAGGTGGGTTCACGAAGAAGCCATTGCCTTGACCGTAACCCACTAGGATCTCGTCATCATCTACGACAGCCCAATCATCGTGCCCATCGTGGTCGAAATCCGCGACGACGACGGCACACGGCGCATTGCTTCCGTAAGTCAGACGGTCAGAAGCAGATGTCCCTCCAGATCCATCGCCAAACATGACGGATATGTGGTCGGTCCACCAATTCGTTACCACCAGATCGCTATTGCCATCGCTGTTGAATTCCCCGAAAGCAACTGATGTTGGTTCAGAACCGTAGGAACCCCAGACGTTCTGAGTCGGAAAACCACCGCTGCCGTCCCCTAGCAGAATACCCAGTGTACTATCTGAACGGTTGGCTACTGCGATGTCGCTTTTCCCGTCGGCGTTGAGGTCTCCCACGGCAATCGCTACCGGCCGATCACCTCCACAATCGTAGGTGGATGGCGTAGAATCGAAAAACCGAAGATCGTGAACGACAAAGTCTCGGACCCAATCACCACCTGCGGAGCAGTCGGAGTCTCCGTCGAGTTGATTTCCGCTACTGTCGGTAATTGTGTCGCGAACGACTAACCGGTAAATGCCTGCTGGCAGGGGGGTAAATTGTAGCGTGGCCGTAATTCCGGTATAGGAGATGTCTAACGACACGATCGGATCGTCGGCAGTACCCAATAGACTATCTGTGCCCAAGCCCCGAAGTTTGAAATTGCTCGCGATATCGGCACCAAGAACTGCCTCGCTGAACACAATCGCAAACTCGCCCGTTCCGGCAGCAAACGCCCCACTGCTCAACGCAGGCGTCGTATCGACGACCGTTGGTGGCGTTAGGTCGGGCAGTGCCTGAGTGGAAGACTTCGCGTCAGACCAAGCACTTTCGACAAACGTGCCAGCCAGCCAACTCGCATTCCAGACATGCAGGACCGGCGTGACTGTGGTGTCCGTGGTATCTAAGTTAGCCCGTAGACGAATTGAGGGTTCAGTGATATCGCTGAGATTGACAGGCGTGCTAACGTTTTCGTAACCGGGGATCGGCGCGGTTCCGGTGGCCGGAAGAACGTCCACAGTAAGCGTTGTTCCGCTTGGGATGTCTGCTGCATACGTCAACGTATCCCAACCGATGAGGTTGACTGGCGTGATTTCTTCCGATGTAATACTGCCCGGGGAGAGATAATGGCGGCCTTCCTCCTCGTAGAAGGTGATGCCGTCCCACCATGCAGTGCTTCCATTATCCAAATTGAAAAGACTGACGTCCGTGAGTGCGTCAACATTTGAACTGCGAAACGGAATGTCTGATTCGATCAAGGAACCATTGACCCGAAAATCGACCTCTTTGGCCACCCAATCGAATTCAAGCGTGACATGGTACCATTGATTGGCGTAGTAAGGCGTCGAGTGGAATGTGGATCCTTCATAGAGCCCCATTGTCCCGTCGGATGCCATAACAAAATACGCTGCGGAGTAGGTGGCGTCGTGCATTGTGCCAACAACGAAATGGCCGTCTTGAACGGTCCTGCTACTGGAACGTGACCAAAACTCGATCGTATGTGGCCGAAGGTCGGGCAATGCATGGGAGACACCTCCGTAGAAGAACGATCCGCCAGTAATACTGAAGCTGTAGCTGCCCTCAGCTGCGGTACTGTTCGTAACGGCGCGCGTACACGTTCCAGATCCTTCTGTCCAGCCAACGTAGTCTCCGTCTTCGAAGCTGTCCTCGAACATGACGGTCGACTCGAGCAGCACATCGCCAGGGGCGGATATGATATCAATGTCTAGAAGTGGTTTCACAACTGTCTGAGTGCTATCAACAGGCAGGCGACATGGACGAAAGCGTAAAACATCGTAATCTGCCGCTCGTAACGCACGACCAATCGCCGGAAATCGCCGATCCAGGCGATCGAGCGTTCGATTTTCCAGCGGCGTTTGTAGCGTCGCAGCTTCCGTCCATCCTGTCGTTTTGGTTTCTTGCGATTTGCCCGATGCGGGCAAATCAGGTCGATTCCTCGTTTCGCCAATCGGTCCCGCAAAGGATCGGAATCAGCGGCCTTGTCGTAAATCAGCCGTGGGGGATTCTTGCGTGGGCGGCCTCGCCCTTTCCGCGGGACGGCCACTTGTTCAAGCGTGGTT
Organism: Thermoguttaceae bacterium; assembly: GCA_963674835.2. Taxonomy (GTDB): domain Bacteria; phylum Planctomycetota; class Planctomycetia; order Pirellulales; family Thermoguttaceae. The sequence goes on from CAXXKC010000003.1 coordinate 2,113,900, forward strand.
TCAATGAGCGTGACTTCATTTGGTGTGGCCGAGGCAAGGTACACTCCCAGAGGAACACCCTCGCCGTCTGCCACCACCATAAGCTTCGTACCCTTTCCACGTTTGGTCTTGCCGACGCACGCGCCCCCTTTTTTGCCGGGGAAAACGTGCCGTCTGCAAAAGTCTCCTCCCACTTCAAGCGGCCTTGCTCGTCCAACTCGGCGAGAAAGGTCCGCCATACTTTCAGCCAGATGCCCGTTCTTTCCCAATCCCGTAGCCGTCGCCAACACGTACTGGCCGATGGAAATCTCCGTTTCGGCAGGTCCTTCCATCGCGCCCCACTTCGCAGCACCCAGAGGATGCCTTCAAAGCACGGGCGATTGGCAATCGGCCAAGGTCCGCCGTTGGGGTTCGGTTTAGGTTCGGGAATCAATGGGGCAATCTTGGCCCATTGTGCATCGGTAAGTTCGCTTCGTTGTCGGGTCATGGAAAAATCCTCCTTCCCATAACCCATTATATGAATCCACACTCTGTCTTACGGCGTTTGTCCACTGCTGGCAACGCTGTCATTCGAAACCACTTCTAGTGAGTCACTTGTATGTGTTTCCCACTGCGGCTGAGTGTCTTGCATGAACGAGCTAATACTCGCCCCCCGAGCCATCACTCGATAATGGTACGTGATTCCTGGTGTCAGGTTGACAAAAGTGTGTGAGGTGTCAGAAATCCACCCACTACTGCCTTCCGGCGAGCCAAAGTCAGGGTCGTTATCATATTCGGCATAATATTCGTTCGCGCCGGCGACGCTCGACCAGTAGATTGTGTTTTCCGTGCCCGGTGTGGTTGCTGGTTCACCTGCCAACACCGGCGGAGCCAATTCGATTGAGGCGACGTAGTCTTCCACCTCACCGTCTGAAGCCGCACCGGTCGCGTTGGCTGCGGCTGCGTCGGTGCTCAGGCGGAATCGAGCATACGTCGTGCCCAGGAATCCTGTCGGCACGGTCGGGAAGGTGAGTGTTACCATCCCGTCGTTAGTGCCGGTGGCAACCGCGGCTTGTGCGCGTTCGGTCGCGTTGTCGAACAGACCGTCGTTGTTGTAGTCGATCCAACCGAAGAGCGTGGCGGTGGCGCCAGTCGTATTGGTTACGGTTACATCAACTGTGGGCTGCGAGCCGACGGCGATCGTAAGATCGGCCGTCGGATTGTTTAACCCGTCTTCGTCGTCGGTGCCGCTGGTATCGTCTGCGTTGGCAGTCGCGTTTTGAAGCGTTCCATCGTCGGCGTCAACCGAAGCACCGATGTGCAGCCCGGCCAGGATCGTGTGAGTGGGGCCGTTGTCGGAAGCTAGCGTATTGTAGTTGCCCGGGCCTGTACCGGAGCCCGTATCGGGTGCATCGCCGAAGTCGACATCATTCGTTTCATCGCTGATCGAGATGCTATCGATCGCCATGTCGCTCCTGTAAGAGGACCCCGTCACGCCTCGGAACCGAATCTGAACGTCGCTCATGCCGGCGTAGTCGGAAAGATCGACCGTTGCCGGAGCCCACGGATCGGAGACCCCTTCGTGCTGTTGGCCGGTCCGATACCATGCGTTGGTGTACCCATTGCCATCGTAGACGCCAACGTAAAGCGTTCCCATGCCGGAACCATACATGTGGTAGTAGAATGTCAGTTCTGGGCTGCTCAGAGCAGACAAGTCGAAGTGCGCATCGAGGCAAGCGGACTTGTTGGGATATCCAATACCACCAGGTGAAGCTGGACTTGCCTCAGTATAGAGGTAATAGCTCCCATCGTGTGCACCGGAAGGACCTGTATAGGACGAAGGTGTTCCGTTCTTCTGCAAGATCCAGTCTCCGTCGTCGTCCGTGCCTTGCGTCCAAAATCCCAACCCCGATTCAAAACTCTCCGTGTAACTGATATCAAGCGTTTCCGACATTGTCGCCAAGGAGTCTACCAGATTCAGTTCGCTGCCTTGCGATGCTCCCTGGCCGCCAAGTGTTCCACTGTACTCACCGTCAGATATGGCGATCGCGTCGTTGGTCGTCGTAACCACCGACTGCTGGCAATCTGCCTCCGCAAGAAGATAGACGCTATCGGATGAAGTTGGAATGAAATCGCCGTCTGAAGACGTTGTGCCGGCATTCAGCATCCTTCGGTCTTCTAGCCCTTCCAGTCGTAGCTGCCGCGAGCGGGAATCGCGAACGACTCGACCTGTGTGTCGGACAACTTGCGCTGCGACCCTACGACGCCTAGTCTTCCTGAAACTGCCTCCCCTCCCAGAAAGCCAACCCATGGTTGCGTCTCCTTTTCGATAGCTGCGATTTGGGGAACGGAAGACCCGAATGTGCCCCGGAGGCAGCCTCGTTGTGCGGCAAGTAGCAAGAAAACGGAAACAGCTTGTTACGATCTGACATCGTTCAACCGAACGGGATGTCAGCGTGTTGTAGATTGCTTCGTGGTATCGGCCGTCAACGTATTGGTAACCACGGTCGCGTCAAGCTTCGCCCGACACATTCAGGCGGCACACGCATCCCGCGAGTGTCCCGGCAGACACAAGCAGGATGCCCCCGGCGTCTGCCGATCGAAGGCTGGCTGCTCACGGGGAAGTCGGTCTTGCGTATGAGGGATATCGCCGACGGACTACATCCCGGCCACCCATCTTCATGCTGGCATCCTACCGACCATGTGGGAGTCAATGTAGCAAAGACATACTGATTCCACAACCATCGAATAAGCGAATTCCCGACAAATGTGGGGAAGCAGCCGCCGAGTCGAGAGTGTTGCTCATCATGAAAGGTTGCGAATTCAAGGCCATGGTGAGCCATGAGCCCGTTGTCCAGTGGCGTCTTCTTCTCCGGTGGCAGAGACTCGTTTTCGGCCAACGCCGACTGGCCACACAACCGCAGTACGTTGTAGGCCACCAGTCCCAACGACAGCATCAAGGCATTCGTGGCGAACTTCCCGCTCGGCAATCGTTCCAGGTCCGATTTCAGTTCCGAGTGGAATTGCTCGCTGGTACCGTGCTGGTGATACAGGGCAATGACCTGCTTGGGCGCAAGCCGCAGGCTGGTCCACTAGGTCGAAATCTCGATCTTTGGAACCAACAAGCGTTGGCCATCCGCCGTGATCGTTCGCTGGATCACCTCGAACACCACCCGGTACAGTTTTCCGTCCCACTCCTTGAAGGTCTCGCCGGTGTAGACCTCCTTGCCCGGGCGAGGTTCTTCCCACGTGCCATACGCCTGAGCCTCCTCCAGCCACTCGGCCTCCGACTCGTTCCGCAGATTGCGCTTGATAACCCAGCCCACGTGCTCCTTATTCCGAAGGCGGCGGAGGTTTTCACTGTCGTCGTTGCCGGCGTCCATTCGCACCAGAAGCTTGCCCAAGGTGATCTTTCGGGCCAGGGTGATCGCCTGGTCGAGAAAGTCCGGTGTCCCCTCCTGGACGTGTTGGTTGCCGGGGCGCAACTCGCAGTGAATCAGATAGCCCTCCTGGCCAAGATAAGCGAAGTTCGGGGCGTAGCCATCCAGGTTCTTGTACGTCCGCGCCACCTCTTCCTTCTTCGTGCCGCTGTTGTCCAACGGCGAGACGTCGACATCCAAGGCGATCCATTCACCGTGGCAAGGCGTCAGAACAGGAGCGTGCCCGGCGACCATCCGAGCCGACTCCTCGTGCAACGTGGCAACCGGCACGTTACCCAAAGCGTCCATCCGTTGCCGGAGCGCCTCCTCCGAGGGGAGCTTCTTCAGGCCCATCGCTCGTCGGAAGAACTCCTCTTTCCGGAAAGGATTCGATGTCGGCGTAGTCGCTCTTGCCCAAGCACAGCAGGCCGATCATCGCCACGAGCACATCACCATGCGGCACCTCGGGTCGGTTCCGCTCTCCAAGGCGGATATCGTTCAACCGCCGGCGAAGCGATGTCTAACCAATCAGAACTCCCGCCACGGCCAATCCCGAGTGCGAAACGAGAACTTCGTCGGTCTCGGAAATGATGAACTCCATGGGCTTCATTGCCTCACCTTCCGGGTGAATTCCAGTTGCCCACGATCATCGGCGAAATCCCCTGGAAAACAAGGCCCTCTACCCGCTCACACGCAAAACATGTTCACGGAACCAGGATTACCCAAAGCCGGGGTTACTGTGTCTGATTACAAGGGCATTGCCAGCCCCTCTGGGGTGGCGAAAACGCCCAGACGGCTGCAAAGGCTGAGGTCACCAGCCCAGTGGCGTGACCGAGAGGTTCCCGTCGGCGAGCGAGCCAGGTGGGACGCAATGAAACCGCTTCGCCAATGGCGTTCCTGCAACTATGGAATCACCGACGGTCAAGGCTGTGACCACGGGACCATGAGCCGACTGTGGTGGCGCCAGTCACGTGGGTACAGGAATGGAACTGCGCCTTGAGTACCAGCCCCTAACATCGTCCGTTGTCCACGACGAACGACCACATGCGTTGCAAGCATTCGGAGAGCCGCTTCATTTTGTGCGCCGTCTGGACAGAGCGATACGTCAATCGGGCCGGCCGAAGGTGTGCAAAACAACAATCCTTGAACGCCGGCCCTAACTGCCCGGTCCCTGCGCTGTGGGCAGCCGGCGGTTAAAGAAAAACGACCCAGCGGGGCTGCCCGAAGGCGGCACCGCTAAGAGAACGACAACCGTTTTCCCTCTCGCCGCAGCCGTTCCGTCGGTCGATCTTCGATTCGGTCATGACAGCCCCCTCTTGCCTATCTTGACAGTGGAAAAAATGCTCACGCGCTGATCGCTGGATAACCGTCGCCTCGCTGACAAAAAGGCTTGCGATTCGTCGTAAGCCTTTTTTGTTTCTTGATATCGGTCAATCACAAAGCCGTTGCAGAGGCCCAAGCTGTTGGCCGATATGGCATGTTTTCCGATCGTCCGACACACCTCCATTTGGTAATTTGCTGCTGGTTTTCTGATAGGCGGCTAGCATGGCATCTATCAGAAACGCCCAGACTCCCCCAAGAGGAGGACTGATACCATACGTTGAACGGAATTGAAGCTATCGCCGGACGGGCATCAGCGACGCAAACTCGGCTTTGTCCAGAACGGAGTAGGCGCCATCTCCCAAACCCAAGTTCAACCTGGGAAGCTCCAAACGAACGGCCCAGGAGCAACCTGGGGACGACGATGGCAATGGGGCAGCATCGAATTGGCGGCGGAGGAGGATGAGACTCGCTCAGTCTGGGATAGTCTGTCCTTGGCTATCGCGAATGCGTGTTGCACTCGACTGTAGCGTTCGCGGCGGCGTGTTTTTACGGTGATCCGAGCCGTGAAGCGATTGCCGAGCCGGGGCTGGTTCCAGAACAGGCGATGCATTACCATCATTTGCGGATGCGAGGCGTAGTAGACCAAGGTCCCCATGTCCAAGAACGTCCCGAAGACCGGCAAGAAGAACCGCCCGAAGACCGCCGTGAAGGGTAAACGCTACCTCTGCGCCAAGTGCCGGAAACGAAGCCCAAGACCTGTAATGACTCCGGCTCCATGGTATTGCCCGGCGTGTCTGAAAGAGACAGATGCTTCGGGAGACCGGTGAGAGCATTGCATGACCGTCAAACATCTTCTCGGTCTCATCGTCTTCCTGGTCATCTGCTTCGCCGCAGCGGGAATCGGCGGGGCAATCACGACGCCTAAGATCGATAACTGGTACGCGACCCTGGCGAAGCCAGGCTGGAACCCTCCCAACTGGCTCTTCGGCCCTGTCTGGTCGGCGTTGTACTTCGGCATGGCCGTGGCGGCGTGGCTCGTCTGGCGGCGGGGAGGCTTCGCGGCTACTCGACTGCCATTGACTCTGTTCGGCGTTCAACTGGCCCTGAACGTCCTGTGGTCGTGCATCTTCTTCGGGCTTGAGAAGCCCGGGCTGGCATTTGTCGAGGTACTGATTCTGTGGGTCGCCATTGCCGCGACGATGGCGGTGTTCTGGAGGCGGTCCACGGTGGCCGGAATCCTGTTTGTGCCCTACCTGGCCTGGGTCAGCTTTGCCGCTGCGTTGAATTTCGTGGTCTGGCGGCTGAATGGGTAGCGGTCATGTTCACGGTTCTCTGGGACAATGACGGCGTGTTGGTGGACACGGAGGGCCTCTACTTCCGCGCGACCCAGACCGTTCTTTCCACGGTCGGCATTCACCTGACGCCCGAGCAGTTCATCGACATCTCGCTGCGGGAAGGCCAAAGTACGTTCAAGTTGGCTGCCGAACAAGGCATCGCTGCTGAAAAGACCATCGGCCTTCGTGCCGAGCGTGACCGAATCTACGCCGGGTATCTGCAAACGGAGCCGTGCCTGATCGAAGGAGTTGAGGATGCCCTGCGGTCGCTGCATGGCCGGGTCCGCATGGGAGTCGTGACCAGTACCCGCCGCCAACACTTCGAGATCACGCACGCGAGGACCGGCCTGACAAAGTATCTCGATTTCGTCGTGACGCTGGAAGATTACGGGCACACGAAGCCGAATCCCGATCCCTACCTGACGGCAATCAGCCGATACGACCTGCAACGGGATCACTGCATCGTGGTCGAGGACTCGGAACGGGGGCTGGCAGCGGCACGCGCTGCCGGCTTGGGTTGTTTGATTGTCCGGACGGCATGGTCGAAGGACGGGGACTTTTCGGCAGCGTGTCGTGTGGTGGACAACCTGGCCGAGGTTGCTGAGGAAGTTCTGCGAAGGGCAATGTGAAATCGTCTGGCTCGTCCTGATGACCGTCTTTGGATCGACCGCGTTGAGCACCGCGCCCGCCCGTTTACCGATCTCGCGGACCGAGTTGCCCGTTGAATAGGTGGACGGTGGGGATCTCGTATCGGCCTCGTTGGAGTTGAACACGGCCCTGTCCGCTCGGCTTCCGGGGGGCGCGGCCGGGAGTTGGGCAGAGTCGGGTGTCGGCCGGCCAAATGCGGTATATTGGGCTGCAGTCGTCTGGACATGTGATCGATTGGCACTTTGCGAGGAGATCAGACATGAACCGGCGTGACTTCTTGGCAACGGGACTGGCTGGTGTCGTCGTGGCCGCATCGGACGGCCTTTGCTCGGTTCGAAAGGCGGCGGCGTCTGAAGCACTGGCGTCACTTGGCGACACGCTGCCCAGCCCCAATGAAACCCGGCTTCACGTGAAACCGGTGATGACCGATATCCTCCACTCCGACGTGTGGGAGGGGTCTTGCCGGTGGCAGTCGATCAGCCGGAGCGACGAGGCGAAGAACGCCAACGAGCGTTTCGCCTGGTGGTCCAAAGAGCTTCAAACGAAGGGGCTGGCCGGGTCGCCGGCGGTGAAGCTCCTGGAGCCGGTCCATATCACCTTCTCCGAGAACTTCACGATTTCGGCGGAGGAAATGAACAAGCTGGCACCGGACAGCAAAGCTACGGATGTCTATTACATCTTTCCGGCGGGATCGTCGATCGCGTCGTATGAAATCGGCAACCGTTTCGGCAAGCCAATCGTGCTGAACGGTCTGGGATGCCGGAATGTGGACATTGCCGCGTACACGAGAGCCAAGGGGAATGAAGCTTTTGTAGCGGCCGATGGCGCCGACATGGCAAGGCAGCTGTCCTTGCTGCGGGCAAGGAAGGTGTTCCAGAATACTCGGGTACTGTTTCCCACGGATCGAGGACTACCAGCGTCGTGCTCGGTGGGGAGCATCTGGGATCTTGAAGGTCTGAAGAAGCGGCTGGGAGTCGTCGTCACGAAGACCTCCTATCAAGAGCTTATCGACGAGATGAAGCGAGTGCAGGCCGACGCGGCGGCGACGAGCCAGGCGCAGAAGGTGGCCGGAGCGTTGTTCCACAACGCACAGAAGTGCTATCTGGACGAGAAGTACGTCGTCAAGAGTCTGCAGTTCTACCAGACCATACGGCGATTGATGGCCCGTCACGACTCGAACGCCTTTACGATCGAGTGTTTTGAGTTGTGTTCGAGCAGGCTGCCCGAACAATGGCAGATCACGCCGTGTTTGATCCACGGGATGCTGAAAGACCTGGGGCACGCCGCTTCGTGCGAGGGTGATCTGGGGTCGCTGCTGGCGGTTCGGTTGTTGATGTCGGTGTCGGGCAAGTCGTGCCATCAGGGCAACTCAGATCCGAAGGGCGAGGGCACCTTCCGAATCAACCATAGCAATCCGGCCTTGAAGATGAACGGTTTCGATCAGCCCGATCTGCCTTATCAATTGGGCCGCTTCGTGTCCAAGGGCTGGGGGACCAAGTTCGTCGTCGACTTCATGAACAATCCGGAGAAGACCGTTACCGTTGCCCGGGTGAGCCCCGATGCCGAGAGACTCCTGGTGTTGCGGGGCAAATTGGCCGGAGCGAGCGGCTGGGGTGAGGACCTGCTTGGTTGTTCGGTGGAGGCGCTCATCCAACCGCCGAAGGATCGGCTGAGGGAGTTTTTGAAGAAACGACTGGACTACGGGAATCACCTTCAATGGGTCTATGGCGACTATGCCGAGGAGATGAGAGAGTTGGGAGAGATGCTGAAGTTGACGGTGGAGGTGATCGCTTGACGCCTCTGGACGAGTCTGTGGGCGTCGGGTATGAGCGGAGGCGAGGTGGTCTGTCACGGAATCGTGTGTAGGGCGTCGATGGGCGCGCGGGGAAGACGATCGGTTTGACCGGACGGGGATTGGTGTTTGCGCTAGGCTTGCGAGGATTGAGAGTGCCCTCACCCCCGGCCCCTCTCTCGCATGGCGGGCGAGGGGAGGTGGAGTGGGGTGTTTCTGATGTGGCACGGCCGGGGGCGGCCGTGCGGTGGGCATATTCTGGCTTGTCGATCGCCGGGCCATCGAAGAAGATTGAGAGATGGACTGGCTGGTGCTGTTGTATAACGCCGTCATGCTGGGCGTTGATGCCGCTGCGGGAGTTTACCTTTGGCGGCGGAGGACCGTGCCGGCGTGGCTGGTCGCGACGACTGCGGCTGGCGTGGGCGCGGTTCTGTTGGCCGTGTTGCTGGGGCTGGCCGGCCGGGGTTTCACGGTGGTTCTGCTGGCCGCCTACGGCCTGTTCGTGCACGGGTCGCTGGGCATGCTGCTCAGCGCGTGGATCCTTTGGCCCGCCAGGCGCGGTGCGGCGACGGTGGCGGGCGCGATCGCCGCGGTATTGATCGCCGTGGGCGTCGACGGGTTTCTCATCGAGCCGTATCAACTCGACGTGACGCGGTATCGGATCGTCAGCGACAGGGTCGAACGGCCGACGCGCATCGTGGTGGTCGCCGACCTGCAGACCGACAAGATCGGGGCTTACGAGACGGACGTGCTGCGCGAGGTGATGTGGCAGAAGCCCGACTTGATTCTGCTGGCCGGCGATTACTCGGGCGAGGTGGGCGATGCGCAGGAGCGGCTTTGGGCGTCGGCAAATACGTTCATGCGGCGGATCCAGTTCGCGGCGCCTATGGGGGTGTTCGCGATTCGCGGGAATTGCGACGGCGAGGGATGGGAGGCGATCGTGAAGGGATTGCCGGCCAAGGCAGTGGAGCATACCCAGACGTTCGACCTGGGAGGGTTGTGGCTGACTTGTTTGTCGCTCCGCGATTCGCTGAATACGGATTTGAAGGTTGCTCGGCCGACGTCGGCGGAGTTTCACGTGGTGATGGGACATTCGCCGAACTTCGCGCTGGGAGCGGTGGACGGCGACTTGCTATTGGCCGGGCACACGCACGGCGGCCAGGTCCGTTTGCCGTGGATCGGCCCGTTGCTGACGCTTTCGAAGGTTCCGCGCGCGTGGGCGGCGGGTATGACGGAGTTGACGGGCGGGCGGAGGCTGATCGTGTCGCGCGGCATCGGCATGGAACGCGATCGTGCGCCGCTGGTGCGGTTTCTGTGTCGGCCGCAGTTGGTCGTGATCGATCTGGTGCCGGGATCTCCGCAGGAGTAGATGCCGATGACATGTCGCGCGTGTTGCGAGTCGTTGTACCGGCGATTGCCGATCGGGAGCGGGGCGATCGTGGTGCTGGCGGTCGTGCTGTCGGCGGTTGTGGGGCGGGGCGCCGAGACGGCCGCGCCTTCGCCTTTCGATCGGCTGATCCCGCTACATCGGAAGCTGGGACCGCCGGCGCCGGGCGAGTGGTTGGCGGTGCATGCCGAGCGGGGACAATCCTATCGGCAGTACGTGCAGGGTGACCCGCGAAAACCGGATCGGAAGCGGCGGGTGATCTACGTGCAGCCGTTGGGCGATTTTACGCGGAACCAGCGCGAGATCGTCCAGCGGACGGCGAAGTTCATGGAGATCTACTTCGGGCTGCGGGTGAAGATCCTGGAAGACCTGCCGCTGTGGACCATTCCGGCCAAGGCGCGGCGGGTGCATCCGACGTGGGGCGACAAGCAGATTCTCTCGACGTACGTGCTGGACGAGGTGCTCCGGCCACGGCTGCCGGACGACGCGGTGGCGTTGATCGCTTTCACGGCATCGGACCTGTGGCCGGGGGAGGACTGGAATTTCGTGTTCGGGCAGGCGTCGCTGAGGGAGCGGGTGGGCGTGTGGTCGATCTATCGGAACGGCGACCCGGACACGGATGGCGACGCGTTTCGGCTTTGTCTGCGGCGGACGCTGCGAACGGCTACGCACGAGACGGCGCACATGCTGTCGATGGCGCACTGCATCTACTATGAGTGCAACATGTGCGGAAGCAATCACCGTGCGGAGGCCGATCGGTATCCGCTGGCGCTTTGCCCGGTGTGCCTGGCCAAGCTGTGCTGGGCGACGGGGATGGATCCGCGCGACCGTTATCGGCGGCTGGCGGAGTTCTTCGACGAGAACGGATTGGGGGCGGAGCGGGACTTCTGCCGGAAGTCGCTGGCGGCGTTGGAAGGCGGGCCGAAGTAGGCGAGGGTTGCCTGGACCGCCGGAAGCCGCGGCGGGCTCATTTGTCACGGAGATTCAGGTCCATATCGGCTTTGTCGCCGCGAACGACCAGGTCCAAGCCCGAGGTGTTGAAGCTACGGTATTTCTCGGGAATGGGGGTGGCGCGGAGGAGCTTGACGTCGTCGCCGGGCGGAACGGCGATTTGCTGTTCGGGCTTGGTGTGGATGACGAACTTCGTGCCGGCGGCGTCGGTCTGCTCGTCGACGGGCGTGCCGGTTGGCATGAAGGCGAGCACCTTCTCAATGGCGCCATCGCTGCCTGGCTTGAGACGTACGACGTAGTCGAAGGCGGGCTCGATGCGCACCTGGTACTTGGTGCCAGCGGGGGCTCCGCCGGCCATCTGGGTCGTGCCGACCGCGTACTCGCCTGAGGTTCCGGTGGAGACCTGGGCGTCGAGGAGCGGATCGTTGGTTTGGAAATGGACTTCGGCACCAGTGACGGCGCGGCCGTCGAGGGTGACGATGCCAGAGAGCGGATAGTAGGTTTCGTCGCTGGAGAAGCCGATGTAGAGGCCGACCATCGTGGCGACGAGTAGGAAGGCGGCCACGCGGAAATCGAGTAGCCCACGCCAAGTCGTTTCGCTGCGTCGCAGGGCATCCCAGGGCTTCTTCCATACGAGCGACTCGCTCTGGTCGGTGTGATCGTGGGGATAGATGAGCGAGACGACGATGAGGAAGACCGATTCGGCGACGAAGAGGAGGAACGCCATGAGTAGGCTGTTGATGGCGAGGACGTCGGCCAGCAGGCCGCCAGGCGGGACATGGATGATATTGGCGCTGGAGAGAACCTTGAGCAGCGAGATGGCCAGCCCGACCACGGGGCCGCCGATGAGGGTCCAGAGGGCGGCCTTGGACGAGGCGCGTCGCCAGAAGATACCCCAGAGGAAGACGACGGCTGTGGGCGGGGCTACGCCGGGAAACATGTCGACCATGGCCTGGAAGATGGTCGTGTCGGACCGGGCCAGGGCCATCGACCAGGCGATGGCGACGAACATGGCCACGAAGGTCGCCATGCGGCCGACCCAGACGAGCTGCTTGTCGTCGACGTTGGGTTTCCACCGTTTGTAGATATCGTAGCTGACGAGCGTGGCTATGGAGTTCAAGGCGCCGGAGACCGTGCTCATGAGGGCGGCGAGCATGGCGGCGATGACGATTCCCTGCATGCCGGGCCAGAGCATGACGTTGATCATGTGGGTGTAAGCGCGCTCGGTGAGAGGCGAGCCTTGGCCGTCGGTGGGCAGAGGCGGAATGGTGCCTTTGTTGACGAGGGCGAGACAGATGACGCCGGGCAGAACGAAGAGGAAGACGGGGAGAATCTTGATGAAACCGGCGAAGAGCGGGCCGAGCCGAGCGTGGTTTTCGTCCTTAGCGCCGAGGACGCGTTGGACGATCGTTTGGTCGGTACACCAGTACCAGACGCCCAAGACGGGATAACCGAGAAAGACGGCGTACCAGGTGATGCCGGTGGGATCGTTCGAAGAGCGGAGGATGGAGAGGTTGACGGGATGGACGTGGGTGCGGAGCTCGGACCAGCCGCCGACCATGTGGAATCCGATGGCCGTGATGCAAACGGCGCCGGCCAGGAGGACGATCGTTTGGATCGATTCGGTGAGGACGACCGCCAGCAGGCCGCCAACGATCGTGTAGATTGCCGTGACGCCGCAGAGGCCGACGATGGTCCACAGGTGATACTGCTCGGGGTTCTCGACGCCCATCGACGGAAGCACGGTGCCTTCGAGCACGATGGCGCCTGTGTGAAGCGAGAAGCCGATGTGAACGACGATCGCCGAGAAGATGGAGAGGAGAGCGAGGAAGTCGCGGCAGCCACGGCTGTAGCGTTTTTCCATGAAGTCGGGGAGCGTGGCGACTCGCGACTGCAGGTAGAACGGCGCGAAGAACAGGGCGAGGATGACCAGGGTGAAGGCGGCCATCCACTCGAAGTTGCCGTAGGTCAGGCCGGAGGTGTAGCCGTTCTGGGCGAAGCTGACGAGGTGGAGGGTGGAGATGTTCGTGGCGAAGAGGGCCAGTCCGATCACGGGCCAGGAGAGCGATTTGCCGGCGAGGAAGTAGCCGCTGCCGTCGGTACCGGTGCGTCGCGTGCCGGCCCAGCATCCCAGGGCGACGATGCCGATGAGATAGATGAAGATGATGGCCAAGTCCAAGGGGCTGGTTTTGACGGACGTGGCGGAGGCATGGGATAGGGCTCCGCCCGATTCGGCGGCCTGTGCTGCGGTTGCCACGGTCAGCAGGGAGACGGCCACAAGCAGGGCCAGCGATCGTCGGAGCATGGGGCCTGTACCTTTACGAGGAGCGGGCTTCAGGAGAGACCAGCCGGGGAACTTCGGATGTTCCAGGGAGGCTTGCAGTTGCGAAGAATTTGAGGGTATCAGATGGGATCGGCCGCAGCAAGTCGTTGTGGGCATCGCCTCGACGAGCGAAGCGGGAGATGTCGCGCGGGGAATGAGCGGGCCGACTGGGATGCCCCGTAAACTCTCCCTCGACAGGGGGCTTCCCGACAATCGGAAGCGCCACTGACTCTGAGGAAGGGGCATGGTATAACGGTGGTTTGTGTGTTTTCTGCCATCGTATTCCTGCGCTGTCAGGCTGCCAACATGCTCACCGACAACATCCTCAACTTGATCGGCAACACGCCGCTGATCCGTCTGCGCGGCGAGAACGTTTTTGCGAAGGCGGAGTTTCTGAACCCGGGCGGCAGCATCAAGGATCGAGTGGCTCGGGCGATGTTGGAAGGCGCGGAGCGCGACGGGCGTTTGAAGCCCGACTCGATCATTTGCGAACCGACCAGTGGGAACACGGGCATCGGCGTGGCGTTGGTGGGCCGGCTGAAGGGCTACAAGGTGCGGATCGTGATGCCGGAGGGAATGAGCGAGGAGCGCAAGAAGCTCATCAAGGCGTTGGGTGCCGAGTTGGTGCTCACGCCGGACGAGCTGAGCATTCCGGGCGCCGTGGAGCGGGTGCGGGAGATGGCGGCCGAGGATCCGCGGATCTTCGTTCCACAGCAGTTCGAGAACCTGGACAACCCACGCTGTCACTATGAGGAGACGGCTCCCGAGTTGTGGCGGCAGATGACAGGCGAGATCACTTGTTTCGTGGCCGGCGTGGGGAGCGGCGGTACACTTCAGGGCGTGGGCAAGTTCCTCAAGGAGCGCAGCCCCGGAGTGCGCCTGGTGGCGGTGGAGCCGAAGAACGTTTCGGCCCTGCTGGGGCACGAACCGGGCCTGCACCAGATCCAAGGGATTGGGGACGGATTCATTCCAGCCGTGCTCGACGTGTCGCTGGTGGATGAAGTGATCGAAGTGACCGACGAGGACGCCATCGAGACGACGCGGCAATTGGGGCGCGAGTGCGGGCTACTCGTGGGAATTTCGTCGGGAGCCAATGTTTGGGCTGCCCGCAAGGTCGCGAAGACCGTGCGCGGCAACATCACGACCATCCTGCCCGACCGGGCTGAACGGTACTTTAGCACGGCTTTGCTGTAGCCAATGACCATGGATGACTGCCGAGGACCGATCGTCGTAGGGTTGGGCGAGTTGTTGTGGGACGTATTTGCCGACTCGCGGCGACCCGGCGGGGCTCCGGCGAACGTGGCGTTTCAGGCCGGTCAATTGGGCTGCCAGGGCATGGTCGGCTCGCGCGTGGGATGCGACACGCTGGGCGAGGAGCTGCTGGCGTTTCTGGCCAGCCAGGGGCTTTCGACCGAGACCGTGCAGCACGATCCGGAGCATCCGACCGGGACCGTGACCGTCGACACGAGCCGCGCGGATCATCCCGACTACGTGATTCACGAGAACGTCGCGTGGGATTATCTGGCTTTGGACGAGGCTCTGCGGCGGTTGATGGGGCAGGCTGCGGCCGTCTGTTTCGGCACGCTGGCGCAGCGATCGCCGCAGTCGCGGAAGACGATCCACGAGGCGATTGGGCTGGTCGGCCCGCAATGTTTGATCGTGTATGACGTCAACCTGCGGCAGCGATGGTACGAGCGCGCGTGGATCGAGCGGTCGCTGATAGCCGCACACGTGGTGAAGCTGAACGCGGATGAGGTCGTTGTGCTGGCCGAGCTGTTGGAAACGGGCCCACCGGAGGATCTGGACTTCGCCCAGGCGGTGCGACAGCGGTATGGTGTTGATGTGGTGTGCGTGACGCGGGGCGCAGAGGGTTGTTTGCTGGTGGGGCCTGACGGCACGGTCGAGCGCGGGGGCGTGGCCGTGCAAGTGGCTGATGCGGTGGGAGCGGGCGATGCGTTTACGGCGGCGCTGATCTACGGCCGACTGCACGGTTGGCGGCTGGAAGCCCAGGCGGCGTTCGCCAACCAGGTCGGCGCGCTGGTGGCGGGGAGGCCGGGCGCGATGCCGCCGTTGCGAGTGGAGTTTGCGGAATTGGCGGAGGAGTTTGAGCGAGGGTGAGGGGAGGCTCTTTGGAGCGATGAGCGTTGGGTTATGGCCGAAGCGCGTTTGTTCGTTGGTATTGATGTTGGGACGGGGGGCGTTCGTGCGCTGGCGGTGAGCGGGTTGGGTGAGGTGGCGGGCCAGGCGGCCGTGGCATTTCAAGGGACGGTCCCTTCGGCACGGGCGGACTGGCACGAACAGCCGGCCGAAGCGTGGTGGAGGGCGGTTTGCGAGGCGACGCGGACGCTGGTGGCGAAGTTGAAGACGGCCGGACGTGCGCCGGACCGATTGGCGGCGGTGGCGGTGGATGGGACGTCGGGAACGCTGGTGGCGCTGGACGCCACCGGGCAGCCGTTGCGGCCGGCGATTCTCTATAACGACGGGCGGGCGGAGGAGGAGGCCGAAGAGCTGAACGCTTTGGCCGGGGAATTCTGCCAAAAGCTGGGGTATCGGTTCGCCCCGTCTTTTTCGCTGGCCAAAGTGTTATGGCTGGAAAACCACGAGCCGGCCATTTTCGAGAAAACGGCGATACTGGCCCATCAGACCGATTACGTGGTCGGGCGGCTCAGCGGCGAGTACGGCGTATCGGATTACAGCAACGCCCTGAAGACCGGATACGATCTGGTCGATGAGTGCTGGCCGGGGTGGCTCACCGGGCTGTCCAGTGTGGTTTCGCGGCTCCCGCGGGTCGTGGCTCCGGGGACCCCGGTAGGACGTGTATCGGCGCAAGGGGCGGAAAATACGGGGTTGCCTGAGGGTCTCGCCGTGATTTCGGGGGCGAGCGACGGGACGGCTGCGGCATTGGCGTCGGGCCTAGCGCGGCCGGGGGACTATAATTCGACATTAGGAACCACGTTGGTATTCAAGGGCATCAGCTCGAGGCTTTGCCGGCATCCGGATGGGTTGATCTACTGCCACAAATTGCCGGGTGGGCTATGGCTGCCAGGGGCAGCAAGCAACACCGGGTGCGAGTGGATGGGGCGGTGGTTTGGCGAGCTGGACCCGGCGGAAATGGATCGGATGGCCGGCCCGCGGCTGCCGAGCCGATACATTGCCTACCCCCTGGCCCGGCGCGGTGAGCGGTTCCCACGATTATGCCCGGAAGCGGAAGGTTTCTGTGAACCGCAGGCGGACGACGTTGTGGACCGATATGCCGCGTGCATTCAAGGAGTGGCGATGGTCGAACGGCTGGGTTATGCCGTGTTGGACGAGGCGATCGGGACGCGCGGAGGCGAGGTGTTAAGCACGGGCGGCGGGAGCCGGAGCGACCTTTGGATGCAATGCCGCGCGGATGTTACGGGTCGCGTGGTGCACCGGCCGGCGTGCGGCGAGTCGGCGTTTGGCGCGGCAGTGTTGGCAGCGGCAGGAAGCCATTATGGGAGTGTGGGCGAAGCGGTCGGAGCGATGGTGCGACGGGAGAGGAGTTTTGCGCCGCGGCAAGGCATCGGGGATCGCTACGGCGAGTTGTACGAGCAGTTTCTAGATGAGTGGAAAGCACGGGGATATCTGTGAGCGTTGCCAGCATTTACAAACCGTGTGACATCCGCGGCCACATGACGACCGAGTTGACGCCCGAGCTGTACGTTCGCTGGGGCCGCGTGCTCGGCGAGCAGTTGGAACGGGGAGCAAAGTTCTTGGTGGGCGGCGACGTGCGGCTGTCGACGCCGACCTTCCTGAAGGCGTTGATCGAGGGTCTGTCGCAGACCGGGGTGGACGTGGTCGACCTGGGGACGCTTCCGACGCCAATCATCTATTATGCCAAACATCGGCTTCTTGCGGACGGGTGCGCGATCGTCACGGCATCGCACAATCCGCCGGACTACAACGGGCTGAAGTGGATGCTGGGGGATCGTCCGCCGACAGAGCAGCAGGTGGCATTGCTGCGGGAGGGGGCAGAAGAGGCGCCGGCGCCATCGGGGCGTACGTCGCGGCCCTCGCGAACGGTGGACATCACGTTCGACTATGTCGCGTGGCTCCAGGAGACCTGGGGGCAGCGGCAGACGGTGAACTCGCGGATCGTACTGGACCCGATGCACGGCTGCTGGGCGAGGCGGGCGAGGCGGTACCTCCAGGCGGTCTTTCCCCACTCGTTCGTTTCGGCCATTCACGACACACCCGACGCCGTGTTCGACGGCCGGTGTCCGGATTCGTCGCGATCGGAGCTGCTGGACGAGCTGTGCCAGGCGGTGTACCAGGAGCGCGGCGATGTGGGGGTGGCTTTCGACGGCGACGGAGATCGAGTGACGTTCGTCGACAACGAGGGGACCACACTTACGGCGGAAGAGGCCACGGTGCTTCTGCTGGAGAGCTTTGGGACGGCACTGCAAGGGCGCCGTTTTGTGTACGATTTGAAGTTCTCCGATCATGTTGCAGAAGCGAGCGGCAAGTTGGGCGCGGAGCCGCTGGTGGAACGGAGCGGCCACGCTTTCCTGCGGACACGGATGCTGGATACGGGTGCGGTGTTCGGTGCGGAGATCAGCGGGCACTACTTCTATGAGGAGCTGCAGGGTGGCGACGACGCGCTGTTCACCGCGTGCCGGATGATCGACTACCTGGCGCGCACGGGGGTTCCGTTGGCGGAGTTGCGGCGGCGTTGTCCGCAGGTATTCGTGACGCCGGATCTTCGCGTTCCGATCGCGGCGGAGGAGCGTGGTCGAGTGTTGGAGCAGGTGCAGGCGGCATGGGCCGAGTATCCGCAGACGGCGATCGACGGGATTCGGATCGATTTTCCGGACGGATGGGCGTTGGTGCGCGACTCGGTGACGGAGCCGGCGATGACCTTTCGCTTTGAGGCTTCCAGCTTGGAGAAACTGGCCGGGCTGGTGTGGCGTTTTTGTGATCCCCTTTCCGAAATCGGAGACATTCTTTGGGCGCGTTATGAGCAGGCGATGGGTGCGGGCTGAGCGCCGGGAATCACGTTTCGGCGGGCGGTTATAGTAAAGTGGATGAACCCGCCGGAAAGATCGAATATAATAGCCTCCATCATTCTCTTATTTTTGAGTTTTGTCCCACGAACGGGTGTTGTGTGACATTGTCTTCGCGCAACCGGCTGCGATTCGGCTGCCCACGGTGTTTGACCCGCTTGGAGGCTAAGCCTACCCAGGCAGGAAAGAGCCGTCGCTGCCCGGTATGTTACTTTATGCTCACGGTGCCAACGGCGGAGGAGGTGGCGGCAACCGCGGCCAAATGGCGAGATCCAGGTTACCAGCTGGTCGACGGCCAGGACGAAGCGATCCCCAGCGCGGCGGCGTACCAGACATACTACGCGGTGGTGTGCGGGGTATGCGGCACCCGAATGTACGCAACGCCGAGGCAGGTGGGCCAGGAGATTCAGTGTCCGGACTGCGGAACGGCGTCGATCGTGGCGGCCCCGGCGCCGAAGCCTGTACCACCGGCGGACGACAAGGCGAAGACTCCACCCGAGGACTACCCACTTTATAACGGCGAGGGTCAACCGCCGCCCGAACGGCAGGAGATTTATCGGCACTACATTCCGGTCGTGTGCCCGATTTGCCACACGCGGATGCTGGCGCCACCGGAGCAGGTGGGTCAACGCTTGATTTGCCCGGACTGCGAGACGCCGTCGATCGTGCCACCACCGGAGGACGTCACGCACGAGCCGCTGCCGCTGGGGCCGAGCAGTGGTCCCAGCGAGGGTCCGGCGGAGACGTACGACCTGGCAGCGCCCGAAGCTGGGCCAGCCCCTCCGCCAGCGGCTCGCCTGGTGGACAAGAAGTACGTGGCCGCGGTGTGCCCCGTGTGCCATACGCGGCTGAACGTGACGGCCGACAAGGTGGGGCGGGCGATCGAGTGTCCGGATTGCGGGACGCGTTTTGCGGTAAGCCGCCCCAAGGCTCGGGCGCCTCAGCCCGATCCAATGAAGGAGATCGAAGGAGGCTACGACGTGATCGCGCCGCCAAGGGTGGCGTCGCGCAAACCGGCGCTGTTCGACGAGGCCGCGATGCCGGCCGACCTCGACGAACAGCGATCGATGGAGGAACGCCGGGGGCTGGAGGAGGAGTATAGAAGCCTGAATGAGCAGCTCCACAGCGGCTGGCAGGTGGCGCCCAGCCAGGTCAGCACGGGGCGAGCGGTGGAGTCGAGCAAGTCGGAGGAGGCGTCGTTCTTCCGTGGGGTGTTCACATTCCCGTTCTATCGGAGTTCGATGGCGTATTGGGTGGCGTTGTCGGTCGGGCTGATGTTCGTGGTACTGCCGCCGATGTTCGCGTTCATGCTGGCCCTGCGGCCCAACGGTCCCGGTTGGGGATGGGCAGCGGTGGCTTCCGCGATGGGCGCGGTGGCCGGGCTGTTGTGGATCCTCATGACTTCGTCGTCGTGTCTGGCGATTCTGCAGGATACGGCGGAAGGCTGCGACGAGGTGGAGAACTGGCCGGAGGGGCAGTTCTTCGAGTGGCTGTTCGATGCGTCGTACGTTCTGTCGGCCACGCTGCTGGCGACGGCGGTCGGTCTGGGTGTCACGCGGTTGGTGGGCTGGCTGGGCTATTCGTGGTGGCCTATCTGGGTCATCGTGAGCTGGGTGACGTTTCCGCTGGTGCTGATGTCGATGCTGGAGGCGGGATCGCCACTGCTGCCGTTCTCGTGGCCCATTATGCGTAGTATGCTGCTGGTGTGGTGGGCCTGGCTGATCTTCTACGTGGAGGCGACGCTGGTCGTGGGCGTCGGGGTGGGGCTTGGGGCTTTGGTGACCATTCCCACGCACTACTGGGGCAGCCCGGTGGCGTTGGCCCTGGCTGTGACCGTGCTGATGATCTACTTCCGGCTGATGGGACGGCTGGTCTGGTTCTGTTCGCACGAGGGCGGGATTGACGACGAGAAGCCCCAGCGGACCGACGACAAGCCGCTCTACAAGAAGGCCGCGGAGATGGAATAGCCGCAGGGGCGGTGGGATCGCCGTTGACGGACCGCGCAGACCGTCGGGTCACTTCTCGAAGTCGCGATCTCGGGCACGGATTCCAAAGGGTATTGCGCTCATGGCGACCCCGACGGCGATCTGAGCGAGGATGCTGACCGGCATGGCCCAGAAGAAGCTGATTCCCTTGGTGCCCGTGAGTTCCTCCCAGAAATTGATCGCGACGCAGGTGGCAACGCCAACGACGGCGCCGGCCCAAGTGCCCAGCGGAGTGGACCAGGGGATGAACATGGCCATGAAGAAGAGTCCGAACAAGGGCGTCGACAGCAGGTTGACGACCTTGTAGGCCTTGTCGAGCAGGTTGCCTGGCACCTGGGAGACGTAGCTGCTGAGGACCAGGACGACGACACCGACTGCGACAGAGATCACCTGTTCGAGAATTGCTCGACGGGCACCGGCGGCATCGGGGTTGCGCCAGCCGAAGCGGTCGATGTAGTCGACGGTGATGACGGAGCAGCAGGAGTTGATCCCCGCAGACAGGCTCGACATGGCGGCGGCCAGAAGGCCGGCTACGACTAGGCCGCTGAGTCCGGGCGGCAGGCCGACGAGAATGAATCGCGTGAACAATTGGTCGGCACTTCCGACGAGCGACTCGCCTGGGACAAGCAGCTCGGGATGCTTGCTGAAGTAGGCCAGGAGCGCGAGGCCCAAGGAGCCCAACAGAGCGAAGACGGCGGTATTGGCGATGAGCGAGGTGTTCAAGACTCGTCGAGCGGAGCGGGCGTCACGGGTGGCGAGGTAGCGTTGGATGGCCATCTGGTCGGAGCCGGCGGTGGCAATGTACCAGGTGAACGTTGCAAGGGAGGCGGAGAGGAAGGAGAGACGGACGTTGGGATCGAAGAAGACGGGCTTGGTCCAGTGGGCGGCCCAGCCGGTCGGCCACCAGGCGGTGACTCCGCCCATATAGTAGGTGATGAGCACGAGCGCCACGATGGCACCGAAGAAGAGAATCAGGCCCTGGAGGACATCGGTGACGACGACGGCTTTCAGTCCGCCCATCGCCGTATAGATCAGGGTGATGAGGCCAAGGCCCGCACTGACCCAGGGGACCCATTCGGGACTGATTCCGACGATGGGCATGAGGACGGCCTCGACCGTGGCGTAAATAATCGTGGCCATCCAGAGTATGCGCAGGAGCAGGAAGAGGCTAGAACCGAGCATGCGCACGCTGAGCCCGAGGCGCGTTTCGAGCAGTTCGTAGGCGCTGGTGATCTTGAGCTTCATGATGAAGGGAATCATGAACCATCCGGCGACGATCGCGACGAACGGGTATGCGACAACCATTGACAGGACCATGGGGCCGTTCTTGATCATCTCGCCGGGCCAGGCGAGATAAGAGATTGTGCTGAACAGGGTGGCGAACAGCGACAGGCCGACGGCCAGCGGCCTCATGGATCGACCGCCAAGCAGGTAATCTTCGCGCGACTGCTCGCGGCGCCAGTAGAACCAGCCGATTGCGAGCATGCCGATACCGTAGGCAGCGATGACGGCCCAATCGATCAGAGTGAGCGACGGACGGAAGTCGGTACTAACGCGGAACGCTGGTTCGGATATGGTTTCGGCCTCGGCGGCCAACGCGTGGTGCGCGGGTCCGGCTGCTGCGAGGGTAGCGAATATGGCGACTAGAACGAACAGAACGAAACGATGCCGCAGGATTTCGGCGGTCCGTGGTAGGCGGAACGACTGGAGGCAAGAAAGGACGGCCGAGCGACCGCGTGTGAGGATCGTGTGCTGATGTTTCATCGGCTCCCTTTCCCGTGCCCCGGAAGGTAGTTGCGGTGATTCAGCTCCGGGCACTGTGCTGGTGGTTTGCTCGGCCAGAGCAGAGCAGCAGACACCTACGCACGCCGGTTGTTCCCGTCGACAGATACGCCAATATATCGGCCGATCCCGGAGCTAACAAGCAATCGACCGGAGGCTTGGGGGGCGAAAGGCTTGCCAAATCGGCAGACAGCGATCACGATAGACGATAGGTGTCGTTGTTTCGCTCGCCGGTAGGCGGAGGGGGCGATGAACGTGGTCCAGTGGTACTATGCCAAGAATAACGAGCAGTTTGGGCCGATTCTCTCGGCCGAACTGAGGCGATTGGCGGAGACGGGCCAACTTGGGCCGGAGGATCTGGTCTGGCGACCGGGAATGGAAGACTGGGCCGCGGCATCGCTCGTCAAGGGGCTATTCGACGGCAGTCCATCGGTAGCGGTGAAGGATTCGGCGACCGCGACGAAGGACTCGCAGCCATCGGTGAAGGAGGCGTCGGGAGCCGTTGGAGAGACGCCCGCGGCGGCCAGAGACGTGCAGGCAACCGCCCGAGAGTCGCAAGGAGCGGCGAGAGATTCGCGCACGGTGAAGGACTCGCAAGCCGTGCGAGATTCGCGGGCGGCGGTGAAGGACTCGCGGCCGACGAACAGCGCGGCGGCGGTCTTCAAGGTCGAGCCGGTAGCGACGGACGTGGAGAACAGCGTGACGCCCAACAGCCTGGACGCCTCGCCCGCCGCTCGGCCGGCGCCCCTTCCGCGGCCCGCCGAGCACATCTTGGATCATCTTCTCGGGGCGATCAAGGGGAACTTGACCGGGCGATTCGTCGACGCCACGGCAATGATCTTCCGCGCGTGCGGCTACTACGGGCTGTACGCGGCGATGGTCGTCCTGGGGTTGTTTGCGGTGGTTGCCGGGCTGAGCGGGGTAGCGAGGGACAGCGTGATCCTGGCGCTGGTCATCATTCCCTTGCTGATCCTGTTTCAGTATGTTGCCTACCGGTTTCTGGGCGCGCTGCAGCGGTTGAACCGGGCCACGCCGGGCCGCTTGGGCTCCAGCGCCGTGCTCGACTGTTTCGCGCTTCTGAGCCTGTTCGCGGGAACCGCAGCTTTGATCGGGCTGGCGATTCTGGCGGTTCAGACGCAGACGGTCGGCATGGTATTGTCGGCGGTCGCGGCATTCATCATCTGCCAATACCTGGCCGTCATCGCCATGAATCCGGCGGTGGTGTATTTCACCGTGGGCGATACGGGGAGTGCGGGAGAGGAGGCCCTGTCGCTGATCTCGTGCCTATTGAAGGTGATCCTGCTGCGGATGGCTCCCGTACTTTTCGGCGTGGGCGTAGTCTGCGGGGTCGTGGGCCTGGGCTACGCCACGCTTGTTCTTCTGCTGGCCGGGCAAGGAAGCACGAGTCTGGCGATCTTGACGGCGCGGACGGCAATTGCGGTGTTGTGCATGTCGGCCGTGCTGCCTCTTGCCGCGTATCTCTCGTTCCTTTCTCTGCACCTGGGCATCGACGTGCTGCGGGGGCTCGTGCGGCTGGCCGATCCGCAGGACAGACGCCGGTACGACGGCACCGCGGGGCCGAAGTAGCCTCTCGCTACTTGCTGCGATCGCGATCGCTGGTGTCGCTGCCCCACGTCAGGCAATGGGTCCGTCGGCCGGGGCGCAGACGATTGGCTTAAGCTTCGTCGCCTCTTCCACCTAGGGCGAGCGGGCGAATTCCGCCTTTGAGCTTGGTGATGCGCCAGAGGCCGACGGGGTTGTCGGCCGGCACGGCACGTTCCATGTCGAGACGGACGAAGAAGGTCGTTTTGGTTCCCTTTTTGTCGTAGGTCACCGCGTAGACCTGAGAGATGTAATCATTGCCGTCGGCGCGCGATTGGCTCTCAGTATCGTAGTAGCGCACTTGGGCCTTGCCCGACAAGGCCGTTAGAGCGCGGACTTCGGGACGGTTGCGGTAGTATTCGCGCATGCGGGCCGCCATGTCCTGCTTGCTGTCGTAGCGGGCCTCGTCGGGGGAGGAAGGAGCCATCATGGGCGGAACCACGAGCAACTGGGCGACCTTCACATTCCGATTCAGTTGCATGTCGAACCAATACTTGGCAAAGGTCTGCGCCTCGCTGCGGACGAGGAATCGATTGGTGTAGACATCGGTGATCGGTCCGACGGTGCAGACGAGCGAGATGAACAAGGCCAGCAGCGCCACCTTTCTTCCCAGCATCGGCGGGTCGCTGCGGGTGATACGGCGCAGGGACACGATCGCGAGGACAACAGCGAACAACGCGACACACCACATGACCATCGTCAGCCAGGCGGTTAATGACAACAGAGCGAAACCCAAGGCGACAATGGCCAGGGCGCAGATGGGCCGGTAGCTCGTGTCCTCACCCTTCGGGCGGTCGTCTGCATCATAGTCGAATTCGTCCATTGGAGGCATTCCTTCCAGATTCGTCTTGCGATCGTGATTATCTGTCGGGGGCGGCACCCTTTTCGGGGCAGATACCTTTTCCCATCTTGACGTTCTGTTCGAGGGCGGCGCGGCGTTCGGTGTACTTAGCGATGAACTCGCCCTTGGGATCGAACATGGCCACCGACTCCCCGCCGTATTTGTCGCGGTCGGCCTCGGCGACAGAGCGACTGAACGAGCCGCGCGACTGCGACTGCATGAATCCGAGCCACATTCGGTCTGGAGCGGTGCCCATGAACATGCTTTCGCCGGGCTTGAATCCTTCGAAGAGGAAGTTTCGGGCCAGCGGAGCCGTGTTGAGGGTCATGAGCGCGAAGCAGAGGATCGCCCAGCCGACAAAGGCGGCAAACACGACGCTTCCGATGCGATCGGCGATTTGCAGGAAGCGAACGTTCACTTTGGAAACCAAGCCCGTGAGTATCTGGAAGATTAGCACGAAGACGATGAACAGGAGCCAAAGCGAGACGAAATCCCAGGCATAGGTGAGCAGGGGAAGCATGCCATCGAGCGCTCGGGCGAGGGGCTCGAAGAAGTTGGTCGCCAACAAGCCGGCCATCACGATGTTGACCAAGCGGACGGCGTTGCTCCACATGCCGTTGTTGTAAAGGAGAGCCAGACTGATGAACACGATCAGTCCGAGCAGTGCGGGCAGAATGAACGTCATGAGTCACGTATCGGGTTTTTGGAGGTCGCGGAACGATGGTTTCTCGGTTCGGCCGCCACGTTCGAGCGGGTCGGTCACGGTGGTTACTGCTTCAGCACACGCATCAACTCCGGCAGGGAGGTCACGCCCTTGGCAACGAGAACGAGGCCCTCTTCCTGGAGGCCGTGGTGCCCACTGCGGCGCACAATCTGGCGGAGGGCATCGGCCTTGGCATTGTCCAGCAGGGCCTGTCGATAGGTGTCGTCGACATTGAGGAGTTCGAAGATTGCGGTTCTGCCGACGTAGCCGACACCCTGGCAATGTTCGCACACCTCTTCGGGCTGCTGAGGTGGACGGTAGAAGGCTTGCACGCGGTCGGGCGGAATGCCCAACTGACGGAGGGCCTCGGGCGAGGGCTGATAGGCCTCCTTGCATTGGTCGCAGAGTTTGCGAATGAGGCGTTGGCTAAGGACGGCCGTAAGATTGTCGACGAACAGTTCCGGCGTGGGTTTGAGGGCGAGGACGCGCAGAGGCGCCTCGGCCGCATCGCGGGCGCGGACCGTGGAGACAATCAACCGATCCTTGGCGATTTCCTCGCAGACCATGTCGATCGTTTCGGCGTTGACCAGATCGCGGATGATTACGACGTTTGGCTCTAACAGGAAGAGATCCGAGAGGATGTCGGCGGGGCTTTGCTGTTCGGAAGCGTTATAGGTGTGCACCGGGACGTTCTCAACCTCTTCATAGCGGTTGTCGGCCTCTTCGACCGTGATGAACTCCCGCAAGAAGCGATCGCAACTGCGCAAGACGACATTGGTGGTGGTCCGGAGGCCATTGGCAGGCATGGACGACAAGAGGACGAATCCGCGGTGCTGTTCCAGGCAGTCGCGCAACTGGTCCTGCATCTTGGAACGCATGCCCAGTTCATCGAGGTTCTTGAAGGGGTTCTTGCTACCCTCGAACTGGACCATTACGCGTTCACCCGTTCTGGTTCCTTGGCTGGTGAACGTAGCGGCGTAGTCGGCGCCGTTGAACTTGGCAACGAACTTGCCATCCTGGCGACTTTGTCGATCCTGGGGATTGAGGCCACAGAGCGACTTGAGGGCTTCGAGGAGCCCATCGCCCAGCGCCCGTTCCTGAGATTCTCCCTGGTGCCAGACGCCGTCGACGAGGAAGCGGACGGCGACGGCTTCCTGGGTGTAGTCGAGGATGGCGGCATCGGCGCGTCGTTCCAGAGCATCGGCCATCATTTGGCGAGCGTCGCGGAAGCCGGGGCATTGGCGGGCGACCAGAAGGTTGGCTCTGTCGTCGCGTTCGGTGGGGCCGCCGCGGGCGTTGAGGATGACGGGGGGTCCGGTTTCGTGGGGGTCGCGCCATTCGGACTCGATCTTGATTCCGATTTTGCCCAAGCCCTTGGCAGCCAAGTAGCGGAGGTGGGGGCCGGTGAGCACACGTTCGTGCAGCGGCACTGCGGAGTTGCGGGTGATGACGTACAGGATGAGCGGGACCAAATAGGCGACGAGCAAGAGGGGGAAGCTGGCCCAGAACGTGGGGATCAGCCACATCAAGAGCAGGGCCGCCAAGAAGGTGAAGAAGATGATGGGGTTCCAGCGCAGGTAGTCTTGTTTCGTCTCCTGCGCATCGGTGCTGACCCAATCGGTGGTGCGCACCCAGAGGAGGAACAAGAGCCAGCAAGCGAAGAACTTGAACAGATTCAGGTAGAAGCCGGGTCCGCTCCAGCCGGGCTGCAGTTGTCCGGCGTTGGGGGCGGGGGTGGGCACGGGGACAACTTGAGCCAGCACGTTCGCCGAGGAGAACATGCAGATCAGTGCAACGGCAGCCGACATGAGCAACAAACGACGCATCAGAGTATTCCAGGTTCCATGACTTCGATGCCCTTGAGTGCCATTTTCAGCGCTTCGGGGTTGGGCGCCACCTCGAAGGCCGTTGCGCGGTCGATCATCCGTTGCTGTACGAGTCCCTTGAGGCTGGTTGTGAAACTCTGCATTCCCTCCTTCTCGCCGATGCGGATGGCATCGTGCAGTTTTTCGTCGGCCTCTTCGAGGATCAACTTGCGGACGATAGGGCTGAAAGTCATGATCTCGCAAGTGGGTACGCGTTGGACACCCTGTTTGATCGAGGGGAGGAGCTTCTGGGCGACGATGGCCTTCATATTGAAAGCGAGGTTGCTGCGGATGGCGGGATGCATGGCCTCCGGGAAGAGGTCCAGGATGCGCCCGATGGTGCTGGGCGCGGTCGAGGCGTGGATGGTTCCGAAGACGAGGTGGCCGGTCTCGGCGGCCTGCATGGCGGTTTCGAACGTTTCGCGGTCACGCATTTCGCCGACGAGGATGATATCGGGGTCTTGTCGGACGGCATGCTTCATGCCGATCATGAAGTCCTTGACATCCATGCCGATCTCGCGCTGGTTGATCAGGCATTTGTCCTCGGTGAAGGTGAACTCGATGGGGTCTTCGAGGGTGAGGATGTGCTTGCGGTAGTTGCGGTTGATCCAGTTGAGCATCGAGGCAATCGTCGTGCTTTTGCCGGAACCGGTGATTCCTGCCAGCAGAACCATGCCCTGGGAGAACTTGCAGAGTTCGTAGAGGATGACGGGCAAGAAGAGCGCTTCGAGGTTGGGGATTTTGTTGTTGACGCGGCGTGCGACGAGTCCGACGTGTCCCATCTGCTGGAGCACGTTGACACGGAACCGCCAACGGAGGTCGTCGATATCGAGGGCGTAGGCGAAGTCGGCGCCGCCGTTCTCGTCGAAGATTCTGCGGTTTCGTTCGTCCATCATAGGGAAAATGAGTCGGACCATTTCCTCATCTTCGATTGGCCCACGATTCAGGGGGCGCAGACTGCCGGCGACACGGACAATGGGGGGTGAACCGACTTTCAAATGCAGGTCGCTGCCCTCGAGCTTCACGACGGCGCGAAAGAGCTTGTCGATTTCGAGCTCTCCGTGCTTGCCTTTGAAACGTGCAACATCGCCCTCGAGCGATACGGCCATGAAGCGTCTCCTTTTGCGTCGGCGTTTAGAGTCGGACGGGAACTCCGCGCCGCTGCATGATCTCCTTGGTTTGGCGGATGGAAAACTCGCCGAAGTGAAAGATACTCGCCGCCAACGCCGCCTCGGCACCCCCAATGAGGATAGCATCGGCAAGATGGTCCGGGCAACCCGCGCCACCGCTGGCAACCACGGGTATGGTAACGGCCTTGGTGACGGCGGCGGTGATTTCCAGGTCGTAGCCGTCCTTGGTGCCGTCGGCATCCATGGAGGTGAGGACGATCTCGCCGGCTCCGAGGCGTTCGACCTCGCGGGCCCAGGCGACGGCCTCAAATCCGGTGCCAATTCTGCCACCGTTGATGTGGACTTCCCAGAATTCGTTGCCGTCTCTTGATACGCGTTTAGGATCGATATTGACGACGATGCACTGACTGCCAAAGCGCCGAGCCGCTTGGCGAACGAAGTCGGGGTTGCGGCAGGCCGCAGAATTGATGGAGACCTTATCGCTTCCGGCGTTGAGCAGGGCGCGGATGTCGTCGATGGTGCGAATGCCTCCCCCCACCGTTAGGGGCATGAAGATGACTTCAGCGGTTCGCTGAACCACATTGAGCAGTATATCTCGCCCCTCGTGGCTGGCGGTGATATCGAGGAAGACGAGTTCATCGGCCCCCTCTTGCTCGTAGCGGGAGGCGACCTCGACGGGATCGCCTGCATCCCGGAGGTTGAGGAAGTTGGTACCTTTGACGACCCTCCCCCGATCGACGTCGAGGCAGGGGATGACGCGCTTGGCAAGCATGGGCATCTCACGGACAACGATCACCCGGGCAGAAACGGTTGAACGGTTTGCCGAAACTGCCAAACTTTCACTCTAAGTCCCCGCCCGCTAGCGGTCAACGGGCTGGCGCGCAACGTGGACATATTGGTGAGGCAGATTTTGGTCGGTATGGGACAGCGCCTTCGGATGGAGCGATTGGGTCGGAGGACGTTGGGTTGCTGCATGGCCTGTGGGACCGAGCGGGGGCAGGAAAGCCCGCGGACTGCGGCTTGCCGAAGCGAAGCGGCGTCGCGATCCCCGCGATGGGGTAATCGCAGTCTTGCCAGAGCAGGATAGGCGTGCGGCGAGGCCCAAGAAGGAGTCGCTCGCGGCAGAGATGGTTGCGAGTAGATGCTTGCCAGGCGCCGGTGAGCGGAGCACAATGGGGGGAATCGTGAGTGGGGGCGCCTGATCGGTTGGCGCAGAGTGACTTCCTCTATTTCTGGGAAGGTTCGATGATGAGACTTCAAGGATCCCTTTTGGCGGTGTTGTTGGTTTTCGTTTCGGTGACTGTTGCGGTCGCGAGCGATTCGCATGGCAAGGCTTTCACCGATCCGGCGAAGGCCGGTCCCGATTTCAAGGTCCAGGGCGAGTACCTGGGCGAAGTGAATGGTTCGGTTTATGGGGTGCAAGCCGTCGCGCAGGGAGATGGGCGATTCGAGGTGGTCGTCTTTCCGCAAGGTCTGCCCGGCGCGGATGCCATTATGTGGGACCGGATGACCGGAGAAGGTCAGACCAAGGACGGAGTGACCAAATTCAATTCCGCTGATGGCCAAGTGACGGCGACCGTAAAAGACAATGCCCTGGTAGTCACGGGGGCTGGCGGCGAAAAGCTGGGGACGCTGAAGAAGGTGGAGCGTAAGAGCCCCACGCTCGGTGAGAAGCCGCCGAAGGGCGCAGTCGTGCTGTTCGACGGGAAGAACGCCGATCAGTTCGAAGGCGGGCAGATGACGGAGTGCGGGCTGCTGAAGGTGGGCTGCGTGAGCAAGAAGAAGTCCAAGGATTTCACGATGCACCTCGAATTCCGCACGCCGTTCATGCCTGAAGCGCGCGGCCAAGGCCGAGGCAACAGCGGTGTGTACCTTCAAGGCCGCTACGAAGTGCAAGTGCTCGATTCGTTTGGTCTCGAAGGGCGCGACAACGAATGCGGCGGCATTTACCAGATCGCCGCCCCGAAGGTGAACATGTGCCTGCCGCCGTTGAGCTGGCAGACGTACGACATCGATTTCACTGCGGCGAAGTTCGACGACAAGGGCAAGAAGACCGCAGACGCCAAGGTGACCGTGAAGCAGAACGGTGTGGTGATCCACGACAACCTGGCGCTTCCGCACGTGACTCCGGGTGGCCCGCTGGGCAGCGAGTCGGCGGAACCCGGTCCGTTGTTCCTTCAGAACCATGGCAACCCGGTGAACTTCCGCAATATTTGGGTGGTCGAGAAATAGCGGGTATGGACGACAAGGATCCTGACGACAGCGATCCTGACGATATCTATCCACTCGGTCCGCCAGGGAAGACCCTGGCGGACCATGAGTATACGGTTCTGCCGCTGTACCACGAGCCGGAGATCGAGGAGCCGGCTAAAAAGGAGCCGTTGCGCTTGCAGTTCACGCTGGCCCAGTTGCTTTGGGCCATGACGTTCGTGGCGGTGGGACTGAGCGTGGTGCAGTGTTTTCCGGTGGACTTCGCGCGACCGATCGCGGCGGTCGCCGGGATTGGTTTGCTGGTGAGCCTTGGGGTTCTGGAGCTCACTCACCCACAGGACAACCGGATCTACGTGGTCTGGTGGATCGGCGTGGGGATCTATGTGCTGAGCAGCTTGGCGGCCGTGTTTCGGGGGTAGGCAAAAGGAAACCCCCGGGCTGATCCGGGGGTTGGAGGGGCTAGTGGAGCGCGTCGGCTGGACCGCGTGCGAGTCGCACTTAACCGTAGCGTTCGCGGCGGCGTGTTTCTGCGGTTTCGAAAGCGAAATACACGCTACCGTCACGCCGAATGCGCTCTAGCGGCGGTCGCCGGTGAAACGCAGGATGTAGTAGAGCAGTGTGAGCACGGCCTGCAGGGTGGCTGCCACGTAGGTCAGAGCGGCCGCGTTGAGGACCGAGTTGACGTAGGGCATTTCCTGCGGGCTGACGATTCCCAGGCCGACCAACTGCTTCTTGGCGCGGGCACTGGCATTGAACTCGACGGGCAGGTTGACGATCTGGAAGAAGACGACCGCGCCGAAGAAGGCAATGCCGGCCAAAATGAGCATGGGAGCCGTGAAGATCCACCCCAAGATGAGCAGGATGAAGCTGAAGTTGCTCCCGAATCCTGCCAGGGGCACGGCGGCGTTGCGGACGACGAGCGGGGCATATGCGTGGGCGTCCTGGATGGCATGTCCGGCCTCGTGAGCGGCGATGCCCACCGCGGCCAGCGAGCGCGATTGGTAGACCTCTTGGCTGAGGTTGAGCACCTTGTGCCGCGGATCGTAGTGGTCCGTGAGATGGCCGGGAATGACCTCGATATCGACATTCTGCAATCCGGCCGAATCGAGCACATGCCTGGCCGCTGCGGCGCCACTGAGCGGCGCGGCCACGCGCTGCGCGCGGGCGTAGGCGGCCTTCACTTTGTACTGAGCCCACATGGCCAGTATGAAAGCGGGTGCCAGATAGAGAAAATACCACGGGTCGAAAATCATCGTCATTCCTCCTGGATGGCCGTTTCGGCGGCCTTGGTCTTCTGATTGGCTTGGCCCGGTAACGGACGGTCGTGGCAGGCGCGAGGAGTACGGGCCTCACGTCTAGTGCAAGTCGCACTCAACTATAGCGTTCGTGGCGGCGTGTTTCCGCGGTTTCGAAAGCGAAACAAACGCTACACATACGCCGGATGCGCTCTACGGATACTGATGTGCTATTAGGCTGTTCGTTACAGGTGGTGTTTGCTTGCTGCTTGGCGGGCGACTGCCGAGCACGGCGGATCGCTTACCGGGAATTCTACGCATCTCAGCCAGGGAGGGATCTCCCCAAAAACGGATCGCTGCCGATTGTATATACCCGATTCGGCGCCTGGGGCAATACGCTACTTATGGGGGAAGCGTGGTGTTGCGCGCCGCCTGCGAGCCGGTGGCGGTGTGGCGGCTTGATGGTGGTGGCTTTTGAGCGGCGTTGCGGAGGGCCGCGGCTCGTAGTGTGGTTGGGGGAGCGGCTCACCGGTTGGTGCCGGGAGCTGCAGGACGATGGCCGTTCCAGCGGGGCAATCAGCATCCACCCGAACTGAGCCACCGTAGTGCTCGGCGATCTTCCTGACGATCGCCAGTCCCATGCCTGAGCCATCGGCTGCGGCCTGGGCAAGGCGGTGCCCTGGCAGGAAGATGTCGTCGTGGGACTGCGGGGCGATGCCGGCACCGTTGTCGTGGACGCAGAGGACGAGCATGGGCCGTGTCGGGCCGCTGTCGGTCTGGCTTGTGACGGTGATCGTCGGTTGGGCGGGATCGCAGCCGTGTTTCAGTGCGTTGCCGATCAGGTTGGTGAGTATCTGTTTGACGCGACGGGGATTGCACCAGACGCTGCCAAGCGGCCGATGCACGTCGACGTCGACGCGGCGAGCGGTTATCTGTTCGCGATGCTCGAAGAGGACTTCGTCGAGCAATTCGTCGAGGTTCACGCGGGCCGGCTCCATGTGCACGCCGCCGGTGCGCGCAAGCAGGACCATGTCGTCGAGGAATCGCTTTGATTCACACAGGCAGGCCTCGACGTGGGCGACCGATCGATCGACTTCCTCCGGGCTTGCCGTGTGGAGGAGGCGCTTCAGGCGGGCAAAGGAGTTGTCGAGGAGCATGAAGTTGGCAGTCATGTCGTGCGACAATGCGCGGACGAGGTGGTCCAGCTCGTCGCGCGAATGACGCACGTGCTCCAGCAATCGCAGGTAGTCGTTTTCCAGGAATGTTGACATGGGTCGGCGTCCCGTCGGTTCGGACATCCATCCACATGGAAGCCATTAGACCGCATTCGGCGAAACCGTAGCGTGCATTTCGCTTTCGAGACTGCAGAAACACGCCGCCACGAACGCTACAGTTGAGTGCGACACGCACTGGCGTTTTGCGGCCAGCCACCGCCTTCTCGGAAGTGATCGGCATGAGATGCGGTCGCATATTCCCCAAACTACCCAGTACCGCGCGCATGCCGGACCACGGAGCGATTCAGCCGTTACAACCGGTACGAGCGGACCGCGGCGAGGGTGAAAGGTCGGTCGACAGGCGGTGGATGGCGTGTGGGCGGATGGCGGGACGGGCGGTCGGATGCCGGCTCAGGACAGCGTCTTGCGGAATCGTTTGGAGACGATCCAAAGCATCGAAACGCCCATGACGGCCAAGATGAGCATGGGCATCCAGAGGACTTCCATGCCGACGCCCTTGAGGAAGACGCTGCGAATGACGACCAGGTAGTACCGCAAGGGATTGAAGAGCGTGAGCCACTGGACGACGCGGGGCATGTTGGCGATGGGGAACGCGAAGCCTGAGAGGAGCATGGCGGGGAAGAAGAAGAAGAAGGTGGTCATCATGGCCTGTTGTTGCGTTTGGCTGACGGTTGAGATCAACAGGCCGATACCCAGCATGGTCATCAGATAGAGGACGGTCCCGAGGAGCAGCAAGGCGAGGCTGCCTCGGACGGGGACCTCGAACCAGAAGGCGCCGACGGCAGTGACGAGGAGCACGTCGAGAAGGGCGATGAGGGCGAAGGGGATAGTTTTGCCGAGGATGAACTCGCCCGGCTTGATGGGCGTGACCATGACCTGCTCCATCGTGCCGATTTCCTTTTCGCGGACGACGGCCATGCTGGTGAGCAGCAGGGTGACAACGCTCACGACGGTGACAATGACGCCGGGCACGTAGAAGTTGCGGCTTTCCAGGTTTTCGTTGAACCATGCACGGGTGCGGAGGTCGACGCGTCCGGGGGTTTGACCGCCTCCAACCGTTTGCTCGAACCGCTGGATCAAGACGTGCTGGGAGAAGTCGGACGTGACTCGGCTGGCGTAACCCATCACGATGCCGGCGGTGTTGGAATCGGTACCATCGAGGATGATTTGGACGCGAGCGGTGCGGCGAGCCTGGAGGTTGCCCTCGAAGCCGGGCAGGATGCGGATGACGGCGGTCACGCGGCTGTGATCAATCGATGAGGCGGCCGATCTGCCGTTTGGGAGGTGGGCGACGATGTCGAAGTAGCCGGAGCCGGCGAAGCGAGCAATGAGTTGGCGGCTGGCGGGGGTATTGTCCTGGTCGACGACGGCCGTGCGGACGTGGCGGACGTCGGTCGTAACGGCATAGCCGATGATGAGGGTCTGTACGATGGGAATAACGAAGATGACGGTACGCATCCGCGGATCGCGAAAGACCTGGATGGCCTCTTTGATCAGCATGTGTTTGATGCGTTGGCCCATGGTTATGCAAGTTTCTTCTTGAAGCGGATGTTGGCGATGAGCAGGACGACGACGCCGTAGACGGCGAGGAGCACGATCTCGCCGGCGAGAATTTGACACCCGACCCCTTTCAGATAGATGCCTTTGAGAAGGGAGACGAAGTAGCGGGCGGGGACGAGGTAGGTGACGACCTGGATGGGCTCGGGCATGTTGGCGATGGCAAACATGAAGCCCGAGAGGAGGAACGAGGGTAGGAAGGTGGCCGTCATGGCGACCTGGCTGGCGAGGAGTTGGTTTTTCATAGCGATGCTGATGAGCATTCCCATGCCCATGGCGCCGGCGAGGAAGATGGCGGCAACGGCGAAGAGGAGCACGAGATCGCCGCGCATGGGGACGTCGAAGAGGAAGTCGCCCATGAGGACGGCGATGAGCACGTCGAGCATGCCGATGGCGAAGTACGGCACGAGCTTGCCGAGGATGAGTTCGTTTCCCTTGACGGGCGTCGAGATCAACTGTTCCATCGTGCCGCGTTCCCATTCGCGGGCGATGGTAAGCGAGGTCAGCAGGGCGCCGATGATCATCATGATCACGGCGATGAGGCCGGGAATGATGTAGTTCTTTGATTCGAGCTGGGGGTTGAACCAGACGCGCGGCTCGACGTCGAGCGGGACGCGCATCTTGGTTCCCAAGGTGCGCTCGATTCGCTGGACGATCGCGTTCTGGGAGTAGGATTGCACGACGGCGTCGGCATAGCTGATCGCCAGCGTGGCCGTATTGGCATCGCTGCCGTCGACGACCAGTTGCACGGCCACGTCACGGCCCGTTTCGACGCATCGTTCGAAGTCGAAGGGGATGACCAGTGCGCCCATCGTCTGGCCGGAGTCGATCGCATCGACCAGTTGACGGTTGTTATCGACGCTGCCGATAAGCGAGAAATAGCGCGAGCCGCGAAATCGGCTGATCAGGTCGCGGCTGGCCGGGGTGTTGTCCTGGTCCCAAACGATCAGAGGGACGTTGTCGACGTCGAGGGTCAAGGCATAGCCGAAGAGCACCAGGAGGAGCATCGGAATGGCGATGCCCAGCGCCATGCTGCGGGGATCACGCAGCACATGGAGGCATTCCTTGCGAGCTACGGCAACCAGGCGGCGGAGGTTCATCCTTCGACCTCCTGTTGAGGCGTTTCCTGGCGGTCGCGCGCTTCGATGAGCGAGACGAAGACGTCTTCCAATGAAGGAACGATCGGTTCGATCTGCTGCACGGCGTAGCCGGCCGTGCCGAGCCGATCGCGGATCTGGTCGGCGGCCACCTGGCCTTCGACGGCGACAACGTGCAGCCCGTTGCCGAAGAGAGCGACGTCTTTGACGGCGGGCAGGCCCTCAAGGAGTCCCATGGCGACTTCGGGGCGGTCGCAGAGGACTTCGAGGACCTCGTCGGTCATGAATTCGGTCTTCAGGGTTTGGGGCGTGCCGGCGGCAATCAGCTCGCCGCGGTAGATGAGCCCCAGGCGGTCGCAATATTCGGCCTCTTCCATGTAGTGGGTGGTGACGAAGACCGTGACGCCCTGCTCGGCCATCTGGTAGATGAGGTCCCAGAACTGGCGCCGGCTGATCGGATCGACGCCGGAGGTCGGTTCGTCGAGGAAGACGATCCGCGGCTCGTGGAGAATCGCGCAGCCGAGGGCGAGCCTTTGCTTCCATCCGCCGGAGAGGACCGAGGTGCGAGTGTGGCGATGGTCTTCGAGACCGGCCATCTCGATGACGAACTGTTTGCGAGCCAGTTTCTTTTCGGGCGGGATCTCGTAGATGCCGCTGTAGAAATCGATGTTTTCCTCGACGGTGAGGTCTTCGTAGAGGGAGAACTTTTGGCTCATGTAGCCGATGATGGCCTTGATCCGCTCGGCGTCGCGGCGGATATCGAGCCCGCCAACAGTTCCGGAGCCACCGGTCGGCGCGAGGATGCCACAGAGCATGCGGATGGTCGTGGATTTGCCGGCGCCGTTGGGCCCGAGGAAGCCGAAGATTTCGCCTTCGGAGACGTCGAAACTGATGCGGTTGACGGCGACGAAGCGACCGAAACGGCGCTGGAGATCGTGCACGGTGACGGCTGGCGGGCGGGGGTCAGCGATCATGCGTCGGGGCCTCCTGATGCTGCCCGAGGACCGAGACGAAGACGTCTTCGAGCGTCGGCTCGATCGGCCGGACAGCCGTGAGCGCAAGGCCGGAGTCGTCCAGAACTCGCTGCACCTGGCGAGTCGTTTGGTCGGGATCGTCCGTAACGACATGCACGCGGTCGCCAAAGAGGCCGACCGTGCCGGGTGGCAGGCTGGCGCGAAGGAGGGTGCTGGCGCGGCGGGCGTTGGAGGCGCGGACTTCGAGGATGGTGCCCTGCATGAGCTGTTTGACTTCGTCGGGCGAGCCGCAGGCCAGGAGTCGCCCATGATCGATGAGCCCCACGCGGTTGGCCCGTTCGGCTTCATCCAGGTATGCGGTGGAAACGAAGATGGTGACCTGCTGGCGGAGGAGCTGGTAGAGGATGCGCCAGAAATCGCGTCGCGAGACGGGATCGACGCCGTTGGTCGGTTCGTCGAGGAGGAGGATTTCGGGGGTGTGGATGAGCGCGCAGACGAGGCCGAGTTTCTGCTTCATGCCGCCGGAGAGATTGCCGGCCAGCCGCCGCTTGAAGGGCGCAAGGTTGCTGAACTCCAAGAGGCGATCGACTTTTTCGCTGCGCCCGCGGCGGGGCTCGTTGTAGATGTCGGCGTAGAAGTGGATGTTTTCGATGACGGTGAGATCGGGATAGAGGCCGAAGCGCTGGCTCATGTAGCCGATCTTGTGCTTGACGGCCTCTGCCTGGCGCACGGTGTGCAGTCCGCCGACCCAGGCTTCGCCGGCGTCGGGGTCCATGATGGAAGTCAGCAGGCGCATGGTGGTGGTCTTGCCGGCGCCGTCGGGCCCGACGAGGCCGAAGATCTCCCCTTTGACGACGCGCAGCGAGAGGTCGTCGACGGCGACGACGTCGGCGAATCGCTTGGTCAGATGCTCGGCGCGGATTGCGTCGGGGGCGTCGGTGTTCATGGGGAGAGGATGATCTTGGCGTCGGCGGGCATGCCCGGCTTGAGTTCCATGTCGGGACTGGTGACGTCGATCTTGATCCGATAGACGAGCCTGACCCGCTGTTGCTGGGTTTGGACGTTCTTGGGGGTGAATTCGGCTTCGCTGGAGATGAAGGCGATGTGGCCGGGGTAGATTTTGCCGGGATAGGAATCGGTGGTGACTTCCGCCTTCTGGCCGAGCTTGATTCGGCCGAGGTCGGTTTCGTTGATGTATGCCCGGAGCCAGACATTGACGAGATCGC
Organism: Thermoguttaceae bacterium; assembly: GCA_963674835.2. Taxonomy (GTDB): domain Bacteria; phylum Planctomycetota; class Planctomycetia; order Pirellulales; family Thermoguttaceae. Next base: position 2,151,502 of record CAXXKC010000003.1, read on the forward strand.
CGACGGTGACGACCGGGGTTCCCGGGGCGACGTACTCGCCGGGTTCGATGTTCTTGGAGAGGACCATGCCGGTGAGTGGGGAGAAGACCTGGGCGTATCCGAGGCGCGTTTGGGCAAGATCGACGGCGGCCTTGGCCTGTTGGACGCGGGCGCTGGCCTGCTGGATGGTCTCCTTGCGAGGGCCGGCCATGACGAGGTCGTAACGGGCCTTGGCGGCGGCCAGAGCGGCTTCGACCTGCTTGATCTTTTCTTTGCGCGTGCCTTCCTGGCGGAGCTGGAGTTCCTCGGCGGCCTGGCGGGCTTTTTGGACGGCGACCTGGTAGGCGGCCCTGGCACGGTCGAAATCCTGGGCGGAGATCGATTTCTCCTTCATCAACTGTTCGGCGCGCTGGTAATCGAGCTTGGCGCGGACGAGATCGGCCTGGGCGGCCTCGGAGGTCGCCTGGGCGGCGGCGACTTCCTGGGAGCGGAAGCCTGCCTGGGCTTCCTGGAGCGCGGCGGTAGCGCGTTGCAGGGTCGCGCGAGCTTCTTCCTTTTCCTCGGGGCGGGAGCCGATCTGGAGTTCCTTGAGGGCGGCCTGGGCGGCTTCGAGTTCGGCCTGGCGCAGGGCGAGCTCGTCGCGGAGGTCGGCGCTATCGAGGCGGGCGACGAGTTGGTCGGCCGTAATAGGCTGTCCCTCGTCGACGAGGCGCTGGATGACGCGGCCGGGGATTCTGAAGCTGACTTCGGCATCGGTGGCCTCGATGTTGCCGGAGACGAGGATTGTGCCGGCGGCCTGGCCGTTGTGGGTGAGGAAGAATTGGTAGCCGATCGCTGCGGCCGCAGCGAGGACAACGAGGGCCAAGGCGATGCGAATTCTGCCGCTCATACTGCCGCTCCTTGTGAACGTTGATTCACATATGGAGATTTCTTCTAGGCCTAATCCGTGGCGATGGAACTCCGTAGGATTTGCCAGGCGCGCTCCACATGGCGCGTGACGTCGAAGCCGCCGTCGGACACGTGCCAGAAGATTCCGGCAGGTATGACGATTCCGAGGACCAACAGGGCGGTGGTTTCGGGGGCCAGTTCGGGACGGATCCGACCGCACTGCTGCCCCTGGCGGACGATGTCGACGAGATGTGCGAGGTATTGTCGGAAGATCTTCTGCACGCGTTGTTTTCGTTCGGGATGGCCAGTGAAGGATTCGTCGGCGAAGACAATTCGGGGAATCGCCCGGCCCTGGCGGATGAAACGCACGTGGCGGGCGAGCACGCCGCGGATCTGCTCGAGCGGATCGTCGGACTCGGCGACTGCCTGGCGGACGTTTTCGCTGAGGCGCTGCTGGATAAGATCGAGGACGGCGGCGAGGATGGCGTCCTTGCTGCGGAAGTGGCGATAGATACCCGACGGGACGAGGCCGACACGGCGGGCGACGGCGGCGACGGAGAGCCGATTGAGCCCCTGGCTGCTGACGAGCTGCAGCGCTGCTTCGGCGATCTGCTCGCGGCGCACTTCGGTGCCGAGTTTCTCGTCGCTCATGGCCACCTCCATTGTGATTGTACGTTCACAATCGAGGGCATTCAAGCAAGAAGTGTCGGTCCGACAGGGTCGACAGATGCGGGGTGGCGCGGCTGGGACTATAATGCCAGGCGTAGGCCCACCCCATCCCCCTCCCTAGGAGCAATCCCGTGAGACCGACATGCCACCGAGCCGTTTTCCTGGTCGCCGTACTGGTTCTGCTGGGTATATGCGGCACACAGGCTGCGGCCGGCGAATTCCAGGTGGCCACGTTTCAGGCCGATATCACGATTCCGGTCGGCCACGCCTGCATGGGCGGAGGAGTGGCTGACGCCAAGGAAATCATAGATCCTCTTTTCGCCAAAGGCTTTGTTCTTGTGGGGGCGGGTAAGCCGATCGTCGTGATCGCCCTGGACTGGTGCCAGTGCAATAACGATTCGTACGACCGGTGGCGGGACGTGCTGGCCGAGGCGGTGGGGACGGAGCGGAAGCGGGTGCTGCTGGCGTGCGTACATCAGCACGATGCGCCGATCTGCGACTTGACGGCGCAGAAGCTGCTGGATGAGCAGGGTCTGACCGGCTACAACTGCGACCCGAAGTTTCACGAGACGGCCGTTCAGCGGACGGCGCAGGCGTTGCGGGGTTCGCTGGGCTCGCTTCGCCGGGTAACGCATCTGGGCATTGGACAGGCGAAGGTGGAGAAGGTCGCCTCGAACCGGCGGACTGTCGGATCGGATGGGCATGTGAATTGGGACCGGGGGAGCGCCAGCGGCGATGCGTTCAAGAATGAGCCGGCCGGTGAGATCGATCCGTGGCTGAAGACGATCAGTCTGTGGGATGGGCAGCAGGCGGTGGTGGCGTGGAGCTGTTATTCGGTCCATCCGATGAGCTACTACGGTCGCGGCGGGGTTTCGGCCGACTTTCCGGGCATGGCCCGCGCGCGGCGGCAGAAGGATGATCCTTCGGTGTTCCAGATGTACTTCACGGGTTGCGCGGGGGATACGACAGCGGGCAAGTACAACAACGGCGATCCAGCGAACCGTCCGGTGTTGGCGGAGCGGCTTTACGAAGGGATGCTCGGCGCGTGGAAAGCGACGCGGCGAGAGCCTTTGGAGAAGATCGACCTGCGGGTGGTCGACATGCCGCTGGGAACGCGGGAGGGCGGCAAGTTTGCTCCGGACGCGATGCGGGGGATTCTGGCCGACCCGAAGGCTCGCCGGTGGGAGCGCATCAGTGCGGCGTTGGGGTTGAGTTGGCGGAAGCGGGTCGCGGCGGGCGAAGCGGTCGACACGCCCTGTTTGGATTTCAATGATGGGGCTGCCCAGATGGTGATCATGCCGGGCGAGTCGTTCGTGGGGTATCAGTTGAAGGCGCAGGCGTTGCGTCCGAAGTCGTTCGTGATGGTCGCGGCGTTCGGCGAGGGGGCACCGGGATACATTCCGACGGACCAGTGTTGGAAGGACGGCTACAACGATTCCTACTGCTGGGTTCCGCCGATGACAGAGAAGCTGATGATGGACGCTGTGGCCAAGGCGATGAAGGCGCCGGGCGCGAAATAGATGCCATCGACACCAACGCGAAGGAGCTGGTTATGAGCGGTCGCAGGTTTTCGCGTCGTCGGTTTCTCGGTCGGACGGCCGCGGCGGCCGGGGTCTGTGTTGGTGGCGCCGTGCTCTGCGGGCGGGCGTGGTCGGCTCCGGGCGTGCTCACGGGACCGATTCGATCCCTGGCGAAACGGCGGCCTGAGTTGTGCGACGAGAAGTCGCCGAAGGCGTTGGAGGTGATCCAACTGACGGCCGAGCCTGAGGTGCCGAGCTCGCATCTGTACATGGAGGCGCAGATCTTTACGCCCGACTCGAAGCGGCTGGTGCTCCACCGCGCGGCCCACGCTCATGGGGGCATCCGGGGCGATGCGAAACATCAGTATTTGCTGTGCGACTTGGAGGACAACTTCTCGCTTGCGCCGCTGACGAACGAGATGAGCACGACGGCCGCGTCGGTGTCGCCGGACGGGCGGTTTGTGTATTACTTCGTCGACGAGTCGGAGCCGGGCGGCGGCCGCGTGAGCTTGAAGCGGGTGGGGCTGGACGGCACGGATCGGCAGACGCTGCTGGTGATCGACTCGCCTTTGCCGGGAACCAAGTTTCGGCCAAGCCATCTGTATCCGCTTTCGACGATTTCCTCGGACGGTAAGCGGCTGGCGATCTCGGCATTTCTGGGCGACGGTCGGACGGAGAAATCGCCGTTTGGGCTGATGGTCTTCGACCTGGTGAAGGCATCGGTGGCCCTGGCTGTTTACGGGCCGAGCTGGTGCAACATGCATCCGCAGTACAGCCGTTCGCTCGATCCGGAAGCGTCGCACGACATTCTGATTCAGGAGAATCACGACAATGAAGCGAATGCACGGGGCGGGATCACGCGTTTGACGGGCGGGGCGGGCGCCGACATTCATGTTATTCGCGACGATGGAAAGAACTTTCGCGACATGCCGTGGGGGCGCGACAAGAACGAGTATTGCCAGGGGCACCAGTGCTGGCGAGGTCGTAGCGAATGGGCGATTACGAGCACGAGCACGAGCGACGTCGGCGAGGCGCAGTTGATCGAGGGGCGGGCAGCCGCGGCGGCCGGGCATCGGGGAATCCGGATTCCCGACGGGAAACGCAACGATCTGACCCGAGAGTTCCCCAAGCCTGACTTCCGCCATTTTGCCACGGACATCGCGGGCGAGCGGTTGATCAGCGACACCGGTCCGCGGAACAAGGGTGGCCAGATTTACGTGGCGCGGCTGGGTCGGCCCGGCGTGGATCCCTTGAGGGAATACACGTATTTGCTCAACCCGAGGTCGACGTGGCGGAAGGAGGCCCACATCCATCCGTTCCTTTCGCCGGACGGCACGATGGGCTTCTTCAATTCGGACGAGTCGGGTATTCTACAGGCCTACATGGTACGCGGGTTTTGAGTGGGCGGACGCGGTCCGTGCCGGGCGCAGCGTTCGTCGGGGGCGGAAGACAGACCGTGGAGGCTGCAGCCGATGTTCGGCTTCTTCCAGTGGAATGACTTGATTCAGCCGGCATTGCGTCTGGTGGAGGAACACTGGGCCAAGGTGGTGGGCTCGCTGGTACTCCTGTTGATCGGCATCTGGTGGGGCCGATGGCGTGCCTGGCGGCGATGGGCGCGGCGGGACTTTCTGCACCGGCTGAATATCAGCCTGAACACGATCGAGAAGGGCCGGTTGAAGATCCGTACGCTCGTGGAGAAGGACATGATCGAGATCCTTCTCAACCAGGCCGCCGTCGAGCAGATGCAGGCGGCAGCGAAGAAGGCCACGCCGGCCGACCCGATTCTGAAGTTCGGCGATGCGGACGAGTGTTGATACTTTCTGAACGCGGTGCTCAACGAGGTGAGCGAGAGGTTCGCGCTGGCGTACATCAAGCAGGACCTCGAGCAGCCGACCGTTTCGGCCACCTATCTGATCTGCCTGACGTTCGAGGTCGACGGCTCGGTGCGAACACGCAAGGTCCGGGCGATGGTGATCCGTAAGGACGTGCTGTCGAATCTGCCGGAAGAGGTGACCTTGGAGCGGCCGTGGCACAACACGCGCATCGAAACGCTACGGAAGATGGCAAAGCGATGGCAGTCGAACCCCGAGCAGTTTCTGGAGATGGAGATCGGGGTGTGGAGCGCATTCGGCGTAATCGTAGCGTGTTTTTCGCTTTCGGAATCGTAGAAACACGCCGCCGCAAACGCTACAGTTAAGTGCGACACGCACTAGCAGCCCGTTGAAAAGCTCACAGTTCGGTCGCAGATCGAGTTAGTAACACGGCGTTCGACCATCTGGCGGTGAATCGGGTGGGGACACCACGCCAGCGCGCCCGAGGCCGCAAAGCGTTTTCGGAGGTCAATCAAGGCAAGATGCACAGCGCACAAAAGACCGCAAAGCCCTTGAAGGCACCGCGGCTTGCCCATGCCGAACAGCTTGCGCACCAACAGGCCCAGGTTCCGCGCCGCCACCTGGATCAGGTACCGTTTGCTTACGTTCACCAGGCCTCGCAGCCAGGTTCGCCTCGCTCCGCCGGTGTCGCACACGTGCGCGAAGCTCCGTTCCACACGCTCACTCCGCAGTCGGCCCAAACGTCGGCCTCGCTTGCCTCGGGTGCGCTTTCGATTCGCATAGGCCGCCCGGCGATACTCGGCCGGCTGGGCCGTCCAGCAGCGATGGCTCTTGAATTTCGGCTCCGGAATGTATGCGCGAATGTGATGATCCCGCCCCAGCGCCACCAAGTTCTCGGTCGAGTAGTAGCCTTTGTCGGTAACCGCGTTGTGGATGTCTCTCTTCCCGTCGGCTTCGTCCAGATGATCTTGAGCCTCAAGCACGCTGGGAATCAACGTCTGCGAATCTCCCTGATCGGCCGTGTAGACCGTCGCAGCCAACACGAATTCGCTCTCCAGATCCACCACGTGTTCGGCTTTGTAGGCCAAGTGCGTGCGACCGTCCTTCATCTTGGCGATGCGGCTATCGGGATCTGCGGGCGATTGCCACTGGTCGTTGGAGACCTTCTTGTCTCCTTTCTTGTTGCGATCTTTGTCGAAACGCCGCAAGTCCTCGTCGGTCGGGTTCTCGATGCCCGCTTCCTCGGCCAATCGCCGCAAGTATTGCTTCCAGTCCTCGCCGGTGTCTCTGCGGACGATCGACTTCATCGCCGCGTTGGCTTCCAGCGTCGTGGAGTCCACCGCCACGGACTTGCCCCGCAGGAGGTTCTTCCGCGAGGCGATCTCCAGGATATACACAAATACCTGCTCGTGGACCGACTCGGGCAGTCGTTGCCGAATGCGCGTGAGGCTGGAATGGTCCGGCACGGCTTCCGTGGGCTCCAAGCCCAGGAACTCCCGCAGCGAAAGGCTGTCAGAACAGCGCCAGGCGATGCCTCGCTGCGAGTCGATCCCTTCAAAATATCCGACGAACAGCATGCGGAAGTAGCGGCCCGGCGGGATCGACCGGCGACCGCCTTCGGCGTAGTAGGGTTCGCAGAGATCCTCGACGAACTCGTCGAAGTCCGCCTTGCGGAGAAGTTGTTGCAACCGCTGATAGAACGGATGGCCCGCCGATCGCGGCACGTCCCGCCAGGCGACCCAGAATTCCTCCTGCCGCTGTTCCGGCCCACGACCCAAAGCCATGTTCGATTCCCTTTTGCGCGACCCAAGGTGTTCCACACCCCCAGAACCGCCGCATGATACCGATTAACCCGAGATTTTCAACAGGCTGCTAGGACGGGGCGGGCAGGCGTTCGGCCGTGCGTGCGGCAGGTGTGCGTCACGGCTTTGCTTCGCGGATGACGTACTCGAGGATGGCCTTGCCGTCGTCGTAGGGGGTGGTGTGGCCGACATCCTCGCGGTAGATGAGGAGGACCTTGCGGCCCATCTTGCTAAGGACGTTGGCCAACCGCAGTACGCTGGCGGGAGGAACGCTCTTGTCCTGGCCGCTGGCGGTGATGCCGACGGGCATGGTGAATCGCTCGGGCCAGTACTCGGCGCTGCGCTGCTTGTACTGTTCGGGGATTTGCTCCTTGGTACCGCCGAACGACGCGGAAATGGCGTCTTGGAAATTGGCGTACTCCAGGTGGTTCGCCGTGCCGTTCATCGAGGCCACACCGTCGATGAGGTCGGGGTGCAGAGCGGTGAACGTCAGGCAGGAGCTTCCGCCCATGGAACCGCCGCAAAGGAAGACCCTGCCGACGCGGTAACGGTGTTTGAGGTCGTCGATGATCTGCACGACGTCGGCTTCGGCCTTGGGGCCCATCCAGGACGTCTTGGCACGATAGTCGGGCGACACGAAGATCATCTTGTGCAGGGCGCCAACGTCGCGAACGGAGCGGCATTCGTCGCGGGGGTCTTTGGCGAACTGCCAGCGGTCGGAACCATGGCCGTGCAGGGCGATGAGCAGATCGTGCGGCTGCTCTGCATCGAACGGCTCGGGCAGCAGGAGAACATAGTGCTGTGTACTGCCGTCACAGCGGGCCGTGAAGGCGACGTCCTGCGGCTTGGTGGAGTAGTCGGCCCAGGCCGGCGCGGCTCCGCAGAACAGCACAATGGCGGGCAGCAACCGCCGGAAGGACACCGCAAAAGAGCAGACGCGGTGAAGGTGCGCGAAGCGACCGAACGGCGGAGCGAATGTGGGCGTCTGGGGGAGCATCGTGGTGTGTTCTACTGGATATCGGGGCCGGCGATGCGCTCGCCGCGGAGCTGGCGGTCCTGGTCTGCGCGGTTGAACGTGCCGTAGAAGAGGGCATTGGCGTCGATCCAGGTGACGAGCCGATCGAGGTCGGCGGCGTCGAGGGTCACGCCGGCATGGCCGTCGCGGAGCAGCTTCATGAGCGGGCTGTTGATGGCGCCGAAGCGGCCCGGCACGGTGGCGGGCTCGCCGTTGTCGGGCAGGCCCCACGCCGAGTAGTGCACGCGGGAAACCAGGGCATTGTAGGAAGCCGTGTAATGCCCTTGGGGTTCGCTGGTGAGGTTGACTTTGCCTTCGGCCTTTTCGTGGTTGTGGCAGCTGACACAGGCCTTGTCGAGGACGGGCTGGACGAGGATCGGGTACGAGAGCGGGTTGGAGCCATCGGGCCCGGGGGTGATCGACGAGGGGTCGCGCGACATGGCCAAGGGCGTGTTGCGCGGGGCGGGCGCCGTCATGCGATGTTCGTGGCAGCCGATGCAGGAGCTGGTTTCGCCGGGCTGGAGGTAGGTGATGCTGCGCATGATCTGCACGGCCTGGCCGTCGGCGTCGAGGGCTTGGAAGGCCAAGGGGACACCGGCCGGAGCGCGGAAGTAGGCGGAACCGTCTTTCTCGACGGGGACGGTTCCGAGCACCTGCTTACCTGGCGAGGCGAAAGGGGCGCCGACGGGCGGCGTATTGGCGTGCGGGGTGGACTTGGGCAGGACCTGAACGATGCGAAGTCGGCGGATCGAGTCGGCCGGCAACGGCGGCCAGCTATCGTAGACGTTTTGGAGGAAGAAGGTGCCTTCGGCGTTGGGCTTCGGTCCGTCGTCGACGAGGGACGGCAAGGCATCCGGTTTGGGTCGCGCGGTGAGGGGCATCGCCCAGATGGTCGATACATTAAGATCGCGGTAGAGCAGTTCCTTGTTGCCGAAGCGATCGACCAGGTAGAGGCCGAACATATTGGGGAGGTTGTACGTGGGCTCGCCGATCAGGCGATCGAAGCTGTAGGCGGCGAGGAAGTAGTTCTCGGAGAAGGGATAGGCCGCCCGGTAGCAGTGGCCGGGCCAGCGTTTTGCTTCGACCGGGATGGCCAGCGGCTGTTTGACGTCGACGGGGGCGTGCCAGTTGCCTTTGGCGTCGCGGTAGAGCGGGGCTTCGCTTTCGGGGAACAGGGCGTCGGGCGTGAGCCGCGCGATGGGCGCCGGCCCGTCGACGCCGCAGGTCGGATCGACGAGGATGATCGACCCAGCCGTCATGGCGTGATGGGCGGCGGCCGTGGCCATGATGCGATGCGAGCCGGGCACCGACTTGGCTTCCCAGATGCCGACAGGATTGCGAGTGTTGTTGCCGAAGAAGATGCGTACGTCGCTGCCGTCGGGCCGCACGCTCCATAGTTGCTGGTAAAAGACGGCGTTGCGGTCGACGTAATCCCAGCGGGTGTAGATGACGCGGCCGTCGCTGAGGACCGCGGGGTCCCACTCCTGCGTTTCGTGGAACGAAATGGTGTGCGGGTTCGAGCCGTCGGCGTCGGCCAACGCGAGCGTGTAGACGAAGCAGGGTCCTCGACCACAACGATGATAGCCACCTCGTCGCGTGGAAACGAAGATCAGCTTGCCATCGGGAAGGTAGCGGGGGGCGAAGTCGTCGTAGGCGTCGTTGGTGAGCTGTTTGAGGCCGGATCCGTCGGCGGCCGCTTCGTAGAGGTGGTAGACGCGATCGAGGCGGGTCTCGCGGTTGACGGGCGTGGTGTCGGTCTTCACGTAGGCAAACAAGACCCGCGATCCGTCGTAGGAGACGTCGAGGTGCTGATAGCTGCCCAGGGGCAACTGTGCGGCGAGCTGCCGGCACTGCATCGACTGGCCGGGCTTCTCCAGAACGAACACGCCGCCGCCGGGACGGGCGCAACTGCCATAGTACTGCGTCAGTTGGTGGCTGAACATGGCCGGCACTCGCTTGACGAGCGCGATGGGCTCGCGTGCGAACTTGGGATTGGCCAGGGCGATTTCGCGGCGCAGTGCGTGGACGCGGCGCCATAGATCTTCCCAGCGCGGATCGGCGTCGGCGGTGCCGGCCAGCGACTGGAACTCCTGGCGGAGGTGGAGCCAGCGTGCCGGGCGATCGCCTAGGGCGTCGGGCGCCGCGCCGAGATCGGCAAGGAGGGAATCGCCGCGGCGGAGGGTCTGCTCGATGGCGGCAGCGTAGGTGCTTGGTTCGTGAGGCGTGCCGATGCCGTCCTGCATTCGCCAATCCCATTCGATCAGTGCGCGCTCGATTGCGGCGCGCATGGGAGGCAGGACCGGCGGCGCGCCGTCGCCGAACTCGCAGGGAGGAACGCCGACGGGCAGGTCGGCCACCTGATCGCCGGCGTTGACGCGGAGATTCGTCCAGCGGATGGCGGCTTCGCCGGACTTGCCACGGGACTTCAAGTGCAACACGGCGTTCTGCGAGATGTCGATTTGGAGCCGCAACGGCTGATTGGCATTCAGGACCTGGTAGGCGTCCTTGTCGCCAGCGGCCAAGCTCACTTCGGCCTGGGAACCGTCGACGAGGCGGACTTCGGCGGTGACAGTGCACTTGGCCGGGACCTTCTCGACGGCGACCGCGAGATCGACCGTTTCGGTCGGCTTGAGGCTGACCACGAGGCCGGCGGGCGTCTGAAGGATGGCAACCTGGGGACCGTCGGCGGCGGCCACGAGCGAGAAACCGACGTGGGTAAGGCTGGCCGGCGGAGCGGGCTTTCCGTTGAGCGTGTATTGCGGCGCGGCACACTCCACTGCCATCGCGGTGGCTGCTGTCACAAAGACGACGGCGGCCGAGATCCATCCTACAAGCGCTCTTTGGTGAAACATCGCCTTGCCTCGACCTAGGGGTCCGGGACTTACGGTCTTCGAGATGGGCCGCGATCGGTTGCGCGATCGCGAGCTTCGTCAGCACAGCAGTTCCCATTGTCCTCCGCCGTGAGGGGTACGTCAACGCGCGGGCCTTGGTGCGGCAAGGATTCGCAGGTGGGACCCGCTTCGCTCGGCCCATCCTACGTTTTGGCGGTTGCGCGACCGGGCCTGAAATCGGTTACCGTACGGGACGAACCAAGAATGTTGCCCCGGAGTGTGGCGGCCTATACACTAACTGGAGGTGACGTGGGTTCTTTCGAAGGAGATCGTTCGATGCAGCATTCGCCGCGGGGTCGTATCGCTCGTCGTCAGTTTCTTGCCACGGCCGCTGCCGGATCGGCGGGCCTGCTGTTGAGCGCTTCGCGTAGCCGGGCGGCCGGTTCGGGCCAGGGCTTGCTCGCGGGCGAAGGTGTGGTGGATATTACACCTCCGTTGGGCGTAGAGATGGGTGGTTTCCACCATCGGCACGCGAAGGATCGACAGGTCCACGGCATTCGGCTTCCTGGGGCGGTGCGCGCCTTGGTTCTGCAATACGGCGAGACCCAGACGGCGATCCTGTCGCTTGACCTGGTGACGCTCTCGAGGGAGATGGCCCAGCGCGTGCAGCAGCAGGTGGCGAAGGAAGTGGGCATTCCGGCCGGGAATGTTCGGGTATGTGCGACGCATACGCATTCGATGCCTGCGCTGGCGAAGTGGCGTCAGTGGGGCGATACGCCGGTGCCCTACATGCACGACGTGGAGAAGAAGTGCGTTGAGGCGGTGGCGGCGGCCAAGGGGGACCTGGCACCGACCAAGGTTTCGCTGGGCAAGAGCCGGGCGGTGAAGGCGAATTTCAATCGAACGACGCCAGACTACAGGACAGACGAACAGTTCACGAAGGACTCGACGGACGACCAGCGATGGTTGGATACGACGCTGCGAGTGTTGCTGATGGAGCGGGCCGGCGGGAAGCATTCGCTGGCCTGGTACCATTTTTGCGACCATCCGGTGTGCTACGTCGACGACCAAGCCGGTCCGGATTGGCCGGGCGAGGTGGCTCAACTCGTGCAGAAGAAGTACGATCTGCAGCCGTCGTTTTTGCAGGGGCACATTGGGGACGTCAACCCGGGGAGCGGCAAGCCGTGGCGTGGTGAGATCGGCGACACGCTCATGCCGATCTTCGAGGCTTTCTGCCGAGCGATGGATGCACTGAAGCCGGTGCAGGTCGACCAGTTGCAGAGCGTGACGAGCGAGTTTCAGGTGCCGCTGGATCTGGACCTGTATCGTCGGTGGATCGCGGAGTATCGCGAGGCGCCGAGCAAGTGCACGAAAGGTGTTTGGGTCGACGCCGGGTTCGCCGAGGACTGGTATCGCGGCAACGTGAACCGCAAGGTGGACCGGTCGTTCTGGCCGATCAGCCTCAGCGCCATGCGGCTGGGTCCGATCGGCTTCGCGTTTCATCCTTCGGAGCTGTACAGCTACTACGGGCTGGCGATCCAGCGGGAGTCGCCGTTTGCAGACACGCTGGCGGTCGGCTACACGGACGGATACATCGGGTACATGACCGACCCGAAGGCGTTTCCGAACGGGGAATATGCGGCGTTGGTCGTGCCGAAGATCACTGATATTCCGCCTTACGAGCCGACGGCCGCCCGGAAGATGACCGCTGCGGCCATCGACTTATTGAAGAAGGTAGCGTAAGAGGAGACTTTGCCATGCGCGGTGGCTCTCGCGTGAGGATCGGCCGGCGACAGTTTCTCGCTTCGGCGGCGGCCGGTAGTGCCGGGCTGCTGTGGACTGCGCGGCGCAGCGGTGCCGCGGGTGCCGGGACAACGCTGTTGGTCGGCGAAGGGGTTGTGGATACGACGCCTCCGCTGGGCATCGAGATGGGCGGGTTCCATCGACCGCCTGGCCAGGAACGCAGGATTCGCAGCATTCGCCAGGCGACGGCCGTTCGCGCGCTCGTGCTGCAGTGGGGCGATACGCGGGCGGCCGTGCTTTCGGTCGACCTGGCCGCGCTATCGCACGAGACGGCCAAGCGGGTTCAGCAGGCGGTCGCCCAGCAAATGGGTATTCCGGCGGAGAACGTGCGCGTTTGTGCCACGCATACGCACTCGATGCCGTCGTCGATTTATCTGCGGCAGTGGGGAGCCATTCCGGTCGAGTATATCCGGACGCTGGAGAAGAAATGCGTGCAGGCCGTTGCCTTGGCCCAAGAAGACTTGGCGCCGGCGAAGCTATCGCTGGGGAAGAGTCGCGCGGTCAAGGGCAATCACAACCGGACGACGAAGACGTTCAAGACGGACGAGCAGTTCACCAAGGACTCGACGGACGACGAGCGATGGCTGGACACGATGTTGCACGTGCTGCTGATGGAACGGGCAGGCGGGAAGCGTTCGCTGGCGTGGTTCCACTTCAGCGCGCACGCCGTGTGCTACGCCGACGAGGCGGCCGGTCCCGACTGGCCGGGCGAAGTGGCCCAGCTCGTACAAAAGAAGTACGGTCTGCAGCCGTCGTTTCTGCAGGGGCACATCGGCGACGTGAACCCGGGGGACGGCGATCCGTGGCGAGGCGACATCGGCGACACGGTGCCGCCAGTTTTCGATGCCTTCTGCCGCGCCCTTGACGGCGTGAAACCGGTGGCGGTCGACCGCGTGCGCTGTATCCATCGGCCATTTCAGGTGCCACTGGACTTGGGGCTGTTCCGCCGTTGGTTGGACGAATATCGCGGCAATCCGGGTAAGTGCGTCAGTGGTGCTTGGGTCGATGCGGGCTTCGCGGAAGCCTGGTATACGGACAATGTGAAACGAGACCTGAAGCAGACCCACTGGCCGATCACGCTCAGCGCACTGCAATTGGGACCGATTGGGCTGTTGTTCCATCCGGCAGAGCTTTATAGCTACTACGGGCTGGCCATTCGCCGCGACTCGGCGCTGGCCGACACGCTGGTCGTCGGCTATGCGGACGACTGCATCGGTTACCTGCCGGACCCGAAAGCGTATCAGGCGAACGAATACGCGGCGGTGGTGGTGCCGAAGATTCTCGACATTCCGCCTTATCGGCCGACGGCCGCGCGAGAGATGACCGCGGCGGCACTGGCGCTACTTAAAGAGGCGGCGACGTAGACTGTTGGGCGTTTGGGGGATGGTCGTGCGAGGTGTGGCGCGGGGAATCGTCGCGAGTGCTGGCGGGAAAGACGCGCGTTCTAGGGCTGCAGGTCCTGAACGCTCGGGTAGTAGTTCTGCCAATTCATGAGTGGGTTCTGCGGAACCACGGGGCCTTGCGGAAGGACCGGGCCCTGCGCACCCGGTGGAGTTTGGGGGGCGACCGTTCCTTGTTTGAGCGTTGGCACCGTATTGCCTTGCAGGTTCAGCCGGTTGAGCTCCTGGGCCTGCGTGCGCGCCTGGTTTTGGAGCAGCTGGATTTGGTTCTGCATGCGCTGATCGTAGGCGCGCTGGTCCAACTGCGGTTTGACGAGCGAGTAGTAGTTATTGACCCGACCGAAATCGCTGTCGTTTCGGAAGAGGTTCATGTAAGGGCTGAGGACCGGAGGCGGCGAATAGTTGGAATAGGGCTTCGTGGGGAGCGCGCTGGAGGGGCGCGGCATCCTGCTGGCCATCGCCGCTTGATGTGTGTTAACGTAGCCCTGGGCCTGAGCAAACGGATTGACGTAGGTCGCATTCTGCATGGTGACCGGCGGGACCGTTTGCTGGGCCCAAGCTGTGCCGGCGGCAATCCAAACGCCCAGGGCCGATAAGGTCCAGATTGCGTGTTTCATGCTGACATTCCCGTTTGCAGAAAGGCTCTCGCCGCGCGGAATTTTACGCCTACGTTGCGGTCTCGACAATCTGTCGCCGGTTGGGGCTGCGGGGCGTGCTGGGAAACGGGACGGGCCCCTCTGCGGTGCCAGAGTTGAGGCAGGCTCAGAGGTTACGTCGCGCAGCCCCCCCGCAGCGAGCCGTTGCGTTCAGCATAATCGACAAACCCAGCCTGTTTTCTTCAGTCTATATGGTTTCCCAGCGTGGAACCAAGACGCGGCAAGCCTCGGGCTACGAAGAACACATGCGTGAAGCGAGTGGTGATGGTTGCCGGAAGTCGGGCGTGGCTTTGCGGATGGCGAAGCGGTTGTCATTAGCGATTTCGGGGCAATCAGACGGCCTTGGAGCCCGACGGTGCGACGAGCTGCGCGGGCGTCGATATTGGGTACGCAAGTTCATTGACAAGACTTTTTAGGGGGTTACGATAGGGTCGAAAGGATGAGATGCATGCGGGCGAAGCGTCTGAATGTGAAGCTGGCGATATTCTTGTCATTGGCCCTCGTCGCGGTGGTGGCAGGCGTCTCGTATCTCCACGGCTATCAGGTGAGGCGCACGGCGCGCGAGATGCTCGACGGCGCGCAGGAGTGCCAAGCGAAGGGGGAGCGCACCGAGGCGTTGCGGCTGTACCGGCACTATGTGAACTGTGTGCCTGACGATCATGAGGCGTTCAGTCGTTACGCATTGCTGGTGTCGGAGGAGGCGGAGGAGACGCCGGGCGATCGGCAGATGCAGATGAAGGCGTATTTCACGCTGGAGCAAGCGGCGCGCCGCGACCCAGACAACTTGGACGTGCTCGGCAAGCTGGTCGACGCGAGTCTTCAGGTAGGACGTACGGCGGACGCGATGAAGATACTGCCGCGTTTGCTGAAGGCTTTTCCGAAGGACGCGTCGCTGGAGCGCAAGCTGGCACTGTGCCACGTGGCCACGGAGCACTATCCGGAGGCGGTGGCCGCCCTGAAGTCGGCGATCCAACTGGACCCGACGAACGTGGCGTCGTACTTTGAGCTGGCCGGGCTGTATCGCGCTCGTTTGAACGATCCCGAGGCGGCGGAAGCCACCTTGAAGCAGCTTGTCGAGGCGAATTCGAAGTCGCCGAAGGCGTACCTTATCCGGAGCGACTACTGGCTTCGCGATCGCAAGCCGGAGGAGGCCAAGAAGGACTTGCAGCGTGCGGCCGAGTTGGCGCCGGATGACCTGAACGTGCTGTTAGCGTCGGCGGCATTCGCATCGGCCATGAACCAGTTGGACGAGGCGGATCGGCAGTTGAAGCGCGCCAAGGAGTTGTTTCCCAACAACCAGCAGGTGCTGCGCGCCGCGGTCGATCTGCGTTTGCGGCGCCGCCAGCCTCAGGAAGCGATGAACTTGTTGGAGGAGGCGGTGGCGCGAGAGCCAAAGGCCGCGATGGAGCAAGTGCGGCTGGTCGAGCTCCAACTGGACACGGGCAACGCGGAGGGTGCGCGTGTGCATCTGAAGCAGTTGCACGAGACGGACTGTTCGCCGCTGTTGCTGGAGTATCTCGATTCGCGTCTGCTGATGGCCGATGGGAAGTGGCTGGCGGCGAGCAACCGGCTAGAGAAGGTGCGGTCGCAGGTGGCGTCGGATCCCCGCTGGGCCGTGAAGACCAACCTGACCTTGGGCGCATGTTACCAGCGGCTCGGGTTGCCCGACTTGCAGTTGCAGGCCTATCAGCGCGTGCTGGCGGAAGAGCCATCCCATCTCGTGGCGCGCATCGGGCATGCCTTGGCCCTGTTCCGATTAGGAAAGGCAGACCGAGCGCTAGAGGAGTTTCGGCGGCTGCGGCAGACAATGGGCGACAAGGCTTTCTTCGAGGTGCCGCAGTTGCCGCCGAGCCTTTACCGGTTGTTGCTGAGCGCCGCGTGGCGGCAGCCGAAGGAGCAGCGTGACTGGAGCGAGATCGATCAGTTGGTCGAGAGCCTGAGCGGCGCCGAGGGGGTCGACCCGGTTCACGTGCCGTTGATGCGTTCCGGGGTACTGGTGGCACAGGGGCGCACGAAGGACGCATACGATTTGATCGCCGCCAAGTGCAAGGAGGAGCCCAAGCAGCCGCGGTGGTGGGTGGAGCTGGCGATACTGGCGGCGCGGGTGGAGGGACCGGAGAAAAGCCTGGAGGTTCTCGATCAGGCGACGAAGCAGTTGGGAAACCTGTTGCTGTTCCGGCTTGCGCGAGCGGATCGGGTGTCGCGCATGGATCGCGACAAGGCGGAACCGGTGCTTCAGCAGCTCGCCGAGCAGGCAGGCGATCTGCCGGCGAAGGATCGGGCCGCGATGTTGGAGGCGTTGGCGGTTGCGTACTACCGGCTGCGGGATCAACAGAAGGCGCAGGACTTCTGGCGGCGGGCGGCGGATGCCCAGCCGAATAACGCGCCGTTGCGTCTGACACTGTTCGAGGCGGCTCGCGAATTGGGCGACGAGAAGGGCATGGAAGAAGCGTGCCAGGAGATCAAGCGGCTTCTGGGAAGCCACAGTGCCGAATGGGGCTATGCGGAAGCGGCGCGGCGGGTGTATCGGGCTCGAAGCGATAAGAATGCGGCGCAACTGTTGAAGGAGGCCGCCGAGTTGCTCGGCCAGGCGCGCGAGCTGCGGCCGGCCTGGAGCGCCCCGGTGCGTTTGGAGGCGGAAATCGCCCTTCGCGAGGGCCGTCTGGACGACGCGATCGCGGCGTTCAAGCAGGCGCGAGAGCTGGGGCCCCTGCAGCCGGTCTACTTCACGCAGTTCGTTCAGCTACTGTATGGCCGGCAGCGGTACGAAGAAGCGCGGCAGGCGCTGGCCGACATGGATGTGGCCGACCTTGTACCGGAATTGAGACGGATCAGGGCCGAACTGGAAATGCAGTCGGGCGACGCGGACGCGGCAATCGAGACCGCCAAGAGCGCGGTGGCCGGATCGAAGCAAGCGAGTGATTTCGTATGGCAGGGCCAATTGCTTCTGCGAGCGAAGCACCATGACGAGGCGGCCGCAGCGTTTCGCCGGGCGATCGAGCTGGATCCGCAATCGTCGAAAGCCCGCCTCTTGCTGATCTTGAGCCTGAGTGCGGCGGGGAAGAAGGACGAGGCCGACGCCCAGCTCAAGCAGATGCGGGGTTCGTTGTCGGCGGAAGAGTTGCCGCTGGCGCTGGCTCAGGCATATCAGTTGTTGGGTCAGCAGGCGGAGGCGGAGCGCGAATATCAGGCGGCGGTGGCCGCCAAGCCGGACGACCCGGACCTGCTTCTGCGTGTGGCGGCGTTCCATGCACAGACGGCGCAGGGAGACCACAGCCGAGTGGAAAAGGTCGCCGAGGAACTCAAGCATATTGTGGAGTTGGCGTCGCGGGATCCGAAGAAGAACGCTCGGCAACTGGCAGCGGCGCGGCGCATGCTGGCGGAAATGCTGGCCAGCAGCGGCGACTGGAGGCAGCGGCGAGAGGCCTTGGAGCTTCTGGGCGAGGGAGAAGACGGGAGCAAGCCGGCGACGTTGGATCTGCACATCAAGGCGGGCGTGTTGGCGGCCAGCCCGAGCCGGGCAGAGCAGGCCGAGGCCATCGCGTTGCTGGAGCAGCTACAGAAGGACGTCTCGGGGTTGAGCGCCGAGGAACAGTTGCGACTGGCGAGCTTGTACGAAGCGAACGGGCAATGGCAGGCCTGCCGGAGGACCTTGCTGGACTTGCTGGCCACGAAGCCGGACGTTCCGTATGTGATCGCGCTGTTGCAGGTGCTGTTCCGCCACGAGGCACCGGCGCAGGAGATTTCGCCGTGGGTCGACAAGCTGGCATCGCTTCGGCCGGACAACCCGGTGACGACGATCATGCAAGCGCGCCTGCTGGCGGCTCGCGGCGAAACGGCGCAGGCGGTGGCGAAGCTGGAGGCGGCGCTACCGCGTCCATTGCCGGACGAGCAGTTGACGCGGTTGGGGAACACAGCGCTGGTGCTGGAGGATTTGAAGCAGTACGACAAGGCGAAGAAGTTGCTGGAAGAGTACGCCGAGCGGAAGCCCGAGGGCAAGCTGGCGTTGGCGCAGTTCCTGGCTCGCCGCAACGATATCGAGCGCGCTCTGGACGTGTGTGAGTCGGCGAGGAAGGATTGTCCGGCGGTCGAGGTGGTGTCGGCGGCGCTGAATGTGCTGCGACAGGAATCACGCCAGGGGCAAATCGTTGCGGAACACGCGGCGCGGGTGGATCAGTGGCTGAAAGAAGTTCTGGCGGAGAAGGCCCCAACGAAGAAGGCGCAGCTGGAGCGGGACCTGCTGTTGACCACACTGCGAGAAATGCAGGGGCAGCGGGATGAGCTGATTCGGATCTATACGGGCCTGCTCGAGCGCGAGGACTTGACCGACATGGACCGCGCGCCGATCTGGAACAACCTGGCGTTCGTGCTGGCGTCGGACAAGCACGACGGAGCCAAGGCCCTGGAACTGGCCAATCGGGCGGTCGCCGTTCTGGGGCCTGCGCCGGAAGTGCTCGACACGCGGGCGGTGGCGTACTTGGCGTCGGGCAAGCCGACGGAGGCAATCAAGGACCTGCGCGAGGCGATCGGCGGGAGCCCGAGCGGGTTGAAGTACTTCCATCTTGCCTTGGCCCAGGCAGCCGCCAGCGATCGGTCCGGCGCGGCGAAGTCGTGGAAGACGGCGCACGGGGAGTTCGGGCTGACGGCAGCGCAGATACCGCCGCTGGAACGGAAGAGTTACGAGAAGCTGGCCACGTCGCTGGCCGACCTGTTGAAAGATCGGAGCGGTTCATGACGGAACAGGCCGACTGGAAGTCGCTTTTGGCTGCCTGGCCCCACGACGCGCCGCGGCGCGGAGTTTTTGTCGTCACGTTTGGCGAGCAGATTCCGTTCAGCGGATTTATCGTCGGCGACGGTTTTCTGCTGGTCGAACGGCAGACGCCCGACACGATGGGTGGCCGCACACTCGTTATTCCTTACGAGAATATCTCGGCATTGAAGCTGACGGACGTCTTCAAGGAAAAGACTTTGCGCGAGTTCGGCTTCCAGGGGAGCCTGGGGAAGAAGTAGCATCGCCGGAGGCTGCGGTTCGGATCAGGCGATATCGGGCAGTTCGTAGCCTTTGCGGCGAGGGCGATCCAGGTAGCTGTTGGCCTCGTCGTCGCCGGGGAAGACCTCTTTGGCCGGGTCCCAGGTGAGTTTGCGGCCGACCCAGCGAGCGATGTTGCCGAGGTGGCACAGGATGGCGGAACGGTGGCCGATTTCGACGTCGGCAATCGGTCGTTGGCGCGAGCGGATGCAGTCGATCCAGTTGGCCAGATGATTGTCGCTGACCGGCAGGCGGATCTTCAGGTTGTCGGCGGGCGTTTGGACCAGGTCGACCGGATTGCTATCGACCGTGTTGTTGCCGATGCGGATCTTGCCCAGGTCGCCGATGAATTCGCCGCCGGCCGCAGGTCCGTTGTCGGTCAGCCGGATGGTGACGCCGTTGGCATAGCGGAACGTCACGTTACGGCCTCGACTGGTCAGATCGTTGCCGCGAGTGCGGCTTTCCGGGGCACTGTAGGTGACGGGCGGCAGCTTGCCGCCATCGCAGCAGACCTCGACCGGGCCGGTGTCGTCCATACCGAGCGCCCACTGGATTTGGTCGAACCCGTGGGCGCCGGTGCCGGTCATTTCGCCGCCGGACCAGGGGCGGAAGGAGATCCAGCCGGGGTTGGAACGCTGGATGAAGATGTCGGGATGGAATGGCACGGGTTCGGTGATGCCGCACCAGGTATCCCAGTCGAGGCCTTGGGGCACCGGCTGGCCCGGTAGGTTGCACAGCCAAGGGCTGGGGTAGTTCTGAATGCAGACGGTGTGGATCTTGCCGGCCACGCCATTGCGGACCAACTCGCAGCCGTAACGGTGCTGGGCCATCGAGCGTCGCTGACTGCCGGTTTGCAGCACGCGGCCGTATTTTCGGACGGCATCGACAAGGATGCGCCCTTCGCGGATCGTAAGCGACAGCGGTTTTTCGAGGTAGACGTCCTTGCCCATCTGGCAGGCGTGGATGGCGGGCAGAACGTGCCAGTGGTCGGGCGTTGCGATGATGACTGCGTCGACATGGGGCGACTGGAGCAGCTTGCGATAGTCGGAATAGGCCTGGCATTTTCGCCGGGCGGCCACTTGATCGGCCCGGGTACGGTCGACATCGGCCACCGCGACGATCTGGGCCTGGGAGGGCAGCCCCATCAACTGGTTGGCCCGCCGGCCTGCGCCGATGTAGCCGACGCCGATCCGGTCGTTGGCCCCCGGTTTATCCGGTGCGGCGAGAACACTGCTGGGGATGAGATAGGGAACGGCCACCGTGCCGGCCGCTACGGTCGTGAGTTGTCGGAGGAAACGCCGTCGGGTCGGTCGAGGGGACGAGCACATGTGGGGACCTTCTTACAGAACCATTGTGTTGAATACAAGGGTAACGACGGGTAAAGAACGACCAAGCCGGAATCACGACAAAGGAGAAAGCGACGCCACCCCCGCAGGTGGAGCAAACTCGTCGCGCCAGTGTCACCATAATGTCACTGCGAAGCGAATGCAATCGAAAGGGCATCTGTGGCGCGGGTTGCGGCGGGTGGCGGGGGAGGCGAGTTTCTTGCGAGAGATGGCGGAATGTTCGGTACAGGTGGTCCGTGCGCGCGGTGCTGGGCGTTACGGGCGGCAGATTCGGAATTTGCGGAACCGACTCGGACGAGGCGGGATCAGCTACCCCACAACAGACGGCCGGTGCGCACATTGCGAGCTACGCTTGTTCGAGATCAATCGTTTCCATACTCCATACCGGATGTGCCCATTGAGGCTCCGGGTGCGTTGGAGATTCGCGGAGAGCGGGAGAGAGGAAGCCAGATTCCCATGACCGAATTGGACGTTCAAAGCCCTGGTTTGTCGCGGGCGGCACTTGTCCGGCGCATCGATGAGATATCGACGCTTCCGGAGGTCGCCGTGCGCGTGCTCGAGGTGGCCAACGATCCGCACTCGGGAGCCCCGGAGTTGAAGGAGGTGATGGAGACCGACGTTGCGTTGAGCGCCCGCGTGCTGCGCTGCGTGAATTCGTCGGCCTACGCGGTGCGGATGAAGATAACGAACCTGCAGCAGGCCATTGCGTATCTGGGCGTGAAGCAGGTTCGCAACCTGGCGATGACGGCGAGCGTGAGTGGACTGTTTCAGCAGAACGAGACCATTGGACCGTATTGCCGCCTGCAATTGTGGCGTCACCTGGTCTCGGTTGGGATCGGTGCCCGGCTGATTGCGATGCGGTTGAAGTCGATGGACTTCGAGGACGTGTTTCTGGCGGGTCTGCTGCACGACATCGGCATCGTGCTGGAGGACCAATACACGCACGGTCCTTTCACCGACATCATGACTTCGCTGGACGAAGAGAAGACGCTTTGCGACGTAGAGCGCAGCCACCTAGGATTCGATCACACGCAGATCGGCAGCGACGCGGCCAAATTGTGGAGGTTTCCGGAGCCTGTGAAGGCGGCGATTCGCTACCATCATTGTTCGGCGAGCTACCGCGGCCACGACGTCAACCTGGTGCGGTGCGTGGAGCTGGCGAACCTGATTTGCACGTTGAAGGGCATTTCGTCGGTGGGGGTGAAGTTGGTGCGGTTTTCGCGGCACGTGTTGAGCAGTTTGGGGATGACCAAAGAGGACATTGCGATCCTCGCCGAGGATTTCGACGCCGAATTCGCCGGAAACGCAAGCCTGTTCCAGATCTGAGTGCATTTTCATGGAAAGCCAGTTGCGCGACATTCCGGGCTTGCTCGACATCATCCAATACACGTCGGATGACACGGGCTTCCTTGCCTCGGTAGGCGAGCTGCTGCAGTCGCACCGCCCGTTGCTGCTTTTGCAGACCGACGGCGACGGCAACCTGCTGGCCGCGGAGAGTCTGCGCAAGGAACTGGATCCGGGCATCGCGGGACCACTGTCGCGACTGCTGGTGGAAGCGATCCGCGAGAGGGAAGCGTGTACCATCGAGGCGAGGCACGACGGGCGGCCGCGAGCCGCCATGGCCCTGCGGATTCAAGATGGATACCGGGGTACGATCCTGGGATGCCTGCTGGAGAATCCTCCCGAGGCGTACGATTCGAACAGCGACGGCGAGATCTCGAAGACGATTTGCGGCGCTTTCGCATGGGCGATGATGCATCACAAGACCCAAGTGGCACGGCTGCAGGCCCGAGTGCGTCACTTGCAGGCGGAAGCCCAGACGCTCAAGACGGCCCACGCGGAGGCCGTTTCGAACGTGATGTCGGAGCACGAGAAGCGCCGGTGCATCCAGGAACAGAACACCCACATCGAGGAGGTTCTCCGCGCGGCGGAGACGGCCAGTCGCGCCAAGAGCGAGTTTCTGACCAACATGAGCCACGAGATTCGCACGCCGATGACGGCCATTCTGGGCTATGCGGACGTGCTGCTGGAGAACCTGCAGGATCGCGAGAGTATCCAGGCGGCGCAGACGATTCGCCGCAACGGCGAGTACCTGCTCGAGGTGATCAACGGCATTCTCGATCTGTCGAAGCTCGAGTCGGGAAGGTTGACGACGGACCGGCTTCCCGTATCGCCGGTGCAGATGCTGAAGGACGTTGTTTCGCTGATGCGGGTGCGGGCGGACGCGAAGGGGCTACCGCTGTCGGTGACGTACGAGCCGCCGATTCCCGAGTCGATTATCACGGATCCGACCCGGCTGCGGCAGATTCTGATCAACGTGGTGGGCAACGCGATCAAGTTCACCGAGACCGGCGGTGTTCAGATGATCCTGCGGTTGTTGGATGCCGACGGAGAGAGGCCGCTGCTGCAGTTGGACGTAGTGGATACGGGCATCGGAATTACGCAGGAGCAACAAAGCCGGCTTTTCCAGGCTTTCAGCCAGGGAGATTCGTCGATCAACCGGCGTTTCGGCGGCAGCGGCTTGGGACTGGCCATCAGCAAGCGGCTGGCCGTCATGCTGGGCGGCGACCTGACGGTGGTCAGCGAGCCGGGCAAGGGAAGCACGTTCACGATCACCATCGGCACCGGTTCGCTGGACGGAATCCGGCTGTTGGACCGTCCGGGCGAGAACGACGCTCCTTTCACTCCGCAGGTCAATGCGGAGGCGCCCGTGGGGAATCTGGGATGTCGGATCCTGCTGGCCGAGGACGGCCCGGACAACCAGCGTTTGATTTCGTTCCTGCTGAAGAAGGCGGGGGCGGAAGTGGTCATTGCGTCGAACGGCCTGGAGGCGGTCGAGAAGGTTTGCGCCACTTTCTCGAACTCGATACAGCAGCCGGGGCGGCAGGCGCCGTTCGATCTGATCTTCATGGACATCCAGATGCCGGTGATGGACGGCTACGAAGCAACCCGGCGGCTGCGCGCTGCGGGGTACACGGGTCCGATCGTGGCCTTGTCGGCGCACAGCATGCCCCAGGACATCCAGCAGTGCTTCGCGGCCAGTTGCGATGATTACCTGGCCAAGCCGATCAATCGGGACAAGCTGCTGGCAACAGTCGCCCGGTACGCACCGAAGGCGGCCGCCTGCTAAGGGGCCGGGGCGAGTCGCACTTGACGGCAGCGCTGCCGGTGGTGTGCTTCTACCGTTGGAGAAGGCGATTTGCAGGCTGCGCCGGCGCGAGATGCGCTCTAGCGGCCGGCGCGACTTTCGCGGATCGCTTCGTACATTGCGCAGACGTTTTCCACGGGGATCTGCGCTTGCACGTTGTGGATGGTGTTGAAGACGAATCCGCCTCCGCGGCCGAAGATGGCGATGCGTTCCTTGACTTCGCGGCGGACTTCTTCGGGCGTGCCGAAGGGGAGGGTCTTCTGCGTATCGACGCCACCGCCCCAGAAGGTCAGCCGGGCGCCGAATTCCTCCTTGAGCACGACGGGGTCCATACCGGCGGCCGAGCACTGTACGGGGTTGAGGACATCGAAGCCTGAGTCGATGAAGTCGGGAAGCAGGCCGACGACCGAGCCGCAGGAGTGGATGAAGCTCTTCCAGGAAGTGTGTTGGTGAATCCAGTCGTTGACGCGCCGGTGGAAGGGCTGATAGAGGCTGCAATACGCGCGGCGGCTGATGAAGGGCCCGGCCTGCGTGCCGAAGTCGGTACCCGTTACAAAGACGACAGCGATGCGGTCGCCGACGGCATCGTAGATCTTGGCCAGGTTAGCCAGAGCGATCTCACACTGGCGGCGGAAGACTTCGTATACGTAGTCGAACCGCATGGCGGTGCTCATGTACCATTCCGTGACGTCGCGGATTCCCTTGGGATGCTTCAGGAACGGAGCGGGGACGAGGGCGATATCGCCGAAGGCGGTGCCGCCGAAGCTGGCAAGGATGGCCTTGTCGGTTTCGTCGTAGAGTTGCTGGGCGGTGACGGCGAAGTATTGCAGGTCGTCGTCGCTGACCGGCGTGAACTCTTCGAGGTTGTCGTCGACGTTGAGCGACTCGTCTTCGATCGGCTCCTGGCGGACGATCGAGTCGAAGTAGAAGCCGCCGTTGGGCATGCGCCCGCTGGGCACGGCTGACGTGTCCCCCTCGGGATACATGAGAATGTCGCCGTTGGGCTCCGGATCGGTGTTGAAGCCCTGGGGCACGAGGACGGGCGTTTCGTCGAAGAGGGTCCAGGGCCTCCAGCCTTCGTTGCGGAAGCCGAACATGGTTTCGCGCCGTCCCATTCCGACGACATCGACGCCGAGGGCATCGATGAGATCGAGCCCGATTTCCCCGAGCATTTGGTAGGGTTCGACGACTTTGACCGGCGTGCCGGGCGGATCGAGCTTGAGGGCTTGCCGGAGTTGATAAACGGTGCTTGCGTGCATTCCCGTCACGGGACTGGCGCCAAGATCGAGCGGTACGTAGTCCGGATCGCGATGGGCCAAAGCGGCTTCGACGCGCTGGCGGGAAGTGAGCATGGAAGGACTCCTCGTAGGATATGAGTTGGACGAGACCCACGCCTTGATGTTTGCGGTGCCTCTGGGGCACGTTGTGGACGACGGCCTAAGCCGGTCGAGAGCGGCCGGTTGCAATGGGTTGATTGTAGCCGTCTGGTACCGAATCCGCCAGAAGGGGTGAACGCGGCATAGATGTCCCTCGCGGGGGTAGCAGGTTTGCCTTTGCTTCGGCGAGTGTCTATTCTTGCAGAGAGAGTCTCACCTTTTGCTCGAATTCCCCAAGACTTGCGCAGGAGACTGATAATGATGCGTCGTATGGTGCGAATGGCGCTGCTAGTGGCAGCGATCACCCTTGTCGGGGGCCAGTTGGCGCAGGCCCAGGTTAAGAACGTGATTCTGATGATTTCCGACGGTGCCGGCTTCAATACGTGGAACGGCGCGAGCATGTATCAAGGGAAGTGGGACGCCGCGACGGGCCGAAGCACACAAGTGTATGACGGCAAGGGGTGGGTTCAATTGGCGTGCAGCACGTATCCTCTGAACACGTCCGGCACGCCGACCGGCAACGACAAGCAGGATGTGGCACTGGTGTACGATCCGAGCAAAGCGTGGAATCCAAAAACTGGGTTCGAGTGGCTGAGCGCCGGCTACACCGATTCGGCGGCGGCAGCAACGGCGCTGGACACGGGAGAGAAGACGTACGACAGCGCCATCAATTGGAGTAATACGGACAAGCCGATCGCGCGGACGATTCCACGGTTGGCCAAGTCGGCCGGAAAGGCGGCAGGTGTGGTGACAAGCGTGCAGTGGTCGCATGCCACGCCGGCCGGTTTGGGCGGTGCCCATAGCAGAAGCCGGAACGAATACGAATCGATCGCCCAACAGTTGGTCGATGGCGGGGAGCTTGATGTGATCATGGGGGCCGGCAATCCCGACTATGATGACGACGGGAAGCCGATGAGAAAGAAGCGATCGTACAAGTACGTCGGGGGCGAGGCGGCTTGGAAGGGGATCGAGAAGGCTCGCGCCACGTCGGGAGGAACGTACAAGGGGTTCCGCCCGGTTTCGACACGCGAGGAATTCGTGGCGTTGCTTTCCGGCCCGGTTCCGGACAAGGTGTTGGGGACGGCGCAGGTGGCGCAGTCATTGCAGGTTGCGAGGGGCGGCGCGAAGCTGGAGGATCCGCCGTTTGACGATCCGATGATTTCCCGTGTGCCGACGTTGGCAGAGATGGCCGGCGGTGCGTTGCGGGTTTTGGGGAAGAACCCCAACGGGTTCTATCTGATGATCGAGGGAGGGGCAGTCGACTGGGCGAACCACAAGCGACATGGGGGGCGGATGATCGAAGAGCAGGTGGATTTCAACCGCGCGGTCCAGGCAGTCGTCGATTGGGTCGATGCGAACAGCAACTGGGATGAGACGCTGCTGATCCTCACCGCCGACCACGAGACCGGGAAGGTATGGGGCCCCAACTCGGCGTCCAAGCCGTTCGATCCGATTGTCGACCGGGGTGCGGGGAAGTTGCCGGGAATGCACCACAATTCGGGCAGTCATACGAACAGCCTGGTGCCGGTGTACGCACGGGGCAGCGCCGCCAAGCTGTTGACGGGGCAGGTCGTGGGCACCGACCCGGTGCGCGGGGCGTACATCGACAACACGGGCGTGTTCCGGGTCATCGCGCAGGCGATGGGTGCGGCCGCGGAGAAACCGGCTGTGGCGGCGCCCGTATCGCAGTAACGCGGGGACCGGTCGGACAGGGTCGCGACGTTTGCTTACGGGTTTGCCGGCCGCTGTTGTTCGGGCGTGAGCAGGTGCGTCGCGGTAACCTCAGACGGCTTGAGGTGGGTATCCATCCAGGCGTAGATCAATGCGCGGGATTCGTTGGATACGGAGTGTCCGCGCCCGTGCACGAAGAAGGCGAAGTTCTGGGGGGCTTTCTCCAGTTCGTAGACGTCCATGACACGCATGAGCATCAAAACGCGTTGGCGCTGCGTCAAGGGATCGCCGTCGTTGAGGGCGGAGAGGTCGAGGAAGGCGCGGGGCGCAATCAGAGCGATGATTTCGTGGAAATCGATCGACGGAAGTTTGCCTTCGAGCAGGCCGGGGCGGATGTTCTTGAAGTAGATGTACCAGTGATCGCGAGCCCACTCCGTGACTCTTGAGTTGTGACGGAAGAACGATCCGCCACAGTTGCACGCGGCCGCTTTGATGCGATCGTCGTAGGCCGCCAGGAAGATGGTGCCGTGGCCGCCGAGCGAGTGACCCAGTGCGCCGATGCGCTGGGGATCGACTTCCTTGAGCGACTGGAGTACGTCGACGGCGATGCTGTGTTCGTAGGTGAACTTGCCGACGGCGGTCCAGTCGGGGTGTTTTTCGTAGAAGCGTTTTGTCTCGTACGGGCCTTCGGGCGGGACGCGATGCCCGGCGACGAAATGGTCGGGAGCGATCACGACGTAGCCACGGCGGCAGAGGTGGTCGAGATAGGCTTTGTCGGGATTGTCGACAAGGCCGGCGGCTCGCTCTTTGCCTTTGGGGTAGGTGCCGTGCAGGGCGACGATGCCGGGGGCCTTGCCGTCGAGTTTCAGCGGGATGCCCAGATAGGCGTGTGCACGTTCGTCGGCCTCGACGTTGTAGCTGATCAGACGCCGCACATAGACGCCGTCGACAACGACGGCCTCGTGCTCTTTGAGATCGAGGGGCGGCTTGGCGGGTTTTTGGTCGTCGCGGAGCAGTTCGAGGTAACGCTGCTTGAGGACCTGGCGATGCCGGTTCCAATCGTCGGCCGTCTTCACGCCTTCGAGCAAGTCGTCCCACGAGGAATGGATTACAGGCGGGTCGGAACACAAGCGCTGCGGGGTCTTCTCCTGGCTAAGCGCCGTCCCCGCCACGACGGTCAGCAGACACCCAACGGCAAACAATGATTGGTGCATGACGATCTCCTGCGAACGGTTGAACCAAGGTGCTCAAGGTCCCTACTAGAACATCCAGGGGCCGCAGTCGGCTGAGTTGAGACCTTCGCACTGCTGGTGGCGGTTGAACCATGGCGCGGGTTCTCCGGCAGCGCGAGGATGGTCATCGCCGAATTTGCGGCAACCACAAGACTATCCTTCCACGGACCCGGCGGTCAAGCAGGCGGCAGGGCACGGCTCGGAGTGGGTCGGCGGCGACGCGTCTTGCAATCGCCGGCGGCCACGGAATGTGGCTATCGTGAGGGGCAGATCGGTGGGGTGCGGAACTACCGACCCCTTCGGCTGCGATTCGACTTGTCTGCGTCCTGAGTGTTTCGAGGCATCGCCTTGGCAGGTTGTCGCGTGGGCTGAGTCGTGGTCTGCTGACCTCGACTGTAGTGGTTCTGTTGATTGTTGCCTGCGGCATTGGACGGCGTCGGGCCCGAGTTGCTGGGCATTGTGGTGTGTCCCTGGCTCGTTTGCCGCTGGTCCGGACGGATGTCTCGTCCCTTCGACTGGGCGGCGGAATGAGTGACGGGGCTTCGCGGTAGATTGGCCTGCATTGCGCGTGGTCCCTGGGCCGGTTGGCGACTGGCCTGCTGGTGGACGTCGCGTTCCAACTGCGAGCGCTGCTTGGTGAACTGTTGCATGTGCTGCCGCGATTGGCTGATTTCGTTGCGTTGTTGGGGGCTGACGCGCTCCATGCGGAAAGGCAGCTTCTCCATACGTCCGGCGTCGGCCAAGGAAGCGGCCAGGTGGAGCGGTTCGTGTCCGCCTCCGTGCTGATTGCCCATCCACTGTTGGAACGCGTGATAGGTATGGGGCGGGCGGGCGTCTTGGTGTTTCTCGCGGTATGCGTAGCTGTGCTGGAGGTGGGCCAACCATTGCGGATCGCGGGGGCCATGACGCCAGTAAGCGTAGGTGAACAACGGATCGTAGCCGCGGCGGTCGACGTAGAGCGTGAACCAGGGAACGATGCCGATCGTTCGGTAGGCCGGGGCGTAGTAGTCGCCGAAGTAGTAGTGGCAGTAGTGCGGCCAGGCGAAGAGCGTTGCTTCGATGGCCCCGGTATTGATGACGACCGTGGGAACATATCGGAATTGGGGTCGCATATAGACGACGGGCGCGAAGTACGCGGGGGCAAACAAGATACCTCGGCGTGGGAGGGTGTAGTCCCAATGTCCGGGAATAAATACTGCGCCTGCGGGGGTCCACAAGTAGTGTGCCGGCACCCAGACCCATTCGGCCATGCCTGGAGTCCAATACCCGGCCCGCCACACGAAACGGGAACCTCGCCAGATCCAGCAGCCGGGGACCCAGAAGTAATCGGTGGAGGGAGCGGGGCTGGAAGGTCCGGCCTCGATGCTGGCCGGCGGATTGGGCAGGTAGGCGATCTGGTGTTCCTGTTGGGGATTGTTTTGGTAGTACCAGTAGCCGGCGGTCCACTGGTAGCCTTTGTCACTGGGCGTCCAGTAGCCCGGCACCCACTGCGATCGGGGTGGCGGGATGCGCCAGACGCCGCTGACCCAGAGGAAGTCCTGCCGATCTTGATCCCAGCCCCAGTAGCCGGGAATCCATACGCAGTCGCTGCCGGCGGGTTTTTCGTCGGGCGGGACTTCGTCGATGGGTTCGGGCGGCGTTTTAGGCACGACGATGCCCGGCTCGGGATTCAAGGGGGAGGTTTCGGCGAACGCTTCGTGGATGGGGCCGCGGGTGAGGATTTCTTCGCCTTGCGCCGGCGCGGCAGGAGTAGCAGCCGTGGCCGGAGCCGGTGGCGGTGGGACGTTTTGAGGAGCCGTGAGTGAGACGTCCTGGGCGGTTGCCGAATACGCTGCCAGCAGTGCAAGCACCACAGCAGCTATCCAAAGGGCGGACTGGCGGTGAAGAGGTCGGCTGCAACCGCGTTTGCCGGGCTCGCGGAGGCAGGACCGAAGAGGTGTCGTTTCCAAACGGTGCATCCGCTGCATCATGGCGCTCCTTCATCGGAAAGCGTGTTTGCTTGGGTTGGCCGGGTTGCCGGGCGGAGAGTTTCGTGCCGCGAGGTTGCAGGCGGGTTGCCTGACGCGGCTGCCGTAAAATGGGCCATGCGGGTCGGCATAAGCCGTTAGACAGCCTAGAGTTGGAGAGAAGCCTGTGGTTGGGTCCGGCAGGATGACCGGGCCCCTTGGGAGAGAGACTGGCCGCTGGACGAGGGCCGAGGAGTAGGGGAAAATAGCAGGCATCGGAACCTATTGATGCCTGTATTGAAGACGGAACAAGGGATCCAACCCAATCCTGATCTTTCGGCCTCCCGATGGTCGGCCTCGTTCCAATTCCAATGCAGGACCCAATAAAAGTCATCCGTTTGACCTGATCAACATCCGTGAGGAGATCCTGATGCACCGGAACCCGACATTTGCTCGCGCCGGCGGTTGGTGCGTAACCGTTTTCGCCCTGCTGCTGGCTGTCGGGGCACACGCTCAACGAGCGTCGGCCGCCGATCGATTATCGCACATCGAGCCGGGCAGGATCAAGCTCGGTGGTGAGATCGGGCGTCGGATCGACGTGACGGCGAATAACAACCTGCTGCTGATCAAGGTGGATCAAGACTTCCTGCAACCGTTTGTGGACCGCAAGAGCAAGAGCGGCTATGTGGGTCTGGGCAAGCTGATCGACAGCCTCGTGTCGATGGCCGTTTATACGCATGACCCGCGGGTACTGGATCGCAAAAAGCAGGTTGTGGCCGCCGTGCTGGCGGCGCAACAGCCCGACGGCTACCTGGGACAGATGGTGCCGGAGAGCCGGGTGTGGAAGCTGTGGGACACACACGAGATGGCGTACCTGATCTATGGCCTGTGCAGCGATTACCGGCTGCTTGGCGAGAAGCCGTCGCTGGAAGCGGCGAGGAAGTTGGGCGACTACATCCTTGCGCAGTGCAAGGCGCACCCAGAGCGGGAGTTTGGAGAGGGCATCATCACGACGCACATGGCAACGACGGGTCTGGACATGGCACTTCTGTCGCTGTCGGATGCGTCGGGGGATCCGAAGTATCGCCAGTTCTGCGTGGAGGATCGCAAGCTGCCGGACTGGAACCTGCCGATCGTGTGCGGCCGTTGGGGCCAAGTGGAAGGACATGTGTATGCGTACATGGATCACTCGCTGGCGCAGACGCACCTGAACCGTATTCAGCCCGACGCGAAGCTGCCAAGTCAACTTCGCGGGACGATCGAGTTTCTGACGAAGAAGAACGGGATGGTCATCACGGGCGCTTGCGGCGACCACGAGTGCTGGCACGATTCGCAGCAGGGCACGATGAACCTGGGCGAGACGTGCGCCAGCGCGTACCTGATCCGGGCGATGGACGACTGTTTGCGGCGCGAGGGCGAGTCGCGGTATGGCGACCTCATGGAGCGGATCGTGTACAACACGCTGTTTGCGGCGCAATCGCCCGACGGCCGCCGGATCCGGTACTATACGCCGTTTGACGGTCCGCGGACGTATTTCGACGGCGACACGTACTGCTGCCCGTGCAATTACCGGCGCATCGTGGCCGAGCTGCCCGAGTTTGTCTTCTATCGGAACGATGGGGGATTGGCAGTGAATCTGTACACGCCATCGACGGCCGAGGTGAAGCTGGGGGACGTGAGCGTGACCATCAAGCAAGAGACGGGTTACCCGAGCTCGGGGCGTGTCGTTTTGCAGCTCGACCCGTCGCAGCCGGCCGAGTTTCCGTTGCAGTTGCGGATTCCGCGATGGTGCAGCCAGGCGAAGGTGGCGGTGAACGGCAAGCCGGTCGAAGCGCCCGTGCAGCAGGGCTCGTTCCTGACGATCCGGCGTACTTGGAAGGCGGGCGACCGGGTGGAGATGGACATGGCGATGCCGTGGCGGCTGGTGAAGGGGCGCGCCGGCCAAGCAGGGCGCGTGGCGGTGATGCGGGGGCCGATCGTTTACTGTCTGAGTCCTGCGAGGAACAAGGCCGTCAAGGGTATGGACCTGCGGCTGATCACGCTCGATACGACGTCGATCGAAGGGCCGATTGCCGACGCGTCGGTGCGGCCCGGTGGGACGGCGTGCCGCGTGAAGGCGTGGGGCCCGGGCGCCTGGTATCCGGGGGCGAAGTGCAATCTGGAGTTGACGCTATCGGAGTTCACGGACCCGGGCGGGATGGCCACGTATTTCAACGTGCCCAACCCGAAGGGCGAGGACCTGGTGGACGACGAGTTGATCCAAGGCGGCGAGTAGCAACCCAAGCCCCAGAAGGCAGCGAGCACCAACGGCGCTTGCCGAGCGAACCGTTTCTTCGCTCTTTTTCTATCATTTCAAGAATCTCAACCATTGGGCGAGTCCGTTCGGCGGATGGTCGAGGACGCGCCCAAGAGACTACGGCCAGTGCCCCGGTGACGGCAGGCCGATGAGTCGTGAGAGTAGACTATCTGCGGAGGCAGGCGAGTCGCCTGTTGGCTTGGGCAACGCTGAACCGTGTCGGGTCGAACCTGCCGCCCACCCACTGGCGCATTTCGTCGTACTCGGGATCCTCCGGATCCTTGAGGATTTCGAGCAGCCGCTGATAACCCCAGACACCGCCACAGTCCTCCGGCGGACATGCGCCGCTGCCTGCGATGCAGCGCGGATACTTCATCCTGGCGTCGGGGGAAAGCACCTTTTCGAGCTTGATGGTGTGCTGCCAGCCATCTCCGAAGTCGTACACGTAGGCGAACTGCTTGACGCCTTCCTGGCAGAGCTGCCTGAGTCGCTTCTGGTTGGCAGGCTGGCCATCCATTTCGCACGGATCGTCGAAGGCTTTGGTATACCGGTCGCCGCCTACCTCGAAGGCGAAGAGGTGGGAGAACTCCCAGCCCATGGTCAACTGGATGGCCTCGTGTAACCTGGCAAGCGTGCAATCCTTGGTCGCGACCCGCCGCCAGACGGGCGGCTTGGCGTGTTGGAGCGATACGTGGAGCTGGTATACGGCTTCGTCGGGCAGGTCGCATTCCGCGGAATCGCGATCGGGGTCGAACAGCCGTAGGTGGGGGTTCTCGCCGAGGCTGTCCTGGCGTTCGAAAAGGTCGGCAATGCGCTCCAGCAATTGGTCGAAGTGCTTCTCCAGCTTGGCATCCCTGGTGCAACTGGCCTCTTCGGCGATGCAATCGCCCAGGTCTTCCCAGTCGGCACGGCAAAGCTGCACGGGCTCGGAAGCGGGGGTCGCGGTGATGAGGTTGGCCAACCGGGGCGTCAGACACACGCCTTGCAGGAGCGCTTTGCGCTGTGCGGCCGAGAGCTTCAAAGCGAGTTTTTGCTCAGACGGAGCGTTCTTGCGAGGAGTCATGCATTCCGTCGTGCGTGCTCAATCGGACCCGAAGGATCGGTGCGGCCGGGGGTGGCGAGTTGGGCGGCCGGGGCAAAGTAAGGCATGCGGCTGTGCCCGCAGGCGGGAGTTCACCGTACGTCCGGTCCCCCCAAGCGTCCCCACGCCACGTTTGCCGTTGAGGCGGCCTCGATTCTATTATCACCGCTGGTGTTCTGCGAACAAGGGGCCGGCCGGATCGTGAGCCGGCAGACCGCACGGAGACGATTCTTGGGTAGGGCATTGACCGAGCTGCCGCTCGGCCCGACAATGGCTCCTGTATTGTCGCTTGCGATACCGGCGGTGGCAGACGAGTTTCGCATGGTGTGGGTATCGGAGCGATTGGTCTGGACGATTCCTTCGCGGGGGTTATGGGAAGTCGGTATGAAAAGCATCTATGTAGGCAATCTGTCGTATGAGGCGACGGAAGGCGAACTGCAGGACGCGTTCGCGCAGTACGGTGAGGTCACGTCGGTCAACATCATCCAGGATCGGGAAACCGGCCGTTCGCGCGGGTTTGCGTTCGTCGAAATGCCGAACGACGCGGAGGCGAAAGAAGCGATCGAGAACCTGAACCTGGCGGAGATCGCGGGTCGTCGCGTGACCGTCAATGAAGCCCGGCCGAAAGCGGATCGCCCGCGTCGGGGCGGAGGGGGAGGCGGGGGCCGCCGGGATCGCTGGTAGCGCTCGGCGGAGTGCCGCTTGAGCGAGCCGATTGCGTATTTGTCGCCTGCGATGGGCGCGTGCGCTGGTATTGCGCCCACAGGTCGCGGACGAACGACCCGTTGGAGCTGTGTCCGCAGTCGGCCCTCGGCCGGTGGTACTTGGGCCGAGGACCGGGCTGAGGACTTCTGTTTACGCGGTGGTCGGAGCAGGTTCTGAGGTCTCGCTCGGGATCGACTTGGCGGCAACGCCCAACATGATCAGGCCCCAGCCGTTGAAGATCAGTTCGATTCCGATGAAGAGCCCGATCACCCAGAGGCCGGTGAGCGGCCATTGAGCCCAGATGGCAATTCCGAGCACGAGGGTGATGATTCCGTTGAGGAGCAGCCATCCCCAGTGGTGCCATCGAGCGGAGAGGGCTACGCCGATGCGGAAGACGCCTTCAAAGATGAGGAAGAAGGCGATGAGCAGGGTGAGAGCCACGGCTCCGGCGGCCGGGTTGGCGACCAGCATGAAACCGACGACCAGGTAGAGGATGCCGGTCAGCAGGTCGATGAAGAACCCGCCCCACTTCTTCTCGCGGAAGAAGGCGTGGACTACGGACAGGGCACCGCCGATAATCAGGAGCCATCCGAGGAACAGGATGGAAACCATCGTCGTGGCGACGGAAGCGCCGAGGGCGATGATGCCGAGCACGACCAGCGCGAGGCCCAGCGCGAAAAACCAGCCCCAGTTCTTCTTCAGTTCATGGGCTCCGAGCGAGTGGAAGCCGACAAAGTCCGAGCCGGTTGCCATAGTATTTCTCCTTAACTTCAGACTGTGGACAAGATCAGTTACAGCCCAACGGGAACTATTATTGATCTTCGCGTGAGTAGTCACACAGCGGCGCCGTCGGTTCTCCCACGAATGCCGGGCTCCCGCTGGTCGCCCTGAGTTCACTACTCATGCGACGCTCAATAACGTCGATGCAGCCAAGGGTGCCGATTCAGGAGCAGACACGAGGGTTTTGGCCGAGCTTGTCTGGCCATTGGCCGCGTATTGTTCACCGGAGGTGTGGACTTCAATATTGAAGTCTACGTCAAGAGTCAAGCCGTGAAGCCCCCAACGATAGGGCATTACTGTCGGGACGATTATGCAGCCTAGGGCGGTTTTCACGCCCGTGACGATGGGGCCGTGGGGGTGCAACGAGGTGACGCCGTAGGGTGTGCAGGGCCGAGGACAGAGCGAGTTTGGGAGAGGGTCTCGAAGGGTTCGACTCGGGGCCGGAGTTGCCGTTGAGGCTGGCGGGATCTCGGTCCGAGGAACACGGGAACGGCATCCGTGGGCTGTGGATTGGATCAGGTGCGCTGGAGCAGGGCCGCGTGGCAATACCGGACGAACGGTTGCTGGCGGCGTTTCAGGCCGAGCTCTTCGGCGATATCCAACATCTGATTGAAGCGGCGGAGCGGGACGTGCCCCTGCGGCTCGGTCACGAGCAAGTGGCCGCCCGGCTTGAGGCATTCGTGGATTTGCTGGAGGAGGTTGCGCGCATCGGGCGATTCGTGGACCATGGCGAAGGCGAGGGCGAAATCGACGGTGGCGTTGACGCCCAACCGGTTTGGCTCGGCGCAATGCACCTGGATGCGCTGGGCGAGGCCGGCTTTCGCGGCGCGGCGCTGGAGCGCATCGAGCATGCGCTGCTGGATATCGACGGAGATGACGTGGCCTTCATCGCCGACCATGCGCGCCATGGCGATGGAGAAGATGCCCATTCCGCAGCCAACGTCCATCGCGGTCATGCCCTGACTGACGTAGGGACCGAGGATCTTCTCAGGGTTGTGGAGCCAACGGCGCAACGGGTTGTCGATGAAGTAACCGCCCCACCATGGGCAGATGTGTGCGCACATGGGTTGTCTCGCGGGTTGTTGCTCAGGCGATTGCCAAACGATCGGCAAATGGCTGCAAGCCTCGGATGCGGTGAGCCGCGTCTGGCAAGCGAGTTCTCGTGCATTTTGCCAGCATCGGCCGGTCCGGGCAAGCGTGGTTTGCGGCGGCAGAGCGAACCAACTAGACTATCAGTCGGGAGGCGGCGAGCGGCCGTGCGAGGCTTTCGTCGTTGCGGGTGTGAAACAAGTGAACGTTCCTCCAACCGACCGGGTTATGCCGTGAGACATTCGACGTATGCTGGTTTGATGGTTCTTCTTCTGTCGGCCGGGTTATTTCCGACGGCGTTGCGAGCGGAAGCGGCTGACGGTTTTCTTCACAATGGCGTGACGGCTCACCGGGGCAATTCGGATGCGCGGCCGGAGAACACTCTGCCGGCGTTCCGGAGTGCGGTTGAGGCGGGCGCCGACTGGGTTGAGCTGGACATTTTTCGCACGCGGGACGGCCAGTTGGTCGTCATCCACGATCGGACGACCGGGCGCGTGGGTGACAAGGATCTCGACGTAACGCGGTCGACGTACGAGGAGCTGAAGACGGTCGATGTGGCCACGGATTTTCGGAAGCGGCACGGGCTGACCGTGCAGCAGTGCCCGGCGGAGCGGATTCCTACGCTGGAGGACGTGCTGCGACTGGTTATCGCGCAGCCGAAGACGCGTGTTTCGATCCAGCCCAAGATGGATTGTGTCGATGATGCGGTGGCCTTGGTCAAGCGATTGGTGGCCGAACGCTGGGTGGGCTTCAACGACGGCAATCTGGCCTATATGAAACGAGCGAAAGAGCTGGCGCCGAAGTTGCCCGTGTTCTGGGATCGCGGGGAGCAGGTCACCGACGAGGACATTCGGACGGCCAAGGAGTGCGGCTTCGAGGCGATTGTTCTGCGGCACGATCTCGTGACGAAGGAAGCGGTCGAGAAGATTCGGGCGGCCGGGCTGGAGGCGGGGGCGTGGACGGTCGATGACGAACCGACGATGAAGCGGCTGTTGAGCCTGGGCGTCGAGAGGATCTATACGGACCGGCCCGTCACGCTGCTGGCCCTGAAACGGCCGCACGCGGGTTTTGGGCGCGCCGCGTGCGAAGGGAACTATCCCGGGCATCTTCAGGGCATTTGCACTGACGATTCCGGCGCCTTGTTCTGGAGCTTTACGACGTTTCTGCTGAAGACGGACGCGAAGGGCCATCTGCTGAAGAAGATCCCGGTGGCCAGTCACCACGGCGATCTGTGCTATCGCGACGGGAAGCTCTATGTGGCCGTCAACCTGGGGCATTTCAACGATCCGAAGGGGAACGCCGACTGCTGGGTGTATGTGTACCGGGCCGACGACCTGGCCGAACTTGCGCGGCACAAGGTGGCTGAGGTCGTATACGGCGCGGGCGGCATCGCCTGCGACGGACGGCGGTTCCTGGTCGTGGGCGGGTTGCCACCGGGAATCGATGAGAACTATGCCTACGAGTATGATCTGGACCTGCATTTCGTGAAGAGGCACACCATATCGAGCGGTTACACGCTGATGGGCATCCAGACGGCGGCCTACGCGGACCACACGTGGTGGTTCGGCTGTTACGGCAACCCGCGGATGCTGCTGAAGACCGACGACTCGCTGCACTTGCTGGGCAAGTACCGATTCGACGCGGCGGTGGGCATCGTGCCTCTTTCGGACGGTGAGTTCCTGATCGGCACAAATTACCGCGACGAGAAGAAGCGGCACTCGGCAACCGTGCGGATCGCAAGGCCGGACAAGACCAAGGGGTTGGTGCCGGTCGAGTAGGTGCGGCCGCGCGCGGATCGAGGGTTGGTCAGCCTTTTCGTCGCACGTCGATGTAGACGGCGGCCAGGATGACCAGGCCTTTGATGACGGATTGGAGCGAGAAGTGGACGCCGGCCTGGTTGAGGCCCTTGCTGAGGATGCCGATGATGATGGCGCCGATGAGGGTGCCGACCATTGTTCCCTTGCCGCCGGTGAAGCTCGTGCCTCCGACGACGGCCGCGGCAATGGCGTTGAGTTCGAAGCCTTCGCCTGAGCCGGGTTCGGCCGAGTAGAGCTGGGAGGAGTGGATCATACCGGCAACGCCGGCCAGAAGGGCACAGATCGTGTAGACGAGGATCTCTACACGGACCATCGGAACGCCCGTATAGCGGGCGGCCTCGCGGCTTCCGCCCATGGCGTAGACGTATTGGCCGAATCTAGTGCGGTGCAGGAGGATGGCGGCGAAGAGGAACAGCACGAGCATGATGAGGACGGGAACGGGAAGGAAGCCGAACACGCGGCCGTTGCCGAGGGCGAGGAAGATCGTCTGCTGTTCGGGAATGTGCATGGGGCGACCTTCGTTGAAGCGGAGGGCACATCCCCGGGCGATGAGCATCGTGGCAAGGGTGATGATGAACGGGGGCATCTTTGTTTTGGCGGCCGCCAGACCGTTGAACGCTCCGAACGCTCCGGCCACGGCGAGTCCGGCAAGGATGGCGAGCGACAGTCGGAGCCAGTGCTGCCCTTCGGCGGGTTCGGCGGCCAGCACGTAGACGGTGGTCGTTCCGACGACGGCCAGCACCGCGCCGACCGATAGATCGATGCCGCCGATGAGGATCGTCAGCGTCATGCCGAACGCGAGGATGGCGTTGACCGAGATCTGCTGCGTGAGATCCAGCAGGTTTTCCGGTTCGAGGAAGATCGGCACCTGATAGCGAAACAACGCGAGGAGCACGATCGTCGCCACGATCAAGGGGAGCATTTGTTTAGCGGTCCGCATGCGATTCGGCTCCTGTGAGCTGTTCCATGATCTGCTGCAGCTTGGCACTTTCGGCAGGGACGGTGCCGAGGATCCGCCCGTCACGATAGACGGCAACCCGATGGGACAGGTTGAGCACTTCGGCCAGGTCGGAGGAGATGAGCAGCACGGCCATGCCGCTTTCGACGAGGCGGCCGATGATGGCGAACATCTCCTCGCGGGCGCCGACATCGACGCCGCGGGTGGGCTCGTCGAGGATGAGGACCTTGGGCCGCTGCTCCATCCACCGGCCGACGAGGACTTTCTGCTGGTTTCCGCCGGAGAGCGACTCGACGGGCTGCTGCGGATCGGAGAGGCGAATGGAGAAGTTGCGGACGGCGCGGTCGATGATTTCGCGTCGTTTGCGCCACCGCGGCCAGCAACCGTGGAGCCAGCGACGCACCCAAGGCAAGGCCAGGTTGAACGCCACGCTATGGAGCATGACGAGGCCGTCGCGTTTGCGATCCTCGGGGACGAGAACGATGCCCGCGCGGAGCGCATCGCGCGGGGAGCGGATACGGACCGGCCGACCGTCGATGAGAATGGTGCCTTCGTGGAGAGGATCGATGCCGAAAAGGGCGCGGGCCAGCTCGGTTCGCCCGGAGCCAACCAGCCCGGCCAGGCCTAGGACCTCGCCGTAGCGGAGTTCGAAGCTGACGTTTTGGATGTGAGGATTGCGGAGCTGGCGAGCTTGAAGGGCGACGGTCCCTGCGGTGCGAGCCGGGCGGTGGAAATGGTCGACGATGTCGCGGCCAACCATCCAGCGGACTAACTCGCGCTGGTCGACTTGCGAGGCCGGCTGTGTGCCGACCGACCGCCCATCGCGCAGCACGGTGATTCGGTCGGCGAGGCGGAGGATTTCTTCGAGGCGGTGCGAAATGTAGATGATTCCCACCCCCTGCGTGCGCAGTCGGCGAAGCGTGGCGAAGAGGGCTTCGGTTTCGAGCTCGGAGAGCGACGAGGTGGGTTCGTCGAGGACGAGCAAACGCGCGTGGATGGAAAGTGCCCGGGCGATCTCGACCAACTGGCGATGGGCAACGCTGAGATCACAGACCGGAGAGGTCACATCGCGAAGCTCGGCCAGCCCGAGGCGGGCGATCAGCGCGGCTGCGTCGCCATTCATGCAGCGGCGCTGGAGCCAGCCGAAGCGCGACGGCTCGCGTGCCAGGTAGATGTTCTCGGCCACGGAGAGATTGGGGGCGAGGGACAGTTCCTGGTGGATGATGCGAATGCCCAACCGGTCGGCCTCGGCCACGTTGTGAATGCGCACAGGCCGGCCGTCCAGGGTAATGGCGCCTGCGTCGGGCGTGTGGATGCCGCCGAGGATCTTGATGAGGGTCGACTTGCCGGCGCCGTTTTCGCCGAGGAGGGCGTGGATTTCGCCGGGGCGGAGCTCGAAGTCGACTCTGTCCAGCGCCTTGACGCCGCCGAATCGCTTGCTCACACCGACAAAGCGAAGCAGCGGGGCAGCATCAACGTTTGCTGGCATCGCTCGGTTTCTTCTGCTGGAAAGTGTCGGCGTTTTCTTTGGTCACCAGCTCGACAGGGATCTTGATTTCCTTGGGGACCGGCTTGCCATCGAGGTGTGCGTACATGGTTTCCGCAGCAACGCGGCCTATTTCGTAGGGGAACTGTGCGGAGCTGGAGAGGAGCTTCCCGGCCTTGATAGCGGTCACGGCGTCGGCGGAGCCATCGACCGTGACGACCGTCACCTGACCGAGCTTGCCGGCGGAGTCGATAGCGGAGATGGCGCCGAGAGCGCTGGGATCGTTGATGGGGAACACGGCGGTAAGCTCAGGGAACCGATCCAACAGGTCGCGCATCACGGGGCGGGCGCCCTCGGTGGTTCCCTCGCCTTCCTGGGTGTCGAGGAGCTTCATCTGCGGATGCTTGGCCATTTCCTCGCGAAACCCGGCAACCCGATCGATGCACGCCTTGTTGACGGAGCGATGCAGGATGACGACTTTGGCATCGGGCTTGACTTTGGCTAACGCGCGGGCGGCCAAGCGGCCGGCCTCGACGTTGTCGGAGGCGACGGTGGAGAGCACGAGGTCCATATCCTTAACCGGGGCATCGACGACGATGGCGGGGATGCCCTTTTGCTTTGCCTGCAGGAGGCTGCCTTTGACACCTTCCCAGTTGACGGGGTTGAGGAACACGCCGGCGGCGTTCTGGAGGATGAGGTCGGAGAAGTCGTTCTTTTGCTTGAGGCTATTGAACTGGGCATCGAGGGTGACCAGTCGATCCCCGTGCTCGCGCACGACATCTTCGATGCCTGCATTGAGGTCGACAAAGAAGGGATTGTTCATCGTTTGAAAGGTGACGCCGAAGAGCCTTTGCTTGGGGTGAGCGTCGCGGGAACTGCAGCCCGTTGCCAAGGCGAACAGTGCGCTGGCGAACAGAAACCATGTGGCGGCTTTCATCGGTCGTCTCCTTCGGTATGCCGAATGGGTGCATTTCACCACGAAACGGACCGACCCGTCAAGCCGGCGGTGGCATACCGTCTGGCCTGGGGGTACAATAGGGTCGCAATGGCGTACGTCGATCTTATCAGGGGAGAAGCACAATGCGTTGGGATCTTCTTGTACTCGGCATGGCGTTCTCGTGTGTTGTTGGTGCGAAGGGGGTGGAGGCGGCGACTGAGCCTGGTGTTGCGTACGTGTTCTTCAACCAGTCGGATTTCCGGCGTCCGGACAGCTCGGGCGTGCAGCCGGAGATTCGCATGGACACGAAGGGGGTAGATTTCGGCTGGCTTTGGATCGGCAGGATTCGATTCCCGGCGGCGGCGGAAGTGACCTTTTCGGCTGAGGCGGACGACGGGTTGCGTTTGTTCGTCGGGGACAAGGCGGTGATCGACGGGCCGAATCGCGGCGACGCGCGGGAGGGAGAGATTCGCGTCGGCGCCGGAGAGACGCTGCCGTTGCATTTGGAGTACTATCAGCGCGGCGGCGACGCCCGGTTGCGGCTGTATTGGCAATGGGACGGTCACCCGCGGGAACCTGTACCGGCGTCGGCGCTTGGCCATGAACAACGCGACCTGGAATTGGCGCAGGCGATCGCGGCGGGAAGGAGTGTCCCGACGCCCGGCGAGCCGGAGGTGGCCACGGTACCGATGGGCGATGAGGCGGACAACTCGGGCATCTATCGGCCGCAGCAGCAGCCTGCCCGCGACGGCAAGCCGATGGAATTGGGCCCCGGACCGCACCTATTCCTGGACGAGTCGTTGATCGAGCGGAGCGACCATATGAAGCGCCGCGTGAACCGACCGCAGCGGGATCCGCACATTCCCAATCCATTGATTACGGGGAAAGAAGACGAGTGCAACGGCCCGTACCTGACGGTGATTCGCGACGCGAAGAGCGGGCGTTTTCGGATTTGGTACAACACCAACAAGGTGAAGTTCAAGGACGGCTCTTCGCACGTTGCGACCATGGAGTCGGAGGATGGGATTCACTGGATTCGGCCGCATCGCGTGCTGGACGATCCGGGGCCGTTCAATTACGGGAGCTCGGTACTGGATGAAGGGTCCAGCTTTGCCGACGCGGCGAAGCGCTACAAGTTGGCGTGGTGGAACAACGGTGGAATGCGTTTGGCCGTATCGGCGGACGGTCTGAAATGGACTACCTGGAAGCCGTATCCGGTGATCCGCCACAATCACGACATCACGAACATCTTCTACGACAGCCTGCGGAAGCGGTACCTGGCGACGATCTCGGTCTATATGGCGGGACCTCACTGGTCTGGCGAGCGACGCACGACGATGCAGACGGCGAGCAAGGACCTGCTGCACTGGGAGAAGCCTTGGTACGTGCTGACGGCGGACGACCGTTTCGATCCGGGCCAGACACAGTTCTACGCCATGTGCGGGTATTTGCAGCGAGGCGATGTGCTGATCGGACTGGTCAAGGTATTGCACGATGATTGGAGGGCATCGGGCACGCCGGACGGAGCCTTTGGGATGGGTTACACGGCGCTGGCGTGGAGTCACGACGGCCAGCACTGGCTGCGCGACCTGGAACCGTTCTTCGAGCCGGACCCCAAGGTCGGTGCCTGGGACCATGCCCACGCGTGGATCGACCAGCAGTTGCCGGTCGGCGATGAAGTGTACCTGTACTACGGCGGGTACAAGTTCGGGCACAAGATGGACCGCTGGGAAGGGCGACAGATCGGCATGGTCAAGATGCAACGCGACCGGTATGTGTCGCGCGACGCGGATGGAACGGAGGGGACGCTTCGGACGCCGCCGGTGATCCTGAAGGGCAAGAAGCTCACGGTGAATGCAGCCGTCAAGGGAGAGCTGCGGCTGCAACTAGTGGACGAGGCGGGGAAGCCGGTAGCCGGGTTTGACGCCGCTGATTGCACGCCGATTCGGGGCGACTCGCTGGATCACGAGGTGAAGTGGCAGGGTTCGCTGGAGAGCCTGGGCGGGAAGCCGGTGAGGGTCGAGTTCCTGCTGAACGACGGGCAACTCTACGGTTTCGCTCTGGTGAAGTGAGCGTGCGCCGGAGTTGCGGCGATGGGGGTCAGAGTAGATATGCCTTGGCGATCGTGAAGTAGATGACGATGCCGGTAACATCGACGAACGTGGCGACGAACGGGCTGGAGGCGTAGCCCGGATCGATGCCCATGCGTTTGAAGACGAGGGGGAGCATGGAGCCGACGAGTGTTCCCCACAGGCAAATGATGGCCACGGCTTGGGCGATGACCCAGGCCAGAACCCAGGGGTTGGCATCGCCGAGGACCGAGGCCGGGGTGAGACTTGCGCGCACGAATCCGATCAGCCCCAGGGTGAACCCGAGGGCGACGCCCATGACTAGCTCGTGGCGCAGGACGCGCCACCATTGGGACGGACTCGCCTGGCCCAATGCAAGAGCGCGGGTAATGAGGGTTGCCGCCTGGGATCCGGAGTTTCCGCCCGTGGAAATGCACAAGGGGACGAAGAGGCTGAGCGCGACGAGCTGAGCGATGGTGTTCTCGAAGGAGGCCATGGCGGTGAACGTGAAGAGTTCGGCGACGAAGAGGCAGGAGAGCCAGATCGCTCGCTTGCGCCAGACGGTGGCGAAGGGAGCGTCGAGGTAGTTTTCTTCGATCGCAATGACGCCGCCCATGTGGAGTGCGTCCTCGGTGGCTTCCTGAACCATGACGTCGATCACGTCATCGTGGGTGATGATGCCGACGAGGCGATTCTGGTCGTCGACCACGGGAATGGCAAGGAAGTCGTACTTGGCCAACTCCCGGGCGGCTTCTTCCTGGTCCTGGTCGACGCGCACGGAGATCACTTCACGCTCCATGATGTCGCTGATGTGCATGGTGGGTTTGGCGAGAATCAGGTCTCGCAAAGAGACCAAGCCGCGCAAGTGCCGGCCTTCGTCGAGTACGTAGATGTAGTAGATCGTCTCGCGGGACGATGCCTGTTGGCGGAGGGAAGCGATGGCTTCGGCGACGGTCGTGTCGGCCTTCAGGGAGGCGTATTCGGTCGTCATGACCGAGCCGGCGCTTCCTTCGGGA
Source organism: Thermoguttaceae bacterium (assembly GCA_963674835.2). GTDB lineage: Bacteria > Planctomycetota > Planctomycetia > Pirellulales > Thermoguttaceae. Next base: position 2,195,879 of record CAXXKC010000003.1, read on the forward strand.
AATGATAACAGGGCGCGGATGTCCTGGCGTTCGGCCTTGGCGACCAGCGGCATGAGGCTTTCGACGACTTCGGTGTCGAGCCGCCTGAGCAAGTCGACACGATCGTCGGGCGACATGGCTTCGAGAAGCTTGGACATGCGGTCGCGTCCGATGCCGCTGACCATGTCGACCTGCTGGCCGATGGGAAAGAAGGAGAAGACTTCGGCCTGCCTTTCGAGAGGGGCATGGTCGAGCAATCGCCAGGCTTCCTCGACGGAGAGCCCTTCGGCGAAGTCGGCCACGGTTGCCGCGTGGAAGTCGTTGACGACCTCGGAGAGTGCCTTGTCGTCGTTTTCGGCGAGCAGTTCGCGGAGGTCGGGCAGAATAAGCGGGTTGGGCATAGCAAGTCTCCTCAGGGCAGCCAAACCTATAATTCTACCCATCGGGCAAGGCTGCGTCAGTCCGGGCGACCTGCGCCAGGGGAGCGGATTGGCCGGCGATGCGGCTATGAAGCGTCGGACGTAGCGCGGGCGACGACGGCGTCGATTTCGCGGATCTGGTCGTCGTCGAGCACGGGCTGTTCGGGAGGCTGCCAGCAGTCGGCAGCTATTTGGCGGGCTTTGGCGGTCTGGTCGTAGAGGTCGGGGTGTGCGTGGGCGTCGGCCCAGCCGCGCGTCGGGAAAAGGGGCGAACGGAACGTTTCCTGGCGGAAGTGCTCGACAGTGTGGGGCTGGTCGAGGAAGTTGCCGCCGGGCCCGACCGCCGCCACGACCTCGGTGGCCAAGGCTTCGTTGTCGATTTGCCAGGGTGTGCGCAGGGCGCGGCGAACGTAATCGGCCAGTTCGTTGTCGATGACGAGTTGGACGGGCGAGAAGGTCACGGCGTTTTCCAGGTGTCCGACGGTACCAATGCCGACGGCGCCGGCCAGGACAGGGAGAAGCATCGAGGACATCTTTTCGGCGCCCGTCTGCTCGTTGTAGAAACAGGCGTCCGTCTTGCCGCCGTGGACACCCGTCGGGCAGCCGTAGTACTCGGCGAGGAGCTGGATGCGGGCCATGAGCAGATTGCAGCGATCGGGGCCGCCGTATTTGTACATGCCCGTTTGCATGTCGGCCAACGAAGGAGTGATATCCATGGCGAGGATGGCGTCGTCGCGGACGGCGTAGCCCAAGACAACAGCCGCAAGCGTTTCCGCGGCACCGAGCGCCAAAACGCCTGCGGGGGTCATGGGCGCGGTCGTGCCACCGGCGGGCATGGTGTCGACGGTCTGCGGCACGCCGAGCTTGACGTATTCGAGGAAGATCTCGACCATGTTGCGGTCGAAGCAGAGCGGGGAGCGGATTTCGCTGTATCCGACGAGCGCGGGGGCACGGCGGAACTGTTCCACGGAGCCGGCGACGATCTGAGCGATTTCGTGGATCCAGCGCACGTCGGTTCTGGTGAAGGTCTCGATGCCGCCGATCTTGCGCGTCCATTTGACCAGCTCGGCTGCCATGGCGACGGGGCGGTGCTTGGCGGGGATCGTCTGGTCGGCAACCGGGAGGCCGGTGTAGTCGATCTGGTTGAGTTGGTTGACCAGGTTCAGTGCGCAGAGCACGTCACGACGCGTGGCGGTTCGCCGGTTGCCGTCGAGGTCGGCGAGGAAGCAGCAGAAGCCGCCGGTGCTGACAGTGAAGTCGGTGTGCACCTGGTAGGGCACGGGGCGAAAGCGGACGTGTGAGAATCGAACGGGCATGCGTTCCGGGCGACCTTCGCCACGGTAGTCTTGCTGCATCTTCGCGATGGCCTGGCGACTCACGGCGCGGGGGATTCGCACGAGATTCGTCGCGGAATCGACCTGGCAACCGAATCGGTCCAGGTAGGCCAGGGCCTCGGCCGAATCGATGCGGATACCCGTCTGCTCCAAGATCGACTGCGCGGCCTCGTCGATCTGCTCCATCTGAGCGGCCTTCAAGATGCGGATGGGGTCCATAGTCACTCCACTTCGAGCACGGTGAGGACATCGAGCTTTGCAACGGGAACGACGAGGCCGTCAGGACCGGGGGACGCGTCGGCCTGCGAGGTCGGGCTTCCCGGCGCGAGAACGCGGACGGTGTGGACCGGTTTCGACAGATTGAGCGTTACGTGGAGGTCCTGGACGGGCGAATCGGAATAGTTGAGCAAGTAGACCAGGGTGCGACGGCCGTCGTAGCTTCGCGCTAGGTTGAAACAGACCACACCGTCGCCGCCTTGCAGGGTGACCAGCGGCTTGCCCTCGAGGCGCTGCCAGGCTTCGAGCAGTCTGGACGTGTCGCCGGCGCGGGGGCAGTAGGTACAGTGGCCGCTGCCGAATTGCTTCTGGACGACTTGGGTGCCTGGGTCGGCGTCGCCGAACATCGGGGCCAGCCCGGGCGCCGGCCGCAGATCGAGCGTGCGATCGTCGTAGCGGGCGGTCTGGTCCGTGGCGATGAGGCGGCCGCCGGACTTGACGTATTGCAGGACGGCTTGGATTTGGACGTCGCTCAGGAAGCGGACGTCGTCGAGGACGACCAACTCGAACTGAGCCAACTGTTCGGCGGTAAGGTGCTTGGGCTGCAAGACGACGAAGTTCTTGCCTTCGCAAACGACTGGCGCGATCGACTTGAAGCCGGGGAGGACCAGGGCCGTCTTGGCGATGGGCTCCATCTGGGCGAAGAGCGATTCGTGGTCTCGCAGCCACGCATTGGCAACGCCCAGGGCGCGAAGGGCTTCGTGGGCCTTGGGATCGTTCTGGGCGAGTCTCGTGGTCCATCCCATCTCGAGGAACGTCTGCATGGCTGCCTGGCAAGCGGCCGCCTCGTAGACGGCCAAGGTCAGATTGCGCGGCGGCATAGGGCCGTCCATCCGGTCGTCGTGCATTCGTTTGCCGTTCTCGACGCGGATCGGTTTGGCGCCGTCTCCTTCGGCGTAGAAGTACTTGAACAGGCCGATGTTGCTGCGCAGTTGCGGACCCTTCATGCCAGGCTCGATACCGTCTTCGCTGAAAATGGCGTTAAGGCCGTCGTTCATGAGAAGCTGTTGATGCGTGTTGGCGTAGACCAGGATGCCGGGCTTGAGCGCCTCGGCATAGCGGCTGTGGCCGGCAAGGGCGTCGGCGACCGTTTGCAGACAGAAGCGGTGCCACGCTCGTTCGGCCAGCGCGGCCGATTCCTTTGCTTCGACCTCTTCGCGGCCCTGGGTGTTGCGGGAGGCGTCGAAAGTGGCCTGACCGGGAACGGGGAGGGGCTTTCCGTAAATGGCCTCGGTGGCACGGGCGAACTTGTCACGGCAGACGGGGCACTTGCAACCTTGGGCGCAGTTGTCGTAGAAGATGGCCGAAACGCCGGCTTCGATGGCTTCGTTCAGCCGACGGCGAGAGTATTGGAGCCACTCGGGGTGGTTCAGGCAGGCGATGATGCGCGTCGGCTTGCCGTCGTACTTGGCGGCTCCGTAGGGGCGCGGGGTACCGTCGAGCTCGATCTGCATCCACTCCCGAGCGGCGGGAACGCGCTGGGTCATGTCGTCAATGAACATGTTGGTTAGCGAGACGTAGGCGCTGACGCGAATGCCTGCGGCGTTGCACTTGGCGATGAACGGGCGGAGCATTTGTCGCTGTTGGGCCTCGGCCTCGGCGGAGAAGCCCACGCTCCAGGTAACCCAGACCCAGTTGATGCCGGCCTGTTTGAACATGTCGATGGTGCGATCGTTGTAGACGGTGACGCAGGGAACAATGGCATCGGGCTCGCGGATCTGCAACCAGCCGCTCATGAAGGCCTTGCACACTTCCACCGGGCCGCCGTCGCAGCGTGCGTAGCGCATCTTGCCGGGCTGCGCCCAGTCGGGGACGGTGCTGCGGGCGGGGACGGACAAGAGGGCGAAGGTGCGCTCGGCGGCGAGGGCGTGGCCGGTGGCCAGGAGCAGGGTCAGCAGGAGAAGGATGGGTCGTTTCGACATGAGTAGACTCCCGGGCAGTGCGGATTCGGCGGGGCCATGGCCGCCGGAGTTTTCAAGCCGACGTATCGGCCCCCTTCAGGGTAGTCGGCGGAGGGCCCTGCGTGAAGCGGCCGTTTTGCGCAAATGTGAGAACACTTTTACGCACCACCCTTTTCGTCCGCCCGGGGCTTGTGCTAGTATGGTACCCGCGCGGTGCGATCCTATTGGCCTGTGCGGTAGAGGGCAGGCCAGAGGGACCTGCGCAAAGAATCTTCAACCCGCCACCAGGCTTCTGCCCATGCGAAAATCACGACAGGTTGCCCTGGCGTTGCCGTTCGCGGCGGGCGAACACCAGGAGTTCATGCAGGGCATCCTGGAGTATTCGCGGCAGCACGGGCCGTGGACGTTCTTGTGCGGGTCGGAAACGCTGACGCTTTCGGTGTTGTCGCTCAAGGGCTGGCCAGGGGACGGGGTGCTGGCGGACCTCTTCACCCGGAAGGAAGCGAGGGCGGCCGCCCGGCTGGGCATGCCGGTGGTGAACCTGTCGGGCGCGCTGGAACATACGGGTGTGCCGCGGGTGATGAACGACCACGAGGCGATCGGACGCCTTGCGGCCGAGCACCTGTTGGATCGTGGGTTTCGGCGGTTCGCGTACTATGGTTTGAAGAGCATCTGGTACGGGAAGCAGCGCGAGCTGGGATTCAGGCAGCGCATTGCGCGCGAGGGATATCCGTGTGCGGTGCTTTCGACCGAGGGGATCACCGATCGGAAGCGTACGTGGCATTTCTGGCAGGAAGAGCTTCGACGGTGGCTGACGCCGCTGACGCCACCGCTGGCCGTGATGGCAGCGAGCGACCTGCGCGCCCGCATGGTGATTGACACGTGCCGACAGATGGGGCTTCACGTTCCGCACGACGTGGCGGTGATCGGGGTGGACAACGACACGATCAGTTGCGAAGCATCGCGGCCGACGTTGACGAGCGTTGCCCGCAACGGGCGAGAGATCGGATATCGCGCGGCGCAGTTGCTGGATCGGCTGATGTCGGGGCGAAAGACGCCGAATCGAGAGATCATCGTGGCGCCGGCGGGGGTCGTGGCGAGGCAGTCGACAGACGTGGTGGCCGTGGACGATCCGGATCTGAGCTTGGCGGTACGCTACATTAGCGACCATCTGGACCGGCCTTTCCGCATGGCGGACCTATTGGGCGAAGTGCCGGTTTCGCGGCGGTGGCTGGAATACCGCTTTCGCGAGCGATTCGGCCACTCGCCTTATGCATACATCTGTGAAGCCCGGGTGGAACGGGCCAAGCAACTTCTACTGGAGCCTCAGAGGCTGCGCAGCGAGGAACTTGCCGAGGCCTGCGGTTTTAGCGGGGCTCGCAACATGCGGCTGGTGTTTCAGCGATTGACGGGGAAGACGCCCGCGGAGTATCGCCGTGAAGCCACGCTGGCCACATCACGCGCAGCCTCGTGCAGGAAGTAGTGCCTTGACGGCGCCGCCCGCAAAGACTTTGGAGAAAGAGCGATATGGGAACTGGACATGTTGGATTCGGCTGGCTCGATTGGACGGTGGTCGTCGGCTACTTCATCGGCATCACGATCTTCGGGCTTTGGGTCGCGCGGAAAATGCGGACGACGGGCGGCTACTTCCTGGGCGATCGGCAGTTGCCCTGGTGGGTGATGGCGGGGCAGTCGTTCGGCACGGGCACGAATGCCGAGAACCCGGTGGCGCAGGCGGGGGCAACGTTCGCCGACGGGTTCGCCACGATTTGGTACCAGTGGAAGAACATGCTCATTACGCCGTTCTACTGGCTCCTGGGTCCGTGGTACCGCCGGAGCGGACGGACGACGATCGCCGAGATTATTGAGGACCGGTACGGCCGCAACCTCGGGTTCGTTTACACGGTGTTCGCCATCGTCTACTTCGTGTTCGCCCAGGGGGCGATGCTCAAGGGGGCCGGCAAGATCATTGCGGTGGCGACAGGCGGCGAGATCATCTCGCCGAACGGGGTCGTTGTAGCCATGACGGCGACGTTTATTCTGTACAGCTTCTTCGGTGGGTTGGTGGCCTCGGCCTACACCGACTTCGTGCAAGGGTTCCTGGTCATCGTGCTTTCGTTCATGCTGATCCCGATGGGGTTGATGGCGGTGGGCGGATTCTCGGGGATGCGGGCCAGCTTGCCTGCGAACTTCTTCGATTTGTACAACGAGAAGAGCGGGATCGACGGGTTTGTGATCGCCATGCTTGCCTTGAACGGATTGGTGGGGATCACCGCTCAGCCGCACATGCTGAGCATGTTCGCCACGGGCCGGAGCGAACGCGGCGGGCGTGTGGGGATGACCTACGGGTCGATGACCAAGCGATTCTGCACGGTGGGTTGGGCGCTGACGGGGCTGATCGTCGCCGCGTTGGTGCTCAAGTTGGGCGTCGAGCTGAAGGATCCGGAAGAAGCATTTGGCTTCGCGTGTCTGCACCTACTGGGGCCGGGGTTGGTGGGACTGATCGTCGCGTGCGTGCTGGCGGCGAACATGTCGACGTGTTCGAATTTCATGGTCAACACGGGAGCGCTGTTCACGCGGAACCTATACTACCGGTACCTGCGCACGACGGCGAGCGACCGCGAGCTTCTGCGCGTCGGCCGGCTTTCCGGGCTCACGCTGACGGTGGCGGGCGTGTTGTTCGCACTGTACGTGGAGAACGTTCTCAGCGCGTTTATGTTTACAGAAACGCTGCCGGCGCTGCTGGGAATCATGTTCATGGGCGGGTTCCTCTGGAAGCGGGCCAACCGCTACGGCGCGGCGGCGTCGATCGTGGTGGCGTTCGGTGCGTACTACTTTTTCAACTACCTGATGACGTGTCGCGCGCCCGACGAGCCATCGGACACGCTGTGGCCGGCGGTTCAATACGCCTGGCAATGCTGGAATGAGGGTGGGCTCGGGCAGTTCCTGGCCAGCGGGCAGTTCCAGTTGTTCACGCACTGGAAGGGCGGACCGTTCGGTGTGGCCATGGCGGCAGGCTTCGTGGCGTTTGTAGTGGTGAGTCTAGTGACTCGGCCGGAATCGCCGGAACTGATCGAGAGCTTCTTCGACAAGATGAAGTACTCGAGCGACGAGGATCGCATCGAGGGGCAGGAGCCGAGCCAGACGGCTGCGGCTTCCGGCGAAGACATGATTCTGCTGGACTTGCCCGGCTGGTTGACCGTCGAGCGGTGGCGCGGGTTCTTCCACCGCTACCGGGAAGACGTGGTGGGATTCGTGCTCGGTTGGGCGACGGTGGTGGCGCTGGTCAGCATGGCGTGGTTGATCATGCAGATCGGCAAGTAGGCCGCTAGGGCGCCGCGAACCGCTCGGCTTCCAGCCGCTGGTAGTCCTGGAGGTATGTGTCGACGATGTGCTCCGGCAGGCGGATCGGTTTCTTCCTTTGAAGATCGAGGACGATTCCGACCTGGTAGCCGGTGCAGTGGACCGTATCGGCCGTGACGATCTCTACGTCGACCTTCCAACGGACCTTGCTGATTTCGGCCACCCAGAGTCGACCTTCGGGCTTGTCGAAGATGGTAAGCGGCGCCTTATAGTCGACGTGGGTGGTGACGACGGAGGGGCACTGCTGCTGCCTGAGCATGTCTTCCAACGGCCAGTAAAGGTCGAGGAAGAGTGTTCTGAGTTCTTCGAACCATCGCGGGTATACGAGGTTGCTCACGATGCCCATGACGTCGATGTCATAGCCGTTTATCTGGATGGGTTTCTGGACAAGTAAGGGCCGGAGTTCGGAAGGCGTGTTGACGTGCATCTCAGGGCGGTGTGCTCCGTTGCGATAGTCAGACGAGCGAATCGGGGGATTACTGATGCCTGTATTGAAAACGGAACAAGGGGTCCAACCCAATCCTGATCTTTCGGTCTCCCGATGGTCGGCCTCGTTCCAATTCCAATGCAGGACCCAATAGAACATTGTCGCCCCAGTGCGACGCTCTGCCAAGTGCAACGCGGGACGGCGATTCGCTGGGGGACTACTTCCAACTCCAACTGGTGTCATGGCGTCACTCGCTACGACGGCCGGCTTTCGATGATCGCTGGGACGACGCGCCAAAGTGACGAGCAGACGGCAAGAGCACCTGCAGCGAGTGATGCTGGCGGCGGGAGCGGCTTGCTGGCGCGAGGTTTTGTGGCGTGGCGAACTTCTGCTATGATGCTCGGGTTCGCCACTCCGCAGGCTGCGACGGACCGGCTCGCTGCGGAGTGAGCAACGGACACGCCCCCCAGTGGTGGAGCAGGCCAGTGGACGATCCTCGACACGACGCGGCAGGACTTCTGGCAGAGTTGGCTCGATTGCGTGAGCAGGTGAAGTCGTTGCAGGAGGCGGAGATCGAGGCGAAAGAGGACGAGGCAGACCGGAGTCGGACGCACCGCATCATCCAGGATACGATCGATAGCGTGCCGTTCGAGATCTTCACGATTGGAACGGACGGGCGGTACGATCTTCAGAATGCCATCGCCAGGCTGCGGTGGGGCGACCTCCGCGGGACGCGGCCCGAGGATTGCCGAATACCGGCCAACCGCGCCGTGTGGCTGGAGAACAATCGCCGGGCGTTTGCCGGAGAGTTGGTCGAAGGCGAGGTCGATCTTCTCGTTCAAGGGGTCAGGCGGCACTTCTACAACATCATCGCTCCGATCCGAAACCTGGACCAGGTGGACGGCATCCTCGGGATGAATATCGACATTACGGAGCGGAAGCAGGCCGAGGCGGAACTTCAGCGGGCGAATGCCGAGTTGCGGCGGCGAGCCGAACTGCATGCGGAGGAATTGCTGCAAACGAATCGGCAGCTTCAGGCGATCTACGAAGGCGTGGTGGATGGACTTCTGGTGGCCGACGCCGCCACGACGCAATTCCTTCGCACGAACCCGTCGATGTGCCGCATGCTCGGGTATACGGAGGAGGAATTGCTGGCGCGCTCTGTTAAGGACATTCATCCACCAGAGGACGTGGCGATCGAGATTGAGTCGTTCCACGCCAGGTACGAAGGACAACTGTCGGAGGTGAAGACCCGACCGATGATGCGCAAGGACGGGAGCATCTTCTACGCGGACATTCGCGCGCGTCGGATCATCTACGACGGGCGAGCCTGCCTGATCGGGTTCTTTCGGGATGCCTCGGAGCGCATCGAAGCGGAACGCGCCCGGCAGAAGGAGCGTCAGGTTCTTCGGAACATGCTGGCGGCGAGCGATCGCGAACGACAGTTGATCAGTTACGAGATTCACGACGGCCTGGCGCAGCAGTTGACCGGGGCGCTGATGCAGTTTCAGAGTTTCGAGTCGCTACGGGTGCAGCAGCCGCAGGCAGCGGCCGGGTCTTACGAGCGGGGTATTGAGCTGCTTCGAGACAGCTTGAACGAAGCGCGACGGTTGATCGCCGGAGTGCGACCGCCGCTTCTCGATGATGCGGGCGTGGTGGCGGCGATCGAGAGCCTGACGGAAGAGTTGAACTGTCGGGACGGCGCGCGGATCGAGCTTGCCAACGGGCTGGACTTCGATCGGCTTCAGCCGGTGCTGGAGAACGCCCTGTATCGCATCGTGCAGGAGAGCCTGACGAACGCCTGCCGGCATAGTGGGAGCGATCACATTCGCGTGGGGCTATTGCAGGAGGGCGAATGCGTGGTGGTTGAAGTGCGCGATTGGGGAGCCGGCTTTGATCCGTCGCAGATTCAGGAGGGCTGTTTCGGCCTGGAAGGCATTCGAGAGCGGGCCAGGCTGCTGGGCGGGCGATCCGAAATTCGCAGCCAACCTGGCGACGGCACTATGGTTCGCGTGTGCCTGCCGATGATGGTTGGTGAGTCGCCTTAGCCTTCGTTCGTTCCGATGGATTGCAGCGAGCCATCTAGTGCGTTTCGCACTTGACTGTGGTGTTCGCGGCGGCATGTTACTACGGTCTTGAAAGCGAAATACACGCTACAGTCACTCTGAACGCGCTCTATCCCACCGTGTCGGCGTCTTCTCGAGCTGCTACCCGTGCCCCTTCGGGGAGCTCAATCTTAAGACAGACCTCGTCGTCAGTGATCTCCGCCACGGTGATAACAATTTTGCCATCGATAACAACTTCGTCGCCTTCGCCACAATCGAGCATTCTCATGATGATTCACTCCAGGATCAGGGACAATCAGCGACCGCTCGGCGAGAGACGCATGAACATGCTGCAAGATGAGGACGTGGCAAGTAGGCATGGCGAGATCGGCGGGAGTTGAGAGCCGGCGCTGACCTGGGGATTGTTCCTACAGACCCCGTGATCTTACATCGATCGGCGAGAATTGAAAGCCCCCCTTTGAACGAGGCGCGGGAGCGTTTTCGGCCAGCATGCGTGCTAGCATGGCCGGACTGCAAGAAACTTTGCGAGCGGTTTTCGGCAGGGAGCTACAACCATCGAAGGGGTCGGGTGGCGGGCATCGCGCGGCACCGCGGCGATGGAGGGCCCGATGGTCGACGGCGCTACGATCGGCCGTCGGCGGGCGTTGTGCAGACCGGAGTCTTACGAAGTGTCGTTTCCAGCGCGGGGTGCTGTCGGCAGATGAGAGTCATATGATCGCGGGTAGCGTTGCGAAAGGCAGCGAGGTTCCGGACGAATTCGGCGGCGGTGGCGGCAAAAACACCGTCGCGAACGGCGTTGATCTCGGAGGTCTCGACTTGAAGCACGACTTGCAGCGCTTTTTCGAGCGTGGTCACTGCGGCGGCGGCTTTTTCAGCGGCGTCCATGACCTGTTCCGCCCGCGGCACGGAGTCGCGCCAGGGCGTGAAGTACTCTTCCTTCCAATGTCCGCGAGCCCCGGCGACCTGGCAGAGTTCGAGCAGGTCGGCGTGTTGCTGTTCATGCTCGACGAGTGCTCCGAAGAAGCGAGCGTTGACGGGCTCGCGGGCGAAACGCCAAGCGAATAGCTCGTAGATGCGTTTTGCGCGCAGTTCCAAGTCGACGCACCGTGCCACCAGTTTGGGGATAGGCACGGGCAATTGCCGGAAGAAATCCATCTCGCCCAGCAGAGCGAGGAAGGTCTGGTTGCGTCGCGCAGTTACGGCACGAAAGAAGATGCGCCACCCGAAGCAGCGGATCGTTGCAATGGGGTGGGTAAGAATATCCCGAGTACGAATCGCTCCGTCCACAGCGCCCCCCTGCCACCCAAGGCGGCCATGACCGTTTGCCGACTCGCCTCACGCGTCCCGCCGGATGTCGGACCCCTTGGGAATACGCAAGGCCAAGGGCATTGGCGGCACTGTCTCTGGAACCGGAGTACTCGCGGTCTATCGCGGCGGAGGCTCCCGCTGTGGGAGTTTACCGTCGTTCAGGGAATCCAATCGTCGGGTCGTTAGTGCATCTCCGTGGCTACGGTACCGATTGCCGGACGGTAGAAATTGAATTGTACGTTGGGATGATCGGCCAACAAGGACATGGGCACGGCGGAGTCGGCCAAGCCCTTGGAGATCATGAAGGTCGTCAGCCGCATGCCGAAGGGGTTGTCGTGCATGCCTGCCTGCCAAATCGATACCTTTTCGGCTTTCCAGGTTTCGACCGGACCGACGGTGACCGCATGGGTGGGTACCAAGGAGAGTTGGCCGCCGCCGGAGGTGCGCGCGTTTTGCATAATGGTGACCGGATGCAATTCCGTCACGCGGGTGCAGAGTTTTCGGAATTCGGCTGGTGTGGGCGGGTCGTCTTTGTACTTGCCTTTGCGGCGCGGGGGGTCGTTGAAAGCCCAGTGCTTGATGTCGCCCTGCCCGCCCTGCATGACCAGGCAACGGACCTGGTCGAAGGACTTGGAGAAGGCCTTCAGGTCGCCGGTGGGGAAATGCAAGTGGTCGTCGGACATGCGCAGCTTGCGGTTGATGCGCTTGAAACACATGTCCATGTCGGCTTTGGCGAAGCTCAACGGGTGTTCGGTCGGCACGGGCACGTCCTGCTCGTCCACCCATTCGTCCATGCCCCAGAAATGGGCCTTGCGGACGTCCAGCTCGAGGTCGTTGACCAGCCGGGCGACCAGCGGCAACTGCTCGGTGGGGCCGATCGGTCCGCAGATGCCGCACGGTTTGTCGTCGGTCGACTGCCGCCAGGCGGTCAAGTACTCGAGCGCTTCGGCGAGGTAGAACTCCTGCAGCGTGTCGTACATGACCACCTTGAACCCGGGCCGCGAGAGCTTTTCCATGTCGCGGACGGTGAGGCGCGCGACATCGGCCAGCAGTTGGGGGTCCAGAGTCGTGTAGTCCCACCAGTCGGGAGCAACTTTGCTAATCGGGCGAACCATCGAAGGTCTCCTCGTTGCTGCGAAGTCGTTAGTCGCTATACCACGAGCGTCTCGCCGGAGCCGAACATGGCGGCCAGCAGATCCTCGCGCGGATAGGCATGCCCACGGTGCTGCACGAACGCTTCGGCCGCAGCCGTGCCGATCTGGCTGCCGCGCGCGGTCGAATGCCGCCGCATCGATTCTACGTATTCATCCATTCCGTGATGCGCCAGGAGCCACTCGCGCTGGCTGGCGTGACAGGAGAGCATCTCGGCTTTCTTTTCCATCTGGGAGGAAATGTCGACGTAGGTGGTCGGCTGGACGGGATGCCCGAACGGATCGATCCCTTCGACGGGATCGCAGTAATAGAGGTAAGGAACATCTGAGCCTGGCTTCAGCGGCACGTCGGAGACGTTCGGCGCGCCGTAGACGAAGGTCGCCGCGCGGGCCACGAGGGAGGCCTGCTCGTGGTCGAGCATGTAGTCTTTCGGGGCATTGGCGAAGACGAGCGAGGGGACAACCCGCCGAAAGAGGTCGTAGGCTTTGCGGAGCGTCACTTTGTCGTAGACGATGAAGCCGTCTTTTTCGTCGAGGCAGTGATAGGTGCCGCCGATCATCTCGACCGCACGGGTCGCTTCCTTGGTACGGATGCTGCTGATATCCCAGCGATTGTAGACGTTGGTGCCGCAGTCGCCCGGCGCCGCGGTGGCGATGTGGACTTTCCAGCCGCGTTCGGCGAGGCGAATGAGGGTGCCGGCGCAGAGAAATTCGGCGTCGTCGGGGTGGGCCATGAAGGCCAAGACCGTTCGATTTTCAGGCTCTTTCATCATCGTGCCGCATACGGAACCGTGGGCCACTGAACAGGATATCTCGCGAGTTCTTCAGTATAGCGATCGCCGATGCGATCACAACAGGGAGGCGGCGAAGCGGTAGAAATGGCCCTCTGTGAGCGGAAGAGGCGTCGGGTATCTTGCTTCCCGTGGCATTCTACGGCAGAATTCAACTCCAACGAAGATCGCAAGATAGGTTATTGATGCCGGCGCAGCCAACGATCGCGATTCATGCCGGATATCGGCGGAAACAGCTGGAATCTGGGGCCCCGGCTGCCGCTCGACGCGCATTGGTAATGCAGGCCTCCATAGGAGAATGACCGGTGAAAAATGGCAAGCTCGGGGTGGCCATTCACGGTGTGGGGCAGGTGGCGTATGCCCATGCCGCGAGTTGGCTGAACAGCGCGAAGGCCGAGATCGTGTGGGTGACCAGCCGCCGCCGGGAGTCTGCCCAGAGGCTGGCGGACCGTTTCGGCCTGGAGTGTGCCGTGGGCGACGATTTCGAGGAGGTGCTGCGCGACCCACAGGTGGACATTGTGAACCTGAGCGGTCCGAGCAACGTTCACACGCCGCAGGGGATCGCCGCGGTCGAAGCCGGCAAGCACATCCTCATCGAGAAACCGATGTGCCTGACGATGGAGGAGAACCGGGCGCTGCGCGACGCAGTGGGACGGGCGGGCGTGAAGAGCGTGGTGAGCTTCGTTCTGCGTTGGAACCCGCTGTTGGAGAATATCAAGGCGTTGCTGGCCGCCAAGGCGATCGGCGAACTGTTTTTCGTGGAGGTCGACTACTGGCACGGTCTGAGCGAGCGGTGGCACGCTTTCGACTGGGGCCGGTCGCCCGAGGGTGGCGGAAGCGCCATGCTGACCGGCGGCTGCCATGCGGTCGACGCGATCCGCTGGTTCGCCGGGCAGGAGGTGGTCGAGGTGTCGGCCTTCGGCAACAATCACAAGGGCAAGTTCGTATACGACGCCAACATGGTGGCCATTCTTCGTTTCGCGAACGGGGCGATCGGCAAGACGTCGACCCTATTCGATGCGGAGATGCCGTATCAGTTCAACATTGACCTCGTCGGCACGGAGGGCACGTTGAGGGACAATCGGGTTTGGTCGAAGCGGCTGTTTCCCGGTCAGACAGGCTGGACGACGATGCAGACGATTATGCCCGACTCGGCCGCCGTCGAGCATCATCCGTTCGACGCGGAGGTGAACCACCTGGTCGACTGCATCCTGGAGGACCGGCGATCGCACTGCGACGTGGCCGACGCCTATCACACGCACGAAGTCTGCCTGGCCATCGACCGTTCGGCGGCCCAAGGTGGTGCCCCGGTGAGGCTCCCGCTGTCGTAAGGAATGTCATGACTCCCCGCGAACGCTGGCTGGCGATCCTCCATCGCCAGCAGACAGACCGTATCCCGACCGATTACCAGGCGACGCCCGAGGTGACCTCGCGTCTGTTGCGGGACCTAGATTGTACGGATGAGGCGGCGCTGTGGAAGAGACTGCACATCGACCGGCGTCGGATTCTGCAGCCGCAGTGGAGGTTGCCGCATCATCCGGACGATCCGCAGGCCGATATGTGGGGGATTCAGTATCGCAAGGCGGATTACGGCAGCGGCACCTATGACGAGCCGTGTTACTTGCCGCTGGCCGAGGTCGACAGCGTGGCGGAGATCGATGCCCATCACTGGCCTTCGGCGGACGATTTCGACTATGGCGTCATCGCGGAGGAACTGGAACGCGACGACGGGATCTATCCGATCCACGTGGGGACGTACGAGCCGTTCCTGCTGTACGGTTATATGCGGGGGCTGGAGCGAGCGTTTGAGGATTTGCTGGTACGCCCAGAAATCGCCGACGCGGTGCTGGGACACATCTTTGATTTCTATATCGAGCACCACCGGCGGTGTTTCGAGGCCGGCGGCGGGCAGATCGACACGACCTTCGTGGCCGAGGACCTGGGCGCTCAGACCGGGCCGCTGATCAGCCTGGGCACGTATCGGCGTTTTTTGATGCCGAATCAGAAGCGGATGGCCGATTTGGCGCGGAGTTTCGGCATCCACGTGATGTATCACACCGATGGAGCCGCGGGCATCTTCCTGCCCGACCTGATCGACGTGGTCGGCATCGAGATCCTCAACCCGATTCAATGGCGATGCGCGGGCATGGAGCGCGAGCGGTTGGTGGCCGAGTTCGGCGACCGGGTCATCTTTCACGGTTCGATCGACAATCAGCAGACGCTTGCGTTCGGTAGCGTGGACGACGTGGTGCGCGAGGTGCGCGAGAGTATCGAGATCTATCGCGGCGCGCGGTGGATTTGCGCTCCGTGCCACAATCTGCAGCCGATCACGCCGACGGAGAACGTGGTCGCGATGTACGAGACGATCCACGAGTTCGGCGGCGGTTGAGCCGGGATCGCGCCGCGGCGGTCTCAGGTTCCTTCGGCGTTCAGACGCTGGCAGTACTCGCGCCAGCGTTTCATGGAGCGGACGAGGTTGTCGCGTTTGTCGCCGGGGATGGCGTAGCACTGCAGGCCGATGGGACCGCGGTAGCCGACGCGGCGGAGCGTTTGCAAGAAGCCGTAGACGTCGTACGAGCCGCGGTCGAGCGTTTGGATGATGCGGTCCCAGCCGCCTTCGGTGTCGGCGCCGTTGATGGTGACCAGCATGAGCCGCGGGAGGGCGAGTTTCAGCCGCGACTGGAGATCGGTGGGGCCGTCCTGTTTGATCCAGTGGCAGAGGTTGAACGTGACGCCGACGTTGGGGCGGTCGACTCGGTCGGCGATCCGCACGGCGTCTTCAACGCGGGCAATGTAGAAGCCGACGTGGGGATAGAGGGCGACTCGCAGGCCGGACTTTGCGGCCATTTCGCCGACCTCGCGGACGATTTGAACGGCC
This sequence comes from Thermoguttaceae bacterium, assembly GCA_963674835.2. GTDB lineage: Bacteria > Planctomycetota > Planctomycetia > Pirellulales > Thermoguttaceae. The sequence goes on from CAXXKC010000003.1 coordinate 2,211,772, forward strand.
CGATCGTCGCCGGCGGTCGACGCCGAGGGGAACTTCGTGCCCATTACATATAGCCAGATGATGGTCTGGCGGCCTTTGAGCGCGGCGATGGCGGCCGGCAGGAGCGGATCATACTTGGGCTGGCCGGGATCCACGCTGGCGCCGAGGTAGAGGGCGACCATCTTCAGGCCATGGGCGTCGAGCGCCTTGAGCATCTCCGGAATCTGTTGGCCGCCTGACGGGGCAATTCCACTGTAGCCGAGCTCGTCGAGCAATCCAGCCTGGGCTTCGGGCGTGGGATAGGCGGGACCTGTGACGCCGTTGCTCAAAACGAACAGGGGGCACGCGCGGTCCCCTTTCTCGGCGGCGCGGGTGGGGCTGGCAAGACACGCCATGATGGCCACGACTGCAAGGGCAGTCACCAGCGAAGACCGGCAAGACATGATTGTTCTCCTGGCATCGGCGGATATCGTACAGGCCGCTCAACGCGGCGCAAACCGGGTGTCACTATGATCTTGGTCGGCCGGGGCCGGCGTGTCAACCAATGGGCCACTTTGCAGGGAACACGACCTTCGAGTATTCTGTCCAGTGTGGGACTGTCCAACTCCGGCTGCAAGCGAGGTGATCGCCATGAACTCCCCACCGGCTGTTCGAGAGAGGGTTGCTTCGCGACGTGCGTTTCTGAAGGTGGGGATGGCCGGGTTGGGAGTCTCGTCGATGGCGATGGCGCGTCTGTTGGGCGGTGAGTCGGCGGAGGCCAAGACGGACGGTTTCATCGACGCGCATGTGCACGTTTGGACGCCCGATGTAAAACGCTATCCGCCAGTACCGGCGCGCGCCGGCAAGCCGTTGGTCGTGGCGAGCTTCACACCGGAGGAGTTCTTTGCCCAGGCACAGCCGTGTGGCGTTCGCCGGGCGGTTCTGATTCAGTACAGTTACTACGGCTTCGACAATAGTTACCTGTTGGACTCGATGAAGCGCTTTCCGGGCGTCTTTTCGGGCGTGGCCGACATTGATGTTGGCGGTCGAGCTGGGGAAGCCATGTTGGCGCTGGCGGCGCAAGGGATTCGAGGATTTCGGCTGCGACCCGGCGAGGCGTCGCCTCAGGAGTGGCTGACCGACGCGGCGTCGCAAAGCATGTGGAAGTGTGCGGCCGACCACGGATTGGCGGTGTGCCCGTTGATCGATCCAGAGTATCTGCCGGCTTTGCAGCGCATGTGCCGGCGGCTTCCCGACACGCCGGTGGTGGTGGACCATTTCGCGCGGATCGGCGTTGACGGCAAGATCCGAGAGGCGGACGTGGCTCGGCTGTGCGAGCTGGCCGCCTGCAAACGCGTTTGCGTAAAGGTATCGGCGTTTTCCGCGCTGGGCGCGAAGCGGGCGCCCTATTTGGATTTGGCGGACATGATTCGCCGGCTGCTGGATCGATTTGGGCCGGAGCGGCTGATGTGGGGAACGGACAGCCCATTCCAGACTACGGGAGATCACACGTATCGCGACTCGTCGGAGCTGATTCGCAGTCGCTTGGATTTTCTTTCGGCGGGGGATCGTGAGTGGATGCTGCGCAGGTCGGCTGAGAGGATGTTCTTCGGGTGATGATTGTGGTCCGGCGGAAAGCAAGTGAGGGAAGGTCTGTGATGCTGAAGCATAACCTACGGGGGATGAGGTGGCGGGCGGGCGTGCTGGCCGTCGTCGTGGTGGCGGCGGCGGTCGGCGGGGAGAAGGCGGCGGAAGAGGCGGCGGCCGAGGCGCGGTTGAGGGAGACGGTTGCGTACCTTGCGTCGGATGAATTGGAAGGACGCGGATTGGGGACCAAGGGGATCGACCTGGCGGCCGACTATATTGCCGCGCAGTTCACGAAGTTGGGTCTGAAGACGGATCTCGTCGACGGCAAGCCTTTTCAGGTCTTCCCGATCAATCTTTCGACCGAAGATGGGCGCTTGCAGGTGAACTGGAAGGTAATCCTCGGCAAGACGAAGAAGCCGGCCACCGAGTCGGCCGACTCGGACCAGGCGGCTGGCCCGCCAAAAACGGTGGGAGTGGCCAGGAACGTGTTGGCCGTTCTCGAGGGTGAGGGGCCACGGGCGGACGAGGCGGTCTTGATCGGCGCGCATTACGATCACTTGGGGAAGCACCCGGGTCAGGATGGCAAGTTGTCGATCTACAACGGCGCGAACGACAATGCGTCGGGCGTGGCGACGATGCTGGAGGTTTCCCATATTCTGGCTACGCGGTCGAAGAAGCTTCCGCGACGCGTGGTCTTTGCGGCGTTTTCGGCGGAGGAGCGCGGCATGGTGGGCAGTTTCTACTATGTGAACCATCCGCTGGTGCCGCTGGAGAAGACAGTCGCCATGATCAACCTGGACATGGTCGGCTGTCCCAAAGCAGACGCGCTGGCGGCGGCCGGTCGGCAGAGTTCGCCGATGTTTGCCGAGTTGGCAAATCGAATCGGGAAGGAACATCACCTGACGTTGGCCGAGTTGCCGAGCAAGCTGACCGGCAGCGACCATCTGCCGTTCTACGGCGAGCAGATTCCGTCGCTTCATTTCATGACGACGGGCGGTTTCGCCGACTATCATCGCCCAAGCGACGATTCGGACAAGCTAGACTACGGGTGGATGGAGCGGGTGGCGTCGATGGTGGCGGACCTGACGGTAGCCATGGCCGAGGCATCGGAGCGGCCTACGTTTGTCGAGGACAAGATGAGCGACGTGTTAACGCGCGGCGCCGTGCACTTTTGGGGCAGCATTACGTCGCCGAAACCTCGGGCGAAGCGAGCGCCGCCCAAGGTCGACCATGCGGAGAACTAGGGTCTTGGCGAGGCAATGCTGCGCCGACGGTGCGCGGGCTGTGGCGTTGGATCGAGGTCATTTTGCAGAACCACCTTTCATCTTCGACAGATCGACGACGAGCGAGTATCCGCGTTCCACTCCTTTCTTGTCTATCACCAGTGCCTCGTACTCCACGAAACGGTCGCCCCAGAGGCTCGCGACCGGATGGCCGATTCGGGGGTTGCGGTGCCAACGGCGCGTACGATCGGATCCACTCCTTGTGGCGTCTTCGGGCTTCATGACCAAGCGGACCTCGCCGCCGATGGGAGGCGTCGTCGAAACATAGGCGGCAACGATCTCTTCGGACGTGAGGAGTTTGCGGAGATGTTCCTGATCTTGGAGGACGGCGTCCGTGCCGTGATCGTAGGCATACTTCGCCAGGGCACGTAGCTGGCTGCTGTAGCGTTGCTCGAGGGCATCGGCCGTCGCCCAATTCGGCGGCACAGATTGCCGGTAGTACCAAGAGCCCAGGCCGAGCAGGACTGCCAATAGGGTGGTCCAGGCGAGCAGGGAGCGGAGACGATACTGCCATAATGGACCGCCGCGGCCGCCGAGCTTCTGGATGCGGTAGAAACGAACCATCAGTGCGATGTTCACACATGCCCAGACGGCCTGCACGAGGTGGAACAGAACCGGAGCACCTGAGTACCGGTTGGACATGAGCCAGTATCGATAGTCGAAGACGTCGGGCGTGAAGCAGCCCCACACGAAAGCCAATGGATAGATGAGAGACCAAACGGCCGCCCATGGGAAGGTCGCAGGCGATCGCCGGGTGAGTGTAGCTCCAATTACGAGAATGTAGAGCGCGATGAAATCGAGATAGTATCCGCTAGGGATCGCGAGTGCGAAGGGGGCAAGGAATGCAAGGAGCCCAAAACCGATGAGCGACCGACGGAGCAAGCGAACGTCGCGGTCTGTGATGGATCGGACGGAGACATGCGATCCGGGGGTGGCTTGCAGTAACAGGCTGGAGCTATCGTCCATCGTTACCCACCCGTGATTGGTCGGTCGTTACCGGTGGTCACCCACCGCCGGGTCGGAGCACCTCGGTGGCCTGGTAGCGGCTGGCGACTTTCAGGGGTAGTTTTGGTCCGAGGATCTTGCGGTGTGTGTGCACGGCGAGATCTGGCGTGTTGTTGTGCTCGGACAAGTGGGCCAGGCAGACCCATTTCAGCCGTTTTCCGGCCGAGCCGCTCAGCAGTGCGGCGGCTTCTTCATTGGAGAGGTGGCCGCCGGGACCGCGGATGCGGCGCTTTAGAAATGGGGGATAGGACCCGTCTTTGAGCATGTTGGGATCGTAGTTGCTTTCCAGAATGACGCCGTCCAAGGATGCCACGACGGACGAGAGCTCGCCGAAGACGTGGCCGAGGTCGGTGAGGATACCGACGCGGCGGCGGCCGTCGTCGAGGACGAAGGCTACGCCGTCGGAGGCGTCGTGGGGCGTGGGGATCGTCTCGATGGTCAGTTTGCGGATATGGAGGACCTGGCCGGCGAGGAAGGGATGGACTGTGTCCATTCTTCCCAGGGGGAATCGCCTGGTCGCCGTGGCGAAGGTTCCGGCGGTTGCATGAAGGGGCAGCCCGAACTTGCGATGGAAGACGCCGATGGATCGCGCGTGGTCGGCGTGATCGTGGGAAACGAGAACGGCGTCGACCTTGGCGATGTCGCGACCATGTTCGGCCAGACGTGCGCGGGCGGTTAGGCCGCTGATGCCGGCATCGATCAACAGGCGGGCGCCGCCGCCTTCGACGTAGATACAGTTGCCGTTGCTGCCAGATTGGAGCGAGAGGATGAACATGCGCGCATTATATCACTGGTGATGGCCAGCGTGGAGGGATCCTCGGGGGTGATGGGGTGCGGTGAGACGGGGGTCTTGCTGGGTGTTCTTGAAGACAGGGTTTTGGGGTGTTTCCACAGCCGGGGGCGGTGTGGACGTGAAGGGTTCGTTGACGAGGTGGGTGGGCGGATTATGATCAGTGTTGTGCTGGACATCGGACAGGAGAGAGCTTTCGCTTGACGATCGGTCTTGGACTTTATGCCCTCGGACCCGGAGACGATCGTGACTCGTTTACTTGCATCGGCAAAGGCTGCCCTGTTGGGTTGGGCGGCGTGGTTGGCGGTGTCGTCGGCCGGCGGCATATGCCTGGGCGACGACGGGCTGCCGGCGTACGTCCGGAAGGATTCGTTTGTCGAGCGGGAGGTGACCGTCGGGCGCTTTCCGTGGGCTTTGCCCGGGACGCTAACGCTACCGCTAGGACGAGGGCCATTTTCGGCGGTGGTTCTCGTGCACGGGTCGGGGCCTGCGGATCGCGATGAGAAGATCGGTCCGAATCGGCCGTTTCGGGATCTGGCGTGGGGGTTGGCCTCCCGGGGTATCGTGGTGCTTCGCTATGAAAAGCGGACGAGGCAGCATCCTTATCTTACCGCTTTTAGCCTGCCGAACGGATTCACGCCAGCCGATGAGACGGTCGACGATGCGCTTGCCGCCGTGAAGCTGCTCGGCAGGCAACCGGAAGTCGATCCGAAGCGGGTGTTCGTGCTGGGGCATAGCTTGGGCGGGATGCTTGTGCCACGCATCGCGGCCGGTGACGCGGGGATTGCAGGGTTCATCATCCTTGCTGGGGCGAATCGTCCGCTGGAGGACATCATCGTCGACCAGACGAAGTATATCGTCCGACATATGCACTCGCGGGAAGAGGTGCGCAAGGAGGTAGTGGAGGTTCTTCGAGACGTGGCCCAGATCAAGAGTCTCCAGCCTTCGGACACTTCGGATAACTCGCGACTGATCTTCGGTGCTCCGCCGTCGCATTGGCTCGATTTGCGTGGGTATGTGCCTGCGAAGGCGGCGAAGGAGTTGAAACGGTCTCTGCTGATCTTACAGGGGGAGCGGGACTATCAGGTGACGATGGCCGATTTTGGAGTGTGGAAGGACGAATTGTCGTCGCGGCCCGATGTTACGCTGAAGAGTTATCCCGGGCTGAATCACATGTTCATCAAGGGTTGCGGAGAGAGTATGCCGGCGGAGTATTGGCAACCGGGCCATGTTGCCAGCGAAGTGATCGAAGATATTGCGACGTGGATTCTCGGGGTTGCGGGGTTGCGGGAAGAGAAGGATCGCTAACTGGCGTGGCACGGGGGATGCGTACCGCTGAGCCATTTGCTCAGGCTTGCCGGTCCGCTTTTGGTCGGCGTGTGCCTGTTTGCTGTGCGGACCATGCTCATGATGCTGGCGCACCCGATGTTCGTAGTTTCACGTCTTCGGGACCGGTTCGCGACCTAAGCGGATCGGCAAAGACATTGGAGTCGGTGTGTGGTAATGCAAGCGTCGGTAGTAGAAGTCAAGACGCCCTCACTGTGCGGCCCTTCTCCCGCATGCGGGAGGATTAGGTCCATTGGAGGCCGAAGAGTTCGGCGGCGCGAAGGTGGATTCGCATTCGGACCGTGTCGCCGGGTTTGACTTTGGGATCGGATTGGCCGTGCCAGGTGACGTTGTGGGCGAGGTTGTCGCCGGTGATGGGATCGCAGTCGGATGGTTGGCGGGAGTCGGCGTTGTGGATGCCGACGCGGATCTCGCCGCCGGGGTGAACCTTGGCATTGATGAGGAGCTTCTGCCCGGTGACGGGCATGCCGAAGGTGTTGAACTGGCCCTGTTGGTCGGCCACGAGCCCAACCAGGCGACCCTTGGGCCAAGTGGCCCAGCCGTTGCGGACGGTGATGACGCCGGGCCAGCGGGGATACTTGTGGGGCCGGCTGTAGCCGCGGAGCGGAATGCCCACGCGGTCGTTGCCCAACGGGACGAGGTTCTTTCCGGCCGTGAGGAAGACGCCGTCCCATCCGGGCGGATCGCTTGGCTCAATCACCGGTCCACCAGGGACACGATCCCAAAGGGCGCCGTCCATGCTGGTGTACATCCGGATTTCGGAGGTCTGGGTGTCGCGCCGGTAGATCATGGGGAACATGAGCTGCTGTTCCGGCAAGCCGGGATAGCTGGTACGGGCATTCAAGTAGATGTCGTAGGAGCAGGGATCGGCGAGACTAGTGGCGAGCATGGGCTGGACGGGCCCCCAGTGGCGGAAGTCGTCGGATTCGGCGCGGCCGATTGCGCGGCGATCGTAGATCATCAGCCGGGTGTAGAGGACGTATTTCTGGAGCCAAGCGTCGTAATAGACGGTGTTGTCGGTGTCGCCCTTGTGAACGAGGAGCGGCTCGGGGAGCAGTTTCCAGTTCAAGCCGTCGGGCGAGACGAGGCCGAAGAGGGCGTAGATGTAGTTTGGTCCGAGGCCGACGTGGCGATTTCGCGGATGGGTTTTCTTTTCGTACGCTTCCCACAGCGGGCCGACGTTGTCGAGAACGCGGGCGTTGTAGATGCCTTTGTAACGCTCTTCGGGCGGGCCGTTGGGATCGATGAAGAACCCGTCGCCGTCGATGCCGGTGACGTCGGAGACAGGCATCTCGTTGAGGTCGCGATTCTGCCAGGCGTAGCCGTCCTTGGATTCGGAGTACTGGACCGTGATCGATTTGGCCGGCGAGCCTGAGTAGGAGCCGAGATCCTCGCCGGCGTAGTTCGTCTTGAGATTCCAGGCCCGATAGAGCCCATCGGAGTAGACGACGTTGGCGGGCATTTCGGCGATGGGACCTTCCTTGGTCGCCTTCTGGGCGACGAAGCGGACGCCGCGGGCAACGCCCCAATTGTCGGGCTTTGCCTCGACGGGCGGTTCGGGAGGGCCGGCCACAGGGATGGGATTGCCGTTGGGGCCACGCCAGACGAGATCGCCCGCGTTGATATGCCGGAGATCGGTGAAGAGGAATTCCTTCGGCGGCGCGAGGAAGATGCGCCCATCGCGGTCCGGTAGGCGATTGAAGGCGGGCGCCTGATCGGCGCGGGCGGCATGACTCCAGTTGAAGGAGGCGGACCAAGCGGTGGCGGCGGCAGCGGCGAGGAAGTCGCGGCGTTTCATGGGGTTCTCCTGGCAAGGATGATCCTATGGATTGCATTCAGGATCGCCCGGCGGCGGCGCTGCGTCAAGCATTTGCGGGCAGAGGGCGCAGGGGGCGAGGAGTTTGTCGGCAGGCGGCGTGCTGGTCCGGCTGGAAAACGAGACGAGCGCACCGCATGCTCGTGAGAAACGTTCTAGCGCCGCCAGGTAACCGAGCCGTAGACGCTGCGAGGGACTTCGGTGACTTCGAGGCCCAACGCCTGCGGCGTGCTGCCGAATTCGTAGTGGTGGGCTTGTAAGAGGTTTTGACCAACAAGGGCCAGTTCAAGCCGTTTTCGCGGACGCCAGGCCAAACGCAGGTCCATCTCGATATAACTGGGCACCGGGAACTCGGGGAGGCAGTTGACGTAGCGCGCCATGAGGTCGAAGTCCACGTCCTTTCGAAGGTCCCACGAGGAACGGAAGTAGACCTGATGTCGTGGACTCTGACCAGCCAGTGCGGCCGCGGTTGCAGCCGTTTGTCCGTACACGTCCATTTCCAAGTACGTGTAGTACGTGGCGAGCCGCCAGCGCTCAGAAATGTTCCAACTGATGTTGAGCTCGACACCATAGGAATGGACGCCGAGGATGTTGGCGAAGACGTTGGGCAAGATGAGATGTGGGGGCGTTGGTACGAGCTCGATTTCGGGTGGATAGGTGATTTGTCCACGGATGCCGTCGTAGACGTTGTAGAAAGTGGCGATATCCCAAGAGAACTTCTCTGTCATTTGCGTCCGATAGCCGATTTCGTATGCCATTAATGTCTCGGACAGAAAAGCCTCGCTACCGCGGAGGCGCAGGAACACCGTGTCGTACACGGGTGGGCCTGTGTAAAACAAACCCCGATCGATGGCGGACGGTGTTCGAACGGCTCGCGAGACGGCGCCCCAGAGGGTGTGTTGCCGATCGGGCGTCCACAAAAGGCGGATGGTGGGTTGGTACTCGAAATGAGTATACGTATTCTGTTCGAGCTTGCAGCCTACGATGAGGTTCAGTTTGTCGGGGATCAGACTGATTTCATCTTGAAGGAACTGATTGACAACGTATATGTCTTGTTCGATGGGGATAACGCTTGCAGTGAAGGGATCGACGCTGGGGCAATCTTCCTGGACATAGCGATACCCGGCCCCACAGGTGATTTGCTGGCGCTCGGTGAGCGGGAAGCGGTACTGGAGTTCGAGGTCGAAGGTCTTGACCAGTTCGGAGTTAAGAACTGAGTTCAGTCGCTGGAAGTTGTCGAGGTACGTCTGCAACATCCAGTCGGAATCTTTGTTGTAGACGTGGCGGAAGCGAGCGAGCACATTCTCGCCGGTATTGCGGACCGAGCCCTCCAGGGGGAGGTAGTATGGCGACACGAGGAGCGTGTGGAATGCATCGAGTCCCGAGGTGCCCACGTAGTGGTCACCCTGAACGGTCAGGCTGTTGGCGTCGTCGAGGTCCCAGTCGGCGCGGAATCCGAAACGGCCTTGGTCCCAGGCGTCGTTAGCGGGCTGATTGGGATCGTAGAAGGAGCCGCGGTCGAAGTACTTTCCGTAAACGCGGTACTGGCAATTTTCGCCAAACTGACCGCCGTAGCGGAAGACCTCAGTCTGGCGCTCGACCGTTCCGCCTATCACGCTCGCGTAGGTGCCTTGGGAATCTTTGGCTTTCTTCGTGATGACGTTGATCACACCGTTGACGGCATTGGCACCCCACAACGTTCCACCGGGTCCACGGATCACTTCGATCCGTTCGATGTCTTCCATTACGTAGTCTTGCACGTCCCAATAGACGCCTGAGAACACCGGACTGTAGACGGTCCGGCCATCGATCAGTACGAGCAATTTGTTGGCGATGACGTCGTTGAAGCCCCGCGCGCTGATGGCCCAGGTACTGGAGTTGACTTGTGCCACGTCCAGACCCGGGGCCATTCGCAGGGCTTCGGGAATGCAGGTAGCACCGCTGCGGCGGATCATCTCGTTGGTGATGACGAACACGGCTGCTGCCGACCGTCCTACGGTGCTCTGCTCCTTGGCCACCGACGTTACGGGGATGTCCATCGAAGGCACACGGACGTCGACCTTGGCGAGTTGTTCGACGTCCATATTGAGAATGTCGTCGCCTACAGTCGGCGGGTGCGGGGCGGCAGACTGGGCGGGCGCCTCTGACTGCGCAAAGGCTGAGATGGGCAGGAAGAGAATCAAGAGTGGGGTAATTATGATTCTCAAGAAACCCTCCACTTGCGGTTTCTTGGGGGATGCGCGTGGCACCGGAGCGTTGATGTTGCGATTTTCGGCCGGGACAATATCGGTCCCACGGGTACGCGTTCCGGCGACTCGCTCGCACTCTTGCGTCTGCCTCGTTTCTTGTATCGTCAGGGAAGGGTCTGTGATCCAGGCGTACGCTTGAGAAAGAAAAACCTCAATGCTCATGGGGGGCAGCCACCCCGCTTGGCAGCTGCGCCTGGGCTTGTAGCAGCGCCCTACGCGCGCAGGGAGAGATAGGGCCGCTGCGGTTTTTGATCGAGATGACGTGCCGTATCGAGACTGGTCGTCGCGCTTTCAGATAACGAGACGAATCGCCGCGCTCGCCCTGCCCTACGGATACTAGGCCCACCTTGCGGATTGTCGTCCGGCGTGGCGGCAGGGATGGCGGTGCTTGATGGGCGTAGGGCGTCTGGGTAGGCTGGTGGCGAGGAAACATGGTCCCCTTTGGAGGCACTCGGATATGCGCCGGCAGGTCTTGGGTTTCTTGGCGTGCGTCGGGACGGTTCTTCTGTGCGCGGTGGGGTGGTGCGAATCGCCGGGCGACGCGGGCGCGGTCACCGTGGGTACAACGCGGCAGGTCTTTCTGGACGACTACGTCGTTGGAGAAACGAAGTCGGTCCGGCGCGTTCTTCATGCGGCGGTCCGCCACTCGGGCAATCCGGTTGTGGCGCCCGACCGGCCGTGGGAAGGGAAGATACTGGAGGGGCCCACGGTGTTCTGGGACGCGACGTTGGGGCGGTTCCGCATGTACTACTGGGCGATCTACTCGCCAGAGGTGATCTACACGTGTTACGCGGAGTCGGAGGACGGCATCGACTGGCGGAAGCCGACCCTGGGGTTGTGCGAAGGTCCGGACGGCGGGAAGCAAAACAACATTGTGCTCCGCGGCGAGGGAAAGCAGGCGCGGACGCGCTACGTGGCGTTGAATCCCTACTCGACCGATCCCGAGAGGCGTTACGTGGCGCTGTACATCGACAACGTGCCGGGGCTGACGGAATTCGCGGCCTATTCGCCGGATGGGCTGCATTGGAAGACGATCGCGAAGATCGGCGATTTGCGAAACACGACCGGTGCGGCTCCGACGCCGAACCCGGCCTTCTTTCTGCTGGAGCAGCGTTGGGATCCCACGCCGAGTCATCGGTGCCGCGCGATCTGGCGGACGGAGAGCGCCGATCTGGTGCACTGGTCCGGCGGCACGTGGGCTCTTCAGCGGATGGAGAGCGATCCGACGGAGATGGAGTTCTATCATGCCACGAGTCATTTTCTGGGTCGGCAGACGTACGATGGGCTGCATCTGGGCTATTACTATCCGTTCCGCACGTTTGCCGAAGGCAAGAAGCTGCCGGACGGTACTCGGCTGGCCGGAACGGTCGACACGGCGTTGATGGTCAGCCGCGATACGATCCATTGGCAGCGTGTGGCCGGTACGCAGCCGCTGTTAGCCCGGGCGCCTGACGGAAGCTGGGACGGGGGCATGGTGTATATGCATCCGGAACTGGTCGTGGATCGTCGGCTTCGCTTCTATTATTCGGGGTGGCAGTACGAGCACAGCATGGAGGGAAAGAACAGTGCGGCGATCGGATTGGCGACGCTTCGGTTGGACGGGTTCGTTTCGCTGGAACCTGAGGAAACGGAGGGGATCGTCACAACGAAGCCGTTTCGTTTGGAGGGAACGCGTCTGGTGGTCAACGCGAACACGCGGGGAGGCAAGGTTCGCGTGGGGGTGCTGGACGAGGGCGGCCAGCCGCTGGGCGGCTTCGAGGTGGGACGTGCTGCGGCGCTGGCGGATGAGGACGGCCTGGATCTGCCGTGTCGATGGGAGGGTCAGGCGTCGTTGAAGACGATCCGCGGGCAGACCGTGCGGCTTCAGTTCGAGTTGACGCGGTCGAAGCTTTATGCGTTTGAGGTTTTGCCGTGAGTCGGCGAGGACGGGGTGGCTGGCTCAGTGTGAACTGGCGGCGAATTCTTTGGCGGCGTTGGCGGGCTCGGGTGGAACCGCGGTTGGTTTCGGGAGAGTGGCGGAAAGGGTATCGCCGCTGTTGAGGAGCAGTTCGAAGTTCTCGCCGACTTTCTTGACTCCCTCGCGGCTCCACTGGACTGGGCGGCCGCCGAAGTTGTCGCGGATGCGGACCAGGCCATTGCGGGAAGCGGTGATGCTGAACGAGGTGGTGGCGTTGTTTTCGCGTTTGGCAGAGACGCGGTAGCCGCCCTCGGCCCGCAGGTCGCGGAAGGAAGCGTCGTGCCAGCGCCACGGCATGGCGGAAAATATGCGGATCACTTGGGTGTCGAGCACACCGGGCGTGGGGCTCCAGCTTTGCAGGAGCATTTCGTGAACGGCCTGGGCGGCGAGGAAGTTGCCTTCGAGGGTGAAGGGGCGATAGGTGAGGTTGCTGAACCCGGCGCGGAGTTGGTCGCCGTTGGCATGGAAGCCGTTGCGGAGGATGAAGGCGTGGACGAAGACGTCGAGGTTTCGCAGGGCAGATTCGGGATCGTCGACGCGGGCGCGCAGGCAGGACATCCAAGAGAAACTGTAGCCGCACCAGAAGCGGGTTCCCAGTTGATCCCACTGCCGGAGTGAGGCGTCGATGATCTTGCGGTCGTTGGGGCCGCCATCGATGGTTATCAGGTTGAAGGGGTAAATGCCGATCAAGTTCGACAAGTGGCGATGGGATTCGGTAAGGTCCTCGTTTTGGCAGATCTTGAGCGTGCCATCGGGCTGCACGTGGAAGGCGCCGAGTTTGCGGGCCGTTTCGGCCCATTGCTGCGACGCGGCCGCATCGCCGGAGGCCTGGGCCATTTCGGCCAGCGACAGGAAGAGCATGCGGAGGCAGGCGATGTCGTAGTTGCTGTTGGGCTTGACGAAGGCGCGGAGGCGATTGTCGAAGATTTCGGGCGAGGAGGACAAGGGGAGTACCAGTACGCCGTCTTGCTCGTGCAGCAGGTCACGTAGGCACTCGCCGATCTCGCGGCACCAGGGGTAGGCCTGATCGCGAAGGAACCGATCGTCGAGCGTGTAGCGCCAGTGCAGGTGGAAGAGGTGCGCGATCCAGGCTCCCTGCGTGGGAGAGAGGCTGTATTGGGCCCAACCACCGAGCGGCTGGCCGGCCAGGCTCATCACGCCGGGGACCGCGGCGCCGGACGTGCCGTAGAAGTCCTTGGCGAACTTGCGGAAGGTGGGGAGGAGTTGCCACATGAGGTCGAGGAAGGACGCGCCTTCTTGGAAGTGGCCTGCGGTCTGGTAGGCGATGTAGGTCATCTGCGTGTTGAGGTCGTTGTGGTAATCGCCTTTCCAGGGCGGCAGGGTGCCGGCGTCGGCGGTCCACACGCCCTGCAGCGGAATGGGCGGAGCGCCGTGGCGCGAGGCGGCGCCGTAGAAGTACTCGACCAGGTTGTAGTGGCGCTGGATGGCCAAGTCGGGAACGACGAGGTGGGACTGGGCCCAGAACTGTGTCCACCACGCCTTGTGAGCTTGGAGCATGGCTTCGTAGCCGCTGGCCAGGGCGGCGGTGAGGCGTTGGCGGGCGATGGCCACCGGATCGGCGCCGTCGCGCGTTGATGTGACGGTGATGGCCAGCAGCGTAGCGTCCGGGAGGGGTTGCGACTGGACGCAAACGCAGAACTGGAGTCCCTGGGCTGCTTCCTGGATGAACCATTGGGTTGGGCCGTCGGAGGCGGGCTTGGCGGCCGGGTAGCCGAGTTGTTTGACCGATTCGGGCGCGGCCAGACGCAATTGGGGCTGCGGACCGGGAATGCGTACGAGGGCCACGGGCTGGGCCGCGCTGAAGAAGGCGTCGACTTTCGCGCCGCCTTTGAGGAGGGCCTCGCCCTGCGCGGTGGTGAGATCGAGCGCGAATCGTTCGACGGACTGGGTGGGGGCGAGGGTGATTTGCAGGCGGCCGGCGGGGATCTTGGTCGGATGGAGGTCGCGGTAGTTGTGGTCGAAGATGGAGGTGACCTGGTCGGCTTTGCCCTCGCGGACCAGTCGGCTCAGGTTGGCCCAGGTGAACTCCTTCCACGGCATGTTCTCGGCGGAACGTTCATCCCAAAGGTCGCCGCGATCGAGCGAGAGCCGGAGCGTGTTGCCTTCGCCCCACAGCAGGCCACCGAGGAGGCCATTGCCCAAGGGGATGGCTTCGTCCCATGTTGCGATGGGGGCGGAAAGTTCGAGCCGCATCGGATCGCCGGTCTCGTCGGCGGCGGCGGGCAGGCAGGCGGTTGCCATGCAAACGAGAAGGGCTGCTGCTGTGATTGCAATGGGGCGATGGTTCATGGTGTCTGCCTTGGCGCCGATATCTGATGACGGGTTGGAGGGCTTTCGCACGGTTCCCATGCTAGGGTGCGCGATGATGGGTTGCAAGTCGGCCGCCCCCCCTGCTGGGCCAGCGTTGACAGGTCGGCGCGGCTTCGCCACACTGGCATGGATGTCGATGGAAACGGAAGACAATTCGGCGGAAGTTTTGCGCACGAAGCGTGTTGCTTTCGTCGGGAAGTTGGCGAGCATGTCGAAGCGCGAGGCCTCGCAACTGCTCCGCACGCACGGAGCGGTGGTGGTCGATCGCGCGGGCGCGGACGTGGATTTGATCGTGCTGGGCGAAGAGGGACTGCCGCTGCCCGAGGGCGGTGATCCGAACGATCTGTTCGATGATGCGACCAACGCGGCGATCGGGGAGGGGCGTCTGCGGGTGGTGGGAGAAACGCGCCTCTGGCAAGAGCTTGGGCTGGTGGATGCGGGGCACGAGGTACATCGGCGGTACACGCCGGCAATGCTGGCCGACTTGCTCGGAGTGCCCGTGGCCGTGATCCGGCGATGGCACCGGCGCGGGCTGATCGTGCCGGTGAGCGAAGTGCGGCGGTTGCCGTATTTCGACTTTCAAGAGGTCGCAACCGCGCGGCGGCTGGCGCAGCTTCTGGCGGCGGGAATGACGCCGGAGGCGATCGAACGAAAGCTCGAGGCGCTGGACCGGTATTTGCCGAACGTGCAGCGTCCGTTGGCACAATTGTCGGTGATCATCGAAGGCAAGCAGATTCTGTTGCGGCAGGGCGATGGTCTGGTCGAGCCGGGGGGACAATTGCGGTTCGATTTTGAAGCGGCCGAAGCGCCCAAGCCGGTCGATGCTGCGGAGGAGCGTGCGTCGGCTGATCGGGAGGACTCGGTGCTGAAGATGCTCGGACCGGGGGAAGCGGTCGAGCCGGGGGCGTCGCCGGAAGGGCTCTGCCAGATGGCCGCAGAGATGGAAGAACAGGGGCACCTGGAAGCGGCGGCGGAGCTGTACCGCGCGGCAGTGGCTGCCGCGGGGCCGTCGGCAGAGATCTGTTTTCAGGTGGCGGAGTTGCTCTACCGTTTGGGCGATCTGAACGGTGCTCGCGAGCGCTACTACATGACGATCGAGCTGGACGAGGATTACGTGGAGGCGCGGGCGAACCTGGGGTGTATTCTGGCTGAGTTGGGGCAGCGGGAATTGGCTGTGGCGGCTTTCGAAGGCGCGCTGGTCTATCACCCGGGTTACGCGGATGTTCACTATCACTTGGCTCGCACGCTGGACGAATGTGATCGTCGCGACGAAGCGGAGCCGCATTGGCAGGCGTTTCTGGAGTTGGCACCGGACAGTCCATGGGCCAACGAAGCGCGGCAGCGGCTGGGGGTTGGCGAACCAGTTCAATGATGGCTGCGCGGTTGGCAGGTGTTTGGCGGCGACAGCCTGAGTCGATGGCGTCTTGCGGGAGGTCTTGGCCGAGGGTGCAGGGTCGGGCTGGGCGGCGTGGCAGGCCCTGGCAATCCAGGTGAGGGGTGCTTGAAACTTCTCGGGGTGCGTGTATCCTGAGATACTGCCTGAGAAGGGTCCGTGGCTTGGATGCGCGACGGCCGATGCAACAGATTCTTTTTGAATACGAGATGAACCCGACGACATGGGTCTACGTGTCGTCGCTGATGATCATCGGCATCTACTTCAAGTTCCACCGCTTCTGGAGCGTGCGCAATCTGGACCTGATCGGGTTGATCGCCTTTGCGCCGGGGTTATTGCTGCTGTCGCACGATCAGGAGCAGATGGGCTACGTGTGGCTGCTGGCCGTGAGCGGGTGTTTCATGGTGCGATTGCTGCTGGACCCGGTGATGGTTCGCCGGCCGCTTTTGGAGCCGAACCTGTCGGCCAGCGGTTTGACGTTCACGGGAGCGGCGCTGATGGTCTTCCTGATGACCAACGTGATCATCGGGAAGGTGCCCGACGAGAACCTGCGCGGGACCCATCGCTGGAGTGTGCCGTCGGGCCAGATCGCGGCGACTGAGAGTTTCGAGCCTTCGCATCACGAGGCCGGGTTTCGACCGTTTCTGGCGTTCGCCAGCCGGGCCGACCGTACGGCCGAGTTGGAGCGCAGCGGTGAGGCGCTGCCGCGGAAAGTGTGGACCGAGATCGCCATTATGTCGACGGTGGCCATACTCGGGCATCTGGCGATCGTGATCGGCATCGTTCTGGTTGGCTATCGGCATTTCGACAATACGTACACGGGCGTGGCCGCGGCATCGCTGTATTTGCTGCTTCCTTATACGGCGCAGTTGACCCGCGAGGTAGACCACGTCGTGCCGGGGGCGATTCTTGTTTGGGCGGTGCAGTTCTATCGGCGGCCGCTAGTGGCCGGGATCCTGGTGGGACTAGCCGCAGGGCTGATCTACTATCCGCTGTTTCTGTTGCCGCTTTGGGCGAGCTTCTACTGGCGGCGCGGCTTGGTGCGGTTTCTGGTAGGAGTGCTGGGAGCACTGCTGGTGATGGTGGCTATCCTGGCGGTGAATGCGGAGAACGTTGCCGTGTTCGCGGAGCAGGTCCAGCAGATGTTCGGTTGGACCGTGTTTCTGTGGAACGACGCGGCGAACGGATTCTGGGAATTTCACCGGCAGGCGTATCGGATTCCCATCCTGGCGGCGTTCCTGGTTTTATGCGGCAGCCTGGCGCTGTGGCCGGCGCAGAAGAACCTGGGCACGCTGCTGAGCCTGTCGACGGCGGTGATCCTGGCGGCACAGTTCTGGGATCCACAGCAGGGTGGCCTGTATATGGGTTGGTACCTGCCGCTGCTGATGCTGACGATCTTCCGGCCCAACCTGGAGGACCGCGTGGCGGTGACGGCGGTTGTGGAAGCGCGGGTTCCCGGTCCGCTGCGCCGTGTGACTCGGCTTGCGAGGTGAGCTGCGCGGCTATGAAGGAGGATCGCTGGGGCGTCGTCAGCCTTCGTCGCCGGGATCTTCCTCGTGCTCTTCGTGCGGCACGCGTTTGACGGCGACGAGGACATCGTCGTCATCGATGCTCATGATTCGCACGCCCTGGGTGTTGCGGCCGATGATGCTGATGTCGCTGGCGGAGATGCGTTGGAGTTTTCCCCGGGCGCTGATCATGAGCAGTTCGTCGTCTTCGCCGACTCGCACGATGCCAATGACGGGTCCGTTGCGATCGGTCGTCTTGATATCGCGAATGCCTTTGCCGCCGCGCGACTGGGTGCGGTAGTGGTGGCTGGAGGAGAGGGCCTGATCTTCGGAATCCTCGCCAGCGGGTTCATCTTCGGCGAGATCGGTATCGGGCGATTCGGTATCGTCGGGCTGTTCGGCCGAATTCGGTCCGAAGGGGGTTCGTTTGCCGTAGCCGTTGGCACAGACGGTCAGCAGGGAAACGTCGGGATCGGCGACGACCATCCCGACGACGCGGTCCTCGCCGACGAGCCTGATGCCCTTGACGCCGCTGGCATTGCGGCCCATGGGGCGTGCGTTCGACTCTGGGAAGCGGATCGCCATGCCGGAAGCGGTGGCGAGCACGACTTCATCGCCTTCGGTGGTGACGACGACGTCGACCAGTTCGTCGCCCTCGCGCAGCTTGATGGCGATGATGCCGCTTCGCAGGGGGCGGCGATAGGCGGCCAGATCGGTCTTCTTCACCAGGCCGCGCGCGGTGGCCATCATGAGGTAGTGACCGGGCTGGTCGAAATCGCGGACGGCGCGGCAGTCGGCGATGTACTCGCCGTCGGCGAGGTTCAGCAGGTTGACGATCGCCCGGCCGCGGCTATCGCGCGGCAGTTGGGGCAGATCGTACACTTTGCGCCAGTAGACCTTGCCCAGGTTGGTGAAGAAGAGCAGGTAGGCGTGGGTGCTGGCCACAAAGAGATGCTGGATGGGGTCTTCGTCGTCGACCTTGGCGCCTTTGAGCCCCTTGCCACCGCGGCGCTGGGCGCGGTAGGCGCTGACGGGCGTGCGCTTGATGTAGCCGTTGGAGCTGATGGAGACGACCATCGTTTCCTCGGGAATGAGATCTTCGAGGTCGATGTCGCCGATTTCCTCACCGGTGATTTCCGTGCGGCGCGGGTCGCCGTGTTTGCGTTTCAGCTCGATGAGGTCGTCGCGGATGATGCTGAGGATGTTCTGCTCGTCGGAGAGGATGCGGTTGTACTCGGTGATGTCGTTGAGCAGGTTGTGGTACTCGCCGCCGAGCTTCTCCTGTTCGAGGTTGACCAATTGTCCGAGCGTCATCCGCAAGATGGCATCGGACTGGACGGGGGTGAGCGTGTAGGATTCGCGGGCGCCGCGTTCGGCTTGAAACACGGTGAAGCCTTCGTCGCCCAGCGCGCGGCGCATGAGGGCGGCCGGGCATTGGATCTCCATGAGACGCTGTTTGGCTTCGGCCTGTGTTTTTGACGAGCGGATGACGCGGATGACTTCGTCGATGTTGGCGTGCGCCAGCAGGAGGCCTTCGACCGTGTGTTTGCGCTGGCGAGCCTTGGAGAGGAGGAACTGGGTGCGGCGGCGGATGACCGTGACGCGATGCCGGATGAACTCTTCGAGGATTCCCTTGAAGGACAGGATGCGCGGCTTGCCATCGACCAGGGCGAGGAAGATGAGCGAGAAGCTATCCTGAAGCGACGAGTATTGGTAGAGCTGGTTGAGGACGATGTCGGGATCGGCGTCGCGTTTGAGATCGAGCACGAGCCGGACCGGTTCTTTGAGGTCACTTTCGTTGCGGATGCCCGATATTCCGGCGATGCGCCCGTCGGACACGAGTTCGGCGAGGCGTTCTTCGACGCGGTCGCGCGCCTGCTGATAAGGGACTTCGTTGACGACGATGCGGAAGCGACCTTGTCGGACTTCTTCGATTTGTGCGCGGGCGCGGATGACGACGGTTCCGCGGCCGGTATGGTATCCGCGACGGATTCCGCTACGGCCGCAAATGATGCCACCGGTGGGAAAATCGGGGCCAGGGCAGATTTCGAGGAGCTCGTCGATCGATACGGTGGGTTCGTCGATCACGCGGATCAGCGCGTCGCAGACCTCGCCAAGGTTGTGCGGGGGAATGGAGGTGGCCATGCCGACGGCGATACCCTGGGCGCCGTTGACCAGCAGGTTGGGCAGCTTCGAGGGGAGGACGGTCGGCTCGGTGTTGCGTTCGTCGTAGGTGGGGACGAAGTCGACGGTGTCGAGTTTGAGGTCTTCCAACAGCATGGCCGCGAAGTGGGACATGCGGGCTTCGGTGTACCGCATGGCGGCCGGGGGCAGGCCGGCGATGGAGCCGAAGTTGCCCTGCTTGTCGACGAGGACATAGCGCATATTCCAGTCCTGGGCCATGCGAACCAGGGTGGGATAGATGACACTTTCGCCGTGGGGATGATAGTTACCGCTGGTGTCGCCGGAGATTTTGGCGCATTTGATCCGTCCGGCCCCGGGGCTCAGGTTCAGGTCGTTCATGGCCACGAGGATTCGGCGTTGCGAGGGTTTCAGCCCGTCGCGGACGTCGGGGAGGGCCCGGCTGACGATTACGCTCATGGCGTAGGTGAGGTAGCTGCCCTTAAGTTCGTCTTCGATGGGCAGATCGAGAAGGCGTTGGGCCGGCACGTTACCCCCTTCTGAGGGGGTGGCGTCGGGGGAGTCTTGTGGATCTGGGGCGTCGGGTGGGAGGTTGGAATCGGTAGACAAAGACAATCCTTTCAAGACGCATGGCAAACCAGACGCCGAAACATCCGATCACAGATGGATTTACGGTCGGAAGGCCGACCGCGTCCGGTGTCCGTAAGTATAGCGATTTTGGGCTTCAATCGCAATGGGACCTGGCGGAATTGTCTTGTCGCAAGTTGCTTTTTTAAAAGGACTTGCGGCGCATGCACCAGGTGGGGTAGTTAAGGTGCGGTCGGGTGGTCATTTTGGCGATGCGGGTAGTCGCCTCAGGGGGACGAAACCAATCAGTTTCGGGGCGTCACAGGCGGGCGGCTGGACAGTATCATGCGCGAGGGTCCAGCAGCGAAAGGAACCATCATGGGTTACGGTCTTTGGCATACGGCGGCACCTACGGTCAACCGGGAGACGTGCAGCGACTGTTGTCGTTGCGCGGCTATTTGCCCGAGTGGGACACTCGTCGTGAAGAACGACAAAGTGGAAGTGTGCGAGGGGAACTTCATGGGGTGCATCGCGTGCGGCCACTGCATGATGGTGTGCCCGAGCGACAGCATTCGTGTGTCGGGGCGCAGGATTGCGGCGGAGGATGTGGTCGACTTGCCGGAGAAGAGTTGCAGCGCGACGGCCGACGCGTTGGACGCGTTGCTGTTGGGGCGGCGGAGCATTCGCGAGTTTCGCGAGCAGGAGGTGGAACGGACGGCGGTGGATCGGATCTTGGAGATGACGTCGACGGCGCCGATGGGGATTCCGCCGAGCGAGGTGGGCATTGTGGTGTTTCACGGGCGCAGCAAGGTGCGGCAGTTGACCGAGGACGCGATCGGCTCGTTTCGGCAGATTCTGCGATTCACGCGGCCGCTGAAGCTGGCACTGATGCGGCCCCTGCTGGGGCGGTCGCAATACGAGATGTTGCGCGATTTCGTGCGGCCGTTGTATGAAGCGCTTCTTCGGGAGTGGGATGCCGGGCGCAACGCGATCACGTACGACGCTCCGTTGGCGCTGTTGTTCCACTACTCACCACGCGCCGATCAGACGGACACCGACATCGCCAGCACGTATGCGATGCTGGCAGCCGAGTCGCTGGGACTGGGGAGTTGTATGCTCGGCACGACTGTGGCGCTGGGCCGAGATCCGGGGTTTAAGAAGAAGTACGGTATCCCGAACGAGAACAAGGTCGGCCTGACGCTGGTGATCGGATATCCCGTGCAGCGGTTCCGTCGGGGCATTCGCCGGCAACTGGCGTCGGTGACGTTCGCCTGATGGTTTGGGAATACCTCATCGCGTGTTGAGGTAGCCCAGTTGCTGGAGCCGGAGGACGATCCGTTTGGCGACAGGGACGGCGGCCTCGTCGGCGTTGCCGGCGTGCTCCAGGGCGACAACGAGGACGATCTTGGGATGATCGATCGGGACAAAGCCGGCAAACCAGGCGTGGTCGCCGGCATCGTCGTCGGTCTCGGCCGTTCCCGTCTTGCCGGCGGTTGGAATGGCTTCCATCCAGAGGCCGGGGTGGGCCGTGCCTTCGGGATCGGCCACGGCGCGGCGGAGCCCTTCGCGGAGCGCGGCCAATGTGGCGGGACGGAGATCGGGAATCGGGGCCGGCGGTGGGACGCGAATGGGATCGTCGGATCGGTCCAGCTCGGCGGTTGATTGTCCGTCGGCCAGTTGCGGCAGCGCGAGCCCGCTGACCAAGTGTGGCGTGACGAGCGAGCCGCCGTTGGCGACCGCGGCCAGGAGCCGTGCCACCTGCATGGGTGTGACTTGGAGGGAGCCTTGCCCGATGGAGAGCGCCAGGGTGTCGGTCTTGCGCCACGGGTGGTTTTCCAACGCGGCGATCGACTGGGGCGCGGGGAGGGTGCCCGTGGATTCGTCGGGCAGATCGATGCCGGTCGGCGAGCCGATTCCCAGACGCTCGGCCCAGTCGACCAGCGGTCCGGCGCCGATTTGCAGGGCATGGTGCAGGAAATAGACGTTGCAGCTTTGGGCCAGGGCGCCAGCAAGGGTGACGTCGCCGTGGCCAATGCCCTGCCGACGATATAGGGCGCATCGCCAGGAATCGGGCTGGTAGAGGTAGCCCCGGCATAGGAACGGTGCCTCGGGATCGATCGACGACGATTGGAGGATCGCCAGCGCGGTGACGATTTTGAAGACCGAGCCGGGAGCGATGGCCATCTTGGTGGTGCGGTCGATGAGCGGATGGGCCGGGTCGTGCAAAACGGAGTCGATCTGGTTGTCGGGACCGCCGGAGAAGAGGTTGGGATCGAAGCGCGGGGCCGAGGCAGCCGCCAGGATCGCTCCGCTGTGGGCGTTGAGGACGACCACCGCTCCGCCGGCCGGCGAGGCCTGTTCGTCTTGGAGGTTGCGTCGTTGGATGGCGTCGTCGAGGAGCGCTTCGGCGGTTTGCTGAAGGGCCGGGTCGAGCGTGAGGACCAGCTCGCGGCCAACGCCGGGATCTTGTTGGTGACGGGATTGGACGAGACGGCCGCTGTGGTCCATCAGGTCGACGCCGAGACCGCGCCGGCCGTGGAGGAGGCCTTCGTATTGACGCTCGAGCCCGGTCCGCCCCACGCGATCGCCGGGACGGTAGTCGGAGGTCTCGCCGAGTTCGTCCGGCTGGATGGGCCCCAGGTGGCCGAGCACGTGGGAGGCCAGAGCACCGGCCGGATAGACGCGGCGTCGTTGGCCGAGGAGTTTTACGCCGGGGTAGGTCTCGGGGTGGGTCTCCAACTCGGCGACCACGTTCAGGGGCAGGTCTTCGGCCATGATGTGGTAGTCGAGTTCCTCGGCAATAACGAGCCGGGTCTCCTCGGGTTCTTCCATGGAGGCTTCGAGAAACTCACGGATGAAGTCGGCGACCTGCGCCGGCCATGAGCGGTTGGCTGCGGATTTGGGCTGGTCGGTTTTCGCCTCGGCGCGGCGTCGCGAGCGGTCCTGGCGGCGGCGATCGACGGTTTCGGAAATGCGCTGGACACGCGTTTGAATGGCGGCCGAACGGCGTTGCCACAGATCGGGCGACAGGCCGCACAGGCGGGCCAGCCGCCGGGCCATCTCCGCTCGGTCAGCACGAACGCGAGCCATTTCGGCTGTTAGACGCTGTGGGTCTTTGCGTTCCTGGCGGGAGAGCCGCGCTCGGGCCGTGCTGCGAAGCCACTGGGGATTGGGCGGTTCTTCCAGGTAGCGATAGTGCACGGCCAGGGCAAGAGTCTGCTTGTCGTAGGCGAGCACGGTGCCGTTACGGGCAAGGATCCGTCCGCGTACGCCGAGAAGACTCTCCTGCCGAACCAGAGGCTTGGCTGCCTCGTGGCGAAAGGCGGCTCCCTGGCTGACTTCGAGCTGGATCACCCGGCCGAAGATGACACCGACAAGGATCAGGAAGGCCCAGAGGCATAGGCGCAGCCGGCGTCGCGGGTCGACCGACGCGTCGTCGGTGGCCGGAGAGGCGTGCAGTTGGTGCCAGGAGAAGGGACGCGGCATGCGCGAGTGGTTTTCGATCAGGGTTTGAAGTCGAGCAGAGCATTGCGGCGCGGGTCAAGCGGTTGGCCGATCCAGCCGATGACGAGCAATACGGGGACGGCGACCGCGGCCGTGTAGAGGCCTACGCCGGCGCTTCGCAGCGCGAGTCGTGCGATCGATACGGCCGCCTCGCCCGACGCCCAACTCCAAAGAGCCAGGCCGAAGGCGAACAGGGTGGTGCCCAGCCAGATGGCGGCCAGTTGCCAGACGGGATGTTCCAGCAGCAACCGGGCACGAAGCCGAGTGATGGCGTAGCCGATGAGGAGCAAGAGGGCCATTCCGAGGCCGAGCCGCCCTGGGAGCAACAGGTCGCCCAGCAGGCCGACGGCGCCGGCGACGAGGAAGCCGCGGGGACCACCGCAACGGAGCACCCAAAGGATGGCCACCAGCGCAAGGAGATCAGGCCCGACCGTACCTACACGGAGGAGGTCGGCCGACGACGTTTCGAAGACGGCCACCACGTAGAGGACGGGTAGGAGGAAGATCCATCGCATGCGGGCGTATGCTCCTGGGGTGGAACGGCGGGTTTCGGCAGTGTCCTATTCGTTGCGAGGGATTCGCTCGGCGACTCGGAGTGGGTTCAGCTTGACGTGCAGAACGGCCACGCGCTCGGGGTCTTGGGGCTGGACAGCCGGTTGCATCCAGATTTCCCAATGGGTGGCACCGACGGCGTGTTCGGCGCGGGCGACATGGCCACAGAGGAGTGGCTCGGGGAGCACGCCCTCGCCAGCCAGCGTGTAGACGGGATCGCCGACGGCGACCGGCTCGGTGGCCTCGACAAGACGGATGCGGGCCAGCGGTTCGCCGGTGCCCTCCAAGATGCCTTGGGGGCCGCGGTGCTGGTTATTGCTGGCGTCACCGGGGGTGCCCAGGCAGACCAGGTCGCGGAACCCGGGCTCGGTGACGGTGCAGACGGTGCTTGTGTAGCGTCCGACGTCGACGATCTTTCCCCAGACGCGGTTACGGCTGAGGACGAGTCGCCCGGGCTCGAGCTGCGCGTCGGCGCCGCGGTCGACCGTGGGTGGTACGTTGTCGAGGACGAGTTCCCCCGGTTCGATGCCGGACGGAGCGCCCTGGTCCAAGAGATGTTGACGGCCGAGAAACGCGCGGGCTTCGCGGCCCAGCACGTTGGCCGGCACGCATTGGGCGAGAAGCAGCCGGTCGTTGTCGGTTGTCGCGGGGTCGGGGTTTGGCACCGCGCGGGTGGTGGTGAGCTGCGAGTGCAGGCGACCGTTCTCCTCGCGCAGCGTTTCCAGTTCGCGTTGTGCTGCGGCGAGTTGGTCGGCTGTGTGCCAGTGGCGTTGGAGGCTCGCGCAGAAACGCTGGCCGTGATGACGGACGGATGCAGCACCCATCTGGCCGGGCCGTAGGGCGATCGACAGATAGCTTCGCGCGACGGAGGTCCATCGCTGGGGCACGAAGAGGAAAGCCACGGCGACGACCAAGGCCATGGCCAGCACGCCGGCTGGGCGGAGAAGGCGGCTGGCGGGTTCGGTTCGATCAAACATCGTCGTCACTCGATTCCAGGCTGCGCCGCCATTGGTGAAGGTGTTCAAGGCAGATCCGCGCACCTTTGGCGACGGACAGCAGCGGCTCGGGGGCCAGACGCACAGGCAGGCCGGTCTGTTGGCCGAGGAAGCAGTCCAGGCGTCGGAGCAGCGCGCCGCCGCCGCAAAGCACGAGGCCGTTGTCGACGAGGTCGGCAGCCAGGTCGGGGCTGACTCGGTCCAGGGTGGCCTTGATGGCATCGACGATCGCTTCCAAGGGATCGGCCAGGGCCTCGCGGATTTCTTCGCTGGTGACGGTCGAGCGGCGAGGCAGGCCGCTAACGGTATCGAGCCCGCGGACTTCGGCGACGCGTTCTTCCTCCAACGGGTAGGCGCTGCCGACGTCGATGCGGAGGCGCTCGGCGACGGGAAGCCCGACGCGGAGGCTGTAGTGGCGGCGGAGGTAGTCGACGATGGCCTGATCCATGCGGTCGCCCCCAACGCGGATCGATTGGCCGGCAACGATGTCGGCGAGGCTGATCACGGCGACCTCGGTGGTGCCGCCCCCGATGTCGCAGACCATGCTGGCGACGGGCTCGGCGACGGGCAGGCCGACACCGATGGCAGCCGCCTTGGCCTCGGGCATGAGGTAGACCGTGCGTGCGCCGGCGCGATGGGTGCTGTTGAGGACGGCTCGCTTCTCGACAGGTGTGATGCCGCTGGGCACGGTGACCAGCACGCGCGGCCTGAATCGCCACGCACCGGGTTCGACCTTACGGAAGAAATAGCGGAGCATGGCTTCGCACAACTCGAAGTCGGTGATAACGCCATTGCCGAGCGGGCGGACGACGGCGATGGAGTCGGGAGTGCGGCCTTCCATCTGCTTAGCGAGGTGGCCGACGGCGCAACCGCCGGAGAGAATGCGGCCGGTTTGCTGGTGTACGGCAACGACAGACGGCTCGTTGAGGACGAGACCTTCGCCAGACACGCTAATGAGCGTGTTTGCAGTTCCCAGATCGACTGCCAGATCGGTGGTGAAGTATCCGAGGAGTCGTTGGAGCATCCGTGCTCGCTTGGGGCAAATGGCAGATGGTTACGTGTGAATCGATCCGTCACCGCGGCAAACGCCCACCGCGGTTTTGAGAGTTGGCAGCGCGGTCGCGACCAGAACGGGTCCGTCGTGCGCGATGGAGGCCGACGGGGCACCCTGGAACGGCGTCGCGCCGTAGTCGGACGTTTCGAGGTACAGGAAGACCGTAGCCCCGATGATCGCCAGGAGCGCCAGCAGCAGCATCAGCGTGTAGACGTCGGCTTGCGGCTTGTGAGAGGAACCGTTGGTCACAGTGATTACTCGATCTTCGAGGCGACGCGGTCGCCGACCTGGATGGCGCCCTTCTGGAACTCGGGCAGGATCTTGGCGACGGCCTTGTCGGGCTGAACCTCGATCAGTTCGATGCGGCCAAGGTACTTACTCTGATCGGCCCCGATGCGGTAAACCTCGAGGCGGTGGCCCTTCTGCAGGCCTTCGTCGGCGCCGATATCGATTTCGACGAGTCCGCTTCCGGTGAGGGCCGAGATACGACCCGTGGCTTGCGGAGGCACGCCTTCATACTTGGCAGGGACGGGTTCGAGGCTGAATTTGCGGAGGACCTGAGTGGCGTCGGCCAGTTGTTGGCTAAGCTGGACGTTGCGGCTCTTGAGGCTGGTCAGTTCGTTGGCGACCTGATGCATCTCGTCGGTGAGCTTGACCAGCCGGTTGAAGGCCTCGCGGCGATCTTGCTGGGCGGTTTGGATATTGGTGCGGAGAGTTTGCACTTCCTGGCGAAGGCTGGCCAAGGAGGCTTGCGTGGCCTGCATGGCGGCGACCGCTTCGCGCTGGTCCTTCTGCAGGTCGGCACGTTCGCGTTCCAGGCGATCGCGTTCGCGTTGGAGATCGGTGTTCTGGTTCTCCAGCTTTGCCAGGGCGGCCTGACGGGCCTGCTCCTGAGCGGCCACATCGCCCTCGAGCTTGGTGAGTTCTTCCTTGAGCTGTTGATTGCGTTGCTGGGCGGAATCGAGCTTGGTCTTCAACGCGGTGGCTGAGTTCTTCCAGTTGGTATGTGTGGCATAGACGGCCATCACAAAGGCCATGAAGACCAGGCTCATCACAAAGATGAGCACGACGAAGATCTTGCCGAGCAAGTTCATGGAGCGCGTTTCCTGTGACGAGGCGGCGGGGTACCGCTCAGCGATTCTGTCTCAGCGTTGCAGAACCGTCTCCATCCGACTCTGCCGGGCTTGCCAAGCCAGGCTGCCTGAATCCATCAGTTCGTTAGAGGGCTAGGCCAGTCGATTCTGCCTGAACAACTGGTAGACCTGGGAAAGCTGTCTAGCTAGTATAACTCCGCCTAAATTCCCATGTCAATTAGAATGGCGCGCAATCCAGCCAATCTAGGCGGTTTAGGTCGTGTTGTGACGCCGCGCCGAAGGCCAATCCGACCTTTCCGACGCGGCGTGCCTTACCCCTTCTGATTAGGAGGGTTAGGACAGGGCGCGCCGCGGCGGCGGAATCGCTCCGCGAGGGCCAGAATTGCCAAGCCGACGCAACTTGCCAGGCACAATCCGGCCGGCCAATCGCCGTAACGAAGATACCAGCTTTTCCGGCTATCGGGGCGGACTTCGGCCAGCAGGGTGGCTTCGGCGCGGCGAGGCCCTCGGGCAAGGATGCGACCGTCGCTATCGATCCAGGCGGAGAAGCCGGTATTGGCGGCGATCAGGAAGGGTTTGCGGCACTCGATCGCCCGGAACACGCCGCAGACCAAGTGCATGTCGAGTTCGCTGGACCCCCAGAACCAGCCGTCGTTGGTCAGATTCACCAGCACGTCGGGCTCGCGGTTGGCCTGGGCCAGGGCGTTGACCTGGCCGCGGATGACGTGCGAGAGAACGCTTTCGTAGCAGATGTTCGGCGCGACACGGAGGTGGGGGAGATCGATGGCGAGCGGCTGGGTTCCGGCCGAGACGTTGCCGGTCACCGGGGTGAGTTGCTGTAGCCAGGGGATCCAGTCGACGAAGGGCATGTATTCGCCGAAGAGGACGCGATGCATCTTGTCGTATCGCCCGGTGACATCGCCGTTGGGCGCGACCAGAACCGCGGTGTTGAAGAGTGTCGTTCGGTGGGCGCCGTAGTGCACGGCGTCGATTCCCAGCAGCAAAGGGGTACGGTACTGGTCGGCGAGTTTCGCCAGCTTGCGTTGCGTCGAACGAGCCCCCTGTCGGAGAGCCGTGCGGAACTGGTCGTTCGACCATTGCCAGTCGGCAGGCACGGCCGAATCGGCGTCGTAGGTGATCCAAGGTTCGCGGAACATTGTCTCGGGCCAGACGACCAGATCGACGCGGCCGTAGCGGTCGAGTGCCTGGCGCGTCAGGCGGCAGTACTGTTCTTGCACGAGCCCCTGTTGGTCGGGATCGTATTTCAGCTCGCTATCGACGGAGCCCTGAATGAGGGCCACTCGGGCAAGCGGGACGGTCGACGCGTGGCGCCCCTGGGCGATTCGGACATGGCCATATGTGAGCGTCGCCGCCAAAAGCACGACGGCGGGCACCAAGGGCCAGAACGCGGGCCGCTTGCCGTCGAGTGGCACGATACTCGCGGCACATGCGGCGATGAAGACCATCACGAAGTCGACGGCGAAGGCGCCGGCCAGATCACTGATTTGGATCAGTCCGATCCAGCGGTACTGGGTATGGCCTAGGGCGCCCATGGTGAATCCTGTAACCAGATGCGCGCGGGCCAGTTCCAGGCCGGTCCAGACGACCGGCGCCGCCAGGATGACGGGGAGTCGGAGCCGGTGGACGGCTACACGGGTGAGCCCTACGAACACGGGCAAGTAGAAGGCCAGGTAGAACGCCAGGGCAATCCATCCGAGGATGGTGGCCGGGTGCGGCAATCGCAGCCAGTGAACGGCAGCCAGCCAGAACAGAAACCCGGCCAGCCACAAGGCGAGGTAAGGCCGTCGGCTGGCGAGTTGTTGACGGCGGACGAGAAGGACCCAGGGAACCGGTGCCAGCCAGCCCAGCGGACCGAGGTTCAACGGCGGCAGCGCCGCCCAGTAAAGCAGTGCCCCGACCGCCGCCAATCCGAACGTGGAGCCGTAGACGCCACGCAGCGTGGAAGCCAGCCGGTTGGCGAGAGAAGGACGGGTTCTCCTACGAGGTGGCATGCGGAAACGGGGCGACCGGAGATTTACGAGGAAACGGTGTTTTGGACTTTGAGGAATCGTTCCAGCAGGATGGTGCCACACTCGGTAAGGAAGCTCTCGGGGTGAAACTGCACGCCATAGACGGGCATTCGTTTGTGCCGGATGCCCATGATGACCCGGCGACTGCTGGGGGAGGTGCTCCACGCGCAGACTTCGAATTCGTCGGAGAGTGTTTCGGGCTCGATGACGAGGCTGTGGTAGCGAGTGGCGCAGAACGGGTTGGCGAGACCTTCGTAGAGATCCTTGTTGTCGTGATGGATCATGTCGGTCTTGCCGTGCATGAGGGCTTCGGCGCGGACGATCTCGGCGCCGAAGGCCTGACCGATCGACTGATGACCGAGGCATACTCCCAGAAGGGGCACGCGTCCGGCGAATCGTTCGACACACTGGAGTGAGATTCCGGCCTCGTTCGGAGTACAGGGGCCCGGGGAGAGGATGAGGTGGCTGGGCTGAAGGGCGTCGATTTCGTCGACGGTGATCTGGTCGTTTCTATGGACCTGGATATCGAGCTCCGGATCGATTTCGCCCAGCCGCTGGACGAGGTTGTAGGTGAAGGAATCGTAGTTGTCGACAAGGAGGATCATGGCGCGCTCGGCATGGGAAGCTGGAAGACCTACGTCCAGTTTACCCGGCCGGGGACCGTGCGCGAATGACGGGTGGGGAGGAGGAGGAGGGGGCTCAGTGGGACTGGCCGGACTTGACCGGGAGGAACCGCTCTTCGGGGAGAACGACGGCGTTGATCCGCAGGCCGAACTTGTCGCCGACTTTGACCGCTTCGCCGGTAGCGACCGGGCGGCCCCCGACATCGAGTTCCAGCATTTCCTCGCAGGATTTCTCGAACTGGATAATCGATCCGGGTCCGAGCTCGACGACCCGTCCGAGTGGTTGGCGTTTTCGAGCCAGTGTGACCACCACGGGCACCTTGATGCGCAGGAGGCTACGGGCGTAGGGGGGCAGGTTGTCGACGGTTGCGGGCTGGTGCGGCCGGGAATCCGCCGGCTTCGCGGCAGGCGTGGTGGGGTTGGAAGCGGCCTTGGGCCGGGAAGGTGTGGGCGTTGGTGGTTCGGCGGGGGCGGGGGACTCGATCGCAGCCGGTTTGGTGGCCGGCCAGATCAGGGCGGCGGTGGCCTGCTTGGCGTCGGCCGTTTCCAGCCGGATGGGGATCATGGCTGCGTCGGCAGCGAGACCTGCCTGGGTGAGGGCAGTGTGAAGGTCGTCGACTTGCACGGCTCGGGAATCGTCGGGGGTGCACTGCTCGGGCAGGAGCAGCATTCCGAGTTCCTGAGCGAGAGTAGCCAACTTGCTCCGACCGGTCGCGTCGGGGGCCGTGTACCACGGCGGCAGGATACCGGAGCCCTGGCCGATGACCAGCAGCGCGGCGCTTTGGCCCAGCGTGAGGACAAGTATCAGTCCAGCGCCGTCGAGCCAGTCGGGCGAGGTGTCTCGGTCAACCGTGGCCGGCTGGTCGATCGAAAGCTTGAGCTGGGCGTCGAGCCCACGGAGCAGTGCGGCTTCGAGCTCCGCCAGATTGGCGTTACAAGTCTCTGCGACCTGGGCGGCGATCTGAGGAGTGAGGTCTGTCATGACGGCCAAGGGGGATGTTCGGCGAACGGTCGATCCTGGGCGGAAGATCCTCCCAGGCTCGGCCTCTATATCGGTCGGATTGCCGGTAAACTTTGCCCAGATCGTACAATTGTCCGGAAAGTGGCTGCTAGCACTTTGTGAACGGCGACTGCCGATTGGCCCCATCGCGGATGGGGGGGATTGTTCGTACCGCTCGGCACGAGACGTGCGGCGGGAGGACGTGAAGGCCGGCGAGTCAGGGCCAACGGGGTATCGTCGGGCCGTGAAGGAGCAGATGCCCATGGGCGCGGAGGATTTGTCGGTTCGGAGCGATGCCGAGGTGGCCGAGCAGGTGGCACCACCGACGGCAGGTGAAACCGCCACGCTCGAAGGTGTGCAGGAATACGATTTGGTGGTGATCGGAGTGGGTGCGGGTGCCGAGATAGCGGCCAGGGAGGCGGCGCGGCGGGGATTTCGCGTGGCCGTCGTTGCATCGGGCGATGAGGCGGCGGATCCGGTGGCACTGCGAGCGTTGGACTACGCCCTGCGGGAAGCGGCGCGACACGTGAGCAGACGGCATGGGGATTTGCCGGGACTAGGAGAGGATGGACCGCGGCGCTCGACGGCGGAATGGGCTTCGGTGGTCGGTTGGATCAAAGTCGCCCAGCAACGGGTTTGGTCGCCGGGATGGATGGAGCGGATGGCCGCGGCCGGGGTATCGGTGCTGGCGGGACCGCCTGCGTTCTTGCGGCATGACGCGTTGAGCGACGGCGGGCGGCCGGTACGCTTTCGCCGGGCGATTCTGGCCGTGCCGCCGCGCTGGGCGCGGCCGCCCTTGGACGGTTCGCCCGATTTGGCGGAGGGGCTGACGGCGGAAACCCTGTTTGGCTTGCACCGGCTTCCGCAACGTCTGGCGGTGGTGGGCACCGGGCCGCGGGCATGTATCTGGGCCCAAGCGTTTCAGCGATTGGGAAGTGAAGTGTGCCTGGTCGGGCGAGAGCGATCGATCTTGCCAAATGAAGACGAAGCGGCTGCGGACGTGGTCCGGAAGAGGCTGACGGCGGAGGGAGTGCCGTTGTTGCTCGGGTGCAGCGGCGTGATCGTGGACCAGATCGGAAATCGGCGGGCGCTGGTTCTGGAGCGGGATGGGTCCCAGGAAAAGCATCTGTTCGATCGGATCTTTTTGGAGCAGTCGCTCGATCCGCAAATTGACGGGTTGCAGCTGGATGCGGCGGGGGTGGCTCTTTCGTCGGGCGGCGTGAGCGTGAACGACCGGTTGCAAACGTCGAACCGGCGGATCATAGCGGTGGGTGCCGTGTGCGGCAACAGTTTTGCCTCGCCGGAGCTGACCGAAGCGATGGCCCGATTTGCCGCGGGCAACGCCTTTGGGCTGCTGCCGCGGCGATTCAAGTCGGCGATCGTTCCGCGATGCGTGTGGACCGATCCGGAGATTATTCGGGTGGGATGGACGCCAGCGGAAACGATTGAGCATGGCGCCCGGGCGGCCACGTACTGCGCCGATTGCCGCGATTCGGTGGCTGCCTTGTTGAGCGGCGAGGACGAGGGTTTCTTGCGGGTGCAGGTGGCGGAAGGAAGCGGTCGCGTGGTTGGAGTCACGATGGTCGGCCAACACACGAGTGAATTGGTGGAGGCAGCGGAGTGGCTGATCACTTCGCGAGAACGGCTGGACGCCGTGGCCGAGTTGGTCGCCTGTCGACCGACGCGTTTTGAGCTGCTGGAGCAAGTGGCCAACGCATATCGCGATGGCTTGCCGCGTCGCGGATGGCAGCTTTGGCTGTATCGGGCGCGTGCGTGGTGGAGCCGCGTTGTGGGGCGGTGTCAGCTCTGAATCCATCCGCCGCCGAGGACGCGGTCTGCCTGGTAGCAAACGGCGGCCTGGCCGGGTGCCACGCCGAAGCAGGGCTCGTCGAACGTTGCGCGAAAGCGGTTGCCGTCGAGCACTTCGACGGTCGCGTCGACGGGCCGGCTGCGGTAGCGGATCTTGACCTGGCAGCGCAGCGGTTTGCAGGGCGGTTGGATGAGCCAGTTGGCGTTGTCGGCGGTCAGCTGGCTGCGGGCCAACTCGTCGTGGGTGCCGATGACGACGCGGTGCGTGGCGGGTTCGAGGCGAATGACGAATCGCCGTTGGCCGAAGGCAATCCGCAGGCCCTTGCGCTGCCCGATGGTGAAGTTCTCCAGGCCGTCGTGCCGCCCGACGACCGTGCCATCGGTCGTGACGATTTCGCCGGAGGTGTCGGCATCGGGGCGATGCTGTTTGACGAGGCGCGCGTGGTCCTGGTCGGGAACGAAGCAAATCTCCTGGCTGTCTTTCTTGTCGGCGACGCGCAGGCCGAGCTGGGTGGCGATCTGGCGGATTTCGTGCTTCTGGTGTTCGCCTACGGGAAAGCGCAGCCGGGAAAGCACGCGGCGATCGATGCCGAAAAGGACGTACGACTGGTCCTTTCCGGCGTCGAGGCCGCGGCAGAGTGCCGGATCGGCGGCGCCGTCGGAGGGGACGATCCGGGCGTGATGGCCGGTAGCCACGCAGTCGGCCTGCGCGGCGTCGGCATACTCGAGCAGTTTGCCGAATTTCAGCCAGGTGTTGCACATGATGCAGGGATTGGGGGTTCGCCCGACGAGGTACTCGTCGACAAAGTAGTCGACGATCCGGTCGAAATCGGCCTCGAAGTTCAGGGCGTAGAAGGGAATCTGGAGCATGTCGGCAACGCGGCGGGCATCGGCGGCGTCGGCGGCGCTGCAGCAACCTTGTTTGAGAGTCGGCCCGCGGCCGGCGCCGGGAGGGCTCGCCGCCGGGGCCTCGGCGCCGTGGCGCATGAACACGCCGATCACCTCGTGGCCTTGGCGGCGGAGCAAACATGCGGCAACGCTGCTGTCGACGCCACCAGACATTGCCAATACGATGCGAGCCATGCGTTTCTATGAGCAGCCGCGGAAGACCGAGAGCGGAGCCGGTGCGTGGATCACGCCATTGGCGGGCCGTCTGCACCGGCGGCTGGTTTCGTTGCTGTTCGGAGGTGTTTCGGGGGTTGAGATCGTCTATCGATGAAGTCTATCTCGGGTGGACGAATCGGTGAAGGTGCGGCGGGTGGCGTGGGTGTCACAGCCGAGGGCGGCTGTGCTTCGAGCGGGGTGTCATGGGCGTGCGGCTATGCTACGGGTTGGGGCGGAAGTGTGTGGGCATGGGCGAGGGAGCGACCCCCTCTCGATCGGGTGAACGTGGCGCGTATACTGATATCGGCCAGTGGGTTCAGACAAGGAGGATGACGAGATGGTTACGCTTGAGGATGCTCGAAGGGTGATCGCTGCCGCGGAAGCCAAGGCGGCCGAATTGGGACAGCCGATGAATGTGGCCGTGGTCGATGCGGGCGGCAACCTGGTCGCCCACGTTCGTATGGACGGCGCGTGGATCGGGAGCATCGATATTTCGATCAACAAGGCGTACACGTCGCGTGCGTTTGACATTGCGACGAAGGATCTGGCGGAACACAGCCAGTCGGGCGGGCAGTTCTTTGGCATTCACGCCTCGAACGGCGGGCGCGTGATGATCTTTGCCGGCGGGATTCCTTTGAAGCGCGACGGCAAGGTGGTGGGCGCCATCGGCGTGAGCGGCGGCAGCGGCGATCAGGACCACGCGGTGGCCGAGGCCGGCGCGGCGGTGTTTTGAGGTTCGTGGGGCAGACCGGGGCGACGAGGGAGGCCATGACGGAAGGTTGCATTCCCGCCCCCCGGCTCCGATGGGCTCAAGCGGGCGAGCAGAGGGGTGGGCGGGCTCGCGATTGTATGGCGGGTCGAGGCGGAGCAGAATGGAGCGATATGGGGTTGCTTTTCGATAGGTGCGCGCCGCGTGATTCGGCCGTGATCGCGCCGATTGTGTGTCTGCGGCGTTGTGACTCTTCTGCGAGAAGGGAGAGCTGTCATGCGAATAGCCACCGTTCACGCGATGCAGAAGTGGGAGAATCATGTGGTGACCACGAAGACGGAAGTCTACCTGGCCAAGGAGCTCAACGAGCTTGGGAAATTGGGTTGGGAGTTGGTCTCCGTGATTCAGCACAAGGACCGAAAAGGGGAAATGGCTTGGACGGCGTTTTCAAAACGGCCGTATGTGCCGCCCCAGACGGCAGGTCTGGCGAAGGCAAAGGCCGTGGATGAGGATGCCGAGTCGTCGAAACCGGCGGCCGGCGATGCGTCGGGACAGGGTTTCGATTTGCGGGGAAACGAGTTTCCGCTGAAGGAGTGAGTGGGATGGAGGGCGCCCTCATCCCCGGCCCCTGAGCGCGCAAGCGGATGAGGGGAGCTAGGTAGCTGGCCGGATCGCGTTTGTCCTATGGCTGGGCCAAGTATTGGGGGGCGTCGGTGAGCGTGATCGTCAGCCCTTTGGCGTCGGCCGTTAGCGGCGGTTGGGATTGGCCGAGGTGGTCGGTCACGGCGTAGCGGCCGGCGGGCAGCGGGAACGTGACGGTTTGGGGTGCATCGGCGATGGTCCAGGCGGCCCAGCGGGTTTGATCGCCTTTGCGGAAGGCGAGAATATAGGCCTGGTCGCCGCCGATCGCGAGTCGCTCGTGGAAGGTGAATCCGTCGAGCACCGTGGAGAGTGTCTTGGCGGCGGTGTAGGCGGGTTTGGGATCGTAGACTGGTTTGCGGCCGTCGTGGTAGGGGAAGGCCACGGTGCCGAAGTGGTGTTCGGGCTCCTTGGCGTCCTGTCCGTCGTCGTGCCAGTCGTACCAGATCGTGATGGGCACGCGATTGGCCAAGTTCATCAGGTACTGGCGAGGCAGGTACTTGCCTTGTTTGGCCTCGTCGAAGCCCTTCCAGGCGCTGGAGAAGCCCCATTCTGCGGCGAGGATGGGGATGTGCTTACCGGCGGGCGCGTACTTGTCGATCATCGCCCTGAGTTGCTGGTACTCGGAGCTTGCGGTTTCCGGCGCGGAGCGGCGGTAGGGATGGACGGAGACGGCGCACCAGTACTCGAGGAGCCCACCTTGGAAGCATTTCTCCAGGAATTTGAAATCGATTTGCGAGGTGGCCGGGCCGATGTAGGCTTCGCCGGGGGCAGACTGGCGGAGGGCTTTGCCGGTGGCCAGGGCCAGCTTAATATAGACGTCGACGTCGGGCTTCGGCTTCCAGAAGCTGATGTTCGGCTCGTTGTACATTTCCCAAAGGATGCCGTGGCCACGGAAATGCTGGGCGGCCGCGGCGGCCCAACGAGCGAAGGCTGCGCGGCCTTCGTCGGTGTAGGGTGAGAGGCCTTCGTCGTAGTGCGGGTTCGCGTAGTCGAGAATCCAGAGCGCGTGCATCTGGTGCTTTTCCATCTCGGCGAGCAGATGGTCGTAGGCGTCGAACTGATATTTGCCCTTTTCGCGTTCCGTGGCAGCCCAAGAGAAGTCCATTCGCAGCCAGCGATATCCGCCGGCATGGAGCATCTCCAGTTCGCCGGGGCGAGGGTGGGTAAAGTGGATGTTCACGCCCATGCCGTCGGGGACAGTCAAGGGAGGAAAGTCGGCGGCGGCAAGAGAGGAAGCCATCGCGGTGAGAAGGACCAGCGTCGCGGCCAGGGCAGTCGTCTTCATGGGTGAAGCTCCCAGGGGGCAGCAAAGAGGATCGAGGGATGCTCATCAGTAAAGGTGCGCCGATGAGCCGTGTCAAGCATTGGAGGTGAACGGCGATATGAGGGACGAGCATGAGAAGTTGACCTACGACCGGTGCTCCGATAGGCTACGTCGGGGAAACGGGAAGGCTTGTGCGGCATCCGGGGGTACTCGTTGCTGAGACCGTGGGGTTGCCGGGGAGCCAGGGTTCCCCCCGCCCCCTCTCCTGTAGACGGGAATGAGGCGGCTTACTGGTACGGACAGTGGTTGTTTGTGTAGCGGCCTATGAGAACGATTGTGCTCGGACTGGGAAATCCGCTGATCACCGACGACAGCGTCGGGCTACGTGTGGTGGCAGAGCTGAAGGGCTTGCTCGCCGAGCGCACCGATGTGGTTGTGGATGAGGACTATTGGGGTGGACTGCGGCTGATGGAACGGATGGTGGGGTTCGACCGGGCGATCGTGATCGACGCGATCGTGACGGGGGCCGCGCCTGGAACCATCCATCATCTGCATGTCGATTCGATCCCCACGCAGCGGAGTGCGTCGGCCCACGATGTGAACCTGCCGACGGCACTGGCTTTGGGTCGTCAGGCGGGGGAGAAGCTTCCGCAGGACGACGACATCCTCCTTGTCGGCATCGAAGCGGACGATATATTGAGCTTCGGTGAAGAGTGCACCCCGTCTGTCCGGGCAGCAATACCTGTTGCCGTGCAGGACGTGCTCAAGGCCCTGGAAGATCCCCAAGGAGGAGCGTCACCATGATTTCCCCAGAAGTTCTGCGCCGTTATCCCTACTTCGCCTCGATCGACGACGAGAGCCTGAAGGCCGTGGCGGTGATCGCCGACGAGAAGTCGATTTCGGCCGGCACGCGTATCTTCCACGAAGCAGATCCGGCCGACACGCTGAATATCGTTGTGCAAGGCGAAGTCGAGATCCAGTACATTCTGGGAAGCGGCGAGCATCGAACGGTCGACACGCTTGTCGAGGGGGACATCCTGGGCTGGTCGGCATTGATTGAGCCGTACAAGTACACGGCGGTCGGCACGGCGAAAAGGGACACCCGGCTGGTGGCCATCGATGCGCCCAAGCTGCGGGATTTGTGCGACAAGGACACGCAGTTGGGTTACCGGTTGGCGATCCAGATTGCCAAGCTGCTGGCGCACCGACTGGAAGGAGCGCGAGTCCAGTTGGCAGCGATCGACTGAGCCGCGACCGCTACTTCGCTGCGTTCTGCTGGATCGGCGGCGACGGCTCGCGAATGCGCGAGGGAACCTCGGGCGCATCGACGGTGATGTCGAGCGGGAGATGTGAGTCGTCGACCTCGTTCTTGACGGGCATTTTGGCCGTATGCACTTGGGGCTGCGCGGAGGTGACGCGGGGCGCCTCGGGCAGCGTTTCCCGAACGCGGTCGTTCTTCGCACGGCCGCAGCCGAGACTGGCGACCAGGACGAGGAGCATTGCAGCCAGAAGGGCCGAAACGCGGCGAGTTGTTTTCATAGCCATCTCGCTTCGCCAGAGGTTGTGTCCACCAAGGCTAGTGCGTGTCGCACTCAACTGGAGCGTTCGTGGCGGCGTGCATCTGCGGTTTCGAAAGCGGAACGCACGCTACACATATGCCGAATGCGCTCCATCCTACCGAATTGTAGCTGCGCGGAAGACCCCCTACTGAGAGGCAACTGCCACGGAAGAAGATCTTGCCGGTCCGATAGCGGTTTGTGCCGCTGGTAACGGTGTCACAGGGATCGGGCCAAGTCGTCGAGCAGTTGGGCGATCATGTCTGCCGTGTGGGTGGCGAAGACGGCCAGGCGTAGGGCACCGTGCTGGCCGAGTCCCGAGTAGGCGGGCAGATACGGCACCAAGATGCCGTGTTCCTTGAGCTGCTGATGTAGCCGCTGCATGTTCTGGGCATCGCCGACCGGGAGACAGAAGATCGGCACGGGGACATCGTCGGCGGGCAGCCCCAGTTTGATGAGGCCGTCGCGGACTGCACGCACGTTTGCCTGGAGTTGCGCGCGGCGCTGGGGTTCGTCCTGTACGATTTGCAGCGCGCGGGCGGTGGCGGCCGCCACGGCGATCGGCGGCGCGCTGGCCCCGGCGAAATAGGGTGTGCATTTGACGCGTTGGATGAAGGTTTCGCGTCCGGGGATGAGGCCGCCGAAACCGCCGACGGCTTTGCTCAACGTGCCGCACAGGAGCCGGCTGGGGAGGGGCGAATCGTCGTCGCCGGGGAAGGCGGCGTTGACTCGATCGTCGAGGCCGAAATGTTCCCACGTTCCCCAACCGTTGGTGCCAAGCACGCCGATACCGTGGGCGTCGTCGAGAAGGAGGGCCGAACCGGGATACGCGCGCAAGACATCGCAGTATCGGTCCGCGGGCGCTACGTGTCCCAAGGCGGCAAAGACGCCGTCGCTGGCGACCAGGGGGCAACCGCCCGGCGGGAGATGCTTCTGGATGGCCGCCTGGAGGCCGTCCGGATCGGCATGGGGGAAAGCGAACACGGGCTGCTGACTGAGCCGAGCCGCCTCGAAGACGCAATAGTGGGCACACTCGTCGACGAAGACGGCGTCGAAGGTCCCGGCGGAGGCCGTCAGGAGTATCTGGTTGCCCAGGTAGCCTGAGGCGTAGTAGAAGGCCCCCTCTGTGGCGAACCAGCGAGCGGCTTGGTGTTCTACCTCAAGGACGGGGGGCGTATCGCCGAAGCCACCGCGGGAAGTGGCACTGCCGACGCCGTATTGTTGGAGGGCATCGCAGGCGGCGTGGATGACGTCGGGATGCTGCTGGAGCCCGAGGTAGGCGGTTCCGCCGAAATAGAGGTACTGGCGGCCATCGAAGACGGCATGGGGTCCGGGCGGGCTGTTCATGACGGGCATGGGAAGGCCCTTCGTGGCGGGTGCGGTTGGCGAAGGCCGTCATCTTAGGCCCGGAGGGTGGTGTACGTCCACCGGCATTCTTGATCCCAAATGTTGACAGGGGTTCCCGTGGGAAGATATGCTCGTGGCTGATGGGTGCGTGACGTACGGCCTTCTGGGTGCTCGTCTTAGGATGAAGTCGGGGGGCGGCCGTGCAGTGCCCGTTCTTTGAGCTTGCGGACCACTGCACGGGCTGGGTCACTCGGGAAAGCCAGCCGCGGCTGGGCTTTTCTTCTCCGGGGGGTACCTTGCGGACACCGTGCGCCGGATAACACTTCGGCGATCGCCGAGGGAGGTCGCTGCCCTTTCACGGTTGAGGAAGCTGCTGTGGATGTCAACTGCCCGCACTGCAACCAGCTCCTGACACTCAAGATCTCTAAGCCGGGTCGATTTGCGCCGCAGTGTCCGACGTGCCATCACAAGTTGCTGATTACAGTGCCCAGCGACCCGTCGCAGACGATCACGGTCGAGATCCCGCAGACGGATGTGGTCACACGGGGCGAGCTGCCGAAGGAGCCTGCGCCGTCGCCGCCGAGTTTGCCACCGCAGGCGGAGGCTACTCAGGAGGTGGCAAGCGAGGTTCCGCCGGCGCTGACGCAGCCGTCGGAAGCGGCCGCCGCGACTCAGCCGGGTCCGAGCGCCGCAGAGGCCACCCAAGTGATGCCGGATTCGAGCGCTGAGGAAGCCAGTTCGAGCGAGGAAGCGGTAGAGGAACCCGAAGAGCCGAGCAACTCGGTGGAAGTACCCGAGGTGACTCCCGAGCCGAGTGGCGCGGCGGAAGCGACCCAAGTGATTCCCGAGTCGAGTGACGCGACCGAAGCAACGCAGGCAATCCCCGAGCCGAGCCGTGCGACGGAAGCAACTCAGGCAATTTCCGAGGCGGGCGTCGTAGCAGAAGGTACGGCGGAGTGGACGAGTCCGGCATCGGCCGAAGCAGACGCGCAAACGCAGACTGCCGCTGCGCCGGCCGGAGCGGAAGGGACGTCACCCGCGGCGGAGACAGACGTTCCCGCGACGCTTGGCGGGTATCGGATCCTCAAGCGGCTGGGGCAAGGGGCGATGGGGGCTGTTTACCTGGCGAAGCAGTTGTCGCTGAATCGGAACGTGGCATTGAAGACGATCCGTCCGGAGGTGGCGAAGAACCCCGTGGCGGTGGCGCGTTTCACGCGGGAGGCGTTTGCGGCGGCGCAGTTGGTTCACCACAACGTGGTGCAGATCTACGACCTGGCGGCCGACCACGGCGTGAATTTCTTCAGCATGGAGTTCGTCAACGGGCAGAACCTGGCGGACCTGGTGCGGCAGAAGAAGAAGCTGTCGGCGCAGGAGGCGACGGGGCTCATTCTGCAGGCGGCGCGCGGTCTGCGGTTCGCACACCAGAACGGCATGGTGCACCGGGACGTGAAGCCGGCCAACCTGATGCTCAACGATCAGGGGATCGTCAAGGTGGCCGACCTGGGATTGGTCAAGGTTTCGGCGGAGGCGCCGGAGCCGAGCGACGAGGGTGCAGAGGCGCCGCAAAACGCGGTCGACACGGGGGCACTGAGCAGCGAGGTGACTCTGGCGCGGACGACCATGGGGACGGCGGCGTACATCGCCCCGGAACAGGTGACCGACGCGCACGACGTGGACCATCGGGCGGACATCTATTCGCTGGGTTGCACGTATTTCGTGCTGCTGACAGGCCGGGCGCCGTTCGAGGGGAAGAACGTTCTGGAGATCATCAGGCGGCATCAGCGCGAGCAGGTGCCGCGGCCCGACGAGGTGGACGCTCACGTGCCGAGGCAACTCGGCGACATCGTGGCCAAGATGACGGCCAAGAAGCCGGATGACCGGTACGCCGATTTGGACGAGGCGATCACGAGCATGGAGGAGTTCCTGGCTCGCGGCGAGGAAGGAACGCTGGAGCCGCGTCCGGAACACGTGCGCGATTTGAAGGCATGCCTGGGCGCATTCAACGGGTCGTCGTTTCGAACGATTCGGCGGCTGGCCGTGCCGCTGTTTTCGGCGATGTGCGCCCTGCTGTTCGTGTGGATGCTGGTTACGGGCCACTGGGTCGCGGCGTGCTGGTTCGTGGCCTACGGGGCGGCGACGTTTGTCAGCAATGTCGTGTTCCGCGGTGTCTACGAGGAGGAGCATCTGTTTACCCGGCTGCGGGCCTTGGCGCTAGAGAGCAGTTGGACCGACCGCCTGATCGTGGGCGTCGGGGTGTTCTTCGTCGTGGTCGTGATGCTCATGCTCCATCTGTTCGTGCTGGTGTTCGCGATCGCCTTGGGAATCGGCACCGCGGCGGCGTTCTACTTTACGATCGACCGATCGATCGCCTCGGCACGATCGGTGCCGATGGGTCGGGTGCGTCAGGTCATCCAGGCTCTGCGAACGCAGGGTTTGGAGGAACACGAGGTCCACAAGATCGTGATGGACAATTGCGGCCGCGACTGGGAGGAGCCGTTTGAGTATCTCTTCGGCTATGAAGCGAAGATGGGCATGCGGCGACAGCGGGCCGAGTCGGGCCAGAAGACGAGACGGCAGTACGCCGCGTGGCGGGACTCGATTATCCGGTGGGCCGACCAGCGACTTCAACAGCAACGCAACAACCGCGAGCGCCGCCTGCTGCAAGGGGTCGAACAGAAACGGCTCGAATCGGAGGGCATCAGCCAGGTAGAGGCACGCAAGCGGGCGTCGGCCGCCGCCGAAACGCTCGTCACCCAGGCGGCCCAGTTGCAAGAACTGATGGCGACCGCGGCGCCCGGGGATCGCAACCTCGCCAAGAAACGGCAGGAGATGTTCCGTAGCCTA
This sequence comes from Thermoguttaceae bacterium, assembly GCA_963674835.2. Lineage (GTDB taxonomy): Bacteria > Planctomycetota > Planctomycetia > Pirellulales > Thermoguttaceae. The sequence goes on from CAXXKC010000003.1 coordinate 2,253,832, forward strand.
GTGTGGGCCGCGCAGACGGGCAACGCCACGCCGCCGAAGCGCTCCGTGCTGGCACCGCTGGGCGGCATGGCCAACGTGCTGTTCGGCCCGGGGCTGCGATTCTTGCTGGGGATCGTGCTGCTGGTGTTGTGCGCCATCTGGTTTCAGAAAAACGGTTTGCTGCCGACATCGGTTGAGGACGTGAAACAGCAGGTCGGAATGGAAGACCTTAGCGACACGCAGGCCTGGATCGACCGTTATGCGCCGGCCTTCGGCGCGGCCGCCAACGAGGCGGTCAGCCTGAAGACGACTGAGAAGCTCATCGTGCCGGGTATTCCGGAGCGGTTCAGCGGCAAGCTGACGGGAATTACGCTGGGTGTTGGCGCACTGATTCTGCTGTTGGGCAGCTTCCTGGGAGCCCGATGGGCGGGACCGCTGGTATTGATCGCCGTATTGGTGACGTTGTTCGGCAACGCGTTGGGAATTCCCGTGCTGGTCAGCCTAAATGGCTACGACCTGACGTCGGCCGGCATTGGGGCCGGGCTTCTGATGGTGGGCGCAATTGCAGCCGGACGCCGCGGGTAGTGCGCGTCGGGTTTGACTGCCGCGCTGTCGGCGGCGTGGTTCTTTGGTTGGTGAAGGCGGTCCGCGCGCTTCCCTGGCGCGAAATGCGCCCTACTTCTCCGGCCAGATGTCGGCGGTGCGGGCTTTCACGTCGGGCAGCGGCGGCAGCGGTGCGCTGGGGACGGGCTCGTACCAGAACGTGGCGGTGGACCAGTCGTCGCGTGTCTCCTCGAGGCCGACCGAGTCCTTGTATGCGATCTGTTGGATCGTGATACGTGCTTCGCGCTGCCAGGCGATCGGGTCGGGCAGGTGCCAACGATACATGGAGACGAAGCCGTTCTTGTCGAGGCTGCAACCGTTGTAGAAGAAGGGAGTCTGCTGGGTACCCCAGGAGAGCCCGATGTAGTCTTCGCTGCCCGTGCCGCAGATGGTGGGGAATTCCTTGTCGCCGTCGATGTAGACTTTGATTTCGCCCTCGCCCCACCACTGTTCCGGATGCATGTTGCGGATGCCAATGACGGCGCCGACGTAGCGGCCTTTCTGCTGGCGTTTGGGCAACAGTTCGAAGTCTTTCTTTTCGGTCGTGGGGTTTTCGCGGCGGAAGAGGACGTGGAGGCGGCCGGCGTCGGCGGGGAGCTTGTCGCCGAGGGTGTAGTCGATCTGGTAGTAGAGTGGAATCGCCTTCTGGCCGTCGTTGGTCAAAGTGATCTTGGCGCGCTTGGAGAACGGCATCGGCAGCCAGAGATTCATGCCGGCACTGGCGCCCACGGAGTGGACGGCGGAGAAGTAGGGCATGACCTTGCCATGGGCGAAACCGAACAAGTCGCCGACGGGGGACTCGATGCTTGGATGTTCTTGGTCGTCCCACCAGGCGCGGACGACGAGGCTGCGGAGGTTGCGTGGGTCGCGTTCGGTGGTCATCCAGATGTGGCGGATGGTGCCGGGTCCGGCGGTGATGTCGCACAGTTGAACGGTCTCGCCTGGGGCAATCGACTTGGCGGGGGAGCCTTTGCGGCCCACGCCCAGCCTGCTGGCCGCTTGACCGCCTTTGCCCGGCTCGCCGGTTGGGTTTTCAAAACTGATCGAGCGCGAGAGGAGCCCCGTATCCAAGAGATATGGTTGGTGGATCAGGTCGGGTTGCTGACCGAGAGCCGGAACGGCCAGGCAGCCGATCAAGGGAATGAGGGCGGCCAGGACCAACAACCGGCGGCGAGTTGCGGCCGAATTGGCGGAGCTCATGCGCCGTGGTGGCCTCGGGTGTGTCGTGCTGCGCGAGAGAAGCGATCGTTGCGGTGTGGTCGTTGGCAAGTTGTCCATGGTTTGCTCCTGAAGACCTTTGGGAAAGTGGGAGTGCCGACCGTCCCGAAAAAGCAGAGCGAGTTGCCGTTTGCGCGCCATCGTCGGGGGGCATTTGCAGGCGGCACCCGTAGCGACCTTTGTACTCGGTGCAGAAAGGGCGTTCAATCGGATAAGGCAGGGTTGAGAGAACTGGGACAGATTACCCCCACTACCGACATAGTGGTTAGCCAGATCTCAACCTATGGGGGGATTGTCAAACCTCTGGAGTCAGGGTAGATTCAGTCCCCCGGAGAGGCCCTCTTCTTAACACGTTCGGAACACACTGTTAATACACTCGTAACAGAAGAATGCGGTTATGGACCTGATGATGCGAACGTAGCATCAGGCGATCCGACAAACGGCACGGGACCACACGCGACCAGAGCCCTATGTGTCGGTCGTCCAGAAGAACTGGTCGGCTTAGTGATGGATCCACTGGAAAGGACGTCGGCTCGATGACCGAGTTCGATTCCGGCATTTCGCCGAAGGGTCAGTGTCGATGCGGTGCGTCGGACAGACGACTGTTGGGAAGCACGGGCGACGTTTCCACCATGTCGCTGGAAGACCTTCAGCGATTGGTGCGGGCGCTTCAGGCCAGCCACCGCGAACTGGAGGCGCAGAACGGTAGCCTGCAGCAGCTGCACCAAGAGGCGGAAGCCGCTCGAACATTGCTGGAACGGCGTGCAGCCGAGCGGGCTGCGCTGGCCGAGCGTCGTGGGCAGCAACTGCACCGTCTGGCATCGGAACTGACGCGGGTCGAGCAGCGCGAGCGACGGCGGATTGCCCGTATCTTGCACGATCATTTGCAGCAACAGCTTGTCGCTGTGCGGATGAAGTTAAACAAGGCTTCGCGTTATGCGCAAGATGAGACCCTACTGAGTGCGATTCGGGAGGCCGACGCATTGGTCAACGAATCGATCGAGACATCGCGGTGCTTGGCGTGTGAGCTTAGCCCACCGGTGCTGCACGAGAGCGGGCTGCAGGCCGCGCTACGATGGCTGGCCACTTGGAAGCGCGAGAAGCACGGCCTGATGGTTGACCTTCGGGGCGATGGTGATGCGGAGCCGGTTGAGGAAGAGCTGCGCGTGCTTCTGTTTCAGATCGTTCAGGAGTTGCTGTTCAACGTCGTGAAGCATGCCCAGACCGATCGCGCTTGTGTGGAAGTGTCGCAGATGGAGAGGGGCGTGCAAGTGGTTGTCAGCGACGAGGGCGTCGGCTTTGATCCCGGGGAGTTGGACTTGTCGCGAACCAGCGCCCGTGGATTCGGCCTGTCGAGCGTGTCGGAACGGCTGGAAGTGATGGGCGGAATGCTGCATATCGACGCAGCACCTGGCAGGGGTACCCGAGTTACGGTTCGTGTTCCTTGCCAGAGAGTCCCGGGCGAAACCGAGGACCAGGACCTTTGATACCCTCGGCGTAGCACTCTATGTCCCACGCGAGTCGACCAGCGATTCGGGGGCCAAGGTAAGAACATCTGGCGCGCGACCCCCATCTTCCGTACGCATCTCAACCCCGTCTGTAGAGCTACGCTCTTGGTTTCACAAGTGATAGTGCGACAGAATCGTTGACGACTTGGCTGGTATCGATTAGGGTGTGTGTGCGTTTCTCGGTACGCACGCTAGAGCCTGTGGGTGACTTATGAGACTGCGAGCCGCGCTGATCGCCGCGCTGATTGCCCTGGGATTTGTCGCAAACGTACAGGCGGGCATCCTCTGGGATTACTCTCCGGCCCTGTACGGGGTCACTACGCCGAACTATTCAAACCGGTTGGGCTACCAATACTTCGGTGAGCAGATCCACTTCGATGCGGACGTCGAAGTGGGTGCGATGGCCGTCTATAGCGCTCTGTCGGCCAGCCTCGTAGGCGATTCCGTGACGATCAACCTTTGGGCGGACGCGTCGGGATCTCCGGGCGCCCTGTTGCAGAGTTTCACGTCGGAGATTTCCGTTATCGACACCGACGGTGTGGGTTCGTCGACCACCGTCCGAAAGTATGCCGTTTTCGATACGCCGTTGTCCTTGTTGGGCTCGACGTCCTATTGGATCGGCATGACGGGAACGACCAAGGACTTGGCCCAAGGAGGCCTAGCATCGGTGCCTCCTGGCGGTGATGCCAAGATGGCGGGTTTTACCACCAGCCCCACGTCTTATCACATGTCTGGCACCGGCGACATGGCCATGCGGCTCTATGAGGCTGCCGAAATTCCTGGCGTTCCCGAGCCGGGAACACTTGGCCTTCTGCTTGCTGGCCTCGTTGGCGTGGCGGCGTTCCGCGGTCGGCGCGTGCGACGGCCTCGGGCGTCGTAGGGTCGCTTCTTCTGCGCGGTGAGCGCAACTGCTTGGATCCGAAATACGGACCGTCTGCGCCTGGCGGCATCTTCGATCGGATCGCGCCGTGACACGGGGTAACGATCGCGAGCGATCCTCGTTCTGATATCGCGGTGTCGTTGCTGCTGGTCGAGGTATCTGAAGGTAGGGCTTCGGAGCGTGAAACTGGGACTTCGGGGCGGGGCATGATAGAATGGTCGATTGCGTAACGATCGTTTTGGGAACCGGGTGGGCAGCGTGTGAGCCCATCGTGTCGCCGCCATCGTTGAGGGAACCGATCATGCATTGCCGACGTCGATTGTCGAGCTTGTTGGTATTGAGTGTGTTGCTGTTTGCCGGGTTGCCGGCGGCGGCGAAAGACGTGAGCACGTTGGAGATCGGCGCGCCGGCGCCGGCGTTCAGCCTGCCGGGTGTTGACGGGAAGACACACAGTTTGTCGGACTTTTCGAATGCCAAGGTACTGGTCGTGATTTTCACCTGCAACCACTGCCCCACGGCCCAGGCGTACGAAGATCGCATCAAACAGATGTATGCGGACTACCACGACAAGGGCGTGGCGGTGGTGGCCATCTCGGCCAACGACCCGAAGGCATTACGGCTGGACGAGATGGGATATACCGACGTGGGCGATTCGTTCGACGACATGAAGCAACACGCCAAGCTCCGCGGCTTCACGTTTCCGTATTTGTACGACGGCGACAAGCAGCAGGTTGCCACGGAGTTCGGCGCGCTGGCGACGCCGCACGTGTTCATCTTCGACCAGCAGCGAAAGCTCCGCTACAACGGGCGCATCGACGATGCGGACATCCGACCGCCGAAGTCGCACGACGCGCGCAACGCGATCGACGCCTTGCTAGCCGGGCGGCCGGTTCCTGTGGAGAAGACGCGCGTGTTCGGCTGCACCACGAAATGGTCGGACAAGCGGGATACGGTTCAGCAATCGATCGAGAAATGGAATGCGGAACCGGTGGAGCTGGAGACGATCGACGTATCGGGGGTGAAGAAGTTGGCGGCGAATAAGACGGAGTGTTTCCAGCTTGTCAGCGTGTGGTCGTTGGGGTGCATTCCTTGCATCGCGGAACTGCCGGAACTGGTGACGATCAATCGCATGTATCGTCGGCGACACTTCGAGTGGGTGACGTTGTGCCTAGACGGTCCGGACCAGCGCGAGGCGGCGGCCAAGGTGCTTCGCCGAAATCATGTGTCGACGAAGAACTACATCTATGCGAGCGACAACCTCGACGAGTTGGCCGAGGCGTTGGACAAGCAATGGGAAGGCCCGCTGCCGTATACGATCCTCATTGCGCCGGGTGGCGAGATCGTGCGCCGGTGGAAGGGTCGCATCGACCCGGAGGAGGTGAAGCACGAGATTTCAGAGCTACTGGGCCACACGTACGCCAGCCGGAAGCAGGTGAAGTGAGAAGCAGATCGTCGTCGGCTGTGTGCTCGGCAGGAAACGGGCCAGGGTGGTGACATTTGCCGTGGGGCCGGCTATGATCGGGGGAGTTGCAGCACGAATGCGTATCGGGCTGCAACCGTTTTGCCCGCCTCGGAAATCGATCATGCCCGCCGATGCATTTCCCGGAAGATCGCTGCTGGGCAGCGTTCTGGTTCTTCTGACAGTCGTTTCCTCCGTATGGGCCGCCGATCAGCCTCAGTGGGGCGAGCGCGACTCGCGGAACATGGTTTCTGGCGAGACGGGCTTGCCTGAGGGGTTCGATCCGGCGACGGGGAAGAACGTGAAATGGTCGGTACCGCTGGGGCAAGATTGTTACGCCACTCCGGTCGTGGCCGAGGGCAAGGTGCTCATTGGCACGAATAACGAGCAGCCCCGCGACCCGCGGCATGATGGCGATCGGGGCGTGCTGATGTGTCTGAACGAATCGGACGGGAGCCTGGTGTGGCAGCTCGTCGTGCCGAAGCTCGAAGGGGACATCTATCTGGATTGGCCCAAGGCGGGCATCTGCTCGGTGGCGACTGTCGAGGGTGACCGGGCGTACGTGGTGACCAATCGGGACGAGGTCGTGTGTCTGGACATGAAAGGGATGGCCAACGGCAACGACGGCCCCTATCGCGACGAAGGCCGGCACATGACGCCGCGCGACGAGGCGCCCATGGAGGTGGGGCCTTTGGATGCCGACATCATTTGGCTATTGGATTTGCGAGCAACGGCCGGGGTCCGGCCTCACGATTCGTGTCATTGTTCGGTCCTTGTGGACGGTCCTTACCTGTATTTGAACACGAACAACGGCCTGAACAGCAAGCACGAAACGATCGAGAAGCCCGACGGGCCGAGCCTCGTTGTCGTAGACAAGGCCACAGGGCGGTTGATCGCCCAGGAGCGCGAGTGGATCGGTCGCAAGACTTTCCACAGCACGTGGTCGTCGCCGGCGTTGGCCGAGATCGGCGGGCAGCGGCTGGTTCTGTTCGGCGGCGGCGACGGAGTGTGTTATGCGTTCGAGACGCTTCGACCCGACGCGGCGACCGGCGAGGTTCAGCCGCTTCGATGTGCTTGGCGCTTTGACTGCGATCCGACAGCGCCGAAGGAGGATGTGCACAAGTACATTCGCAACCGAAAGGTCAGCCCGAGCGATATCAAGAGCATGCCCGTGTTTCATGACGGCCGCGTGTACGTGACGGCGGGGGGCGACATCTGGTGGGGCAAGCGCCAATCGTGGCTGGAATGCATTGATCCCAACGGGTCGGGCGACATCACGCGCGGCGGGCTGGTGTGGTCGTACGAGATGGATACGCACTGCTGCTCGACCCCGTCGGTGGCGGACGGGCTGGTGTATGTGGCCGATTGCCGCGGGAACGTCCACTGCGTCGATGCGAAGACGGGGAAGGCCTGCTGGGTCCACGACGCGGGAGGCGAGATCTGGGCGTCGACCCTGGTGGCCGACGGCAAGGTGTATGTTGGCACGCGTCGCGGCGAGTTCGTGGTGTTGGCCGCCGGGCGCGAGAAACGCGTGCTGAGCTCAATTCGACTGGAAGACCCCATCCATAGCACGTGTGTGGCCGCGAACGGAACTCTGTACCTCGCCACGATGACGCGGCTGTATGCGCTGGCGAAAGGCACGAAGTAGGGCCAGACTTCCTGTCGAAGTGCACGGGACTTCAAGCGTCGGGGTATGTTTCAGCGGGTCTACCGTCTCCGCTGCCGCGTTTCTGAACACGGGTGAGATCGGTGTGCGATCACGGGTGGAGTTGACGCGCTGTTTTGTGCGTTCTGCGACCAGCTTTGCCGAGCCATCGGGCGAGTGGAAGGCGGGCAAATTGTGCTTCGGATGTAAAACTCTCGACCGTGGCGCAACTAAGGGGTAGACGGACAGGGCTTCTGGAAACGGCGATGCCTGACTGGAACACGTTGATCGACGAGCATGGTCCCCTGGTGGTTCGCATTTCGTGGCGAATCCTGGGCAACGCGGCCGATGTGGAAGACAACGTTCAAGAGGTGTTCTTTCAGGCGTACCGGCTCCATGCGAAGACCGAGGTTCGTCACTGGCGCGGACTACTGCGGCGGCTGGCCACGCTGGGTGCGTTGGCGAAGCTCCGGCGACGACGTCAGAACGTTTCCTTGGATGGGCTGGATTTGCCGGGGACCGAGGGATTGCCGGAGGATGGGCTCATTCGCAAGGAACTGGCAGCCGAGCTGCGGCGAGCGATCGCCGGGCTGCCTGAACGAGAAGGGGCAGTCTTCGCCCTGCGTTACCTGGAAGGTCTAACGCTAGCGGAGGTCGCCGAGTCGTTGCAGATCACGTATCAGGCGACGGCGACGGCGTTGAGTCGGGCTCGTGCGAAGCTGGAAGGTGTCTTTTCAGCAGGCGTGAGGGAGGAAGAGTGATGGTCGACGATCGGAAACAAGATGACGAGATCGGCCCGCTGGAGGAATTGAGTGGGGACCTGCGCGACGCGGTGGCCGAGATTCTGGCCGAGCGGATGCCGGGGGATTTGGCGTCGCGGGCAACCGCGGCTGCGCGGAACTGTGCGACGGCGCGGCGGCCGGCTCGTCGAGCTGGGTTGTGGGTTGCGCTGTCGGTTGCGGCGTCGATCGCGGCAATCGCATTGGGATGGCAAACGTTGAGGAGTCGGCCGGCGCGAGGTCCGCAGACGGGGCCGGAACCACGGTCGATCGTCGCGCAGCCGAATGAGGAGCCGCTGTCGCCCGGACCGACGGCATGGGCCTATCAGCGAGCAGCGAACGAATCGCCGGAGGCTTTGGACGAGTTGTTGGATCGCCACGCCCGGCAACTGCTGTTGCCCGATCCGGAGTCGGCGGCGGCGAGTTCCATGTCCATCACCGCAAGGGGTGTTCTTTGAATTGGGCTGCACGCGGTCGACCGAGCAGGAGCCGTCGCTGGTGTGTCGAGGCGTAGGCGCTGCGAAACGTTCATCGAGCATGTTTCCACGACAAGCTATAGGGAGAAATGTCATGAGACCGTGGTTCTTCATCGCGATGAGCCTGTCGGTGCTGGTGGCGCCGGCTCGGGCCGCGGCGCCGGCGTCTTCTTCCGACGTCGATCCGCTGGCGCAGAATGCGGCTTTGGCGTATTGGCGGGCGTTTGCGTTGATGCCGGTGCTGGACAGCAAGGATCAGGCGGCCGTGGCCGCAGCGAACCGCACGTTTGCTCCGCTGGACGATAAACTGCTGGGTATTGCCCGCGCAAGCGATTCGGCGATGCGGGAATTGCGACGCGGGGCGAGATACGCTCGCTGCGCGTGGGGAGTGCCAATGGAGGATGGCCCGGAAGCGTTGCTGCCTCATTTGTCAAAGACCCGGGCCCTGGCGCGGCTCGCCCTTCTGCACGTTCGGCGGGACATTCAGGAGGGAGCTCCGGCCGAGGCCGTCGATGACTTGGTGGCGACCATGGCCCTGGGGCGTCAAACGAGCAGCGACGGCCTGTTCGTTTCGCTGCTGGTATCCTACGCGATCGCGAAGGAGGCAATAAGGGTTGGCGCTGCGTACTTGAGCGATCTTGGGCCCGCCGAGTTGAAGCGATTGAGCGAACGGATTGATGATCTTCCCTCGCTGCCGAGCACAAAGACCGTCATGGCCAACGAGAAGAAGTACTTTGTCCGTCCGCTGATCCAGTGGCTCGATCAACCGGGCGGCGTGGCGCGGGCCAAGGAGTTTATGGGCGGCGAGTCGGAGCCGTTTGCGAAGCTCTCTCCGGAGGAAACTCGCGAGACACTGATGGGTCTTCAGACGGTCTACGATAAGCTGGCCGAGTTGCTGGACAGCAAGTCGGCTCCGACGCCGGAAGCTGAGCAGAAACTGCTTTCAGAGGCGCATCTGAGCGGACCAGCCCGAACGATGGCGCAAGCCGTCCTGCCGGCCTTTGCATCTATCCAGGAGAACAAGATGGCTGACCAGGCCCGGCTCGTCATGCTGAAGGCGGCCATCGCGGTGCGCTTGGAGGGTGAGAGCGTGCTGTCGAAGGAGGCCTTTGTGGATCCGCTCGGCGGGCGGTTGCTCTACGAAAAGACGCCGACTGGATTTCGGCTGGAATCGAAGGTCACGGATCGCGACGGGAAGCCGATCACGCTGGAGGTTGGAAGGCCGGGCAAGGATTAGAACGCCACCAACGTTGCGGGCACCGGAACGAGGACGTCACGGGCAGGCGGTCTGCCCGTGGCTCGTTTCTTGCGGGGAACGCAGGAGGCCGGGTTCGGCCCGGTGCTCGTTGATGCCCCGGCAAAGGTACGTTGGGCCGGAAGCTATCGTCTGACAATCCCGCGCAGTACAATGGATTCCTTGCGGGCGGCGATTTTTCGGGTTGCGGGACGACCGGCTTGGGCCGCCGTTGAAGGGAAATGAGCGGAATCGGAGAGTCCCTGGACCCGAATTGGTGGGTGAAGCCCGAGTGTGACGAACAGCGATGAGCCGTCTTTGCCTATTTGTGAGGAGACCGAACGATGCGGAAGACGTTGTGTGTCGGCATTGCCGTTGTGATCGCGATGGCGGTGGCGTCCAGCAGCGTGTTGGCTGCCGGAGTTGGTGAGAGCAAGAGCTACAAGGGACCGACGGGCCTTCAACTGTACAGTCTGCGCGACATGCTGCAGAAGCAAGGCGTGGGGCCGATGCTGGATCAGGTGAAGAAGTGGGGCTTCAAGTATGTGGAGGTGGCCGGCCTTGGCGACTTGACGCCCGCGCAATTCAAGGCGGAGTTGGACAAGCGGGGACTCGTGCCCATCGGCAGCCATTTTCCGTACGAGCGTTTGCGCGACGACATCGACGGCGTGATTCGCGATGCGAAGGCGCTTGGGCTGAAGTATGTCGGTTGCGCATGGATCGGGCATAAGTCGCCGTTCGACGAGAAGCAATGCCTGGAGGCGGCCGCGGTGTTCAACCATGCCGGCAAGGCGCTGGCCAAGCACGGCATGAAGTTCTATTACCACAACCACGGTTACGAGTTCTATCCGTACAAAGATGGAACGCTCTTCGACCTGCTCATGGCGAAGACGGATCCGAAGTGCGTGTACTTCCAGATGGACGTGCTTTGGACGGTCTTTCCGGGGCAGGATCCGGCGAAGCTGCTGCTGAAGTATCCGAACCGGTGGCTGCTTCTGCACCTGAAGGACCTCAAGAAGGGCGTGCCCACGGGCAGCCTGGCAGGCAGCACCGACCTTACCAACGACGTGGCGTTGGGCACGGGACAGGTCGATTGGCCGAGCTTGTTCCGCGCCTCGCAGAAGGTGGGCGTGAAGTACTACTTCATCGAAGACGAATCGCCGACCGTCGTCGAGCAGATCCCGCAGAGTTTGCGGTTCTTGGAACAGTTGGAGTTCTGAGCAAGTGCGCGTGGGAAGCCTCGCGGACGCGACACGCGGAGCGTTGTGGCTCGGGCTTGTCAGCGATTCGGTGAGCTGGGCCGGGTCATGCCTGAGTCGGCTTAGGCTCGTGGCTTGCCGGGTGATTCTGTTTCTGGCTGGAGTCGAGAATACCCTCACCCATTGCCCTTCTCCCGCGCGGGAGAGGGGCAATGGCATTGGATGGGGCTGTTACTTGGGCGTTTGGACCGCGATGGGTTTGACGGCCATGGTGTCGCGGTCGGGTAGGGCCGGGAACTTGGCGTGCGGCTCCGTCTGATACCAGTAGGCGACCGAGGCGATGTCGTCTTCCAGGGGCAGGTAGCGATGGCCCGATTGCCAACCTAATGCCTGGATCGTCACCTTGAGATCTTTCTGGAAGCGGACCGGGTCGGTGATGTGCCAGCGATAGAGTCCGAAGCGCTGTCCGGGGACGTAAGTGAGGTCGGGCGGCAGGACCTGGGCCAATCCGCTGTAGGGCGTGCTGAAGGTCTGGTACTTCTTGGTTTCGCGGTTCTCGAAGTTGTAGGATCCGCAGAAGTAATCCTCGGTGCCGGTGCCGCAGATGGTGGGGAATTGGCGATCGCCGTCGAGGTAGAACTTGATCTCGCCTTCGCCCCACCATCCGGGGCTGCGCACTTCCCAGGCGAGATACGTTCCGACGTAGTGGCCGCGTCCTTGAACGTTGTCGAGGATGGTGTAGACGGCCTTGGCCGGCAAGTTGGGCACGCGTCGAAACTGGGCGTGGAAATAGGCAGCATCGTCGGGGACGGGCGCCAGCGCGTAGTTGATCTGGTAGTAGAGCGTCATGTCTTTGTCGTCGCGGTTCTCCATGGTGACGCGGGCCTTCTTGCGGAAGGGCATCGTCCAGTAGCAGTTGAACGCGCTGCCGGGATTGACGCAGACGGCGAGTGAGTTGATTTGGGCGTACTTGCCCCAGCCGCAGGCGAAGAAATCGCCCAGGGGGACCTCGACGGACGGTTGCTCTTCGCCATCCCAATAGAATCGCAGGATGTTGTCGCGGGTCTTGTTCAACGGGGCGGGCGTCATCCAGATTTGCTGGATGGCACCGGGGCCATCGATGTCGGCCAGGGTGAAGGTGGTGTGGGCCTTGATCCGCACCGAGGGCGAGACCTTCCAGCCTTGCCCCAGATCGCGTGCGGCCTGTTGGCCGGTTCCCTCCGTGGCCATGGCGGCCTTTCCCTTCTCGCCGGTGAAGTTCTCGGCACTGATGGAACGCGATTGAGCGTCGGAGAGCCGGAAGAGGTTGGACATGGAGGTTTCCAGGCCATTGAAGGCGTCCGACGACTGCTGGCCATACACGACGGGACAGGGAAGAAGGCAGGCTGCAAGGGCAGTTACCAACGTGTGGACGGTCAGTTTCTTATGCATGGTTTCTCCTTTGGCGGAACGATATGGGGAGCCGACGAAAGGGGACTATCCCGGAGGCACGGTCGCCCGAACTGGAGAACACGATACCAGGCACGGCTGTGCCAAGCCAGTGCGTGGCTGAGAATGCGCCTGGGTATCAGGGCTGGCCGTTTGAATGAGTGGATGTCGTTATCCTTGTGGCACGCCACGACATGGTGGGGGCTGCACCGTTTTTCCGGAAAAATCGGGACACTCGGGTGGTTTGCGCACTGTGAGGCAGGAAGTCTCGCCGAACTCGGTACGGATTGGCATCGAGTGCGAAAAACATATGCCAGTGTCAGATAGTTCGCGTCGCGTCGTTCGAGAGTGCCGTATCCCGCGGCAACAAGCAGCATGGTGGTTTTCTTGGATGCCGGTCTACCTCAATAATGCCGCAACGACCTACCCGAAGCCTGCGGAAGTCGCGGCGGCCGTACACCGCTCGCTAGCCGAGCCGCCGATCGAGCCGGGACGGACGGGCCGCGGCTGCGATCCGGTTCAGGAGTGCCGAGAGGAATTGGCGGACCTTCTGCACGTGGCCGATCCCCGGCACGTGACCCTTCTGCCTTCCGCGACGTACGCATTGAACGCAGTGATTCTGGGATTGCTGGGTGAGCAGCGCGACGCGCACGCGATTAGCACGGTGCTGGAACACAATTCGGTGCTGCGGCCGCTGGAGCACCTGCGTCGTTTTCGCGGCTTGAGGCTGGCCTACGTGGAGCCCGAGTCTAACGGCCGCGTGGCGCCGGCCGACATTGCGGCGGAGATAGACAGCCACACACGGCTGATCGCCATCACGCATTGCTCGAACGTAACCGGGTGCATTCAACCGATCGCGGAGATCGCGGAGATGGCCGCGGCAGCAGGCATTCCGCTGCTGATCGACGCTTCGCAAAGCGCGGGGGCGGTAGCGATCGACTACGGTCGGCTGCCAGGACGTGTGTTCATGGCAATGGCGGGCCACAAGGGGCTTTACGGTCCTGCGGGTGTGGGCGTGCTCGTCGTTCCCGACATGGAGCTTCCACAGACGATTTTCGGGGGCACTGGGGTACGGAGCGAAAGCCCGCTGCATCCCAAGGACCTACCGCTGCGTCACGAAGCAGGAACGGCAAATTTGCCGGGCATTGCCGGATTGTGTGCCGGGGTACGGTTCGTGAAGGCGCAGGGGATCGACGGATTGGGGCATCATCGTCATCGGCTCGTGACGATGCTGCGCGAGGAACTGTTGAGACTACCGGGCTGCCGGGTCAGTCCGTTGGCCGACGACGATGGGCGAGCAGGGATTGTGTCGCTCAAGCTCGAGGGATGGTTGCCGGACGAACTCGGGAGAGTCTTGGGGGAGGCGTTCGGGATCGAGGTGCGGACGGGTCTGCACTGTGCGCCGCGGATTCATGCATCGATCGGCAGTGCACCGTTGGGGAACGTGCGCATCAGCGCAGGGGCGTGGAATACGGAGGAGGACGTCGGTGCATTGGTTATGGCCCTACAGACGATTTCGACATCATGTGCCGTGTGACAGCCATCCGAGAGGTCGAGACGTGCCTAGACGGCACGACGATCAAGGAATTCGACCTTGATTCGACACTGACGGACACCATTATGCGAAGGATCGCCGAGGGAGGTAAGTTGTGCTACTTTCCGACATTTCCGAGGCCGTACTTCCGCATCGACAAGCCGGGAGCATACGTAGTCCAAGGCGTGATCGGACGCAGCATGTTCCGCGTGGTTTTTTCGCAATCGGAAACAGCATGTTGGGAGAACCATCTCCAAACACAGATTGAGAAAGGAGACGATGATGGGCGTTAAGCTCGTGCAGTATTTCGATCTTGTCAGCAAGAAGGAAGGTCTGGTGTCGCGCATGCGGTTGGCCATGAAGACGGGCGTTCCGTCGACCAACGCGCAGAGCACTCCGGATTCACCGGAGATCCTTAGCAAGTTCTACGAGGCCGCCAAGGAGATACTTGGGGCCGATTGCCCGCGACTCTAAGACGACAAGGAGAGTATTCATGACCACGACCACAACGGCCGAATGGGTGTTTAATCATGTGTTCGACCCCGAGCGCTGCCGCCATTTCGACAACGGCATGCCCAGCGTGCTTCATTGCCATCACTACGCCAGCCTGTACTGCCAGTTGGCGGACGATGCCGAACAGTTCAACGGGCGTGAGTTGCTGCGGCGCGCCTCGGAGCTGGCGTTTCTGCCGGTGCTTCAGAAATACTTCGCAGAGCACCAGGTAGACGATTGCGGCGAGCGCATTGCGTTGGCCGAAGAGTACTGGCGTTCGATTGGGTTCGGCAGCCTCAAGTTCGACTGGGTCGGAGAGCTGTCGTCGGCCGCCCACATGGACCACAGCCACGTCGATGAAGGCTGGGTAAAGAAATGGCAGAAGCGGGACAAACCCGTCAATTTCATCGGCCAGGGCTATCTGGCTGCGGCCATGTCGGCCATCTATGACCTGCCTGCGGGCAGCTACCGGGTGTACGAAACAGAGAGCATCGTTTCGGGCGCGCCGGCTTCACGATTCAGCATGGTTCGCGTGTAGAAAGGAGAATGGGAATGTCTATTGACCGCAGTGCAGTCATCAGCAATATGTCGACGATCGCGCCGGAAGCGAACGATCACGGCCTGATCCCGGCGTTCAACGTGATGGTCACCCGCGCGCCGGCAGCGCTTTGGAACAACTTCGCCGATTTGATCACGAACACGGTCGATCCGTCGCTTCGCGACTCGGCCGAGTTTCTGCTGGTCAACGCGGCCCACGAGTGTGGATATCACACGGGGTACGGCATCATCACGAGTGCCGAGTGGGACAGCGTCGTTGGGCCGATGATCGAAAGCGTTCCGGACGACGTGCTTCACGGCGCCTATGCCGTGTTCACCGCCTGGGGATGGGCCAAGTCGGAGATCGTGGAGTTGATTCCCGGCGAGCGCATGGTCGTGCGGGCGTACGACTACTACGAAGCCGACGTCGTCGAGCGGGGCGCCTCGAAGAACAAGGCCGCCTACATGATCCGGGGCGTTTCCGCCGCGTTCATGGACCTGGCGTATGGCGAACCGTATCCGAACGGTCTTCGCACGTTCAAGTGCGAGCAGACCAAGGGCATCGAGTGCGGCGACGAGTACGGCGAATTCGTCGTTACCCGCGCGTAGTCGCATGCCGCAGGAGTCGGGCAGAGAAGCATTCCGGCCCGAGGGTTGCACAAGTGACCCTTGGGCCGTGACATTTCTTGCAACGTTAGCGTTCGTGAGGGGGCGAGTGGGGTGGTTGGGCGGCGTGGCTGTTACAATGGATGGCGAACTCGGCCCGGAACGGCTTCAGGCGGATCCATATGGGAAATCCTGGATAAGCTACCCAGCCCGCGTTCGGCATAGTAGGATGCAAGTGATCGTTAATGGGGACTGTCACAGTTTTCGCAGCTTTTCGCGAAGATGAGACGTTCTCCGTCGGGAGCACACATGTTCGTGCGTTTTGGCTCGGCGGTCCAACCCCTCTTATATTCATCCACCAAGCCGTCCACCCCATTCCGGGTTCTGGTCGGGACTTATTCAAAAGGAACCGCAAAATGAGACTCCGACACCTCGGGTTTTGCATCATGGCGTTCGCCGGCACGGCTGTCTTCTGCGTGGCCGCTTCCGCCGAACCCAGCAAGATCCAAGTCAAACGGTCCGTGCATATCCAACAGCCCAGCGTACTGATCGAAGCGCAAGTGACCTCGGTGGGATATGTGTCGAACGAAAAGCCCATATTGATGGAAGTCGTCGATTATGGTGGGCAGCGGGACTACCATTTCACGCATCAGCGAAAGATCAATCCGGAGCGGATGCCCGAGGGTCAGATCCGCATGAGTCGCGATAATGGACGAACCTGGAAAGTTGTCGAGGCATGGCCGCAGTACATACCCATCGAGGGCAAACGCCGGTTGCAGCGATTTGCCCCCAACTTCGTGGTGAACCCGACGACGGGAAGTGTGCTTCGAGTCTACATCACCAACGAGGACATCGAGGGGCTATTACCCTGGGCCAAAGGCGCGCCGAATGAAACCACCCGCCGGCTCTTTTCCCAACGCTCCGCGGATGGCGGACTCACATGGTCGAAGCCCCAACAGGTCATTATGCGCGGCAGCGAATTCGACGAGAGGCAATGGGCGCCGGGCATCCGCTACGGCGAGTCCGGCGGCGCCGTCGAAGGCGTGGAACCGATGATCTGTCCGGATGGGCGTTTCCTCTTGCCCTTCTACTCGCCCATGGACAAGGTGACGCCGACTTGCAGCGGGGCCTTGATCGGCCGTTGGCGCGACGACGATGGGGGCGTGGACTGGGATTTGAGCGGCTACGCGACTCTGTCGACGAAGGTATCGACCGGGGGAGCGACCGAACCCTCGCTGGCGTTCCTCCCCGACGGGCGACTCTATATGTTGGCGCGAGCCCGGGTGAATGCCCGCATGAAGAGTCCGAGCTGCCGGTACTATTTCGTGAGCGACGACGGCGGCAAGACATGGTCGGCTGCCGAGCCGCTTCGCTTCGACGACGGCGGTTTGGTCTATTCGCCGGCATGCCTCGGGCACGTGTTCCGCGCGTCGAAGAACGGCAAGTACTACGTGCTCACCAATATCCTTGACAAGCCGTCCCATGACTGCGATCCCCGTACCGTCCTTCAAATCGCGGAGTTGGATCCCAAGACACTTCGAATCGTGCGCGATTCCGTCACCATCATCGAGCAGCGCAGTGCGAAACAAGGACAGCCGGACACAATTCGCTTCTCCAATTGGCGGCGGTACGAAGACCGCGAGACAGGCAACATCGTCCTGCTCATGACCGCTTGCCCCGGCGACGTCGGCCGGTTCGAGGAATGCGGCGTTCCGCCACACTCCTACCGATACGACATCGTATTGCCGTAACGGGAGGCGTTTCGTGGTTGAGAATTCGCCGACTGTTGGCCGCCGGTCAAGAACGGCCAACCGCCGGAACGATCCAGCGGTAATGGCAATGTTGTCCGTGTGCTGTACTGACTATCAATGGAGGAGTAATACGCCGCCCGTCCACGCGGCTGCCAAGATGCTCACGACCGCCGAGTGCCCGGCGACTTGATCGCAAGTGGTAGGATGTCTGGTTCGACACTCAACAGGCGGGCAGTTGCGGCGTCGGGCGTCGATGATCATCAGGGCAATTGGCAATGTCCTTCTCCGGTTTTGTATGAGCGCATTGTGGGATGGTTGCCTGTATATTGGAGGGTGCTCGGTCGACTTTTTCGGGAAAGGCTGGTGAACCATGTCATTTGGACGAATCGGCGGTGCATGTGCCGCAGTGGTGGTCGCGTTGTTGGCGTGCTTTCCGGTTCGGTGTTCGGGTGACGACTCGCAGGGGGCGGACCTGCTGAGGAGCGATTTTGATACGAGCACACCGGCGATTGCGCCGCCGTGGTCTTTGCGGCCCTGGTTCTGGGAAGACGACGTCAATACGGCGGAGGCCGTTTGGGACCTCGTGCACGGTTGCGAGGCACACGATCTGCCGATCGGAACGATCCTGTTGGACAGTCCATGGGCGACAGCCTACAACAACTTTCGCTTCGACGAGAAGCGCTATCCGGATCCCAAGCGGATGATCGACGACTTGCACGGCCGGGGAATCCGTGTCGTCCTTTGGATGACGAACATCATCAACACGCCGCAGGAGCGGTCGGACGCGCCGGGGGACTCTGAAGACCTGTATGCCGAGGGGAAGGCCAAGGGATACTTCGCCAACGCCGGCATGACCGTCCGATGGTGGAAGGGGCGAGGGGCGTTGATCGATTATACGAATCCGGCAGCCGTGGCCTGGTGGCATCGGCTCATGGACCGTGTGTTTCGCCTGGGCGTCGACGGTTGGAAGGTGGACGGGGCGGGAGAGATGTTCGTGTTGACGTTTCGGCAGACGTCGCGTGGAACGTTGAGTCTGCGCGACTATGTGGATTTGTACTATCGCGACGCGCTCGACTACGGGCGCCGGTACAAGCCGGATTTTGTGACGATGGTTCGCTCGGTGGATATCGCGAACTCGCAGGGGCTCGATTTTCCGCATGCTCCGCTGGATGCGGCGCCGCTGACTTGGGTTGGCGATCAGCGCCACAGCTGGCAAGGAAAGGGGCTGGACGAAGCCGTGCGGAGTTTCTTTCGCGCGCTGGACCACGGGTATCCGTCCGTCAGTTCCGACACGGGTGGGTATCAGACCGACCCGGAACACCCGGAATCGATGCCGCGATTGCTCTATCTGCGTTGGGCTCAGTGGAACGCCTGGACACCTTTCTTCCTGATCGGCGGTCACAATGAACACAGGCCGTGGAAATTCGACGCCGAATTTCTGGCAACGTTTCGCCGGTATCTCTGGCTTCACGAGGAGTTGATTCCCTTTTTCTATTCCCAGCAGGTGCAGGCAAGCCTTCGCGAAGGCAGACTGATGCATCGCGTGCCCGGTCAGACCGAGTACCTGCTTGGCGACGCCTTCCTGGTCGGGGTGATGGAAGACGAGCGGCCGGGACGGGAGATCGTGTTTCCGGAAGGGAAGTGGCTCGACTATTGGGACAACGGCCGCGAGTATGCAGGCGGTGAGACGGTGAAGGTCGAGGTGCCGGAAACCCGCAATCCGGTGTTCGTGCGGCTGGGAGCCGTCGTGCCGTTGAATGTGCGCAACGACGCGGCTGGACACGGAGACGCCAGTTCGGCCGGCTGGCGGACGCTGGACTGCTACCCCGGGGACGCAGCATCGCGGGCCACGATTTGGGATACCGAGCATTTTCCGCCGGAGGCCAGCCGGGACCGGTCGGTGGTCACGATGTCGCCCGGCGAAACGAAGCTGGCCATTCGTATCGAAGGTGGCCCGCGGCGCGATACGATCCTGCGCATCCGCCAGGCGCAAAAGCCGAGTTCCGTGGTGCGAGACGGCAAACCCGTCGCGCAGATCTCGCAAAAAGACGATTGGCAGAAGGCCGCCGGCGGCTGGTGGTACGATGAGCGCGATGGGCGTCTTTGGATCCGGCTGGCTGGAGTCGACAATGCGAATGTCGAGGTGGCACGCCCACACTGATGGAGTGCGAGCAGGTTTCCAGGCGAGCCGTGTGAGGTTGCCCGAGTGGTAGGATGTTGAGCTACTCGTACGCTTCGAGCTCGGCGATCGACATCTGCACTCCCGGCTGGTTGGGAGCGTCGGGCTTGAGGCCGCGCACTCGGAGGATGCGCGCCTGGCAGGGCGGGAACTGGATTTCGACACGTCCGCCCTTCTGGTCCTGGTATGAGGCGAGCTTCTGCCAGTTCCGGCCGTCGAGGGATGCGACGAGTTCGAACTGCGTCGGGTAGCCGGCGCCGAAAGTGACAACCACACGGCGCAGGGGCTCCAGGTTGAGTAGGTTCACATCGTACGCCCAGGCCCATTCGCCTCCGGCGATTGCAGCGGTAGTCGGATCGCCGTCGACGCCGCAGTGTGCCGCGTGGACTTCGCCGACGCTGGGCCCCAGCGTGTGTTTGCCATCGACGTTCATCAGCAGCGCGGGCTTGTGCCACGCCTTGTTGTGCGGGGGAACCGCCGTACCATTGCGCCAAGCCTGCAGTTCGGCAACTCTCTTCTTCAGTCCGGGACGCAGCGCCTTGAGGATTTCAAGTTGGGAACGGTCCAGATCGCCATCGCGGTAGAGGATCGCTTCGATGGAAACAACTCCTCCGACAGCGGTGACCTTGTGAACGTAATCGATCATCTGCTGCTTCGTGCAGCATGTGCCGGGCTGGCCCCAGGTGCTTCCCAGGTAGGAGAGGATGTGCCACTGCTTGCCATCGACGAATCGCGAAGCAGGTAGGTCGGTGAAGGAGTTCTGCTCGCCGGTCGTGTAGTCTTCGTGGGAAGAATAGGGCCGAACGTGGTCCTCAACACCGGGATTCAGGGCGATGATCCGATCGGGGTAGCCAGCGCGGAGCCCTTCGGCGAGGATACCGAGTTTCGTTTCGTCGTAGCCGATGAACCGGTAGCAGCCATCGGTCCACCAGCCCTTGACCTTTTCGCCGTATCGCTCGCCGTACTCGCGGGCCACGGCGGCCCAATTGCGGACGAAGGCCTCGGTGACTTTTCCGTCGGCGGGGCAGGCCATTCCGGCAGCCGCCTTGGGGTCGTCGAGGGGGCCGTCGCCAGTCCAGTAGAGCATGAGGTCGATACCTCGCTTATGGAGCGCCTGGTAGAGATCCTCGACGAGATCGCGGGTGGCGCAGGCCTCACCTGGACGGTAGCCGGTGAGGTGGTCGAAGGTAGCGTTGGGGGCGATCAGCGTGCGTCGGCGTTGCATCATCGTGAAGATGACGTAGCCGGCGCCGGCCTGCTCGATACGATCGGCGAACTTCTCGACATCGAACTCACGGACGCATTCGTCCCAGGACGTTTGTCGCCCCAGGCTGGCAACGTGCTCGGGGTTGTTCTGGAGGCCTTCGAGGTAGTGGACGAAAACGCCGTACTTCTTGGCGGCGAACCAATCGGTCTTGGACTGTGCGGTGTTTTCGGCAGCGACGGCGCCGCAGGAGGTGGCGAGCAGGAACATCAAACAGGCATATCGCATGGATGTGATTCTCCCGACCGGCAGGTGGGTCTTCCGGTCGCCAAGGGCCTATCGAGGCGGGTGAGAGCGAACGTCAGCCATTCTACCAACGGTGGCTGAGGGAACGCCACCTGCGCCGTTCGGCAAGCCAGTTGGAAGGCGTCGATCTCGCTGGGAATGAGCTTCGTCGTGCTCGGGACGCCGAGCTTTGATTGCGGCCTCGCGGGGCCGCAGCGGGCGGGCAGAAAAACAGCTGGCGCGCCGCCCGACCGCCGGACGGCGCGCCTCAGGAGGTCAAGAATCTGTGGGACGCGAAGGTTACGTCCCGTAGTTGGTCCTTTGCGGCATCCTGGCCATTTCGCCGCGTCCGGACATGCCCGAGGTCTCCTAATCGCGGCATGCGAACGAATCGGAGAAAGACCGCTCAGGGCCGTCGCACGGTGCTGCGCCTACGATTGGTAGCGAGGTACCGGAAAACCGATCTCGTCAATCCTGGCACTGCCCCTCCGCAACGCAGTAATCACGATGGTGTAGAATACAGCCCATCCGATAAGCTGTCAACAGTGTGTAAGCAGATTGTTTTTGCCACGAGCCAAACTGCCGAAACTACCCCCCCAAGGTACTGAGCAATGGTCTGCGGCCGAGCCGGCGGGCCATTTGGCCATGCGGAGAAAGAGCTGGCACGCCGCCCAAAGGGGGTATTGGAACGGCGTGCCACCAGGAGGTTGGTCGTCAGGAGGATGTGCTGGCCACATCCCGTAGGCAATGCGTTACGGCATCTCGAACACTTCGCCGCCGCGAGAGGTACCCAAGTCTTGCCAGGTGAGCCACTCGATGGAATCGGAGAAGAAGCGTACGGAGCCGTCGCACAGCGCCGCGTTCACGCCGCCGGGATGATAACTGCGGGCGGCGAGACTCGTTCTGTTGTCGGTGCCAATTGCACCCTGGCAGGGAAAACGGTCGGTGCTGATGCACGTTGCGGCCGATTCCAGGTAGTCAGGTTCGCTGGTGTTGGGTGTCAACAGTGTTTCGAACAAGCTCGTCGCGCTGAGCCAGATAAGGCCGCGGCTATCGATGCTGCCAGGGCTGGCGTAGCAGCCCAGCAGACCACTGATGGAGCTGACCGAATCGGGCACGACAGGCGTTTCCGATGCCAGCAGGGTGTTGGCGGTACCATCGGTGATGTCGCGAATGCCGTAAGCCGGCGGGTCGAACGAGCCTTCGCGGCCTCCGAAGATGAATGGAGAGCCACCGAAGGTGACCGTGAGGCCGCCGACCGTCAGGTTTTGCACCGCACCGAGGCAGTAGTTTGGCGGGGTGGGCGGATTCTGCCCGCTGAACTCCATCGCCGTGTTGCCACCGTTGGCCACGTAGTTGTGCTTGTAGACGGTGAGCGTCAAGCCGCTGGGGAACCCGGGAGTGCCGGCGGGGAGGATCTCACCAGTGTAGTCCTTTGCCAGCGAGCTTGGGCAGATATAGGCGTCGAACCGGTGACCGGTGAAGCCTTGCAAGTTGGCGACATTGAAGACATCTCCCCCGTCGGGATCCATCGCCATGGTGATCGCCGTTGTCATGTCGACGGTCGTCGCCGTCCAAATGACGTCGTTGTGATAGGTTTGGAAGTTCGCGTTGGCCACTGCGTTGCCCGACTCGATGAAGGGCATAATGGCGACGGCCCACGTTCCCCAGACGGCACCGTAGCCGCCGACGGGAAAGGTCTTGTAGGTATCGTGATAGTTGTGCATAGCCAAGGCAATCTGCTTGAGATTGTTGGTGCACTGCGCCCGCCGAGCGGCCTCGCGAGCGGCCTGTACGGCCGGCAACAAGAGGGCGATCAAGATGCCAATGATCGCAATAACAACCAGGAGTTCGACGAGCGTGAACCCCTTTTTACGCCGTGAACGTTTCATCAGAAGAGCCTCCGACATGGAAAGAGGAAAACCAACGTCAGTCAAACCGCCGTCGCGCAGCAGCGCGCTATGCCGCGCAAGCCTCGTCACTGTACCTTAACATCGAAATCGAAGACGTTCGAACCGCCATCGGTGACCGTGATCTTGTGCTTTCCTTCGGTGTATTCCGGAGGGGCGAGCTCTTTTGGGTTTAGGGCCTTCTTGGAATCCCAGTTGGGGTCGGGGATATGGATGTTGACGGTGTACTCACCGGGCGCGAGCCCTTTCTCGGCAGGAATCCAGTAGCTGCCATCGGCAATGTTGCTCCCGGCCCTGGTAGGTCCTTTGGAAGTGGAGACGAACCGGATGGTTCCCTTGGCGAGCGTTTCGCCATTGAAGCGGACGGTCCCACGGACCGATTGCCGATTGAGCGGATCGCGTTGACCGCAGCCACACCATGCGCAGGTCGAGAAGATCACGATCGCCACGATTGCCATGCGAGCACTCATACCAGCCTCACTTAAACAGGATCGCGGTCGTACTTGTTGGAGAATCCGACGTGCCCTCAAGGCGCAGCACGTCCCTGCGTCAGGTCACCGAACCTTGGAAACAGGGTCAACGTCGCGACCGGCGAGGCGCTGGACTATCGCCACGGGAGCGATGTCAGCGCTTTGCGTGGAGCGCAGACCCGATCTCAAACGTGTTCGACGTTTCCGACGATCTATCGAGGAATTCGACAAGCGCGGAATGCGGCCACATTTTGCGCTTGCGCTTTGAGAGACTACGTCATTGTGCGACGAGCTTCATCCCGCTGGGCTGCACCGCCGTCGGCGGCCGCAGCAACTTGACAAACGCCGACACAATTTGCCATACTGCGACTATGAATAGGGTCGCTCAGTGCGCGCTCATGGCTGGGCAGCCGCTGACGCGACTGCAACCTGCCCAGCACAGAACGTGGCCAAGCAGTCCCCATCTTTTGGGCTGTCCCATGTCTTTTTGGAGCCTTTGGGTCGCCATGAGTTTGACGAGCTAACTGAATAGTTTATAACACTTTGACACGGTGTCAACAGCGCAACATAGAATTTTTTAAGTGAAGAGGTGTCAATGAGTTCCGGCAGATCCAGCGTGTCCGCCCGACAACGAGACATGCTGCGGCGAGAGCAGAACATCCTTGCCGCGGCTGAGACGATCCTCGTGAACGAAGGATTTCTGGACATGACGATCGCTCGAATTTCTGCGGTGAGCAAATGCCCGCGCAGCACGATCTACCTGCACTTCGCCTCGAGGCAAGATATCGTCGTAACGTTGGCTTATCGCGCCTGGCAGAAGCGTTTGGAGCTGATGGAGCGCGGAGTGAACTATGCGGGGCCTCCCCGAATTCGGATGGCCGGAGTTGCAGTCGCATTCGCGCTGTTCTACCTGCTGTATCCCGAGCAGGTTTCGGTACTGGACAAGGCGACGGAGACGATTTGCGAGAAGGCATCTCCTCATCGCCTGGAAAGCCTGCGACGGGCGGAGCAGGCGTCGGTTGAAATCGTGCGCTCCCTGCTTAACGAAGCGGTGCTTGTCGGCGATTTGAAGCCAGGCTTGTTCGAGGTACGGGAGATGATCTTTGGTTTCTCCGCATTGGCTGCCGGCGGGTTTTCGCTGCAGCAGATGGGTTTTCCGAAGTTCGCGTTGGACATTGAGGACGCGCAGAACGAAATATGGCGGGCCTTCGGTGCATTGGCGGACGTGTATGGATGGCGTCCGTTATCGGGAGAAATCGACTGGGACGAAACGCTGGCCGAAATTCGCCGACAGGTATTTCCGGAGGAGACGCAGCTGGCGTACGGCCCCGGGGCGTGGTATGGCGGATGGGGAGCGGAGCATCCGCGGCGCCGCGGCAAGGGGAGTCGGGCTGCAAGGAAGGGAAAATCGGCCGGCGGCGCGGATCCGTCGTGACCGGGCGACGTGGCTGTCGGAATCGTCATCGGGGCGCGGTCTGTAAGAGTTTGGCGCTGAGCGTTGGCGGCAGCCGGGCATTGGCACTGAGGGCGACACGTCGAGCGTTTTGTCCGCGTGCCGGAGGCGGGAGACACGTCTGGCACGGCTAGAGCGTGTCGCACCTGATTGTCGCGTTCGTGACGGCGTGTTTCTGCGGTTTCAAAAGCGAAATACACGCTACAGTTACGCCGAACGCGTCCTAAGGACTGGCCGCCTCGACGAGTCCCAGGGTTCGGTGTGGGCAAGTGGTCGGCACGGCTCATGGGACGACTCGTCTTGCGGGAATTGAGGCTGCCAGCGGATTGGGATCGGGCAGGCCGGTGGGGGGAACGGCCGTGATTGCGTGAGGCAGGATGGGTTTTGGGGCGCATCGCGAAGTGCCGGGGGCCGGCCAAGGCGGTTTGGCTTCTGCCGGGGACGGCGGGTATCCGCCGGCAGGGCATTTCGCTGGGCGTGAGCGGGCGGAGGGCCGGACTGACCTGGCAGTTTGGGCCGGGGATTGCCTAAAGGAGTTGTGTCCGGTATATTGCCCCCATCTGGTGGCGATATGGACCGCCTTCCTGTCCAGGCGGCAAGCCACCAGCGACCCTATAGGACGATTGGATTGGCTATGCCAGAAGGCACGATCAAGAAGCTGACGCAAAAAGGCTTCGGGTTTATCCAGATGCCGAGCGGGAAAGAGGTGTTCTTTCACATGTCGGCCCTGGAAGGGGTGCGCTACGAGGAGCTTTACGAAGGACAGAAAGTCTCCTTCGTGGAAGGTCACGGTCCGAAAGGCCCGCGCGCCGAGCAGGTTAAGCCGGCTTAGGCCGACCCCCTGCCCTCTTCGCAGGTTTGCCTTCTCTGGCCGACGAGTTCTCCCCACGTGGTTGGAGATTCTTCTAATTCGGACAGCAGGCAGGATTGTGGAGAGCTCTGGTCGCGGTTCGTGACTGGGTGGGGAAATCGGCTGAAATGCGTGACGAACGATTCGGCAGGGTCGAGATATGTCTGCCGAATACAAGGTTGGTGCGCTCGTTCACACGTGGCAGCGCATCACAAGGGCCGTCGTGCAGAGACGTCGGCACCAGATAGCATTGACTGTTAGAGGCGAATGGCAGTGCCGGCAAACCGGCAGTGCCATTCGTTTCTGACACGTTTTCTCAGCCGCCTTTTCTCAGCTTTTTTGGAGAGGTGCGGCTGTCTTACGGTCTTTTCGATCCCTCGGAACTGGCTGACCCTTTCACGTCGCCACTTGGCGGTCTTGGCCCGGCCGCTTTGGATTCTCGCGTGTTCGGCCCCGAGCGGTCCGAGGCATTGTCTCCAATTCTTGTAGACCGTATTGGCGCGGTCCACCCTTTCCTCGCCGATCGACCAGTTCGACCCGGCGATGTCGTTGGCGTGACGCGGTTTGACGGTGCCGAGAAGACAATTAGCCGTCGCCGGGCGTTGCGGTCTCGCACGGCGGATCGTCCGGCCGCGCGAACGGAAGCCCGCCCAAGTGCGCCAGCACGATCGGCGAATCGTAAACCGGCACGTCGGAGAGCGTCATCTTCACCCGGGGTTCTGTCTTGACGGGCCCTTTGTAGACCTTGCCCGTCCGCAAATCCACCAGCACCGGCGTAACCATCCACATGGCCGGCGGGAGGGTAATCGTCACATGCTCAACCCGCGGGTTCGCGCCGGGCCGATCGTTGTTGCGCCAAAGGACGAGCATGTTCGCCTCGTCCTTCCGATAGGCAGACACGGTGTAGGTGCTGTCTGGGGCTCCGCCTTCGATGTCGTACGTAAATTCGCGGACGCGCCGGACCGAGTCGTCGAAGATGGCCGTCAGGTTCTGCACCGCGTAATACGCCTCCTTGGCGTGATGGACCGTCTTGTCCTCGTTGATGGCCAGAAGGCCCTTGTGGTTGATCCGGCCGGGATACACCATGTCGCAGATGCCGAAGTAGGACGACGGAATGTCGCGGCCCAGATCGCCCAGCAAGCGCCGCAGCGCCCACTTCGCCTGCCCCGTTTCGTTCCAGCGGGCGTTGGCGAGCGCGCCGAAACCGCCCTTGGTCGAGGGGCAACCGTTCTCGCCCTGACGAATGCTCGCCCGCGGCGCATAGGACCGCAGCATCGTCCGGAGTTCCTCGACCGTGTCATAACTGGCGTCCGGATTGATGTTGTAGGGATGGTAGGTCAGTTCGTCGAGCAACCCCAATGCGTTCTTCTCCTTGAGCCGCTTTAACACGCATTCGGCGTAGGGCAGCGGCATTTTGGGCAGCGCAAGGCCGAGAATCCGGGCGGTGGGCTGCTCGCGGCGCACGATGGTCGCGGTGCGGATGAGGAAGTCGGCATAGTCGGTTGCGTCTTGGAGCAGGTCTGCCTTCGGGGCCTTGTTGGAGAGGAGGAGCAAGCCCGGCTCGTTCCAGATTTCCCACTCGCTGACTCGCGATCGATAGCGTTTCACCAGGGCCGCGACGTAGCGATCCCACGCGGCCAAGGCCTCTTCGCCGCGAGGCCAGCCGCCGGCCAGTCCGACGTCACCGCCTTTGGGATAGATGGAGTTTCCGTAGCAGATACAGACCCAAGGTGTGACGCCCTGCGCGACCATGTCGTCGACGATCTCGTCGAGCCACGCCCAGTCGTAAACGCCTTTTTCCTTCTCGGTTTTTGTCCAGCCGCTTTGAATTCTTGCGTGCTTGACCCCGAGCGGTCCGAGGTATTGTTTCCAATTCTTATAGACCGTGTAGTCGCGGTCCATCGTTTCCGCGCCGACGGACCAATTCGATCCGTGGATGTCGCGTGCGTCGCGCGGCGCGATTCTTCCAATACAGCGGTAGCTGTCGCCGGGGAATCCGCTCTGGTCGGCGGCGACAAGCCAGCCCGCGACGAAGAAAGAACACCCCAGCGACACAGCGAATGTCAGATAGCGCACGGAAACACCTCTTTCCCTTTCTCTAGTGCGTGTCGCACTCAACTGTAGCGTTCGCGGCGGCGTGTTTCTACGGTTCCGAAAGCGAAATACATGCTACGATTACGCCGAACGCGCTCTATTTGGACATTGGCGTTTCGTTTCACGGAGTTCGACTCTACCGGCGACGTACCCCAAAATCAAGGGAAAGAAAAGGAACGAAAAGGTGCCATTCCTGTCAGAGGCTCGTTCGGAGACGTTCACTCGCCCTGGTCCAGCACGGCGGCTACGAGCAATTCGGGTGCGACGGCCTTAGACAGGTAGCGGGCAACGCCTGCGTCGTACATGGCGGCGGGCATTTCGCCCTCGTCGTACATCGACAGAGCGATGATACGCGTTTCCGGGAAACGAGACTTGATCTGGCGGGTTGCCTCGACGCCATCCAGCTTGGGCATGATCACGTCCATGAGGATGACGTCGGGGCGGGTCTTGCGCGCCAGGGCGACCGCCTCCTCGCCGTCGGCGGCTTCGCCAACGACTTCGATCCCTGGCTGACGCTGGAGAAGCTCGGCGAGGCCATGGCGGATGACGGAATGATCATCTGCGAGGAGCACGCGGATGACGCCAGCGACGGCCGCGCTGTGGATCGGCCGCGGTTCGGGAGCGACGTCGGCAGGTTCGCTGGTCACGACGGAAGGCTCGCGGGCTTCGTGCAGTGACTGCTGTTGAAGCGGGGCGCGCATGACGATCCGCGTGCCTTGACTGGGGGCCGAGATGATCTGAAGGGAGCCGCCCAGCACCTCGAGCCGTTCGCGGACGCCGAAAAGGCCGAAAGCACCACCCACGGTCGCCTCACGCGATCGGAGGTCGGCCGGATCGAAGCCGACGCCGGTATCGTGCACCTCGATGCAGACGTGCGATTGGCCGTCGCGTGCCATGGTGACGGAGGCCTGATCGACGTGCGCGTGTTTCGCGACGTTTGCGAGCAGCTCGCGAACGGCTTCGAAGAGGAATCCACGCACACTCTCTTCGGCCGGCTCGGCCTGCCGATCCGCCTGTACATGGACCAAGAGGCGACCGTCGCGCTGCATGTGGTGGGCCAGCCACTCCAATCCGGCGGCCAATCCGGCCTCGTAGAGCACGGGGGGGCTTAGCTCGACGGTGAGCGTTTGCGATTCGGCGATGGCCTGTTCGAGGAAGCGTTGGACGCGGGCAACCGATTGTTGAGGCGGCTGTTCGCCCAGTTGCACTTCCAGCCCCGACAAGGAGATTCTCGCGGCAATGAGCAATTGCTGGAGGCGATCCTGAAGGATTTGAGCCAGGCGGCGGCGTTCGCGTTGTTCGATCTGGGTCAGCTGAAGGGTCAACACTCGCAACTGGGTCGCCCGTCGATGCAGTTCGGCGGCGCGTTCGGCCACGCGTTGTTCGAGGGTTTCGTTGAGGGCTCGCAACTGTCTTTCGGCAAGCTTGCGTTGGGTGATGTCGGTAACGGCAGTCTTGCAGAACGTCGTTTGCCTGTTCTCTTCCGAGTCGGGCTGTTGATCGTCGTCCTCGGTGGGCACGCTGTGAAGCTGGACGGCGATCGTTCGTCCGCCGTTGGTTTGGAGCGTGACTTCCGAGGTCACTTCCTCGTGTTGCTGCACACAGCGGCGCACGTGATCGAGAAACGCCGGCTGATCGGCCTCCGCGACGTAGTCGACGAACGGGTAGCCGATGAGGGAGTCGCGCTGGACGGACAGCATTCTCGCTCCGGCGAGGTTGATTTCCTGGACGTAGCCATCTTCGTCCAAGGTGACGTAACCCAGCGGGGCGAAATCGTAAAGGTGCACGTATCGATCGCGAAAGCGTTCCAACTGCTGTCGCACGCGGCGAAGTTCGGAGTTTTGGGCTTCCAATTCGCCCTGATGGATCGTGCACTGTTGGAGCAACCGACGGACATCTTCGGCCGGAAGGGGCTCGGAGTTGTCGGCGCCGTTGAGCGATGACTGTTGCGAGCACGGACTCATCGCCGAGCGATCCGTCGGATGATCAGTATCCTTACCCTCCATTAGACGCACCCTGTTTGCCCTATACCTCAAGGAGAACCGCGGAGGCAAAGCGTTTGCCCGGCAAGACACGTAATTGTAGCGCCGGGACGTATCGCGAAAAGGCGACCACTCGATTCCAATGTGTGAGAGTGATCCCCTGGCGCATGGGGGATATTGCGTACCGCCCCATAATCGGCTAGGATTGCCATCGAACAAGGGGGGTATACGGTTCGGGTTTGCACGGTACGGCGGTCGCGGCCGAGCGGTGTGCACGCTTTTTTGGGGCCTGGCGAACATGCGTGGGGGCATGTCTTCAGACGGGGCCCGGCAAGTCGACTGTGGTGGTGGAGTACGCTGCGCCGTTTGCTGTGATTGTCGCGTTGCTTTGGACACCCTTTGTTTTGAAAAAGGATGCAGAAGCGGCGCGGAATCGAAGAGCGGGGGCGCCTTAGCATTCGCTGCTATCGCCGGGCGTCGGCAACCCACATACAAGCTGCTTGTCGGGCAGGTCTGCGGCGGCGAGATTCGGTTTTGTGACTGTCTCTGCTGTTGATAAGTATCCAATTCGGTTGGGAGCGCCATGACCAACAACGCCTCGATGCCCAGCGCGCGAGAACAGCCGCCGGTGGGCATCGATCTTGGAACGACATATTCGGTGGTGGCCTATCTGGACGGCTCGGGGCGACCGGCGACGTTGGTCAATAGCGCCGGCGACCTGCTGACTCCCAGCGCGGTGCTTTTTGAGGACGGCGAAGTGGTTGTCGGCAAGGAGGCCGTCCGAGCCTCGCTGATCGCACCGGAGGCGTTTGCCGACTGTTTCAAACGCGATATCGGGCGGGCGAGCTTTCGGCGTCCGCTTCTGGATCAACAGGTGCCGCCGGAGGTGCTCGACGGCTTTATGCTCCAGCGGCTGAAGGAGGATGCCCAGCGGCGTTTGGGGCCAATTCGGAAGGTGGTCATCACGGTGCCGGCGTTCTTCGATGAAACGCGGCGCAAAGCGACCCAGGATGCCGGCCGGTTGGCGGGGCTGGAGGTATTGGACATCATCAATGAGCCGACGGCCGCCGCCGTGGCCTTCGGGTATTATCGGAGGCTTCTTGAGCCGCAGGCGGAGAGAGCAATGCTGCCGCCGGAGCGGGCGCTGGTTTACGACCTGGGTGGCGGGACGTTCGATGTGACAATTCTCGAAATGGTCGACGACACGTTCCGTGCCCTGGCCACCGACGGGGATGTACAGCTTGGCGGCAAGGATTTCGACGAGCGGCTGGTCCATCACCTTGCCGAGCGATTTCTGGCCGAGCACGGAGCCGATCCGCGGAGCGCTGCGGCGGATGCGATGCAATTGTGGATCGATGCCCAAGAGGCGAAACATGCTTTGAGCGAGCGCAACAAGGCTACGGTTGTATGTGTGCACGCGGGCGTGCGCATGCGGCAGGAGATTACGCGAGAGGAGTTCGAGGCAATGACGCGCGATCTGCTGCAGCGCACAGAGACGACAACCGAATTGGTGCTGAAGCAGGCAGGGCTGTCGTGGTCCGACATCGATCGCATCTTGCTGGTAGGCGGGTCGACGCGGATGCCCATGGTGGCTGAGATGCTCCGCCGCCTTTCGGGCAAGGAGCCGGACCGGTCGCAATCGGCCGACGAAGTGGTGGCGCACGGGGCCGCGCTGTATGCGGGCCACCTGATGAGCGAGGGCGCCGGTCGTTCTGTGAAACCGTTTCAACTGATCAACGTCAATTCGCACAGCCTGGGCGTCGTGGGAATTCATCCGAAGACAGGGGAGTCGGTCAACGCGATTTTGATCAAGAGAAACACGGCTTTGCCGTGCCGGAAGGTGAAACGGTTTCAGACGGCGCGGCCCAACCAGCGGAGCGTGCGGGTGGCCGTCGTGGAAGGCGAGAGTCCGCGTCCGGAACATTGCATTGGCTTGGGGCAATGCGTGGTTCGCGACTTGCCGCCCGGGTTGGCACAGGGATCGCAGATCGAGGTCGAGTACAGCTACGCGGCCAACGGCCGGATTTCGGTGACTGCTCGCGTGCCTTCCGTGCGGCAATCGGCACACGTGGAGATCCAGCGCGATCGGCCTCGCAGCCTGGAGGACCTGGAGACCTGGCGCGAACGGCTGTGCGGTGCCGGGCTGGGGCATGGGGCGCCGGACGTCGAGGCGGCAGAGCCGGACGTCGACAGCCTGGTGAAGAAGCTTGATGAGGTTTACGTCGCCGCGGGCCAACAGGCGTTGAAAATGAGCCTGGAAGGTGATCTAGGCGTGCTCCAGCAATCGGCGGTGGCTGCCGCACAGGAATTGCAGCGTGCCACGAGTGCGCTGAAGCAAGCGGAGGCTGGGCGTGGTGATGCCGTCAGCCGGCAAGAGGCGGTTCGCTCCGCATCGGAGATTGCCCAGGCGCGGTTGGCAATGAAGCATGCGCAAACGGGATGCCGATTTGCCCAACTGGTGTTGGGGCGCGAATGCCTCTCGGCCGGCTTGGTTCCTACGGGATTCCAAGGCCGTGCGGAGGAGGTGCGACGACTGCAGCAGCGGCTAAAGGGGTAGTACGTACGGCAGGACTTCTCGTGTGGAAGACGCGAGGGCCCGACGGGGGTGGCGGGCAGGGTTGAGGCAACTTGAAACCAATGCCATGCCAGAACCGTTCGATCCGTATTATCACTGGTTGGGAATTTCGCCGGAGGACGGGCCGCCGGATCACTATCGGCTGTTGGGGCTTCGGCGGTTCGAGTCGGACGCCAACATCATTCGCGCCGCGGCCGAGCAGCGTTTCGTCTATCTGCGCACGTTCCAATTGAGTCCGCAGGCGGATCTGGCCGAACGGTTGCTCAACGAGATTGCGGCGGCCAAGGTCTGCCTTCTGGACGCGCAGGCGAAAGAAAGTTATGACGCGAAGTTGACAGATGCAGAGAGGTCGTCCGAGTCGCTTGATCCCGACGAGGCGGAGGCATACCGTGCGGCCGAGGTGTTGCCCGTGCTGCCGCTTCCCCCTTCTTATCCGCCGGTGATCGGAGAAGGCGGAGCATCGCGCGAGATGCCGGCGGCGTTGGACGCCATCGAAGCGCCAAGTGGGGGCATCGGGGCGCCGGAGCGTTCGTGGCGGATGCGCTATTTGCTGCGGCGGCGGAAGAAACGCAGCGAGATTTGGATCGTTTGGGCGGTGGTCCTTGTTTTGTTGACGGGCGCGGCGGTCATTCTGGCGACCATGACGGTGAAAGACGGTTCATCGGTGGGCCATGGGCCTCATGGGGCCGTGTCGCCTCCGAACGACGAAGACGCTCATCGCCGTACTGCGGACGCTCGTACGTCGAACGACACCCCAGATTCGATGACAGAAGAGTCGCTAATGGGCGCGCCGGATGTGGAAGAGATTCCGCCCGCGACACCTGATCCAAAGGCAGTCTCGGCTGTGCCGCCAACGGAGCCGCGCAAGATCGAGGCCGGCAGTTTGCCGGGCAAGGACAGCGCCGCCGTGGAAGGGGAAGCGGAAGTGGGGACCCTTGAGCCTGTGCCGATTTCGGTCGTCGTCCCAGAGCGACTTCGTGAGACGCCTACCAACCTGCGTAACGAGTCGACACGTCCGGAAGGGATCGTAGAGACGCCGTTACGTCTGCGGTATCCTCTGATTCGCGTGCCCGGGTTTCAGCCTATGCCCTTCAGGCCGCAAGGCATCGAGAAGGTGCCGGATCTGGCCGGCGGCGCGTTGACGATTCGGTGGGCGACTCCGCCAACGAAGACGAAGCTGGAGAATGGCGTCGTTTCGTTTACGATGGGGCGTGCAGGGGTAATCTACATGGCGGTTGACTGGACGGTGGACCGGCGACACTCGGGCGGCCCGTGGCGCGACGAGCAATTGGACCACGATGAATTGCTCCAAGCCGGCTGGGAATCGCTGGGGCCGGCGCCGTGGAACAAGAAGCAGCAATTGTATCGACGGGTGTTCGGGAAAGGAGCGACGTGCCGCCTTCGGGTGTATAAGTACTTGCCTCCCCAGTTGATCGTGCCGGTGCCGAAGCTGTGATGGTGGGGATCAGGGCGAGGCAGGCGGCATGCGATAGCCACGGTGTGCGCTGGCCAGGATGCGGCAAGGGAACGCTGCGCTATTCAGTGGCATTTTGGCCGTCGGCCTAGTAGACTAGCCACGGGCGAATCATGCGGAGGCCAGGTCATGTTGAAGATTTCTGTCGGCCGTGCGGTCTGGTTGTCGGCGGTGATGGTCGTGCTCGGCGCCGGCAGCCGAGCGGCTGAACCGGAGCGAGTGGGCGGCCTGATCGGCTACACGGAGTTTCGCACCGATTTGCCGGGGGGGCGTTGGGCGAACATCGCCACGATGCGAGCCCATGTGGTTGGAGTCGATGGAAGTGGGCGGCGGCCAGTCGCAGCGGAGCTTTTGGACCAGGCGCACGTGTGGACGCAGTTTGCCGGGTGGTCGGAAGACGGACAGACCGCGATTGTCTATCGCGGCTGGAACGATCCGGAGAACGGTCGCTGGGAAGAGACGCACCGCACGTTCCGCATGGAGCCGGACAGGTGGCTGTTCGACTCGTATTTGGTCGACCTGGCGACCGGCAGGTTGACGAATGTGACGGGCGTAGATCGCGTGAGCCATTACAACAGCGGCTTGTTCTACCTGCCTGGCGGGCAGAAGCTGGCTTTCACGGCGTTGATCGCGGGCGTG
The DNA here is from genome assembly GCA_963674835.2 of Thermoguttaceae bacterium. GTDB lineage: Bacteria > Planctomycetota > Planctomycetia > Pirellulales > Thermoguttaceae. Next base: position 2,288,275 of record CAXXKC010000003.1, read on the forward strand.
TCGAAGCCGTATGTGATGGATCTCGACGGGCATCACAAGCAGGATGTTTCCGGCGGGGGCAGCGGGTTCGCATATGGCTACAGTGCGTCGCCAGACGGGAAGATGATCAGTTACCACGAGAACTATCAGATCTACTTGGCCAACGTCGACGGTTCGGGCAAGCGGCAAATCGAAACAGGCAACCCCTTCAACTTCGGCCCTCGTTGGTCGCCGGACGGGCAGTGGCTCTTGTTTTCCAGCGGTCGGCACGGCAACAGCTATCCGTACATCGTCCGGCGCGACGGCAGCGGTCTGCGCAAGCTGGCCGATACAGGCGGATACCAGGGTTGGGTGTTGTTTCTGGATGTGGACGATTACCACGAAGGAAGCAGCGACGTGCCTGCCTGGGGGGCCAACGGCGCGTGGATCTACTTTACGACCAAGGTCGGCGACCGGACGACGGAGATTGTCCGGGCGAACGTCAGCGGGAACGTGGAGCAGCTCACGCGAAGCGATCCGGGAACGCTGAATTACCAGCCGATTCCGTCCTTGGACGGCAAATGGATCTGTTTCGGTTCGACTCGCAGCGGCAGGCGGCAGCTTTATGTGATGAGCGCCGCAGGAGGAAACGCTCGTGCGATTACCGATGTTCCCCGCGGCCACGGAGCACTTTGGCCCTACTGGCAACCAACGTCGGAATCCGCCCGATCATCTCCGTTGCGCTGAGAGGCGAGGGACGAGGGGTTCGATGGGGTGTTCCTGGCGGGCGTTCTGGCCGTGCTGCTGGCCTGAGCGATGCGTTGTCTACTTCTTCGCTCCGGCCCGTCGATGCAGGTCCCACGCTTTGCGATTCACATCGCGGACGACGCCGACGAACTCGGCGTAGGGCTCGTCGTCGATGTTGACCAGTCCGTAGTTTCCGTTCTCGCCGTCGAAGCGGCCGGTCTTGGGCTCGTCGGCGTACTCGAACCAGTGATAGCCGACGAAGTACGGGGAGCCGATCCAGGTTGTGACATAATGGCGGTACTTCTCGGCGCGCCGCTTCTGGTCTTTGACGGTCGGCTGCACAAGCCAACCGGGCGGGTACGTGTTGGGCATGCCGCTATCCTCTGCGCGGAAGCCGAATTCGGTGATCATGAGGGGTTTGCCGGTCAACTGGTGGAACTCACGGAAACTGGGATCGGGCGAGAACCAATCGACGCCGGGCTGGACGGAGGCGAGAAGCGCCTTGCCGATGGGTCCGACTTCGTAGTAGTTGATCGACACGACGTCGCAGGCTTCGCCGCATGCCTGAACGACGACTTTGGGCACGGTCCGCCAGACGAAGCGGCATCCGAGAATGAGGTGGTTCGGGTCGTTACGACGAATCGCCTCGGTGGTTTCCTTGAAGTACTGGCGGGCAACGAGGAGGGTGAAGGCTTCGCGGTCCTCTTTGGCCCGGGCGGCGTCGCGCGGGATCAGTGATGTGGCGGCAGCAAGGTCGGACCAGTCTTTGGCATTGACCGTCCACACGCGTGCCAACGCTTCGGTGGTCTGGTAGCGCTGCCGGAAGAACTCGACGAGATTCTGCTTTCCGCTGCTTTGGGTGGGCAGCGTCACGTAGCACTGGAACACTTCGGGCAAGGTTCGCCAGTCGGGCGCCCAGGGGAGTTCGTTATCGAGGTAGTAACCGAGCAGGAAGGGATCGTCGGCGGTTCGCGCGGCGTTGGCGGCCCGCTGGGCGACATGGTGTTTGAACTGTTCGCTGAAGACGTCGGGAGCACCTTTGCCCCACAGCCCGCCGGACATCCCCAACTCGATCGTGTAGGGGAACTGCCCGCGGAGTTCTTCACTGCACCAGGCGGCCAGTGTGGTGAAGCCCCAGTCGTGCAGCCGCTGGCCGGCAACCTGCGCCCAGCGATCGATCGAGCCGTACTTGGCGAGGATATTGTCGTGGTAGGGATGCTTACCGAGCTTCGGCGCATAGTCGCCGGAGGAATTGACATGGCAGACGCCGGGGGCGAGGAACGCGTTTCCTTCGGGAGTGACGAACCACCATCGCTGGCCATCGGAGCGGACGTGAAAGAACTTCGCCGGCTCCGACAATCGCAAGTCTTTGCGGCCGCCGAAACGGTCGACCTGCGGTGCATCCTGCGCATGTGCGCGGCCTGGGGTGAAAACCGCGAAACCAAGGGCCAGCACGATCGGGACCAGGACGGCAAGGCGTGGCATGAGTGACTCCTATTCAGAAACGGGATGTCCGTCGACGAGGGACCCTTTTGTCAAGCTTACCGAGCCCGAGCGGCCGTGGCAACGAATGGCCGTGGGACGATCCTATTGACGCTGCCTGGGCGGGGAATTCTACTGGAAGCTGATCTGAGACGGTTGTTCCTGCCAAGGAGTCTACCATGCAAGTTCTTCCGGTGAGTGTTTGCACGCTGGCGGCGCTGGTCACGTTGTGCGCCAGGGGTTTGGCGGCCGAGACGCCAGCTCCGGCACATGTGGACCACTCGCAGTTGCTCGTCTATCGCGATGGCAGCGGCAAGGAGCGCGCGGTGCAAACGCCCGAGGATTGGGCGATGCGTCGGCGACAGATTTTGGCGGGCATGGAAGAGGCGATGGGGCCGCTGCCGGATCGCTCGCACCTGCCGCCATTGGACGTGCAGGTTAAGGGCGAGCAAGCGGGAGACGGTTTCCGGCGGCTGCCGATCACGCTGCTGGCGGAAGGGAAGGATCGGGTGCCGGCCTATTTGTACCTGCCCACGGGGATTGCGGCCGGGGAGCGGCGACCGGGCATGCTGGCCTTGCATCCGACCTCCGACCTGGGCAAGGGCGTTGTCGCAGGCATGGGGCCGAGGCCGAACCGAGCCTATGCCTTGGAACTGGCAGAGCGCGGCTACGTGGTGATCGCGCCGGACTATCCGCCGTTTGGCGACTACAAGTACGACTTCGAAAGCGACGCGTATGTGTCGGGCACGATGAAGGGGATTTTCAATCACATGCGGTGTGTCGACTTGCTTCAGGCGCGGCCCGAGGTCGATCCGGAGCGGATCGGCGTTATCGGCCATTCGCTGGGCGGCCACAACTCGATGTTCGTGGGCGTATTCGATCCGCGGATCAAGGTGATCGTGTCGAGCTGCGGTTGGACGCCATTCCACGACTACTACGGTGGAAAGATCGCGGGTTGGACGAGCGATCGCTACATGCCGCTTCTGCAGACGAAGTATGGACTGGATCCGGACCGCGTGCCGTTCGACTTCTACGAAGTGGTGGCGGCACTGGCGCCACGGCCCTTCTTCTCAAACTCGCCGCTTAAGGACAGCAACTTCGACGTGGCGGGCGTCCGCAAGGGTATCGAGAAGGCCGGTGCTGTCTACCGGTTGCTGGGCGCCGCGGAGAACTTGCAGGTGCGCTACCCGGATTCGGGGCATGATTTCCCCGAGGACGTGCGGCGCGAGGCATATGAGTTCATCGATCGTGCACTGCAGTTCAAACCGGTCCGACAGATACCTTAGCGTGTATCGCTCTAGACTGTAGCGCTGCCGGCAGCGTGCCACGGCAGTTGCGGAAAGCGATCTTCAGGTTGCGCTGGCACGGGGTATGATCGGCCGTTCAGTAGAAGACTCCGCGCAGCACGTTACGCACCGGCTGGCCGGGTACGAAGGGGGTCGTGAGCATATAAGTGGTGGTCGGAACGACGGTGGGAGGATAGTAGGCCGTCGTGGTTGCCGGATAGTAGGCTGTGGTGGCTGTGGGATAGTAGGCTGTTGTAGCTGCCGGGTAGTAAGCTGTTGTGGCTGTGGGATAGTACGTGGTTGTTGGGTAGGATTCGGAGTAGTACGCAGTCGTCGGGTAGTATGCGGTCGTTGCGGGAGGATAGTAGGTGGTTGTCGTGGGCGGATAGTACGCGACGGTCGGCGAAGGATAGTACGCGGTCGTAGCGGTCGGATAGTATGCCACCGTCGGCGCCGGGGTTGCGACCGGATACGCGGTTGGCGCGGCGTAGTTGACGGTAACGGGCGCATAAGTTTGGTAGGCGGGTACCCTGTAGACGACGACTGCCTGGCCTAGGGCCGGGGTCGCCGCGAGAGACATTGCCAGGATAGCAGCCGTAACGAGAAGCGCGGGTTTCATGACTTGGACCTCCACTTTTGAATGTGGCCCGATCGAGGCAAAGCGGCCGGAACACTTGGGGCGGCGGAAGGCGGGTGCCATGTCCACATTCTACACAGAAGGCGCGTTGGGGAGCGGGGATCTTCGTGCGGGATCGCCGACTGGACTTTCCCTTTTCGGGTTAGGTTGCGAGCTGAGGGAGTTTCTCACGGTTCGTTGAAAAGCGATTCCAACACGGGATGTTGGAGCGCTTCGAGCCTGAGGTTGCGGAAGATGTCGGCGGCGGCTTGCGCCTCTTGGGCGGTGTCGATCTCGATTCCCAGTTCGCTTGCGATCTGTGCTAACGGATCGACCAGCAGGAATTGTGCTCCTTGGTAATCGAGAAATTCGGGGGGATCGGCTTCACAGAAGCCGCGATGACGAAAGCGTTGCTGAAGCACTTCGGGGTATTCGACGTTGGTCGCTTGGGCCAGCCCAGTCGATTCAGACGGTGTGATCTCCGGATTGCGAACGGCGAGGATGTAATTGGCTTCCTGCTGCATGTGGAACGCGGTCCGCACGTCGCCCCAGCCCACGGACGACTCGAACATACAGGCCAGATGCGTTTGGCCTTCGTGCCGAACAATGTGGTAGACACCTTCGCCGGCCGGATGAGTAGCGGCGTTTTGGCGTTGGCCGTGGATTTCTGGGGACTAACGCTCGGGGTCCAGGTGGTCCTCGATGCGGTCGGAGTCGTCGCTGACAGTCTCGACGAATCCCCAGACGTGCTGCAGGCTGGCCTCCGACGGCTTGGGCAGATGCTTGCACTCGATTTGCAGCAGTCGGTACCGAGGCTTCTCGCCTGCGCCGAGAATGAGATCGAGCCGCTCGACATCTTCGAGGGTGTCGAGCTTTTCGATGCCCTGCTTGGGCGTGTAGAAGAGGAAGATATTGCCCCGTTCGAGGATGTCTAGGGCAGCACCCGTCGAGTTGTTCTGAGTCATCGGCTAGGGTCTCCAGTGGGATAATTACCCCATCCTACATAGTGTGCGAGAAGGCGGCGACGGACCACCGCGGCCGAGAGGCCTGTGTCCTGCGTGCTTGCCCGCCTCGACGAGCCACACGGTCGAAGAGTGATTGCTATCCTATTTTGGTCCGGTCATCAACGGGGTCCCTCTCGCGAGAAGTGTTTGCACGTGCCGCAGAGTCACTTCGAGGATATTCCTGCAAAGCCTGTTCCCGCGGTGATTGAAAGGCGGGCGTCGTTGCTCGGTTGCGGCAGGTCAGGCGGTCTCGGGATGGCTGGCTTGCGGGACGGAACCCTTGAGGCAAATCGAGCACCGAGTGCTTGGCCATCGTTGCGAATGCGTTGAGCGGTTGCTCAGGGGGTATCGAGGGCAAACTGGACGGCGGCTCGAATGAGTTCGGCGCTATTGTGAAGATCCAGCTTCTTCTTAATGTTCTCTCGATAGTTCTCGACCGTCTTGCGACTGATGCCGATGTACTCGGCAATGCTACGAGTGGTGTATCCCCGACCGATGAGCTGAAACACCTCCATCTCGCGGTCCGACAGCGTGGCGATCGGCGACTGTTGGATGTTGCACTTGGATTCTACGGCCCGGTGGTGCATGACGCGGCTGGCCGAAGCACCGCTGAGATAGACCTCACCGCGGAGCACGCGAATGATGGCATCGATCAACTGATCGGTCGCCTGCTCTTTGTTCACGTATCCCATGGCGCCGGCCCGCAGGCTGCGCTCGGCGAAGAGCGATTCGTCCTGGGCGGAAACAATGAGCATCTTCATTTGCGGCCGAATCGCCTTGATCTGGCGCACTAGATCCAGTCCGTTGCCTTCCTTCAACATAAGGTCGATGACGGCCAAGTCGGGATCGGTCGCCTGAACCATGCGGAGGGCTTCTTCGGCATCGGCGGCCTCTCCGCAGACCGACAGGCCTTCGTGCCGGTTAATCAGTCTGGCATAGCCGACCCGAACGATGGGGTGGTCGTCAACGATGAGTATGCCAGCCACGCGCGTGCCTCGATGGCGTAAGGGTTGTGAGGGACTCGACAAAGACGGCCTACGATTTCGTTGTACCGACGATGCCCAGATGTGCCACTTGCCACTGCGCAACGGTCACGGTGAAACGGGAGGCCGGCGGCAATGTCGCTGGGAGCTGTCGCTTGGGTTCGCCGGCGTCGCCAGGTTCCAGAAGTGGATTATATCGGTGCTCGACATCCCAGCCAATGTGCAGGCCTTGTGTAGCGGTGGCGGCTGTGAGGCGGGATATGCCCTGACGTGAGCTCCCTGTATGTGATCTGGGAATTCTCCGATCGGTAGCTGATGCGGAAGGATGGCTCCGGCACTGGGCAAGAATGGGCTTGACAGTGGCCCCAGCGTCAGGATTCCGAGCACGATTTCGGAGATTCCGCCGAGGAACTGGATGGACCGTCCCCCGCCCATCTCGGTGTGGCTCGCGGAGTCTGGAACAAACCCTCGTTCTGCCGTAGCGGAAACGCAAGAGGACGCCGCCATGCTGTCGACAGAGGGCGACAGGCTGGCCGGGTTGCGTCGCGGGGTGTCGTCAGCCGACGCCGGCGTTTTCCAGCGACTGCGCCGTCATGCCACCGACGAAGCTAAGCAGTTTGTGGGAATGCTCGGACTGCTTGAGTTTGAGAATCGCCTTGGCCTCGATCTGGCGGATTCGCTCACGGGTGACGCAGAAGATCTTGCCGACATCGTCCAAGGTATACGAGTGGCCATCGCCGAGGCCGTAGCGGAGCTTGAGCACCTCGCGTTCGCGCCAGCTCAAGACGCTCAAAGCTTCCTCCATGCGAGACTTGAGCAGATGGTCGTCGATCTCCTGAACGGGATCGGCCTCGCGGTGGTCGGGCAGCCACTCACCGCGCGTGGTTTCATCACGGTTGCTGACGGGCTGGTCGAGCGAAAAGGGCTGATAGCGCAGTTTCATCGCCCGATGCAGATCGTCGGTCGTGATGCCGACCGCCTCGGAGATTTCTTCGAGGCTGAGCTCTCCCTCATGTCCTCGGGTTACGCGGTCCGTGGCATCCCACATACGGCCGACTTTCTGGGCGACGCCGGCCGGCACGCGGATGGTGCGGCTCTGGTCGCTGATGGCCCGAGTGATCGCCTGGCGGATCCACCACGTGGCGTAGGTGCAGAACTTGTGGCCCCGCTCGTGCTCGAACTTGTCGACGGCCCTCATCAAGCCCGTATTGCCCTCCTGGATGAGGTCGAGGAAGTTCATGCCGCGGTTGCGATATTTCTTGGCGATGGAAACGACCAAGCGGAGGTTGGCGGCGCAAAGCCGCTGGCGGGCGGATTCGTACTGCACCTGATGCTGCGCCATTCGGCGGACTCGATGCTGCAGCGTGGAGGGGCTCTCCAGGACCGACGCGGCCAGCCGTTCGAGTCGCATGCCGATTCGGGAGGCCGATTCCTCATCGCCGGCTGGGACGTCGTTGAGCCGGCGAAGGAGGCCCTGCATTTGCCGCGAAACGTTGCGAACTTCCTCGATCACCGACTGGAGCGGGGCCATCTGCGGCCGGATCTGCTCGACCAGTTCGACCGCCTGGCGGCGCCGGCTCAGTATTCGTCGCCAAGCCCGGTGGCGGGTCTCTGCTCGCTGAGAGCCGTCGTTGACGCGGGCGAAGTCTTTCCTGTTCTGCTGAAGCAGGCCCTGGACGAGCGGAAGGTTGACCTTCAGCAACTCCATGACGCGTGCTTTCTCCTCGTTGTCGCCCATCGAGACTTCGACGGTTCGGCTGAGGTTGACTTTGCCGTCGCAGATGTCGTTGAAACGCTGCACGACCGCTCGGAGGATGCGGTCGTTGGCCAGCACGGTGCGCCGATAGCGCGTACGGGTGGCCACGATGCTTTTCGCAGCATCGAGTTCCTCCTGGCGGCTCATCAACGGGAGCCGGGAGATTTGAGCCAGGTAGGTTTGGACGGAATCCAGTTGATACTCGTTCACGATCGTCCCTGCCTTCATCGGACGCCTCTTCCTTCTCGCCTTTATTCGCTAAGATCGCGGATTCGTTGTGAGGTGGAATCCGCGTTTGTCTGTCATCGAAGTCACTGTGTCGGGTCCGGTCCCCGGCGCTGCCGTGGTGTGTTGTCGAGGTGCCAACGGCGCACTTCGACGACACGACCCCGAACCCACGAGGACGGTCCCCAGAGCCCTCCCAACCACACGTCGGCATTTTGTGGCCGGATGGGTTTCTCAGTCCGAGCAGTCTGGTTTCCAGGCTGCTGGCCCGATGGGGAAAAAACAAGGCACAGGAGCTACCGCCGGACGCAAACTGCCCCTCTAAAGCGGTAGTGCGTTGGAGGGCAATGCTACTATTATCGTCACTCTAAGGTTGTAATTCGACATCGAAAGCTTCCGAAAATCGATTGCCGAACAGCAACCTTTTCAATACGCGGCAACGGGTTACGCTGTTCACGGCCGGCCGAATCGGACTGGAAGCTTTCAATGATATTCAGGGAAGCCATCGGATGCACCCCCGCGCCTGGTGGTTTTCGACCAAGATTTTCACGCTTTTGCGAGCGCCGCGGCGAAGAATCCACTCCATCGGGTGGAAATCGCGCCCGATTTTCCGCCAGAAGTGGGAAAGGTTGGCACGAGGGTGCCAACTGTCGCTCGGATCTGGCCACTAGGATGAATGCATTTGTGCTGGAGCGTCGATCGAGGGCGGGTGGGGGCGATCGCGTCGGGGGGTAGGCGATGAAGGGTAAGGAGTAGCGTGGGCGGCAGGCGTCGGGCGGTCCGTGACATTCGAGGTGCAGTGCCGAGCATTGGATGGAGAGTTCTGCAGCAAGAAGGGGAACACCACCCGCTCTCGTTCTCGGCCGCGGTGGACGCAAGTGTGCGAGGGGTGTGCGTGGGACGTACTTGGTGTTGGGGTTCGACGGACATCGTCGGTGGAGGATCGGAATGGGGGCACGGTTGACCGGCCTATATGCGGAAACTAGGATGGCATTTTGTGTCCAGGCCATAGACCGGCTCGTCCGCTGGACGGGAGCCCGCCTACGATTTCTTGCCTTTCGTCCGCGTCTTGCATAGGAGTCTGCCGTATGTCTACCTCCCGCTCCGTCTCCCGTCGTACCTTCTTGGGCGCCGCCGGTGCCGCGGCAGCAGCCATGGCGTGGTCCGCCAGCAGCTATGGCAGAATCATTGGGGCGAATGACCGCATCCGCATCGGGTTCATCGGTGTGGGAGGCATGGGGAGCGGCCACCTGAAGGCGATTCACAGCCTAGTCAAGCCGAACAATCTCGAGCCGGTGGCCGTGGCGGATTGCTGGATGAAGCGAGCCGAAGACGGAGCGAAGACGGTGGGTGCGCCGAAGTCGTTCGGGCATTATCGCAAGGTGTTGGACATCAAGGACATCGACTACGTGACGATCGCCACACCGGAGCACTGGCACGCGCAGGTGTTGCTCGATGCGTTGGATGCCGGGAAAGCCGCGTACTGCGAGAAGCCGATGACGCACACGCTGCCGGAGTCGCTGGCAGTGCGAAAGAAGCAGAAAGAAACCAAGCTTCCCGTGCAGATCGGCGTGCAGAGCATGTCGGACGACAGCTATTCGTCGGCGGCCAAGGCGATCCGCGACGGAGTGATCGGACAGGTCGTGCAGGCGCAGATCGAGTATGTTCGCCGCTACGACAAGGAGGGGCCATGGCGGAACCCGGACATCACCGACAGCACGCCCAAGCCGGAAGATCTCGATTGGGACACGTGGTTGGGCGGAGCGCCGAAGATTGCGTGGAATCCGCATCATTACTTCGAGTGGCGAAACTACGCGGCCTATTCGGGCGGCATCTGCACGGACCTCTTCATTCACCGCATTACGCGGATCATGAAGGCGTGCGATTTGTTGTTCCCGCGGCGCGTGGTCGGCATGGGCGGCATTTGGCAGTGGCCGGACGGCAGGGATCTGCCCGACAATTTCGAGATGATCTGCGAGTATCCGCGGGGCATGACGGTCTACGTGCTGGGCACGATGAGCAATCGCGTGGGGATCGACCATCTGATTCGCGGCTATCGCGGCACGCTCTACTTCACGCCGACGGGCTGGGTGGCCAAAGACAAGGACGGCAAGGTGCTCGCCGAGCACAAGAAGACGGGTGCCGAGGACATTCATCTGCACCATACGAACCTGCAGAACCATCTGCGCAATGGCGAGCCGCTGAACTGCCCGGTCGATCTGGGCCTGGCGGGCGTGGCGGCCGTGTGCATGGCGAACGAGTCGTGGCGCACGGGCCAGATGATGGCCTGGGACGACAAGAAGCAGCAGATGGTTGCTGCCAATACGCTGCCGTTCAATCCGTATCCCGAGAAGAAGGCCGACTGACGGCCGGGACTCGGATGGCAGCGGGGATCGAGCGGGTTCGGGAGCGGCGTTTGAGCGTGCGCCGGTGGGGATTGCGCCACCATTTGCCGCGATAGCTCGGCTTTCAGCCTGGCGGGAAAGCAATATAATATTGCATTCCGGAAGGCGACCTGGCCTTGTTTCTGGCAGTGACGGCGAGTTGCTGCAGAGAGGAGGATGGTCCCCCTAATACGGACGGGGAGTGTATATGGAGCGGGAATTCATCGATCGGGCCGAGGCGATCCAGCAGCGCATCCTCCAGCTACGAGACTCTCTTTGACTACGAAACCAAGAAGGCCAAGATCGCGGAGATCGAGCAGCGCATGGCGGCGCCGGACTTCTGGAACAACCAGGAGGCCGCCCGAGAGGTCGTCGGCGAGTTGAAGTCGCTTAAGACGGTGCTGAAGCCGCTGGATGAGGTCATCAAAGGGTCCGACGATCTGGCGGCCATGATGGAGATGGCCGAAGAGGACGCGAGCTTCGAGGCCGAGATCCCTGGAGAAATCGAGCGGCTGGAAGGGCTTCTGGAAGAGTTGGCGCTGAAGGCCCTGCTGAACGGCCCGCTGGACGGCAATGGGGCCATCCTGACCATCAACGCGCGCGACGGCGGCATCGATGCCAACGATTGGGCGGAGATGTTGCTGCGAATGTATATCAACTGGGCCGAGCAGAACGACTACGAAGTGGAATTGCTCGACCGGCAGGACAACGAGGAGGCGGGGATCGCCAGCGCGTCGATCGCCATACGCGGCCCGATGGCGTACGGATATCTGAAGGGCGAATCGGGCATGCACCGGCTGGTGCGGATCAGTCCGTTCAATGCCGAAGGCAAGCGCCAGACGAGCTTCGCGGCAGTGGACATCGCGCCGGAAGTGAACGAGAGCGTGGAGATCGAGATTCGGGACGAGGATCTCGAAGAGCAGGCCATTCGCTCGAGCGGTCCCGGCGGGCAGCATGTGAACAAGACTTCGAGCGCTATCCGAATGCGCCACATTCCAACGGGGATCGTGGTCCACTGCCAGGCGGAACGCAGCCAGCACAAGAATCGGGCGACGGCGATGAAGATGTTGCGGTCGCGGCTGGCGAGGATCGAAGAAGAGAAACGGGAAACCGAGCAGGCCGCCAAGTACGACAAGATGCCGAAGGTGGGTTTCGGGTCGCAGATCCGCAACTATTTTCTCCATCCCGATCAGCGTGTGAAGGACGCGCGGACGGGGTACCTGGTGGGGAGCTTTCACAGCGTCCTGGACGGCAACATCCAGGGGTTCCTCGACGCTTATCTGCGATGGAAAGTGGGACAAGGGTAATGCAGACCGATGCGATCGAAGCTCTGAGACAGCAGTACACCGACCGATACGTGGTTGCAGACACGTCGCGGGCGGAGTTGGCGCGGTTCGAGGGCATGGTGGGACAGATCAAGACGATCAACTTTAGCGGCCGCGCTCTGGTCCAGTTCGACAGCGACGCCGACCGCGGCTGGTACGACATCGGGCTGGATTGCCTGAAGATCGTCGACAAGCCAGGGGACTAGCAACGGGTGCGAGTCGCACCTGACTGTAGCGTTCGCGGCGGTGTGGTTCTACAGTTCGGCAAGCGACGTGCAAGTTACACTAACGTGAAATGCGCTCTAGTGGCCGGTGGAAGAAGGAAGAGGGAGTCACAGGATTGTGTTCCCTGACCGCCGGCCGCGTTGGATAAGGGAAGCTCCATGGAAGAGAACGTTGTTTCGGCGGAAGTCGTACAGCCGCCACGACGCGGATGGTTTTCGCGCAATTGGAAGTGGGCAGTCCCCAGTGGATGCCTAGTGATGGTTCTGTTGTCGATCGGTTGCTGTGCCGGGATTTTCGGCGGGACCGTGCTAGCGATGAAGAGCAGCGAACCTTACCGTATGGCCTTGGAGCAGGTTCGCACGAACCCGAAGGTGATCGAGCAACTGGGAGAGCCGGTCAAGGAGGCGACGTGGCTTCCTTCGGGTACACTCAACGTCAAGAATGGAAGCGGCAACGCGGTGCTGAACTTTGAAATCGCCGGTCCGAAAGGGCGCGCGGCGGTCGAAGCTCACGCGCAACGGATCGCGGGCCAGTGGGGCCTGACAACGCTGCAGGTCCGGCTTCCCAACGGCGAGAGAATCCCGCTAGAAGCGGATGCCAACCCAGCGCTGGAAGAAGCGCCGCGTTGGACGCCGCCGAAATAGGCGTCACTTGACCTCCAGCATTCGACGCAGTGCTTCGAGGGCGTAGCGCGCGGTCTCGTCGTCGACCCGGATGACGTTCACAGGCGTTCCGGCGGCGAGGTTCTCCAGGGTCCAGCAGAGGTGGGGCAGATCGATCCGGTACATGGTGGCGCACATGCAGACGATCGGCGAGAGGAAGTGAATCTCTTGCTCGGGGTGCTGGTGTTTCAGCCGGTTGACCAGGTGGAGTTCGGTTCCGATCGCCCAGCGGGTTCCGGGAGGCGATTCCTCGACGACTTTGATGATCTTTCCCGTTGACCCGATCACGTCGGCGCGGTCGACCACTTCCCGCATGCATTCGGGATGCACGAGGATCTTGATCCCGGGATACTCGCGACGGAACTGATCGACGTGTTCGGGAAGGAACATCTGGTGGACGCTGCAGTGGCCTCGCCAGAGGATGACGCGGCTGCGAACGAGGGCGTCCGTCGTGTTGCCGCCGAGCTCGGACTGGTGCGGATCCCAGACGGGCATCTCGTCGGCAGGAACGCCCATGGCCAGGGCCGTGTTGCGACCGAGATGCTGATCGGGGAAGAAGAGCACGCGGCGGCGGCGCGCGAAGGACCACTCGAGCACGGCGCGGGCGTTGGCCGAGGTGCAGACGATGCCGCCGCGGCGTCCGCAGAAGGCCTTTAGCGCGGCGGCGGAGTTGACGTAGGTGACCGGCATGAGGTCTCCAACGTCGATCACTTCGCCCAACTGCTCCCAGCAGTCCTCGACCTGGTCGATTTCCGCCATGTCGGCCATGGAACAGCCGGCAGCCAGATCGGGCAGGAGCACCGTGACGCGCTGGCCGTTGCGAGCTGCAAGTTGCTCGGGCCGGTTGGCGAGGATATCGGCGGTTTCGGCCATGAAATGAACGCCGCAGAAGGCAATTGCCCGGCACTGCTCGTCCTGGGCGGCCAGCGCGCTGAGTTGGTAGCTGTCGCCGCGGAGGTCAGACAGGGCGATCACTTCGTCCTGCTGGTAGTGGTGCCCCAGGATCAACAGGCGAGAGCCCATCTGATCGCGGACGGCCTGAATGCGGCGTGTGAGCTCTTCGTTTTCCAGCAACTTGTAGGGTTGCAGCGCCAGCGGGACGGAAGCGGACTGATCGACGGTAGACGACATCGACTATTTCTCTTGCTTGGGTTGCGCTTCTTCCGAATCGACGCCGATCACACGGACATCGATAATGCGGTCGTGATCGGTCGCATCGCCGGTCGGCCGGTGCGCGTCGAAAGACGGCGAGACCACGTGAAGCCTGGCACGAATGCGTCGCTGGATGTAGTCTCGGAGGAGTCGCCGCAGGGGAGGAATCAGCAGGAGCAGTCCGACGAGGTCGGTCAGGACTCCGGGGATGATGAGTAGGATGCCGGCGATCCAGATCATCAGTCCGTCCAACAGCGCGCTGGCGGGGGCTTCGCCCTGCTGAACGCGTGCTTGCACCTGCCGCCACGCCCACAGGCCTTGGTAGCGAGTGAGGGCCAGGCCGCACGCCGTTGGAACGAGGATAAGCATCATGGCGAACATTGCGCTAGTGTGGCTGGCGATCCACACGAGCAAAGCCAGCTCGACAAACGGCAGCACTGCGGTCAGGAGAAGGAAGCGACGAAACACGTGAAGCAATCCTTCGACGGCTGGGCGCGGAGTGCAAATCTCCGCCCACGGAAGAAACTACGACCGGTGGATCTGCGCCGGCGACGTGAGGGCACATGGCCACCATTGCGTAATTATAGGCGATCTTCGCCGCGGGTTCACCCCTGCCCGGGGGTAAAAGAGTGTGGGCGCCATGGACGGCCTCCGTATGCCCATGGCGCCCCACGTCGCGACGCAATATGCTTTCGGCGGAACCTACTTCACCTCGTCCAACTTGACGGGGCGGCGTTCGGCGGCGGACAACATCGAGGCTTCGAGGACGCGCTGGGTCTGGTAGGCGTCTTCGAAGTCGGGGATGGGAACCGTGGGTTCCTCGCCGGCGATCACCTTGAGGATGTCGTAGGCCTGGTTGGTGAAGCCGTGCTCGTAGCCGATGATATGGGCATCGGGCCACCAGTTGGCCACGTAGGGATGATCGCCGCCGTGGGTGCACATGATGGTGGTCCACCCTTGGACGGCTCTCGGGCGAGTGGCGTCGTAGTATTCCAGCTCGTTCATGCGCTCGAAATCGAACTTGACGGAGCCCTTGGTACCGTTGATTTCAAAGCCGTTGCGGTTCTGGTTACCGGTCGCTTGGCGTGCGGCCTCGAAGCTGGCCACGGCGCCGCCGGAGAACCGGGCGAGGAAGAGGACGGTATCGTCGACGGTGACCTGGCCCATCTGCTGGGCGCCTTCCATGCCTGCCGCGATGCCACCGGCTGCCGTTCCGGTGACGATCTTGCGCTGCTTGACGAACGTTTCGGCGATGGCGCCGGCGATTTCGACGATCTCCTGGCCGGTGACGAAACGGGTCATGTCGATGATGTGGGCGTTGAGGTCGCCGTGGGCCCCGGATCCGGCCAGGTTCTTGTCGAACCGCCAGAGCAGCGGCACGTCGTCGCCGGCCCAGTCCTGGAGATAGACGGCACGAACATGGCGAATTTCGCCGAGGGTGCCATCTTTGACGAGGCGATGCGCGAGCGAGACGGCCGGGCAACGGCGGTAGTTGAACCACACGAATGTCTTAACGCCCTTGCTCTTGGCGGCGTGCACCATTTGGCGGGCGTCGCTGAGGGTGCCGGCGATGGGCTTCTCACAAGAACAGTGCTTGCCGGCCTCGATCGCTGCTTGAGCGACGGGGGCATGCATGTAATTGGGGGTGACGACATCGACCAAACCGATCTCGGGCGAACTGACTAGCTTCTGCCAGTCGGTGGAAGCATTCTGCCAGCCCCAGTTGTCGGCGAACGCTTGCGGGTTCTCTTCGGGTTGCCCGAAAACCGAGTGCATGACGGATTTGATGGGCGGTTTGAAGAACTTGTTGACCTGGCCCCAGGCGTTCGAATGGGAACGGCCCATGAACCCTTGTCCAATCAGGGCCACGTTGATGCTCTGCATGCGGCACTCCTTCGAAATCAGGGAATACCCGAGGTGACTGCTTTGTCCTACGGTGGGCGGTTATAGATCGATTTCCGGGCATTTGCAAGGGGCGCGACCAACGGTTTGGTTCGGCGGCTGCTGAGCGGCAAGACTGGTCGGCGCGTGGTGGATTGCCAAATGGGCAAAGCGGCGGCGCGAGTTGGGGAAGTTTGGTGGATCGCTCGGCGCGAGCGGTTTTCCCCACTTTCGGGTTGGTGTTCGGTCGGGCGGCCTTGCCACGAGATGCTATCGCATTCGCCTGGAACTAGGGGCGAAGAGTCGGTAACATACCAATTAGTGGTCACAAGTTTCTGTCGTGGAAGTGCGCGAATTGTGGTTGTGTGCCGGGAGGCACGAGCGAGGTTGTGCGCAGTCGTCGCTGGTGGGGCTCGTCGCGATCGATTGCTTCGCTTCGATCTGGCCACTTCTGGGAAGAGTAACCGGCGAACGGATTGGGCGCGGGCGGCAGTACGAGTGGCGAGCTTTTGCCCGGGTGAAGGGATTTGTTGGGTGGAGGACTCAGGATGGTCTGTCTCCGAAGATACCGTTGGTCGATCGGGCTGGCGGTTGGCTTGGTGGTGGGGTTGCTGATTGGCGGGTTGTGGCCGGATAGCCCGTTGCACGCAACGGCCACCGATCGCGCGCAAAATTTTGCGTTGGCCACGGGGTACGTCGACGACGAATGCGAGGCAGTGTGCTTTCTGGATTTTCTGACGGGCGCTCTGCGAGTGGCCGTCGTTTCGAACCAGACGACCGGCTTCCAGGCGCGCTACGAAACGAACATCAATGCCGACCTGACTGGGGTGATCGGCTATCTGAATTCGGGCACACGAGAGCCCGGTGCGCGACGGCCCCGAAACGCCTCGATGGGCACCGAGATCCAGTTGCCGCAAACGCCGAATTACCTGCTGGTTACCGGAGTGGCGGATCTGCGGCGGGGGTCGGGGGGACGCCAGCGGCCTGGGCGGTCGTTGATTTACGTTGCCGAGACGAACACGGGCGTGGTGCTCGCGTACGCTGTGCCCTGGTCGGCTGAAGACCACTCGGCCAACCGAGCGTCGGGCGGGAAGCTGATTCTTTGGGCGTACGACCAGTTCAGTACGGCCGTCAAGCGTCCTCAGCCCTAGGTGGACGTGAAACGGCCGATTGTTGGTCGTTTCGCGGCAGAATCGGGCGGCCGGACAGGCGCGCTAGGCAAGATCTGTCGCCGTGGCGGTTCGCCACTTTCTCTTTGCGACGCTCAGATCTAGAATGCAGGCTTTGCGGCACCCTGGTTAGGCGAAGTACACAGCCGTGGAAATCACCGTCAACGGTAACACACGCACCGTGCCCGAAGGAACGACCGTGGCCCAGTTGCTTGAGGAACTGGGTCTGGCGGGCCGTTACGTGGCCGTCGAGGTGAATCGCGAGCTCGTGCCCCGAAAGCAACACGAGGGACATACGTTGTCGCCGGGTGATCGCGTGGAGATTGTTACGCTCGTGGGAGGAGGATAAGCAGATGGTCAGTGGACCTGCCGCCGATGCACCGTTGGAAATCGGATCGCATCGTTTCACCAGTCGTCTCATCGTCGGGACAGGCAAGTATTCGAGCTACGCCCTGATGAGCGAGGCGTTGGATATCGCCGGCACCGAATGCATCACCGTGGCCGTTCGCCGCGAACGCCTGGTGGACGCGGAGGGGAAGAACCTGCTGGACTTCATCGACACGAAGCGGTACACGATTCTGCCCAACACGGCCGGGTGCTTTTCGGCTGACGACGCGGTGCGCGTGGCGAGGCTTGGCCGGGAGCTCCTTTCACAGTTGGAGAATCCGGGAGCGGACTGGGTCAAGCTGGAAGTGCTGGGCGACAAGAAGACCCTACTGCCGGACCCGATCGCTACGCTGGAGGCCACCGAGAAGTTGGTGAGCGACGGTTTCCAGGTGTTGGTGTACTCGACGGACGATCCGATCGTCGCGCGGCGTTTGAAAGAGGCGGGTGCCACGAGTGTCATGCCGGCCGGGAGTCCGATCGGCTCGGGCCAGGGTATTCTGAATCCCAACGCCATTCGCATCTGCCTGGAGTACCTGAAGGACGGAGATCCGAATTACCCGGTGATCGTCGACGCGGGTGTGGGAACGGCAAGCGACGTGAGCATGGCCATGGAGTTGGGAGTCGACGGAGTCCTTCTGAATACGGGCATCGCGCATGCAAAGGATCCGCTGCGGATGGCGCGGGCGATGCGATTGGCATGCGAGTCGGGACGGCTGGCATTCCAGTCGGGTCGGATTCCGCGGAAGCTCTACGCTACGGCCAGCAGTCCGATCGAAGGAACGATCGTAGGCTGACGGAGCAATCGGGCCGGCTAGATGTGGATCGGCGTTGGCCGTTTGCTCGTTGCCGGCAGCCGACGGGCTGGTCTGCACTGCTTACTGCTTGGGCTTTGACTGCGGAGCGTTGATGGGCTTGGCGCCTTCGGCAATGGCAAAGAGGTGGCTGCGCGTGGCGATGTATAGGGTGCGGTCCACGACTGCGGGCGAACTGTAGACGGCGTCGCCCATGGCGTTCTGAGCCAGCACATTGAGCTTGGGCGCGAGGTCGAAGACGACGACGTCGCCATTCTCGTTGCCGAGGTAGATTTTGCCGTCGGCCAGCAGCGGAGATCCCCACACGGCGGCCATCATGTCGTGGGTCCAGTGCTGCTTGCCCGTCTTGGCGTCGAGGCAGTGGACGAGACCGGCGAAGTCAGGAATCACCAGCAGTCCGTCGGCAATAGCGGCGAGGCTGAGCGTCCGGTGCATCATTTCGTCGAAGTCACGCTCGGCGCCTTGCTCGACCTCCCGGCCGCGATAGTGCCAAACGGCGGCCGAGTTGGGGTTGGCGACGACCCGTTCGCGCGCATTGGCATCAACGGCGGAGATTCGCCGGGGCGGTACCGGTTGGCCGGCGGTATTGACCACGAGCTCCGCGCTGACGTCGCCGCGGCGCGTTGGATCGATGCACCAGAGATCGCCCTGACCGTCGCCCGACTCGGGATCCTCGCCGGTAGCCAGGTAGACCAGTCCGTCGTGGATGACGGGGGTGGCGACCAGGCTGTTGCGATCGCCCTGGCCACCGTTCTTCCAAACGGACGACTTGGGATTGCAGTCGAATTTCCAGAGGAGCTGCGGTTTGCCGTCCTCAGTCGGTTCGGCGAGATAACTGTACAGCCAGCCGTCGCCGCCTGGGAAAAGTGCCTGTGGCGTGCCACCTAGCACGGCGAAGGCGGGCGATCCCCATTGCCCGTGAAGGATGTTCTCGCCCGGTGCGTTGTCGGCCCAAATGAGTTGGCCCGTTTGCTTGTTGAGCGCCAGAAAGCTGGGGGCTTGTGGGGCGGCGACACGCTGGTGGCCGGCGTCGACGCCGTTGGAGGTTGCCACGAGGAGTAGATCACCGGCCGCAGTGACCGAACAACTGGCCATGTTGTGTTGCACGGTGTGTAGCTGGCGCATCATGTCGAAACGCCAGACGACATCGGACTCGGCCCCGTCGGTCGAGGGCTCGTCTTGGAAGGGACCGTCGTTTTCGCCGTCTTGGAAGCCATCGGTGTCGAGGCAGAGGACCTCAGCGCGGTTGGTGACAACCCAGAGCCGATTGCCTTCTACGAGCGGCGTGGAGCAGATGCCCTGCTTGGGCCAATCGAGATCGCGGCCGGCCTGGAGTTTCTCGCTGGAGTGTTGCCAAAGAAATCGGCCGTCGGTTTGCCGGAAGCAGAGGAGGCAGCCAAGGTCGACGGTGGCCGGATAGCGGGGCAGATAGGCGGCGCCATTGTTGGTGGCACAGAATACCTTGCCGGCAGCGATTACGGGGCTGCCGTAGCTTTCCGTTCCCAGCTTGGCGACCCAGAGGACGTTCTTCACGTCGCCGCCGAGCCAGCGGCCAGTCTGGAAATCGAATTGGCCGACATTCCACTCCACCGGCAGTCGTCCGTTCGGCGCGGCGTTGTTGCGTTCGCCGGTGCACCCCCATTGAGGCCAGCAGGTCGTCTTTGCGAGGGGCTCACTGCCGTCGGCGAGCCGGGTGAGTAACACAACAAGGGCAATACCAAGGATGAGCCGCGTGCTGAAGTGCATCGAGTGAACCCTTTCGCCATCGGGCGGCCGGATCAGGCCAACACCTCGTCGGCCGGATCGAACTTGGGAATGACGAAGTTCAGCAGTGTCATGCGGCCGATGGCCCGATGCACGACTCCAGGGGGTATGAGGATACAGATCCCGGGTTTGAGCGGGATGAGCTCGTCGTCCAACTGAAGTTGGGCGCCGGGTTCGCACTGGAGCACGTAGTACGTCTCAGTGAGGGTGCGATGGTAGTGAGGTTTCGCCTCACCCTGGACTTCGGTGCGGTGAAGCGTGGCAGGGTAGTCGGCAACGTCGGTGAATGCTCGATAGGCAACACCGCACGGGCATGGAATAGCGGGGAGCCGCTCGAAATCGACGACTCGATAGGTCTTGGGTCTCTGATCCATGGCAATGGGCGTTTGGCGGGGTTATCAAGGGAGACTACGAGAGCCGGTCTCCATCGCTGGAAAGGCCGTTTGGCGAAGGTGTTTCGCTCAATCGCGGTCTTGATTGTAACAGAAGCGAAAGTGGTGAGCCAAATATGAGATTGCCGTAGGAGTGCGGCGATCGCCGGTGGGGCGTTGGAGGCAGCGGGCAGCCCATAAGGGTGCAGATGTCTCCCCTCGAAGGCGTTTGTAGGTTCGATGTTGTGGCTTGGCCGCTGGCAATACGGCTGTGTGCGTGGCCGAAGTCAACCGGAATCGGTGGCGCAAAATACCAATGAAGGTTACGGACTTTTTTCCGGTTAGGCAGTGCGGAGGGGTGTGGATCGGCGGTCGGCAGGCCTCACAATCGTCAAACTTTTCCGGGTCTACTCTTGCGACAATGTTTGCGCAACAAGAGAGGTAAAGCTTTTGCTGAAAATTACTTCCGCGTATTCAAGGGGCTTGCGCAAGGGTGCCGATACCGAATCTGACCCTTGAAACGATCAGCGTGCCGAGGTGGCATGTTCAAGGGTGCGCCAGGTTCACCGAATCGGTTCGTATCGAGCCATGGAGTGGCTCGACGGCCCTGACGCGAAGCTGTGCGAACTGCGGGTGCTGACCCAGTAGAGATCCCACCCGCGACTACAGACCACGCCTGAGTCGGTTCTATCCCATGGGAGAACCCGCCCACCAAGGGCGAGATGCATCGCGCATCGGCCGTGTGTGGTGCTTTGGTTTGTGGTCGTTAAATTGGGAAACAAGCCGCCCCAGTTCACTGTAAAGGAGAGTTTGCTCGATGAATGCCAAGATGATCGTTGGAGCGCTCGTACTGAGCGTGGCCTTGTGCGCCCAAGGCTACTGTGGTGGCTGTGGCGTAAAGGCATGTGAGACGCCGGCTTGTGCACCTGCTTGCGAGCAATGCTGCTCGCAGCCGTGCTGCTGCGGCCCGCGGTGCGATTTGTTTGCCGGTCTCCGGGACCTGTTTGCGTGCCATCGCTGCGGACCGTGCTGTGAGCCCGTCTGCTGCGAACCGGCCAAGTGCTGTGCACCTGAGCCAGCTTGCTGCGCGAAGGCGTGCGAGCCGTGTGTCAAGCCGTGCCGTCCGCTGCTTGCCCGCAAGTGCTGCGAGAAAGCATGTGCCCCGGCCTGTTGCGAGAAGGCTTGTGCTCCGGCCTGCTGTGAGAAGGCCTGTGCCCCGGCTTGCTGCGAACCGAGCTGTGAGCCGCGCTGCCGTCCCAGCTTTCCGATTCTGGACGGTGTGAAGTGCCGCGTGCACGGCGTGCTGGACGCGTTGTTCGGCTGCGGCTGCAGCTGTGGCACCTGCGCGACCTGCTGCGAAGCTCCGGCCTGCTGCGAGGCTGCCTGTGTTGGCTGCGGTGCCGCCCCGACGGCCCCTGCAAAGGCTCCGGCTGAAAAGGCCGCTCCTCTGCCTCCTCCGAAGAGTGATCCCTCGGCCTCGCTGATGCGGAGCCAAGACCTCTTCCGTGCGAGCTGAGCGACGATAGCCGCCTGTAAGAGTTAGAACCGCAGGCCTGCCTGGAACGTGTGTCCGGGCGGGCCTGCTTGCTTTTCTTGGTGGCTTGAGAAGAGAGTATTGCCAGGCGAGCCTTCAAGAGCCATTGCCATGAGGCGAGTGGGGAGCGATGTCGTTGCTCCGGCACGGTGCGTACGGTAGGATTACGGGGAACTGCGGGACCTTGTTTGGGAACCTTGTCGTCTGATGTCGATTGACTCTTCCGTGCCGCACCGACCATGGGAGGAGAGCCTGCTGCTGCGGGCGGCCCGCTGCCAGCCGGTCGAGCGGGTGCCCGTCTGGCTGATGCGTCAAGCGGGGCGCTATCTGCCCGAGTATCGAGCGATCCGCGCAAAGCATACGTTTCTGGAGCTTTGCAAGAATGCCTCGTTGTCGGCGGAGGTGATGCTGGCGACGGTGGAGCGTTTGGGAGTAGATGCGGCGATCATCTTCGCAGATTTGCTGCCGATTCTGGAGCCGATGGGCCTCGAACTGGAGTACGCGACCAACGAAGGTCCCGTGATCCATAACCCAGTTCGCACGGCGGCCGACGTCGACCGGGTGCAGGAGTTGGCTAGCCTGGAACGGTTGGATTTCGTGCTGGAGACCGTGCGGCTAACTCGGGCCGGCTTGGACGAGCGATTGCCCCTTCTGGGTTTCGCCGGTGCTCCGTTCACGCTGGCCTGCTACGCCATCGAAGGCGGCGCCAGCCGGAACTACCGGTACGTGAAGTCGATGATGTACAACGATGGCGGAGCCTGGCAAGCGCTGATGAGCCGGCTGGGACGTGCGGTGTCGGGCTATCTTGGCGGCCAGATTGCGGCCGGCGCCCAGGCGGTGCAACTGTTCGACAGTTGGGTCGGGTGCTTGGGGCCCGACGACTATCGCCGTTACGTCTTGCCGTACACACGCCAGGTCATCGAGTCGTTGCCGGCCGATGTGCCCTTGATCCACTTCGGTACGGGCAATCCAGCACTGCTCCCATTGATGGCGGAGGCAGGTGGCGCTGTGATCGGCGTGGATTGGCGCGTGCGGCTGGACGACGCCTGGCGGGCTATTGGTTACGATCGAGCCGTGCAGGGCAATCTGGATCCGATGGTTCTCTTTGCCGCACCGAGTGAGATCCGCCGGCAAGTTCGCGAAATCTTGCAGCAGACGGCCGGCCGGCCGGGGCATATCTTCAATCTGGGCCACGGTGTGTTACCACACACGCCGGTCGAGCACGTGGTGGCGCTGATCGACGCCGTGCATGAGTTCGGCCGGCAGTAGCAGGTGTCGACGGAACGTTCGGAGCGCGAAGACGACGCCCCGCAGGAATGAACGTCAAGCGGCGGGCGTCGCGGGTCCGAGGCGCGCTGCGGAGTCACCCGAGCGATTCAGTTGATCGATTAGCTGTCGCAGACGGCCGAGGTCGCGGCGATTGAAGTGGAAGACCAGACGCGGCAGCTCGACCAGGTCGGGCTCGTCCTTCTCTTCCGGCAGAGGCTCACCCTGAATGAACTGCCCGTCGATGAGGATGTCGGCGAACTGGCAATTGATGTGGTCCAAGGTCGCGGGGTCCAGCGGATTGTTGAGCCGGAAGACCAACTGATTCTTCACGTAGCGCATGCTGTGATAGACGCGGAAGAAGCCGAGGATCTCTTGCACGGCCTGGTCGGCGTTGTCGGTGATGGTGTACAGGTGCATGTCCTGCGGGCAGATCAGTCGTCGCGAAAGCAGGTTGCGGAGGATGAACTCCTGGAAGTCGTGCCAGTAGGAACCGCCGGGCTCGTCGAGGAAGACGACGGGCACCATATCGCGTTTGCCGGTCTGGAGGAGGGTGAGGACTTCGAGTCCTTCATCGAGAGTGCCAAACCCACCAGGAAGCAGACAGATGGCATTGCTTTCCTTGACGAACATGAGCTTCCGCGTGAAGAAGTACTTCATGTGGACGAGTTTGGGATCGCCGGCCACGATGGGGTTTGCCACCTGCTCAAACGGGAGCAGGATGTTCAGGCCCATCGCATTCTCGCGGCCGGCACCGACATGGCCGGCTTCCATGATGCCGGATCCGGCGCCGGTGACGATCAGCCAGCCGTGTCGGGCCATGGCTCTTCCGAAGCGTACGGCTTGTTCGTACACAGGCTCCTCGGGCGGCGTTCGCGCCGAGCCGAAGACGGTCACTTTACGACGCGACCGATAGCGGCTGAAGACTTTGAACGCGTAGCGCAGCTCGCGGAGCGTGCGGCTGAGGATCTTCAGATCGCCGCGGCTGGTGCCGTCGCTGGCCAACTGATCGGCCGACTGTCTGATCTTCGAGATGAGATCGGCGATGCGCTGCGGATCGGCGGATCGGATCGCGTGGTCGACCCGGTCGGCAAGAACGCGGCCATTCGTGCCGTGTGGAAAAGGTCTCGACGTACGGGGCTTGTGACGTCCTTTCGGTGGTTCCTGGCTGGAAAAATGAGGGCCACTCACAAAACACCTCTCAGAGAAGAGAACCGCAGAAGCAACTTCCATTATAGTCGCAAGGGTCGGCCGCCTTTGGGCAAAACGGGCGATTTTGCGTGGTGCCTAAGGTTCGGGACCGTATAATCGGACATCAGAAACTATTGCCCGGCAACAAGTTCAGAAGATCGAGCGTTCGGGGAGCGTGATGGGGCACCCATAGGCGCGGGACGTGCACCTCGGCACAAGGAAAGGAGGGGCGGTCCCCTGACGCGGTGAGGGGACGGAGCATCGCCCGAGAGATGCGGCACTGGCCGGGCTCCACTGGTTGCCATTTCGCGTAGGCTTTTCTAGACTCAGTTTCTATGGGTTCCGTGACACGACAAAACGGTGTGACAATCATCGAGCTTGGTCCAAGCTACGATTCGCTGGACGATCGGGAGTTGGAGGACTTTGGCGGGCTGCTTTTGGCAGAAGCAACCCACGCCGATCCGCCCTGGCTCGTCCTGGATTTTTCGCAGACGACCTTGATCGGGTCGAGCTTCATCGAGCTGCTGGTGCGAGCTTGGAAACGGTTGCGTCAGCGTGAGGGAGCGATGGCGTTGTGCAACCTGCAGCCGTTCTGTGAGGAAGTGCTGCAGGTGACACGGCTGGACACGCTATGGGGCACGTTCGCGACGCGGGAGGAGGCCATGAAGGCGGTGCGCGGGGGTTGAGGTTGGCCGAAGGGCGCAAAAAACGGGCCCGGCGTAGTGCCGAGCCCGAGATTGGACGAGACAGGCCAACCGCCGTGCAGGAGTGGTTAAGCGGAGGGGCGACGGTAGTGTTGGTAAGCGAGGATGACTTCGTAGAGGTCCATCGAGATAGTTATGTCGTCATCTTCGAAGTCGCGTAGCCAAGTGCGTTGGGAACGTACGGCATCGGCCAGCAGGGGCAGGACCTCGGCCAACGGGACGGTGACGGTTTGGCGTGCTTCTCCGGTTTCGGATACTGCGACGCTGGCGTCTTCCGGGGGGCCATAGTAGACGCGAAGATGGGGTGCTTGCATGGCACGTCATTCCTTTTGGGCTGGAGACTTCCGTGTCGGCGACCGGCATGCCCGTGCCGAAGTAGTCGATTCACGTCTGCACTGAGGCGGTGACTCGCTTCCACTTGTATCGGCAGGACGTATCTTGTGGGTTTGATCTGTTTGGCAGAAAATGCGGTTTTTCTGGGCCAGAGCAGAGATACAGCCCCGTTCGACGGAGTGACGTTGGCTGCGGGACGGGCTGGCGAGGTCGGTCGGTGGGGGCGAGGAATTGTGGAGCCTCGACAAGTCGAGAGGCGCCGGCTACAATGCGCCAACATTAAGTGCCTGTGCACATATATGTTGCGTCGATTGACACCTGACGTGTGAAGGCCATTCATGGGCGAACTGGTAACCATCAATCTTCGGCATTTGGCTCGCGGGCTTGGTGTGCCACTGCGGCAGGTGCAATCGGTCGTGGACCTCCTGGATGAGGGGAACACGGTTCCGTTCATCACGCGCTATCGCAAGGATCAGACGGGGGGGTTGGACGACGAGCAGATTCGTCAGATCCAGGCCCGACTCCTGAAAATGCGTTTGCTGGGCGAGCGCAAGCAGACGATTCTGCGCTCGATCGAGTCCCAAGGGCGCCTTACCGAGGAGCTGGCTAGTCAGATCCATGGGGCCAATACGACCAAGCGCCTGGAAGATCTGTATCTGCCATACAAGCCGAAGAAGCAAACGCTGGCAACCACGGCGCGGTCTCGCGGTTTGGAGCCTTTGGCAGAGGAGATTCTGCAGGCGGCGGCAAGTTGCGCTGATTTGGATGCGCGGGCGGCGGATTTCGTCAATCCGGACCGGCAGGTTCCCAGCGCGGCGGACGCCGTGTTGGGAGCGGGCCACATTCTGGCGGAACGGTTCAGCGAGATGGCCGAGTTGCGCCAGCAGCTTCGCGAGATCCTCCAGCGGACCGGCCGGATCATGAGTGCACACGTGTCGGGCGAGAAGTTCGAAGGTTCGCGCAAGCCAGAGGCAGGCGATAGATCGCGTCAAGTGACGGCCGCGATGACGGAGCCATCGGAGATGGTCGTGATGCCGCCGGTGTCGGCATTAGGCGTGGAGTCGCTGGACACAGAGCTGTTGGTGGAGGCGGTGGCGGAAACCGAAGTGGTCGCGCCCGAGGCGAGCGACGGAGCCTTGGGAGAGACGTTCCTGACACAGGCGGATGCAGTGAGTCCGCAGGAGTTGGAACGTCGGGATGCGCCACTGGACATAGTCGAGCCGACCGACCCGCCAGAGTCCTCCGGAGAAGGCGGCGGCGAAGGCGAGGAGTCGCCGGAGAGTGAGGAGTCGCGGAAAGAGACTTCGTCGGAGGCGGCGCCTTCGGATCCGCCGGCGGCTTCGATCGAAGCCAGCGCGAAAGTAGAAGCCGCGCCGGTCGGCGAGCGTCTGCTGGAAGCACCGGAGACCCTGGAGACGGATGGCCAAGGTACCGTATCGCCGCCGGAAGAGGTGACCGAGGAGAAGCCAACGGAAGTCGTCGCGGAAACGGCAGAGGCTGGGGCCGCGCCGGCGGAAACGGCCGCCCCGCCGACCACCGAAAAGACGGTCCGGCCTCAGTCGGCCAGCAAGAAGAAGAAACGATCGAGGGCGGAACAGAATCGCCGGAAGGAGATGAAGAAGAAGAAGGCCGAGGAGCGGCTGCGCAAGGCCTTCAGCGACTACTTCAGCTACAGCGAGGAGATTCGCAAGATTCCGCCGCACCGCGTTTTGGCGATCAATCGGGGCGAGCGGGCCAAGGTGCTGCGGGTGAGGATCGAGGCGGACCTCGAGGCGATGTATCGCGTATTGGACGAGGTTTGCGTTCCGCCAGAGCATCCGCACGCCGAGTTTCTGCGCGGTTGCGCCCGTGACGCGCTGACGCGGTTGATCCTTCCGAGCCTGGAACGTGAGGCGCGGCGCGAACTGACCGAGAAGGCGGAGTTGCACGCGGTGCAGGTCTTCGCTCGCAATCTTCGCAATTTGCTGTTGCAGCCCCCAGTGCGCGGCCGGCGCGTGTTGGCGGTCGATCCGGGGTTCAAGAGTGGGTGCAAGGTGGCGGCGCTGGACGAGTTCGGCAACGTGCTGGCCCACGACATCGTGTACATGATCGGCAAGCCGGAGCAGAAGCAGGAAACGCGGCAGACGCTTCACAACTTGATGGAGCGTTATCAGTTGGCGGTAGTGGTCATCGGCAACGGCACGGGCTGCCGGGACGCCGAGGATTTGGTGGCTGCGTTGATTGCCGAGGATTTTGCGGGTGAAGGCGTTTCGTACGTCATCGTGAACGAAGCGGGCGCGAGCGTCTATTCGGCGAGCCGCGTGGGCCGCGATGAGTTTCCGGACTACGATGCGTCGCTCCGCGGTGCGATTTCCATCGGGCGGCGATTGCAGGATCCGCTCAGCGAGCTGGTCAAGATCGACGCGGCCAACATCGGCGTCGGACTGTATCAGCACGACGTGAAGGCCAAGCACCTGCAGACTTCACTCGACGAGGTGGTCGAATCGTGTGTCAACTACGTGGGCGTGGAAGTGAACACGGCCAGCCCGGCGCTACTTCGTTACGTATCGGGCCTAAACCAGTTGACGGCGCGCCGACTCTACGAACACCGCATGCAGAACGGTCCGTTCCGCAGCCGGGAGCAACTGCGGGAGGTGGCGGGCTTCGGCGAAGCGACCTTCGTGCAGGCGGCCGGTTTTCTCAAGATCGTTGGGGGTGATAATCCACTGGACGCCACGTGGATCCATCCGGAGAGCTACTCGATCGCGGCACGGGTTCTGGAGAAGCTGACGGCGTCGCAGGTCGCGACGCGCGATGCGTCCGGGAGCCTGACGGAGAAGATCGCCCAGGTCAACGTGGCCGAGCTGGCGAACGAGTTGAGCGTAGGCGAGCTGACGCTGAAGGACATTCTGTCGCAGTTGGCGCGACCCGGGCGCGACCCGCGCGAAGACCTGCCTCCGCCGGTGTTCAAACAGGGCGTGCTGAAGCTGGAGGATCTCACGCCGGGCATGGAGCTGACGGGGACCGTGCTGAACGTTGTAGACTTCGGGGCGTTCGTGGACATCGGCATGCACGACAGTGGGCTGGTACACGTGAGCCGATTGGCGGATCGTTTCGTGCGGGATCCGCACGAGGTGGTCACGGTGGGCGACATCGTGCGAGTTTGGGTGGTGGACGTCGACAAGCAGCGACGTCGGGTGAGCCTGACGATGATCGCGCCGGGGAAGGAGCGTGCGGCCGGACAGCGTCTGAGCAGGTCTGAGGAGTCGTCGCAATCGCAGCGGCCGCGGCACGACCGGCATCACCGGCGGCCGCAAGGACGAGGAGCTCCGCGACAGACCACCGAGAGCAGACCGCCTTTCAAGCCGCGTGCGAAGCCGAAGGTGGTGCCGCCGATTACTGAGGAAATGAAGGCCGGCAAAGAGCCGATGCGCAGTTTCAGCGATCTGGCGCAGTTCTTCCAGGTTCGTGATTCCGACGACGATGAAGAGGCCTCGAAGGACGAGAATAAGAAGAAGTAGTCGATCCCACCCAGTGCGGCATGCTCCTCCAGGGCCTTGGCGGGAAGAGTAGAGTTTCTAGAAGTGGTTTCGAATGACAGCGTTGCCAGCAGTGGACAAACGCCGTAAGACAGAGTGTGGATTCATATAATGGGTTATGGGAAGGAGGATTTTTCCATGACCCGACAACGAAGCGAACTTACCGATGCACAATGGGCCAAGATTGCCCCATTGATTCCCGAACCTAAACCGAACCCCAACGGCGGACCTTGGCCGATTGCCAATCGCCCGTGCTTTGAAGGCATCCTCTGGGTGCTGCGAAGTGGGGCGCGATGGAAGGACCTGCCGAAACGGAGATTTCCATCGGCCAGTACGTGTTGGCGACGGCTACGGGATTGGGAAAGAACGGGCATCTGGCTGAAAGTATGGCGGACCTTTCTCGCCGAGTTGGACGAGCAAGGCCGCTTGAAGTGGGAGGAGACTTTTGCAGACGGCACGTTTTCCCCGGCAAAAAAGGGGGCGCGTGCGTCGGCAAGACCAAACGTGGAAAGGGTACGAAGCTTATGGTGGTGGCAGACGGCGAGGGTGTTCCTCTGGGAGTGTACCTTGCCTCGGCCACACCAAATGAAGTCACGCTCATTGAAACCACGCTTGAACAAGTGGCCGTCCCGCGGAAAGGGCGAGGCCGCCCACGCAAGAATCCCCCACGGCTGATTTACGACAAGGCCGCTGATTCCGATCCTTTGCGGGACCGATTGGCGAAACGAGGAATCGACCTGATTTGCCCGCATCGGGCAAATCGCAAGAAACCAAAACGACAGGATGGACGGAAGCTGCGACGCTACAAACGCCGCTGGAAAATCGAACGCTCGATCGCCTGGATCGGCGATTTCCGGCGATTGGTCGTGCGTTACGAGCGGCAGATTACGATGTTTTACGCTTTCGTCCATGTCGCCTGCCTGTTGATAGCACTCAGACAGTTGTGAAACCACTTCTAGCATTTGCGGAGCGACGGCGGGCCCGAGGAGCCTCGGAATATGTGCCGCGGCGGCCGCGAGTCACCGAGAAGTTTGACATGATTTGCCCGGAGCTGTCCGGCCAGTTGCGGGACGTGTATTGGCGGCATCATTCATGACCGACTTTGAGAAACGACTGGAAAAGGCCATTCAGCGGGGCCAACTCGCCAGCGACGAGCGTGCTCGCGCCGCGGCGGAGAAGGCGTTGAACGAGCAGGAGCTTCGCCGGCTGCATACGCAGTATCGGCTCGAGCTGTCGGAGCACATTGAGATGTGTCTTCGCAGGCTGCCGGATCATTTTCCGGGGTTCCGCTTCGAGACCGTCGCTTCGGAGCGCGGTTGGGGTGCGGCAGTGAGCCGCGACGACCTGGGCATGAGTGATCGCGGCGGGCGGTCGACGCTGTTCAGCCGCCTGGAGATGACGATCCGTCCTCTGACGGAGTTCAACGTGCTGGAGCTGAGCGGCAAGGCGACCGTGCACAACCGGGAGATTTTCAACCGCACCCATTTCGAGCGGTTGAGCGAAGTGGATTTGCACGCGTTCACGGAGACGATCGACCGTTGGGCGCTCGAGTTCGCCGAGTTGTACGCGGCTCGCAGCTGACCTTTCTGCTCGGGCTATTGGCCGGGCGGAATCTGACGGCAGTCCGGCCCTGGTTCAAGTCATCGTGACATAGTACGCTAGGGGGCAGTCGCGGCTGCCGATTCCGTATTCCATAGTCTGTTTATCATTGCCAATGAGCTCCTCCGGTACCAAACTTCTTCTGTTCGACATCGACGGAACGCTGATGCTCTCGCACGGTGGCGGCATCCGGGCGATGACCAGCGCGGCCTGCCGAGTGTTCGGGCCGCCGTTCGCGATGGACACCATCGACTGCAATGGCCGGCTGGACCCGGACATCGTGCTGGAAGCATTGGCACACAACGGTGTCCACACGTCGACGCCCGAGGACGTTTCGAGGTTCTGCCAGCACTATTTCGAGCTGCTGCCGCAGGAGTTGCACAGCGCTCGCGCGCTGCCGGGCGTGCTGGATCTGTTGGGGCGACTCCGCGAGAACAAGCGGGTGGTGCTCGGGCTGGTGACGGGAAACTATGCCGAGTCGGGGCGGATTAAGCTGAGGAGCGTGGGGATCGATCCCGGCTGGTTTGTGGTCAACGGTTTCGGCGACTTGGCGCAGACGCGTGCGGCGCTGGTACGTTGGGCGATCGACGAGGCATCGGCGATCGCTGGCCGGCCGATGGATGCCACCGACACACTGGTGATCGGCGATACGCCCCGCGACGTGGAATGTGCCAAGGCGAACGGTTGCCTGGCGGTCGCGGTCGCTACGGGGCATTTCTCGGTCGACGCGCTTCGTGCGACCGAGGCAGATCTGGTGCTGCCTGACTTCTCGGATCACGCGCCTCTGCTGAGTCTGCTGTGACCGAAGCGGCGCGAGTCGCCCGGAAGCAGAACGATCGGAGCGCATTCCGCGTAGCCGTAGCGTGTATTTCGCCTTCGGAACCGTAGAAATACGGCGCCGCGAACGCTACAGTTGAGTGCGACACGCACTAGCGGGACGGCGCCGCGTTTGCCGTCGGGCCGGTCCAGCGGGGAGCTTCCGGATAACGGGACAGATCGTGCGATCCCATGTAGGGCGCGGCGGTTTTGCCAATCTGGTACTGCTGACGAAGCCGCTGGATCTTGGCTCTGGGATCTTCGGCCGGAGCGGGCGTCTGGGGTGGGGCAGCAGGTGGTTGGGCGCCTCCGATCCAGGGTGAGGATTGCGCCGTGGCATAGCCGGGTGTGGAGGTCGCCGGAGGGCTCGGCATGGAGGCAGGCGGCGCCAGCGGTGTCGTGGCGGCGTTCGGCTGAGCTGCCATGGACTGTGGGCTACGCGTGGCGCTGCCCCACGCTGTCGCCGGTTGGGAGAACTGTGAAGCGGTCTGGCCAGACGGAGCGACGGCGGTTGGAGCGGGTGCAGCCGAATACGAAGGATTGACCGGAGCAGGCCACGTCGGACAGCTCGACTGTGTTGCTGGATACGGTGCGTTCGAGGACAGATCTCTGCTGGCCGACGGAGCGCCGCAGCGTGGATCCGACGGCGAAACGGGGCAGTTGTTGTTCGTCACCGGGTTCAGCGCAGCGGGTGGATAGGGAACGGAGTAGGGCCGCTGGCCCGGATTTGTGGCGTTGCAGGGCGCCGAGGGGGGGACGGGACATGGTATTGCGGTCGACTCGGCGCCGTGGAGGGCCTGCCACAAGACACCACGGCCTTCCTGCCATGCGCCGAAGGAGAGCGATCCGGAAGCTGTCAGGCAGCAGCCGGTCGTTGGCGGTAGGGCGGGCGGCTGGGCTGCCAGCGGGCGGGCGAGTAAGCCCATGGCAACCATGAGTGCCCAGTGGATCACGTAAACGGTGCAGCGCGGCCGCACGAAAAGCATCCTTGCCATCTCCCTATGCGAGGCCTCCAGGCAATAAGGCAGCGCATCGTACACGGAACGGTGCCCGTGCGTCCAGGCCGGTTTGCGCGGACGGGAGGCCGATTCGGATGGGACCGGCGGCCGGATTGAGCGCATACCCACCGAAATGGGTAATATCTGCGAATCAGGGCCCGGTGCGCACATCGCGATCGCGCTTCGAGGTCATCCCGACAACGCACGTTGCACAGCTGCTAGCGGACGTACTGCGAGAGATTCTCGAGCACTTCGCCTTGCGGGTTGCGAATGTTCACTTCGAGCGGCATTTGGCCGGGCAGGTTGTGCGTGGCACAGCCGAAACAGGGATCGTAGGCCCGGAAGGCCATCTCGACCTTGTTCAACAGTCCTTCGCGAACCTGGCCCCTCTGGATCAGGCTTTGGGCGGCCTGTTTGACCGACATGCAGATCGGAGCGTTGTTGTTGGTCGTGCCGACGATCAGGTTCACCTTGGTGAGGATGCCGCGTTCGTCGGTGGTGTAGTGATGGGTGAGCGTACCGCGCGGGGCTTCCACACAGCCGACGCCTTCGGTGGGCGTTTGCGTGGGGAGCACGCGGTACTCGGGCCCGGTGATCTCGGGATCGGTGGCCAACTCGACCCAGCGTTCGGCGGAATAGAGCAGCTCGATGAGGCGAGCCCAGTGCGTAGCCAGGGTGTGATGGACGGGCTTGCCGCCGAGCGTTTCGTAGAATCGCTCGTATTCCTTCTGCGCCAAGGGAGTGGCCATGCCGTCGGCCGCGTTGAGGCGCGACAGGGGCGTGGCCTTGTAGACGCCCGACTCGGGTCCGTCGACGAAGCCCTTCCAGCCGACCTTCTTGAGGTAGGGAAACTTGAGGTAGGACCAGGGCTCGACGCGCTCGGCGACGTACTCGCGGTAGTCCTTGGCATCGTACTTGGCGTGTTCCTTGCCGTCAGGGCCAACAACGCGGATCTTGCCGTCGTAGAAGTTCACGTGGTTGTTGGCATCGACCATGCCCATGTTATAGGTCTTATGGGTATAGATGCCGCCGGTGATGAGCTCGACGTACTCGGTGTTCTTGAGCACGACATCGTTGAAGAGCTGGAGCGAGAACTTGCCGAACTCGATGGCATGGCGCCCGAGCTCTTCAATCTCCTTGCGCTGCTCCTCGGTGATGCCACGGCTAACGCCGCCAGGCAGGCCCCAATTGGGATGGACGGGCCGGCCACCGATGGTCTTGATAAGGTGGTGGCCATCACGGCGCATCTTGAGCACCTTACCGGCGATATCCATGCCCACCTTGGCGACCACACCGAGGATATTCCGCTCCGCCGGCGGGGCCTCGGGACCGACGACGAAATCGGGGCCGCCGAGGGCGTAGAAGTGGGTCGTGTGATCGGTGGCGAAGAAGATGCTGTAGAACAGTTCGCGGAGCTTCTTGGCCGTGGAGGGCGGATCGACGTGGAAGACGCCG
This sequence comes from Thermoguttaceae bacterium, assembly GCA_963674835.2. Classification (GTDB taxonomy): domain Bacteria; phylum Planctomycetota; class Planctomycetia; order Pirellulales; family Thermoguttaceae. Next base: position 2,321,878 of record CAXXKC010000003.1, read on the forward strand.
TCGAGTGCCTTGGTGGCCGCCATGTGATGCGCCTCGGGGCAAACGCCGCAGATGCGGGCGGTGAGGTTGGGCATGTCTTCGGCGGGCCGGCCCACGCAGAAACGCTCGAAGCCGCGGAGCTCGGGAATCTGCAGGTAGGCGTTGGCGACATCACCTTCTTCGTTGAGGAAGATGTCGATCTTGCCGTGGCCTTCCAGCCGGGTGATGGGATCGATGGAAATGCGTTTGGACTTAGTCGTTGTGCTCATGGTACGGTGTTTCTCCTGCTTACGACGACTTTTCGGCCGCCGCGGCACCGTTGCCGTTGTTAGCCAATTTGTTACGACGCAATAGACTGTGGGCGAGGCTGAACCGGTAGAAGCTGCCTACCGGATCGGGAATGCCCTCCTGGATGATACGGTCGATCTCGTCCGGATCGTCGGAGTCGATCACCGAGGCCAACGCACTCATCAGTCGGGCACCGTAATCTTCGACGCCGACCGGCGCCCCATAACAGCCGATGCAGGGCGAATTGACCTTGGGGCAGAGGGCACCGCAGCCCGCCCGGGTGGCGATGCCGCAGCAGAGGAGGCCTTGCTCCAAGAGGCATGTATCGGGGTCGGGGATGATTTCCCAAGTGCGGTGGAACTTCTTGATCTTCTTCTCGGTTCGCTTGCGTTCGCACGTATCGCACACGGTCGAGTCGCAGCCGATGACCGATCCGGGCGGCGGCAGCTTGTTTTCGAGGATGGCGACGATGGCCTCCCAGATGCGGTCCGCTTCGGGCGGGCAGCCGGGGAGGTAATAGTCGACGCCAACCGTCTGGTCCAGGGTTTTGAGGGTGTCGTAAAGCACCGGCAAGTAGAGGGTGCCTTCGGGCACCTCGGTTTCGTGCTGCGGGCGAACGTCGTTGGGGTTTTCGGTCGATACCGTTTCGCGATAACAGGTGTCGAATATCTGCTCGCGGGTATTGAGGTTGGCCAGGCCGGGGATGCAGCCTTCACTGGCACAGGAGCCGAAGGCCACCAGCACTTTGGACTTGCGCCGCAGCAGTTGGGCCATGTACTCCTGTTCGCTGGTACGGATGCCGCCGTTGAACAGGCAGAGGTCGATTTCGCCATCGGCCATCTTTTCGATGTCGTGGACCTTGCCATCGGTGGCGCAGGGCCAGAGGACGATATCGAAGGCTTCGGCCACCTTGAGGATCTTATCGTCGATGCCCAGGACGGCGATTTCGCAGCCGCCGCAGGAGGCCGCCCAGTAGAGGGCCAGCTTGCCTTTCGGCTTGGCAGGGACGGGTTCCGTCGGGGTTGTCGGGTCGCTCATGACTGGACCTCCATCGCCTCTTCATGCTCTTTGACAATGCTTTCCAGGGCTTCCAAGCGGTCGCCGTCTTCCTGCCAGTTGGCAGGCCAGCTCAGCGGTCCGAGTGCCTTGACGTCGCTGACGAGCTTGTTAATGGCTTCGGCCAACTGCTGCCCTTCGGCGGCGGAAGCCCAGACCAACTGCACGCGTTTGTCCTCGACGCCCATCTGCCGCAGCATGTGCTTGATCATGGCGAACCGGCGCATGGCCTTGTAGTTCTGCTCGATGTAGTGGCACTCGCCGGGATGGCATCCGGCGATCATCACGCCGTCGGCACCCATCGAGAGGGCCTTCAAGACGAAGGCCGGATCGACGCGACCGCTGCACATGACGCGAATGATGCGGACGTTAGGCGGATACTTGATGCGTGCCGAGCCGGCCAAGTCGGCCGCGCGGTACGAGCACCAGTTGCACAAAAAACCGATAATTTTGGGTTCGAATGATGACTGGCTCATATGGCGATCCTCGACTCCCTATCAGGAAGAGATGGGCTGGGGTTCCGGTTGGGCGGCCTTGGACGCAGCGTCGTCCCCGCTGGGGCCGGCATCCCACAACGCCCCTTCGATTTGGGCAAAGATCTGCTGGTTGTTGAAGTGCGATCCGGTGATGGCACCGGCCGGGCAGGCCGCCACGCAGGTACCGCACCCTTTGCACAACGACGAGATCACGCGGCTGACTTCCTTCTCGGCATCGTACTCGATGGCGTTGTAGGGGCACATGTTGTTACAGATGCGGCAGCCGGAGCAGGCCTCTTCTTCGATGGAGGCGACGATCGGCTCGATCATCACCTCGCCCTTGGTGATCATTCCCATGACCCTGGCCGCGGCGGCAGCCCCTTGGGCGACCGAGGCGGGGATGTCCTTGGGTCCCTGGCAGGCACCGGCAACGAAGATACCGTCGGTCATGGTGGCGACCGGGTCGAGCTTCGGATGCCGTTCGGTGTACCAGCCGGCCATGCTGCAGGAGATGCCGCACTTGAGGCCGATTTCCTTTGCGTCGGTCTGCGGCTCCAGGGCGCCCATGAGGACGACCATGTCGACGGGGATGCGTCGTTGCTTGCCGACGAGAGTATCTTCCACCTGGATGATGAGCTTACCCTTTTCGCTCGGGAGCCGGGCGGCGTCAGTCACCTCGGCCACCTTTCCGCGAACGAAGTGCATACCCTCTTCGAGGAGGCGTTGGTAGAACTCTTCGTAGCCCTTTTGATTGGCGCGGATGTCGATATAGAAGCTGTAGACCTCAGCGTTGGTCTTCTCGAGCACGAGATGGCCGAACTTCATGGCGGCCATGCAGCAGATGCCGGAGCAGTACTCGTTGTGGTTGGTATCGCGGCTGCCGACGCAGTGGACGATGGCGACCGACTTGGGCTCGGTCTTGCCGTCGCGCAGGACGATCTTACCGCCAGTCGGACCGGCCGCATTGCAGAGGCGCTCGAACTCCATGCTGGTGTAGACGTTGGCCAGGCGGCCGAAGCCGAACTGGGGCAACTGGGCGCAGTCGAAGAGCTTCCAACCGGTCGCCATGATGATGTTACCGACGTCGAGTTCGATGATCTCGTCTTCCTGGTCGAATCGGATGGCGCTGGTGGGGCAGACCTTCTCGCAGACTCGGCATTTGCCCCGCTCGAAATAGGTGCAGTTGGCCTTGTCGATCACGGGCACCCGGGGGACGGCCTGGGGGAACGGCGTATAGATGGCCTTGCGGTAGCCCATACTGGCCTCGAACTCGGTATCGAGGATCTTGCGCGGGCACTTTTCCGAGCAGATGCCGCAGCCGGTGCAGGCGGCGTAGTCGACGCAGCGGGCCTTCTTGCGGATCTTGACCTTGAAGCTGCCGACCGAACCGCTGACCTCTTCGAGCTCCGCGTAGGTCAGCAGGGTGACGTTTTCGTGCTGGCCGGCCTCGGACATCTTGGGCGTGAGGATACAGGCTGAACAGTCCAGGGTGGGGAAGGTCTTATCGAACTGGGCCATGTGGCCGCCGATCGAGGCGCTTCGATCCATGAGATAGACCGGGTAGCCGGCGTCGGCCAGTTCGATCGCGGCTTGGAGGCCGGCGATGCCGCCGCCGACGACGAGCGTGGCGGGGTTGACCTTCACGTACATGGGCTCAAGCGGCTGCTGCAGCTTGACGCGCTCGGCCGAAGCGGAGACGAGTGCCTTGGCTTTCGCCGTGGCGGCCAACTTGTCGCTGGAGACCCAGGAGACGTGCTCGCGGATGTTGGCCATATCGAAGAGGTAGGGGTTCATGCCGGCGTTCTGGCAGGCACGGCGGAAGGTCTTCTCGTGCAGCTGCGGCGAGCAGGCGGCCACGACGACGCGGGTGAGGCCTTCCTTCTTGATGTCGTCCTCGATCATCTGCTGGCCGAGCGAGGAGCACATGAACTTATAGTCTTTCGACACGGCGACGTCTTTGATATGCTCACCGGCCCACTTGGCCACATCTTCGACGTCGACCATACCGGCGATATTGCTACCGCAATGGCAGACATAAATGCCGACTCTCTCGGCCATGGTCGTCCTCCAGTCAGAGTTTTGGCAGGTTATGCGTCGGCGGGACGCGCGTTGTGTTGGGGAAGTTTTTCTTGGGGGTTGTTATGCTGAAGCATAACCTACGTGGTCGTGTGTTCTTGCGTATGATGCTTGTTTGCGTTCCTGATTTGGCCGTGGCCGTCTTATGAGGCGGCCGCAGATTGGGCGCCGTTGAGCTTGCTGGTGATGACGGGCGTGGCCGCCACGAGTTCCTTGCCGAAGCCCAGCTTGGTCATGTCGATGCCGAAGGCCACGCCCAGAAGCTGTGTGAAGTAGATGATGGGCATGTGAAAATTCGTGCCGAACATGGCGTTGACGTTGCTCTGGTAGGCATCGAGGTTCAACTGGCACATCGGGCACATGCAGAGGATCATGTCGGCCTCGTAGTCGACGGCGCTCTGCAGCAGGCGGCGATGCAACTCGAAGGCCTGCGGTTCGCTGATCTGGGTCATGTGGCCGCCGCAGCAATGGGCTTTGACGGGGTAATCGACCACCTCGGCGCCGACCCACTTGAAGAGCTCGTCCATTTGCATGGGGTACTCGGTGCTATCGTTGCCCTTGATGGGCCGCACCACTTGGCAGCCGTAGTAGGGGGCGATGCGGAGGCCGGCCAGCGGTTTGACGACCTTGTCGCGGATGGCCGTTTCGCCGATATCCTGGCAGACGACATCCAACAGGTGGCGGACTTTGACGCGGCCCGCCTTGTAGCTGAGCCCGCCAGCCGACAGGGCGGCGTTGATCTTCTTGTTCATCTCCGGGTTTTCGGCCATGAGCCGGTCGGTCTTGGCCAGATTGCAGAAGCAGGCGGCACAGGGGGCGACCACCTGGTCCAACTGCGGATCGACCAGAGCCAAGTTGCGTGCGACGACCGCACAGGCGGTCAGTTCTTCCTGCGAGAAGTACTCGGTTGCGCCGCAGCAGTTCCAGTCGTCGATTTCCAGGAGCTTGATGTCCAGGAGGTCGGCCACCGCTCGCATGGAGATGTCGTATGCGGCGGCGTTATAGTCCATCGAGCAGCCAGGGTAATACGCGTATTTCACGGCTTCTCCCCTATCTCGCGAGCTTTCTTGATGATGGCCTGCAATTGGTCGAGCTTCTTGATCCTGGTGGGCAGCAGGCCCATGCGACCCCTGGTGAACATCGACAAGCCCATCGGCACCATTTTCAACATGGCGAACGGCTTGTTGAGCAGATAGAAGCGGCTGGCGAGGCCCAACTCCCAACTGCGGCCATAGCGTTCGACGTAGTCGGTGAACGTCTTGGCCAGCGCCGGGGCATCGGTTTCGCGGGCGAGCTTGTCGCGGATGGCCATGCGCTTCAGGGTGTACATGATGTCGGTGATGGGGATCTGCTGCGGGCACCGCGTGGTGCAGAAATAGCAGGATACGCAGCACCACATCGTGTTGGCTGAAAGCACTTCCTCGCGCTTGTTGGCGTTGATCATGGCGAACAGCGTGCGCGGGGTGTACTGCATATCGGCCCCGCTGGGGCACGAACCGCCACAACTGCCGCACTGGAGGCAGTGGACAATCCGCTCCCCGTCTGGGGTTTCTTCGATCACCTCGTTGAGGAACCCGGCGCCGAGCACATCGGGCTGTTGTGCGATCATCGATTTCCTCCGGCGCTTTTTAGCGCCCTAGTGGTCCTACAAGTTCGGGTCACGATTGACCGGGCCTGGCTGTCTAGCAAGGCGCGTGCCAGTTGACGAATGGAGGGCAGCCGTTTCTTGCATCGCCCCTATGTACAAGGGTTTACAGATTTCGGGTCGCCCACGTTTGCTTGAGGGATAGCGGAATTGCGCCACGGATTCCCGTGGCTGACGCGCGGAATTCCGTGGCCTCGAAAGGCGGGGTGCCAGGAAAAAAACACAAAGAGGGCGGTCAGAGCACCGCGAGTCATCATCACGAGTCGGCCCCGATCGGACGGAACTCGCCGCGCTCGGCCCACCCTCTCCCAACTACTCAGTCTGTTGAGCGTACCATTTTTCGGTTCCGAGCAACAGGGACCCGTTGGGGGATCAAGCGAGCATCGAACGCGTGGTTTTATTCACCGCGTCGCAACTGGCCGCACGCGGCGCTGATGCGGTCGCCCTTGCGGTAGCGGATCTTCACGGCCAACCCCCCGTCCTGAAGAACATCGACGAAATGAGCGACCACGGCCGGGTGTGGCGCCGCGTAGGGCAGACCGGACACCGCGTTGTAGGGAATCAGATTGACCAGCGCCGGGCGGCCCTGGAGCAGGCGGACCAGCCGCCGAGCGTGTTCCGGTTGGTCGTTCACGTCGCCGAGCAAGACGTACTCGAACGTGACACGACGTCCGGTGACGTCGAAGAAGTAGTCGGCGGCTTCCATGATGGCCGTGATGCCGGTCTTGCGGTTCGTCGGCACCAGGCGGCTACGCAACTCGTCGTCGGGAGCATGGAGCGAAACGGCCAAATGGTACTGACAGTCCTGATCAGCCAGTCGACGAATGGCCGGCGGCAGACCGACGGTCGAAATGGTAATCCGCCGCTGACTGATCCCCAACCCTTGGGGACTGCTGATGACGGCCAAGGCCGGCAGGAGCCGGTCGAGATTGGCCAGCGGCTCGCCCATGCCCATGACGACGACGTGGCTGATGCGTTCTCCGTCGGGCAAAAGCCGTTTGAGTTGGAGCGTTTCTTCGAGGATTTCTCCGGTGGTCAGGTTGCGGACGACCCCGTCCAGTCCGCTGGCACAGAACACGCAGCCCATAGCGCAGCCGACCTGGGTGCTGAGACAGATCGTGCGGTGTTGGCGGTCGTCGCGCAGAAGGACACACTCAATCCGCTGGCCGTCGGCGAGTTCCAAGAGCAGCTTGTCGGTCTCGTCCTCAGATCGCCGGTGGGTTACCACGCGCGTGGTCCAGAGCTCGAAGGCTTCGGTCAGCCGGTCGCGCAGAGCCTTGGGCAGGTCGGTCATTTCCTCGAAGCGGTCAACGGTCCGCTCCAGCAGCCAGCGGCGCAGCTGAGTGGCCCGGTACTCGGGCAATCCCTGCTCGACGAACCAAGCCCGAAGCTGCTGCGGGGACCAGTCGAGTAAATGGGCCATGGCGGGGGCAATTCGGAATGAGGCAGTTAGAGCGGAGGAGACGGCAAGTATGGCCGGGGAGACATTTCTAAGAACTTCGCGGAGCACCGACGAATACCCTATTATACAGCCGCCACGGTTATTGGACGGCCCGGGGGGTCCCTGGCTTGACAACCACCCGTGGGGGATTGAGAATGCGTGCGCGTTTTGCCGTAAGCAACCACTGTCAAAGGCCTTGGCCATGAGCACGAACAATCCATTTGACAATCAGACGTGGGACGAACAAGCGGCGGCGCCTCCGCCCAAACCGGGGATGAGCACGGGAACCAAGGTTTTGTTGATCCTGCTGATCATCTTCGGCGGGATCGCCTTGCTTTGCTGCGGTGGCCTCATCGCAGGGGGCATCTACCTGAGCAAGTACATCAACGAGTCAGTAAGCAAAGATCCGACCGTCGTCCGGCAAGTGACCCAACAGATCGTCACGATGACGATTCCTGAAGTGTTGAAGCCCGAGGCCTCTTTCGATATGAAGATGCCGATCACCGATCAGCGGCTGATGACCGGGGTAGTTTATGAGGACAAGTCGACGAGGAGTTCCTTGTTCCTAGCCGTGTTCGGCTTCCAGGAGAATCAGGCCGACCGTGAACAGATGCAGCGACAAATGGAGCAGTCGTTCCGCCAGCAAGGATTCAACACCGAGGAAAACGAGCCGGGCAACTGGGAGTCGAAGAGCCACGAGAAGGAGATCGAGATCCGCGGGAAGAAGGTGACGTTCCAGTTCACCGAGCGGAAGAACACCGAGAACGACGAGACGCGGCTCGACGTTGTCGGCTCGTTCCCGGGAGACGAAGGCCCCGTCATGCTGATGCTGTCGGCCGATACGAAGACGGTCAACGAAGAGCAGGCGGTGAAGATGCTGGAGTCGATCAAGTAGACGTTTGCCGGACCTCGGCAATGCGTTCCGCCAATTGGCCGCTACGCAAGGCGGCTTCGAATTCGGCCACATCGGCGTATAGCGCGTGGCTGAGGAATTTGATCGCCCAATTGTGCTTCATGGGACTGATCGTGATGACGAAGGCCCCGTGCTGATAGGCTTCCCACATTTCGATAGCCGTGCCCATGGACGCCTCGGGCACGAAGGCCAACAAGACGTCTACCTCGCGACACATGCGATTGTGGGCGAGAAAGACGCTCCGGCCGGTATCGTGATCGTAGCGGATGGAGCTGGTGTGGTTCTCGCGCGGGTCGTAGATTTCCACGTCGGGCAGGTGGGTTTCCAGAAGACGGCGGAGGTGCGGCCGGTAGTCCTGTTGGTGTACAACGGCCTCGGCGTGGGAACCTTGCATGATACCGGCGAGAAAGATGCGCATACGAAGCTAGGAGTTCGGGGTTGGAGATCAGGGTTGATGGCGCGGCAAGACACGGTTGGTTGCCGCCGCTGGCCTGATTGTTAGGATATATTGCTTTGCAGCGATAACAAGGCCCCTTCAGCCGCGGTGGGTGCGGCAGGCAGGTGTGTAGTGCCATCGAGAAGGCCGACCGCTTTGACGACAGCCCGAACCGCGGACCGGTTCGCGCAAGAATCGGATCCGGAGCCCAATTTGAAACGGGCGCGAGAGCTGGTTCTAGAAATGCTGCGTATTCCGGGCCGGAGCGGTCAAGAGAGCGCGATGGTCCAGTACGTAACCCAACGGTTGCGGACGGCCGGCGCGAATGCGAAGGCCATTCGCACCGATCAGGCCCACGTGCGGAGCCCAATCGGCGGGGAGGTCGGCAACCTGGTGCTGACACTGCCGGGAACGCGGCGAGGCCCCCGCCGGCTCTTGATGGCGCATTTGGACACGGTACCCTTGTGCGTCGGAGCGCAGCCGGTCGTGCGGGGTCAGATCGTGAAGTCGGCCGACTCGCGCACCGCATTGGGCGCCGACGACCGCTCGGGGGCAGCGGTGGTGCTAGCTGCGGCGCTGGAGATTCTCGAGCGCAGGCTGCCACACCCGCCTCTGACGTTCTTGTGGACGGTCCAAGAAGAGGTTGGCCTATACGGGGCGCGATTCCTCAAGATCGGACTGCTTGGGAAGCCGAGGCTGGGCTTCAATTTCGACGGTGGCTCGCACGAGAAGGTAACGATCGGCGCGACCGGCGGATATCGCATGGATGTGGATATTGCGGGCCGAGCCAGCCATGCGGGCAACTCGCCGGAGAAGGGCGTCAGCGCGATCGCAATCGCGGCGTTGGCCATCGCTCGGCTGCATGAGGAAGGGTGGCATGGCCAGATCACCAAGCAAGGCCGGACGGGCACCAGCAACGTGGGAGTCATTCACGGCGGGGAAGCGACGAACGTGGTGACACCGCATGTGCACGTTCGGGCGGAGGCTCGGAGCCACGATCCGGCATTTCGGAAGCGGATCGTCGGTGCGATCGAGAAGGCGCTTCGGGGCGCGGCTCGACGAGTGCGTAGCAGCGAGGGAGCGACGGGGCACGTTGAGATTCGCGGACGGTTGGATTACGAGTCGTTCCGTTTGCCGGACGGGGAGCCGAGCGTCGTGGCTGCGGAGGCGGCCGTTCGTGCGGTGGGCGGTCACCCGATCCGGGCGATTTCCAACGGTGGACTGGACGCCAACTGGATGACGGCTAGGGGCATTCCGACGGTCTCGCTCGGCTGTGGGCAACAGGCCGCGCACACGACTGAGGAACGTCTGGACCTGGCCGTTTTTGGGCAGGCGTGCCGCGTTGCCCTTCGCCTGGCATGCAGAGAAACCGGTGCCGGCGGGTGAGGGCCGTTCCGCACCGTCGAGCGGGCGTACTGGCAATTTGGCCGACGATTAGGTATCATGGGGCTAATTGGGCCGTGCCGTCGTCCGTGTCATGTCTACCCGGCTTTCGCGCGCGGCACATCGGGGGCCTTATAATCTATCCGAGGGGGAGCCATGGCTCGTAAAATACTGAACCGTAAGGAGTTACGTGACGCGAGCACGGCGGCCGAGCAAATAGAGAGTCTGGAGAAGTCTGCGAAGAAAGCCCCCGCGAAGAAGCCGGTCAAACGCAAGAGCCGCGCCAAGGCGAGCAAGGAAGTACGCTTGAAGGCGTTCTGGGGCGTATTCAGCCAATCGCTCAACCCAGTCGTGTTGTTCGAGTACAGCCAGCGCGATCAAGCCGACAAGAAGGCGGAAGAGTTGAGTGAATCGCGGAAGAGCCCCCACTTCGTCCAACTGGTCAAGAAGGTAATCGAAGAGTAGGGCAGCGCGTATCCGGTTCGGGGGCCGAGGTTCCGCGCCGCGAGGCGGCTGAGTTGGCGACCGAGGCTACCCGTGCACAACGTCGTTTTGCTTGACGGAAGGGATGAGGCCAGATTAGCTTAAGCTGCTACCGACGCATTAGCACACCCTCCGCTGGAATCGGCCATGATAAACTTCGAAGAAGGCCAGACGGTTGGGATCGACTTGGGCACAACGTTCTCTTCCATCGCGCAGGTGGGCGAGGACGGCACACCCGTGGCAATTCCCAACGAGGATGACGAGATTGAAACAGCCAGCGTGATCTTGTTGGCTGAGAGCGGGCGTGTGATTGTGGGTCCCAACCGGATGCGGGCTGCGGTGGAGGATCCCAAGAACGTCGTCGACCGCATCAAGCGGCACATGGGCGACATTCAGTTCAAACGGGAATTCGACGGCCGGCCGATCACGCCGGAGTTTATCTCGGCCCTGATCCTGAAGAAGCTCCGCCAGGACGCCGAGAAGCATGTCGGCAAGATTTCGAACGCCGTGATCACGGTGCCGTACTACTTCAATGACGCTCGCCGCAAGGCTACGCAGGACGCGGGGCGGATTGCGGGGTTGAATGTCATTGACATCATCAACGAGCCCACCGCCGCGATGCTCACCTACGCCTGGCTACAAGGCGAACTCGGTACAGCAAGTCAGGGAGGCGAGCAGACGCGACGGGCGATGGTCTACGATCTGGGCGGAGGCACGTTTGACGTGACGGTGGTCCAGTACACGCCCACGCATTTCCGTGTGCTGGCGACCGACGGGGACGTGCAGTTGGGTGGCGTGGATTGGAACGACCGTTTGGTCGATCACGTGGCAGAGGAGTTCAAGGCCCGACACGGCGTCGACCCGCACGAATCGGAGAGCGTCATCCAGATCCTCCGCAACGACTGCGATCTGGCCAAGATGGAGCTGTCGGAGAAACAGGAGACTACGATCACTTGCCGCCATGCCGGCAAGAGCATTTCGGTCAAAGTGACGCGCGACCAGTTCGAGACGATGACCGCCGAGCTGCTACAACGGACCGTCGACACGACGGAGCTCGTATTGGAGCAGGCGGGCATGAAGCCAACCGACCTGGACGCCGTGGTGCTTGTCGGCGGGTCGGTATTCATGCCGAAGGTGCCCATGGTTATCAAAGAGGTGACCGGGCACGAACCGTATCGTGGTATCTCTCCATACACGGCAGTCGCGCAAGGGGCGGCCATCCATGCCGCCATTCTGGAAGCGAAGCATCGCAGCGACAGCGCGATGGCGGAAAAGGTCCGCAAGATGCTGGGGATCATCCGGCAAGAGAACGTCAATTCGCACGGGCTGGGCGTCGTTGCCATCAGCCCCAAGACGGGCAAGGCCATCAACCATGTGATGATCCCTCGCAATACGCGGCTGCCGGTGCAGGTATCGCAGATGTTCAAGACGGCACGGCCGAACCAGCACCGTGTGAGCGTGCAGGTTATGGAGGGAGACGCGCCCGACCCGCGTGCGTGCTCGCTGCTGGGCAAGTGCCGCGTTACCGATCTTCCGCCCGAGTTGCCGAAGGGCTCGCCCGTGGAAGTGACCTATGCCTTTGACACGGCCGGCCGGATCGCCGTGACGGCGCGCGATCGGGTTGGCGGCAAAGAGGCTTCGATCTCGCTGCAGCGGCGGGGTGGTCTCAGTGAGCCGGAAGTGGACGCTTTTTCCCGTCTGGCAGCCGAATACAAGGTGGAATAGTCATGTCGGCACCGCTTGACATCTACCGGGATTGGTTGGGAATCGAGGCCATCAACAGGCCGCTGAACTACTACCAGCTTCTGCGGCTGCCGGCGTTCGAAGACGATACGGAGAAGATCCGCGACCGCTACCGGAAGATGAACTCGCACGTGCGCAAGTTCGGAACCGGGGACTACGCGACGGAGTCGCAGGAACTGCTCAACGAGCTGGCCAAGGCGATGCTTTGCCTGACCGATCTGCAGCGGAAGCGAGATTACGACGCGTCTCTGGGCCGAAAGGATGCCGGTCCCGGAGGCCGGCGCACACTAGAGGAGATTCTTCTGGCGACCAAGGCGGTCAGTCCGGATCAGCTTGCCAAGGCGCGGGGCTTCGCCGATGCGGTCGGCCTGGAGATTCGCGACGCTCTGGCCCAGCAGAAGATGGTCGCGCCGGAGGTCGTCGCCCAGGCTTACGCCGAATCGGAGGGACTACCCTATCTGGAGTTGAGCGATATTGTCGTCAGCGGAGAGTTGATTCCACAGGTTCCAGCGACTTTGGCCCGGCAGCATTCGTGTATCCCGGTATTGATCGACGGCAGCCATCTGCTGATGGCATCGCCGAATCCGTTGAATCCCGATGTGGAAGAGGAATTGCGTCTGCGCTTCGACATGCCCGTACGTACGGTGCTCTGTACGCCGGCGAGCATCAATGCGGCGATCGCCCAATACTACGGTCGCGGAGCGGCGGCTGCCACGCCGGCCCCGGCCGCCCAATCTGCCGTTGCCGCAGCCGCTGCGGCGGCGGTACAGGCGCAGGCGGCCAGTGCGCCGCCCCCAGCGGCCAAGCCCACGACTGCGGATCCCGTTTCCGTCCAGGAACATCGCAAGCGCAGCATCATGGTGGGGGTGACTGGATTCGCGCTCACGACGTTTCTGTACATGGGCTACCAAGTGTTCTTCACCGACGGCGTCGTTTTCAATCTGGCCACGTTCGTCAAGCTGTTCGGGCTGGCCGGCGCGGTGGGCATCGTGGCGTACATCGTGGCGACTGTGGCGAAGGTGTGATGAGAAATGGGCCGCTGCCCTTCTCACTCCGGTCGAATCACTTCGGCATCGATCCACTGCAGGTAGTTCTGGTTGGCGGCCAGGATGGGCAGGGCGACGATCTCGGGAGCCTTGTATGGATGAAGCTTGCAGATTGTCGCTTCGATCAGTTCAAACAGGTCTCGTCGCGTCTTGACGAGGCACTGCCATTCCTGATCGGTCTTGATGCTTCCCTGCCAATGGTAGGTGCTAATGATCGGACCGGACAATTGCACGCAAGCCGCCAAACGCTCGTTGACCAGGGCGCGGGCGATCGTCTCGGCATCGTCCCGAGTGCCGGCAGTCGTGATTATTTGAATATGCTCGCTCATCGCAGAAGCTCCTTGTTCGGAATAGTTGCATCACATTGCGAGTGAGACGGCCTTCGCCCGCCCGCTCGGGAAGACGCACCAACTCATCGACAAACGACGACCGGTTCGGGAACGTGGGTGGTTCCGCAGTTGCATCATTTCGCTCGGATGTCGTAGGCGTACAGCCAGTCGCCGTGGCGAAGGTAGAGCCGCCCGCCGCAGACAACCGGATGGGCCCAGGTGGGGCCCTTGCCGTCGCGCGGGAGCTGGAACTGGCTGACGACCGTGTGGTTCTTCGGCGTCGCCGGAACCAGCCCCACCTTGCCGTTTTCGCTCATCGTGTAGAGCATGCCATCGGCAAAGGTGACTGAACCCTTGCCGACGCCCCGCTCAGCGTACAACATCTTGCCAGTTTTCCAATCCAGGCAGATCCACTTGCCGTTGTTGGAACTGTGGGCAGCCCCATAGATGTAGCCATCTACGAGGATCACGCCGCCGTGATGGTTGTCCAAGTCTTTCGACGACCAAACCTGCTCGACGTCGGCCTTGGTGCCGTTGACCTTGATTCTCAGCAACTCGGAACCGCTGCGATATCCGGTCGAAATGAAGACCGATCCATCGTAGTACAGCGGCATCGTTGCATTCACTTCGTACTGGGTTACGTGCTCGTGCCGCCAAAGCAACTGGCCGGTGTCGGCATTGACGCCGATCAGGGCCTTGGCGTTGAGTGTCATGAGAATCCGCAAGCCTTGGCATTGGACGAGGATCGGCGAGGCGTAGCTGGCTGGATCGCCGGTCGATTTGGCCGTCCAAACGGTCTTTCCCGTCATCTTGTCCAGGGCCACCATACTCACCTTCGGCCCGCCGGGGCAGCAGATCAGTCGATCGCCATCGATCAAGAGCGATTCGGCCAGCGCCCACTTGATGTTCTTGGCGCCAAACTCATCAAGAATGTTGAGGCTCCAGAGTCTCTCATGGTTCTTGGTGTTCAGGCAAACGACGTTACCCAACGGGCTCTCGTGGTAGACACGATCGCCGTCGATCGTAGGAGTGCCGCGCGTTCCTTCGTACTGTTCAGTCCAGGCGGGTCCGTTTTCGGCCTGCCAGCGGATCTTGCCGCCCAGGTCCATGGCCGTAATCACCGTTTTGCCCTCAATGTTGCCATCGGTGAAGATCAGCCCATCGCCGATGGTCACACTGGCGAAGCCTTCTCCAATCCCGCTGGTCTTCCACACCAAGGGCGGTCCATCGTCGGGCCACTTCTTGAGCAGCCCGGTGTCGGGCGACATGTTGCGACCGTCGGCGCCGTGAAATCGTGGCCAAGAGCCTGCCGCTATCGCCGCATCGGGCGCCGTGGATCCCGTGGGTTCCACCTGCGGCGGTGCCTGCTCTTGTGCGGCCGGAGGATGCGACGGTGGCGTGCTGGGTCGATCGTGATCGGACTGGGCCGAGCACCCGACGACATTTGTCAGCCCAAGTATCAGCGCGACCATCATCCGCGCCATTGCCGCATTCCAACGCACCATGGCGGAGCCTCCCATGCGAGTCGCTATACCGAACTGCCCAAGAGGCAGCAACCATTGCCGCCGCTCGCGACATATCTACCGATCTCAAATTGTCGCCAAAACGCCGCGGACGTAACCGACCGATTCCGCCAACCCGGGGAGCGGGGCTTTGGGGTCCTTTTCGTACTCGAAGGACACTACGTAAGGATACTTGATTTTGACCAGTGCGCGGAGGAACGCCGGAATATCGATCACGCCGCGACCAATTTCCACCGTACGCCCCTCCGGAGCGGCTGCCGAGACGTCCTTGACGTGGACGTCGAGCAATCGATCGGCAAATCGCTCGGCATCGCGGACGGGATCCGCCCCGATTCGTACGGTATGGCCGATGTCCATGCACAACCCCACCCGCTTGTCGAGATTCTTGATCTTCTCGTAGGCGTCTTCCGGCCTGGGATAGACTTTGTCGCCGGGGCCGTGATTGTGAATGGCTACGGCGATGTCGTACTGTTTCACCTTCTGATCGACCAGCGGTAGCACTTCGGGGGCGGGCGATGCGACGATGGTCGTCATGCCGGCCTTCTTGGCATAATCGAAGGCCTGATTGACGTCGGCTTCGTTCTTCATGCCAATTACACCGCCACCGTAGAGCTTCAGACCGGACTCCTTGACTTGAGCGGCGGCCTTGGCAATCTGTTCCGGCGAGGCATCGAGGGGCAAATGGAACGACTTCAGGCAGATCCACTCCAGGCCAACCTGATTGGTCATGGCCAGCGTCTGGTCCAGCGGGAAGTTGCGGAGGGAGTAGGAGGCCAAACCGAGCTTCAGCGGCAACTGCTTGCGAGTTGTGGGCGAACTGCCTGCCTCTGACCACCTCGCAGGGACGCCGGCCACCGTCAAGGCCGCAGCCCCAAGTCCTGTCAACTGAAAAAACCGTCGCCGGGTGTGTTGAGTGTTCATTGGCGTATCACCGGGGTGAAAGAAGTGTCTGGGGTAGCTCTGAGGACAGGTTTCGTTCGGTTGCCCACCCGATCGATGGGAGCCCTGGCACGACCTTGAGCTTACGGCCGGCACGCTGGCGTGTCAAACGTCTGGTGCATGGTCCGGCGCACAGTCCCTAGCGTCCGCGCAGGAACAGAACATAGAGGCAACGTGAATTCGTGAGCTTTCATAGTCTGTTAGGCGCGGGGAATCGCTGTCGAGCGCCGGCCCGCAGCGCCCAGTTGTGGGGAACCCACGACACTCCCTGGCCCACTGGATGTGGCGTGAACCAAGTCTTTACGTTTCACGAGAATGGCTCGCCGGCAGATGCCCACTGAGAGCTTTGTGCAACTTTGCATTGATATTCCGCGAAATTCCCATGGCTTGCGCGCCATTATTTCTTGCTATTTGCACGAGCGACACGTAAACTCGAGCCCATGAGAGTCACACTTCACGACATCGCCCAGGCCGCCAACACGTCGGTCAGTACGGTCAGTCGCGTCCTGAACGGCCACCCGGCCATCAGCGCCGAGAATGCGGCCAGGATCCGTCAGGCCGCCAAGGACTTGGAGTACCGCCGTCGGCAGTCCCATGGGCGTCCGGGGCCGGGCCAGGTTCTGGCAAAGAAGAAGATCGCGTTGATGTCGTTGGGCATGGATCGCTCGCTTGTGGCGATTCCCGTGGTCACCGCCGCACTTCACGGTGCGGAGGCCGCCCTCTCTGCGGCCGGCGCCAGCGTGCTGCTGGCGCACGTGCCCGAGTTGGACAGGGTGCCGCCGAGTCTGGAAGGAGCCGACCTGGACGGCGCGATTCTGTTCGGCCCGATGCAGGGAGACGACGTTGCGAAGGCTCACGGCAAGGTCCTTGACCGGTTGCGGCGTTTGCCATCGGTGTGGGTCTTGGGGCGACCGACTGGGTGCTGGGGAGACTCTGTGGGCTCGAGCGATTCGGCTACCGGTGCGATGGCTGCCGAGTACCTGGCGGCGCGGGGGCACCGGCATCTGGCGTTCGTGAACCCCAAGCCGAACCACCTGCTGTTTTCGCGCCGGGAAGACGGTTTTGTGGCAGCGGCACGGCGGCATGGCGCGGAGGTCCGTCATTTCTCTAATTCACCGCCGGAAGGTTGGACGTTGCCGCTGCAAGCTCCCGATCGGACGGAGGTCGTGCAACGGCTCGTCGACAACCTGCTGGCAACCGAACCGCGACCGACCGCCATCTTCGCGGCGGCCGACAGCGTGGCGGCGCTGGTCTATCGCGCCTTGGCCATTCGGGAACTACAACCCGGTCGGGACATCAGCATCATTTCGGCCAACAACGATTACGCCCTGATTGCCGCTCTACATCCCCACCTGACCACGTTCGATATCCATGCAGAGAAACTGGGGCATTTGGCCGTGCGGCAATTGGCACTTCGCATGGCCGATCCGGAACCACAGCCGTGCGTCGAGGTGACGATTGAAGCCACGCTGGTCGACGGCGAATCGGTCGAGACACTATCTTCGGAGGAGACCTGTTCATGAGCCATCAGCGTTCCGCACGCCGTACCTTTCTCAAATCGTCGCTGGGCATGGCCGGCGCTGTGGCGTTTACTTGGGGCACACCCGCCGTGCAGGCGCGAGGGGCCAACGAGCGGCTTACCCTCGGCATACTCGGGTGCTCCCGGGGACTCGTCGTCGGCAAGGAAATGGCCGAACAGGGCGTAAGGGTGGTTTCCGTTTATGATCCGGATGCCGCCAGAGTTGAGAAGGTGAGTCAACACTTCCAGCTCAAACGTGCCGCCAAGGACCTGCGAGAGGTGCTCGACAACAAGTCGATCGATGCGGTGCTGGTTGCCACGCCCGATCACTGGCACGCGCCGGCATCGATCCTGTCTGCGGACGCTGGGAAGCACGTTTATGTCGAGAAACCGTGTTCTCACAATATCCGCGAAGGCCGGTTGATGGTCGAAGCGGCCCGGCGTAATAAGATCGTCATGCACGTAGGTTCACAAAGCCGCAGCACGCCCGTCATCCAGAAACCCATCCAGATGATACGCGAAGGAATGATCGGTGACGTCCTGGTGGCCAAGGCATGGAATAGCCAGCGGCGTCCCAATATCGGTCATGTGGCACCCTCGAAGCCACCGGGCGGATTCGACTACGACCAGTGGGTCGGGCCGGCTGTGTGGCAGCCGTTCCGGAAGAACTGTTATCACTATACTTGGCATTGGTGGTACAACTTCGGCACCGGGGACGCGGGCAACGACGGAGTCCACGAGTTGGACATCGCAGTGTGGGGGCTCGGAATCGACTCTCATCCGTCGAGTGTGAGCGGCTACGGCGTCAAGATGTACTTCGACGATGATCAACAGTTCCCCGACACGCAGTACGTTACGTATGACTACCCAGCCAACGGCGAGCCGGGCCAACGGCGAATGCTTGTCTACGAACAGCGGATCTGGTCGCCGTATCTTCAGGAAGGCCAAGAAAACGGCAATGCCTTCTATGGGACGAAGGGAATGCTAATCCTGGGCAAACACGACGGGTGGCAACTTTTTGGCGAGCGGAATAAGCTGATCGCCGAGGAGAAGGGGACGTACGCCATAGCTCCACACGTCCAGGAGTTTATCGATGCCGTGAAAAGTGGCCGACGTTCCAACACGGACATCGAAATCGGCCACCGTTCCGCCACGTTGATTCATTTGGCGAATATCGTGGCGCGGACAGGCCGTCCCGTGCGGTTCGATCCGACGGCCGAGCAAATCCTCGACAACCCGGAGGCGAACGCCCTGATCCGCCGTGAGTACCGCGACCATTGGGCCACACCAAAAGGGAGCTAGCGGTTCAGGGGCGGGAGAGAGTTGAACCCCAGGCCTCCATCGAAACAAGCAAAGGCTCTTTTCGCTCAAGGCACCCGTGATGACCACCAATGGTGACCTTCCCGAGAGACTGTCGCAACGCCGTCAAGTGTCGCGACGCAAAGCGATTCAAATGGCCGTGGTGGGAGCAACCGCTGCGTGCAGTTCCCTCAACGGGCCGTCACCGGCAGCCGAGGAACCGACCGGGGCGCCCATGTGGCCGAAGCCGACCCTTCACAATTACGACAGTTACGGCTGGTTGCGTGGATTCAACGTCGTTCCGTCGTGGGCGGCGCGTATCGAGCAGGCTTGGCTGCTGTATCATCCTCAACGCTTCCGCGACGAGATTGGTCTGGCCCGGCAAGTGCACGCCAATTGCATTCGCCTCTGGATCGATTTCTCGGCATGGATGGCCGACCCGCTCCACGTAACCGAGAACTTCATGGACGCGGTTGCTGCGCTCGACGAAGTCGGCATGAAGACCATGCCCTGTCTTTTCAATCGGTGGCACAACCCGTTGTGGGACTACGGCGGCACGTATCTCGAAGCGATACCGACACACGATAGTCTTCGAAAGTATCTCGAAGCGATCGTGCGGCCGCTGATCCAGGACGATCGCATCCTTGTCTGGGACTTGTGCAACGAGCCTAAGGCCACAAGTCCCGACCACGCGGATTTCCGCTGGTTGAAGGTCGTGGCGCAAATGGTCCGCGACATAGGCGTCAGGCAGCCGATCACGATCGGCACCATCATACGCAACGAGTGCATGGTAACCTACGCTCCATTGATGGACGTACTGTGCGGACATCCTTACGCAAGAACGCGGCAATCACTGGTTGACGTGGTAGCCTATCTGAAGTCCTACCAGGCCGAAAGAAACAAGCCGCTCCTGGTCAACGAATGTATCCCCGGGTGCCTCAACGACCTGAAGCGGGCCGCATTGGCGCGCGATTCCATCGCGCTACTGAGCGAGGCCGGTTTCGGCTGGATGGGCTGGAGTTTAATGGAAGGCACGGCCATTTCGACCCGCCGCGATATCCACGATACCAACGGCATCGATGGCGAAGGATATCATGCCTGGTTCACCAAGGACGGACGCCTGCGCGATGGGTTGGAATTCCTCAGAGAGCCACCCAAACTGAAGCCGCCGTGGGCAAGTTAGCACGATGCTCATTCAGACTCCGGGCGGCGCACCCGGGCGTAGTCCCATTGGAACATGTCGGTCGAAATGTGGGATAGCCGGTCTCTGCGCGCTGCGAAACGACACGATTACCGCAAACACGTTGACGCCAAAATCATGTGGAGGAACCCAATGAGTGACGCCAAACTGAACCGGCGTGAGTGGGTGGCCGTATCGGCCGCCGGGTTGGGCTGTCTCGCCGCGGTCCGGGGGGGCCTCGCCCAAGCGGAAGAACCGGCAAACCGGCCTTCCAAGGCGACGATTCTGTTTTTCGACGACCAGCGTCTGAACCTCTACGACCGGGTCACGCGGCACGTGGGCCGGCCCGAACGGATCGACGAATCGATCTACCGCGACCCGAGAGGCCGCGTCGACTGGGGTTATCCCGGCGTGTTTCGCGACGAGGCGACCGGCAAGTGGCGAATGACCTATCAAATCGCGGGGAAGCAGCGAATGGCCGTGCTGGCCGAGAGCGACGACGGATTGCACTGGACCCCGCGCGATACGACGCGCGAGATTGAATTGCCCGACCGCATTGTGCCGAACCAAGTGCTGCCGGTACACCACTTCGGCGAGTGGGCCGCGACGTTCGTCGACCCCAATGCCCCGGCCGCCGAACGGCTCAAGGGACTGGTCGCCTACCACACGAGCCGCAACCACTTCGCAACACCGCTTTGGGTCTCGCCCGACGGCATCCACTGGACGCTCAAGGAGGGTATCCAATGGCAGAAGCTGGGGCCGGACCCGGCCACTCACGTCTTCTGGAACCACGTCCGGCAGAGCTATACGTTCACGTCGCGGCCCGACTGGACCGACCGGCGAATCGCCATTTTCGAAACCAAAGACTGGCGGCAGTTCGGCGCGCCGGTGCTGGCGATCCAGGCCGATGCCCTCGACTCACCCCTTACGGAGCCTTACGGCATGCCGGTGATCTCGTACGGCGGCCTGTTCATCGGGCTGCTCTGGCTCTTCCACACATCACCCGAAGTGGCCGGGCATTCGCCGCACAAGTACTACGATGGGCCCGTCGACTGCCAGTTGGCCTACAGCCTTAACGGCATCCACTGGCAACGAGGGCTTCGCGACCCGTTCATCCCCAACGGGGCGCCGGGCGAGCCCGATTGTGGGTGTGTCTATCCCAGCTCGACCGTGATCAAGGAAGATGGCTCGCTGTGGATCTATGCCTCGGCTTGCACGAAAGAGCACGGCTACGCAGGCAAAGACACCGGCTCCATCCTGGCGTACCGCCTGCGCCGCGATGGGTTCGTCTATCTTGAAGGCAAAGACCCGCCCGGCCGAATCGGCACCCGGGCCCTCTACTGGCGCGGCGGCGAAGCGGAACTCAATGCCGAGTGCCTCGGCGATGGCCGCGTTCGGACGCAGGTCACGGAAATCGACGGCAAGCCACTCGATGGCTACCGTTTTGACCAGTGCGTGCCCCTGACCGGTGATGATACGGCCTGGACCCCCGCGTGGAAGTCGGGGAAGACGCTCGGGCAACTGGCCGGGAAGCTGCTCCGCCTAGAAGTGGAACTGGCCGCCGCGCGGCTCTATGCGCTGCATGGCGATTTCGTCCCCCTGGTGGCAGGCGAGGCGCGACGATTCCGCGACGAGGGACTCGTGCCGAAGCCCCGGCCCGGATTCTGAGAACGTGTTTTGAAAATCAGTTTTGAGCGTTAGCGAGTCGTTTGGACATTAGGTAGATCATGGCGATGTAGGTGAAGGTTTCGCTGGAGGCAGTGGTTTTCTCGTAGTCCTTGCTGTAACGCCGATGCCGGCCCAGCCAGGCAAATGTGTGTTCGACGATCCACCGTTTGGGCAAGACGACGAGCCCTTTGAGGCCCACGGGCCGAAGCACCGTTTGCAGGATCCAGCCGAACGTGCCTGCAACCCAATCGGGAAGCGAATTGCGAGCATACGCAACGTCTCCGAAAATCACTTTGAGCCGATGAAACTTCTCATCGAGTTTCTCCAACACCCACCACGCTCCACTTTGATCTTGCCAATCGGCCCGATGGACGACGATCGCCAACACCAGACCAAGAGTATCGACGGCCAAGTGCCGTTTGCGTCCGGTGATTTTCTTGCCTGCATCGTAACCTCGTTCTTCGGCTCCTTCGGCGGTGCGGATCGATCGGCTGTCGATAATCGCTGCGGTTGGCGTCGATTTCTTGCCCACGGACCGTCGCACCTTGGCCCGCAACGCATCGTGGATTTTCTCCCAGATGCCCTCGTTTCTCCATCGCCAGAAGATACCGTAGACCGTGCTCCAGTTGGGAAAATCGGCTGGCAGCATTCGCCACTGGCACGGCCCCTTGTAGAAGCCCTGAAGGTCTCTTCGCGCCAGAAGCTGATCCGCGTTGCCGCGTGCCCAATCGGCGGCCTTGGAGACCGTCTGTGTATAGCGATGAATCTGTTTTTCTATGAGATACATACCGGACATCCTGGCTTGACCCGCGTGCTATCGAATTCGAAAGAGGCTGCCGGCGATGTAGCGCGTGCCGCCGAACTTGTTCCCGTCGGGCCTGGTATCGTAGTACGCCACGAAGATTCGCCCGTCTTCGAACTGGCAGCCTACGGGATAGCCGGAGTCACCGTTCGTGCCGTCATCACGTAGCGCAAACTCATGTGACCATGTCTTGCCATGGTCGCTGCTTATGACTCCGCCGATACCGATGGGCGTGCGGCGCCGGTTGAAGAGTACGAGAATTCGACCGTTGTCGAGGAGTATCGGCCACGGTGCCCGATAGTTGCTTGCTCCCGGCGGGACGTTCACGGGCCCGGGGTTTTTCCAACACTCTCGTCCTTTGCCGGTGATCGGAACCGGGTCGCCCCAGGTTTTGCCCTTGTCGCGTGAGGTGGTCATGCAGATCGCGTTGCGAACACCGTCGACCACATACTGGTTGCCCTTCCCGTCGCGTCCGATGTGTACGAAGTAGCAGTGCAGTTCGTCGTCGGCGATCCGCAGCAGCGCGGGATAGCTGAACCGGCCCTCGACCCGTCCTTGCGGGACACCACGCGCCAAGCCCAGGTACTCCCAGGAAAGCCCGTTGTCGCTCGAACGGAACAACACCGGGCCGCTGTGCTTCGGCGCATCGGGCATGTTCATCGCGCCGGTCATCAAGAGCGTGTGACCGTCGGGCAAACGCAGCACCGGATAGCTGCTCTTAAGCACGTCTCCGTTCTTCACGAGCGGATTGGGGATCACCGTCGGCGCCTTTTCCCACGTGCGCCCCCGGTCGGCCGACCGCATGCATGCGCAAACCAGATTCCCCTTCAGTTCCGGCAGCCATGACCGTGTAAAAAAGAAGAGCGAATCCGGTGAGAACATGTTGATCTGATCCCGTTTGGCATCCGGCTGAAACAGAAACGCCCGTTTCTTTTCCGGCGGGTCACACTCGCGATAGATGACCACTTCCTGATCCTCGGGCCACGTGCGGCCGTAGTCGAGCGAACGTCGCAGGACGACCTCGGCACGGCCGTGATACCCTCGGGGCCCGTGACTAACGTCAGTCTCCAGTTCGTAGTTGCATGGCGCGCGATTGTAGCCGATGACGATTTCACCGTTGCCATAATAGTTGAAAACGCCCTGCTGCGGATGGCCTGCATAGCGGTGCTTGTCGTAGTCGATGTCGAAATGCTCGACATCGTAGATCTCCGGTCGAGGGGCCAGTGGCTCACGTTGTTGACGGTTCATGTACTCTGTGGGACCAACTCGCGGCGTGCTCAACGAGTCCGAGTCGGGTTTTGCATAGGCGAGCGCGTTTGCATGGAGAGACAGCTCGGTCTCACCTCGCGCGATTTCCGGGAGAAGGCACCCGGCAAGACAGAGAATACAGCCGTAGTGACAGAAGTGTCGCCTCTTGATTGTTGTCATGGATTTCTTCCTGTCTGTTCTCTGCCAACATTTACAAGCAGTACCTGTTATCGATGCCGATGTGCTCAGTGTTCGCCGTCGTTCGCCGCTCGGCGCGCGTGTACGGCCGGCAGCAACAGCGCGATGACGACAAGCAACTCGACGAGTGCAAACCCGCGGTGTGGAGGCTTGTTCCCTGCCACGCAACCCATGTCTCACTCTCCCTTGGCGGGCTCGAGCTGCGGCATTTTCCACTGCTTGGCCAACCAGCGGCGGACATCTTCCGATGCCTGCTTCCTGGAGTCTGCGAGCCCATGGCCGGCGTCGTACCAAATCACCTCTTTCGGTTCGCCTGCCAGCGAGAGCATCTTGTGAAACGTGGCGGGCGTCAGATCCGTGTCACGTTTGCCGAACAGGAAGAGTACCGGTCTTGGCGCCAGCTTGTGGACGAAGTATTGGCAGTCGAAGGGGCCCATGAAGGACCGATAGAACTCGGGTGTGAACCATGGCTGCTGGCGAACGGCCTGTGCGTGGCGGTGCTGCGTGTTCTGCATATAGAGCACAAGATCGGCTCCGGCCGCCCGGATGACGAACTGCTTCACGCGTGGATCGACCGCGCCCAGAATCGTTCCCATCCATCCCCCCTTGCTTGCGCTGGCATAGCACACGCGGTCCTTGTCGATGTTGTACTTCTCGAACAGGAAGTCAAGCAGGCGGCGCATGTCGACGACCGTGTTCATTCTCGCCCAGAGGAGCAGTCCGGGCGTTTGGGTGTAGCTGTCCTCCAGGCCCTTGCGGGCTGCGCGACCTTGCAGCCGGTAGTCAACATAAGCGGTCAGGATGCCGTATTGGGCCAGATCCTTCGACGCCCGTAAGGATCCCGAAGTCCAGACGGACTCGGTCATGAATGCCGGCGCGATCAGAAGCGGAAACGGCCCGTTGCCGTCCGGCACCACGACGTCACCATGGACCGGCAGGCCGTCGGCGCCCCGAAACGTCAGCTCGTAGCTCGTCCCACCAGGCACTTTCTGCGGCTTGGAGATCTTGGCGTCCAGCGGCAAGCCGGGCGGGTACTCGTAGTACCTCTTGAGCGTTTCGAAGTTGAGGTAGGGATCGGTGCCGGCCCGAGGCGAAGCGTCATCCGCCAATGCCGCGGCCGCACCAACCGCCACGAGAAGTAGTCCGACCAAGCCTGTGTGGTTTCCTATCCTCATTCTCATCCTCGTCAGGGTACTCGCTAAGTGTTGAGTCGCGCGACTTGTGCCAATCGCGCCGCTCCCTTCTGTCAGAGATACGCTTGCCCTCGCTCTATGCCGAGTCGGCCACGACGTGAAAACGTCGCGATTTCTCGTGCTTTGCCAGCAATTGGAGCATCTCGACGGCCAACTCCGGTCGCGTGCGATAGACGCGCCGCTCCTTCGCGGCGCTTTTGTGGTTCAGGTACAGACGGAAGAGGATCGGCAGACAGAACGGGCGGCCGGGCCACAACGGGAACTGGAGGATCCCCCCCAGCACGACCCAACTATGTCCCCAGTTGGTAATCGCCTTGCCTCGACTGGACAGAAGGGGGTCATGATGCATGCCCGTGCCGAACATCTTCATGCCGCGTTTGCGAGCCAGCGTATCATCCAGGCCCAAGAAGATGACTTCGCCCAGCCACGGCTTGAGCACATCGAAGACCGCCAAGCCAAGCTGGTCTCGAGACCAGCGGGCCGTGGCGAAAAGACGATGGTAGGCCGAATGATGCTTCTGTCCTACAGCGCCGGCGGCCACGATCAAGCGTGTCACGGTCCGGCGACTGGCAAAGATCCAGCCGGTCACCAACACGAGGAAGTTCTCAAACGAAGGCTCCGTCATAACGGCGGCCAGGGGTTGCAAAACAAGAACAAACGAGTTAACAAGGGACATTGGCAAGCCTCCTCGAAATGGGCTGCGGATTGACCACTACAGTCCTCTAGAGCGAGGCTTGTCCTCTTTGTCAATTTGACAGCAGCGCAAGCACTGCTACTGCGAAAGTCGGACTCAGGCCACCTCCTTGAATTTCGTTTTCGGCGCCCCGCAAACCGGACATTTATCGGGGGCCTCGCCAACATGTGTGTGGCCACAAACATCACACACGTAGATGGAGGCCGAGGGCAGATCGCTGCCTGCTTCTAGGGCCTCCAACGCCGCACTGTAAAGGTCGTAGTGTGTCTTCTCCACCGCATTTGCGTTGCGGAACGAGATCAACGCGGCCTTGTTCCCCTCGGCCTCGGCTTCCTGGATGAATCCGGGGTACATCTCCTTGAACTCATATCCCTCACCTTCGATCGCGGCCTCGAGGTTCTGCTTGGTGTCTTTCACACCACCCATGACCCGGAAATGGGCATGAGCATGAACCGTCTCAGCCGCCGCAGCCGCACGGAATAACTTGGCGATCTGGGGGTGCCCTTCGGCGTCCGCTTTGGCGGCAAAGGCAAGGTACTTCCGGTTGGCCTGACTCTCACCAGCAAAAGCCGATTGTAGGTTGTCTTGAGTGGACATGCGTTGCTTCCTCTCTGAATGGACATTGGGTGTGGTTAGTGAAGTCGAGTGGAGTTCCGGTTGCGACCATCCTATCCCGGCGTACTTGATGCCGCTCAGGTCGGCCACCTCCCGCTTCCACGTTGTGATATCGTTGACGCCGAACTGGCTCAGGTGCGTATGTCCACAGGCACGGGCCATCACCTTCATCAGTTCCACCGAGGCCGTCAGGAAACGGGCCAGTCGAGCAGATGCCTCACCGATGTTGAGCCTCGCCCGCAGTTCTTCCTTCTGAGTGGCAATTCCTGCGGGGCAGTTGTTGGTGTTGCAGATTCTAGCCGCAACGCAACCGATGGCTTGGATTGCGGCATTGGCGATGGCGATCCCATCGGCTCCCAGGCACAATGCCTTGATGAAGTCGGCCGGGATTCGCAAGCCCCCAGTGACGATGAGGGTAATGTCGGATCGGCCCTGCCGGTCAAGTTGACGCCGGGCACGTGCCAGTGCGGGGATCGTCGGCACCGAGATGTTATCCCGGAAGATCAACGGCGCCGCCCCGGTGCCACCGCCGCGCCCATCGAGGATAATGTAGTCCACGCCTGCTTGCAGGGCGAACTCGATGTCATCCTCGATGTGCTGGGCCGACATCTTCATCCCCACAGGAATGCCGCCCGTCAGTTCCCGCACACGGTCCGCGAACCTGCGAAAATCATCGGGGTAGGTCAAATCATGGAATGAAGGTGGTGAGACGGCCGGTTGTCCCTCCGGCAGCCTGCGAATGGTGGCAATCTTCCCCGTGACCTTATCACCTGGGAGGTGCCCTCCGGTGCCGGTCTTCGCTGCCTGACCGGCCTTGAAATGAAACGCCCGGATTCTCGGGAGCAGGTCTTCGGCGTAACCGAACTTCGCCGATCCCAACTCGAACAAGTAGCGGGCGTTGGCCGCATTTTCTTCCGGCAGCATTCCTCCTTCACCCGACGCAATACCGGTGCCCGCCATGTCGGCACCTCTTGCCAGCGCCGTCTTCGCCTCCTCCGACAGTGCCCCGAAGCTCATGTCGGAAACAAAGACCGGAATCTTCAGGTGCAGCGGCTTCCGAGCATTGGGGCCGATGACCAGTTCCGTGCCGACCTCCATGTCTTCGGCCAGAGGCTTTCTCGCCAATTGAGCCGTGAGAATTTGGATGTCGTCCCACTGAGGAAGCGTTGGCCTCGGTACGCCCATCGCTCCCATTGGGCCGTGATGTCCGGTCTTGGCGAGTCCGTCTCGCGCCAGAGCGTGGATGAACTCTACGGTCGGTTCCAAAGACGTGTTCTTGGCAACGGGCTGACCGTCCCCAAGAACCGAAGGACCGCCCTCGACCGCATCGGAGGCAACTTCGCTGGCAGCGATCTCGGTGAAGGCGTCCTTGTCCGCGCCGCACGCGGGGCATACCCAATCGTCGGGAAGCCCGCTCCAAGAGATTTCCTCGTCATCCTCGTCATAGACATACCCGCAGACCGAGCACTCGTACCGAGCCATTGCTGTGACCTTCTTCATCAAAACAATGAGGAGGCACGATGACAAGAACGACCGTGCCTCCCCATGGCCCGCAATTCTACTACAGACAGCGCAGGAACGCCACCAGGTCACCCTTTTCCTGCTCGGTGAGTTTCGTTTCCAGAACGATGTTGTGGAACTCCACCGTGTCCTCCAAGGTCAGAAGCCGTCCGTCGTGCATGTACGGCGGCGAGTCCTTGATGCCCCGCAGCGGGAACGTCTTGATCGGCCCATCACCGATGGCCATGCAGCCGTTGTACATCTTCGGCTCGAAAAACCGTTCGGTGTGCAGGTCGTGCATCGTGTTGTCCGTGTAGTACGGTGGGGCGTGACAGATGGCACATCGTCCCCTCTCGAAGAACACTTTCTGACCCCGCATTTCCGCGGCGGTCGCCGTCTTCGGGTTGAGCGTGCCGAAGAGGTTCAGCTTCGGAGCGGGCGGGAAGTCGAGGATTTCCATGAACTCGGCCATGAAGTGGACTTGGCTGCCCCGCTCCAGCACGTTCACGCCTTTCTTGGTGGCGATGACGGGATCGCCGTCAAAGTATGCCGCTCGCTGCTCGAACTCGGTGAAGTCTTCGACACTCTTGAGCGCCCGTTGAGAGCCGAACAGCCGCTGCACGTTGACACCTCGCAGCACAGGTGTATCCAGGCGGTGACGGAACTCCTGTGGGCGAATATCGCCCACTAAGTGCGTCGTGCCATTACTGCCCCCGTTCACATGACAGTCAAAACACGTTACCCCACCGCTCGGTTTCAGGGACCGCCGGTCATCGGTCGCGTTGAACTGCTGTTGCGGGAAAGGAGTCACCAGAAGCCGCAGACCCTCCAGCTGTTTTGGATTCAGGATGCCGTTGAACAGTTTGAAGTAGTTCTGCAGCGTGACCACCTGGCCCTGCGATACGTCACCAAGGTCGGGCCGTGTCGTCAGGAAGATGGCGGGCGGATACTCGGGAAGCAGGTGTATCGGCAGATCGAAGTCCAGGTCGAAGCGAGTCAGATCACGTCCTTCTTGCTTCTTCATCTCATCAATGTGGTGCTTGGGAAACACCATTCCACCTTCAGGATGATTCGGATGCGGCAGCGGCAGGAACCCTTGCGGCCAGAGACCCTTACCTCGAATTTCCTCGGGCGTCATTGCTCCAAGATCTTCCCAGGATCCTACGCCCGGAGGCAATTTCACTCGCACTCCCCGCTGGACCGATTTTCCGCGCGACATCTCGACGCCCTCGGCGGGCTGGTCACCCAGCTCGTAACGTTGCTCCAGCAGCTTCATATGCCGCTGCATGACGTCGGGCTTTGCTCCCGACATCTTGGCTACCACCGCGTCGAAATCCTCGTGCATGACCACTGGAGCGTAGCTGCTGGGTGGCTGCTGAGCCATTAGATCAGCTCGATGCCCGGAGAAGGCACCGAGTACAAGAATTCCGAGGACCATCAGGGTGGTCCTGCCGCACGAACTGAATGTTCGGTTCATCTCTCGCCCTCCCGGTTTCAGGTCCAAAGGAACGTTCATTGACCGAAGACCGTCTTCAGCCACGAGCGTTCAGGTCGGAAACAGGCCAGTCGCTATTTCCTCGTCTTCTGACAATCCACACAGATTCCCACGAACTGAACGGAGAAGTCATCGACCTCGAATCCCTGCAGCTTCCTCTTTGGGGCAGACAGTTGATCGAGGCTTTCGTCATCGATGTCAAGGATCTTGCCGCAGCGCGTACAGACCAAGTGGTGATGGCGACGAATCTTGCCGTCAAAACGGCCCGTTACTCCGGTCAAGTGTACTCGGCGGATCACTCCCAATTCCAAGAGCGTGTCCATCGTTCGATACACGGTTGTCCGAGAAAGCTGCGGTATGCGGTCCTGTACCGCCTCGTAAATCTGATCTGCCGTGGGATGGTCGTCCCGTTGCAGGATGGCCTCCAAGATCATGCGCCGCTGCGCGGTCACCGGAAGGCCCTTCCGACGGCAGACCTCTTCAAATTCTCGAAGACTTGCGGCGATTCGTTGTGGTTGCATCGCATTTGCAGATGGTAACCTATACCATCTAGAGGGCCCTGTCAATCGTTTCTTCGCATACCCCAAGTAGGGGGAGCCAGCCGATCCTGTTACTTCACGTTCATTATCCAGGCGAATCGGGCAAATACAATACTTGCCCATCGCACGTCTTCGCTGCACACGACAAGCAGCTTCGTGACCCCTTCAGCGTATGCCAACAAGTCGGCACCGGGCGTGTGCGAGAAGCCCAAGGTCAAGTGCGCGGAGTGCCCGCACCGGCGGTTTCTTGCCGATGCCGACGAGACGATTCGATGGCATCTTTCGGGGCGAGATGCCCAAGGGCGCGATTTCGTGAAGGGCCTCCATACGGACCGATAGGCAACGGATCGGGATTCTTGGTCAGCACCGTCACCGCCATAGAGCGATGCCGCCGCTGGGCAGGCGTTTCGAGCGTGAGAAGCGTGCGTTGATGTTCCCGCTCCAGGGGCTGCCGCGGAGTCGATCCAGTCGGCGCGGTCGCAGCCGCAACGAAGCGACGTCGGCAGCGGCGGCAATTTGGCTGGCGCGTCAGGCGGCATCGAGCAACCCGAAGGAATCGGCGTTACAGCCTTCGGGCTTCCCGACGATTGCCAGAGCTTCGCTAACTTCGTCTGAAGGTCGGCGGCTGTTGCCGATTCGGTCGCTCCTGTCACCTGCTGACACGTGTGCCGTTGAGAGCCCGCAGAATCGTTTGTATTGCGTTCGGACAGCTCTTCGACTGTCGGCCCGTCCGGGCCGCTTTGCGATGATTCTGGCGAGTCCTGGCGCGCCAATCTGGTGATAGCGAACAGCCCGCACTCGATTTGCCGGCAAACGTCTTTCGGCGATAGGCCCGAGTCAAGCGCAGACTCTTCCAATAGCGCGACAGCCAATGGCGGGGGGCAGTCGAACTCGGCAAGATTTGCGGCCGCGGAATACAAAAGCCGGTGCCGGTCGCCTTTTCGGCCCCTTCCCGAACGAAGGCGAGCGTCGAGCGGGTCAAGGTCGGCGTGCCGTTGCAGGTGGCACGTCGAGCGGCTTTCGCTTCGCTCTCTTGATCGACCAGGGTAACGGCGGCTTGCCAGTCCACAACCGCCTGGTCGCTCGTCCCGATCGGTGCCGGCAGATCGAACGGCGCCGGTTCGGCGGCCAGCTCGACGATTCTTTCCAGGGAAGACCCGGTCAGTTGGTCCAGCGTCAGGCGGCGTTTGTGCAAGCCCGCCTTCGAGTGCCGGGAGTTCGGAGCCCGAAAGGCCCGTACCTTATCGTACACCCCGGTGTCAATGGTCACGCTTGCCAGTTCGGCAACGTTTTCGGCAAACCGGCGGGCCACCCGGTGGAACACGTCGGACGGTGCTGGCGACCAGAACGCGGTAGGCAAACCGATGTGGAACCCCTTGGAGCCCGAGAAGAAGATCAGCAGGTACTCAGGTTCGACGGCATATCGTTCAACGAGGAACAAGGCCAACGCGCCGGCGTCCTTGCAGGCATACTGCAATTCGTCGCTGTCCAGGTCCCACCAGAGCCAGGGCGACCAGCACAGCCCCGAGAAGCCGGCCGTCGACCCGGTTTCGAGCAACAGCCGGCGGAAGTCTTCGCCAAACTGGAAAGCCGACAGGTAGGCTTCGCGGTGTACTTCGGCCCGTTCGTCGCAAGCAGCATACCCGGCCAGCGCGGCGGAGGCGTCGACCAGCCGCCGCGCTTCCCAGGTGCCCCCCACGATCCGAAAGCCGTAGGGGCAGCATGTCACGTTTCACCCCCTGCCGTGTCCTGCGGTAATTCGGGAGTGTCATTCGGTGCAAAGTCGTCTTGCTCGGGTTCGTCGATACCGACGACGGCGAACGTCTTGACCCGGTTGTACTGCGCGCCGTCGCCGTCACTGTCCGGGTGAGCGTTGGATGTGCCGGCGTTCGTGTTTTCGGCTTCGCTGGTGCAAACCCTGGTGCAAACTGGCGGAGGTGTTGACGCAAGTTCTTTACCAGTTGCACTTACGTCGGACCGCTCGGGGACTGGGGGTCTGAAGGTCGCTGGTTCGAATCCAGTCGCCCCGACTTGAGTGGACAAGAAGCCCTTCGGCAAGCAAGTCGAAGGGCTTTCTCATTGTGGGGCAAAGCCTTGCGTTATCGAGCGTGCAGTTCAAACAGACGATTTCGAGCAGTAGACGCTTCTTGGCAGTGTCGGCAGCAACCCACTTCTCCGTCAGGGTTTGATAAAGTTCAAACGCTTTCTCCGCCAGCCTGGCCCGCTCGGATTGCTTGCGACTCTGGCCTTCCAGCTTGGCTTGCAGCCGCGACTCCTGTGTCCGCAGCTCGGCCTTCTTCTCGGTGAATGTCTCCGAATCGATCTCATCGAGCAGACGGAGGTCCAGGAGCTGGGCTAGTTCAGCAGCCGGGACGAGCACATCCGCGATGGCACTCTATGAACTGCCGGTATTCCCGCGCGAACTAACCCCTCTAGTGGGTTAGTTTTGGCCAGAAACACATCGGCTCTGCCGGGTTGTCGGTCTATCCCCAAGCTATGAATGAGAGGTCGGAAACACCCGACCTGCTAAAGACCCTGAAGACGGCCCCGCCCATCGTCCCGCCACGCAATACCGATCGCTTCGATCATCTTTCATCGCAGCGAGTCGCTACGATCCACCTCCTAACCGGCCAATCCCAGGTTTCGGCGCTCTGACCACAACTTGCTGCTGCCTGGATCCGACAAACAGAAAGCACGAGCATCATGGCATTCAACTTCTTCCCTCACTTCAAGGCTCCAGGCAATCGTAAGGAGCGTGGTCGGAAGTCGTTTCAACGCGTGAAGTCACGTCGTCTGCGGTTTGAGTCGTTGGAATCACGGCAACTGCTCAGCGCTGGGGCGTCCACGACGCTCAGTTTCAACATCCCGGCCGATGTGGCAAGCCAGGGCGTATATGCAGGGCTGTACAGCAACAAGAGCGAGTGCTATCTAGACCCCGGCACAGGCGATTTCGCATCGTTCAGTCAACTTAGCGACTCGGTGCCCTTGTTCACTCTGGCCTCGCCCACGCAGGACCAGCAGGCCGCCTCGGACACCCCGGTCTGCTATGAGTTGGCGATTCCGCTCACCCAGGACGTCGTTTCGGGCGAACTGTTCATCTTTGTGGGACAGCCGACCAAGGGCCTGGTGTATTCGGACAACTCGGTTGCCGCGCCCAAGGCGGCAGCCAGTCCCGCGACGGACACGCCGGGCGACAATTTCGCACAGTTCGAGTTCGACTACGAGGCGGCGAAAGGCCTGGACATCGACATCTCGGCGGTCGATTCCACCGGGTTCCCGTTCACGCTCGTGTATCCCACCAGCGCTGGTCTGTCGTACCCGCTCACCACGTTGGGCATCACGCTGAACCAGACCGACTTGAACCACGATTTCCAGGCAGCCTTCAGCGCGGGCGGCGAGTACGAGGACTATCCCGAGTTTGAGCAGTGCGCCACGTATGCCACACAACTGAATCCGAGTGACCTGCAGGTCGTTGCGCCGCAGGACATTCTGGCTTCGGAAGTCGCCGCGCCGCAATTCAACGCGCCGGTGCTGAACACCAATGACCTGGACAGCCACTTGACGGCCAACTGCAACTACTATTATCGGCTCACGGCCTTCAGCAACAACGAAATCGACAATTCAGGCGGCGTGCTGGGCGAGACATTGCTGAGCGATACCGTGAATGTGGCCGCATCCTCGATGGCGGCAAACACAAGCGTCACGCTGTCGTGGAATCAGTATTACGATCCCAACACGGCCGGCTACAACATCTACCGCTACAGCTCGACCGACGGCACCGCGCCGACCGATTCCACCGCCTACAACCTGATCGCGCACCTTTACGGCGCGACCACGACGAGCTACACCGACGAAGGGGCGATTCCGCAGGCCAAACAGACCTCGGTGGCCACCGCCACGAACTACGGTTTCAATCCGCTGAGCGAATACTTCACTGCGGAGATCAAGGAGTTCTTCGACCACTACAAAACGCCGAATTCTTTCGCCATTACCAGTAACGGCGCTTTGTGGGTGGGCAATACGGCAACCTACGCGCCGTCGGCAAGTTGGAACGCGACCGGGGCGACGTACGCGGTGCTTCAACTGACGGCCCAGAACAGCGTCGCGGGCAAGAGCATCGAAAAAGGCGACGTGATCAACATCTACCAGCCGTTCTTTGCGACGAACACGAGCTATCTGGGCACGGAAATGCCTGTAATGCCGAATTGGATGCAAGCCAAGAGCGATCCACATGAATCGCCCGCGCAAATGGTCTTCGCTTGCGACACGGTCTTCGCGTCTAACAAGTACGATCCCGACGTGGCAGGAAATAGCGACCTGGCAACGGCGCTCGGTGCGGTCGAGAATTGTATTGTCTCGGCCTTCAACCGGGGCATCGCGACGCGCTACGAAATTCAACCGGACAATTGGGCTGCCTTCCCACAGATGCTTAGTGCACCGGTCGTGGCCAACGACGGCACCAGCCAGGTAGAGGAAACGACAACCTATTACTACGCCGTTGCCGCCGTGAACACCTACGGCGAGACGACGCCCAGCCTGGAGGTCAGCGCAACACTGGCCAAGGGCCAAAGCGCGACGTTGAACTGGGCCAACGGTGCGAATGCCGTGCCGGCGAGCGCGTATAGGATCTATCGCGGCACCAGTGTCGGCGACCTGAGACTTCTCTGTACCGTTCGTGCCGAGGAGACATCCTACACGGACCTGGGTGCCAAGTCTTCCGGCGGCTGGGCCCTACCGTTCGAGTATTTCACCGAGTGGACCACGTCGAACTGGTACGCCGCCTTCGTACAATCCAACAGTACGATCGACCCAGTCAACGGCGTCAGCATCAACGGTCTGTCGTACGGATTCCCGTATTCCGACCAGGGAGGTGTCTCGACCAATATCTGTTTTGCCCCGGGCGCTATTCCCGAGAACATCACGGTCAACCTCGGCACGGCCAGTGGCCCGAGTTTTGTGACGCAGAGCCTGGCCGACGCCATCGCCGGCACGGCCTACGAGCAGACCTTGGTGGTCGGCGGCTCCGGCACGGGGACGCAGTTCTCGGTTGTTGGTTCAGACTTGCCGAGTTGGCTCTCGCTGGACGGCGACACGGGTGTTCTCAGCGGCACGCCCCCAAGCACGGCCGAAGCCGTCACGTTCAACATCCGGGCCAGCAACTCCGCCGGATCGGTTGTGATGCCGTTCGGCCTCACGGTCGATGCGGCGTCGCAGACACCGCTGAGCTTGGCCGGCTCGTCCAACGGAACCTTGACGATCGGCGTTACCGACGTTGGCAAGTCCTTCTCGATGCACGTCCTGGTCAGCGGCGGCTCCGGAAGCTACACGATGAAGCTTGCGCCCGATTGTGCATTGCCAGCGGGAATGGTCATCAACGGGCTGGAAACTGGATTGTCCAGCGAGAACGGGATCATTACGCTGGCCGGCTCCACGACGACGTCGTTCACCCCTGATGACGTCGGTATCGTGGTGACGATAACCGACAACGACCCGAAGATAGCCAGCAGCCTCAAGCCCACGCTGTATATCGAGGTCAATCCATCGTTGGAGATCACCACGTCGAGCCTGGTTGCCGCGGTACAGGGCGAAGCCTACTGCCAGACGCTGACGACCAATAACTTCAGCTCCGGCGTCCGATTTGAGGTTACGTCGGGCAAGCTGCCTACGGGGATAACGCTTACGCGTTGGGGTGTCCTCTGTGGAACGCCGACCGAGCACGGTACGTTCTCGTTCACCGTGACGGCGAAAGACATAGCGGACGGCACGGCAACCCATACCTTCGGCAGTTTCCAGGTCGAGACGTCAATCCCGTCGCCGATCACGTTCACCACCACGTCGCTGCCCGTAACGGCTCCCACCGCCGACTATGACGAATCCATTCTTGTGACCGGCGGCCAAGGCACGCTGGCTGTCGCACTGGTGAACGGCGCCCTGCCCGAGGGGCTGTCGCTATCGACGCCAGCCGCTGGCGCGCCGAGCATTACTGGGGTGGTGAGTGCGGCGCCCGGGGTCTATTCGTTCACGTTGAGAGCAATCGACAGCCTCGGCAGCGCCACGTACCAGGCGTATCAAATGGTCGTCAATGGTGTCACGACGAACACGCAGAATCTGGCTACCAACGCTACGACGCTCGTGATCCACGGGTATGGAGTCGATACGGAAACGCCCTCGAACAACGTGGTCACGCTTTCGTCCGGCGCCGTGCAATCGGTTGCCGCCCCGTCGTCCACAGAACTGCTCGTAACCCTGGAACCCACCATTACCCCGCTAACCGCCGGGGTTCTGAATGCAACGGTGGCGACGAACGGACTGCCGAGCACAACCGCCCAGGTGGCCACCGTCGTGGGCACCTCGACGCTCACCGTCACCGCCAACGCCCACGCGCTGGCCGCCAATGCCACAACGCTGGTCATCAAGGGCTCGGGCTTCGATACCGACGCGACGCAGGGGACGAACCAAGTGACGCTCTCCTGCGGCACGGTGCAGTCTGTCACCGTCGACTCGCCCGAGCAGTTGACCGTCACGCTGGCCGGACCGCTTAACGAGGGAGCGCTCACCGCCACCGTGACGACCGATGGCGTAACCTGTGCCAACGTGCGGGTGGCCACGATCGTGGCCGCTTCGACGCCCACGGTCGACACCAGCGCCAACGGATTATACACCAATGCCACAACGGTCGTGCTCTACGGCAACGGCTTTGCCCCGACCTCGGGCACGACGCCCTCGGTTACACTGGCCTGTGCCAGCGGCACAATCCCCGTCGGAGCGGTTACGGTGGACTCGGACTACCAATTGACGATCAGCGGCGTGGATCTCAGCAACAGCGGAGGTCTCCTCACGGCCGTTGTGACGATCGACGGCGTCTCCAGCGCGGAGACTCCGGTTGCCACACTACTGAATGCCGGGACGCCGGTGATCGGTGTACCGTCGCAGACGAGTTTCTGGTCGAACGCCACAACGCTGATCGTCAACGGTAATGGGTTCAGCGGCGAACCGACCGTGACTTTGACGGGCGACTATTCGGCCCTCGGCCCGCGTCCGATTAAGGGCTTCACGACGACCTACAACACGACGAATCAGATCACGCTCAGCAACCTCAGCCTTCCCTACGGGATTCTAGAGATCACCATCACCGACCAGGGCAGTGGGTATACTTCGGTGCCGACGGTTACGTTCAGTGGCGGTGGCGCAACGACCCAGGCGACGGGCGTGGCCGTGTTGGACTCGGAGGGCCACGTTACCGGCATTACCCTCACGAGCCCCGGCATCGGCTACACGTCTGCTCCGACCATCACGTTCAGCGGCGGCGGATATACCACAGAGGCCACCGCGATCGCGGCGTACGACACGCTTCAGTCTCTCATGGTCGAGGTCATCGATCCAATCAATGGCACAAGCAATGAGCCAGCCGTGGCCAACGTGAAGGCCGCAACGGACAACAACGCGCCCACGATCACCTCAAGCTCGATCAACCTCTCCAGTGAGACCGCCACGCTGACCATCAAAGGAACGAACTTCGACGCTGCCGGCACCAACTACGTGACGCTGTACACGGACGGCGGCTCGACCGCTTTGCCGGTAGCTGCGATCGCATCGACGGCTACCAACATGGGAATCCAGAACGTGGTGGCCAATAGCAGCGGCACGGAGCTGACCGTAACGCTCGCCGGCCCTCTGCCGCCGGGAGACCTCTACGCCTCGGTCATCACCGACGGTGTGCCAATGTCGGGCAGCCCCGTGCAGATCGGCACCGTCAGCCCCCTTGGTATTACCACAGCCACGACGGCCCTCTCTCAGAGCCCATCCCTGGTGGTCATCCAGGGCACTGGATTCGATGGTACTGGAACGAATGCCGTGACTCTTCACACAGGCAGCTCTCAGACTGAGCCCCCGTTTCAGACTCAGCTCTCGGCTAGCCACATCGCCTCGGTCGTGGCTGACTCCGCCACGCAGTTGACCGTGATCCTTAACAGCGCCACGCCATTGCCGGCGGGTCCACTTGCGGCGACGGTCGTCGCCAACGGCGTGTCGAGCGGCAACCCGGTCCAGATCGCCGAAGTGGTCGCCTCTGGACCGACGATCGAGTTTTGCTCGACCGACCTGGCCGTCACGGCTGAGACCCTGGTGATCCAGGGCGAGGACTTCACCGGGACAACTTCCGTGACGCTCTCCACGGTTGCCGGTGCGATCACCGGCGCAGTCAAGAGTTTTGCCGTTCACAGCGACGGCACGCGCATAACCGTCGTGCTCAATTCGTCCGAAGCGCTACCCATCGGCCAGCTCTACGCCACGGTCACCACGGCGACCGCCACGAGCGACACGGTTCAGGTTGCTACTGCGGTGGCCAAGCCCGTCATCACTCCTAACACAACCCGCTGGTCCACTGCCTCGTCGCTACTGACCCTTCGAGGCTCGGGCTTCAGCACGACGGCCGCAGATAACGGCGTCGTGCTGTCGAGTGGGGCCGGTGTCGCCGTGCGTTCGACCTCCGAACAGATCATCATCCGCTTCACGGAGGCCCCGACCGCCGGACCGCTGTCCGCCCAAGTAACTGTCAACGGCCATGCCAGCGAGTCGACCGTCGTTGCGCTGGCCGTGCCCAGCGTGACCTTGAGCAAGGCACACCTACCGATCACGGCAAATACGCTGACCATCACGGGCGTTGGCTTCGATCCGACCGCCTCGCACAATCAGGTCGCTCTGTCCTCCGGTTCCGCCACGGTCGTGTCGGCCACGTCCACACAACTGGTCGTCCAGTTCGTTTCGACACCCAACATCGGGGAGTTGATCGCGACGGTCATCGTCAATGGCGAAAGGACTTCTGCGCAGGTAGCGACCGTGACCGCCACGATGCCATGGATGGTGAGGAGCGCCGCCAATACAACCATCCACAACAGGCTGTACACGAGCGCGTGGGCGACGACCGAGGCATTCGATATCGGGCAAGCCCTGCTGATGATCGGCGGTACAACGAGGATATCGAGCATCCAGGTGCTGGACCATCGCATACCAGTCCCCAGCGGTGGCGGCGGAATGGTGAACCCTGGCGGCGAAATGGTGGACGCCGAAAGGGAACTGGCGGACATCGACACGGACATGTCCACGATCGATGAAACGACCTTCGTGGGGCTAGAGACGCCGCCCAGCGGCGGTTCGTCCCCTGCCGCGGCATCCATACCGGCGATTACGAATGTGAACGTGACGGCTGCGACTTCGGCCGACGATGTGAAGTTCGTTTGGACGGTGCACTGCGACGAAGGTGCCGGTTCAACTGAACTGGAGATCGACGGCACGACGATATCGTTCTCGTCGATCACTTCTAGCGTTAGCGGTGCGACGATCACGTACACATACACGGGTCCGTGCACGGCCGGCCGCCACACGTATATCATCGGTGCTATCGGTCCGACGGGCGTTGCGGCCAAGATGGCCGGTGGCACTTTCATGGTCATGCCTGCCACGCCGGCCAGTTCGGACGCGGGGGCGACGAGTGATGATTCAAATACGAACACGATAATCACCTGGAGTGCGCCGGACATCGACAGCGTCGAGAGCAGCGAGCCAACGACGGATGCCAAGGCAATGGATGGTTCGAAGATTGGGATGGTGATGGCCGGGAGCAGTGCCGTCGGCACGGTCACGCGGCGGTCCTGGCGAATGCGTCGGCGAGAACGGAATTCGACAGGGTCCAAAACCATCCCATTCCGAAAAGCACACACATAAACCGGCCGCCACCGAATCGCCCAGAAGTCGGAATCTTGGCGCGTCTTCCGTCACATTGCCGAGCCAGCACCGAGCAGGTTACTCGGTCAGTTTATAACTTGCTGCTGAAACCGCTCTAACCGTATCCAGTCGTCTCGACCGACAAGTTTGGACAAGAACGGGTCGTGCCGTAACACCATACGGCCGTGGTCGATCGGCGGGCTAGCGACGTCTCAGAGGAATGTAGAACGTCTACTCGGAGGCGGTAGCGCCGAACGTCGCACGGTACGGCGCCTCCTCGGCGTCCTTACCCTCCGCCTGCTGGTTCTCGTGATTGCCCATGGCCGGATATGGCCCTCGGGCAGGACCATCAATATCGCTTCCAGGGTTCCATCCGCCTGAAGCGTCAATTGGGAATCACAGGTGATGTGAAACCTTGGGAACACGTCAAGGACAGCCTGGCCGAGGGGCGTGCCCCGCCACGAGCCATCGACAACACGGTATAATTGGGCGTCGCGCTTCATGATGTTGTGCACGATCACCCGAGGCGTGCCCGACGGGTCGATCACCGAGTTGGAAGCCAGAATCTGGTGGATGTAGGAATTCAGTGACATGGGCCGCTGGTGCCACGGCGGCACGTTGGGCTCAATGCGATCCGACGACAGCGCATCGCCCCCGCTGTGAGCATCTAAAGAAACTCGCGACGACGAACGCGGCTTTGGTTCATGGTGTGATCCTCTGTGTAATGGGGAGGATGTGGGACCGCACCGGAGCGAATGCTAGCTGGGATGATTCAATCGTGTGAGAACCGACGTACCTCCGGTTGCATTCAAAAGCGCAATCACCTGGCCCGCCGTTCACCGACAGCGCCACAACGACCGGCACCCACCAACGAACTCTGACATTCGCCATTCATCTGCCACTTCTCGCACCAATTCCCACCTTGACTTCCGCCGGTCGCCCACCATTTCTTCACCCGACGTCCAATCGCGCACCGCGTTGCTCAACCACGCGTCGCACTTCCGCCGGATCCAACGTTCGCAGATCGCACTTCCGAGCCGCACACATCGCCGCAGCGATGCCGGCCGCTTGCCCCATCATCGAGCATGTGGTACTCACCCGCGCCGACGACAGTGCAAGCTGATCTGCCGAGACACATCGACCCGCCGCAAGCAGGTTCACCCCGTCGCGCACGATCAGGCAACGCAGCGGAATCTGGTACGGCGGCACGCCCAGCGCGTCCTTTGGCAGAATGTACGTCCGCTTGTCGTCGTCGGGTTTGTGGCCGTCCAAATAGAACACACCTCTCGCGATGGCATCGTCAAACGCCCGGCCTGCGCGCAGGTCGTCCACCTTGAGCACATACTCACCCACAACGCGTGCCCCCTCGCGAATCCCGATCTGCGGCGAGCAACCGTCGTAGCGCCACGGCTTGTCTTCCACCTTCTGATAATACGCCAAAACCTCCATCGCGCGCCGCCGCGCAGCCACCTCCGCGGCCGAGAACGACTCTGTATCGGTAGCGTCGAACTTCGGAATCTTGATTTTCAGCGAGCTGCCGCCCGGCCCATTGGGCCAGATGCTCGTCATGGGCAACTCCTCGCGCTTGTCGATGGGATGAAACCAGCCGTCCGGCAGCGGCGGCCCCGCTTGGCTCGCCTTCACATGTCGAACGAAGCAGTGGATCGACATCGGAAGCTGAAACCCGTCCTCGGGCCGCCCCTTCATCGTCGCAAAACCGGCCGTCCGCGCAACGTCGGCTTCGCCGGTACAATCGACGAACTGCCGGGCGCGGATCGCCTCAGGTCCCGACTTTCCCGCCACAATGCACTCACCGATACGCCCCGATTCATCGACGCACACGTCCACAAAGCGCGTGTGCAGAAGCAGCTTCACTCCCCGTCGCAGCAGCAGTTCCTGCAACACGATCGCCAAAACGTGGTGATCGAACACGCGCGTCGATTGCCTCGGATAAGGAGAACGATACGCGGCCAACGCTTTGAACTTGTCCAAGTCGGCCACGATCGCATCGAACACCTCTCCTTGCCCGGCCGTGTCGCCGCAGAAATTGGCGACACCGCCCACGGTCAGGTCGCCGCCGGTAACTGCAAACCGTTCCACCAGGACCACTCGCGCCCCAGACTTCGCCGCGGAACACGCCGCCGAGACGCCCGCGATGCCGCCCCCCAAAACCGCCACGTCCGCTTCATAGCGGACGGGCACCTTGCGGCTCCAGGTGACTTCGGGCACTCGCTCACTGTGGTCAGGTTGCGATCCCGCCGGTTTGGCCTTCTCGGCGCCCTCACCCTTCCGCAACGTGAGCGAGCCGGCTGCAACCGCTGCGCCCAAAGACAGAAACTGTCGTCGTCTCACAAAACCAACTCCTGCTCAAAGAGTCTCCGCTACGCACACTTCTCCTCTCGCATCGGTGTACCAAGCCACCGTCTTTCAAGCGATTTCTTCGCGTTCCTTGGAGAACTAAGCACTCTTCATGGTCTCGCGAATTCCCGATACGACTCCACCCCGCTGCGGGGATCAACAAGGCGTCTCGTCTGTTCCCATCTGATGTGTCGGCGAGAACCAAGCAAGGCCGGACTTCCAGCGTGTATTGGTGGCGGCGCCTACTTCAAGTAGATCTCTACCACTGGGATCTCGACGGGCGGCTTATCGGCGGGAAACTTGAGCGTCAAGTCCGTTTGGCTCGCATCTTTGCCTTGGTCGACGAGAATCTCGGAGGCGTCATGCAGGAACTGGGTGTAGGCCACCTTGTCGGCTACGCCGGGGAGCGTCAACTTGCCATCGGCCGGGTACTTCAACAAGTGCAGGTACAGACGCTTCGTCTTGGGGTTGTAGGTGTAGAGCGTGTCGGCCGGGGCCGTGAACTCGGCGGGCGCTTCGGTGCAGCCGTAAATCGAACGGCAGTTACCGTGCATCCATTCCCCCATCTTCCGCAAGCGGTCTTGCGCCCGATAGTCGAACTCGCCGCGTCCGGTCGGACCGACGTTCAGAAGCAGATTCCCACCGCGGGCCACGGACGTGATCAACAGTGTTAGTAATTCTGCGTTCGTCTTCCACGTCTTTTCGTCGCGGTAGTACCCCCACGATCCCGAGAAGGTCTGGCACGTTTCCCAGTCGTCATAGGCCTTCCCGTCGGCCTGGTTTCCCTTGCCCTTCTTCTGTAATTCGGCCGCCGACACCTGTTCCGGCGTGGCGAAATCGCCTTCGTCGGGCAGATCGAGGCGATTGTCGACCAAAATGTGCGGCTGCAGTTCGCGGGCCAGCTTCAGAAGTCCCGCGGAATCCCAATCGTCGCGGCCTTTGCCGAACTTGCCGGGGAACGAGAAGTCGAACCAGACGATGCTGATCTTGCCGTAGTTGGTCAACAGTTCGCGAACCTGGTTCTTCATGTATTGGCGATACTTCGCCATATCGCGGCCTTGGTTCAACTTGGCGAAGTTCTCCTCGGTGAAATCCTTCTCGCTTGCAGGACGCAACGGGTGCACCCGGTCGATGGTGTAGTCGGGGTGGTGCCAGTCGATCAGCGAATAGTAGAAGCCGACCTTGAGGCCTTCGGCGCGAAACGCCTCGACATACTCCTTGAACAAGTCTCTCTTGCAGGGAGTGTTGGTGGCCTTGTAGTCGGTGAATTTCGAGTCGAACAGGCAGAAGCCTTCGTGATGTTTGGCCGTCAGCACAACGTATTTCATGCCGGCTTCTCTTGCCATCTTGGCCCACTGGCGGGGATTGTAGAGGTCGGGGTCGAAGTGCTCGAAATACTTCTCATACTGCTCGTTGGTGATCCGTTCGCGATTGCGGACCCATTCGTGGCGGGCCGGCAGCGCGTAGAGTCCCCAATGGATGAACATGCCGAAACGGCCATCGCGCCACCAACCCATGCGCTGATCACGCGCCTCTTTCGTTTCCGCCTGTGCTGTTCTTGAAGGAGTGAGGGTTTGACAAAGCGTGGCGGTGACGAGCAAGGCGCCTATGAGATACGAGCGGCGAAGGGGGGGCAGCATGGTCGGGCTCTCCGTGAAACAAAGTGGGACAGATGCAACGGAACCGGCGAATGACGTCTGCCCGACGCGGGAGGTACGCTACATTTGTCATCCCAAGCGTCGACGGCTGAACAGACGGTTTCCATGATACCTTCTCGATGGTGAGATAGCGAGATCCTGGAGAGAAACGTCTTCGATGCGTGTAGGGAAGACGGCTGCATCCCTTGTCCTTGGTCGTGGACAGCACAGGTGTGTGGGCATATTATAGACGGGCCAGCTGCTATGAAACCCGTTCACAACGGAAGGAGCTTTGCCGCCATGCGCCTTTGCCTTGCCGCTTTGCTACTGCTCATTGGGGTGGTCGTGCCGGTACGCAGCGCGGAGCCTACGGCGTCGAAGGTCGTCGTCGATCCGTTGGACTGCCGCTGGACGTTCGGAAACCATGAACCGATTTCGATGTACCGACGCATCGGAGGGTACTCGACCGGCGGCATGGAGGGTGGAGCCCTGTGGCTTCGACAGTGGCACCACTGGTTCGACAGCGAAGCCTGCCCTCAGTTGATGCAGGACCTCGGGCTGAATTTCGTGCACAGCCGCTTTTACAAGGGCATGGGCTGGCAGTATGAGTCGCGAGACTTTCCCAACGTGAAGCAGTTCGTTGCGAACTGCCACAAGCACGGTGTTCGCGCGTTGGCCTACATCCAGTTCTCGACACTCTATTACGAGATCATGTTGAGCGAAGTCCCTGACTTGGCCGATTGGGTCGCCCTTGATGAACGCGGCGAGAAGCGCACGTGGCACGGTCATTACTTTCGCTGGGTGCCGTGCCACAACAATCCGGATTTCGAGGCGTACCTGAAGAAGATGATTCGCATTGCGGTGGTCGATGGCGGTTTTGATGGCG
This sequence comes from Thermoguttaceae bacterium, assembly GCA_963674835.2. Taxonomy (GTDB): domain Bacteria; phylum Planctomycetota; class Planctomycetia; order Pirellulales; family Thermoguttaceae. The sequence continues at coordinate 2,366,188 of CAXXKC010000003.1, forward strand.
TCATGTTCGACAACTGCGATATGCCTCCCTGCTATTGCCCACGCTGCGCCAAGTTATTCCGTGAGCATCTTGCCCAAGAGCCAAATCCCGAGGACCGATTCGGCCTGCCGACGGTGGCCAACGTCCGGCCGCCGGTGCTGCGGTCTTCGACGATGGGTGAGATTCAGGGGCCGACTCACCAAGAATGGGTGCGGTTTCGATCGAAGCGGCAGTCGGATTTGTTTCACCGTTTGTACGAACACACGAAGCGTTGCAAGCCCTCGACCATCTTCAGTGGGAACATCGCGCACATTCGCCGCGTCAACATGGCAGGACGAGATGCCTTGAACATGCACGACTTGGGCGATTGCTTCGACATCTTCGTTTCGCAATCGGGGAACACGCCGGGTTGTGAGGGGCCCTATGTCGTCAACCGGGTTCGGGAACTCAAACTGGCCGAGGCACTCCATACGCCGGCTCTTGCCTTGTGTGACACCGATATCGCCGGAGAGGCGCCTTCGGAGACCAAAGGAAACACGTTGACGTTGGTTGAAGATGCCGTGTTCGGCGGCATTCCCACCGACCGTCGAGTCCTGAAGGCCGATCCTCAAATGGTCCTGCCCGAGCGAGTTGCCGTTCACCGCGACATGCTTCGTCGATTTGATCGAATGGTCCGCACCCATCGAACGGCGATGACGGCGCCGAGTTACGAGCCGGTCAAAATCCTCTATTCGCGAGAGGCGATCATGCTGTCGCAAGCATCGTGCGAGGCGGTCCTTTCCACGGAGGAGATCCTGCTACGCCGGCACATCCCCTATGGGTTGCTGCTGACGGCGGCCGAGGTTCCGATTGTTATTCCCGATGACTGTGAGGTCTTGGTCGTGCCGGACGTGCGTTGCCTGGCCGACTCGCAGATCGACGCGCTCGTGCGTTTCGCCGAGGGTGGCGGTCGGATGATCGTGACCGGGCAGTCGGGCCGGTACAATGCCGACTACCGACAACGGCCCGACAACCCGCTGACCAAGGCGATTGCGGCGTTCGACAGCGTGGTGCGACGAGACGAAGTCGACATCGCGCCGGTGAAGAGTCCCTGGTGGCGGATGAGGATCGGTGCTCCGTTGGACGGTGGAAAACGTCTGCTGGCGGATTTGAGCAAATTGTGGTCGCCGTCGGTTCGGATCGACGCACCGGAGAGCGTCTTCGTGGAAGTCAAGCGAGATCAGAACGGCATGTACGTCCATCTGATCAACTACAACCGTGAAGCAGCAGCATCCAACGTTCGGGTGAAACTTGCCGGCGACAAGATTGCGTTGGGCAAGTGCGTCGTCGCTGTTCCGATGGAAGAGCGAGCTGCAAGTGTGGTATCGCCGAACACGGTGGGAACGGCGTGGAGCGAGATCGAGATTCCCACGTTTGCGGAATACGCCGTCTTGAATGCCCGGACGACGCCGATGTCCAAGGGCGCGAAGTGAACCGATGTCGGGCCGACGTGACTGGGAAGTCCGCCGCCTTTGGGCCTCCCGCCAAGCCATCAGCCTCGCCACCACATCCCGGCAGGAATGATTGGAACTGAGGCATTGCGCGAGGCGTACCTATACGGTCACGGCCGGCACGAGGCCTTCGAGCCGGTCGTAGGACAGTTGCAGGAGCGTCTGGCCTTGGACCAATGGCAGCAGTTGTTTGGGCAGGGCCGAACGGCTGCATGGCCAGAGCCGCGTGCCGGACCCGGCGGCAAGGATGACTGCGTAGTGCACCGTTTTACTTGCCCTCGGCAGGTGTGGCGGGAGCAAGGTTCTTGCCCGAGATCTTGAGGGTGCAGGCGATGGTGCTCGTCGGCTGGCCGGGGAGCGTGACCGTCAGGCCTTGCGGGGAGTGGGTGAAGGTCAGGGGACCGTCGTGGCCGAGCAGCTCGACTCGCTCGATCTGGTTGCCGTCGCCGGGGGCGGGTTTGGCGAGCGACTTGACGACGAGTTTGCCGTCGGCGGGCCAGCCGAGTGCGATGGCGTAGAGGATGGGGCCCTTGGTGGTGAAGCGGATGTCGCGGGCCGTGTAGGCGAAGTCCTCCTTGAAGTGGCCTCCTGCGGCCTTGGTTTCACCTTCGCCAAAGATCTGCCACGGGCGGGTGCCGTGGATGGCTTCGCTGTTGACCTTCATCCAGGGGGCGACGTCGGTGAGCAGTTGCTCGACTTCCGGGTCGAGCGAGCCGTCGGGTCGCTGGATGATGTTCAGCAGCATGTTGCCGTTCTTGCTGACGACGTCGACGAGCGTGTGGATGACCCAATCGGCCGAGCGGTACATGCGGCCGGTGTCCTTGGCCTTCCAATTGCGGTTGTAGAACCAGTCGCCGATGGAGGTGTCGGTCTGCCAGGGCTGGGGCTTGATGGCGGCCAGTCCGCCGCGTTCGACGTCCTGGACGCCGATGCCGTCGACGTAATCGCCGTGCCGGCCCCTGGCGTCGTGCCGAAAGTCTTTCAGGCAGTAGACGGCTTCAAGTTTGCCGTCGTGGGCCGCTTCGTTGGTGTTGTAATAATAGGCCAGCATGCGGCGGCCCGTTTCGTCGAAGGGGAGTCCGCCGTCGGTGTAGAGGAGGTCGGGCTGATACTGGTCGATGAGATCCTTGATGCGCTGGAGCCACTCCTTCGCCCAGCGGGGATCGGTGCTGTACCAGCCGTTGTCGTCCGGCGCGGCGGCGGGGTGGTACAGTTCCTGCCATTTGGGGTTGGCGCCGTCGTAGGGGATGCCCGCGAAGGGGCCTTGCTTATCGCTGCGGTGGCTGGTTTGGAACCAGGTGAAGCTGGCGCCGAGGTGTTCGGAGACGCCGAAGTAGAGGCCGTTCTTACGGGCGGCCTTCTGCCAACTGCCGACGATGTCGCGTTTGGGTCCCATCTGGACGGCGTTCCAGCGATGATGCTTCGAGTTCCAGAGATCGAAGTTATCGTGGTGCACGCCCATGCTGACGAAGTAGCGGGCGCCGGCGGCCTTGTACAGCGCCATGAGGCGGTCGGGATCGAACTTCTCCGCTTTCCAGAGCGGGATGATATCCTTGAAGCCGACTTTGGACGGGTGGCCGTAGCTCTTCACGTGATAGTCGTATTGGCCGCGGCTAGCACCGGGGACGTACATGTTCTTGGCATACCAGTCGCCCATCATGGGAACGCACTGCGGGCCCCAGTGGGCCCAGATGCCGAACTTGGCATCGCGGAACCACTCGGGGCACTTGTACTTGGTGAGCGATTCCCAGGTGGGTTGGAACGGGCCCGATGGGGCGTCGGATTGGTCGGTTTGGCCGGCACCGGCGGCGAAGGGCGCGAGAGATGCGGCGACGAGGAAGGCGAGTCGAATCGTTCGCAGGGCCATTGAGCGGGTCATCGTGTTGGTCTCCAGAATGTGGGTCAGGCGCTTTCCAGGATGATGTTGGCGTACTGGACGGTGTCGGCAGTGCGGATCAGGCCGACGGCCTGGGGCACGCGCTTCTTGAACTCGACGTGCGGTTGGTAGGTCAGCTCGATTCCGCCGAGGGCGTCGGCGAAGGCGGAGCAGGTCTGAGGATCGTTGTGCTCGAGGAATTCTTCGGCCATCCACGCCCTGCCGACGTGGAAGTTGGGACGGATGGCGCGGAGCACATCGAGCACGGTGGGGATGCCGTCGACGAGAGAGATGTCGACCGTCTCGACCGTGGGCCAGAAGGGAAAACCACGATCGGCGATGACGAGGGTGTTGGTGTGCCGTACACGACTGAGCAACGAGTTGATCTGCGGGTTGAGGATGCCGGTTTTGAGCATGAGCATCTCCGTTTGATTGTCTTCAGAAGCCGCGCAGATTGGTGCTGGTTCGGCAGGGCAGCCCGGGCGCGGGCGCGCGTTTGAGGACGAGGTACTCGATGCCCAGGCGGCGGCAATACTCGCGTTTGCCGCCTTTGTCGCCGTCTTCGTTGACGGCATAGATGTCGGGCTTGAGGCGGCGGATTTCGGGGTGGGCATCGAGCCAGCCTTCGCCGCTGGAAATGAGGGCCTGTTTGACGAACTTGATGGAGCCGACGAGATAGCGCCGTTCGTCCTGTGGGAGCAGCGGGTGGCTTGGGCCCTTGAGCAGGCGAATGTTGGCGTCGTGCCCGACGATCAGGTAGAGGTCGCCATAGGCGCTGACTTCTTCGGTGAACCGGATGTGGCCGGTGTGGAGCCAGTCGTAGCAGCCGGTGGCGACGATCTTCTTTCGGCCCGGCGGGGACGGCATTGGAGGCGGTTCGGGAAACCCGTCCATCTGCGAAGCTGGTAGGATGCGGTACTCGACGGCGTGCTTGCGGCAAAGGTCGCGACGCGGGTCGCTGGCGTCGGACGGGACGTCGACCCAAACCGACGGTCCGGCGGCATCGATTTCCGGCAGCTCGTTGGGATCGAACGGTGCTGGCAGCGGGACGACCCGGTCGACGTAACGGATCGCGCTAAGGAAGTAGAGGCGCTCGGCGAAGGGGAAGGCCGGCGGCTTTCCCGTGAGTTGTTGGAGCGTTTCGTCGGGCCAGAGGAAGACGCTGAGTGGGCCGAATCGGGCGGCCTCTTGGAGGAAGCGGACATCGCGAGACCGGATATCGTCGAACCCGCCGGAAACGAAGGCTTGCTTGGATGGGTTCATAATCAGGCCATGCGGATGCGGATCTTCAGGGCCCCGGGGACCGGTTCGGTGGAGACAACGAAGAGGTAGCCGCCGCCGCAGCCGGAATACATGGCACCGCAGTAGCGCGACTGATAGTTTGCCAAGAGTGCCTTGAGATCGACCGTGAGCGCGAAATGCTGGACGGTGTGGGGCAGAATGGCCTCCCAGCAGCGCATGCAAGCGTTCATGGAGGCACCGAGGGCGCGAGCATCGCAGGCCAAGATGGCGTCGAAGCACTCTTTGCCCGAGCGGCCCAACCGGCGAATCCATTCGGAATCGAGGTTTTTGACGCCCAGTGGATTGTAGCCATCGGGGCGCGAGGCGACGGGAAGCACGTGGAGGACTTCTTCGAGCCAGCGGGCGATGCGGGGATCGGTATTGGACTCGATGTGTTTGGGGAAGATGCCGCCTTCGTGGTCGTAGTCGTAGTCGAGCCGGTTCACGCCGGGATAGATCAGGCCGATCATGTCCTGAGAGCCGGAAGGTTCGCTCAGACCGGCGTTCTCTTCGCGGTAGAGCTCACGGACGAGCTCGGCCGGGTCGCGGTCGGGAAGGCGACGTTTCCACAGATCGAGGGCGACTTTGCGGGTGCCGGTGGCGATGCCGGCGCGCTCCATGAACCAACACGTCGGCTCGATCGCCACGACAACCATCGAGCCGGGAGGATCGGGGTTCAGACGCGACACGAACGGCTGATCGATCCATCCGCCGGCCAGCGCAAGGCGGTAGGGGATTGCGCCGATGACGTCGATCAGTGCTGGAGGGGGAGCGTCGGTCATGGCGTGATGGATCCTTATTGATGCCTGCGTAGCCAATGATCACGATTCATCCCGGATACCAGCGGAAACGGCTGGAATCCGGGGCCCTGATTGCCGCTCGACGCGCATTGGTCATGTAGGACTCAATAGATCGTGTCGCGAACGGTGCGGAGGCCGGCCTTGCGATCTTCGTATTGCTCGGCGATCCAGGCGTAGGTCTTGGCCAGGCCATCGCGGAAAGGCGTGGTGGGCTCCCAATCGAGGATGCTCTTGATCATGGTGTTGTCGCTGTTGCGGCCGGCCACGCCGCGCGGGGCGGTGGGATCGTAGGTACGTTGGAGCTTGACGCCGCCGATCTCCTCGGCGAGATTGGTGAGTTCGTTGATGGAGAGCAGCTCGCTGGAGCCCAGGTTGATGGGCGTGGCGATGAGCTTGTCGCAGTGCATGATACGGTCGATGCCTTCGGTACAGTCGTTGATATACATGAAGCTGCGGGTTTGCGTGCCGTCGCCCCAGATCTCGATGCCGCCGGTGCCTTTGTCCTTGGCTTCGATCACTTTGCGGCAGATGGCGGCGGGGGCCTTCTCGCGGCCGCCATCCCAGGTGCCGTGGGGGCCGTAGACGTTGTGGAATCGGGCGATGAAGGTCTTCATGCCGCGCTCGTGCCAGTATTCCTGGCAGAACATTTCCGACATGAGTTTTTCCCAACCGTAGCCGCGTTCGGACATGGCCGGATAGGCATCGGACTCTTTGAGGGCGCGGCAGTTGGGGTCCTTTTGCAGTTCGACATTGTAGGCGCACGCAGAGGAGGAGAAGAAGTAGCGCTCGGCGCCTGCGCGGTAGGCGGCTTCGATCATGTGGGTATTGATGAGGATGCTTCGGAGGCACTGGATGCGGAAGCGTTCGATGAAGCCCATGCCACCCATGTCGGCGGCAAGGTTGAAGACTTCGCGGGCTCCTTCGCAGACTCGCGTGCAGTTGGCCTCCTGGCTAACGTCGAGGCAGAGACTTTCGACACCGGGGACGACCTGATACCAGTCGCGGAGCGGTTTGCGGTCGGCTGCTCGGATACGGGTGAAGCCGCGGTCGCGGAAGTAGCGGACGAGGGCCCCAGCGATGAAGCCGCCGGCGCCGGTGATGACAATCAGGTCATCTTGGTTGCAATCGGAGAAGGTGTTCAGTTCGATCATCGCCCGTCCTTTCAGGCAGAGGGGTATTCTGTTCGATGATGGTCGGCAATTGGTCAGTTCGGCGGCCTTCGGAGCGTCTGGCGGTGGGGCGCGGCGGAGGGCATGGCCTGCCAAATTGTTTACTGTGGTTTTGCTCGTTCTGGTCAGTCTATTTCGTTGCATGGTGGAGAGCCCATAGCTAAACTTAACCGGAGGATGCCAATTTTTGACCTCAGGTAGCCTGCTGTGCCTGATTCACGAGCAAGCCAACGAGCAGCCCCGGAGTTCTTTTCGCCCCAGGTGCGGACGGCGCGGCGGTTCTATCTGGACTTAGCGCCGCCGGAGCAGCAGCCGCTGGCGGTTGTATGCGGCGGGTTCGAGCATTCGACGCCCGACTACGTGATCGATCGGGCGAGCTTTCCGTACTACTCGATTGAGTTTGTTGCGCACGGCAGGGGGGCTCTCGTGCTCGCGGGGCAGCGGACGGCGTTGTTGCCGGGGAGCGTGTTTGCCTACGGGCCCGAGGTGCCGCACCACATCACCACGGACCCGGACGATCCGCTGGGGAAGTACTTTGTGGACTTTGCGGGGCGGCGCGGCGAGAGATTGTTGCGGCAGGGCGGGCTACCGCCGGGGGCCAGCGGGCGAGTCTTCGCGCCCCGCGAGATTCAGCGGATCTTTGACGACCTGATCCAGAACGGGTTGCGGTCGACGCGTTTGACGGATCGGGTGTGCGCCGCGGTGTTGGAGTACCTGGTATTGAAGATTGCCGAATCGCTGTCGACCTGGGAAGCGGCGCAGTCGCCGGCCTATGCTACGTACGATCGGTGCCGGCAGTACATCCAGGCCAACTACATCCATCTGAGCGGTCTGCCGGAGATTGCGCGAGAGTGCCATGTGGCGCCGGCCTATTTGTGCCGGCTGTTTCGGCGGTACGATCACCAGACGCCGTACCAGTTTCTGATGCGTTTGAAGATGAGTTTCGCGGCGGAGCGCTTGCAGGATCCGGGCATTCTGGTTAAGCAGGTAGCTACGGAGCTAGGCTTCGAGGACCCGTTTCATTTTTCCCGGGCGTTCAAGAGCGTTTTGGGGGTGTCGCCGCAGACGTTTCGGCGGCTGCGCTGAGTGGCCGAGGCGAAGTGTGCGGGGCGGTTATGGGGCCGTTGGTGTCGTGCGGCGAGGGATCGTCGCGGTCCCGTTTTCGAGAGGATGGAGTTCGAAGCGGCGGAAGTCGACTTCGGCGCCTTCGCACTGGACGGAAATCTTTCCAGAGGAGGGTGCGACGTCGAAAGCCTCGTTGGCCAGAACGCCGTTGACGTAGTACTGGACGTGGCTGCCGTCGCAGATGATGTCGAGTCGCGTCCACTCTTTGCCGGGGCTGGCCAGATCGTTCTTCGGCCGATAGCCGACCACGTTTTCCCACTTGGGATCGTGATTGAACCAACTGACGCGATAGCCGTTCTGGTCGGAGAGCGTGACGCGTTTTCCGCCTTTCTTCCAGACGGGCTGGCCGGCGTAGTCGCGGTGTTCGGCCATTTCGACGGTGATGGAAACGGGAATCCGGCTACCGTCGGAACGTTTGCCGGGAATGAGCTCGAAGTCGCCGGTGCCGCCCTCGATGATCTGGCATTCCAGGCCGGCCATGAACTGGCCCTGATAGGCGCCGTCGGGTTCGTCGCCATGGAGGAAGACGCCGGATGATCGCGCCAGGGTCTTTCGATTGCCATAGGTGTGCTCGCCCCAGCGATATTCGAGGACGAGGTGGTAGTCCTTGTACGGTTGCTTCGTGCAGATGTAGCCGTTTTCATCGCCCGTGAAATGGACGACACCGTCGGCGATGGTCAACACCTTGTCAGGATCCTCGTACTTGGATCGCTGGAGCCAAGTGTACACGCCATTGAACTTGTTGCCTTGGAAGAAGTGGATGACCTGTTTGGGTGTGATTGCCGCGCCCTGGTCGCCGTACGCCGGAAGAACGTTCGCCAGGAGAACGAGCAGGGAGGAGGTGCGGATGATATGCCGGGGGAGGTTCATCATGGGCCTATTTCCTTCGTTGACTATTCCGGTTGGGCGAGTCACTTGTTAACCGTCATTTGGCCGGGCGTGACGACGACCGTTGCGCTGCCGTGGAGTGTGAGCGATTCTTGCCAAGGAACGGTGGACGCAGCCGATTGCCAGACGGCCTTGGCTTCGGGTGGCAGGACCAGCTCGGCGGAGATGTCGGCGGGAAGCGACAGCTTGAGCTGATAGCGGTCCTTGTTGCCTTCCCAGGCAACTTCAACGCGACCCTTGGGCGTGGTCACGTGACCTTTGCACCAGGTCAAGGCACCGCCGCTATGCGGCGTGATCTTCAGGGGAAAGCCAAAACGAATGCCGAGTATGTCCTCAGTGAGGACACCGCTGACGGAGCAACCAATACTGTGGCACAAGGCGATCTCGGCCACAGGGTCTTCCCACAAGGTTCCGGGCGGCTGGTCGACCATGGGGCCGAACATGGCTTTGATGTCGCGCAACAGGGCCGCGTGGTCGCCCAGGCCGGCGGCGACGTCCATGCGTTCGAGGAACGGGTAGAGTCCCGCCCGGGCGATTCCATGGACGGGTGGGGCCCGTTTTAGGCCGGCCGGCACGTAATGTTCGGGTCGTGAATCCTGTTTCGGGGCAGGGACGAAGTCGTCGCGCAGGACTTGCCACATGCGGCGCATTCGCTCCGGCGGCGGCACGTTGGCCCACATGACGAAGTACTGCGTGGTTTCGCCGGTCTGGGGCGAGGGGGTAAGTTCCTTCTTGTCGTTGCGGACGAGGACGTCGGGATAGAGAGCGTCGCCCGGGCAGTGGCGGTTGAGCGAATCGCGCACTTGGCGAGCGGTCTTCATGTCGTCGTCGGCGTGTGCGGCGTCGCCGGCGAGGCGCTCGAGTCGGGCCGCTTCTTCCAGGGCCCTGACGTAGAAAGCGTTCAGTCCGAGGGAAACGCCGTCGGTGCGGATGTCGGTGTAATCGAAAAAGAGCCAGACAGAAGGTACACCCGTGGTTTCCAACAGACCATCGCTATTGCGCCAGCCGTCGAAGATCGCCAAGTTGCGGCGCATGAGAGGAATCATCGTGCGGATCAGGTCTACATCGCCCGAACATCGCTCGTATAGGCCCATGTGCAAGATCCAGAAGAGTGGTCCACCTGGGATGATGCAGGGGTAGGCCGGCAGGTACATGGGGTAGGCAAGCTGTATCAAGCCGGGCGGTCCGAGCCGATGGGGATCGTCGATACTATCGGCCGCGTAGAGAATGCTGCGACGGCTGACGCTGGTGTCGCCGAACGTGGGATAGAGGGCCTTTTCGAGGCAGTAGGCTTCGAGCGTATACATGGCATTGCGTTCGCGGTGCGGGCAGTCCATGTAGGCATCGAGCGTGCAGAGCATGGCGGTTCGGCCGGATGCGGCGTAGATCCGATTGAGGGAATCGTCGGAGCAAAGGAACTCACCCTTGGGCTCCGCAACGAAGCGATATTCGGTCATGCCAAGCCGATGCAGCGTTACCTTGCCTTCGCCGCGCTGGACAATTCGGACGACGCGGGCGAATTGCGGCATGAAGGTGAGGAGGCTTTGCCGTCCTTCGCGCAACTGGCAGCGGATCGCGTTGTTGCCCACCTGGGAGCGAGGACGCACGTCCCCATTGCTCGACGCTCGTTCGTTCCAGGCGATTTCGATCGATTGCCCTTCGTGTCCTGTCAGGTCGAAGCCGAGGAAGCCGACATAGCCCAATTCCAGATCGTAGGAGATCGATGCGCCGTCGCCTTGCAGGACTGTGTCGCCGTGACCATTGGCGATGACGCCGGTGGGATTGTTGGCTGCGGTGTCGTCTGGTCGCAGATGTTCGCCTTCGAGCCGCCGAAACCACTCGGAGCGACGATCCCACTCGTCGCGGGAGATTCCGGCCAGGTCGTACCGCGGCACGGGTTCCATGGGGCCGACGAAGCCGTCGCCCCGTTGGACGGCGAGGACCGCAGTGGGAGGTACGGCCCGCAAGGGCGCCGGCAGAGGGATGTCGCGCAACTGGACCGTTGTCCAAGGTGGAGTGCCGACTTCACCCAGCACGACTGCGGGCTGCCATTTCTCTTGCGGGAGTTGTCGGGCGTCGTACTGCTCCATCCACCCGCGCTGATAGCTGAATCGGAGCGAATCGCGGGTCCATGCGGTGATTTCGGTCGCTTCCCATGTACTGTCGGTGGCGGCGACCACGTGGTGTTTGCCGTCGGTTTCGACTTCCAGTTCGCAAAGCAGTCCGGGCGCCTGCGGCAATGTTTCAAACGCACAGAGGCCGTAGAATACTTCGATCATAAGGGAGTTCTTGCCCTCGTGGAGATACTGAGCGACGTCGACCGGATCGACGGTCGCTTTGCCATGGCTGCTCCGCGCAGGTCCGTGCATGGCCAACTGTCCGTTGACCCAAAGCCGATAGAACGTGTCGCCGGTGATGAAGGCGACGGCCTTCTGGGGCCGAGGCGTCAGTTCTATGGTCTTGCGAAAGCGGACGAACTGGAACGGCTCGGGGTTTTCGACTTGTGCCCAGATCCATTGGGCTTGATACTGGCGGGCGGGCGGTTCTGCGAGTGAGACCGTAGAGGTAGCGAGCAGAACCAGGCCGATGAGAGCCGTCGTGCGGGGAACTTTGTGAACGAGGCAGGGCATGTGGGGCTCCGGGGATCGTCCGGTTGAGTCTTGCGGGCTCTCGGGCAAAGGGTGTCGAAGAGGTGCTGGGGGAAGGAAGGGAAGGACCGCTGGCGAGACAACTCTACAAAAGGGAGCCTTGCCCCCATGTGTAGGATAATCGTGGGTCGCGGCAGTTGGTAGACCTGCGTGGCTGGCGAGGCGGACGCACGGTCGGTGCTGCCGGCGCTGACAGTTTTTTCACAACTGCGAACCAAGCGAGGCCGATCGGCCTCTTTCCCACCGGGCCCAGGGGATACTCTGTCAAGACGGAGGGTATTCGGGTACCTCGCGAGTGCTGCGGGAGCTTGAAAGAAGTAGGGAAACGTTCATACTGGTACGTTTGATTAGTTGACGCGGGGTCTCAGCCGGTCGGATTGCGCCGTCGAGCCGGGGGGAGGCTCCTTTCACAGGGAATCAGTACAAGGACTCGAGAAAGACCATGATCCAGCATCAGGAACTCCAACGTTGGGTTGAGGAGATGGCCCGTCTGTGTAAGCCGGACCACATTACGTGGATCGATGGTTCGGAGGAAGAGAAGGAACGGCTGATTCAAGAAGCAGAGGAGACGGGTGAGGTTGTTCGGTTGAACCAGGAGAAGTTGCCTGGGTGCCTCTATCACCGGACGGCAGCGAACGACGTTGCCCGAACAGAAGAGCTGACGTTTATCTGCACGAAGCTGCGGGAGGATGCGGGACCGAACAACAACTGGCTTTCCCCCGAAGAGGGGTACCGCCGGGCGCGGGAGATCTTCGAGGGGTCGATGAAGGGGCGGACGATGTACGTCATTCCCTTCTCGATGGGTCCGGTGGGGTCGCCGTTCAGCAAGATCGGCGTGGAGCTCACGGATAGCATCTACGTGGTGCTGAATATGCGGATCATGACCCATGTGGGCAGCCAAGTTCTGAAGCAGCTTGGATCGGGCGGAGAGTTCACTCGCTGCTTGCACGGCAAGGCGGAGTTGGACATCAAGCGGCGCTTGATTCTGCATTTCCCCGAGGACAACACGATTTGGAGCGTGGGATCGGGCTACGGCGGGAACGTGTTGCTGGGCAAGAAGTGTTTGGCGCTGCGGATTGCGAGCCACTTGGGGCGGCGTGAAGGTTGGCTGGCCGAGCACATGTTGATCATGGGTGTGGAGAATCCCGAGGGGCGTGTGGAGTACATCGCGGCGGCGTTTCCCAGCGCCTGCGGCAAGACGAACCTGGCGATGCTTGTGCCGCCGGAAGGACTGAAGATCAAGGGGTATCGCATTTGGACGGTGGGTGACGACATTGCGTGGATGCGGATCGACACGGACGGGCGACTGTGGGCGATCAATCCGGAAACGGGCTTCTTTGGGGTGGCGCCCGGCACGAATTCAAAGACCAATCCCAACATGATGAAGACCATCAATCGGAACACGATCTACACGAACGTCGTGTTGACGAAGGATGGGACGGTCTGGTGGGAAGGCGGCGAGGGGTCGCCGCCGGAGGAGGGGATCGACTGGTTGGGGCGGCCCTGGAAGCCGGGGATGAAGGACGAGCAGGGCAAGCCGATCGTCGGCGCGCATCCGAACAGCCGGTTCACATCGCCGGTGTCGCAATGTCCGTCGACGTCGTTCCGCACGCAGCATCACCACGGGGTGCCGATTTCGGCGATTGTTTTCGGTGGTCGGCGGGCGCATTTGGCGCCATTGGTGTACGAGGCGTTCGACTGGGAGCACGGCGTGTTCGTGGGGGCGAGCATGGCCTCGGAGCGGACGGCCGCCCAGTTCGGCAAGGTCGGCGAGGTACGCCGCGATCCGATGGCGATGCTGCCGTTCTGCGGGTACCACATGGGCGACTATTTCGAGCACTGGTTGGATATGGGTGCCCGGATGACCCAGCCGCCCCGCGTGTTTCACGTCAACTGGTTCCGGTCGGACGAGGACGGGAGTTTTCTGTGGCCGGGTTTCGGCGAGAACTTGCGGGTGATCGAGTGGATTCTGGACCGCTGTCGCGGCGAGGCGGACGCGGTGAAGACGCCGATCGGATACATTCCCACGCCGGACGGTCTGGATCTGACGGGGCTGGATATTTCGCGCGACACACTGGACAAGCTGTTTGCGGTGGATCGGAACGACTGGTTCAAAGAGACGGAGGGTTTTGCAGCCTTTTTGAAGAAGTTCGGAAATCGGCTGCCGAGAGCGATATGGGATCAGTTGGAGTCGCTTCAGTTGCGTTTGCGGGCGCCGATTTCGCTGCTGAAACCCGGTGCCGAAATGCGTCCGTTGGCCACGCAACTGAACGAAGCGGTGCAGCGTGAGAATCCGCACGTGCACACGATGCTGTCGGAATTTGGCCGGCGGCTGTACTTTCCCAAGGGCATTCTAGCGCAGAGCGCCGAGGCGAAGGAGAAGGCGAAGCGCTACGACGCGACGATCGGAATCGCACGCGAGAACGGCAAGCCGATGTTCCTGCCGTCGATCATGGGAGCGTTCAACGGTCTGAGTGCGGCGGAAGCGCTGACGTATGCACCGGCTTTGGGACGCCCGGACTTGCGGGCGAGGTGGCGTGAAGGTTTGCTTCGGAAGAATCCGACCCTGGCGGGGAAGAGTTTCTCCACTCCGATTGTGACCAGCGGCGTGACACACGCGTTGAGTCTGGTCGGGGATCTGTTTGTCGGCAAAGGGGACATGGTTCTCTTGCCGGACAAGTACTGGGAGAACTACGAGCTCCTGTTCGGCATTCGATACCAGGCACAACTGGCCATCTACCCATTCTTCACTGCCAGCGGCGGATTCAACGTGGAGGCGTTGCGGCAGGCGTTGGCGACGCGGGCCGGCATTTGGAAGACGATCGTGGTTCTGAACTTCCCGAACAATCCGACGGGGTACTCGATCACTTCGTCGGAGGCCGACCAGATAGTCTCGGTGTTGATGGAAGCGGCCGAGGATGGCCGCAACCTGGTGGTGGTGACGGATGATGCGTATTTTGGGCTGTTCTACGACGGCGAGGTGTTCCCAGAGTCGCTCTTCTCGCGACTGGCCGACTGTCACGAGCGCATTCTTGCAGTGAAGGTGGACGGTCCGACGAAGGAAGAGTTCGTGTGGGGATTCCGCACGGGAATGCTCACGTTCAGCAGCAAGGCCGAATACAGTAACGACACGCTGTACGGGGCGTTGGAGAAGAAGGTGGCCGGCGCCATCCGAAGTGCGATCTCGAATTGCTCGCACGTCAGCCAGTCGGTTCTTGCCAAAGCGTTGGGCGGGAGCGAACTGGAAGTCGAACAGAAGCAGAAGAAGGAATTGCTGGAATCGCGGGCCCAGCGAGTGCACAAGATTCTGAGCAATCCGCAGTACGCGGACCTCTGGGCACCCTATCCGTTCAATAGCGGCTACTTCATGTGCCTGAAGCTGAAAGGGCTGGACGCCGACACGTACCGAAAGTACCTGCTTGAGAAGTACGGTATCGGGGTGATCGCCGACGGGGATCGCGACATCCGCGTGGCGTTCTCGGCCGTGGACGAGAGCCAGTTGGAGGATCTGTACACGGTGATGGCCAATGCGGCCCGCGAGCTCATCAGCGGGAACGGCGCGTCGGCGGGTTAGCGCTGCGGCGAGCACCGGTCATCCGGACTGATTGGACGAGCTAACGGCGACGTCTGGCGGAGAGGCTGCGCCGGTCAGCCGTTTGGCGAGTGCGCGACTTCGCGGTGGGAGAGCGTGGCACCCCCCGTGGTGGTGCGGCAGGCCTCATTTTCTTGACGCCGCGAGCTGCAAACCGGGCGAAAGCCTGGGATTGCGTAGTCAACAATGGGGTCGCCGCAATGCTAGAACCCCGCTATAATGCCGTACTTTGGGGTCATTTGAGGTCGTGAACGAGCGTTCGAGGATGGGCATGAGTCAGACAAGTTCGGTAGCTACCGGGACAACCGGCCTTTCGACAATCGCAGGGCTCTCCGCTGAGACCATGTGCGACAAGTGCCTGGCATTAGCCGGCAATATGTGGTGGAGCTGGCATCCAGAGGTGATCAATCTGTTCCGCGACCTGGATCCGATCCGGTGGCGGCAGTTGGACCATAATCCGATCGCGTTGCTCAAGGAATTCACGCCCGAGCGCTTGGAGATGCGGGCGGCGGAACTGGTGTTGTACAGCCGGATCAACCATGCGTACCGCCGGTTGAAGGAATACCTGTCGGAGCCCCCCTTGTGGGGCAAGACTCGGGCGGGTGTGCTGGGGTCGAAGCCGGTGGCGTACTTTTCGCTGGAGTTTGGCGTCCACGAGTCGCTGCCGATTTATTCGGGCGGTCTGGGGGTTCTTTCGGGCGACCACGTCAAGAGCGCGAGCGATCTGGGGGTTCCGCTGGTGTCGGTGGGGCTGTTCTACGATCAGGGCTATTTCAAGCAGCACCTGGACAAGAATGGCTGGCAGCAAGAGGAATACTTGGACACGAAGGTGGAGAACCTGCCGATCGAGCCGGCATGCGGTCCGGACGGCAAGCCGGTCACGGTGCAGATCCAGACGCGCGCGGGACGATTGCTGGCCAAGGTGTGGCTGCTGCGCGTGGGGCGAGTTTCGCTGTACCTGCTGGATTGCGACGTAGAGGGCAACAGCCCGGAGGATCGCGAGCTGACCAGCCGGTTGTACGGAGGCGACGACCGCACGCGGATTCGCCAAGAGCTGGTTGCCGGGGTTGGCGGTGTTCGAGCGCTGCGCGCGTTGGGGATCTATCCGGGCGTTTATCATCTGAACGAAGGGCACAGCTCGTTTGCGACGCTGGAGGCCATTCGGGAGCGGATGAAAGATGACGGCCGGAGCTTTGACGACGCTTTGCGCGAGGTGGCGCAGCGGACGGTCTTCACGACGCACACGCCGGTTCCGGCCGGGCACGATCGTTTCAGCGGGGCGTTGATTGAAGAGCACCTCGGACCGTTACGGGATGAGTTGGGGGTGCCGTTCGAGCAACTGATGAGCCTGGGGCGGGTGGAGCCGAAGAACGAGAGCGAGCCGTTCTGCATGACGGTACTGGGACTGAAGCTTTCGCGGCGCGCCAACGCGGTTAGCGCGATCCACGGCCATGTGAGCCGGCGGATGTGGGCGCATCTGTGGCCGTGGCGCGTGGAGGAAGAGATCCCGATCGGGCACATCACCAACGGCGTGCACGTACCGAGTTGGCTGGCGTGGCAGATGCAGCAGCTTTACGACCGGTATTTCTCGCCGGACTGGCGGAATCGGATGGGCGAGCCGGAAGTCTGGCAAGAGATCTTCCACATGGATCCAGGCGAGCTGTGGGAGACGCATCACTCGCTGAAGAACCTGCTGCTGGCGTTCGTGCGGCGGCGGGTCAGCCGGCAATCGCGACGTCGCGGTGAGAGTGATGAGATCGTGGAAGCCGCGCGGATGATGATGGATCCGAACGTGCTGACGATCGGTTTTGCGCGGCGGTTTGCCACGTACAAGCGAGCGGACTTGGTGTTGCGCGATCTGGACCGGATGGCGTCGATTGTGAACGACCCGGAACGGCCGGTGCAGATCATCTTCGCGGGGAAGGCCCATCCGGCCGACAACGGCGGCAAGCAGTTGATTCAGCGGATCGCCAACATGCGCTTCGATCCGCGGTTCGCCAACAAGATCACGTTCATCGAGGATTACGACATCAACGTTTGCCGGCATTTGATCCAGGGTGTGGACGTGTGGTTGAACAATCCGCGGCGGCCGTTGGAGGCTTCGGGCACCAGCGGCGAGAAGGCGGTGCTTAACGGAGCGTTGAACCTGTCGGTTCTGGATGGCTGGTGGGCGGAAGCGTACGACGGCAGCAACGGGTTCGCGATCGGCCGGGGCTTCAGCCACGTGGACGACGAGGTGACGGACGCGCGCGACAGCGATTATCTGTACGAAACGTTGGAGAAAGAGGTCATTCCGCTGTACTACGATCGCGACATCGACGGATTGCCGCGGCACTGGATCCGGCGGATGATGAACTCGATCAGCTCGCTGGCGTGGCGATTCAGTTCGCATCGCATGGTCGCCGACTATGTGATGCAGAGTTACCTGCCGGCGGCGGGCGGTTTGAGCGTTGACATGAGCATGCACTGATGCCCGATATTTACGAGTATCCCCACACGGTCGCCGGCGAGGAGATCGACGCACTGCAGCATGCCAGCAACGTGGCGTACGTCGAGTGGATGCAGTCGGCGGCCGTGGCGCATTCCGCGGCACAAGGGTGGCCGGGCAGCCGGTACCAGGAGCTGGGGGTAGGGTGGGTCGTGCGGTCGCACGCGATCGAGTATCTGCGGCCTGCGCTGGCGGGGAATGAGATCGTGGTGCGGACGTGGGTGGCGAGCATGAGCAAGGCAACGTCGCTGCGCCGCTACCGCATCGTTCGGCCGGCCGACGGCGCCGTGTTGGCCGTGGCCGAGACACGCTGGGCGTTCATCAACTACACGACGCGGCAGCCTCAGCGGATCCTCAAGGAGATCGTCGACTCGTTCCGTTTGGTCGAGGACGAAGCCGCGGCCGCATAGACGCCCATGCCGGAGCGTCACCGAGAAACGGTGGGGTGGGCACGAGCGATCGAGGCATTGGTGTCTGTTTCGCAGGGGCATAACCTACCGACTTATTCGAACCATCCATCCCGAAACGTCCCATGCAAGTTCTCGTGGTTATCGGCCATCAGGCGCGAGGAAGCTTCTGTCACGCGATTGCGGCGACCGCCATCGAAGCGTTGGAAGGCGCCGGGCATCGCGTGATCTATCATGATCTGTACGAAGAGCACTTCGATGCGATTTTGCCCGCCAGCGAGATTCCGAAGCAGGCGGAGCTGGATCCGGTCGTGCAAAAGCACTGCGATGAAGTGGCGGCGGCCGACGGATACGTGATCGTGCATCCGAACTGGTGGGCGCAGCCGCCGGCGATTCTCAAGGGTTGGCTAGATCGAGTGTTTCGCCAGGGGGTAGTCTACGAGTTCACCGAAGCAGGCGTGAACGGCTTCCTGAAGGGGAAGACGGCCCAGGTGTTCACCACGTCGAACACGCCACGCAACGTGGAGCTAGAGTGGTTCGGCGATCCGTTGGAAAACCTGTGGAAGACATGCGTCTTCGATCTCTGCGGGCTGAAGGACTTCGAGCGGCGGAACTTCGAGTCGATCATCATGAGCACGCCCGAGGAGCGTCGGGGTTGGCTGGACGAAGTTCGGCAGACCATCGGCCGGCGGTTCCCCAGTGCGTGTCGCACTTGACTGTAGGGAGCGTGGCGGCGTGTTTCTGCGGCTTCGAAAGCGAAACACGCGATACATATACGCCAAATTCGCCCTTGCGGCTGAGCGGGCGTCGGGCCGATTGGCGTTAGGATGCGCGAATCTCTTAGGCTTGCCATTTGGGGTGGTGTCTCTCGGATGGCGGCTGCAGCTTGATTTTCGCTGCCAGGGACTTGATAATCGGTGGGCGTATGCCTGCCTAGATGAGAGTGGCAGTCGGCGTCGTTGATCGAGGGGGCCGCGGGCTTTCCGTGGGCCGGTCCGTTTGCTGCCGCTTGCACGCCCAAAGAGTCAAGGAGCCGAGCATGAGTCAACATGGCCGAGTGTGGGGGAGCTGTCGCGTGTGGTGGTTCGTTGGACTCGTGCCGAGCTTGGTTCTTGCCGGCGCGACGTGCATGAGCGCGGAGGCGGGGCGCGCCGACTGGAAGCCGATCAAGGGTTTGATGTGCAACATCGACGACTCGGTCTTCTTCTGGGGATCGACCATTGAGGACGGGAAGGCTGGCGAGACGATCGATCGCTACGTGGACGTGATGGCCGGCGCGGGGACGACCGTGCTTCTGTGCAACATCAACGCGCGGCGAACCAACTACCGAAGCAAGGTTTGGGACGCGTATTGGGACGGCTACGATCCGAAGGGGTCGGACGATCAGCCGTTCCTGGCACCGATGCCTCGCGACGAAGTGGCATCGTACCGGAAGGGCATCGGCAATGCGCTGGCCGTGTATGAGCAGGGGGTCGACTATCCGGCGCGGATGGTCGAGCGCTGCCGTCACGACGGGATTTCGCCGTGGATTTCGCTGCGGATGAACGACTGCCACTACAACCATATTTCCGACCATCCGTTCCACGGGAGCTTCTGGCGGAAGAACCCGCAGTTTGCAAGGCAGAATTGCCCGGGCTACTTCGCCACGTGTTTGGACTACGCACATCAGGAGGTCCGCCAGTATTTCATGTCGCTGATTGACGAGGCGCTGGAGCGATTCGACATGGACGGACTGGAGTTGGACTTTATGCGGGAGTGCTACTTGTTCAGCGCCGGGAAGGAGGCCGAAGGGAGGCCGATCCTGACGGAGTGGATGCGGGAGGTGCGGAAGCACGTAAACGCTGCGGCAGTGAAACGGGGGCACGCGATTCAGTTGGGGGTTCGCGTGCCGTCGCGGCCCGAGGTGAGTCTGGCGTTGGGATTGGATGCCGTGGGGTGGGCGAAGGAGGGGATCGTGGACGTATTGGTGGTCACGCCGCGGTGGACCACGATCGAGTTCGACATGCCGCTGGAGAAGTGGCGGGAGATGTTGGGCAGTGCACCGGTGACGTTGGCGGGTGGCCTGGAGATCCGGTATCAGCCGGCACCGGGGGGACCTGCGTCGATCGTTTCGGCTGAGTTGGCCGCTGGAGCGGCGATCGAAGTGCTCTCGCGGGGAGCGGACGTCGTGTACTTGTTCAACTATTTCCAGAACAGCCATCCCTTCTGGGAGGTCTCCACGTATCAGCGTTCGCTGAAGGCCATGACCTCGTTGGCGACATTGTTGCAGACGCCACGGACCATCGGCATCACGTATCGCGACATCACGGCTCCTGGCGAAGCGTACCGGGCGCCCTTGCCCGCGGAGGGGAAGGAATTGGTCTTTCCGGTGCGGGTTGGGCCGGTGCCTGGGGACGGATGGCATTGCCAATTGCTGGCGGAGCTTGGGCGAGTTGGCGATGCCGCGGCGGTGCCGGCGGTGTCGGTCAACGGCAAGCCGTGCGAGTTGCTAAAGGACGATGCGGCCGAGGGCGGGCGTCGCGTGGCCGTGTTCAAGGTGCCGCTGGCCGATCTGCGCGGGACCGACGTTCAACAGGTTAAGATCTCGAGCAAGGACCAGAACTCGCCGCTCGTGTATCGGGTGGAGCGGCTGGAGGTGTCGTTCGCGCCGAACGGTCGATAGATGGATCGTTCGCGTGTTGGTTCTCAGGTTGATGGCCGCATATGAGAGAGAGCAGCGTTCGCCCAGGATGATTGGGGTGCGCGGATGGGCCGTGGGAAGAAACTTCGGCTATACCAGTGGGGACTGCTCTGTGCGGGGCTGATGGCCGCTGCAACGTTCGCGAACTTTCTCGTGGCGATTCCCCGGCTGTTGTACGTGGATCGCATGGGTTGGGCGGAGATTCTGGCCGGGATGCTGCAAGCCGTCCTGTTGGCCCTTGCCTTGGGTTACGGCGCGGGGTTAGTCATCGGAATTACCTTGCCGTTGGTGTGTTGGGCGGGGCGGCGTTGGAGCATCTTGGGCGGCGCGCTGGGAACGCCGGTGATCGTCCTTGTTGCTTTGGGCGTAGCCGATCGCAGCCTGGTGCAGATGGAGTACCTGGGTCGAAGCGTCGTCTTGGCCGTTGTGGTGGGCATTCTCGGCGGCCTGTTTGGTTTGTGCGTTTGGAATCTGTCAGACGAAGAAAATGCGGCGACTGAGGACGTTCAATAAGACCGCGTAACCGCGACTGGAGCACATATCATGGCTGGGAGGATCCTGTTGCTGTCGGCGTCGGCCGGTGCGGGGCACCTTCGCGCAGCGGAGGCTCTTGAGAAGGCATTTCGAGAGGCCGACGCTGAGGCGGGCGTGGAACGTGAGATCCGCAATGTGGACACGCTCGAGTTTACGAACAAGGTTTTTCGGCACTTCTATTCGAAGGCATACTTGGACATCGTGAACACGGCGCCGGAGGTGACGGGCTGGTTCTATGACAAGCTGGACTCGCCGTGGAAGTACGAACGCCGGCGGCTGGCGCTGGACAAGCTGAACACGCGACCGTTCGTCAAGTTCCTGCATCAGTTCGAGCCTGACTTGATCGTTTGCACGCATTTTCTGCCGGCGGAGATCGTTTCGTGGCTGAAGTCGAAGGAGCGGATTGCCAGTCGGCAAGCAATCATCGTGACCGACATGGACGTGCACGCAATGTGGCTGTGCCGTCACTACGAGCACTACTTCGTGGCGATCGACGAGGCGAGGGCATATTTGGAGGCGTTGGGGATTCCACCGGAGAAGATTACGGTGAGCGGCATTCCGATCGACCCGGTCTTCGCCGTGGCCAAGGATCAAGAAGCCATGCGGCGCAAGCATGGGCTGGAAGTGGACCGCACGACCGTGTTGCTGTCGGCGGGCGGGTTCGGGGTTGGCTCGGTGGAGCAACTGCTGGCGGCGCTGCTGCCGTTGAAGCATGCGGTTCAGGTGGTGGCTGTGTGCGGGCGGAACGAGGAGTTGAGGCAGCGGGTGGACAAGCTGGCGGCGGAGGTGCCTGGCGACGCGGTGGTGACGGTGAAGCCGGTCGGTTTCACGCGGGAGATGGATGAACTGATGGCTGCCTCGGACTTGGTGTTGGGCAAACCGGGCGGTTTGACGACTTCGGAGGCGTTGGCGAAGGGGCTGGTGTTTGTGATCGCCAATCCGATTCCAGGGCAGGAGGAACGGAACTCGGATCATCTGCTGGAAGCAGGTGTCGCGATCCGGTGCAACAATATGCCGACGCTGGCGTACAAGCTGGATCGGCTGCTGGGTGATCCGGAGCGTTTTGCGAGAATGCAGGCGGGGGCCTTGGCGATGGGGCGGCCGCATGCGGCACGGCAGATTGTGGGGCGGTTGTTGGAGATGTGAGAGGTTGGTGGGATGAGACGGAGGACGATTGAGGGAGAACTTGGAAAGAGGAGAGGAGGGAAAAGGACGGACGGCAAGCAGGACGTGCGGCTCCGGCTCTCCTGCTTCCGGGAAGAAAGCGTTTGCTCTGCTGAACAGCCCGACCAGATTAGAGACATTGACGGCGATGCTCTTGAAGATGTCTTTCCCAGTTGTGGCCAGGGTGACGACGGCAACGATCTGACCCAACTGGGACATGATGGCTCGATTCATCGCGAGGACGTGGCGACGCTCCGCGAAGTCGGCCGGCGTATTGAGGCGGATGGCTGGCCCGCGGCGTCAAGGTCGAAAGGTGTAGCACGGAGCGAAACGGGGACACCGGCCGAGTGACCTTCCCCAATGGCCCGCAGATGATCGAATCATGAACGTCTCCGTGCCTGATTTCCTTGATGATGCCCGCAGAGTGGTTCTTCGGAGGTGTCGGGAAGCGTCGGTTCTGGTGCCGAGTGGACTGAGCGTTAAACCTTGCAACTCCTTGACATCGAACGGGCACGGAATTATTGATTGGCACAAGGAGAATGCCTGGAAGTTTTCTGGCACGATAATCCTCTCGCCGGGCCATTGGGGGCTTGTACCACAAACGTAGCGATCGCAGCATTTCAGAAGGGTTCACTATGTCGAACGTCGGTATGTCCCGTCGCAAGTTCACGAAAACCGGGGCCGTTGCTGCTGCTGGTTTCGTTCTCACCGCGGCGCACCATCGCAAGGTGCTGGGGGCCAATGATCGCGTGCGAATCGGTTGTATCGGAGTCGCCAATCGTGGGCGTCAATTGATCGATGCATTTGGACAACATAAGGATGCGGAGATCGTGGCGCTGTGCGATGTCGATCGCACAGCTCTGGAGCGGGCCAACGCCCTCGTCGGCGGCAAGGCTCAACTGCTGGGCGATTTCCGCAAACTGCTTGACGCTCGCGACATTGACGCGGTGGTCATCGCTACGCCCGACCACTGGCACGCCCTGCAAATGATCGCCGCCTGCCGGGCAGACAAAGACGTGTATGTGGAGAAGCCGCTGTCGAAAACACTGCACGAAGGTCGTCGCATGGTGGAAGTGGCCCGGGAAACGAAGCGCGTCGTGCAGGTTGGTACGCAGCGGCGATCCAATCCGCTTTACGCTGAAGCGGCTCGGTATTTCCAAGAGGGGAACATTGGGAAGGTGACTGTTTGCCGCGGTTATTGGGCGAGCAATATGTGGCCCGACGGCATGGGCAAGGCGGCGCCCAGCGAGCCGCCGGCAACGCTGGATTGGGACATGTGGCTTGGTCCGCGGCCCAAGCGTCCGTATCAGGCGACGATCGCCCCCTATAAGTTTCGCTGGTGGCACCTGTATTCGTCGCAGATCGCCAACCAGGGAGTTCATTGCCTGGACGCCATTCGATGGTTTACGGGTGATTTGGCCCCGCGACGGATCGCGGCCCTGGGGGGGCGATTCGCCGTGGACGACGACCGGACTATTCCGGATACGATGGAGGTCACGTTCGAGTGCCCGACGGGGCGCCTGATTGTGTTTGGTGTCTACGAAGCGAGCGGCAATCCGCCGTTGCCACCGCCCGCCTGGGTCGAATTGCGAGGAACGTTGGGGACGGCCTTGGCCGCCGATGGCATGATCGAAATCGTCCCCGAGCGAGGCGGCCAATTCCAGGACCGGAAACCTCGCATGAAGCCGGCCACGCTCAAGCCTGCCGACGAGGCGATCGCCGGCAAACGGAACGCGAACCTTGTCCTCACGGCGCGGCACGCGAGGAACTTCCTCGATTGCATCAAGACTCGCGAGCGGCCGAACGCCGACGTGGAAATCGGCCACCGCTCGACAAGTTTCAGCTTGTTGGCCAATATCGCACTGGCGACGCGAAGTGTGCTTGAATGGGATGCCGAGAACCAGACGATACTCAGCCCGCAAGCGGCGAATGAGCACTTGCACTACGAGTATCGCAAGCCGTGGACATTGGATTGAGCCGACAGATGCGGCGAGCAGACGTGCCGGCTTGCTCACGGAAGTCGCCAGCCGCTGTCGGACGTGGCGTTGCGCACCTTCAGGGTGTCGGGATGGTCCGAACCCACCGATAACGCATGTCATCCGGTCGATCTGCCGCTTGGCGCAGGACTGGCCGGCTTCGGTCGCTGGTTTGGCACCGGCCGCGGAGCCTGGACGTCCTTCTCCCAATCGGCCAGGAGCTTCTTCAGCCGCTGGGCCGCTTCCGGCCGAGCCACCAACAGGTTATTCGCCTCGCCGGGATCCTGGGCCAAGTCGAACAGGAACTCCTCGAGCCGATCTCCGTCTTGCCGCGAGACGTACTTGAGTGCTCCTTCACGGACCGCGCGCCAAGTCCGCTCCCCGCGGCGTGCGCGCCAGAACAGCGCACGCGGTCGCGGCGGCTCTCCGGCGGCGACTTGCTGAAGGATGGGCACGCCGTCCAGCTTCCGCCCGGTGGGTGGCTGGACGTTCGCGGCAGCAAGGATCGACGCTGAGAGGTCCATGGTCATCGCCGGCCGAGCGTCGACCTTTCCCTTAGGTAGCACGCCTGGCCAGCGGGCGATGCAGGCGACGTGGATCCCGCCCTCGAACAGCTCGGATGCATAGCCGCGGAATGGGCCGTTGCTGGCGGCAACAGGATAGGCGCCGTTGTCGCTGCAGAAGATGACCAGCGTGCGTTCGGAAAGCCCTCGCTGGTCGAGCGTCGTCAGGATCTTGTTCACGCCTTGATCCAGCCGCTGGATGATTCGCTTGAGCACATCACGGGTTCCCGCCTGCCAGTCGCCCGAATCCCAGGCCGTCGACACCTTGGGCGCTGCCGGCATCGAGTCGGGATCCTGGAAGGGGGCGCTGGGTGCCGTGTAGGGAAGGTAGAGGAAGAATGGCTGGTCCTTGGGCTGCTGGCGGAGGAATTGGACGGCGCCGGCGGTAATCATGTCGGTGAAATAGCCGCCGCGCCGCACGGGATGGTCGTTCTCATAAAGGGCCGGGGTGCCGTCGGGCTCGTTGTGGTAGAAGTAGTCGATCGTTCCGCCCAGCGAGGCAAGGAAGTAGTCGAACCCGTGGGCTGGCGGCAGGAACTTGCGCTCGTAGCCCAGATGCCATTTGCCCCAACCGGCCGTGTGGTAGCCAGACTGTTTCAAGAGCCGCGAGATCGTCAACTCGCTGGCTGGCAGCCCCAAATCGTGATGCTTGGCCAGTCGGACGGCGTCGTCGTAGCGCCCCACGTTGCCCGAGCCGATCGCGCATTCCATCCCACCGACCCGCTGCTGATATCGCCCGGTCAAAAGGGCGGTTCGCGTAGGGGTGCATTCGGGTCCGTTGGAGTAGAAACTCGTGAAGCGGACTCCCTCGGCGGCCAAGCGGTCGATGGACGACGTGGGGATGTCGCGGCAGCCGTAGCAGCCTAGATCGCCGTAGCCCAGATTGTCGGCCACGATGAGCACGACATTGGTGCAGCGCGGCTCGGCCCCGGCGGCCTTCGCCTTTGCGCCGTCGCTGTCGGAAGCGAAGGACGTTCGCGGCCCGCCCATCGCCACGGCGAGTAGCATCGCGAGGAATCCTATGCGAATCGACGGTCGGCGGACCGGAGAACTGCGAGTGAACCACTGCACATGACGTTTCATGTTGACGACTCTCCATCCGGAACGAATGGCCTTGGGGGTGCTACGGCCGCGTGAGTTGCTCCCGGTGTCGCAACTCGCCGGTGGGACTGAAATGGCTGCCGGTGAACACCACCTGGTCGCCTTTCCGCTGGACATTGCCCAGGAAGAACCCGCCCAAGACTTTCAAGTATCGATGTTGCGGCTTGCGGTCGGCCTCGCGGTATCCGCCTGCATGCTGGTTAGACGTGGGGCCGGTTCCGAACTCCCACAGGCCCGTCTCCGGATCGACCGAGACGTATTGCCAATGCCGATCACCGTTGATGACGATCATCTTGTGGTCGGCGAGAAACCGGCGCAGCATGGCCCCTTCGTGAGCATACGCCTTGTTGGCGTGGTTGTCGGCCTTGTTGACACGGTCGGGTCCGACCACGGGCGTGGGGCTGATGAGGATCTTCAGCGCAGCGTCGGATGCCTGGACGGTCGTCTTGAACCACGCCATTTGCGTTGGGCCCCAGATCGACTTCTCGGGACCGTCCGGCATCGGATTCGGGCTGCGGTAATCGCGTCCCTCGACCAGCCACACTTGGAGATCTTTGCCCCATCGAACCGTGCGGTAGGTCAACGGGCCCATGGGGTTCTCGTCGCGGAAGATTTTGAGCCCTTGGTCGAACGTCAACGCTCCCGCGTGCTGGCCGGGGTAGCAGTCGTTCTTCAGCGTATCGTGATCGTCCTTGATGAAATAGCTGGAGACCCAGCGATGAAATTCCCGCTGGTTCGGATAGCGATACATGCGATGCCAATGGGCGCGGGCCTCGTCGACGGTCTTGGCGGCGGTCGGGTTTCGCCGATCATAGTAGACGATGTCGCCCGTATGAACGAAGAAGTCGGGTTTGTGCTGGAGCATCGTCTTGTAGATCAAGTGGCCGTTGCTGCCGTCATCCTGGGTCTGGAAGCCCTGGCAGGTGACGACGGCGAAGGTCACCTTGGCCGGTTTGACAATCGGATAGGCAGTCGTGAATTGCCCTTCGCATGAAGTGGTTTTGCCTGCCGATCGTGCCTCGAGCTGAAATCGGTAGCCCGTCCCCGGCTTCAGTCCCGTGAGGCGGACCTGGCACGCATGGTCATCGCGAGCGTTGTTGGCGATCCAATCGGTGACGGCCTTCCGGTCTTCGGCCGCAGTCGGCCAATAGGCGACACGCACTTCGCCTTGAATCCCGGGAATGAAGAATGTCTTCGGGTCGTAGTCGGGCGCTCGGCTGAGACGCGTCCAGACGATGGCCGACGTCTGGTCTACCTCGCCCACCTTGACGCCGTTGGCCAAATACGGAGGCTCGGCCGCCGCGCAGACTGCTCCGCACAACGACAACAGGCAAGCCATCGCCAGATGCTTCTTGTTCATGATCGACTCCAGGGAAATGGCAACCATCGACGCTGTTTCTTCCGGGAACTCACCTCTTGGGCGGTGCGCGAAACGCATGCCGCAATTTCACTTTTCGGGAGGCCGGCGGATACCATCCGACAGGCGAGCTCTTGTACGGCTCGTGCAGATACAGGTCCATGCGGAGCATGTCGCTGCCGCCGGTGAACGTGAGGAGCCGGCTCATCGGGGCTCCCGCGGCATGGTATCGGGTCAGGCCAGCGACCTGCACGAAGGTCACGCCCCATCGCTGCGCGACGAGGCCCTTGCCGTTGTACTGCTGATCGGGCGAGATTGCGTGCGTGTGTCCTCCGATCCAAAGGTCCATGGCAGGATGATCGTGTTCCTTCTGGAATTGCTCTAGGAACGTCTCGAAGGGGCCCGGGTGATCCGGGGTGGACGTGCTGAAGCGGAAATTCTCCGGCGACTCATTTTCAATCGTGAAGTACAGGTACGACGAGCCTTCGATGCCGCCGCTGGCGCCGTGAAATCCTTTCCCTTCGCCATAGCCCGAGCGGGTCGTTGTGCCGCGCAACACGTGGTGATGAACGGTGATGAGAATCGCGTCCTGGTTCTCCAGGACCTGAGTCTTCCACCACTCGAACGTTTCGCGAGTCACGGCGCCGGCGGGAAAGCCCCCCTTGAGCCGCTGGCTGCTGTGGCCGCGGCCCACCGGCGCCGGCGCGCTGTTGCGGTCGCTGAGCATGAGGAAGAGCAGATTTCCCGCCTGGAACCGGCATCGCTCCCACGTTCCCTCGACGGGAAAGCGGCGGCGCGAGGCGTCGACGCCGGAGTATTGCGTATTCTCGCCCAACGGGTCGGCCCATTTGCGGAACCACCAAGCGATGCCCTGGTCGTAATAGGTTCCGTCGTGGTTGCCCGGCACATTGTAGACGTCTTCCCTGCGATGCTTGGCCAGCTCGCCGTATTGTCGGACAAGTTCACGACCGTCTTCGTCGGTGGGAGGAAACTGGCTGGCGCTGAGGTCGCCGGCATCGACCATGATGTCCCAGTCGAACGGGGGTGCGCCTTCGACCTCACCTTGCGACTGCCGAATGGCCTTGGCCAGGCTCTCGCGGCCGTGGCGGATGTCGGCCGTGACGTGCGAGTCGCCTGCCGCCCAAACGCGAAACGTGTTCGGCTGGGCGGCCAGCCCCCGCTGCTCCTCGGCAAGCAGCCACAACAGGAAGCAGGCAATGACCGCCCCGCAGCCGGTCCGCACGATCCGATGCTTGCGTAGTGGGTTCATAGCGATTCCTCACTGCTGCGGCAGGCACGCTCCGGATTGCGGTTTGCATGCCCGCAACGGCTAGGATACCATGGCCCCTAGATCGATGCAAAAACGCGTTCAGCCAGCCTGACCCAATACGACCGCCCACCAACAAGGAGCTGTGAGGCCATGCAGATACTTGTGATCGCTGCCCTGCTGACTTGGGCTGATCCGCAGCCGCAGGTTGAGGTTTACTCTCACGCCACGAACCACATCGTCTTCAAGCAGGAAGGGGTCTATGCCTGTTTCCCGAGCCTCTACCAGTACAAGGACGGCACGCTGGTGACCAGCTTCGGCACCCGGACGCGTCGAAGCCACATCGACAACACGGGCGGATCGAAGCGGATGCTCAGCCGCGACGGCGGTATCACCTGGACGGACGCCGGTTCCGACCTCCGCTACTACAACCCGGCCGCGGTCCGCGCCGATGGGAACCTGGCGATCGCCAATGCCATCGGCTGGCGCTACACCGACGAGAGCGAGGAGCCGAAGCTCAAGGCGGAAGGGCGGACGGTCCGCAAAGTCCGGCCGGGCACGGTCGCCTATCTCAGCGGCGCTCATTCCATGGTTCGCAGCATCGACGGCCGCATCATTCGTCCTTGGAGCGACATCAAGGTCCCGCCGGGCGGAGGCATGATGACCTTTCACGGGTCTGCCTATCTGAACCTCGGTGATGGTGTGCGGCTGGTGGCCATCTATAACACGGGGCCGAACCGCCAGCGCAGCGCCTATGTGCTGCGGACCGAGGACGATGGCGACACGTGGGTGTGCCTGCCGATGGCCCTGGGCAACGATCAGATGAGCTACAACGAAACCGCGCTAGCCGCCAACGCCCAGGGCGACGTCATTGCCCTGATGCGGACAGCGGAGTCGGCCGACAAGGCGGTGGCCGGCCGCCTTTACCAGACCGTTTCCACGGATCGCGGCAAGACCTGGTCTCCGCCGGCCGACACCGGCATTTGGGGCTACCCGGCTGATCTTCTTCTGCTGCCCGACGGCCGGCTGGTGGCGACCTACGGCTACCGTCGCGCGCCGATGGGGATCCGCGCCTGTGTTAGCCATGACGGCGGTCGGAGTTGGGATATGGCCCACGAAATCGTGCTGCGGGCCGACGGGTCCGGCAGCGGCAGCGACCTCGGTTACCCGATTACCAAGCGCCTTGGCGACGGCACCCTGGCAACAATCTACTACTTCAACGGCAGCGACAACATCACCCACGTATGCCTGACCCGCTGGACCCTGCCGTAGCGGTTCCGGTCGCCGGCGTGTGGCGAGCCGCGTGAAGTGCAATGAGCTTGATATGCATCACGGCTCGCGGACTTTGCGGGCCCAATCATCGAACCGTCGTCGCAGTTTGGTCACCAGATCGAGCTGTTTTTCGGCCAGGTTTGCCGTTTCGCCCGGGTCGGCTGCCAAGTCATACAGTTCGGGGGGCCCTTTTTTGGGAAGTATGAGCTTTTTGTTGCCGCAGCGGACGGCCTGCGACCCGCCATAGTCCCAGAAAAGGGCCTCGTGGCGCGAGGGCGATTCGCCCGCCAGGACCGCTGTGGGGTCGTAGCCGTCGATCGTGCGGTCGGCGGGAAGGGGCGTTTTGGCGGCAGCGAGGATCATCGGCAACACGTCGAGGGTTACCAGCAACTCATCGCACACGCGTCCGGGCTTGATTCGACCTGGCCAGCGCGCTAGCGCCATCACGCGAATACTGCCTTCATAGATCATGTCTGTCTCGGTGCGGAACGGCGAGTTCGACGCGTAGTTGATTTGGGCACGGAAGGCGCCGTTGTCGGCGAACAGGATTACCAACGTGTTGTCGGTCAGGTCCAGAGAATCGAGTTGCTGCAGCACGCGACCGATTCCCGTGTCGAGCGCCGTGACGGTGGCATAGTAGCGCTGCTTCACGTCGCGTGTTTGGGGCGAATAGCCATAGGCCCGGAATGCTTCGTCCGGGGCTTGCCAGACGCACTCCACGCCCGGCGCCGTATTCGCCGGGTTGTTATAATGCACTGCATTGAATGGCAAATAGAGAAAGAACGGCTGGTGGGCGTTACGGCGAATGAAATCGCAGGCCGTGTCGGCGTAGAGATCGGTGCTGTAGCGGCCCTGATTCGGTTCGGGTTCGGTGCCGCGGTACATGTCGTTGCGGCCCTTGTAGACGTGCGTGTAATAGTCGATGTTGCCTGAGACGTTGCCGAGGAATTCGTCGAAACCTCGCTCGGTAGGGCGGCTGCCGGGGGCGAAACCGATATTCCACTTGCCAACGCACGCCGTGGCGTAGCCTCTCGCTTTGAGAAACTGCGGAATCAAGCGTTCCGTGCGCCGCAGCCCGACACCCAGGTTCTCGTCGATCTTCCGTCGCTTGTTCGTGACGAGTTGGTGGACAAGGCCATGCCGCTGCGGGTATCGGCCGGTCAGGAATGACGCGCGGGAGACCGTGCAGGTGGGTGAGGCCGTATAGAAATTCGTGCAACGGACACCTTGGGCGGCCAGTCGGTCGATGTGCGGCGTTTGCACCTCTTGGTTGCCATAGCAGGCCGTATCGTGGAACCCCAGGTTGTCCACCACGATGAGCACGATGTTGGGCACCGGTTGTTTCGCTGCCGCTCCGGCGATATTCGGAACTGCCAACAACACAGTGGCCGTAAGAACGCAAACGATGTGTCTCGTTGCACTGTTCATTGGAAGGGCTCTGTAAGGCAGATGTAGGGAAAGGCTCAGTTGGTTTTGGCGTTGGGCTGTCCTGGAGGTGCCTTGTCTGGTGACGTAGGGAGGTAGGTCGCAGGAGCCTCGCGCAACGCGCACACTGGCCCCATCGGCCTCTTCGGAAATCCATAATGTTTCTGTTGTGGCCAGCGGTGCAGCATAGGGAGCCGCGTTTCCGCGGAGCTACTTCTTGTTTTGTTTCGCCTTCTGTTTCGGCTTGTTCGCCTTGGCTGGGGGATAAGGTTTGACGTGGGCGCGAACGGCCCAGGCTTCCCATTTGTCGGCAAGTTCTTTTGCTCGCTGTGGCTCGGCGGTGGCCAGATTGTGTAGCTCGGTGCGATCGGTCTTCAAGTTGTAGAGTTCCCAGGAGCCGTTGCGTCCGAGCCGCACGAGCTTCCAGTCGCCCACCCGGATCGCGGCATTGCCTTCGTGCTCCCAGTAGAGGGCGTCGCGCTGGATCGGCCGATTGTCGAATGCGGGAACGAGACTCTTACCTTCCATGGGCACGATCGGCTGGTCATGGAACTGCGCTGGATACGACGCGCCGGCGACGTCCACGCAGGTGGCCATCAGGTCGACCAAGTGCCCTGGCTGCTGGCGAAGCTGGCCGGGAGTGGTGATTCGCGCGGGCCAATGGGCGATCAGTGGCGTGGCGATGCCGCCTTCGTGATTGTAGTGTTTGTAGCGTCGCAGCGGCGTATTGGAGAGCGTGGCCCAGGATTGCCCCTGGAAGACGTCGGACATCGGACCGCCGGGGAGCGTGCCGTTGAGCCGGCCGTTCGGACCGCTTTCGGCGTTGGCGCCGTTGTCGGAGAGGAAGAGGATCAGCGTGTTGTCTAGCTCGCCCCGCTGACGCAGCGCCTCGATGAGACGCCCGACGGCGCTGTCCATATGCGTGACGACCGCTGCATAGATGGCCATGATGTGGTCGAAGTGATCCTTCTCAGCGTCGCTGAGGTGATCCCACAATTCGACCTCGGCAGGCCGCGGCGAGAGAAGCCACGCTTCGTCGACGATGCCCAGTGCGATCTGCTTCGCGTGACGCTGACGGCGGAGTTCGTCCCAGCCAATCCTGTACTTGCCGCGGAACCGGGCGATCTCCTCTTGCGGCACTTGCAACGGGAAGTGGGGCGCGTTGTAGGGCAGGTAGAGGAAGAACGGTTTGTTCGCGGCGCGGGCCTCGTCGATGAACTTGATGCCGAAATCGGTCCACAGATCGGTCGAATACCACTGGTCAGGGATCTTGCCGCCGCGCCGCCCGACGTTCTCGCCGTTGAGAAATACTTCGGTGCGCGGCGAATCGGGGAAGTAGAATCCGCCGGCAGCAGCGTTGATCGAGCGATCGAAGCCTCGCTGCCAGGGGACGACACCGTAATTCTGACCGACGTGCCACTTGCCGCTTATGCTCGTGAAGTACCCGGCTGGCCGAAGGACTTCGGCGATGGTGACGCAATGATCGTTGAGCCGGCCCTGGTATCCTGGCAGCCCCTTGTCGTCGGTCATGTGCCCGACACCGGCCTGGTGCGGATAAAGGCCCGTAAGTAGCGACGCGCGGGTCGGACAGCATCGTCCCGTGTTGTAGAACTGCGTGAACCGCAGACCTCCCGCCGCAACCTGGTCGAGATTGGGCGTGGGAATCTCGCTGCCGTAACAGCCGATATCGGAGAAGCCCATGTCGTCGACGAGAATGATGATGATGTTCGGCTTTTCGGCCGCCGCGACCTTCCGGGGCAGGGCAACCGCGGCCGCCGCGAGCAAGCCGCAGAGAAGAATGGCCTTGGTAGCCGGTACGAGTCGGAGTTGACCGGTTCGGTGCATGGGCGTCTCCTTCGAGCAGTCGAATTGAAGAGGGCTTGCGAGATCCCAGGAAGACGGCGACCGATGCCGCTGGCTGGAACGGCTCATTTGTCTGCCTTCGGGACGTGCGTTGCGGGTTTGGTTTTCTGCGATCGGCGCTGGCCTGGCGTGGTTGCTTTCTTTGTCGTCTCTACCCTTGCGTGGCTGACGCCGAACTTCTGCAGGAGCCAGTCGGAGGCCCGCCCGACGTAATTGTCGTGCATCTCGATGGGATGGGCGGCCAGCGCGTCGGCGGCAGGACGGGCAAGCTCGCCCAGCGCGTCCAGAGCGTTCAAGGCCAGGAGGACGTCGCGCGGTTCCTTTTCGCGCGAGGAGGCGATCAGGACCGGTAGCCCTTCGCCGGCTTGTCCCAAGGTGCAAAGCGCCTCGGCCGCCGCGATTCTTACCGAGGGCGACTCGTCTTTCAACAACTTGCGCAGTGGATCGACAGCGGGAGATGCCTGCTGCTTGTGAACGCTGCACCCGGTGGCCGCCCAGTAGCGCACTGCCGGGTCGGGGTCGCCCATCATGGCGATGAGCTTCGGCACGGCATCCACCGCGCTGCGATCGCTGGCCAATTCGGCAGCGGAGAGAATCCGCTCCAGGGGATATCTCGCGTCATCCTGGGACATCGTGCGGATGGGGTCGTCGCCCGCGCGCCGGAGCATGTCGGCCTCGGTGGTGAATCCGGCGTCGCGAATCTTGAGGATCCACTGGCGGTTTGCCTTGCGCATGCGCTCGAGCACGGCGCGGTACTGCGGGTCGTCGGCCAAGTTGTTCACTTCGTCGGGGTCGGCTTGCTCATCGTAGAGTTCCTCGCTGGGCTTGGGCTTCCAGAAGGCGCTCTGTTTGGCATTGCATCTACCTTCCTGAAACGCCTTTTCCCAGGACACGGTCGCAGGCATCCGCCATAGGTAATCAAGATGCTGTGCGTAGATGCGATGGGGGAGATAATTGCGAATGTAACGGAATTGCTTGTCGCGGACCGTGCGCGCCAGGTCGTAGCGCTCGTCCATGCGGTTGCGAAATCCATAGACATACTGGCGAGGCGGGGCCGCCTTGGGGCCGAGAAACGCTTCGCCCTGGAGCTGAGGCGGGATCTTTGCCCCGGCCAGGCTCAGCAAGGACGGCCCCAGGTCGACAAAACTGACCGGCCGATCGAGCTTCGTGCCGGGGGAAGCGGGCGCGAGGTGCTGGACGTTCTTGCCGAATCGGACCACCAACGGCACGCGAAGGCCCGAATCGTAGCAGAATCGCTTGCTGCGCGGCAGAATGCCGCCATGATCGGAGTAGTAGAAAACGATGGTGTCGTCGGCCAGCCCGTCGCGATGGAGCTTCGCCAAGAGTTCTCCCAGTTCGGCGTCCATCGCCGAAATGTCGTGGTAGTATTCGATCCAGTTGCTGCGGATTTCCGGGGTGTCGGGGTGATAAGCCGGCAGTTGAAAGGGGACCTTCAGGTAATCCGGATGAACGGTCGTTCCGTGCAGGACGTGCTCGTGCGTCGTTCCCGTGTTGATCACCAGCATCCATGGTTTGCCGGGCGGCGCGTCGGTCCAACTGCGGCCTTTGTCCCAACCTCGTTTGTCGTTGCCTGCAATGTTGTAGTCTGTCTTGCCGGGATTCATAACATAGTAGCCGGCGTCGTGAAGGTATTGCGAGTAGAACCGGACGTCGGCGGGCACCGTGTAGCGGCTGCGCATGTTCTCTGTGCCGAGGGAGTTCGCATAGAAGCTCGTGATGAGCGTGGAGCGGCACGGCGCACAGACGGGGGCATTGGCGAAGGCGTTGAGATACAACACGCCCTCGGAAGCCATGCGATCGATGTTCGGAGTGTGGGCCACCTTGTCGCCATAGCATCCCAGGCGGGGATTATTGTCCTCGCTGACAAACCAGAGAATGTTGGGACGCTTGGCTCCTGCGGCATGGACACCAGGCGTTGCGAAGAGCGACAACACGACGACGATGGTCGCTGACGTCAGGGGCGAGTTGATTCTCATAGTGTTCTTCCCTGTGGCCGCGTCTTATCCGAGAGGTCTCATACGCGTGCCGCTGGAATCGGATCCAGCCGCGATTGAATGTCCGTCTTGCCGAGGCCTTCGTTCATGGCATGTGGTTTCCAAACGGGCTGTGGATACTGACGGTGGGGCAGGAGCTACGGCCGCTGGTGATTGAAGATCTGTACTGACTCGATGAGCCCCGTGAACCCGGGCGGAGGGTTCTCGGAGACGACCTGGCTGCCACGGTTGGCGCCGATTCGCAGACCCACGTTGGGATCTTCGGTGATGAAATCGTGCAGCTTCCCGCGGGCTACTTGCTTGCCGTTGCACAGCAGTACGAGGTGCTTGTCCGCTGTGATCATTGCTGTAAGCGTGTTCCAGCCGGCGTCGAGAGGCTGCGATGCCACGACCGTGGCGATGCGGCTGGCCGACCGCACGGACCATGCCGGCTTGCCTCCCTGAAGGTACAGGCAATACCCTCGCGACGCGCCGCCGTGTGTCACCAGCACGCCATCGGGTTTGTCGGCCTTGAAGGTGACCGACACGGTCCAGCCGGGCGCGCAGGGAGAGAGGCTCTTCGCCTTGCCGACGTCGATCAATGCCTTGCCATCGAATCGGCGGGCCTTGTGCCCCTGGCGGCCTTCGGCCAGGGGAACACCGCGTGCTGAGGCGTGATTGTTCTTGCCCGAGCGGTCGATTACCTCGTCGCCTTCATCCTGATCGAAGCGATACTCAAGCACACACGCCTTGGCGGGCGGCGTCGGCGGTTTGCTGCCGGCGGGGTCGTCGGCGAAGGGCGGGATCTGGAAATTGATGGCCTGGGCTTGCTCGTCGTACTCGGCCTCCATCTGTTTGCGCAGGTCTGCGTGCGCCGGGTCGCCGATCAGGTTCTTCATCTCAAAGGGGTCGGCCTGGAGGTCGAACAGCTCGGTCCACTGGTCGTGACCGGGGTACTTCACGAGCTTGGCAAGCTCGTTGCGTACGGCGGTCGTCGTGGGAACGTGGAAGCCGCGTTCATAGTAGTAGCAGTAGAAGAACTCATGCCGCCACGCGGTCCCTTTGCCTTCGAGCAGCGGCCGCCAACTGTGTCCCTGCATCTGTGCGGGCACGGCGACGCCGGCGTAATCGAGGATCGTGGGCGCGATGTCGATATTGAGCACCGTAGAGTCGACCACTTTCCCCTTCGCTCCGAGTTTTGGAAAGCGGATTAACATGGGGACGCGCAGGCTCTCCTCGTAGGCGGAACGCTTGTCGCCCAACCGGTGCTCGCCGAGATAGTAGCCGTTGTCGCTGGTGAAGATGACCATGGTGTTGTCGGCGAGGGCGAGCTTGTCGAGCTCGTCCAAGAGCTTGCCGAGGTTTTCGTCGGCCCCGCGGATGCAGCGGTGATAGTTCAGGTCGGTCCTCTCCGCGAAGCCAGGCGGAGTGGGCTCGGCCTTGCCGTAGTCGGGTGAGCCTTGATAGATGGCCGGGATGCTCATGTTGGGAACGGTGCGCGCCCGCTCGTCGGCGTAGACCGTCTCCCAACGCTTGGCCGGAGTGCGCGGCCCATGCGGCGACTTGAATCCCAGGGCCAGCAGGAATGGTTTGCCTTTGTTCTGGCGGATGAACTCCAGGGCGAAGTCGGTCGAGACGTCGTCGACCCAGCCGGTGGTTTCCGTGGCTTTGCCGTTGATCTCGAACGGACAATCGAAGAACCTCCCTTGTCCCACGAAACTGGCCGAGTAATCGAAGCCCGGCCGCTGCCCGGACTGTCGCCCCATGTGCCACTTGCCTACGAAGCCGGTGACGTAACCGGCCTTACGGAGTTCGGTGGCGTAGGTGACGTTGTTGACGGGGAAGTCTGTGTGGTTGTTGACCACACCGTTGAGATAGCCATAGCACCCAGTGAGAAAGCTGGCTCGCGACGGGGCGCATAATGAGTTGACGACGAAGGCATTGCGGAAGCGGAGGCCCTCGGCCGCGATGCGGTCCATATTAGGTGTTTCGATCCATGGGAAACGTGCCTGCTTGCCTTGGGCTTGCTGTACCACGCTCATTGCATCCCAGCGCTGATCGTCCGTGTATACGAAGAGAAAATTCGGACGCGGATCGGCCTTGGCACCGCCGGACATCGCCGCCAGAACGATCACACTAATGGGTAGAGCCAAGATGAATCGCCACATTGCGCAATCCTCTCTTCGTGTGTTTTCTGAGCGATTTCGCGTCGTCACTGACGACGGCGGCACGACGCGACTTTGGTCGTCAGTTCGCCGGGAGTGGGAAGCCGCCCCGCGGACAAGCCGATTCTGTGAGGGCCACTTGCTTCGCGCCCGGCCTGGGGCGACAGCGGGCTGCCGCACATCAAACCCCGCTGGCCGGAAGAAGTTCCGCGCTTTGTCGCGGATTCTTGTAACAAATGTGCTCCCAACCCGTCATCGCCCAATACGACGGACAAACCATGTATAATACGCCGCATTTTCCATATCAACCCGCCATGTGCGGCATGGGACTTGCGCGATACCCCGAGAAATAGGGTTCTCTCATCGCGCTAGTGAAGACAACCGCCTGGTACAGAAAATCGGCGCGGGGATTCGACGTGGAAAAGCGCGATAGTAGAATGGATGGCCGAACGAGCCTGGGCCGCTTCCAGGTGCAGTGCAAATGGGAAAGACCGACTGGGGGAATACGATGCGAATGCACGCTTGGGCTCCGCTGTTGGCGTCGATGTGGCTGGGGTTGATTCCGTGGGGCAACACGGCGACAGCGGCCGACGCCCGGGTGCGACCGAACATCCTCTTCCTTTTTGCCGACGACTGGGCCTGGCCACACGCATCCTGCCTCGATATGCCTGAGGTCCGAACACCGACGTTCGACCGGCTGGCGCGCGAGGGAGTTTTGTTCCGCAATGCGCACTGTGCGGCGCCATCGTGCTCGCCGTCGCGCGCCGCGATCCTCACGGGCCAATGGCATTGGCGTCTGGGCGATGGCGTCAATTTGCGCGGTGCGTTGCCCTCGAAGTTCACCGTGTATCCCGACCTGCTCGAACAGACCGGCTACTTCGTGGGCCTCTCGGGGAAGGGCTACGGGCCGGGCAGCATTGCCGACCGCTCGCGCAATCCGGCCGGGCGGTCGTTCAAGAACTTCGACGCCTTCCTGGCGGCGCGGCCCAAGGGCAAGCCCTTCTGCTTCTGGTTCGGGAGCCGCGATCCGCACCGTCCCTATCGCTGGCGAAGCGGGCGCGAGGCGGGGCTGGATCCGGCGAAGGTCACCGTGCCTGCCTACCTGCCCGACAACGCGACCGTGCGCGAGGACATTGCCGACCACTACGCGGAGGTCGAGCGGTTCGACGGCGATTCGGCCGCCATTTTGGCTTCGCTCGAGAAGGCCGGCGAACTGGATCAAACGCTGATCGTGATGAGCGGCGACAACGGCTGGCCATTTCCGCGATGCAAGGCCGGGCTCTACGACTCGGGCACGCATCAGCCCCTGGCCATCCGCTGGCCCGGCAAGGTGAAAGCCGGGCGCGTGGTCGACGATTTCGCCAGTCTGGCTGATCTGGCGCCCACGTTCCTGGAAGCGGCCGGGCTCCCGGTGCCGCCAGCGATGACCGCCAAGAGCCTGATGCCGGTACTGGTGGCGGAGGCGTCGGGCCAAGTCGACCCGCAACGGGATCACGTTTTGACCGGAATGGAAACGCACGTACCCTGCCGGGCCCTTGGCGATGGGAACCTTGGCGGCTACCCGATGCGCAGCATCTTCACGCACGACTTCCATTTCATCCGCAACTTCCGCCCGGAGCGCTGGCCGGCCGGAGATCCGGCAGCGGGCGGAATGCCTGACTACAAGGAATTGGCGACGAACACTCGGGTGGGCTGGGCCGACTGCGACGCGTCGCCCAGCAAGGCCTGGATGCTGCTCCACCGCGACGAGGCGGCGACGGCGGGGCTGGCTAAGCGAGCCTTCGATAAGCGGCCCGCCCGGGAGCTCTACGACCTTCGCAAGGACCCCTACGAGATGACGAATCTGGCCGAGGACCCGGCCTATGCCAAGGTCGCCGAGGAGCTTGAATCGCGGCTAGTGAGCGAGCTGAAGGCGACCGGTGACCCTCGTGCGACGGGGCACGGCGACGAGTTCGACCGCGCCAACGCCCGGCCCGCCGAAGCCGTCCAAGTGAAAGCGAAGAAGAATAAGAAGTGATGAGGCTTGCGGCAATACGTTCAACGTGCACGTGGCTCCCATCGAGGGCAATTCTGATGAGATCGCTTTCCATCGTGTCTGTGGCACTTCTGGCGATATTTGCCGTCCCCGGCGTATTCGCCGCCGAGCAGGCGAAACCCAACATCATCTTCATCCTGGCGGACGACATTGGCTACGGCGACTTCGGCTGCTACGGCGCGGTCAAGGTCAAGACGCCGAACGTTGATCGGCTTGCCTCGGAGGGGCTGCGATTCACCGACGCACACTCGGTGGCATCGGTTTGCACTCCCTCGCGGTATTCGTTCCTGACGGGCGAGTACGCGTTTCGCAAGAAGGGCACCGGAATTGCGTCGGGCATTGAAGGGCTGCTCATCGAGCCGGGGCGTACGACGGTCCCATCGCTGCTGAAGCGCGCCGGCTACACGACCGGTATCGTGGGCAAATGGCATCTGGGCCTCGGCAC
The DNA here is from genome assembly GCA_963674835.2 of Thermoguttaceae bacterium. Lineage (GTDB taxonomy): Bacteria > Planctomycetota > Planctomycetia > Pirellulales > Thermoguttaceae. The sequence continues at coordinate 2,405,772 of CAXXKC010000003.1, forward strand.
CCGGCCGACCGATTACAACGGCGAGATCACGCCCGGCCCGCTGGAGATCGGTTTCGACTACGCGTGGATTCTGCCCGCCACGGGCGATCGGGTACCGTGCGTGTGGGTGGAGAACCATCGCGTGGTGAACCTCGATCCGGCCGATCCGATCAAGCTCGATTACTCGGTAGGGCGCGGCGAGCCGCGATCGTTCGTCAACGGCATCCCGCGGATCGGCGAGCAGGTCGGCGGCAAGGCGGCCCTCTGGGACGACGAGCAGATATCGACGGTCATTGCCGCCAAGAGTTGTGCGTTCATCGAGAAGCACAAAGACGAGCCGTTCTTTCTCGAAGTAACCACGCACAACATCCACGTGCCGCGAGTGCCCAACCCGAAGTTTCGCGGCAAGAGCGACTGCGGCGTGCGCGGCGACACGATCGTCGAGTTCGATTGGACCGTCGGCCAGGTGCTCGACACGCTGGACCGCCTGAAGCTGGCGGACAAGACGCTGGTGATTCTCACCAGCGACAACGGCGGCATTCTCGACAACAATGGTCCCGACACGGAACATGGCATCGGCTCGCCGGAGGCCAACAACGGCCACCTGTTCAACGGCGCCCTGCGGGGTACCAAGGGAACGATTTGGGAAGGGGGCACGCGGTTGCCGCTGATTACGCGGTGGCCGGGTCGCATCCGCCCCGGCGTGTCTGATGCCCTGGTCTGCCAAGTGGACATGCTGGCCAGCTTTGCAGCCCTGACCGGTCAGTCGCTGGCTGAGGCGGACGGTCCGGACAGTTTCAACGTGTTGCCGGCGCTGTTGGGTGAGCCGACCGCCAAGGCGTGCCGCGAGTATCTGATCGAACAGAACAATGCAGGCACGGCAATGGCTCTGCGCAAAGGTCCGTGGAAGTACATTCCCGGTCATGCAGGCGGCAAGGCCGCCCGGCGCAGGAAGGCAAAACCCGAGAAGCGGTCGGAGGCCGTAGCGGACCGCGATTTGCCACCGGCCAGAGGCGAGCTCTACAACCTGGCCGACGACCTGAGCGAGACGACGAATGTTGCAGCCGCGCATGGGGAGTTGGTGGCCGAACTGGCCGCCAAGCTCAAAGAGCTGAGAGCCAACGGGCGCAGCCGCCCATGATGGCGCGAAGGACTGCGCGACGCTTCGTGCGTTGGACGGCGGCATGCGCGACGATTTGCATGGTCCCGACACCGGAGAGACCCGCCATGAAACACGCGATCCTTGGACTTCTTGTGGCCTGCGTTGCGATTTGCCGCCCAGCTTTGGCCGCCGAGGGGCCGTCGGCAACGCCGAACGTCGTTGTTATTCTGGCCGATGATCTGGGCTACGGCGACGCGCAGTGTTACAACCCCGAGCGGGGCAAGATCCCAACTCCGTGCATCGACCGGCTGGCGTCGCAGGGAATGCGGTTTACAGACGGGCATTCCAGTTGTGGCGTGTGCTCGCCGTCGCGCTACACGCTGCTGACAGGTCGGTATCACTGGCGAACACGGTTGCAGGCCGGCATCGTCGGTGTATTTGGCGAACCGCTGATCTCACCCCAGCGGCTGACCATTGCAGGATTGGCGAAGCAGCGCGGCTACGACACAGCCGCGATTGGCAAGTGGCACCTTGGCTGGGATTGGCCGATCCCGAAGGAACAGGCCGCCCTGTTTCGTGTGCCCAAGAAGAACGACGACGAAGCGCCGCCGAGCGGCGCGCACCTGGCGGCCTGGCGCGAAGTGTTCGGCCAGCCAATTCCCGGCGGTCCGACCACGCGTGGGTTCGACGCCTACTTCGGCACCGACGTGCCGAACTGGCCACCGTACTGTTTCATCGAGAACGACCGCACGCTTGGTGTGCCCAGCGAGTTTCTGCCGCGTGCCCTGCTGCGAAACCATCTTGCCAGCCTGCAGGGCCCTTCGCTGAAAGACTGGAAGCTGGAGCCGATTCTCCCGACACTTGGCGACAAGGCGTGCGAGTTCATCATGCGCCAGGCGAAGGCTGGTCAGCCCTTCCTGCTGTATCTGCCACTGACCTCGCCGCACACGCCGCTGGCCGTGACCGACCAGTGGAAAGGCAAGAGCGGACTGCTGCCCTACGCCGACTTCGTCATGGAGACCGATGCCGTCGTCGGCCAGATACTTGAGGCGCTCGACCGGAGCGGCGTCGCCGACAACACGCTCGTTGTCTTCACGAGCGACAACGGCTGCGCGCCGTATATCGGTGCCAAGGAGCTCGAAGAGAAAGGCCACTATCCGAGCGGGCCGCTGCGCGGCTACAAGTCGGACGCGTGGGAAGGCGGGCACCGAGTGCCGTTCGTCGTGCGCTGGCCCGGGGTAGTCCAGCCAGGAACCGTTTGCGGGCAACTCGTGCAGCAGGCCGACCTGATGGCCACCTTTGCCGAGATTTTGGGGATCAGGCTGCCTGACAATGCCGGCGAAGACAGCTTCAGTCTCGTGCCGCTGCTGCGCGGCGAGGACCGTCCCGTGCGTGAACAGGCGGTGAACACCGCGTCGAGCGGGCTTCCCGCCGTGCGCGAGGGGGCGTGGAAGCTGATCCTTGGGCGAGACTCGGGAGGCTGGACGAAGGGGCAGGTGCAGACGCCGGTCCAGTTGTACAACCTGACCGACGACCTGGGTGAGACCAGGAACCTGGCCGCCCAGGAGCCGGAGCGGATCGAGCGAATGAAAGCACTGCTGGAGCGTTTGATCACGGAGGGGCGCAGCACGCCGGGCTCGGCGCAGAAGAACGACGTCGAGGTGCGGCGATTTCCGCAGTCGCCAGCCCGATCCGCGAAGCCGTGAGATACTGCAGCAAGGCGTATCCTACGGCAGTTGAGGTTTCTGCACTTGGCCTTTTTCGTCCACTGGGTACACGGCTTTCTGGGCTTTCAGGCCCGCGATGAGACCCTGCATCATGCGGCGGAGTTGCTCCGGCCGGGCAGAGGCCAGATCGTTCTGCTCGAACGGATCGGGGGCCAGGTGATAGAGTTGGTAGTGCGAGCCGCCCGACACCTCGGTCGGAAAGTAGTGGTAGATGACTTTCCACTCACCTTCGCGGTAGACGGTGAAGTAGTTGGTGCGATGAGGCGAGTGGGGATAGTGCATAAGGAACGTCTCCTTACGGTCGGGGTCGGCTGCACCGGTGAGGAGTTTGTCGAGGCGGGAGCCGTCGAGCGCATGGCCGGACGGCGCCGCCACGCCGACCAGGCCCAGAATCGTGGGAAACAGGTCGTAGACGGCGCCCAACTGGCTCTGGATGGCCCCGACCGCGATGGGCAGTCGTTTCTGGTTCGGATTGTTGGCGTCGGCCTTGACCCAGGCGGCGATGAAGGGCACACGCATGCCCCCTTCGTAGTGGGCGCCCTTCTTGCCGCGCAGCGGGGCGGCGCAGGCCACCGCATGCTGATTTCCGAGCGGTGCGTCGGTCCCGTTGTCGCCCAGGAAGAAGACCAGCGTGTTGTCGGCCACGCCGAGCGACTCCAAGTGATCGAGCAGGTCGCCGAGCGATTTATCCATGCCTTCGATCAGCGTGGCGAAGGCCTGCGCTTGGGGCGGCTTGCCGGAATTCTTATAGTGGTCGGCAAACTGCGGATCGCTTTGGAACGGGGCATGCACGGCATAGTGGGCCATGTAGAGATAGAACGGCTTGCCTTGCTTGACGGCGTCTGACACGGCCGCCTTGGCCTCAATCGTCAGGGCCTCGGTCAGAAAGATGTCCTTGCCGTGATACTTCTCGAGGTTCGGGACGGCGTTGCCGGCTCGCCGGGTGCCGAAGCCGAAGTTCTCGCGGCCGTAATAACTGCCTGGCGCGCCGATCGACGCGCCGCCGATGTTGACATCGAACCCCAGGTTGCTCGGGTCGGCACCGTCGAACGCTCGGGGGGCGAAATGGCCTTTGCCCACGTGGATCGTGCGATAGCCGTTGGCCTCGAGCAGAGCAGGCAGGGTCACGTCACCGCGCTTCAGGCCGTGCCAGTTCCAGTCGGGCGGTCCCTGTGGGCCACCGTTGTTATGGTCAGGGTTAATCCAGTTCGTCGTGCGGTGGCGAGCTGCATTCTGGCCCGTCATGATCGAGATCCGCGTGGGCGAGCAGACGCTCATCGCGTAGAACCGGTTGAAGCGGATGCCGCGCGTGGCCAGCCGCTCCATGTTAGGCGTGCGGTAGTAGTCGTTCAGCGGATACCGCTTCGCATGGCCGGCATCGTCGGTGAGGAAAGGCACCGAGGTGTCCATCACGCCCATGTCGTCGACCAGGAAGACGACGATGTTCGGCTGGGACGGCGCGGCCAGCGCGACGGCTTGCAGGCAGAATGCCAATCCGATCGCCAGAAGTGCTCTCATGTCTTTGGTCCCTTCGATGAAGAACGTTTGTCGGGGTCCCGGCCCGAGCGACGCGCGTGGGCCGGCCGCCTGCTCCGGGCAGGCAAGTGAGCGCCGTCACTGCCGGCCCATTGTCGTAAACTCTTTCTCGTTCAGCACGCCATCCTTGTTGGTGTCGAACGTGGGAAATCGGCGCCGGCCTTCGGCCTGGTCGGGAAACCGATGCAGATATTCTTCGAGCGAGAGCACTCCGTCGTGGTTGGTGTCCTTGGCCTTGAACACGGCAGCGCGATCCAAAGGCGGCTTGGCCTTGCCAGGTTTGGGTCGCCTTTCCAGTGCCACGCCTGACGCGACAAGGTCGCGGGCCTTGCTCGGCGGGAGCGACTTCACCCAAGCCGAGAGCTTTGCGGAAAGCTCATTGACCACTTCCGGGTGCTCGGCCGCCACGTCGCGCGTCTCGGCCGGGTCTTTGGGGATGTCGAACAGCTCGGCGTGGCTGCCATCGTGGTTCATGAACAGCTTCCAATCGCCGTCGCGCACGGCCAGCGTCGGCGGCTGATACTGGCCACCGCCGGACACCATGAAGAGCCATTCCCAGTACAACGGTTTGTGGCGGGGCCGCGACGCGCCGAACCAGATATCGCTCATGTCCTCGCCGTCGAGCTGGACTGCGTCGGGCACGTTGACGCCGGCCAGCTTGCACACGGTGGGCAGCCAATCGACGGACGACATCACGCTGGTGTTGTCGACGCGGCCGGCGGCGACGCGGCCCGGCCAGCGCAGCAACCCAAACGTGCGGATGCCGCCCTCGTACATGCTGCGTTTTCGCGCGCGGAGCGGTCCGGTCGAGCCGACGCCCGCATTGGCCGCGTTGCCGATGCGATAGTCTTCAGGGCCGTTATCGCTGGAGAAGAAGATGATGGTATTGTCGGTGATCCCCATCTCGTCGAGCGCGCCCATGAGGCGGCCAATCTGGGCGTCCAGATCGGTTAGGGACGCGCAGAAGACCTGCATCTGGCTCTTCAGATCCTTGGCCGCGCCGAGGTACTTCTGCATCCATTGGCCGAAGGCGGGATCGTCGGCCCGCGGGACGAGTGCCTGATAGACGGCGAGTTGCTCCGGTGTGGGTTTGAGCGGCGCGTGGGGCAGCAGGGTCCAGACGTTTACGTAGAATGGTCCGTCCTTGTGTTTGCGGATGAAATCGATGGTCTCGTCGACGATCATGGTCGTCGATTTAGCGCGGAAGTAAGGATCGGCCTGCGCTGGAGGGCGTTTTTTTCCGTCGGGCGGCGCGGGGCCGTCGTCGCCGAGCGCCGGGCCGTTGGTGTTCACCGTGCGGTGCACATCGATTCCGTAGGCGCCCGGCGTGGGCGCCCCGTCGCCATTGCCAAGATGCCACTTGCCGAAATGGGCGGTGGCATAGCCCGACTGCTGGAGCAGCCTGGTGACCGTGGTCACTTCGGGGTCGAGCCAGTCGGGCATGCAGCGGGCCTCGTTCTGCGCGTGAGTGGCGAAGTGGCCGTGGATGAGATGGCGTGCGGGGAAATGGGATGTCATGAAGCCGCAACGGCTCGGCGAGCATACGGTGGCCGCGACGTAGAACTGCCGGAACCAGGTCGCTTGGCTGGCCAGGCGGTCGAGGTTCGGCGTGATCACGTAGGGATGACCGGCGAACTTGGCGTCGGCCCAACCCTGGTCGTCGGTGAGGATGAAGATGATGTTGGGTCGTTGTGGGGTCTCGGCGGCAAGGCACTGGCCACAGACTACCCAAGAAAACACGGCGAAAATCGGGAGCGTCTTCATAGGTTGATTCTCGATAAGACCCTGGGGGACGTACCCCGCGAATTACCAATCGGCAGGTGCGGGCTACTTCGCCCGCGCGCTCTCGAATACTGGCGGCACGTTGTCCTTATTCCATTGTTTGTAGGCTCGGCGAAGGGGAGCGAGCACTCGCATATTGACAGAATCAGAATGTATGGAATATCACCATATTATGGGATCGCTTCCCGATTCGCCAGTCAATTGGTCAGCAAACCCGACCGATCCGCGGGGAGGGCCGTCGGCATGGGTTCGCAGGCGGAAGCGACGACAGGCGCCTGAAAAGTGCTCCCTTCGTCTCGCCGCTGGAGCGTCCGGTTGCACGCAGCGCGTTGGCGGGAAACGGCGTTTCGGCGAGTTGTCCGAGCTTCGGTGATCCGGCTCGCTGCACACTGGAAACGGACTAAGTGGTCGGGTATGCTGGCCAGGAACGTTGGAGGACTGCCCGCATGTCGATTCGCTTTGCCAAAGCTTCGTTCTTTCTGGTTGGCTTGCTTCTTCTGACGTGGACGCAGGCGCGTGCTGCGAATCGTCCGAATGTCGTCCTGGTGTTGACCGACGATCAGGGCTATGGCGACCTCTCGTGTCACGGCAATCCCGTGATCCATACGCCCAACCTAGATCGGCTCTACGCGGAGAGCATCCGGCTGACCGATTTTCATGTTGCGCCGATGTGCACTCCGACTCGCGGGCAGTTGATGACGGGAGTTGACTGTCTGCGGAACGGGGCAATGAATGTCAGCAGCGGACGAGCGCTGCTGCGCCGCGAGGTGCGTACCATGGCAGACTTCTTTGCCGAGGGGGGCTACGTCGCCGGCCAGTTTGGCAAGTGGCATCTCGGTGACAATTATCCCTACCGGCCCCAGGACCGTGGCTTTCAGGAATCGATTTGGTTTCCTTCCTCGCACATCTCGTCGGCAGCCGACTTCTGGAACAACGATTACTTTGACGACGTGTATCAACACAACGGGCGCCGCGAGCCGTTTCAGGGCTATTGCACAGACGTCTTCTTCGACGAAGCGATCCGCTGGATGCGACGGTGCGCTGAACGAGAGAAGCCATTCTTCTGCTACATCCCGCTCAACGCGGCGCACTATCCGCTGTTTGTGCCAGATAAGTACCGTGAGCCGTACCGTGGGCAGTCGCGAGATGTGGCCAGTTTCTTTGGAATGATTGCCAACATCGACGAGAACATAGGCAAGCTCGACAAGTTCCTGGGCGATTGCGGTCTGCGTGAGAACACAATTCTGTTATTTCTGACCGACAACGGTGGAACGGTTGGTGTCAGACTGTTCAATGCCGGCATGCGAGGCAAGAAGATCGACCTTTACGAGGGCGGGCACCGTGTGCCCTGCTTCTGGCGCTGGCCGGCCGGAAACCTACGTCCTGCAGGAGACGCCGCCGGACTGACCGAGTGCCAGGACATTCTACCGACGCTCGTCGACTTGTGCGGTTTGCAGAAGCACGCAGGCACCAGGTTCGACGGGATCAGCCTCGCCAATCTGCTTCGTGGCCAGACCGAACGGTTGCCCGATCGCATGCTTGTCGTCCAGTTCAGCCGGATGAACCATCCTGCACCGGCAAAGGGGGATGCGTGCGTGATGTGGGATCGGTGGCGGCTCATTCAGGACAGAGAGCTGTACGATGTTCAGGCCGATCCGGGGCAGAAGCAGAACGTGCTTGCCGATCACCCCGAGGTGACGGCCAAGATGCGGGCTCATTACAAGCGATGGTGGGCTGGGGTTGCGCCGCGGGTGAACGAGTTCAGCCCGATCCACATCGGCTCGGACCGGGAGAATCCGATGATGCTCTCCCCGTGCGACTGGCAAGACATGTTTCTCGACCAGAGCGCACAGGTTCGGCGCGGCGTTGGCAAGAACGGCATCTGGGACCTGATCGTCGAGCAGGAGGGCGAGTACGAGATTTCGCTTCGCCGTTGGCCGCAGGAAGCCGGTGTGCCGATCACCTCGGGCGTTCCTGAATATGAGGCGGTGGACGGGAGGTATCCACAGGGCGTGGCCTTGCCGGTCGCCCAAACGCGTCTGCGCATTGCGGATATTGATGAGACGAAGGCGGTTCGGCCCGGGGACGAGGCGGTCGCGTACACCGTGCATCTGAAGGCGGGTCGCACGCAATTGCAGACATGGTTCTACGATGAGGGAAAAGAAGAGCTTTGTGGGGCGTACTGCGTGTATGTGCTGCGAAAGTGAATTGCGGCGCAGCGTCGTGGACTCATGAGATGTGGTGCTGCTGAATCGATCGGCGTTTACGATCCGCCCCGATATGGCTTGGTGTGCAAAGGAGGATGCTTCCCATGGTGAGGACCACACGAAACACGCTCGCAGGCCTTCTTGCGGTATTGCTGCTCGCGCCGGTGGCCGAAACCGTCGCAGCCGAGAAGCTTCCGCAGCGGCTAAACGTTCTTTTCATCGCAGCCGACGACATGCGCCCGCAACTGGGCTGCTACGGGGACCGAGTGGTGAAGTCTCCGAACATCGATCGGTTGGCGGGTCGCGGGATGGTTTTCAACCGGGCATTCTGCCAGCAGGCGTTGTGCTCGCCGTCGAGGATATCGCTCCTGTCCGGGCGGCATCCATGGACGACGAACATCTACCGCATTGGCCCGCCGCTGCGGAGCACGATGCCGGACATCGTCACGCTGCCCCAGTTATTCAAGAACCACGGCTGGTTCACCCGGAGCCTGGGCAAGATCTACCACATCGGCATCGACGATCCGGACTCTTGGAGTGTACCTTCCTGGGTTTCCAGGACACCTCGCTATGGACAGGAGGGATCGGCGAAGGTCCGGGCGGCGGCGGCGAAGCTGCGAGCCCAGGGGATTGAAGACCCGGACCGGGGCCCGCAGATGCCGTTCTACGCCGGGCCGGCATTCGAGTCGCCCGACTGCGAGGATGTCGACCTGACGGACGGCGATATGACCCGCGAGGCGATCAAGGCGCTTCGCGGACTTGCCGAGAAACCGGATCAGCCTTTCTTTCTTGCCATAGGGTTCGTGAACCCTCACGTTCCCTGGGTGGCGCCGAAGAAGTACCACGATCTGTACGACCCGGCCGATATCAAGATTCCGGACAATCGCTATCCGCCCAGAGACGCTCCGTCATACGCGGCGACGTCGGGTGCCGACTTCTACTGGTATGGCAACGTACCGCGGGACCGCAAGATCAGCGACGAGTTCGGTCGCCGCTGCCTACACGGCTATCTGGCCGCCATCAGCTACGTGGACGCGTGCACCGGCCGCGTGCTCGATGAACTCGACCGGCTCGGCCTCAGCGAGAACACGATCGTCGTTTTCTGGGGCGACCACGGTTATTACATGGGTGAGCACAATTGGTGGGGCGGAAAACACAACAATTACGAGGGCGCTACCCACGCCCCCTTGATCATGGCGGTGCCCCGTATGAAGACGGCGGGGAAGAAGACCAGCGTCATCGTCGAGTTCGTCGACATCTATCCCACGCTTGCCGAGCTGGCCGGGCTACCATTGCCGGACGGACTGGAAGGAACGAGTCTTGTTCCGCTTCTGAATGCTCCAGACACGCCGTGGAGCAAGACGGCGATCAGCGAGTATCCGAAAGGGGGACGTCAAGGCACGGCGATCCGTACCGATCGTTATCGCTATGTAGAATGGCGCGACAAGTCGGGCAAGCTCGTCGATCGCGAGTTGTACGACCACGAGACTGATCCCCAGGAGAACCAGAACGTCGCCGGCAAGCCCGAAAACGGAGTCGTGATTGAGCGTCTCGCCGCGGAACTCGAGGCCAGCCGGGCCGCGCGAAGGACCCAGTAGCACTGGCCGAAGTGTGCGGGTTCGATGTGTTCTTCGGTTACTATGAGTGGGTCCACGCCCACACTTGATTTCGGCGTTACCTGATCTGCGAGAGCGAGCAGGTTCTGCTGCGCGGCAACAGCTACGCGTCACGACGAGTCCCACGCAGGACCCCCGCCCCAGCATTGCCACTCTTTGGGCAACCGTTAACACCACTGTCGCCTTGTGAAGCCATCTTCACATGATTCCATGCGAAGAAGTTCGGTCCGACCGGCCGTCCATCGCTGCCGAGCATTCCTGCCATGTCACGGCAAGATCGCGCAAGTTTTGCACACCTTGGTGCCCGACATCTCGTGGGCCCAACCCGATTGACGGTCACGCGCTTGCCAAAATGATTGCTGCGTGGAATTGCATCGGGCCTCGTGCGGGATTCGGCGGGATGCCAGCTTGACGAATCGCAGGAGTTCTGCCAAAATTCGGCAGTCTAGTAGATCATCTCTATTACCGGACTGCCGCCTGCGGAAGTGGACGACCGTGTTGTCTTTCGAGGGTCCTGTCGGCCAAACTCATGAGATGCAAAGGCAACTGTGCCTGTGAAGGACAAACGCTGGACCGGCTCCTTCAGCCGACGGTCATGGCGATGCTGATCGAGAGACCTCTTCACGGTTATGCTCTTATCGAGGAGTTGAAAGGCTCTCCGCTGATGAAAGGCATTGCGCCCGATCCCACGGGCGTTTACCGTCTGCTCAGCATGTTGGAAGAGCAAGGGATGGTTTCTCATGCGTGGAGCGGTTCAAGGACAGGGCCTGCCAAAAGGCTCTATGAACTGACGCCCGCAGGGAGGAAGTGCGTTGGCAAGTGGATTGACACGCTCGACAGATATCAGAAAGATATTGGGCGATTGGTCAGGATGATGCGGAAAGCCAAGTCCTCTTGAACCTAACCAATGATGGGGATGGTGCAAGCGAAACTCATTTTGAACGATTGACTGTTGTTTGGCTTCGTTAAGGGCACGGAGCCTTTGATCAGGGAGTATTTCCATGGCTAGGTACGCTGCTGTCGCTTGTGTGGCGCTGTTGATGCTCGGATTGTCGACGAGTTTGGCTACCGCCGAAGAAGTGGTGATCCAGGTATCACCGAGTACGATCAACCTGGCGTACGAAGGCGAGGTCGTCACCGTCCATGCCGACATCCCTTACTCGGGCGTTGTTACGGCGAGCTTGAAGCTGAACGGTGTCGAAGTCTGGTGGACGAAGGCGGACAATCAGGGAAACCTCGTCGCCAAGTTCGATGTCGACAGTGTGAAGGACATCATTGCTGTGCCCAGCGCAGACTTGGAGCTTTCGGGCATGGTTGAGATTGAAGAGGGATTCGAAGTGCCCTTTTCGGGATCGGACACAGTTAAAGTGGTCGATAACAGTGGCCGGAAGTAGGTCACGTCGCGGCAGAAAGCCGGGCTTGCACCAGAAGAGTCGAGAACGACGAATACCGCCCACCGGAGTGATGTGAAGCGGCAATTCTGATTTCAAGCCGGGTGGTCATCGCCCGGAGCCACTTGTTGGCGCGCTTCTTTACGTGTTCGCGCAGAGGGCTCCGGACGATTTGACTGCAGGTGACCCTGGCCAGCGCGTTTCTCGCCCGTACTCGCTTGTGATCTGAGCGATTGTGTGTATGGGAAGAGGGATGTGGGATGAGCCACGTGAATTCGCACGAGAATCCTCTTGTCAGGCGTCGAGCAGAGGGACGGGTTTGGGTCTTGGCTTGTGTCTTCATCACAAGTCGTTGAAGGTACTTTTGTTCTGCTAACACTCGTCGTCGGTGAGTGACACGGGCTGGCTCGTTCGCGGGGCACGGTCGTCGGCTACTCTCAGCGATCGTCAAAATCCAACGTGAGTCGGCCTTTGGAGAGTGTGCCCAGCGTTCGGCCGTCGTGCTGGTGTGTTCTCGATTCTGCCGGCGTTGCCACTCGTGGACTGGGATGGCATGGAAATCTAGGAAATATACAGCCACTGCGTCCGGTGTGTCGTCTGGGAACTTCTAAAGGACCTTGCGGGATATGCCGATACCGCGAACAGTACAGGATCCGTAGATGTTGCGGGCATAAGGCCACGTGGGCAGCAGGCAGCAAGACTGCCATGTGTGCTGGGCATTTCACGGTTACACCGCATTGGGCCAAGTGAAGTGCCGGCCTTCGCCAAAGAACCGCCACCGGAAAGTGCGGCAGCGTCGCATAGAAAGGCCATGTATGACCAGGTTGGCACGCCCTCGGTTGCGCATTCGTCCGATTCGCGTCTCGGCTCTCGGCAAGACGATCCTGTCGGCAATCGTGGTCAGCATCTGGCTTGGTACCTGGCCTGCTGTTGCGCAGACGGAGGACGATCATTTGGCGGCTCCGCCGTGGCAAAGACGGCCGTCCGGTGTGGCTCGCAACGTGTCCTGGAGTCCACATCGTGACTCTCGTAGTGGCACCGTGAAGCAGGAATACGTTGCATCAACGGCGATGGCTTCGGAGGCTTCTGCCAGTGAGCGGTCGTCGGACGAACCTGTGGCTCGCGTTGCTGATGCGAGTATCGTCGCTATGCAGGATGACGAAACGCAACTGCCCAGCGGACTATCGGCCCAGCCGGAGTACACGGAGGGAGTTGGCGACATCGCACCCTACGGCGACGGACTTGGCGGCGGATGCTGCACGCCCGAATGCTATCCGTACGAGTGTGGCCCGTGCGATAGCTGTTATGCGGGCGGGTATGGATCGTTCAATCCATGGCATCCATGCTTGCAGAATCGCTTGTGGGTGCGAGGCGAGTATCTGCTCTGGTGGACCAAAGGCAGCCATTTGCCATCCCTGGTGACGACCAGCACGGAAGGCACCGAACCGAGCGAGGCCGGTGTACTTGGGGAAGCGGACACGAGCATCCTTTTCGGCAATGGGACCGTCGGCACCGGCACGAATTCCGGTGGGCGCGTCTCCTTCGGTTATTGGTTCGACCCCTGTCAATGCGCGGGGATTGAGGCGAGCTACTTGGGGCTTGGCGAGGAGACGACCCGATTCTCTGCCACAAGTGCGAGCACGCCCATCATCGCTCGCCCATATTATGACACTCAGTTGGGCGCCCAGAGCGCCATGTTGGCGGCACATCCCGACTTTCTGGATGGAACGGTGAGTTGCAGTCTGACGAGCCAGTTTCAGGCCGTCGAGGTGTTGTGGCGCCGCAATGTGCACCGACAGGAGTGGAGCCGCATGGATCTCCTTGTCGGTTGGCGTTTTGCCCGGCTGAACGAGAGTCTGCGAATCGACCAATACTCGGAGTGGACGGAATCGCAAGGACCGGTCGTCGCCGGGACCACCAAGAGTCTGTATGACCTGTTCGACGTCGAGAATCGGTTCAACGGTGCGGAGTTGGGCATTGCGTATCGTCGGCACGTCGGTCGATGGTCGCTGGAAGCGCTGATGAAACTCGGGCTGGGTTGCACTCACTCCCGCGTGCTCATCGACGGTATGACAACAACGGCGGTGCCGAACGGTGGAAGCTCGACGTTTTCGGGCGACCTGCTGGCACAAGAGACGAACATCGGCCAGTACAGCCGCAATCAGTTCGCCGTATTGCCGGAACTCGGGGTCACGCTGAGTTACGCTGTCACGAGCCGACTGCGTGCGTCGTTCGGCTATACGTTCCTGTATTGGAGCCAAGTCGCGCGGCCGGCAGAGCAGCTAGATACGAATGTCTCGCAGTTGCCCCCGGAAACGCCCACCGGTTCGCATCAACCTGCATTCGACTTCGTGATGAGCGATTTCTGGGCGCAGGGGATGAACTTCGGACTGGAGTACCGCTTTTAGTGCGTGTCGCACTTGACTGCAGCGTTCGTGGCGACGCGTTTCTGCGGTTTCGAAAGCGAAACGCCGGATGTGTTCTAGAGGTCGGCCAAGACCACGTCGAGCACCCGGGGAACGAGACGCGTCCCCATCTGCAAAGTCGGAGCCATCACGCCGCCGAGATCTGAATCGTCCAAACCGGCGATGTGTCCCAGTTCGTGAGTGACCACAGTAAGCAGGTCAACGTGGTCCACGGCTTCTGAGGCGACGGCTTGCAGGGTGCCATCGGCGAGCGCCGGACTGAATTCCTGGTCGTCGCTGGGCGTTGAGTCCACGAACCATCCGCGGCCGGTGGCATTCCAGTCGAGCCAGACGGTATCGCCACTGGTCATGCCTAGGTACAGCCCATCCAGGTCGCTGACGAGGAAAGTCGCACTCTGCATTTTGTCGAGCGATTCCTGATCTGCGCCGGCTGCCGCCCAACGCTCGATGGCCTCTTGGACGATTGGGGCAACCGTTGCTTCAGTGATGACCTCCGGTTCGCTATTGGTCTGTGCGTCGGCTTGGTCGGCAGCCTCGACGTCGGAAGGCATAGTGGCCGGGACCACCGTCGGGGCGGCCACTTGCGCCGGCGGGTTGTCTGCTTGTGGTTGGACCGTGTCGATGACCTCGGTGGTCTGTTCCTCGACCATGGGCGGCTCGGAGAGCACAACGGTTTGGGCAACGGTTGCCTGCGCGATCGGTTCTGCCTGAACGGCCACCAGCAGGCAGGCCGTGTCGACTGCGTCGGTATCCACCGGGTCGACGATCGGCGCGACAGAAGACGTGACATCTGCAGTGACGGTCGGTTGCTCGATCTCGGCGGCCTGGCTTTCGGTCTCGATCTGGTCCGCGTCGACGACCGCTGCATCAGCTTCCTCTTCCTCGGCCACCGCCGTGCTGGAAGGCGTAGTCGGCGGGGCAAGAACCAGATACTGCGTGACGGTCGGTTGGCTCGCCTCGGCGGTGCTAGGTGGTTCGCTTTGGCTGGCCGTGTCGTTTCCGAGATTGAGTGCCTCTTGCACGACTTGCTGCCATTGGACGGATCCGATCGGCAGGCTCGAGGTGACCATTATGCGGTTGGGGATGCAACTGGCTTTCAGCGCGCCGAACGAGAAGTCGGCTTCGAATGTTTGACTGCCCTCGGCGTTGACTGTGGCAGTGTCCGATCCCGTGTCGAGGCATGCATTGGGGCAGGTCACCGTGACCTGGTAGGTACCATCCGGGACATTTTCGAACTGATAGTAGCCGTTGCTGTCGGTCGTAGTCGTACGGTCGGTGAATCCGGGAGTCGAACTTGTCAGCGACACGTGCACGCCCGGCAGCGGCTCGCCTCCACCCAAGACTTGGGTGATGTTGGATTCTCCCTGCCCGGTTATCGTGTTGGGTACATAGGTAACGATGTTCTCGGTGCTGGTCGACGCGAGGTTCGTGAACCCATCGGTATCGTGGACCACTCCGTCGGCGATCGTGGCGGTTACACTGCCGGTGCTTGCCGTGTCGAGAAGCGTGACGGCCACATTGTAGGTGATTTGATCGCCGCTGGGGTTGGTGACAACCATGCTGGCCCCATCGATGGTGGCTGCCGGGCCATTGAGCGTGACATCGCTGGCGTCGAAATCGGTCACGGGCTCGCTGAACACGACGGTGAAGTTGAGCAACGAAGCCCCCGTCTGTTGCGACTGTCCCGATGCCAGATTGATGGTCTCTTGGGGCGGGTCCAGTGCATTCTGGACGATCTTCGCGGGATCGTTGGTGCCGGTATTGGTGTTGGCAAGAACGATGGCCTGGAATGTGGCGTCGGTTTGCGACTGCTGCGTGCCGGTCCAACCGGCGTAGTAACTGTAGCGGAGATAGGGCGGTGATAGTCGGCTGACGTTGATGCTGTCGCTGTACGTGGTGGTGGCGTAGGCGTCCCAATCCCGGTTCTTCGTGATGGCGCTGGTGTTGATGAGGTCGTTGGCCTTCAGCGCGATCGTCGGCTGACTTGTGTTCAAGTTGGGGTTGAGCACATAGGTCAGGCGGCCGGTGTTATTCTGTGAGGCGAGCACGGTAGTGTAGCCCGAGCCGAGTTTCACGGTGCTAACGGTGCGGTTGGCGACAATCAGTACGGTGCCGGTGGCTCCCGAGGCGTCGATGGTGCCGGTGCCCTGTGTCGGCGTAGTGGTGATGAAGCGTGTGGCCCACTCATCTGCATCGGTCGAACGGCCATAGATGTCTCGATTGGCCGCTGTCACACGAGCGGACTTGTACCACGGGCTGGTGTCTTGCCAGACATAGCTCTGAATAGCTTCGCGAACGGCCTGCACCGCTTCGGCGATGGACATATCCTTGGCTTCTGGCATGAAATACAACTGAAGGGGAGTGTTTTCGGGGTAAGTCGCAGTGGCGTCGCGGACGGCAACGATATTCTGTCCTGCTGCGTCCCACCAGACGTAGAACGAGCTGTTGAGGATATCCTGATTGGTGGTGACAAGTCCTTTCGAGACGAAATCGGAAATGTCGATTTCCCGATCGACCCATGGGTTGGCCGCCTCCGTGTTGCCCCACACGTACTGGCCGTTGTTGGAGATCTTGGGGAAGCCGTCGGTCGTGACCACGGGCCCTTCCACCGGCATGTTCACGACGAAGGTACCCGCGCCGGTCAGGGTCAGCATTCCGCCGTCAGCGAGCCCTTTGTAGATGTAGTTTCCACCCTCGGTCAGCGTTTGCGATCCCGTGACGGTCGTGGCGGCCGGGAGCCGGGCGTAGCCAAGGTCGCCTGCGACGCACCTGTCCTCGATGCCCCATGCGGTCTTGCTTTCGGGAGTATCGCTTATGTCGATCATGTCGACGTCGAACGCGACGGGATCGGTCGTGTAATCGGTCGTGCCGAACGGCGAGACGACGGCGCCGTAGTGGAAGATGGACGGATAGGTCTCCCCAACGTTCAGGGGCGTCTTATCGACTTTGAAGACCAGGTCCTTGGCGGCAGTGCCGGCGGCGGCCGGCTCCTTGGTGAAGGTAACCCACGTCGATTGATCGGCACCGACCTTCCAGATGCCCTGGCCGTTCTCATTGGCTTCAACGAGCGCTGTCAGCAGACTGAACATGCTTCCCTCGCCCGACACGTACGAGCCGCCAAGGACGAAACCTGGGGTGAGCCGGCACCAGAAGACCTCGCCTTTCTTGATGCCGAATATCGGCAGTGCCTCGGTTCCTTGCGACGACGTGATCTTGAGCGTGGCCCCATACAGGTCGATGACCTTGGCAAACGTCTCCGCGTAGGCCGAATGATTCACGAATTTCTCGTAGACGCCCCACATGAAGCTCTTGGACACCTGGTACTGCAGCGTTTCCGCAAGGCGCATCACTTCGGGCGGGCTGGTCCGCGAATCGGTGACGCCCGTGCTGGAGTCCGAGGGATCGCGACCGGCGAGGTAGAGCGAGAGCTGTTCCGACTGGAAGCTGTCGATATGAAGCCCGATAAGCGGGTTGTCGGTGGGACTCCAAACGTCGGCAGTTGCATCGGCTAGTGCGTCGTCGTGGAGAAAGACGGAGGCGGCCGGGGCGCCAATGCTCGTGATGAGGCCGTTCAAGTCGACCTCGATCCCGAAGAACTCGGAGAGCGTCGTCTTGCTCAGCGCGATCTTCGTGTCGTTGGGAGAGGCATTCTTGAGCGACGCCGCCGTGCCTTCCCATACGCCGAACGGCTTGAACCATGGGGCGTACGGTTGATCCTGGCCCATGTTTGCCAGGTCGACCTGGAAGGCACCAGGTGTGTTTCGGCCGTCGCCGGGGTAGGCAGCCAGGCCATTGGTACCCGACTGTTCGCATTGCGTGTTGTTCGGTGCGAGGGGATTTGGATAGCCATTTACCGTGAGTTGGGCCCCGACCTGGCCGGGATTGTCGGGGCTCGAAAAGGTCTCGATGGCGCGGATTTGGTTGGCTAGGTGTTGGACTTGGGCAACTTCGCCGGTCAGAGTGGTGACCGATTGCGCGACCGAATAGGTGCTTTCCTCGTGCGTACTTTGGACCCGTGTCATCACCTCATAGGTATAGGTGAGGCCCGAGGTGAGTCTCGAGTCCACATACGTAACGTAGCTGGGGTAGTTGAAGTAGGCCAAGTTGTCGGTTTCGGTTATCCAGCCACTGTCATGACTGTCATCTCCGACCGACATGTTGTGGAAATAGTATTGCATTCCGTCAACCTGCTTGACGGTCATGCAGGTCGACGTGTCGCTCAGTGCGTAGGGCGCAACGATCCAAGTGGGTGCGTCGGGCGTTGTCGACAACTCGACGACTTCGCTGCCGCTGAGCGCGATCCTAGGTTCCAGTGGCTCCAGCCGCAGCGGCCGGATCCTGGAATGGATGTTGTTGCGGGAGCAGCGACGTGAGACCGAGATAGGGCTACGAGACATTATCATTCACTCTCTTGCGCCTGAGTTCATCTAACGAAGATCAGAACCGTGCCCGGCTGACCGTTCTTCTTAGTGGCCGGGAACGAGGCGGGTAGAACCCCCATCATCAGTAATGTCGGCACATTCCTCACGTTCTATACAAGAGTCTGTGGCGCTAGCGAGTCCGAAGGCGAGGCTGTGCCGCAGGGGGGGGGGGGGGGCGATTGCAACGGTTACGTCGACTGTGGCGATTGCGCCGGGGTTCGGGGGTGGCAGGCGACAGAAGAGAGGCAGGAGCTAACGGCGACACAGGCGATGTTCGGCGAAATGAGGGAAGTGAATGGACGAGCGCGGGGAATCGTGACTGTGCTGGCCGGGCACAGGTGCGCCATCGGGTTCCTGATGAATGGCACCGAGTTGTGGAAGAGGTGGAAGGTGAGGCGGATTTGGGGCCTTGCGTGGGTTTGCGGCAGGTGCGCATCCGAGTAACGAAGTGCGTTCGCCTGTCGCGGTCGGGAGAAGCAGGTATCGCTTGAGCTGAGGAGCCGGGCGTAACGGGTTGGATTGGTCGCCTGAGAGGGATTCTGTTTCTCGACTTTGGAACGGAATCTGCGAGAGATGGTGTTGACGATTTGGCGGCGGCACGTTGCGCTGGGTAGCCTGCACATCTTGCATGGAATGCCGCCGGGAGATGTGAAAATGTTGCAGAACCCGGCGGAATCGCCACTGATTGACATCACTTGCCGTCCCCGCTACGGTGGGCGTACCCCTTGAAGGAGAATTGCCGTGAGAAGTTTTGTGATTGTCGGCGCTGCAACGGTCGTCCTTTTCGCTATTGCCGCACCGGTAGCCCGAGCCCAACGAGGTGTGGGTGATCCGTCGGGCGTCGCGAGTCAGGCCGTCAAGCCAACGATTGTTTCGCTTTCTGGCAAGCTGGTCGAGGTCAAGACCGGGCCGTGCGAGTCCACGACGGGACGATCGCCAGTGGGAACGCACATTATCCTCGAGACCGCGCCGAAGCAACAGCTCAACATCCACCTCGGTCCGGCCGATGCCGTCGCGGACATCGTCGCCAAGTTGTCGCCGGGACAGGCACTGAGTGTAAAGGCTTTTCGCACGGAAAAGATGAAGGAGAATCACTACGTTGCGCAGTCTCTGACGTTTGGCAAGACTACGGTCGCATTGCGCGATGCGGGCCTCCGCCCCGTGTGGGCCGGGGGCAACGCTGGCTGGCGCAAACCTATGGCTTGGCGACGTGGTCGAGGCCGAGGCTACGGCTGGAGGCGCGGTGGCGGGCGTGGGCTGGCTCCGGCAGCACCGGGGCAGACGCCTGCAGAGTAGTAAGATAGACTTGTCGCAGGCCGTGCTATGGTGCCACATGGCCTCGGCGTGCGGCCGCTCTCTTGCTGGCGGGCGAGGGGAGTTGGGCCGAACGTTTTGGAGCCGCTTTGTTGATACCTGTATTGAAAACGGAACAAGGGGTCCAACCCAATCCTGATCTTTCGGCCTCCCGATGGTCGGCCTCGTTCCAATTCCAATGCAGGACCCAATAGGAAAGGCATCCGCCGTGCGAAAGGGTAGCCACGAATGATTCGCTATTTGTCCCGACTGTCGCAAGCGCAAGTCGTGTGGCTTGTGGGCACATTGCTAGCGATGGCCGTCATTTGCGGCATCGGCGCGGCGTTGCAGCCGCAAGGGAAGGCTAAGGCGCCGCCGTTGACGACTTCAATGACGCTCCGGGAGATGGCTCCGCGGCTGGATACTACCGGCAAGGCGTTGGCCAAAGAGCTACATCTGCCCATGGAGGTGTCGAAAGATAAGGCTGTTGGGGATCTGGGGGTGCGCCAGGAGACGCTCGATGCGGCGGCGGTGCATCTTTCGAGTCACCGCGGCACGATGGAGAAGTATTTCGTGTTCGCCGCCCTGGTTCTGTGGGGGCTGGTGTTTCTGACACGTCTCGGACGGCCCGATGGATCGCCCGCCGCCGAAAAGAAGACGTGGTATCCCCGCGAGCCTTATGTGGCCGCACTCGTTTTGGCGGTGGTTGTCGCCGGATTCGTCCTCGGCAAGTCGCCCAATCCGATGGAAGGGGCGGTCAAGATCTTCAAGGCGATGGTGGGGTTGCAGCCCTCGGTGGCGGCCACGATTGGAGCGTTTGTCTTCTTTGTCGCGTTGGCGATCGTGGGGAACAAGCTCATTTGCGGCTGGGCTTGTCCGTTTGGCGCACTTCAGGAGCTTGTCTACAGCCTTCCGGTTCTTCGTCGACTCAAACGCCGGAAGGTGCCCTTCTGGTTGTCGAACCTTGTGAGGGCGGGACTATTCGTCGCCATGCTCTTGATGCTCTTCGGGATTGTCGGGAGGCAGCGTGGGTTCGTGCTTTACCACGGCATCAATCCGTTCAATCTGTTCAATTTCCAGTTCGAGAGCGCCTCGATTGTTGTCGCGGTTGTGGCCGCACTCCTGCTGGGGTTGGTGGTCTACCGACCGTTCTGCATGTTTGTCTGCCCATTTGGCCTGGTGTCGTGGGTTGCCGAACGATTCAGCCTGGCGAGAATTCGGATCGATCGGAACCATTGCAACCAGTGCGGGTCCTGCTCGCGGGCGTGCCCTGTGGATGCGGCGAAGCACCGCGTGGCGGGCAAGCTGTGGGCGGCGGACTGCTTCAGTTGCGCGCGGTGCCTGAACGTCTGTCCGCACGACGCCATCACGTACGGCTGGTGTTTCGGCCACGAGACCAGCAAGCGTGACGCCGACTATCCGTCGCAGGACGACCGCTAGTGCGAGTCGCACTTAGTAGTAGCGTTCGCGGCGGCGTGTTTCTGCGGTTTCGAAAGCGAAGCACATTCCACAGTTACGCCGAATGCGTTCTAGACGGATGCCAGCGCTTGGTCGAGGTCTTCGACAAGCCGTTCGGGCGGCTCGATCCCGATCGAAAGGCGGACCGTGTTCTCGCGAACGCCGCAGATCGTGCGACGCTCTGGGGGCAGGTAGAGCATGGTCGTCAGATAGGGGATGCAGATCAACGATTCCGTGGCGCCGAGGCTGACGGCGTGGTAGATGGTCCTGAGGCCATTGATGAAGCGCCGGGCATCCTCGGGGTGTTGGCCGACATCGAACGCGAGCATGCCACCAAAGCCGTGCTCCATTTGCTTCCGAGCTATGTCGTGCTTCGGATGGCTTGGCAAGCCTGGATACGAGAGCCGCGACACTTTCGGGTGTTTTTGGAGATACTCGGCAACGGCTTGCGCACCGCGAGCCATGTTCACCGCGCGGATGTCGAACGTCTTCAGTCCGCGGTCCAGAAGAAATGCGGAGTATGCGTCGAGGGTCGTACCGATGGCCTGGCGAGTAAACCAGAGTTCATTGTAATAGCGTTTCGGCCCGGCGATGGCGCCGGCCATGATGTCGTTGTGCCCTCCCAGGGCCTTGGTGGCGCTATGGACGACGAGGTGCGCGCCGTGCCTTAGGGGCTTTTGGTGATAGGGTGTGGCGAATGTATTGTCGACGATCACCATTGCCCCGACCGTATCGGCGGCTTGCCGAACAGCCTGGATGTCGATGATCTTACATAGCGGGTTGCTAGGGCTTTCGAGAAAGATCATGCGGGTATTGGGTCGGATTTGCTCGCCGATACGGTCGGCGTCGTCGGCGTCCATCCAGGAGACTTGGATTCCCATGCGTTCCAAGATGAGCGACACCTTGTAGTTGGCTCCGTAGGTGTCGTGAAAGATGAGCAAGTGGTCGCCGGAACGCAAGTACGTCAGGTAGATCATGGTGCAGGCGGCCATTCCGGAGGTGCAGATAACGCAGTCCTCTGCTTCCTCCAAGGCGGCGACCTTCTTCTCGACCTCGCGCACGGTCGGATTATCGTCGCGGTGGTACGTGTAGCCGTCGATTTCACCTTCGGTGATCTGCCGGAGCACTTCAAACGAGGCGTATTCGTAGTTGACAGCGTTGACGATGGGGGTAACCATCGGCCGATTGCCGTAAGGGGTCAACGGGTCTGGGTGCATGTGCAACGGTCCTTAGGAATGAAGGTTCCGGAGAATCGATCGGGCATTGAGCAAGAACGCATCGTCACTCTGCACGGTCGTGAAGTCAAGCCCGGGTGAGTGGTCCAAGGCAATTGCTTTGTGCGATAACGGCGTCGGGAGTTGGGAGGCTGGTCTCCAAGTGGTGCAAGGTGGGCGGCGTCATGCACTGGGTGAGGCGATGCGGCCAACGGTTCACTTCCACATGCGGCCACCGCCGGTACGCATGGGCAGATGGTGGCAGAGCCGGAATCGTGCTTAGCCATTGCGTCCGCAACCAATGTGCCTTGCCAGGCCATTGCGGATACCGACATAAGTCTCGCCAAGGATAGTATTTCTGATCGGCCGTCGGTCACAGCGCCCGCCATATAAGGGCAAGCTGCACGATTGTAATATGCCGACAGGTGGCAATATGCACGATTATCAGGTATCCTAGGAGTCGATCTCGTGCAAGGAGTCGGCGGCAATGGGCGATCCCCAGAAGACGATGCAGCGTGAAGTCACCATTTTGGATTCGGTGAACGAGGGTGTGTTCACGGTTGATTTGCAGTGGCGGATTACGGCGTTCAACAAGGCTGCCGAGCGGATCACGGGCGTGTCGCGAGAGCTGGCGATTGGCAGTCCTTGCTGCGAGGTTTTTCGTGCGAATGTCTGCGAAAGCAACTGCGAGCTGCGGCGGACGCTGGCCAGCGGGCAACCTGTGGTGAATGCGACGGCCCACATCATCAATCGGCGAGGTGAACGGGTACCGATCCGGATTTCCACGGCCCTTCTGAAAGACAATGAGGGGATTGTGGTCGGCGGGGTGGAGACGTTCCAGGACTTGACCCAGGTTGAACAGCTTCAGAAGGAACTGCAAGCCCGGTATACGTTCGAAGACATCATCGGCCGTAGCCCGGCCATGATGCGGCTTTTCGAGATTCTCCCGCAGATTTCTGCCAGCAGTAGCACGGTACTTATCGAGGGGCCCAGCGGCACGGGAAAGGAGTTGTTTGCCCGGGCCATTCACAACTTGTCGCACCGTCGGCGTAAGCGGTTTGTGGCGGTGAACTGCGCGGCCCTGCCGGACACGCTTCTGGAGAGCGAACTGTTCGGACACAAGGCGGGCGCATTCACCGATGCGAAGCGCGACAAATTGGGGCGGTTCTCATTGGCCGATGGGGGCACAATCTTCCTGGACGAGATCGGCGATGTTTCGCCGGCCATGCAGGTACGTCTCTTGCGCGTGCTTCAGGAACGAGTGATCGAACCCCTCGGGAGCGTCCAGACTGTTCCCGTCGATGTGCGGATTGTGGCAGCGACAAACAAGGATCTGACGAGCCTGGTCCGAAACGGCACGTTCCGAGAGGATCTTTACTATCGGATCCGCGTGATCCATCTGAAGCTTCCCGGTCTTTCCGAGCGGCGCGAGGACATTCCGCTATTGGTCAATCACCTGGTGGCGAAGTTCAACCACCTTCAGGGCCGGGACCTTGCGGGGGTTTCGGATGAGGTCATGGCGCGGCTGATGGAGCACGACTACCCGGGGAACGTCCGCGAGTTGGAGAACATCATCGAGCAGGCGTTTGTCCTCTGTCGGGGCGGGTTGATCGAGTTGAATCATCTGCCGCCGGAACTGCGTCCGGCAACTGGCGCCGGTCGAGACGAACCGCCCATGAGTCTCCAGGCGATGGAGCGATTCCTGATTTCCGAGACGCTTCGGCGCCGCAGGGGAAACCGGACGGATGCCGCTCGCGACCTGGGCATCAACGTGAGCACCTTGTACCGAAAGGTCAAGGATCTGAAGATCGACGTACCCGAGGTCGACGGACGAGGTCGGCGGGGAAGACGCAGCAGGATGTAGCGATGCCGGCCGACCGTTTGCCGGGCGCACAGCATTATCGATGACTTGCTGGAGCGTCGTCTTTGGGCGGGGACGTGCACCATCTCTGGTGATTGTGCGGTGAGACTGGCGGTGGCTCAGCTTTGCGCCGAGGGTCCCGGAGGAAGCATCGTTGCAAAATGCATGGATAGAGCCGGACGATGAGGGAGGTGGCTGGGCGGCTGCAAAGGCGTAAGAACTGCCGGCCGTGTGACTTGCGGAATCCAATCCTGCTGCAAGTCGTTTGGGCACGGTCTGTGCTTTGCTGGCATTGCGGCGTTTGGGTATGTCGTGCGCCCGAACAGTTCACTTCGATCTCGGTAGTTGCCATGAGCGGTCACATTTTCGGTCCGGTTCCATCTCGCCGACTTGGGCGGTCGTTGGGAGTGGACCTTGCTCCTTTCAAGACGTGCACCTACGACTGCATCTATTGCCAGCTCGGCCGCACCACGTGCAAGACAGCTCATCGCCGGGCGGGAGTGCCGGTGGATGTCATCCTGCGCGAATTGAAGGAGAAACTTGACACGCGACCGGACTACATCACCTTGAGCGGATCGGGTGAGCCGACACTCTATCGGCCGATCGACAAGCTGATTGAGGGAATTCGCGCATGCACCGACACGCCTATCGCCGTGTTGACCAATGGCTCGTTGCTGGGGCGTTGGGAAGTTCAGCGGGAGCTGGCGCTTGCGGATCTCGTGATTCCATCGCTGGATGCGGGTAACAGAGAGATGTTCCGGCGGGTCAACCGACCTGAGGATTGCCTCTCGTTCGAGCAGATGGTGGCCGGTTTGGTCGAGTTCCGCCGCCGATTTCGCAAACCACTTTGGTTGGAAGTGTTCGTGCTCGGTGGTCATACGGACTCGGAGAAGGAGGTGGCCGACATCCGGCGGTGCGTCGAGATGATCCAACCCGACCGGGTGCAACTGAACACGGTCACTCGCCCGCCCGCCGAAGACTTCGCCGTGACGGTTCCGCGGGCTCGGTTGGAGGAGATTGCAGCGACTTTCACTCCACCGGGGGAGGTCATTGCCGAATTCCACAGTGCGTCGGCACTTGAGGCTGGCGAGGGGAGCCGGGAGGAGGTGCTCGATTTGCTTCGCCGCCGTCCCTGTTCGATCGAAGACATTGTCGGCGGACTGCGAGTACATCGCAACGAGGTGCTGAAGTCGATTGAGCATCTCAGCAGCGAGGGGCTAGTGCGAGAGAGTTTGGTTGGCGGCAAGCACTACTATAGCGCCGTCTGTTAGAACCGATGCGAAGGACCATTTGGAGATGACGTTGCGGCGAACACCGATCGTGTCGCTGCCGAGGTGGCCGGAACCGATAGGCCTATCTGTGCATCGATCGTTTGGCCGAGTCGCCGTCTGGTCCGAGGCGCAAGTTTGGGAGATATGAAATGCCACGAGGAGATGGATCGGGTCCGCCACAAGGCGGCCAGGGACGGGGCAGGATGGGAGGACCATTTGGAGCAGGACCGGGCGGAACGTGTATGTGCCCGAAGTGCGGCCATAAGGAGCCTCATGTTGCTGGCCAGCCGTGCAATCAGAAATCCTGTCCCAAGTGCGGGGCGGCGATGACCCGCGGCTGAGAACGGGCGGAAGGCGGGAAGATAGGCTTCGCGGGCACCGCTGGAGGTGTGACGGGGCGACCCTGGGTGCGCAGTCCGGAGGGTTGCCACTGCATTGTTTCGTGGTTGTCGGTCGGCGGGGAAGTTGAGCGAGTGAATCGCTAGGATGCCTTGCCAAGTGGCGACGTGCCCTCACCCCTGGCCTCTCTCCCGCATACGGGAGAGGGGGGAAACACGACGGTGAAGAACGATTCCATGGTGCGGCCATGAAAGTCGCGGTATCCGATTGGCAAGGCCGGGTTTCGCCCGTGTTTGACGTGGCGGGGCGAATCGTGCTGGTTGACCCTGACGACCATGAGGACGGGAGCTGGCGGACGGAGAGTCTGGTGAGTACGGCACCACACGAGCGAGCTCGACGACTCACCGAGTTGGGTGTCGACGTCCTCGTCTGCGGCGCGATTTCGTGGCCGCTGGAAGCGCTTCTCGTCGCCAGCGGCATTCGCGTGATCTCGCTGATCCGTGGCGAGGTGGCAGAGGTGGTACAGGCCTTTCGAAATGGGACGCTAAGGAATGAACGCTTCGCCATGCCTGGCTGTTGCCAGACGAGGCAGGTACGTCGTCGCCACGGGGACGACGGCTCCACACGTGGGAAGCTGAAATGAAGAGTTGTTGTTACGGCTGAAGATCGCAGCGAAGGAGAGTCTTGCGGCAATGCACCATCGAATCGCAAGTCCGTGTTTCCCGGCCCTGCGTCGGCAGAGTCACCCGGAGTGTTTTGCGTGTGATCCGGCCAACGGTCACGGACTTGGATTGGACTTTCAGTTGGCCGAAGACGGGGCAGTGGAGGCCTCGTTTCCTTGCCAACCCGTCTTTGCCGGTTATCCGGGAATGCTTCACGGAGGGATCATTTGCACGCTGATGGATGGGGCGATGACGAACTGCCTGTTCGCCCATGGGTGTGTTGCAGTCACGGTGGACATGAGTGTTCGTTTTCGTCGTCCGGTGACGGTGAGCCTTCCAGCCGTGGTTCGGGCCTGGCGTGAATCGGGAGGCTCACCGCTCCACCGGCTCGCGGCAGAAGTGCTGCAGGAGGAGCAGGTCGTGGCGACGGCAACGGCGAGATTCGTTGAGAAGCAAGCCATGTCTTGGTGGCTGGGCGGGGGGGCAACATGAGCCAGAGCGTGCGGATCACCGTCCTTGTCGAGAATACAGCTGAAAGCCCCAGGCTCTTGGCCGAGCATGGTTTGGCTTTTTGGGTTGAGATCGGATCCCAGTGTGTGCTGTACGACACGGGCCAAGGAGGTGTGCTGGTAAGCAACGCCTACCACTTGAAGATCTCTCTCAGCCAACTCGATGCGGTCGTGCTCAGTCACGGACACTACGACCATACAGGTGGATTGCCGAACGCCTTGCGAGGCAACCGGTCACCGGCCATCTATGCCCACCCGAAGGCGCTCGAACCCAAGTTCGCCAAATCGCGCAGCGGCGGCGTCGAGGAGGTTGGTATTCCCAATGCTTGCGATCGTTTCTTGCTGCAGCGCCGCGATCGGTTAGTGATGACCGACGGGGCGACACCCCTGTCGAATGGGTTGATCGTCACCGGTTCGGTGCCGCGCGAAACCGAGTTCGAGGATACGGGAGGCCCATTCTTCCTGGATGCACAATGCCGGAAGATCGATCCCCTGGTCGACGATCAGGCGGTCTTCTTCGAATCGACGCGGGGCACGGTGGTATTGCTAGGGTGTGCCCATGCGGGGGTCATCAACACGCTGCGCTACGTGCGGAATCTGACTGGCGGGCGGCCGATCCATGCCGTATTGGGCGGCATGCATCTGGTGGGAGCATCGACAGAACGTCTGGAGAGGACGATCGATGCATTGCGTGAAATGGACATTGACTATCTGGGGCCCGCACACTGTACGGGCCGTGCGGCCACGGCCGCTTTGTGGGACGCATTTCCAAATCGTTGTATCTCGTGCCACGTGGGAACCCAGGTCGAGTTCGACCTTTCTAGACCCTCTACGATAGGAGTTCAATTATGATGCGAAAGAGTCTCCTGGTGTTCAGCTTCCTGGCAATCGTCTGCCTGTTGGGGACCCAGACGGCAGCGGCATGCGGATGGTGTGCCCCGCGGGCCTGCTGCGTTGTTGCCGGCCCTTGCTGTTGCGTACCGACCTGTTCCTGTGTAACCTGCTGTGACTGCTGCTGTGGCTGGTCGTGCTGCCACTGCTGTTATCCGGCATACCGGTGCTGCAACGTGGTCGTGAGTGAGGGAGTGCCGGCTTGTTCGACGTGTGGCCCCGCCGCCACCAGCCCGGGTGATGGCAGCCTGAAGCCAATTCCGGACAAGAACGCGTCGCCACCGAAGAAGTAGCTTCTTGCTAGAATTGTTGACGGTTTGGGGCTGCCGACGAAACCGCCTCATTCCTTCCGTTTGCGTGAATTCCATGACCACCCGAGCTTGTATTTCGGCCGGTGCCTGCGGACTGAAGGCGACGGTCATGGTGCAAATGCAGGGGTCTCGGTGTACCATCGTCATCGAGAGCGATTGCAGATTCGTCCAGAGCCTTGCGGAAGATTTGGTCGAGGTGGATCCGTTGCGTGAGGTGTTCTTGCAGGATGACTCACCGCGGATCTGGCAGGTGGCGGCGAAGCACCAACTGCACGCCGCCTGCCCGGTCCCGGTGGGTATCCTCAAAGCGGTTGAGGTGGAAGCGGGACTGGCCTTGCCAGCGGAGGTGTGGATCGCGATTGTACGAGAATAGCCGGCTAAGCGGAACGATTGACGGCCATTGCAGCGAGGAACCGGCAAGATGAAGATCGCCGTACCGTCGCAGGGAAAGCAGCGAAACGCGTCGATTGCCTCCAGTTTCGCTCGTGCGCCCTATGTTCTCGTTCTCGATACGGGCGGCAAGCTGCTAACGGTCTGCCACAATGACGACCTCCAGGAGACGTTGCATCTGGCGGGCACTCAGGTTGCCGGCTCGCTCATCAGCCTGGGGGTTCAGGCGGTGATCACTGCGAAGATCGGTCCCAAGGCATTTGACACGCTGCGATCGGCCGGGGTCCAGGTTTTTGAGGCACCATCGGGGACGGTGGCTGGCGCGATCGACTCATTCTCGGCTGGGGAACTCACGGAATTGCCGGGCGCAAACACTGAGGGACATGGACCTCGATCATGAAGACTTTTCTTGACTGCATTCCCTGCTTGATTCGACAATCGCTGGATTCCGTGCGTCTCGTCACGGATGATGCGCAAATTCATGAGCGGGTCGTTCGGGAGGCGCTGCAAGCGACCAGCCGAATGGATTTGAGCCAGCCTCCGGCCGCCATGGCGCAAAAGGTGCATCGGCACATACGGGAGCTGTGTGGTAACGAGGATCCCTATCGGGCGAGCAAGGAGCGATTCAACCGGCTGGCCTTGGACCTTCTGCCCGAGCTTCGGGCTCGCGTTGAGGCCGCCCAGGATCCGTGGAACGCGGCCGTAAGGCTGGCCATTGCGGGGAACGTGATCGATCTGGGCGTCAAGACCAGTTTGAGCGAAGAGCAGATCCAGGCGTCGATCGATCAGTCGCTGAATGAGCCCATTCTCGGCGACACCGAGGAGCTTGCAGCGGCCGTCGCCCAAGCCGGACGAATTCTATACTTGGCGGACAATGCGGGCGAGATCGTGTTCGACCGATTGCTCATCGAGCGCATGCCGCGGGAGAAGGTAACAGTGGCCGTCAAAGGGGCGCCGGTCATCAACGACGCGACGATGGAGGATGCAGAGGCCGCGGGTGTTACGCGACTGGTCCGGGTGATCGACAACGATTCCGACGCGCCCGGAACACTCCTTGACGATTGCAGCGAAGCGTTTCAACGGCAATTTGCCGACGCCGATCTCATCATCGCCAAGGGGCAGGGCAATTATGAAACGTTGAAGGAATCGTCCAAACGAATCTGCTTCCTGCTGCGGGTCAAGTGCCGGGTCATCGCGCGGGATATTGGTTGTCCGTTGGGCGCAATGGTGCTACAAGCATCGGGTGGGCACATGGAAGGTCGGAAGGAGATGCCCCCTGACAAAGCACTCTCTTCGCAATAGTCGAGACGAGGCCGCAGGTGCAGGACTGTGTGCGATCAACCCCTAGCAACATCTGGCGAGAGTTATGGATCAGCAAGCCTTTCAAGATTACTACCCCGACGAGTTGAGCCATTGCTATGGCTGTGGTCGGCTGAATGAGCACAGTCTTCGGGTAAGAAGCTACTGGGACGGAGAGGAGAGTGTTGCTGTATTCAACCCACAGCCTTATCATATGGCGGCACCCGGCCATGTTTACGGCGGTTTGCTCGCATCCATCATCGACTGCCATGGTACCGGAACAGCCGCTGCGGCCGTCTATCGAGCGGAAGATCGAGCGATGGACACGCTACCATCTGTCCGGTTCGTGACCGCGTCGCTGCACGTCGACTTCATTCGTCCCACGCCCTTGGGGGTGCCGCTGGAAATTCGTGGCGAAGTGAAGGAGATGGCACGTCGCAAGGTGGTGGTCGCGGCGACCGTGTCGGCCGGTGGGGAAGTGTGCGTTCGAGGTGAGGTCGTGGCGGTTCGGCTTCCTGATGGTTGGGTGCCCGAACGCGTGGAATGAAAAAGTATAGATTAACCGGGATGGATTAGCAGAATGGCATTGTCTGTCAGGCGGATCATTGGTATCTGTTGCAGCCCTCGGCCGCAGAAAAGCACCTACGAGGCAATGACCGAGTGTCTGGCTGCCGCGCGGGAAACGGAAGGCGTGGCGACTCGGCTGATCGAGTTGGCCGGCAAGATCGTTGGCCCGTGTCTGGATTGCGGAATCTGCAGAGAGGGGCCGAGCTGTGGCATTCCGGATGACTTCGGCGAGATCATCGAAGCAATTCAGGACCCGGCGTTCGCTGGGCTGATCGTGGGCACTCCGGTCTACTTCGGTATGATGACGGCCCAATGCAAGGCGTTGCTCGATCGGTCGGTTGTGTTTCGTCGTAACGGTTGGATGCTGCGCAACAAGGTGGGCGGAGTATTGGCTGTAGGACGCGTGCGCAGCGGAGGGCAAGAGCTTGCGATCCAGGGCGTTCGTACGGCCATGCTCTGCCACGACATGCTGTGCGTGAGTGACGGTCGTCCGACTGCCCATTTCGGCGCGGCCCTCTGGTCGGGAGCCCCTGGTGGACTGGTCGCCGATGAAGAAGGGCTGGAAACGGCCCGCAACTTGGGCCGTCGGGTTGCGGAGTTGGTAACGCGCGTTGTGACATCCTGATACGGGCTGGTTCCGGGCGCATGACACTCTCTTTCTTGAGTTGATCGACAACGGCGGTATTGACGCGTAGGAGACCCGTGGCGGCCGCCGATGAGCAATGGGGCCTGGTGGGGGCGATTGCGCGGATCGGTCGCTTTCGGCCGGTGGGCCCGTTCGGAGCGTCAGGGATGTGTCGGTTCACGGGAGCCAGGAACGGCGATCGTGTCGATGGAGGGATTGTCTGGGAAAGTCTCGATCGGCATGCTAGGTGTGATCGGGCTCGGTCCGTCGTTCGGGTCGACACACGGGCGTTGACCGGCCCAGGGATCGGTCCCCAGGTTGAACGGGCAGCCCACGCGGTTGAGCGATTGGGGAGTTTCCGGCTGCCAGACATGCGGCGTGAGGATAACGATCAGTTCCTTCTTGACGGTACTGTCGGCGGTATGGCGGAACAAGAAGCCAATCCAGGGAAGGCGGCTGAGTAGCGGCAGGCCCTGCCAGTCCTTCTTGACCTCATTGTCCATCAGTCCACCGATGACAATCGTGGCTCCATTGGGGACCATTACGTTGGTGGTAACCTGAGTGCTGTGAGTTTGGGGCACACCCGCTTCGTCGATATGGCCGGAGCTGCGCTCGGGATGAATCTCCATGCGTATGACACCGTCGGAAGAGATGAATGGTCTGAGCCGCAACAGCGTGCCGACATCCATGAATTGCACTTCCTGGACGGTACTGGTTTGGGTCTGTGTGGCTGTTTGGTAGCCTAGACGGTCACCGAGTTGGATTTCGGCCCGTTGCTTGTTCAGTACCAACAGCCGAGGACAGGCCAACACCTTGGTATCGCCTAGTTTTTCCAAGGCATCGATAAAACCGGTAACATTGCTGGATACGAAGCCGAACTTGAGGCCGTTGGTGTCTTCGGCAAATCCTTCGACCAGCTTGCCGCCGGTAGTCAGCACTTGGGCGGGGGTGAAACCGGCCGCCGCGTTGATCGCTGCACCGGTGCCCATGGTGCCGAGCGATTGCGCTGCGCCGCCGATGACCCCGTCCAACAGCGCGAAGTTGACGCCCAGCTCGGCGTTCTTGTCCAAGGTGACTTGCAGGATCACGGCTTGGATGAGCACCTGGTTCGGCTGGACATCGATCTGCGCCACGACATGGTCGACGGTTCTCAGCACTTGCTCGTAATCTTGCACAACAAGGATTTCGCCCCCGGCCATGGAGTTTCCACCGGTGTCCTCGGAATCTCCTTTGATACCGACGCCGCTCTCGGGCGAGCAGCTCATGGTGCCACGTTTGCTCAGCAACGGCTTGATCATCGCTTCGAGGTCGTTGCTTTTGACGTAGTTCAGGTGATAAACGCGCACGGGCAGCTCGTCTTCCTCGCCTGCACGGACTTCGGCGGGGGTGGTGACGAAGATGACATCCTGCTCGCGCCGCACGACGAAGTGGCACAGGTCAGCCAGGACCGACAGGATTTCGTACAACGTCTTGTTGCGGAGGTTGATAGTCACCTTGCCGCTGACACCCGGCGAGACCAGGATGTTCACGCCCGCTTCGCGGCTGAGCATTTCCAGGGCTTTGCGGACGTCGAGATCGTCGACGTGGAGGGTGATGGGTGTGTGATCGTGCGGCGAAGGCACCGACAGTTTCACGTCGACCGAACCCGAGGGCCGCGGGGTCGGAAGAGCCTCGGGATGGGCGTCGGTCGGCGCGCGCTCGTTGGCGTTTTTTGCCGGTTCTCTTGCAGATGGGGCTGAGGGCTTCTGGGCATTCTTCCCAGTCGCGACTTCTGCCTGTGAAGGAATCGTGGCATGGTCTTGAACCACCAGTTCTGCGGGCGGCTGGGGTGCTGCCGTGAGATTCTGCCCGAACATCGGTTGCGACGGGAGAGTGCCTGACTGATGGCCACATGCCCCTGTGAGCGCGCATAGGGCGAGGATGGTACATACCCCGCATCGCCATGTTATCGCCTGTCGCGCGCTCATTTTGCAACGTAAGAAGGCTGACCTTCTGATCGGGTCTGAAGACGGCGTATGCTTCTGCCACGCAAGCCAATGCGCATACCGTATGCCCTGGCAAGTTGTCCTCTAGTATCGGGACAACAAAGGAGGAACTTAATGGCTTTTCCGGCTACGGAAGCTGGGCAAAATGTGTACGATCGCGGATGACGTATGCCCCTTGTGCTGAACGAGCCGTTAGCGTTGGAAACGGCAGCTTCGCGCGCTGGGCGCGCCCATTTGTCGCGAGCGCTGCGCGCTGTGTGAGACATGATGGCGCGCGTCGTTTTGTGTGCGTAGTGTGCGTTGGCAATCAAACGCGAGCGAAAGAGAAGGGACCGGCTGTTTGGATTGGACAGGTTTCTGTTTCCAACCTAGTAGATTGTAGAGAGGGATTCAGAAACCTGCCGCATGGTTCTTGCAATTCTGTTCGGGTCGAGTCCCTGAATTGGCTTGAATGAACTTCCAGTTTCTGCACCTCGGTGGCGCAGATGGGACCAAGGAGATCAAAGATGAGAGATCGATTCCCAGTCGCGGAACCTCGACGGGCGTTTACCCTGGTGGAACTGGCCGTGGTCATCGTGATCATCGGCGTGTTGGCTGCTTTCGGCGTGCCACGGTTTCTGAAGTCGGTCGAGCGTTCCAAGGCCGCCGAGGCGTTTCAGTACTTGGCAGCCGTTCGTTCTGCCCAGGAACGCTACATTTCCAAGGAAGGCGTATACGCGGACGATCTTGCCAGTTTAGACATCACGCAGTCGACGCCGAAGTACTTCGACGTCGGCGAGATCACCGTCACGCCTTCAACGGATGGCACGACGAGTTGGTCGATGACGCTGACTCGCAAGGCGGCTACGAGCAGTTACGGTGCCTATACCGTGACGTTCACGGAGCGGGGTTTTGACAGCGCCGACAGTACGATTACCGATCAGCCGGACATCAATCCGATGGGCACTTAGTGTTCTCGTCGATCATCTGCCCTAACGGTGGAAATGACACAAGGGAGATTACCCCATTATGAAGAATCCATTGCCAGCGGCCAGAAGCCGCGAAGCGTTTACCTTGGTGGAACTGGCCGTGGTCATTGTGATTATCGGCGTGTTGGCCGCTTTCGGCGTGCCGCGGTTCCTGAAGTCGGTCGAGCGTTCCAAGGCCGCCGAAGCGTTTCAATATCTCTCGGCCGTCCGCTCGGCGCAGGAGCGCTATGTGGCCAAGGAGGGCGTGTACGCGGACGATCTTAGCAAGCTGGACATCACCCAGTCGGCGCCGAAGTACTTCGATATGGGCACGATTACCGTCACCTCCTCGACGGACGGCACGACGGGCTGGTCGATGACCCTCACGCGGAAGGCGGCCACCAGCAGCTACGGTGCCTACACCGTGACCTATACGGAAAACGGTTACGACTCGGCGAACAGCACGATTTCCGATCAGCCGGACATCACCCCTCTGGGCACATAGTACGCCTCATCGTCAGGGACGAGCCATGCCAAGGCGGGTGGTCGAGACTCTCGGCCCCCGCCTTGATTTTAGGTGGACAGTGCTGCCATGAGATCATTGACCAGCAAAATCGCTTTGCACAAAGCGGTCGGTCTGTGCCTGGGCGAGCGAGAGGTCACCGTGAGCGAAGTCGCCGCCGGGCCTCTGGGACCGATGGAGGTCGCGTCGGCCAGTTCGACTTATGCGGACGAGGATTTGGGGGCCACGATTCAGCGGCTGCTCAAGCCGTTTCTGGCGCAGCGAAAACGCATGCCGGTTGCGGTGGGGCTGCCCAATTCGCGGCTCTTTTTCGCCTCGCGTCCGGCAGCCGCCAGCGGTGAGACGATTGCACCAGAGGCCGTACTGCAGAAGGCGCTTTGCTCGCCCAATGTCTGCATCGACGACCTGTCAGTCGAAATGCTCAGCGGCACGGTTGGTAAGACGCCGGTCCGGAGCGTAGCTGCCTGTAAGAAGAAGTACTTGTCCGTGGTGATTGCCGTTTTGGAGCAGCTTGGAGTTCGTCCGGTTCGCAGCGAGCCGTCCTCGCTTGCCCTGTTGCGGCTGGCGGCCCGGCGACATCGAGCTCCGCGACGGGCAAAGACGCTGCTTCGGGTGTTCCTGGGAGACGATCTGGGATTGGCCGTGTTACTCAGTGGCACTCTCGTATTGGCATGGCGGCAGTTCGCCCTGCCGGCGGGCGAGGAGGGCGACGCCATGTTGGCGACCATACGCGCTTTGGGAACGCAACATCGCCACTACGGCGTCCAATCACCGTTGGATTGTGTGATGGTTCATGGCCGAGCGGATCTTCACGAACGTTTGCATGAAGTGCAATTCGCCTCGAAGCTGGACGCACGGGTGATTTGGTGCGACGATCCGCCGCTGGACGGCCGGTCGACAGCCTTTGGCTTGGCGTTGGGCTGCCTGGCACAGAAGGCCAAGACGTTCGATCTTTCCAGGACGATGAAGACTCGCGCTTCGATCCGGGAGATCTTCCCTTGGTGGGACCTGGCTTATGCCGTGATGCTGGTTATATGCATGGGCATGGCGTTGGAAGCCCATTCGGTGCAATTGGATGACGCTTGCGTAGCGGCCCAAGCGAAGAGCAGCGACCACAAGTGCCTGGCCTCGGCCGACGCTCGCCAATTGGAGAAAGAGACCAAGGAGTTGGAGACGAAGGTGGAGGCGGTCCGGCTGTTTGTCGGCACGCGCATCCTGTGGACCGCCTATACTCGCGACGTGTCGGTTCGCCTGCCGACCGACGCCTTGCTTGTGATGTTCGAGGGAATAAACGACCTGAACACCGGTGGGCGAGGATCGCGCGCCTTGGGAAAGTCGCTCCAGCTTCGAGCCATGGTGCCCTGCGGTCCGGACGGTTCCACGCCTCGTGATATCGACGTGTTTCTCGATGCGCTGCGGAACCATCCGTTGTTGAAGCGAGACTTTCCGTCGGTCGAGCTGGCCGACATCAAGCGGTCCAAACCGGTGGGCATGGACACGCCGGTGGCCACGTTCAGCATTGTGTGCCTGCCTGGGAAGAAAGGCACCCAGAAGGGGAAGACGGAATGACTCCCGCGCAAACTGGCGACCGCCGCGCCGATATCAAGGCTAACCTGCTGGAACGGCTGCACGATCCCGTGCAACTGCGGATCGTCATGTTGGCGGTCGTGTTACTGATCGGTTACGTAGCCATTGACATGCCGCTCGGCGAACAGATCGCGGCGAAGAGTAGGAAGTTGAAGAGCGACGAAAGGCTGCTTGCCCTGGCCGAACGGCTGGAGCGGTTGCAGGAACAGTACAACTCCTTCGCCGACCGGATACCGGCACAGACCGATGGCAAGGAATGGGTGCAATATGTGCTGGAAGGGACGCGGCGATTTCCACTGAAGCTGTCGAAGCTGGAGTGTCGCGACCCTAAACAGCTCGGTCCCTACAAGGCGGTGGTGTTGCAGATCGAACTGGAAGGATCGTTCTTCGATCTGGACAAGTTTCTTCGCTGGCTGGAGTCGGACCGACGCTTGTTTCGAACTGACAGCGTGTTGATCGGACCAACCCGGGAGAACAAGAAGATCCTGGTTATGCAGGTGACCGTGCTGGGACTGACGAGTTGATCGCGGGAATGGTACCCGTTTCCCTGGGATGAGGACGGGGCCCGTCGTTTTGGGAGAGAAGCGAACGTGGAGATCCCGATCGAAAAGGTGGCGCCGCGAGCCATCGTATTGGCCATCGTGGCGTATTGTGTCTGGCCCAGCCTGTCGGCGCTGACGTCCCGGCCCGAGGTCCAGAAACCGAAGGAGGCTCCAGAACTGACGGCCGCCATGCTGTCGCCTTCCTTGCCGTCAGTTCCTACGCACGACCCGTTCGGCGGGATGGCGGTGCCGCCCTGGGCACGAGCAGTGACATCCGAGCTGCCATCGACGGGCTCCACCACGAAAGAGAACACACCCGACCGCTCCCCAGCGAAGGCGGGAGAAACCGTTGAAACGGCGGATATTGCCAAGGGTATGTCGCCAGGCAAGCACGCTGAGCCGCTTCCTACCCTGTCTCTCAGGGGCACCTATATCGCCGGGCAAAAGAGGTTGGCAGTAATCAACGATCGCGTCTATCGGCAGCAAGACTCTCTGCAACTGCCGGATGCTTCTGCGCCGAAGTATGTCGTTTCGGAGATCCACTCCGACCGGGTGTTACTGAAGAGCCCGGACAAGACAGTGGAGCTGAAGTATTCCCATCCAAACATCCTGAACGGACCTTGAACGACGATATGTGCGCCTCAGTGGATCTTTCCGACTCGCAGCCACTGTTGATCCAACTCCTGTTGGACAAGGAAGTCCTGGACCAGGGGAAACTCGACGCGTTGCGCAAAGTGCAGACGAAGGACCGGGGACCGCTGGAGGGCGTCCTCGTCAGATCAGGCTTCGCCACAGAGGATCAGATTGCGGCGGCCTACATGGAGTACTTGGCGGTGCCGCTCTACGAGTTGCCACCGGAGGGGGCCGCTGTGGACCTGTCGCTAGCCGGTATGCTGCCGGAGAAGCTCTGCCGCGATTTTCTGCTCGTACCCGTAGCGATTCGTGGAGCCATCTTGGACATCGCCTTCGCCAGCGCCCAGGACCTGTTAATCATTGATGAGCTTCAATTGTTGACGGGAATGACCGTTCGGCCCATGATTGCACCGCTGTCGGTGATCGAACGAACCATCGAGAACCTTTACAGCGGGCAGGGCGCGGGGACAGAGTTTCTCGCGGGTGCGGCGGGCTACGCTGAGGAGGAGGAAGACGCCGGCCTCGACCCACAACACAACGACGAAGTGCTGCAACTGGACAAACCGCCTCCGCCCGGCCAAGACGGCCATATCATCCGCATGGTGAACCAAGTCCTCGAACAGGCGCTTCGCAGCGGGGCCAGCGATATTCACTTGGAGCCGTTTGAGGACTCTTGCGCCATTCGTCTGCGCATCGACGGTGTGCTGCGCGAGCTGGCACCGCCGCCAAAATCGCTGTTCGTGCCGATCGTCTCGCGTTTCAAGATTCTGGCCAAGATGGACATCGCGGAGAAACGCGTTCCGCAGGACGGGGCGATCGCACTGAAGAGCGGGGAGAAGCGAGTCGATCTTCGCGTGAGCACGGTACCGACCGTTTACGGCGAGAAGATGGTGATGCGACTCTTGGACAAGGGCGCGATTCCCATCGAACTGACCGGCCTGGGCTTCGATGAACGGCAGTCGAAGGACCTCATCGAGTCGATTCAAATGCCACATGGCCTGATGTTGGTCACCGGACCGACGGGCAGCGGCAAGAGCACGACGCTGTACGCGTGCTTGAATCTGCTCAACGAGCCGGACACGAATATCTGCACTGTGGAAGACCCGGTGGAGTACAAGTTCAAGGGCATGAACCAAGTCCAGGTGAAGGCGCAGGTGGGCCTGACGTTTGCCAGCGCACTAAGGGCCTTCCTCCGCCAAGATCCGGACGTGATCATGGTTGGCGAGGTCCGCGATCAAGAGACGGCCGGAATATGTCTGCGGGCCGCGCTGACGGGCCACTTTGTCCTTTCGACGATCCACACCAACGACTCGCTCTCGGCGATCAACCGCCTGCAAGACATGGGCATCGAGCCGTTCTTGCTGGCTTCGACGTTACGGGTTTTGGAGGCCCAGAGGCTCGTTCGCCGACTGTGCAACGAGTGCAAGGAGCCATATGAATGTGATCCCGAGACGGCCGGTCGGTACGATTTGGAGACGGGTCGGAAGCTCTACCGGCCCAAGGGTTGCGACTATTGTCGCGGCGTCGGGTATAAGGGTCGTGTTGGAGTGTTTGAGGTGGTTCGCATCACCAGCCAGATGGCAAACCTGATCCAGAGTCGCACGCCGCTACCAGAGCTGCGCAACGCGGCCAGGCAGCAGGGCATGAAGTTGCTGCTAGACAGCGGGTTGGACAAGGTCCGGGACGGTCTGACCAGCCTGGAGGAGATCTTGACAGTGGCCATGGGGGAAGAGGAATGACCTTTCAGCGTCGATACCAACGTGTTGCGTTCTTCCGCGAAGTCACGCTGAGGATGTCGGCTAGCGGCGAGACCCTATCGGCCCACTCTTTTGATGCAAGCCTGGGCGGCGTGGGGCTCGTGACCATGGTCTTCCTGGAGCGCGGCGAGGCTGTGGGGGTGGGATTTCATTTGAAGAACGTCGACGGCCAGCCGGTGGTGGAAGAAGTTCTGGGCAGGATCGCCTATTGCCGTGCAGACGAAAGCGGCAATCTCGTGGGCGTGGAATTCGTGAAGCCGGTTCAGTCGGCAACGTACCCTGAATTGACCCGCACTCTGCTCGATCTGTAGGAAGACGTTATGGCGTTTGAAGATTGGTTCGTAGCGCATGCCCGGGTGTCGAGCAAGCCGCACAAGAAGATCAGCTTGGACGACAAGATGACCTTCTTTCAGCAGCTTTCGACACTGGTGGCATCCGGCACGCCGCTTCTGCAGGCCTTGCAAATCGGCTCGCAGCAGAACCAGAGCCTGAAGCTGCGTCGGATTCTGGAAGAGGTCGCCGGCCGAGTCGCGGCGGGCAGTTCGCTTCACGCCGCGATGGCCAACTACCCGAAGGTCTTTCAGCACCACTGGATCGAGGTGATTCGCACGGGCGAGATTACCGGACAAATGAGCATGGTGCTGTTGGACCTGAACCGGCAGATACGCGAGTCGCGCGAGACGTACCGCAAGGTGACCGGTTCGCTGATGTATCCGGCGGTGATGATCGTCGTGGCCATCCTGGCCGTGGCCGCCATGCTTTGGCTGGTGGTTCCGACTTTCGCCGGCATGTTCAAGGACATGGGCGCGGAACTGCCGGGTATCACCCAATTCGTCGTCGACGCGTCGGACTTCATCGTGCGCGACGGGATTTATGTTCTGCTCGGCGTGGTGGCCGTGGCCGTTGCCTTTCGGCAATACATGAAGACGGATTCGGGCCGGCGGCGCGTGGGTGCTGTCGGCATGGCCACTCCGCTGGTCGGCGAACTGATCGTTCAGGCAGCCATGTACCGGTTTGCATCCAACACTGCGCTTCTGCTGAAGAGCGGCATTCCGATGCTGGAGACTCTTGTGGTGATGGAAGGCGTGTTTCACTCCAATCCGATTTACCGCGAAGCGATGGGCCGAGTGCAAGGCCGCGTTGCCGCCGGCCGTCCATTAGCGGCGTCATTGGAAGAGACAGGCCTGTTCACGACGATGATAACGAACATGGTCCGGACAGGTGAGGAGTCGGGTCAACTGGCGGTGGTGATGGAGCAGGTTGCACCGTACTACAAAGAGAAGATGGAAGCGTTGATCGGCCGGGTGACGAAGCTGCTCGAGCCGGTAATCATCATGGGCATGGGCGTCACGGTTGCGGGTTTGATGATGTCGATCTATTTGCCAATGTTCGAGATGGCGGGAAAGATCCATTAGTGCGTGTCGCACTCGACTGTAGCGTTCGTGGCGGCGTGTTTCTGCGGTTCCGAAAGTGAAATACACGCTACAGTTAGGCCGAATTCGCACTGGATCGCCGATTGAAAAGACGCAAGAGAAGATCGAGGAGCCGTGGTGAAAATCAGGTGGCACGGATACCGGCGAGCGACATTGCCCCAACGTGGCGCTGGGGGCCGGAGCAACTATGCCGCTCCGGCTGGGCCTGGACGGCAGCGAGGGTTGTCGTTGTGTCGCCAATGCCCGCCGCGCGGCTTTTCGCTGATCGAAGCCATGGTCGTTGTGACGATTATCGGCATCCTGGTGGCCTGGTGCGTGCCGTCGTATCGCCGCGCGGTGGAACAGGCCAAAGCGGACATCGCCGGCGCTAACCTGCGGGCCATCTGGTCGGCCCAGCGGCTGTTTTGGCTCGAGAACCAGACGTACGCAACCGACCTGGCGCAACTGCAATCGTTGGGGCTGCTCGATCCGACGATCGTACTGTCGACGACAGGGTACGAGTACTCGATCACGTCGGCCAGCGCCAACAGTTTTCAGGCAGTGGCTAGTCGCATCGGCGCCGGTGGCTGGAGCGGGGAATTCGATATCGACGAGACCGGGTTGATTTCCGGCGAGGTCTGTTGCCCAGGCCAAACTGACATTGCCCCCGGATTCCAATAGAGAACTGTGGACACATTCATGAAGACAGGTGTTTGTTCGGCGGTGAATGTGATACTCGGCATGCGTGGTTGGCGCAGCACCCGTCGTGGTTTTTCGCTGCTGGAGTTCGACGTGGCCATGGTCCTTCTCGGGCTCACGCTGGCTGGGCTGTTTCCGTTGGCCGCGATGCACTCGCGGGTATTGCGGTCGCTTGAGGAACGATTCGCCGTAACGGGCAGGTGGTACTTCGCGCCGTCGACCGACGTTTGGGCTCGCAAGCTGGGTGCCGCCGCCACGTTGGTGCGGGAAGACCCCGGCCCGCTGCCCGAAGGGCCGACAGATGTCGATAACGAGGTAGAGATTGTCGCATTCGAACGATCGTTGGACAGCGAAGAGGTGGTGGTTCGTGTGTCGGTCACCACTGTGTCTGACGAAACAAGCCTAGTCGGTAGGTAACCATGTCGCAACGCCACAAGGGCTTTACCCTCCTGGAGGTCACGATCACAAGCGGGCTGATGGCCTTGCTGGCGATGATGATTTCGGCGGCTTGGACGAGCGTCGGACGTTCTTCGACCGACTTGATCGTTCGGGGCCGGTTGTTTCAGGAGATGGACCTGGCCGTTTCGGCACTTTCCCGTGACTTGGGTGGCAGCCTGGCCGACCCGGCAGCTCGGTTGGGCAACAAGAATCAAGGCCGGTGGATCGGTTGGATGCAGCCGGCCACGGGCCAGTTGTGGCTATGCTACGACGGCGGGTCCGATCCGGACGGGGTAGCCGATTGGGGATTCAATGATATGGTGGTCGTCTATCGGGTGGAGTCCGGCTGGCTGGTGCGAACTGACCGCGCGACGCGCACATCGTTCACCGTGGCCGGACACGTCAAGGAACTGGAGATCCTGTCCTTGGGTGCAGACACCGTGGGCATTCAACTTACGTTGGAGTACCGGCAACTCACACGAACATGTACGTTAATCGTCAGGGTGCCATGAAACGATACCAACCGGCGCGGCACGGCTACGCCCTGCTCGTAACGCTGCTGTTCGTCGTGCTGTTCACTGCCATGTTGGGTGTTGCATGGCGCAGCACGGCGTCGGCCCTGCGTTTGGAGTCGGTCCGCGCGATTCAGGCCCGGCGGGATCAAGGCAGCATTCACGCCATGGCCCGCGCGATGCGTTTGCTGGAGACCGGGCTGCCGCCGAGCACTCCGTACGTTTGCGCGGTCACCATCGATACCGCTGACGGTCCGCGTGCCTATGCTGTGACGTTCGTGGCTGAGGATGGATCGAACTGGTCGGTGCGATCCGCTGCACTCGAGGCAGGCAAGAGCCCTCCTCCCATGCCGGACACGTTTGCCCCGGCTGACGGCAAGCGAGCCAAAAAGCAGAAGAAGTAGTGACGCCAGATGAATCGGACTTCGCGGCAGTTCAGTGAATCGTGGGACGCGGAGAGACGCGTACGGCCAGACCGGCGCGAGCACCCCACTGGCCCCAGCGGAGCGTTTCCGCCCGCCGGGTATCGAGAGCACTGTCGAAGAGAAGACGAACGTCGCCGGCCCCATTTTGTCGATCGCTTTTCGCCTGTGATGTTCGTGTTTGTGATGATGCTCCTGGCGGCCTCGATGGTTGACGCCGTGCTGACCGTGCAATTGCTGCAGGAGGGCGGCGATGAGATCAATCCCTTCATGGAACATCTATTGACGTACGGCATTCTGCCGTTCGTGCTGGGCAAGTATGTGCTGACGGCCGTGGGAATGCCCCTGCTGGTGCTTTTTTCGGGCCATTACATTCTCAATGGCCGGGTGCGCATCGGACATCTGGTGCCCGTCGTCGTGGCGATGTACTTGGTTCTGATCAGCTACCAGATCGTGCTGATGTACCAGTACGACCTGTGGTAGGCTACTTGGCGTCGGGATAAATGGACACGACCACCCGCAGCTTGCCGGATTTCATCAGGGTGTTGATTTCATGAACTTGAGTCTTGATTTCCTTGATCTCCTTGAGCTGCTCGGCGACGTCGGCCTCGTCGGCGACGGCGGCCGGCGGCTGCTGAGCATTGCTCGGCTGATACGAACCGGAAATGAAACCCATCACTACGCCGACGGCCACCAGTAACGCGCATCCAAAGTAACGGCCCATGGTCATTGCTCCTTGGTGTCGAAACGGAAAACCAACGCGGTGCGGTATCGATGAAGGGAAGAACATCGCACGGATGCTCGATCG
This sequence comes from Thermoguttaceae bacterium, assembly GCA_963674835.2. Classification (GTDB taxonomy): domain Bacteria; phylum Planctomycetota; class Planctomycetia; order Pirellulales; family Thermoguttaceae. Next base: position 2,448,914 of record CAXXKC010000003.1, read on the forward strand.
GTGAGTTTCATTGAGGAGAGACTCTCCCGATAGCAACCCTCGCGATGATCGGGTTCGCAGGACGGGCCTCCCGTGCCCGAGGCGGCTAGAAGATTTTGGTCCGAATGGTACGCGGGAGCCAATAGCAGTTCTTTCGCACGCTTGTTGACGACGGCAACCATGAGGGGTCTCGCTGTGACCGGACAAGCGGCCGAAGCCTATTCACCAGCACGCCGCAACTACATTCCTATCAGTCACTTACAGCAATGCTGGCGGTCGGCTGGCATCTCAGTCCAGGCGAAGAGTCTCGTGGCATGGTCCAGTGGCACGCAAACGATCTGGAGCGGCGAGGCGACTCGCGCACGGTGGGAAATCGTTGTTCCTGGCCGCTGTAGGCGGCCGTGTTGCAGAACCGCACGTAAACGCTGAAGAAGCGGGTTGTGCCACGCGGTCTTCTTTCTTAGGATCGGGTTGGAGTTGATCAAGGGTCCTTTTGCAGAAGGAGCAGCCATGCGCGGTCTCCACGATTTGTCGCGACGGAGCTTTCTTGGGCGTGGGGTTGGCGCCGTTGGAGGACTGGCCTTGCCGTACTTGCTGCCATCCGGTGTTCTTGCAGCGGAAGGCAAACCGGGGGCCAACGAACGGATCGGTCTGGCCGTGATCGGCACGGGTCGGCGGGCACGGCAGATGTACGGCGAGATCGGCAGCGTGTGCAAGGCTGAATGCAACCTGATCGCCGGCAGCGACATCTGGCCGCAGAAGGCGCGAGGTTACTTGCAGCACTTCTACAGAGAGATCATCGAGGCAGGCGACGGGAAGTTCACCGTGTTTCCGGATTACCGCGAGTTGCTTGAATCGCCAGGCGTGGACGGCGTGATCATCGCCACGCCCGAGCACTCCCGCGCTCTGGCTTGTATCCGCGCCTGCCAAGCCGGCAAGGACGTGTACGCCGAGAAACCGCTGTGCCTGACCATTCGCGAGGGCCGTGCGATCGTGAAGGCCGTACAGAAGTACAAACGCGTATTCCAGACCGGGACTCAACAGCGTTCCACGCAGCGGAATCGTGAGGCGGCCGAATACGTTCGCAACGGACGGATCGGCAAGGTGCACACGGTCGTGTGTCAGAATTGGGTGAGCTCGCGGCCATACACCGATTTCAGCACCGAGGTCGAGCCCGTGTTCGAAGGCTTGGACTGGAACGCATGGTGTGGCCAGACCGAGCCAGTGCCGTTTAGCATGAACGTCTACCTGACGTACAACAATCCGGGGTGGCACAACATATCGAGTTATTCGGGCGGGTGGATCTGCAACGCCGGTTCTCACGCGCTGGACTGCGTGCAATGGGCGTTGGGAACCGACGACACGGGACCGGTCGAGGTATGGGCGGAGCGCAAGGCCTGGGATGCCCGAGTCACGTATCGGTATGCCAACGGCGTGGTGCTGAAGCTTGAGGACTCGTGTGCTCCCATGGGGACTCCGGGATGGCGTTCGAGCCAGGACGCGAAGGAGCAGGCTTCGGTGTTCGGGGCCATCTTTCACGGAGACAAGGGAACGTTGGTCATGCACCGCGGCCGTTTCAACACGCTACCGATCTCCATCTCGCAGGAACCGATCGGAGCCAGCGATCTTCACTTGTATCGTAGCGATCACCACGTGCGAAACTGGGTCGACTGCATCAAGTCGCGAGAGAAGCCCGTGGCGAACGAGGAGATTGGGCATCGTTCGTGCACGGTATGCCATCTGGGGAACATTGCCCGTCGGACAGGCCGGCAGCTTCACTGGGATCCTGTGAAGGAGATCTTTCCCGACGACGCCGAGGCGAATTCGTATCTCGAACGGCCGCAGCGTAAGGGATTCGAGATCCCTAACGACGTGTAGCTATGGCCCACGGTGGTCGGAGGCATTGAAGGGTCATCGGGCGACGGAAGGCGTGTCACGACGGCTGCGAGCATCGCGACATTGCTGATCGTGTCGGCGAGCTTGTAGCGCTGTGGCCGTGGGGGCGATTGCGGTTCTTGGAACTCGCTTTGGCTTTGCGAGAACCTGTGATATCGGCACCAATGTTGAGCTACTTCGCGGCGCGGTCTTTGAGGATGCGGTTGTAGACATCGCGGCATTGTGCAGCGAGCGGAGCGTCGAGGCTCGTACGTTCGATGGCGGCAATGACGTCGCCCAGTGCGGCCAGATCTACGTCGCGTTTGAAGAAGACGAAGTAGTCGTCGCCGCGGATCTTGTAAAACGCCTCGGCGGCCGACACAGCTTGAGGACCCATGAACTGGGCCACGGCGTGCTGCCATGAGCGCGTCGCATCAAACGATTCGGGGTTCCAGTAGTAATCGTTGGCGGTCACGGAGAAGAATCGACCGGTGGGCGACGTGCCGTTGATGTTGACGTAGCTCGTGCGGTCGGCGCAGTACCGCACGAAGCCGGCGAGGTAGCGGGCGTGGAAGTTGCGCAGCGGTTGGTGGTAATGCCAGGTGTTGTCCCAGCAGAACAATTTGCGATCGGCGCCGACGAGGCCCAAGTAATGATCGATGTCGTCCTGAACGATGCTGCGGCTCTCGGTCACCGGGCCGGTCCAGACGATGCGGATGTCGCGATTCTTCCAGGCCTTGAGATCGGCCATGTACTGCAGGGCATCTTTGAGGTTGGGGTTGGTGTCGCGCCAGCGCCGGTGATGGCGTCCCTGGTAATAGGGCGAGCAGAAACTCACGACGGCCTCGGGATTATGCGATTTCACTGCGTCGTACACACGCTGCATCACGTAGCCGTGCGCCTGGGCCGGTCGCTGCCAGCGCGACGTTTCCTTGGGCTGGAGCTCGGGAGTCACGTCGTCGTAGCAGATCATCACGTGGCTGGCATGGGATAGATCGAGCGTTTCGCCGATGGTCGCCAGTAGGCGGGTGACGTCGGTGTCGTTTCCGCAATCGACCGGCCTGCAACCGCCGCGGCCGCCGATGTGGAATTGCACCATGAAGCTCATCGTCCGGTAGGCATCGCAGTATCGGCCAATCGTTCGCAGTACCTTGCGCTGCGCTTCGTCGAGTCCTTCCCACCGCATGCCCGGATAGCAGGCGGCGAATCCGTTGATCTTGTAGGTCATCATCCAATCGAAGAAGTCGGTCCCGGGCAGGTGATACTCGGATGTGTAACGGGTCGTGAAGGTGGGCCAGTCTCGCACGCTGGCGCAACGGGCGACTAACTTCCCGTCGCGCACGTGGATGAGTTGCAATAGCGAGGCAAGGCCATTGAGGACTCCAGCCTCATCGCGGCCGACACAGCGGATTCGCCGAGGTCCGATCTCCAGCAGGTAGCCTTGTGGGGGCGAGTCTTGGGTGGAGCTATCACGAACGAGAGCAAACTCGATGGGTACGGCGTTTTCGTTTGTCGTCTGCTTCAAGCCAGGAAACTGGTCGGTATAGGCGGTTATGCGCCGCGAAAGCAACCGCGTGGCCAGATCGCGAGCCCGTCCTGTTTCTGTGAGGTTGATCCGGCAATTCCATTGTTTGCCTGGGCCATCGATGAGTTGGGCATCGTCGGCGCCGTACTCCACATGGCGTGGCGTGGGCAAGATGGCGCCCGAGTAGTACGGTGCTCCCATCTGTCGTGCAATGGGAGATGGGGCGTCGATAACAGGAGGCTGAGCGACGGCGGCAGACACCCAACAGACCAAGAGGCTTGCCGCTAGCAATCTCGTCATGGGGATCTCCCGGTTCGCGGTCGGCATTTGTCCGGGGACACTGTTGTCGCTTCCCGCAGGCTTCCTACTTGGCTGGTTCTCGACCGCGTTGGGCTTTGGTTTCCAGGACAACTTCGAGAACCTGGCAACCATTTCCCTGGATCTTCACGTAGACCGTTGGCGGTCCCTGGTGGGGAGCTGCCAAATACTTATCCAGATCGACCGTTTGCCAGCTCGGCCAGGACTTGCCCGAGCATTCGGTTGTGTATTGTTTGTCGTCGTTCGAAACGAGCACACTCCAGGCCTCGGCGCCGTTGGCGCCCACGTTGATCCGCAGGCGGGCCGACTCAGCGTCATGCAGCTCGAAACGGTACCCGAAGTCGTTGCCGAAGCGGACGGAGTCGGCACAGCCGGAGTGTTCTGCCTTGTGCAGGTACGGCAGCTCGACCCAACTGTTTGCAGCGAACTCGATGGCCTTCCCGCAGAGCAGCCGCACCGGAAGATCCATGCCCACCAGCAACTCTTGCCCCACCGATCCGCGAACGTGAAGGTCGGCGAGCGTTCCGGCAAGCGCTTCATTTCGAGGAAGCGTCGGTCGCCATGTGACGGTCTGTGACGTGCCCGGCGCGACGTCGAACGCCAGCTGTCCGGTGGTGAGTACTTTGTTGTCGTGGGCCAGTTGCACTTGGAGCTCTCCGCGGGCCGGATTGCATCCGTCGTTGTGGATCTCGATCGGAAGTTCGTTATCGCCGTCGAACACAAGGTAGGGCCGGGCGGTTGTGGGCGGCGGGACAATGGAAATCCACACTCCACCCATGGGCTTGGTTTGTTGGACTCGTGCCGTTGTGGCTTGCGGAGGTGGAGTGAGTTCGAAGTCGGTCGCCGCCCATCCGGAGAGAAACACCGGGGCGTGCGTCACTTCGATCACCGCTTTGCCGTCCTTTGGTGTCAGTTCGGTCTGCTGGTTCGCCACGGTGCGAAGATGAAGGCTCGCGGCGGAAGTGCGCACCTCGACCTGTACGGCGTGGTCCGGTGAAGGAGTCCAGAGGGTCAGCAACGGTTGCCCCGAACGTTCGAAGAGATGGGCGCAAACACCGTCCGGTCCTTTCCACGGCCCGCAATACCGAGCCTTCGCCAGTTCGGCGATCACGGCCTCATAGGCGTGCAAGGCGGGCTTGGCCTTGCCGTCAACGTCCAGCAAGCCAAACCCCGGTCCGCCCCAGTCCTTGACGCAGTACCAAAACACCTTCTCCACCTTCAACCGCTGCCGCACCGAAAGCGCCGTAAGAACAGCCTGCGCGAGCAGATTCGCCTGTTCTTGCGGCGTCACGCCCTCGGCGACGCTCCATCCGAACTCGGTGATCCAGATCTCCTTGTCTTTATCACCGTGGCGGTCCATCAGGTCGCGGCATGCCTGAAGCTTCTGGACCATCCACCCGTGGTTGAACTGGCGGCCCCATTGATACGGATGGACCGACATGACGTCGAAATAGGGCCCACAGCCGAACTCATAGAGCCTTTGAAGAAAATCGCAATCGACGCCGGCACAACCCATTGCAATGCGGCAGTCGGGGTCTTCCTGCTTGGCGGCCACCGCCGCCGCCTTGACCATCCGTGCGTACTCAGCAGCACTACCGTGGAAGAAGCCGATATTCGGCTCGTTCCACACTTCCCAGACCTTGACCCGGTCCTTGTATCGTGCCACGCACTGGCGCACGAACCGCGAGAAATGGGTCAAGTCTTTGGGCGGGTAGCGCTCGGGATCCGCGTCTTCTGGCGCCCGGGAAGCCCATCGAGGTGTGTAGCCAAAGATCGGCAACGGGCTGAGCCCAGGCGAATCGGCCAGCCACCTGAGTTCGTTGTCGGCGGCGGTCCAGTCGTAGACATTGGGCGATTTCTCGATATCCACCCAGTTCGCCACGGCCGTTGCACCGGCTCCAACGCGACACCAGCGAATGCCGGCCTTCTGAATTCCCGGCCAGGGACAGACGACGCCGAACGGCTCGCTAGAGGCCATTTCCGTCGGGACCTCCGCAGACGGCGCAGTCGCGACGACAAGAGTCATCAACGAAAACACGGCGCAGCCAGCCCGCAGACGGTCGATCATTTGCCGGCGTCCTGCTTTCCACCAGAAGGAAGAGCAACGCGAGCGGAGACCTCTGTCGTCGGGGTTCCTGCGGGGAAGTAGCTTTCGAAGAACTCTTGCATCGGCCCGGGATAGACCGCTCGCTTGAGGTCGGCCCAAGTTTGTTGGTCGCCGGTGGCGTAATAGACGTAGGTCTTTCCGTCGAGCTCGATCAGGTCGACGTCCGAGTTGTTCTTGCCCTCGCCTTCGGGGGCTTCCAGGATCGGATTCTTGGGGCTGAGTTGCCAGGTGGCAAGGTCTTTGGACCGAGCCATGAAAGAGACCCAGCCGTTGTGGCCGGGAATGGCCGCATGCAGATAGATGACGTAGTAGTACGGCCGGAAATACCGCACGACCGGGCAGGCACTGTACTCGTGCTTCTCGCCTGTGAATGCGATCCCCGGCACCTTGTCCCAGTGCACGAGGTCCTTGGAGCGAGCGAACTTGAAACAGAAAGCCACGGGCTTGTCCGTCTCATAGGCCATGAGATAGCCATGGTCGTCGCGGCAGACGGAAGAGTTCAACAGATGCTCGCCACCTTCGCGTGGCACGGCCAAATTGCGTTTCCATGTCTTCAGATCGGTCGACGAGAAATGCTGGACGTTCTGAAACCAGTTGTCGTCGGTAATGGTAGCGGGGCGGCCTTTGGAGTCGGAGGCGAAGACGTGAACCACGTCGCCGTCAACGATGGCGCATGCCAGGGAGTGCCGCTGGCCAAAACGGACCAACTCGCGGCCGTCCTTCAGATCGTAGATCGCCAGATAGTTTGTCTCGGGAGCGAATCCGCAGTCGGTCGACGGGCGAAAACAGCCCAGCATCAGTTGTCGGCCCTTGAAGATGAACGGGGTACACTCCATTCCAACCGCGGCGAACTTGCCCGGCAGTTTGGTCAGTTCCTTCTTGACGCCGGCGGTCGGAGACTGCGCACAGAGCGGCCCAGCTTCTAGGGAGCCCATGGCAACCACCGCGGCGATGAACAAGACTGCTCGCATCGATCATGTTCCTTCCAGAGTTTGGTGAACGGCGAGTCATTCGATTTGGTGAACGTTCGCTCCTCACTCGTCAACGACCAGAATCGAGAGCAAATCGAACTTGGGTACCGTGACCGTCGCTCGGCCGTCGGACCAGGAGACCTCGAGCGGTTTGCCGTCGGGCTGGAGGGTTACTGACTGTGGCTTGGCCGCTAGGCGCAGGGACACCGTCAGCGGCCCTACGGGCGGAATCGATTTGATGCCTCCCGCGACAGGCGGCTCGGCGTGCGGACCAGAGGTATTGACCAATTGGACGGTCAGGCGGCCGGCAAGTCGCCTGGGACTCACGTCGACCTGATGGGAGCCGCTGACGTCGACAAGTCGATCGGGCAACAAACGATGGAGTCCGGCGAGAAACTCTTCGCCAACGTCGGCGACGGCAACGACCGACGCGGCCGACGTGTCTTTCGCCGCGGCCAATTCGGCTTCAAAGAGCTTGGCGGGGCCGGGGCCAACCAGCAACAGGCGGCCGCCCTGCTTGGCGTAGGCTGCCAGTTCGTCGCGGAAGGCTGGCTCGAGGTAGCCCCAGCCGGGCACCACGATCAGCGGCCACTTGGCCATCGCACCGCTCAGGTGATGCTCGGCAACGATCTGGACGGCCGCCTGATCGTCGAGCATCGCATTCAACGCCTTGCGGAGCACGGGAATGCCGTCGCTGCCTGAAGGATGAAACAACCCGTTGCAAGTGCGGTAGTGGCCCGCCGTCGAATAGAGCAATGCCACCTGCGGAATAGCGGTCGAGTGGTGGCAGAACTTCTGACGCTGGCGGCAAAACTGGGCTGCCTGGGCCATCGCATCCAGCTCGTCGAGGCGGACGGAGCCGTCGCGATTCTGCGTGAAGTAGGCCTGATAGCCGCCCCCCAGCGACAACACGACCGCGGCTTCCTGCATCAACTGAATCGCCGGTTTCTGCTGGCGTGGCGTGCGGTTGAACGACCACGACATCAGATCCCATGCCATCCCCTGGTTTTCGAGGCAGCGCCCAGAGAAGCGGGCCGAGTTGACGCTGTTCTCCGGCGAGAAATCGCCCGAGAGCGATACAACCTTCGCGCTGACCGGCTCGGGCATGTGGTCGCTAAAGGCCCAATTGCTGATCAACTGGAAGTCGGGATGCGATGACCGCAACGCGTCGACGTAGTGGCGCAGGTATCGGCGGAAGGCCTCGCGATGGAAATCGCGCCACTCGTTCCAGAGCGGGTCTTGGGGGCCGCGCGGTGCGGCCTTGGCGCCGGTCGCCTCGCAGAACTGGCGCACCGGCTCGGCGCCGTAGTCGAACGTGGCTCCCCAGCAATCGCCGTCGACCCACGCGCCGTCGACGCCGTAGACGCCCGCCAGCTCGCGCAGTTGTGGAATCAGTAGCTCATCGACGTAGGGTCCGAACACCGATGTGGCCCTTGCCGACGGCTTTCCCTCGGCGTTTTTCGCCGCCCATTCCGGATGTGCGGTCACGGCATGGGCATCCCACACGCCCGAGTAGTGCATGAACAACTGCACGCCGTTGCGACGCGTGACGTCGCGCCACACGCGCAACGGATCGCCGACGAAGCCGGGCACGGGATTGCCGACCTTGGTCGGATAGCTCGAATAGCCGGGGTGCCCCTTGCAGTCGATTTGGATGTAGTCAGGATGCACTTTGTCGAGGATCGCCTGGACCATTTCGGGCGTGGTGTGGCGGCCGACCTCGGTGCAATCGGGCCCTGCATGGAAGTCGAAGTGGATGCCCAAGAAGGCGTCGGCTCGTTTGCATGGGGCTTTCGCATCGGCGGCCCGACCGGCATCGACCGTCGCAAGCAGGCCGACCGTAACGAAAGCGACAATGAAGGCGAGAGCCGTGGTGGGATTTGCTCGATATCGGTTCATGGCGGGTTCCTCGGCGGGGGGCATGGGGTGGGACACGTATGGGCAGTAGAGGCCATTGTAACCGCCCGGTCCCGGCGGTGCCATCTATTGCCAACTCCTTCCCGCCTTCCGCCTCGCCGGGGGATTTGTGGGGCTCTTTCGGTCGAACGGCCCTCAAGCGTGGAAGACGCCCCTGCGGCGCTGTATTCTGAGTAACTCAACGATCGCAGGTTGTCCCGTGGGGTGCTTCAGCGAGGAACTGCCGTGAAACGAAACGTCATTCGGACTTCTGTCGTGCTGGTTGCCATGCTCTGCGTGGCGTGGTCGGTCGACGCATTTGGCCAACAGGGCGATGTGGCCAAGGTCGACTTCTCGTACGCGTTTGCCGTTCCGCATCGCATCACGATCGGGCGGCCTGGCGCGAGCGATCGAACGCTGTTGGACCTTCAGCCTGGAAGCATGCGGATGTCGTGGAGCTACGAGAACTTGAGCATGCCGCATTTCCCCCTGTTGAGCTTCAAGGTGCCGCGGACGGATTGGGGAATCAACATCACACCGCTTGCGGATGGAAAGCCGTTTGCCGGCTCGCAGTGGACGCGACTGGAGGGAGTATTACCGGCGTTGGAGAATACCTACAAGGATTCGCTGGGTTGGCTATCGCTGAAGGCCATTGGTGGAGCGACGGGTGGGCTGGTCCGTATTGAACTGGCGAACACCGATTCCAGTCCGCATCAGTTCGTTGTGAAGTGCGATTCGACCAGTGTCGGCGAGAATCCAGCCTGGGTCGATTGGAAGCGATGCGTGGGCGACAACTTGATCGCCGGGTGGAACGAACGGGCCGACCGGCTGCTGATTTTGGGCATGGGCGCCGACGGTTACTCGCTGCAACCGGACGGCCGCGCGCCGGCGGCCAAGAGCATGGTCCTCGTGTGGAATGTGAAGCCGGGCGAGAAACGCGAGGGGTGGATTGTGCGACCATACCAGAAGTATGTCGCCGACCTGCCTACTTTGCGCGCTTGGGATTGGGCGAAGGAATTCGAGCAGGCGAAGCAGGAGTGGCGTGGCTTGTTTGGCCGGGCGCTGAAGATGACGATTCCGGACCAGGCGGTGTCGAACGCGTATCTGGCTTGCCTTGGCGATCTGTTCATCATGCGGGAGCCATTGGTGAACGGCTACGTCGGCGGCGTTCCAGGTACTGAGGTTTATCGTGCGGCCAGCTCCGGCGAGGCGGGCGTGGTTGCCGTGGCTCTGGACCAGAACAATCTGCATGAAGAGGCCCTGGCCGGTTTCAAGGCGTCGTTGGACGCCCAGGAGTCGGATGGCAACTGGATCGACTACAGAGGTTGGGCACGGCTGATGTGGTTCGCCTCGGGCTTCAAGACCTGGATGATCATGGAGCATTACCGGTTGACTCGCGACAAGCAGTTCCTGGCGGAAATGTATCCACGCATGCTGGCCAGCTCCCGATGGCAGGAACACCAGCGTGCCACGATGCGGCCGACCGAGGGAGAGCGACCGGTGACATATGGCCTGATGCCGCGTGGATTTGGCGACTGCGGGCTCAATGACGATGGGGACTTGTACGGCATCTTCTATCCGCACAACATCTGGTCGGTATACGCCGATCGGTGTACCATCGAAGCGGCCGAGATTCTCGGCAAGACCGGTGATCTTCCGGAATTGAAGAAGATCTACGAGCAAGCGTATGCCGACCTGATGGCTTCGCTCGACCGCGGTTCGATTCGAGAGGCCGGCCGGCGTTGGATTCCGGGAACGCCGGGCAAAACGTGCGGCAGCCACTGGGGCGCACTGAACATCCTGTTTCCGTGCCGGCTCGTCCCGCCCGACCATGAATTGGTCACGGGCACGTTGCAGCAGCTCGAAGCGAATTTGAGCAAGGGTGGTTTGCCTCTGCATCTCGGTTGGCAGGCGGATGGCCTCTGGGTAGCCATTGCGTTGGACAACCTGGCCGAGGCGCACCTCGTCCGCGGAGAAGGCGACATTGCCGCAAAGTACCTGTATGCGACCTTGAATCACGCGACGCCGCTATATACGTGGTGTGAGGAACGCGGCCAGGAGCCTGGGGCGGCGAACTGCACGGGTGATCGGCAGCATCTGTTCACGCCCGTGGCGGTCGTGCGAGCCATGCGGGACATGCTGGTAATGGAGAACGGCGGCGGGCTCGACCTTGCGTTGGGTACGGCGAGGGAGTGGCTTGCGTCGGGTCGGCCGGTCGGTGTTGACGATGCGTGTACGCATTTCGGCCCAGTTGCTTACCGGATGCAGTATGACGCGGCGCATGCTACGGTTGCCGGCGAGGTGCACTTTGCAGCCGATTCGACGGCGGCGTGGTCGGTTTTGCACGTTCGATTGCCCGGCGGCCTGAAGATCAAGTCGGTCAATCCGGAGTCGAAGGCCGAGGTGTTGCCCGACGGGTCGGGTATCCGCTGGAATAGACCGCAGGGCACGATCAGATTTGTTGCAGCCATCGGTGCATGAAGGACAGGGAGTCGTACCACTGGCTCGTTGGGAAGGAGGCCGGCGCGTATGTGAGCTCGTGGATTCACCGTCGCGGTTGGGTTCGATTGCGGTACTGACGGGGGCTGAGGCCGAGTTCGGATTTGAAAACGGAAGCCAGGTATTCACGAGAGCCAAAGCCAGCCAGGCGGGCGACTTCGGGCACCGGCATCTCGGTTTCGGCAAGGAGACGTTTCGCACGGGCCAGACGCACGCGGCGGATTTCGGCGGACGGCCCGCGGCCTAGCACTTCGCGGAAACGGCGCTCGAGCCAGCGTCGCGAGACGGGGACTTCGCGGAGCACGTCTTGGACGTGGATCGGATCGGTGGCGTGGTTGCGGATGAAGGCCACGGCGCGTGCGAGGTCGCGATCGTCGACGGCCAGCGTATCGGTCGATTGCCGAGTGACCACGCCCGTCGGTTCGAGAAGATGTGGACCCTTGGGTGGTCGGGCACCGTGCATCAGCCGGTCCAGCAACTTGGCCGCTTCGAAGCCGATGCGTTCGGAGGTGAGCGCAATGCCGGAGAGCGAAGGACTGCTGGCCTCGCAGAGAAGGTCGTCGTTGTCGGCCGCGAGCACGGCCACCTGTTCGGGTACCAGGAGGCCGTCGCGCTGGCAAGCATGGATCAGTTCGCGTCCCAACTCCGTGGTCCATGCGACGATGCCCACCGGCTTGGCGAGGGTCTTGAGCCAGCGGGAAAGGCCTCGCTGACGTTTGCTCCATGCCGTACGCGCGCCGGCCCCCGCGTCGGACGTCGTGCCATAGAAAGGGCAGTCGTCGCAGATTGCGGAGATTGATTCGGCGAAGCCGGCATAGTGCCGCTCGACGTAGGAGCGATTCGCCAGTCCATAATAGGCGAAATGAACGAAGCCGCGATCCGAGAGGTGTTCGGCGGCCATGCGGCCAGCCGCTGTGAGATCGGTGGCCACGCGGGGAAAATCGACACCGGGCAATTCGATGGCGGAGATGTTGATCACGGGCACGCCGGCTGCGCCGACGCGCCGGGCTGCGGCACGCGTGCCGATGCGGGCAATGATCCCGTCGCCATTCCAGCCCGGCGGCAACCAGAGTGGCGCGTCCTGTCCGCCCGACTTCACCCACAAACGCCAGGGAGCATGCCTGGCATAGTTGACGATACCGCGAACCAAGCGGCGTCCCCAGCCCGTGGCCGTATCGACCAGCACGGCTACGTGCAGCGGGGCTTTTTGGGCCGGCATACTGCTAGGCGATTTGCCAGGTTGGCGGTTTGGATTTCGCATAGCGTGATCTCCCGTCCGCGTTCGGCTTGGCGAGGCGGGCTGTTGTGTCACCTAGCCCACTATGGAGCATTCTCGGCAAAGAGGGGCGAATGATGGCGAGTGCCGTCTGTTCCACTGGAAATGATAACCTCCATAGGGGTGCGTCGCAAACTCTTACATTTTTTGCGCATTGGCTCATTGACCTCCGTTTGGTGCTCGTGTGACAATCCGGGAAGGTGGTCCGGCGATGCCGCCGTGCGGCGGGTGTCGATTGGCCCGATTCGGACCGTCGCTTGTGTGCATCATCGAATGGTTCTCGAACACCTGCTGTTCCGGGCGTACCCCAGTCTCCGGGAGGACATCATGAGCATTTCGCGTCGCCACTTCCTGTTCACCACGGCCGCCACGGCCGGAAGCGTTCTGGCCATGCATCGCGGAGCCCACGCGGCCGGCAGCGACATTCTGAAGGTCGGCCTGGTCGGCTGCGGCAGCCGAGGAACTGGGGCCGCCTGGAATGCCGTGAGGGCCGATCCGGGCGTACGTCTGGTGGCCCTGGCCGACGCATTCGCCGATCGTCTCGACTCGTCCTTGAAGGCCCTCAAGGAGCGGAGTCCAGACCAAGTCGATGTGGATCCCGCGCGGTGTTTCGTGGGTTTCGACGCCTACAAGGAACTGATTGCGAGCGGAGTAGACGCGGTGTTGTTGGCCACGCCGCCGAACTTCCGACCGTTGCACCTGGCGGCCGCCATCGAGGCGGGCAAGCACGTGTTTGTCGAAAAGCCGGTGGGCGTCGACGCGACCGGTGTGCGGAGCGTGCTGGCGACCTGTGAAGTGGCCCGAAAGAAGAACCTTTCCGTGGTCTCGGGCCTCTGCTGGCGTTACAACGCGGTGATCCGCGAGGCCGTCAAGCGAGTTCACGATGGGGCGATCGGCGACATCGTGGCCGTGCAGTGCACCCGCAATCTTGGCGGCCTCTGGCACCGTGGTCACAAGCCGGAGTGGACCGAGATGGAATTCCAGATGCGCAACTGGTACTACTTCACTTGGTTATCGGGGGATCACAACGTGGAACAACAGGTCCACGGGATCGACAAGTGCTCGTGGGCCATGCGAGATAAGCCGCCGAAGAAGGCTTGGGCCCTCAGCGGGCGGCAGGTTCGCACGGATCCGATGTACGGCAACATTTACGACCACCATGCCATGGTCTACGAATACGACAACGGCACGCGAATGTACGCGTTCGCCCGACAGCAGCCGGGCTGCTTCAATGACTATTCCGAAGTGCTGCTGGGAACCAAGGGGAAATGCGACTTGCAGAAGGGTCGCATCGAGGGCGAGACGAATTGGGCCTTTAGCGACGGGACCGGGAACCTGGGTCGCGTCGGCGCGCAGAGTTACGCCAAGGATGGTCGGACCATGCACCAAGTCGAGCATGACGAGATGTTCGCCGCGATTCGCGCGGGCACACCCATCAACAACGGCGAGTACATGTGCCAGAGCACGCTAATGGCGATCCTGGGGCGGACTGCCGGTTATACAGGCCAAGAGATTACTTGGGAGCAGATGAAGGCATCGAAACTGGACCTGTCGCCGGAGCGTTATGCGTTCGACTCGCCGCCGCCGATTCTGCCGGGCCCCGACGGAAAGTACCCGGTGGCCATGCCCGGTATCACCAAGTTCGTATGACACGAGGGGCTTTTAATGAGAGTCGCAGAGGTAGCAGGCTGGTCGCTCACGAAAACACTACGAATGCCGGGCTCTCGTTGCTCGCCCTGGCATCACTCACTACTTGTGCGACGGTCAATAACTCGACTTTTGCACTTTTAGGCGGCAACGGCCGCGGTGTTTTGTAGGGCATCGAGGATTTTTCGTTGATCGTGCTTGGAAACTGGTAGCGAGAAAATCGTGTAGCGGAGATTTTCGTGGCGCAAGGTCCCCAGCATATCGGCGAAGGAGTAGGTTGCCTTCTGAGGATACCACGGATGGTGCGGAAGATGCGCATGGCGATATCCGACGGTGGCGAACCAGAGGACGACAACGCCATACAAGAGCATGGCCAGAGGGGCCGTGCGCTCGACACTTCGTCGCGACCAACTCGGTGGTTCTTCGAATCCCAAGTGGCCCTTGGCACTCTCAAAAGTGACCTCGATGGTCCAGCGGAGGCTGTACCAGCCCAGGATCTCTTCGGCCGACGCTTCAGCCACGGTCGAAAAGAAGGCCTGCCGTCCCCGTTTCCCTTGGAGCGAGTCGATGGCCACGACGCGAATTGGGCGGTTAGGATGGTGAAAGGTGTGCGCTACAATATCGACCAGGCGAATCGTATCGTGGCGACCATAAAGATCGACCGTCACACGCCGCGCACGCCCCTCCAGCAGGGTCGCAGGGGTAGGCAAACGTTCGCCTCGCTTCCGGGGCCGCCCCTTGCCAGGAAGTCGCGGAGGTGGGGGAGCATACAGCCGCGCATCCAAACGCAGGTAGCTGGTCAGTTCGCAATTGCTCGGCAGCCCGTCGCGCAACGTCCATCCGCTGTAGGCGGCATCTCCCAGCAGGTGAAACCGGCGAGTGGGATAGGATCGGCACAGCAACTGTACCAGTTGCAGGGCCAGTTCCGGACGCGTGCGGTGGACGCGACGGTGTTGGGCGGCTTTCGCCTGGTTGAGGTACAGGCGAAAGAGAATCGGCAGGCAGAAGCAGCGATCCGTCAGTTGAGGAAACCGCACGACAACTCCCAAGATGACCCAACTATGTCCCCAACTGGTCACCGCCTTGACGTTCTTCAACAACGGGTCATGGTGCCAACCCACCCCATAGATCTTCTTGCCTCGCTTCCGCGCCAGCGTGTCATCGACAACCAAGAAGATGGTCTTTCCCAGGAAGGGCTCCATCCAGGGCACCAGGGACAGCCCCAGCGCATCCAGCGACCAATGCGCGTGGGAGAAGAAACGATGGAAACACGACCAGTGTTTGGGGAGTACTTGAGGAACTGCCCGAAGCATGCTCGTCACGGTTCGGTGTTGGGCCAACAGCCATCCCGCTGCAATTCGCACAAATGTTTGCCGGCTGGGGGACGTCATCTTTCCGGCCAATGCCTGCAAAATATCCAAGACTGAGGGTACGATGATCATGGCGAGTCCTCCTTGTCAGACGGTTTGTGTTTGTCCATTCAAACCATTCTGGCAGAGGCTCGCCCTTTTTCTAGAAAGCCACTACTGCTAGCACAATAAGTGCAAAAGTCGAGTCAATAAGACCACGACGGACAGGCCGAGCGGCATGCGACAGCGACTGCCCGTGCTCATCGAGAATTGTTGATGCCGGCGCGGCCAATGATCGCGATTCATCCCGGATACCGGCCGAAAAGGGTGGAATTCGGGGCCCTGGCTGCCGCTCGACGCACCTTGGAAATGCAGGACTCAGTAGGGAGGGACATGATCGATGCTGTGGAAGTGGATGAGTGTATTGACGTTGGGTTCGGTCCTGCTGGGCGCGTTTGAGGGCGGACGAGCCCGCGCGCAGGAGAGCAAAACGATCGTCGTTTTCAATGGGCACAATCTCGATGGCTGGATCGCCGTAGAGCCCAAGGAAAAGAGCAAATGGATGGTGGGGCTGCCCCAGTTGGATCCGCACGATGCGCGTCGGCTGGTGGTGTCGCCGCCAGGAGCGTCGGGAGGAGCGTTGGTAAACGACGCCGTGCCGAAGCCGCGGACCAGGGAAGCGCGGGCGGTGGACATCTACACCCAACAGAAGTTCGGCGACTGCACGATAGAGATGGAGTTCATGGTCCCCGAGGGAGGCAACTCGGGAGTGTACGTGATGGGAGAATACGAGCTGCAGATCGAAGACAACTATGGCCAGGAGAAACTGACCTTCCAGGACCTGGGCGCGGTCTACAAGGTGGCTGCGGCCCGAGTGAATGCCGCAAAGAAGCCAGGAGAGTGGCAATCGTTGTCGATCGATTTCCGCGCTCCGCGGTTTCAAGACGGGAAGAAGGTGGCCAACGCGCGGTTCGTGAAGGTCGTGCTCAATGGCCAAGTGATTCACGAAGGGCTTGAGGTAAAGGATGTGACGCCCGGCGGGCTGACGAAGAAGGAAGTGCCGACAGGACCGATCATGCTGCAGGGCGATCACGGGCCGGTCGCGTATCGAAACATCCGTGTAACGGTACCGACGGGAAAGTAGACATTGCGAGGTAGCACGATGACAGATCGGATCTCTCGACGCACGCTTCTGGCCAGGGCAGGCGCGTTGGCTGGTGTCGGCGCCCGAGTGTTTCTGACGCCAGGGTCGGGGGCGCTGCTGGCCGACGAAGGGCGGGGATTCCGCATCGGCGCGTGTGATTGGTCTCTGGGGAAGGCGGGACAGATCACGGCGTTGGAATTGGCCGAGCAGATTGGGTTGGATGGCGTGGAAGTCAGCTTCAGAAGCGGTTCGCAGAACAATCTGCGAAGCGAGGAGGTTCGCCAGCAGTATCTGGCGGAGGCCAAGCGTCGCAACGTGGAGATCTCGTCGCTGGCGATCGGGGAGATGAACCACGTGCCGTACGCCACCGACCCGCGGGCGGAAGGCTGGGTCACCGACTCGATTGACGTGATGAAGCGGCTGGGGGTTCACGTGATTCTGCTGCCCTTCTTCATGGAAGGCGAGATCAAGGGCAACGACTCGCTGCAGACTGCCGTGATCCAGCGGCTGAAGCGGGTCGCTCCGAAGGCCGAGAAGGCGGGAGTCGTGCTGGGGCTCGAGACCGCGCTTGGTGCCGACGATCACCTGCGAATTCTCGACCGGGTCGGTTCGGAGGCCGTGCGGGTGTATTACGACGTCTCGAACATGCTTCGCCGGGGGTACGACATCTACAAGGAGATCCCGCAACTGGGCGACCGAATCTGCCAGCTCCACATGAAGGAAAAGGGTTGCCTGCTAGGCCACGGGGACGTGGATTTCGTGCGAGTGCGCAAGGCCATCGAGGCCATCGGCTATCGGGGCTGGTTGGTGATCGAGTCGGCGCGCGTGAACGGGCGCGATGTGGTCGACTGTTACCGCGAGAATCTGGCCTTTCTGCACGGTGTGTTTCACGGCGTGAAGGATGACGCTGGATCCGGCGTCAAAGGGGGCTCGGCGTGAGCTGGCCGATCTATCTGGCACTCAGCACGATGATGTTCCTGGAGTTCGCGATCCGCGGAGCCTGGGCGCCCGTGCTCTCGGCACGGCTGTTGGGGCCTCTGGGCATGACGGGCAAACAGGTCGGGTGGATCTATGGTGTCGTTCCGTTGGCGTGTATTATCGCGCCTTTGGCGGCGGGGTTGGTGGTTGATCGATGGCTGCCCACCCAGTGGGTGCTTTCCGGCGCGCACCTGGTTAGCGGAGTGGCTTTGGTGCTGGCAGCGTGGTCGAGCCGCTTTCCGCGATTGCTACTGTTGATGTCGATCCACGCTCTGTGTTTCGCACCGACGCTGGCACTGGTCAACTCGTTGGCCTTCTCGCACATGGACAGTCCCGAGTCGGATTTCTTCTGGGTTCGCGTTTGGGGGTCCATCTCCTGGGTGCTGGCCGGCTGGACTCTGGCTGGGTGGCGCCGATCGGGCCGTAGTCTGCAACACGGCAGTGACGCGTTGCTGCTGGCCGGTATTCTCTCGCTGATGATGGCCGCGTTCTGCGCATTCTGTTTGCCTCACACGCCCCCGTCGACCGGTCGTCCGCCGTGGACGGAGGGCCTGGCCGTGCTTGCCGATGCGAGAGTTCTGACATTCCTGATCGTCTCGTTCGTCGTCACGTCGCAGCTTCAGTTCTATTACATGGGCACATCTCGGTTCCTGGAGGACATTGGCTTCCGTACGGCCTCCGTGCCGGCGATCATGACCGTGGCTCAGATCGCGGAGATTTTGGCCATGGCGCAGGTGCTGCCGTTCGTGCTGCCGAAACTGGGGTACCAGGTTACGCTGACGCTCGGTGTGGGCTTCTGGGTGTTGCTGTATGCCGTGTATCTGGCAGGACGCCCTCGCTGGTTGGTCGTGGCGGCGATGGGGTTGCATGGCTTGGCGTTTGCGTTCTTTCTGGACGCGGCCGTCATCTATGTGAATTCGATCGCCCCGAAGGAATTGCGAGGCTCGGCTCAGTCGTTGTACACGGTGGTTACGCTCGGTGCGGGGCTTTTCGTGGGTACGCAGCTTACCGGTTTCGTGCTCGATCGTCTTCGTACGCAGAACGGTTACCGCTGGCGGGTCATCTTCGCGATTCCTTGTGGCATCCTGACACTTTGCGTGCTGGCATTCACATTGTTCTTCGAAACCTGACCCTTCACGAATCGGCAATAGGCTCGGCTAAATGATACAGATAGGCATCGTGGGTTGTGGACGAATCATGGCGGCGCATCTGCGCGGCTATCGGCTGCTGCGCGAGGCGGGCGTGGATGACTTCCGCATTACGGCGCTGTGCTCTCTCTCGGAAGACGAAGCCCGGATGTACGTGCGCCGGGGCGAAGGGCCGCCGCAGCGTGCGGCGGTGAGCCATTTTGCCGGGGATCCGCTGGCCGTGGCCGACGAGTATGTGTCGGACTTCCAGGACGATGTCGATGTGCGGGTCTACACCGATTTTCGCCGCATGGTTGCCGAGGCGCCGATCACGGCCGTCAACGATTTCACCAGCCACGCCTTGCATCACGAGGTGGCCGAGGCTGCGCTGGCGTCGGACAAGGATTTGCTTACGGAGAAGCCGATGGCCGTCACGGTTCAGGGCGGGCGGCGAATGTGCGAACTGGCCGAAGCGCGGCAGCGAATCGCGGGCGTGTTTCAGAGCGGTCGGTTCATGGCCCGGTCGCGACATTTGCGGTGGCTGTTCGAGGCAGGCCGCATCGGTCGGCCACAGATCGTGCTGATGGGCAGTGTGGGGGCGCGTTGGGCGCCCGACCGCGTCGTGGCCGACACGCCGTGGCGTCATCGGCGGATCGAGGCGGGTGGAATCGCGTTGGACGTGGGGGTGCATCGTTTCGACCTGGTGCGCCACCTGGCCGGGGAGATCCGCGACATTCAGGCCCGGACGGCGATCGTCGAGCCGGTTCGATGGGGTCACGACGAGCAGGGCGGCCTGACCGAGCGGGTCGAATGCGACGCAGACGACACTGTGTACGCTTCGTTCAGTACGGACGACGGAGCAACCGGTGAGTTGACGGCGAGTTGGGCCGGCCGCGGCGGTGGAACCCTATTTGGGACTGGTGACGCTTATTACGGGTCGGCCGGGCGAGTTTCGGGTGATGAGGTAACGCTTGAGGATGGCGCGACGGTCAGGCTGGACGAGCTCTATGAACGGGAGTGTCCTGCGGAACGCAAGGCGCGGGACTTTCCTTTGGGACTGAGCGATCCGTTTGCCTTGGCTCAGTACGACTGGCTACAGGCGGTGCGGGAGCGTCGTCCGCCGGAGGCCAGTGGGCGGGATGCTTTGGCCAGCCTGGCGTGCGCGTTTGCGGCGCTCGAGTCTGCCCGGGCCGGACGACGCGTGGAGATCGAGGAAGTGCTCACGGGCCGGCTTCGTGAGTATCAGCGCGACTTGGATGAACGCTATTGCATCGGGTGAGTTAATCATGACGAAACAGTATCGCATCGGCGTGGCGGGGCTGACCCACGACCACGTTTGGGGCAACCTGGAGAATGTGGCTGCATCGGACATCGGGCAACTGGTGGCGGTGGCCGATCCGAACGAGCCGCTGCGGGATCGCGCGGTGCAGCAGCATGGTTGCGCGGCTTACGTGGATTACCGCGAGATGGTGGATCGCGAGTCGCTCGACGTGATGTACGTGTTTTGCGACAACGCCCAAGGTGTGGACGTGGGAATCTGCGCTGCCGAGCATGGCCTGCACGTGATGGTCGAGAAGCCGATGGCCGCCACCCTCGAAGGCGCCGAACGACTGCTGGCGGCGGCGACTGCGGCGGGCGTGCGGTTGATGGTCAACTGGCCGGTGGTTTGGCGACCGCAGGTGCAAGCTGCGTTGGAGATCGCCACACGCGGCGAGTTCGGCCGGATCTGGCAACTCACTCATCGCGCGGCCCACGGTGGCCCGGAGGCCGAGTGTTCGAGTTACTTTGAGGAATGGATCCTCGATCCGAAGCGCAACGGTGCCGGAGCGCTGGTGGACCTGTGTTCGTACGGGATCAACATGGCCCAGGTTCTGCTGGGGCGTCCGGAGTGTGTGTCGGCCACAGTTGGGTATTGGTACGAGCCTCCCTTGCCCGTGGAAGACAACGCCATTGTGGTGATGCGATATCCTCGCGCGATTGCGACGGCCGAAGGGGCGTGGGGGCAGGTCGGGCAGCCGCTGACCGGTTATCTGGCCACAATTTGGGGAGCGAACGGTTCGGTTACCGTGGGGCCCGGTCGGGGCGGGCGTTTGTGGGTGACTACCAAAGAACGGCCAACCAGCGTGGAGATCACACCCCCGACGCCGGCACGGCACCTGGCCAACGGAACGGCGCACTTCCTGTGGGCATTGGAAACGCACAGCGAGTTTCATCCCCTGTGCCGGCCCACGGTGTGCCGCGACACGCAGGAAGTTCTCGATGCGGCGATCCGCGCGGCGAAGGAAGGCGCTGGCGTGATGCTGCCGCAACGGTCGGCCGAGCACAGCCCGGTGCCGGCCTGTTTTCAACCGTGATCGACCTGGAGAACGTTTGTGACAAGCGGCGTCGTCACCCACATTCAACGATTCTCGGTCCACGATGGGCCCGGGATTCGCACCATGGTGTTTCTGAAGGGCTGCCAGATGCACTGCCCTTGGTGCCACAATCCGGAGACCTACCGCCGGCAACCGGAAATCCAGGTATTTCCCGAGCGCTGCATCGGATGCCAGGCCTGTGCGGACGCGTGCCGCGAGGCGGCTCACGAGTTTGCTGGCACGGGGCACGTCTATCATCGTGAGCGATGCGTGGTGTGCGGTGAGTGCGTCGAGACGTGCTACGCGAAGGCGCTAGTGCGGGTCGGCGAAACGCGCACTGCCGAATCGGTCGTGGTCGAGGTCCTCACCGATCGGGCGTTCTACAAGTCGACGGGCGGGGTAACGATTTCGGGCGGCGAGCCGCTCGTGCAAGCCGAGTTCACGCGGGAGATTCTGGAGCTTTGCCGGCGTGAAGGAGTCCACACGGCGATCGAGACGAATTTGGCGGTGTCGTGGAATGTCGTCAATCCGCTGGTTCCGCTGGTGGACCTGTTCATGGTCGATATCAAGACGATGGATGACGCGGCGCATCGAGCTTCGACCGGCGCATCGAACGCGCTCACACTGGAGAACCTTCGGCGACTGGATGCGCTGGGACAGGAGTTGGTGATCCGCACGCCGGTGATTGTCGGCTTCAACGATCGGCCGGAGCAGATTGGGGCGATCGCCGACTTTTTGGCAACGCTGCCGAGCGTACGGCAATACGAGCTTCTGCCGTATCATCCGCTGGGTACCGGGAAGTACGCTTCCTTGGGACTGGACGATCCACGACCGGAATTCCAAGCGCCCACGGCGGCCGAGTTGGACTCGCTGGCAACTGGGGCCAAACGGCCTAACTTCGCGGTGAAAGTGGCCGGCACGACTTTCCGAAGTACAGATGCAAGTCGTGCGCACCAATCCTCTTCCTAATCATGGGTACTCTTTTCATGGCACTCTCGGTGCACGATCGACTCGACTACGCCTCTTGTCTGGAACATCTTCGCAAGCGCAAAGAAGAGCAGACCGAGGAGAAACTACGGCGGCTCGGTTACATGAACGAGGACGACTACGGCATGGTGTTGCCGCCGGAGGACTTCAGGTGGCAGCCGAAGCCGAATCATCCCAACGGGTCGTTCTACGGGTTGCAGGGCTGGGCGGATAATTTCTGCGACTTGCTGGAACGTCTGCCGGTATACGTCGATCCGAGGGACGCGCTGGCCGGACGCTACATGGTGCTGTTGAATCGCATGCGCGCGTGCAACTGGCCGCCCGAGCTGGATTACTCGGACCTGAAGCCGGATCAGGAGCGCTACGGCATCATTTCGGGCATCGGCAACGACGCTCACTTCGCGCCCGACTACCGGATCGGCCTGGAGTTGGGTTGGGGCGGTCTGCTGGCCAAGGTTCGCCAATGGCGGGCTGAACATGGAGCGGACAAAGCGGAGTTCTTCGGCGCCGAGGAGCGCGTCATCTTGGCGATCCAGGGCTGGATCGGTCGCACTGTCGATGCGATTGAGGCGGCTGCCGCCGGGCAAACCGATCCGGCGTTGCAGGCCAACCTGCGGGAGATGGCGGAGGTGAACCGCTGGGTGATTAACGGCCCCCCGCGCACGCTGCGCGAAGCCTGCCAATGGATTGCGTGGTTCAACATGGCTTCGAGGACCTATAACCGCGATGGTGCCGGTGGGCAGATCGACGAATTGCTGCGGCCGTACTA
The DNA here is from genome assembly GCA_963674835.2 of Thermoguttaceae bacterium. GTDB lineage: Bacteria > Planctomycetota > Planctomycetia > Pirellulales > Thermoguttaceae. The sequence continues at coordinate 2,471,715 of CAXXKC010000003.1, forward strand.
CGAGGGGGATCGCCGCGAGGGGCGCATCGACACCGAGGATGCGATCTTCCTGTTAGCGTGCTTGTTGTTGAACGATACGCACTACTATCAGCTGGGCGGTCCGGCTCCCGACGGGCACGATCAAACGAGCGATCTTTCGTTTCTGATTCTGGAAGCAGCCCATCGTCTCAAGTCGACGTGCAATCTGACGATTCGGGTGCACGACGGGCTAGATCCACGTTTATTGCGCAAGGGCGTCGAGTATCTGTTCGAAGACCGCAAGGCGTGGCCGCGATTCTCCGGCGACAAGGCGCTGGTCGCGGGCTTCATGCGCAACGGTTATTCGGCCGAGTTGGCGCGGCAGCGGATCGCCGTGGGGTGTAACTGGATGGCGCTGCCCGGGTTGGAATATACGATGAACGACACCGTGAAGATCAACGTGGCCAAGGTCTTCATGGTGGCCTTCGACGAGATGATGGCGGACGACGCCAGCCCCTCGGTCGACGCGCTCTGGAAACGGTTCGAGACGCACTTGCGCCGAGCCGTGTTGTGCACGGCGCGAGGGATCGATGTGCAGTTGGATCATCAGCATCTGAACGAGCCGGAACTGGTTCTGAACCTTCTCACGCACGGCCCGATCGAGCGTGGCTTGAACGTGACCAACGGCGGTGTCGACCTGTACAACATTTGCGTCGACGGGGCCGGCCTGGCCAACGTGGCCGATTCGTTGGCTGCGCTTCAGCAGCGCGTGGAAGAGCAGCAACGGATTACGTGGAACGAACTGGCCGACGAGATCCGCAACGATTACCAGGGCACGCACGGCGAGCGGGTGCGGCTGATGATGTCGACGTCGCCTCATTACGGAGAGGGGGACTCGCTCGGCGATCGCTGGGCGCTGAAGGTCTCGCAGTTATGGACGCGGTTGGTGACGGAGAGGCCGACGCCCGGAGGACGACGGATGATTCCCGGCTGGTTTTCCTGGGCCGATACGCTGCGACTGGGCGAGCAACTGGGGGCGACGCCTGACGGCCGTCGCGCAGGTGAACCGATCTCGCATGGTGCCAATCCACGGCCCGGATTCCGCGACGATGGAGCGGCCACGGCCATGGTCCGGGCGATTGCGGCGATCCAGCCGGGTTATGGAAACACGGCTCCCATTCAATTGGAGCTCGACCCGTGCATCGTGCAGGCCGACGACGCCGTGGAAGCGATCATCAGCCTCATCACGACCCATTTCGATCTGGGCGGGACGCTCTTCAATATCAACATTGTCGATGCCGAGCAGGTGTTGGCGGCGCACAAGGATCCGTCGCGGTATCCCGACCTGGTGGTGCGGGTAACGGGGTTCACTGCGTACTTCGCGAATCTCTCGCCTCGCTTCCGGCAGTTGGTCGTCGATCGGTTGGTACGCGGCGGGTGTCAAGGCAACGCTCCTTGAAGCGGCGAGACGGCAAGCAAGTCAATCTTGCAGCGTGGCTCGCTCTGGATCAGATCTTGCCGAGCACAATGGCCAAGATGACTTGGAGGACGCACAGGGGCAAGAGGAGCTTGAGGCTCTTCTGAACCGTGGAGCCCTTGGCCACGTTGCCGATCGCCTTGGGCATAATCACCGAACCGAGCAAGCCGACGGCAAAGATAATTCCGAACACGCTGCCGCGGACCTCCTTGGGGAACTTGGCGAAGGTGACGCCCAAGGTGGTTGGGAACGAGAGCCCGAAGATGAAGCCTGCCATGGCCGTCAGGACGATGACCTGGGTGGGACTGGTGGTTCGGATCATAGTCAGCACGACGATCCCGGAGGCCACTCCTGCGGCAGAAACGAACCACACACCGTACTCGGTGATGAATGGAACATTGCTTGCCAGAAACCGGCTTAGCATCATTCCGGCCGCGAACCAGACGAGCAAGCGGAGGGCGGAGGCGTCGACGACGCTCACCTCGCGCTCCGGATGTGCCTGGCAAATGACCTCTTTGCCGAACGACGGCAGCCAGCTCTTGAGGGTCGTATCCAAGCTGAAACAACAGAAGAGAACCAGGCCGCCCATCCATATGCCCGGCTCGCGCAGCAAGGCGACGGCGTTGGAGAAGGCGAAGGCGGCGTTGCTTTTCGGATAGGTTGCCACAACCGCCACCGCTATGGGCAACAACACAACGACTGCCATGAGGGAAACGGTTCGCTCGTAGGTCGTCCTCCGAAAGAGGAAACTCATGACCAGGGGCGTTAGCAGAATGCCCGCCCCGAAGAAGACATTGGTCAGATTGCTTGCGGCGGCCGGATTCTTCCCCTGGAAGAAGACGAGCGTGGCCAGAGTGTTGCCGGCCGTATTCAGCGCCATGGCCCCAGCGCCCAGCAGTACACAAGCTCCGAGCACGACCGGGAAGGTCCGGGCGTAGGCGAGCAGGAAGAGGCAGACGGAGGTCATCGCGAAGCCGAATACGGCCACCGGCATGTAGCCCACGCTGTCGAGAACCACGCCCATGACAAGCGACAGGAGCAGGCAGGAGCCCATAAACAAGGAGATGAGTGTGCCGAACTGGCCCTTGTCGATGCCCAGTCGGGGTATGAGCTTTACGCTGATGGTTCCCCAGAGCGAGAAGCACAGGCCCAAACCCATCACGCATAGCGGAGCGACGACTTGTTCCATGTTTCGTACTCCTTCGGTCAGGTTGGATGCTCGGTCGAGTGGCCAGCCACCGAGTCGGCGACGACCTCGACGATATCGCGCACGAACAGGTTCGTGCAGTTGGCGTGTTGGAGCAGCGTCAGGGTGGCGGGACAGGTTGTAATCAGGGCGTCGGCGCCGGTGGTCGCGGCCTCCTGCAACACGCGTGCGGCCATTCGGTGGCTGAGTTCCGGATGAAGCAGGTGGAAGACTCCGCCGGGCTCGCCACAGGAATAGGCCAGGGAGTGCGTCCATGGCATTTCCCTGAGGGTCAAGCCGGGGACTCGACCGAGGATCCGTCGCGGCGGATCGTAGACGGAATGCTTGCGTCCCAGGTATGTGCCGTCCAAGAGAGTGACCGCTGCATCGACCTGCTTGCGAGGAACGATCGTCCCCTGTTCGATCAGACGATCGATGTACTGGACGGCGTGCAGGATTTCGATGCCGCCGAGGTCGATTCCCATGGCGGGATAGTCGGCCGTGAAGGCGTCGTACGCGCTGGGGCACGCAGTCACGAGCAGCTTGGGCCGCGCTGCTTGGATTTCGGCTGCAAGCTGTGCGGCCATCGCGCGCGCTTCGTCGCGATAACCGAGCAGCGACAGGGGCTTGCCGGTGGATCGCTCGTTGCGAAGGAGCGTGAAGTCGGCATGCGCCGCGCCGAGGAGTTTGAGGAACGCGCTGGCGATTTGCGGCTGATGGTAGGCCGTGTCGCATCCCATGTAGTAGACGACGTCGGCCTGGGGACGAAACAGGTCGGGGCTGCTGAATTGCTGGAATCGGTCTTCCGCGGGAAGGCCAAAGGGGTTGCCGGTTTGGAGAAGACGGTCTTTGACCTGGCGGACCGTCGCCGGTTCCTTGCCTTGGGTCACGATATCGGCACGCGCGGCCAGGATGAAATCGGGCGGATGGCAGCTGGCCTTACACCAGGTCTCGCACAGGCCGCACATGCAGCAGCGGTACAGCGCATCGACCAGGTCCGGAGTGTACTCGGCGCGGTCGCTGAGAATCTTGTAGAGGATCAGGCCTTTGCCGCGGGGTATGTCGGATTCGCGGCCGCTGACCACACCGGCGGTGCAGACGTGCCGGCACATGAAGCAGAAGCGGCAGGCGTCGATGGTGGTTGCGTGTTCCGATATCAGCATCGTTCGACTCTTATTGATTCAACGAAATGCGGCGAATCCCATCTTGCCGGGATTCATGATGTTGTTGGGATCGATCGATCGCTTGACGGCTTCGAGAACTCCATAGGCCGGGCCGTACAGTTCCTTCATGAGGCGGCCGAGTTTCAGGCCGATGCCGTGATGCTCGTTCAGCAAGCCCCCCTGCTGCATGGCAGCCCGCAAACAGGCGTCCCAGACGCGGTTGTAAAGCTGGACCGCTTCGTGGGCATCTTCGGGCGGATCGTCGATGATGAATCGGGCATAGAGCATGCAGCCCCACTCGTACCAGTGCGAGAAGTGGCCAATGTATCGGGCCATGGGAAACTGCTCTTCGACGACCTGCTTCATGGCGCGGTAGACGTTTTCGATGTTGGCGAAGGTGGCCACCGTGTCGAGTGTGCCGAAGGCCTGGGGCAAGCGGAACATGTGGTTGGGAAAGAAGAAGTCGTAGCGGTGATCCCACCAATCCTGGCCCAAGTCGGGGCCGAGGTCTTCGTGCGGGAACGCGCGGCAGGTATTTAGGGCCTTCGAGAGTTCGAGGTCGACGAGGTCGCGGTCGCCGTCGAAACCGAAGACGAGGTAGGCGCCGTCCTTATCGATCCCCAGCACACGGCGGATGAGGCGGCGGGTCTCGGCCTCGTCGTACAGGCGGATGACGCAAGGCCGCAGGCGACGGGCCATCAGTTGGCGGCCCGCCTCAAGGCCCGTGTGCAGATCGGGAAAGACGAAGGCGTGGAAACGGCGGACTTCGGGGAGTGGATGGATCTTGAGCGTGGCCTTGGTCATCACGCCGAAGGTGCCTTCCGAGCCGAGGAAGAGTTGGCTCAGGTCGGGCCCGGAAGCGTGGCGGGGAACAGGCAGCGTATTGACGATGGTGCCGTCGGTGAGCACGGCCTCGAGCGCCATGACCATGTCTTCGATCTTTCCGTACTTGGTGGAGAGGACGCCGGTGCCACGATGGGCGAGGAATCCACCGAGCGTGGCGCAGCCGATCGAGGCGGGCTCGTGCATCGTCCCGACGCCTTCCCGCTCCAAGGCCCACTCGAGGTGCTGCATGATGATGCCGGTTTCGGCGGTGACGGTGAGCGACGTCTTGTCAATTTCCAGGATGCGGTTGAGCTTCTTGGTGTCGAGCACGATGCCGCCGTGGATCGGCAGCGCGCCACCCTGGGAGCCGGAACCGCCGCCCCAGGTGGTCAGCGGGATCTTGTGATTGTTGGCGATGCGGCAGATGCGCGCGACCTCGTCGGCCGTGCGGGGATGGACCACGATGTCGGGCTCGGGGCAGCGGCAGCCCCGGTCGATCCAAAGTTCGGGGACCCAATAGTAGTCGCAGGAATAGGCGATCTTGTCGGCCTGGCTTGTCGACACGTTCTCCGGACCTACGACATCGGCCAGCTCGGTATACAAGAACTCGTTCAAGTAATCGCCATTCGGCATGGCCAAGACCTCTCAAGCGGATTCGGGGAGCAACTTCGACAGTTCCCCGTAAATGGGAGCCAAACCGTCGTGGATACGGCCGTAAACTGGAAAGAGTCGGGCATAGATTTCGGCGGCCTGCGGATCCGGCGACACGACGTCGCGAACGCGGACGCACTGCTGGACGGCTTGAACCGGGTCGGCAAAGGCTCCAACGCCGACGCCGGCTAGCAATGCCGCGCCGAAGCTGGAATCGTGACCGGCGGGGCGCACAATGGGTCGGTCGAGTACGGCGCTGATGATCTGTGTCCACAGATCGCTCTTGCTGCCGCCGCCGACGAACCGAATCTCGTCGACGGGCAACCCCATGTCTACGATCGTGCGGTAACAGTCGCGGAGGGAGTAGGCGACGCCTTCGAGCAGCGCGCGGACGAAGTGGGGCTTGCCGTGCCGCATCGTGGCGCCCAGGAAGCTGGCACGCAGATCGGGGTCCCAGTATGGACTTCGCTCGCCCAGCAGGTAGGGATGAAAGAACAACCCTTCGGAACCGGGTGGAACCTGGCGGGCCGCGTCGTGCATTTGGGCGTAGACGTTTTGGCCAGTGCGGGCCGCTTGCTCGGCTTCCTGCCGGCAGAAGACATCGCGAAACCAACGTTCGGCCGAGGCGGCCGTGTTGGTGGCCGTCACCGTGTACCAAAGCCCGGGAACGACATGCCCATAGGTCAGCGTGCGCGGATGCGGGTGGGGCTTGGCGGTCATTACGTTGACGTTGCCAGCCGTCGCCACCTTGATGACCATCTGGCCTGGGCGGATCGCGCCGGCCGCATAGGCCTCAACAGCCGAGTCGGAACATCCGGCTACCACCGGCGTGCCGACCCTCAAGCCGGTTTCGGCCGCAGCGGCCTTCGTCACGGCGCCAACGACCTCGGTCGGTTCGACCAGAGGGGGCAGGACGCTCGTCGGGATTCCCGCCAGTTTGGCGAGTTCCTCGGACCAGCAACGTCCGGCCATGTCGTATAGCAGGCTTCCCTGGGCTTCGATATGATCGGTTGCCCAGACATCCGTCAGCCGGTAGCGGACGTAGTCCTTGGTGAAGAGGACGTGCGCCGTGCGCCGCAGCGAGTCCGCATCGTGTTCGGCAATCCAGACGAGTTGGGGCAACGTCCAGGTGGGCGTCGGCATCTGATAGCCGATGCGAAAGATGGCCGGGCCGAATTCCTTCTCCAACCGCGCGGCCTGTGAGGCGCTTCGCTGATCGGTCCACATAATGGCCGGGCGCAAAGGGCGAAAGTTCTCGTCGGCTAAGACGGCATTGTGCGTCGAGCCATCGAGGCCCAGCGCGGCGACTTGCTCGGGCCGGCACTTTCCACGATCGAATATCGCGCGCACGAGCGCGGACGCCACACGGTACCAATCATCGGCGTCTTGTTCGGACCAGCCCGGGTGCGGATGCAGGTTATCGAACTCGTCGGATGCCGTGTCGACGATATCGCCGCAGCGGTCAATCACGGTGACCTTGCAGCCGCTGGTGCCGATGTCGATACCGAGGAGCCGTTCGTCCATGTCAACCCTCTGCGACCCAACGATGATCGGGGTCCGGACGGGAGAGGAAGCGGCGGTTCTTGCCGGCCATGATCCACAGATAGTACATGGTGTAGCCCGGTGCCGTGGCCACGGGATGGTAGCCTTCGGGGATCAACACCGTGTGGTGGTCCTGGACCGTGTAGGTTTCGTCGAAGGAACGGTTGTCGGTGTAGATCTTCTGGATTCCGAAGCCCTGCGGCCGATCGAAGCGGAAGTAGTAGATTTCTTCCATGTCGACTTCGTGAGGCAGGTCGTCGACATCGTGGCGATGCGGCGGGAAGCTGGCCCAGTTGGCCGGCGGAACGATCGCCTCGCCGATGAAGAGGTAGTCGGCCGGCGTTTGTTCGGTGACCATCATCAAGGCGCGCCGCTGGAAGCCGGGCTTGCCCAGTGCGACGTCCTTGACCTTGTCGGGCGGGATGATGAAGGCCGGGCCAGGCTTTGTGGAAGGCGCCTGGCAGACGGCGATCTCGCAGTCGGCCGTGGCCTCGATTGCCAGGGTGCCCTGGGCCGGGACCATGACGGTCCACGGTTTGTCGTTGAACAGGTCGGCCCGCGGACCGATTGTCTCGTGGTCCAAGCCACAGCCATTGACGACCGCCGCGCCCTTGAGCAATACCAGAGCCGTTTCCCGGTCGGCGGCCGCCAGGTTGTGGGTCTGGCCGGGTTCCAGGGCGATCATTCCGAAGCTCAAGTGCTGCATGCCGGCATCGCCCGGCTTCGAGAGCATGGTCAGGCCGGGCCGGGGTTTCCAGATAACACGGTAGTTCATCGATTCTCCTTGGTTTTCAACCCCCGGGTTGGCTCAGGGGCTCGTCGACGCAGCACGAGCATCGACATCCAACGTTTCCAGGTCCAGCCACCGGGCCAGGCGGCGGAGATCGTCGCGGATGTCGGCGTGGACCAAGGCCGTGTGATGCTCGAGGCCCTCGCCGATGACGTCATCGACCACGCGGCGCACGGGCGCGTCGAACCGCAGGGCCCAACAGTTGCCGGGCAGTTGCGCACTGGGGGGTACCGACTGCCCGCCCACGAGAAACAGGCGAAGGCCGCGGGGCCCGACACCGAGGCGGCACATGGTTACCGGGCCGTGGCCCTCGATGGGGAAGTTCACGTTGACGCCCCGCTTTCCGCCGCCTTCGACCGAGGGATGCTTGCCCAGTGTGTTACCGGCCCCCTTGGCCATAAGGCAGGTCGGGGCGGAGCCGCAGTGCCAGGCCAGTCCTTCGTTCCGCTGGTCGTCGAAAGCGATGAAGTCGGCGAACATGGCGTTTCGACCGCTGAGATACTGGGCGATCAACATGCTGACCGTACCGTAGATGTCACCCTCGCACGCCGTCGTGAGGCCGACGTCGTTGAGGCGGCTGATCGTACTGCAAGGCATGATGCCGTAATGGGCGGAGAACTCGGGCCAGCATTTCACGGCGAAGCCGGCGAGACGATTCCTGGCGGCGATATCGTGAAAAGCCAGCATCAGAGCCCCGGCCTGGTCAAGTTCGTCGTCGGTCACTTGGCACGCCTGGGATGTGGCCAGGATTGCCTGGGTTTCCTGCTGGCGGCGTGCCGGCTCGATCGCCCGGGCCGTGTCGAACAACTCGGCCAAGGTAACATGAAGGACCTCCACGCCCAACAACTGCCGGAGGCCCATTTCGTCGAAGGTCGAGGTGTAGAAACCGGGCACGCGATAGCCCACGAGACCGAGGCGTGTACGGCGAAGGCGCCGGAGGCAGTGGATCACGCGGAATAGGGGAGACAGGGCTTCGGGGGCCTCTTCGGGAGAACAGAAGATGTAGTCGTACTTGCGCCCGAGCCTCATGAGGGTATGGGCGTTCATATTGATGGCGCAGAACGAGTTCGAGCGGAGCTTGATATCGTTGAGGCTGGGCTCGGGCACTCCCCAGAGAACGATAGGCACCGACAGTCGGTCGGCGAGAATGGGAATGAGCGTTCCCAGCGCGAAGGTGCCGTATTGCACGACCAGTACGTCCACGTTCTGCGTGCGGAACTGCTCGGCGAGGGCTTCGGCATCCTCTTCGGTCACGGTCAGTTCGGCCCCATGGATGAGTTCCACGTCCATCTGCGACAAGCTCTTGAGCGAACGCTCGAAGATCTGTCTTGCGAAGTCGCCGTCGAAACTCAACCGCGCGCAACACGTATATCCGACACGCAACTTGTCCATCTGGCTTTCCTCGGGAAACGGGCGAACTGCACGCAGATACTGTCGCTTACTGTTTGACCGGCACTTTCGCCCAATCGTTGTTGAACTGTTCCATGATCAGGTCGCTCATGGGGTGGAAGTACAACTGCCGCAGCACGTCCATGGGAATCGTGGCTACATCGGCGCCGGCCAGGGCCGATTCGAGGACGTGCAGGGGATGCCGCACGGAGGCCACGAGGAGCTGCGTGCTGAAGCCATAGTTGCCGAAGATGGTTCGGATTTGACGGATCATATCCATCCCGACCTGGCCCATTACATCCCAGCGGCCGACGAACGGGCTGACGAATGTCGCTCCACACTTGGCGGCCAGCAGGGCCTGAAGCGGCGAGCACACCACGGTCACGTTGGTCTTGATCCCCAGCGTGGTCAGTTGCCTGACGGCGATCAGCCCCTCGCGAATGATGGGTATCTTGATGACGACGTTTTCGGCAATTGCCGCCAGTTGCCGGGCCTCGGCCACGATGGCGTCGGCCTCGGTGGCCATACACTCCAGGCTGACCGGACCCGGCACGATGTCGCAGATTTCGGCGTAGAGGGATTCCGGCTGGCGGCCAGTCTTGGAGACGAGCGTGGGATTGGTCGTCGCGCCGTCGACGATTCCCCAACTGCAGGCCTCACGGATTTGATCCAGATCCGCCGTATCGAGAAAGAACTTCACCGTCGTTTACTCCTTGTGTGAAGCCGTCGGTCATGGGCGATTGGCAGTCGGCAACCGACGACTGTCCAGATTGTTTACAGCACCTTGGTTACGCCGGGGACGGCGCAGGGGTAGATGCCATCGGGGCCGGGCAGCACGGGCGGTGCGGCGTCGAAGGCGTAGCGATCGGGAGCCAGGCTGAGTTCCGACTGGAGGGCTTCGTCCCAGGAGATCATCTTGCCGGAGTAAGTCGCCATTCGGCCCATGACGCCCGTCATTGTGCTGAGCGCGCCGCTGACCGCTTCGCTGTAGGGCCGGTCGTTGCGGATGGCATCGAACAGTTGGTCGTGCTCGACCTGATACGGGTTTGCCTTGGGTTTGTCGCCGCGCCAGGAGTCGACGCCGGCTTCGATTTTTCCACCGCCGACGTCGGCCTTACCTTTGGTCCCCACGACGAGTTCGGCCACTTTGCCCCAGCAGCCCGGCATGTGTCGGCACTGGCTGAACAACTGGCTGCCATCTTCGTAGGTGAACTCGACGTAATGGTGGTCGAAGATATCGCCGAATGCCGGTCCGATGCGGACCTGGCGCCCGCCCTGGCCCTGCGCCGTGACCGGATGTGTGCCTTTGATCCAATTGCAGACGTCCAGGTTGTGCACGTGCTGCTCGACGATGTTGTCGCCGCTGACCCAGGTGTAGTGATAGGGGTTGCGCAACTGGTAGGTCATCTCGGACATGCCCGGCTCGCGCGGGGGACGCGCCCGATAGCCGCTGCCGTTCCAATAGGCCAGCAGGCATTGGATTTCACCGATGGCACCGTCCTGGATGCGTTTCACGGTCTCGATGTATCGGGCATCATGGTGCCGCTGCAGCCCGACGCCGACCTTCAGGTTCTTCTGCTTGGCGACTTCGGCCGCCGCAAGCACGCGGCGAATCCCGTCGGCATCGACGGCGACGGGTTTTTCCATAAAGACGTGCTTCCCCTGCTGTGCGGCGTACTCGAAGTGGATCGGCCGAAAGTGGGGCGCGGTCGTGAGGATCGCCACGTCGACACAGTCGATGGCCTGCTTATAGGCGTCGAAACCAAGGAAGCGGCGTTCGGGTGGCACGGCGATCTGCCCGGCCAAGCCCTTGTGCGCCTCCCGATCGTATCGAGCGTCCTGCCCCGTGCAGAGCGATTTGAGGCTGGTTTCCAACTTGTCGGAAAACAGGTCGGCCATCGCCCACAGTTTGACCGCGCCGGAGGTCGACAGGGCCTGGGCTGCCGCGCCGGAACCGCGGCCTCCGCAACCGATCAAGGCGACCTTCAACGTGTCGTCGCCGGCCGCGTGGGCGGAACGCGCAATGGAGAGGGTCGACGCGGCCAGCGCGGCGGTACTGCCTTGAATGAACGTTCGCCGGGTCAGCAGCGAATGGGAGTGGTTCTTGGGAGGGTTCGTCATCGTCATTTCGGCCTCCGATGGGTTGCTGGCAGGATGAGGGCAGGAGTGAAACTCGGTTCCGCCGGTTGAGTGTTCGAAGGGTTCCAAAAAAGTCGTCGGAGAGCTGGGCTCTGTGAAGTTACGGTTGGCGTTTTGTCAGTGTGGAGTCAAAGGCAGTGGCGGAGGGTGAGAGATCGAACCGCCTGACGAACGCGATGGCTTCGCGGGCGCCGTCCTCGCGAGACATTCCCGAGTCTTCCCATTCCACGGAAAGAGGTCCGTGATAGCCGATCGCGGTGAGGGTCCTGAAGATGTCGGCAAACGGAACATCGCCGTAGCCGGGCGTGCGAAAGTCCCAGATTCGGCGCGGGTCGCCGAAGGGCAGGTGCGAGCCGAGGATGCCGCTGCTGCCATCGGGGCGCATGGCCACATCCTTGACGTGAACATGGTAGATACGGTCGGAGAACTCGCGAAGGAACCGAACCGGATCGACCATTTGCCAGAGCAAATGGCTGGGGTCGAAGTTGATGCCGAAGGTATCCCGTCTGCCCAGTGCATCCAGAGCTCGCCGGGCCGTGGTTGCATCGAAGGCGATCTGCGCGGGGTGGACCTCCAAGGCGAATTTGACACCGCACTGGTCGAAGACGTCGAGAATTGGATTCCAGAGTTCGGCGAACCGCGCGTAGCCCGCCTCGATCCACTCCTCGGGCACGGGCGGGAACCGGTAGAGCAGATGCCAGATGGGCGAACCGGTGAAGCCGGTCACGACGTCGACACCCAGGTTCCGCGCAGCGCGGGCCGTGTCCTTCATGGCCGCGATGGCCCACTCGCGTTTCTTCTCGGCATTGCCAGCGCAGGCTGGCGGCGCCAAGATGTCGGTCCGGCTGTCGTCGTTGGGGTCGCACACCAAGTGTCCGGCCGCATGGTTGCTGATGGCGAAGCATTTCAAGCCATTCTGGGCCAGTAGATCGAGCCGCTGCCGGCAATAGTCGACATCGTTGGCCGCGCGCTGAACATCGATGTAGCCGCTGCGGCAGACGAGTTCGAGGCCATCGTAGCCCCAGGCGGCCGCCTTGCGGGCCAGATCTTCCAGGGGAAGGTCCGCCCATTGTCCTGTGACGAGCGTGACGTGCCTGTTCATGATCGCCCTGGTGCTGAACGCTGAAGTGGTTTCCGGTATCGGTTCGTCAACCTTGAGTTCGATTTTTGCCCTCCGGCGGGTGGACAGTCAAGGAAAGATTGCGTAAATTATGTAAGATATCTTGTCACCGGCAGGGACTTGTGCGGTGATGCTGGCGGTGTTTTGGAGCCGTGTCGATGCCTTCGCGTTCGTACCCACAAATCGCTCTGCTCATCGACACGGCGACCGATTGGGGTCGGCGCATGATTCGCGGCATCGGGCGATACTCGCAGCAACAGGGAGGGTGGGACATCTGGCTGGAACAGCGTTGCCAGCACGCTCCGGGGCGATTGCCGCCCGGCTGGTGCGGCGAGGGGATCATCGCACGGGTTGCCGACCGGGCGATGGGCCGGTACTTGGCCGCTGCGCCCGGTGTGGTCGTCAATGTGTCGTCGGCCCGCATTCCGGGCACACCGTTTCCCACGGTGACGGCCGATCTGCGAGCGGCGGCGCGCCTGGCGGTGGAGCATTTGCTGGACCAGGGGTTTCGGAACTTCGGTTACTTCGCGCCGCTGGGGATCTCGTACGTCGACATTCACTACCGCAGCTTTGTAGAACGTCTGGCGGAGGCCGGTTTGGGCTGCGACTTGTTTCCGGCTCGCCGCGGAAATGGCCGTGCAGCAGGTTGGAATCGCCAACAGGACGATCTTCGGCGCTGGCTTCAGGACCTGCCCAAGCCGGTGGCGGTCGTAACGTGGACGAGCGATCGGGGACGCGAGGTCCTGTACGCTTGCCGGGCGGTAGGGCTGTTGGTACCGGAACAGGTGGCCGTGATGGGCGGGGACGAGGACAGCCTGCTGTGCGAGACGTGCAACCCGCCGCTTTCGGGCGTGGCGTTGACGTCGGAACGGATCGGTTACGAAGCGGCGGCGTTGCTCGACCGCCTGCTGCACGACGAGGGGGCTCCTTCCGATCCGGTTCTGATCGAGCCGACCCGCGTGGTAGTGCGACAGTCGACCGACACGCTGGCGATCACGGACCCGGATCTGGCTCGGGCCATCGCCTTCATTCGCGTTCACGCGACGACACCGATTCGGGTGAGCAACGTTCTGCGTGAGATCGCCGTGTCGCGGAGTTGGTTGGAACGTCGATTCCAGGAAGCGCTGGGCCGAAGCCCGGCAGAGGAGATCCGCCGCGTTCGATTGGAACGTGCCAAACAGTTGCTGGCCGACACCGACCTACCGGTTCCCCAAGTGGCTGTCGCGTCGGGATTCGCTTCGCGCGAGTACCTGGCGTACGCATTCAAACAGGCGACCAGCCTGACGCCGCGCGAGTTCCGCCAGCGAGTTCGCGGCCGGTAACCGTTTCGGTTTCGCGTTTGTCGACAACGTGCGGCGACCGGCGCGGTCCAGACGATCAGCGGCTGGGAGGCTGGGCTTGCGGATCGCCCGACGCTGTTGGCGGCGCCGTTTCGGTTTGGTTTGCGGTCGACGCCTGTTTCCGCCCTCGGATGATGAGCGCGCACAATCCGACGACCAGAAAGACCAGTCCGAACACGCCTGCGGGAAGCAGGAACAGCCAGGCGACCCCGAGGATGATCGCCAGCCACGGCCAGCTTCGCTCTGCCTGGGCAAGGGCATCGGGGCGTTTGAGGCCGTAAACCACGGCGGCACCCAAGACCAGACACAAGCCGGCCCAGACGATAGCCGAGAAGTCGTGAATCAGGTCTTCGTGGCGGGCGCGAAGAACGAGGCGCGGTTCGCCGTGGAGTTTTCGGAAATGGTGCGGGCTGCCTACGAGGGCCCGATCCGGATCCAGGTCGAGCGACAACTGGCCCGTTCCGACCGCGTCCATCGGGACAACCAGCGCATGCTGATTCGTCCGCGGCGGCAGCTCTGGGGTTTGCGGTTGGCCGACAGGTTGCAGCGCAACACCTTCGGCCGGCTGCTGCCTGTCTTCCTGGGATTGCGGCGCCTGTTGCACAGGAGCGTTCACGACGGCCTGCTGCCGTTGTTGCACTTGGAGGCTTTCCAACTGGTCGGCAGCCTGCTTGCGTAGGGTGCCTCGCCGTTGTTCGGAGCGGTTGCTATCCCGGTACTCCGACTTCGTTCGTGCGGCCGGCGGCAATTTGCCGCCTTTCTTTGGTGCCGGCGTCTCGGGAAGCTTCTCAAGCGAGCGGTCCAAGCCGCTCTGGTTACCTTCTAATGGCGGTTGCGAGCGGTCGAAATAGAAGGTCGCCTGACCATCGGCTCGCGTGGTGTCGGCCTTCTGCGACTCGATGCGTTTGATTTCTGCTTCGAGCTGCTGGGCTTGTTGTTGGACATCGATGGAATTGGCCGCGTTGGCCATTTCGCCTTGTCGAGCGTACTCGTGGACGGCCGTGCCCAGTTGTTTGAGGTTGGCCTGGGCTTTGACTTTGGCCGCCGATTTGCCTCGCGTGCTGGCCACTTGGACCATCTGGTGCAATTCGTCGAGGAAGGACAACTTCCGTTCTTCCTGCTGGTACTCGGCGGCGACTTCCTCCAGATTGCTCTGGCCCTTGAGGAGACTGGCCGAGTACTCGCGCGGCAGTAGCACCGTCCACAGTGTGCGCGAGACGGGGACATCGCTGAGAATCTGCGGAGCCGGAGGGCGAACGCTCGTCCAACGGTGCAGAGGTTCGCCCAGATTGCCCGAGTAGAGGACCACGACCTTGGATGAGAGATCGCCGGCAGAGGTCTTTTCCAGCGGCAACAAGGTGACATCGTGTCCTTGGCGGCGGGTCTTGGCCGGGCGCACGGACTGGCCTGAGACGCGAACCGACCACAACTGGCTGTTCGGCGGCAGTTCGACTTCGAGGAACTGCAGCGTGAAATTGTGGATGTTGTAGGCGGCACGCGCGCAATAGTAGCCATCGGCATAAATGGCCGTCGTTAAGTCGACCAGGTTGATACTGGCCTTGACGACGTTCTCCTGCTGGCGGACGCGTCGCTGCCAGACGAGAACCGAAGCCTCGTCGGCAACGCGATAGGCGGCGACGGCCTGCCGGCGCATGTCCTCGGTGAGCCCCTCCGGCACCTCATCGATCGAGACGGCTGCCACGCCGCTGGTCGTGCCCAGTGCAAGCTCGTCGGCGGTCATGTTCTCCAGAACGACGTGACTTCGCAATCGTTCCACGCCGAGGGGGCGAATGACGGCGGCGGTGACCGTTCCGTCGTTCGGCAGGGGGAGCGTTTGAAGCAGGTGGAGTTGGTAACGGCCCCGAACGGGCTGCTGAAGCTCGATGTTCCAAGTGCGTTGATGGTCGGACAGCTCGGAACGAATCTGGCGAACCTGATCGCCCTGCAGCTCGAGATCATCGCCCAGCCACTCCGGGGTGACCACCTGGAACTGCGATCGTCCGGCTTGCTGGATTTCGAAAGCGACCTCGCTGACATAGGCCACGGCACCTTCCCGAACGCTGACGACGGTTGTTACGTCGCCGCTGGCTCGCGATGGGGCGGGGGATAGGCGCAGGCGCAAGTCATTTGGCGGCGAATCGTACTGAAAGGCGTAGCGCACCGGCCGCCCGCCGTCTGGTCGCAGTTCGGGGGCCAGTGCGGCCGGAGCGATGGGGCGAGCACCGCCATCGGCGGCGAGAACAGCTTCCAGATCGTCGTCCAAACAGATTGCCAGTTGGCCCCGTTGAGCGTGAACACCATCGACCGTGACGCCGGGCACCGTGAATTCGGCCTGGCTTGGGTCTCGCGGGAGCGTGCCGCTGACGGCCAGCTCCAATTGCCCAACGGCGGGTTCGCCAAAATCGACCTTCAACCGTTGCTCTTTGTCGTCGCGATCGATGAACCAGTCGGCGCCTTCGGGGACACGAACCTGGGACACTCTCAGCGCGGGAGGCAGTTGCAGCGTCAGCGATAGAATGGGGGCACCGCCCACTTGGGCCGACAGCAGGCTGCGCAGGGTCGCTTGGCGCGCCGTTACGGCGACGGTCGTGCGACTAGACACGTCGACGCGCGGTGGATGGCGTTCGACCTCCAGTTGCACGTGCCAGGGCCGCGAGGTGTACCGATAGGCCGACACGAGTGCCGAGCCGGCGCTTGGCTCCTGCGGCAGTTCCAAGCCTGCACGATCGATCTGGTCGACGGATTCTGCCTTGCTGACGCGCAGGGAGAAGCACTTGGCACAGCCGATGGCCATGCGTCCTGTTTCGCGAACGACATCCAACGGTTCAGGGACCTGGACGTCAACGGTTCCCACGATCTGGCGATCGCGGCGGAGGCTGTGGATTTCTATGTCGGTTCCGGATGTGAGTTCCTTTTTCAGCGTAACCACCAATCGCTGCGCGGCGGGTTCCTGGCCCTTTGCCGGGTCGGTTTCGATCGACCAGTCGGCCACGTCGGGCCCCTGAACACGCCCGACCACGATGCCGGGCGGGATCCGCAACTGAAGCTTGCCGAGCGCCCCCTGCTGAACACGATAATGGAGTTTGCTGTAGAAGTGGGCTCCAGAGTCGAGGATCTCGATCAGCAGGGCCTGGTCCACGGTGACCAGTTGTGCAGTGCGCATCTCCACGCGCCGCGGCTGCCAGCGCAGCGATAGCTCGTTAGCCGTACCAAGGGGAATGCTGACTCGATCACCGGTCTTTTCGGCCGGCGCACTCTGGCCGTGAGATCCCGGTGCATCCCGATGCCAACCTCCGGGGCATCCGCTGACCTGCAGGTCCAGGTCGCCCGGCGGCAACTGGAACATGAGACGCCCGGAAGCCACTCCGCGCAAAGGCACGGTCATCTGGCCGGTCGCGCCCAATCGGCTGACGGGTACACTGAACCGGACATCTACGACGTAAAGCCCGGCTTTGTCGAGATAGATGGCCGGCTGGTCGTCGGCCATGGGCAACGCCACTGGCGGGGATTGTGCAATCTGACTTGCGACCTGCGGTTTCGGCTGGGGGCTGCCTGGTCGCTCGTTGTCGGCCAGCGTGGCCGGCTGACCGTTGATCTCGACCTTCTCCAAGGCTACCTTGCCCAGCGGGAGCGCGACTCGCGCCCATCCATCGGCGAGATGATGGATGAGAACACGGCCGTCGAAGCGGGCGACGTCGTTGTGGAGTTGGCCGGAATACTCGGCATGGCTGACGACGGACTTGACTTGCGGAGGCGCGTGGTCCGGCTTGTCGGGATGCGCCTGCTTCCACAGTCGCAGGAACTGGTCGTGCGGAAGGTAGATCTGCGTACCTTGCAGCGGGTCGCCGCCGTCGGGATCGTAGGGAACGTAGAGGGTTAGATCGGGTTGGCGGGTTTGCGCCGCAGCCGCGGGGGTCTCTTTGGCTGCGCTGGGTTTCTCGGCCGCGTGGGCACCCGAGGCGAATACCAGGCTGAGGCCAATGACCATCGCTACGGCGGAAGAGACGGTCAACTCGCTCTTGATCGCTGCAAAGACTCGCAAGAGGAACCACAGGCTGGCGGCGGCCAGCGAGCCTAGAAGCAGGCCATCCAGCAGGGGCGTCCAGGCGAGAGGAACCAACCCCGACAAACCGATTGGGACGGCCACTCCAACAACGACGGCCATCGCACGCCGCGGCGCGGAGGCGTGTCGGGAAATCCAGGCCGCCAGCAGGGCGGCAGCGACGAGCAGCCATTGCAGGCCGTGTGTCGACGTTCTGTCCTGCAATCGAAGCACCAGCTCGCCCGGTTCTCCCAAGGCGCTCTCTCGTTGGAAACTGACCATCCGGCCTTCCGGCTTGTCGAGGGCAACTCGCAGGGAAAGGCGTGCTTGCTCCCCGGCGGAAGCGCGCGGCTGCGATGGAGACTGGGACGGTTTGTCTCCGGGCGTGGTCAGCGGGGGAGCGGCGATCTTGGCGGCCGCCGGCTTCGCGGGCGCTATGGCAGACGCCGGTTCTGACTCCGGTGCGGCCGCCGACTGAAAAGCGTCTTCGGCGGGGGCCTCATTCATCTCATGGACCTCTCCACCCTGTGCAGTGGCCAATTCGCGGAGCGTTTTAGCGCTGATGGCCGAACTGATGAATCGCACGGATCCATCAGCCAACGCGACGTTCCCTCCGCCCGGATGATTGCTCCAGGTCTTCTTTTCGATCCAATCGTCGATGGATCGTGCCGTGGCCGCGCCGCCGGCAAACCACGGGCCGCCGTCGCAGACTTCCGCCACGATGATCGTATTGCTCGTGTTGTCGGTGATTTCGTCGAGCCCGAGCCCTTTGTCGAACCCGATGATTCCGCGCATCGTGCCGGACCGGTCGGAGGAGTCGGCGTCGGTAATGGCGACGTACGACGTCCTGAGATATCCCTCTTGGGTCGCCAGCGGCGACACATCGGAGGGACATTGGTATGCGGACGGGCAGATTTGGAGCAAAGCGGCATTCTGCGGGTGATCCCATGGCAGATCGAGACGCAGGTTCTGGTAGAGACTGCTCTGCTCCATGAAGGGCAAGATGGCTACCAACCAACTGAACTGCCGCTCGCGGGGCACGTTGGACGGGCCGATCACGGCGGGTGGGAACTGCTTGTACGTATCGTGGTAGTTGTGCAGCGCCAGGGCGATCTGCTTGAGATTGTTCGAGCATTGCGCACGCCGCGCGGCCTCGCGTGCCGATTGCGTGGCTGGAAGCAATAAGGCAATCAGCACACCGATGACGGCGAGGACCATCAGCAGCTCGACCAGGCTCATATGTCCTTTCTTGCTGCTGCTGACCAGTGCCACGAAGCCCGCGATAATGACGGCTGCGACCAAGCCGGCGACCTTCCATGGCAGCGCCGACGTGCTTTGCTCGGCGATGGAACGCGCCAGCCAAGCAACGAGTGTGGGGCGAGTCAGCGGTGCGGCCGGCTGGAAGTTGCCACCGGACGACACGAGATCAGCGCCGTCGGGCGTGCGCACTTTCCACGTCGTACCCAGCGTGGTCATGGCGATCGTGGGTGCACTCTGGCGGACCGTCCTGGGCCACAGTCGTTCCCACAAACCGGTTGCGGTCAGCCCGGGGCTGGGAGTTTCGTAGACGAGCGTCAGATCTCGCAGTCCTTTGTCGGAGCGTGCCGGCCCGGCCGGTAGCGGGACGAGGAACTCGCCTTCTTTCTGGCGAACCTCGACCGGTTCGTTGTCGACCATGACGGACCAGAGGTCGGCGCCCTTGGGCAACGTGACCGGGACGTGCTGGAGATTGGAGTTTCGCAGCCAGAACCGTGCCTGGTGGCGCATGCGGCCTTGATGCTCGGCGATACTGGTAATGCTGGCTCCCTCGCAAACAGCGGTAAGAACGGTCTGCGACGCATGGTGCGTACCCGAGATCGTTAGCCGGTACGGCAGCCGCTGGTATTGATACGCGGCCACAATGCGGTGCGTGGGAGCGTAGGCTTTGGGCTTTGGCACGTCAGCCGGATCCAGGTCGCGCAGATCTTCGGGGCTGCAATCGATCTGTTGATCGCTTGCTGCTTCCACGGCCACGGTGCCGTTTTGTCGCGACACGTTCTGCAAGACGAGCACGGGAACGGCAACCCGGGTATCGACCTCGGCGGAGGTGGGGTCACCAGCCGCCGATGGAGCCGCATCGCGGACGGCCTGCGGCGAAGAGGCGCGTCCGGTGTCCAGCGCAAGCGTCAGATCGCCTGTGACCGGTTGGTCGAGGACAATCTGCCATAGGTAAAGGTCGGCGTCCTTGTCGTCGGCTTTGCCTAGGGGCGTGTGGCGCTGCTCGATCACCCGTGCGGGCGAGTTTACGGGAACGACTTGGATCTTCTCGCCGACGGCGGCGGGCAAGGTGAAGCGGATCTGCCGCATCTTCCCCTGGCGGATGTGCAGATCGAGCTCGTAGTGCATGTCGAGTTCGCCACGGTCCAACCGTACGAATGCCAGCGTTTGGACCGCCACTCGGGCCGGTTTCGGCCGCATGCGCAGCCGGCCGCTGATACGCGCATCGTCTTGGTAACGGTACTGCAAAGCCATGCCCGGGGTTTGGTCGGAAGCGTCGCTTCGGGACGCGTCGGCCGCCACCGGCTGCAAGTCGCTGGAGAGATCGGACACGAGCAATTCGACGTCGGGCGGGGCCTGGACGAGTAGGGTGCCCTCGACCTCGTCGGCACCTATCAGTCGGAGATCGGGCAGCGGCAGTTCGTGGAATCCGCCCTCCGGATCCAGCCAGTTCTTGGGGTGCCGTTCGGCGGAAAGGGCAATCTCCAGCGCATGGCCGGGGCTGAGCGGTTGGGCCAAATCGAACCGAATCGTCTGCATCGATACATCCGACTCGCCGGTGCCGACCTGGGATGCCGACTCCCACTGCACTGGTTTGTTGGCCGAGAGTACGGAGGTGACTTCCCAGTCGCGTGGCAGCGAGATCTGGATGGCGAACAACGGGGCGGAACGCGGCTCGACCGTCATGCTACTTCGCAACAACAGGCCGGCCTGATTTGCTTCCACGAGGGTCGCCACCGACGCCTGGACCGTGGCGCGTCGCGGTGTGACGTGCAATGGCAGTTTGAAATCCTCGTCCCAGAACGCGAATTCCAGCGGTGTGCGCACGGACTGCCTGCCGGCGCCGGTCGGTGCGGGAGACAGTTGCTCGGGCCGGACGCCCGCCAGAGTGCCGACCTCGACGCGCAGCGACGGCGCCGAATACAGGGCGACTTGCCCGACGTGCGACGCGGCCCCGAGTACCTTTGCCGTGGGCACATTCCACTCGGCGGCGTGGGGGAAGGACGCCAGCCCCAGCAGCCGGACCTGACGCCGGCCCAACACGGGCTGCCGGAACGTGAGCGTGAGTATCGCCGTGCCGTCGGCCTGTTCTCGGATCGTCCACGAGCCGAGTTGCGGCGATTCGACCTCGGCCACGTCGACCGATCCGGGCAGTTGGATTTGAAAGGAGTCGGCCTGATGGGCGTAGACGTCCAGATCGAGGGTCACCTCCCAGCGGAGCCCGGCCGGTTCGATCTGGCCAATCGCTCGGCTGCTGGCCAAGACCAGAGGCGCGCGGTTTCCACGCGCGAAGCGGTCCGAAATGACGAGCGGAACCAAGCCTGTACGATCGGCCGCAATGCGAAAGGTCTGTTCGGTCTCGCCGGTCTTCTCCGGTTGCACGGTAGTCGCGCCGAGTTGAAGCCGTTTGCCTTTGTCGAGCCGAATGAGCATTCCGGATGCCGGCACGGGGGGCAACTTGAGCGTGGTGGCCAGATCCCCACCCTTGCTTGCCAGAGGGGCCGACATGTCGAGCTGCAGTTCGAATCGGCCGTCCTTCTCAAGGACCAGGAACAGCGTACCGTCGTCCTTGCGGCCGAAGCGGGCCGGTTGGCCGTCCAATTGGGCCGACTCGATGGCCACGCCCCCGAAAGGCAGATCGACCGTTTGCCAGTCTTTGCCGAGTTTGGCGATCTGGATGCGGGCAGTCACGCGCAGTTGATGATCGGCGAGCTGGGCCTCGTAGGCTGCCTCCGCCAGCACGACGTCGGCCGGTGGCACCGGCCGGGACGCACTGCGACGTTGGGCTTCCTGCCACAACGCCATGAACTGGTCGCGCGGCATCAGTACGCCCTTGGACGAGTGCTCGAACAGCACCTTCAGTTGGTCCGCCGGGATGTACACGTTGCGGATCGACGTTTGGTCGTCGGTTGCCTGAGCAGAGGCCAGGTGAGCCGGCAAGTACAACAGGCATGCCCCAAGCCACACACAGAGATACTTGTTACTGCGCATCGCTGTCTCTCTCGGGTTTGTCTGTCTTGTCCCCAGACTGCTGCGCGTCCGGAGCATCGCTTGTGACGGGTGAGGCCGACACCGGGGAGGCTTCGCCCACGGACGAGCCGCCGGCATCGGCGCCCTGCAAGGCCAAGGCGGACCGAGCATAGGCGGTCCGGCGAACATAGAGCAGCCAGGCGACCAGCCAGAGCGCAATGACTCCGGCGATCCCCAGGCGCGCTGCGAGCAGCCAACTGTTGGCCAACGACGGCGAAAACAGACGAACGAACAAGACGATGAATGCGACAAAGAGGATCGCAAATACCTTGGTCTGGAGCGAGAACCGCAGCAGCACGACTCCGAGGAGCAGAGCGACCAGGCTGGCGATCGTGGTCATCGTGGGGATATGCCAGTAGCCGATGTCCAGTTCCTTGGGCCCGGTAAGACTGCTGAACAGGTAGTCGGTGCCTCCGACCTGGAAATCGAAGGGGGTGGCGTCTTTGGCGAACCAGCGGTTGGGGTCATCGGACGCCGCGGTGATCGCGCGTGAGTCCAACAGGCCGACGCCGATGTGGCTCGTGAATCCGTCGGGATCGCCGACGAGGCGGTAGTCCCTTGGCACCCAGATGCGTACGAAGACCTTCTGGAATTTCACACCATCTTCAAACCGCGGAAGCGGCAGGTGCAAGAGGTCGGTGATCTTCAGCGATTCCTCCGGGCGCGGCATTTCGAAGACCGCCGCAATCTGGAACGGCTCATCGGATCCGGCCGTGCGCGCCACGTTGATGAAGTAGGTGACGTCCTCGGCGTTGCCACCTTGTGCGGCCGGTGCTTTCTCGGGCGCCACCGTCTGCCCGGCCACGCTGAGGCCGAGGATGCGACGCGTGCGAAGCGTGACCGCCAGCCGCTGCCGTTCGCTCGATTTCAGGTCGTACCGGGCTCGCACAGTGATGGGGCCTTCCTCGGTAACGACGGCCTCGATGTACGCGCGGTGGACAATCGTCTTGACGACGCCCTGAAGCTCGTGTTTCGTGACGCTCAGCACCAGGCTGGCCGGATGCTCGTAGTAGCGGTAGGTCAGATACGGCTGAGTTGTGCCAATCGGCTGTGAGAGCTCGCGCGGGTCGATCTCCTCCAGGCCGGTCGGCGCGGCCTCGACCGACAATGCGCGATCCTTGCAGATAGCGATCTCGCCGCTCTCACGGTCTACGTCCAACGCCTGGATCGGTCGGAATTCGAACTTCGCGCCCTGCTCGGAAATGGAGATCTTCTGATCGTACGTGGCAACGAACGTGACCTGGCCCAGCGCCTCGGTATGGAGCACAATCGTCCACTCGATGTTTCCGTCGTCCTTGGCACGGTCAGCCTTGCGCCGCTCCTTGATGCCGGCACCTTCCACCTGCAGGCGATCGGATATGGCCGCAGGCACTGCCAGGCGGAACATGTTGGCGCCGGCAAACTGAACCTGATAGCGGAACGTTGTGCTGACCTGTACGACGTCTTCCTTGACGTTGGCCAGCGTGCTCACGGTGACGAACGTGCGCCGCGGCCGCTCGGTGATCGTCTCGACGATGCCGACGGGCCGAGTGACGAACGAGAAGGCGGCGGCCAGCGTCGAGCCTGCGGGAACCTGCGGCTTGAAGCCCTTGGCCACCAACTCGGCGGGCGTGGCCGCTCGGGCGGCTTGGAGTCGTGCCGGGTCGGTCTTGACTTCGAGCGATTCGGGCGCAATGACGGCAACCAGCCCGCGTTCGCGCGTGACATTCAAGGGTTCGACCAGGGGCAGCGGCAGATCGCCGGCGGGCTTGTCGCGCGACTGGCTGGCCGTGACGGTCACCGACAGGCCGCCCATCAGCTTCTTGGCGAAGTACACCGTGAGGGTCTGAGCGCCGGCGTTCGAAGTGACCTCGAACCGCTCCATGGAGTCGGCGTGGACGTCGTCGACCTGGAAGCCGTCGGGCAATCGGAATGTGAGTGCGAAGACCCCGGACCGCAGGACCTGGTATTTGAACTCGCCGCGCGTGGTAACTCGCGTCTTGTCGAGGAGGATCGAAAGGTTGCTGTCGACGGCGATGCGCGGTTTCAGTGGCGAAGCGACGATGGACAGGGTGTGCTCGGGTGTGAAGAACTTGTAGAAGGTGCTGCCGGGTTTCCGCAGGGGCTCCGGCACATCGGCAACGTCGATGCGTGTAACCGACTCGCGAGCGACGTATTCCAGGCCTACGTCTTCGGCGCTACGGACCGCGAGGACTCCGCTTTCGCGCGCCACGCCGACGGCGCGCACCTGGCCCACCTGAAATGCCTTTTCGGCGATGGGCGATTCGGTGTGCAACTCTAGACGCACCTTCTCGGTTGCCGGGGCGTGCAGGCGGACCTTCACTCGTTGGCGCCCGACGGTCGTTTCCGTCTGCCAGTCGCGCAAGCCCGGAGCCTGGACGTCGAGCAGCCGCTGATCGGCGGGCACTTCGACGACCAATTCTCCGAGCGATCCGCGAAGGATCTGGTAGTCGAAGATGGCGTGTGTGTGGACGACGCCATCCCCGACGTCGACGGCGATCGTGTCGGTCACATTGGCCAGGCCGGCGGCTTTGTCGGTGGTGCCCGACTTGGGTTGCCAACTGACCGTGAACTGGTTGGTCGATCCGAGCACGGCGCGGACCGTGGTGGCGTCTTTGGCATCGGAGCCGAGTTCCAAGGTGCGACGAGGAGCGACTTGCACGGCGAGGTCTTTGTCGGGAATCTGCAGTTCCAAGCTGCTGACGCCGACGGCCGGACATTGCACGGTGAAGCTGGGTCCCTCGGTCGCCGACTTGACAGCGATCACCAGTTCGAGTTTGATCTGGTGCTTACCTTTTCCGTGGACGAGCAGTTCGTATTGCCCCTCTCCGACACCGCGCAGCAGGACGGCGTTGTCGGTTGCCCGAGCCGAACCGATTGCCGCGTCGCCGAACTGCACGGGCAATTGGGCCCACTGGCCGTCGAGCACCTCGATGTCGAGAGTCGCCTCGAGGTGTGCCTGTTCACCTTTGACCGACCCGACGTAAGCGGCCCGGGTGATGAGGCCGCCGACGGGCGGTTTGACCGATTGCTGAGTTTGGCCCGCCCGTTTCCACAACTCCAGGTATTGTGCGTAGGGCAGCACAACCGAGGAATTCTCGTCCTTGAGCGCCTTGCGGAGCTTCGCGAACGGCAGGTAGATGAGGTGTTCCTGGTGCGGAGGTTCTTGGGGCTTGGCTTGTTTCGCGCCAGTTTCCTCCTTGTCGGCCGGGGGTGCAGCGGGCGGTTGCCCAACGGGGGCCTTCGCTTCGGCGGGAGGCGAGGGCTGCTTGGGAGTCTTTTCCTGCGCCAGACCGGAGCTGCCAAGCGCTACTCCGAGAACCACAACTAGAACGGGCAACCGTGACATAATGCGGCCTCCCAACGCGGTTTCGTCGGGTCAGAGTTTCACGTGCATTTGCTCAGAAATTAGGAGCCGAACGACGAGCGAACCGACAAGAAAAGACGCGATTCGGCCTGTGATGCGAATCGCCACGGGACATTCTAATGCCAGTTCGCCTGAGGTGGCAAATTACTGCGGCCACTTTGACCAACTTGTTACAATCCTCGCCTCGATCCAACGCCCGTTCAGCGCGCTGCACGGCGATCGGCCGACTCTGTTGGCATACCGTCTCAGCCGATTCCCGCAGCCTGTGCATGGGCGCGTTCGGCGAGACATACCCCTATAACGGGCGCCGCCATTCACGGGGCAGGCTGCTCTTCGATCATCCAACAGGTAGCGGAAGACCTGCGCTGCCGCCTTTCATCCAAGGCTATTTCGGCTCGGAATGATGCCGTGTTCCGCGAACGACTACCCTCTGGGTGGTCGATGTGCCATGCAGCTAATAGACGAACCTCGTAAGCCGATGGTTTCGTGGATTTGGCAGAATTCAGCGGGCAACGGGCGCATCGGCGGTCACGGATTGGTGAACTGGGATGGATGGACCGTGATAGCGTGAGATAGGAAGCGGTGGTGCGCGGAGATTCTTCGCGAAAATCGGCGCGGTGCGCTGGAGACCCGCGGGTCGTCGGATATACTGCCATCTTCAGGCGATCATCTCTCGGGCAACGATCCGCATGCTTCGATTTCTTGCAGGGTCAAATGTCAAAAAAGCCAACTGTTCTGCGTCCACCGGCAGAGGTGTATTACGCGGGTGAGCTTGCCGCGTTGGCCAAGGCAGACAAAGAGCCACGGCCGGCGGGCTGGAAGCTGTCGCCAAAGGCCGTTCGGTCGTTCATCTGCGGGAGTAAGAGCCCGAAGATCGAGCGCAAGTTCTTCGGCGACGACGTGCTGGTCGAACGGGCGATTATCGGCCTGGCGGGAAACCGGGGACTGCTGCTGGTGGGCGAGCCGGGCACGGCCAAGTCGATGCTGTCGGAGCTTCTGGCGGCCGCCATCTCCGGATGCTCGACCAATACGATTCAAGGCAGTTCGGGCACCACCGAGGACCAGATCAAGTACTCGTGGAACTACGCCTTGCTGCTGGCCGAAGGGCCGACACGACGGGCCTTGGTCCCGGGTCCGCTTCACGTGGGAATGAGCGAAGGGCTGATCGTCCGATTCGAGGAGGTGACGCGATGTCCTCCGGAGATCCAGGACGTGTTGATCAGCATCATCTCGGAGAAACTGATGATGGTGCCCGAATTGGCCGGCGACGACCGTGTGCTGCTGGCCAAGCCGGGTTTCAATATCATCGCCACGGCGAACATCCGCGACCGGGGCGTTCACGAGATGTCAAGTGCGTTGAAGCGGCGTTTCAATTTCGAAACGGTCCATCCGATCGGCGAATTGGTGCAAGAGGTTTCGCTGGTTTCGGAGCAGTGCCATCAACTGCTGGCTGAGGCGGGAGCCGAAGTGAAGATCGACCGCAAGGTGGTCGAGGTTCTGGTGACCGCGTTTCATGATCTGCGGGAGGGAGTGACGGCCGACGGCGTTCAGGTGGAGAAGCCGACCACGGTGATGTCGACGGCGGAGGCCGTGTCGGTCGCGCTTCAGGCATCGCTGGACGCGTTCTATTATGGTACCGGCAGCCTTTCCACGGAGGACATCGGCCGGCATCTGGTCGGGGCGGTGATTAAAGACAATCCCGACGACTTGAAGAAGTTGAAGCACTACTTCGATATCGTTGTTCGCCAGCGAGGTAAGGACCAGGGGGGCCCATGGGCGGATTTTGGGAAAGCTCGGAAGTGGCTGCGTTAGTGCCGCCAGTGGATCTTTCGCAGCGGGTCTTCTACTTTCCCGTCCGGCATCACAGCCCCGCCTGCGCGTTCCATGTGAAACGGCTCATCCGAGAGATGCGCCCGGCGGCGATCTTGATCGAAGGTCCTCGCGACGCGACTCCGCTCGTTCCGCTTCTGGCGCACGAAGAGACGCGAATGCCGGTGGCGATCTACGCGACGTACGTTTGCCGCCAAGTGGAAGGCCTACCGGCGCGTCATGCGGCCTACTACCCTTTGTGCGAGTTTTCGCCGGAACTGGTGGCGATTCGGGCGGGCCTGGAGATCGGCGCGAGGATCCGGTTCATCGATCTGACATTTCCCGAGAAGGTGGAAGCCCACGTATTAGATCGGGGCGAGGGGATGCCTCTGCTGCGCCGCTGGCAGAGCATGCTTGACGAAGGCTGGTTTTCCCACAGCCGTTTGTTGCGCGCCGCGTGTGTGCGCACGGGGTCGCGCGATCCGGACGATCTTTGGGACCATTTGTACGAGGTCGATTACGATCGGCGCGATCCGGCCGAGTTCATTCACAGTGTGCTGGTCTATTGCGCGTTGGCCCGGCGGGACTACACACCGGAAGACCTGGCGGCCGACGGTTGTTTGGCCCGCGAGCAGGCCATGGCGGCGGCGGTCGCAGAGGAGTCGGGACGAATACTGGTCGTCACGGGAGGCTTCCATTCGGTGGCGCTGCCCGAAGCGCAACCGGCGATGCCCACACCACTTAGGCTTGCGGCGGAGGACCACCAGTTGGTGCTGATGCGGTACAGCTTCGAGCAGCTCGACCGCCTGAACGGCTACGCCAGCGGAATGCCATCGCCTGAGTTCTACCAGCGGGCGTGGGAGGATGCCGATAGCACGAAGCTGCTCGTGGAAATCGCGCGCGATTGCCGGCAGAAGAACCTGGGAATCTCGACCGCTGACGCGATCGCTGCGGTGGCTCATGCCGGACGATTGGCCTTGTTGCGAGGGCACGCGCGGGCGTCGCGCGAGGATGTGTTGGACGGCGTGCGAAGTGTCTTCATCAAGGGAGCCGACGATGCCGAGGGGATCGCCGTGCTGGCCATCGCCCGAAAGCGATTGGCGGGTGATCGGGTGGGCAATGTGCCGGCGGAGGCTGGTCAACCGCCCATCGTCCAGGATTTCCGCAACACGGCGTTGCAGCTTCGGTTGAAGCTGGACTCGGTGGAAGAGACGGAGAGCACGCTCGATTTGTATCGCAAGACGACGCATCGGGACATCAGCCGGCTCTTCCATCGTCTGGCTTTCTTGGAGGTTCCCTTCGCTACGTTCGTCCGTGGGCCGGACTTCGTGGCCGGCGAGAACCTGGACCGCATCCAGGAGGTGTGGAAGTATCGCTGGTCACCGCAGACCGAGTCGTCGCTGATCGTGCGATCGCTCTATGGGGCGACGGTGGAGGAAGCGGCCAGCGGGCTGTTGCTGGATCAGTTTGCCGAAGCCGAGAAGCAGGGCCAGGGGCGAAGCGCGGCGGTGGCAACCCAACTGGTGCTCCAGGCCTGCCGGATGGGACTGCACAAGCACACGCAGGATTTGTTGGCGAGGGTGGGCGGACTGTTGGTAGAAGACTCGGCCTTCGATTCGCTCGTGGCGGCCATGGAGAATCTCCTGGTATTGGAGGTATCGCGAGAACCGTTGGAGGCGCACCATCTGACGGGGCTGCACGAGTTGGCGACGACGGCCTATTATCGGGCGTGCTTCGTTCTGCCGTCGCTGGTGAGCACGGCACCGGAAGACGAGGGTCGGATGCTCAATGCGCTGAACGGGCTGTTCCAGGCGGTTCGGTCGTTGGGCGACGGCCCGGAACTGGTGCAGCTTCGCACCGATGCGCTTCTGGCGCTGGCGGCCAGCACCGGCGGCAGTGCGGCGATGCGCGGCGGGGCGGTGGGACTGCTCTATGGTGATGGGAAGTTGAACGATGCGGAATTGGTTCAATATCTTCGCGGCCATCTGCTCAGTTCGCGCGACGAGGGTGCGGACGGCCCGAATTTCCTGCGAGGCTTGTTGAAGACGGCCCGCAACATTCTCTGGCAGGTTCCCGACAGCGTGGCCAGCATCCACGAAGTGTTGCAGCATTGGGATGAGGATCAGTTCATCAAGCTGTTGCCGCTTCTGCGGTTGGCCATGACCGACCTGACGCCGCGGGAGACGGACCTCGTCGCGAAGCAGGTGGCGGCCCAGTTGGGTATGGAACGGCTCAGTGTAGCCTCGCTACCGGACATCGGCAGCGGGGAGATGTTGCGGGCCGTGGAGTTGAACCGGCTGGTGCGGGCCGCTCTGGCGGCCGACGGACTGGAGGTGCTCTGTGAATAGGCACACTGCCGGCGATGACAAGGGTGACGATTTGGCCGCCGACCGGTGGCGGCTGGTCCTGGGCCGTTTTGCCGAACCGCGGCTTGGCGCGTGTGGCGGAGCGGGTTCAAAGCGTTCGCGCATGGATCGCGTGCTCGACTATCTCTACGGGCGCGAATATCGTGGTCGCGGCGTGCGCGGGCAAGGCGCAGGGCAGACGGCGGGCCCATCCGGCGACGTCGACTCGCGTTTGGGCGGCGACCAGGAGAGTGTGCTTTCGGTTCCGGAGTGGATCCGCGAAGTCCGCGAGCTATTTCCTAACGACACGGCGGAAATCATCCAGCGGCATGCCCTGGACCGTTACGGCATGACCGAGTTGGTCACGGATGCGGAGGTCCTGAAGAAGCTCGAACCGAGCTACGAGCTGCTGAAGGCGGTGTTGTCGTTCAAGGGCATGATGGAGGGCGAGGTGCTGGAGATCGCCCACAAGATCGTCCGCAGCGTGGTCGAACAACTGCGCCGAAAGCTGGCCAAGGACATTCGCCGGGCGTTGTGGGGCCGGTTGAACAAGCAGCGACGAAGCCGACTGAAGATGCTGCGCAACCTCGATTGGGCCAGAACCATTCGGGCGAATCTGAAGAACTACGATCTGGACCGCAAGCAGATCGTTTTGGGGACGTTGCATTTCTTCTCGCGGGTTGACCATCACATGCCGTGGCACATCATCATGGCGGTCGACTGCAGCGGCTCGATGCTCGATTCGGTCATCTATAGCGCGGTGATGGCCGGCATCTTCCACGGGTTGCCGGCGATGCGCGTGAGCCTGACCGCATTCGACACGGCGGTGATTGATTTGTCGGACCGGATCGACGATCCTACGGAGCTACTCATGTCGGTGCAATTGGGCGGTGGAACCAACATCGGCGGCGCCCTGGGTTACTGTGAATCGCTCGTGCGCACGCCGACGCGAACGATCGTCGTGCTGGTGACCGACTTTTTCGAAGGGGGCGATGCCGGCTACATGCTCGCTTCGATCCGACGGTTATGCGAATCGGGCGTGAGGGTGATCGGGCTGGCGGCGTTGGACGCGGTCGCCCAACCTGCCTACGATCGCGAAATGGCCGAGCGGTGCGTGGCCGCCGGCGCCGAAGTGGCCGCCATGACTCCCCAAAGGCTCGCCGAATGGCTGGGACGCATCCTTTCCTGATCCGGCTCCGGGCGGTGATGAAGAGCCTGGACGACGAGGCGCTGGCGGCCTTGGCCAACCGGGGCCTTCTGCGCCGCGCGCAGAAGGATCTGGAAGCGTCGACGCCGAGCCTGGTGGCGGTCGAGGAGGATCGAGCGCGATTGCAGGTGGCCGAGGCGACCGTGGACGTGCCTGAGCTGCCGTCGAAGAGTCGATGCACTTGCCCGGCGACAGGCATCTGCCGTCACGTGCTGACCGCCCTGCTCTACCTGCGGGATTCGGCCGAGCTGGCCGATGCCGACGGGGCAATGCAAGGGTTTCTGTTCAGAAGCGACTCGCCCGATACCGCGCAAGACGACGCGGTGCCGGCGATGGCTCCGCCACCCTCCGCGAGCGAGATCCTGGCCGACCTGGACGACGAGCAGTTGCAGCGGTGGGCAGGTAGGGCCACTCTGCGCAAGGCGATGAAGTTCCTGGCGGCCGGTGTGCCGGTGGAAATCGAACCGTCGACGTCGCTGGTCGTTCGGTTTTCTTCGCGGAACGTCACGTGCCGTTGGATTCCCGGCGGCGGACTGCAGGGGATGGTCTGCTCGTGCCAGGCGCAGAGTGTGTGTGAGCACGTGGTGGCCGCCGTGCTGGCGTACCAAGTCTCGTTGGGCAAGCGACAGATTGACGTCGAACGAGCCGTGCTTCGGGAATCGGGAGGTGCGCCGCGCACGCGGGCCGAGGTATTGGATTCGGTGGGACGCGTGTTGCGCGAGATGGTTTCGTTGGGGCTGGCGCGCCTTTGGTCGGCCACCGCCGAACGGCTGACCACGCTGGCCGTTTCGGCACATGGAGTGGATTTGCCGCGACTGGAGCGCATGCTCAAGTCGTTGGCCGATGAAGTGAAGCTGGCGTTGCGATGCGACGCCCAGTCAAACTCGGCCAATCTGTTGGCGCTGGCGGCGCGAACCGAAGCCCTGCGGATAGGGCTCGTGCACAATGCAACGCCAGCCCTGGTCGGGCAGCACCGTACGCAGTATCACGAGCTTGGGCAGATCACATTGGTCGGGCTGGGAGCCCAGCGTTGGAGGTCGAAGGGAGGCTATCAGGGGCTGACGGTCTACTTTTGGGACGAGTCGAGCCGCGGCTGGTCGACCTGGTCCGACGCCCGACCGGTAACTCAGACGGGGTTCGACGCGGCCAACCGGTTCCACGCGGACGGGCCCTGGGAGGGTTGTGATTCGCCGCGGCAGGCGGCATCGAGCGTGGTGCGTCTGAGCCAGGCGTACCGCAATCCGCAAGGGCGGCTATCGGGCCGTGCGGCCACGCGGGCACTGGTGATCGGGCCGAGTCGGCCGCGGGAGGTAACCGCGGCCGTCACGGCATGGCCGGATCTGGCCGAACGTGCGCAGCGGCTGTTCGGTGGTGGAATGGGAGAACGTACGGAGAATCAGGATCTCGCGCTGCTGGTGCCGGCCGCGTGGGGCCCGGCTGCCTACGATCCGCTACGGCAAGAGCTTCGGCGGCCCGTGCTGGATGGCCAGGGGCGAGTGATTCCGCTGTGGTTGCCCTTCACGCCGGAAAACGAGACATCGGTCGATTTGCTGGAGCGGCACGACCCGTCGGGCACGTACGGACTACTGGGGTTATTGCGACTGGTTTCCGGCGAGTTGTGCGTGCAGCCGATCTCGCTGCTGTTGGAAGACAAGATCGTTCATCTGACGCTTGAGGAAGCCCACGCTACGGGGTCTCGGCCGCAGAAGAAGAACGCCGCAGCGGTCAACGAGGTTCCCGGCGCGGAGGAGATGCTTGTAAAGGACGACGAGGACACGGTTCCACAGAGCACGGCTGCGTCGCCGCTGGGCCGGCTTCTTGTCACTGCGCAGGCGGAGTTGGAAGCGCTGGTCGAAGCGGGGATCGCTGTGCGACGGAACCTGGATCTTTTGACGAACACCTCGCGATACTTGGAGACCTTAGGGTTGACGGCGTGCTCGCGCCCGCTCGGGCGTTTGGTCGAGGCCTTGGGTAGCTCTTCCCGGCTGGCGGAACCTGAGTTTCGTGATGAGGCCTCAGGAAGGCTGTTGCACGCCTATTATCTGTTGCGGCTAGCGGCGGAGCATGACGTGGTCAATGCGGCGTGTGGGAGGTTTGGATGATGGGGAGTGATTCCATGGTATTGGAGATTGTCTGGTGGGGCTCGCTGCGCTCGGCCCCCTACGTGAGGTTCGGTCACCGTGCGTGATGTTGGGGCCATGACGGCTTTACGCAAGAGAGAGCTGGAGAGGAAGACCTATGTGTCCGTCCGAAGTATTTCGCAACGTGGTTGGCCTTTCGCCGGAGAGGGTTGCTTTTCTTCAGGAGCACGTTGGCAAGCTGCAGGGACTTGGCAGCGACCTGCCAGGGCGCGTGCTTCGGTACGTGCTCGACGGCGACGATGACGCCTGCCTGGCCGATCTGGCTCGCAGGCCTGACGCCGCGGAGGCCTTGAGCATCTGGCCGCCGGAAGACATGGAGCGAATGCGTCAAGTGGCGGCGCAATATGGTCAGCCGATACAACTCAGCACAGACCTCATCATTGGTCGTTCCCCCTGGACGACGCTGTTTGACCCGATCGAAGCGATCGACTGCCACTTCTACCTGCGATTGGGGAAGATGTTCGAAGCGGCCGTGGCGAAACTCACAGTCGCTTGGGCTTGCAGACAGTACAGTACCTTGATTCCGCCGTGGATGGAACTACTCGTATTCATGGGGGCACGAGACCGCACCAGGCTATGGGGATCGGGAACGTGGACGACCATCACCGGCCCGCTGATTGTGGAGATGCTGAGAGCGGACGGGCAATCCGCCGAGGCCTTCATCACCACACCGTTTCAAATAGTCCAGGGCAAGCAGAGCCCGATGGCGGCTCTCGGTAAGTGGATGCAGATGGCGCTTCGGCGCAGTCTTCTGTCGCTCCCCGAGATGGGAAAGGTCTTTGCGGCACATCGCGAGGTGATCGTCGGCTTCCTGAGAGACGGGACGTCGCAATCGCGTCTGATCGCGGTGGAGAACTTGCTACAGACGCACACGCCGGCGGAGCCTTTCCTGGTGGAGCTGGTCGCGTGCGCCACGGATCCGTCCAAGCGGCTGCGCGAGGCCGCTGGGGCCGTGCTAGAATCGGCATCACAGGCCACCCGACCGCTGTTAGAACAGAGCTGCCGCGACCCTAAACGCACGACGCGGGAACACGCCATCCGATTGCTGGGCCGGCTAGGTGGAGTCGAGGCCAGACCGCTGTTGGAATCGCTCCGGGACTCGGAGCCATCGGAGGTGGTTCGGGAAGCCATCGTCGAGGCGCTCAACGAGTCGGCGTCCAGGCCTTCGCAGCCTGCCCAGGCGCCTCTTGAGCCGCCGCCGAGCGAGCCCATCGCACTGGATGCGCCACTGACGCCTGCGCTGCGCGGGTGCGTCGAACGGGTCGTTCGGAAGTACGATGACGATGCGCAAAAGTTCGATCTGGATACGGTCTTTCAGTTCCTCGCGCAAGGCGGATCGGCGCAGAACTATCTTAAGAACACGCTCATGGCGCACATGCTCTGGGGCGAGGTGAAAGACGACTGCAATGCCTTCCTGGAACACCCTGATTGCCGGCTGATCCATGCCGTCCGCTTTTTGGCGATGGTTGGGGAGATCGATCGTGTGCATGGAACCTATCAAGGCATCTTGTGGCATGCGGCAGCCCATCTGGAGATCTTTCGCCGCAGCCATAGTCCGAGAATCACGCTCCGCCAGGTTGCCGAAGCGATCCGATCGCTGGACCTGCCGGACGACATGCTCGTGGTTGCG
Organism: Thermoguttaceae bacterium; assembly: GCA_963674835.2. Classification (GTDB taxonomy): domain Bacteria; phylum Planctomycetota; class Planctomycetia; order Pirellulales; family Thermoguttaceae. Next base: position 2,506,123 of record CAXXKC010000003.1, read on the forward strand.
ACGTTCCACGTGTATTACTCGATGTTCGACTGGGAACCGGAGGCGGTCTGGCCGTTCTTTGTGGGCAAGATGGATCGGCTGGAACAGGCGTTCTTGCCGGGGGCAAGCGATTGGCAGGGCCGTTGGGAAAGGAGGCACGAGTTTGAGGGCGCGCTACGTGTGCTAACTAAATTCCCCCAGGTACCGCCGACGTTGGTCAGCAAGATCTGGGACTTAGCCATCGGGAGTAACAAGGCTGACCGGCTTCGCGCCCAGCCGATCGCCGCGAAGCTGCCGGACCTGCACGAACGTTTGCTTCAGGCCCTGGCCAGCCGCAACGCTCAAATGCGGGCGGTCACCGCAGAGTGGATGGGGCGTCTGGGAGACCGCCGGTTTGTCGCTCCGCTCCATGTGGCCGCCAAACGCGAGAAGCAGGACGCAACGCTGGAAGAGATGTTCACGGCGCTGGAACGGCTCGGTGAGTCGATCGAGTCGTACCTGAACCGCGAGAAGCTTCGGGCGGATGCCGAGAAGGGGCTCAAAAAGGGAGTTCCCACGGCCCTGGAGTGGTTTCCCTGGGAAGGCCTGCCCAAGGTACATTGGCAGGACACGGGCGAGGAAGTGCCGGACCAGGTTGTCACGTGGTGGTTGGTGCAGAACTACAAGCTGAAGTCGCCAGAGGCCGGGCCGCTGTTGCGGCGATACTGCGCCATGTTGCAGCCCGACGAGCGTGCGGAATTGGGGCGATTCGTACTTAGCACCTGGTTGGATCAGGATCTCAAGCCCAAACATAGCGACGTGGAAGCCCGGGCCCTGGCCAAACAGCAGGCACTCCAGACGTGGCAAGGCTACCAGCAAGGGCTTCAGTGGTGTCAGCAACACGGTCAGCCACCCCATCCCGCGCTCCAGGTGACGCTTCAGCAGATTGAAGAAGCGGCCTTTGAACAGTTGAAACGCCAGCGGGGTTCGGCTGTATCGGAAAAGGGGCTTCTGGCACTGGCAGGCGCCTGTTGCGACGACGCGGCGGTGGCGCCGGTTCAGCGGTATCTGACGGAATGGTACGGTTATCGCGTGGGCCAGTGCCGAGCGCTGGTGGCGATGCTGGCGAGCGTCGACCGCCCAGCCGCAATTCAGTATCTGCTCTCGATTACGAATCGTTTTCGTACGAAGAGCATTCGCGAAGAAGCGGAGCGCCAAGTCCAGATTCTGGCGGAGCGGAAGGGATGGACGTTGGACGAACTGGCCGATCGTACCCTGCCGACCGCCGGATTTGACGAGGACGGGAAGCTGGAGTTGGACTATGGCTCACGGCAGTTCGTCGTGCGAGTGACCAGCAGGTTGGAGGCGGTCCTCAGCGATACGGAGGGGAAGACGTTGAAGTCGCTTCCTCAGCCACGAAAGGATGACGATGAGGCGCAGGCCAAGGCGGCGAAGAAGGTGTTGTCGGCAGCCAAATCGGAGTTGAAGAAGTTTACCGGCCAGCAGACCACGCGGCTGTACGAGGCCATGTGCACCGAACGCACGTGGACCGCCGAGGACTGGCGAACCTACGTGCTAGGTCATCCACTGGCGAGATTCCTGTGTCAGCGCCTGGTTTGGGCGGAGTATGGCGGCGATCGGGTGACGCAGACTTTTCGGCCGCTGGACGATAGGACGTTGACCGACGCCGAGGACGGCGAAGTGCAGCTTGCGCCGGACGCCCAAATCCGCATCGCGCACGCCTGCAGGGTTTCGGCAGAGACGGCGGCCGCGTGGGCCCGGCACCTGGCCGATTACGACGTGGCGCCGCTGTTCACGCAGTTTGGGCGCGAGCCCTACGTGCTGCCGGAAGAGAAGCAAACCGTTACGTCGCTAGGCGATTTTGAAGGTCACATGGTCGAAGCGTTCAAACTCCGCAGTGCGGCCACAAAGCTCGGCTATACGCGCGGCCAGACCCAGGACGGCGGCTGGTTTTTCGACTACGTCAAGGTCTTCCCAGGTTTGGGTTTGGAAGCCTGCCTTGGGTTCAGTGGCAACGGGCTTCCTGAGGAAAATCGCACGGTCGCCTTGATGGAGCTTGCATTTCAGAGAAGATCGCCACAGAAGGGGGCTTTGTTGCCGCACGCCGCCAGACTGCCGCTCGGTCAGGTTCCAGACGTGCTGTTGACGGAATGCTACAACGACGTGCGCAGCATTGCCGCGACCGGATCGGGCTTCGACCCGAACTGGAAGGAACTCGTGCAATGAGAGGCTGTCGGGAACGGGCACTGTCTCGTTCCATACGGCCGAGAGTGTCACGGCACGACGCAACCTCACTCGCTTTCGCGCTCCTCGACACCGGCGATTTTGGCCAAGTCGCCGAGCGTTTCTGAGAAGACGATCGGCGGCACCTAGCCGAAGGCCATGAGGCGTTCGTCCTGATCGTTGCCCGGCTCGTCGTGCTGTTGGCGATCGACAGCGGTCGAGCCGGTGGTAGTCGGTCGAGTAAGGCCTGGCGGAATCTGCTGCCGTTGCGATTCAGTCTTGAGGCGGCTCGTTATCGGAGATGATCGCTTGAGGGCCGATTTGATTAACGATCCGGACGCCCTTGTTGCCGTTGTTGCCCGTGACGATGGCGTGAACGAGTCCCTTGGCGAGCAGGATCGACGGCTCGGGGGACGCGAAACTGCATCCTTGCACCTGGAGCTTACCGCCGTCGGCCTCGACGAGCGACTTGCCAGGGTTGTCGCGGCGGCCGCTGCTGAAATAGCAGTTGGAGAGGGACACGTAACTCTTGCTGTGCGAGACGACATTCTGCACAGCGGGCCCCCAGAAGTTGCAGTTCTGCAGGCGGACCGAGCCGGTACACGTGGGGTTGATGAGGATTTCGATGGGGTTCTCGCCGTTGAACGCGACGAACTGGCCGTTGGTAATCAGAAGCCCCATCGGCTGAATGGCATCGACCACAATGCACCGGTTGGCCGCATCGGCCCCGACGCCGCAGAGCTGACCGTTCATCATGCCGTTGGTCGTGGAGATGAAGTGGTAGCCGATATTGACCGGAAAGATGAACGTGTTGGTCACGTACTCCCAGTCGGTTCGGGCGAAGATGAAGCCTTCGCAGTTCTTCCACATGTATTCGAACACTTTGCCCCAGTCGCCGCCCACTTTAGGCGAAGACCACCAGTGACAGTGCCACTGAATGTTCTCGATTCGCCCGATGTCGCTGCACGCATCGACGAAGATACCCCGCCGCAAGACGCAGCCCGCGACGCTCCGAATTCGGTGGCGGACATTGGACTCGGGTCCGATCCGGATGCCGTTGTAGCTGTTGATCAGGGTAACGTTTGCGACCGTGTTGTCGCCGCCCTGCAGGTGGAACGTCCAGGAATAAGGATGGATATCGCCGGGCTTCTGATCGGGATAGAAGACGGTCAGTCCCTGCACGGTTGAGGAGTCGCCCATCTCGAACAGGGCCGGGGCATCCTCGCGGTCTCGGCCGCCGGTCGCCAGGATGACGGTGCCGACGAGCGGCTCGATATAGACGGGCGCTTGCTGGCAGCCCACCAGAGCGACGCCGACGGGAATCGTGAGGCTGCCGGCCACAAGGTAGTTGCCCGCGGGGAGTCGAACGACGCCACCTTGCTTGCCGGCCGCATCGAGCGCCTTCTGGATCGCCGCGGTGTCGTCGGTTTTGCCGTCGGCGCGGATGCCCAGGGCGCTGATGTCGGAGGGGTCTCGCGCGGTGGCGGCGGATTGGGCCAGCGCGCCGGGCGCGATGCCAAGGAGCCAGAGTGCTACGGCAAGGAGAACTGTCCGAGCGTGCGGATTCATGGGCATTGGTTCCTCCAGCGTTAGGGCGATTTGCAGGTGGCTGTCGGCGCCGTCGAGCTGACATGCGCCGGCGGAAAAGCAATGTGGCACAGCCGAGAAGGGCTGTGCCACGAAGAAGGTTTGGCCGAGGAGTCGCGACGCACCTAGGAGACGTTGGCCGCCCTCACCCTCGGCCCCTCTCCCGCATGCGGGAGAGGGGAGGTGGGTTCCGTCGCGCTCGCTGCGGAAAGCGAGTGGCTGGACAACTCAATACTCGCGGTCGGTGACCAGGCCGGGCTGCGGAATCGGGTACTTGCCGTCGGGGCCGGCGGGCAGCGGCGACGGCGAATCCATCGTCAGCTTGTCGACGCCCGGTGCGTACTCCTGCTCGGAGTTGAGCATGGCCTCCAGGGTGATTTCCCTGGCGGTGTGGGCGGCCTTTCGACCTAACGAACTGACGAGGCTGGCCATGGCACCGCGCTCGACCTCGTTGTAGGGCTTGTCGGCACGGATGGCATCGACCAGGTCGTTCCATTCATTCTGATAGGGGTTGTGCTGATCGCCAGGAACCTCGGACTGCCAGATCATATTGGCGCGGTCGGTGTTCTGACCCTTGTACGTGCTCGAGGGCGCGCCGCAATCACCGGCCTTCGAGGCGATGGCGATTCCTTTGCTGCCGTGCAGGTAGCTGGAGTAAATGGACTCGGCACCCGGCATGCAGCGACCGTCCAAGAAGAGCTTGCTGCCGTCGGCGAAGGTGTACTCCACGGCGTAGTTATCGAAATTCTGGTCGATGCACGGATTGCCCTGGGGGCTTAGGCGGTAATGACGACCGCCGACCGCTTGGGCCTTGACCGGCCAAGCGTCCTTCATCCAACAGCAATGATCGATGACGTGGATGTAGAAGTCGTTGTAGCAGCCGCCGCTGGCCCAAATGAAGCTGTGGAACCGCTGGATCTGCCAGAGCAGTTCACTGGGATCGCCGGGCCACTTCTCGGAGAAGGCGGAACCGACAGGACCAGTCATACGATAGGCGCGCATGGTGATGATGTCGCCGATCTCGCCGTCCTGGACTCGCTTGTGAAGCTGTTCGAGCGCGCGGCTATGACGGGACATCAGGCCAACGCCGACTTTGAGGTTCTTGGCCGATGCATCGCCGGCGAGCTTGATCAGGCGGCGGGTCGTCGGGCCGTCGGCGGTGAGCGGCTTTTCCATGAAGACGTTCAGTCCCTTGCCGATGGCATACCCGAAATGTACCCAGCGGAACGCCAAGGGCGTGGCGAAGATGGCGATGTCGCCCGGCTTCAAACAGTCCATGGTCTTCTGGTATGCGTCGAAACCGATGAACTGGCGATCCTTGGGCACGTCGACCTGATCGCCAAAGCGCTTCTTCAGGCTGTTGTAACTGTTCTGCACGCGTCCTTCAAAGACGTCGGCCAAGGCGACGAGCTTGAGGGGGCCCTGCTTGACGGACATGGCGTCGGCCGCCGCACCGGTGCCGCGTCCACCGCAGCCGATCAATGCGAGCTGGATGGTATTGTTTTCGGCGGCATGAACGCGCGGGACGGCCATGGCTGCAATCGTCGAGGCCGCGGCTACTCGGCCGGCGGTATTGAGAAACTCACGGCGGGTTGTACCTGGGTTGTTCACTTTGCTCACAGCGGGCCTCCTGAGGCGGTAGGTATTGACTCGCAAACGTAAGAGTCAGATAGGTTTGTAGGCGTACACGGGATCGCCTCGCCATGCGATGGCACGAGGCTCTCCCTGAGTTGAACTGAGTCTCGGCTGGTCTACACGGCGAGTGGCTCTCGTCAGGCGCCGGCCGATCCGGGATCGGCAGAGGCAGGGAAACCGCCCTGGAGATTCAAACATCGGCCTGTCAGACGAAGACTCAGGAACACCCCCCATTTTCACCGCGATTGCCAGGGCGTGTCAACGGTCTGCCCTTTTTTCGCCGGGGCCGTGGGGCTCCGGCGGAATCTCCACGGCGGCCAGAGAGGGCAATGTTGTCACAAACCTTGACATGCGGTGACCCGGGACCCGACAATGGGGGCGATTGAGGGCCTGCACTGAACCTCCTACCTTTGGCACGGCAGGTCGGCTGTGCCTAACCTTCTGCATAGTCGAGGGTGTCATGAAACAGCAGATGCAATCGTTCCCCACGGAATCCGGGAAGTCTTCGCGACGCGAGTTCTTGAAATGGAGTGGCACGTTGGCGGCCACCTCGACCCTGGCGGGAATGGCCGTGCCGCGCGTCCACGCCGCGGAAGACAATACGATCCGTCTGGCGTTGATCGGCTGCGGCGGCCGGGGCAGCGGTGCCGTGGGCAACGCATTGTCGGTTCCCGATCCGGCCGTGAAACTGTATGTTATGGCCGACCTGTTCGACCGACGTTTGAAGGCATCGCACAAGGTTCTCAGTCAGCAGTTCGGCAAACGGATCGACGTCCCGGCCGACCGCCAGTTCCTCGGATTCGACGCATACAAGAAGGCGATCGACTGTTTGAAGCCGGGCGACGTCGCCATGTTGACCGGCTATTCGGGTTTCCGACCGGCCCAACTGGAGTACGCGGTCCAGAAGGGGATCAACGTATTCATGGAGAAGTCGTTTGCGCCGGATCCGCCCGGATGCCGCCGGGTGATTCAGGCCGGCGAAGAGGCCGCCAAGAAGAATGTGAAGATCGCCGCGGGGCTGATGTGCCGCCATTCGAGCGCGCGACAGGCGTTGATCGGGAAGATCCGCGAGGGGACTCTGGGCGACGTGGAACTGATTCGCGCGTACCGCATGGAGCCGGTGGGGCCGATGGGTCAGAAACCGGCGGACGAGAAGGAACTGCACTGGCAGATCCGCAACTTCATCCGCTTCTTCTGGGTCTCCGGCGGGTTGTTCGCCGAGATGACGATTCACCAGATCGACGAAGTCTGCTGGCTCAAGGGCGAGTTGCCCGTGGCTGCCCACGGTGTCGGCGGCCGCTCGGTGGCCGACACGGATCCGGCCCAGAACCTCGACAGCTATGCCATCGAGTACACGTTTGCCGACGGCACCAAGGCGACCGTGGTGGCTCGCTATCTCATGAATTGCCACAACGAGTTTGCCACGTACGTACACGGGACGAAGTGCGCGGCGCAGTTTTCCGGATCGATCCATGCCCCGACGGTCCAACTCCACAAGGACCAACGGATCAACAAGGACAACATCACGTGGGAGCCATCGCCCGAGGCGTGCAGCCCATGGCAGGCAGAGTGGAACGATTTGATCGACTCGATCCGCAAGGACAAGCCGCACAATGAGGCCAAGCGGGCAGCCGAATCGAACCTCGTGGACCTCATGGGGCGCGCAGCGGTTCACTCGGGCCAGATCTTCACCTGGGACCAGATCTGGGCATCGAAGTTCCAGTGGTGCCCGGGAATCGACCAGATGACGGATGACACGCCACCGCCGGTGAAAATGGACGCTAACGGCCGCTATCCCTCGCCGACTCCGGGCGCGTGGACCGAGGTCTAACGCTTCGGCGGTGGGAAGCGCGGTTTATAGAAACGACCGAGAAGTATCCAGCAGCTTGCAGAGAATGCCGGCGATATTCCAGGCATCGTCGTGGCCGCGATGGTGCCGTCCATCCAACTTCCAGCCCAGGTACTTGTAGGCCGTTTCCAGTCCCAGCTCGCGCGGTTGGCCGGTAACGACGGCGAAGAGCGTCTTGATATTCAGATGGCTCGGGCCGAAGGGATAGGACGTACCGAACAGACGGCACATGCGCTCGAACTGTTTACGATCGTAGTCGCCCCAGCTCGTCCAGAGCCGGTCGCGGGAATCGTACTCGTCCATGAGAATGCGGACGGCGTCGGCGAGCGTACCAGCTCCGATGAACATCTCGGGTACGAGGCCGGTCAACTGGGAGCAGAATCGCCCAATGTCGGATCGCTCGGGTCGTACGAGGATGCTTCGCTTCTCCAATCGCTGCGCGCTGGCGACGTCGACCGGGCACAATCCAATTTCGATAATCTCGCTTGTTTCACCCGCCGGCGGCCCGCCTTCCCAGCACGTCGACTCCACGTCGATCACGAGGACTTGATCCAAACGTTTGGCCATGCATCGCTCCGGCGAGAAATTCCCGTATACGGTCGTCGCGAATCATAGACCGCCTTTGCGGCACTGTCTAGCCAACCGAACGGCCCCAACGTGCCAGCGACAGCCGTTCGGAGCATCGCCAACCGGGTGACGGAGGGCCCCGAGAGGCCGGCGAAGGGCCGACACGACACTATCGGATCTCGGCAGGCTACGGGCTCGGCGAGTTGGCTAAGCTGGCCGGATTCCGCGTGGGAGGAGGTGGCGTCCGCTGTGTGGCCCACGTTGGCAAGTGCATGTGTTACTGAAAGGGGCTGGGTCGAGGGGCGTGCGAAGGGCGAATTCGCGTCGGCGATCCCCGTGGACGGGGGACACTCATTGCGTGTGCGCAACCGGCAGAGAAACGAAATTGGGCATTGCTATCCCCCCAGTCGGCGTCGGTGTCGGAATTCCCGGAGTTTCTTGCGGAAAGGACTTGCTTTACCTAACCGGCACCCCAAGTTAGCATGGATATAAAGCATTCCCGCCAGACTCCCACCCTCCTGGAGTATATGCCGTGACGTCACGACGCTCGCGATATCGAGTCCTCTACACTGGATGGATGTCGGTCACCTTTCTGTTCTTGGTGTATGGAGCCACATCGTTGGGCTGGGCCGGTGAGGCAGCGCCAACTCCGCCAGCTTCAAATCCTGCGCCCGCAGAGCAGAAACCGGCGGCTCCGGCGCCTGCTCCCGCACCTGCTGAACAGAAACCGGCTACCCCGGCACCTGCTCCTGCACCCGCGGAGCAGAAGCCAGCGGCTCCGGCACCGGCGCCCGCGCCGGCAGAGCAGAAACCAGCAGCCCCGGCTCCCGCTGCCGCGCCCGCAGAGCAGAAACCGGCGGCCCCGGCACCGGCACCTACAGAGCAGAAACCGGCTACCCCGGCGCCTGCTCCTGCACCCGCGGAGCAGAAGCCAGCAACTCCGGCACCAGCGCCCGCGCCGGCAGAACAGAAGCCAGCGGCTCCGGCGCCCGCTGCCGCGCCGGCAGAGCAGAAACCGGCGGCTCCGGCACCTGCTCCCGCACCCGCGGAACAGAAGCCAGCGGCCCCAGCTCCCGCACCCGCGCCGGCCGAACAGAAACCGGCCGCTCCGGCGCCTGCTCCCGCGCCCGCAGAGCAGAAGCCTGTAGCCGCGCCTGCCCCGGAGCCGGCCATTCCAGACGTCGATTACATGGCGTTGACGAAGTCGTCGGTCGCTCGCCGCTTGACGCTGTCGGAAGAACAGAAGGCGAAGATCGCCGCGGCGGTGAAGGAAAGAACCGACGCCTTGGCGAAAACACCTGCGGAGCAGCAACCGAGCATTGTTCAGGAAAGCAACAAGAAGCTGGCGGCCTTGTTGAGCAAGGAGCAATTAGGAGAGTTGGTCAAGGCGCTGCACGAGCCGCGTCTGCGATTCAACTTCCGCTTCCAGCGGTGGGCCGACGTGCTGCAATGGTTCGCCGACCAAGCGGATCTGTCGCTGGTGATCGATGCGCCTCCGCCGGGAACATTCAACTTCAGCGATACCCGCGAATACACACCCTCGGAGGCGATCGACCTACTCAACGGCGCACTGCTGCCCAAGGGATATGCACTGGTGCGGCGAGACCGCATGCTGGTTGTCGTCGATTTGAAGGCCGGCGTGCCGGAAGGGCTGATTCCACGGATTGAGCCGGATGAGTTGGCGGATCGCGGCAAGTTCGAGTTGGTCAGCATGCTCTTCCCGTTGGAGGGAAAGAACCCGGAGCAGGTGCAGACGGAGATCAAGCCGCTTCTGGGGCCCTACGGGCAGGCTGTGCCGCTGCCAGCGACGAAGCAATTACTGGTGACCACGACGGCGGGCTCGATGCAAGCGATCAAAGCTGTGATTGCGAGCATTCCCGTGCCGGCAGCACCGGCGGCGGCAGCGCCCGCCGAGAAGCCTGAAGTAGCGGTGTATCCGGTGGGCTCGGCGACGCCCCAGGCAGTGCTCGACGTGCTCAAGGCGTTGTTGCCGGACACCAAGGTCGTATTCGACGCGAAGACGCAGCAATTGAATGCGTACGCGACGCCGAGTCAGCAGGCGGCTATCAAGAAGGTTCTGGAGCAGATGCAGGGAGGGGTTCCGGAAGACAAGCGGCCCAAGCTCGAGGTCTATCCGCTGGACGCGGTGTTGGCAGACAAGTTTCTGCCCACACTCAAGGGGTTGATTCCCGAAGCGCAACTGACGCTCGACCCGGTGGCGAACAAGCTGATCGTGTGGGCGACGGCCGCTGACCAAGCGACCCTCAAGGGCATGGTAGAGAAGCTCCAGTCGCTGAGCGCGCCGGACCAAGCGAGGCAGTTGGAGGTGTACCACCTGGACCGGCTCGATCCGGTATCGGTGATTCCGGCTTTGCAAACGCTGGTTCCCAACGCGAAGCTGACAGCCGATCCCAGGAGCCGGAGCATCGTGGCTCTGGCATCGGCGGCCGATCAGAAGACGATCAAGACGACACTGGAGCAAATGGAATTGCCCAGCGGCGGGGCCAACGGGCCCGAGTTGCGTTTCTATCCGGTGTCGGAGATGCCATCGCCGGGCGTTCTGGCTGCGATCGCTCAGCTCGTTCCCAGCGCGCAGGTGACGCCGGAGGTCGAGAAGCGGCGGCTGATGGTACTGGCCACGCCGGCCGAGCACGAGATCATCCAGAAGACACTCCAGCAGACCGCAGTGACTCCTGCCGACCAGCGGCAGTTGGCCGCGTATCCGATCGGCTCAGCCGATCCGACGAGCACACTGAGCGTCCTGCAAGGACAGATGCCGGGCGTGCAGTTCGTGTTGGACGCGAAGAACAACCGGATCCTGGCGTGGGCGAGCCCGGCGGAGCACGAGACCATCCGCAACGCGATGGCGCAGATCCAGTCGGGATCTTCCGCAACGAATCAGCCGCGTTTTGAGGTCTACCCGGTCCAGAAGTCGCAAATCACCCAGGTCCTGACCACGCTACAGACCCTGGTGCCGACGGCGCGGCTGACAGTCGACCCTAAGAGCGAGAATATCGTGGCGTGGGGCACACCGAGCGACCACGAGCAGATCAAGGCGGCGATCGAGAAGCTACAGCTGGGGGCTTCGCCAGAAACGACACCGCAATTGGAGGTCTATCGGCTTACGAAGATCGACCCGGCAACGGCAATGGGTCTGCTGCAGACGATTGTCCCGGATGCGAAGATCACGATCGACGCAGCGAACAAGAGCCTGGCCATCCTGGCCGTGGCGAAGGACCAGCAGACGATTCGCGCGATGCTCGATCAACTGGAGCCGAAGGAGCGGCTGCCGAACGCACCGGAAATGCGATACTACGAGCTGAAGGAACGCCCACCAGTGACGTTCCTGACGGGGCTCAAAACGCTAGTGCCGTTGGCGCAGATCACGGAGGACCCAAGCGGCACACGGCTGATGGTCGTGGCCACGCCGGCCGATCACGAGGTGATCAAATCGACCATCACACAGTTGGAAGCGGACGTGTCGCCCGAGACGACGCAGCAGTTGGAGATCTATCTTCTCGGCAAGGTCGATATCGCGACGGCGACGACCCTGTTGAACAGCCTTGTTCCCAACGCGAAGATCACGCCGGACGCCGTGAACAAGAGCCTGGCAGTCCTGGCCATTCCCAAGGATCACCAGACGATCCGGAGTCTGTTGGATCAGCTTCAGTCGAACCAGCGCGCGCCGAACGCTCCGGAGTTGCGATTTTACGAACTGAAGCAGAGGCCACCGACCTCGCTCATCACCGGGTTGCAGGCATTGGCGCCGGCGGCACAGATCACTCAGGACCCCGACGGCAAGCGGCTGATGGTCGTGGCCACGCCGGCCGATCACGACATTGTCAAGTCGACGATCGCCCAGGTCGAGGCGACGGTCCCGCCTGAGGAGAAGAACAAGCTGGTTACGTATCCGGTGACGCCGGCGCAGCGTGCCCGGTTCCAGGCGGTGGTGCCGACGATTCAGACGGAGTTGCCGGGGATACAGGTGATCAACGATGCGGCGCCGGGTGAGTTGTCGATTTGGGCCAAGCCGGCTCAGCACGAGGTGATCAAGCAGATCGTCGACGAGTTGAAGAAGGAAGTGCTCGCCTCGGAGAAGTACGCGCTCGTAGCGTATCCGCTGAAGGCGGCCGATCCGACCGCAGTATTGACGACGATGCAGAGTGTGTTTCCGGGCGTGCAGTTCGTGATCGACCGCAAGACGCGGCGGATCATGGTGTATGCGAGGCCCGAACAACAAGAGGTCATCAAGGCGGCCATCGAGCAGATGGATTCGGCGGTGCCGTCCGAGTCGAAGGAGTCGTTCAAGGTGTACCCGCTCGGCCAAGTCAGTTTGAGCGTGGTAACGCAGGCGTTGCAGGAACTAACTCCGGACGCCCGCGTCATTCCGGACCAGCGCGGCGACCGGGTCATCGCCTGGGCGATTCCCGCAGACCAGGAGATCATTGCCAAGACGCTGGAGCAGTTGCAAACGCCGGACGAGAAGTACCGGCCGACGGTCGTCGTTTATCCGACTGCGGGGTTCGACGCGTACGGTTTGGCAGCCCTGTTGCGGAACGTGATGCCCAGTGCTCAGGTCGTGGCCAATCCGGCCAGCGGCGACGTGGCGGTGTTCGCCAGTCCGACGGATCACGAGACGATCAAGGCGGCCGTCGAGCAGTTGAAGAAGCAGAGCGAAGGGGAGAATGCCCCGGTCTTTGTCACTTACGGGTTGGGGCAAGGCAACGTGTCGACCGTGCTCACCGTTTTGCGTAGCGCCCTGCCGCAAGCACAACTGGCTCCCGGCAAAGACCAGCATGAATTGGTGGCGTTCGCACGGCCGAGCGATCAAGCGGTCATCAAGAAGCTGGTCGAGCAGGTATCGCAGAATCCGCCGGAGGGTGTGGCGCCAACGTTGGCTGTATACACGCTCGAGGCGGGGCCCGTCGCCAGTGCCATGCAGGTCCTCCGCACGGCCGTACCGGAGGCGCAACTGACGCCAGGCTCCGACCCGCGCACGCTGATGGTCTGGGCGCGACCATCGGATCAAGAGATCGTCAAGCAAATCGTGGCGAAGCTCGCAGAGCAGGGGAAGACGGAAGGCGGACCGACCCTAGCCGTTTACCCGTTGAAATCGTCCAGCATGTTGGCCAGCACGATGCAGACCCTTCGCACGGTGCTGCCGGAGGTGCAGATCACCGTGGGGAGCGATTCTCGCAGCCTGATCGCGTGGGCGCGGCCGGCCGAGCACGAGAAGATCAAGCAGACGTTGGCCGAGCTGGCGGAGAAGATGCCGCCGGAGCAGGAGCCGACGCTGGCCACCTATACGCTGGAAGGCATGCCTGTGGCCAGTGCGATTCAGGTCCTTCGCACGGCTGTGCCGGATGCCCAGTTTACGCCCGGAAACGATCCTCGCACGTACACAGTTTGGGCGCGCCCATCGGATCACGAGATCATCAAGGGGTTGGTCGAGAAGCTGGCGAAGCAAGGCACTACCGAAGACGGCCCCACACTGGTGCTGTATCCGATGGAGTCGACCACAGCGGCCAGCAACGCTCTGACCGTGCTGCGGACGGTGACACCCGAGGCGCAGATTTCGCCAAGCCCGGACTACCGCAACCTAATCGTGTGGGCGCGGCCGGCCGAACATGAGAAGATCAAGCAGACGCTTACACAGTTGGCGGAGAAGAATCCGGAGAGTACCTCGACGCTGGCCACGTACACGTTGGAGAATATGCCGGCATCGAGCGCGCTACCTATTCTGCAGTCGGTGGTCCCTGGCGTGCAGTTCACGTATGGCCGCGATCCTCATACGCTGATTGCCTGGGCACGCCCAGCCGAGCATGAGACGATCAAGGGGATGATCGAGAAGCTCTCGCAGCAGGGGAAGACCGAGGGCGGGCCGACACTAGCGTTGTATCCCATGGAGTCGACGACGGCGGCCAGCAACGCGCTGACCGTGCTGCGGACGGTGACGCCTGAGGCGCAGATTTCGCCAAGCCCGGACTACCGCAACCTAATCGTGTGGGCGCGGCCAGCCGAACATGAGAAGATCAAGGAGACGCTCACACAGTTGGCGGAGAAGAAGCCGGAGAACACGTCGACCCTGGAGACGTACACAATCGAGAACATGCCGGCCTCCAGCGCGCTGCCGATTCTGCAGGCGCAGGTTCCGGGGGTACAGTTCACGTACGGCCGCGATCCTCATACGCTGATTGCCTGGGCGCGCCCAGCCGAGCATGCGACGATCAAGGGGATGATCGAGAAGCTCTCGCAGCAGGGGAAGACCGAGGGCGGGCCGACACTAGCGTTGTATCCCATGGAGTCGACGACGGCGGCCAGCAACGCGCTGACCGTGCTGCGGACGGTGACGCCCGAGGCGCAGATTTCGCCGAGCCCGGACTACCGCAACCTGATCGTGTGGGCGCGGCCAGCCGAACATGAGAAGATCAAGGAAACGCTCACACAGTTGGCGGAGAAGAAGCCGGAGAACACGTCGACCCTGGAGACGTACACGATCGAGAACATGCCGGCCTCCAGTGCGCTGCCGATTCTGCAGGCGCAGGTTCCGGGGGTACAGTTCACGTACGGTGGCGATCCCCACACGCTGATTGCCTGGGCGCGTCCGGCCGAACATGCGACGATCAAGAGCATGGTCGAGAAGATCTCGCAGCAGCCGGCCGCGGAAGGTTCGCTGACGATGGCCGTCTATCCGCTGCAGACCAACTCGACCGGCGCGATTCAGGTCATGCGAGCGGTAGCACCCGAAGCGCAAGTCGTTGCGGCCGACGCACATCGGCTGGTCGTTTGGGCACGACCGGGTGATCATGAGAAGATCAAGACCGCGCTGGAGAAGCTCTCCAAGGAAGAACCGGCTGACGTGGCGCCGACGGCGGTCGTCTACACGATCGAGGGTGGCAAGGCCGCCAGTGTGATGCGTATCCTTTCGCAGGCCGTACCCGAAGCTCAGGTGAGCGTGGGTACCGATCCACACGAGGTGGTCGTGTATGGGCGGCCGGCCGACCAGAAGATTATCAAGGACATTGTCACGAAGCTCTCCGAAAAGCCGCCGGCCGAAAACGCGCCGACGATGGTCGTCTATACGGTTGAGGGGACATTGGCGGCCAATGCCATGACGCTGTTGCGTGCAGCCTCGCCCGACGCCCAGTTCACACTGGGCTCTGATCCCCGCACGCTCATTGCCTGGGCACGACCGACGGAACACGAACTGATTCGTGCGGCATTGGACAAGATGGCCAAATCGCTGCCGGCCGAGCAACAGCCGACCGTGGCGAGCTACAAGTTGCCGGCGGGCAACGCGGCGTACGCCATCGGGCTACTGCGGCCGGCTTTTCCGCAAGTGCAGATGACCACGAGCGCCGATCCACGGGAGTTGCTCGTATGGGCCGGGCCTAACGACCAGCAGGCGATCGCCAAGGCTATCGATACGCTGACGACAGTCACCGCCGACAGCCAGTTGAAGATGGTCGTGTACACGCTCAAGGCAACGTCGGCCGGAGCGGCTATTCCGCTGGTAACGAACTTGGCGCCCGGGGCGCGGGTGACCACGACGAATGATCCATACCAATTGATCGTGCTGGCCAACACGGCCGACCACGAGCGAATCAAGGCGGCGCTGGATGAGTTGGCCAAATCGCTGCCGGCCGAGCAACAGCCGACCGTGGCGAGCTACAAGTTGCCGGCGGGCAACGCGGCGTACGCCATCGGGCTACTGCGGCCGGCTTTTCCGCAAGTGCAGATGACCACGAGCGCCGATCCACGGGAGTTGCTCGTATGGGCCGGGCCTAACGACCAGCAGGCGATCGCCAAGGCTATCGATACGCTGACGACAGTCACCGCCGACAGTACGTTGAAGATGGTCGTGTATACACTCAAGGCAACGTCGGCCGGAGCGGCCATTCCGTTGGTAACCAACTTGGCGCCCGGGGCGCGGGTGACCACGACGACCGATCCGTACCAATTGATCGTGCTGGCCAACACGGCGGACCACGAGCGAATCAAGGCGGCGCTGGATGAGTTGGCCAAATCGCTGCCGGCCGAGCAACAGCCGACCGTGGCGAGCTACAAGTTGCCGGCGGGCAACGCGGCGTACGCCATCGGGCTACTGCGGCCGGCTTTTCCGCAAGTGCAGATGACCACGAGCGCCGATCCACGGGAGTTGCTCGTATGGGCCGGGCCTAACGACCAGCAGGCGATCGCCAAGGCTATCGATACGCTGACGACAGTCACCGCCGACAGCCAGTTGAAGATGGTCGTGTACACGCTCAAGGCAACGTCGGCCGGAGCGGCTATTCCGCTGGTAACGAACTTGGCGCCCGGGGCGCGGGTGACCACGACGAATGATCCATACCAATTGATCGTGCTGGCCAACACGGCCGACCACGAGCGGATCGCGGCGGCGTTGGATGAGTTGGCCAAGAACGAGTCGGCTGAAACGGCGGCGACGCTCACCGTCTATTCGTTGAAGTATGCCACGGCTCAGGATGCCATGCGCGTGCTGGCACCGGTCGTTCCGCAAGCCAAACTGAACGTGGGGGCCGACCCGCAGCAACTCGTTGCCCACGCGCGACCGGACGACCACGCGCAGATCAAGAAGATGCTGGAGACATTGGACGTCGAGGCACCCGAGGATGCGGCTTCGTCGGCGGTGGTGTACACGCTGAAGGGGGCCGCGTCGCGTCAGCCTCAGTATATGCTTATGTTCCTTCGCAGCTCGGTGCCGCAGGCCACGTTTACGCTGGGGGCCGACCCGAACCAGCTAGTCGCCTGGGCAAAGCCCAAGGACCACGAGAAGATCAAGGAGTTGGTCGACCAACTTTCGAAACAGTTGCCGCCGGAAGAGGCCCCGGTGATGGCAACCTATACGGTTGACGGGATGGCGGCGCAGAGCGCGCTACGGATCATGACGAACGCGTTTCCCACGGTCGAATTCGCCGTGGCGTTGGATGGGCGCAGCCTGATGGCGTGGGCGAGTCCTGAGGATCAGAAGCAGATTGCGGCCGCGGTGAACAAGCTTTCCGAGGCACCACCGGATCCCAATGCACCCACGCTGGCAACATATCGGCTGGAGAACACCACGGCGTCGACGGTCATTCAATTGTTGACTGGAACGTTTCCCCAAGCGCGGCTCACTCCTGGTTCGGATCCGTTCGAACTGCTGGTGTGGGCAAGCCCGAAGGAGCATGAGAAGATTGCTGCTGCGGTGAAGAAGATGTCGGAGGCCGCGGCGCAGAGCACGGAATCGACGATGGCAGTCTACATGCTGGAGTCGACGACGGCCGCCAGCGCCATCCAGTTGCTGCGCAATGCCGTGCCACAAGCCCAGTTCGCCGTGGGTACCGATCCCTACCAGTTGGTCGCCTGGGGGCGTCCGAAGGACCACGAGGCGATTCGCACGGCGGTGGAGAAGATGTCGCAGGCTGCGGCATCCGACCCGAACGCCCCGCGGCTGGCCGTCTACCCGCTGCCGGGACAGAACGCCCACAACGTGCTTCGCGTGCTTCAGTCGGCGATGCCGCAGGCCCAATTCAGCGTCAGCGCCGACTACAGCCAACTGTTGGCGTGGGCGCGTCCGAAAGAGCAGGAGATCATCCGCACGGCGGTCGAGCAGATCAAGGCAGACACATCGCTGGTCGAGCAGCGCACAATGGCCGTGTATCCGTGCAATGCAAACGACGCCGACGCGTTGATGCGCGTTTTGAGGCCCGTCATTCGCGATCATGCCGAAGTGACCACCGACCCGCAACGCAACAGCCTGATCGTCTGGGCCGACAAGGCGTATCATGAGGCCATCAAGAAGACGGTCGACCAGTACCTAGAGCAGGCATCGGCGATCGAGCAGGCGAGTTCGAAGGTGTATCGGTTCCAGGTGGGCGATCCGGAGGCGGCTCTGTTAGCGTTGCGCCGGTTGGTGCCCGACGCGCAGGTGGCGTTGGACCAGCTCAACCGAAGTCTGGTTGTCAGCGCGCTTCCGGCGGACCACGCCAAGATTCAACAGTTGGTCACCGAGATGGATAGCGAGGACCAGAGTCAAGCGCCGCGAATGGAGGTGTATCCGCTGAAGGGAGCCGACCCCCAGAGCATGTACCAGACGTTACGCGGTTTCTACCAGCGCCGCCGCGATGTGGAAGTGTCGTACGACGACAACGCCAACAGCATCGTCGCCATGGCGCCGCCGTTGGAGCAGAAGAAGATCCGCGCCCTGATCGACGAGATGGAAAAGGTTGCGGTGGGCGAAACGGGCTCGCGACTCCAGGTGTACTCGCTGGAGAACGTCGATTCGACGAACATCGTCCAGGTCTTGAACAACCTGCTCGACAAGAAGGGTCCGAAAGTGCAGTTGTCGATCGAGCCGCAGACGCGGCAGTTGATCGCCTTCGCCCGTCCGGAGCAGCAGGCGCTGATCGCTTCGACCATCGAACAGTTGCGCAGCGAGGAGCCTGAATTGGAGATCTTCCAACTGGACGTCGTCGATCCTCTGAGTGCCGAGATGGCGATCAGCCGGATGTATTCCGACAACTTCTACACGGCTCCCGACATCCAGATCGACCCGGTCACGCAGCAACTCGTTGTTCGCGGCAAGCCGAAACAGGTGAAAGAGATCCGCGAGCTCTTGGTGAAGATGGGTGAGCCGGCGGTAAATGTCATGGGGAGCGCGACGAACAGCCGGCTGCGAACGCTTCACTTCAAAGGCAACGTGCCGGCCGTCCTGCAGGAGATTCAGCGATTGTGGCCGCAAATGCGCGGGAATGATCTGCGGATTCTCGATGCGTCGGCACTGGCGCCGCAACAACCGGGCGTTCCCGCCCCGGCAACTCAGGCGCCGGCGGCAACACCAAAGGCCGCCGAGCGGAAGACGCCGCCGGCTGCCGGTTCGAAGCCAGCCACCGCGCCAGCGCCTCAGACACAGCCGAAGGCGTCTGCGCCGGAGCAACCGGCTCCGGCCAAGGCGGCGCCCCAGCCAGCGCCGAACAAGTCGGCCGGTCATGGGTCGGTATTCCGCCTGGTTTCCTATCAACAACCGGCGGCTCCGCAGCCAGCAGCGTCGGAGCCTGCACCTGCGACACAGCCCTCGGCTTCCGCGGCGCCCGCTCAACCTCCGGCAAAGCAGCCTGCGCCTCCGGCCACCGCACCCGCGGCGCCCGCGCAACCGGCACCAAAGCCCGCGGCGCAGCCCCCTGCTTCCGCGGCGCCCGCTCAGCCTCCGGCAAAACAGCCTACGCCACCGGCCACCGCACCCGCGGCGCCCGCGACTCCGGCGCTGCCGGCACCGGCCGCGGCCCAACCGCCTGCGGCGGCAGCCAAGAGCGGCAAGCCTCCGGTAATCATCGTGCCGGGCGATGGGCAGATCACGATCGCTTCGGACGATCCGGAAGCACTCGATCAGTTGGAGTCGCTGCTGCGTTCGTTGACCGAGCCGGTGGAATCGCCGGGGGAGCTTGGCCGCAACTTTCACGTGTATCCGCTGAAGTACACGAACGCCGTCGACATCGCTGACACGGTGGAAGACCTGTTTCGCGAGAACCGCAACGGTTGGCGGCGATCGCTCACGCCTGTGATCATCGTCCCCGACGAGAGGATGAATGCCATCCTGGTGCAGGCCAATCGAACGGACCGCACGACGATCGAGAACTTGTTGAAGGTGCTCGACACCGATCAGGTTCCTGAAACGCCGGAAGCCAACCGGCCAAGGCTGATTCCCATCAAGAACACCGACGCCGTGCGCATAGAGCAGGTGGTCCGCGAGATGTTTCGGTCCCAGCTGGCGGCCGGTGCACGGCGCCGCGCGCGGCCGGGCAGCGCTGGATGGACTCCACAACTGTCTGTCGACACGGTAACCAACTCCCTCGTGGTGATGGCACCGGCTCCGCTGATCGACGACATCACGAAGCTGGCTCAATCGTTGGACGAAACGGCCGGCAGCGATCCGGCTCGCAGTGTGACATTGCTGCGGCTGAAGAACACCAATGCTCAACATGTACAGAAGGCATTGGACATCATCCTTCGCGATCGTGCCCGCGGTCGGCGATAGGACCGTTGGCGGGCTTCAGCACGGGTTTGGCACTTGTTGAGTACGTCTACTTGGTGGCCGGTATCTTCTCTGCTGGCGCAGCGGGGCGGACACACTCGGCCGCCGTCAATACTCCGTCGCCGTTGCGATCCATGCGTTGGAATTGCTGCAACTCGGCCGGTACGCTTTTCGGCGAATACTCGGAGAGCGTCAACTGGCTGTCCCCATCGCGGTCGCGTGCCAGGAACCAATCAGGAAGCCCAGTGGGCAGTCGTTCCGGCGATACATAGAATTTCGTGTCGCGTTTTCGTGACGCATTCTTGGGCGGCGGTGTGGCCGCGGGCTCTTCGGACGCCGCCGGGGCCGAAGATGATGGGGGCGCAGCCTTGGCAGCGCTGTTTGCCGTGGTCTCGGCCGTGGTCGGATGCAACAATGGCGGCAAATCGACCAGATCGCCCGGCTGCGGAAGAAGACGGATTCGCCGCCGGCGTCCATAGTCGGCTACATAGTGGGCGAGTTCTTCCGTCGTGATGATGCCATCGTGATTGAGATCGGCTTGGCGTGGCGTGCCGTGCATGGCCTGCCATTCCTGCTGCTGCAATCGACCGTCGCCGTTGCGGTCGTAGGTTTGCAGCAGCCGCTGGGCATAGCGAACGATTTTGGCGGCGATGCGTCGTGTGTCTTCGGGCGGTGTCGCAGCGGCGGGAGATTCTGCTTCGTCCGCCGGTTCGGCAGGTGGCTGCAATGCGGGTGTTTGCTGTGGCGCCGCGGGCGGCGACGGCGTGGTGTCCGACGCGGCAGCGTGGCCTGCACGTCCGTTTCCCATCGCAAGAACCAGCAACGCAGCAAGAAAGAACGCCGTTCGGGAGCGCCCCCATAACGGGGATGACGCTAACCATCCCATCGGGATAGACACGGGAAGCTGTGGAAGGGAGGCCTTATTCTGCATCTTCGTTCTGTGCCATTAGCTGACGTTTGAGTGGATGCTTAGACAAAATGCGGCTTTTGGGGACTCATTATTTGTGCGAACTATGCGTTAATCCATCCCAGGAAGGGGTCAATATTAGGGAGGACGAAAACTCGCCAGATATCTTGAATTTCCAGCTGCGAGCTGACACTTCTATTGACCCTTGCAGCACTGCTAGTAGAATCGGAGTTAGTCGCGGTGAGAACGATTGCGGCTATCGTTTCAGCCTACCAACGACCTTCCTACCTTACAACATACCTACCTACAACCACTGCTGGCCTGGGGAAACGTTCAACAAGCCGCCCCTTCAAGGATGATTGCCCGCGTAGGCGTCGTCAACGGCGAACACGCGGAGTTGACTGGCCTAACCCACAACACGCCATGCTTACAGCGCCATCCCTCACGAACAAGGGCATGCTCGACGCGCGCCAACTTCAGATTGCGCGTGAAACGCAGCTTGCGCACGGCCGGCTCAGCCAGTTTGCGGCGGAGCAGCACTTCTCCAGTGAAGAAGAGGCCGTCAAAGTAGTCGCGGAGTCGCTCGGGATCGACTATGTCGATCTATTATCGACGAAGATCGATTTGTCGCTGCTGACCGGTTTTCCGATCAAGCTGATTCACCGTTTCGGCGTTTTCCCGTTGCGTTTTGAGGACGGGTCGCTGGTTCTGGCGATCGGCAACCCGTTCGAGCTTCAGTCGGTCGATGCGGTTAGCGCGGCGACGGGCATGAGCGTGTTGCCCGTCGTGGTTCTGCCTGCAGAGCTGAACAAGCTGATCAAGACGCACCTGGGTGTCGGTGCGGAGACGATCGACGGCCTGATGGCACAGCAGGGGGATCGGGACGGCGTAGAGATTCTGGAAGACGTGGAGTTCGACCGATCGGAGGACTCGGCGGCCGCGCAGGAGCCTTCGGTCGTGCGGTTGGTCAACGAGATCCTCGCGGAAGCGGTCGAGGCTCGTTCGAGCGACATCCACCTGGAAGCGCAAGCGTCGGGGATGCGAGTTCGTTATCGCATCGACGGCGTGCTCCAGACGCAGCCGACGCCGCCGGAGATCAACCGGTTTCAGGCGGCGATCCTCAGCCGCTTGAAAATCATGGCCCGGTTGAACATTGCGGAGAAGCGCGTGCCGCAGGACGGGCGGATCAAGTTGAAGGTGAAGGGTCGCGAAGTCGACGTGCGTGTTTCGATCATCCCGATGCTTCACGGCGAGGGCGTGGTGATGCGCGTGCTGGACAAGGACCGCATGCAGTTCACCTTGCGCGGCGTCGGCATGGATGAGGACACGTACGCCCAGTTCAGCCAGCTGATCAAGCTTCCGCACGGGATCATGCTCGTCACCGGGCCGACGGGTTCGGGGAAGACGACCACGCTTTACAGCGCGTTGAACGAGATCAAGAGCGACGACACGAAGATCATCACCACGGAAGACCCGATCGAGTATCAACTAGACGGGATCAACCAGATTCAGGTTCATTCGAAGGTCGGACTGACCTTTGCGGCAAGTTTGCGCAGCATTCTCCGCCATGATCCCGACGTCGTTCTCGTCGGCGAGATTCGTGACTTGGAGACGGCTGAGAACGCGGTGCAGGCTTCGTTGACCGGCCATCTCGTGTTCAGCACGTTGCACACGAACGATGCGGCCGGCGCATTCATGCGATTGATCGATATGGGGGTTGAGCCCTTCTTGGTGTGCAGCACCGTAGAAGGGATCATGGCGCAGCGGCTGGTGCGGACGCTTTGCCCGGAATGCCGCAAGCGCTACACACCCACCTTGGACGACGTCCCTGCCGATTTCCCCTTGGAAGCCTGTTTGAATGATCGGATCCCGGTGTTTCGCGCGGCAGGGTGCCGCCATTGCCGCGGGACCGGTTACAGCGGGCGCGTGGGGATCTACGAACTGCTGGTCACTAACGACGAAGTCCGCCGCTTGGCCGGCGAGCGGGCCCCCACCACCGTCGTGAAGCAGGCTGCTATGCAAGCGGGCATGCGATCCTTGCGCGAGGACGGATGGCGCAAGGTCTTAGGCGGACAAACCACGGTTGACGAAGTGCTTCGGGTCACGAAGGCTGACTGAAGCCAATGTCAGAGTCCATTCGGCACGGGCACGGACGCCGTGAGGGCAGTGTGCTGCACGGCAGATTGATTCCGCATTATGCCTGAATTTCGCTATACCGCTCGAACTGCCTCCGGGGAGAATGTCTCCGGAACGCTCACGGCGACCAGCAAGCGCGAAATGCTCTTGGCGTTGGCGGAGCAGACACTCTACCCCATCCAAGTGGAGAGCCAAGAGCCGGCCCGTCCCCGGTGGCAGCGATCCCGCCGGGTCAAGGCCCAGTTGATCTCCACGAACCTCACCCAATTGGCGGACCTGCTTCAGAATGGTGTGCCGCTGTTATCAGCCCTGAATTTGCTGGCCGAACAGAGCGCCCACCGCGGTCTGGGCGAGGTCCTCACGCAGGTGCGCGATCGGGTGACCGACGGTTGGGGGTTGGACGAAGCGATGGCCGAGCATCCACGCGTTTTCGGCGATCTGACGGTGAGCATGGTCCGGGCCGGTTCGGAAGGGGCTTTCCTGGAAGATGCGCTGAAGCGGACGGCCGGATTCCTGGAGTTGCAGGAGGAGTTGAAGAGCCGAGTCGTGGGCGCCATGACCTACCCGATCATTTTGTCGGTCGTGGGCGTTCTCGTCACGACGTTTCTGGTCGTCGGCCTGGTTCCCAAGTTTGCGGGCCTGTTCGACCGACTTCAACATGAAGGGGGTGGTCTGCCAACGGCCACCGTCGTGCTCCTCGGCCTGAGTGCCACGTTGGAGTACTACGGAGTATTCATCGCTATCGGTGTGGCGGGACTGGTCATTTGGTTGAGACGATGGCTGCAGACCGATGGCGGCCGTCTGTTTCTGGATCGCGTGAAGTTGAAGATCCCCGTGATGGGAAAGATCTTTCTTGGTTATGCGGTTTCGCGGTTCTGCCGCGTACTGGGAACGCTGCTTCGCAACGGTGTACCGTTGTTGCGAGCTTTGGAAATCAGCAGCGATTCGGCCGGAAATCGCGTGCTGTCGGACGCAATCCGGGCGTCGGCCGAGAATGTGTCTTCCGGCGATACGTTGTCGCGGCCGCTGGCCGACTGCGGGCTGATCCCGAAGTCGATCATGGCCATGATCAGCATTGCTGAAGAATCGAACAGCCTGGACAGTGTTCTTGTGAACGTCGCCGACAGTATCGACCGCAATACGGGCCGCCAGTTGGATATCATGGTCCGGCTTGTCGAACCGGCGCTGCTGCTGGTTATGGGCTTGATCATCCTTTTCGTGATGGTGGCTCTGCTGTTGCCGGTGTTCGAAATGAGTTCCCAGATGGGCTAATTGGTACTAGTGTTTTTGAAGGAGGACGGACAATGTCGCGTACAATCAACCGGCGTGTGCGGCGCCGTGGTTTCACACTCATGGAATTGCTAGTCGTGCTGGCCATTCTCGTGCTGCTGATGGCCATGGTCGCGCCGCGAATTCTGGGAACTCAGAAGAAGGCCGATATCAACGCCGCCAAGACCCAGATCGGCCTGTTCCGAGGTGCCCTGGATCGCTACGCCTTGGACTTGAAAGACTATCCCACCACCGATCAAGGGTTGAGATCCTTGTGCGAAGAGCCTTCCCAGGACACGAAATCGTACAGTGACCGAGGCAACAGCCGCGTCGAGACCAATATCGATAGCGAGAACGGAAACGGAAACGAGAGCTCAAGCGGAACGAAGTGGGACGGCCCCTACCTGAGTTCGACTTCGGTACCCAAGGATCCCTGGGGTCACGCATATCAGTACGAGTACCCGCCCACGCACGGTAAGGGCGACTTCCCCGACATCTGGTCGTACGGTCCCGATGGCGAGGACGGCACGGATGACGACATCGTCAGTTGGACGGATTCGCAGAACGACAACCGGATGGACAACACCCGCGATCGCGAATCCTCCCGTGATTCTCGACCGTCGACTTCGTCGTCCTCCTCATCAGGCGAAAAGGCTCCGTAGTGATTGGCTGCCGGCGTAGTCGCCCGCACGTGGCTTACCCGATTCAAGCAGCGGTGTTTCAGCCCGGTGCTCGATGGGTGAGTTCGTTGCGGGCCAAGCCGCTCTGTGGCGTACGAGGCCGCTCTACGGGCTTTACATTGCTGGAATTCGTGATCGTGCTGGCCGTTCTCGGCACCATGCTCGCCCTGGCCATTCCGGCGATGCGGCGATCGCTGGCCAAGAACGAGTTGTGCGACACCGCGGGCCAGCTTCGGACCGTTTTGGCCAAGGCGCGACTCGCGGCGATCGAGTCGGGGGCCATCCAAGTCTTCTGCTACGAACCGAATACCGGCCGATTCCTGGTTATGTCGCACGCGGCTCCGACGGGCACACCGGATGCGGAGCCGCCTGCCGCCGAGGAGCCCCTCGACGAAGCTGCAACGCAACTGCTGGCGCACGACATCGTCTTCTTGGATCCGAACGACGAAGAGTCGGTGCTCGTCGATACGGACGAGGAGACCCAGTCGACAGAGGACTCGCGGTTTCGCGTGATCGACGCCAAACCGGTGGACGATTCGCCGCAGTGGTCGAAGCCGGTCGTATTCTATCCCTCGGGCAGAGCTTCCAGCGCCCGCTTCCGACTGATCGGCCAGTTCGACTATTACATCGATGTGGAACTTCGCGGCCTGACTGGCCGCATCAAGCTGGGCGACGTGCAGCGTCCCAAGACCAGGGACGAATTCGAGCGGGAGAAGGACAGTTCGGACGAGCGGGAAACCAAGCGGGAAACATTGTCGCCGGAAGCGGAAGTTCCGCGCACAGCACCGGAGAGTCCGCCTGAAGCGCCGTACGTTCCCCCGGCACCACCGCCAGCTCCGCCGGATGAACCGGCCGCAGAGGCGCAGCCATGAGACGCTCTGCTCGTGGCGGATTCTCACTGTTGGAGGTCGTCCTGGCCACCAGTATTCTCCTGGCCGTGGCGATCGTATTGTTCGAACTGGCGGCGATCGGGCGGGCGCACATCGAGTCGGCGGAGGATTTGACGACGGCGCAGCGCATTTGCCAAACGCGCATCAACGAGATCCTGTCTGGAGCGTCGCCTCTCCAGGTCGTTCAGGGCGAGCCGTTGGAGGAAGACTCCGATTGGACGATCACTGTCGCACTCGATCCGGTGGAACAGATGCCAGGATTGGCGGCTCTGCGCGTGACGGTGTCGCGCGAGGCGAGCCCTGGGCATCGGGCCAAGCAATACACACTGGTTCGCTGGATACGTGACTCTCAGGCGGGGCATGAGGGGGAGACGCCTTTGGTGCCTGCGTCATCGCCTCTGGAAGGCCCTGCTGCGGAGGCGCTGCCATGATCGGTCCGATTCGCGCTGGCCGCCGTCGGCGGGCGTTTACGCTACTGGAGGTGCTGCTGGCAGCTCTCTTGTCGGTCGTGTTGCTGGCCGCCGTCTGGAGTCTGTACACCGTTTATGCGAACCTGTTCGAGAAAGGGGAGGCCCGTACGGAGCAGGCGCAGCTGGTCCGCTCACTCATGCGTCAGATCTCAGACGACCTCAGAAGCGCAATCCAGGATACGGCGTCTCGTCCGCCGCAAACACCGGCTACAACGCCGCTACGGCGATTCGGACTGTTCGGCACCGCCCAGTCGCTTCAGCTGGACATTCTCCGAGCGGCCCCCCGTGAGACCGATCTTCTGCCGCCCACGTTGTCCGACGTTTCGACGGCCGACGCGCCAATCGGGCCGAAGGCGCCCGAGTTCCGCACAGTTCAATACGAGTTTGTCGAGCCGGTGGGCACCATTGGCAAGGAAGGACAGCCGGCGCCGATGGAGGAAGACGAGGATGTCCACGCGGGGCTAACCCGGCGCGAGCTCGATTGGGAGATTCCCGTCGAGGCCCGTGACGATGGACTTCGGCGGCAAGGGACGTCGCTCTCGGTAGAAACGACGTTCGGAAGCACAACCGAGGAGGGGACGGCCGAGCGTCCGCCGCTGGATGACACGGTTTTGTACGTTCCCGAAGTGGTCTCGCTCGGTTTTCGGTATTTCGACGGCCATGGATGGACCAGCGTGTGGAACAGTATCCAGCGCAAATCGCTCCCGGCAGCGATCGAAGTCACCATGCAAATCGAGCCGGCGAAGACGACGAAACAGCGACTGGCAGAACGAGCTGAATCCGCCGGGCAAGACGACAGGTCGACGACTACCGACGAGGACTCTCGGTTCGCGGTGCACGACGCGACCGCGATCAGTTCGACGGAAGACGAGCCCGTGTTACCGACGCACCGGATCGTCGTTTACCTACCGGTTTCTCCGTTGCAGAAGCCGCCCAAGGCGCGGTCAGCGACGACGATGCCCATTCCCGCGTCGGTTCCTTCCGTGAAGATCCCACCGGTGGTCGTTCCGCGAGCGACGGCACCGGTGCCGACCGGTCGCCGCCGAGTTTTCACCCCTGCTCCCGCCGATGAGCGGATGCGCAACGAATGATGTCGACCAAGAACCAACATCCCAGGAAAGGCAGCACGCGGCGAGGTGGGTTCGTGCTTTTCCTGGTCGTGGTCGTGGTTGCTATGCTGAGTCTCAGCGGGCTGACGTACGTCTCGCTACTGTATACCGAGCACAAGGCGGTGCATCTGAGCGGGGACGAGCTCCAGGCAGAGTACCTGGTCGGCTCCGGGGAGGAGATGCTTAAGGTCTTCCTTTCCATGCCGTACGCCCAGCAGGAGGAACTCGGCGGTTGGAGTGATAATCCGGACCATTTCCGGGGCGTACTGGTGCTCGGCAACGATCGCTCGCCGTGGCGAGGCCGATTCAGCATCGTTTCACCAAAGGTCGAAGACGGCAAGGTCACTGACATACGGTTCGGTCTGCAGAACGAGTCGGCGAAGTTGAATCTCGGTGTGTTGCCCCAATGGGACCGCAGCCATCCGGACGCCGGCAGGCAGGCCTTGATGCATTTGCCCGGAATGACCGAGGCCGTCGCCGACGCGATCCTCGACTGGGTCGATGCCGATGCGAATACACGTCCTCAGGGCGCCGAAGAAGATTACTACCAGGGCGTGCTCGCGCCGTACGCGCCGCGGAACGCTCCGCCCACGTCACTGGAAGAGTTGCTGTTGGTTCGTGACGTAACTTACGAGATGCTGTTCGGCGCCGACCGCAACGGCAATTACCTCATTGACTCGGATGAGGCAGCCCAGGCACAATCGGACTCGTCCATGTCGTCGAGCCCGATGTCGACCGAGGAGAGAACGCCCTGGGCATCGTTACTGACCGTGTACAGCGCCGAACGAAATCTGACTCCCGAAGGAAAGCCCCGCATTGATTTGAATCAGCGGGATTTGACAAAGTTGCACGAGCAGTTATCGGCCGTCTTGCCGGAACCCTGGGCAAGGTTCATTATCGCGTACCGCCAGCGCGGACGACT
Organism: Thermoguttaceae bacterium; assembly: GCA_963674835.2. Lineage (GTDB taxonomy): Bacteria > Planctomycetota > Planctomycetia > Pirellulales > Thermoguttaceae. The sequence goes on from CAXXKC010000003.1 coordinate 2,534,374, forward strand.
GAAAGGACAACCAAAGGCAGCGATGTCTGAGGAAGAGATCCCACTCGATCTGAGTTCTCCCGGCAAGTTCCGTCTGCGCAGCGTGCTGGACTTGGTGGGCGCGCAAGTGAGCATTCCCCATGAGGGTAAACCAAAGCGGTTGGTGTTTTCCAGTCCGCTGGCCAACGATTCTTCCGCAATGCGCGACGCACTGCCGAAGCTGTTGGACTACACGACGACGGTGCGCGGACAGGTGATTCGCGGCCGCGTGAACGTGGATCTGGCACCCGAGACGGTTCTGCGAGCGATCCCGGGAATGGACGATGCCCTCGTGGGTCGGATTATCGCTGCGAGGGCGGCACCGGTCGGCAAGGAGGACCCAGGGCGGCGTCATGCCCTTTGGTTGCTGACGGACGGGCTGGTCACCCTGGAGCAAATGAAGGCCCTCCTGCCGTATGTGACGGGCGGCGGCGACGTATATCGGGCGCAGATTGTGGGGTTCTTCGACCAGCCCACCCCCACTGCCAGGGTTGAGGTCGTGATCGATGCTACCGTCACGCCTCCAAGGCAAGTATACTGGAAGAACCTGCGGGATTTGGGTCCGGGATATCCGCTGGATGTTCTGGGAGCCGAACTGCCCGACAAGGCAACATCCACTACGGTATGGGAGCGGGACAAATAGGGTGTGGAGGACAGGAGTTCGAGGGAAGAGGGAGCGGGTGAATCGTCAGCCCGTGCTTGACCTACCCGGTACACAGCCCTGTCACTTCGTCTGTCACCGCTCCAATGCCCTCCGTTCCTGCCGCGTCGTGCTCCGCAGTGCGTGTTGAACCCGGACTCAGCCCACCTCCAAACTCCTACCTGGCCAGCTCCCGCTTATGCCACATCTTCTCGCCGTCGACTGGGACCAGCGTGAGACGCGCTTCATTTTGGCGTCTGCGTCGGGCCAGCAGTTGCGCGTACAGGCCCTGGCGGCCGTGCCGCTGGTGGACGTGGTCGAGGGTGGCCAGGCACCGCATCCCGACGTAGGCAATTCTCTGCGGGCGGCGATTGCGAAGGGGAAGGTTGGGCGGGCGACGACGCTGGTGAGCGTGGATCGGTCCAGCGTCGAGTTGCTGCAACTGACGCTGCCGCCAGCCCAGGACGCCGAGTTGCCCGACATGGTCGCCAACCAAGTCGTGCGCGATGTTCCGCAGATCACAGACCAGTGGGTGATCGATTTCTTTCCGCTGAGCGAGAGCACGCACGCGCCGCGGCCGGTCGTGGCAGCGGCCATGTCGCCCGATCAACTCAGTCGGATCGCGGCCACTTGCGAAGTGGCCGGTTTGAAGCCGACGCGGCTGTTGTTCCGTCCGATGGCCACCGTCTCGCTGATCACGCGCATCGCAGCGCCGTCAGAGCGAGTGTGCTTGATCGTCGATCGGCTGACCGACGAGGTGGACCTGATCGTTCTGGTGGAAGGGAAGCCTGCGCTGCTGCGAACGGTGCGCCTGCCCAACGTGGCCAATGAAGACAAAGTGTTGAAACGACTTCTGGCCGAGATCAATCGCACGGCGGCGGTCGCGATGCAGAACGAGGCGGATGGCGGGCCGGTTGAACGCGTCTACTTGTTGGGATCCTCCGGCCAACGCCATCGTGTGGCCGACCACATCACCAACCAATTGTTTCTGCCGGTCACTGTGGTGGACCCGTTCGATACCGTGGAGATCGACGACGAGTTGCGGCCGGAGGACTCGGGCCGTTTTGCGCCGTTGGTCGGCATGTTGTTTGACGAGACCGAGCCGGGCGCCCACGCGATCGACTTCCTTCATCCGCGAAAGAAGCCCGAGCCGCCCAACTACCGGCGTTATGCCATTAGTGCCGCGGCGTTGCTAGTGATGATCGTTCTGGCGGCCGGTTACTTCGTGTGGAACGGGCTGGCGACACTCGACGGGGAAATCAGCGATCGCGTGCAGCGCCGAAAGGAACTGGACGAACTGCTCAAGAAAGCGGATCAACAACGAAGAGTGGTCGCCGCGGTCGACGCGTGGGAAGCAGGCAACGTCAATTGGTTGGACGAGCTTCGCGATCTTTCTCAACGATTGCCGCCGGCGCGCGACATACGCGTGCTGCGGTTGAACGCTTCGCCGGCGCGCGGTCGGGGCGCCGTCGTCGACATGCCGTGCCTGGTTCGCGATCCGTCGGTGGTCGTCCGGATGGAGCAGGCGATCCGCGACAAGTCCCACCAGATTGACAGTAAGGACATCCGACAACTCGGTGCGGACAAGGCATACTCGTGGCAGTTCTCGGCGTCGATGTACGCTTCGCGACGCGACAAGGAGCAGTATCGCCCGAAACCGGCGGAGCCTCCGAAAGAGGCGGCCTCGCAACAAGTGACGAAGAAGCCGGCCGGCGGCAAGACCAAGCCATTCCGGTCCAAGTCGTCGAAGACCGCGAACGCCCGGAAGTCGAAGTGAACGATGAACAAGTACCGCAAGCACATCCTGCTGGCCGTCCTGGGTGCGATGGTGCTGTTCTACGCCAGCGATTGGCTCCTGCGCGATGTTTTGGAGGCACCGTTCCGAAGCCGCCGCGATCGCATTGAAGATCTGCAGGGCGACATCGACAAGCGGGAAGAAGAACTGCACAGCGCGCTGGCGGTGGGCAAGCGTCTCGACGCGCTGAAAGCAGAGTCGCTCCCCGCCGATCCTGAGAAGGCCCGCTCGCTGTACCAAACGTGGCTGCTTGAACTGGCCAACTACGTCAAACTGTCTAACCCGACGATCGACGTTGGTCAGCCGGCCGGCCGCAGGGGGCTTTACCAGGTGATCGCCTGCTCCGTCCGCGGCCAGGGTACACTGTCGCAGGTGACGAAGCTCCTCTACGAGTTCTACTGTGCCGGGCACTTGCACCAAATTCGATCGTTGACCCTGACGCCTCTGAAGGGGACCGACGAGTTGGACGTATCGCTTTCCATCGAGGCACTGATCCTGCCCGATGTGTCGCGGCAAGACCGGCTCAGCACCGGTCATGTGGCGCGCCTGGCGTACGGAAGTCTTCAGGATTACGACATCATCGCTCGGCGCAACCTGTTCGGGGCCGGCAGCACCTGGGACGTCACCGATCACACGTACCTGACAGCCGTGAACTACGTGGATGGAAGACCGGAAGCCTGGTTCGACGTGCGCACCGAATCCAAGCTGCTGAAGCTTCGCCAGGGTGAACGCCTGCAGATCGGTTCGTTTGAGGCGACCGTCGCGGAAATCACCGATACGGACGTCCTTCTGGACGTGGACGGCGAGCTGTGGCTACTCGGAATCGGCGAGAATCTGGCCCAGGCCGCCGCCATTCCCCCGGAACGCTAGTACGAGACGCGCCGCAGAGCCGCGGGACGCACTCGCAATGCGTGTCGATTTGACGGCTGGTCGGCCGGGTCGCAGCGATTGGCGGTTGAGTCGATCCGCCGAAGTCAAATAGCCAGTCCTGCGGGCTCTCCAAATTGCCCAGGCTTCCCGGATGGGGTCGTTCTTCTGCGAACTGGGCTTGAACCAATTCCGCGGACTCTCTAGCATCCCCCCACTTCCGTCCGCGCGGAGTGCTCGTCTTTGGCATCGACCGCAGCACCCCAAAGAAATCAGGTCATGTTTGTAAGAACCTTCCGGCACCTACCTCGCTTGACGCCGCCTCGATGGGGTGCAACGACGTTCGTTTGCGCCCTCACATGGTTTGCGTTTCTGGCCACGGCCAGTGCGCAGTCTGGCGGTCCCGCCGACTATCGCGTCTACCCGCTGAAATTCAAGGCGGCTGCAGACGCCGAGCGGATTGTTTCCCAAATGCTCTCCGGTCAGCCTGCCGCACAGGTGGGCGTTGATGCGGCCAAGAACCAGCTATTGGTGCGTGGCCCGCAGGAAGTGCAGGACGTTGTCCGGCAGTTGCTGGAATCGTTCGATCGTCCGCCCGCCGCTGCACCAGCGGTCAAACCGGTGGTCAATACGTATCCTTGCGAGCCAAACCGACTGGCCGAGGCAGTCAACGCGCTGCGGGCGCAGTTCGCCGGACGGCCGGACGTGCGAATCGCCAGCGATCCGGGCACGAGCCGACTGCTCGTCCTCGCTCCGCCCGACGTGCACACCGCCTTGGCCAAGCAACTTGGCGGGGATCCACCGGTACCCCCCGCTTCGCAGCCGAGCGTTCAAGGAGCAACAGGGCAAGCGCCGGCGAAACAGGTTGTCGTGCATTCACCGGCTGCTGCCGCCGCGGATTCGCCAGCCCGGATGGGTGGAGCCGCCTCGTACGAGCCCGTCCAGCAGTTGGTTCCCGTAGGGAACATTCGTGCTGAGCAGATCGAGATGAGGCTTCACGATCTGCTGGGACCGCGTTTGATCCCGATGACAAGCCCGCAGGGTGGCGTGTTCGGCCAGCGGCTCTCCGACGATGCAGGACATGTCGTCGAGTTGCGGGTTGACCCGACGCGCAACGCGGTCCATTTGGTCGGCTGGCGGCCGCTCGTGCTGCAGATGGCCGAATTGATCCACGTCTTGGATACGCCGCAGCAATCTCCGGATCGGTCCGTCTCCATTGTTCACCTGCGTGGGAACGCTCGCACACGACTGCGGCAGGCGATGGGAGGTAATCAGAGTCCGCCTCCGCAAAGCGCACCATCGGCACCAGCGGGCGGCGTCGTGCCCATCCCCACCGCTCCTGACGCGAACAAGAGCGGCTATGCACGGCCATCGGCGCCGGGCGTCAGCCTGACTGCACATCTGTACCAAGCGGCACCGGCCGCCGGCGGCGCCCCTGCCGGGCCTCCGTCAACGGGCTCGCCTGCCCCTGGGCCAAGCGCGGAACAGCCGGAATCGGCCGTCATGCCCGTTAGTCCGGAGGTTGAGCAACAGTTGCAGCAGCAGCTCCAGCGCCTGCGTCAACTGGGCGAGGATGTGGAGGTGCAAACTCTCCCGGATCTCGATGTCTTGATTCTTCGCGGCCGTCAACACGACGTCGAGGAAATGCGGCGCATCATTGAGGAGATTGAGCGAATCAGCGCCGAGGAGGCGCCGGGCATTGAAGTCTACCAGCTGCGCTATGCAAGTAGCACTAGTCTGGCGCAGGTGCTGAAGGAAACGGGCGCCGATCTGACGAACACTCGCCAGGGCCGGGCCACGATTACGCCTTTGGTCAAGCCGAATGCACTGCTGTTGATCGGATGGGGTCAGGCGTTGGAGGCGATCAAGGAGTTGATAAGCAAGTTGGACCAGCCCGTCGCCCCGGGCACCCAGGTGCAAGTATTCCGCCTGAAACACACGCCTGCCAGTGCAGCCGAGGCCACCATTCGCCAGTTTTTGACCGGCCGCAAGGGTCTGGCGACCGAGGCGCAATTGGTGGCGGACGCCCGCACCAACTCGCTGATCGTGTGCGCGGCGCCGCGCGATCTGGCTGAAGTGGTCCTGTTGATCGAGCGGCTCGATGTAGGTCAGAGCGCTGCGGTCAACCAGGTCCGCATCTTCCCGCTGGAGAATTCTCTGGCCGCCGACGTCGCCGCCACGCTGCAAATGGCCATTCAAGGCAGCATCGCGGGCTCCGGGCTCTCACCGCAGAAGTCGGCTGTGCTGGAGCTGTTGACCATCGATACGCAGGGGGCCAAGAAGCTGAAGTCGGGGCTGTTGAACGACGTGACGATCACGCCCGACGTCCGCATGAATACGCTGATTGTGTCAGCGCCGGCGGAGAGCATCGATCTATTGGCGGAGCTTATTCGTCAGCTTGATTCGCCGACGGCGGTCGCCCAAATCAAGGTTTTCCACATCGTCAACGGCGATGCCAACTCGCTGGTCCTAATGCTGCGTGCCCTGCTGCCGCCACAACTGGGCGGCGGAACGCAGTTGCAACTGCCGGCGGCCGAGGGCGAAACGGCATTGACGCCGTTGCGGTTCTCGGTCGACATCCGAACCAATACGATCATTGCGGTTGGCTCAGCGGGCGACTTGGCGATCATCGAAGCTCTGTTGCTGCGTTTGGACCAGCGTGCGTTGGAGCAGCGGCGCAGCACGATCGTGCGGCTGCGCAACTCGCCCGCCGGCGATGTGGCGACGGCAATCAACGAGTATCTCCGCAGCGAGCGCACCGTGATGCAGGCGGCGCCCGGCACGTTGAATCCCTTCCTGCAAATCGAAAAGGAAGTGATCGTCGTCCCCGAGCCTGTGAGCAACTCGCTCATCGTCAGCGCCACACCGCGTTACTACGAAGACATCATGAAACTGGTCGACGAACTGGACGCGCAGCCGCCAATGGTCCTCATCCAGGTACTCATCGGTTCGGTCGACCTGCGCAACATGTCGGAGTTTGGCGTCGAGTTGGGTCTGCAGGACGCCTTGCTCTTCGACCGGAGCGTCGTGACAGATGGCACGCTCGATCCGGGCTTCGATTTCAACAACTCGTCGCTAGGCAACGCGGCCAGCGCGGGATCGCTGGCAACTCGCCGGAATGTCGCTGGCCAGGCACTGAGCAACTTCGATCTCTCTCGCATCGGCAGCGCTGGATACAGCGGTCTGGTGCTGGCGGCCAGCAGCGAGAGCGTGAGCGTGTTGATCCGCGCGCTGCAAGAGTGCCGACACCTGGAAGTGCTTGCGCGTCCCCAGATCATGACCTTGGACAACCAGCCCTCGTTCATCCAGGTCGGCCAGCGTGTACCGCGCATTTCGGGGTCGGCCATCAATACGGTCGGCCAGGTCAACTCGATCGTGTTGGAGAACGTCGGTTTGATTCTGGGCGTCACGCCGCGCGTGAGCCCGGAAGGCCTCGTAGTCATGGAGATCGACGCAGAGCGTTCGGAGCTGGGATCGATCGACGAGGGCATTCCGGTTGCCTTCAGTGGCGACCAGGTCATTCGCTCGCCGGTCACGAATCTGACGATGGCGCAGACGACGGTCAGCGCTGCCGATGGAGAAACGATCGTGCTGGGCGGCCTGATCAACAAGACGAACAACGTCATACGGCGGCGGGTTCCCTGGCTGTCGGAAGTGCCCGTCCTGGGGAATCTCTTTCGCTACGACAGCAACTCGACGCAGCGTACGGAACTACTGATCATCCTGACGCCGCACATCGTGCGCACGCCCAAGGACGCCGAGCGTTACAAACAGCTTGAGGCCGCCCGCATGCATTGGTGTCTGGCCGACGTGAACAATCTGAACGGTCCGACCGGAATTGGCGGCACACAGGTCATCTATCCCGACACGGATCCGCGCGGGGTCAAATCGACGACCGTTTCCCCCGGGCAAGCCGAGCCGGAGCCGATGGAGCCGATGCCGGTTCCCGAGCGTGTTCCGACGCCGAACCCTGTGCTGCCGAGGGTTGACTTCCCCGAGTCGACTGCACCCTCGGCCAGCCAAGACACGTCTGCGCCGGCACCGTCGGCCAGCACGGGAGCGAACGCGAAATCGCCTTCGGCCGCTGCGCGTCAAGAAGGCAGTTGAGAAGAACCTGCGGATGGTTCGGCATACCGGCCGGCTCATCCTCATCGTGAACCGGATCAATACGCATGGCACGACCGCAAACGCGTGGAATGTTCGCATATCTTCTACGACTGACCGACGTACGGTACGCGGCGGTGATCTCGCTTCTCGCGGTACTGGGCGGCTGCACACCCCTGGATCTATCGAGAACGGTCCTCTCACCCGTGTTCAAGCCGAAACCTGCGACGCCCCAGACGGTGGCCGACTTCTGGACGGAGTACTTGCATCGTGAAGAGGGGCAGCCGGCCGTCCGAGGCTTTGGCGGTCGCGTGATGTTCTACGGCGAGAAGGCAGGTGAAGCGATCGTGGTGGACGGTACGCTGACGATCTACGCCTACGACGACTCCAAGGGCGATCCCAACGAGCAGAAACCGGACAAGAAATACGTCTTTCCCCGCGAGCAACTCGCCCAACACTATAGCAAGTCGCACCTTGGGCATTCGTACAGCTTTTGGCTCCCTTGGGATGAGATCGGCGGCGAGGAGAAGCGGATCACATTGATTACCCGCTTCGATGACGTCAGCGGCAGGGCCGTGATGAGCAAGCCGACCAAACAAACCATCTTCGGCACGCGGCCGGCGTCGGACAAAGCGGTGGCGAAGTCGACCGACGAAGGGAATCCGTCGGGAAAGACGCCAAGCGACCAGACCATTCGCCAAGCGAGTTACGAAGAGGTATCACCCGGCGCAAAGGAAGATCCGATTGGAGAAGCGCCCCTAAGCACGACGATCAATCTGCCCCCGAGCTTCGTTCGGCGTTTCCGTGCGGCCATAGATGCCGCGGCAGAGGCCCAGCAACAAGGGGCGGCCGGGATTCAAGCTGTCCAGCCGGCTATTGTGCCGGTGACGACGAATCCGACGGTGAAGGTGACACCTCCGGCGGAGGCGGCGTCGCAGGCGACGGAGGCACAATCTGAAGCTCGTTCCGTACCTTCGAGATTCCCGGTTCAAAGAGCACGAACAACTCGGCCAACTTTCGGTCATGTTCGGACGCAACCGTACCCTGCAGAATGGCCGAGTTCCCTTCCACGGTCACCGCGCACGGACCAAGCCAGCGAATGGACGGTAACGACGTCAACTGCCCCTGCAGGCGAGAACTGACTGTTGGGGCCTGAAGTTGGGCGAGTCCGAAGCCCACGGCCAGCCGCGGTTCGTACATCAACTTCCTCGGTGGCTGAGGCAGACCACTCTTGTTGGCATCGGGCGCCGTTTCGACCTTCAGGTTGTCGACCGCCGAACGGATGGGATCCTTCGTTGACGCTTGCTCCATTCCCACGAAGCCTTGGGACTCGCTCTTGGCTCCCACCACGTCGTCCTTCTTGCGATTACCGCGGATGAACCGCTCTTTGCCCGAAAGGGTCGTCCCCGAGTCGGCTCCAGTCCCATTCTTGGCGCCGTACTTGCTGGTTCCGAGTTCGCGTTTGCCGAACATCTGGGCCGTGGTGGGGCGAGCCCACACCAAGGCAACGGCCACGGTCAACAAAGCGATCCCCATGCGACGAATCATCGGCGCGCCCTCACGATTGGCATCGTTTTCCGCAATTGCGATCGACTCGATCACTCTAACTACTGTATCCAATCGAGCCTGCAAAAACAACGCCAGACGGCCCGTCAGGGTGGTGCGAATACTCCCGATATGGGTTGGATGTCGCTAGACCTGGCACCCGCGAGGGTGATGATGGCGCGTTATGAGATTCACCCTATGGGGTAGTGGCAGTCTGGCCCGCAAATGACTTCGGTCAGGCGGGCGACATCTGCCGGCAACGCGACGTGGGTGTTCGCACCGAGTGCCAAATCCCCAAAAACGTTGACTCCTTTCGCTGCGCGGCGCTATGATCGAAGAAGTTCGGTTCCGGGCATCTGATTCGTTGGGGAGGATCTCACATGGCACGTCGTATCTGTTCTGTTGCCACACTGTTTGCCCTGCTGCTTGCCGTGGACGCACCGTGGGTTTGCGGAAGCGCCCGCGCCGCCGACTCGCAACCCCCCAAGAAGGCGTCGGCGGTCGATGCGAAGGCCAAGGGCGAGTACCTGAAACGACCACGGGCCAAAAAGGCCCGGCAGCAGGCCAGCGCCGCCAAACAGAAGGTCGGCGGCACGGGGTACCGCACTACGCTGGGCGAAGGTGAGGTGAAGATCTCCGTGGTTGTGGTTCGGGGAACGCCGTACGAAATGGGATGGCACTTGGGGCAGTTGATGCGCGACGACATGCAGGGATTTGTCCCGCGCGTGGTCGCCGGACTGCAGCAGTCGGTGGGTATCACGGACCAGACGATTCAGGACACGTGGGCTCGGATGGCCGCGTACAGCGACGACCGTTTCGAGCAGGAATTGGTCGGGCTTGCCGACGGTTCAGGAGTGCCGTTGTCGATGCTGCAGACGGTCCATACGCTGCCACTGCTGATGCCGTACTCGTGCAGCAGTGTCGCAGCATGGGGAAAGGCGACGGAGGACGGGCACCTGTATCAAACCCGCGACCTCGATTGGAACCTCGATGTGAGGGCGCACGACTTCCCGGTCGTGGTCGTTTATCTTCCCAAGCGGGGGATTGCACACGTGGTCCCCACGTTCGCCGGCATGATCGGCGCGCACACAGGTATGAATGCCCGGGGTATCGCCTTGGCGGAAATGGGGGACTCGCCCGGCAAGGAAGCGCCGTACTATGTGCGCGCTCCGCATTTCACGGTGTTCTTTCGAACGATGCTCTACAATGCCGATTCGCTGAGCCGAGCATTGGAGATTTTCCAGCATTTGCCGCAAACGAAACGCTACCACTTTGTGTTTGGCGATGGGAAGATGGAACATCGCGCGGTGAAGATTCGCGCCCACAGCCCCGAGCCGCCGGACCGCCGAGTGCAGATCTGGAAGGACAACGATCCGAAGGATGAATTCGCGCCGAACGTTCTGGAGAACGTGGTCTATAACGACGAGGGGCGGGGAGCATTTCCCCTGTTGAAGAGCGAGCACGGCAAGCTCAACGGCCCGAAGATGATCGAGATCGCCAACCACATCGCCACGCACGGCGGCAATGTGGTCAACGTGGTCTACGATGCGACCGCGATGCGGCTTTGGGTATCGTATGCCAAGGGAGGGCAAGAGGCCTATCTGCGACCCTATACGCTGGTAGACCTTCAGACACTGGATGTCGACAAGGATGGCAAGCCCGACTGTGCCCAGGCATTCGGCGAAGGGAAGTGACGGCAGTTCAGTCCTTGTCGAGCAGCGTTAGCCTGACGTAGCGAAGGTCCATCGCCTGCTTGCTCGGTATGTCGGTCGCCCGCAACGAGAGCGGGCCGCGACCGGCCTTCAGTTGCAGTGTGCCGAGGACCAAGGGCTTGAAATCCTTGACGTAGGATTCCTGGCGAGAGACCCGGTCGTCGTCGGCGCCGACCAACGGTGGATCCCAGGGTTGCTCGATACGACGAGAAACGGCGGCATCGCCGAAGCTCAGTTGGACCGTGGATCCGATGTCGTTTTTCGGGCAGGTGTAGTAGATCGCCGCCTCGTAGCGGCCGGGCGTGGCCACTTCGATGTCCCACGTGATCGAGTCGTCGGCACTGGTCCAGTGCGTGAAGAAGGAGCAATTCGGCGGGCGAGCACTGCGCTCGATTCCGCCGTGCGCAACACCGTCGCGCGCCGGCAGGTAGGTGACGGGGAACTGCCGATACCCGACGGTGAAGGGCCGGTCGTCGGGCGTGAGTTGGCTCAGGACCTGGTCCCTCCAGTCGGCAACCGCCTTGGAGAGACGTTGGGCCACGTCGGGATGCTTGCGGGAGACGTCGTCGTGTTGCCCCGGATCGGCCGTCATGTCGTACAGCCTTCCCTTGTCGTCCAGGCGGTACTGCTGGGTCCGCACGCTCACGCGGCGGTTCCAGTGCGAGAAGATCATGCGGTCGGGCCATGGACCGGCAGCGCCTGTTAGCAGCGGCTTGACGCTCTTGCCATCGAGGGGCTTCTGGCTCACTACTGGAATGCCGGCCAGATCGGCCAGGGTGGGCAGCAGGTCGATTGCCGCGGCGATCTGAGGGACTCTTGTGCCCGGCGCGATGTGGCCCGGCCAACGGATGAAAAAGGGCACGCGAACGCCGCCTTCGTCGGTCGCGCCCTTTCGGCCGCGCATTCCGCCGTTGTAGCGCCAGCCGTTGGGCCCGTTATCGCTGAAGTAGACAACAATCGTCCGTTTGGCCACACCGAGGTCGTCCAGCTTTCGCAGCAGGCGGCCGACGTTCCAGTCGATATTCTCGCACATGGCCAAGGCGGCACGCGTATGGTCGAGGTCCTCCTTCTGCGGCCCGGGGTAGCGCATGGACAGTTCTGCGCCATCGAATCGCTTGAAGAACTTCAACGGCATCTGCATCGGCGAATGTGGCGTATTGTAGGCCAGGTAGCAGAAGAACGGTTGGTCGCGATGCTTCTCGATGAACTCGATCGCATGGTTGGTGAAATCGTCGGTCACATAACCGTCGCCTCGCACCAGGTCGGCGTTGTGCTGAAGCTCGGGGCTGAAGTAGTGCCCCCAATGCCCGGAACAGAATCCGTAGAATTCGTCGAACCCGCGGGCGTTGGGATGATACGGGTACTGGGTGCCGTTGTGCCACTTGCCGAAACAGGCCGTGGCATAGCCGGCGGAGTGGAACGTTTGGGCGATGGTCCTTTCATCGAGATCCAGGCGTTCGCCGCCGGTGGAAGTGCTGGACACTCCGCCTCGCGGATGGTAGCGGCCGGTGAGGAACTCGGCCCGCGTTGGCGAGCAGACCGGGCAAACGAAGAACCGGTCGAGCACTGCCCCATCCGTCGCCAGTGAGTCGATTTCCGGGGTGCGGAGATTCGTGTTCCCGTCGGCGCTAAGGTCTCCCCAGCCTTGGTCGTCGGCCAGCACGACGAGAACATTCGGCCGGAGATCGGTGGCTGCGCCACGGCTGGGGGCGACGGCGGAAATGGCCGCCAGGATAGCAATGCATGCTGTCAGAGCGAGCTGCGCGTATTTCATGGCCCACCGGCTTTTGGAATGAGGGGTTTCTGCAAGAGAAGGCGACAAGGACAAACTGGCCGAGTCTATTATCGGCCCTGGCTGCTTCGGTCGCAATGAAGCCGGACAAACAGATGAAGGCGGCGGCCGCCCGAAGGTGGCCCCCGCCTTGGTTATAAAGTCGTACCCGGGTCATCGCCCAGGAGTGGTTTGCATGCAGCGGGCGTCGCTATTGGCCCCAGCCGTACTGCCAGAGGAACCAACCCCAATCGGGATCGACGGGGATGTCGCGGTTCAGGCGATCGCGGTCCTGCTGTTGAATCTGCGGGCAATCACCGTCGCAGTTCGGACAGTCACATACTCCGTCGCAGTTCGGGTAGTCGCAGAGGCAGTCCTGCTGGCAGGTCTGGTCCTGCTGGAAGATACGATCCTGGGTCTGCAATTTCGACCTCAACTGGTCCGCAGCCCACGCGTTGCTTGCGACTGCCAGGATTGCCGAAAACACGACAACGAACACCAATAGCTGTTTCATCACACCGTTTCCTTGAAGAAAGAGTTTTGCCCTCCGGGTGGGTTGGCAATGACCTGTCGTTGCGGTCGAACGGTTCTCCGCGAGAGAGTGCACGGCTGCTGTTCGTTCAAACAGCTTGCATCGGCCCGGTGTTGACCGCAGCGCTGCAGATATTGCATACCCATCCTTTCTCCGGCGCCACATAGTTGCACCACGAGGTGCTTAACGCTGGCATCTGTGGCCGGCCTCTTTCGGGAAGCAAAAAGCGTGCCCGGGGTGGACCACGGCGGCAGGCTCGCCGCGTGTCATGCGAAAACCACGTTGTTGCCGGGTGCGCGACATCAACAGGTGGCTTGGCAGACCCCAACACACCGTCGGGGCAATCGTCGAAGAACCACGAGAGGTTCTCGCCCAGCGGCTACGGATTGGTTGGAAAGATGACCTTGATGACCAACGATCGGGAGAATTCGGGCAGGCACACGCAAGACCCCTCCAGTCGCAGATCGGTATGGTCGTTGTTCCAAGGATCGTAGGCAGACGCGGATCGAGGCGGTGTACCAGTCAGGACGTCGGCCAGATCGATTCGCGCACCTTGGATTCGTTGGGGTGACTGGCCTTGGGCAAGTTCCGTTTGCCAAGTGTTTCGCGTATCGCGGCACCAGGCCAGGAGCATGGTTTTTCCTCGCAGGCAGAGCACCCGGAGGCGGTCGTGCGGCAAGGTCACCGGCTGAAACTGTTCTGCGGCGGGATCGATCCCCTCGATGGCCCGAGCGAAGCGGGCGAAATGGTGCCACAGATTCATTCGGTCGACGTAGATGTCCCAGTGCCAGACGTGACCGGGGCCGGCAGCGCCGGCGAAGAACGGACCAAACAGCGCGTCGTGGAGAATCATCCCGGCCCGGTCTTTCTGATACAGCTTGAACGCACCGGAATGTCTCGGCTCGACGGCACCCGTCTCGGCCAGGAGGATCGGCTTGGGAACGTCAAAGGCCATGATTTGGCGGACGGCGTCGACGACGAGGAGATCTACAGGTCCATGGCAGATTTCTAGCCGCGCGCCGGTGTCCAGGTAGCGATGCACTTGAAGCACGTCGTTTCCCGGCATCGTGCACAGCCGGCGATACACGCCGTCGCGATGCGAGGGATGGTCGAAGCTGCCGAGACTCTGCATGGCGAGGTTGCGGGGAAAGAGACGATGCAATTCGGCGAGCATGATTTCGGACCAACCGGCCCAGTCGCCATCGGCGATGCAGTTCATCTCGTTCCATAGTTCCCAACCGAAGACGGTCGGGTTGTCGCCGTAGCGGTCGCGGAACCAAGCGAGTTTGCACTTGTATTGTTCGCGGCATCGCGCGGAGTTGAAGAAATCGGCCGTGTTTGCCGCAGGCCCGCCGTGAGAAACATGGTGCAGGGGCTTGCCGAAATTTGGTGAAGACGCGTCACCAACGTGGCGAAAGAAATCGAGGCAGAGCTTGAGGCGAATGCCGTGGCGGCGAGCCAGGTCCAGCAAGAGGCCAATTCGCTGAGCTTGTGCGGCATCGTAGTGGCCGCTTTGAGCGTGTTCCACATCGAAGGTCGAACCACCGAGCCAGACCCGGGCGTAGTTGCCGCCGTTTTCCGAGAGTCGGCGAAACCAATGCTCGTAGTCCGGCAATTCGGCAGCCTGAGGGGTGCTCAGACCGGCACCGGCGCGCGACGTGGCCAGGTTGAGACCAATGGGGACGTACGGTCGGCCGTCGGAGAGTTCAAAATAGTGGGAGTCGCGAGGGCTGACGCATACGTAGGCCGGCGACTCCGCCACGCTGCGGCCCGCGGAGGCAAGCACGGCAAGAAGCAACATTGCACTGACCAACCCACCGTGCACCAGTTGTGCGCGAAAGACATGGAAGTGTGGCATCGGAATCATCTCAAGGAGGGCTGATGGGGCAAGGAGAATCCGCGTGGGATCTCCACGGTTGAACTTTGCTGCAAGACAGGATAGTAAGGATCGACATGGTGGTCAAACAGGTCGAGGGACGGGACCCATGCTAAATCGGTCGATCCGGGATTTGGCGACGGGAATCTACGGCAGCGCAAACCCTTCGCGACAACGTATGCCGGCACTGTGGAGTGGGTTAAGAGGTGTCGGAGCGTCTGGCGTGTTTCCCGTTGCTTGGCGCATTGCGGCGTGTTACAACAGCAGGTAGCCCGAGCGACGTGGGATGCCCCGAAACGGCCCCCCTGCGAAAGCCTGCCGCTCGCGTGTATCGGACTTACACCACGACCCGGTGTCGTGAAACGTTCAGTGCCCCACCTGCTATGCCGCATCCTTTTCTCAGGAGGCCCGCTGTGAGCGAAACGAAGACAAGACCCACAACGCGTCGTGAATTCCTGGGCGTCACCGGCCGCGTTGCGGCCGCATCGGTCTTGACAGGCATGGCTGCCGGGCACGTCCATGCCGGCGAGGCCAATACCATCCAGGTGGCCTTGATCGGTTGCGGTGGGCGCGGAACGGGTGCTGCCGCCAACGCACTGTCGACGACCAGTGGGCCGATCAAGCTGGTTGCGGCGGCCGACGTGTTCGAGGGCCGTCTGAAGGCGAGCACCGCCAATTTGAAGAAGGTCCACGGCGACAAGGTCGACGTGCCTGACGATCGTAAGTTTCTCGGCTTTGATGCCTACCGGAAGGCCATGGACTGCCTGAAGCCGGGCGATGTGGCCATCCTGGCGACGCCTCCGGCGTTTCGCTGGGTCCATTTCACATACGCCATCGCCAAGGGACTGAACGTGTTCATGGAGAAGCCGGTCACGGTCGACGGCCCCACGAGCCGCAAGATGCTCAAGCTGGCTGAGGAGTCGAAGCAGAAGAACCTCAAGGTGGGCGTGGGCCTGATGAACCGCCACAGCCGATCCCACCAAGCGCTGCGTGAGAAGATTAAGGAGGGGCAGATTGGGGAGATCATCACCATGCGGGCGTACCGCATGCACGAACCGTTGGCTTACTTCGCATCGGCGACCAAGCCGAAGGACATCAGCGACTTGTTGTACCAGGTTCAGCGGTTCCACAGTTTCATTTGGGCCAGCGGCGGCTGCTTCAGCGACTTCTACATTCACAACATCGACGAGTGCTGCTGGATAAAGGACGCGTGGCCGGTCGAAGCGCAGGCGTGCGGCGGACGCCACTACCGCGGCGAGTCGGTCGATCAGAACTTCGACAACTACTCTGTCGAATACACATTCGGTGACGGGAGCAAGCTGTTCTTCTTCGGTCGCTGCATGGTGGGATGCCACAACCAGTTCGCCAGCCTGGCCCACGGCAGCAAAGGCTCCGCCGTGGTTTCCGCCTGGGCACACACGGGAGCCGGCTCGAAGATCTTCCGCACGCAGAAGCTCAACAACGAGGCGGACATGGCTTGGGCATTCCCACCGCCGGAACCAAATCCCTACCAACTGGAATGGGACGAACTCGTCGATGCGATCCGCAATGACAAGCCCTACAACGAAGTGGAACGGGGTACGGTAGCCAGCCTCGTTACGTCGATGGGTCGCATGGCCGCGCATACGGGCCAAGTGATCACCTACGACCAGATCCTTAACGACGATCACGAGCTTGCGCCAGATGTCGACAAGCTGACGATGGACTCCCCTGCCCCGGTTTTACCCGATGCCCAAGGAAGGTATCCGGTTCCGCAGCCGGGCTTGGTGACGAAGCGGGAGTATTAATGAGGGTCGCAGAAGTAGCAGGCTGGTAGGCTCACGAAAACACGATGAATGCCGGGCTCCCGTTGGTCGCCCTGGTGTCACCACTTATGCGACGGTCAACAAGTGCTAGGAATCGGGAGTTGCGGAGGTCAAGCATTGGGCCGGCGGTTGGGTGGTCTTCGAACTGGAAGCACAGGAAGACCGCTGTGAAGGCAGGAAGGCATTGAGGCTCTGGTGGATGGCGGCATGCCTTCACGCCCGACCCCTCTGGGCGCAGGCGGGCAAGGGAAGGTATGTTGGGGGTCTATGGCTGGGGCAAAGGTCGTTCTGCCCGGCGAGTCTCGTTCGTATTCATGTTGGCAAAGCGTTGTAGCAAGAAGTGTCAAACGTACCTCAAGTCATTTTGAAGCCGCGCAAGGCAGCGCCCTTTTTTGGGCGGCATCCCTGGGTGTTGGATACAGCGATCGCTCGTGTTGTCGGCGACCCGGCCGACGGGGCCGAAGTGGAACTGGTGTCGGACAAGGGTCGACCGATCGCCCGTGGTCTGTACAACAGCCGTAGCCGCATTCGCGTGCGGCTTTACCGCTGGGAGCCCGACGAGGCGCTAGACGATGCTTTCTGGCAAAAGCAACTGGTCGGTGCCGTCGGCCTGCGACGGCTGCTGGGCTACGACGATCCGGAGGGCGCGGTACGACTGGTCTTCAGTGAGTCGGACGGGCTGAGCGGGCTGGTCGTGGATCGGTTTGCAGGATACCTCGTCGTGCAGCCGACGGCGCTGGGAATCGCCCAACGACTGGATCGCCTTGTCCCCATGCTTGTCGAGATGCTCGAACCGGCAGGAGTAATCCTGCGGACCGACGCCGCCACGGCCAAACTCGAAGGGCTCGACACGCAGCCGGGCCCATATTGGGGTGAGGTGCCCGACGACGTGATCTTCGTTTGTGAACACGGCATCCGGTACGGCGTGCAATTGCTCCGCGGCCAGAAGACGGGGTTTTACCTTGACCAGCGCGATAATCGTCGCGTGGCGGCCGGCTATCTTCGCGAGCGTCGCGTGTTGGACGTGTGTTGCTACACCGGCGCTTTCAGCATGGCTGCAACCGTCCTCGGCGGTGCCAAGGAAGTCACCGGCTTGGACAGCAGCGACAACGCCATTGCGATGGCCCGCGCCAACGGCCAGCTCAATGGCATGGCCAACGTGCATTTCGAGGTGGGCGAGTGCTTTCGCTCGCTGGAGGATCGCGTGAAGAGCGGCCAGCGCTACGACGCGGTGATACTCGATCCGCCCAAGTTCGCCCGTGGTCGCCGCCGAGTCGACGACGCTCTGCGGGCGTATCATCGGCTGAATCAGTTGGCGGTCGATCTGTTGGAGCCGGACGGAATTTTGGTCACGTGCAGTTGCTCGGGCAGTGTGAGCCGCGAGGATTTCGCGTCGATGCTCTTCGGCGTGGCGATCAAGACTGGTCGCGACATTCAGGTGCTTCACCAGCGCGGTGCCGCACCCGACCACCCTCTCAGCATCACCTGCCCGGAAAGCCAGTATCTGAAGTGCTTCATTTGCCGGGTGCGGTAAGCGGTCGGCTCGCTGGCTTGCGGAACGATCCTATTTGGGGCTGTTCCGCGGATAACGTGTGTGTTGGGTGGCTACGAGGGGCTGACTGAACGCTATCGGCCCTCGGCCCCAACCTCTGTGGGCGTAAGCTGGCAAGGGGATCTTATTTTGGCCACTACAGCCAAGGGCTCGCATTGCCGCCGGATATCACGCGCTGCAACTGCCGGAATCAGGCCGGTTCTACGACCACGGCGGTGCCGTAACAGAGGACTTCCGTCACGCCCTGCATGACTTCGGTGGCATCGTATCGGATGCCGATGACGGCGTTGGCACCCGATTCCCTGGCGTGAGTGACCATCATCTGGAAAGCTTCGGCTCGGGTCTTTTCGCATAAGCTGGT
This sequence comes from Thermoguttaceae bacterium, assembly GCA_963674835.2. GTDB lineage: Bacteria > Planctomycetota > Planctomycetia > Pirellulales > Thermoguttaceae. Next base: position 2,552,952 of record CAXXKC010000003.1, read on the forward strand.
GAACAACGTGATGTTGCCACCAACGAGCGTCTGCAGCGAGCCACCGATCGTGCCGAAGATGGAGCGGGACCGAACGGTGATTCCGCGCACAACGCCCAGATTCTTGATAATCCGATAGCCGTCAATTGCGAATGCTGTTGTCGTCAGCTGAAGATCGACCATAGTCCGCTCCTGAATGGATGAGTTGGGGAGCCGGCTTGCCGCACGCTGATCCGGCGATGGGAAGGGCGTCCCTGCGGCAGCGTAGCCCTTTTCGGCGTTCACAGCAAGCCGCCCTTCGTGTGCGAGGTGAGACGATTACAGCACGAGCCGGTCGTTCCACGGGGCCGGTTGACCGCTACAGTCGGCGCAGCCCGATCACGGCTGTCGGGCGTTCGAAGAGACGAGCGGCAGTGCTTGGGCAGGCGTGCTAGGGTTTCAAGAGGCCTGTCGAGGGCCAACCGCCGTCAAGACCGGCCCGCTTCCCACGCGTCAGAAACGGGGAGGTCGGTTGGAGCCATTCTTGAGCAGAATCCGTCTATCGCAATAGGAGCAGCCTCGATGAAGACCATCCTCTCCTGTGTCATCGTGTTGGCCCTGGTCGTTACGGTTCTCGTGGAGCATGCCGCAGCCGTCGGTCCTGGCGGCCGGGGGCGCGGCGGCGCCATGGGCCGAGCGGCGGCGGGTCCGCGGCCAGGCGGACCGGCAGTTGCGCCACGGCCCGCGACAGCCGGCAACAACCGCCCAGCCGTTGCACCGCGCGCCGGTGGCCAAGGGCTGCCCCAACGCGCTGCGCCGGCCGGTCCTCGGACGGCCGCCTCTCGAGCGGCCCAACGGGGACCGCGACCGAAGCCGTTCTCTCCGGCATGGTACGCGCACCATCCGCAGGCATGGCACTACACGCACCCGCACGCGGGCGTCGCAGTGGCGGTGTCGGCGGTGGCTGTGGCCCGTTGGCTGGCCGTACCGGCGATCGGTTACGGGGAACCGATGAGCACCGTCGTGCTCAATGAGACGCCTGCCGACGAACTCTATGCGGAGGCTCCGCCTGCCAAACCGATGGAATCGGTGGGAATGGAAACGGAACCGATCGATGCGCCCACCAAGCCGGAAGTCGGCGACAGCAGCCAGTGGATGGACCTTGGCTCATTCGCAGTCAATCCACCTGGGCAAACGCAAACAACGCACCTGGTTCAGTTGGCCGTCGCCCACGACGGTACCATCCGCGGCACGTACTTCGACGTGATCAGTGACCACACTCAGGACGTCGTCGGCAACGTCGACAAGGCGAGCTTGCGGGTGTTTTGGTCGGTTGGCTCCGAGAGCGGCATCTCGTTCGAGGCGCCACTGGAAGTGCTCAGCCAGCAATCAGGGGACGTAACCGTTCACTTCCCCAACGACACGACCGCCGTCTGGAAGATGACCCGGTTGCCATGACCAAGTCCGACGGGCCGGGGCAAAGCGCCGCGAAACCCCAGTCGCATTGAGCAACCGGGGTTTCGCGTTGCTCGGTCGCGAGCCCCCTTGCGACGGTCGATATCAGACGATGCCCTGGGCGACCATGGCATCGGCCACCTTGACGAAGCCGGCGACGTTCGCGCCTTGGACGTAGTTCACGGCCTTGCCGTTGGAGCCGTAGCGGACGCAGTTTTCGTGGATCGACTTCATGATGATCTGCAACTGTCGGTCCACTTCGGGGGCCGAGCGGCGGAGGCAGCCGGCGTTTTGGGTCATCTCCAAGCCCGACACGGCGACACCACCGGCGTTGGCGGCCTTTCCGGGACCGTAGAGGACGCCGGCTTCCTGGAACACGTCGACGCCCTCGGGCGTGGTGGGCATGTTGGCCCCTTCCGACACACAGTTGCAGCCGTTCTTGACCAGGGTTTTGGCGTCTTCGGCGTCGATCTCGTTCTGCGTGGCGCTGGGGAAGGCCAGATCGCACTTCACGCGCCAGGGGCGCACGCCGGGCAGGTACTCGGCCGTCTTGAAGTGCTGGGCATACTCGGCGATACGGCCGCGCCGCACGTTCTTGAGATCCATGACCCAGGCAAGTTTCTCGCCGTTGATGCCGTCACGGTCGATGATCGTGCCGGACGAATCGGACAGCGTAATCGGTTTGGCGCCCAACTGCAGCAGTTTCTCGATCGTGTACTGGGCCACATTGCCGGAGCCGGACACAGCGGCCACTTTGCCCTCGATGCTGTCGCCACGGGTGGCGAGCATCTCCTGCGCGAAGTAGACGGCGCCGTAGCCAGTGGCCTCGGGCCGAATGAGCGACCCACCATAGGCGAGCCCCTTACCAGTCAGTACGCCGCTGAATTGTCCGGTGAGCTTCTTGTACTGGCCGAAGAGGAAGCCGATTTCACGGCCGCCGACGCCGATGTCGCCGGCAGGCACGTCGACATTGGGACCGATGTGTCGATACAGTTCGGTCATGAAAGCCTGGCAGAACCGCATGACCTCGCCGTCGCTCTTGCCCTTGGGATCGAAGTCGGAGCCGCCCTTGCCGCCGCCCATGTAGAGAGTGGTGAGGCTGTTCTTGAAGATCTGCTCGAAGGCGAGGAACTTGAGCACGCCGATGGTGACGCTGGGATGGAAGCGGAGGCCGCCCTTGTAGGGGCCGATGGCACTGTTCATCTGGATGCGGTAGCCGCGGTTGACGCGCACTTGCCCTTTGTCGTCCACCCAGGTAACGCGGAAGGTGATTACGCGTTCCGGCTCGACGATGCGTTCCAGGATGTTCGCCTCGCGGTAGGCGGGAGTGCTCTCCACGACGGGCATCACGGAATCGACGACTTCCCAGACGGCCTGATGGAATTCGAGTTCTCCATGGGTCTTGGCGATCAACTTCTCCATGAAGGCGCTGACCGCCGCCGCGGTGCTGCCGGTCGATTGGGACCGAGTTTCGAGGTCGTTAAGGGAGTTGGGCATCAACGGGTCTCCTCGTGCTGAGTGTCGGTTGAAGGTTGACTGGGGCTCGCCTCTCGAGAAAAGCGGAGCAGGTATTCCAGGTAATGTCGGAGTAGCCAGAACTTCTCGAGGAATTCCGGCCAACCGCAGGAGGGCTTGAACCCTTCGCTCATTGCAGGCGTGAACTCGCCAGCAGGCGTCACTCCCGCCTGAAACTCTTGCCAGATTTCGGACCACAGGCGCAAGGCATTCTCGTCGACCGAGGCCACGACGAAACGGAAGTCCCGCAGCGTCTGCTGAGCAGTTCGGTCGGCCTGAGGCATCTGCGGCATACCCAAGTCTTCCGGCAGTTCGAAGGCTCGTGTCATCGGCGTACCTTCTTCCAGCCCATCAATCGCTGAGGGAAGAAGGAGACGTCCCCGTGCATTCGGCGCGTCGTTCGGGCCACGGGCACTTGGAGACGGCACCTTCTTCTGTTCGCCCGATCGGACGCAACTTGTATGCGGGTAAGGAAACAGGCTACGAGCTCGTTTTCACCGGCTGGCGGTTGCGTGAATGGCGATTGCCTGACGGTTTAGTCCTCTCCGGGACATGCAATTCACACTGCACGACCCACGTGCCCGGCTGTCGCAGCCTGCAGGTGCCGCGCAGCTTGCAGCGTGAGCAAATCCCACAAGTCGCAGCCATGTTTCCTCCCGGATATCCGTTGCGTCGCGGGCAGCTTGTCCAACATTTCCGGCATGTTTCCTGAGAATCCGGCCTGCCGTCGGCGCCCTGCTCCGCAAACCGAGCAACTCCACCCTCGGCTCCCTCCGCCCAGGAAAGTCACCGACCATCTCGCAAGCCGCATGCCAGGCGGAAGGTAAACCGGGGACTCGGCGCAGAAGTCTTTGGCACACAATGGGATGGAGAAGCCGCGATCGATTGCCCTGGGCCATGGCCCCAATCGACGTGTTGGTGATCGGCGAAAGACGCCGAAGCGAAGTCAGTGGGCCGAATCGATGCAAACGTCTTGCACAAAGCAGCTTGCATCAAGTGTTCAAGACTTGCACTGCTCTGGTGCTATGGCAACAGCCCAGGTGCGAGGGCATTGGTGTCACGTCGATGGCTGTGTCGTGGGTGCGGCGGCTGCACGCATCTGATGCCAAAGCTCCTCGAGCATCGCGACTTGCCTGGCATCGATCGTCCCAGGCGCGTACGCAGCCTGGCTGTAGAGTTCGGCCAAGCGCCGGGCCCCCATCGCTAGCGCTGGGGCGCACGCCGTGACTGACTGGGCGAATTCAAAGGCAGTCTGTTCGGGAGGTCGTACCCGCCCTCGCTCGCGGGCCCAAGCCTCCATGGCCTGGAACGTGTATCGCACCAGTTCCTCCGGCCCAAGGCGTGCCGCTGTGCCGTCGGCGAAGGGATCGGAAAAGGCCGCGAACCGGGGCAGCGGCGTGACGGTGACTTGCGCGGCTTCGGCCTTCTCGGCAAGCCCACTTCGACCGCCGAAAAGGCTCGCCCAGAAGTTGCGGATCGCTCGGAGCAAGCCCAGGATGGCCGTCGCCACCTGGCGGCGCGATCGCCAGAGCCAGATCAATCCAACGACGGCCAGAACGATGTAGAGAATCCATCGCAACAAAGCCATGAGCCAGCCGCTACTGAGCCCCAGCGAGAACTCGGGCATCGACCATGAGGAAGATGACTCGGAGGAGGCGCTTTGTTGGGATTGTTGCTGAGCTCTATCCGTCGCCCTTTCCTGGTCTGCCCGATCCTCGCCTTGCTGGCTCGACGTTGCCCGTTGGTCCTGGGGCTCTTCCTTGCTGCGGTCTTGCGAAGCGTCCTTCGTTTCGCTGTCGGGTTTCAGCCTTGCCTGGCCTCCATCGGAGGGTCGGCTTTGTGACCCTGCTTTCGAGGAACGATCGCCCGACTCCGTTCGTTCTGGCTGCTGCCGGCTGCCGCGGTCGGCTTGGTTCGCTTGCGATTGGTCTTTCGACTGCTGGTCGCCTTGCTGGCTCGACTGCCGCGACGACGCCTGGCCGGAAGACGATTGCTGCTGGCCGCCAGTTTGTTGACTTGCCTTGTTCGATTGGTTGCCGGCGTTGCCCGGTTGCGGCGTTTGCTGCTGACCGCCGTCGCCCGACGGCGAAGACTGCTGCTTCTGGGCATCCTCGGGTTGCTCGCCGCGCGGCGCGCCGGGGCCTTCGGCACTATCGTGCCCGAGTGCGACACGAGAGGCCTTGCGGTCCGGCGAGCGGAGCACGACCGGCGACTCGAAGGGCGAACGATCGGTACCCGGCCGGGGGAGCATGGCGGCCAGCACGAGCAGGACCAGGAGGATCACGACGCCGAAAGCGATCCACGAGCCGGCCATCGACGCCGGCATTTGCAGGCGCCGCTGCCGGAGATATCTGCGTAGTCCGAGGAAGCTCGTTGTCAGCAGCAGTCCGAGTCCGCTGGCCACGTACAACAGAAGCAGCGAGAACGCATATCGCTTCCGATCGGGGTGATTGCGGAGGAATATCTCTCCCAGCCCAAACAGTGGCAGCGCTGCCAATGAGAAATAGACGATCCACACGCCGGGCGAGTGAGGCTTGCGTTTGTCGGGCTTGTCGATCTTATTGGGGTGTTGTTCGGAGTCGCCGGACGAGGTTTCCTGCGCGGGGGAGTCCTGTCGGTCGGCGGGTTCGTCGGGTTCGGAAGCCGGTGGCGGAGCGTCTTTGCGTTTGGCGAGGAGCTTGCCGAGGCCGATCGATTGCAGCAGTCCTTCGCCTGAGGCGTCTTCGGATTCGTCGATCAGGGTGCAGTCCCAAGTCAGCTTGTGCGCACTCCACCAGACGAGGCCGAGCAGACCGACGTTGATGAACCAGCCGTGATCGACCAGGCGCGCCAGGGCGAGGGCCGTCACCAGGGCCAAAGGGGTCGCGTAGAGTGCGGCATGCTCGGTACCCATCTCGATCGATATGCGTCCAATGAGCACGATGGCCATGACGAACAGGGCCATGATCACCTGCAACCGCCCGCTGTACTGGCCCCGATAGAACACCTCCAGGAGGAAGAAGACGAGGCTGCCGACCATCGTCATGATCAGCACCGGGCTGATGGCGATGCCGATATAGTCGGCCAACGTTTTGTCCAGACGGCGGGACATGAAGAAGGGATTGGAGATTAGGGATTGGGGATTGGAGAGAAAGCGAAGAGTGGAAAGCGGAAAGCGGGGGAGATTCTGCGGTTTCCGCTTTCGGCTTTCCGCTTTCGGCTCTTACGAGAATACGCGTTCGCGGCAGACATTGGTGATGTCCTCGTTGCTCTTTAGGTGGCGTGCTTGAATACGCTCGGCCAGGAGTGGAGCGGCCATGCGTTCGAACTCGTGTTCGTAGTAGGCGTTCACGATGGCGGTCACCAGGAATCCGCGCCGCCGCAGGCCGCCCAGGGCTGCGGCCGTTTCGGAGCTCACGGACGAGAGTATGGCGATGACGGCCGCGTCGCGCGGCATGCGTCCGGCCGTTTCTGCGACCAACTCGCCTAGCTTCAAGCCGTCGCTCAGTTCCGTGCGGGCGAGCGATTCGAGGATGCGCATCAACTGTTCCGCGCCGTGGGCGGTGGGAACCACGATCGGCTGCAAGCGATAATCCTCGGTCACTGCCGAGGCAGCGCGGCGGGCGGCTTGGCGCGTGCGGAAGTCGATCTCCCAGCCCTCCTGGCGGATACGGTCGGCGGCATCGCGGCCGTTGGTAACGAAGCCTACCTGCTGGCCCATCTCGTACAGCGCGCTGGCCAGCGAGGCGGCGGCCGTCACGGCCAGCTCCGACCGATACGGCTCGTGGTGCGGATCGTAGGCGCTACGGTGGAAATCCAGCAGGATAGTTGCTCCGGCGATCGCCGTGGGTTCGTAGATCTTGCTGTGCAGGGCGCCGGTCCGCGCCGTCGCCCGCCAGTGGACGCGATTCAGCGGATCGCCCCACTCGTACGGCCGTGCGCCGGCGATGTGGGTGGGGTCCTCGAAGAGCCGGTGCGTCAGATGGATTTCACCGATAGGACGCCGGGAGGCAATGTCGAAGCCTTCCAGGGGCACGACCTTCGGATACACCAACAGGAAGTGCGGCTCCGTCAGCACGCGATATCGGCGGTGCAGCCCGAACAGATCGCCGGTTTCCAGCACCAACGGCCCGATCTGGAAATAGCCTCGCCCCTGGCAACGCAACTGATAATAGAGTGTCTTGCGGCTACCGGTGCGCAGGCTGGCCAGTTGAATGCGGCTGCCGACGACTTCGAGCTTTGGCGGTCGGAACTCGCGGGCATCGCGGGAGAGCATGTCTTCGATGATCGCCCACACAACCGGCAGGCGGCCTCGGTTCTCCAGTTCGATGACCACGGCCACGGTATCGCCGATGTTGGCCGACAGGCGGTTACACTGCCGCGAGGCCGACAGGCTTTCCGCCCAGATGCGAGTGATGACGCGGCTGACGAGCATGACGCCCAGCAGCGCGTACATGGCGTAGGCCAACAGTCCGAGGTCGAGAACCATGGCCAGGGCAAGCACCAGCAACGTTCCGGCGAACCATTTCATGGCCAGCTCGGTGATTCCGAGAGCATCGGGACGGGGACTTCCTCGACGATCTCCTCCAGGACCGACAGCGCCGTGACCTTGCGCAGTCGGGCCTCCGGCTTGAGAATGAGCCGGTGGGCCATCACCGGCCCCGCGACCTTCTTGACGTCGTCGGGCTGCACGAAGTTGCGGCCGCCCACCGCCGCCAAGGCCTGCGACGTACGGAACAGGGCGATGCTCGCCCGCGGGCTACCGCCCAGGCCCAGCTCGTCTGACTCGCGTGTCGCTTGGACGATCTGCACGATGTACCGGCGGACCTTCTCGTCGACGTGGACCTGGCGGACCGCCTGCTGGGCGCCGATCAGTTCCTCGGCAGTCACGACCGGCTGCAGTTGCTCCAACGGATGGGTCCGCTCCAGGAGGGCCAGCATTTTCAATTCGTCGTCGGCGTTGGGATATCCGAGGCTGAAGCGCATGAGGAAGCGGTCCAACTGCGCTTCCGGCAGTGGGAATGTGCCCTCATGGTCGATGGGATTCTGCGTGGCAATCACCACGAAGGGCGGCGCTAGCGTGTGCGTGGTACCGTCGACCGTTACGCGTCCTTCGGCCATCGCTTCGAGCAAGGCTGCCTGGGTGCGCGGCGTGGCACGGTTGATCTCGTCGGCCAGCACGATCTGTGCGAAGATCGGCCCCGGGCGGAACTCGAACTCGGCCACTTTCTGATTGAAGATCGAACTGCCCGTCACGTCGGTGGGCAAGAGATCGGGCGTGCACTGGATTCGTTTGAATGAGCAGCCGACGCTCTGGGCCAACGCGCGGGCGAGCATGGTCTTGGCGACGCCTGGCACGTCTTCCAAGAGAATGTGTCCCTCGCAGAGCCAGGAGACCAGCGACAAGATGATCTGGCGGCGCTTGCCGACGATCACTTTCTCGACGTTGTCGAGGATCTTTCGTGCCGTAACGGTCACGTCTTTCATGGAGGCCTCGAGGAGAACCCGTCATTGGAAGAGGAGCCGAGGCAGTCGTAAGACTTTCTTCGGCAGGCGGATTCACCATGGCCAGCCCGGCTCTCAACATCCAATGTAGGTGGGTCTGGGGCACCCGTCAACGCAAAACCGGGGCGAGTTCGACGGGTGGGCTGGTTACTTCACGGGCTCGCCCTGGCTGATGACGGTGACTCGAGCTCGCGCGCGGAGGCCGGCGGGGGCATCGCAGGCGAAATGGACTTCGTTCGGGCCGGCTCCGAGTGTGGGCGCGGCGCCTTCAGGTTTGACCTCCTGGATAAGCTCGCCATTGGGACCGTACAGCTTGCAGTCGTTGGGGCCGGAGTATTCCAGGTAGCTGCCGCTGGAGATTTCGACCGGGAAGCGGATCGACTGGCCGCCAATCGAAACCACCGGGTGAATGAGCTTACCATCGACCAGTGGCATCGCCTTGATGGGACTCAGGAAGCACTTGACCTGTTTTCCGGCCGGGAGGTTGTTGTACCAGAGCCCCAACGTTTCGATCGCATTGAACTGGACGCTTTCGCGATAGATTGCATAGCCGCTGCCATAGGGCCAGGAGTACTCGGCGTAGCGGTCCCCCTCGGGCTCAATCAGCTCGAAGTAACGCCAGCCGGTGAAGTCGATGGGAATGTAGTGGTCGCCGATTCCGTGCGACAAGTAGTGGGGACTGCTCAACTGCACGTTGAGCACTTCCTGTTGCCCGTCGCCATAGACCCATAGCCCCAAGGCCTGCTGCGCGGCGAAGTTCTTGGCTGGGGCGAAGGTCTTGGCGATCTGGCACCAGGCGCCGGACGCCGCAGGCCGGCCATTTGTGGCCGTGTAGCAACCGCTTGTACCGCCGGCTTTCACCTGCTCTTTGGACGGTTTCAGGTCGGCCGTCACGCCGCTTTGCGCCGTGTGCGTGGCGAACTCGTCGGCGGCCGTGAAGTCGACGGCCGCGACATTTTCCGGAGCATCGTAGGGCTTGGCCGTGAGTAGGGCCTCAATACGCAGCTTCACCGGCTGCCTCGCGAATGTGTTCTCGACGCGCCATGTGCTGCTGGGATCGTCGGCCGCGAGCACTTTGTGCTTGTCGTACTTCACCGGAAGGAATTGCCATCCCTTGTCGAGACTGCCAACCAGCGTGAACTCGGCGCCGGGCACGCGGAGTTTCTGGCGGATCGCTTCGGTAACCTGGCCGGAGAAACGTAAGGCCTCGTAGCGTTGGGTGATGTCGGCCAGACGCGGCAGGGCCGGTATGGTGCCAACATTGCCCGGATTGATCCCCATGAGGGCAAAACCGGTGTCGGTCCCCAGGCACTTGCTCATCAGGTACTCGATGTCGTCGGGAAACGTCGGTTCGCCCTGCGCGCCACTCCATGTTTTGAAGGCCCACCAACCAAGCTCGCCAGGAAGAAACATACGGCGGTTCGCTTCGTTCGCCTGGCAGTGGATGTCGATGAATCGCTTGTGACTCCGAGTTGGATGGTCCCAGGCACCCATGCGCGAGCGGACCACCCAGAGATGATGATGAAATGTGCTCATTTCCATCAATGCGGGTCGTTGGAGCCGCTTCCAGATTTCGTAGACGAACGCCGACCCGTAATGCCAACTGTTTTCGGCTCCGCCCAGAATGTCTTCGCCGTCCAAGGCGTCCAGATACATCATGTCGAAGCCGCAAGTATTGAACATTTCGGCCGTCTTACCAGCGACCTCGGCCAGAAGCGTCGTTTCGGGGTCGGGGACGAACAGTCCGAAGCACTCCTTCAGATGATGCACCTTCGCCCCGGCCGCGTGGGCGGCCACCTTCGTGCCATAGGCGCCGCGCTTGCAGCCAGTGAACGCGTAGGGCGGCTCCTTGCCGATGCCTGAGTAGGTGATCAGCTCGTCGTCGATCTGGAGGGTGATGCTGTTGCGCACGAAGAAGCCGGTCGTGGTCGACATTTTGGTGGTCGGCTCGACGACGCGCACCGCGTCGCCCTCGACCGGGAGCGCATCGGCAAGCGTGAAGGTGGCGTCCTTGGCCAACCGCGGGTCGGGCACCGGCGTAACCCAGGGGCAGTTCTTGGCGATGAAGAAAGCGTAGGTATGCAGGCCGGCCGAAATGCCGGCCGCGTGGAGCTTGTCGATGACCGCCTTGAAGCTGGCTTTTCCGTTGGGATACGTGGTAGGATTGGGCTGGCAGTCGCCGAAGCGGAAACTTCCGCCGCCGTGGAAGTCAATCTGATTCATTCCCAGCCGTTTGCACAGGGCGATCCACTCGTCGACCTTGTCCTCGGACATGTCGCCGAAGTTGAACAGGTAGGACCCCTGGTTGATCGCTTGCCCTAGGGCCCAAGGTCCGCCGATCGACGACTTGGGCAGTTCCTTGGCCTCGGTGACCACCTCCTGCAGCGTGCCGCGCAGGGCGTCCATCGGACAGCCAATCAGGGCCACCTTGGCGCCGGGCATGCCGAATCGCGGGTAGCACGACGCTCGCAGTCGTTTCATGGGCTGGGGGATCTCACTGACATTGGTCTTCAGATCGAGGGCCAGGGCACAGCCGGCAAACGGTTCGTCGAGGACTCCGCCGACCGACAGCGGGATATTGGCGAAAACGAACTCGTCGACCGCGGGGCCCTGGACATCGACGACCTCGAAGACAAGGTAGTGCGGATGGATGTGCGGTTGGATGGTGGCGAACACCTTGCTATCGCCAAACTGGAGGATCAACTTGCCGTCGGCCCATTCGGCTTTCGTCGCGTCCAGTTGCTTGCCTGCCAGCTTGACTGCGGCCACCGACTCCCGGTTCTGGGCCAGATAGTCCTTGCCGTCGCGCTTGTCGATGAGTTGCGCACTCTTGCCATCGGGTCCAATCACGTACTTCATGTACGCGTTTTCCAGCGTGCACGCCTTCGACTCGGCATCCGCGGCCAACACCGGCCGTGGAACGATGAGCAACACCAGCATCGACGCGCACAGGAACACCAGTCGACAGGGGCAGGTTCTCATGGAAGGACCCTCGGAAACCAGGCGGGAGGAATGTGGGCGGGAACGGTCTCGATGGATACGTCGGCGGCCATGGGGCAGCTCTGCGTGACGTAGACGATCGATGCTGCCAGCGTAGACCCCCGCTGTGGTGATGTCAACGCAGCCCGCCCGGGATTTCCCGTATTGCGGGGCCGAAAACCCGCGGATGCCCTGTTGCATCAGTGGTGCTGAACTTAAGATGAAAGGAATTTCTCAGCCCTTATCCCGCCAACAGTCAGTCTCTGCCGGTGCGAGTGGCCGCTTTCGACAACCTGCAACTGCGGATCACGCTGATCTTCCTGCTGATCTCGTTGCTTCCGCTCGGGGTGCTCAGCGTCTTCGCTGTGCGGACGGCCGACGCCGTAATCACAAACATCGCCACGAACCAACTGGAAAACGTGGCCTCGGAGAAACAGGAACTCTTACAGCGGTGGCTCAGCGAGCGCAAGGCCGACTTAGAGGTCGTGGCCGGCTCGGCAGCCGTCCGCAGTATCGACCCGGCACAGATCGCCCCGTACCTCGAGTTGGTACGCGCCCAGTACGGGGTTTACAAGGAGTTCATCGTGGTCGACCGCCAGGGCAAGGTCGTATTCGACACCAACGGCTCTTCAACCACCTCCGATTGGAGCAACAGCGCGTGGTACCGGGATGCCATGGCCGGGCGGACGGCCATGTCGGAAATCCAACTCGAACTGGGCGGCCGAGATTCGGTCTTCCATATTTCAACTGCGGTCCGCGGCACAGACGCACAACCGCAGGGCGCTGTGCGAGCAACGGTCAGCACGGCATCGATTCTCGCCGGTGTTCTGCGGGTGTTGTTGGGGCGCACGGGCGAAAGCTACCTGGTCAACCACGAAGGAACGTTTCTCGCCCACAAGGAGCCGCGACGCATCTTGCACGAGAACATCGCCCAATCGGAGAGCTTCTCGAGGATTTTCAGTGGAAGGATGCCGCTGCAGGGAAACCAAACGGGCCCCGCCGGGCATGGCGATGCTGCGGCTGCACTGGCGACAACCGACAGCCCTTTGTTCTCCAAGCCGATCTACACTGACTATCGCGGTATTGCCGTACTGGGCGCGTCGCGGCCGGTGGCGGGCACCGACTGGTACCTGGTCGTCGAACAGGACCGCGACGAGGCCTTCGCCGATTCCTACCGTCTGACGCACAACATCTACCTTATGATCGGGCTGACAGCCGGGGCAGCCATTGGCGCTTCCTGGTTGTTGGGCTATTGGGTGACGGCTCCGATCCGCACGCTCAGCGATGCGGCCCGGGCACTGTCGGCGGGCGACTTCGATCACGCGATGGACAACGCTCGAACCGGCCGGCACGACGAGATCGGCCTTTTGTATGCTGCGTTCACGGAGATGGCTGGCCAGTTGCGACAGCGTCAGGCCCAGCTTCAGCAGAGGGTTGGACTGACCGAGGAGGAGCTGCGCAAGACGGATGCCCGGTTGCAGGGCACGCTGCAGGCGGCCGCCCGCAGCGAGCATCTCGCCGCCTTGGGACGTCTCAGTTCGGGCGTGGCGCACGAGATCCGCACGCCGCTGACATCGCTGAAGCTGTTTCTCCAGGGGTACCAGGAGGAGATGGCGACATCGGCCGACGAGAGCGAGGATTTTCAGATCGCCATGCGGCAGATCCTCCGCATCGAGACGACGATCAACCATTTTCTGCAGTATGCCCGGCCGCGCGAACCGGTGATGGCCGAGCTGGATTTTGGCCGGATGGTCGACGAGGCCTTGGAGATCGTTCGGCCGCGAGCGAAGCAGCAGAGTGTGCGGATCGAGCGACTCGTGGCGGAGCCGCTCCCTGCCGTCGAAGGCGATCAGCATCAGTTGGGCGAATGCCTCGTGAACCTGATGGTCAACTCACTAGAGGTCATGCCCGACGGAGGCAAGTTGACGATCGCTGTTTGTGGCGCCGCCGCACCTTTGGAAGGGCTCAAGCGACCCGGCGTATGCATCGAGGTTTCCGACACCGGGCCGGGGATTCCCGATGACGCACTGCAGCAACTTTTCGAACCGTTCTTCACGACCAAGGCTACGGGCTCCGGGCTGGGCTTGCCGATTGTGCAGAACACGGTGCAGTTGCATGGGGGAGTGATTCGAGTGCGCACGCGTCTCGGCGCCGGCACGACGTTCTCCATCTATCTGCCCGCAATCGCCTGAAAGTTCCTACGATGGAAAAGATCCTGATTGTTGACAACGACGAAGGGCTGTCGCACTTCCTCACTCGCCTCTTCGTTCGGCAGGACTGCGAGGTGCGTTCTTGCGCCGACGGCCAAGCAGCACTGCAGCTACTGGCCGCCGAGAACTTCGACCTCATCCTGCTCGATTACAAGATGCCGGGGCTTAGCGGGTTGGAGACTCTGGCGCAGATCAAGGCGGCGCTGGTCAAGACGCCCGTCATCATCATGACGGCCCACGGCACGACGGAAACGGCCATCGAGGCCATGAGGATCGGCGCGTATGACTACCTACTGAAGCCATTCGACACCGAGGAACTCAAGCGAATCGCGGCCGACGCGTTGCGGGTCAATCGGCTGATGAAGGAGGTGGTCAGCCTGCCAAACGCCGTCACCAAGGTGTCGCCCGCGGCGACTGAGGGAGTGCGGATCGTCGGCGCTCACCGCAAGATGCAGGAGGTGTTCAAGCTGATCGGGCAGGTGGCAGAAAAGGACGTCACCGTGCTGATTACAGGCGAAAGCGGCACCGGCAAGGAGCTCGCCGCCCGGGCGATCTATCACCACAGCCACCGCAAGGATCGGCCTTTTATGGCGGTCAATTGTGCGACGATTCCCGACTCGCTTTTTGAAAGCGAGTTGTTCGGCTACGAGCGAGGGGCGTTCACGGGCGCCGATCGTTCGTACGTCGGCAAGTTTGAACGCTGCCACACCGGCACCCTTTTCTTCGACGAAATCGGCGACATCTCGCGCACGGCTCAAGCCAAGGTATTACGTGTGCTTCAGGAGGGTGAATTCGAACGCGTCGGCGGCAGCGAGACGATCCGCGTCGACGTGCGGATCATTGCGGCCACCAATAAGAACCTCGAGGCGGAGGTGGAACAAGGGCGTTTTCGAGAGGACCTGTACTATAGGCTCAAGGTAATCTCGATCGATCTACCCCCGCTGCGCGAGCGGCTGGACGACGTTGATCCCCTGGTCGATTACTTCGTCGGCCGTTTCGCCCGCCAGTACGGCAAGCCCATCCAGTACGTGGCCGAGCCGGCCATGCGCAAGCTGCACGGTTACAGTTGGCCGGGGAACGTTCGCCAGTTGGAAAACTGCATGCGGCGAGCCGTTCTGATGTGCAAGGGCGATGTGCTTCTACCGGAACACATCCACTACGAATCCGACACGGATCGTACGGCTGCCGCGACCTGCGACGACGTCGTGCGGCGTCTCAAGCAGCACGTTGAGCAATTGGCTCCGGAAATCCTGCAGATGGCTGACCAGCATGCTCATGCCAACGTGATCGACCTGGTCGAAGAGGCCCTGATCGCCGAGGCACTCAAGCAGTGTAACCGCAACCAGGTCCGAACAGCCCGCCTGCTGGGCATTAGCCGCAACACGCTGCGACACCGGATCAAGAAGTACAACCTGGAGAGCACCGAACCCTGAGCGAGCGTTCCCGGCAGCATGACTGCTTGCGGAGAGCGGCTAATCGAAGCAGAAGCAGTCTGTGATGTCGCACCGGTGCAATTCGCAGTAGCCGTCCGGTCCTCGCCGACCACGGGGGTTCGCTCGGGGAGGATCTTCCGGTTCTTGGGAAATAGTCGGCCCACTGGGCTGAAGCGGGTCTGGCAGACTGTCGGCGATGTCAGGCGGCTCGGGCAGGACATCGACCGCAATCTCTTCGGGCGGTTCGACCATGGTCGGTTCCGGCTCGTTCGGCGCGGGTGGCCGCGGGGACCAGATGGCGTCGTGGACAGCTTCGCATCCATGCCAGCGAACCCATTTCAGAAGACCACCGGCGGCGGCGAATCGATCCGGCGCCACGACGTACACGTGCGGAGCCCACTCAGCAATTCTGGCCGCTTCGACGGCGGCTGACGCCTCCTCGCCCGCGTCAGGACCGCGCAGCACGAGGGCCACCCGCGACACGCCCAACTCGGCCAACCGTTGCCAGCGAGCAGGGGTCATCTGGAAACCGGATCCGCCGATGGCGGCGACCGGCAGCAGGCCCAGTTGGTGAAGAAGCACCGCATCCAGCAGATCATCGATGAGCACCAACCCGCCCGGACCGCCGTTGATGGCCGGCAGTGCGATGTCCAAGCCGAACACCGAGATGGCGTCCTTCCAGGGGCCTTTGATCAAGTATTTTGGCGGACGGCCCTCGGGATGCCGAGCCCAGAAGCTCACGATCTGACTACGTGGGTCACGGATTGCTCCCACCAGGCGCCCCGACAGACGAGCATCAGCAAGGAGATTCGAGGCCTCGATTTCCGCGGGGTGGAACCCGGCTTCGCGGAGCTCGGTTTCCATTGTTGCGACGTCGGGCACAACACCGACAGGCAGGCGATCAAGCCGATCCGGCTCGACACCCCGTCGCGTCAGCCACGCTCGCGCCCGCCGGACGGCTGCGTCGCCGCTGTCACCGTGCCGCAGAAGTTGGCAGGCATGGGTAAAGTATGTTTCCAGCAAGTCGACCATACGCTGCTGCTGGTTCAACTGAAAGACTCCCGCTTCGGCAAGATCTGACCGGCAAAAAACCACGTCGCGCGGCTGCTTTGGAATGTAGTGAGGATCGATCGTCTGGTCAATCTCGGGAAAGCGGACCGGCTCCCACGGCAGCTGAGTGGGGGCGGCTGATCGTTGGAGCCAGGCTGACGCCCCTGTTTGGGCGAAACTCGCAGATTCTCCAAAGTCGCAATCATTCCGAAACTCCTGTTGCGAAGCAATGCCACCAGATTTATGATGTTGGCTTCTAATATTGTCAAGCTAACCTGCCATAAGCCATGAGGAGGCATCATCGAATGGGTGAAGATCCCAAAGTCCAGGTACACTGGCACGAACACGCCGTTTCGCGGGAGGATCGTGAAGCACTGCAGGGGCATCAGGGCTGTGTCGTGTGGTTCACGGGCCTAAGCGCCTGCGGGAAGAGTACCGTGGCCAATCTGGTCGACCACAAGCTCCACTCGATGGGTGTGCACAGCTTCGTCCTCGACGGCGACAACATCCGCCACGGACTAAATGCCAGTCCCGACATGCTTCGCCAGCGGCACGGCGACGAGTTCGCCTCGCGATTTGGGCTGGGTTTCTCCGCCCAGGACCGAGAAGAAAACATCCGTCGGATCGGGGCGGTGGCCAAGCTGTTCAGCGAGGCAGGTATCGTCGCGATTACGGCTTTCATTAGCCCCTATCGCGTGGACCGGGACCGCGTTCGGGCGACGGTGCGCGACGGTGACTTCGTGGAGATCCTCGTCGACGCTCCTTTGGAGGTCTGCGAACAGCGAGATCCCAAGGGACTGTACAAGAAGGCGCGGGCCGGCCAGCTCAAGGGTTTTACCGGCATCGACGACCCCTACGAGCCACCCCTGGCTGCAGAACTCGTCCTTGATGCGGGGACGAAGTCGCCGGAGGTCTTGGCCGACGAAGTGATCGCACACTTGAGAGCGGCGGGGAAGATCCGCGTCTGAGGCTTGTTGTCCGAGCCACGACGAACGCTCATCCAGCCGGCGGGCCGTTGGGTGCAACGCTGTCAGGTCTTTTCCTCTGTGGGGCACAGAGGTTACGTTGCGAGGGGGTTGACTTGATCGGGTATCAGGGGGTAGACTTTCCCCTGTCTTCACGTCTTCTTCCGTGAAGGAGTCACCCGCCAAGCCCTCGTCCTCATCCAAATAACTGCAGTTTGTGACGCGGCAGGTAGACATCCATGGAAGGAAGCGCGGTTTGATGATTGAGGTTGTGGCGGAAGACATTCAACTGCGGGCCCAGTGCGCCCTTCGGAACAGTCCCATCTATGAAATACGGGACCTGCAGGTTGAGCAAGGCGACGGGGTTCTTTGCATCTCCGGCATTGTTTCCAGCTTCTATCATAAGCAATTGGCTCAGGAATTGGTCCGATCGCTTTGCACGAACCACAAAGTCCAACTGGTCAATTCCATTCGAGTGCGGTAAGGGCGTCGACTCGTGAACCATCGTACCGCTGAGCGCGTCCGGGCGCTGCGGTGTTTGTCATCTTCGGAGAAGTGAGGGCACGGAAGCTCTCTACGCGCAAACGGTTGCCATCGTAAGGAAGTCTTCGGTGGGCGATCATCCAGGAGGGAGCTATGAATCACGTGCCCCACGGTAGCCAACCGGTCCTGTCTGTGCCCAGCTATGCTGGTCATTCGCTCCCGGAAACCGTGGCGGAAGCCGAGAAGCTAGTGGCATCGATCGAGCAGGCGGTGTGGCGTGAGACCAGCGGGCGTGTCCGCGATCTGCGCGTCGAAGTGAACCGCCAGGGTGTCTTACTGTCTGGTCGATGCGACACGTACTACGCCAAGCAGATGGCGCAGCACGCCGCCATGTCGGTGCACAAGACACTACAGCTTACGAACCAGATCGAGGTGACCTAGGCGCCCTGCCGTATCGGGCGGCGTTGTCTTTGGACGCCGCAAATGCTAGCACTGCTAGCGAGACTCAAGCACGCCCGGAACGCGAGCTTTCTGCCCCCCCCAATTCTGGGCGCCAGTGACGGCGAAACTTGCATATCGCTCGCTGGCAATCCACAATGGAGGAGTTCCCGCTTCCATGCCGCCGTGAGGCTAGTGAAGCGGGGCAGACGCCTCGCCGATGCGATCGTCGCAACGTTGTGCGATGTTTGTGCCTTGGAGCCAATCCCCCCGGTTTGTCGAGGCCCTCACTGGCTGGCCAATTCGGGAATCGATCCGTAGTAGTCAGCCCAGCGGCGCTCGGCGGTCAAACCACGCAGGCCGAAGTACCCGCCCCCGATCCCATTCCCCGCCCCTGACCTTCACTCCCGCACAGAAGCATCATGGCATCTATCCCGCGTCGACGCTTTCTCCAACAGAGCCTGCTAGGTGCTGCAACGGTGACGGCCGTTGCGCCCGCTGCCCGGTTGTTGGGCCAAACGCAGCAGGCCGGCAGCCCCAACGAGACACTTTCCGTCGCTGTCATCGGCGTGCGTGGCCGCGGCCAGGCTCACGCCCATGCGTTTGCAGCGCGCGAAGACTGCCGGATTACTTACATTTGCGACTGCGATCAGGCAATGTCGGCACCGGTGGTCAAGAAGATCGGGGAGCTTCAACAGAGCGAGCCCAAGGCCGTCGAAGACATGCGCCGAGTGTTCGACGATCCGTCGGTCGATGTCGTTACCATCGCCACGCCCAATCATTGGCATTCGTTGGCGGCGATCTGGGCGATGCAGGCGGGAAAGGACGTGTACGTCGAAAAGCCCGTCAGCCACAATGTCAGCGAGGGCCGCCGCACGGTTCAGGCAGCGCGCAAGCATCAGCGCATCTGCCAGGCTGGAACCCAGTATCGCTCCTACGGCGCCAACCGCGCGGCCGCGAAGTTCATCGCCGAAGGCAAGCTGGGCGATGTTAGCTACGCCCACTGCTACACCTACCGGCCGCGCAAGCCGATCGGCGAGCCGGGCCAGTTCCCGCCGCCGCAGACGCTCGACTACAATCTCTGGACCGGGCCAGCACCAATGCAGTTGCCGGTCGTCCGTCCCCATTTCCACTACGACTGGCACTGGATCTGGGACTACGGCAACGGGGAACTCGGTAACAACAGCGTGCACCGGCTGGATTGTCTGCGGTTGATCCTGGGCAATCCCGACCTGGGCCGCGGCGTGATGAGCTACGGCGCCCGCCAGTTCGATGATGCCGGCCAAACGCCCAACACCCAGGTAACCATCCACGATCTCGGCTCTCTGACGGTCGTACAGGAAGTTCGCAACCTAGCCACGGCCAAACCGCCGTGCGACGGGAATATCCTCATTCGCGGCAGCGAAGGCCACCTGGTGGCCACGCTCACGGGGGTTGCTGTGTTCGATCCGGACGATAAGCTGGTCGAGAAGTTGGAAGGTCCCGACGAAGACCATTTCGACAACTTCATCAAGGCGGTTCGTAGCCGGAACATGGAAGACCTGAACGCGGATATCGTCCAGGGGCACACTTCGACCGCGACCATTCATGTGGCCAACATATCGCAACAGCTAGGCCAAACCGCCTCGGCGTCGGAGATTAGGGCCGAACTCGAGAAACATCCGTCTGCAGCGGCGGCCGTCGAGACATTCGAGGCCATTCAGAAGCACCTGGCCGACAACGGCGTCGATATCCAGAAGCAACCGCTCACGCTGGGCCCTTGGCTGGCCATCGACGCTGAGAAGGAGCAGTTCACCGGAAGCGAAGCGGCCAATGCCTTGCTCACGCGAGAATACCGTGAGCCCTTTATCGTACCGAGCGAAGATCAACTCTGAACCGGCAAAGCCGAACCAACAACCATGAGAAATCTGAACGACGAAAGGAACATCATGAGGAACACGCATTCTCGACGGCATTTCTTGAAGTGTTCGGCTGCGGTGGGCGCCGCCGCGATAGCCGGGACTCCGCTAGGCCGTTTGTTAGCTGCAGATGGGTCCAAGCCCGGCGCCAAAATGGGCTTTGGCATGGTGACCTATCAATGGGGACAGTCTTGGGACCTGCCTACTTTGTTGAAGAACTGCGAAGCAGCCAAATTGCAGGCCGTCGAGTTGCGAACCGAACACGCTCACGGCGTCCAGCCTTCGATCGGCCCACAGAGGCGTGCGGAAGTGAAAGCGATGTTTGCCGATAGCCCGGTGAAGCTCATGGGCCTGGGCACGAACGAGCACTTCGACCAGACGGACCCGGCGGAGGTCAAGCAGTGTATCGAGAATGCCAAGGCGTTCGTGATTCTGAGCCATGACATCGGCGGTTCCGGCGTGAAGGTCAAGCCGAACAACCTTCCCAAGGGAGTGCCGGTCGAAAAGACGGCCAAGCAGATCGGCGAGGCGTTGAACGTGCTGGGCGCGTTCGCCGCGGATTACGGCCAGCAGATTCGCCTGGAAGTGCATGGCCAGTGTTGCCTATTGCCGATCATTCGCCAGATCATGGACGTGGCCACGAATCCGAACGTGTGCCTTTGCTGGAATTCGAACCAGAAGGACCTTGACGGCAAGGGGCTCGTGTACAACTTCAACCTAGTTAAGGACCGGCTTGGCCCCACAACGCACGTGCGCCCGCTGGACACGGCCGGCTATCCTTGGCAGGAGTTGATTGACCTGTTCGTGGGGATCGACTATCAGGGGTGGCTGCTTCTGGAGGCTGGCGGCAGCCCGAAGGGCGATCCGATCCAGGCCCTCATTCACCAGCGAGAACTGTTCGCGAAGATGGTCGCTAACGCACAGAAGCGTGCGTGAGCGGTCCTAGCGGCTCGCCTGGAACTGGGCGATCGGATAGCCCTTGGCATACGATATGACGTAGTCGCCACCCGACGTCGGGTAGTGCACCTGGTCCCGGCGATCGAAATCGGTTGGCGTGCGGCGTGCCAGTGTATCCGGTCCGTCGGGCGAAAGATATCGTCCGGCGAAGCGAAACACGATGCGAGTCCGGTCGCCCAGCGAGTGGCCGGTGGTTTTGACAGCTTGACCGTCGACGTCGGCCTTGGTCAGGAAGTGGGGTTCCACGTCCAAACCCGCGGTGCGCATGTTAGCGGCCATCTCCTGGGCGTCGGCCACGGGGCACGACGCGTCGTCGACGCCGTGGACAATGACGATTTTCGCCTGGTTGCCGAGCTGCTTCATGACATCCAGATGCGCGGGATTGCCCACGTAGCGGATCTCCTGGGCGTCCTTGCGCAGGAAGTCGGGACTGGCCGGGTCGCGCGAGTAGCCCGCGCTCAGGTGGGTACGGCCGGGCAAACCGAGCGCGATGTCATCGCTCAGCTTGGCCATGCCGCACATGTCGATGATGCACGTGAAGGTCCGCGGCGCGAGCTTGTTGACCATGAGCGTCACGTTGCCGCCGCCGGAACCGCCGGCTGCGAAGATACGTCCGTGGTCAAACGGTTTCTGGAGCTTCATCAGGCCGTCGTAGACGGCGTACAGCCCTCGCAAGGCATCGATCGCCTGGAGATAGCCGAAGTCGTACGCCGCCCCGGTCCGATTCCATGGACCACTTTGCAGATAATCGACGCAAATGGCCACCACATTGAAGCGATCGGCCAGTTGTTGGGGATCGGCGGTCCCGATGTCCTTCGTGCCGCCCCAATTGTGCAGGCTGAGCATCAGTCCCGTGCCGGTGCCGACGCTGTCGAGCTTCCCACCCGGATAGTACACGTAGGCGTTGATCTCTCGCATCCCCGGTTTGCGGGGCCACTCTTGCGCGGGAACCGTAATGGTCCCGTTTTCGGCCGGAAGGGCCGGCCAATTCTCGGCATGTGCGACCGACGGCGCCAGCACCGCGCACATCATGACGGCGGCGGCGACTCCGTTGCGCGAGATCGTGATGCTCGCGTTGCTCGTGTAGAAAACGGCTCCGTAGACGATCAACATCTCGCCGATTCCGTAGATGAGCCATGCTATGTCGGTAATGCCGCCGGGACCGCCGCGAAACAACCCCACTGCGAGTAGAAGGTCGCTTGCCAGGAACAACACGGCGCCGCCTGCCATGAGGCGGAACCGGCGATCCTGAATTCCCAGCGCAGAGAACGCGCCAACGGTAATTCCCAGCAGAACCGTATATGCCAACGCCGGCCAGCGGAATTCGAGCAACCGGCAGTCGCCCGTCGTGATGGCGTACCAGAACACAACTCCCACCGTGACCCATATCACGATCGACGCCACCCAGATGACAGGCTTCAGCAAGTGCAGTCGTGAGCCGGCGTTCCAGCACGCGTACAGGAAGCCCAAGTGGCCGAGGGCAAACGCAAGCAAGCTGACCGCCAGGGGTGGCACGGGCCGAATCGTTTGGGGGAGAATACCGTAGATATCGGCAACCAGCGCCATGGTGATTCCGATGGCGACTCCCATGGCAAACCGTCTGGTCGGCTTCAGCGCCGCCAGCCAGATCGACCAGGCCGCCACGCTTAGCGCGGCTGTCGAAAGGAACCACCATCTGCCCAGCCACGACGCGTCGGCCAGCTGTCGCATCGCGTAATTGCCTGGGAGCAGTACGAGCCACGCTATGAACAAGATGAGCAAGACGCCCCACAGCCATGCCGGCCGTGCGGCTTTGGTCGAATCATCGTCCGGGGTGTGAACGGACGTTTCCGCATGTGTCATGAAGACATCTCCGAGATACGCGTAGCGCCCCAAGATCCAGTGGTGCGATTGTATATCTTCTATTCTGGAAAGGAACCCGGCAATCGTTTTTCAAATGCCGACCGTCTGTGGAGCAGCGACGGTACACTACCCAACTCTTTTCGTTGTAGCCACTTACCCAATACCGGTGGGCCAATCCGGCCCGCGCCGGAACTCTTCGAGGCCGGGCATCGTCGTAGAGCTAGTGGGTCGGCGGTGCATGGCGTCTTCGCGAGGTATGCTTGAGCATGCCCGAACATATTTCCAGCAAAGGTGTTATGCTGTCACTCACCTGTCGTTGAAAGCAACGCTCGCCCGGTTCTACGGAGGTCTTCCCATGACGCGTCGTCCGTTCGCGGTGGCTTCGGCCGCCTTGAGTTGTCTGGTGCTGCTGGCCGTCACGGCCGCGGCCGAGCAGAAGAGTGTCGATTTGCCCCTGAAACGGGTTGTCTTGTTCAGTTCGGGTGTGGGTTACTTCGAGCACGACGGAGAAGTGGAAGGCGACGCCCAGGCCGAGTTGCAGTTCCGCGTCGGTGACGTGAACGATCTGCTCAAGAGCATGGTCGTCGAGGACCTCGACGGCGGTCATATCTCAACGGTGGATTACGGTTCGAAGGACCCCATTTCCAAGACGCTCGGCAGTTTCTCGATCGATCTGACGAAGAACCCCACGTTGGCCGACCTGCTTATTCAGATCCGCGGCGAGCGCGTCGAGGTGGAGGCGCCCAGCAAGATCACCGGGCAGATCGTGGGCGTGGAGAAGAAGACCCGAAAACTGGAAAACGACGAAGTCATCACGGTCGACGTGCTCAACCTGCTGACCGATGAAGGCCTGCGCTCGGTACCGCTGGACACCGTGTCGCGGATCCAATTGCTCAATGAGAAGCTCAACGCCGAGCTGCACAAGGCTCTGGGCATCCTGGCCACCGCCCACGCCACCGACAAGAAGACCGTCACGCTGCAGTTTCGTGGCGAGGGCAAGCGGCGCGTTCGAGTGGGCTACATCCAGGAGACACCCGTTTGGAAGACGAGTTACCGACTGGTGCTCGACGAAAAGAAGGCCCCCTTTTTGCAAGGCTGGGCGATCGTTGAGAACACGAGCGAGACCGATTGGAACAATGTGAACCTCACCCTGGTCAGCGGCCGGCCGATTTCCTTCACCATGGATCTCTACCAGCCGCTGTACGTGCCCAGGCCACAAGAGCAATTGGAGCTATACGCTTCGCTGCGGCCGCAACGTTACGGACAGGATCTGGCCAAGCGGGAAGAGCTATTGCGCGAACGCGTGGCACTGGGGGAAGCCAAAGCCGTGGCCGCCAAGCCGGCGGAGGCTCCGGCATTGGCCGCAGCGGAGGGTGTAGAAAGGGGGGCACGCCAGCTCTTCGGCCGCGTGGCAGGGCCCGTCGCAGGTGAAAAGGCCGATCGGATCTCGCTTGGCCGCGGAGTTCAGGTGACGGCTGCTGCCGGCGAGGTGGGTGAACTGTTCCAGTACGATATTGCCGTGCCTGTCACGCTTCCGCGCCAACAGTCGGCCATGCTGCCGATCGTCAACCAGGAGATCAAGGGCCAGAAGGTCTCCATCTACGATCAGAGCGTTCAGCCGAAGCATCCGCTGAATGGGCTGCAACTGACCAATTCGACCAAGCTGCATCTGATGCAGGGACCTATCACCGTGTTTGATGGCGGCGTGTATGCCGGCGATGCCATCATGGGCGATGTGCCCCCGGGCGGGCAGAGGCTGATTAGCTACGCCCTGGATTTGGAAACCGAAGTGGCCCCCGAAATGAAGCCCGAAACGGGCCAGATGGTCAGTCTCCAGTTGATCAAGGGCACGGCAATCGTCAGCCACAAGCAGATGCGCACGGTCGAGTACACGGTGAAGAACTCCGGATCTCACGAGAAAACCGTGCTGATCGAGTATCCGATCCGGGAGGGATGGACGCTCGTCCAACCCAAGGAGCCGACCGAGAAGACCCGCGACATGTACCGGTTCGCCGTTCCGGCCAAGCCGGGCGATCCGGCCAAGCTGACCGTTCAGGAAGAGTGTCTCCAACGGCAGCAGATCGCGCTGACGAACCTGGACGATCAGGCGATCCAGCTCTACTTGAGCGCTCCGGTCGTCGGCGAAAAGGTCAAGAAGGCCTTGCAAGAGATCGTCCGGCAGAAACAGCAACTCCAGCAGGTCGCGATGCAACGCGCCCAGGTGGAGCAGCAGGTTCAAGCGATCGTCCAGGAGCAGACTCGCATCCGCCAGAACATGGATCGGCTCGACCGCGCCAGCGAGTTGTACAAGCGCTACGTCAAGAAGTTCGGCGAACAGGAAGACCAGATCGAAAAGCTCCGTGTCGAGACGGAGAAGCTCATGGCGAAGGAGCAGGAACTCCGCAA
Source organism: Thermoguttaceae bacterium (assembly GCA_963674835.2). Classification (GTDB taxonomy): domain Bacteria; phylum Planctomycetota; class Planctomycetia; order Pirellulales; family Thermoguttaceae. The sequence continues at coordinate 2,578,025 of CAXXKC010000003.1, forward strand.
AGTGCTCGATGAATTCATGGCCAACCTGGACGTGCAGTAAGGCCGTACAGTGCAACTCAGCCGGCCGGGTTCTCGTCTTGCCGGCTGAGGAGCAACTGCGGGTGGGTGTGGACGAGGTCCTCCACCGTCTGCTTGAGGAGGGCCTCAGTCTGCGACGTGACGAAGAAGTGGTCGCCCGGCAGGAGATGGAGTCGAAGGGGCTGGGTGGTGTACGTCTGCCAAGCTTCCAAGTCGTCGCGCGCGTGGTTGTCGTGCGTGCCGCCAAATGCGGAGATGTGGCAGTCCAGCGGCGGCTCGGACTCGTGAGCGTAAGTGTAGACCAATTCCAGATCCGCCCGGATCGTTGGCAGGAAAACCGAGCGGATTTCGGGATCACGGGCGATCACGTCGGGCACGCCTCCGTAGCAGCGTTGAAGCTCGCGGACAAACTCTTCGTCCGACAGATCGGGGATTCGCGGAACCGGGTCGGGCAAATGGGGCGCCTGACGCCCTGAGACGAACAGGTGGCCGGGCATCGCTTCGCCGGCAGCCCGATAGTACTTGGCCAGCTCGAAGGCGACGAGCGCCCCCATGCTGTGCCCCCAGAAGACGAAGGGCTGATCGGTGTATGGCCGGACATCGGCAGCGAGCAATTCAACGAGCGGCTGCAAACGGCGAAAGGGCGCTTCGCGGAGCCGGTCTTCACGGCCAGGGTACTGGACGGCGAGCACCTCGATCTCGTCCGGCAGGAAACTCGACCAGCGGTAGAACGCCGAAGCGCCCAGTCCCGCCCAAGGGAAACAGAACATCCGCAGTTGCGCATGAGGCCGAGGATGGAAGCATTTGACGGACAGGCCGGCGCGTGGCGAGGACGCGTCTGCTTGGTTGGAGGTGGGACTCATTGGACCGTCAGATGGAGGCAGGCATAGGTGAATCGCGCGCTTTCGGGTACGGCGCAGAGGATCGTGTCGCCCGGCTTGAGTTTGCCCGAGTGATAGAGTTCCTCGAGCATGATGAAGGCCGAGGCGGCTCCCGTGTTTCCCTTGTACTTGAGATTGGTGAACCAGCGGTCGGGCGGGATGTCGAAGCCGGCCTTGGCCATCTCTTCGCGAAGCGGCTCAAGGAAGAACATCGACGAAATGTGGGGAACGAACCACTGCACGTCGGCCGCATCGAGGGCGTGCTGCCGGCGCACTTCGGCGAAGAACCGACCGGCGGTCGGCACGATGTTGTCGCTAAGCAGATTGACGTCCTGGCAGAGGTTGAAATAGCCCTTGCGAAAAGCGGTCACCGGATCGTCTTCTGCCACGCGCCAGCTTTGCAGCGAGCCGTCAGGTTGCTTCAAGGCGCCCGAGTACATGCACGAAGCCAACTCGCTGGCAAACGAACAGAGCTCCATCCAGTCGACGCGCAGGGCCAGCCGGCCGTCGCGCGGGTGGTCTTCGACGAGAGCCGCCCCGGCCCCGTCGGAGAGCATGAATCGCAGGAACTCGCGGCTGAAGCCCAGGTATGGATTATCCCGCAGCGACGCTTCGTCCAACGCTACGAACTGTGCGGCCCGCAGCGCAGGCGAGATCAGTTCGGAGCCGGTCACGACCGCGGATCGCGCCATGCCGGCGGAAACGCTGGCGTAGGCGTACTTCAGGGCGGCGACGCTCGAGCAGCAGACGCCCGCGGTCGAGACGATTTCGCAGGGCTGCCCGCCGAGCAAACCGTGGACCATGGCCGCGTGGCTGGGGATGGCCTGGTCGGGTGAGGACGTGCCGCACGCCAAGACATCGATCTGGCCGACGTCCAATCCCGTGTCACTGGCGAGAACACGGATCGCCTCGGCAGTGAGTTCCGCGTTGGAGTGGGTTGGTTTGCCAGTTTGCGGATCGATGGCATAGTAGCGCCACTTGATCCCGTTGCGCTGGAGGATGACCTCGCGGACCGGTGAGGGCACTTGATCGACCATGCCCAGGACGGATTCGATCTGCTGGTTGTGGACGGGCTTATTGGGGAGAAATACCCCCAGGCCGTTGATAAAGGCAGGCACTTAGCTCTCCGTGGGCTGCTTGAGTCGCACAACGTAAGCCGCCATGGGCTTGCGCACAAACGGATATACTACGGGCAGCGTAATAATCGTCAAAGGGATTCCCAGGATGATCATGGCCAGCAGAAAATGGATGAACAGGAAGATTCCCACGTGGCGAAGTCGTCGGCCCTTGGCTCCGAAGCGGCGAATGATGCGGGCCCACAAGGGAAACACGGCGGCGGCAACCCGCTCGGCGATCACGTATCGGCCGTTGACCTCCACTGCGCCCAGCCCCCGCAGCAAGGGACGGCTGTCGGAGTGGTCCAGCGTGTCCAACTGCCGGGCAATCGCTTCGCCCAGTCGGCCGACACGTTGAATATCGGCCTCCGCGATACCCGACGGTGGCAGCACGCCCAGCATTCGGTCTCGCTTGCCTGTGAAGAGCGTGCGCGTGGTTGTTAAGAACGTGGCCCACGCTGGTCCCTGGTGGGTGACGACTGCGTTGTCGATGTGCACGGCGCCGGCAGCGGCCAACAGGCGTTTCATCTTCAGCGACGCTTCGTGCCACATGTTGCGGCAGACGATGAGCGTGATCACCTTGCGGCCGTGCAACGCCCGGGCGTGTTCCGTGCGAAACAGCGCCTGGATGGGCGGCGACGGTGAGAGGAACCACACTTGGTAGGCCAGAATCACCAAATCGAACGGCTCATCGGGAGAGAAGTTGAGCGGCTCGATCTCCGGCGGCAGCCCTAGAACGCACTCGGGCATTTCGTCGAAGAAGCGGTGGATGTTACGCCAGGGCGAAGGGTACTGCACCCGCGGAACGATCTCCGCCCAGGTCAATTCCACATCCGGCGAACGGAGCGGTCCCACCAGAGCCTCGGCGACACTCCGCACGTCGCCGCTTTGCGAGTAAACCAGAACGAGGATTCGTTTCATCCGTCCCACCGCGAGCCGCGCCACCGAGGGCCTGTCCCTCGCAACCATCCCGCACACATCGAGGATGCCTCAGCTTACACAGTGTCGCTGAAACAGGCAAAGCCGGCTCCACCCTCCTCGCCCCCCACTTGCGGACCATGCGGAGGTTCTTCGCTCTCGACCGCCTCAGAACGGTGCCTACCCGCGTTGGGAAGTGCAAGGCATGCTGCGGGCGTGGCGTGGAGGTGTCGTCTCGGTCCGTTGCTCCCCCGATTGTGCCTGTCTTGGAAACCGAGTCGCCTTCGCGGCGGCTGGTGTGGCAGGTAAACTGGACGGGACGGTTTTCCACTCCACTGTCCGATTATCCGGTGCCATGCGAATACTCGTTCTCAGCGGCAGCCCCAAGGGCATGCTCAGCGCTACGTTGCAGTACGTGGTCTTCCTGCAGAAGAAATTCCCTCAGCACGAGTTCCCCATCCTGCACGTCTGCCTCGAATACGACAAGATCGAGGAGGACCCGGCCACGTTCGAGAACGTTCTGGAGTCGGTCCGCGCGGCAGATGGCATCCTTTGGGCATATCCGATCTACACCTTCCTGGTTCATGCCACGTTAAAACGGTTCATCGAGCTGATCAATCAGCGCGAGGGCTACGAGGCGTTCCGCGGCAAGTATGCGGCCGCATTATCAACGTCGATCCATTTTTTCGACCACACGGCCCACAATTATATTCAGGCAACCTGCGAAGATTGGGGCATGAATTTCACCCGGGCCTACTCCGCCTCGGTCTACGACCTGGTTGAGAAGAAGGAGCAGCAGCGGCTCATCCAGTTCATGCACGATTTCGAAGACGCCGTGGCCAAGCGTCCGCCCGTGGCCCAGGTATTCGACCGCGTGCGGCAACATAAGATCGAGTACGCGCCGCTGCCGCCGACGAACAAGGCCGCCTTGCAAGGCAAGAAGGTGGTGCTTCTGATCGACAGCGCGGGCGAGAGTGCGAATTTGCTGAAGATGGTCACCCGCTTCTGTCAGTGTTTTGACGAAGACGTGACGACGGTCGATCTGAGTGCGATGCGCATCCGCTCGGGCTGCGACGGCTGTTTCCAGTGCGGTGCGGAAGGGAAGTGCGTGTTTCGCAACGCCGACGACATCAACGACCTGTATTTGGCGAAGTTGGCGCCGGCGGATATCATCGTCATGGCCGGAACGATCGTGGACCGGTATTTGTCGTGGCGGTGGAAGCTCTTCTACGACCGGGGCTTCTTTCTTCCCGTTATTCCCTGGTGGCCGGGCAAACAGTTGGGCTTTCTCATTTCCGGACCGCTCCGGCAGTTGGCCAATCTTCGCGAGATCCTCGAAGGTTATGTGGAGTTTCACCAGGGCAACCTAGTGGGAATCGTCACCGACGAAAATGAAGACTCGGCCCAAACCGATCGACTTCTAGACCACTTGGCGCACGAACTGGCCGAGTGCGCCCAAAACGGTTACGCCAACCCGAGGACGTTCCTGGGAATCGGGGGCACGAGGATTTTCCGCGACGCCACGTGGGGGTTCTTGCGCCCCGTGTTCCAGGTGGCCCATCGTTACTACCGCAAGAACGGCATGTACGACTTCCCGCAGAAAAGCCTGAAGAACTGGTTGCTGATCACCGTCGGGATGATGTTCGTCAACTTTCCCGGTGTGCGCAAGGGGTTCTTCAAGTCGCTCAAAGCGGGCGTGATCGCCCCGTTGCAGAAAGTGATCGCCAAGGAGAAGTAGGCCGAAAGGATCGCGGCGCCCCCCGGGCGACCTGCACTATGGGTTGGCACAATGCGACCTAGACGATGCCGCGGGACTGCTCATAGGCAGTGATCTTCGCCTCGTGCTCGAGCGTGAGGCTGATATCGTCCAGGCCGTTGAGCAGACAGTGACGGCGGAAATCGTCGACCTTGAAGTCGAGCGACAGGCCGTAGTCGTCGCTCAGACGGCAGTTCTCCAGGTCGGCGGTCAGCTGATAGCCCGGATGCTCGGCCGTGCGGCGGAAGAGGTCGTCGATGGCGGCCTCTTCGAGCTGGATCGGCAGCAGGCCGTTCTTGAAGCAGTTGTTGAAGAAGATGTCGGCGAAGCTGGGCGCGAGGATGGCGCGGAAGCCGTAGTCCTCCAGCGCCCAGGGCGCGTGTTCCCGGCTGGAGCCACAGCCGAAGTTGCGTCGAGCCAACAGAACGGTCGCGCCGGCGAAGGCGGGGTGGTTCAGCTCGAATTCCGGATTGGGCGATCCGTCGTCGAGAAAGCGCCAGTCGAAAAAGAGGAACTGGCCGAAGCCGGTGCGCTCGATCCGCTTCAAGAATTGCTTGGGAATGATCTGGTCGGTATCGACATTGGATCGATCCATCGGGGCGACCAGTCCGGTGTGCTTGGTAAATGCTCGCATAACTCGGCTCGTTGGACGTAATAGTACGTTGGGCGATGATCAGCGATGTTATCTACTTCGTACGACTTTTCGTGGGCACAGCCCACATCAGTTACGATAGTCCCAATTGCGAATATCAACGAAGTGTCCCGCGATGGCCGCGGCGGCAGCCATGGTCGGAGAAACAAGATGGGTACGGCCGCCCTTGCCCTGCCGGCCTTCAAAATTGCGGTTGCTCGTGGCCGCGCAGCGCTCGCCCGGCTCGAGCTTGTCGGGATTCATGGCCAGGCACATGCTGCAGCCGGCCTCGCGCCACTCGAGCCCCGCAGCGCGGAAGATCTGGTGGAGGCCTTCCGCTTCGGCCTGGCGTTTGACCAGCCCGCTGCCCGGCACGACCATGGCGCTGACCCGCGGCGATATGCGATGCCCGCGCACGACGGCGGCCGCGGCTCGGAGATCCTCAATGCGGCCATTGGTGCAAGATCCGATGAACACCCGGTCGATCGGGATCGAGGCAATCGGAGTGCCGCCATCGAGGCCCATATAGGCTAGAGCCTGGGCAGCCGCCTTCTGATCGGTTGGATCGGCGAAGTCGGCCGGCTTGGGCACGGCACCACCGACACCGGTCACCTGGCCGGGATTCGTTCCCCAGGTCACCTGCGGCTCGATTAAGTCGGCCGAAAAGACCTTCACGTGGTCGTACCGCGCGCCTTCGTCGCTGGGCAACAGCTTCCAGCGTTCGACGGCTGCTTCGAAGTTGCGGGGAGCGAAAGGACGGCCGCGAAGATACTCGAAGGTTGTCTCGTCGGGCGCGATGAGACCGGCCCGGGCTCCAGCCTCGATCGACATGTTGCAGACAGTCATCCGCTGCTCCATGGTCAGAGAGCGGATCGCCTCTCCGGTGTACTCGATACAGCAGCCCGTGCCGCCCTGCGTAGTGATCTGGCCGATGATGTATAAGATGAGATCTTTGGCTGAAACGCCAAAACCCAATCGGCCGTTGACGCGGATTTCCAAGGTTTGTGGCTTGTACTGCAGCAGCGTCTGGGTGGCCAGCACGTGCTCGACTTCGCTGGTGCCGATGCCGAAGGCCAGCGCTCCGAACGCACCATGGGTGGCCGTATGGCTATCGCCGCAGACGATCGTCATGCCCGGTTGCGTCATGCCCAGTTCCGGGCCGATGACGTGGACAATCCCCTGATCTTTGTCGTGGAGATCATAGAGCAAGATGCTGAACTCGGAACAGTTCGTCCGCAGGGTGTCGATCTGCTGCTTGGCGATGGGATCGGCGATGGGCAACGACCGGTCGGTCGTTGGAACGTTGTGATCGACCGTGGCTACCGTGCGATCCGGGCGTCGGACCTGGCGGCCGGCCAGCCGCAAACCCTCGAATGCCTGCGCACTTGTGACTTCATGGACCAGTTGCCGATCGATGTACAGGATGGTCTGTTTGCCGGGTTCGGCGTGGACCACATGGTCGTCCCAGATCTTCTCGAACATCGTCCGGGGGGTATTCTCTGCCTTCATCATTGCGTTCTACGAGGAAACGTACCAATCGGATTACGATACAGGTTACCGGGAACGACGGAAGCCGAAACAACCATTATAGATTGCTCGCAGCGCCGACGAAAGCTTGTGCGGGCCAACGCGCCAAACAGCGGGCTGTCACCTGCGCCCCCTTCTAATCGTAGATGCCCTTGTTGCGACAAGGTTCGCGCTCTCGGGGGGGGCGTGACGGGGATTTGGGCGTCGGCAGTCGCCGTCGGGGCAGATCCTACGCGACCCGGCGTCGCAGCGCGGCTGTGGCGAGTGTTTCGATCTCTGGCATGGAGAGACGGCGAAACTGCCCTGCCTCGCCCGCGCCGGCCAGAAGCACTAGCGACGAGGGATGGAGCATCCGCGGCACGTAGAACCAAGCCTGGCCTAGCGACTCGCGGTTGAGGCCGGCCGAGACGATCAGTAGATCGATCCGCCTCACGGTGTTGGCGGCCCCGGAGAGCGCCGACAGTGGATCGCCGGGCAAGAGACGAATTCGGGCCCCGGTGGCCCGCAGGCGTCGGTGGACCATCTTCAGAGTGAGGCCAGGTCCATCAGCCACAGTCCTCGCTTCAAACAGATCGATCCCGTTGTACTGGACCTCGGCGATTGGCGACTGAAGTGCGGCGACCTCGATCATCCGCATTGCGCGTTCGGCATTGCCGACGCCCACCTCCAGGATGGTCCGGTACCTGTGCTGGTAGATGGTCCGATAGAGAAGTCGATCACTCGCCGGCTTAGAAAGATGGGTAAGATAGCGAAGCCTAAGATAGTCAGTGACAGACAAGGTCGCCCTCCCTGGCGGCTGACAAGAGCAGATTGGCATGTTCCAAAGAAACTCTTCGGTTGTGGATCGGCTGCTAATGGAGAAGAAATCGTAGGCTGGGCGATCCGGCAGAACCGCTGCAGCAGGGCTCATCGATACGCGTTTCGGGACCGGTCTACCGCGCAGCTCGTCGCCCACGATCGGCTGACCAGTGAGCTTCGTCGCACATGGCCGTCCGGCAGCTATGACAGAGCCTCACCTTTGGGGAGCGGCTACGACGCCTCGCTCTGTTGGGGTATTTCGAACTGCCATTGACATGTCATGCAGATTGCCAGAAGATTCCCCCCGTCCCACGGTGTGCCCTGGGGGTTTCTCGACAAGATGTGCGCGGCGGAGGGGAATACGGATGCTTGCCACCAAGGTAAAGGTTCGAGAAATGGTCGTTGGCGTTCTGGAAGCCATGAACGCCGAGTTTCCTGAGAATCAGGCGATCGGTTTGTCCGATGCGACGGTACTCGTAGGCCCAGGGGGATCGCTGGACTCGCTGGGGCTGGTAGACCTGGTGATGCGGCTGCAGGAGGTGATCCTGGAAGAGTATGGTGTGCCGGTAGCCATCGCCGGCGACGCTGTTCTCCATTCCAGCGGAAGCCCCTTCCGAACCATCGAGGCTCTTACCGAGTACCTGAGCCAGTTGTTGGACCATGACCAGCCATCCTGAGCGTCGCGTCGTTCTGATTACCGGCAGTCGCATCGGCATCGGACGTTATCTGGCCGAGCACTTCTTGAGCCAAGGAGGATCGGTTGTAGGCTGCAGCCGGGAGCCATCCGATCTGACGGCCGCCGACTATCGGCACTTCTGCGTGGATGTGAGCAGTGATCGGGACGTCGGCGCCATGTTTCTGGAAGTGCGCCGGACGTTCGGACGTCTGGACGTGCTGGTCAACAACGCCGGCGTTCTGGCGGCCTCCCCGGTTGTGTTGACCGCGCGGGAAACACTCGATCGCCTGTTCGCCACCAACCTGGTCGGTGTGCATCTCTGCTCACGTGAGGCCATTCTGCTCATGAAGAAGGGCGGTTTCGGCCGGATCATCAATCTCTCCAGCATCTCCGTGCCGCTGGCCCCTGCCGGCAGCGCCATCTATGGTGGACTCAAGGCGGCTTTGGAGCAGTACACGCGAGTTCTGGCGAAGGAAACCAGTGCGTTGGGGATTACGGTCAATGCGCTCGGTCTGCCGCCAGTCGCCGACACGGGCATGACGGCGGCACTGCCGGATGCGGTCGTCGCGGAAACGGTCGCCCGGACGGCCTTGGGCCGGCAGGTGACCCTTGCCGAAGTGGCCCATGCGGTCGAGTTCCTGGCTGCGGAGCGAAGCTCGGCCGTCACAGGCCAGACCTTGTATTTGGGGGGAATCTAGTCGAGGCGGGAGCGATTCATAGTACGGAACAAGGAGAAACGCGGATGGCCGTGTGTATACGCGACATTGCATACGCGCTGCCTGAAACAGCGCTGACCAACGACGCGCTCAAGGAGGAAAACCCCGACTGGAACATGCAGCGAGTGGAAACGCGGGCAGGCGTGCGATGCCGGTACGTGGCCGCCGAGGGGCAGACGTCGTTGGACCTGGGCCTGGAAGCATGTGGCCGGCTGTTCGACGCCCATCCCGACCTGCCGGAGCGGATTGACGCACTCCTCTTCTGCACGGAGACCGCCGACCACATCCTGCCGCCGAACGCCTGCATTCTGCACGGCAAGCTCGGATTGCCGGATCGGGTGTTTGCGATGGACATCGACCTGGGGTGTTCCGGTTACCCATATTCTCTCGCCGTGGCGCGCGGTTTGGTGGCCACCGGTGTGGCAACGAACGTGCTGGTCGTGAATGCCGATACTTATTCCAAGTTCATCCCCAAGCAGGATATGTCGACCCGCGTTTTGTTTGGCGACGGCGCCGCGGCTTCGTGGATTGGCGGTTGCCGTGACAATGAGGGCGTGATCGACATCGCCTATGGAACCGCCGGTAGCCACTACGACAAATTCATCATCCCGGCGGGCGGTTGCCGGCTGCCGAGGGCCGATGCCCAGGCGGACCAGAGCAACGTCGCCGGGGGCAATGGGAAGCCGTTGGACGCGATTCAAATGGACGGGCTGGGCATCCTGTCGTTCGTAAACGCCAAGATTCCTCCCCATCTGCGCGAATTACTCGAGCGGAATCAACTGCAGGTGAGTGACGTCGATCTGTTTGTCATTCATCAGGCCAGCCGCATGGTGTTGGACAGTCTGGCGCGGCTACTGGGCATCCGGCCTGAGCAGTTGTTCTCGAATCTATCGGAAGTGGGCAATCTGGTGTCGGCGTCGATACCGATTGCGCTGAAAAGTGCGTGGCAGGACGGGCGGCTGTCGGCGGGGCACACCGTCGTGCTCTGCGGATTCGGCCTGGGCCTGTCCTGGGGGTCGGTTCTGATGCGCTGGCCGGCGATGGCGGACTGCGGCTGAGGCGCGCGGCACTTGAGCCGGAGTCAGCTTGGCAGAGTGGGCATCATGCTGGGCGAGGTTGGCAGAGACGCCTCGAAGTTGGCGACGACAGGAACCTCCGCCTGCCAGAGGAGTCCCATGGCCGCCAGTGATCGCAGGATGGGGTCGACTTTGGCTGTCATCCGAAACGCTCGAGCGCGGACTGTGGCCTCGAAAGGCACTTCTCCACGGAAGAACTCGGCAGCGGCGATGCAGAGCAATCGCCGCGCCGGATCGAGCGTTCGCAGCGCGTCGCGTGCGCACGGGTCGGCCAACAGTGTAGGATCGGTCACGCGGAAGAATCGATCGCCCAGCTGTCCGACCCGATAGGTTCGCCGGGCGGTCTCGACCGACAATTCGGAGAAGCCGTAGCGGCCGTGGATCAGCTCGGCCTGGTTGTGGCCGTGAACATACCAGGGACCGGCAGGCCGGCGGGTCGGCTCCAAGGGGAATTCCAGCCACCACGATTCGTGCGTTTCGCGGAAGCCGAGGGCGCGGTGCCCCCGACGCACGCTTGTGTTGTCGTGGAAAACATCCAGTGCCACGTGTGTCTGAGCGGCATCACGGGCCTGCACCATGCCGTAGTGCAACAGGCTTGTGCCCACACACGGACCGCGAACCGCCGGTTCCAGGAAGCCATGATTGAGGAACAGGCTAACGGGATCGCGACGAACCTCGACGAAACCTGCCACCCGCGAGTCGTCGGCAACCAGGCTGTACCACATGCTGCTGCCGTGGTTCTGGCACTCGATGAGATCCCGCACGTACGACTCGATGCCCTGGCAACCGAAGATCGTGAGCGGCAGACGGTCGGTCGGGAAGTTCTCGCGGAGAATCTGGACGATTCTCGCGGCATCCGAGCTATGCGCTGGTCGGGCTTGCATGGGCGAGTGGCTCCGATTGGTACATACGCTGTTCATCAAGGTCCAGACCGCCCGTGCTCCGGGGATCGACCACCAAGCCACGTCGACTGAAGACGGCCGACACGGTAAGCCAAAGGACGCGCACGTCGAGTCCGAAGGACCAATGCTCGACGTACCAGGCGTCCAATTCGAGGCGTTCGTCCCAGCCCAGCAGGTTTCTGCCGTGGACCTGAGCCCAGCCGGTGATTCCCGGCGGCACGGTGAACCGGAGGGATTCCCGATGGGTGTAGTACGGCAGGTAACGCATCAGCAACGGGCGAGGACCGACGAGCGACATGTCGCCCCGAAGAACGTTCCATAATTGGGGCAGTTCGTCGAGGCTGGTCTTCCGCAGGAAGCGACCCAGGCGAGTCAGACGCTGGCCGTCGGGAAGCGGTTGGCCGTCGTCGCCGCGGGCGTCGGTCATGGTACGGAATTTGTAGACCGTGATCGGCTTGCGGTCACGGCCGGGACGCACCTGGCGAAACAGCACGGGCCGGCCCATGCTCAGACGAACGGCCGCGGCGATCAGCGCGATCGGTATCGCCCACAGCAGCAGGGCCGTGGCTGCCAGCGCGAAGTCCAGGGTTCGTTTCAGAGCTGCTTGCACGCGATTTCCGGCGGCTGAGTTCGAGTTCATCTCCTTGATGGCGCACGCCCTAGGCTGCGCGGGATGGACGGCCTGTCGTCTTGCGGATCGCCTTCTGAAGGACCGACTCCAGCACGTCGCACGTGCGGTGCAGGTGGTCGTCGGTCAACGTGGGGTGGACCAGGAGCATCAGGCTGGTCTCGCCCAACTGCCGGGCCGAAAAGAGCCGTGCGGCGGGGCGCAGATCTGTCCCGGCAAACGCCTGTTCCTGGTAAATCTCCGGGCAGATACCACTGCCGCAGGGGATCCCTTCAGTCTGCATCTCGCGCACGATCCGGTCGCGCGACCATCCGGCCGATAACCGCTCGGGCCGAAGGAATGCGTAGAACTTGTAGTAGCTGTGCTGGAGGTGGTTGGGAGGCACTGGGATGCGCAGGGCCGGTATGCAGCCGAGGCGCTCGGTGAGTACGGCTGCGTTATGCCGCCGCGAGAGCACCCACTGGGGAAGCCGCCGTAGGGCGACGCGTCCCAGCGCCGCCTGCATTTCGGTCATGCGCCAATTGGTGCCGAACGATTCGTGGAGCCACTTGAACACGGTCGCCGACGGGCGCGCGACGGCCTCGGGACTTTTGCCATGATCCTTGTAGGACCAGGCCCGTTCCCAAAGCAGTGGATCGTTGGTAGTGAGCATTCCCCCTTCGCCGCCGGTCGTGAGGATCTTATCCTGGCAGAAGGAGAATGCGGCCGCGTGTCCCAACGAGCCGACGGGCCGACCGCGATAGGTCGCGCCGTGTGCCTGGGCGCAATCCTCAATAACCCACAGGCCACGCCGGGCGGCCAATTCGAGAATCGGCTCCATCTCGCAGGGCCAACCGGCCAAGTGAACGGCGATGACGGCGCGGGTCCGGGGCGTTAGTGCGGCGAGAATCGTCTCGGCGGTGACGTTCTGACTGTTGCGGTCCACATCGGCAAACACGGGGCGCGCACCGCGGCTGACGCAGCAGCTTGCCGAGGCGATGAAGCTGCGACACGTCACGACGACATCGTCGCCGGGGCCAATCCCCAAAGCATGAAGGGCCAATTCCAGGGCGACGGTCCCGTTGGCCAGAGCCACCGCATAGCGGCAACCGAATGCCTCGGCGAATTCGCGCTCGAATAGCCGGCACTCGTCCCCGGTCCAGGCGCTGAGCTTGCCCGAACGAAGCACTGCCGCGACGGCTTCGATCTGTTGTTCGTCGACGATCGGCCAGAGCGGAAAGGCGCCGGTGGCTTCCACGGCCGGGCGATGGATCTTCATGTTCACCGAAAGGTCGCGACTCATGAGAACTCGTTTATGCGTGTTTGCTGCCCCCGGGGCGTGGATACTTCGGCGAGGTTATGCGGCGCGCCGGCGAGGAATCTGGCGATAGGCAGGAAAGTACTCGCCCATCTCGGTTTCGTATCCCTCGCTGGCCAGCCATCGCTGCCGCCGCACCATTAGTTGTCGATAGAAGCCCGGCTTGACGACCAGCCGTGCCGTTTCAAACCATCGATGTGTGCTGGAGAAGCCCGCCTTGAACTCGAACAAGCGGTCGCGACGTGCGCCGAGGCCGCCGCCCAGGTGCAGCCAGGAGAACCCATGATGGGTACCCCAGGCTCGTATGTCGTCGAGGATGTTCTTCATTCCGCCGCGGAACTTGAGAAACTCGGGGAGTGTGCCGCTGAGATGGTACTGGATGATGTCGCCGCAGAGCAGGAACATGGCTGCAGCAATGGGGCGATCGTCCAACTGGGCGAAAAGCAATTTCACCCGACCGGGCAAGTTGCGTTTCAGGCCATGGAAGTACGCCTCGTCGAAGTAGTAGTACTCGTCGGCCTCCAGATGAGCCATGGTTTGTGTGTAGATGTGACGGAACAGATCAAGCTCGGAAAGGAGCGGATCCTCGCGCACGACGACCCCGTGCTGTCGCCCACGGCGGATGTCGTAACGGTGGTCTTTGCGGATGTTCTGCCACTGCTGTTCCTCGGGCAGCGTCAAATCGACGGCGACCGTGGGGCCGACCTGGGCCGTTTCGGCCAGGGGCGAGAGGAGCCAAGTGGTGTCGAGAAGTGGATTCTGCCGGACGAACAGGCACACAACGCCGAGCGACTCCAGGGCTTCGGCCAGTGTTTGCTGGAAACGAACGCGGAACTGCTCGGCCTCGGCGTCGTCGCGGGCGATCGTCGCCAGGACGCCCGGATAGCCGTAGACCGACACGGCGTCGTTGAGCGGGCAGTCGTCCAGGCCCGGCACACCGGCGATCGGACGAACCACGAACGGCAGCGCCGCCGCGTGCCCGGCAGCTTCAAACGACAACAGATACGGCTCACCTTCGTTCTGCGATTTGGCCAGCGCGTGATATCCGGCCAGATGGTAGGAGTCGTGGCGGCCACAGTGGGCAACTGCCTTGTCCCAAGCATGCGGCCGATCGATGGTAAGCAGTTCGGAGTGGGCCATGAAAGTACTCGATTCGTATTTGCCTTGCTCAGGCCGCTTGCCGCTTCTGTTCAAAGCCTGCGGCATCTTCCAGGACCTGTTCCAGCATGCCGGCCAGTCGGTCGCGGCTGAAGACCGTCTCGCCCAATCGGCGCGATGCAGCACCCGCTTGGGCCAGCCATTGTTGGTCGCGGATTGCGGCAGTCAGTTCGCGTGCGGCTGAAGGTAGGTCGCGAGGGTCGAGGACTATGCCACAGCCGTTCTGATGGATCACATCGGCCAGCCAGCCCTGGTGATTGATGGCTACGGGTCGGCCTGCCGCAAAGGCATCGAACACCTTGTTGGCCGAGTTGGCCCAGAGCGCCGGCCGATCGATCACCGTTGACGTGGCGATGTCGGCGGCCGAGAGCACGGCGGGCATGTCGATCTTCGGCAGGGACGGCCAGAGGAAGAAGTTCCGGTCCAACACGCCTAACTCGGTGGCCGATTGATGAACCTTTTGCTGTTGCCGACCGTCACCAACGACCAGGAAGCGGATCTCGGGATCGGTGTGAATGACCTCGGCAGCCAGGTGCGCCAGGTAATCGACCCCGTTGACGACCCCCAGCGCCCCGGTGTACACGACCAACGGCCGGTCCCCGAGCCAGGGCTGCGCACGTCGAAACTCGTATCCGCTGCGCAAAGGCACGCGAAACAGGGCAACGTCGGAGCTGTTGGGAATGACGGTCACTCTGTCGGCCGGATAGCCCTGGGCGACGACGCCGTTCTTCATATCGGGTGAGAGCGCGATGATCTGCGCGGCACTGCGATAGGCGAACCGTTCCAACCGACGGGCTGCCGCGATCGAGAACCGGCTGCGCAAGGCGCCGACGGCAATCGGTGTATCGGGCCAGAGGTCGCGGACCTCGAAGACCATGGGAACGCCTTGTCGTCGGGCCGCGTAGGCGGCCGGCAAGGCGATGGTCAATGGTGTGCTGGAGGCGAGGATCACGTCGGTGTCGAGCGTGGATGCCCGTTTAGCCGCCAGGCGACAATACTCGAGGAACGCCCAGAGACGCCGCCGGTAGCTCATGTGGCTGGAGTACGGGACGGCGCACCAGTGAACGCGGATACCCGCCTCAACCGTTTCTCGCCAACCTCCCCCTTTTGCCGCGCGATCGGCCGTGAGCATGTGCACGGTGTGTCCGCGGGCGACGAGCCTACGGGCCATCTCATAGGAGCGTGTCCCACCCGACATGGTCGGCGTGGTGAAGTATTGATGCAGGTAGACGATTCGCACGCGGGTCCATCCTTGGACCAAACATGAACGCCGGGGCCAGACAAAAGTGGGGAGAGTTTGCCAATAACCGGCGGGAGTGTCAACCCCAACCGGTTTCGCACACCAGAGGTGGTGCTAGCATCGCTGGCGTGGTGGGCAACATGCCCGAAAAAGGCCCTTTTTCTGTAGCAGATCGGCAACGGTGTTGCCCGGGGGCGACGGGGGTGTTGCCCTATGGCGACATCCTGGGTGGTCGATCGGCCTGGGCACGGCCAACCAAGCGATGACCGTCGCGCTCGATAGTCCGGTTTTTGGACCATGTGCCTTGCGTCGGCAAGTGTGACCTATAGTTGCTTGAGCGTTGGAAACGCCCAGCGACTATCGTCTGTTGTCACGTCCGTTCGGAACGTGCAGGCCGCCATCGATGCCGGCCCGGCAAGGAAGCGTTGCGAGTCGCTCCTTTTCCCAGAACTTGTCTAGAGAATCTCGGAAGCCCTGCGGGTTTACGAGTACCCTTGCCTCGCAATTGAAGTCTGCAACTAGGACGGGGAGGTACTGATGCGCTCGTGCCGACGGCGCTTGGGGCCGGTTCGCCTTGCGCGCTTCGAAGCGTGCGAACCGCGGCTGGTCATGTCGACAAACTTGGGCCTGGACCCGGAGTACTTCGCCGATCCAGCGTCGAGCGAAATCCAGTTGCTTTCGGCCGACGCGTTCGATTGGACCGGGTTGGCCGAAGTGCAGGCCGAATACGGTTTCACTGGAACCGGCCAGACGGTGGTGGTCATCGATTCGGGCATTGCCTACACGCACACGGCCTTGGGCGGCGGATACGGCGACGGGTACCGTGTGGTGGGCGGCTACGACTTCGCCGAGGGTGACGACAACCCCTATGACGACGGCCCCCTGGGCGCGCACGGAACCCATGTGGCAGGCATCATTGCCAGCAGCGACGCCGACTACCCCGGCGTTGCACAAGGCGTGGATTTAGTGTCGTTGCGCGTATTTGACGACGCCGGCCACGGTGAGTTCGCGTGGGTCGAGGAAGCCCTGCAGTGGGTCCACGAACATCTCAACTCGTTTGCCAATCCGATCACCACGGTCAACCTGTCGTTGGGCAGCGAATGGAACTCGACGGAGCTGCCGGTATGGGCATCGCTGGAGGACGAACTGGCACAGTTGGAGGCCGACGGCGTGTTCATTGCCGTCGCCGCTGGCAACAGCTTCACCGACTACAATGAACCGGGTTTGAGTTACCCGGCCGCCTCGCCCTACGTGGTACCGGTTGCTTCGGCGGACGCTGACGGGCAACTGAGCTATTACTCGCAACGCGACGCCCGGGCGCTCGCCGCGCCAGGGCGTGCGATTGTCAGCACGGTGCCCGACTACCTGGGCAACGGCAACGGCATGGACGACGATTTCGCCACGTTCTCGGGGACAAGCATGGCGACGCCGTACGTGGCGGCGGCCAGTGTCTTGCTGCGTCAGGCGTACCAGTTCGTGGGCGTGTCCGATGTCAACCAGGACATGCTCTACGACTTGATGTGCAGCACGGCCGACACGATCTACGATTCGCTCACGGGGAAGACCTATCTGCGGCTGGACATCGAGAGCGCGATCGACGCGATCATGCCGAACGACGATTTCGGCTCGACCGCGGATGCCGCCTATCAGCTTGGGACGGTCGACGACACGCAGACTTTCGCGGGAACCATCGGCAGCCTGAACGATCGCGACTACTTCTGCTTCACGGCCGGCGCAACGGGCGAGTTGACGCTCTCGCTCAGCGCAACCGATCAGTTGCAGGGCCAGTGGGAGCTGGTCGGATCCAGCGGTGACGTAAACACTAACGGCCAGTCATTCACGTTCCAGGTCGTCGCCGGCCAGTCGTATACTTTCGCCTTGGCGACTGCCGCCGGGGTCGGACATTATTCGGTGGCCATGGAGCTCAACTCGACTCCCACCGAGCTGGATCACTCCGGCGGTCAGCAGGAGATTGTCGATCAGTCGATCGACGCCGCGGGCAAGTGGTTTACTCTCTCTGCAGCGAACACCGGTATCTTCACATTCGAAGCGAATTTCTCCAAACAGGCCGGCGACGTGGACGTGGAACTGTTCGACGCACAGGGAAATTACCTGGGCGGGAGCTACGGGACCGGCAGCTACGAACGGGTCGACACGACCGTCACGGCGGGGCAGACGCTCTACGCACACGTCTTCCTCAACGGTGCCGGCAGCAACAGCAATGTCGATCTGCAAATCACGAACCTGGTTTACCAAACGGGTTCGACGGTTCGCGTGCTGGGCACCGACGGCGATGATGTGTTCCAATTCATCGCGGGCACCACGTACCAGCTGAACATCAACGGAGTCGAGTACCGCTTCAACAGCGGCCAGGTGTCGACGATTCAGTTCGACGGCTTCGGTGGAGCCGACAGCATCGTGGTGGAAGGGACGACCGCTGTCGAGACCTTCCGACTTGGGCCGGGCACGGTCGACGTTCAAGGAAGTGGCTACAAGCTGGCGGCCGTATCAGTGGAATCGGTCACGGCTCGCGGAGGCGGCGGCCGAGACCTAGCCGTGCTGTACGACTCGGCCGGCGACGACGTCTTCGAAGCCGGTCCTGAGGCGGCCACGCTCTCCGGCGAGGGTTTCTTGATACGGGTCGAAGGCATGGCCACGACGCGGGCTGTGGCATTGGCCGGCGGCGATGATACGGCTTATCTGTATGATTCGCCGGGAAGCGACACGCTGCTGGTCATGCCGGGTTATAGCCGACTGCAAGGCGAGCAGTACACGCTGGTGGCCAAGGATTTCGAGTGCGTTCACGCGTTCTCGTCGGCCGGGGGCAGCGATGTGGCGACGTTCAACGACTCGGCCGGCGACGACACGTTTGCTGGAGATCCCAGCCTCGCCCAGTTCTGGACCGGTTGTTCGTACGTCGACGCCACGCAATTCGAGAAGGTCGTGGTGTCGGCCACGGCAGGCGGATATGACATCGCCACGCTGCAGGATTCGTCCGGCGACGACGTGTTCATCGGAAAACCAACCGTCGCCAGGCTGACAGGAACGAACTACGCCTATTGCCTCAAGGGGTTCGACGCGGTCCAGGCCCTGGCGAGCGCCGGTGACGACCTGGCGTATCTGTACGACTCGCCGGGCAACGACACGTTGGTCAGCGGGCCGGAGGAAACGCGGTTCTCCGGTGAAGGGTTTTACCTCCGGGCGGCCGGCTTCGACACGGTTCTGGCCTACGCACTGGCAGGCGGCGTCGACCAGGCTACGCTCTACGGATCGACCGACGACGATACTCTCGTGTGCAGTCCCGGATCCAGCCGCATTTCCGGGGAGAACTATCTCACCCGCGTGCGCTACTTCGAGCAAGTTTACGCCCGCCCGGGCGACGGCGAAGATCGGGCCTATCTGTACGATTCGACGATCGACGACCATTTACAGGCCGTGGCGGACGTGGTGCGCGTGTCGAACCAGGACTACGCGATTTGGGTCTACGACCTGGAGCAAGCGACGGCAACTGCGCGGGCCGGCGGCGACGACACGGCCGATGTAGGTGAACTGGACTGCGCGCTGGAGTTGGTTGGCAAGTGGCGGTGATGCCGCCTCAGGCTGCGCGTCGCTGGGCGGCGGCCTCTTCCGCAGCGGGGTGTGGACCGCAGAGCCGATACTCAGGCACCATTCGGTGGAGATGGGCGAGAATCTGCCCCGGATCCTCCTCCACAAGTCCTTCCAAGGACTGGACGTCGGCCAGAACGGCGGCCGGATCGTGCCGATTGCGATCGGCGATCATGATCTTCAGGTGGCGAGTGGGGACATGCCGTTCGCCGTCGGCGTGCAGCTCTTCGTAGAGCTTCTCTCCCGGCCGCAGGCCTGTGATCTGAATCTCGATGTCTTCATCGACCGCCAGCCCCGACAGCCGAATCATGTCGGCGGCCAGGTCAACGATCCGCACGGGAGCTCCCATATCGAGGACGAGGATCTCCCCACTCTTACCGATCACACCCGCTTGAATGACGAGGCGAGCGGCCTCCGGAATGGTCATGAAGAATCGCTGCATGCGTTCGTCGGTGACGGTAACGGGGCCGCCCGAGAGGATCTGCTGGCGGAAGACCTGCACGACGCTACCGGCCGAATCGAGGACGTTTCCGAAGCGCACGGTCACGAAGCGGCAATCGGACAGGTCGGTCAACGACTGCACGTACATTTCGGCGACTCGCTTGCAGGTGCCCATCACGCTGGTCGGATTGACGGCCTTGTCGGTGGAGATCATCACGAACGACTGGACGTGATGCTGCATCGCCAGATCGGCCAGGCCGCGAGTGGCCAGCACGATGTTCTTGACGGCCTCACCAGGGTGCGATTCCATCAGCGGCACGTGTTTGTAGGCGGCCGCGTGGAAGATGACGTGGGGGCGGTACTTGTCCAGAAGCCGCCGCATGTGCCGCTGATCGAGAAGATCGGCGATACACACTTCCAGCGGTGCACCAGGGGTCGATTGGCGCAGTTCGCGCTCTAGGAAGAACTGGCCGGTCTCCGAACGGTCGACGAGGATCAACCGTCGCGGGGAGAACTTGAGGAGTTGCCGGCAAATCTCGGAGCCGATACTGCCGGCGCTGCCGGTGACGAGCAGATCGCGGCCGTTGAGCCATTCGCGCAGGTTGTCGGTTTCCAGTTGCACCGGTTCCCGGCGAAGAAGATCGTTGATGGACACGGGCTGGGGCTGAATGTGGACACTGCCCTGGATCAATTGCTCGTAGCTGGGCAGCACCCGCACCTGTACCCCGTGCTGGGATGCCTGGTCGACCAGGGCGCGGATTTGCCTTCCTGTCAGGCCGCTGGCTGCGATCAACAGTTGCCGCACGGCGTAGCGCTCCGTCAAGACGAACGCCTGATCGATGGTCCCCAGAACGGGGACACCGCCGATATGGGTGCCCACGCGTTGTGGATCGTTATCGAGGAAGCCGACCACGTGGTAGGTGAGCTGGCCATTGCGGATGATGGTTCGAAGCAGGGCTTCCCCACCATCGTTCGCGCCGACGATCAGCGCGGGAACCTTTGCCGCCGAAAGGAAGAAGAGCCGATGGCGCTCCATAACGAGCCGCAGCGCTGCGCGGGCCCCGCCGACAGCCACGATCGTGGCTCCCCAATCCAGCAGGTAGATACTGCGGGCGATCGTGCGCTCCACGGCGGTGAAACGGTCCACGATGATGATCAGCAGGAGGCTGGCGGTGGCCGCCTTCACCACGGCCATCAAATCGTAAAACGTCAGAAATCGCCCCCAGCCACGGTAGGCGCCAAACCAGCCGAACAAGGCGACTTTGAGAAGGAGAATCCACACAAGCGTCGCCGAGAAGATTCGCCAATCGCGGGGGGGAATCTGGCCTTCAAAGCGCAGCCAGTAGCTCAGGTAGTATACGCTTGCAAAGACGGGGAGTAGCACTGCGATGCACAGGAACTGCCGCCAACGCGAGAGCCCCAGCCGCGCAACGGCGGTGAGGACCCCGGCGAACGAGCCATCAGCTCGGCTGTGCTTTGAATCGGCTGCTGTCAACGTCCGGTTGCTCCGACGAGGATGTGATGATCAACGAACGTATGCCGGAGTCGCGGTCGAGCCCGGAGTCAGGACGGCTGTCTGTGGTACCGTGCCTTGCGTCGGCACGACGGTCCCCGCAGCGCTGGTGGATCCCGGAGGAACCGGGCCATTCGGCGGCAATGCGGAGCCGGGCAGTGGGGACGCCTGCTTTGGAGGCAGAAGGTATCCCAGCGATATCGATGGTTGCTGAGGACTTGGCGACGACGGAGCCACAGCAGGTCCGGGCGGCGTTGCCGTTGCCAGCGTGGCGGCGATCTGCTGATCGAGCATGGTTGCCTGGGGCGTCGCGTTCCCAGCGGCGACCGGAGCCCCCGAGGGAATCGCCGCTCCTGGCATTGTGGCCGCCGGACCGACTAAGGGCATCAGGCCGGGGGTTTGCTGCGCGATCCGCAGCCTTTCGGCTTCATTGACACGGCTTCTGAGATTCTCGTCGTGCGGCCGACGGCCCAGACACCACAGGAGGTGCCGCTTGGCGTCGTCGTATTGCTGCATCTTCAGGTAGTACATGCCGAGTCGATGCCGCAAGGTGTAGTTGTTGGGATCTGCACGCACGGCGTTCTGTGCGCAGGCCGTCGCCCGCGCGTAGTCTCCCAGGTCATCGTAGAGAGTGTGGGCCATGAGCCAAATGGCGCCCGCCCGTGCCGTACCAGGGTCGCACTTCGAAGCTTCCGCTTCGGCGACCTGTGCGAAATGCCGGTGCAGGCCGATCAGCTCGTCGGGCCGGGCGATTTGTGCGTAGCGTCGGTCGAGGGCCTTCAGCGCTTCGTAGTCCGGCTGGAAATACTCGATAAGGAACTGAATTTCCGCCTGGCGGCCCTCTGGCGGAGCGCGGCCGGCCAGCCAATTGAAGATCTGCTCCTGGCAGTCTTCTCCGGCATGAAACGACGCACGCAGGTAATCCAGCCCTTGCTGGAAATCGCCCGCCAGGCATGCGTTTGTGCCTGCCGAGAAGAGTACGACGGGATCGTACGGTTGAAGCTTGAGGGCCTGGGCGAGATACGCCTTCTGGGTTTCCGGACCGCCACCTTCCAGGAAACACAACTCCCCCAAGTACAAATAGCCCTCCGCCACGAGCGGGGCCGACATCAGTGCTTCGTGTGCATGTTCCAGTGCAAGATCGAGGTAGCGGCAGTGGTCGCCGAACGCACGCCGCATCCAGGCATCGAGCGCGGCACGCGAATCGAGCGGATTCTTGGAAGTATGGCGTGCGGCAAACGCCGCCTCGCGGATCTGGCTGAGCGGCATGTCGTTAGGGCACTGCTGCTGCAAGCGATGAAACTGCCGGAGGAAGATAGCCGCAATTCGCAGGTGCGCGCGGGCATGGTCCGGCTGCCAACGAACCAGTTCCACTAGCTCGTCCAGCTCCTTGGCGTCTGTGGCGACCAGGTTGTCGCCGACAGGCGAAGCGGAATGCGGCGGTGTGGCTGCCGGTGATGTACCGGAAGGGGAAACGGATGGTTGCGAGGAGGAATCGGCCGACGGTTCCGTCGAATCTGGCTGGGTCGCCGCGGTCATGTCCATCAGGCGAACCTGGTACCAGTGCCCTTCGGCAATCACGGCACTGACACGGCAAGAGAGCATCCAGCCCCCTACGGCCAGTAGCAGTCCGCACGCGGCAACGGCGAGGCCTTTGGGAACGGGCATGAGGCGGCGCGACGGCTCGGCTTGTTCGGATGCGAGCTGCCAGAGCCGGCAACCACAGGCTGCCAGGATGGCCAGGATGACTGTGCAGGCGGGGCAATACCAGTTGAAGTCGACCATGCTGTGCGCCAGGCTGGCGGCCAAAGCGGCCAGCACGGCACCTAGACAGACCATTTCGCGGGAGTCTTGCGTGCGGCGTAGTCCATCGAGGCACCAGAACGCACAGAATCCGATCACGATTACCAGGAGGAGCGTACCCGGCACGCCGGTTTCCAAGAGGATTTGCAGCGGTCCGTTCTCGGCGTGGGTGTAGTAGTCGGGTCCGGTGGGGGCATCGAGATACTGAGGGTAGATGTCGCGGAGGCTGCCGACTCCGGCTCCCGACGCCAGGAAGTCGGGAATGGCCTTGGTCACAGCGGCCCAAATGGTGCGACGCCCTGCCCCATGGTCCATCTGCTCGAAGGAACCGGACGGCAGATCCGACAGGCGCCGTTCGACGCGATCGTATCCGAATATCGCCAGAGACGCCGCGACCAAGACGACAGCGGCGACGAAACTCATGACGAACCGGGAACTCAATGCCGAGGCACGATAGCACACCAGGGCTGCAATCACGGTGCCGACAAGCATGGCCATCATACCTCCTCGCGACAGCGACAGGAGGCATGCGAAGAGCACGAGTCCCAGCGCGATGACCCCGACCGATGGGAGCAATTCGCCGAGTTGCGACTCGCTGGAGGATTGCATGAGCTTGGCGGCCGAGTCGCGCTGCTGTCGTCTGACGGCGCGCTGGACCCACCAGATGAGCGGGCCGACGCCCAGGGCGAGGAAATCGGCGAAGTGGTTGCGGTTGACGAAACTCCCCTTGGCCACGTCGTCGGTCGTGCTGTAGGGGTGCTGATAGAACCAGAAGAACTTGCCGTTGCTGGCGAGGAACTGCACGATCCCGAAGACGGCCATTAGCGCGGCCGACAACGCACACCATCGCAAGAGCCGCTCGATATCGCCCGTCTTCCGGACACGCTGCACCGTGACCGAGAACAGCAGGCAGTACGCGATCAGTGTCATGAGGCCGGCTCGAGTCTCACTGGGAGCCAGGGAGACGCACGGCCACGCACCCAGCGCAGCGCCGGACTGAGCCTGGGATGACCACAATGGCAGGATCTGGGCCGTCTTAGGAGCCAACCAGGCGAGCACCTTCGGAGGTAACGGTATGAACTGCAACGAGAGCAGCAGGGTGCCGGCTACGAAAAGCCATTCCAGTGACGACCACCGCCACGTCGCTTTGCCCGACTTCAGTTGGTGGAATACCCAGACGAGGCTGATCCCGATGGCCAACACGCTGAGGACGAGTTCTCCGAGGGCTTGCCGGCCACCCATGATCAGCGGCAAGAGGAGAATACACGCGGCCAGTCCGGCGTCGACAATGCGCAGCATCGGATCGGCGACTGAGTCGCTTGTGTGCTTTTGCCGACGGCGCCTGCCGGCGCTCTTCGATGCGGAAGACGTATTTGTCAACCTGCTGGTCCGTTCACCGAAAAGCCGAGTTGGGTTGATATTGAATTCTGCATGGGATTTACGCGGCTCGGCGAGGAACGATGCCGCGAGGGGCTTCCTCATCAGCCAGTTGCGATCCCAGCGCGATTGCCGGGTCGCTCATATCCGTGTCGATCGTTTCATCATCCGACTGGTCGTCGTCGGCTACGTATTCGTAGCCGTAGCCACCGTACCCGTAGTACTGATACGCGCTGTCGGAACCCATCCGATTGACGGCCAGTCCTAGAACCGGGATCTTCAGAAGTTGAAAAGTCTCAACGGTTCGCATGAGCGTGCGGCGGCGATTCTTGGCAGGCTGGACTACCAGGATGACGCCGTCGACAAGACGCCCAATCTGGGCCGTGTCGCTCGTCGCCAGTGCGGGAGGGCTGTCGATCAGCAACTGGTCGTAGACGCCCTCGGCCCACGCCAGGAATTCGGCGAACCGCGAACTGGCCAGTAGTTCGGCGGGATTGGTCGGTCGGGGACCGGAGGGGAGCACGTCCAAGCCTTCGACGCCGGACGCCCGGATGCACTCTGCAGCCATGGCAGCGATGTCGTCCTGGCCGCGGATGATGCCGGACAGTCCGTCCATGCCCCGCATGTTCAGGACGGCCGTCAGGCCCGGCCGCCTTAGGTCTGCGTCGATCAGCAGGGTCTTCTTCTGCGATTGGGCGAACGCGGCCGCCAGGTTGGCCATGAGGGTGGTCTTGCCATCGCCGGGCTCCGGACTCGATACGACCAAGCGGCTGGAGTCCTGGTGCGACAGCGATAGCGCCGTGCGGAGGGTACGGAAGGCCTCGCTCTCTGCGGCTTCGGGCTCCGCAACAATCTGCAGTTCTTCGACGCCGACGGCGTCGCTGGGCCGGAGCTGCTGGATCATCGATAGAACGGGCACGCCAAGGACCGACTGCATTTCTTCGATCGTGCGGAAACGGTCGTCGAGTATGTCGATCAGATAGATCGCCAGCAGTCCGGTGCCAATGCCGGCCATCAGGCAGAAGAGAATCGTGGCGGGCAACTTCGGAGACACCGGAGTGGGGTTCAATACCGGCTCGTCGATCCTGGTGGTCCGAACGTCCAGGCCGTCCTGCTTGAGGTCGATCCCGGCAATCCGGCTGAGGAGGGCGTCGTGCAGGTTGCCCAGCCACTGGACATCGTGTTGAAGGATCTCGATTTGAGCCATGCGGCCGTTGAGCGCAACGGCGTCGGCCTGCGCGGCATTGAAAGCCGCCTGGAGCGACGACTCAAGACATTGGCTTTGGGCCAGCCGTTGCTGAACCATCTGGATCATCAGGTCGCCGAGTTGCTTGTTCTGCATATCCCCGAGGCGACTCTGGATGCGATCACGATATCCGGCCAGGTACTGCTCGGTGATGTGGATCTTGTCGTTCAGCGCGGTAACCCGGGGATGAGCGGGGCCGAGGTGCTCTTGGAGGGTCTTCAGTTGCGCAGTGTAGTCGACGAGGTCGCGTTCCAGTTGCGACTGAACGGCGGCATCGTTGCCGCTGAATCCGAGGCCGTTGAGCAGCATCTGCTCGCCGACCGTGTTGATCACCGTGAGAACGTATTGCTGCAGGTCCACACCGTCGCGCACTGCGGCGCGCAGCGCTGCGAGGACGGCTTCTTGGTTCATACGTTGGGAATCGACCTTGATCAACTCGTCGTTCAGCGAGAGTGCCCGCTGAACGATAGGATGGGTGACCCGGGATTCGGGGGTGATCCCCATGTCGCCAAGCACTTGCTGCGCCTTCAGCAGTTCTTGGCGTTTGGTGGCGAGTTGCTGGAAAAGGCGTGCGCGCTCGTTCTGAAGGACGTAGATGATCTCGCCGGCCGTGCTCTTGTACGTTGCATCCATGAACTGCACGTACGAATCGACGATGGCATTGACGACACTCACGGCGACGCGAGGATCTCGGGAGTTGTAGGTCACCTCGATGATGTTCGTGCCACGTAGCCCGCGCACGTTGAGATTCTCCCGGATCGTGGCTACCCATTTGTCCTGGGGGATGGCGGCCAGATCGATGCGGTCTTCGATCGGCAGTGCGCGGATGGCTCCTTCGATGACGCGCGTGCTGCTGATGAGATTCTCGTACGTGGGTAGCACGGTCTGTTCCAGGTTTCGCTGCGTTCCGCCGGGCGACCAGACGTCGTTTCCGACCTGCAGGACGAGCAGGCCGGCCTTGGCGGAGTAGTAGCGCGTGGCCGTGAGATAATACAGGCCACCGAAGAGGCAGGTCACCAAGAGTGTTACGGCGACCACGTGTTTGCGGTGGCGCACGGCAACCGCAAAGCGCATCAGGGCGTGTACGAAGTGCGCAGAAGACGCGCCGGCCACTTCCGGATCGACCACGGCGGGTTCCTGCATCATCCCCACTTTCCTTCTCAAAACAGTGGCACTGATCCGCTAATGCCGAACCGGATCACACTCCGCAGGAAATCCCATACGAACGTGGCCGGTGTTTCCTCGACGCTGACCACGTCGCCGGGAGCCAGGCGCAGGTTGGCTGTGGTATCCTCCTTCGCGCGCCGCAGGCTGGTTCTGATCTGGACCGGCTCCCCGCTGGTTGCCCCGCGGCGGATGATCAGGACATCGTCGGCCAAACGGGTGCTCAAGCCACCGACCTTCGAGATGGCGTCCAACAGGTAGATGTCTTCACCGGGAGGAATCTCGATCTCTCCGGGCTTCTGTACCAGCCCCAACACGTGTAGCGCCCGTGGCGGGCGTTGGGGAACCATGACGACGTCGCCGTCGTGGAGCGTATAACCGACGCTTCCTTCCTGAGTGGCGCTGACGAGGTTGACGTGGACCGTTTGAAGGGGGCGGCCGGCAGGTGCCTCAAAGGAGGCCAGTTGGCCTTCCGTTGCTTTGGCAATCCTTGGCTGGTCCGGTGCCGCCGGAGCCGGGACGTTGCGGGCCGGCGTCGACTGACGGATCTCGACATCCAGACCGGCGTCGTCGGTCAGGCCGCCGGCGGCCACCACGGCCGCCAGCAGAGTGCTCGATCCGCGTGGCAGCTCGTACACGCCGGCCGTCTTCACCGCGCCCACCACGGTCACGCGGTTGCTTCGCTGGCGTTTCATGGTCACCGTCACGTGCGGATTGCGATACAATCCCCGGGCGACCGCTGCGCTGGCAATGGCCTGTTCGGCTTCTTCCAGTTCCAGGCCCGCAAGCTCGACTTTGCCGATCAAGGGAATATCGCCCTTGCCATCTTCGCCGACGCGAACCGGTGCCACGGTCGGCTGGAGACTCTCGTAGTCGGTCACGAGGGCGACCTCGAGGACGTCACCCCGATCGATCAGCTGGCTGCTTACGGCATACCGGGCGAGTTGCGAAAGATCGATCGTGTTGGCGGCTTTGGTCGGAGCAACCTGGTATTCGACCGGAAGCTCCGACGGCCGCAACGCTCGCCGAGCACAACCGGTGCTGCTCCCCAAAGAGGCCAGAAGCAGCATGATCGCTGCGGCCAGCAATAGTGACGGAGCCGACGCCTTGTCTGCCAGACTTCTCATCGAGCGGCTTGTCTCGTCGTCTTCGATCTTGGGAATCACTACGTCGTTGGAGCCGACGACAAACTCTGCCGCGGCTTCCACCTGCGCGGAGGCAACCGTTGCACCGAAACGTGCCGAAGAAACTCCGGGGAAATTGAGGGGCAGTTCATAGCAGGAACCAGCCGCAAACGTCAACATCAGTTTGCCCTGCTAAGGGCTTGCCGGTACCCTATTGTCCTTATGGACATTGTTGTAGATGATGGGAGCGGCAATAGCGCCTGTCGCAACCATCACAGCGGCGGGGCTGGGGGGCCACATGACCCATAGAGCCGATTGACCGCGCACGATGTTCGGTTGGGTGACAATGGTCAATTCCGAGAGCGATCGGGGGGGAGCGACATCGGCCGGCCATACACGGCAGAAGATACTGCCGGTCAGGTTGGGACGTTCCACGACGACCTGATAGACTCCTCTCGTCAGCCTCGCCACGGCAAATTGCCCTTGTGTGTCGCTAAAGGTCCGGCCAATCACTTGGTCGCCGCGAAGAAACGTGATCGGGAGTCCGATACAGGCTTCGCTGGAAATACCGCTGGACGCGTCGAGGATGCGGCCTCGCAAGACGCCATCCGGCTGAATCGCCACGTCGACAACGGCCTGACGCCCGGCCGACGACGGACCCGCCGTACCAGGGGCTCGAGCCGAAGAATCAAGGGTCTCGGCGGCAGGGGCAGAGGCCACCAGCGCCAGGCAGATGTTTCCAACGACTATCGCCAGCAAGTGCCGTTGACAGGAGTGTGTTCGGACCGATCGTGGACGACCCACATGATTCACCCTGGATGGAGATTACGGACTTTGTGGCTGGCCTTGTGAGGTATTGTGGGCAATGATGGGAATGGCGATCGTTGCCGCAACCAGTCCGGCAACGACGAATGCATCCGAGGCGAAGAAGTCTTGCAGGGGCATCTGTCCGCGAATGACCGGCTTGCTAACGACGATCAAAGCCAAGGGCCTGGCCTGCGGAGGAGCCGCCTCGGCAGTCCAAAGACGCACGAGGGCCCCCTGCTGGCCGACGACAAGCTGCCAAACGCCGCCACGAAGACCCTGCACGACGAAACGTCCGGAGCGGTCGCTGGTTGCCACGCACACGTCGGAGCGTCCCTGGCGGATCGCCACCGAGGCTCCCGGGATGGGGACTCCTTGAGCATCAACCACCAAGCCTTCGAGCCGACCGCCTACACCCAGTGCGACATCGGCCGTTGACAGCAAAGACTTTGCGGGTGGTTGTTCCGAGTCGGTCGCATTGGGCGGCGAAGCGCCCTGAGCGAGAGAGCTTTGTAGAACAAGCCCTGCGCTCACGCACGCAACGCAAAACGCTTTCAGCAGTCGTCTGGCGCTCATGATTCCCGACACGATGGGCTCGCGCCGACCACGCAACGGCCAACCCAAAACGGTGGGACCTCCTGCGGTGTCGGCTAGGTCGGACAACGAAAGAGGCGGGATGCTAACGGAAAGTGCCAGCGACGAAAAGGCCAGATTTGGCGTGCTTGCTAGCGAGCTGCCGAGTGAGAAGGCAGCGGCACCCAAGAAGTGATGGGAACGCGAGCTGGATGAACACTCTGAACTGACGTTGGCGGCAGGCCGAGTGATGGTCGCTCAGACCTGCCCGCAAAGTTGTGCGATGGGCCTACCAGGCAAGCGAGATGGGCGCGAGGATTAGTACACGCCGCTGGGGGTAACCGGGTGGTCGTGACGATTGCTCGCAACCAAGGCGACAGGAACGGCGATGGCTGTTCCCACGACGCCGGCAAGTACCCAAGGATTGGAGAGCCAGAATCGCAGCCGCCCGAGTTGTCCGCGTACGAGATCCTGGCCTGCGACGACGAGCGCTCCCTGCTGCGCGGAGGGGGGAGCCGTGCCGGGG
This sequence comes from Thermoguttaceae bacterium, assembly GCA_963674835.2. Lineage (GTDB taxonomy): Bacteria > Planctomycetota > Planctomycetia > Pirellulales > Thermoguttaceae. Next base: position 2,607,539 of record CAXXKC010000003.1, read on the forward strand.
GTCCAAACCCGGTACGCAGCGTGTCCTTGAGCCGCGACGATTTGGCAGACGCCGCCACGGAGTCCGCTGAAGGCGAAGTAGCCGTTGGCATCGGTCTGCGCCACACCGATCTGCTGTTGCCCGGCCTGCAACGATACGGGAACCTTGGCCTGGGGCATACCCGAGGCATCGACAACCTGCCCTAGCAGGATACCGCCTTCGCCCAAAGCTACGTCAATGACGTTAGCGGTCTGGTCATGCTGGGTTGCGCAGAAGGCCTGGGGAGTGCACATTCCCATCACTGCCACGAACACCATTACGCCATTGAGGATTCGCATTGGTTTCATGCTTCCATCCGTTCCCAACCGAGTTGACTAGCCGGTGTCTTTTGCCTGGCGGAAAGGCCCGTTGATCGGTCCAATCCTGGCGTCTCACAGCAGACGCTGCCCGACGAGGCGCTCATCACGCCTGGAGCCGAGTACAAGTGCTTCTCGTATCGGTCGCCGGCACAGGCCGACTGAAGAGAAGAATCGAACCATCACGATTTTTCGGCACAGTCGATCCCATTTCACCCAGATTCGCCAGTCTCTTGTGGCCGCCGTTCGGGGTGATTCTCCCCCGCCGAATGCGTGGAGCGGCAGCGCGAGGACGCCCTACGCCAGGAGCCCGAGTCAGGTGGTCTCGTTCAAAGAAACGGCACCAGGGTGACTTAAGGGCGTCTCCACGAACGGAAGTGAGTGGAGAGGCTTTGTTCCAGGTTGGGAATCTGCTGGTGAAGACGCTGGCTCAGCAGACCTGGGGGTGCGCCGTTTTGGATGTCGCGAAGGAAGCGGACCAACTCATGGTGGGCGGGGGCGGGACCGTGCAGCATGAAGTGGACCCAAGCCCAGCATGACCGATACTCAGAGCCGCCCAGTTGGCCCAGATCGGTCTTCTTTTCCAGCTTCTCAGGGCGTATGAGGAGACCGAATTGCGCCAGCCACCGCGTGCTGAACAGATGCGGATTGTCGAAGCAGCGGTCGGACGCGGCGACCTCGAAGTACTCGGCCAGGCCTTCATCGAGCCACAGTGGAACCATGGGTAGAGCCGCATGGAGTAGCGCGTGCGTGCATTCGTGGCGAAGGTCGACCGCGAATTCGCGGCTGAGGAAAGCGAACACCATCCCGTGATCGCCGATTTTCACGTACAGTGCGCGGCGGTACGGCACTTTGGGCAAATAACGGTTGACGTACGCGCGGTAGCTCGACTCGTTTCGGAACAGGTAGAGTTCGATCCTCTCGCCAGGCGGCTGGATGCCCAGGTCGCGGGCCAGGTCGTTCTGCAACTCGGCGAGTTCCTGGACCAGTCCTTCGAAGTTGCCCAGTGGGAAATCGGCATGGCAAACGAATGGCCCCGCCGAACGCGTGTCGATCCAACCCTCGGCGGCACGGCAGACAGTACTCCACCCGAGGCCGAGAATCAGAGCGATTCCGACCGCAACGTACGGGCATCGCTGAGAAGGATGACCGCTCATCAGCTTGCCTTGCGAGAGGTGAACCAGCCGGAGAAGACGGCTTTTCGGCGGGGCTGGAGGCGCCCGTGGACAACACGTTGATTCTTGACGACGCGGGCCGGGTTGTGGGCGCAGATCTCGACGGCAACCTGCGGGCCGACCATTCGGCAGACGCGGTCGAATGCTCGTCGCATTAAGGGCCGCCGCGACTGGCAACCGTGGGCGTCGGTGGCTAGGAAGTGAACGAGGCCCCGGCTGACCATGTACTCAGCCATGGTTTGGATGGGTGCTCCGAACGTGCCCACGAGGCTGCCTGCCGTGACTTGCATGAGGCAGCCAGTATCGACCAACCGTTCGGCAATGTTCGGCTGATTGAGGATGCCGAGGTTGCGTTCCGGGTGCGAGAGAATACCTACCAAGCCGGCCCGCTTGAGATCGCTCAGCAATCGCTCCAGCGGCAGGTAGACCTCGTGCGGCAACTCCAAGAGAACATAGCCACGACGATCGGCCAGGGTGAGCACGTCGCCACTGCGAATCTTGTGGACGATTTCCGGCTCGATGCGGACATCGGCGCCCGGCAAGATGTTCAATGGCATCGCGTGGCGCTGCAGCAGCGATTGGAACCTCGTCACCTGCTGTCGAATTGCATCGCCGCGGTTGTGGCTGAAGTTGCCTAGCTGGTGCGGTGTGAGAACGACGGTCCCGACGCCATCGTCCAGGGCAATCTGCGCCATGGCCAAGGCTTCGTCCCAATCGGCGGCACCATCGTCCAACTCGGGAAGCATGTGGCAGTGAATGTCGACGAACGATTCGGATGTCGCCATGACGATGACCGGTGGAGTGTTTTGAAATGTACTGTGCAACTCGGTGGGGGACGCGTGTGCGCCGTCCGTGTCGCCGAGGTGGTACTGGCGCTTCGTGCAGAGACGATCCCCTTTGCAGTAGGACCGCTCGGCAACATTCATCTTTTCGTTAAGGGCCGGCCGATTCCGCGCCGCCCTGTCGTGCAATGACTTGATCTTCGGCGTACGGAGCGTCTAGACGGAGTCCCGCTGGTTGGCAGCACGGTGCTGGGCAGCGTACGACGGTCTCGGCGGCGTGTTGCCGGAAGAGGCCCGCCGGGGTGGCGGCGTGGTCTGCCTGCCGAGTGTTGCGAGCCAGAACACCGTGAATTCCATGTAGCAGTGGCGGCATTTCATGGGGACCAACCCCAGGCAGCCCAGGGCCAACCGGCGCCAGCCGGTGGACTGATGCACGTATGCTTTCTCGGACCAGCAACGGGGACATCTCATGCGCGTGGCATCTCCGGGCTCGTGCGATTGGATGTGCCGATTAATTCGCTGATTCAGGCGATTCCGGTTGCAGCGACGGCAGCAATGTCGCCGTGAATGGGGCGACAGGAAGTCCACCGCTTACCCCCGATCGGCCCGGCTCCTCATAAACTAGACTTGCGTAGGGTAGGTATGTGATATGGTTGCGTCAAGAGCATTCAAACCAGCGGGATTAGCGATGAAGCATGTTCTGGCCCGGATTTCGCAAGTGTCGTTGTTGGCAACACTTGTCGCACAAGTGGGCTTTGCCGATGACGACGCCGTGCTGCTTCGGGGAAGCACGCCGGTTCCCAGCCGGGCGTACATATGGAACCTCTCGCCGCAGCCGAATCGGCCGGGGCTGCCGCTGCCCCACTTCGAACAGAACTCCATTCTCCCGGATCGGATCGAGTTCAATACGATTCCGAAGGACAACATGATGCCGGAGAATCTCCGGCCGTGGAACATCGAGAACCGCGCGTTCATGCTCAACTCGCTTGTGAAGGATAGCGACATCCTTCCCGACCGCGTGGTCCAGGCCCCGTTGGCGCCGCCGAAGGCACAGCCCGCTCGGCCGATGACCATGGATCGGCCCTACGACGGCTCGATGATCTTCTTGCCAGCGCTGCCTCCGCCGACTACGCTGCATGAGGCTCGGCCCGTGTTCAAGGACGAGTTGCCCTCGCCCGATTTTCGTCGATTGCTCGGTTGGTAGCCTGCGGGCAATCCCCTCGCGATGTGGGGCATTTGGCGCCAACCCTCTCCGTGCTGGGGGGCTCCTGCGCCGCCAAATGCCGTTGACGAGTCGTGATCCCTCCGTTAGTGTTGCTTTTTGGCAGGGCAGACTTGCGCCAGACTGCCAGATGCCGCTGAAGGAAGAAACATGAAATATGCCGCAATTGGCCCCATCGCTTTCCACCTGCCGGAGACGATCGAAGACAACGATCTGCTCAAATCGCAACATCCTGCTTGGGATATGGACTTGATTTACGCCAAGACGGGCATCCGGGCCAGACACATCGTGACACCCGGCGAGTGTGTGTCCGACTTGGCCGTCGCAGCGGCGGAGAAGCTGTTTTCGGAAAATCAGATCGATCGCCAGTCGGTCGATTTTCTGCTGCTATGCACCCAGAGCCCCGACTACTCCCTGCCGACCACTGCGTGCCTTGTGCAGGAGCGTCTGGGTTTGCCGCGGACCATCGGGGCGTTAGACTTCAACCTCGGTTGCTCCGGCTTCGTATATGGGCTATCCCTGGCCGATGGCCTAATCCGCGCGGGGTCGGCAAAACGTGTATTGCTAATAACGTCGGAGACCTATTCGAAGTACATTCATCCCAGCGACCGTTCGCTGCGGACCATCTTCGGAGACGGTGCCGCCGCCACGTTGATCAATGCCGCCGACGAACCGTCTCTGGGGTCGTTCGTGTTTGGAACCGATGGCAGTGGGGCAAATGCGCTGATGCTCACCCAGGGCGGACTTCGCACGCCGGAGACGGCCCTTCAGCCGAGCAAGCGCAAGCGTTGGCCCAGCAACCTCTACATGGACGGCCCGGAACTCGTCCGGTTTACGATGGAAGTGGTTCCGCCTCTAATCGATCAGATGATGAGCGACGCCGGCATAACCGACAACGATGTCGATTTCTATCTGATGCACCAAGCCACGTTGTTCATGCTGGAGCGACTCCGCGAGCAGCTTCACCTGAACGACGAAGACCTGCCTGTAGCGTTGGACGACTGTGGTAATACGGTCTCTTCGACGCTTCCCATCTTAATGCATTCGCTGCGCACGTCGGAGCGATTGCGGCCCGGTAAACGATCGCTGCTCGTCGGATTCGGAGTGGGGCTTTCCTGGGCAGGCTGTGTGTGGACCGAGACCTGGAACGCCAAACAACAAGCGGCCGAATCACCGTCTTCCTTCAAAGCCGCGTGAGCCCGCAGAGCCGATCGGGACTAGCGCGTGTCGCACTTGACTGTAGCGTTCGTGGCGGCGTATTTCTGCGGTTTCGAAAGCGAACCACGCGCTACACGTACGCCAAACGCACTCTATAAGGCGGCTTGCGACTTGGACGGATGTTGGTGCTCGCGTCTCGGAAGTTTGGCTAGAGCCACCTCCAGAAGCCGTTGCAGGTCCTTCCGGACGAGGCGTTCGGCGGCCTCCTCGGCGTCACACCAGCGACGCTGTCGCACATCTTCCTCCAGCCATCGCTGCTCGGTCCGGGTAACCCGCATGAGGAAGACCGTTACCAGCAGCTTTGTCCCCCACTTGCCATAGGTGTACTTGCCGAGCGCCTTGCCCTCGATGCGGCCCAGTAGGCCAGCTTCTTCGTGTGCTTCCTTGAGAGCCGTTTCGGCGGGAGTTTCGCCAGGATCGACCACTCCTTTGGGGAAAGACCAGTGTCCTTTCCGTATTGAAGTGATCAGGCAGAATTCCAGCTTGCCGCCGCGCACCCGGTAGGGAATGGCACAGCCCTGACGAATCGGTTGGGGGGTGTTCCGGCTCATGTCGCCATTGTAGCGGCCATGCGCCGAGTGGCAAATGCGAGTTGGATCGCCGAGGCGACGGCTATCGGCCTTCATTTGGGAGCGCACGGTGGTCTATATTTGTTAGGCACCAGCCCTGAAAATGCAGCTCGTGCCGAGAGTGCTCTCTGGATATTCGTTGGCAGAACGCCCGATGTGAGCGGGACCGCGTGTCGATCGTCCCCGCTTCATTCGCGGAATTCGAACACTAACTCACGAGGAGAACTGGCATGGCAAATGCGACCTGGCAGGGAGAAATCGCGAAGCGGGTTTGGCTCGCCCAATTGATCGTGGCCGCCATGCTGTGCGGAGTCCTCACGTTTCTGGCAATCGCGCTGGTGCTGGTTCAGTTCAGCGTGATTCCCGCGATCACCGATACGGCTCCGCTGATGACTGTGGTCCTCCTGGCGTTCGCAGCGGGCGCCGTGGGCGCGCGTATCATCGTCCCCCAGCGGATGGCCTCTCAGGCGCGACGGAAGATCCGCGAGGGAACATGGCAATTGCCCCAGACCGGCTCGGCACAGGCCGGCACCATCGAACTGCTGGAGCGGACCGGCGATGCCGGCAAGCTCTGGGTTGTGTATATGGCGCGGACAATTGTCTCGGTTGCGCTGACCGAAGGCATTGCCTTCTTTGCCTGCGTCGCCTATCTAACCGAGCAATCGCTCGTGGCGTTGGGCGTAGCCGTGGTGATGGCCGCATGGATCGCCGTGCGGATCCCCACCAAGGCTGGCGCCATCTATTGGATCGAACGACAGCTTCAACTGATGGAAGAAGAGCGGTTGCTATCGCGCTAGGTCCTGTAGGACATTGACCTTGCGACGGCCTGATGGTTTCTGGTAATGTCGGCGACCTTTGCAGACGCTCTGCAGAGGCCTGTACCAGGCCCCAAAGACCGTGGACGCAAGAGGCGAGCGTATGGGCGATCGCGACCGCGCCGGGCCCTGGCAGAAGCTCACTCGCTTCGACGGCATGTTCAAGGCGCTTTTGCCAAGCGGTCGCCTGACGCGTAATGCGATGGTGGCCTCGTCAGGTCATGTGGCCAGCTACGCGGTGATGCTGCTGGTCACACCGCTGCTGACCCGCCTGTACGCTCCGGCCGATTTTGGCATCTTCGCCATCTACACGTCGTTCATTTCCCTGATCACCCTGGCAAGCACGCTACGTTACGACCTGGCCATTCCGTTACCGTCCGACAACGCAACGGCCGGACGTCTGGTGGTGCTGGCCACGGGTGCCTGCTGCTTGATCTCGCTTGTGGCCGCCCTGCTGATCGGGGTGGCAGGTCGCAGCCTGTTCACGTGGTTTAAGGCCGAGGGTCTGGCCGACTACTGGCTGATCTTCCTGGTGCACCTGTGCGCCGCGGGCTGCTACGAGGCGATAGCCGGCTGGATGGTACGTCGCGGAACGTTTGTACCGCTTGCGCGTGCTCGCTTCGCGGTCGGCGCGGTCAGCGCCGTCGTTCAGGTGGCGGCCGCGTTTCTCGTGGGCGGTTACGGCGGGATCGTCATCGGCGCCGCCAGCGGAAGCGTCGCGGGAGCGTTGGGACTTGCGGCGGGGCTTCGCAAGGAACGGTTGCCATCCGGCAGCCTGCGGCCCACCGATGTTTGGGCCACTGCAAAGCGGTATCGCCGGTTTCCCCAATACTCTGTAGCCTCATCGCTGGTTCAGAAGATGACGATTCTGCTGGCGCCATTGGCGCTGGCGGCGTTGTATCAACCGAATGTCGTCGGATGGTTCGCGCTGGCGAATCGCACGTTGATTGTCCCCTTGAGCCTTGTGGGTGTGCCGCTGGCACGCGTTTACATGTCCGAAGCCTCGCGGCTGCACCGGCACGGCCAGGGGAACCTACGACGGCTGTTCTCTCAAACGTTGCGAAAGCAACTGTTGTTTGCCGGGCTGCCTCTGGGAGCGGTTGCGCTTTTTGCGCCGTGGGTCTTTGGCATCACCTTTGGAGCGAACTGGCGGGAGGCGGGAATCTACTGCAGCCTTCTCTGTCCGATGCTGGTGCTCTACGTGACGAATGTCGTCCTGGCGACAACACTGGACGTCTTGGAACGTCTGGGACTGCAGTTGCAGCGGTCGCTGGTCTCGCTGGCCTGTATTGCCGCGGGGATTGCGCTGCCCAAACTGTTGTCCATGCCGCCGAGAATGGCGATCCTGGTCCTGAGCCTGGCTAGCTCGATCGGCTACCTGTATACGCTCTGGACGACATGGCGAGCCATTCCTGAGCCGTCCGGCGGCGCACCGCCGAGTCCCCATGTTTTTGACGCGAGACCGCATGTAGCACTGCCCGTACCGACGGGAGACACCTATGCCAGCGGGAAGGCCCTGGAGGTGAAGCCCCATGCCTAACGCCCGCGTGCTCATCGGTTTTCTCACGGCGTTCTATTTTCTCGTCGGACGATGGACCCTCTCGCGTCTCAGCGCGGATGGCAGCAGCGACTGGTATCGTGAGCCGCGGCTCTGGGCAGTGCTGATCCTCGCGGCCGTGGTGCTTCTGGACCAGCCCTCCCACGGTGTCAAGATCGCCAAAAGGCCCTGGCCCAAACCGAAGCTGGGAGCGTACTTGCTGGCCGCGGTGGCCTGCTTCGCCTATCTCATCGAGTCGGCCAATTGGTCCCCCAATGCAGCGTTAGCTCATGACAAGGCCTACGAGCTAACGCTCATCATCGCCGTTGTCGTCCTATTGTTCCTGAGCTTGCGACAAGGTGATGGCGACGCCATTCGCACCGAATTCTGGAGAGCGGTGGTGCTCTTGACCGGCACGATGGCTGTGTTCGCGCTGGCCAACACGGCCACGGATCGTCTGGCCGTCCTGGGAGGAGGTCCCAACGCCTTCGGGCGAAACATGGGTTTTCTCGTCCTGGGGACCATGTACCTGTCCCGGCGTTCCCGCACGCAATGGATTGGGATATGGTGGGCGCTGGCCGGACTGGCAGTCTTGCTGTTGCTGCTGTCGGGTTCACGGGGAGCATTGGCCGCGGCTGTGGTCGCGGCCGTGGCCTACCAGGTTGTCGACCGTCAGCCGATCAGCAAGCGTCTTCTGTTGTTCCTGGGTGCCAGCATCGTCGCGGCCGTGCTGCTGACGCAGACAGAGTCCGGTCGCAAAGCCCAGCAGGCTTTCGCCTATCGAGTGCTCTACCTCACGTTCGACCAGCAGTACACTAGCGGGCGAACCGAGTTGTACCGCCAAGCCTACGATATGGGACGCACCAATCCGGTGTTCGGCGTCGGATTGAATGGCTATCGCAACTATGTCGGCATTTATCCGCACAACATACTCTTAGAGGTGTTTGCCGAAGGCGGGACGATCGGGCTGGTCTTGTTCGGGTCAGTCTTGTTGAGCGCCGGTGTCGGGCTGTTGCAGATGCGGGGGCGATTGAATGCCGCTGCCGTGGCCGCAGCGGCGCACGCGTTTGCTTCCGCGCAAGTCAGCGGCGATCTGTACGACAGCCGCGGGATCTTCCTGTTGCTTGCGTTCGCACTGGTTCCCGACGTCATGAGGCCGCGCGGAGCGGCAAGTCGAAGCCGCGCCCATGGCTCCACGTCGGTTGCGCCTCACGCCACGAAGCCCACCGAAAGCGTGCCGGCGCCGCACAGCCATCCGGTTTCCAACGCTATTTCAACCAGTGCGACAGGTCTCGTTGGATCAGCCCAGACAATTCGGCCACATTTTCCTCGAACAAGGTGGCCAAATAGCGGCGCGTCGGGGCCTCCATGCGAGGATACGTGCTCTGAGCGTAATTCAGCTTCCTGACCCAGCGCAGGCCGCGTCGGGCGGGAGCCAATACGGTCGACGGCAGTCGACGGAAGGGATGCAGAAGCGTGTCGCTGCAGAGCAACCGAGCAATGGCTGCCGACCGGGGTACTCCTGTCACGTTCACGCGCACCTGCAAATCGAGGGAATCGGGCATCGGCGAGACGTCGAGAAACTCGCAGATGTCGTTAAAGAACCGCTTGGGGTCCTTCTTGAGGTCGTCGTAGAGGAACACCGCCACGCGGTCGCGGCCGAAGCAGTCCACGTATCGTTTCAGATGCACGTCGTAGAAGGAGTACTCGACCAGCATTCGAAACCACGGATCGCCTTCCTTCCAGCGCAGGATCGCCGTGTTGAAGTCGTCTAGCTTCACACCGCACTTGACTTGATTCCAATAGTGCGAATACGTCCGTTCGATCGGGTTGCGAAGAACGACGACGTGCTTCGCCTCGGGAATATGCTCGGCGATCAACGACGGCGTTTCGGGATCGTAGAAGTAGACGGTCGAAGCCTCGCCCAGTTGTTTCGCATCCTGACCGGGGGCCAAGTGTTGCCGGTAGAATCGATAATCGCGAGGCCAGCGTCGCACGTTCATCTTGTCGAGCCAGGAGCTGAAGAAGTCCAGCTCCTTCAGTTCGGGAATGAAGATGTCGGGATGCTGCGCAAGGACATGGGCAACGTAGCTGGTGCCCGACTTGGCTGCACCGGGAATGAAAAAGGTGGGCAGAATGTCCATGACTTCGGCCGATCCGGGCCGGCTGGCAACATCGATCATGACGGCGATCCCTGACCTGTGCAGCCGCCGACCGCGCACGACAGTGCTCTGAGAAACACCCCGTCCGCAGGGGAGAGGTACGGTGCGGCGGCAAACTTGGAGGAGCATACATACCCCAAAGGGCTGAGTGGTTCAAGGGCAGTTGCCTCTGAGACTCGCTAGCGTCCTTTCGAGTCGGTGCGGCAAACACCATGTGTTGCACAAGCCCACGTACAAACTCTAGAATCTTGAGTTCGTCGCGATCTTTCAGCCGCTGCGCCCCGTTCATAGAAAGATGCCCATGGATCCACGCAACGCGACTGCGTCTGCCGGACAGACCTCAGGCAAGACTGGCTGGCACGGGTTGGCCGAACAGATCCTCGACGGTCACCGCCTGACCACCGACGAGGGCTTGGCCATATTGCAATCTGCCGACCACGAGTTGCTGGATCTGCTGGCAGCGGCCTACCGAGTGCGGTATGAGTACTTCGGCAATCGCGTGCATTTGAACTTCTTGCTAAACGCCAAGAGCGGTCATTGCTCCGAGGATTGCGGTTACTGCTCGCAGTCCAACATTTCGCAGGCCGACATTCCTCGGTACGACCTGCTCACGACGGAGCAAATCCTCGCGGGAGCCCATACGGCGGCCGAGCAACAGGCGCGAACCTATTGCATCGTGTCGTCGGGTCGGCGTCCGTACCAAGCCACGATGGAGAAGATCGCTCGGATCGTTCCCCAGATCAAGGCGCAGTACCGGTTGAAGGTTTGCGTTTCACTTGGCTTGCTCACCGACGAACAGGCCAGACAATTGAAGGCCTGCGGTGTGGATCGCGTGAATCATAATCTCAACACGTCACAGCGGTTCTACAGCCAGATTTGCACGACCCATAGCTATCAGGATCGTTGGGACACGCTGCGGAACGTGCGCGCTGCGGGCCTGGAGATCTGCTGCGGCGGGATCGTGGGGATGGGGGAGAAGGACGATGACGTCGTCGAGCTGGCTTTGCGCGTGGGCGAATTGGAGGTAGAGGCTGTGCCGATCAACTTCCTGCTTCCCATTGCCGGCACACGCTTGGAGCCGAGTCCTCGCCTGAATCCGCGGTATTGCCTGAAAGCCCTGGCCCTGTTCCGACTGGCCAATCCCAAGTGCGAATTGCGGATCGCCGCCGGCCGCGAGGTCCATCTAGGGCCTCTGCAGCCGTTGGGACTCTTCCCAGCCAATTCCATCTTTGTAGGCGACTACCTGACAGCGAAGGGGCAACCACCGACCGACGACTACCGGATGATCGAGGCCCTGGGGTTCGAGGCCGTGGCCGAAGGTACGAACGCGGCTCCCCCGCCGGGAAACGGTGCTGGAAACTGAGCGTAAGATGAGGTAGACTCTGGAGTAAGGGTCGAATCGCCATTCAGGGTCTTAGTTGCGATGGATAGGTCTGAGGTCCGGAAAGTTCTCGAGCGAGCCCGCCAAGGCGATGCCGCCTGCCGCGACCAGTTGTTCGATCTTTGCAGGAGCTACCTTGGACTGGTTGCCCGCGCGCAGGTGGAAACTTGGCTGAAGGTGAAGGTCGACGCCTCGGATGTCGTCCAGGAGACGATGCTGGAAGCCTATCGCGATTTCGACCGTTTCCAGGGCACGACGGAAAAGGAATGGCTCGCGTGGCTCCGCAAGATCCTCGCCCACAACGTGGCCGACTTCGTGCGCCAGTATCGTGGCGCGGCCAAACGCCAGGTTGGGCGCGAAGTTCCCTTCCGCGACGCGGCCGCTTCCGTAAGTAACTTGAGAGGCGCGCCAGAGCCGGCGGCGCCGATTGCCACCCCGAGCCAGGAGTTCTTGCGGCTGGACGACGAGATTCGCGTGGCGGCCGCGCTGGGCGATTTGCCGCCTGACTACCAGGAAGTCATTCTGCTGCGGAACCTCCGCCGGTTGCCGTTCAACGAAGTGGCGGAGGAGATGGGGCGCTCTCGGCCTGCGGTGCAGATGTTGTGGATGCGGGCGATCAAGCGGCTCCAACAGGCCCTGGCAGACGAAGCACAGTGATGGTGCAGTTGCCCGAGAATTTCGCCGAGTTCGAGGCGCTGGAGCGTTATCTGGAGCTGCTCCAGTCTGGCCACCAGCCCGACCGCGAGCAGCTCCTCCACGAACATCCGGGGTTAGCCTCGGCCCTCGATTGTCTGGAAGCACTGGAACGTTTGCGGCCGGTGGCGGCCGAAGCGCCGTCGACGGACTCGCTGGTGGGCATGGCGCCGTCGGATTTCGGCACGTACGAGTTGATCGAGGAGATCGGGCGCGGCGGCATGGGCGTGGTCTACAAGGCGCGCCAGAAGTCGCTCGATCGGGTCGTGGCCGTGAAGATGATCCTGGCGAGCCATCTCGCTTCAGCCGATCACGTGCGGCGATTTCAGGCCGAGGCCCGGGCCGCCGCACAACTGAGCCACCCGAACATCGTCCACATTCACGAAGTCGGCCAGATGGCGGGCCAACACTACTTCGTGATGGAGTTCGTCGACGGGCCCAGTCTCTCCCAACGGATTGCCCAAGGCCCGATGGACATCGATGCCGCGGTCCAGCTAATCGTGAAGGTCGCCCGCGCCGTGGATCATCTGCACCGGCATCAGATCGTCCACCGCGACCTGAAGCCGTCGAACATTCTGCTGGACTGTGAGGGTCAGCCGTACGTGAGCGATTTCGGGTTGGCCAAGGTGTTCACTTCGGACTCCAATCAGACGGCGACCGGGGTGATCGCCGGAACGCCAAGTTATATGTCTCCCGAACAGGCGGCCGGCCGAACCGAAAAGGTTGGACCTGCCAGCGACGTGTACAGTCTGGGGGCCATTCTCTATGAGCTGTTGACCGGCCAGCCGCCGTTCTGCGAAGAGAATCCACTGGATACGGTGATGCAGGTGCTAAGTTGCGATCCGGTGCTCCCCCGGCGGCTCAACCACCGTATTCCGCGTCGGCTGCAGTTGATATGCCTGAAGTGTTTGGCCAAGCGCTCCCAGGATCGCTACCCGTCGGCGAAGGCGTTGGCCGAAGACCTGGAACGTTACTACCTGGGCGAATCGCTTATTGCACGACCGCCCACTCTGGTGGAACGCCTTTGGTCCTGGAGTCGTCGCGAGCCGGCGCTGTCGTTGCGCTTGGCTGCGCTGGCCGGTTTCTACGCGGTCGAATTGGTGAACTACTATGGATTCAACCGTGGTGACCCTGCCTTCCGGACCTTTCACCTGGAGATATCTATCCTTTTGCCTTTGTGGGCCGCCAGTTCCTTCCTGCTGCAACAGGCGCTTCGATCGCAGCGATGGGCCCTTCCCGCCCGCTTTCTTTGGGGAACCCTGGACGTCGTGCTTTTGACGGCAATCCTGTTGATCGCCGACGGAGCGGCCAGCCCATTGGTGATCGGCTACTTCTTGCTTATTGCCGGCTCGGGGCTCTGGTTCCGGGTGCGTTTCGTGTGGTTCATGACGGTGCTATTGCTCATCTCTTACGGCATCCTGGTTCTCGATTTCTATCTGTGGCATCCAGCGCTCCAGTCCGGGTTTGACCGGGCGGCAGATCGGCACGTGCTGTTCGTGGTCGCCATGCTCGTGATGGCCAGCATCATCGCCTATTTGGTGGATCGCGTGCGAACGCTGAGCCACTTCTTCGGCCATCATCCCTGAAAGCCGTTGAGTGTAGGGCGGATCGCCGCGGGTCTTGTCGTACCACCGCAGAACCGGGCGTGTCGGCCCTCGTGCGCCGTCGCTACGAGCACGCTGCAGTCGCCCGCACCTGAATAGACGCGTCTTTCGCAGTCGTCGCGGCCCAACGAGCATCAGTACAGTTCGCATACCTCCTATTTTGCCCATGCCTGCAATCGCGAGACGAAGAATCCACTCCCATGAGGGAATATGTTTCCCAGCTTTCGCAATCGATGCGTCCGGCACCACAGACGCACACCGACAAATCTCTCAAATCGAAGCAGTTTGCTAATCCGTCAAAATCGTTTCGTCCGATGAGGATGATGAGATTGTGCCCGCAACCATTAACAATCGGTAATAGAAATGCGCCACGCACTCCTCCTCGTCGCCGTTCTGGCCTGGACAACCATGGTCGTCTCTCCTTCCCCGGCCCTGGCAGAGGATTCAGGAGGGATCAGCCTGTTCGACGAAATCGGCCACGCCTTGTTTGGCAAACTGAAGCCGTCGGAACCGTCCAGACCTGTTGTGCAGCCGTCGTCACGGCCGATTGCGGACACGTCCAGTCCTCCCGTGGTGGCCGAACGGCCCGCGGCAGTGATCGCCACGACCGCTCCGGCGAGGATTGCTTCGGAGGAACCCCAGAAGCCTGCGGCGAGGGTAGCAGCGAGCGATAAGGATATCTCCAAGCCGGTCGCGCAGTCGCCGTCGGAGGTGAGCCACCCGGCGGCCGATCCTTCGGACGAGCCGGCACTGGCAGCGAAAGTGGGCCCATCTTCGGAATCGCGGCCCTTGCCTTTGCATAAACGGCTGACAGCTTTCCGGGAATCGGTGTTCAAGAGCTCGTCGCCCACACCGGCCGCGACAACGCCGGTCCGCCCGGAATCGGCAACCAAGCCGGCGGAGAAAGAAGACGACGCATTGGCCGATCAGGACAAGGGCATTCGCACACCGGTATCGTACGGGCAGCCTCACTTGGCACCGCCGCGCGCCCTGCGGGATTCTGCGTCTGCGCCGGGATTCCTGAAAGAATCGGCGGCGCGGACACCATCTGTAGCTTCCACACCAGCCGTGGCCACGCCGAACCCGCCGATCGGCAACCGTGTCGTGGCGGACAAGACAGCGAACGACTTGCTGAAACCGTCGCAACCGGCCGAGCCATCGATCGACGCGCGAGCCGCTTCACCGGTCGCTCCGTTTGGGATTCCTGCGGCCGAGGCATCGTCTGCGGGAGCTGCCAACAACACCACAAGCGTAGCCGACGCACTTCGCCGCGCGGTCAAACAGGATGCCACAGGCGTGACCGCACCCTCGGCGAAGACAGCGAACACCGAGGGACCAAGCAGCGCCCCGACGGCCAATGCCGTGTTGTTCAGTCGCCAGAGCCCGATACTGAGCGTCGAAACGCTCGGACCGCGGCGGATCACCGTAGGCAGACAGTCCAACTACGAAATAAGCATCCAGAACTCCGGCCCGGTCGCCGCCAACCAAGTCATTGTCACGGTCGATCTGCCCGACTGGGCCGATGTGGCCGGCGCTCAGGCCAGCGTGGGAGACACGACGGCACCGACGGCCGGCAGCCCGCGGCAGTTCCGATGGAACGTGGGGCAGTTGGAAGCGAAAGGGCGAGAAAAGCTCGTGTTGCAGATCGTGCCTCGCCAGAACCGTCCCTTTGACTTGGCGGTGAAGTGGGACTACACGCCGGTCGGCTCCCAGACGATGATCGAAGTTCAGGAGCCCAAGCTCGCCATGCAGTTGCAGGGACCTCGCGAGGTGCTCTACGGCAAGCCGACCATATTCCGCCTTGAGATCGCCAACACGGGCAACGGTGCTGCTGACAACGTATCGCTCGCACTGGCACCGATGGGCTCGAGCGAGGCGCCGCCCGCAACACATCAGTTCGGTACCCTGGCTGCCGGCGAGAAGAAGGCCATCGAGGTCGAACTGACGGCGCGCCATACGGGCACCCTTTCGATCAACGTGGACGCCAGTGCGGACGGCGGCATCCAGGCCCACTTGTCCGAGGCCATTCTCATCCGCCAAGCAAGCCTTCACGTGAGCGTTGAAGCTCCGGAGGTGCAGTTTGTCGGAACGCAACTCATCTACCGCATCAAGGTGAGCAATCCCGGCAATGCTCCTGCTCAGAGTGTGCGTGTTACGGCCACCTTGCCGCCCGAAGCGGAGTATGTATCGAGCGAGCAGGGAGGTGAACTGGGATCCGATCGGCGCAAGGTGAATTGGATGTCGGAGGCCCTCGGCGCCGGCAAAGACACCACCTTTGTGCTGACTACCAGTCTCCGTGAGCCCGGCGACACGCGTTTGGAGGTTCTGGCCACCGCGGACGGCGAATTGACCGCGTCCAGCAACGCCACCACACGGGTGGAGGCCATCGCCAACCTCGCCATGAAGATCGTCGACCCCTCGGGGCCGGTGCGCGTAGGTGACGAAGCCGTCTATGAGATCCAGGTTCAGAACCGCGGCTCCAAGGCAGCCGAGAACGTCGAGATCGTCACCTATTTCTCGCCCGGCATTGAGCCGATCTCGGCCGAGGGTGGCCGACACCAGATCGGGTCGGGCCAGGTGTTGTTCAATCCGATCCCCTCGATCGCCGCCGGGCAGACTCTCGTGCTGAAGGTTCGTGCTCGTGCCGACACGCCGGGCAACCTGCTCTTCCGCGCAGAGGTGTACTGCAAGCCGCTGGGCACGCGGCTGGTCAGCGAAGAGACGACCTTCTTCTATGGCGGCCCAACCAGTCCGGCAGCGACGGCCAGTCGTTCGTCGTCGGCCACGGCATCATCACGACCGGAATCGACTTCAGACGCGCCCGGCCGACTAATGCCGGCGGAAGCCAATCCGGAAGCGCGCAAGCCAACTCCGATTTCGCCCTACAAGTAGTCGAGCCAGCCCAATACCGGGGCGACTCGAACGGCGTCTTGCAGCCTGTCATCGCGGGCAGACGTGTCCACTGTACGCACAGTGAGCACTGCGAAAGCGTAGAATCGAAGGGACGCGCAATGGATGGCAATGTGCCTTGCGCGTTGTAGGGAAACCTAGCAGCCCGTTGAAAAGCTCACAGTTCGGTCGCAGATCGAGTTAGTAACACGGCGTTCGACCATCTGGCGGTGAATCGGGTGGGGACACCACGCCAGCGCGCCCGAGGCCGCAAAGCGTTTTCGGAGGTCAATCAAGGCAAGATGCACAGCGCACAAAAGACCGCAAAGCCCTTGAAGGCACCGCGGCTTGCCCATGCCGAACAGCTTGCGCACCAACAGGCCCAGGTTCCGCGCCGCCACCTGGATCAGGTACCGTTTGCTTACGTTCACCAGGCCTCGCAGCCAGGTTCGCCTCGCTCCGCCGGTGTCGCACACGTGCGCGAAGCTCCGTTCCACACGCTCACTCCGCAGTCGGCCCAAACGTCGGCCTCGCTTGCCTCGGGTGCGCTTTCGATTCGCATAGGCCGCCCGGCGATACTCGGCCGGCTGGGCCGTCCAGCAGCGATGGCTCTTGAATTTCGGCTCCGGAATGTATGCGCGAATGTGATGATCCCGCCCCAGCGCCACCAAGTTCTCGGTCGAGTAGTAGCCTTTGTCGGTAACCGCGTTGTGGATGTCTCTCTTCCCGTCGGCTTCGTCCAGATGATCTTGAGCCTCAAGCACGCTGGGAATCAACGTCTGCGAATCTCCCTGATCGGCCGTGTAGACCGTCGCAGCCAACACGAATTCGCTCTCCAGATCCACCACGTGTTCGGCTTTGTAGGCCAAGTGCGTGCGACCGTCCTTCATCTTGGCGATGCGGCTATCGGGATCTGCGGGCGATTGCCACTGGTCGTTGGAGACCTTCTTGTCTCCTTTCTTGTTGCGATCTTTGTCGAAACGCCGCAAGTCCTCGTCGGTCGGGTTCTCGATGCCCGCTTCCTCGGCCAATCGCCGCAAGTATTGCTTCCAGTCCTCGCCGGTGTCTCTGCGGACGATCGACTTCATCGCCGCGTTGGCTTCCAGCGTCGTGGAGTCCACCGCCACGGACTTGCCCCGCAGGAGGTTCTTCCGCGAGGCGATCTCCAGGATATACACAAATACCTGCTCGTGGACCGACTCGGGCAGTCGTTGCCGAATGCGCGTGAGGCTGGAATGGTCCGGCACGGCTTCCGTGGGCTCCAAGCCCAGGAACTCCCGCAGCGAAAGGCTGTCAGAACAGCGCCAGGCGATGCCTCGCTGCGAGTCGATCCCTTCAAAATATCCGACGAACAGCATGCGGAAGTAGCGGCCCGGCGGGATCGACCGGCGACCGCCTTCGGCGTAGTAGGGTTCGCAGAGATCCTCGACGAACTCGTCGAAGTCCGCCTTGCGGAGAAGTTGTTGCAACCGCTGATAGAACGGATGGCCCGCCGATCGCGGCACGTCCCGCCAGGCGACCCAGAATTCCTCCTGCCGCTGTTCCGGCCCACGACCCAAAGCCATGTTCGATTCCCTTTTGCGCGACCCAAGGTGTTCCACACCCCCAGAACCGCCGCATGATACCGATTAACCCGAGATTTTCAACAGGCTGCTAGGGCGACTTCTCCTTGGCGTCTGCTTCAGGGGCCGACTGTTCGTCGTCGGCCGGCTTCTTTCGCGCGATGCTCTCCTTCAGTGCTTCCTTGGCACCTGCCACGGCTCCCTTGACGACGCCTTTGGCCGCATTGGCAACGGTCTGCTCGATGTTCTTCTGAACGCCCTGGCCAATGCCTTTTAGGTTGGCGCTCATGCCGCTTGCCTGGATGTCGTCTGTCGTGTGGAACTGCCGGTCAGGTCCCGCCGAACGAACGACGACTGTTTCCGCGACTCCTCCCTGCGAGTACACGACTTCGATGGGTGTCCCCCAGGGATCCGTCTCGTTAACCTTCCCGTCCTTGACGCGAACGTAGACGCCTGCTTCCGTCGTTTGGCGATCCAAGTCCTCGGCAATACGTGCCACCTGAGCCTGCGCCTGCGTGATCTTGGCTTCTTGAGCCGCCCTGTCGCTACACCCAAAAAGAGCCACGGATACGCTGATGGATACCGTCCAGCGCAAGGATCGCTCTCGGATCATTCCCTTCTCCTTTCATTGCCACTCGCGTCTGCTGCGTCCCGCTCTCGGCTATTGCACTGTGCATGGCCCCAGTGCCACGTCCAATTTGAGTTGGAAGACAGTGTTCTTGGAAGCCACTTCGCCCGGTGCGGCGGTTGAACTTGCTGCCACAGGGATGGGAAACTGCGGCCGATCGCGAAGTCGCCAGACCAACTGTTTTGCCTAGGTTCCACATGCCAAGGGGCGATTGGGAAGAAAATCCTCTCAGAGGCCCCAGCGGAAATTCACGGGCCAATAGACGTAATACATTACTCAAACACATGTTACAGGGAATGGCCATCCAGCCATCCCGAGCAAGACTGCACTTTGGAGCGTTGATCCGATTTCGCTATAATCCCGCCCCCCACACCACGACCCTCCCGGCCGAAACAGGCCGAGCCCAGCTTACGACTGGCGGCCAAGAGGGAAGTGGTCGGTAGACCGTGGTTGGCAGGTGGCGACCTCGTTCTATCCACCTTCCGAATTCGAAGATCGGAGTTCCAGAGACCAACTTCATCGTGAGATTCCCGATGCGAACTCGGATGTTGCCAACAATGCTTCTGCTGCTGGCTCTTTGCGTCGGTTGCGGCACGACCAAATGGACCGACACGAGTCGAACCGCCACCGAGCAGTTGCTGATCAGTGATGCCATTGATCGTTCCGTCAGCCAAATGGATCTGCGCGCGCTGGCTGGTAAGACCATTTACATTGATACCGGTCCCTTGGCGAAAGTCACCGACAAGGAGTACCTTGTCAGCGCCATCCGTCAGCACACGCTGGCCAGCGGCGGTATTCTCAAGGAGAAGCTGGAGGATGCCGAGTACGTGCTGGAGGTTCGCGCCGGGGCCGTCGGCACGAATCACCACGACGTATTGTTCGGCGTGCCGGCCACGACGCTGCCATCCACGACTTATTTCACGGCCATGCCCAGTACGATCCCCGAGATACCGCTGGTCAAGAAGACGGAGCAGTTTGCGATCGCCAAAGTGTATGTGTTTGCCTACAACCGCACTTCCGGGCGCCCGGTGTGGCAGTCGGGCGCCGTGCCCGGGGAAAGCAAGGCGAAGGACGTTTGGGTGTTTGGCGCCGGCCCATTCGAGAGCGGAACGATCCGCAACGGCACTCGGTTCCTCCCCTACGGGTCGAGGATTCCCAAGATTCCGCTGGTTGATCCGGGCGCACAGGATCCTGGTGGTACTTCCGTGTCGATTGCCGATGAAGCGTATTTCACCGAACCGGGAGCCTCCGAGAAGCAGATCGCGCGTCAGCCGGCGAATTCGGTGTCTCAGACGGAATCATCGAGCGACAAAGGCTCATCGGAAACCCCGCCGAGTTCGGTGGTTCAGACGGGTCATGCTGCGCCAGCGAAGGACAAACCGGCCCCTGCCAAAGAACCAGATTCCATGGCAAGCCCGACCGGCAATTCGGCGCCCATCCCAATCCCTGTGACCGACGCGCCGCCACTTGGTGAATCGCCTGTCTCCCTTCCGTTCTCTGAAGCAGCGAAGAGCGGCGTAGTGCCACTCCCTCCGACGGAGCCGACGCCGAGCGAACCAGAAGAGGAATCAACACTTAGTGGGCTGCTTCACTGGCCGAAATGATGCGCCGCCTATTCCTTCGCAGGCTCGAAGACCAATGGGTAGTCGGAGGAGGGATCGCCGACACGGATCGCCAATCGGCCGGCCAGTAGGTCATCGAAGACCTGACCGACAACCTCAGCCCGCCAACCACGGGCAAGCAGGGGCGGCTCTCTGACGCCTTGGCCCATCCGGTAGGCAACCCACTCGCGGACGTCGGTTGGGGTACCGATCAGCCCGGGGGCCAAATCACGCTGGCGGCAAATGCTCCCCAGGGCAGAGAAAAGGAATTGCCCCAGCACGGAAAGCCGCGGCGTGCTCTCGCGGTGGACGGGCGTCGGGCATTCGTTGTCGGTCATCTTCAGCGCCACTTCAATGCGCTCGGCGATCTTGGGCAACTGGCGGCGGAGGTCGCCGCGTTCCATGCCTCGCACCGCTTGGATACGTTTGAGATCGGCTGTTTGCCGCCGTGCCAGCTCGATGATGAGGTCGTCGCGTAACACGCGGCGTGGCGGGCAATCGCGGTGTTGGGCTTGGGCATCTCGCCACCGCCACAGCTCGCGCACGATCGCCAGGCTGCGACGATTCAGCCCCGAATTGCCCGACACCCGCCGCCAGCGTTCCTGAGACGTCGCCTCGTGGACCTCGGCTTGCCAGGTCGCCATCTCCTCGTCGAGCCAGCCAAGCCGATTGAGTTGCTCCAGCTGCGAGCGAAGTTGGTCACGGATGGAAGCCAGATAGCGAACGTCGTCCAAGGCATACTCGAGTTGACGATCCGAGAGCGGCCGACGCCTCCAGTCGGTACGTGTTTCCATGCTGCGCAGGGGGCGCCCCAACACACGGTAGACCAAGGTCGAGTATCCGGCCGGATACTCGATGCCGGCGAGCCCGGCGGCGATTTGAACGTCGAACAGCCGAGCCGGGCATTGTCCAACGGCGCGCAAACAGAACTCCAACTCGCCCCTGCCCGCATGTACGATGGTCTCGTGTCCCGGCGCAACGACTGCTTGCCAGAAGGGGGTCATATCCGGAATTCCCAGCGGGTCGACAACCGCCAACCCCTCTTCGGTGGCCACCTGCAACAAGCACAATACGGGACGGTAGGTCTGCTCGGCCACGAATTCGGTATCGAAGGCGATCCACGGGGTGTGTGCCAATTGTCGGCAGTATTCGTCCAGCTGAGTGCTCGTCTCGATGGTGAGGTAGGTCACGTTGGCTCGCAAATTCCGGCGATGGGCCCTGCTTAGTGGAGGAAGAACGTGGTCACATAAAACAGGGGCAATAGAATCAGGCAACTGTAGACCATATACCCGAAGAAACTCGGCATACGCACACCCGACTTCTCGGCAATGGCCTTGACCATGAAATTGGGCCCATTGCCGATGTAGGTCATGGCTCCCATGAAGACGGCTCCGAGGCTCACGGCCGTCAGAAGCGACGCACTAACACCAGCGACCAGGGGGGAGCCACCGAGTGTCTTGGCTGTGGCGAAGAACACGACGTACGTCGGTGCGTTGTCGAGCACGGAAGAGAGCGTTCCGGTCGCCCAGAAAAAATGCACGGGCTTGGTCAGTCCCAGGTGGGGGCCGCGCACATTGAGGATTTCCAGCGGTGCCTGCATACAGATAAAGATGCCGAAGAACAGCGCCGCGACCTCCAGGATTGCCCCGTAGCTGAAACTGTTCCTTACGCGAATCGCTTCGCTGCCGAGCAGCAACGACAGCAATACCAGGACGAGTTGCGACATTTCGCGCAGGTAGAGCCAGGGATGCCACGAGGTACCCAAGAATGGCTTGCCGGGGTCCAACATCCCGACCGAGAGAATGACTCCTGCCAGCAGAGCGGCGTTTGGCCATAGTCCGGATATCTTCAATCCGCGAATGCGAGTCTCGTCGCGGATAATGTCGCGAGGCGTTTCCTTTGGATAGGCGACCAAACGGTCCCACGCATAGTAAACGGCTATCAGAACGCCGTTGACGAAAAGCCATTCTCGCCACAGCGACATGGTCCACAAGAACGGGACTCCCTGAAGGTATCCGAGGAACAAGGGAGGGTCGCCGATCGGCAACAGGCATCCGCCGCAATTGCATACCACGAATATGAAGAAGATGACGGTGTGCTTGACGTACCGTCGCTCGGCGTTGGTTTCGAGCAAAGGCCGGATCAGAAGCATCGCCGCTCCCGTCGTGCCGATGAAACTGGCCAGCAGACCACCGGTGGCGATGAAGAGCGTGTTGGTCAGAGGATGGGCCGCCAGATCCCCTTCGATGCGAATCCCGCCGGTGACCGTGTAGAGCGTGAACAGCAGAAGAATGAACGGGATGTACTCGGCCATAATCGCGTTGAGCAGCACGGTTCCCGTCACACCGAGATTCATTCCTTGCAGGTTGCTCTCCACAACGGCATGGCCGGGCCAGTGTGCGACGACGGGAATCTCGTGAAGCAACAGATAATAGAGCAGCGTCAGTAGGCCGAGTGCGGCCGCCACGTAGAATCGATGCAAATTGCTTTCCCACCAGTGCTCTACCGCGGGAATGAGCGGCATCACGGCGATGGCCAGCAAGAGCAACACAAACGGCGTGATCATCCACAACGGCGGATGCTGCGGCTGTTGGTGCGCGTGCGGCGTCGCTTCGGCCTGATGTGATTCGGCTCCCGCGTGCTCCGCGTGCGCTGTGGCTGCCGTGGCCATCTCTGTCCCCTTCTGGGGATATCCGCCCAGGAGGGCAACTCCGTAGAGAGCAAGGATCACGAGGATCGCAGCGATCAGAAATCGACTGGATGAATGGGAGGCGTGGCCGTGCGCCATGTGATCAATCTGCCTTTCGGAATTCATCTGGGAGCATTCTCCCTTGCCCGGCGATCGGGCGGAAGCAACATCGGCGATGCGGCCGTGCCAGGCACGCTCACTAACCCATTCTCACGATCGGTCGATCACGTCCGGCCATCGCAAGAGCATCTGTGGTTGGTAATCGCGTAAGCAAAAGGGAAATTCGTCTCAAAATCAAGTCCCGTGGCCCAAAATAGCGGGCCAGAGCAAGCCGCTGTGAGCCCGTGGGGCGTGGTAAATGGTCGATCGTATTCAGAAACCGGCCGGGGCGGGTCCGGGCTTCGGAACCCAGAAACCACGGCTCAATTTGGGGTGGCCCATCAGGCAGTACGCCGATAGCATAACCGACAATTGCTTGACAAACATGAAGGATAGCCCAATACTGATCGCTTCAGGTGTGGCTCAGTCTGCCCAAAGGTCGGGATTGGCATTCGGGTTCTCCCCCTCTTTCCAGACGTTTCCGTCGACCACCCCATGGGAGTCCGTACGCGTAGAAGGAGCGGTTCTGTGCCAAAATCCGTGTTAGAGGCAATCAGGTTGGGATTGTGGGATTTCGAGCCGGCGGAGGTCGCCTCCAACGAGTTCGATGGCACGGACGCCATGCCGGGTACCGAAGAGAAGCTGGAGGTTCTCGCCGCTCGACTCCAGGAGGGTCTTCCGTTGTGGCATCCGTCGGACCGCGACGATTTGGAAGATCCCCCCATCCAGAAGGTGTGTTGAGCACGAAGGCGTGCGGCCACCTTCCATCTCGTCTGAAACCAGTCGTCGTGCCTGGCGGCTTGGCAGGTTGTCTGCTTGCCTCGTGGCTCGCCGTCTTGCTCGGCGGCTCGGATTGACTCATCAGCGAGGAAATGTCAACTTATGGTCGCTTCAAACAACCACCCCCCTGGACCACCCCCCCCAAGGTGTATCTCATGCCTTCGATTTGGATAGCCTTGATCGAGCTTCTGGTCGCCCAGGTTGCGTTGGCCCCAGCCCCGTCGGCAGCGGCAGCTCCTTCGCCCACAGCCCCGGCCGCAGCCACTGCACCGGCGACTGCCCCAGTCCAACAGGCGGCATCGGAGCCACCGGCAAGCCAGCCGGCACCGGCGGGAGCGATGCCTTTGTTCAAAGACAGTCAACCCGTCAAGCTATCGGCAGGGGCTGACGCGGCGCCAATACCGCCGTTTGGGCCTTCGTCGGCCGAGGCCAGTGTTGCCGCTCCGCCACCGAAGGCACCACCTGTCACGCCGAGCGCACCGGCAACGATTCCGAGTTCTCCCGCACCCGCCGCGCCGGCCGCAAAGGCGCCTTCGTTCGAGACGCCGAGTCCACAGGCAACACCACCGAAGACGGCGACACCACCGACTCCAAAGACCATCTCGGCCGCGGGCCATCGCCCGATGCCGCCGGAGATGGTGGCCGAAGCGCTGACGCTGCCGGCCAAGGGCGCGATCAACGGCCGAGCCTTGACGCTGGTCGATGCACTCTCGGCCGCAGTCGATCGACGGCGGCAAGCCGAAATCACGCACGCTTACTGGCGGCTGGCCGAAGCGATCGCCGTTTATCACTACTGCTTCGATGAAAACGCGATGATCCTGCAATTTCGGGCACACCCACAGGACGCCGCGATGTTGGAGACCGCCAAGGCATCGGCCGCCGCGGCGCTGCACACAGCAGAAGCGGCGGCGATTGACGCTCAAGCTGATCTGGCGGAAGCAGTCGGTTTGACGCCGGGCACTCCGCTGCCCTTGCCAAGCGACGCACCCCATGTTGGTCCGTACCGAACGCAGTACGAGCGGCTATCGTCGATCCAGGGTTTTCCCGCACGTCTCCGATTGATCGACCGCACGCTGCCGCTGTGCTGCCGCGCGATCGACGTTCGCGCCAACGCAGTACACGCTGCGGAAGATGCCCTGGAAGGAGCGATCGATGCTTACGGGCGAGCGGCGCTGGATTTCCCCGCCGTGCTTTCGGCGATGGGCCAGTTGGGCACTCAGCGTCGGGCGTGGATTGCCGTGGTTTGCCGGTACAATCACGATATTGCCGACTATGTCCTCTCCATCGCACATCCGGGCACCTATGGTGCAGCACTAGTAGGAATGCTGATTCGCTCCGGCAAGTCGGAACAAGCGCCTCCCAACACGTCGGCCGAACTAACGCCGGTTCCCGATAGCCTGCCGACAGCCGACTTCGGGGTGCGGCCGGCCTCGCATACCGAGACAGCACCAGCAAGCCCACCAGCGGCGGCTGGGCCGGGCCAGCCGACGTTGGCTCCGCCTCGCCCCAAGTCCAAATCGGAGGCGAGCCCCGCCAATTCCGAGCCCGCTCGATTGCCCGAAGATGCCGACGCGGCCGCAGCGGTTCCCCTGAATCGCACCACTCGCAGGATGGCCATCGATCCGGCAAAGGGCGCGGCGCCGTCGGCTGCCCTCTATCCGGCATTGGGCGATATGGCGCCTGCGGTCCGTGCGAAGGAGCTGTCGGATTCTCTGCATCGGGAGAAGGGCTCAACCGATGATGCCTCGCAGTTAACTTCGTTGGAAAACTGTTTGAGCGGAGCCCCCGTCACCAGTCGCGGCAAGGTAATCGATGCATACTGGGCGGTGTGCCAGAAGGCGGCTCAGTACCAGGTAGACCGCGAGATGGCCGACTTGCTCCAGGAGCTGGAACCGTTGGCACTGGAGCATCGTTTGGCGCCCTCCGGAGCGTTGGACATGCTGCAACTGCGAGCGGAGAAGCTCGCTTGCGAGAGCGATGCGTTGTCGGCGCGTGTGGAGATGTTGGTCGCACAGTTCGAGTTGACTGCCCTGGCAGGCCGACCTTTAGACAGCGCCTGGTTGCTGCCTTCGACGCCCCCCCACGCCGGTCCGTACTCGCTGAAGTTGGATGCCCAGCCGGCCGCATTTGGCCGCGAGTGGCCCGTCCGTCGGTTGGCTGGCGCCATTCCCGCCCTGGACAAGAGTCTGCAGGAGCGGGCGACCGCCGTGGTCAGCGCCGATGCTGCTCGGGCCGCCGCGATGGCCAGCTTTCGGAGCGGGCAGAGCCCCATCGATCGTGTGCTTCTTTGCACGCGTCAGCAGGCCGACCAGACGTTGGCACTGCTGGACGCTGTGAACGAGTACAACCAGTCGATTGCCAGTTACGCTCTGGCCGTCTTGCCCGCAAACGTTCCGGCGAACCTGATCGTGCAGACGCTCGTGATCAGGTAGCCGTGCGCGGAGAGGTTGTCTCCGCCCTCTTTTTGTCGAGCCGCTTGCGGAATCGCGCATTGTCGATAATCGCCCGCACGTGCTTTCCCTTGGCGATCAACTCATGGCTGTCGCTGGCCTGAAAGTCCAAAAGGACACGGTTCTTCTCTACCGCGGTGACCACGGCGGTCGCCACGACGGTGTCTCCGGCAGGCGTGGGTGCCAGATGCTCGAAATCAAAGCCGACACCCACCGACGACTCGCCCGGATCCAGGTGCGGGCGAATCGCATTGTACGCAGCGCCCTCCATGATCGACAGGACCCAAGGCGTTGACAAGACGCTCGGCCCCTCGGGCCGGCGATAGCTCACCAGGTTCTCGCTCACCACCCGGAGCCGCGCTTCGCCTGTCACCCCGGGTACTAACGTATCTTTCATGCTCAAGCTCCGGCTTCCGGACCGATCGACAAAGCTCCATTATAGGCCGGCATCCGCGTCTCGGGCAGCCGAATCGTCCCCGTTTGCGTCATCGTTTTCGCAGCAGTAGACTAGCGTACATGCCTACGGCGTCGTCTTCTCATCCTGGCTCGTCGATACGTCCACTGCGGATTGGATCGCTCGTGATCGACCCGCCCGTGCTCCAAGCACCAATGGACGGATACACCAACCATGCCTACCGGCAGATCGTTCGTCAGCTCGGCGGGGTGGGCCTGCCCGCCACAGAGATGATCAACGCATGCGGCTTCCTTCACAGCGAAGGTCGCCAAGAGCTGCCGGACCGGCTGTGGGGCGTACAGGACGAGCCGCGACCGCTGGCTGCCCAGATCTGGGACAACGATCCGGAGTCGCTCGCCGCCGCCGGTGCTCGGCTGGTCCACGAGTTTCACGTAAGTGTGATCGATCTCAACTTCGGTTGCCCGGTCAAACGCGTGACGAGGAAGGCCAAGAGCGGTTCGTACTTGTTGCGGGATCCGGATCGGGTGGGCCAGATCGTGACCCACGTCGTGCGAGCCTGCCATCCCACACCCGTGACCGCCAAGATCCGCCTCGGCTACACGCGCGACGCAATCAATGCCATCGAAGTTGCGCAGGCGATCGAGGGAGCCGGGGCGGCGGCGATGACCGTTCACGGCCGCACTGCCGAGGACATGTTTCGCGGCACGGCAGACTGGCAGAAGATTGCCGAGATCAAACCGCACCTAAAACGTATGGCGTTGATCGGCAACGGCGATCTCTGTTCCGTGCCGGCCGTACTGGACGCTTTCCGGACCTACGGCGTCGACGGTGTGATGATCGGCCGCGCGGGACTCGCCAGGCCATGGATATTTCGCCAGATACAAGCGGCCATGCAGAGTGAGCCGATACCGGCGGACCCGACGCTCGAGCAACAACGCGAGCTCTTGCTGTACCACCACCGGCTGCTCTGCGATCGGTTAGGCCCCCGCCGTGCCAGCTTGCTGATGCGCCGCTACGCCTGTTGCTACGCTCACGGCCATCCGGGTGCGCGGGCATTTCGCAACAATGTCGTACAGGTGACGACGCCCGAGGCGTTCCTGGCCGTGGTCCAGCGCGATTTCCCGCGAGTAACGGGCTGACAACTTGTCCTGTGAGGAGATTCAGTCGACGGCTTCCTTGCCGCACAAAAGGGGCTGAGAAACGCTGGGCAGGCGGTCTACTCCTCCTCGATGTCGGGCGGCTCGATATCGGCCTGAGAATGGAGATGGGTCTCCGAGCCGGGCGTCGACAGCACCTTGTAGACACACCAGAGCATCAGGGACGACACGCCGCCCACAGAGAGGAACATCACGATCCAGCCACCTGTTGTCATGGCCTCACCTCATCTCGCCTTGCTGGCTCTCTTGAATGCGCCATCGTTTTACCGACTGAGCGATCAGCAGGATGAAGAGGATCGCGACGATGACGATGAATACGATCGATACCCGCACGACCCAATTCTCTTGGATCTGTCGCAATCGGTCGCCCTTCTTGTAGAACTCCGTGTAGCACCAGGCGCCGAACACGGCCAGCATGTAGACCGGCGAAACGTACTTGATGATGTACTTCACGAAGGTCGGAATCCGGATTTCGGCGCCGCGTCTGAGTTCTTCGAATCCCTTGTCAACACCGAGTACCCAGCCGAAGACGATTACCTGGAAGGTGGCCAGTAGAAAGATGCCGAACGATCCGATCCAGAAATCGAGCGTATCCAGAGCCATCAGGTTCTTGGAGAAGTAGACCACAAACGCCGCGCCGACCGCCGTGATGAATCCCAGCAGGGCCACCGACGCTTTCCTCCCCAGCCCCAACCCTTCCTCCAACAAGGCGATCGCTGGTTGGAGCATCGACAGGGAGCTTGTGACGGCCGCCAGGAACAGCAGGAAGAAGAACAAGAAGCCAAAGAAGCTCCCGGCAAACATCTGGTTGAACACGTTCGGTAGGGTCACAAACCCGAGCGCAAACGTAGTCAACTCGCCTTTCTTGGCCGTTTCGATGACGTAGGGCCCCAGAAAGACGAACGCCGCCGGAATGGTGATCAACCCGCCCAGAGCAACCTCGCAGAATTCGTTGCCCGCGGCCGCCGTTAGGCTCGATAGTGCGATGTCGTCGTCTCGCTTCAGATAGCTGGAATAGGTGATGATGATGCCGAACCCAACCGACAGCGAGAAGAAGATTTGTCCGGCCGCCTCCAGCCACATATTCGGGTTGGCCAGCGACTGCCAAATCGTGATGTTCTCGGTGCTGGGATTCCACATGAAGCCAAGCCCCTGAAGTACCTTTTCACTCGGCGTGAGCGTTAGCACACGAACCAGCACGATCAAGGCGCAGACAATGAGTGCGGGCATGGCCCAGCGACAGAACCACTCGATCCCCTTGGACAAACCGCGGTAGATCAGTACGAAATTGGTCACGAAGCAGATAACGAGAAAGAAGATGCCCGAGCCGAGGAGTCCTTCCCCTGGCGTCGTCAAGGCTTGGCCGTCTCCGCCCTTGCCGACGAAATGGTCGAAGAACAGCGTATACTTCGCCGGATCCAGGCCCAGATTCATGCGTCCGAACAGGTAGCGAACCGAGTAGGCCAGGCACCATGCCTCGATGTACACATAGTACATGTAGATCATCACCGGAATGAGCATGGACAACACGCCGGCATAGGGCGCGAAACGACTCTTCCAGATCGCCCGATAAATTCCCGGAGACGAGTTGTGGCCGTGGGTGCCGCCATAACGCCCCATCGCCCATTCGACCCAAGCGATCGGAAGCCCCAGCAGCAGAAAGGCGATGAAGTAGGGGATCATGAATGCCCCGCCTTCGTATCTGGCTGCCAACCCGGGGAACCTCAGGAAGTTACCCAACCCCACGGCGCTACCGGTCACGGCCAGAATGACCCCCATTCGCGAGGCCCATGCTTCTTTGGTCCGAGGTTGGCTCATCGCGCTTAGTACTCCGTAAAAGGGTCTCCCCATTCCGGGTAGGTACAAGATGTCACGATTCTAGCAGGAAACGCTGTCGATCAACATAATGTTCCCCAGAGGTATGGGTGTTGGGCCGACTGGCCTGACGCCGAGGCGGGCATCCAAATGTCCAGGACGCCGCCGACCAAGCCGCGCAGAGGCGAAATCCGCAAAAGTATAACACAAAATACTTTACAACGAACATCCTCATCTGGAGGATATTTTTTACAGTATATCTTGTCAAAATTAATGGCGACGGATATTATCTCGTGGATGTCAATGAGGGCAGAGTGCGAGGCGAACACGATGAGTACGTCGGCCCTCACTTCCGATGCCGAACTGCTCGACTTGTTGCGATCGAACGGCCCAATGGACGTGGTCGAATTGGCCGAGTTGTTCGATGTCACCCCTACTGCCGTCCGGCAGCGGCTCGGCCGTTTGATGGCCCAGGCGCTCATCGAGCGAGAGTCCGTCCGAGCGGGACGGGGACGACCAAAACACCGTTACCAGTTGACACAGAAGGGCCTGCGTCTGACCGGATCGAATTTCACCGATCTGGCTTTGGCGTTATGGCGGGAAATCGGAGCCATTGAGGACCTGCAGACGCGGCGTGTGCTGCTGGGGCGGGTCATCAAGGCTCTGGCGAGCGAGTACGGCAGGGAAATGGAAGGCCAGACGACCACCGAACGGATGAGGTCGATCAGCCGTATTTTGGGCCAGCGCCGGATCCCATTCACCGTCGAGCAGGACGGGCAACTACCCGTGCTTACGGCCCACGCCTGCCCGTACCCAGAACTGGCCGAGAATGACCGAACCATTTGCACGTTGGAGAAGATCCTCTTTTCCGAGTTGCTCGGGCAAGGTCTGCAATTGGCGGAATGCCGGCTGGACGGGGCCTCGTGTTGCCGGTTCCAGCCGAGTGAGAACACCACTATACTAAAGGGTTTGCCTTGACATGCATTCCCCGGCGGTCCTTTCAATGCCGAAGTCGGCAAGGAGAACCGGGAAACCCCCTGGAAACCGAGGACGATCCGGACCATGACACAAGCATGGATCGAAGGCCGCCTGGAAGAAGGTGTCCTGACGACGACGCTGGAGCAGGCCATCAACTGGGCGAGGCAGTCGAGCCTTTGGCCGATGACTTTTGGGTTGGCGTGTTGCGCGATTGAAATGATGTCGGTGGGAGCCGGCCGGTTCGACCTGGACCGCTTCGGCGCCGGCGCGTTTCGTCCCTCGCCCCGTCAATCGGATCTAATGATCGTGGCCGGAACGGTGACGTACAAGATGGCCAGTCGGCTGCGACGCTTGTACGACCAGATGCCCGAGCCCAAGTATGTGATCGCGATGGGCGCGTGCACGCTGGGCGGTGGACCGTACTTCCAGTACGGCTACCACGTGGTCAAGGGAGTCGATTTGGTTGTACCGGTAGACGTGTACGTACCCGGCTGCCCGCCGCGTCCCGAGGCTCTCCTCGAAGGGCTGATGCGATTGCAGGAGAAGATCCAAGGGCACAAGATCGCCAAGCAGGCCGCACCCGAGGCGGCTGGCAGGTGGAGCGCGCTGGGCCGGGTCGGCGCGAAAGTCGACGACCAATTACCCGTACCACACCACACCGGCTTCGTCCGCGTGTCGGAAGTGAAGCCGGTCTTTCATCACCAGAAAGTCAAGCCTTCATGAGCCAAAGCAGCCTGAAGATCGTCGATCTGCATGTTAGCGTAGAAGACAAACCAATCCTCAAGGGAGTGTTTCTGGAGATCCGTCGCGGCGAGGTACACGCCTTGATGGGCCCGAACGGGTCGGGCAAGAGCACGCTTGGCCTGGCGATCATGGGCCATCCCGGTTACCAGGTGACGCGAGGACAAGTTCTACTGGACGACGTCGACTTGCTGGAGTTGGACCCGCACGAGCGCGCTCGCATGGGTGTCTTCATGGCCTTCCAGCGTCCTGTGGCGATTCCCGGCGTGAAGATGGCCGACTTTCTGCGCCACGCGGCCACAAACGTTCGCAACCCGCAGCGCAAAGAAGGCGAAGAGTTGATTCCGATGCGGCAGTTTCGCCAGGAGCTTCGCGACAAGATGCACCAGCTTCGCATGGACCCGGAGTTCGCCCGGCGCTATGTGAACGACGGCTTCTCCGGCGGCGAGATGAAGCGGGCAGAAATCCTCCAGATGGCGATCCTGAGGCCGCGTTTCGCCATTCTCGACGAGACCGACAGCGGCTTGGACGTGGATGCAGTACGGTTGGCCAGCCATAGCATCGCCGAGATCGGTGGAAGGGAAATGGGCATTCTCATCATCACACACCACGAACAATTGCTGGAACACAACCGGCCCGACTACACACACGTCATCCTTGGCGGCCGCATTGTGCAGACGGGCGGTCCCGAGTTGGCGGCCGAACTCCACAAGCAGGGTTACGATCGAATCCGCGCTACGTTTCCGGAAGCGGCCGCCGAAGAACGCATCATGGAAGCCAATTTGGAACGGACTGCGCTGAGCGAAGCCTAGCGAAGCGCGCTTGTGACTCTTGCCCCGCAGACTCTCCCCGAGCGTGGGGACGAGCGAACCCTGCGGCAAGACTTGCCAACCATCCTCTTGGTAGAGGGGTTTCGGATAACTCATGGCTCTTGACTTGACTCGACCGTCGCCGGCGGCTGAACCGATCGGCGAAATCAACAAGTACGATTTTCGCAATGAGGAACACTACGTCTACCGCACGCGGAAAGGGCTCGACGAGCGCGTCGTTGCGGAGATTTCGGAAATCAAAGGCGAACCGGCATGGATGCGCCAGTTCCGGCTGGATAGCCTGAAGATCTTCCAGTCCAAGCCGGTTCCACATTGGGGCGGCAACATCGACATCAATTTCCAGGACGTCTACTACTACATACGTCCCACCGACCGGCAGGAAAAGAACTGGGACGACGTACCGGAAGACATCAAGCGGACGTTCGACAAGCTCGGTATTCCGGAGGCAGAGAAGAAGTACCTGGCCGGCGTAAAGGCCCAATACGAGAGCGAAGTCGTCTACGGGTCGCTCCGCGAGGAACTCACCGAGCGTGGCGTGATCTTCACTGATACGGATTCCGCGGTCCGCGAGCATCCCGACCTGGTGCGCGAGTACTTCAGCACGATCATCCCACCGAGTGATAACAAGTTCGCCGCGTTGAATTCAGCCGTGTGGTCCGGCGGGTCGTTCATCTACGTACCGCCCGGCGTGCATATCGAGTTTCCCTTGCAGGCCTACTTCCGCATCAACGCGGCCAACATGGGCCAGTTCGAGCGAACGTTGATCATCGTCGACGAGGGCGCAAGCTGCCACTATGTCGAGGGCTGCACCGCTCCCATGTACAGCACGGAGAGCCTCCATTCGGCGGTCGTGGAGGTGATCGCCAAGCGCGGCGCGCGCGTCCGCTACACGACCATCCAGAACTGGGCCAACAACATCTACAACCTCGTGACCAAGAGGGCCGTTGCGTACGGCGATTCCCTGGTGGAATGGGTCGACGGCAACCTGGGCAGCCGCCTGACCATGAAGTATCCGGCGGTCTATATGAAAGAACCGGGCGCACGGGCCGAGATTCTTTCGGTGGCTTTCGCTTCCGCAGGTCAGCACCAGGACGCCGGGGCCAAGGTGGTCCACTGCGCTCCCCACACGGCCAGCCGGATCATCTCCAAGTCGATTTCCAAGAGCGGCGGTCGCGCGAGCTATCGCGGGTTGGTGAAGGTCGAGCGCGGCGCGAAGAAATCGAAATCGAACGTCGTTTGCGACGCCTTGATTCTCGACCCGCAGAGCCGTAGCGACACGTATCCGTATATCGAATTGGAAGAGCAAGACGTGACCGTCGGCCACGAGGCCAGCGTGTCGCGCATCGGTGAAGAGCAGCTCTTCTATGTGATGAGTCGCGGGCTGACCGAGGCCGAAGCCAGCACGATGATCGTGGCCGGTTTCATCGAGCCGCTAGTCAAGGAGCTACCCATGGAATATGCGGTGGAAATGAACCGGCTGATCCAACTCCAGATGGAGGGGACGGTAGGGTGAATTCGAAGGTTGCGGTTCGGGAAGCAGCCGTTGAGGATGGTGCAGATCAGGTTCCTTGCATTGCTCTCGTGCGTCACACATTGCTTCCCGGCTTCCGGCACTCAGCGTCTGCTTCCTGTTCCCGGCTTCCCATTTCTCAGACTCTGCTTCTGTACCTGCAATGAGCACTGCACCGACACTGCAACTCGGATTCACTCAAGAAACCTTCCAGGCCTTTCTCGACGCGCGCCGTGAGCCGGCGTGGCTGGTCGATCGGCGTCGTGAGGCATGGCAGCACTTCGCAAATACGCCCATGCCCGATACAAGCCAGGAAGAATGGCGCCGCACTGACATTCGGATGCTGCGGCTGGATCGCTTCGGGCTGCCGGCCGTGGCCTCCGAGGAAACGGTACCGCCTCGGTCGGTCTTAGCCGAGGGACTCGAACTTGGCGGCCGCACGGTCACACTTGACGGGCGCGATCTGCACACGCAGTTGGAGCCGGAGTGGTCCAAGCGGGGAGTACTGTTTGACAGCTTGGACCGACTGGCGGTCGAGCGCGAAGAGGTGGTGCGTCCCAGGCTGACCCAGGCCGTCGATCCGCTCTACGACAAGTTTTCCGCCTTGCATGCGGCGTGTTGGTCGGGCGGAACACTGCTCTATGTGCCTCGCAACGTCGTGGTACAACAGCCGCTGCATATGCTTTCGTGCCTGTCGCCCGGTGCTACGGATCTGGGCCACGCCCTGATTGTCCTCGAAGAAGGAGCCGAGGCCACCTTGTTGGCCGAAACCGCCAGCAGCGATCCTGAGGCATCCGGACTGCATGCCGGAGCCGTGGAGATCTTCGTCGGCCCGGGTGCGAAACTCCGATACGTGAACTTGCAGAATTGGGGCTCGGGCGTGTGGCACGTCGCGCATCAGAAGGCGATCGTGGAGCGGAGCGCCCAGCTTCAGTGGACGATCGGCGCCCTGGGCAGTCGCCTTGCCAAGGTCAATCAGCATGTCGCCCTGGTCGGGCCCAGTGCAGGCGCGGAGGTGAACGGGGTGATGTTCACCCAGGGAAGGCAACATCTGTCCTACCACACGCTTCAGCATCATGCGGCACCCAATTGCCACAGCGATTTGCTGTACAAAGGAGCGCTGCAGGACAAGTCGCACCTGGTCTGGCGGGGCATGATCCGCGTGGACAAGGATGCCGTGAAGACCGACGCCTATCAGCGCGACGACAACCTGATACTCACCGACACGGCGCGGGTCGATTCGATTCCCGGCCTGGAAATACTGGCGGATGATGTCCGGTGCTCGCACGGTGCCACGGCAGGCCGCGTCGACGACGAGCAGGTCTTCTACGCCCGCAGCCGCGGCCTGACCCGCAAGGAAGCCATCCGCATGATCGTTGCCGGTTTCTTCCAACAGGTTTTCGACCGTATATCGATTCCCAGTGTGCGCGAGGTGCTCGGGGGAGCCATTGGCCGGAGGGTGCGCGAATATGAGTGAGACGACACAGTTCGTACCAGTGTGCAAAATCGCCGACCTGCCCGAGCACGGCAAGAAGGTTGTCGAGGTCAATGACCGGTTGGTGGCGCTGTTCCGCGTGTCGGGAACGTTCTGGGCGTTGGACGACGTGTGCACGCACGACGGCGGGCCGCTTGCCGATGGAGAGTTGGTGAATCACACGATCGTTTGTCCTCGCCATGGTGCCAGGTTCGACATCCGCACGGGCAAGGTCCTGACGATGCCGGCAACGCGCGACACGGTCGCCCACGAAGTCAAGGTCGTCGGTGACGACGTGCTCGTTCGCCTCAACGATCAGTGACGTCCGCTTCACTCAACCAAGCGCCAGATTCATGTCCCTCTCTGAAGACGCCGTCTACGCCGCCTTGCGACAGGTTCACGACCCAGAGCTCTACATCAACGTGGTCGACCTGGGGCTGATCTACGAGGTGGCCCTTACATCGGCGGGCAACAAGGTCGACGTGCACGTGAAGATGACCATGACCAGCCCTGCATGCCCCGCCGGCCCACAATTGGTGCGCGAAGTCAAGGACGTGCTGGAGGGTTTCAGCGAGATCGGCCAGGCAACGGTGCAGGTCGTTCTCAGTCCGCCTTGGACGCCCGACCGCATGACCGACGAAGCCCGCGATGAGCTGGGCATGTACTGAACGCCATCGCTGACCGACAACCTCTTCTCGGGAAAGACGGGTACGCTGTCTGGCCAACAGTTGTGGCCCTGGGCTCACCAACCGCCCCAGCCCAGACGTGACAACTCGAGGCGTCCGAGCCCAATTGCAGAATCCCGCGGGCCTTATTCCCCACCCCCATCGGCCGGTCGGTTCCGGCCTTTTGGTGCTCCCCAGGCATACCGAACTACCTTACCCGGCAACTGTTTGAGGCTGTAATGCTGGGTGCTTTGCGGGATATGCAGTGGCCAGCCGCCATTGCTAATTCCACCCTGCGGGTGCATTGACAACTATCTATGGTGCTGGTAGTCATATCAGCGAGCTAGTTGTCAATACATATTTGTCGGGGGGCACTTTTCCCACGTCTTTTCAGAGCCTCCGTCTGCACATTCTGCCACCTTGAGGAGACTTATCATGCGAAGACTTCTTGGTGTTGGAGGGTTTCTGCTTCCGTTGTTTGTTCATGCCGCGTTGCTAACCGGGGCATGTCGTGCACAGGAATTGGCTCAAGCTCCGCCTGCTGGGATTTCCCCGCCGGGCGAAGCGGCCGCCGCCGGCGCCGATTGGCCCAAGTACGTGCTGTCGGGCAGCCGGGCAAGGTTCCACCTGATCGGCAGCGTTGGAACGGTTCATTACTGGTTGTGGGGCGGCCATTCAGGTTGTTGTGGAGGCGCGTGGTATCTGGCAAAGCTGCGCCACGTGAACAGCAGTCCGTGGTATCTGTACGTCCAGTCGTACTACACGTCGCCCAGTGGCCACACTCACACAGAGTACTGGGCGATCGCTCGCCATGAGAGCTTCTGCAAACACTACGAGGTCTTTCGATACACTTCGACAGGTTATGAGTCGTTCGGGTATTTCCGGTTAAGCTGTCCAAAATAGCCGCTACTCGGCGGCGACAGTTCCGTTCCCTACGCGAGCTGGTCTTTGAAGACATTCCGAGTGTGACCCGATCTTGTAGAAGGAGGCCACCCATGCGTTTCCTCATGTCGCTGTTGATCGTCGCAATTCTTGCCGCAGAGGCGGCCGCTTCGGGGCTGTGCGGATTCACGTTCGGACCGATCACGTGCAGTCCGCACACATGCGGTCCGATCACCTGTGGCCCAATCACGTGCCGTCCGCACACGTGTACCCCGCATACATGCGGTCCCATCACGTGCAGTCCGCATACATGTGCTCCACATACGTGTGGTCCGATCACTTGTAGCCCGCATACATGTACCCCGCACACTTGTGGCCCGATCACGTGTACTCCGCACACCTGCGGTCCCATCACCTGTACTCCAATGACCTCCGCGCCACATGGCCCGATCTTGCAGCCACCCCATCAACCTGTGGCTCCGCAAGAGGGCGTAAGCGCCAACCAGGCGAAGCAGACGGTGCGGACGGTCGCTCGCGTTCAAGCTCCGAACACGGCTGTGCCGTCGGAAACCGGGGCCGGGAATGTGCGAGCCGTCTCAACGGCTCAGCGGCCAGCGCCGGAACCACCAAACACGGTATCGCGCGAAGATCGAGGATGGCTTGTGCTTCACGTCGAGAAGTCGGCGGAGATCACGATCAACGACAGACCCACTCGATCAATGGGCCCCCGCCGGGTCTACTTCATGAGGATGAGCCCCGGCGATTCCTGCCTAATGCGGATTCATCTCGTGCACGGCAAGACCATCATTGATCGGCAAGTCGTTCTCGAAGCAGGAGATACGAAAACAGTCTATCTCCGAGACGAGAAGTTGGCCGCGAAATGAGCCGCGCCTGAGGACAACAGCCGACGAGCACCGTGCCGCCAACGCTGGATGAGATTCAGCGTTGGTGCCGCACGTACGCTCGAAACACGGATAGGAGCGAAGGTTGACCCACGCTTCCCAACACAGGGTCAGTCCCACCACCAGGCCGTAGCGTTCACGGAGGTCATCTTCGTGCGGACCTCGGCGAGCTCCTTGTCCTGGTCCACGCTCTTGATGATAGCCCACGGATTGATCGACACACCGCCGGCGGCAATCATCCACTTGCGGGTCGCGTGTACCAGACTCGCGTTGGAGTCGACCTGTCGCGGAGCATTCAAGCGAGCCGTCGGCAACGCCGTGTCGCCGGAAAGGAAGGGCAAATCGCAGTTGATCTTGTCGGTAGCCATCTGCTGAGCGATTAGCGCGGCGACCACGGAGAGATCCATACAGTTGCGCAATTGCCCGAAGATGGGATCGGCCAGGGCCAGTTCGTTATATCGCTGGGTCATCAGATCGGCCCACCGCTGGAAAGGCGCGCCGGCCTTCCCGCCTTGGTGACGCACACCGGCGGAGTCGAGATAGTCGCTCTCGCACATGGCCTTCACCGACCCGCCACGGAGTTGCCAAGCCAAGCCGTCGACATCACGCAACAGCGGCTGATAATTCGGCGTCAGCCACCATCGCGGCAACATGTTTTGCATCCCCATGCCACCACCCCGCATCAGGTCCATGAATCCGGGGAAGTTGGGAATGGGTGCCGGATCCAACCCCATCGAAATGCGCTTCATACGGTAGTCGGCAGCGACCAGCACCGTGGCAAAATGGCTCGTGTCGGGTACGCCGGTAACGGCAATGGACTGCGGACCGAGTTGCTGTTCAATTCCGGCCGCCGCCTGTTGCGGGCTCATGCCGCGAAGCGATTTGCTGAAGACTTTCAGCCTCTGCAGCCCTTCCGGCGTCGGATCGATCGAGCAACTGATAACGCTGCGCGGTGGATCGTCCATTCGGCGCAAAACGACCAGCAGGTCGTCCAGAAGCATCACCGGCCAGCCAGTCGTCTGACCGACGACGGCGCCTCGCGGGTTGAGCTTCCATCCCTCTGCAGGTCCAACCAGGACGATGTCGTTCTGTTCCGGATAGAACATCACATAGTGAATCTGCTGCAGCCCGGCCAGAAACAGGATGGAATCGGGCAACTGCTGTTTCAGTTCCACAAGCCGGTGAATCTTGTCTTCCAGTCGCCGCAGCGAGATCTTCCGCATCTTGGATGCAACCGTGAAATCGCCCGGCACCGGGTCCAATGTCAAGCCTCGCAGTGCCGCCAGTCCTCCTTGCTCGTCCACGGCCGCTTTCTTGAGCATTCCGCCGGGATCGATGGATACTCCCCCGACGGCACCGTTGACGAAGTTCGTGCTCGTGTTGGTCGTGGAACCGGTGCTATTCTGGGCCTGAACAACGGCTTGACTTGCCAGAAGCAGAGCCGCCACAAGCACCAAAAGACCGGTTCGCCGCATGACCCGGGCGGTGGTAGGGCGCGAAGCACACATGACGATGTCTCCTGAGTAGATCAAAGGGCCGGAAGAGCCGTCCCCTGTTGAACGCTTTCTCGACCAGGCCGCCCTGGCTGCGCAGACCGGGACCGCCAAAGCGGCTTACCGCGTCATTACTATGGAAAGGGTAGTCTGGGGGAAAAGGTTTGGCAAGGAAAATCCCGTGCCTCCTCTTGAGGAGGGTTGCCTATCACCCGAACAGCCGCCAAGGGGAATCGTCGGCCCGTCTGATGATCCGGGCGTGAGGTGTAGTTGGGTTTCACCGGCCCCTCTTTGGAAGGAAAAAACGGACTGTCCTTCTTGCCTAAACCCCGGCCTGCCGAGTAATTTGAAGGGGGTGTTGCCTTGTCGCGCGCAGCCGCCAGCCCTGCCCCCAGGGTCGGCGGAGTTCTTCCATCTCACGATTCACGGGGTCATTGTGCCGGAGCTTGCGTACCTGGTCATACGAGAAGGTTCCAAATGGACCGATGTCTTCCGCTTGGTGCCTGGACAAGCGGTGACCATCGGTCGCGCTCCGACCAATCAGATCGTGATCAAAGATGATCGTTGCAGCCGCAACCATGCGGAGCTGTTCGTGTCGGAGGGGCAGTGGACGGTCCGCGACCTGGACAGCCGCAACGGCACCGTGGTTCAGGAGGAGTTGCTCAAGGGCGACTGGCCCCTGGAAGCGGGCGACCTAATTCGCATCGGCCGTTCACAGCTGGTTTTCGTTCACAATCTGAGCGAGGCGTTTACCGATACGGTGGCGGCCACGCGCCGCTTCGCCGACGCGTCGGATGCTCCGCAGATCGCCGGCACGAGCGCGTCGGCCAGCATCGACGACGAAGCCAGCATCCTGGGCGACTATGAGCCAACGACGATCACACATCGTCGCGGACAAACCCACTTCCTCAGTGCGGGACCGCGGGAGAAGGAGGAAGGAAGCGTATCGCGGGCCGGCCACGCGGCAGCCAACTTGTGCCGATTGGCCTTCGAGCTGACCAAGGCTTCTGAGGCGGCACAAATGGCCGAACTTGCGCTGGCCGGTTTGTTCGAGGCCACCCAGGCCGATGCAGCCGCCTTGCTGATGCTTCCGCGCGACACCCGGTCGAATGATGATGCCTCGCGGCTCCAGCTTATCGCGGCGCGCACGCTGACCGAGCAGCGCTATCATCGAGTATCCGTTTTCCTGGCCAACACGGTCATGCGAGAGCAGGAGGCGGTCCTGGCTCGCAACGTGATGGGCGACAGCACACTGGGTAGCCGCAACAGCCAGGGAGAGATCCTGGCCACCAGCGTCATTTGCGCACCCGTGCGCCACGGCCAGGAGATGCTGGGAATCATCCACCTATACTCGACCGACGCCGGACGCGCGCTCGACCCCGACGACCTGGAATTCACCTTGGCGGTCGCCGATACGGTGGCAGTCGCGTTGAACAATCTCAACCGCCGCGAAGAGCTGGCCGAGAATCTGATGCTCATTCGCAGTGAGAACGTAGAGCTGCGCGAGCGGCTGGGCGTGCAGAGCGAGATCATCGGCCGCAGCCCACAGATGCGTCAGATCACCGAAGAGATCGCAAGAGCGGCCGCCAGCAAGGCGACCGTACTCATCCGGGGCGAAAGCGGCGCCGGCAAGGAACTGGTTGCCCGAGCGGTGCATTACTCGAGTCCTCGCAACAAAGCGCCCTTTATCTGCCTCAATTGTGCCGCTTTGAGCGAGACCTTGCTAGAAAGTGAGCTCTTCGGCCACGAGAAGGGTGCCTTTACGGGCGCCACGGAGCGCAAGATCGGGAAGTTCGAGGCGGCTCATCACGGCACGCTGATGCTGGACGAAATCGGCGAAATGAGCCCCGGCATTCAGGCCAAGTTTCTGCGCGTGCTGGAAGGCCATCCTTTCGAGCGCGTGGGGGGCAGCAAGCCGGTAAGCGTCGACGTTCGAGTGATCGCCGCCACGAACCGCGACCTGGAAAAAGACGCCGCAGAAGGCCGTTTTCGCCGCGACTTGTTCTTCCGTCTCCGGGTGTTGGAGATCATCGTTCCTGCCTTGCGCAAACGGCCGGACGATATTCCCGTGCTGGCAAACCACTTTCTCGAGAAGTTCCTTACCGAGACCGGTCGCAAGATCCGCGGGTACACGCCCCGCGCCATGGAGAAGCTCACTCGCTACCGATGGCCCGGCAACGTGCGCGAGCTACGGAACGTCATCGAGCGGGCGATCGTCTTGTGCCGTGGTGAGTTCATCGACGAAGACGACCTGCTTCTCTCGAATCTGGCCACGGCCGGCGACACGATGATGGGTCCGCCAGTCGAGCGGAGTTTCAACCCGTGCTCGCTGGAAGACATGGAACGGTTGCACATCTCGGCGACTTTGAACCACACGGGCTGGAACAAGAGCCGCGCGGCCAGCATCCTGGGAATCGAGCGATCGACCCTGGACCGCAAGATCCGCCGCTATCAACTGGCCGATTCCAGCAGCGCTTCGCAGCGCGATTCCGGGCCAGGCTGAAACGGAACCTCTGTCTGAACCAGCGTTTTCCTTCCGGAACGGTCCCTTTGAGACAGTCTGCTGGCCTAGCGCGACGGCTCGCCCGGCAACTGTTTCCAGGCGGGCGAGCTGGCAGCATTGATTATCAAACTCTCGGCTGTGCCGCGCTGAGCATACAGGGCCGATTTCAGCCCTTCCCGGGATTTCCGGCGGTGGCGGGCTGTTTCTGGCTGACCTTCGGATGTGCAGGCGCCTTCGGTGTAGCCTCCTTCTGGGTGCGATCGTTCAGTTCAATTCCCTCGTTGATGAACTCCTCGACCGTGGTCGTGCTTTGGCCGCCCACCAACCGGCGAAGTCGCCAGCCATCGGGCGTACGTCGGTACATCAGCAATTGCGGTATGGGGCCATTCGCAATGAGTTGGCGGCCCAACTCCTGGTCGCGATCCACATTGACGATCGCGAAAATCACCCTCCGCAAGAGACCACGTTGGCGGACCTGCGGAATGACAGTGGACTTCATCGTCTGACACGCGGGGCACCAGTCGGCGGTGACCATGACAACCATCGGCTGCCCCGACTTGAGCACTTGCTCATGGGCTTCGGCGTAGGTCTTCTCACCGGAAGCCAGAAGCGATACCTGCACGATGACAGCCAAACTCAGACTCGTCACTAGCTCTCTCCTCCGTTCTCAGGGACGATCCAAACAATCTCCGTCTTCGCCGCTCCAGCCTCGCGTGGTGTCGCGGCTGAGAGAATGGCTGGTCAACTAGTCTATTGACGCGGAGTTTTCCTACAAGGAGCGCCAGCAGAATTTGCGCGAAATAGATACTTTGCACATTTTTTACTGCCTAAACTGCTCGTCCGCCAGGTAGAATCACAGCCCCATCGCCGACCTGTGGCCTGTGTGGATACCACCTGCCAACGTAAGTGACGTTTTGACAGTCACTTCGGGGCCGCAATCATTGAGCAGGAGCCGTTTCGTCCGATATAATCTGGAGGCAGACATTCGCCGGACTCAATGTTCTCCTCCATGGGTTCGGACCCGCGCCTCCCAATCCACCTAGAAGAGTTATCATGAAGTTGCGAATCGGCCTGATCGGTCTGGGAGAGTGTTGGGACAACCGCTATCGCCCGGCGTTGCGAGCCTTGGCCGACCGTTACGAGGTCCGCGCCGTCTGCGAACAGGTTGGCCATCGAGCGGAGATGACCGCCGCCGAGTTCTCCGCCGTACCAGTGGACGGATTTCGCGTGCTGGCCAGCCGGGAAGACATCGACGCGGTGCTCGTCTTGTCGACACAGTGGTACGGCCATCTTCCGATCCTGGCGGCGTGTGCGGCGGGCAAGGCCGTCTACCTTGGTGCCGGACTGAATCTTACTGCTGAAGAAGCGCGGCGGCTGCAGAAGCAGGTCGAGGATGCCGGGATTGCCTTTATGGCCGAGTTTGCCCGGCGGCATAGCCCTGCCACCGTGCGATTGAAAGAGCTCATCGCCACACGCCTGGGACCGCCCCAACTGCTGTTCTGTCACCGGCGGCTGCCTGCCAACGGACACGGCAATGCGGCTGTTCGCAACGGTTGCTGCCATTCGGCGGCCAGGGAATTGGTGGAGTTGGTCGACTGGTGCCGGTACGTCGTTGGCAGTCCGCCCGGCTGGGTCACGGGAATGGTTCACCGAAACGAGAATAAGAGCCCGGAAGAAGACTATCAGATGATGAGCCTCGGATTTCCCGACCCAGAGCAGCCATCCCACGGGGCCGTCGCCCAGATCAGTTGTGGAAGCTACATACCGGGCCGAT
Source organism: Thermoguttaceae bacterium (assembly GCA_963674835.2). Lineage (GTDB taxonomy): Bacteria > Planctomycetota > Planctomycetia > Pirellulales > Thermoguttaceae. Next base: position 2,650,869 of record CAXXKC010000003.1, read on the forward strand.
GGCATGAGGCAATCACCTATCGACCTCTGGCATCGCTGCAAGTCTCCTGCCGTCACGGTATCGCGTTTGTCGATCTACCGTCGACGCTGGTCTGGTTCGATGAGGCCGGCCGGCACCAGGAATCGCTCGAAAGCGAGCGCCCGGTCGGCGAGCGCCTGCTGACCCAGTTTCTCCGGTCGGTGACGAGCCTGGTCCGCAAGACGTCCGACCTGGAAGATACCTGTAGTGCGATGGCGATCGTCGAACAGGCCCGAAAAAGCCATGCCGAAGGACGGAGAGTCTACCTCGATAACGGGGATTAGAAGGCTGGGATTAAGGACTGAAAGAGGCGGGACGATGGTGGCGGTTTGAGATCACGCCGCAGTGTTCTCGTTCCCCCGGTACGTTTTCCGATCCGTCGCGTCCACTTTGTCCATGGCGAAAAAAGACCGCGAGCGCCGAGGTTGTTCGGCACTCGCGGTGGGTGAGGTTCGGAGTTTTCCGCGGCGGACTACAGTTTGTAGCCTTCGCGGTACTTCATGCTGATGATCGGCTCAAGGCCGGGGATGTTCTTGACGGTCTGGTCTTCGGCGTTCCACTCGACCTTGGGACCGTCGCCCTTGTCGGCAGCCCAAACAGCCAAGTTACCCAAGAGGACTGTCTCGGTCAGGGGAGCTGCATAGTCGGGGAAGTTCGACATGGCCGGCTTGCCAGTCTTGATCGCCCGCACCCATTCGTCGAAGTGGCCCGGCGATTTCTCGAACTTGACCTCGGGGAGGGTCACGTCGCCGATGATATCGAACTCGGCGCCGTAATCGTTGGGCGAATAGATCGTGGCCTTGTCGCCCACAATGGCACAACCGCTGCCGACCGGGTCCTTGCCGCCGATCAATTCCTTAGCCGGCTTCTGGCCGCCGTCGTACCACATCAGCTTCAGGGCGGGCCGCCAATCGTTGGCGGGGAACTCGTAGGTGATGACCGACCACGCGGGATAGCTGTCCCGATTGTGTCCGGAGGTCTTCGCTTGGACCGAGACCGGATCGACCAAGTCCAGGCCCATGAACGGCATGTTCATCGTGTGACAGGCCATGTCGCCCAGGGCGCCCGTACCGAAGTCCCACCATCCGCGCCAGGCGAACGGGTGATAACCGAGGGCGAATTCCCGATAGGGTGAGGGGCCAATCCAAAGATCCCAGTGGACATTGGCCTTTTCCTTCTTGAACTTCTCGGCGTCCTTGGGCGACAGTTTGCTGACGTCGGATTCCGGGCGCGGTCCTCCTTGCGGCCAAATGGGGCGGTTGGTCCAAACGTGGACTTCCTTGACGGTGCCCAGGGCTTTGGCCTTCAGCAGGGCGGCTGCCTTGCGAACGCCGCTGTTGGCGGTTCCTTGGTTGCCCATCATCGTGGCAACCTTCATTTCCTTGGCAATCTTCCCCATCATTCGCGCTTCATGAAGCGTGTGAGTGAGCGGCTTCTGACAGAAGCAGTGCTTGCCCATCCTCATGGCCATGATCGAGGCGGGAGCGTGCACGTGGTCCGGCGTGCTGACCGTGACGGCATCGATGCTCTTGCCCATCTCTTCAAGCATCTTGCGGAAATCGCTGTACCTCTTGGCTTTGGGAAAACGCTTCTCTGCAGCCCGCAGTTGCCCGTCGTCGACGTCGCACACGGCGATGATGTCACCGCTATCCCCGGCATCTGCCGAATCGCTGGAACCTTTGCCGCCGACGCCGATGGAGGCAAAGGCGATTCGCTCGTTGGGGGACTTGCTTTCCTGTCCCCGGACACCGCCAGCCACCCAAAAGCCGATGCCGGCCACGGCGGTCGTCTTCAAGAATCGGCGACGATTGGTTTGGAACGACATAGCGTAAACTCCTTGACCTCAGGGATTTTTTGGTGCGGTTTCTTGGGTACGCATCTTGACCACACGATCTGCTTATTACGATATCGCGGTGTCAATCGCACCGCAAGTTTTCTTGCCAGGGAGATAGCCCGTTCCCGAACAGGCTCCGCACCGCGCCGGGGGGAGCGGCCGCCTCCATTGGAATAGGGTGGGCGAGTCGAAGTTCAGGGTTTGCGTCCGCGAGGCATCTTCGCTACGCTGAAAGTTTGGGCCGTCGCGCAACCCGAATCTTGCAAGGAGTACGTGAAATGAGGCGTTGGGCTTGGGTATTCATGGCATCGAGTGTCCTTTGGATCGTCGCCTGCAAGCCATCGGCGCCGGAGGCGCCGCCGACCCAACCGGAGGCGGCCGGTGAAGCGGCGACCGCAAAGCCCGGCGACGAGAAGAAACCCGCCGAGAAACCTGCCCGAGCCGCAAAACCGGCCGTCGACCAGGCCGCGGTCGATGCGGCGCTAAAGCGGATCGAGTACCTCGGCGGCACTGTGGAACGCGACAAGGCGGGCGGCGTTGTCGGCATCAATCTGGCCGATCGTCAGACGACCGACGCCGATATGGAGCTGTTTGCCAGAGCTTTCCCGGCTCTCCAGAGCCTGCAAGTGTGGGGGGCTCAGATCACCGACGCGGGCGTGGCCCACCTTAAGCAGTTCCCTGAACTGAAGAAGCTTGTGCTGGAAAACACGGGAATCACGGATGACGCGGCACCCGTGCTGGCAGGCCTGACGAAGCTGCAGGCGCTGAACATCCGACGCAGTACCAGCCTGACGGACAAGGCGTTGGAGCAGATCGGCAAGTTATCGAACTTGCAGAACCTCGAATTGCTATACAACAACTTCACCAACAAGGGACTCGAGCACCTAACCGGCCTGACGAAGCTCCGCGCCCTGGATCTCCGGGGCTGCAACTACATCACCGACTCGGGACTCAGTTACGTCCAGAAGCTGACCAACCTGGAAACGCTGAAGCTCCGCAATCGGGGCGTCGCCGACGAGGGGTTGGAGATGATCGTTGCGCTGCCGAAACTGAAGACCCTGGATCTGGAGGATACGAGCGTTACCGACGCCGGACTGGAATACCTGAAGGCTCTGAAGCATCTTGAGGAACTGGAGATCTTCCGATGCTCCTATGTGTCCGATAGCGGCCTGGAAAACCTCGCCTCGCTGGTCAATCTCCGGCGTCTCTCGGTCCGCGACACCCCGATCAGTGGCTCCGGCTTGGCTGCACTGACGGACCTGAAGGACCTTCAGAAGCTCGACCTCTCCGAGACCACCACTCGGAACGCAGCACTTGGGGCCCTCAAGGCCTTCCCCAAACTCGAGTGGCTCAACCTCTGGAACACCAAAGTGTCGGATGTGGGCATGCCGGACCTTGGCGAACTCAAAGGTCTCAAGTGGCTAAGTTTGAAGGGTACCCGAGTCACCGATGAGGGTGCGAAACAACTAGCCGGCCTGACGAAGCTCGAAAGCCTCGATCTAGAAGAGACGGGCGTCACCGACACAGGCCTTGAATCCCTCAAGGGCTTGACCGGTCTCCAGACATTGAACATCAAGTTCACCGAGGCCACCGCCGACGGCGTTGCCAAGCTGCAGGCTGCACTGCCGAAGACGAAGATTCGCTTCTGAGGGTTGAGTCGCCGATTTGAATCCGGGATGGTCAGCCGCCGCTGGAGAAATGACCGTTGCGGCTGAGGGTGGCTGTGCTGCGGAGACGCCGTGGGAGCGGATCTTCAGTCCAACTCGCCCACTTCGTGGAGCCAGAGGCGGATCTCGTTGTCGTACTCGCTGGCCAAGTCTCCCTTGACCAGTTGACGATGGAAACTTGCTGCACCGGCCTCCTTCAGCAGATCGGCGGCCTCGGCGCTGGGGAAACGCCGCAAGGGATCCGGAGCGATCAGCCCGCGGCAGAAGTTCATCAGCAACTCGTTGCACACGACTTCCTCGGGAAGAAGGTGCGGCAGGCGCTGCGCCAAGAAACGCTTGGCCTCCAGAAGCTCGTGATAACTGGTGCAGCCGTCAAACGGCGGCATGCCGGCGAGCATTTCCACCAGCACATAGCCCAGGCTGGCCAAGTCGGAACGCGCGGTGAACTCGCGGTTCTCCAAGACCTCTGGGGCGGAGTAGGCGGGCGTACACGTGCGGATGGGCGGAGCGTTGTCCAACTCGAATGCGGACCCGATGTCGATGATTTTGGCGTTGCCCGTCCGCTTAAGCATGATGTTCGACGGCTTCAGGTCGCCGTGCACGATTCCCTCGCGATGGAGCGCCGCCAGCGCAGCGAGACAGTCGCGGATAATGGCGATGGCAACGCCCGGTTTGAGCCGGGGTTGCAGCCGGCCACCCGTCACGATCACCTGGTTGATGTAGGCCCATCGCTCGAAAGTCACTCGGCTGCGAACCGTATCGTACATCTTCTTGGTCAGCAGTCGGCTGAGGTCGTAGCCATCAACCCATTCCATCTCCATCATGCGGATGCGACGGAGGTCCATCCAATTGTGAACGTCCAGCAAGTTATCCTGCTGGATTTGCGCGACATGGGCTGCCACGTGGGCAATTCGGCCCATGGCGTCATCGTAAGCGAGTTCGTTCTCGTAGCGTTCCGGCGAGAACACCTTCAGTGCGATCGGCAGCGTGAACAAGTCGGTTCCGCGTCGCTCGCTGAGGTACACGATCCCTTGGCCCCCGGCACCCAACGGACGAATGAGTCGGTGGTGCACAGTCCAACTCATCCGCGGTGCGCCGGCGAGCTCGTTGTATCGATCGAGCAACGCCTCGGAGCAATGGGCGGCCGCGCTGCCCCCCCAGGTTCGGGTGGCCTTCCCGTCCTGAAATGTCGTTGTGCACATGTTGGTATCGGCTCTGGTCCACGGCCCAGTCATCGATCCCGGGCACTCAGCCGCCATCTTAGAGCCCGCCCACGCGTTTCGTCCATAGGAAATCCGCACATCGGCAGATAGTGCCGGGAGGCGGGCGCTGCGCACGAAACCTACGTTAGCTTACCAACAAGATCCACCCACAATGGGTATCCGGCTCCGCGGATTGGAAATCCCAACTGCTTCTCGGTCAGCCGATTCACCAAAGGCTCACCGGCTTTCCAACGTCGCAGGTTCTCGCAGAACATCCGCGTCATGTCGTCGATGCGGCTGGCGGCCTGGCCGCCAACGTGCGGCGTGATTATCACGTTGGGCAGGTCCCACAGCCTGTTCTCCGGCGGCAACGGCTCCGGATCGGTCACATCCATGACGACCCCGACAAGATGCTTCGATTCCAAGGCGGCGATCAGGTCGTCGGTGACCACCAGCGGGCCGCGTGCCATGTTTGCCAAGAGCGCCCCCGGCTTCATCTTGGCCAAGATCGACCCATTGAAGATCCCCTTCGTCGACCCGTTCAGCGGCAGACACAAGACCACGATGTCGGACTCCGCCAGCAGACGAGGAAGGTCGTCGGCCGGCCACAATTCCGACACGCAGTCCGGCTTATCCATCGGATATAAGTCGGTGGCCAGGATTCGGGTCTTGAAAAGACTTAGCAATTGCGCCAATCGCCGTCCTACACCGCCGAATCCGACGATACCTACGGTGCTATGGTGCAAATCGCGAGTCGGCCGGCGAATAAACTCCTTCTTCTGCTGGGCCCGGAAAAAGACGGGCAGACTGCGGAGCCATCCAGTGACCAGGGCGATCGTGTGCTCCGCGACCTGATCGGCCAGCACGCCCGAGGCGCTGGTCACCGTAATCGGCGAGGCGATGACCGAGGGCACGAGGCAATGATCCATCCCAGCGGCCGACGATTGAATCCACTGCAAACGCCCCTGGTGCACCACACCGTCCCAATCGACGGGGACCTTGGCATGACCGCAGAAGATGTCCGCCGTGAATAGTGCTTCGGCGATTCCCTCCTGTCCCGCGTCGACGACTTCTGCCCATGGTGCCGCCTGGGCGATTTGTTCACGGTGACGGGCCTCAACGGGATAGCAGAGAACGATTCGCATTGACAGGCAGTCCTGGATCGCGAGGAAACGAGGGAAATAGCCGACGGAAATCGGTTGGAAGGGCCGCATCCCTTGTCAGTGCTCAGTGCGGCTTATCAAGCCGGCCATTTTGCCCGATCCGGTCCCCGAGCATCAAGAGGTTACGGCGCGATGCCACCTCTTTCGACAGGAAGGGACCACCGATGGGTAAATCACCCCTCCTGAAGAGGCAGTTCGTTCGGCCAGAATCGTCTGCCGGAGCTTACGTTCTATCAGCAGCCGAGGCCACAGGGCTGGCCGTCGGTCCATCCACGGTGGTCGGCGAGAATGCGAAAAGTGTCTGAGGGTGTGGTTTACCGCAACAAAAGCGATTAAAATCGATGTTGGATGCACCGCACTCGCAACCAGACCCGTTGGCGGTCTCCCACCTGGTACGCGGCCTGATCCTCTGGTCTCCAGGCACTGGCCTGGGCCGCGGTCACACCTTACCACGGGCGCGGTTGAGCTTGGTCCTATACGAGAAGGAAATTTCCCTTGAGTGGCAACAAATTTCAGATCGGTATGGCTGCCGTCGTGATGCTGGTCGTCCTGCGCGTGGCCATTGGGTGGCACTTTCTCTACGAAGGTGTCTGGAAGATTACCAACGCGGACAAGTTCTCCGCGGAGCCTTTCTTGAGCCAAGCCAAGGGTCCGGCGGCGCCGCTGTTCTATGCCATGCTTCCTGATCTTGACGGCCGGCAGCGATTGGCCGTCACGACGGTCAAGGACAAGAAGGTCGTCCAAGGTGATGCCTATCTGCAAGCCTGGGCCGCGTTGAAGGATCAAGTGATCAAACGCTACAAGCCCGACAAAGAGCAGACGGCTCAAATTGAAAAACTCTTCCAACAATATAAGAAGGCTTTGCACCAGTACCTGGAGGAGAACCAGGAAGACATCCTGGCTTATCACAGCAGCCTGGAACGTTTCGAAGCCGAGAAGACCCAAGGTAACAACGGCGCCGCGTTCCAGAAGAAGCGCGCGTGGGACCGTCAGATGGACCTGCGCCGTGAGGCAAACGGCTGGCTCAAGGAGTTGGATGCCATGGGTGGCGACTACCGCATGGCGATGTGGAACCTGCTGGGAGAAGACCAGAAGGCGATCGGCATGTTGCCCGATCTGGTCACTGGCCCGCAGAAGCTTCCCGTGCCGCTGCCCTTCGTGCAAACCCGGAGCGAGGCGTTGGACATGGCTGTCACGTACGGATTGACGGCCATTGGGCTTTGCCTAGTGCTGGGATTGTGCACGCGGTTGGCTTGCCTGGGCGGAGGAGCGTTTCTGATCTCTGTGCTGCTGACACAGCCGCCGTGGCCGGGCATCTATCCGCCGGCTCCGGAGGTCGTGGGCCATGCGTTGATCGTCGACAAGAACTTCGTCGAGATGGTCGCCGTATTCATGTTGGCCACGACGGCAGTGGGACGGTGGGGCGGCCTGGACTTCTTCCTCTACCGCTGGTTCGGCCGGCCGTTGGAAGCCTACTTTGATAAGAACGTATAAGCACCCCAAGAGAGGCTTTGCCTAATATGAATCCTACTCCCGAGCAACGAGAATCCGGCAAGGAGAACTTTCGCGCCGCGATGGGCGACCTGAGCCGGCGCGATTTCCTCAAGGGCGGCCTCGCCGCGGGCGTCGTCTCCGCCGGCAGCCTGGGTGGCTTCTACTTCGGTTACAGGAAGGCCGAGGGCCATCCGGTCCGAGTCGGTGTACTGGGCACGGGCGATGAAGGCAGCGTGCTGTTGGGGGCCATCACGCCCGATTATATCCAGGTGTGTTCCATCGCCGACATTCGCCCCTACAACATTCACCGCGCTTTCCATGGCGATCAGTCGAGCCCCGCCGCATTGGCGGCCCGGCCGGGCTTGCTTGCGAAATACGGTTGGAAGACCGAAGAGGAAGGCCGACGCCACGTGAAGGTATACGGCGACTACCACGACCTGCTGGCTAACGCTAAGCAGGATGGGATCGAAGGCGTCATCATTGCCATGCCGTTGCACCTGCACGCGCCTGCCTCGATCGCGGCCATGAAAGCGGGGCTGCACGTGATCACCGAGAAACTCATGGGCCATAGCGTCCACGAGTGCAAGGAAATGGCCCGGGTCGCCCAGCAAACGGGCCTTCATCTGGCCACCGGTCACCAGCGGCATTACAACATCCTATACCACCAGGCGATGGAAGCCATTCAGCGAGGCATCCTCGGCGACATCCACTACATTCGCGCCCAGTGGCATCGCGGCAACTTGCCCGGCACCGATAGCTGGCAGCAGCCGATGCCCAAACGTTGCAAGCCGGACGATAAACAGCACGACAAGCTCGAGAAGCAGTTGAAGCGTTTGCAGGGGGATCTGACGAAGGCCCAGGGGCGGGAAATCGACAAGGTGCGCCGCATGATCGCCCAGGTCGAGGCCCAAATCGGCGACGAAATCGTGGAGGCCGAGAAGTACGGTTATCAAGCGGGCGATATCAAGGATTTCTCCGGTAAGGTCGTCTACCAGCGGCCCGCGATCGAAGAGCTCATTCGCTGGCGCCTCTGGGATCGCACAGGCGGCGGTCTCATGGCCGAGTTGGGAAGTCACCAGTTGGACGCCGCCAGCATCTTCGTTTCGGCCATGCACGGCGGAAAGAAACAGCATCCCTTGAGCGTCGCGGCGGTCGCCACACGTCCCTTGTTCCCGCCGGATCGGGACACGGAAGACCACGTCTTCTGCCTGCTCGAGTTCCCGGCACCGGGCTACAACCCCAAGGATCCCGTGGGGCGGATGAAGAAGATCGGCGTTCAGTACGCCTCTATCAACGGCAACGGCTTCGGCGGCTACGGCGAGATCGTGTACGGCACGAAGGGAACGCTCATTCTGGAGCGCGAGAAGGAAGTGATGCTCTTCCGCGACGCGGGCCCAAGCACCGTCAAGACCGGCAAGAAGAGCGGCCCCACCATGGATACCCAGGCCAGTGGACCGCCGCAAGCGGCCGCCGAAAAGTCGGCCGCGCCCGACGTCAGCCGCGGCTACACCGAAGAGCTCGAACACTGGGCATGGTGTATCCGCAACCCGGCCCCCGAGAATCAGCCTCGCTGCCATCCCAAGGTGGCCATGGGCGACGCAATCATCGCCCTGACCGCCAACGCATCCGCCCGCGAAGGAAAGCGGATTGAGTTCCAGGAAGAATGGTTCGATCCCGATAACGACGAGACTCCGGAAAAGATCAAACCCGACCTCTCTAAGTACGCTTGAACGCCTGGTCCAAGTGGGCCCCGGGCAAAGCTTCAAGAGCCAACTGCAACCGAACATAAACGAGAAGGCTAGTCACGATGAACCTGACTCCGGAACAAAGGGCAGTCGGAATCGCCAATTTCCGCGCTGCCATCGGAAGCCCCCTGATGCGCCGCGAATTCCTCCAGAAAGGAATCGAGCAGAAACTCGCTTCCGGCAATGGCCTGGGCTCGTACTACTTCAAGTACGGCAACTCTGTTTCCGAGCCGGTTCGCGTCGGCCTGATCGGCACTGGCGACGAGGGGAGCGTGCTTCTGGGCGCGATCAACCCCAAGTTCATCCAGGTCAAGGCTATTGCCGACATTCGGCCCTATAACGTCTACCGGGCGTTCCACGGCGATTGCTACAGCCCCACGGCCGCAAAGGTCCGCCCCGGCCTCTTGTCCAAATACGACTGGAAGACCGAGGACGAGGCCCGCAAGAACGTCAAGGTTTACGGCGACTACAAAGAGCTGATCGCCCATGCCAAGGACGACAATCTCGAGGCAGTGATCATCGCGTTGCCGCTTCACCTTCACGCCCCGGCGGCGATCGCCGCCATGAAGGCCGGGCTGCACGTGCTGACCGAGAAGCTCATGGGCCACAGCGTCCACGAGTGCAAAGAGATGGCACGCATGGCCAAACAGGCCAAACTGCATTTGGTCACCGGCCACCAGCGCCACTACAACGTGCTCTACGATAGCGCGGTGGACATGATCTCCAAGGGCCTGCTGGGTGATCTCCACTACATCCGTGCCCAATGGCACCGTGGCAATCTGCCCGGCACCGACAGCTGGCAACAACCGCTGCCTGAGAAGTGCAAGCCCAACGACCCGCAGGCCCAAGTGTTGATCAAGAAGAGAAAGGCGTTGGAGACCGAGATTGGTGAGTTGAAGGAAGCGGGGAAGCCTGTGGGTAACGTCGAGCGGCAATTGGCGCAGCTCCATGCCCAGATCTCCGACGAGGTCGTCCAAGCCGACAAATTCGGCTACCAATCGAAGGAGATCAAAGATGGCTCCGGCAAGGTCGTCTACCAAGTGCCGGCCATCGAGGAACTCATCCGCTGGCGATTGTGGGACCGCACCGGGGCCGGTTTGATGGCCGAACTGGGAAGTCATCAACTCGACGCCGCTAGCATCTTCATTGCGGCCGTGCACGGTGGCCACAAGCAGTACCCCTTGAGCGTCGTCGGCGGCTGCAATCGGCCTGTCTTTCCACCCGACCGCGACGTGGAAGATCACGTCTTCTGCCTCTTCGATTATCCTGCACCGGGCTACAAGGCCGACCACCCGATCGACCGGCTGAAGAAGATCGGCGTGGCCTATGCATCGATCAACGGCAACGGTTTTGGCGGCTACGGCGAGACGGTATTCGGCACCGAGGGAACACTCCTGCTGGAACGCGAACAGGAGGCGCTTCTGTATCGCACGTCGGACACGCTCGGCAAGATCAATCTGGCCAAGGACGAGAAACGGCCGGTGAAGATCGAGATCGCCGAGACTCCGGATGAGATTACCGACGCGCAAGTCTCAGCCGCTGTAACCATCCAGGCCATCCAGGATGTCAGCCGTGGCTACACCGAGGAAGAGGAGCACTGGGCTTGGGCGATCCGCAACCCAGGCAACGAGTTGCCACCCCGATGTCGCCCGGAAGTTGCCTTGGTCGACGCGGTCGTGGCACTGACCACGAACATGGCCGTCCGCGAGGGCAAACGGGTCGAATTCAAGAAGGAGTGGTTCGATCTCGATAGCGATGAGACCCCGGAGAACGTCAAGCCCGACCTCTCACGGTATGCTTGAACCGCCCCGCTATCTCGGGTATTCTACCGGCCAGTAGGTTATGTTTCGGCATAACGCGTCACTGTCGCCAGGGTACCAGTGTTCCGGTGGGGCTCGCTGCGCTTGTCCCACCCTTTGCCGGAGGAGAAAGCCGTGGAAAAGTGGCCAATTGGCGTGTTCGCCAGCATCGATGCCGGTCTCGGGGTCAAGCTAGAGGTAGTTCAAGAGTTGGGCATCCCCACGATTCACCTTCATGCTCCGCACCAGAGCACGCGAACCGAGGAAACCGCCAAGCAGTTTCTGGCTCGCCTGCGCGAGATGGGCGTGACGATTTCGGTAGTATTCGGCGGCTTCGAGGGAGAAAGCTACGCCGACATCCCCACAGTGAGCCGCACGGTGGGCCTGGTTCCAGCGGAGACCCGCGCCACCCGGACCCAGGAGATGAAGGAGATTTCCGATTTCGCCCGCCTGTTGGGCGTTGATACCGTCGCACTGCACCTGGGCTTTGTCCCGCACGACAACACCGATCCGCTCTACCCCGGCATCGTTCAGGTTACCCGCGAAGTATGTGACCATTGCCATCGCAACGGTCAGCGGCTTCACCTGGAAACCGGCCAGGAATCGGCCGATGCTCTGTTGCAGTTCATCGCCGACGTGAACCGGGACAACCTGTTTATCAACTTCGATCCTGCCAATATGATCCTCTACGGGTCGGGGCAGCCGATCGAGGCGCTGCGCAAAGTCGGCAAGTTCGTCCGCAGCGTTCATTGCAAGGATGCCAAGTGGGCGGCCAATCCGGGCAAGGAGTGGGGCGCGGAGGTTCCCTTGGGCCAAGGCGACGTGGGCTTCGAGACCTTTCTGAACACGCTTCGGGAAATGGGCTACGACGGCCCCCTGACGATCGAACGGGAAATCCCGCAGGATCCCCAACGCCAGAAGACCGAGATCGGCCAAGCCGTTGACCTCCTTCAAACATTGAAAGCGGATATGGGCATCCGCTGATTCGTAACCTAAACGTACCTAGATCATCCTGAGAGAGACGCGCATGCCCAAGCTTTCCGTGGCAGTCCCACACAAACTGGCCGAAGAAGAAGTCGTGCAGCGATTGCAGAACCGTTTCGACGAGCTCAAGGCGGAGCACGGTCATCAGCTTCAGGGTTTTGAAGGTCAGTGGGAGGGAAACCGGCTGTCCTGCACCTTCAGCACACTGGGCATCAACGTCCGCGCCGAGGTTACCATCGAACCATCCCAAGTGACGATCGATACCGAGCTGCCGCTGATGGCCATGATGTTCAAGGGTGCCATCCAGCAACAGATCCGCAACGAACTGGATCAAGTGCTCGCCTAGGGGACCGATCGAGCCTAGGGTCGATTCCGGTGGCACCCCGGATCGTCGCATCCAGGCAACCGCCCATTCCCAAGAGCATCGGTTGTCGCAACCGGTCTGTCCGAAGTCTACCAGCCCCGCAAAGAACCGGAGAACGGCTCAACTGCGACGCAATTCGGGTCGGGTCCCGCAATCTTGAGCGATTGCGACAACCCATTGCGTTTGTCTTGATCGGGCCGCGCCCGAGAGGCAACTATCCCATGACAAATGCCTCCTCTCTCAGCTACAAGCCACATTCTGAAGCGACGATCGAGAGGCTTCGCTCGTTGTACGAACGCCAAGCCGGTGATCGCATCTTGGCAACCATGTCGGTACCCAGTGCGGCGATTGCCCAATTCGCCCGAACCCACGCTCCGGGGCCTTGTGGGTATCCTGACTTGGCCGAACGCATCCAGTTCTGGGACGACTACTTCCAGCAGCGCGCCGCGTTGGAGGACGATTCCATGCCCGCGGCGTATCTGAGCGAGCTCGACCAGGGCCTGTACGGAGGCCTGCTCGGCGGCGAGGTGCGGTTCATGGCCGATCCGGCCACAGGGTGGATCTCCTCGATGGTCCCACCGCTGTTGCACGACTGGTCGGAATTCGATCGGCTTCAGTTCGATCCCGAGAATGTTTGGTGGCAGCGCTACGTTCGCCAAGTCGACCAGTTCCTCTCTGCGGGCAGCGGCCGCTGGGGCATCAGCCATTTCATTCTCATCGACGCCTTGAACTTCGTATTCGAGTTGCTCGGTGCCACGCAAACGTACCTCAGCTTGGACGAGCATCCCGAGATGGTTCGGCGTGCCATTGATTTCGCGTTCGATCTCAACGCGCGTGTCCACGAACACTTCTTCGCCACCGCCCCTCTGGTGGAGGGGGGCACCTTGAGCAACTTCGCCCAGTGGCTCCCCGGCCGAGTCGTGTCCGAAAGCCTCGATCCCTTCCACATGACCTCGGTGGCCTATTTCGAGCGTTGGGGACGGGAACCGGCCGAGCGAATCATGGATCATTTCGACGGCGGCGTGATCCACATTCACGCCAACGGTCGTCACCTTCTCGAGGCGGCCGCATCGCTGCGCGGGCTCAAGGCTATTCAATTATCCGACGACGTCGGCTTTCCCACTTCCTTTGAGCTCATCGGCCAACTGAAGGCCCGAGTGGGTGACATGCCCGTATGCCTTTTCGCTCCCTACGATGCGTTTGTCGACCGGCTCCGCCGCCATGACCTCCCCGGGGGCGTTCTCTACCGGCTCGACGGTGTTCCCGACGTGGACACGGCCAACCGACTGATGGATGAAGTGCGAGCCTATCGGGTGTAGCCATTGCGGCCAAACCCGTGACCTGGGCCGACTCCCTCTGCCGCAAAAGTATCCGCCACGCGAACGAAGTCTGACCTTCGAATGCGGATCGCACCGTCGTCCGCGTCTCGAGACTCGGCCTGACGCCGGGCACGATTGACGTAATAGTGCCGGTATACGATGTTCGCCGGATCGTTACGGCATCTTCATTTCCGGCAAGGGGAACTTCGTGGGCAACTGAACCCACTCGGCCGCGCCGGTCAGCCCAATCGTGCTTGCATCGATCGGAGCGAAACCGATCGATCGTGGAGGTGAGTCGGCCGGGATGCTGAAGTCGCTCTTAGCCACGTCGGCGAATTTTGGATCGGCCACGATGGAACCCTTGTCGTGCCCTTTCTCCTGCCACTTCTCCAAGGTCAGATCACCGGGGAACTTGGGCGGCTTGCCCGATGCATCCCAATAGCAGTTCGATGCCAGCGTGTAGTTGCCGTTGGACCAGTTGCCGCCCAGCATCGGCACGCCGTCGGAATAAACGATGTTGTGCTCCAGCGTGAACGAGCTATGCTCCTCCTGACGACTGCGGATGATCTGCCCGCGGGTGGCCGACAGCGCCAACACGTTGTTGCGCACGATGTTCTCGCGGCCGTAGTGTTGGTGAAATGCACCGTCCTTAACGCGATAGACGATGTTGTTCTCCAACAGGATTCCCGTGCTGCCTTCATCGGTGTACAGTCCCCAGCCGCCGTAGGAATACGAAAGCACATCGTGGATTCTGTTGTAGCGCAGCCGGGTATCAGGCGAAATGCCCAAACAGTAAATGCCACCCATATCGCTCAACTCGCCCCATCCCAGGTGATGGATGTGGTTGTACTCAATGGCGTTGTCCTTGGCGCTGGACGGCGCGTAGCCCCAACTCCAACCGACCGACACGCCCGTGTAGTAGAAGTCGCTGATCTCGTTGTGGGCGACCGTATTGTGAGAACTCCGACCGATCCACACGCCCACGCCCGCCGGATACACGTTCCCGCCGTCGTGCAAGAAGCAGTTGACGACCTCGTTGTGCTCCGACTGCGCCGCCGGATTGTCGGACAGGGCCATCTCGCCGAGTTGCACACCACCAGCCCCCAGGTCGTACAAATGACATTGGACGATGCGATTGTGCTTACAGCCCATCTCCAGCCGGAGTCCGTAACCGCCGGTATGGGCGATCTCGCAACCCTCGAAGACGCAGTGGCGGGCGCCGCGGACGTGAACGGTCATGGTCGGCAGTGATATGTTGGCCTGTCCATCAACCATCTGTGCATCGGGCATGATCCAGTCGGTATGCTGGAACGAAAGCCCCTTGAACTGCAGGTGATCGATGAACTTGCCGGCAGCCGGATCGCCGTCCAATCGCAGCAGCTCCTGCGGCCGCGGCGCGATCACTTCGGCGTTGGTCATATCTTCCCCCGGGCGAGGATAGTAGCTCAGCACGCCCGATTTCCGGTCCAAGTACCACTCGCCGGGTGCGTCCAGCCCTTCGCGAACGAATTGGACGAAGTACCGCTGGTTCTTCTCCCAGTATCCCATCGGCCAACCGCTCGGTGCGGTGAACTCGACGCGATGCTTCTCGGTATCCAGCGACTTGATCCGATGCAGCGAGGCGGTCCAGGAGTGGTAGACCACCACCACGGCATCGCCCAGGTTCGACCAGGGCTTGATGTTCTCGTCGGCATAGTGAATGGACTCCTTGGTCTTCGGATCCTTGCGGGCCTCTTGGTGGTCTTTGTAAGGTACGCCGGGGCCAGCCGAGCGGTAGAAGCCCTCGTTGGGCAGTCGGGCCGGCGTTGCGCGGTGGCCGTTGACCCAGATCTCGCGGAAGTACCAGCCCTTGTTTTGCACGCCAGGGATGTGAGCGGTCCAGATTGGGCCGTCGCCCTTCTTCCACCCTGTGATCGGCTGGCCACCGCTGACCACAACCTTCTCGCCCGGCCAGGCGGCGTAGGTGATCGGCGACTCCTGGGTGCCGGAATCGGCCTCGGTGAGCACGATCGGCTCGCTCACCCGATAGGTCCCGCCACGGATGATCACCAGGATCGGTTTGGCGTGTCTACCCTCGGCCTTCCGCTTCCGCACGGCGTCGCGGGCCGCCGGGATGGACGCCAGGGGGCCATCCTTGCCGTCGGCGGCCGGGTCGGCGATCGTACCCGACCAGGCGTCGTTTCCATTCGAAGCGACGTAGAGATCGGCCTTCGGCGCCTCGGCGGCCAGGGCAACCGAGGCCGACAGCCAGACGGTCGCCGCAAACAACGCACACCGGATGGATCGGATAGTCATGGCAGGCTCCTCGCTACTGTGGGAAGGTGAAGGGGGAGGGAACTCTCTGGGGGCGTGACACAGTCGGGAGACTACATCACAACGGGGGGACGTCGGCGGGCCAGCCGTGGTTGGCTGGTGACGTGTTATTATAGGCGGTTCCCCCGACTGCCGCTACCTCCACGGGCCGGACTGTGAGGCCCCATCCCTTTGCAGCGCCGATTCGGCCGGGTATCATATCGAAACTGCCGAGAAGTGGGCAGTTCCGCCCAACCCCCGCGGGATTCATCCTTGTTGTCGGGCCTTGAAACTGAGGAGATCGGACTATGGCTGCGTACCAACTCCCGACCGTCACCAAACCGCCCAAGGCGAAGAAGAAGCAGGTGCTGCTGGTAGCCAGCGGCGATCTGCGACTGTCGGCCAACCAGGAGTGTTGGCCCGCCCAAAGCCAGATGGAAGAGGCCTTGGGCCGAGCGGTGGCGGCAGCCGGATACGACTTGGTTCGCGCGCACCCCTACAAGCCCGACGAGAAGCACGGCTTCATCGCCTCGCAGAAGGAAGGCATGTGCGTGTTCGCCGGCATCGATCCGAAGGCCAAGGTGATCGTGGCCGAGGCGGTCTGGCAATACTCCCATCACGTTCTGGCCGGGCTCCTCAGCCACGAGGGTCCGATCCTTACCGTCGCCAATTGGTCGGGAACGTGGCCTGGCTTGGTCGGCATGCTCAATCTCAACGGCGGTCTGACCAAGGCCGGCAAGAAGTACGCCACGCTTTGGAGCGAAGACTTCACCGACGATGCGTTCCTCAAGAACCTCCGCCGCTGGCTCGAAGATGGCAAGGTGCGTCACGATCTCCGGCACGTTACGCCACTGAAAAAGGTGAAGATTCCCTCGGCCGAGCAGCGACTGGGTGAAGCCCTGGCACAACAGTTGGCCCACGACAAAGCAATCGTCGGCATTTTCGACGAGGGCTGCATGGGAATGTACAACGCGATCATCCAGGACGAACTACTGAACCCGGCCGGCGTGTACAAAGAACGCCTGAGCCAATCGGCCCTGTATTACGAGACCACCCAGGTCAGCGATGCAGAAGCCCAGGCCGTCTACCAGTGGCTGAAGGACCGGGGCATGACCTTCTGCTACGGTCCCAACCCCGAGAAGGATCTGACCGAAGAACAAGTGCTGCTGCAGTGCAAGATGTACGTCGCCGCGCTACGGATCGCCGACGATTTCGGATGTAGCGTTGTGGGTATCCAATACCAGCAGGGCCTTAAGGATCTCCTGCCGGCGAGTGACTTGGTCGAAGGCATGCTGAACAACAGCGAGCGTCCGCCCGTGACCAGCCGCGACGGCAAGCGAGTCCTCTACGATGGCGGTCCCCTGGTCCACTTCAACGAGGTCGACGAGTGCGCCGGCCTGGACGGCCTCATGACCTACCGCGTTCACAAGGCGATGGGCCAACCGGTCGAGAATACGCTCCACGATATGCGCTGGGGCGACTGGGACCAGTCCGGCACGGTTGACGACTACGTCTGGGTGTTTCTGATCAGTGGAGCCGTTCCGCCGGCTCACTTTGCCGAGGGCTGGAAAAGCGCTTCCAGCGAGCGACAGCCCGGAATGTATTTCCGCCTCGGCGGCGGCACCGTCAAAGGCGTTTCCAAGCCGGGTGAGATCGTTTGGTCGCGAATCTTCGTCGACGACGGACGGCTTCGCATGGATCTGGGCCGCGCCGGCGTCGTCGAGTTGCCGGATGAAGAAACAGAACGCCGCTGGAACCTCACCACTCCGCAGTGGCCCATCATGCACGCTGTGCTCTACGGCGTGTCGCGCGATCAGATGATGGCCAAGCACAAGGCCAACCACATCCAGGTCGTGTATGCCGATAGCGCCCGAGCTGCCGACAAGGCGCTTCTGGCCAAGGCCGCCATGGCCGAAGCGATGGGCATGGATGTGTCGCTCTGCGGCACCCGCAAAGACGGAAAGGCCTGGTAGCACCAATTCATCCTGCGGACCTCGGCGAGCGACGCCCGGCCTCCGGAGTTGCATTCGCGGATTCGAGATCCTCCGTGGAATACGCAGAAGGCCTTGTCCGACAAGCAGTTCGGGCAAGGCCTCTTTGCTCGAGTTCGTTGGGGGAATCGCTTCGATCGTTGCTTCATCGTCGAGCTTCCACTGTCGAAACACTGAAAACGGAACTTCTGCGAGAGCCGATGCTCCCGGACTCGCGTTTCTTCATCGCAAGGCTTCCCTGCCGCTTGCGTTCCAAGCACAATGGGGCTCAGAGGTGAGTACCTCTCCAGACGTCTTTTGACCACGGGAGTCAGACCATGCAGAATGCGAAGGATGAGCTAACACGGCGCGATGTACTCGAACGTTCTCTGGCGGTTGGGGCCGCCATGGCGGTGCCGTGGTTCGTACCGGCTGCGGCGCGGGGTGCCGAGAACAAAGCGGCCGCTTCGGAGAGGATCACACTAGGGGTGATTGGCATCGGGCCGCGCGCCACTTACGACCTTCGCTCGATGCTCAAGCAACCCGACTGCCAGTGCGTTGCCATCTGCGACGTTCAAGCCAGCCGCCGGGATGCTGGAAAACAGCTCGTCGACAAGCACTACGGCAACAGCGACTGCAAGCTCTATCGCGACTTCCGCGAGTTGCTGGCGCGGCCCGACATCGACGCCGTGCTCATCGCCACCGGCGACCGATGGCATGCTCCGGCTTCGATTCTCGCAGCGCAGGCGGGCAAGGATGTCTACAGCGAGAAGCCCTGCGGCCTGACCATTGGGCTCTGCCAGACGTTAGACAATGCGATCCAGAAGACCGGCCGCGTTTTTCAGGCCGGCACCCAGCGGCGGAGCGTGACCAACTTCCAGGCCGCGGTTTCACTCGCCCGCAGCGGCAAGCTCGGAAAGCTGAAGACCCTCTATGCGTCCGTGTATCAGCCCTCGTTCGACACGGCGTGGTTGCCGGGCGAGCCCACGCCGCCGCGCGATGTTGTCGATTGGGATCTCTGGCTGGGCCCAGCGCCCTGGCGCCTCTACAATCACCAGTACGTCGACGGCAAGTGGCGCGGTCAGTGGGACTTCGATTCCGGGGCACGCCTGCTCGACTGGGGTGCGCACACCGTAGACCTGTGCCAGTGGGCCAACGATGCCGACAATTCCGGCCCCATCGAGTTCGAGGCCACGGAGAAGACGATCAACGCTCGTTACGCCAACGGCGTGGAACTGATTCTCGATTGCCTGGAAACCCCCTTTGGCACGCGGACCGGCTGGGTCCAGTCGCTGGGCACCTGTCCGGTCCGTTTCGTGGGCGAGGAAGGTTCCGTCGAGACAGGCGACAACGGAGGTATCGAAGTGCAGCCGGCATCGCTCAAGGCGGAAGTCGCCAATGCGGTGACGAAGCGCAACGTCGGGCTCGATGTTTCACTGCACGCTCGCAACTTCTTCGACTGCATCAAGTCGCGTGCCAAACCGGCGGCCAATTCGCAGGTCATGCGACGCTCGCACACCGCTTGCCACGCCGCCGCGCTGGCCTGGATCCTCAAACGCCCGCTGAAATTCGACCCAGCAAAGGAGGAATTCATCAACGACGACGAAGCCAACGGGCTTCGAACTCGCCCGGCTCGGGCACCGTGGGCCGTCTGAGTCGCGACGGCTAGATGACCGCGACACTTATCGAGCATTTGGGGGATCGTTCCATTGGACCAGCACCATGGAACAGTCCCCCACTGATCTTCGTCGTCTGATCGAAGATGACCCTCGCGAGGGAGTCAACGGGATCGCGTCTGCTGGTGGAGCGTCCGTGGGTTCGGTCCGGGATAAAATCCCGCCGTAGGCGCCACGCCCGGCCCGATCAGAACTCCAGCTCCATGAGGTCTTCGCCGATCAGGGTGTCTGGGAAGATGGCTCGCGCCGCGTCCAGGCCGATCGGGTCCGCCTCCTCGGCCATGGGATTGATGTGCACAAGCACGAGCCGCCCGACATCCGCCCGCTTGGCGACGTCGGCAACCGGCGTAGTGTGGCTGTGACCGGTGCGCGCGGCCAGCTCCGAGTGCTCGTCGCTGAAGTAACACTCGTGCACCAGCAAGTCGACGCCGCGAATCTTCTCGATGTAGTCGGCCGTCGGCAACGCAGTTGTATCGGTCACGTACGCCATCGAGTGGCCCGGCCAATCGAGGCGGAAACCGGTCGAACCACCTTGATGCGTCAAGGGAAAGTTTGTCAGGCGTCCCCCGCCGGGCAATGGCTCGAGCGGCCTTAACGGCAGCAGTTCGATAGCCGGCCTCTTGGGGAACAGGGCGGGCGCGAACAGATGCTCGTCAATCGCCTTAAGGTTCTCCGCCAGGCCGTGGACCCGGACGTGGTCCAAGGGGTGCACGTGTGTGATGCCCAGCAGAAAGGTGAGCCCGATGCAGTGATCAAGATGAACGTGGCTGAGATAGATGTCCAGTTCGGCGGTCTGGAGCCGTTTGGCGACACGAAACATGCCCGTGCCCGCATCGAGCATGACTCCCTGCTCCGGAAGAAGCAGACAGGCCGTATGCCGCGTATCGCTCGGATGATACCCGGTCGTGCCCAATAGAATGAGTTTCATGACGCTGCGCGCCCGGTGGTTCGATTTCCGTGCCCGCCCGATCGGCACACACTCTGGCCGACCTTCATCTTACTGCTTCTGCGGCGGGTTGAACAACCGGTCGAGCCCCTTGTTCAACTGTTCCTGAAGCAGGTTCTGGGCAGCACCCTGCAGGAACTGGCGGGAAACCTGTTCAAGGGCTCCGCGGTCAAGTTTCGGACGGTCCAGCGTGCCGCCGACGGGCAATCGAAGCGTTTGCTCGCGCAGGGCAGAACTGACCGCCTTGTTGGCCTGCCACTTGGGCGGGACCGGCATCTCAGCCACTAACGACAGGCTCTTGTCGAACCCCACGGACCCCTGCGTTCGAACGGTCACATCCGAGAGATTCAGCGCAAGCCCTCGATGATAGACGCGACCGTTGGCCATCTGGAAATCGATCGTCGACTCCCTCGCGATCTGCGCCGGCCCCTTGTATCCCAGGGCCAAGGCCAACTCTTCCAGCAGCGGTCCGGGGCCAATCTCGACGGAATGCACGATCATACGGCCGTCCACCCGCCCGCGTTCGGGCTGTTCCAAAGGAACCTGCAACTGATCCATGTCGATCGAGAAACGTCCCTCGGCCGCTGCCACCCCCGCCAGCGCCGGCGCGATGTACTTCAGCGCACTCATGCACATCGCCGGATTGATGCGCACCTGATCGGCTACGCGGCCCGGCTGCACGGATAGCATGCTGGTGTTCTTGGCCAGTTGAATCCGCGGCGTCAGGCGCACCTTGCCTTCGTTCACGTCCAATTCCAATGGGCGGAAGTTGACCGTGCCGCCGGCAAGCTTGGCCTGCAGGCTGCCCGGCCCGACTCGGAATCCGTACATTTCCAGCGAAGTCCAGTCCAGTGCGGCGCTGCCCTCGGCCGTCACAAGATCCAAGGGGCCATGATACGCAACCGGGCTGGCGCCGCGGCCCGACGCGCGGACCGACGTGCCCAAGATCGCCTGGAGCAGCTCGGAGATCGGCCCCAGGTCGTACTGAACGTGCCCCTCCAAGTCGACGCGCGGTTGGCCCGCGGCGGTCGCGATCTCTCCGCCTAACTCCAGCGAGGCCATCTGCGACGTCAGAGTCGCCCGCTGCAGATGCACGATGCCACACGCCGGGTCGTAATCTCCGCGGCCGGCAACGTTGATCACCGGTTGCCGGATCGTGCTGCCCGATGCGCTCATCACGGCCACGTCGCGAACGGTCGCTTCCACGGTGCCGGCAGTCTTGCCGTCGGCCTGTTTGAGATTGACGTCTCCGGACAGTAACCCGGCCACTCGCCATGTGGGAACCGATGTGCCCGCGGCCGTGATCCACTGCTGTAGCCGACTTAGATCTCCTTGAACGTGCAGCAAGCCGGTCATCTGGAGATCGCCCTCTTTCGGCAAGGCGATCCTCCCTTGATTCAGTTGCACGGCGAGACTTTGGCTGGACAGCGTGGCCTGCGCTACCTCGCCGCTTCGCTCGGACCACTTCCACGCGCCCGTGGCAAGAAGATCGACGCGTGGCTCCTCCACGCGAACACCCGGCCCTGACACTGCAAGCTGACTCACGCTGATCTGGGCACGATGGACCTCGATCTGTTGCGTGGAACCCGTAATCTGCACCAGCATTTGGTGCGATCCGGCAAACTGGCAGTCGTTCAGGTCGACCCAAGGTGCCAGACGCGGACGCCATTGCTCCAGTTGGCCTTGCGCGCGAATCTGGACGCGCCATGGCCCACCGTCGGCCAGCCGGGCCACCGGTTGCATCAACTGCGCCTCAAGCTGTTCCGAACCGCTTCCCGCTTGCAGCAGCGCCGTGTCGACCCGCGTGTCGGCTGTGAAATCGGTGCTGCCGGTGGCAGCCAAGCGGACATTCAGGCTCCCCTCCCTCCACGCCGGCCGATCAGGCAGCGAGAACTCGAAGTTGCGAACCTGCCACTGGCCGTCCGCGCGAAACGTCTGTTGGGGAGTCCGCTCCCAGCTCAGTTGCATCGAGCTCGTTCCCGATAGTCGGAGTTGGCCCAGGTCGATCAGCCCACGCAGTTCCTCCGCCAACCGATCGAGGTTCAGCGTCGCGGTGGCCGTCAACTTCTCCGTCGTGCCGGAGCCACTCACCTTCAGGAAGTCGGACTCGCACACTAGGCTCTCCACAACGGGACCCTTGTCGGTCTGATGCGCGCTGAAGGCCACTTGGATCGGCTTCTCCCAGGTGACCGTCCGCCCGCCGTTGACGGCCTGGAGCTTGCTCGACGTGAGCTGTCCCTGCCAAAGCATGCCTTGCGACCCGCGGCGACTGTCCAGCACCGCTTTGACCAACCCCGAAGTGATCTGCGTATTCTTTTGGAGGCGAAGCGTCGTGGGCAGCAAGGCGGCCAAGCGGGCCAGGTCGAGTTGCGTTTCGACGTGGTAGGTCTGTTGGGGAAGGGACGCCAGCAACTCGCCGGATGTGCCTCCCACCTCGAGCGAGCCCGACGCCTGAACTCGTCCCAGGTCGCTCTGCACGTCCAGTTGATCGATCTTCAGTCGCCCGTCTTGCCAGGCTGTCTGGCCGCCGATTTCCAGCTTTGCCAGGCGCACCTCGTCGGTCCCCAAGGTCGCCTCGGTTATGCGAAACTGTTCGGCACTCGCCTTGCCGCCGACCGTGAGCGATGTTCCCTGGCTCGACCGGTCCCAGCTTCCCTCGACCGTCGACGTAAGCCAGCCGCCCAGGCGAATCGGATTGGACAGGACTCGCCCAAGCACCGACTGAAGCATATCCAACGGCAGGCCTTCGGCGTTCAGTTTCGCTGTATTCTGTAGTGGCGGGCCGTCGCCCGGCTGATAGCCGCTCTGGCGCATCGCCAGATCCACCTGGAAACGTCCCGGATGGCTGGCATCGTCGATGGTCGCCGAGGACGTGACCACGATTGGCTTCTGCTGGTCGGCCACCAGCGTTAGACTTCCTTGCACACCCTTGATTTGCCATTGGCGCTGCGTCGCCGTATCCAGCACCGACACAGTGCCGTCGGCGATGTCGATCCCCATGTCGACCGCACCCCCGCTGCTCTCTGGCAATCTGGCGATTAGATCTTCCACATTGCTGCCGTCGGGGCGAAGCACCAGTGTGAGATGTGGCCGCTCGACGCGGAATCGTCCCGGGCTCGACAAGTTCAGCAGAAGCGACAACAGCGTGCGGTCGCTCTCCGCTTCGGCCGCTTCGAGTACGGTTTGTCCCTGTTCGTCGCGAACCGCCACTTGCGATGCTTGAATAGGCGAGAACCAGCCCAGGGAAATCCCTTGCACGGTCAAGTTGCCGCCGACTTGACTGCCGGCTCGCTGGATCACCCACGATGCCACGAAGCTATGCGATACGAGCATCGGCAACAGCCAGATGAGCCCCAGCACACCTAAGGCGGCCAACCACGGCCAACGCCGGTGCCGCCGCATTTCGGCACGGGGCCGCTCCTTCTGGGATGAGAAGAACGATCGTCGTTTGACGTGCGTGGCCGTCGACATGGCAATCTCCACGGGCTTCAGATTTGGGCCGCGTATTCTAGTCGGGGCGGGGGGAGAGCACCAGATCGACTTGTCGACGACCGGTCAAGAGGGCCGATAAATGCAATGATCGCCGCAAGTCATTTTCTGCAAACATCTTATGAAATACGCCATCAACGGGCTGCCGGCCTCACCCAACGAGCACCCCGTCCGATTCATGGATCGCAGGCTACCGGCCCGATACCATGAATCGCTTGGCCCACCCAGCGAGATCCCCGAATGAGCAGCTATCCAAAGACATTTCGCGTCCGCCAGCACTTCAAAACACCGCGTCTGGAAGATGTGGCCGGCGAAGTCCGCGCGGGGCTGTTGCGCCAGCAGTGGAGTGACCACGTGCATCCCGGTCAGCAGGTGGCGATCGCGGTCGGGAGCCGCGGCATTGCCAATCTTCCTGTGATCGTGCGTGGTATCGTCGGCCACCTCAAGCAACTGAAGGCCGCGCCATTCATCGTCCCCGCCATGGGCAGTCACGGAGGCGGCACGGCCGAAGGACAGCGTGAAGTCCTCCACAGTTACGGAATCACTCCCGAGGCGATGGGCTGCGCCGTCCGCGCCAGCATGGAAACGGTCGTGGTCTGCCGGACCGCCGAGGGCTTTCCAGTCCACTTCGACCGCCTGGCCTTTGAGGCCGACCATGTCGTCGTCTGCAATCGTGTGAAGCCCCATACCGACTTCGCCGGCGACATCGAAAGCGGGCTGATGAAGATGCTCCTGATCGGCCTCGGCAAGTGTGAAGGAGCGACTATCTACCATCGCGCCATCCAAGATTACAGCTTCGGCCGCATCATTCGCAGCGTTGCGGGTGAGCTGTTCCAACGGTGCCCCATCCTGGCCGGAGTGGCTGTCGTCGAGAACGCCCACGATGAAACGGCCCTTGTCGAAGTCGTCGCTCCCGAGCAGTTCGAAAGTCGCGAGCGGGAACTGCTCGTATTGGCCAAGCAATGGATGCCGCGTTTGCCCTTCCGGGAAGTCGATGTGCTGTTAATCGACCGCATCGGCAAGAATATCAGCGGCACCGGTATGGATACCAACGTCGTGGGGCGCAAGTTCAACGACCATCGCGCCGTCGACAACGAGTGGCCCAAGGTACGTCGCATCTGCCTGCGCGGGTTGACCCCCGAAACGCACGGCAACGCCGTCGGCTTCGGCATCGCCGAGTTCTGCAAGTCGAGCCTTGTGCGCCAAGCCGATCTTCAGGCGACGCGTCTGAACGCGATTGTGGCGGCTCACATTGCGGCCGCCATGCCGCCGCTGGACTACGAGACCGATCGTGAGATGCTCGCGTGGGCCCTGCGTGCGATCGGGCTGCGCGAACCCTTGGAAGCCCGCCTGCTATGGATCAGCGATACGCTGCACTTGGCTGAGGTTGAATGTTCGGCCGCCTATGCCGACGAAGCCGAGCAGCGCGACGACCTGGAGGTGATTACCGGCTTGCGCGACTTGCCCTTCGATGCTGAGGGAAACCTCTCCGACCTGGACCG
This sequence comes from Thermoguttaceae bacterium, assembly GCA_963674835.2. Taxonomy (GTDB): domain Bacteria; phylum Planctomycetota; class Planctomycetia; order Pirellulales; family Thermoguttaceae. The sequence goes on from CAXXKC010000003.1 coordinate 2,676,333, forward strand.
ACCGGAGCGAGCTCCCGTCGATCGTCCAGCGAAAACACCTAGAGCCGGAAGTTGAACGTCTGATTAATCTGCCGCCACAGCCGCTGGCCGAGGGTCTGCCAATCCTGAAAGGCCATGTGGATCTTCGCGCGGCCACGGAGCCCTAGCCGCAGCAGATGCTCTGGATCGTCCAGCGGCACGCGTACCTGGTACGACGTGCTCTGGGCGCGCTCGACGCCGGATGGATCGGTCTTGGTAGGCAGTTCCCCGCCCGACTTCGTCGACAGACGTTCCGACGCGGCTTGCAGTTGGGCCGACGCGATCTCGGTAACCTCGCCTTCCAGTCGGTCGTGCGGCAGCCCATCCAGCTTGATTTCCACGCGCTGCCCTTCTTTGACAAAATCGATGTCGGCCTGATCGACGACGAGCACCGCTTCCAGCTTCTCCGGATCGCCGATCTGGCAGAAGAGGACTCCTTCTTCGAGCGTACAGCCGAGATTCTCCCGTTCAAACGGAGTGGCGCTCCACGTGGCGAGTTGCCCGTTGGGATTTGGCCGCGTGGCTTTCCACGGGGGCGGAAACACCGTGCCGGCCCTCGGGGCGGTCAACATCAGCAGTTGCTTGTTCCGCTGCTTCTCCTGAAGCTCCTTCTCTCTCGCCGCCAACGCTTCTTTGACCGACTCGATTTGGGTAGCAACACGCCGCTGGTTGTCGTCGTACCGCTCGCGTTTGAGGCCCTCCAGCCGGATGCGATAGTCGTCGCGCTCCGCCTGGAGCGTGGCAATGTCGATATTGATGTCGATGTTGCTCAACTGGGCGAGTTCCTGGCCGCTGACCACTTGGTCACCCGGCCGGACTTTCACCGCATCGAGTCGCCCGGGGACTTCGACATAGACCTTGGCGGCATCGCGAGGCTCGATCTCGGCGGTCGCCATCACCGTGTATGGCAACGGGAGGAAAAGCACCAAGAGCGCAAGCGCCGCCAGCGCGCCCAGCGTTGCGTACATACGCGGCTTCTTCACCTTGTCCCACCTCCCCGGCACGTAGAAGAACTTGCCCAATCGCCACAGCGGCTGCACGACCAGGCTGAAGATCGACATGGCCAGGATCGCCTCGCCGACAACCCTCAGCCCGTAAGGTTCGAAGATCTTGTACAGGAAGTAGAGAATCGACAGCACGACCACCCAACGATAGATGGCCGCTGCCACGGAATACAGCGCGAAGAAGATCTGGTTGCGCTCCGGCAGAAACGGGTCGTCCGGCGGGTCGAATCCCAGGAACCACTGCCCGGCCTTGCCGCTGAGGATCTTGGTCGCCTTCTGACGAAGATTCGGGATCTCCGTGAGGTCGGCCAGGATGTAGTAGCCGTCGTAACGCAGAAGCGGATTCGCGTTGAACAGCACCGTGCTCACCGAGGCGATGAACATCGTGTTCAGCGCCAAGTTGTTCAGCAAGCCCGGCTGCGAGAACCACCAGAAATAGGTAGCCAACGAGGCTACTACCAACTCGTTGTACATACCGGCCGCGCCGATGAACGCCCGCTGCCACTTGCTGGGCAGCATCCACGAGTCCGACACGTTGCAGTACAGGCAGGGAGTGAGCACCAGGATCATCACACCCATCTCGTGACACTCGCCCCCGAAGTGCTTACACGACAGCCCATGGCCGAATTCGTGGATGATCTTCGTCACGCCCAGCATCAAGGCCAGCAGAATTGCGTTGCTGGGGCTGAAAAACTGGTAGAAGCCAGGGAGTCTCGAACGGAACACATCGAATTCGACGACCACCAGCATGAGTGCCGACAGCGCGAACAACGTGCAGCACACCATGGTCACCGGATGGTAAAACCACTTCACCTTGGGGTACAGCCAGTTGAGAAATCGCTCCGGATCAAACCCCTTGAAACGGACGCACAGCACGTTGGTCAGCGCGGCCAACCACTCCTGTCGGCGCCGCTCGTCGCGCCGCTTGCGCAGTTGACGACCCTGCCCCGGCACGCCCGCAATCACCAACCCGCTTCGATGCAGCATGCCCAGGAACTGCTGCAACTCCTCCAGGGTGATCTTCTGCGGCGGAAACTCAGCTTCAAATCGATCCTTGATCTCGTCCAGGCTCGTCTCGCCATCGAGCATCTGGAGGATAGCGTACTCTTCATCTTGAAAGCGGAAGTAGTGCAGCCCCACCGGATCCTTAACCACCCAATAGCTGCGACCCTGGTAGCGCTGGCGCTTTCCCGTCAGATCGGGCCGCTTGCGTATGGGCAGCGTCCGCGCCGAACTGGAAACCAAGCTGTCAGCTAGAGTGGCCATGGAAGAATGAGCTTGGGGCGATAAGGAACAGGAAATCAGGGAGCCGATAGGACTCGCGGCATCCGGCGAACTTCGGCACTGGGCGCACGTCGACCTGTTCGCAAAAGGCACGTGACCTGTCTCGCAAGCCGCTCACCGCAATCTCCGATATTTCCTCGTCAGCGCTTTTGTTGCCAATGAATCGTCATGCGGGCATCCATATCGTAGCCCAGGAGCCATTTACCGTTCTCTTGCCGGTTGTATACCTCGGCCCATACGTCGAAGTCCGAACCGTTCGTTCGTCCCGGACTCACCCAGACCACTTTGCCCGGGAATCGCTCGACTCGGCCGTGTCCAAGTGCCACCTCGACCGTGACGGGTTTGCCCTCGACCTCGCTGGGGGTAATACGATTGCCGTCCAACGTGGCCCGCACGCGCAAGAGGTCTCTGCGAACCACATGGACCACGGGATCGCCCGGCTTGAGCCACTCTCCCTCGCGCACATGCCGTTTGACCACCTCCCCATTGATGGGCGAGATGATCTGGCGGCGTTCGATGTCCAAGCTGGCAGCCTGGAGTTCGCTCTGCTGGATGTCGGCCTTCAAGGTGGCCAGCTTCTGTTCGTGTTCGGCCTGATCGATCCCAAGTGCCGCCTTCTTGGCTTCGAGCTGATGCCGCCGCATGTCAAACAGGGGAACCGTGTTCGGGTGGATCCGGTTCGTTTCATGGTCCTGAAGCACCTCGGCGTCGGCCACATCGCGCGTGGCCTTCGCGTAGCGAACATTCACATCGTTCTCTGCCTCTGCGCGCGCAGCGGTCAGTTTGTACTGCGATACTTCTTCCTGTTTCTTGGCCATGCGGTCGTCGACCCGTCCCAGCACCTCTCCCTTGGTGACTTGCTGGCCTTCGATAACGTTCAGTTCCCACAAAACACCCGCCTCTTGTGCTGGTATTTCGCGTTCATCTTCCAATGTCACCAAGCAGCTTTCTACCACGCCGGGATCCTGGGCGGGCGTTTCCGGCTGTGGACCGGTTAGAGCCAGCGTGGCCGCTAAGGCAATCATGGGAAGTTGCATGGCCGAATCTCCTCATACTCTCCTAGTCGCGCAGGTCATGTTTCAGCATGACCAGTGCAGGTTGTGTCTTACTGTCTTGATGGAACTCGCAATACAAACTTGCGATCAGAACCATCGGAATAGGATTCGCGATTGAACGTATGCAATGAAGTCGTGCAGCCACACGAAGCCGATTGCCCGCCGGCCGCAATATACTTTCGCGTCGACCGTCGTGCCCGGCCGAAGCAGCGGCACTTCTTCTCCCGGAGCTTCACCCGCCGCGATCAACTCTTCCTTCTTGATGTCGCCCACCTTGATCAACACGGTGTTCCCTTCCTCGCCGTGAAGCTCGGCCGAGCGGGCCACATCCACCACGATCCCGTAATGGCGGTGATTCGGCTCTGAGGCCAGGATGTACTCCACCGGAAGATCGTCCCCCAAGTCGGCCTGTGCCCGAACGAGGTAACCCATCTGACTGTCCGGCATGTGCAACTCCAACTGCCACGGGCCGCTCGGATCGGCGATCCGCATCAGCAGGTCCCCGCGCTTAACCGGGCGGTGCATGAGCAACTCGTCCAGATCCGACGTCATCACCTGTCCGTCGGCCGGGCTGAGTACGTCGAGTTCTTTGCGTTGTTGCTCATACCAGTCCTGCTTGAGCAATAAGTTCTTCAGTTTCTGCTCCGCTTCGGCCCACTGGCTTCGCAAGCGCACCTTGTCGCTTTCCGGAAGCTGGCGGTCCGACGTCTGCAGCAAGATCTGGATCCCGTTCCGCTCTTCCTTGGTCGTTTCGATCTGCCCTCGAATGTCGGTCAGGGCGAGGTTTACCTCTGTGCTGCGCATCTTGACCAGCAACGCACCTCTTTTCACCTCGTCGCCGTCTTTGACCAGTACGTCGGTGATCGTCCCATCAACCCCTGCGAATACGTCGCGGCGCACGACCGGCTCCAATGTCCCCTTCGCACGCACCACGAAGTCTGCGGGCCAGAAGCACAACCACAGCACGGCGGCCACGACGGCCACGCACACACCGATCGTCTTGGGAAGCGTTCTGGCCTGGACCACCCATTTCGCCTTGCCCAACGCGCGCCAAAGTGGCATCAGGAACAGCCCCTGGTGCTCCAGGGCGTTGGCCAGGGCCGTGCTGCTGTGCTGGGAGACCACTTCCACCCGATGCAGCATTTTCTCCGGCACCCGGCTGTCCTCGATCTGCTCCACGATCAGCGCGCCGACCGGAGCGATCGGTTCCTTGGGCTTATCGACCTCGTGTTCCTCCTCGGCCGGGCGCTCACGCCGCAACGGCAGCACGGCAACCGTCTTCGAGTGCGAGTCGTCGACGTACTCCTGCACGGCTTCCTCGACCTGCGGCGCCATCCGGCTTGTATCGCCCGTGTACCACATGGGCTCGTCGCTATCGACCACGGCGGTGGCCAATCGGCCCAACAATCGCACCGTGTTCGAGCGCTTGTCGAACAGGTCTTGGCCGCTGATCGCCTCGATGTGGCATTTCCTTCCTTTGCGGATCGCCACGCTCACGCGGTCGCACTCGATCAGCCGCCGTCCTTCGTTGGCGATCGTGTAGGCCGCGTCGCGCGGATCGAGGCTCGCGTGCACCACCCGCGCGAATTCTTCCAGTTGGCTCCATAGAACCTGACGGTCCGAGAAATGCCGAAGCTGGCGGCTCTTGAAGTAGTCGCCCGCCAGATCGCACATCTGCATCAAGAAACGCAGGTAGCCCTTCTGGGCGCCCATTGGCGCATCGCTGCGTTGGAAGACCTCGACGACCCCAACCGTTTCCAGCTCCGTCTTTAGCGGCCCGAGGACCAGGAGAAACTCGGTCGGATTGGCGCCTTGCTCGCCGTCCACAGCGCCGGAATGCGGCGGCACCAGAAGGCCCTCACCCGTAGTCATCACCTTCTGCAGCAGTCGCCCGTGCTGGATCTGCTCTTCTTCCGATTTGTGCGGAAGTTGGGTTTCGTTGAGCTTGATCTGGTAGGCGATTCCCAGCCGACCTTGATCGGTGCTCCACACGGCCCCTCCGTTTGCCGCCAGCGCGGAAACCACGCGGTTGAGAAACTCGCCGTAGAACTCCTGCGGCCCCATCTCCGATCGTGATAGTTGCGCAATCTCATTGACCAGCGAACGGATCTGGTGCTTGGTCTGTTCGATCAGGCTGGGATCAAGCGAGGATTGATCGCTGCTCATGCCGGTGCCATTGGACAGGAAGGTGCGGAAATGAAGCGACGCCGGCCCCCACGACTTGCTATTCTTGCGGCGTCAGACTCTCCGTCCCGAATGTCCCACATAAACCCATGTCGGGAGCGCGGAGGAAGAACGATACTTTTCTGTTTAACGCGTTTCGGCCACAGACTCAAGGCGAACTCCCCAACCGACCCCGTCCCCCCACGCCAACTCTTGGCACATACCCCTTCTACGTGTCCCGTGCCAAGTGAGATCTGCAATCTTCCAAATGCAGCCGCCGAAGTGGACTATGCCCCACCCATACAGGGCGGGCATCTTTCCATGATAACCCATTCTTCGACGATCGCAGTGAGACGTTGGTTCTCTCGGACCGATAAACTGCACCAACGGTGCAATATGCATCGATTGTAACGGCCTTCGGCGTGGTCCCGATCAGACCAGACCCCACCGTTTCCGTAAGTACCATTCGGTCCCGAGAAGACCGATCAGCAAGAAAAAGAAGGGCCACGTGTCCCAGAGGCTGCGTTTTGCCTCAGTTGTCACCTCCAGATCTTTCGTGTGCTGCATCATCTGTTCGATCAGCCCTGGAAGCTCCTCGGGGGCCAGCGCTTTGCCGCCAGTCATGGCCGCCAAGCTGTCCAGCACCGTTGCGTCGGCCGCCGCGTTGTCCAATTCCAGGTCTTCCTCAAATACCAGGAATCGCGCCTTGGCGGATCCCAGGGGTTGATCGCCCTGGCTGGCTGTAATCTGGATTGCATAATCGCCAGCTTTCTCCGTTTGCCGGAACGACCCGGTAACCTCATCTCCGTTGCGCATCAGGTCAACCGGCACCTTTTCGCCGCTGGGCAGGACAACCTCGGCGTGAAACGTGGCGTCGCGGACCGGTTCTCGCTTGGCCGATTCGGCCCCCACAGTGAACTCCACCCGCCGGCCGGGGCCAAATCGTCGCTGCGGAAGCCGCACCCAGACGTTCCCTTCCTGGCTCTCGTCCTTGCGGGCTAGCCACAGAATGGCCTGTCGCCAGAACCGCTTGTGGACGTTTTCAAAGCCGCGCATGACCCAATGCCAGGTCGAATCGCCGGCGAAAGCCATTACGCGCCCGTTGCCGTACGTGTGTGAAACCAATAGCGGCTGGCCCTGCGGAGTGGTTGCCAGGACGAGCGCCCCCGGCTTGACGCCCCGGAAGCGGTTGGCTCCGTCCAACGGAGGCAGTCGATTCCATATCTCCTCGCTCGCTTTCGGCGTCGCTCCCAGCATCAGGCTGAACGACGCCCGACCGATCTGCGTGGGCACCACCCTGAGCGGTCCGTCAAGATGCAGATCCTTCGCCACGGGGCCGTCGAGTGGCTGGCGCTCCAATCGATCCATGCGCACGGGCAGCACATCAGCCAGCGGAGATTCGGCGTATCCACCGGGCCCGAAACTGTGGAACCCACCCAGCATGATCAGGCCGGCCCCGCGCGAAACAGCCTCGGCCAAATCCTGCAACTCTTTGGGTGTGAACACCGACGCATCGAGGTCGCCGAGAATGTACACCTCGTACTTGCCGGGCTGAAAACGCGATTCCAGATCGGCAGGGCGCTGATCGGGATGCCTGGGATCGATCCGCACGTAGTCCACATTGATGTCGCGCGAGGCGCCCAGCGATTCTCGCAGGAAATGGACTTCCTGACGCGGCGTTCCGGCCAGGTACAGAACGTTCAGCCCGCCCTTGAGCACATTGACGAACGTGCTTAATTGATTGTTCGTAGTGACCAGTTCACCGTCCTGCCGCACCGCCTCCAGCGTGACCTTGAATTCGCCCGGCACCTGCGGAACGTACTGGAACTTGACCGGGATGACCGGTTCGTCCGCCGTAGCGCGGACTGTCTTCTGGTCGATCACCTCCATCTTGCCTGGCGCGGTCTCGAACAGAAGGTTCACCTTGATGTCGCGGTTGGCGTAGCCGTCGATATGCACCTTGCCGCTAACGGTCAACTCGTTCTTGACGAAGACCGTCGGGTTGACCAGCAGATCGGTAATCGCCACATCCTGCATCTGCCCCAGGCCTCGCGATTGTCCAAAGCGGAACGTGTACAGCGGATACCCCATGTGCTTCAGGCGTGCCGCGGCCGTTTGCGGCAGTACGTCGCGGGGTGGATACGCGCGTTGTGCACCGTCGCTCAGCAGAATTACGCCCAGGAGCCGTTTGCCCGCCTCGTTCCGCAGCACGTCTTCCAGCACCGAACCGATGGCGGTTTGCCGGCCTTCAGGCTTTTCGGGCATCAGGACCTTGCCCTGAACCAACTCCTCCGGATGGGCTTCCGCATCGAACCCGTAGGCCTTCACCTCGAATTCCTTCGATAGCCGGGCCAACGACGAAGAGGCGCCTTCCAGCGTGTGGCGCAACGCCGCGTAGCGACTTTCGTCTCCGGCCGCGTCGCGCACCGACATGCTTCGCGATTGGTCCGACAGGATCACGAGCGTCGCCGCTTCCTTGGACGTCTTTGTGTAGACCAGCGTCGGGCGGAGCATGGCCAGCACGACTAACACAATCACCGACAGCCGCACCGCCCAAAGCGCGATCCGCCGCCCCCGCGTCATTCCACTGCGCTGCGGCCGAATCGCCAGCAGTGACAGCAGAACCAGCGCAGCGACGATCACCCAAAGGTAACTGTCGCCGACGGGATAGAGGGACAGGCGGACCATGCGGCTCCTTGCTACTGTTTGTAAAATCGATTGGCAACGATGTGCTCCAAGCCCAGCACCACCACCACCAAGACAATCACCAACGGGAACAGCTCGCGACCTACGCGGCCGGTCGTAAATTCGCGTTCGATCTGACTTTCTTCGCGCGCGACGCGGTACGGATACTTGCCAAAGATCTCCGCCAGTTGCTTCTCGTCCAGACGTGCAAGCTCGGTTTGACCGGGGACCAGGTTCACGCTGAAGCCGCGATCCACGCCGCCGGCACCGCCCGCTTGTATGCGGTAATTGCCCGGCTGATTCATCTCCGTCACCACGAGAACGTTTTGCCGCGAGTCGGGATTGACCCGAACTTCCGTCCCGTCGGGTTCGGTCAGCGCGTAGGCGGGATAGGCCTTCGCCGGGTCGAGTTCGATCACGGCCGTCTGCCCGGCGTAGTAGTTTAGTTGCTGCTCGGCGCTTCCCACCAGATACGACATCATCTCGTTGACCAGGATCATGAATGGCCACGCATCGCCGGCGGGAAGCAGGCTCCAAGGATTGTCGTTCGGATCGTCCGAGATAGATGTGGTCATCGTCAGCACGTGCCCTTTGCCCACCGGCCGGTCGAGAATGGCGGGCTGACCGTCATTGTAGGGCACCACGGCGTCGACGCCCTTGACCACATCGCCCAACTGCCAGTATTGGAACACGGGAAACGCGTCCCAAGGAACCTGTCCGGCATAGCTACGGAACGTGTTCAAGATGGGGTGTTGCTGGTTGCGGGGTGCCAAGTAGGCATCGCCGTCCGGTCGGCGCGCCCGACGGATCAGCTTGCCCGGAAGCACCTGCTGGGCCGTCTTCTGGTTGAACGTATCGACCGGTTGAGCGCGACGGCCCAGGAAAATCGCCACGCCGTGGCCGTCGGATGCATAGTTGGCCAGTTTCTGCCAGACGGCCCCATCCATAGGCGCCGGATCCAAGAGGCAGACCGCCGAGAACGTGTCCAAGGGCTGCTTGGCCAGCTTGTCGTAGCCGATCACCGTGGGCTCGAAGCGCGCCTGGTGGTTGCTTCGGAACGCGGTCGGCGCGATGGCTTCGGTCAAGTACACGGCCGTGGCGTCGGTCGGACTGGGAGCAACGATCAGGACTCGCCAAGGCGGCTTCACTTCGACCGTGAAGAACCGTCGGTCGTCGGCCGCAAGCCCGTCCTGCCCGAGGATCTGCAGATAACCCTGATGCGTGCCCAGATCCAACGCGCCGATCTGGAACTGCAGGGCCTGCGACTGTCCCGGCGACAGGGTCACCGTCTGCTCGCTGCGTTTTTCCGGCTTTCGATCCGCACCCAGAAGATACAACTCGATGGTCCGCGTTCCGCCTGGGCCGGTCTGCTGCACTTGCGTGTCGATCCTCAGCGGGCTGCGGCTGGAAAGTACCTGGTTGACCGGACGCGCATCGGTCAATGCGAAGTCGATCGGGTCCTTGACCCCAACGTCGATCACGTAAACGCCCACACCGTGCAACTGAGCCATCCGCTCCTGCAGCCCTGCCGCTGCGGTCAGCGGCCAGCTCGCCCGCGACAGGTCGGTGAAGACGTAAACTTCCTTGCGGGCCAACTCACTTTGGCCTAGCAGTTGCAGCGCATCGCCCAGTGCGGTGGTCACGGGCTCGGAGTTGGCCGTCGTGGTCAACCGCTCGATGCGGTGTTTGGCGGCGCCGCGATCTACGGAAAAAGCGGCCGGCGCGCGCCGCGTATCGAGCACGGCAATCTGGCTCTCGCGAGGAAACTGCGCCAGAAGCCATTGTCCCAGATGCTGCTCCGCCTCCAGGCGCGTACGGTTTTCGTGACGGTAGTCCATCCGCATCGACGTGTCGAAGACTAGCGCCGCGGCCACCGGCGCCTCCTGGCTTCCCAGCGCGCCCGTAAAGCGGATGCTCGGCCGTGCCAGGGCAAACGCCAGCAACGCGATCAGCGCCACGCGCAGTGCCAACAGCACCAAGTGCCGCAGCCGCAGCCGCCTCTGATTCGTGTCGTGCCGTTGTGCCAGGAATCGCAGCGCGGGGAATTCAAATTGCCGCGGTTTCTGCCGCATGATCAGGTGCAGCACGATCGGCAGCGCCACCAACGCGGTTCCGGCCAGCAAGATGGGGTTGACGAAAGCCATGAGGAGAGAAGTGGGGGAAAGGGGGCAATGAGTAGTGGATAGTGAGTGGGCCGCTGTGGTTGGGGACTGTTTCCGGATCAACCAGGTCGTTTGCGATCCGGCACCTTCGACACCTCAAAATCGTGCTCGGCGGCTGGCCAGGTACTCGGTCAGTGCGCGATCGAATTGCATACTGGTATCCAGGGCGACGTAGTCGATGCCGTTCTGGTAGCATTCCCGCCGGTAGACCTCGCGAAACGCTTCCAGCTCCGTCAGGTAGTCGCGGCGGACGTTCGCGGCGTCCAACTGCAGCCGCTGGTTCGTCTCCGGCTCCTCCAGCTCCACCATGCCGTCGAAGGGGAACTGGGTCTCCGCTTCGTCGAGAATGTGAAATAGGATGACGTCGTGCCCGCCGTGCCGCAGCCGGTACAGCGATTGCAGCACGGGTTCTGGATCGGTCAACAGGTCGGAGAAGATCATCACCAGGCTGGCATGGCGCAGCATGGCCGCCAACTGAAACAGACTGGCTGCCACGTCGGTTTTGCCGGCCGGTTTCAACTGCGACAGAAGCGACAAGACGTCGCCCAAATGACTGCGACGCGACCGCGGTGCCATGCTATTGCGAATCTTCTGGTCGAACGTGATCAGTCCGACCGGGTCCTGCTGATGAATCATCAGGTAGCACAACGCGGCCGCCAGGCAAATGGCGTAGTCGAACTTGGTCAACTCCTGCCGGTACGTATAGCCCATCGACCGGCTCAAATCCATGGCCAGATACCCTGTGATGTTCGTCTCGGCCTCGAACTTCTTGACGTAGTACTTGTCGGTCTTGGCGTAGATCAGCCAGTCGATGTCCTTGGGATCGTCCCCGGGCGTGTATTTGCGGTGCTCGCTGAACTCGACAGAGAACCCGTGAAACGGACTGGCATGCAGCCCGTGCAGAAAACCCTTGACGATGAACTGCGCGCGCAGGTCCAACCGCTTGATCTGGCGGATCACTTCCGGCTTCAGATAGCGTTCAACGGTGGACATGAGAAGGGATTAGGGATTGGGGATTAGGGATTAGAGATCGGGGATTGGGGAGAACGATCCTTGCACACAACCTCCGGTGACTTTGGTTTGCGAGGTCATGACGACGTTCTTGCAGGAGGCGATCCTCTCTCGCCGTGAAACTCGACTTCCCCAATCCTTTGTCCCCTTCGCTAACTCTCAAACTTCGGAATGACCGGCAGTGGAATCTCTCGCAACAGCCGTTCGATGAGGTCCTCGGTCGAAAGGCCCTCCGCCTGGGCTTGGAAATTCGTGCTGATACGGTGGCGGAGCACCGGGATGGCAATCTTCTGCACGTCTTCGATCGCCACGGAGAACCGCCCGTCCATCGCCGCGAGCGCTTTTCCGCCCTGAATCAGGAACTGCCCGGCGCGGGGACCGGCGCCCCAGTCGACCAATTCCCGAACATACTCAGGCGCCGAAGCGTCTTTCGGCCGCGTGGCGCGCACCAACCGCGCCACGTACTGCACGATGTATTGGCTGACCGCCACCGATCCCACCAGTTTCTGCAGATTCAAGATCGCCTTGCCGGAAAGCACCTTGCGGATCTCTGTCTTTTCTGCCCGCGTGGTCGTCGCCAGAATCCGCTCTTCTTCGTCGGGGTCGGGGTAGTCGACCTTGATGTTGAACATGAATCGGTCCAATTGCGCCTCGGGCAACGGATAGGTTCCCTCCTGCTCGATGGGGTTCTGTGTGGCGATCGTGAAGAACGGCTCTGGCAGAGTGTACGTCTGCTGGCCCACGGTCACCTCGCGCTCCTGCATCGCCTGCAACAGGGCCGCCTGCGTTTTCGGCGGCGTCCGGTTGATTTCGTCGGCCAGCAGGATGTTGGTGAAGATCGGACCTTCCACGAAACGGAAGTTCCGCCGCCCACGCTCGTCCTCTTCCAGGACGTTCGTCCCGGTGATGTCCGACGGCATCAGGTCCGGCGTGAACTGGATTCGCTTGAACTGGATATCGAGGATCCGTGCCAGCGTGCTGACCATCAAGGTCTTGGCCAGTCCGGGTACCCCCACCAGAAGGCAATGCCCCCGTGTGAATACCGCGGCGAAGATCTGTTCGATCACCGACGACTGGCCCACAATGATCTTTTGCAGTTCCTCCTGCATCAACCGCCGATGTTGGGCGAATTCCTGCAGGACGTCTCCCAGGCTGCGAGGCTTAGTAGCCAAGGCTTCTCCTCAAACTTCTGTAGATTGCTTCGGAAGGAATACTGAAGGGGCACTACAGGGGCATGTTACTATTGTATAACCAAGTGGTGGAATCGCCCAACCAAGGAGGGTAGTGGCCCTTACTTAACTCCCAAATTCTACTATATTTATGGTACGAATCCTCCTCGCTGTTGCTCAAGGAATCTGACCATGCGACGGCTCCTCACCGCGTTGCTGGTTCCGGTGATGCTGCTTGCATCGATGGTAGCGACTTCGCGGGCAGACCTGACCGCCGAGCAGGTCCAGAAGGCCATTGACAGCGGCGTGAACTTCCTCAAACAGAAGCAGCGGGACGACGGCTCTTGGGCCGAGTATCTGGCCTACCAGGGCGGCGTCACCTCGCTAGTTACGCTCTCTTTGCTCTACGCCGGCGAGAAGCCCGACGAACCGCATATCGCGAAAGCTCTCGAGTTCCTGCGGCGACTCAAGCCCAAAGACGTCAACAGCACATACGTCATCTCATTGCAGACGATGGTCTTCGCCAAGGCGGAGCCGCAACGCGACCGCTTGCGGATCCGTGAGAACGTTCTCTGGCTCCAGAAGACGCAAGTCACTACCCCGCCCTTCGCCGGCGCGTGGTCTTACCCGGGGCAGGGTAACGGCGACAACTCCAATTCCCAATTCGCCCTGCTGGCGCTGCACGAAGCCGAGCGAGCCGGCGTCGAGGTCAGCGGAGAAACCTGGCGGAGGGCCAAAGCTTACTGGACCGATTGCCAGAACCCCGACGGCTCTTGGGGTTACAAGAAGATGATGGACGGCACTGGCAGCATGACCTGCGCAGGCATCTCCTCGTTGATCATCGCCAGTGGGGCCGTCCATGAGGGCGATGCCCGCGTGTCCGGTAACCGAATTCGCTGCTGTACCCGCGGCGATTCCGAGGACGATCGCCGCATCCAGCGGGGACTCGACTGGTTGGCCACCAACTTCTCCGTAGCACATAATCCGGGCGGGCAGCGCGAGGGGCAAACCTGGTTGCTCTACTATCTTTACGGCGTCGAACGCGTGGGCCGGCTTTCCGCGCACCGCTTCATAGGCGAGCACGACTGGTACCGCGAAGGCGCCGATCATCTCTTGCGGATGAAGGGTGATCTGGCCAGCTCGTGGAGAGGCGTCGGCGCCGCTGAACGCGACGAGCGCATTGCCACGGCATTCGCCCTGCTGTTCCTCTCCAAGGGGCGCCGACCCATCCTCATGGCCAAGCTCCGATACGGAGCAGAGACCGATTGGAATCAGCATCGCAGCGACGTCGCCAACCTGACCCGGTACGTCGAATCGCAATGGAATCGCGACCTCGGCTGGCAGGTGGTCGACCTCCAAGCGGCCACCGTCGACGATCTCATGCAGTCGCCCGTCCTCTTCCTCGGCGGAAAGAACAGCCCGCTGCCCGCCGCACCCAGCGAACGACAACAAATCGCCGACAAGCTCCGTGGCTACCTCGACCGCGGCGGATTCATCTTCGCCGACGCCAACTGCGGCGGCGCCGGCTTCGACGAGGGCTTTCACCAATTGATGCGGCTGGTCTTCCCTGAACCGGAATACAAGCTGCAACTGCTGCCGCCCGAACACCCGATCTGGCGGGCCGAGCAACCGGTGCCCGCCGACCAGCTACGGCCGATCTACGGCATCGAGTTCGGATGCCGCACGAGCGTGGTCTACTGCCCGGTCGATTCCACGGACGACATTCGCCCCTCACTTTCCTGCCTCTGGGAACTGGCCCGCGTCGGCCGGGATTCCCGGTACAACGAAGCCGTCCAAGCTCAGGTCGACGCTGGCCTGACGATCGGCATCAACGTGTTGGCTTACGCGACAAACCGCGAACTGAAATTCAAGGACGAGATCCCTCGATCCGTGCAGAAGCTGGCGCCCGGCGACTCCATGAATCGCGGCCGGTTGTACATCGCCAACCTGCGCCATCCCGGCGGCTGCAACGCGGCACCACGAGCCCTGGTGAATCTCCTGGAGGACACAGCGCGCACTTTGGCCATGCGCGTGGCACCGGCCGACCACCAGGTGTCGCTGACCGACGATGCACTGTTCGACTACCACATGGTGTTCATGCACGGCCGCACCAGCTTCCGGCTCACCGACGACGAACGGAAACAGTTGAAGACCTACATCGAACGCGGCGGTTTGCTGTTTGCCGATTCGATCTGCTCCAGCACGGCATTCACCGATTCGTTTCGCCGCGAGATGGCCACGATCTTCCCCGACAAGCCGCTGAAGCCGATCCCCGTCGACGACCCCCTACTCACGCCGGCCTACGGCGGGTTCGATCTGTCGACCGTCATGCGGCGGGATCCGCAGAACTCGGGCGACAAGGGGCCGCTGAAGGCGCTGTTGCGCAAAGTCGCGCCCGAACTGGAAGGCATCCGTTTCGGCGATCGTTACGGCGTGATCTTCTCGCGTTACGACCTGAGCTGTGCTCTGGAGAAGCACGATTCGCTGGAGTGCCAAGGATATACGCCCGACGATGCGGCACGCATAGGACTGAACGTGATCCTGTATTCACTCCAATAGCGGAGATCTCGAAAGGAATCGTAGCAATTCACGTGCGCCGAAATCCCGTTGCGAATAGAGGCAAGACGCACAGAATCAGGTGAACCCCGGATGAATGCTCCGACATCCCTCCAGCCGGCACCGACGCGGCGGCAGAATCGCTCCTTGGCGATCCTGCTGTTGCTGACTCTCGTGCTACGAACAGGCGTCCTGGTCGTAGCTCCCCACGTGTTCCAGGCGGACCCGGACGGGTATCGGCTCCTGGCAAAGAACCTCATGGAACAGGGCACCTTCGGTTACGGAAACGGCCCAGCCGCCTTTCGTCCACCGTTGTACCCGCTCTTGCTGACGCCGTGCATGGCGCTCGGTGATTACAGCGTCTTGGGCATCGGCCTGCTCCACGTGCTGCTTGGAATGGCCACCGTGGCAGTCGTCGTCGACTTGGCGCGCTCATGGGGGCTTCGAAAGTACTCGCTGCTGGCAGGAGCTCTCGTCGCCATCGATCCCGTGCTTCTCTGGCAGTCGACCCTGGTGATGACTGAAACGCTGGCCGTCTATCTTGCCGTGCTGGCCTTGTGGGCGTTGACCGCGGCGGCCCAGCCGTCGTATCGACACCGCATCGTACGCGTCTGTCTCGCTGGTGGAACGGCCGGCCTGGCAGCCCTCTGCCGTCCAACCTTCCTGCCGTGGATGGCACTCTGTGCAGTAATCCTGCCTTGGTTCGTCGCAGGATGGAAGGAACGGGCGAAGACCTTCGTCGTCTACTGTGCCGCTGGGGCCGCTGTGCTGGCACCGTGGATCATCCGCAATCAGATCTACTTTGGGCACTTCATTCCCGGCACAACCCATGGAGGCTATACGCTCCTGTTAGGCAACAATAAGTGGTTCTACGACTATCTGCGCAACGGAGCCTCGGGAACCATCTGGGATGCCAACCAGTTGGACCACTGGTGGACGACGATGGCATCGCGGGCAACGCCCGAGGACGAGATTCGCTCCGATCGGCTGGCCTACCAAGTCGCGAGAGAGACGATTCGTCGGCAACCGGCCATGTTCGCTTACTCTTGCGCCGTTCACGCCGGCCGGCTTTGGTCGCCGCTGCCCCATCGCACCGACACCCACGAGGGGACCACCACGCATTGGGCCCGCTATGCAATCGGGATAGGCTACACGGCTGAGTTCGTGTTGGCGCTGGTCGGCCTCGTAACAGTGTTCTGCCGCAGCCAGTGGCGCGCGTACGAGGTCGGCATCCCGATGGAAGGCGCCCCCGATCTTTCCGCTATCTCCTGGCTCTCTACCTGGGGGTGGGGGCTGTTGCTGGTGGCCATTTTCACTGCCGTACACACGGTCTTCTGGAGCAACATCCGCATGCGGGCACCCCTGGTGCCCATCGTCGCCATGGCCGCCGCGGCCGGTGCAGCTCAGCTATGGGGCAAGGCGTCGCGGCGCAAGTATTTTTCTGAACGCATGTTGCGCCGACCACCTTCGTCGGGAACCCGCCTTGATTCCTGAGGGCGGGACTCCTATAATCTGCCCGCTTTGGGATAAGGTCCTTTTCCTAACAGGTTGGTTCCCTTCGCCTTGCGACTTGTCTCCCCGCGTCCAGGGACGAGCGCGATGCCGGGGACGCACGGATGCGATTCCCCTGACACGACCCTTGCTCACGATACCGGCCGGCTTCGGGCGCGCGTCTGCCTTGGCGCGCATCGTCTGTCGTGCTGCGCGCTGTGCTGGTTGGGCCTTGCTGATACTGGTCGTGCTCGCCAGCACAATCCACGCCCAAGTACGTCTGCCCAAGCCCGACGAATCGTCGCCCATCGTGATTACGGCCGACGAAGGAACCCACTGGACGCAGGGCTCCTACGAAGTCTGGGTATTGCAGGGAAGTTGCTCGATCGCTCAGGGCGCCAGTTCGGCACGTAGCCAGGAAGGCGTTGTCTGGCTGGAATCCAACAGCAGCACGGAAGGCGGCCGCGACAAGGTAATCGCCTACCTCGAAGGGAACGTCGAGCTCTCGTTGGACCGGAGTGGCGCCCACGCGGACCTTGCCGACAAGACGTGGCTGGGCCGCTTCGTCACCGCGTCGACCATCCAGGTCCGTCCCAAACGGATCGCGCCGGCGCCGGACCAACCTCCGGCGATCTACCAGCGTGGCTTTGCCCGGCGCGAGCCGGCCGTGTCCGGCGCCATCCGACGAACCGAATACAACCAGCCCATCGCCGTGCCCGTAGGCGGAGCCTTGCCACAGCCCGGCACACGGCGAATCTTCGCTTCTCCGCGTGGGGAAGCCCCAACCCAGATCAAATGGGAAAGGCAGGCGCAAACCAACCAGGCCGTCGGCACGGTCACGGGTGGAATCAACCTGGTGATCGACGGTTTGCCGAACGTCGGCTCCATCGACGTCTCCACCGACCGGCTCGTCATCTGGACCTACGGGCTGGAACAGGCCGATCTGCGCAGCGGTTCCTTGCAGCCCGAGAACGTCCCTCTGGAAATCTACATGGAGGGCAATATCGAGTTCCGGCAGGGAGATCGCATCATCTACGCCGATCGCATGTACTACGACGTCAACAATCGCGTCGGTATGGTGCTCAACGCCGAACTCGTCGGCCCCGTGCCTAGCTACGACGGGCTGGTTCGACTGCGGGCAGCCGTGCTGCAAGAAGCCGGCGAAGGGCGGTTCTTCGCCCAAAACGTCTTCATCACGTCCAGCCTCATGGGCGCGCCCACGTATCGCTTGCAGGCCGAGAGCGCTTACTTCGAGGATTTCCAGCGGCCAGTCGTCGACCCGTTTACGGGGGCCCCGCTCTACGATCCTGACAACCCGCAAGAGCCACTCATCGAACACCAGCGGCTGGCCACGGCAGAAAACAACGTGCTGTACGTGGAAGATGTGCCGGTCTTCTATTGGCCGATCATTGCTACCGACGTGACCCGGCCCACTTTCTACCTCCGCCGCCTTCAGTTCAAGAATGACAGTGTCTTCGGCACGCAGGTGCTCACAACCTGGGACGCCTACCAACTGCTAGGCATCCGCAATCACCCGCCAGGAACCGACTGGGATATCAGTCTCGACTTCATGAGCGAGCGAGGCCTGGGTCACGGCACCACCTTCACCTATCTCGCGGATCGCTTCTTCGGCATTCCGGGCCCAACCGCCGGACTCTTCGACTACTGGGGCATCCAGGACCACGGGCACGACAACCTCGGCCTCGACCGCCGCGATGTGACACCGCCCAAGGATTATCGTTACCGTCTGCTATGGCAGCATCGCGAAGTCCTGCCCGGCGACTTCGAGTTGTCGGCTGGCGTCGATTGGGCGAGCGATCGCTATTTCTTCCAGGAGTACTTCCAGCGCGAGTGGGAACAGTTCAACGAGCAAGAGACCTACATCAACCTGAAGCGCACGCACGACAACATCTCTTGGAACCTCATGGCGTCGGGCCGAATCGACAACTGGTACACGCAAAGCGAGTGGTACCCTCGGCTCGACCATTTCTGGCTCGGCCAACCCTTGTTCAACGACACCTTTACCTGGTACGAGCATTCCAGCGCCGGCTACACGCACCTGCTACCGGCGACCGCCCCGCCGAATCCCGCCCAGGATCCTTTCTTCCAGTTACTCCCCTGGGAAAAAGACCGCCAGGGCGAACGCTTCATCACGCGCCAGGAGATCGACCTGCCGTTTCAGTTGGGCGCCCTGAAGGTCGTTCCCTATGCCCTCGGGGAACTCGGCCATTGGGGCGAGGACCTGAACGGGCAGGACATCCAGCGGGCATACGGCCAACTGGGCCTCCGGGCAAATATTCCCTTCTGGCAAGTGTTCCCCGGGGTCGAGAGCGATCTGCTGAACCTTCATGGGCTGGCCCACAAGATCAACTTCAACGGTGAGGTCCTCTACGCCGATGCGTCGCAGGACCTGTCGCAATTTCCCCTGTACGATCCGATCAACACCGATTTCATCGAGACCTTTCAGCATCGATTCTCACAATACACGTTCGGCGTGCCAGTGGCGAATCCGACCATTCCGCCGAGATTCGACGCAGGGTACTACGCCGTGCGTTCCGGGCTGGCTGGCTGGGTCTCGTCGCCCAGCTTCGAGATTGCCGAAGACCTGATGGCCGTTCGTCTCGGCGCCGAACAGCGTTGGCAGACCAAGCGAGGTTTCCCCGGCCGGCGCGAGATCATCGACTGGATCACCTTGGATACCAACATGACCCTCTTCCCCGATCCCAATCGCGATAACTTCGGGGAGGTGGTCGGGCTCATGGATTACGACTTCCGATGGTTTGTCGGCGACCGCTTCACCCTGACTTCGGAAGGGATCTTCGACTTCTTCGACGACGGACAACGCATCGTCAACGTCGGCA
This sequence comes from Thermoguttaceae bacterium, assembly GCA_963674835.2. Lineage (GTDB taxonomy): Bacteria > Planctomycetota > Planctomycetia > Pirellulales > Thermoguttaceae. The sequence continues at coordinate 2,695,792 of CAXXKC010000003.1, forward strand.
TCTTTCTCAGCCGCCCCCCGCGCGGCAGCCTTTACGTCGGTCTCGATCTCGTGGGTGGGCCTGTTAACAACAACGTCGTGTCGGCCTCCTACAGCTACCTGATGAGCCCCAAGTGGATCTCCTCGTTCGGCATGTCCTACGACATCGGACATCGCAACATCGGCGAAAACCTCCTGGTTACCCGCATCGGCGAGTCCTTTCTCGTCAGCGGTGGTTTCGTCTTCAACACCAGTCAGAACAACTTCGGTGCGGTCTTCTCGATCGAGCCGCGATTCCTCTCGCGTCAACGGTCAGGCACCATCGCCGGCGCCCGGATTCCGCCCGCAGGAGCTCTCGGACTAGAATGACCGCGAACCTCCCCTCGCCCGTTTGCGGGTGAAGAGGAGCGCTTTCACGAGCAGGAAGTGAGCCAATCCGAGCGAATCTCAGAGAGAACCGTTTGCCCACAAATTCCGCCGATGAACGCAGATCCTGAGGCTCCCCAGCCTTCCGAACGCACTTGGGCCGCCAAATTCGGCGATGCCTTTCGCGGCGTTGCACAGGAGATCCGCTCGCAGAGCAGTTTCCGCGTTCACTTCGCGGCGGCGGCGCTGGTGATCGTCGGTGGCGTGGTGCTTCAGGTCAGCCTGCTCCAGTGGTGCATCCTGCTGGTGTGCATCGGTGGCGTCCTGACCGCCGAAATGTTCAACACGGCCATGGAGGCAATCGCCCGGGCAATCACCGATCAGCCGAACCGACACATCCGTATCGCCCTGGATGTAGCCAGCGCCGCGGTGCTGGTCGCCTCGATCACCGCCGCCGCGGTTGGCCTGATCATCTTCACCAATCGCGTCGGCTGCCTGCTGGGATGGTGGCAGGCCTGAAAAATGCGGCCGGGCGGCAACCTGCATTGCCGCCCGGCGCCCGATCATTCATGGGTTGCTCGCGGGCCTCCGGCCCGGCATTCCATTACGAGCAACCCATGCTGTTTCCACAGACGTGGCAGAGATAGCAGTTGCCGTTGCGGACCGTGATGGCTCCGCAGTTGTCGCAACTGGGGGCGTCTGTCTGGAACGTGGCGAACTGCTCGCTCAGACTCGAAAGACCCGTCTCAGGCTGGCTGGCAACCGTAGTGCGCGTCATCACAGCCGTTCCTCCGCCCGTTCCGTTTCGCTTCGTGGCACCGTTGCTGTGCCCGTTGCTGGCCCCAGCTGGGGGTGACTTGCTGGTTGTGGCGGCCGGTCCTGACCCCGCATTCGGCCCGCCAGCCTTCTTGGCGGCGGGCCGACGCTCGGCGTCGACATCTCCGGCCTCCGTCTTACTCAGATCCGCCGGCGTGGCACCGAGGACCACATTTGCCTCGCGGTAGCCGGGCAAAAAGGTGATGCCCAACCAGCGGAAGATGTAATCCACGATGCTCTTCGCAATGCGAATGTCGGGGTTCTTCGTGTGCCCCATCGGCTCGAAACGGGTGTGCGAGAACTTGTTCACGTACACTTCCAACGGCACCCCGTACTGCAGGCTCATCGACACGGCCGTCCCGAAGCAGTCCATCAGGCCGCCGATCGTGCTCCCTTCCTTCGCCATGGTGATGAACAACTCGCCGGGTCGCCCATCGGGATACAGCCCTACGGTTATGTATCCCTCGTGTCCGACGATACTGAACTTGTGCGTAACCGATTGGCGAGTGTCGGGCAACCGCTCGCGCCGCGGCGCCGACACCTGCCCCTTCGCTTCAGGTTCCTGCTTCGTCGAAAGCGGCTGAGTTCCCTTGGACCCGTCCCGGTAAACGGCCAAAGCCTTCAACCCCAGCTTCCAACCTTCCATGTAAGCGTTGGCGATATCCTCCGGTGTGCTGTCCTTGGGCATGTTCACCGTCTTGGAAATCGCCCCGGAAATGAACGGCTGAGCCGCCGACATCATGCGGATGTGGGCTTTCCAGGAAATGCTGCGCGTCCCATTGGGCGGCTGGAAGGCACAGTCGAACACGGGCAGGTGCTCGCCGTTCAGATCGGCCGCTCCTTCAATCGTGTCTTCCTTATCGATATACGCGATGATGGAGGCCACCTCCGCATCGCTGTAACCCAACGTCCGCAGGGCCAGCGGAACCGTCTGATTGACGATCTTCAGCATGCCGCCGCCGGCCAACTGCTTGTACTTCACCAACGCGATTTCCGGCTCGATGCCCGTCGTATCGCAGTCCATCATGAAGCTGATCGTGCCCGTGGGCGCCAACACCGTCGCCTGCGCGTTGCGGAAGCCGTATCGCCGGCCCGAGGCTAACACTTCGTCCCAGATCTTGCGCGCCGCCGATTTGAGATACTCGGGGCACGACTTGATTTCCTCGACCTTCTCCCAGTGCATCTCCATCACGCGGAGCATCGCCGACCGATTCTGCGTGAACGCGTCGAACGGTCCCACCGCCGCCGCCAGTTCGGCGCTTGTGCGGTTGGCCGCTCCGTGCAACAGGGCCGTAACAGCACCGCACACTCCCCGAGCGGCGTCCGAATCGTACGCAAACCCGCTGGCCATGACCAGGCTGCCCAGATTCGAGTATCCCAGCCCGATCGGCCGGAACCGGTGACTGTTTACCGTGATCCGCGGCGTCGGGTAACTCGCGTGGTCAACCAGAATCTCCTGGGCGATGAATACGATACGGCAGGCCGCCACGAACCGCTTGACGTCGAACGTGCCGTCCGGTTGCCGGAACCGCATCAGGTTGATGCTCGCCAGGTTGCAGGCCGAGTCGTCCAGGAACATGTACTCGCTGCAGGGGTTCGAGGCGTTGATCCGCCCCGAATTCGGGCAGGTGTGCCAGCGATTGATCGTCGTATCGTACTGTACCCCCGGATCACCGCAGTTCCACGCTGCATCGGCCATCTTCTGGAACAACTCGCGCGCCGGGTAAGTCGGCCCCGATTGGCCCGACTCGGTGACCCAACGCGTCGTCCACGGCTTGTCGGCCTCGGCCGCTTCCATGAACTCGTCCAGCACCCGCACCGAGAGATTCGCGTTTTGGAACAGCACCGAGCTGTAGGCGTCGTCCGGATTGTAGCCCTTGGCGATGAGCAGTTCGGCCTTCTTTTCCTCCCGCTGTTTGCACTCGATGAATTCGAGGATGTCGGGGTGCGACACCTTCAGCGACTGCATCTTGGCAGCGCGCCGCGTCTTGCCGCCGCTCTTGACCACCGCGGCAATCTGATCATAGACCCTCATGAACGACAGCGGCCCCGACGGCCTGCCGCCGCCGGAAAGTTTCTCGCGATGCGACCGCAACGTCGACAGATCCGTGCCCGTCCCGGAACCGAACTTGAAGAGCATGGCCTCGCTGCGGGCCAGCTCCATAATGTCCTCCATGTTGTCCTGGACGCTCTGAATGAAGCACGCCGAGGCCTGAGGGTACTCGTAGGGGTTCTCCGGCTGAACGGCGCCGCTTTGCTGCTGGCTCCAGTGCCAATTGCACATGGCCCCCTGCACGCCATACTCGTGGAAGAGGCCCACGTTGAACCACACCGGCGAGTTGAAAGCGGCATGCTGATGCAGGCAGAGCCAAGCCAACTCCCGATAGAACCGTTCACCGTCATCTGCCGACGCGAAGTAGCCGTCGGTAACGCCCCAATCAGCGATCGTCCGGCATACGCGGTGTACGAGTTGCCGCACGCTCCGCTCACGCTCCGGCGTACCCACCTCGCCGTAGAAGTACTTGCTGACAACAATGTTCGTGGCCAACTGGCTCCAGGTCGACGGAATCTCGCAGTCGGTCTGCTCGAAAATGACCTCGCCGTTCTCCCCCTTGATCGTCGCCGTGCGCAAGTCCCACTTCACGGTATCAAACGGGTCTTCTGCCTCGACCGGGCAGAAGACCGGATCAATCGCCAAACCCTTGGTAGCCGTCGCGTGAGGATGCTGCTCGGTCGTCGTGACGGCAGCCGGCTCGAGTTGAGTTTCCTGAGAATTCGTGTCCATGACTGTGTCTCCTTCCGCAGTAATCGAGGGCATCCCTACCACGTAATCAGCGCGCACCTACCGCCCGACGTGTGACTGTGCCGCGATGAGAACGGTCGCCAAGAGTAAACCCGCCACAAGGTGGGTGGACTATCCACTATGGCGGGGACATGGTCTTCTCGGTCACCAATATATTGTAGCAGATGCCCATCAGGCCACAACATACAGGTATTTGTGCCCCAGTTTATCGTGATCTCGGGAGAGGTCAATAAGGCTCTGAAAAGTGGTCTGAAGGCCTTGTACTATCACAGGTTGCGACCAGCGAGCGCTGCTAGCATTGCTGTCACATCGGCCACGCACTGGCGCACTAATTCATTTATCAAAAACAAGTTGTGGCGTTCTTCGCTATGCTAACCGTTTCGCAATCGAAAACTGACGTTCCAGAAAAGTTTGTGGGCTCGCGATGGAAAATGGGGCATTAAAGTCGACTGAACAGCCAGCCTTGACCTGCGGAGATGGCGAGCCTGGGCGCCTCCTGGACACTTCCCGCGTATGTCGCCTCAATGGCTGCTTCACGGAATCGCATCCGGCAGTGCCAATTCTCACGGCCGGGCACAATCCGGTCATTACGGCCGACATTCGTTCTTGCACGTTTGGCAGGCAACCCGCAGAATAATCGCTGGGGTCTGCGCCGTAGACCGGTGGTTCACAGCGTTCGTCGTCGATCAGGACCCTGAATAAGTCCACACAACAGCGAAAGGGGCGGCCCACGAAGACCGCCGGCGATTGCGTGGTTTTCGGCTCGTGTGTCACTTTCGATTCTATGCGGTTTTGTTCAGGACTCTCGTGGTTCCATGCCTCAACTGCTTGTCGTGGATGACGAACCGTCCGTACTTCACTTATTCCGCCGCGTCTTCCATGCTGAAGACGTGGTGGTTGCCACGGCCACAACGGCCGCCGCCGGTTTGAAGCTCTTTGCCGAATCACGCCCCGACGCCGTGATCCTCGACGTCCTCCTTCCGGATCGAATGGGCCTGGACGTCTTCAGTGAAATGCACCGCATCGACCCCAAGGTTCCCGTGCTTTTCATCACCGCCGGGGGCGCCAGCGACACGGCCATCGAGGCCATGAAGCTCGGGGCATTCGATTACCTTCTCAAACCGCTCGATTTCGGCCGCGTGCGACCACTGGTGCGCCAGGCCTTCGAAATCCGACGACTGATGTACGAGCCGGTCAGCGTCGACCCCGACGAGGGCGACGTCCCCGCCGGGCACGACGCCCTCGTCGGTCGTTGCGCGGCCATGCAGGAGATCTACAAGGCGATCGGCCGCGTGGCCCCCCAGACCGTAACTGTGTTGATCCGGGGGGAAAGCGGAACCGGCAAGGAGCTGGTCGGCCGGGCGATCTACCAGCACAGCCACCGCGCCGGAGGCCCTTTCCTGGCGGTCAACTGCGCCGCGATTCCCGAAACGCTGCTGGAAAGCGAGCTATTCGGATACGAAAAAGGTGCTTTCACGGGCGCCGACCGCCGCCGCATCGGCAAGTTCGAACAGTGTTCTGGCGGAACGCTCTTCCTCGACGAGATCGGTGACATGCCGCTCGTCCTGCAAAGCAAGATTCTGCGTGTCCTCCAGGACCAGCATTTCGAACGCATCGGCGGCAATCAGACCATCCACACCGATGTGCGCATCATCGCCTCCACAAACCGCGACCTGGAACGCATGGTGCGCGACGGCACGTTCCGTAGCGATCTCTACTATCGGCTGAACGTCTACACCATCGCCCTGCCGCCGCTGCGGGAACGCACCGACGACCTGCCCTCACTGGTCGATCACTTCCTCGGTCGCGCCAACCAGGAACTGGGTAAGAGTGTGCGCACCGTGGCCCCGGAATCCATGGAACTGTTGCTGCGATACGCTTGGCCGGGCAACGTTCGGCAGCTGCAAAGTGTGCTGAAGCAGGCCGCCCTGAGAGTGACCGGCCCCATTCTGCTCGTCGATTTCCTCCCCGATTCGGTGCGGTCATGCCAGACCACCGACGCGGCCGTCGCCGCCGTGCCCGGCTCGATGTCGGTCGACTGGGACCGTTTCCTCGATCAGCGGTTGGAGGCTGGCACCCAGAGTCTCTACGACGAGGCCGTCGGCCTGTTGGAGCGCATGGTGATCACGCGCGTCTTGCGTCACACCTCGGGCAACCAGCTCCAGGCGGCCAAAATCATGGGCATCACCCGCACCACCATGCGAGCCAAGATGCGCCAATTCGGCATTACCCTGGGGCGTGTCGTCCATGACGACAATGGATGGGACTCCGACGACGGCCAGCAGCTACCGTGACCTCGCCCCGGCCCACCGGGGTATCAACGCAAGCGCTGCACATAGGGCACACCGGCCACTTGTTGTGGGTCGCCCTCTGTAAGAAATCGGTGCAGCGACTTTGCGGCGACGACACTGCCGCGCTCGTTCAGATGTCCAACGCCTTTGATGAAGATCTGGTCCTCTTCGACGGTCGACATCGCGCTGGGAACCGCCTTGCGAAAATCGGGCGTCAGCGACCAGAGCGTAATGCCGGCCTTTCTGCAAATCTCGCTCAGTCGCAGGTCCGGGTAGTCCTTCCGGAATGCGGTAGCCTGATCACCGGCCCGCCGGGCCACCTCCTGAAAACAATCGTCGCAGATTCCGACCGCCGACGGCACTGTAACGACCGCAAACAGGCTGCCACGGCTCTCCACCTCATCGCGAAACTGTTTGAGCAAGGCGGCCGTAATGTCCCACGCGTGTGCAACGTCGGTCGATTCTTCGCTGCAAAAAATCCAGTCGCCGGGCGAAACCAAGCCGACCGACCCTTCGAGCCGATGCCGGGCCCGATTGGTCATCAGCTTCTGCCACACGTAGAAGCGGCTATGGCGATTCAGCCATGTGCCCACGAGATGCCGGCTGGCCGAGAACGGCAACTGAACGAGTTTCCCGGAATCGTCGACGTCAAAGCAGATGCGAGGGCTGTTGCTCAATCGGGATGAGTTATCGGTCAGGTCGTTCCCCACGAAGAACGTGCAGAGCACAATGTCGGGATGGTATTGGGAAGCCACTTCGCGATACAAGAGCATCTCCTGGCCGGTGCTCGACCCACAGATGCCGAAGTTCATCACTTCCCAGCCCGCGCCGCCCGGCGACTTGTTGAGCATCCGCTCCAACTGCCCGACGGTCGTCTTATCTTCGTCGATGCTGACCGACGCGATCATCGAATCGCCGAACAGCGCCACGCGGCGAACGCCCGGTGGCTTTTCCAACGGACGGTCCGGACCGCGAAGACCGTCCCGATTGAAGCGTAGGAAGACCCTGCGGCCGGACTCATCATCCAGCATCATCCCCGAGAAGGACCGGACGAACCGCTGGCCGACGTTGGTGTCGCGTTCCATCAAGGGAGGCGTGGTATCGGTCAGCAGCCGCGTGCCGGCCTCCAACCCCAGCGCAAGTAGGCTTAACGTCCCCGTCAGCAGGGCCAACTTTTTGGCAAGCAGTTTCCACCGGCTACCACTCGGCGAAGTTGCTTCCGGCGCTGCTGTCAGCTCTTGCAAATGGCCCTCCGATTCCGGCATCGCCCCACTCCTCTAGCGCGTTCCACTGTTGACCCGACACAATGCCGCGCTCTTTACCACAGCCGGTTCCGGCAGGTCAAGCTCACTTGGGATTGGGCCGGTCCAACCTCGTTGCCCGCAACCCACGCGACGGCCCAAAGATCGGCGCTGGCTGAATGCTTCGATCTGGCTGAGGCAGGTCTGCCACCGTGCCCGGTGGCCAGTGGGGGCCTTGCTGAACAATCTCCGGCAGGCGGGAGAGGATCGGGCGCTCGGCAGGGTGAAGCGGCGTCCCGTCCTCGAAACACCTGGCCCCCGCCCTCGCCAGACGTCGCGCTAGAGCGGGCAACGGAACGAGCAGTCCCAGGGCTGCAACACGCGCCACGGTGGAGAGGATGAACAGGATCCCGTACGATCGCGGGACGGCGCCCATGGCCGACAGCAGCGTTCCGCCAGCCAATGATCCGAGAAACACGGCCGTGGCATTGGCCAGGTTGAACATCGTCAAAATCGAAACCCGCTGGGGGCGAGGAATGCTGCCAAACAACAGCAGCAGCATCGACAGCTCGAAACCGCCCCAGATCACTCCTGCCAGAATCTGCAGCAGCATCAAGTACGCAAACGAGCTGGAGACCAACCACAGTGCCGGGGCCGGGCTGATGGCCAGCCCACAGATCCACAACAGTCGCTTGGCCCCCCATCGATCGACCATTTGCCCCAGCCAGGGTAGGCAGAGAACCTTGGACGCGTAGGCCACGCAGATCAATCCCACATACTCCCAATAGGAGAAATCCAGGTGATGAAGCATGTAGGGCGTGAAATACGGGCCGGCCATCTGAACCGACGACTGCACAGCTAGCATGTACAAGAGCATCCTGCCGATTCGTTCCCGCTGGACCCCCGTCCATAGCGTCCGCAGTTGTAGCGTCACAAGATTGCGCTCTGGCGGGTAGGGCTCGCTGGGCAGATAAAGGAGATAGGCCGACAGAAAGCGGCTCAACGCGGCTGCCAGGAACACTAGAGCAAATCCGCGCATGCGGTCGCCGCCCGCCACGCTCCATTGAAGGCATGCCCCACCGGCCACCAACGCCAGCATGAGCGCCAACTGGCAATGCAGCGCGCGTCGCGCGAAATAGCGGGCGTGAATTCGGCCAGGCAACACTGCACCAACCCAAGCGTTCCACGAGGACCCGCCCGCCATCCCCATCCCCCAATAGATGGCAGCAGCCGCGAATACTGCTCCTGTTGGCATCGATCCGTACAAGGCTGCCGCGACCAGTGGGAGAAAGGCCGTCGCCTGGATTATCGCACAGATGACGACCCAGCGGCGATACGAACGCCAACGCCGAACAACGTATGGCGAAACCAACTGAAGCAGCGCCCCGAGGAACATCGGCAGCGTGCCGACCAAGCCCGACGCGACTTGGCTGGCCGTTAGCGCCAAGACAAACGCAGGCAGATACGCTTCCCCCAGGCCAACCATCACACTGGACACCGCTCCGTCGGCCGTGATGGCGCGAAGATCACCGCGCAAGCGACTCAAAGATGGCTCCTGCCCAGGCCCCGGGGTGCTGTTAACCTTGGATGCTAGCCTCCGTCTTCCGTGACGAGGCCAAAGCCGGCGGTCAAAAGCAAAGCATGTGCCAAAGTCCCGCTCCGCCGGCGCTTCGCCATTTGCCGATCTTCCTCGCTGCCCTGTGCCCGCGTGCCAGGCGCCGACAGGTTACCGGCTAGCCAGTGTGGTCAATGATCAGCCACCTGCGATGCCCGCCCGACGGTTGGCCAAGGTGCACTTACAACGCAGGAGTGCGTCAGGAAACGCAAAACGGCCGATTATGGCTCCAGAGGCTGGCCGGCAACGCGGCTTGGCACCCGATTTGCTTTTGCAGCAATGCTTTGATCGCCGACGGCGTCGGCGACCGCAATCGCAAGCGGTGTGGTTGCGTCGTGGGACTGAACCGCTCCCTTGCCGGTTGGTCCGGCCCGAGATGGGGTTTATGAACGCACCTGTGCAGAGATCGCAGACCTGGCCGCCCTCGCCGAGGGCGGGAGCGAAGCCTTTCTGTGCAGGTGGGCCATGTCAATCTCCGCGTTTGCGCTTACGATCTGTGCTTCACCTGCCGACAGCGGTCACACGCAATGTGTTCACGTGCCTGTGGGATGCGGGCATGGCATTGCCGACATTCCGGTGTGGGTACACCTAGAGGGAACGAACGAAATGACGAAGCTTGAAGGTGATTCCGCCTCATACTCCCTTGCCACGGAAGAAGAGCCTCCCGATGTGCCGCTATCGCTCGACCTGTTTCGCGACTCTTCGGCCACTTCTACGCTTTCTTCCAACCGACTGATCTTTCCCGATTTACCCCACCTTTCCAGTCGACGCCGCAGCCATCCCCAAACACGTGCCTTCCGCCGCACATTCTTCCCAGATGCCACCGACAAGGACTGGAACGACTGGCATTGGCAGTCCCGGAAACGGATTCGAACCCTCGAGCAAATTGAGCGGATCCTGGTCCTCTCCGACGACGAGCGCCAGGCGCTCATCGAGGGTAGTTCGATGCTGCCCGTCGGCATCACGCCCTACTACATGAGCCTTATCGCGAGGGTTGACCCCAAGCAGCCGCTGCGCCGGACCGTCATTCCCACCCGCGGCGAGTTCCTCCGAGCCCCCGGCGAGGCCGACGACCCCCTGGGCGAGGAACACCACAGCCCTGTGCCGGGCCTCGTGCATCGCTATCCCGATCGGGCGCTGCTGTTGGTGCTCGATTTCTGTGCCACGTACTGCCGCTACTGCACGCGCAGCCGCGTGGTGGGCCACGGCGAGATCCTTCCCAGCGAAAGCCGCCTCGAGAAGGCCCTCGATTACATCCGTCGCACCCCGGCAATCCGCGACGTACTGCTCTCCGGCGGCGATCCGCTGGCCATGAGCGACGAGCGGCTGGACTGGCTACTGGGACGCCTGCGGGCCATCCCCCACGTGGAGTTCGTCCGCATCGGCACCAAGATGCCGGCCGTCCTGCCCCAGCGCATTACGCCCGAACTGTGCCGGACGCTCCGCAAGTACCACCCCCTGTGGATGAGCCTTCACTTCGTCCACCCCGACGAGTGCACACCCGAATCGTTCCGTGCCTGCGCCCGTTTGGCCGACGCCGGGATTCCCCTCGGGTCGCAAACCGTGCTCCTGAAGGGGGTCAACGACAACGTGGAGACGATGAAGGAACTGGTCCACCGGCTGTTGCTCATGCGGGTCCGCCCGTACTACCTCTACCAGTGCGATCCCATCTCCGGCTCCGCGCATTTCCGCACCCCTGTCTCCAAAGGCTTGGAGATTATCGAGGGGCTCCGGGGACACACCACCGGCTACGCCGTCCCGACCTACGTTATCGATGCTCCTGGAGGAGGCGGCAAGATCCCGCTGCAGCCCGGCTACAACCTCGGCCGCGACGGCGACTGCGTCGTACTCCGCAACTACGAAGGCCGGACGTTTCGGTATCCGGATCCGCCGGCTGAGTAGAATTCCCGGGGTTCGGTGCCGGCGTAAACACCTCTATCGAGTGACTCACCTGGAGAGAACGTCCGATGCTTGTCGGATTGACCTATGATCTGCGCGCAGACTACCTGGCCGAAGGCTACACCGAAGACGAGACGGCCGAATTCGATCGCCCCGAGACGATCGACGCCATCGAAAACGCCCTCGAAGCGCTCGGCCACAAGACCGATCGCATCGGTCACTTTCGGCGGCTCACGGAACGCCTCGTGGCCGGCGACCGCTGGGACCTCGTGTTCAACATCGCCGAAGGCCTTTTCGGACTCGGCCGCGAAGCCCAGGTACCGGCGATCCTGGATGCCTACCAGATCCCCTACACGTTCTCCGATCCCTTCGTCCTCTGCCTCTGCCTGCACAAAGGGCTGACGAAGCTCGTGGTCCGCGAGGCGGGCGTCGCCACGCCAGACTACGCCGTTGTCCAACGGCTCGAAGATATCCAGAAGATCGATCTGCCGCTTCCGCTATTCGCCAAGCCAGTGGCCGAGGGGACCGGCAAAGGCGTTGCCCCCACGTCGAAAGTCACCGACCGAAGCCGCCTGGAGCCAGTCTGCCTGGACCTCCTCGAACGGTACCGGCAACCCGTTCTCGTCGAGACCTTTCTCCCCGGACGCGAATTCACCGTCGCCTTGGTCGGCACTGGCTCCGAGGCAAAGGTCGTGGGCACCATGGAGATCCTACTGCTGGCCGAAGCCGAGGCCGAAATCTACTCTTACGTCAACAAGGAGAACTGCGAGCAACTGGTCAAATACCGCCATCCGCGGGCTGCGGATGACGACGAGGTCGCGCGCACCGAAGCCCTGGCGCTGGCTGCGTGGCGGGTTCTTGGCTGCCGCGATGCGGGTCGTATCGACATCCGTTCCGACCGATTCGGCAACCCACAGTTTCTCGAAGTCAACCCGTTGGCCGGTCTCCACCCGCAGCACTCCGATCTGCCCATGATCTGCACAGCCGCCGGAGTGTCGTACGTGAGCCTGATCGAGCAAATCGTCCGCTCGGCGATGTGCCGGCCGGAAGCGAGGAGTTCGCTTGCCAGGCCTGTCGGGAGTTCGTAATGCGTGTTGCCGTGCTGCACAACGCCGTGGCGTCTGACGCTCCGAGAGCCGAACAGGATGTGCTCGTACAAGTCGACGCCGTGATCGACGCCCTTCAGTCGCTGGGGCATGAAGCGGTCCCGCTGCCTTGCACTCTCGACCTGGCGGCCGCCCGGCAGCGTCTGGAAGATATCTCGCCCGACGTCGCCTTCAACCTGGTTGAAGCCTTGGCCGGCTCCGACTGGCTCGCTATCTTGGCTACCGCGTTGTTGGATGCCTTGCAACTGCCTTACACGGGCACCGCTACCGCAGGTCTACTGCTGTCTAACGACAAGCTGTTGGCCAAACAATGGCTCACCCGCGCGGGACTCCCTACCCCCGCATGGCTCGCCGCGCAAGCAAATTCGACCACCGATCCCAAGTTGCCCGCTCCCGTATTTCAAGCGAACCAGCGTTACATTGTGAAGGCCGTCACAGAGCACGCTTCGCTCGGACTGGACGAAGCCTCTCTCATTAAGGCAGAGGACGAGGCCTCCCTGCAGGCATCGCTGGAGCAGATGTCCGCCGCGCGGCGGTGTCGGTGTTTTGCCGAGCAGTACGTCGACGGACGAGAGTTCAACCTGTCGGTGCTGGCCGGACCCAAGGGGCCCGAGGTCCTGCCCCCTGCCGAGATCGATTTTTCCGCCTTTCCGCCGGGCAAGGCCCGCATCGTCGGAGCGTCGGCCAAGTGGGAGGAAGCCTCCTTTGAATACGTCAACACGCCGCGCAGTTTCGATTTCCCGGGCACCGATTGCGACCTGCTGGAGCAACTCGGGACCTTGGCTGGCGATTGCTGGCAGTTGTTTGCTCTGGGCGGATACGCTCGCGTCGACTTCCGCGTCGATACGGCCGGAAAGCCCTGGATCCTCGAAATCAACGCCAACCCCTGCCTTTCGCCCGATGCCGGCTTTGCCGCCGCGTTGGCACAAGCAAGCATTCCCTGGGAAACCGCCGTCGAGCGTATTCTCGACGACGCGGTGTCTCCCAAATGTTAAACCCCAGACACCGATCGCACACTCCCCGTGTTCCGAATCCGCCGAATCCACGACGACGTTCTGCCTGTCAACCGTCAGGCCATCCACCAAGTCCAGGAAATCCTCCGGGCTCGTTTCTCCGCCGTACGTCCGGAGGATATCGACCAGTTGGCCGACAAGCTCCGCAACCCCTTCAAGCAGCGATTCCGTACGATCCTGTTCGTGGCCGAGCGATCCGGCCGCGTGCTGGGATTCGCGCTTCTGATGCACGAGCCAGAGCTGCAATTCTGCTACCTCGATTTCATTGCCTCGGCCAAAGGACTCACTGGGCGCGGCATCGGGGGAGCGCTCTACGAGCGCGTGCGGCGCGAGGCCTTTGCCCTGCAATCGCTGGGGCTGTTCTTCGAATGCCTGGCCGATGACCCCGTCCAGTGCAATGCGCCCGAACTGCTCAAAGAGAACGCGGCTCGCATGCGGTTCTACGAACACTATGGTGCCCTGCCGGTCGTCAATACCGAGTATGAAGAGCCCCTCGGTCCGGACGACCCGTGCCCGCCGTACCTAATGTACGACGGTCTCGACCGCGGCCAGCCTCTGCGGCGCGATCTGGCCCGCAAGGTGGTTCGGGCCATCCTCGAGCGCAAATACGGACATCTCTTTCCCAGCGGATATGTCCAGAAGATCGTCATGTCGTTTCGCGACGACCCGGTCCACCTCCGCGAGCCTCGATACGTCGTCAAGACCGCGCCGCATACGCCGGCCGCGCTGCTCACCGGGGAGCCAGTCGCCCTGGTGATCAATGAGAAGCACGATATCCACCATGTGCGCGAGCGTGGCTACGTTGAGTCGCCCGTCCGAATCAAGTCGATCCTGGCCGAACTGGAGCCCACAGGGCTGTTCGAGAAGGTCGACGCCCGCAACTACGCCGACAAGCACATCAAGGCCGTACACGACGCCGACTTCGTCGAGTACCTGCGGGCCACCTGCGCCGGAGTGAACGAAGGAAAGTCGGTCTACCCCTACGTGTTTCCCATCCGCAACAGTGCGCGGCCGCCCAAGGATCTCTCGGTACGCGCCGGGTACTACTGCATCGATACGTTCACGCCGCTGAATCGCAACGCTTTCCTGGCCGCCAAACGGGCCACCGATTGCGCGCTGCGCGCCGCTGACCAGATCCTCGACGGACGACGTCTGGCTTATGCCCTGATTCGACCGCCCGGACACCACGCCGAACGCCGCTGCTTCGGCGGCTTCTGCTACTTCAACAATACGGCCGTCGCCGCCCATTACTTGAGCAGCCATGGCCGCGTGGCGATCCTCGACATCGACTATCATCACGGCAACGGCCAACAGGACATCTTCTACCGCCGCAACGACGTCTTGACCGTATCCATCCACGGCCACCCCAACTTTGCCTATCCCTACTTCTCCGGATTCAGCGACGAACGCGGCGAAAACGCCGGAGAGGGCTTCAATGCAAACTTCCCCTTGCCGGAAAACCAAGACGGGAACGAGTATCGCAAGACGCTCGCCAAAGCCATCCAGAAGGTGGTCCGTTTCAACCCCTTGGTCCTCATCGTCGCCTTGGGGCTGGACACGGCCCGCGGCGACCCCACGGGAAGCTGGCTCTTGGCCGCCAAGGATTTCTACGCCAACGGCCGCATGATCGGTGAGCTTCGCCTGCCGACGCTCGTGATCCAGGAAGGCGGCTATCGCACGCGTACGTTGGGCGTCAACGCGCGGCGATTCTTCGAAGGACTCGTTTCAGGAAGTCAAAGACCATGAACCTGCCGGTTCCATCCGCCAACGCGGGCGTCCATCTGCGATTTCGCGACGAAGTCGGACCGGACGATCGACAAACGGTCCGCGCCCTGGTCGAGTCGACCGGCTTCTTCAATCCGGCCGAGGTCGACGTCGCCGTGGAACTGGTCGACGAGAACCTGGCCAAAGGCGCCGAGCGCAGCGGCTACCATTTCCTCTTCGCGGAACTCGACGGACGGACCGTCGGCTATGCCTGCTTCGGTCCTATCGCCGGCACCCAGTCGAGCTACGATCTGTTCTGGATTGCCGTCGACGCAAGATACCAGGGACGCCGCATCGGGCAAGCCCTCTTGGCCGAGTCCGAGCGGCGCGTGGTTCATGCGGGCGGGTCACGCATCTACATCGAAACGTCCCACCGCCAGCAGTACGTCTCTACCAGGGCATTCTATTTCCGATCGGGGTATCATCAAGAAGCCATCCTCCGCGACTTCTACGCTCCCGGTGACGACAAGGTCATTTACGTCAAAGTCGCGGGGTCCTAGCGATTTGCACCCGACTGGAACGTTCCCGACGACGTGTCTGAGCGGTTCCGGCTGAGGCTTCGGCGCGGCCCTTTCGGCCCCCGGTTACTCTTCCAGTTGGTCGTCGAGTTCGTCGGCCTGCGCCGGCTTGTCGCCCGGCTCTGGAGCTTCCTTCTGCTGCCTGGGCTCGTCGGTGCCCACGCCCCAATCGACGGCGTCTTTGACAGGTCGCTTCATCGTAGCCTCATGGCCGGGCTTGGCAACACGGCCGACGCCGTAGTTGATGTTCTGCTTCGCGGCTTCGGCGGCCGCGTCGCCCGCTTTGTCGAGCGCTCGGGCGTTCAGATCATCGACTTTGCCGCTCAGGGCGTCGCGCGCGAGTTGCTTGCGTGCCCGGTCCGACTGCCCCTCGACGTAATCGGCCGCTTTCTTGCCAAGTTTGCTGTTGAGCAGGCTGTCGGTGACTTTCTCGTTCACGGCGCCGGACAACTCGTTGACGATCACATCGGTGAGTCCCTCTTTGGCACCTTCCGTGGCCGCCTTGGTATAGTCGGCCTTTTCTGACGTGCCGGCGTTGTACTTGGCGTTCTCTTCGGAGACCTTGCCAAGGATTTTCGTGCCCATGGTGTAAGCAGTGCCAACGGCCTTGCCCGCCGGTCCCGTTTTGGAGCCGAGGAAGTCGACCGATTCGTCGGCCGCCCATTTCACGCCTTCGAGGGCCTTGTGAGTGGCGTCGATGGCGCCCTGGGGCAGGGTGTTGTCGACGACGCCCCGCTTGTAGCCGCGGACTTCCTTCGGCTCGCCACGCAGGTGGTCTTTGATGTCGTCGTCGGCCTTGCTGAGTTTCTCCTTTTCATCCGCGGTGAGCGAATCCCAGCCGAGCGCCTTGGCCTTCTGCATGATGGCCAGATCACCGGCGCGCTTGGCCTGATCGGCATGCTCTTTCTCGCGGTCCTCCGATTCCTTCAGCTTGTCCAGCGAGTCCTTGGTGCGTTCGCTCTCTTTTGCCTCGCCCCGTTTTTCGACATCGGTGATATGCTCGATTCGCTTTTCATCCTCGGCGTTGACCCAACCGTGACGATCCGACCAGCGGTAACCGTCGGCTTGCTTCTTCTTGATTTCCGCCACTTCGTCCGGGTCCATGGGATACGGCTCGCCGACATCCCAGGGCGGCTTGAAGAGGACTTTGCCGTCGGAAAGACGGTCACCGACCTTGGGGCCGTCCGCATCCGTCGGGGCATCGATTTTCGATTGCCCGTCGGCCGTTCGAGGGTCGCTTGAACGGGTTCGGCCGGTTGGGGTGTCCGGCGGTTCGGCGGGCGATTCCCAGGGGACATCGTCCTTAGGATTGTCCCAAATGGTGTTTTCCAGCGGGGGCGCCAGGGTTGGCGTACCACTTCGTTGCGTCGCGGGCGGTTCGGTTGAGGTCGTGCGCGGCGGCGAGGAACTTCTGCCCACGGGAAGACGAAGGTGAAGTTCTGTTCGAATCGCCTTGGTTTCGGCCGCCGACTCGTTCGGCTTCAATGTCGGTACGTAGCCATCACCGCTCTTGCGCATATGGAGCGTTTGACCGAAGTCGCTCTTCCATCGCCCGTGAAGCACGAGCAGGCCGCTCGGTTCGACGGTCCCCTCCAGCGACCATACCGTCCCGGGCTTCCAACTGACCCTGCCGTGGTCTCGCAGTGTGGTCTGAATCAACGACTCGGCAGTGTCGGTGCCGGAGAATCGCCCGTTGACGAAAGTTCCGGCGATCTTACTGGTATGGGAAGAAGCCGTAGTGTCGTTCCCCTTGAGGCGACCACTCCACTCGGCCGAGACCTTGCCATCTCGGAAATGGACCACGACCTGCTCGGGCCAGTCCCATTGCTCCATGCCCTCAAAATCGCCAACCCGCTTGCGGCCTTCGGGCATGATCACATAGATATCGCGAGGGCTGAAGGTCGCGTCGAAGTTCCGTGGCAGGCCAAGACGATTGCTTGGCTGGCCGTCGGCGGGCGGTTCGGTGGTCGTTGCTACAAGCTTGAAACTCAGCGTGCCCTGCGCGCCGGGATGCCCTCCGACCACGAACTTGTATTTGCCAGGCGGCAGTTGGGCGTTCGGATTGCCCTCGACTTCCGACATGTAGCGCCCCTGCGTGTCGGAGTAGATGTTCGAGCCCGACAACCGTGTCGACGTGTAGCCGCTCGATGGGTCGCTGAAATTGTATCTGAAGCCGGTGGCGATGTGACCCTCGGGGACGGTGAAGTGCCCGGGAACGCGCTCGGCGTTAATCCCCGCGGCGCTGCCACCACTGCGCACACTCGCCGACACGGAGTGGCTTTCCTCCTTCGCCATCGTGTACGATGCGCAGAAGAAACAAACGCAAAACGCGGCGAGAACCGTAGACGCAACGCGGATCTTCATCGCTCAAAGCCTTGTGCTGTGGATTAGGAAAGACGGACCGGCATTCACCAGATCGGGCAGGAATCGTCACCTTCGGGCGTGATGCTGACGGTCATAGCCCCCTCCGGCGGCTCAGCATCGTTCTCGGGCGGCGTATGCGGCAGCGACACGTGCCCATGTTCCAGTCTGCCGGTGCGGCCGTCCACATACCAAATACTGGCGACCTGTCGGGCGTGCCTCAATGCGTAGCGATAGCCTTCGGCATTGGCGAAGTTGCAGTTGTCGATCGCAAGTACAACGTCGCCCGGCTTCAGGTTGCTTCGCTTTGGATCAATGACCTTCGCGACTTTAACACCGACCACCTTTTCCCCGTCGCGCAGCGGATCGTTGATCCGCACCAGGGCCCCGCGGATGCCCAACCCGACTTCCTCGGGCAACGTGGAATCCACGACTCGCGTCATCTTGGCGCGTGCGGCTGGCGAATCGGGACGAATCTTGTTCACGATCACGTGGGACTCCTTCCAGTACCACGGCTCGATGCCGAAATCGCGGTCGGTCTGAGAATTGATCTGCGTCGTGCAGTGGATTCTCTGTCCATTCATATTATCGATGAGCACGAACGGAACTTCGCCGGACTTCGACTTGACCGCCTGCATGGCAGCCTCGAACTCCTTGGCATGGTGAATCGGTTTGCCGTCGACCTCGACCAGATGGTCGCCCGGGTTGATCTGAAAGACGCTCTCGTCGGAAGGCGAGTTCCCATCAACGTCGCCGGTTGGTCCGGGCCGCGAAGGGTCGGTCGCTGTTGCGTCTGGTCCCACGATTTCATCGGCCGGCTCGCTCGGAGGCATTCCGTCGTCATTGCCAGCCTGAATGCGGGTCTCGCGCGGCCGGGAACGAAACTCGCCGAACGCTGCGTGCCACTCGACGAAGTGGTCGGGATACTTCAGTCGGGTTTCGCCGAACGCGGGCGTCTGGCCAGTGCCGTTTTGCTTGCTCCCCACCGCGCGGCGATAGTTGGCAGACGTCATCGACCGCAGTTCCGCAAGCACGGTGTCCCATTCCACCGATTCGTTCAGGTCTCGCCACAGCAGCCCGCGTTCCAGAATCAGTTCTCGCTCGCCCGACGGGGCATTCACGGTGACGGCCCCCGCCTCGTTGTCCACATCGCCGAGCGCACCCGGAGGCAACCCCAGTCCTGTCGTCAGCAAACCGCCAATACGACCAAGCAGCAGTGGCCGCTGGTCCGGACTCGCCGAGTCGATTTCTACGGATCCTATGGGAACGAAGAACAGCGAGCGAAACACCGGGCTGAGGGCCACCGCAGGCGCCATATCCATCGTCTTCTCCGGCAGTTCGGCAACCGGGACGGTGCGACTGACGGCATCGATCACCAAAACCCGAAGCCGCGGCGATTTGGCGATCATTTGGTCGCGCAAATCTGCACTTGCCAGCTTCGTGCCATCGGGCATCACGAGCATTCGGCGACCGTCTTCGAACTCCCCGCGTCCAGCCCACCAGACAACGAGGGCATCGTCGGGCTGCACAGGACATCCGGCCACCGAGGCCGCGAGCGCGTCCTTGGTAAGCTGCTCGCCTTGAAGAAACCGCACGAGCAGACGGTCCTTTGGCACGTTCGCATAGAAGCAGTCGCGAACCCATTTCATGCTCTGCTGCACGCCATCGCGCAAGTGTTCGTCGGTCGTGTCGGCGGCGACGAGAACGAAGAGACGCTGTGCAGATGCGTTACTCACGCCAAGTACGACCACAAGAAGGCAGAGCAGAGAGAACAACACTCTTTTCATGGAAACAGCCCCCACGGTTGGACGGGTGAGCGGCACGATGCGACAGAGTTGGCCAGGAAAATATAGCACCTCCAAACAAGCAAACGACGACAGGGCCCATTCAGCCGCAGAATCGTTCTCTCTCGCAGAAAACGGCATGAACCGGCTCACGCATCGTCCCGGAATCTCGACGCCCGCTCAGGACGCGTCCATGCACGCCCTTCGCCCCTGTCGAACAGGTATTATCGCTCCACTCGATTGCTGGCTAGCCTCTGGCCAATCTGGGCGATGTTTGCCCACGTCGGCGGCTGCCTTCCGGCCGCCGGTCGGCCAGGCGATGTCTGCGATGCAGCGATCCGTGGGGAAATACCGGGCGTATTGCGGCCTTCCGCCGGATTGCTCCTTTCTGCAGTCGATGGTATACGATATGCGATGCCCCCATCCGGCCTGTCGGTGGGGACTCGTTTTCGGTCGCGTCGGGGATTGACGATCTGCAACACTTCCCACTCCAATGGATTACATGCGCAGATCCTATGACAGTCCCGCCCTGGTTCCGTGCATGTCGGGGGCCTCATGGATCTAAGAATTGCCAAGTTCGGGATCGAACGCGAACGCGACGTGTCGCTCGTCGCCCAGCGGGCCCGATTGCTGGCGTCCTTGGCAGGCCTCTCTTCCCAACGCCGCAGTGGGCTGGGCCGTGCCCTGGCCGAAGTTGCCCGAAACGCCGTGGTCTACGCCGATGGCGGCACTGTCGAGTTTCGCCTTCGTGGCGACGGACGCCAGCAATGGCTCGAGGCCTCAGTACGAGACCGCGGCCCCGGCATCGCCGACCCCAAACGTCTTCTCAGTGAAGACCCATCCAGCAATCCACAGCACAAAGCACCTTCCGGCCTGATGCGGGCGAAGGGTTGGGTTGACCGCATCTCCCTTCACTCGAAACCCCATGAAGGCACTGTCGTCTGTATCGGACAGACCCTGCCTCCGGGCGGTCCGCCCTTGGGCGAAGCTATCGCCGCTGACTGGTCTGCCGTCCTGGCTCACAAATCGCCCCGCAATGCTCTGGTCAGTAGCCACCGCCGCATTCTCGAGCTCGACAGCGAGTTGTCGGCTGTTCGCCAGCGCGACGCCGACCTGCAACGGGAGCTTCAGGACCTCAAATCGCTCAACGACACGCTCTCCCTGCTGGCACTCGTGGCCAGCAAGACGGAAAACGCTGTCTTCATCCTCGACGAGCACGGGCAAATCGAATGGGTCAACGACGGCTTCGTCCGCATGACCGGCCATGAGCTGCGCGAGGTTGTCGGCAAGCCGCCCGGACCGTTCCTCCACGGGCCGCAGACCGACCTGGAGGCCATCCAGGAAATCGACGACGCGCTGCGCAACGAACACGGACTGAGCCTGGACCTGCTCCATTGTCGCAAAGATGGCCGGACCTACTGGGCCTCGACCAGCCTCACTCCTGTGCTGGACGACGCCGGCAAGCTGGCCCGCTGGGTCGGTATGTTCAGCGACAGCACCCGCCGCCGCCAGGCCCACGAGGCCCTGGAAGCAGCCAAAGAGGCAGCCGAAGCAGCCAGTCGGGCCAAGAGCGAGTTCCTGGCCAACATGAGCCACGAGATTCGCACGCCCATGAATGCCATCATCGGAATGACCGAATTGGCCCTGGGCACAACGCTCACGCCCGAGCAACGCGAGTATCTCCTCACCGTCAAGCAGTCGTCCGAAGCCCTACTCCGACTGCTGAACGACATCCTGGACCTGTCGAAAATCGAGGCCGGCAAGTTCGAGATCGAGTCGGTCTCCTTCAGCTTGGCCGACGTCCTCCGCGAAACGATGAAGGTCCTTTCGGTTCGCGCCGCCAAGAAAGGGCTGGAACTCGCCTGGCATCTTCCGCCGGAAGTCCCAAAGCAACTCATGGGCGACCCCGCGCGGCTGCGTCAGATCCTCTTCAACCTCGTTGGCAACGCCATCAAGTTCACCAAGAAAGGTGAGGTCGTCGTCCGCATCGAGCCTCAGTGGCAGACCGAAACCGAAATCGCCCTGCATTTCGCCGTCGCCGACACCGGTATCGGCATCCCCGCCGAGAAGCTCCAGCAGATCTTCGAGGCCTTCATGCAGGTCGACAGCTCCACAAGCCGTCGCTTCGGCGGGACCGGCCTCGGGCTGACCATCTCCTCACAGTTGATCGAACTGATGGGCGGACGCATCTGGGTGCAAAGCAAGGTGGGCAAGGGCAGCACGTTCCATTTTTCACTCCGCTTTGCACTTCCCGAGACGACGGTGGCCAACCCTGTTCCCGAGAAGAAGTCGGGCAAACGCGCGGCAACGCCGTCGCGTCAATTGGCGGCCCCGCGCCGCATCCTGCGCGTCCTCGTGGCCGACGACAACGCCGCCAACCGCGTTCTGGCCGCCCGCGTGCTCCAGAAACGTGGCCACGACATCGTTTCCGTCGCCAGTGGGCGCGAGGTGCTTTCTGCCCTAAAGCAGCAGTCGTTCGATGTCGTCCTACTGGACGTCCAGATGCCCAAGATGGACGGCTTCGCCACGACGGCGGCTATCCGCGAGAGCGAGCGGCACACCGGCCACCACATTCCGATCGTCGCCATGACCGCCTACGCTATGAGCGGCGACCGCGAGCGCTGCCTCGACGCCGGCATGGATGCCTACATGGCCAAGCCGCTACACGCCCGCCAACTGCAGAAGCTGGTGGAGAGCCTTGCCGCAGATTCGCCGGCCGAGTCCGCCGACCCCGCCGCTTCGCCGATGCCCCCGACTGCCTTCGACTTCGCGCCCGCACTGGCGCGCCTGGAAGGCGACGTGGAACTGCTCAAAGAGCAGATGCGGTTCTTCCTCCAGGACACTCCCGCCTTGCTCTCCGACATCGCCGGGGCGATCGCCCGCTGTGATGGCAAGCAACTGCAACTGTCGGCGCATCGCCTCAAGGGTCTGGTCAGCAGTTTCGACGACCGCCAGTCAAGCGAAGCGACCCAACGGCTGGAGCGCATGGGCCGCAGCGAGGATTTCGCCGACGCCGGTGCCCTGTTTGAGCAGCTCCATCGCGATCTCAACCGTCTCGGCCACGCCATAGAGGCCTTTCTCGAACAAGACCCCGCGTCGTCTTCGCTGAGCGGTTGAAGCGAGCCGCCGTTCTCGCGCATCCGCTGCCGAGGTGGTTGGCATGTGGCGCGCAGGGTGGTTTGCAGCGCAGGCGGTCGAGTCGAATACCCCCGGAATCGCCCGCGGTGCGCCTCACTTACCTCTTCTGCGCGGAACCACCGCATTCATACCCTCGCGCCACTGCCAGATCGTTTCCCACTGCCCCTGATCTGCGTGAAGTGGGTCAAACCGGCTGGCGTCCACATCGATGTATAGTCCGCGGAACCGGGCGGGATCGAAGTCTGGATTCGGACGGTTCTCCTGGGCATGGTTCTCTTGCCGCCAGGCAGCGAGTGCTGCTCGCATCCGGGCAACCCGCTCCGGCTGCTGCGACGACACGTCGTGTGCCTCGCCGATGTCACTGCTCAGGTCATACAACTCGACCTTCGGCTCGTCGTAGTATTCCACGAGCATCCAATTGCCGTCGCGCATGGCGCCGGTGGGCCGGCTTCCCTGGTTCGTGTAATGCGGGAAGTGCCAAAACAGGGTAGGTGTCGCTTTGGAGGCGTGTCCTGAAAGCAACGGCGCGAAGCTCTTCCCATCTAAACCAGTGGGAGCCGTTGCCCCCGCCAGCTCCAGCAATGTCGGAATCCATCCCGAATTCACCACCGGTTCGTCGACGACCGCCCCGGCCGGCACATGCCCTGGCCAGCGAACAATCAGCGGGATGCGCAAGCCCCCCTCGTAGACAAAACCTTTGCCGGCGCGGTAAGGGCTGTTATGCGTTACCCTGGGATGTGTTCCCTCGGGCACATGCAGTCCACCATTGTCGGCGGTGAATACCACGATCGTGTTTTCGGCAAGCCCCAGAGCCTTCAGCTTGGCCAGCAGGCGTCCCACCGTATCGTCGAGCGTTTCGATCACACCGGCATAGACCGGCTCAAAGGCCTTGGCGTTGTTCTCAACCCGCTCCGGCTGCGCCTTGTAGGGAATGTGGGGCGTGTAGTGGGCCAGATAGACCAGGAAGGGGCGATTCCGATTGGCCTCGATGAATCGCTCGGCGGCGGCCGTCAGGTCGTACTCGCCTTTGCCACCTTCGGTGCCCGACGGCTTGGTGTTGGACCTGCCGGGATGATAAACATCGAAGCCTTGCTCCAGCGGCCCGAATCCCTTTCCGCCCACATGCCATTTGCCAAAAATGCCCGACACATAACCGATGTCGTGGAGATACTCCGAGATCACTTTCTCTTCCAGAGGCACTTGCATTTCGATTTCCGGATGGAGCACCTTCTGCGATCCGCAGTCGGGGCGACCGGGCAGATACGTGGTCAGGTGCAGCCGGGCCGGATTCTTGCCCGTCAACAAGGCCGCCCGCGACGCAGAGCAAATGGGCTGCGCGCAGTAGGCCGACGTGAACCGCATTCCTTGAGCAGCCAGGCGATCCAAATTCGGCGTGTGATGATCCTGTCGCCCGTAGCAGTGCAGGTCATTGATGCCCAGATCGTCGCACAAGATGAACACGATGTTCGGCTTCTTGACCTTTTCGGCACCGAGAAGACGGCCGGTTGGCTGAATGCCTCCCAAAGCCACCAGGAGTGCCAGGACGAGAACGCAGCGGCTGCTCATGTCGATATCCTCATTGTCGGAGCAAGTGAAAGACGCGCCGCTTGACGCTCCCCGCGGCGCGATCCGGCGTGCCCTGCGTGACCGATCAACATCGTTACGACGGTTCGCCCACAACCGGCACGCCTTTAATGATACCGTCACAAACCAGATCGTTGCCAACCAAACCCTGGAATTGGCAACTCAACATGAAGCTGCGCGCTCGCAGCGCCTTCAGCACGATCACCAGCCGGTTTCCGGGCCGAACGAACCCGCGAAAGTGTACGTCCTGGAGCCCGCCGAAGGCGATCAGATCGGCCTCGAGAAGCTTGTACTTCAGTCCGTAGTAGCTGGCCAGTTGGGCGGCCGCCTCGCACATGATTACCCCCGGCATGATCGGCATGCCCGGTATGTTGCCGCGAACCCAAAACTCATCCGCCCCCACGTCTTTGTACCCCACGCAGATGTGCTGCTCACGGTCTTCATAGCAAATGGCGGTCAACTGCTCCATCTCGTAGCGGTGGCGATTATAGCGGCGGATCTCCTCGATGCCGGCGATCACGTGGTTCACATCGTAATGCGACGGATCGAGAATCAATGTCTTCGGGGGCACGCCCGGCTCCTTTGCACCTGGATAACGACTCAATATGAAAAGTCGGCCGACTGTCGGCCGACTCCACCCCCTACGGCTCCAGCCACTCGTCTCGATGCTGCCGGACAAACGCGTCATCGGTCACATGCGGATAGAGTCGATAGATCCGATCCAATTCCTCACTCTGTCCCGGACTCAGCGTTTCGTGTGGATCCAAACACCACGTGCCCTCCAAGAGCCCCTGGCGGCGAAGCACCTCGTGCACGCCGGGAATGCAGCCGGCGAAGTCGTGCGCCACATCGAACAATGCGGCGTTCGACTCGGTCACTTCCACTGCCTGCTGGAGCCAATCACTCGGGATGGGACCGGCGCTGCGAACCACGTCGTGGCACGCTTCGAGCAACTCGACCGCCCGACGCGTCCACACGGCCCAATGCCCCAGCAGCCCGCCGACGAATCGATACTCAACCGTCCCCCCGTCGTTCGAAAAACGGTAAGGAGTGAGCAGATCCAAAACGATGTTGTCGTCGTTTCCCGTGTACAGGGCGATGTCGGTCCGGCCCGACTCGGCCACCCCCCGCACGACGTCGATCGTCTGATAGCGATTGAATGGCGCCGCCTTGATCGCCACGACGTTCTCGATCTCGGCAAACCCACGCCAGAATGAGCTAGGCAGCTTGCGCCCACCCACGGCCGGCTGCAAGTAGAACCCGACCAGCGGAATCACCTCGCCGACCTCGCGACAGTGCGCCAGCAACTCCTCGTCATCGGCATCGCCCATCGCCGCCAGGCTCAGCAATCCCGCGTGATACCCGCGGTCGCGGGCCAAACGAGCCTCGGCCACCGCCTGAGCCGTCCGGCCGCACACTCCGGCAATACGCACCAACGGCTCGCTGCGCCCCTGGTCCAGTCGTTCCAGTTCGTCGGCGGCCAACGACAGCAGCGGCTCGAACAGACCGATCTTTGGGTCGCGAATGGCGAACTGCGTCGTGTGCACGCCCACGGCGACCCCGCCGGCACCCGCAGCCGCGTAATACCGATACAGGGCTCGCTGCCGCCGCTCGTCCAACTTGCGCTGGCCGTTCAGCGCCAAAGGGCTCGCCGGGATCACCAGCCCGCTCGCCAGCGTGCGACGAAGCGTCTCGACGTCCGCCTGCCTCATCATCCCACCTCCGACCCTTCACCTTCGGTCTTCACTTGTACTGCACTAGTTCCACCACCGCGCCATCCTCTGCCTCGTAGAAACCCACGATCCGCGGCCCTACGTCGAACGGCTCCAACAAGACCTTCATCCCGCGGGCCGCTTCGGCCAGGTCGTCCACCCGGTACGCCACGTGCGCCATCTCGCGCACCGGCCCGGTCACCGGGCTGTCGGGCTCGAAGCGAAGCCACTCGACTCGATACGGATGCTCCAGGTAGTTGGTGCGCCACACGCGCGTCGCCTCGACGAAGCTTTCGCCCGGCTTGGGTTGATCGGTCACGATGCCAATATGTTCGAATTGCATTATCAGAACTTACCGTCCCGGCTCTGGAACTTCGTCGGCTTACCCAGGCTCGGACCGCCGCGCGCCTGCCAGTCGGCAATCCAGCGGATCAGCTGTCCCGAGGTCACCGTCGGCCGGCCAAACAACTCGTACGCCTGTGATGCGTTGCTCAGCAAGGCGTCGGAGGCCTCGGTTCCCGTGAACGTCACTGGCTTGTTCATCAGCCGCCCAAGTTCTTCCGCCACGTTACGGACTCTCAGCGTTTCCGCACCCGTCACGTTCAGCACCCGCGGTGGCGATGCCGCGTGCTCCAGCGACTGCAGTGTCCAGGCGTTGTTGTCGCCCTGCCAGATGGCGTTGAAATAGCCCATTGCCAGGTTGAGCGGTTTCCCTGCAAGAACCTGCTGCGCCAGGTCCACCATCACACCGTAGCGGCACTCGTGCGCATAGTTGAGCCGCACCAGCACCGTCGGGGTTCCGTGCTGCTCGCTGAAGTATGTGAACATGCGCTCGCGGCCCAGGCAACTCATGGCGTACTCGCCTACGGGCTCCACGGGATCCGTTTCCAGCGACCCACCCGAGCCGACCGGCACCATCCCGTACACGTTCCCAGTCGAGTAGGCCACGATTCGTCGGCCGGCATAGCGCTCGGCGACCATGCCGGCCAGATAGGTATTCATGGCCCAGGTGGTCGCCGTTTGGGCGCTGGCGCCGAACTTCATCGCCGCCAGATAGAGAATGTTCGGCGCATCGGGCAGCGCGTCCAGTGCCTTGCGATCCAGCAAATCGCACCGGATCGGCTCGATTCCCTGCGATTCCAGCCGTCGCGCCAACTCGGGATCGCTAAACCTGGCTACGGCCAAGATCCGCCGGGGCACGCCCGCCGCCTCGCTCGCCCGCCGTGCCATCCGCGCCAGCGACGGCCCGATCTTCCCGCCCGCCCCCAGCACAATCAAGTCGCCCTCGACGCGCCCCATCGCCTCAACCACCCCCGGCGTGGGCCGGCTGAGCAATTCTTCGAGCTGCTCCACGTCTTTGATGCGTTCCACCGTGCGGAGATCCGAGCTAACTGAGTTCATCGAAACGGCTTCCTGGGTCCGGCACACGGGTTGTCAGCCGCTCTATGATACGCGCCGCGGGCTTCCAGCTACAGCCCGCCCCTCTCGTGGACGGGTGCAATCCGGTGCCTGTTGGACTACAATTGGCCCAGGCGTCGTTTCGCCAGAGTCTGCATCCCACCTGAATAGAAATCCTGCCCGTGACTCTCCATCGCACTCTGCTGTCCATCAGTGCCACCTTGGCCCTCGCCCTGCTCGCGGTCGCTGCCGACAAGCCGACGACTGCTCCGCAGGTTCAATCCAGTAGCAACGCCGCCGACGCACCCGACCAGCGCAGTGTCTTCGTCTCCGGCCAAGACGGCTATCACACCTATCGCATTCCGGCAGTGATCGTAACCCCTAAAGGCACCGTGCTGGCGTTCTGCGAGGGCCGCAAGAGCAACCGGAGCGACACGGGCAACATCGATCTGCTTCTGAAACGCAGCACCGACGGCGGCCGAACGTTCTCGCCGCAGCAGGTCGTTTGGGACGACGGGGACAATACCTGCGGCAATCCGTGCCCCGTGATCGATCGCAAGACGGGCACAATTTGGCTCCTCCTGACTCACAACCTGGGCGAAGACCGCGAATCGGAGATCATCGGCCGTACCAGCAAGGGCAGTCGCACTGTTTGGATCAACAAGAGCACCGATGATGGGGTGACCTGGTCCAAGCCCGTTGAAATCACCGCGACGACCAAGAAGCCGAGCTGGACCTGGTACGCCACCGGCCCCGGCGTGGGCATCCAATTAAAGAGTGGCCGGTTGGTCATTCCCTGCGACTGCGTCGAAGCCGGTACCAAGCGATTCTACTCGTTCGTCATCTATAGCGACGACGGTGGCGTCAACTGGCAGCTCGGCGAAACTGTCGGACCGGGCGTCAACGAGTGTCAGGCAGTCGAACTGACCGACGGCACAGTCCTCTTGAACATGCGGAACTACAACCGCGAGCACATTCAGCGCGCTATCGCCACCAGTTCCGACGGTGGGCTAACGTGGTCGAAGATCCGTTACGACAAAACGCTCGTCGAGCCGATCTGCCAGGCGAGCATTCTTCGCTACGACGTCCACGATATCCTCTTCTCCAACCCGGCCCAGCCGAAGCAGCGCCGCGAAATGACGGTCCGGCTCAGCACCGACGACTGCCGTACCTGGTCGGCGAGCAAGGTCCTGTGGCCCGGACCGACGGCCTATTCGTGCCTTGGCAAGCTCCCCGACGGAACGATCCTCTGCCTCTACGAGCGGGGCAACAGTTCGCCGTACGAGGAAATTGTCCTTGCCCGATTTGCCCTCAAATGGCTGGCCGATTAGAGGACCGTGCCTGCGATGCCGCCCTTTTCCCCAACCGCCCGTTGGGGTAGACTCTTACGAGAGACTTCTGTGCACGCTGTTGAGGTCAGGTTCGGGCCGTGAAACAGGTCATTGCGATTATCAAACCCTACCTCGCCGAAAAAGTCCTAAGCGCCCTGAAACACGCGCCGCTGGAGGCGTGCGGCGTGAGGGAGGTCAAAGGATACGGCCGCCAGAAAAGCTATCTCGACGAGTATGTCGGCAGCGAATACTCCATGGCCTTTCTGCCGAAAATCGAGATCACCCTCTGGGTCGACGATTTCCGCGTCGAGGAAGTCGTCCGCACCATCGTCGAGGTCGCGCGCACGGGCCGCATGGGCGACGGCAAGATCTTCGTTCTCCCGGCTGGCCTGCCCGGCCTTGCCGCGGAAGGCACCGCCGAGTACTCGTTCTGATTGCTGAGCCATCGGTCGCCGTTTGGTGTAGCGGCTGTTCGTGGCAGTGTTGCACTTTGGGATGGTCACTGGTCTCTGTTTCGAATTCCTTACTGCCATGAGCAACGAACCTCCTCTGCAGTTCAATCTCAGTTGTCCCGTCCCCGCCGAAGCCCACGCCACCGTCCAAATGGCCCACGGCGGAGGCGGCCGGCTGATGCGAAACCTGATCGCTCAGCTGTTCTTGCCGGCGTTCCGGTCCGATCAGCCGGAAGGGGAACCACTCCCGCCGCACGACAGCGCCGTACTCCCTATCGACGGCGCTCGCCTGGCCCTTACGACCGACTCGTTCGTCGTCAGTCCCCTGTTCTTTCCGGGCGGCGACATCGGCAAGCTGGCCATCTATGGCACGGTCAACGATCTGGCGATGGCCGGAGCCAAACCCCAGTGGATCACCGCCGGCTTCATCCTCGAGGAGGGCCTCCCCCTGGAAACCCTCCGCCGCATCGTGCTCTCGATGGCCGAGGCGGCGCGAGAGGTCGGCGTCCAGATCGTCACCGGCGATACCAAGGTGGTCGACCGGGGCAAGGGCGATGGTGTGTTCATCAACACTTCCGGTGTGGGCCTTGTTCCCGACGGCGTCGACATTTCGCCCCACCGCGTTGCGCCTGGTGACGCCGTTCTCCTCAGCGGCGACCTGGGCCGGCATGGCATCGCCATCATGTCGGTCCGCGAGGGACTCCAGTTCGAAGGAGCCCTGCCTAGCGACTGCGCCTCGTTGGCCGGCCTAGTCCAAGCTATGTTGGCCACCCATCGCGATCTCCACTGCCTCCGCGATCTCACCCGCGGTGGCCTCGCCGCGGCGCTAAACGAAATCGCCATGGACGTGCATCTTGGAATCGAGCTCGACGAAGCGGCCATCCCCGTCGCCGAACCAGTGGCCGGCGCTTGCGAACTGCTCGGGCTGGACCCGCTTTACGTGGCCAACGAAGGCCGCCTCGTGGCCATCGTGCCCAGCCAATCGGCCCAGCAGGTGCTCGACGCAATGCGCAGCCACCCCGCGGCGGCCCAAGCAGCGATCATAGGCCGCGTGACCGACCACCACCCCGGCACGGTCGAAGTCCGCAACAGCCTCGGCGCCGGCCGCATCGTCGACCTGCTGTCCGGCGAACAGATGCCCCGCATCTGCTGATCCTGACCCTATTCCTCAATCCCTCATCTCCCCCATGCCCACCATCGTCCAACTCACTCCGCCCGGACGCGGCGCGATCGCCACAGCCCTGGTTGAAGGCCCCGGGGCCTTGGACGTGGTGACCACTCGCTTCCGTCCGGCCGGTACGCGGTCAGTTTCGACCGACGGCTCCCGTCAACTCATCTTCGGCCATTTCGGACCGACACCTGGCGAGGAGGTCGTCGCGCGCGTCCACGGGACCGACGCCGTCGAGTTGCACTGCCACGGTGGCCACGCAGCGATGGCCCGCATTGCGGAATTGCTCGGGCAATCTGGCTGTACGCCTCTCGATTGGCGAGACTGGGCAAGGCGACACCACCCAGACCCGATCACGGCCGACGCCCACGTGGCCCTGGCCACCGCCCGCACCCAGCGCACGGCGCTGGTGCTCCTGGATCAGTTCCACGGCGCTCTCCGTCGGTCGCTGGACGAAATCCAACAGCGACTTCAACAATCCGAGCTTTCGGCCGCACGGCGACAGATCGATGCACTGCTGGCTCGCGCCCCGCTCGGCCTGCACCTAACCAAACCGTGGCGAGTCGTTCTTGCCGGCCCACCCAACGCCGGGAAGAGCAGCCTCATCAACGCCCTGCTGGGCTACAGCCGGGCGATCGTGCACTGCCAGCCCGGCACCACCCGCGATGTAGTCACGGCCACCACGGCCGTCGATGGCTGGCCCATCGAACTCTGCGACACGGCCGGGCTGCGTCAGACAAAGCAGCCGGTGGAACAGGCCGGCGCCGCTATGGCCCACGAGACGCTCCTGGCGGCTAACCTGGTCCTGCTGGTCTTCGACGGAAGCCAACCATGGGCGGATCCGGACGCCTCGCTCGTCGCGCTGCGTCCCGACGCTCTGATCGTCCATAACAAGTCGGATCTTCCCCCGGCCCACCAACCGTCGCGTCCGGGCGGGCTCTGGACCAGCGCCCTCCGCGGCGACGGAATCGAGCCGCTCTTGCAGACGATCGCCCAGCGTCTCGTTCCCGATCCTCCGCTACCCGGCGAGCCCATTCCTTTCACCGCCGATCAAATCGATGCCCTCCGAGCCGCCCAGTCGGCGATGGTACACGCCAAGTCAGCACACGCGGCAGAGCTGTTGGCTCGGACGTCACCGCCCGCTACCGCACCCGAATCAACACGGCCATCTCTCGGCTGGACGCCTCAAGCGTGAAGCGTTGGGTATTCATGCGGCGTCGATCGCCGTCGTAGCGGATCCGCAGATAATAACCCCAGCCTGGCGGCGCCTGGATCGGCATCAAGAATGTTCCGTCATCCCGCGTTCGGAAATGGTTGACATACACGTAAGAACCCAACAGGTCGACCGTCGCATTTGGCACGGGCCGACCCAAAGAGTCTTCGACCCGACCTCGGATCACGAAGCACCCCGGTTGGAGCACGTCGGCCGCCTTCAGCACGGCGATTCTCGCCTCAAGTGGTTCGCGTTCACCCGTCTCCAGTGTCATTTCCTGGCTGTTGTAATCGTTCTTGCTCCTGGCAGATGTCCCCGCCGGCAGCTTCGCTTTCCCCAAGATGTCAACCAACTGGCCCAATGATCGACACCGCGGTCTGAAAGTCATCTTGTAGCCCAGGCCACCCTCCACGATCACCGGCTCCGAGACCAACGAAGCCGCCTCTGGCGAAGAAGGGTCCAACCAGGTCATCTTCGCTTTGGTCCAATAGTTCCACGAGAGAACGCCCGACAGAACAAGTGCCACCAGCAAGCATCCGACAAGCAGCGACCGTAGCCCGAACTGCAGCCGCCGCCTGCGGAAAAACCGAAAGGAAACGACCGCAATGAAGACCGCCACCAGGACGATCAACAGAAGTCGAAGCGACATGACGTTGGCAGCGAGAATTGAGAGATTGCAGACAAAGCCGGGGAGCTCCTGCTCCCCGGCGAAAACAGCACCGTGCTCGATTGGCCCGGCAGGATTCACCATCCCGCACGACGACCTTAACGCATCTCGACCGGCTCGCGGCCACTGATGCTGAACATGGCATTGAGCTTGCTCTTGGCCGTACCTTGCGGAATCATCCGCACGGACCCGTCGCAGAACAACGCCTCGAAGCCCCCGGGATGCAGACCGAACAAACCGGCGCTCGGATCATCCGCGTTGGGCGTGTAGTCCTCGGGCTTCGTCCAGATCACGGCCGACGCGTCGTTGGCTCCGACGGCCATGATCGTATTGGCCGTCCCATCCGTGATGTCCTGGATCTTCGTCCCCTCCTTGCCGTCGAAGAACCTCCCCGAGCCACTGATACCGAGGTAATCTGTCCTGCCCGGTCCGGCCGTGCTGCTCGGATCGCGATAGACCGCCGGCATCCTGTCGATCAGTTTCTTGTTGTTCGGACTGTCCCACGGCTCGTCTAGGTTGAACAGGCGATAGAGTCGCTCCTCACCCAGCAAGGGCAAAATGTGCACCCGCCAGCTCAACAGCGGCTTGCCCTCCTTGTCCACACTGTACTGGGCGGGAAAGCGCTTGTGCATGTCGAGATAGTTGTGCATCGCTATGGCGATCTGCTTCAGATTGTTCATCGACTGCGACCGGCGTGCGGCCTCGCGCGCGCCCTGCACGGCCGGTAGGAGTAGCGCGACGCTGATCGGCGCCGACGCAACGATGTTCCCGCCCGGCAACGTCTGCCGGCTGGTCATCTCGATGCCGTTCTCCGTCCGCCGTACGCTCACGATCGCCGGCGACAGATGCTTGCTGATCGCCTCGGCCGAAGGAATCGCCGCCATGTTGAAATCGATCCCCTGCCGATGCAGCTCGCCGTTGGCAAGCTGCGCCCAGATGGGCACCAACGGATAGATGAACTGGAACACTTGCTTCGTGTCAACGTACAAAAACTTCTCCGGGGCCTCCGAACCCTCCAGCATCTGCGAAACCTCCGGCACCGCCGCCAGCGACTTGCCCTTCTTCTTCGCGCTCAAGTACGCCTTCACCGTCTGGGGAAACAACCCCACGATCAGCCGCTTCTCGGCGATGCACCAAGCCGGCGTCACGGCGACTCCTCGCTTGGGAATCTCCAGGTACTCGATCTCCTCCCCCTTGAATTTCATCTTCTCGATTCGCGGGCCGTTCCGTTCGTCACCGGCGCGTTGGACTGTGTCAGTCAGCTTGCGGATGCTCTCCTTGAGCCGCTCGGGATTGTCGACATCGACGACCAGCGCAGCGCCGGTCGGCAGCAGCCCGCCCTGGCTTGGCGACAGGTAGATCCGCCATACGTCACCCAGCGGCTCCAGCAACCCGGCGCGCAGCTCGACGCCCGTCTCTCGCTCCATTCGTTGCACATCGTCCAACATCTTCTTGTGCGCCCGGGGATCCAGCGTTTCGACGATTCCCAGCAGCGTGTCGTAAACCTGGGCCACATCGAACCGCGCCGCGGCGGCGACTAGCGCGTCGCGCGGGATCGGCGCCATGTCTTTCGCCGTCAACGGCTCGTCCGGCAGCAACCCCAGTAACCCTTCCGGCTTGCCGTCCGTCACGACGAGTACCTTGGTGACAAACTCTTTCTCGCCCAACCCTGTGGTCGACGCTAGCGCCGTGACGTTGTTCAGGCCGACGGCCTTGATGGCCGACTCGACTTTCGAATTTGCGGCCGCCTTGAGGGCCAACTCCTTTAGCGCCGTGATGTTGATGTACGATAGGGTCGCGCGGCGCTCGATGGGCAATCGCTCGCGGATCTGCTGCAACCACGCCGGCGGCTCGCTCGCGCCGCGCTCCAGCATGCCCTCGAGCACTCCATCGCCCACCCCGATGCCCAGGTATCCCTCGCGAACTCCCCAGAAAATCGGCGGTATCTTCGGATCAACCTGAATCCGATAACCCCGATTGCCGGCGATCTCGACTTCCTTGACCGCTTGCGGCAGAAACTGTTGCTGGTAGGCCACCAACAGCTTCTCCAACGCGTCGGCGTCGTCGCCCAGGCCGATCACCATGCCCGCGCGCATGTCGGGCTGGGCCGGCGGAAGCGTGACCTCCGACACGAAGATCACCCCCGACTTCCCAAGCAACTTGGGCACCCACCGCGAAAGATCCTCGACGACCATGGCCGCCGCCCGCGGCTGCTTTTCGGCCGCCTTCTTCAGACCCTCAGTCGCTGCACGCACGATCTCGGCAAACAGCTTCTGCACCTCTGGCTCGGCCAGGAGTTGTTCGGTCTGGTTCGAGCTGTGGGCATCCGGCTTCTCGGTCGCCGCCCAGCTAACGTACGCCAGACAATGCTCCGGCGCCACCGCGGCCATCACCGGATCTTCTTCGGCCGGCGGAACACCCAGGGGAATCGCTCCCCCCAAGCCAAGCAACATGACCAACATGGGAAACCAGCTAACGGTTGCCATCGATTCACCC
The DNA here is from genome assembly GCA_963674835.2 of Thermoguttaceae bacterium. GTDB lineage: Bacteria > Planctomycetota > Planctomycetia > Pirellulales > Thermoguttaceae. The sequence goes on from CAXXKC010000003.1 coordinate 2,730,506, forward strand.
CTTTCCTGTAGAGTGCCAGAGCGGGAAGAACCACCCCTGAAGGCGATATGATAGCATTCGCCAATTCGGCCGCAATCTTGGCCAATCGTTGCGAAGATGAGCGAAAGAGGCCTTGCCCCCGCCAAATATACCCCTACGCCCCCTACCAGGCAACCGCCCGGCGGCGCCCACTCCAAAGCGGCGGGCCTCCCCTCTCGTTACTCTTCCAACCAAAACGAGTAGAGTTGCGCGTTTTGCAGTGTGAATCGCAACCGAACCGATTTGCCCCGTTGCTCGGCGAGGTCCCCCAACTGCCACGTCACCGCGGCATGTGGCTCATCGCTGGTGATGGGCCGGGCCACCGCCACGGGTTTTTCCCCATCGTTCAGTACCTCCAGGCCCAAACTTCCGCCCGCCGCGTTCACATTGACACATAGCTTCGCTCCCGTGACCACAAACGGTTTCGTAACGAGCGTGCCCGGCTTCTCACCAGCGTCCAGCGAGATGAATCCGTCGCGCCGAAGCACGGCCAGGCACACGGCGCCCCATTTCGGATCGGCGTTGGCCGGCGGCTCGCGGTACTTGAGGCCCGTGTAATAGAACCACATTTCGTCGCCATGCATGACGGGCACACTGGGAGGAAGCAGTTGCGTCAAGTCGTACGCCCCTTGTCCGATCGGTGATGGGCCGATGAACGCCTGGCGATCGCCCAAACGCTGCCAGGTCTGCAGATCGCGCGTGCAAGCCAACTGAATCCAGTGAAACCCGTCGGTGTTGTTGCCCACTTTGCCGGTCGCGTAGTACACCGCCGGCATCCCCACGTACAGTCCCTCGTAGCGGAACAACCCCAGGTTGTAGATGTCGGCGTTGTAATCGGCCGGAGCGTTGTACGTGGGATGCTCGAGCGTGGGATCGGCCATCCTTGCCCGAATGATCTCCTTGGCCCGGCGCTGATCCTCCGCATCCGATTGGAAGATCTCGCTCAAGCGGTTCCAGGTCACGAAATCCTTACTCGTCCAAACGGCATGCGCCCGGCCGAACTTGCCAAATGTCTTCAGCGTGGCGATGTAAGTGCGCGTGAGAGGATCGTAACTCAGATTCCCCTCGTCGCTCCCGGAGAGTTTGGACGCATGGATGTGCGTCCAATGCAGTCCGTCGGCGCTGATGACCGGTTGTCGCCCCTCGGCCCCCAACAGACCCTTGTAACGACGGCTGGGATCGGGATCGCCCGGTGTGTACAGCACGCTTTCAAGGTAGTTGGCCGGCCATCGAAGCGCCGGATCCACTTCAAGCAAGTTGTTCTCGTTCGAACCCTCGTATGCCCGCTGCCGCAGATGAGGTTTCGTCCAATGAATGCCGTCGGCGCTCTCGGCATAGGCTGCACCCGCATACCGTGGGTTGAGCGGGCAAACGGCCAGCCACATTTGGAAGACCTGTCGCTCTGCGTTCCATGCCGGTGCACAGCGGGTCTGTATCCACACTTCCCAGGGCTGGTCTGGACGAATCACGGCCCCCTTCTTCGTCGGCGAGTGCATCGTCTTCTTCAGCCCCTCGCACCGGGCGATGCCGTGGTCATCCAGAAAGAGCTGCCGCTGACCGACGGGAAACGAAATGGTCTCGGCCACAAGCTGCGACGAGAACAATGCTAGCGCGCCTGACAGGAAGAAGGACGGTCGAATGGTCATGGCGATGGATGTCCTATGGGCCAAACACTGGCGGGCAACCCGCATCGAAGTCGTCAGCGACGCCGTTGACGCTACTACCAGATCTTAGGTACGCTCGCCGAGCACTGTCAATTGCCTTCCGATTCACGAAAGCGACGCCGCGCGGTCTTCCGGCCTCAGAAGCGTCCGAAATTCGCTGCGGCCAATCAGTGCGAACGTGGCGAAGTAGACGGCGACCGCCGCGGCCAGCGGCACGAGGACTCGGGCCAATTTCACGCTCAACCCGCCCGTCGCCGGAACGGCCTCCAGCACGAAATAGCCGGCGACCGACATCGCGGTGGTGGCCGCTGCGGCGCGGAGGGCCGTGGCCGCCAGCTCGGACCAGCCGACCCGACTTTCCCGGCGCGAGAAGACCGCCAGCAGCAACACGACCTGCACGCCCGAAGCCACCGACGTCGACACGGCCAGTCCTCCTTCGGCCAACCGCCAAACGAGCAAGATGTTCATCGCGAAGTTCATCGCAACCACCGCCGCGCCGATCTTCATAGGCGTCACGCGGTCGCCCAGCGCATAAAACCCGCGCACAACGACCGGCAACGCGCAGAAGGCCCACACACCCGAGCCGTACAGCATGATCATCCGTGCCGCTCTTGCCGCGTCTTCCGCGGTGAACTGCCCATGCCGAAAGAGCAAATCGGTCAGCGGCGCCGCCAGAAGCATCAATCCGGCACCGGCGGGAACAGCCAGAAAGAGAACCAGCCGGCAGCCGAGCGTCAAGTCGCTGCCCAACCGCTGCCGATCACCACGGGCAGCATGACGGCTCAATAGCGGAAAAATGGCCGTAGCCACCGCCAAGCCCAGCAGCCCCAGGGGGAACTGATACATTCGCTCGCCATAGTAGATTGATGCAACGGCTCCTTGCCGCATCGGATACGCCACATCGCCCGGCAGCCACGCGATCCGCTGGATGCCCGACGTCGGTGCAGAGAGTCCCCAGGCGATGAGGCTGTCCATCAGCGTGTTGATCTGGGTGATCGTCAGGCCGAGGACCATCGGGGCCATGCCGCGAACAACCTGCCCCAAGGCGCCGCGCGCCGCCGACCAGCGGTAGTCGAAGCGGAACCCGGCCCGGCGCAGCGCCGGCCAGAGCACGCCCAGTTGGCACACGCCACTGACCGTAACGGCCACGGCCACCACGTACGCCTGCATCTCCCGATTCGCGCCGAAGTAAGGCGCCACGCCCCAGACGGCGGCCAACCAACACACGTTCAACAAGGCCGGTGCCAAAGCCGGCACGGTGAAACGCATCAGCGCGTGTAATGTGGCCGATATCTGCGCCGCCAGGCAGACCAGCAGCAGGTAGGGCATCATCACCGCCGATAGTCCGGTCACCAATCGCACTCGCGGCACGTCGCCCCACAATATCCACACCGCGCCCAGCGCCCCTTCCATCACCACGACCACCAGCGCCAGGACCACCGACAGCCAGACCAGGCACACGCTGACCACCTGCCACGCCCGCGAGCGATCGCGTTCCAGTTCGGCGGTAACCACGGGCAGATAGCTGACCGCCATCGCGCCCTCGCCGAACAGCCGCCGGAGGAGATTCGGGATTCGGAACGCCAGCACGAAGGCATCCATCACCCCCCCGTGCGACATCCCCAGAAGGGCCGCCATGGCCATGTCGCGCAACATCCCCAACGTGCGACTGGCCAGTGTCCCCAAACTGGTAATACCAGCGCCGCGAATCAGGGGATGTCGCACGGATCCTGCCATGCGAAGCATCGTAAAGAACAACGGCCGAATTCGGAAGCCGGAATTCGCCCGATCGATCTCAACCCCGGCCACCCCAATGCCAGCTCGCCGATGGCTTTCCCGACGCTGCCCCCTCCTCCCCGTTTTCCATAACGTCCCCTGGCATTGCGTGCCGAAGACTCTATCATTGAATGTCGGAACCAGCCAACGCACCACACCTGTTTTGAGGCGGGTTCGTGCGATGGTATACGTCGCGGCGGGCGAATGCGGCCGAGCGTTGCGTGGCTCCCAGGTTCCCGTAACAGTCTCGTTCCTCAACGATCTTGTTTGGATTTCTCGGCACCATGGCAAAGCGATCGGCGTACCAAGATCGGGTCATCCGCAATTACTATCAAAACCTGGACGCCATCACGCTCCAACGGCTGAGCGAGTTGGTTTCCGACCTCTATCTCGCCGAGGGGAAAGCCCGTCAGCGGATTTGGCAGCGCGCGGCGGCCGCACTTCAGAAGGCCCAAATCCCCCAAAACCGCATCGATCACCTCCTGAGCAGCGATAATCCCACGCTCCTGGCCAATCTGGTCCAGGAGTTGCTCGATCGAAAGTAGTCCGCGGCCGGCCTCCCTGCCCCTGGCTCTCGATCCTCACTGCGATAAAATGGGGACAGTTCGCCCCCAAGATCGAGCCTCCGCTCCGCGTCGCCAGTCCGGCATTGTCTTCTCGGGGGTCGATCGTCGAACCCCTTGTCTGCGAGGACCGTCACGGATGTCCACCAACGCTGCCCTGATCGAACAGTTGCGATGGAAGAAGTTTCCCGTGCTGGACGACGGGTTCGTTTGTCTGGTCGATGCCATGGGCGACGATCAGGCAATCGTGCAGGCCGCACGCGTCAGCTATGGCGAAGGAACGCGAAAGACGTCGGACGACCGCACGTTGATCCGGTATCTCATGCGGCACCAGCACACTACGCCATTCGAAATGGTCGAACTCAAGTTCCTCCTCCGCGTGCCGATGGACTGCTGGCGGCAGTGGATCCGGCACCGCACAGCGTCGATCAACGAATACAGCACGCGATATTCGATCGCCATCGACGCCGCCCAGGCGACGTCACCCGACGGCTGGCGCGTGCAGGCCGTCGGCAACCGCCAAGGCAGCGAAGGGGTGCTGGACGACCAGATCGGCGCCGACCTGACCGCCGAAGAAGTCGAATTCCAGGGCAAAGCCCGGCGGCTCTACCAGCGGCGGCTCCAGTTGGGGATCGCGAGGGAACAGGCCCGCAAGGACCTGCCCCTTTCGACATACACCGAGGCCTACTGGAAGATCGATCTGCACAATTTGCTACACTTCCTCTACCTGAGAATGGACCGGCACGCGCAACTGGAAATCCGCCAGTACGCCACGACCCTCGGCGAAGACATCGTCCGTCCGCTGTTCCCCTTGGCCTGGGAAGCGTTCGTCGATTACCGGCTGGAATCGTTGGACCTGACGCGGCTGGATCGCGGGGTCATCACGCGGCTCGCCCAGTCCGGACGCATCCCCGCCGGCGAAGCGGAATTCCTCGCCGCACAGGATCCCAGCTGGACCGAGCTGACCCGCTGCCGCGAACGCGACGAATGCCGGATGAAATTGGCACATTTGGGAATTCTCCACCTGGACTTACCACCCTCTGAATCCAAGGAACCAAACCATGGACACGGCGACTCTTGAATTGATCAAAATCAACCAGCGGCTTCTCGAGAGCATTGCGGCCGGCGACTGGGAAACGTACGCGGCCCTGTGCGACCCGACGCTCTCGGCGTTCGAAGCGGAGGCCCGCGGTCACCTGGTCGAAGGAATGGACTTCCACCGCTTCTATTTCGACCTGGACAGCCAGCGCGGCCCGTCCAACACGACAATGTGCGCCCCCCACGTGCGCATTCTGGGCGATACGGCGATCGTCAGCTATGTGCGATTGGTGCAACACTTGGACGAGAATCGCCGTCCGGTCACCGACCGCTCCGAGGAAACCCGCGTCTGGCATCGCGGCGAGGCTGGCTGGCGCCACGTCCATTTCCATCGCTCTGCCACCGCGTAGCCTGCCGACGCATGGCGCGAGGCGACATCTGCCGTCGCGACTAGGCAAGATAGTGTGTTGCGGCAATGCCACCGAGGCCCAGCGTGCTGGCCGCCTTGATGATCCACGGCGGCCCGCCGTTCTGGGCGGCCCTCTGCCGGTGGTGAGCCTCTTGCCGATCTTGGGAGCCGCTGATATCCTACCCAATGCTTGCATGGCCAAGATGTGACTCCTGGCCGCTTGCCTCGGTTTTCCGGCCTCCCGGCGGTCGGTTTCCGCCGACAGGCCATGCACGACTGAGCAACGGGTGGACCAAATTCACTTCTCCCAAGGATGCCTCCCATGAAACGAGACGAAATCCTTGCGCAACTCGCCGCCGGACAGATGTCGCCGGAAGATGCGGGGAAACTCCTGGACGAACTCGAACGGCCAAAGCGCGGCCTCTACTGCAAGGTGAGCCCCAAGGGGGCCGTCAGCCTTTACGGACTGCAGCGCATGCCGGTCACGCTATACATGGAACAATGGCAGCGGCTCCTCGAGTTCAGCGATCAGATCCGGGAGTTCATCCAGGAGCACGACAAAGAGCTCAAACGCAAGGGAGATTGAGCCGGCACAGGCTTCCATGAAACGCGGGCTTGGCTCCACGCCACGACGACGGCCGACTCGTTGAACCGGCTGTCTGTTCGTCCTCGTCTTTTCATGCCCGTGCGAAACTTCTCTTGAAATTGGGCCACCGCTTCGGCTAGGCTGCGCGTTGTTCGATGGGTATTCGCAGAGCCTATTGAGCCCCGCACGCCTTGCCGAACCGGCTGGCCGTCGTGACGGCACAGACGGCGTCCAGGCAACGTGGAGGCCGAAGGTATCCCAAAAGCCCGTCGCTGGAAAGTTCCAGCGGCGGGCTTTTTTTGTTGGTCCAGTGCACGTTCTTCCCGTTGCCATGCTCGCGCCCGCAGTCGTCCAACGAATTCGTCAGCTTCTCGCCGAAGGCCAACTCAGCCAACGGATGATCGCCCGAACCACTGGCGTCAGCCGCGGGACGGTCGCAACGATCGCCTTGGGCCGGCGCCCCGACTACGAGGCCATGCGCCGACAGCGCCAGGCCGAACGGGAGCAACCCGACGGACCTCTCCAGCGCTGCCCTACGTGCGGCGGCCAGGTGATCATGCCATGCCGCCGCTGCCGGCTCGAAGAAATGATCCGGGCGGGTCGCGTCCCTCGGCTGCCGAGGCGGCCCGAGGAGGATCTCCAGTTGCAGTTGGTCGGTGCCCACCGAGAACGCTACGAGCGGCTGCACGCCCTGCGCTTGGCGGGGCAGGTCGAAGAGGAATCGCTATGAACGAACCCAAACCGGAATCGCGAAATCGGAGGTCGGCAGCCGTGGCACCCGGCGGCACCGCATCCGATGTACGATGCCCAAGCACGCCGGTGCATGCCCGTTACAGCGAAGTCCGGCACCTGATCCGCGACGGCGATCTGTTGCTGTTTCGTCGGCGTGGTCTCATTTCGATCGCAGGTCGCGGCATACACGTGCATGCCGCCAAGGCCGCCTGGTGGCACGAGGATCTGTTCTGCCTGGAAACGCGCTGGCTGGTAGGCAGCCGGGCCGTCATGCTCTCCAGCCAGGTACGGCGGTACGCCGGCCGGATCGACGTGTTCGAAGTGAACCCTGATTGCCGCTGGCCCGAATATGATCGGCGCGGCGCGGTCCGATTCATGCGGCGGATGGCCGGCCGGCCCTATGGCTACGCGGGCCTGATCGCCGCCGGGCTCTTGCACCTGCCGGTCGTTCGCTGGTTTGTTCGGCCCGACACCGACGACCGTGCACGGACTCACCGGCCGCCCTTTTGCAGTCAAGCCTGCGCCATGGCCGACCGTATCGGCGGCGGCGTCGATCCCGTGCCCCACCTGGCCGATCGGCTGACCGAGCCGGCCGACCTGGCGCGAAGCCCGTTCTACCGGTATCGATTCACCTTGGTGCAGTAGTCACTCAGAAACCGTGGACAGTGCTCCTTCCCCCCGAATTCGAATTGGAGACGATGCGATGAACCGTGCCACACGTGTCGAGGTCGAAAACGGGAAATGGGGACTCCGTCGGGCAGCGGCGGCCATGTTCCCGTTTCCCGCCGTCCGAGTTCCGAAACTCCGTTTCGCCAGAGTGAGTGGTGTCCTCGTAGTCGCGGTCGCACTGCTGCTGATCATTGACGCCGGCGATGCCCTCGGACAATGCGGACCGTGGGGTTGCAAGTTACCCGGCTCCGCTCCGGTGGCCGAGCCGCCCATGGCCGGACCCGTGGCGCCGCTGGTCCCCGTGCCGCCGCGAGGCGACCCGCCCGCCGCTGTCAAGCAGTGCTACTATTCGCTTGTACGCATCAAGTGCGGCGCCTGGGGAGGCAGCGGCACCTACCTTGGCAATCGCCTGGTCCTCACCTGCGAACATGTCGTTCGCAACGCCCAGCAGTCGGTCTACGTGACGTTTCCCGGCGATCAGATGGTCGAAGCCGCCGTGTTGGCCACCGACTACGCCTCCGACGTGGCACTCTTGGAACTCAAAGGCGGCTCACCTCCGCAAGCCAGAGGTGTGCCCATCGAAGAAGGTGAGCCTAGCCTCGGCCAAGCCGTCTACTCGGCCGGTTACGGCAAGTCCGGCACGTTGGCCATTTCCGCCGGTCGTGTGAGCAAGCTCGATCAATACACGATCTCCTACGATCCGACCAACGGCGTGCGTCGCCAGCGCCGAACGACGGAGGCCAGCGGCCTGAGCGAGCCCGGGGACTCCGGCGGCGCGTGGCTGACCGACGACGGCAAGCTACTGGGCGTGGTTTGGGGAGGTCGCCAACAGGATCTGTCGGTCAGCGCCACAACTGGCCTCGGTGCGTTCCTGCGCGATGCCTGTGACCGCTGGCGGCGGCCATTTCCGCGGCCCGATAACCCGCCTCCGCCGGCAGTCACACCACCGGTTCCTCCTGCGAATCCGCCCAAAGTGGATCTGTCGCCGATCGAGAACCGGCTAGCCGACATCGATCGGCGCCTGGCGACGCTGGAGAACCCACCGAAGGAGAAGGGCTCGCCGTTGCTCGGATGGCTCGCCGCGCTCGTCGGCGTCGTGGCCGGTGGATTTCTGTTCTTCAAGACGAACGACGCATAAGCCAATAGAAACAACTCACCACGGAGTCATGGAGGCCGCGGAGATCGAACCAAGGATTGAATATCCGAACGGGCCGGCCGATCGACAACCTCCTCGTCGCGCCGTGACGCCCGTGTGAAGGTTTCCCTCCGTGGTCTCCATGACTCCGTGGTGAGTCGACTTCCGAATCCTGGAAACCTGTCAACGGAGACTTGACCATGTTCGACCAAATCCCCTGGGAACTCATCGGTAAGGCGGCGGGCGGATTCGCCTTGATGCTCGTCTTCCTCTGGCTCTACAACCGCCGCGAGCGGCGCCGCAGGTCGGCGCTCGAGTTCGCCGACATCATGCGCGACTGGGGCCTCACGTGGTTCGCCGAAGGCTACCGCATGTACGCCGTGGGCGATTACTCCGGGCTGGCTTACAAGATCAAGGAAGTCGTCGGCGCCGTGCGAAGCGATCAGGTCATCCTCGCCAAGCTCGACGACGTCTTCTGGAAGGTGCTCGAACACTACAAGGATCTGCCCGACAAGGCTGACGAAATCCGCAAGCGCCTCGACCTGGCAACCAAGAACCCGCAAGGAGGCACCCGTTCATGAGCGTCGAACAGTGGGCCATCGTCGTGGGCGTGGCCATGTCGGTGGCGCTCGCGTTGGGACCGTGGATGTTCATGGTTCACGCCAAGCTCGCCGTGATCGCCAGCCAGACCTCAGGCCTGGTAACCAAAGTGGAAAAGCTGGCCGAATCGCACGAACAGAGACTGAGCATGTGCCTGGAACATCATGCCCGCCTGGAAACCCATCAGTCCCAACTCGATCGCATCGATGAGCGCCTGAGGGAGATGCAGTAGTATGCACGTACGCGACCGCATCCAGGAGTTCCGCCGCGTGAAGGCCGGCGATCTGCGGCCGCATCCGCGCAACTGGCGCACCCATCCCGAACTGCAAAAGAACGCCCTGCGCGGCCTGCTGGCCGAGATCGGCTATGCCGATGCACTGCTAGCGCGGCCGCTGAAGGATGGTTCGCTGGAACTGATCGACGGCCATCTCCGCGCCGAGACCACGCCCGAACAGGAAGTTCCCGTCCTGGTCGTCGACCTTGACGACGCCGAAGCCGCCAAGCTACTGGCGATGCACGATCCGCTGGTGGGCCTCGCCGGCACGGACGGCAACGTATTGGCCGAGTTGCTGGCAACCGTCGAATCCGATAGCGATGCCGTCCGCGAAATGCTCGACCACCTGATTCCGTCTGACGATCCCGCGCCCGAGATCGCCTCGCCGGACGCTGCACCCGAGGTGCCTATTCCCGAAGCGTTTCAGGTGATCGTCGAGTGCGCCGACGAATCGCAGCAGAAAGACCTCTTCGAGCAACTGACCGCACAAGGGTACGCGTGCCGGCTGCTGAACCTGTAGGTATGCGGCCGTGCCTGTCTGGAGTTTCAAGCCATGCCGAACGTCGACGTCACGGTAACTTGCCCCGTCTACGATTCCTTCCGCGTCCGGCAGGTCGCCGGGTTGTTCGATATGCCGATCGAAGCCCGCGCGTCGCAGAGCTTTCGGCTCGATCTGCCGGAACTGGGTGACCAATGGCGGATTGGCCTGATCGTCGGGCCCTCGGGAGGCGGAAAGACCACCATCGCGCAGCGCCTGTTTGGCGATCGATTCTACCATCACCGGCAGTGGCCCGAGGACCGCGCCGTGATCGACGGTTTCGGCGATCGCCCCATCAAAGAAATCACCGGGCTGCTCACAGCGGTCGGATTCAGCTCGCCTCCGAGTTGGATCAAGCCCTATCACGTGCTCAGCACGGGCGAGCAATTCCGCTGCGACTTGGCGAGGGCGATGGCTTCCGCCGGCGACTCCAACGACGACGCCCCGGCCGGACAAACACTACCGCTGGTTGCCTTCGATGAGTTCACCAGCGTCGTCGACCGCAATGTGGCCAGGGTCGTCTCTGCAGCCGTCGCCAAAGCCGTCGCCCGTGGGACGATCGCCTGCCGATTCGTCGCTGTCACCTGCCACTACGACGTAACGGCTTGGCTCCGGCCCGACTGGGTCCTCGACATGGCCACCTCACACTTCACGCGGAGGTGTCTTCAACGACCGCCAATCGACCTTGAGATCTTTCGCTGCCAGCGTGACGCGTGGCGAGCCTTTGCGCGCCATCACTATCTGAGTGGATCGCTGAGCCGGGCGGCCCGCTGTTTCCTCGCCCTCTGGGACGGAATTCCCGTGGCCTTCTGTGCCACGCTCAACCTGATCGGGCACAAGGGCCGCTGGCGGATCAGCCGTATCGTCACTCTGCCTGACTACCAGGGCATCGGCATCGGAACGGCCGTCATGGAGACGGTGGCCCGGTTGCATCGCGCCGAGGGGCATCGATTGAACGTCACGGCCAGCCATCCGGCCGTCATCGCCCATTGCCGCCGCTCGACGCTGTGGCGAACCATCGACGTCAAGAAGACCGGCTCGGCCACTGCCACACGTTTCATCCCCAACTATCGCGGATCGGCGGGAAGAGCCGTCGTCTCCTTCGAATTTCTCGGTCCCTAGACTCCCCACGCAGCACAGCCACCCCCGGCTGTGCCCCCAAGAACAAACCCTCTCTTGAACGGTTCGCCGACATGGTAACCCTGCATGACGCGGAAAAGCAACCGGCAAGCACTCGACGAGATCAAGAAGCGGGAGATCGTAGCCATACTGTCGGTTGGCTGTTCGCGCACGACGGCCGCCCGCTATGTCGGCTGCACTCCCCGCACCATCTACAACACCGTCCGCCGCGACCCGGAATTCGCCGAGCAACTGCGCCACGCCGAGAATCGGACCGAAGTCGAGTTCATGAAGAACATCCAGCAGGCCGCCCGACAAGAGAAGTACTGGCGAGCCGCCGCCTGGGTGTTGGAGCGTCGAAATCCGTCCGACTACGCGCGTCGCGACCCCGGTACCCTCACCATGGCCCAGGCCGAACAACTCGTCGTGCAAGTGGCCACGATCATCTGCGAGTGCATCCCGGCGCCGCGCTATCGGCAGCTTCTGCTGAAACGCCTGAATCAACTGTCGCGAGAACTGCTCGGCCCCGAATCCCAACGGATCGAACCCGATGAGCCCGAATTGCCTTCTTGACTGCGAACTGGCCCCGGAACCGTTGGGTCGCCTACTGAAGATGCTGCACGACGAGTTGGCAGCCCAGCACGGCCGCGCCCGCCGGAGCCTCGCGGGAAACATGCACACTGGCGGCCTGCTTCAGTGGGCACAGCACTATCTGCCCGCCCACCTCAACAAACCCCCTTCGTCGATGCACCGCTGGCTGGCGAAACAACTGGACCGTATGACCCACGCCCGCGGCGGACGTCTGAACGTCCTCGGCCCACGCGGCAGCGCCAAGTCGACCATCGCCACCCTGGCCTACCCGCTGCGCGAAGCGCTCGAAGCCCGCGAGCCCTATATCTGGATCGTCTCCGACACCCGCCCTCAGGCGTGCGCCCATCTGGAGAACCTCAAAGCCGAACTGGCCGACAACCCGCGCATCGCTGCCGACTATCCCGACGCCAGCCGCCGCGGACCGACCTGGCGCACCGGCTGTATCGTCCTTGGCAACGGGGTCACCATCGAGGCCTTCGGCACGGGCCAGCGGATTCGCGGCCGCCGCCGCCGCGCCAACCGCCCCACGCTCATCCTTTGCGACGACCTCGAGAACGACGGCCATATGCAGTCCAGCCTGCTCCGCGAGCATTCGCGCACATGGTTCCACGGCGCGTTGCTGCAGGCCGGCACGAACCGCACGAACATCGTGAATCTGGCCACGGCGCTCCACCGCGAGGCGCTCGCCCTCCGCCTCCACGAAACCCCCGGCTGGACTTCCCGCATCTTCCGCGCCATTCAGCGATGGCCCCAAAGCATGGCGCTCTGGCACGCCTGGGAATCGCTCTACACGAATCTCGACGTTCCCAACTGTCGCGATAACGCCCGCGCGTTCTACGAGGAGCACCGCCAGGCGATGGACTCCGGCGCGACGGTCCTGTGGCCGCAACACGAGGACCTCTACTCGCTGATGTGTCTTCGCTCCGAGACCGGCCGGGCGTCATTCGAGCGGGAAAAGCAGAACTGCCCTATCGCGCCTGACCTATGCGAATGGCCTGAAACCTACTTCGACGAAACCATCTGGTTCGACCGGTGGCCTGATTCCCTGCAGGTCAGAACGCTCGCCTTGGACCCCAGCAAGGGCACCGACTCGCAGCGCGGCGACTATTCCGCCCTGGTCCAACTGGGCGTCGATCGGCGAGGTGTGCTCTACGTCGACGCCGATCTGGCCCGCCGTAACACTTCCCAGATCGTCGCCGACAGCGTCGCCCACTATCGCCAGTTTCGTCCCGACGCCTTCGGCATCGAAGCCAACCAGTTCCAGGAACTTCTCGGCGCCGAGTTCCAAGCGGAACTCGCGCGGCAGGCTGTATTGGGCGTGCAACCGTGGCTGTTGGACAACCGCGTGAACAAGCTGGTGCGCATCCGACGGCTCGGTCCCTACTTGGCCGCCAAGCGCGTGCGATTCAAGACCGGCTCGCCCGGTACGCAGCTCCTGGTCAACCAACTCAAGGAATTCCCCATCGGCGACCACGACGACGGCCCCGACGCTCTCGAAATGGCCATCCGCATGGCCACCGAGCTGCTAACCCCCGTCGCCCCAGACGACGGCCTCGGCAACCGACTACCCGTAGACGTGTGAAATTGGATGCAAAGCGGGGAGAACAAGCCTCATTCGTTGTTGTTGTGGCCATGCGCGAGTTCCGCTTTCGGCTTTCCGCTCTTCTCCTCACCCTCTGAACGCCCAAAGGAATCACCTATGCAACCTTCCGACACTTCGCCGCTGGAAAACCGTCTCTTGGAGGCGTTCGATGAACTCTGGGACAGCTTCGTCGACCCGTCCGACTCCCTATACGATGTCGACGGTTCCCGATGGCTCCCCCTGGACACCGCTGCGTCGGGCGACTCGACCGGCGCCGCCCTGACGACCGAGCAACAGCTCGGCGCCCTGCGCGCCGAATGCCGTTCGCTGGCCGTCTCCAACGAGTTCGCCATCAACGGCCACGAAAACCGCATCAGCTACATCGTCGGCACCGGCCACGTCTACCGCGCAACGGCCAAGACAGGCGTCGACGTGCCCGACGACCTTCTACGCGAGGTCCAAGCCGCTCTCGACGAGTTCGTCCGCGCCAATCGCTGGCATCAGCGGCAACAGGAGATCGTTCGCCGTGCCGACCGCGACGGCGAGGTCTTCCTGCGATTCTTCGCAAGCCCAGAGGGGACGCTGCGCATCCGCTTCGTCGAGCCTGGCCAGGTCGGCACACCGCCGGACCGGGCCGCCGACCGCGCCTCCAGCTTCGGCGTCCAAACCGATCCGCACGACGTCGAGACCGTGTTGGGCTACTGGATCGATGGCCAATGGGTCGACGCCGACCAGATCCAGCACCGCAAAGCAAACGTCGACGCCAACGTGAAACGCGGTTTGCCCCTGTTCTATCCGGTGCGGAAGAACCTGCGCCGCGCCGAAAAGCTCCTGCGCAACATGAGCGTTGTGGCCGAGATCCAGTCGGCCATCGCCATCATCCGCAAACACGCCTCGGGCACGCGAGCCAGCATCGGCCAATTCGTGGCCAGCCAGGCCGACGCCACGGCGACCAACGCCGCCACCGGTCGCACCAGCCACTTCCGCCGCTATGCGCCCGGCACCATCCTCGACGCCCTGGCCGGCACGGAATACCAGTTCCCCGCCGCCGGCATCGACGCCGCGCGCTACGTCGTCGTGCTCCAGGCCGAACTCCGAGCGATCGCCAGCCGGCTGGTGATGCCCGAGTTTATGCTCACCAGCGATGCTTCCAACGCCAACTACGCTTCGACCATGGTCGCCGAAGGCCCCGCCGTCAAAATGTTCCAGCGACTGCAGCACGCCATGCTCGAAGACGACCTCACGGTGCTCCACCGAGCACTCCGCACGGCCGTCGACGCCGGCCGCCTCCCATCCGACGCCCTCGGTGCCGTCGAAATCCAGGGCATCCCGCCCACCTTGGCCGTCCGCGATCGACTGCGCGAGACGCAGGCCGACCAAATCCTCGTCCGTAGCGGCGCTATGTCCGTCCAGACCATGGCGCTTCGCCACGGCCTCGAGCCGGATCGCGAACAGCGTCTCATCGCAGGCACAACAGCGCAAGTCACTCAATCTTGAGCCACCCGATGTGGCCCAAAAACTGGCGTTGAAAATGGCCCTCTCGATCTCTAAGTTGCACGACACGACGCACACAGAACACTGACAACTCGGGAATCGTCACCAAACCGGCTCGTCACTCTCCAAATCACCGAATACCGACTCACCCCTTGACTCCGGATTGATCCCATGCCACTACCCGATACCATCCGGTTGACCGCAGGCACAACTCGCTCCAGCGGCATCGCGTCGGCCTCCGTCGCCGCCGGATCCAACTACCTGGGCAATGTCATCGACAACGCCGCGAACCTGGACGCATACGCATCGATCGAGATCGTCTGGCAATGCATCGGCGCCCCGTCTGCCGACAAGGTGCTGGAAGTCTACTTGCTGTACGCCATGAACGGCAGTGACTACGAAGACGGCGACGGTGTCGGGACCGAGAGCGGCGACGTCGACCCGAAATCGCCCCTAGTCGGAGTCGCGCCGATCTCCACCGATGCCAACACCCATCGCTACCTGATTCGCAACATCCCCTTGGAACCGTATCCGGTGAAAGTGTTGCTCAAATCGGGAAGCGACCAGCCCGCCGTATGCTCCGTGAACGTGACCACCTACAACGATCAGACCGTCGAGTGAGGGTTCGACAGCCATGAGCTATGACCGCGTGAAGCAAGCTTGGGAAGGCACTGGTACTGACACGATGGCGCTCGGCACCGACGCACCGACGGGATTCCGAAGGCTCGCCGACATCGTGCCCGATGGTGGTCAGTTCGACTACGCCATTGTCGACCAGTCGGCCTCCCAGTGGGAAATCGGCACCGGCATCTACTCATCGTCCGCGGGCACGCTGACTCGCCAGAAGATCTACGCCAGCAGTACCGGCGGCAGCAAGGTCGATTTTGCGGCGGGCACCAAGTACATCTTCGGCACGATCCCGGGAACAAAGTGGATCCTTTCGAACCTCACGCTCTGCGTCTCGTCGGCGGGAAGCGACACCACCGGCGACGGCACGAGCGGCGCCCCGTGGGCGACCGTTAACAAGGCTCTCTGCTGGCTCGCCGACAAGTGGATTTCGACGAATGCCGTTGTCACAATAGCGATCGGAGACGGCGCACTGAACATCTCGTCTCCGATCACCGTCGACCATCCTTGCGGAGGCCAGATCAACATCGCGGGCCAGAACACCTATTCGGTCAACATGACGAGCGTACAAAGCTCGTCCGGAACGGCTGGCGCGTGGTCCGTCGTCATCAACCTCAGCGACGTGTCTCACATCGCAAACGACGACTACGTCAACATCATTGCGGCCACCGGTGGTACGCGACCCGAGATGATCGAAGGTTGCTGGGCCGTCACGAACGTAGATTCTGCGAACAGCCGAATCACCGTCGCGACCACCAACCACTACCTTGCGGCGCCCAGCGGCGCTGTGTCGGCTTCCGTGCTCGTGCTCAAGGCGCGGATCGTGGCGACCAACTGCAGCGGGTTTGTCATCAACGGTCCGTTGGGGCTCCTCGACAAGTTGGCGATCGTTGGCGACGGGGCCGCCGGCCGGGCAGGACTCGACCTTCTCTTCAATGTCTCGACACGCGCCTGCTCGCTCGTGCTCGGCGACGTCGGATTCAACCATTGGAGCACCGGTATCGCCTCGTGGGGCACCAATCGTGTCACGGCAACGCCCACGTCCAGACCGTGCGTCGGCAACTGTACCACCGGCATCCACTCGTCGTTCGCAAGCGCCGTCATGCTCCCAAACGGTTCGACCGTCGCCGGCTGCAGCGTTGGACTGCTCGCCTCGTACATGGGAACGATCTACCTCTCTACGGGCACGGTCACGGGTTGTTCGACGTACGGGCTGCGCGCAAGCTCCGTGGGAATGAACCAAGTCTACAGCGGTAAGCTCACTGGAAACAGCGTAGGTGCTTACGCCTCTGGCAAAGGTTACAACTACCTCGGGGCGGCGTCGTTCTCCTCCAACGCGACCGACATGAGCCCCGCCGCCAATTATGACGGCAACGAAGGCGGATTCAACGATACCTGAACAAGTCCGCGCAAGAAGCAAGTCGGCCGCGGCAATGACGGCCCACGGTATCTTGTCGGATTACGTTCTGTTGGTCGCCGTCGAGCACCGCAGACAGACCCAGGAACAGGCCGAAGTGGGATAACGCAATGCTGGGATACCATGCGATCAGCCAATATGCGATCAGCCAATACGCCGAGCGTGGGCTTCTCACCGCCGGCGCGCGGCGGGGACGGCGCACGGTTTCCATAGGCCTTGCCTGCCGCCTCGACCTCGAGCATTCCCTGGCTCGCGGCCTGCGAAGCCTATGGAAATCGTTGCCCGACTCCCGCGGCGTTTCTTGGTATGACCTCGGCCCGAACGGCGTCCGCGGTATGCTCAATGGCATGACGCCTTCCGATTCCTGGATCGCCACACCGCGCGGCATCGCCCTGGGCTTCGACGGCACCGATGACTACGTCACCATGGGCGTTGCACCGCCTTTGGACCTCCGTACCGGCAACGCCACGCTAATGGCCTGGGCACAGTTCTCTCAGGTGCAGCCCGACATGGATGGAACAGACCATGTTTCCGCCATTTGCGGCAAAGGGTGCCTCGGGAACAGCGTGGGCCACGGACTGATCGTACGCAACGACACGATCCGTTACCAGGTACGGTATGGGGCTTCGGCCCAGCTCGAAGCCGTCTCCGATACCACGCTCTGCGACGGAAAATGGCATCACGTCTGTGGCACCCTGGATCGCTCGTCGGCAACGGGTGTTCGCCTCTACGTCGATGGAATCCTACAATCGGCTACCGCCGACGCAACGCCGTCGTCCGGGATCGATCTGGCCAACAGCCTCCCCTTCGCCATCGGAGCCCGCTACGACACCTCCTGGGACTATCACTTCTTGGGTCGTCTCGACGACATCCGGTTCTGCGCGAGTTGCCTATCCGCGGCCGAGGTGCGATCGGCGTATCACGACAGCGCGATGGCGCACTATGCCATGTTGCGGCGACCGCGATCCCGGCGCCTGGCGACGATCGAGCCGTCTCCGCTGCCTCCACCCATTGCCGGCACCATCCCGTGGCACTTGCTTCTTCAAAGGGCCGTGTGATGGATGCCCGTCGATTCCGAGCATTCCTGCGGCACCCACACGCGAACCTCGTGGCCTAAAAACTGCAATTGAAAATCCGTCGACCGAGCGCTAAGCTGCACCACATGACCACGACACTCCAGCACACGCCTGTCAACGAGCGCCAAATCGGCCAACTCCACTCGGCGTTGCAGCAGGCGCTTCACGAGGCGCTCCAGCGTGGATTTCACGGCAGCGTCGAGCTGGAGTTGAGTGTCCAGGACGGCACCATTCAGCAGATCCGGCGGCGGGTGGAGAGAGTCGAAAGGTAACAATCAGACGGGTATCGGAAGAGCCTGCCGACGCAGGTATCCAGAAGAGCCCATCAGCGAACCATCGCGGTCGCTAGTGGGCCTTTTTTGTTGACGAGGACCAAAGCATGAATGAAACCCTTCAGGAATTCGTCGATTCGCGCGGCGTGGCCGTGCGGGTTGACCGCGAGCTGGGAATCCTACGAGGCGCAAAGATCCTCGGTCTCCAGTCGCGCAACGGACGCCGCTACCTTCCCGAAGCCATGGCCAAGGCCGCCGGACTCTACGCCGGAGCCAGGGTGAATGTGAACCACCCCAAGGGCAATCCGGCCGGGCCGCGCGATTACCAGGATCGCATCGGCGTCATCCGCGAAGTGGTCGTCCGCGACGACGGTCTCTTCGCCGACTTCCACTTCAATCCCAAGCACTTGCTCGCCGAGCAGCTCCTCTGGGATGCAGAACATGCCCCGGAGAACGTCGGTTTCTCGCACAACGTTCTGGCGCGCACGGCGCAGCAGGGCGACCAGACGGTCGTCGAAGACATCCTCCGCGTGCAGAGCGTCGACCTGGTGGCCGATCCCGCCACGACACGCGGCCTGTTCGAGGGTACCGACGGCACGCCATCCCCCGAGACCCAGCAACAGGTCCTCGAAGGGCTCACCGTCCAGCAACTCAGGCAACACCGTCCCGAGCTGATCCAAGAGGTTCTCGCCGAACAGGACGGCGAGCTTCAGCGTCTCCGTGCCGAGCTGCAACAGCTTGAGGAAGCGGAAACGGCGCGGCAGCAACGTGCTCAGATGAAGCGATTGCTCAGCGAGTTTCAACTGCCCGATCCGGATTCGCGAGATCCCAAGGCCCGCGCAATCGTCGGTCCACGATTCGTGGACCAGTTGTTGGCCTCGCCCGACCAGCAAGCCATGCGTGAGCTGGTCGAAGAACGCGCCCGGCTTGTCCGCGCTTCCGGCGGCGGAACTCCGCAAGTCATGTCGGCCGGCAGCCCGTTGTCGCGCGAGCAAAGCCTCATCGATCCCGCACACGGAGCCGACGCCAAAACGTTCGTCAAAGCCATCACCTGACTGCAACAACTCCCAAAGACAGCCGTAGGGTGGGCCGATCGCAGCGAGTCCCACCACCACTAACCACGATCCACTACCCACCATCCACTACCCACGACTCCTTGGAGTACCCGACATGAGCGACACGATGCGTTGGAGATACGGCGACACCAATCCGGTGGTCGCTGCCGTCGATTCCGCGACCGTCATTGAAATCGGCGACTTGGTGTTTCAGGATACCGACGATGCCAAACCGGCGTCCGCCCAGGCAGATCAGGGCACCGAGACCGCCAACCAGGAGCTGTTCGTCCACAGTTTCCTCGGCGTGGCCATGCAGCGAAGCAGCGCCGGCCAAACTGATGCCGTACGTGTCGCCTCGACCGGCGTTTTTGAACTCGACTGTGCCAGCAGTACGTTCGAGTTGGGCGATCTGGTGGGGCTTCAGGAAGACGCCTCGGGAGAATCGCTCCGGAGCCAACTGGTGACGAAGGTCACCGACCCTCGCTACGCCGTCGGCCGAGTCGCCAAACGGGTCCCCGTCGCCGCGACTTCCGTGCTCGTCGACATCCGCTCCACCATCATGACCGGTGGCGTCCAGGGAAGCTGGCCCAGCGGCGTGTAACGCGCCCGACGTGCTGCACCATGCGGTGCCCGTTCCAACGGATCATTCGCACATCCCGTTCCATTTTTGCAAGGAGTCTTTCCGTGGCAACCATCAAGTATCGAGAACTCCGGCGGCGCTACGAGCTCGACGGTGCGGACAAGACGGTCCAACACCTCTCCGAAGCGCTGGCCCAGAAGCAGTTGCGGCCCGACGATTTCAGCCTGCGCGACCTGGCCGAGTCGCTCGTACCCGACGGACATCACTGGGTCCGCATGCTCGATCCCCGCAATTCCGGCAGTGTCGGGCTTCTGGAAGCCGGCGAGGGCGTCGACGTCACCGCGTTCCTCAACGTCGCGGGCCAGTTATTGACGGTCGCAGAAGTAGTGAACTGATTTACAGGTCGGTTCGTATGGGTATGCATGGGACGAACACTTGGAACCAAGGCGGAGCAAGAAGCTCGGCGTGTCGCAGCCGGCCGGCTTCTTCTGGCCGGCAGCAAGAGCATCGACGTGGCTTGCGCTTTGAATGTAGCGACCTCGTCGGTTGGGCGATGGAAAGCGATTGTCCAATGCCAAGGCCTCGAAGGCCTGCGGACCAAGTCGCCCACCGGGCGACCACCCAAGTTGCCCAAGGCACGATTGAAAACGCTCACACGCATCCTTCTCAAGGGCGCCCTGGCTGCCGGATTTTCGTCCGATCTGTGGACCGGGAAACGCGTCGCTCAAGTCATTCGCCAAAGATTCAACGTCGACTACCATCCCCATCATGTGCTGAAGATCCTCCGGCAACTGACCCTAACACTGCAAAAACCGCAGCGTCGAGCACGACAACAAGACCCCGACGCACTGGAGCGTTGGCGAAACGTCGAGTGGCCGCGGATAAAAAAGGGGCGGCCCGTTGGCGTCGGCCGATAGTGTTTTTGGACGAATCCGGCTTCCTGCTTCAGCCGACCGTCCGTCGAACCTGGGCACCATCGGGGCGGACGCCCATCTTGGTCGAATCGGCCCGGCGTGATCGACTCTCGGCGATCGGAGCCTTTTCGATTTCGCCTCTTCGCCGACGAATGGACTTCTTTTTTCAGTTGCACGGCCGCAACATCGACACGTCGCTTCTGATCGCGTTCCTGCGTAGCCTGCACCGTCGTTTTCGGCGTCGGCTTGTGCTCGTCTGGGACAATCTCCCTGCCCATTTCAAGACGGCCAAGTATTTCGCGATCAAGCATCCGTCTTGGTTCCGCTTCGAACCCTTGCCGTCCTACTGTCCCGAGTTGAATCCGGTGGAAGGCGTGTGGAGCTACGTCAAACACGGGTGCCAAGCCAACTTCGCGCCCACCGACGCCCACCATCTCCGCCAACAAACCACCCATTCCCTGTCGTCTCTCCGCCGCAATCAGAATCTCTTGCCCCGTTTCCTCGAACACACAAAACTCCTGCTCTAATGGACTCACTACTTCTGCGACACTCAGTAATCTACTCGAAGATCCTCGAGGCGTACACCCAAGAGGCCTTCGTCGTCTCCAAGCTGGTCGACGCGATCCCCACCCGCCTCGACGGCGAGAAGATCCCCGGCATCGGCCCCATTGGTGACGCCGCGACCGAAGTGCATCCCGGTATGCCGTATCCAAACGTCGGGTTCGGCGAAGACTATATCGAGACGCCTTCCACCACCAAGCACGGTCTGATCGTGCCGGTCACCAAGGAGGCGATCTTCTTCGACCGCACCAACCTTGTCCTCAGCCGCGCCGCCGAGGTGGGCGAAATGCTCGGGTTGAACAAGGAGAAGCGACTCATCGACGTCGTGATCGGCGCCATCAACAACTACAAGTGGAAGGGAACGTCCTACCAGACCTACTATGCTGCCGGCGACGACGGCCCCTGGGTCAACGAGCTGGCCGACCAGGAACTGGTCGATTGGACCAACGTCGACGCCGCCGAGCAACTGCTCGCCGAGATCCTCGATCCCAACACCGGCGATCCCGTGCTCATTCAGCCCAACGCGGTCCTCGTCATGCCGGCTTACCGCCACGCGGCCAATCGCGTCTTCCGTGCCACGGAGATCACCTTCGGCGCGGCCGACTCGGCCACCGCAACCACCGCGGCCAACCCGCTTAGCGGCTACCAGGTCGTCGACAGCCGGCTCGCCTATCGCCGCATTCTCGCTTCCGGTGTCTCCGCCGACGAAGCGAAGCAGTGGTGGTTCCTCGGCGATTTCCGCCGCGCGTTCGCCTACATGGAGAACTGGCCGATCACCGTAACCCAATCGCCCTCCGGCAGCGAGGCCGACTTCAACCAGGACATCGTCGTCCGCTTCAAGGCGAGCGAGCGCGGTGCCGCCGCCGTGCTCAATCCTCGCTATATCGTCAAGTGCACCGGTCCCGTCAGCAGCGGTGCGTAGCATTTCCGTCTCGGAACGCCGCGTGCGGGAGTTTCCAGACAACTGACCGATCCATGCCACCCCCAACTCCGGCCCCTCTCCCGCAATCGAACCAGAGGGGCCGGGTTGGGCATTCGCCGGGGAGAATCACTTCATGGCCAGTCGAGGACAGTCGCTGACGATCGCCTACGTGGCGTGGGATACCACGGCCAATGCCGGCGCGACCGGCGATACATTCAACCACACGCTTCGTTGGATCAAGGACGGCACGCCCACCACGCTGGGACATGCTCCCGAAGAGGTCGATGCCGTCAACGCCCCGGGCGTGTACAAGGTCGTGCTCTCCGGCGGCGAGTGCACCTGTGATCTGGGCGTGCTCGTCGGCGCGAGCAGCACGTTGGGGGTCGTGCTCTTGCCGGTAACGGTCAGCTTCGAGCAGCTTCCAGCCGCTCCCGCCGGAACGCTCGGCGGACTGCCGACGGTCGACGCCAGCAACAACATTCACGGGCTGCAGTCGGCCGTCGCGCTCAGCACCGCGGAGCGCAACGAAGTGGCCGACGCCGGTTTGGCCCGCAGTGTGGCCAACGTCGAGTCCGGCGCCGCCGAACATTCGCTGACCACGGTCGTGCTGGCCATGCTCGAGAGCTCCATTAGTGGCAACACCTGGACCATCAAGCGTACCGACGGTGCCGCCACCCATGCGTTGAAGACAGTCACTCGCGACCCCTTCGCACAACCAGTCACGGGAGTTGAGTGATGAGCGGATTCCGCGATCTCCTCGCCCTCGTGCTGGGCTGGAAGGCCAGTCGCTCCCTACGTTCCTACTACCGAGTCGACGCCGGCCAGGTGCACGTCCCCGGCATACAACAAGGCACGCAGCGCGCGGCCGGACTCATTCACACGAGCGGTTCCATAGCAGGTCAGATCCATGGCTGAAGCTTGCGACATTCACGGAGTGGCGTTCAAACACGGTTCGGTCGTGCTGCTGGCCCGCGTGGTTGGCGCCGACGGCTCGCCGCTGGTCCCCTCCCAGATCACCTCGGCCCGCTACACCGTCGAGCTGTTGGACGAGGCCGACGCCGACGTGGCCACCCCCGTAGCCGCCCACACGGCGGTGCAGGTCGCCGTCGCCGGGCTGCTGAGCGAAACGCTCCTGATCGACGACACCTGGGAAGTCGACGACCTGGGCTACAACTTCCGGCACGAACTCGATGTCTCGGCCCAACCCGCGTTCGACATTGCCGGGCGCAACTACCGCGTCGTCTTCGAGCTGGTCCCCGCCAACGGGCAAGTGATTCTCGTGCGATTCCGCGTCCACATCATCTGAGGAAACGCCCATGTCCAGCGATGCCCAACAGATTGCCGCCATCCGCAGCCAGACCCTGGCGCTGCTGGCAGAGCTCACCGCGCACCCCAAGCCGACCTACGTCGTCGACGGCCAGACCGTAGCCTGGAACGACTACCTCCAGCGCCTGCGCGAAACCGTCGATTGGTGTGATCGGAAGCTGGCGGACGAAGAACCCTTCGAAATCCACTCCCAAGGGATCTCCTGATGTCCGCCTCCTTCGACCCCGGCAACGATTTCGCCGACGTGACCGACGGCCTCGAGCTGGTAACACTCCGCCGGCCGGGCACCTCGATCCTCGTCTCGGATATCCACGCTCTGCCGCGAGCCGCGCACCTCGTCAGCGTGGAACGGTCCGACGGGCAATATGCAACGCACGACGTCGTCTGGCACCTGCCGGCCGGCCAGTTGCCCGTCGCGCCCCAACCGGGCGACGTGCTCGTCGCCGCTGACGACTGCTGTTGGACCGTGCTGACGGCACAGAAAGCCACGCTCGCCAGCCGTTGGCGATGCGTTTGCCGAAATCTCGCCGCCCTTCACGGACTCGATCTGTATATCGACATCCAGCAGGCCTCCTACCACAAAGACGATCACGGCCAAGAGCAAATCGCCTGGCACACGTGGCGCGCCGGGCTGCGAGCGAAAATCCAACCCAACACGGCGAAGACCACCGACACGCACGACCACCCCGCAACCGTCGCACGCTATCGGATCTACTGCGCGGAAGACCTCGACCTGAACCACCACCATCGCATCCGCGGTCCGGACGGGACCACGTACCAGGTTCTCGGTATGACCAAGGCCCAGCGGATTGATGCCCTGCTCGAAATCGACGCGGTGAAAACGCCATGACCCTGGAACAGGCGATCCACCAACGCTGGGCGGCCTATGCGCCGTTGAACAACCTCCTGGCCGCCGACCGGCTGACGACCGGCCGCGCGCTGCGCACCGAGCCACCCCATGCCACGCTCCGGCGCGAGAAGACGCAGACCGTCTGCCACACGAACGACGGCCGCATCGATGAGATCGGCCTTCGCATCGACCTGTGGTACGCCGACTTCGGCGCCGGCCGCGCCGTGATCGATCAAATCGGGGCCGCTTTCGGCGGGTGCTCGCTCGACCTCGATGCCGACGAGCAAGTGCTCGTCGTGCGCTGTACGAACCAGTCCGACAGCCAGCACGACGACGGCCTCTGGCAGTTCACCGTGCTTCTGTCGGCACGCCTCTACCTTCCACTGAGTGACGAACCATGACCACCTCTCTACGAAGCGTTCTGGAGACCAAGCTCGGATGGACCTGGCGCGATGCCGTCGGCACGTCGGTCATCGTCAATCGCAACCGGCTCTCGTTCGGCCGCGAAATGCCTGACGGCGGCGACCCCGGCCAAGCCGACGCCGTGTGGCACCTCGAGCAACACGTCCTCGCCCAAGACGAATCGATCCTGCTGCCGCTGGACGCCCTGGAGCAAACGCTCTTCGGCGACACCATTCTCATCCCCATGAGCCGCGTCAAGGCCATCCTCGTCGTCAACCGAAACACGTCCGGCGATGCCTACCTTCTGGTCGGCGGGGCCGCTTTCAACGAATGGAGCGAGCCGTTCGGCACCTTCGGCGACACCGTCCGCGTCATGCCCGACAGCCCGCTTCTATTGAGCCATCTCCGCGATGGCTGGCAGGTCGGCCCCGCCGGAAGTGTCCTGCGCATCGTCGCTCTGGATGGCCCCGTTACTTTCGACATCGCCATTCTCGGCGTCCTCGACCCGGGCACTGCCTCCACCAGCAGTGGATAGCGACCGGCCAAGGCGGCTCGCTGCGTCCGATCTCCGCATTTCCATTCCCGTTCGCGAAGCTTCGAATTCCCATGCCTGTCCCTTTCAAAGAACTCGGCGGCTCGCCGACCGAATCCTACGGCCTGGACGGCTTCCAAGCCGAACGACGCTTCCTCATTGCCTGGGAAGACCGCGATGCGTTCGCCGTCGACGTCCTCGGAGTCGTTACGGAGTACGGTGGGCGGACCTGGGCCAGCTATCCCGGCAAGTCGTCCGTCTTCGCCGTCAGCCTCCACTACGAGCCGTTCGATCCCAATGGCCTGGATCCCCAAGCCTTCACCGATCTGACCACCGATCTGAACAGCTATAGCAACTCGCTGGCCAAGGCCGTGGTCAAGTACCGCACGGTCAATCTCCGCGACCGCACCGACGGCCCGGAAAACGAAATCGGCACCTACCTAACCTACCGAATGTCCTACGCGACGGTCGAAGAGCCGATCACGCCGCAAGGTTGGGTGTGGGTCGATCAGCCCACGTTGCCCGCGCCGGAGGATCTGGCCCTGGTCAAGGTCGTTCCGGTCACCGAGCACGAGTTGGTCTGGCAGCAAGTCGTCCGCCCACCCTGGGACACCATCCGCCAACTCCAAGGCAAACTCAACTCCACCGAATTCCTCAGCTGTCCCGCCGGAACTCTCCTGTTCGTCGGCGCCAAGGCCAACAAACTCTACCGCTCCGGGTTCGATGCCGGCGAATCGGACTTCTGCTGGGAAATCGCCTATCTGTTCCGCGAAAAGGCCATCAAACAAGGCGGCCAAACCTACGGATGGAACCACGCCTATCGCGACGATCCGGCCGGCTGGGCCGAACTGACCAACGGCTCCAGCCTGCTCTACGATACGGCCGAGTTCCTGCCGCTCTTCCAGTCTGCAAGCGATTGATGACCGCACACCCACGACCAAGCACGCGTCGCGTCGTTGTCTTCGGCATGCCCGGCCACCTCGGCGGAGCCAATACCGAGTGCTGGCACACCGTGCGTCTGTGGCGGCAGCACGGACTCGACATCTCCCTGATTCCCACCTGGCATGCCGACGAACACTGGCAATCGCGACTGGAAGCCATCGGCTGCCGCATACTCCTCGGCAGACCCGATCGCCTCGACCGCATCGACGGATTGCACGGCAGCGTCGTCGTCTCCTTCTGCAACTCCCACTTCCTCCGTTGCGCCGAACGGCTCCGCGCCCTGGGCTGCCGTACCATCTGGCTCAACTGCATGACGTGGCTCTTCGCCGCCGAGAGATTGCACTATCGCCACTGCGGCCCCTTCGACGCGTACGTCTTCCAGAGCCATTACCAGCAGGCGCAGCTCCAGCCGCAACTGGAACGATTCGGCGTGCGGCCCCAGCAATGCCATCGCATCCGCGGGGCCTTCTGCTGGGACGAGTTCCCCTTCGCGCCTCTAGGACATGCTGCCGACAACCCCCTGGTGCTCGGACGCATCAGCCGCGCCTCGCCCGACAAGTTCCATGTCGACAGTTGGGCCATCTATGGCCGGCTCCCGCTGCCGATCCACGTCCGCATCCTAGGCTGTGATCGCCGCATCGAGCGCCGCTTGGGCCGCCCTCCGGTATGGGCCGAATGCCTCGCCGCCGGATCGGAGCCCGCCGATCGCTTCTACCACACGCTCCATTGCCTCGTTCCGCTCAACGGGGGCGCGGCCGAAAACTGGCCTCGCTGCGGCCTGGAGGCCATGGCCGCCGGCGTGCCGGTCGTCGCGGAAAACCGCTGGGGTTGGCCGGAGATGATCCGTCACGGCCACACCGGCTTCCTTTGGAACACTCACGACGAACTGGCCCACATCGTCGAGAGGCTCGGCCGCGACGAGCGTCTCCGTTTGCAAGTCGCCCATCGCGCCAGGCACGCCCTCGAAACCGACCTGGCCGATCGGCAAACGCTTTGGGCCGCTTGGGAATCTCTCTTCCGCTCACTGGGTATCGAGACCAATGCGACGCATGTTGCGAGCAAAGGACGGCCGGAACACGGCGAACGTGGCAGCCGCTGCCGTGCTGCGTCCCAGTCGATCTGACGCGTGCTACGACGGAAATACAACCATGAAGATCGCCGCGGTTTGCTGCACCTATCACCGGCCCAGACTGCTGGGCTGCCTCATCGATTGCTTCCTCAAGCAGGACTATCCACCCTCGCAACGCGAGTTGCTCATCCTCGACGATGCCGGCCAATACGACAGCCAGCAAGGCGAGGGCTGGCGCCTCGTGTCGGTCGACAAGAGATTTCCCACGCTGGGGCAAAAGCGCAACGCCGCTGCCCAGTTGGTCTCGTCCGAAGTCAATGCGCTGGCCGTCTGGGACGACGACGATCTCTATCTGCCCTGGGCGCTGCGGGCATCGGTCGCCGCACTCCAAGTGGCTCCCTGGTCGCGGCCTGGCCTTGTCCTGCACCAGCAACCCGACGGAACCCTCCGGCAGCATCAGACCGGCGGTCTCTTCCACGGCGGATGGGCCTACACATGCGACGCATTCTGGAGTATCGACGGCTACACGGCCATGAACAACGGCGAGGACCAGGATCTCGCCCGCCGAATGACGGCCGCCGGCATCGCCTTCGCCGATCCCATCCAGTTGCAGTTCCTCCCCTTCTACGTCTACCGGCTCGGCGTCGTCGAAGGCTATCACCTTTCCAGCCTGCCCGCCGACGGATACCAGAAGCTGGGCGTCCGGCCCGCAACCAAACGCCATCTAGTGATCGGCCCCAGACGCCAGTACAGCGAGTCCAGCATTCAGCCCGGCATCCATCCGAGGGTCTTCTGATGCGCGTTCGCCTCGTACGTCCCGTCGAAACGCCCGGTCGCTGGGGACCGCAAAACGGCCAGTTCGCCCTGCAAAAGGCACTTCGCCGGCCGGTCGATCGCGATGTTTCCTGGCTCACCATCGGCGGCCGCCCTCGCCCGGACGAACTCCCCTGGTTCTGGTGCTGGCTGGATCGGCCCGCCGCCGCACACTGGATTCGCCAAAGCCGAATGTTCGTCCAGGGCCCCAATACCTTGTTCCTCGACAGCCGCCATCCGCGCTCGGACGCCCTGGAAGAAACCCTCTTGGATACCCACCTCTGCCGGCTCATGTTCACCGAGTCGCAGTGGTACCGCCAGTTGATCCTGCAGCATCGTGGTCCGCTCAACCGCGCCCCGATTGTGCTTTGGCCGTACCCGATCGATCCCCGGCCCGGCGGCCCTGTGAAACCGGCGACGTACGATCTGCTGATCTATGTGAAATCAGCCAACTGCGCTTCCCTGGTCGCGTCGCTGCAGAACCACTTCCGACGCTCCTTCGTCATTCGCTATGGCGACTACCGGCGCGACGACCTCTGGGCAGCCGCTCGCCGCTCCCGTGCGTGCTGCTATCTGTCCGACGATGACCGGGGTCCCCTGGCCCTGGCCGAAATCCTGCTCTGTGGTTGCCCAGTTGTCGGCGTACCGACCGGAGCGCCATTCCTTCAGCCCGGCCGCACCGGCGACTTCATCGATCGATGGGAAACCGGCGCCTGCCTCGACGCCCTCAATATCTGTCTCCAACTCGATCGCGCCGAAGTAGCCGACATCGCTGCCGGACAGTTCGACACCCAGCGCATCGTCAACACCATACTCGATGCGCTCGACCAGGCACGCCAAACCCCCGGCCCCGAGCCATTGTAGCACAGCCGCCTCCGGCTGTGATCACCGCCAAACAAACCCGCCACCCGCACCGCCCACCCCTCATCCTTCCACCCTCGCCATCACCTTTTCGTACATCATTTCCACGATCCCACGAATCAGATCCGCATCGCTGCTCTCCAACAGAACGGCCAACTTCTCGTGCAACTGACGGTTGTGGTTCATCTGCCGCACCGCCTGCACCGTCCCCTCCGCCGTCAATGGCCCGCCCGTCCCGACGCGGCTGTGCAGTTCGTCAAAATCCAAATCGGTCCAGCCGGCAAACAGATCGGGACAATCGGCGATCACTTCTTCGACGACCGGATTCGTCCGAAAGTCAAACTGCCGATATAGCAACTGTACCGGGTCCAGAAAGAACTCGTCGCTCGATACCGCGAGTCCCTCAGCCAGGCGCGTGAGCGTCCGCGCGTGCGGCCGGTGGGAACCATCTAGGATGCCTTTGACCGTCCGAACATCCAGACCAGTACGCTGGACCACCTCCTCGATGGTCACCCCCAGATTGGCCATCACCCTCCGAAGGTTCTTCCCGGTATGTTCCGTCATGGCAACCCCCTGTCTCCCGGAAGCATGCTCGTGCCGGACGTCGACGAGACCCTCTTGACTCGATAGTGTACGTATGTATACTATCGCCATCGTCGCCCGTCAAGGCATAAGTTGGAACAATTGTGAATTGCCGACCCAAATACGACAACCGGTCCATCCTTCGCTTTTTGTCCGGTCACGGGAGTTCCCCCCAATGTCACATGGCCCGAGTACCTCCATCCAACGTTACCGTGTGTGGCTTCTTCGTCCGTGTCCCCATTCGACCCAGTTTCCCTCTGGGAACAAACATTCCTGGATAGCCCATGAACCTGCCGAAGTGGGTACCGTCTCCGCATGTCGGGCCATACGCTACGTCGAAGCCTTCAACCGAGTTGCGCAACGACTTGGGCGAAGCCTGCGCGCCGTCGCAATACCTGTCGCAATCCGCTACGACGGTGATCTCCGGCCCGGCCAGATCCTCGCGGAACCCCAAGATCTCCATACGACTCCATCGAGTCCTGGCCTGCGTAGCAGCCGATCCCAAGACCACCTGCATTCCGGAGGTACTGCCGATGTAGGGCAGACCTGATGCCCGTGCCGCCTCAAACTCCCTAGTTGCGCGTAGCGATCGACACCGCGTTGTGCCATGCTTATGGGTACCTGCTGTAATCGCCCACGCCGCGAGCGCTGTGGGCAACGCGTCTGTTTGGATCGAGGCTGTGGCCGACCCGCCGCGCCACACCCTCCCAGCATTCACGATACTGCAGTCAAAGAAACAGCCTGCCTTGAACGAGAAACAACAACCAACATCTCACCTACGAGGGCCTGCTATGAACGACCCCACTTCCCGCCGTTCCTTCCTGACCGCCATGGGTCTCGGCACGTTTGGCGCCGTCGCCGGCCAGAGTCTATTCACGCAGGCCAATGCCGCGCCCCCCGGCGAGAAGATCCTGGGCGCCTCCGGCATCCAGACCTCCGAGCGTCCGAAGGGAGTCTGGAAGCCCGTCAGCGACCGAAAGATCCGGGTCGGTATCGTCGGCTACGGTGTCTGCAAGTTCGGCGCGGCCTTCGGCTTTCAGGATCATCCCAACGTGAGCGTCGCGGCCGTCAGCGATCTGTTTCCCGACCGCTGCGCCGAGTTGGCAAAGGTATGCCGCTGCGAGAAGACCTATCCGTCGCTCGAGGAACTGGTCAAGGACGACACGCTCGATGCGGTCTTCGTAGCGACCGATGCCCCGAGCCACGCCAAACACTGCATCGATGTCATGAAGCATGGCAAGCACGTCGCCAGCGCCGTGCCGGCCGTCTTAGGATCACTCGAAGATGCCCAAAAACTCTTCGAAGCCGTCAAGTCCACCGGCCGCAAGTACATGATGTTTGAAACGTCCTCCTTCCACGACGACTGCCATGCCATGCGAGAAATCTACCGGGCGGGCGGCTTCGGCAAACTCATCTACAGCGAAGGTGAATACCTGCACTACCACTCCGAACCGATCCCGTCGTTCCGCGAGTGGCGCGTCGGCTTGCCGCCCCAATGGTACCCCACCCATTCCAACGCCTACTACGTGTGCGTCACCGGCGGCAGCTTCACCGAGGTCTCGTGCATGGGCATGCCCAGCCTGATCGAGTGGTTCCAGCCCGACAACAACGCCTACAAGAACCCCTTCGCCACCGAGGTCGCCCTGATGCGAACCAGCGAAGGTGGCATGGCCCGCATGGCCGTCAGTTGGGATGCCAACTGCCCGGTCCGCGAAGCCGGCCGCGTCTTCGGACAGCGCGGCTCCGTTGAGTCCGGCACCTACCGCGGCCAAGAGAAGAATCTTCCCAACCTCGAGCGTCCTCCCTTGCCGCCCAGCATGAAGCCCGGCGGTCACGGCGGCTCACACGGAAACCTCACTAACGAGTTCGTCACCGCCATCCTCGAAGACCGCAAGCCGCTGGTCGACATCACGCTGGCACTGAACATGACCGTCGCCGGCATCATGTCCCACCAATCGGCCCTCAAAGACGGCGAAACCCTGAAAATCCCGCAGTTCGCCTGACGCGCCAAGACGCACCCTCAGGCACCCGCTTCACGCCAGAAGCCCCATGCTTGCCTTCGCCAGCGCCAGGAATGATCCTGTGTTGCTCGATCGGTGCTACGCGCAATGACAGCATGCATCGCGATGGCGCCGCTCACTGACGACGTGAGATGCGCAGCGATTCCTCACCGCTCCTGACCGTTGTCCAACCGGCTCTCGTCCGGCAGGGTCCGCTCCTTCGGCAACGGATAATCGCCGTTGCCCATCTGTTCCTTCTCCACCGCGTGGCATCGGAACTGGTGCCCGTCGATCGCCAATAGCTTCGGCACCTGCTGCCGGCACACCTCTTTGGCCCATGGACAACGCGGATGAAAACGGCACCCCGAAGGCGGATTGATCGGACTGGGAACGTCGCCCTCCAGGACGATCCGCTCCTGTCGGCGCACCGGATCCATCGTCG
The DNA here is from genome assembly GCA_963674835.2 of Thermoguttaceae bacterium. Classification (GTDB taxonomy): domain Bacteria; phylum Planctomycetota; class Planctomycetia; order Pirellulales; family Thermoguttaceae. The sequence goes on from CAXXKC010000003.1 coordinate 2,762,537, forward strand.
GAATCGAAGAGAGCAACACCTGCGTATACGGATGCAGCGGATTGGCGTAGAGCTGGCTGCCCGCGGCCATCTCCACGATCTCCCCCAGGTACATCACGGCTACCCGGTCCGAAATGTACTCCACCACCGACAGATCGTGCGATATGAACAGATACGTCAGGCCGAACTTCTCCCGCAATTCGACCAGCAGATTGATGATCTGCGACTGGATCGACACGTCCAGCGCCGAAATCGGCTCGTCCAGAACCATGAACTTCGGGCTCAGCGCCAGCGCCCGCGCCACGCTGATCCGCTGCCGCTGACCGCCGGAAAACTCGTGCGGATAACGGTTGATATAGCTGGGGTCCAGGCCGACCTGCTCGAGCGTTTCTCGCACCTTCTCCGCCCGCTCGCGCCGGTTGCCCAGCCCGTGTACGATCAGCCCCTCTTCCACAATGCCCTTGATCGTCATGCGTGGGTTGAGCGAGCTGAACGGGTCCTGGAACACAATCTGCATGTCGCGACGCAGGCGCCGCAGCTCCTGCCCCTGCGCCACGGCCACGTCCTGTCCGCCGAACTCGACGCGACCCGCCGACGGCTCCAACAGCCGCAGGATCGTTCGCCCGGCGGTCGTCTTGCCGCAGCCCGACTCGCCCACCAGGCCCAGCGTCTGCCCCTTGGGGATCTCGAAGCTGATGCCGTCGACTGCCTGCACGTGCCCGACGACACGCGAAAACAGCCCCTTGCGAATCGGGAAATGCTTCTTGAGGTTTGCGACCTTCAGCAGCACGTCGTTATTCATAGTGCAACTCGCCGGCAAAATGGCATCGCGCCCAGTGACCGGGCCGGATCTCCCGCAGCGCCGGCTCTTCCTTTCCACAAACCACTTTCTCGTACGGGCAACGCGGATGGAACTTGCAGCCGCCCGGGAATCGCAACGGACTCGGTACCATCCCCTGGATCGTCCGAAGCTTCTCCGACTTACCCTGCCCCACCACCGGTCGCGACTTGAACAACAGGTGCGTGTACGGATGCAGCGGCTGCCCGAACAACTCGCCCACCGGCGCATACTCGACCACCTTCGACGCGTACATCACCGCCACGTGATCGGCCATCTCGGCCACGATCCCCAGATCGTGCGTGATGATCATGATCGACATGCCGAAATCGGCCTGCAAGCCGCGGAGCAAGTCCAGGATCTGCGCCTGCGTCGTCACGTCCAACGCCGTCGTCGGCTCGTCGGCGATCAACAATTTCGGATTGCACGACAGCGCCATCGCAATCATCGCCCGCTGTCGCATCCCGCCGGAGAATTGGTGCGGATACTCTCTCGCCCGCCGCTCGGGCTCCGGCACCTTCACCTTGCGAAGCATCTCGACGGCACGACGCCGCGCTTCGGCTTTGTCCACCTTCTGATGCAGCCGCACTGCCTCCGCAATCTGGTCGCCCACCGTAAAGACCGGGTTCAGCGACGTCATCGGCTCCTGAAAGATCATCGAAACGGCCGCGCCGCGGATCTTCCGCATCGCCGACTCATCGAGCGCGGCCAGGTCGGCCGACTCGCCGTTGTCGTGCAGCAGAATCCGCCCACCGACAACGCGCCCGGGCACGGAAATCAGCCGCATGATCGAAAGGGCCGTCACCGACTTCCCGCACCCCGACTCACCCACCACGCCCAGCGTCTTTCCCTTCGGAATGACCAGCGACACGTCGTCGACCGCCTTGACGACCCCTTCATCCGTAAAAAAGAACGTCTGCAGATGGTCGATCTCCACCAGCGGATCGCCGACATCGGGGCGCGGAAGGCTCTCGGCGGTTGCGGATGTCTTTTCGCTCACGTTGGTACCCGCTGCTGGTCTGGATTGAAAACCGGTCCGAAAAAGGTCTACTGCCGCAAACGTGGGTCCATCGCGTCGCGCAGGCCGCTGCCGACCAGGTTGAAGATGGTTACCGTCACGAAGATCGCCAGCGAAGGAACGACGATGAACCACCAGTAGCTGTAGTTCTCGTTACCCAGCCGCAACAACGAACCCCAACTGGGCGTGGGAGGTCGCACGCCGAAGCCCAACAAACTCAAGCCCGCCTCGGTAATGATGGCGCCGGCCACACCAAAAGGGATCGTCACCAGCGCCGGCGAGATGGCATTGGGCAGAATGTGGCGAAAGATGATCCGCGCATGCGACGCGCCCACGGCCCGCGCGGCCGACACGTAGTCAATTGTCCTTTGCTTGAGGACCTCGCCGCGGATGAGCCGTGCGATGGTCGGCCAGCCGGTCAGACCGATCACACCCATAATGATGTAGATACTCGGCCCGATCATCGCCACTAACGTCAGGATCAGGAAGAACGACGGGAACAAGAGGACGATCTCGATCGAGCGCGAAATGACCATGTCGGTCAGACCGCCGAAATATCCGGCCACGGCTCCCACCACGACGCCGATCACGATGTAGATACCCACCGCGACGAAACCCACCGTCAGGGAAATCCTCGCTCCATAGATCATCTGCACGAGCACGTCGCGGCCCGTGTTGTCGGTGCCGAGCAGGTGCGGATAGTAATCGTTGGCCTTCTTCCAAAGGTCGGCCGGCTTGCGGTACGGTGGCGCCTTGAAGATGGCGTCCAGGTCCTGCTCGGTCGGCCCGAAGGGGATCAGCGGATAGATGGCCCGTGCCTGGCCCTTCGCCGCAAACTGCTCTTCGGGAAACGTCCGGGCGCGATACGTGTTCACGGGGCGAAGTTTCGGGAACGAGAACACCACGCACAGCGCCACGATCACCAGTGCGTACAGCCCCACGATCCGTAACGCCCGCTGACGCCCCGATGCGCTACGACTCTTCCACCACCAGTTCAACACCAGGGACAGAACGATCCACGGCACGAAACCCACTAGCGCCATGTTGAACACGAAGTCGACCGTCTCGTCCGGATTGAACAACGCCCGAAACCAAGGATAGATCGTCTCCGTGCCCGTCCCATACACGAACGGCCGGTTGGAGGCCAGCACTGGCGCAAAGATCGCCACTAGGAACGCCGGCACCATAATCCAGAGCGAGATCAGCGCCGGACGGTTCTTCTTGAACTGTCGCCAGACGATGTCCAAGTATGTTTCGCTCGCTTCCGTTGCCCCGTGCGGAGCGTCGGCCGCCGGCTTGTGATTTGCCGAAGACGTGTCCTTGGCAGATGGATCGTGCTTCGAACTCATGAAACCTTACCTTGTCCTTCAAAGCTGATCCGCGGATCGACGAAAACGTACAGGATGTCCGTCAGCAGAATGCTGATCATTACCAGGATCGCATCGATATAGATCAGTGCCATCAGCGTGGGAAAGTCCTTCTGCTCGATCGAGGCCCAACTCAGCCGGCCCATGCCGGGAATTCCGAAGATGTACTCGATGAGCACACTCCCGCCCAACATCGCCGGCAGAAAATTGGCGAACAGCGTAATGACCGGAATCAGCGAGTTTCGCAACGCGTGCTTGAAAATCACTGCCGTCCCCGACACACCCTTGGCGCGGGCCGTGCGAATGTAGTCCTGACCGATCACGTCCAGCATGCTCGTGCGGGCATACATGGCCATCCCCGCCAGGCTGAACAGCGACAAGCACACCACCGGCAGGAAGATGTGCCACAGGTAATCCAACGTGTAGCCGACGATTCCCAGGTCGCTGGCCCCTTCCGAATGCAGCCCGTCCATGGGAAAGATCTTCAGGTAGTCACCATACGCGAAGAACAGCAGGAAGAGCATCCCCGCCACGAACGCGGGAATCGAGTACAACACGAAAAGCACGAAGGAAATCAGGCGATCCGCCAACTGACCCCGTTTCACCGCACATAGTATCCCCAGCGGCACCGCGACCAGGTAGATCATCAACTCGGAGAAGACCATGATCGGCGCCGTGACGATCACCGCCCGCCAGATCATCTCGCCTACCGGCTCTCGCGTACGCAGGGCCGAACGGCCGAAATTGAAGGTCACCAACCGCCAGGCTACGTTGGCGTACTGCGTGTCGGCTACGATGTTCCAAAGCCTCGCCAGCAGACTCGGATCGTACCGGTCCTTGTGAAACCGGTAATGAATCTGCCAGTTCTCCGTCACCTGGCGAACATCGTCCTCCGACGCGTCCAACGGTACGTCCATCGTCAGCGGTCGGCCGACGTAGCCGGCCAGTGCCGCGGCGGCCACAGCCTTCGCTTCAAGCGAAGTGTCACCGAGCAGCTTTCCAACGAAAAAACGCATGTCGGCCCGCTGGAACGGCTCGAATCGGTCTGGGTCGTAGAACTCCAGTCGGCGAAACATCTCCTGCCGGTCTGGGGCGGCGAGAATCGCCTCGAATCGTTTCTCCAGCGCTTCCTGCCGCTCTTTCGACAGCGGTGGGTACAACGGCGGCTCCTTCGCCGCGTCGCGCTTCTGATCGGCCGCCAACGCCCGTTCCCACCACGTCTTCCACACAGCCTCGATTTCCGGCGTCTGGGCCGCGGAAGGATCGCGCGCGTACGTGTACGTCAGCGGATCGACAACCATGCGAGCCAGAGCGTTGATCGCGCCGATCCGCTCTTTGAGGTTCGCCTTCGGAGACTCGATTATCTCCATCGCCGGCAACACGCCATGAATGCCCACATCCTCGGCAAATGTCTGAGCAAAACCGCGGATTGCCGTGGCCAGGCGCGCGTGCTGAACTGGGTCGGCCAGCCGCTTGTCGAACTGCTCTATCCCCAGCGAACGAAGAAAGGCCAACCGCTGCTGCTCGTCCGGGGTGCCCGAGCCGTTCGTCGCCGCCACTTTCGCCAGCTCAGGCAACTCCCCAACGATCTCCTTCTCGGTCCGCCCCAGATAGTATGCGGCCATGCGGACCTTTTCGGAGTAGTTGCGGAAGTAATCGAAATTCAGAATCAGCGGCTTGTCGAGCTTCAACTGCCGCTTCTGCAACAAGTAGGCCTCGTGCGTCTGGGTCGATCGGCCCGCCAGCCCCGACACTCCCAACTGGTTCTTCAGCGGGTCACCCGGAGCCAACTGCATGATGAGAAATGCCACGACCGTCACGCCGAACAACGTCGGGATCATGGTCAGCAGGCGTCGAACGATATAGGTCCACACAATAGCTTACTCGGTTGCGTATAGGGTTTGCTTCGGTATCCGGCCCCGTCCCTTAGCCCGTACAGCCCCCGCACCGACTCACCGCATCCGCGAGCGCGACGCTCGCCACTGCGTCGCATCGGTGCACGGGCGAATCCGGTAAAACCGAACATCCTCCAGGCGGGCATTATAGCCGCCCGTCTGCTTGTCGGCGAATAGGAACGTATACGGCTGATCCTCGTAGATCAATCGATGGATCTCGTGGTAAATGGGAATCTGCGCCTTGTCGTCCAACGTCACTCGCAACTTGTCGATCAGCTTGTCGACCTTCGGATTGCGGTAACTGATGAAGTTGGAACTGTACGGCGTGTCGGCCAGGCTCCCGTGCCAAAGCTGGAACGGATCGTCGCGCCACACGCCGCCCCAGCCGAGCATCGCCGCGTCGAACGCGCGGTTGTTGAGCTTCTCGAGCATCAATGCCCATTTCGTGGGCGATACGAGCACGTCGATGCCGATCTTGCGGCACTCCTCCTTGATAATCTCCCCCACCGTCCGATAGCTCGGGGCGTCGGCGTAAATCATCAAATCGAAGCGCGCCGGGATCACGATGTCACCCATCTTCTTGTCGAGCACCCCGTCGTGATCGAGGTCCTTCCAGCCCGCGTCGGCCAGGAGCTTCCGGGCCTCGTCCAGATTGAACGCCAGCGGCTGAAGCTTGTCGTTGTAGGCGCTGCTACCAAGCTCGAACGGCCCCGTCGTCCGCTCAGCCAGTCCTTTGAACACCTCGTCGATGATCTTCTGCACCGGCACGGCGTGACCCAACGCCCGACGAAAAGCCACGTCTTTGAAGATCGGACGATTGAGGTTATAGCCGATGTAGCGATAACCGGGATACGGGAAATCCACCATCTTCACGAACCCCGGGCTGTCCTTCGAGTCTGCCACGAACTTGACCCACTGCGAGTTGCCCTCGCGCACGGTCACCATGTGGCCGGGAATCACGTTGGGGTGATCTTGCTCCTGAATGAACTGGTCCTTGTCCGGAATGCCCACGAAGTCGAGATCGCCCTGGAGCAACTTCTGTGTCGCCGTGTTGCTGTTGGGGATAGAGCGATACACCACCCGCTTGAAAGGAAACGGCTCGCCCCAGTAGTCCGGGTTGCGGACCAGAACCAGCCGCTGATCGCGGATCCACTCCTCGTACATCATCGGCCCCGTGCCGCACATCTTCGTGTTCGCCCAATGCTGGTTGAAACCGTCGGCGAACTCTTTGAGCGCGAAATTCAGGGCAATTGGCTCGCCGTGCTCGTCCACCGAGAACACGTGGCGAGGAATGATGTTGACATCCAGCGTGAAATCCTTGGAGAGGAAATACGGCTTGGTCCATTGAACCTTCACCGTGTACTTGTCGACGATGTCCACCTTGATCTTGTAGCGGTGGGCTTCGTCCTCCGCCTCGGGATCCTCATAGTAGCTGCGCAGCGAGGCGGCTTCGACGTTCGGATTCAGAATCACGTCGAACGTGAACTTTACGTCCAATGATGTGAGCTCGGTCTCCGGTAACAACCGGCCGTCGGGAAGCCGAATCGGATGCCACTTCACGCCGTGTCGCAAGTGGATCAGGTACGTCAGCGCCTTTTCGTCGAACTCCCAACTCGTCGCAAGCACCCGGTCCCACTTGTCCGGATCGGCGAAGTTCCGTTCGGCCAACGGTTCGTAGACCTGCCTTTGAAACGCCCGGCTCACGTTGTCGTTGGCCGTGAGCGGATTGAGCGTATCTGGATCGTTCGAATAGGTCAGCAGTAGCACGTCCCGGTCTCTCGAATCCGCCGGCGCGCGCGGCGATCGGGACCAGGTAAGGGCGGAAGCGGTAACCCCAAGACCAATGAGAAGCAACAGCCCCAAGCCGACCGCGACGCGTCTTCCCATCAAATCAAACTCCTCACTTCCCGAAGCTTCCCAGGACCGAGATGGACGGTTATCGCAACACCTACCCCTCCAGCAGCCAGACATCTTCTGCTACGGCCCCGATGGCGCCACGGTTCGGGGGGTGCGCCGACGGGGGCAACTCAGTCGACAGTGTTCTGCCGGCGCTTCTGATATTCCCGGCTGGCATCTTCCAGCGCCCGCCGCTCCTTGCGGGTCAGGCTCTCCTCGCCCTCGCGGGAAATCTTCTCCAGGATTCGGTCCACTTCCTCGCTCAGTTGCCTCTGTTCGTGCTGGGGGTCATGCACCCTCAGCTTCGGTCTCGATTGAAACGGCCGAAACGACCACCGTCCACTCATCCACGTCCCGAAATTCCAGTGAAACCGATAGTAGGCCGCCGCCAACGCCGCCCCTGTCAGGTGTACCGCGTACGCCACGCCGCTGTTGGCCTGGAAGATGCAACCATACACGTCCATGGCCACAAGCACCACGCCCAACACCCACGCAGGAATCGGAAAGAAGAACATCAAGTACACGGTCTGCCGCGGATAGTTCAGCGCGAACAGGATGACGACCGCCACCACGGCGCCCGATGCCCCGTACAGGACGCCCGTCACTCCCGCCAGCCAACTGGTGATCGCCCAGACCACCGACCCCAACACCAGAACTACCAAGTACAGACGCAAAAATTCCGTCCGCCCGTACAGCCGTTCCACTTCCCGCCCGAAGAAGAACAGCCCCAGCATGTTGAACAGCACATGCCACAGCTCGGGCGCATGCACGAAGCCATAGGTGAGAAACTGCCACCACAGCAGCGGGTGCGTCAACGACGAGACCTTGGCGGCCAGCGTGAGCGTGATCGCGTCGCTCTGGGGCGTCAGCAGGCCATTGGCCACCCAAAACGCCGCATTGATGAGGATCAAATACGCGACGGCCGTGCGGGGTGCAGTCAGATAGACCCCCGGCCGCTCGCGTCGATAATAGTCCCGGTCGTATATGCCCACAATTATGCTGGGAACAACCCCTGTCGCTCCGTCGGTCGCTATTTGGTCGTTTGCGCCATCCGTTGAGTCCGTTCGTCGATCTGCCGGATCGCCTCCAGTTGGATCCGCGCGACCTTGGCCGCCGTCTGGCGATTCGCTTCCGTCAATTGCTGGACGCCGTCGCGAATCTCCTTCAGCTTCTCCTCGACCGCGGCCAGATGCGTCTTGACCGCTCCCAGCTGCCGCTGCTCATCGGCGAGGGTCGCTTTCAGACTGTTGATCTCGCTGTTGCGGAACTGCTCTTGCTTCCTGGCGTCCGTCAGAGCGTTCTGCAGATAATGATTGTCCGTCTGCGCCGCCGCCAGCAACTCGAACAACAACGCTCGCTGGCGATAATAATCGGTCAGAAGGACGCGATAGTCCCGCAACTGCCGCTCATATTTCTTGCCGTCGGCCTGTACCGTCCCGTCCTTGAGATACTCCTCGACGCAGTTCTCCGGAAACATGGCCTTCTTTGTCGCTTCATCCAGCTTCGCAAGCACCTCGTGACTGTCCGACGGCATCACGTCGTACATCACCCACGGCCCGAGGCTCTTCTGCAATTGATCGACCTCGGCGCGCGTCATCATGACCCCAGGCTTCAACTGAACCTGCTTGTCCGCTTTGGCCGTGACGATGAACACACCCAGGTAACGCCCTCCCTCTTGCACGGGGGCCTGATCAAAGATGTACAGCACATTGCCAACCTCGATCCCGTTGGGATTCGGCAGATCGGTCGTCACGCTCAGTGCACTCGTCTCCGCGTTGAACCCGCCGGGCGTTACGTTCGTCCAAATGCGCCCGCGGTTGAGCATCAGTTTGTGCAACTCCAGCGTCGCCTCGCGCACGTGGTCTTGCTGGACCTCGCTATCTTCCTGCAGTGTCTCCAGCTTCTTGTCCATCTTCTCAACGGACGCTCGCCACACTTGGTGGACCTTCAACGCCCGCATGGCGAAGTAGGTAAACGAGAGCGACGCAAGGATGATCAGTCCAATCAGGACTTTGTTCCAAACGCTCATGGCAAACTCACGCCAGCTTCATAAGGGGGTTGACCGACAGCCCACCGCGCCGCGACCGGCCGACTCGCCGAGGCCGCTGGGAGCGACAACATGCCCCCTACGCCCGTCGGATATCCGCCGGTCCGCCGTCTCGATGCTCTTCGATACATCCCTGCCGAATTCGCTTCTCGGATAGGCTCTTAATCTTGATCCTATTCCGGGTTACGGCGAGTGTCAAGCTTCACCTGGCTTCCCTAATCCTCCCAGCAGCAACCTTTTCCGTGCCCCGCCGCATCGCCCAAAAAACCGGCAAAATCGATCAAGTCCAAAGGATCGAAAAGCCGAATCATTCAGCCATGAACCATTCGTCGGCGATCGGTTCGCCCGGCACTCCGTTCGCGCCTGTATCTCCTCAAGCACCAGCACGTCTCCATGCATCCATTCAGCGACGCTCCTGCCGATTCGGCCGCGCAATGGATCGAGCTCTCAGAACAGATCTCTATGTGCAGCAGGCGTTTGCGAAGCCGGATTGCAGCTCACAGTAGCGCAGTCCATCTTGGTGATGCCCAGCTCTCGTTGCTCTGGGCCTGTCTCAAAACACCCCCCGAAGGAACAGACCAAACTGCCCTCGCGCGCAGCCTGGCCATTTCGCCTGCACACGTTAGCGGCCAGGTCGAGCATCTGCGCCGCCAGGGACTTCTGAGCAGCCAGCGGAGCATCCACGATCGTCGACGGCAGCAATGGCGTCTGACCCCGTCGGGCCACGAAGCCATCCAGACACTGCTCACCCACCTGGAAGAGTGGGGCGGTCAGTTGGGCCGACACCTCGATCCTCGCCAGCTACTGGCGCTGCTCGATCTCCTCACGGCCGCCCTGTCGGACGATCCGTGTGCAGCGGGCGGCTCCATGCAAATTCCCTTGTCGCACGCGCCGGGTTCCATCACGCCGGCCCCCGCCCAACAGCGAGGTGCCGCATGAATCCTGTCCGAATCGAGCGGCTCATCTTGGTGGGCGTCCTCCTGGTTATCTTCAGCCTCGTCGGCTGTACCCGTGGGTTCTACCGGCGACAGGCCGATCGCGAGGCCTATTGCCTCGTCGACAGCCACGATAACGATCCGCGTTGGCAGCTTGTCGACTACTCCATCCAGCCGTCGCCCGCCTCGCGCATGTTTGATCCGGCCGATCCCGATTGCGAGCCGATGCCCCCCGACGACCCCACGGCCCATCGGTACATGCATTGCGTCGACTGCAAGAAAGGCTGGCCCTGCTGGCGCTGCTACGGCAAGACCCCCTTCGTCACCAATCCCTATTGGCGATCCTACCTGGCGCTGGACAAGAACGGCGACCTCGTGCTCGACCGCCAGGCGGCCGTCCAGACGGCCCTGCTCAACTCGCGGGAATATCAGCAGCAGCTCGAAAACCTCTACCTTTCGGCGCTCGATGTTTCCGCGCAGCGGTTCCGTTTCCAGGTGCAGTTCTTCGGCGGAAACACCACCGCCTACTTCCTCTCCAATGATTCCAGTGAGCTAAGCACCTCATCCAGCCTCGAAGCCACAAAACTCCTGGCAACGGGCGGTCAAATCGCTACCGAATTGGCCAACACGGTCGTGTGGCAGTTCTCCGGCCGCGACACCACGACCAGCACCACCCTCTTGAACTTCACGTTCCTGCAGCCTTTCCTCCAAGGCGGTGGTCGCGCCGTCGCTCTCGAAGGGCTCACCACTTCCGAACGGGCCCTGCTGGGAAATGCCCGGCAGATGCAGCGATACCGCAAGGGATTCTACGCCCAAATCGTCGCCGGACGAAGTCCCGGCCCGGGCCTGAATCCAACGGGACTCTCCGTCGGCAGCCTCACTCCTAGCACGTTCTCCAGCGTGGGCGGCTTCCTCGGACTCCTTCGATCTCAAGTTCAGATTCGCAACCAGCGATCCAATGTCTCCGGCCTTCAGACCAGCTTGGACCAGTTGCAGGCCTTCTACGACGCCGGACGCGTCGGCCGTGTTCAGGTCGATCAAGCACGCCAATCCGTCTACAACGCCCAGAGCACCTTGCTCTCCATCGTCACTTCGTATGAAGACAGCCTCGATTCCTACAAGGTCTCGCTCGGTCTGCCCCCCGATCTGAACGTCCGCATCGCCGATCCACTCCTGGATCGCTTCGATCTGATCACTCCTCCCCTGACCGAAACGCAGGACGCGGTTCTGGAACTGAACCGGCTGGTCGGTGACGAAACTCTTGAGCTCCCCAAAGACTACCTGCAGCAAGCCTCAGCGCTCGAACAACGCGTCTTGGCCCAAGTGGAACAGGTCAAGACGGATCTGGAAGCCTTGGACAAAGCCCTACCTCAGCGCCGCAAGAATCTTAACGAGCTAGCCAAACGCGATGAGATTCGCGCCGGCCAAGTGGAGCGCAGCGTTGTCGACGTGGCCGTGCTGGACACGCGAACCGGAAGGGTCCACGAGGAATTCGCCACCTTGCAGCCCAAGATCCACAAGACCCTCGCGGAAATCCGAGAGTTCGTCGAGCATCCTCCGGCGCTCTCGGAGGTGGCCCCCAAGCCCGCTCCACTCCCACCCGAAGACGCACCCACTGCCCCGATACCCCCAGGTGAATCGACCGAGCCCACCCCCAACGTTCCCTCCGGCGCCGCCGCCGGATTACCCCCAGGCCTGCAGCCCCAGCAGGAATCCCAGGACACGGCCTCCGGTCCGCGCGATCGGCTTTCTACGATACTGACCACGCTCGCCGGCGAAATGCGGGCACTGTCGCTGGTCCAGGCCGCCGCGCGGCTCGATACCGTAACGCTTATATCGGTCGACCTGTCGCCCGAAAAGGCCCTCGACATCGCCCGCGATAACCGTCTCGACTGGATGAATGCCCGCGCCGCGCTGGTCGATCAGTGGCGCAAGATCGAAATCACCGCCAACGCCCTACGAAGTGCCCTAAACCTCACCGTCGACGGCAACGTCACCACGGTCGGCGGCACCAACCCGTTCCAATCGCGAGACACCAACGGCGAACTCGACGTCAGCGTCCAGTTCGATGCCCCGCTCACCCGGCTCATCGAACGCAACGCCTACCGAACTACACTGATCGCCTATCAGCGCGCAAGACGCCAATACTACGCCTATGAAGATGTCATCAACCAGGATCTGCGCAGCACCCTTCGCTTGCTGCGCCTGGACCAGTTGGACTTCGAGGTCCGCCGCACGGCCGCCTTCAACGCCATCAGCCAGGTCGAGTCGGCCCAGGTCGGACTCGAACGTCCACCCAAGCCGGGCGAAACCGGCCAGCTCAGCCCCACCACCGCACGCGACCTGACCGACGCCTTGTCCGGCTTGCTCAGCGCGCAAAACAGCTTCCTCGGCATCTGGGTCGAGTACGAAGCCGCACGCATGTCTCTCGACTTTGACCTGGGCACCATGCAACTGGACAGCAACGGCATGTGGATCGATCCCGGGCCGATCACCTCCCAGATCGCCCCGTCCCAATCGCAGCCCGAACCGATCCCGCCCGGCACTGTCAGCCAACTTTCGCCCGAGCCGGCGATCGCGCCCCCTTCGATCGAGCCCGCAGCGTTCAGATTGCCGCCGGAGCCGGCCGTCGTCAGCGATCCAGCCAAGGGCGACTCGCACTAGCTCCTCACCCCGGCCGCGAAACGGGCGAATCCCGTCCCTCTCGCCGAACCTGCGTTTCCCCCGAACTTGTCGGGCATCCGCAGCAAACCTCCCTCGCGCCACCTCCCCGACCAGGCGAGGAACTCTTGCCGGCGCAAGCACTTCGCGCTCCCCCGAAACCCATCCACCGGGTGGTGCGCGTGCTGACAGCCTCACGACATCTGATTACAATGGAATCGTATCCTGCCTTCCCCCGACCCCGGCCCGTTGAGCCTTGATCGCCAGCGGGTCGCCAGCCGACGAGGCCCTCGCCATGAATCGCGTTCGCTCGCGCCGCTGCTTTGTGCATAGTCGAGCTGGCTTTTCCGGGCGGCGTCTGATGATCGCCGTACCGCTCGCGCTGGCCATTCCCGCCCTCGCCTGGACGATGCTGCCGAAGTGGTCTTGGTCCTCGGCCGAAAGCGGCCCGATGATGGTCACGGTCGAACGCGGCGAGTTCGTCCACGAAGTCGCCGAAAGTGGCGACGTCGAAAGCGCCAGCAATGTCGAGCTCCGTTGCGAAGTGCAGGCCATGGGCAGTGCCGGCACGACCATCTTGTGGATCATCCCCGAAGGCTCCTACGTCAAGCCCGGCGACAAGCTCGTCGAACTCGACAAGTCGTCCTTGGAAGACGAGTTGGTCAAGCAGCAGATCGTCTGCGCCAATAGCGAGGCCGTGAGAATCCAGGCGGAGAACGATCTGGCCAGCGCGCAGATCGCCCTGGAAGAGTACCTCGAAGGCACCTACATCCAGGATCGTACGACGATCGAGAACGAGGGCCTCGTGGCTAAAGAGAACGCCCAGCGCGCCCGCGACTACGCCCAGTACAGCGAGCGGCTCGCCGCCAGAGGTTTCGTTACCAAGCTTCAGTTGCAGGCCGATCTGTTTGCCGTCCAGAAAGCCGAAAAAGACCTGAAACTCGCCGAAACCAAGCTCCGGGTGCTCAACGACTACACCAAAAAGAAGACCGAAAAACAACTCCGCTCCACCATCGCCACCTGCGAGGCCAAACTCGCCTCCGCCGAAAAGAGCCACCTGCTCGATATGCAGAAGCAGAAGCTCATCGAAACCCAAATCGAGAAGTGCATTATCAAGGCACCCGAGGCGGGCCAGGTCGTCTACGCCAGCCAGGCCGACTCCCGAGGCAACAACCAGATCATCATCGAGGAAGGCGCAACCGTCCGCGAACGCCAGGTGATCATCCGCCTGCCCGATCCCAAACGCATGCAAGTCAAGGCCAAGATCAACGAAGCCAAGGTATCCCAAGTCGTAGCGGGCATGCCGGCCACGATCCGCGTCAATGCCTTTCTCGATGTGGAAATGAAGGGAACGGTCAGGAAGGTTAACGAGTATCCCGCACCGTCCGGGTGGTTCAACTCCGGTGTCAAGGAATACGAAACGTACGTCACCATCGACGACCCTCCACCCGGACTCCGCCCCGGATTGACGGCCGAAGTGAAGATCCGGGTTGCCGACGTTAAGGATGTCCTTCAGGTACCCGTTCAGGCCGTCTTCGAGCACGGCGGCCAGACCTACTGTGTGGTGCGCGACGGCCAGGACTGGAGAGCCCAGCCGATCGAAGTCGGCCAAAGCAACGACAAATTCCTCATCATTCGGGAAGGCCTCGAACCGAACCAACAGGTCGTCCTCAACTCGGCCGCGTATCGCGACCGGGTGGCCCTGCCAGATCTGCCCAGCACGCCCGAGGCTCCCCCAGGCTCGCCTTCCGCGCAGACCGTTGCCCAAACCACAGCCAAACCCGCCGCCGGCGCCCAGGCCAAGTCCAACGGCGCCGCACCAGCAGCGGCCTCCAGCCAGCAGAGCGACCAAGTATTCCAAGCGCTCGACAAGAACAAAGACGGCAAGATCCAGGCTAGCGAATTGCCGGAAGCCCTGCGGTCCGGTTTCCCCGCGGCCGATCGAAACCACGATGGCGTTTTGGATCGCAGCGAAGCCCAGGCGGCCATGCGACAAATGCGCAGCCCCCGCGATGGCAATCGACAACGTGACGGAAACCGGCTGGGTGGCGATCAGCCCAGCGGCAACGACCGACCGGGGAACCGCTCATGACCCTGGCCGCCTCCGTCCAAAGCGTCACCAAGGAGTACGTCCTCGACGGCGAGACCGTCCGCGCACTTCGCGGCGTCAGCCTCGACGTCCCCGAAGGCGACTACGTGGCCGTCATGGGCGCCTCGGGCTCGGGCAAGAGCACGCTCTTGAACCTACTCGGATGCCTCGACCGACCCAGCGGCGGCACCATCATGCTCGGTGACGACAACGTCAGCCAGCTCGACGATAACAGGCTCTCCGAAATCCGCGCCTCGCGAATCGGGTTCATCTTTCAGTCCTACAACCTGATCCCCCAACTGACCGTCCTGGAGAACATCCAAGTCCCCCTGTACTACCAGGGGCGACTCACGGCGCACGAACGGCAGCGGTGTCGTGAGTTGGCCGAGCTCGTCGGGCTTGCTGACCGCCTCAAGCATCGCCCCACGCAGCTCTCCGGCGGTCAGCAGCAACGTGTGGCCATCGCCAGAAGCCTCGTCAACGATCCCTACTTCATCCTCGCCGACGAACCCACAGGCAACCTCGACTCGTTGACCACCGAAGAGATCCTCGGACTGCTGGACCAACTCAACCAAGACGGCAAGACGATCATCATGGTCACCCACGAAAATGACGTCGGCGCCCGCTCCAAACGTGTCGTCCGACTCCGCGACGGCCGCATCCTCTCGGATCGGCGACAAGAACCGACCCACAAGATTCCCGTGGCCGAATAACCACCGACCTACCCACGACCCTCGTCCCCTCGACCTTCGACCCATGTACCTGTTTCTCCGCACCTGGCAGCTCGGCATCAAGAGTCTCTTGCTGCACCCGTTGCGCTCCCTGCTGACGGTGCTGGGAATCTTCATCGGCGTGGCCAGCGTCATCTGGCTCCTGGCCATCGGCGAGGGAATCAGCCGCAAAGCCCAGGAGCAAATCGAAGGCCTGGGGGCCAACAATATCATCATCCGCTCCGTCAAGCCGCCCAGCGAAGTGACCGAGGGCATTCGCGGTCCGGTCCCTTACGGCATCACTCGCGACGACTTCGCCACCCTCAGCGAGACCATCCCCACGATCGACCGCGCCCTGCCCATCCGCGAGCTGCGCAGCCGCTTCAGCTATGCAGGCCGACTGGTCGATGGCCGGCTCGTCGGATGCACACCCGAGTACGCCGAGGTTACCAAGCTCCAGGTCGCTCGCGGACGATTCCTCACCGACGCCGACCTGCACGACAAACACAACTTCTGCGTGCTGGCGTCCGGCACCGCCGAACGGCTCTTTCCCTACGAGGACCCTGTCGGCCGGTCCATCCAGGTCGAGGACGATTTCTATGTCGTCGTCGGCGTGCTCAAGGCCCGTATGCCCATGGCCGGCATCGGCGGCTCGTTCGCCGCCCAGGATTTCAACCTCGACGCTTATATCCCCATCAGCACACTCTGGGGCCGCATCGGCGACCGTGTCATCACGCGCCGCAGCGGCTCCTTCGAGGGCGAGATCGTCCAACTCAGCCAGGCGACGCTGCGCGTCGACACGGTCGCACACGTCATGGAGACCGCCGACCTCGTCAAACACACGCTCCAAACGACCCATCGCCTGGAAGACTATGGCGTGACCGTCCCCCTGGAACTGCTCGAACAGGCCCGCACGACACGTCTGATGTTCATCGTCTTCATGGGCCTCATCGCCGCTATCTCACTCGTCGTCGGCGGCATCGGCATCATGAATATCATGCTCGCCACCGTCACCGAGCGCACCCGCGAAATCGGTATCCGACGTGCACTCGGCGCCAAACGGCGCGACATCATCCGCCAGTTCCTCGTCGAAACCATTGCCCTGTCGGTCGTCGGCGGCCTGACCGGCGTCCTGGTCGGTCTAACTTGCGGTCCGGTGACCGTGTTGGCCCGCGGTCTGCTCGAATCCGCAATGCCCGACGTCGTCAATCAACTGCCGGCCGTGATTAAGACTGTCGAACCGACCGTCGTCCCCTGGTCGATCCCCTTGGCCTTCTTCATCTCGGTCACCATCGGCATCGTCTTCGGCCTCTACCCCGCCATGCGTGCCGCAGCCATGGACCCCATCGAAGCACTGCGACACGAATAGGCGATAGCCGGAGAACCGGCAGAGATGCCCCCTCTGCCCGGTTACCGTGGCACTTGCGGGCTCCCTGCCGTTGGGGTAGCATTATTGATGCCTATATTGAAAACGGAACAAGGGGTCCAACCCAATCCTGATCTTTCGGCCTCCCGATGGTCGGCCTCGTTCCAATTCCAATGCAGGACCCAATAGTAGTAACAGTCGCAACGGTTGTTGCCATGTTTCTTTTCGATGGCTCTGTTTTTCGCGCCTTTGCATGTGTGCCCGCGATGCATTGGGAAGCCCGATGCCCACGACCCACCGGTCCATGTCGCCGGCGTGGTGCGATCGTTCTTGCCATCTCTGTGAACACCGTTGCGGCGTAATACGAAGTCAGGGGCAACAGGGACGCTGCGGCGCCGACCCAATCGCGCGAGTCTATCGCCACCGCGTTGAGTACGGCGAGGAAATTGCTCTGAAACCCTCGCACATCGTTTATCTTTCCGGGTGCAATTTGCGCTGCGCGTTCTGCATTGCCGAGGAAAACGCCTTCGAGCCCCGGCTAGGACAACCGCTCACCGCGCAACTCCTTGCTCAAATCGTAGCGTGGGGCCGGCAGCAGGGAGCCAGAAACCTCCAGTGGGCCGGCGGTGAACCGACCATTCACGTCCCTACCATCCTCGACGCCATGGCCGGACTCCCGGATCCGCCGCCCGTCGTTTGGAAGTCGAACTTCTACGCCACCACCGAGTCCTTCCGCCTGTTCCGAGGTTTCGTCGACGTCTACGTGGCCGATTTCAAGTTCGGCAACGACGCTTGTGCCAAGCGCATCGCGGGCGTCGATCGCTACTTCGCAACCGTTGCCAGGAATCTTCACATTGCGGCCGAGCAGGGCGATCTGATCGTGCGCCATCTTCTCCTGCCGGGGCATTTCGATTGTTGCTGCCGTCCCATCGTGGATTGGATGCAGTCGCATCTGTCCACCGTGAAATTCAGCATCCGCGATGGGTACTTGCCTTGTTGGAAGGCCCGCCACGACGCCGAACTGGCGCGACCGCTGGTGCGCGGCTTGGCACGCCGTGCGGCCGACCTGGCCGATTCACTCGGACTGAAGACCATCTGTTGAAGGAGGACCGGCGTGACATCTCAATCGGAACAGCTACAAGAAGAACGTGCCATTAGCGAAATCACGCTCCTGCCCGATGGCCGGATCTACGTCTTCGGCATGTCGCAGCAACTACTGGCCGTCTTCCAGCACCTCCACCTGGGCAGTGACACCTTGAAGGACCGTTTCGCGCAGGTACAGGCCCCCGAGGCCGATCCGGAGGAGATGCTCACCTTGCAGGCCGACGCATCCGGCAGCAGCAGCGAAGACCATCCCCGTGCAATTCTCTAAGAAAGCTCACGGATTCAAGGTAATGGCATTCTCACGACTGCTGCTCCTGACTGCGTACCTTCTCATACATCTAACCACTCAGCCACTTGCGGGCGAGTCGTGTGTGACGGCCTATCAAGCCGCAGATGGTCGTATCGTCAGGCACAACGGCCCACGGTACTGCAATCGACCGCTGTACTGCCCAGACAGCGTTGCGTTTGTCATGGCCGGTGATCGGCCGCTGGTACGGCTCATCAAGGAGCCGTTCTTCCGCGGTACGATCATGGTTGCGGTGGTTCGGAACGACAAAGGCAAATGGCTTGATTCCTGGTCGGATGTGACATCGCAATACCGTGCCGATCAAATGACATGGATTGCTCGCGATTCCGAGTTTCCGGATGTGACAGTAACGTTCGAGATTGTGCCGCAAGCTGTCGGAGTAGGGCTGGCAGCGAGAATTCACGTGATTGGCTTCCGGTCGGGTGATCAACTGGTGTGGGCCTATGGTGCGGTGATGCCGCCGCCTGCGCAAGAAGGCCTGTTGGCCAATCTGCTTGACCCTGCGGTGGGACCAAAGGGCAAGGCCGGCGAGATCATCGTACGCGGATTCATGCCGAGTGATTGCACGGGCAATGTCGTTGTGATCGACAATCGGCGGTTTTCGATTCAGCCGAACAAGAACGTAGCGTCCGTTGTCAGGGGCACTTGTAGTGTCTCGACACTGCGGGTTTCCGATGCGGCCAACTGGCAAGATTTCCCGGGTTTGCTCACCGGTGAGGCCAAGCATACGCCGCTTGTTGTGGGTTCCGTTCCGCTGGAGAATGCCTCGGAGGTGTTTTTAGCGGTTGAGGCCATCGATGGTAGTCAATCCACCGATGCGGCGTCGCTTCAGGATGCGAAGGCCGCCTTTCTTGCCGGTTCGGAACGGGCAACATCGATCGCCAATCGTGTGACGGTCGATACGCCCGATCAGCGGTTCAATGCGGCTGTGTCGGCAGCAGCCGCGGCCATCGACGGCATCTATCGCAACGGGCTATTCACACATGGTGCGATGGCGTGGGCAGCAAACTATCCTGGCTGGCGCTCGATGTGCGGGGCCACCGCCTACGGGTGGCACGATCGAGTCCAGACGTGCGCCCGAATCTACATCGGCACACAAGTTACGGAGTCAGACAAGCGGGCTGCAAAGTCGGACCCAAGGTTGGGTTACTCCCAGGAAGCCGCCGATTCACGTTTCTACGGACGTGGCCGGATCGCCAAGGACCAAGGATTCTACAATATGCAGTCGCAGTTTTTCGATCAAGCCGTGCGCGAGTGGCGAGCAACGGGAGATGCGGAATTCGAGAAGCTGCTGCGTCCCGCATTGGAATTGCACCTCGAGTGGGCAAAAGACTGTTTTGATCCCGATGATGACGGTGTCTACGAGAGCTACATCAATGTCTGGCCTACCGATTCGCAGTGGTACAACGGCGGCGGATCGGCTGAGGAGACAGCCTATGTCTATTATGGTCACCAAGCAGCTCTCGACATGGCCCGACGCGCCGGCGACATCAAGGCAGCCGAGCGACATCAGGCTCAACTTGATAAGATCAAGAAGGGGTTCTTCAAGAGTCTGTGGATCTCTCGGTTGGGCTATGTGGGGGCATATCGGGAACAAGGCGGTCACGGACGTTTGCACGAGGATTCTTGGCTCTACAGCATCTTCCTGCCAATCGATGCCGGACTTCTGAATGCCGGCCAAATGGTGCAGGCGTTGCAGTATACGGAATGGGGACTGGAGCGCCAGAAGATGCCGTTCGGCGGCGAGCAGGTTTGGACCTCCAACTGGGTGCCGTCGACTTGGTCCGTCCGAGAATTGTGGCCTGCCGACTGCTGGAGCGTTGCCCTGGCCTATTGTCAGGCTGGTTTGCCGGACGATGCCTGGAAGGTTTTTCAGGGTACCTATTTGGACTGCATGTACAACCGGCAAACGCCCGGTGGAGTGGCCCAGGCGCAAGGAGGCACTGGTTTTGCCGAGCTTTCGAATATGTTCTGCCGTGCCGTGGTGGAAGGCATCTTTGGCTATGCACCCGACTATCCCAATCGGATTGTACGTGTTGCACCGCAACTGCCGAGCCATTGGGAGCACGCGCGAATTGAAACGCCGGATGTGCTCCTGGAGTATCGAACGAGTGGAAGCGAGTCCTCTCTTCACGTTCGATTGAATCGTGAAGCGTCCATGTTGCTTACTTTGCCCACGCCGGTGAAAAACATCATTGACGTGACAGTCAATGGCGAACGATCGACGGATTGGAGAGTATCAGCAGGATATGGCCGTAGTCTTGTCGATGTGCGGATTCCGTACGGTCGTGAAGCAGCAGTTATCGTTAAACACAGTGACAGACTACCTTGTGAATGTTCAGTGCAATACTCCGGAAATGTAGGCGCTCCAATCCAATGGAGTCTGCCGGACGGACGTTACACAGCGATAGATGACCCCCAGGGCGTTCTTGTGGAATCGTCCCTTCAAGATGGAATGATCGTCGGTAAACTGGCCGATAATCCCGGGCACCACCTGGTCATTGGCCAGGCGGCCATCGGCGATGCGCTGCAGAAGCGACTGATAAAGATCCACGTCACGGATCGGAATATGGATGCGGTAGAAGCATCGAAGCGGTTCTTGGAACCGCCGAAGGACGCCAAGTACGAATGCATCGATCTTGCTGGCACGCTGAACGGGGACATACGCTCGATCTTCAAGCAGCAGTATCTTTCTCCTCGCCCTAATACGTGTTCCGTTCGCATCGGAACGGACGGCTACTCGCCCTGGACCTTCTATTATTGGGATGCAAAGGCGCCCCAGATCGATCTCGCAAACGCACTGTCGCTCGTTGCCGACGGCAAGTTGACGACAACGCAGGGCGTCCCATTTGCTTGGCACGGCCTGGATCGCAATATCGCGTTCACTTCTCTGTGGGACAACTGGCCAAAACGAATAACGGTGCCTGTCCGTAAGCGAGGCAATGCAATCTGGTTTCTCGTTTGCGGCTCCACCAATCCAATGCAATGCCGCATCGCCAATGCCGAACTGCGGATGAACTACGCGGACGGTTCAGTCGACACGTTGGAACTCGTGCCGCCGCTGAACTACTGGAATCTATGCCCTTTGCGAATAGCCGACGATTACAACTACCAGCGCGACGCGTTTTGCCTGCCAAAGAAGCCGCCACCCACGGTCAATCTTGGGAACAACTGCCGCGCCATGCTGTTGAATCAGCGACTACGTCCCGACGTCGAACTGCAAAGCGTGACCCTGGAGGCATTGTCTCAGGAGGTTGTCGTCGGGTTAATGGGCGTGACGATCATGGATCCTTCTGCTAAATAGTTTCTGTTGCGGAAGGGCTGTTTTTCACGTGGTGTTGTGGAGTGGGGGCTTCGGGTTAGCGACTGGCGATCGCTTGCAACGCCCTGATGATGTTGTGCGGGGTTGTGTTGATCGCGCGGGGTGTTTCCGACTCGCTTTCGGCGCAGGGTTTCCCACCATTACCTTCGCAGAGCGTCGAGTTCCTCACATCAGTTCGGTCAGGTCACGCCTCCCTTGGCGAGCACCACAAGGTTGTGGGCGAACACGGCCATTCCGATCGCTCCTCGAAAATGCTTGAATCCGCGATAAAAGCACCGAGCCAGCCGAAAGGGGACATCTCGTATTCGCCACACTACACACGCCCGATTCCGTCCTGACCGTCCAGCGCATCCAGAGCGTATTCCCCTCCAACCAGCAGAACGCCATCAACGTGCAACTCGCCAACAGCCTGCAGGCGGTCATTTCGCAGAAGCTGCTGCCGCGGGCTGACGGAAAAGGGCGAGTGGTCGCTTGTGAAGTCTGCATCGCCACTCACGCCGTCCGAAACAAGATCCGCGAACACCAAGTCCATCAGATCTACTCGGAGATGCAGGCAGGCCGAAAGTACCAGATGCAAACCATGGACCATGCCCTACTCACACTCTACCAGCAGGGCCTGATCACCTACGACGTCGCCTTGAGCAATGCTCGCGAGCCCGACACGCTCCGGCGCTACGCCACCAAGGGGCCCATGTAGTCGCCCGAAGGGCCTCGTTCAGCCGCGCCTCCTCAACGCATCCAGCAGCCCCTCGATCATCCCCGGCGTGTGCCCGTATGTCAGGCTGATCCGCAAGCACGATTCACCCTTCGGCACCGTCGGTGGACGGATGGCCGGCACGAAATAGCCCCGCTCGCGCAGCCTCGCCGAAAGGCCGACCGTTTGCTCGGCGTCCCCGACCACGACCGGGATGATCTGGCTGGCCGAGTTGCCGATCTCCCACCCCTGCTCTGCCAACTCCTCACGCAACGCCGCTGCGCGTCCCAGAAGACCCTCCCGGCGCTCCGGCTCGTTTCGCACGATCTCCAATGCCGCCAAGGCCGCGGCCGCCATCGGCGCCGGGCTGGCCGTCGAGAACACGTACGGCCGCGCGCGGTTTACCAGCCAATCGATCAGCTTCTGGCTGCCGGCCACGAAACCGCCGATCGAGCCCAGTGCCTTGCTCAGCGTGCCGACGCGGATCGGCACTCGCGATTCCACGCCCAGGGACTCCGCGACCCCGTGCCCCCGACATCCAAACACACCCGTCGCATGCGCCTCGTCGATCATGAGCATCGCATCGAAACGCTCCGCCAGGCTGCACAATTCCCCTAGCGGCGCCAGATCGCCGTCCATACTGAACAGACTGTCCGTGGCGATCAGCCGTCGGCGGTACCGGCCCGAATGGACTAACAATCTCTCCAGATCCCGCCAGTCGCCATGGGCGAAGATCCGCACGTCGGCCCGCGACAGCCGGCAGCCGTCCACAAGGCTGGCGTGGTTCTTCTGATCGCTGTACACCACGTCGCCGGCGCCCACCAGGGCGGCCAAACACCCGGCATTCGCCGCAAACCCCGACCCAAACACCAGCGAGCTCTCAGTCCCTTCGAAAAGGGCCAACTCCTCCTCCAAACGCTGGTGAAGATGAGCGTACCCCGACACCAGCGGACTGGCCCCGCTTCCCCAGCCATCGGCCTGTGCCGCGCTCTGGGCCGCCGCCGCCAGCCGCGGGTCGGCCGCCAGGCCCAGGTAGTCGTTCGACCCGAAATTGACCAACGCCCGGTCGTCCAGCGAAAGCCGCGACGTCTGCGTTCCGTGGCGAACTCCCAGTCGCCGCCGCAGACCCTGTTGCTCCAGTGCGGCCAATTCCTGGTCCAGCCAGGCGAGCGACGGATGAGCCGGGTTCATGAAATCTGCCTGCCGAGCCTTTGAAGCGTTCAGGGGGGACTAGCCACGCCAAAAACCACACCCCTTCCGATTCTAAGAGATCGATCCGGCTGGGGTCAACCGGGGTTGCCGTTCGCAACAAATGGTCACATAATGAGTTACATCGACATGCCCCCGCCCGCCCCTGGCGCCCCGGCGGTTTTCCCCGCAAGATCGCCACGACGGCGGAAACAGAACTTATGGTTCGTCACGATGCCACCGAACAGTGCCGAGCAGTCTGACGGCTCAGCCGACGCGAAGCAAATCGATTGGCAGGCGGCTCTTCAGAAACACGAGCGCTGGCTGCGAACGGTCGTTTCTGCGCGGGTTGGCGAGCCGCAGGCCGTCGACGAAGTGATGCAAGAGGTTGCCCTGGCGGCGGTGCGGCAGAAGGCGCCTTTGGCAGACCCCAATAAGGTTGCTCCTTGGCTTTACCGTTTGGCTGTCACACAATCGTTGTTGTACCGGCGAAAGCTGGGGCGTCAGCGAAAGCTCACCGAGAACTACGCCCTCCGACTCCGTCCCACCGAGCAGTCGCGGGAGCGCGAGCCCATCGGTTGGCTGCTGGCCGACGAGCGACGCCAGTGGATCCGCGACGCCCTGTCGCGGATGGCCAAACGGGATGCCGAAATCCTCCTTCTGAAGTACACCGAAGACTGGAGCTACAACGAGTTGGCCCGCCATTTGGGCATAAGCGTCAGTGCGGTCCAGGCGCGACTCCATCGGGCGCGCCAACGATTACGCAATGAGTTGGCATCGTCGGAAATCGTCGAATCCGAAAATCAAGTCTAGGACTTGAGCAGCCCACCATGAACTCCCCCGAACAAAACCCGCCCATTGAACAGGACCTGTTGGAACTGCTGGTCGACGGCGAGCTGAGCGATTCCCAGCGGCGCGATCTCCTGGCGTCGCTGGATCAAACGCCCGATGGCTGGCGGCGATGTGCCCTGGCATTCCTCGAAGATCAGTGCTGGAAGCAAGAGCTTCGCCACTTGCCCTCATCGGCCGACGAGCAGCGCCCGACACCCGTCCAACAGCCCGCCCCAACCCCGCCCCGCGTCGTCCGCCCCAGCCCCCAGCGCCCTCGTCCGCGCTACGCTGGCCGCCTGGGGACCTTCTTGGCCATGGCCGCCAGCTTCGTGGTGGCGCTGGTCATCGGCAATCAGATCCGCCTCGGCGACTCCGACCACACGCCGTCCGGACCGGCCAGCTTCACCCAGGTCGAACGCCCCGCCGTGCCCTCGTCGGCGACTCCCGAAGACCCGTGGCGCATGGTCACGCTCACGTCGAACGATTCCAGCGGCGGTCGGCAATCGGTTCGCTTGCCCGCCCGCGAAGGAGATCGTCTGGACCCGAGCTGGTGGCAGCCCTCCCAGCCCGTCATTCCCGACGACGTCTTGCGGGCTCTGAAAGCCTCGGGGCACGAAATCCGGCAGTCCCGGCAACTTCTTCCCGTGCCCATGCAGGACGGACGGAAACTCGTTGTTCCGGTCGATCAGGTCGACGTCGATTGCGTCGACAGGCCCAAATACCAGTAGTCCAAGGTCAACAACTTTCTCTCGTCTCGTGAAAGGTCAAGTTATGCGTATGCGGTTTGGCAGAAGCCGGGCCGGTTGGCTGGGAGGCTTGGTCTTATCGTGCATGGTTGCCACGGGCCTTTGCGCCCAGCCCGCGCAGAAGACACCCTCGCCGGCCGATACGCCCCATGAATCCGCGGCACATGCCGCAGCGCCTTCGGACTCCGCCGACTGGTGGCTCGGCGTGCAGTGCCGCCCCGTCGACGATGCTTTGCGAACGCAACTCGGCCTCGCCGAGACGGAGGGGCTTCTCATCGAGAAGGTCGTTCCCGACAGCCCCGCTCAGAAGGTCGACCTCCACCGTCACGACGTGCTTGTTATTGCCGATGGCAAGCCGCTGGGTAGCCCTGTGGATCTCATCGCCGTTGTCAATCGCAAGGCAGGCGAAGCACTCGTGCTGGTATATCTCCGCAGTGGCCAGAAGCACGAAATCAAGGTGACGCCCCAGCACCGCCCCGATTGGGCCCGCGAGGCTCCGCCCACGGCCATGACGGCGCAAGAGTCGCAGTTGCTCCACAAATGGCTCGAGCAGCTCCAGGCCGGCGAGCCCGGCACTCCACTGCGGTTCCGCTTCATCCACCCCGGAACCATTCTGCCGCCCGATGCCCCCACCTATCCACCGCTGCCGCCCAACGTCTCCATCACCATCACCAAACGCGGCAGCGAACGAGCCAAGGTCACGGTCACCCGCGACGATAAGAAATGGGAGGTCGCCGAGAACGAACTCGACAAGCTGCCCAAGGACTTGGCTCCCTACGCCAAATGCATGCTCGGCCGAGGCGTTGCCGACGTCATGGACGGCGCGCAGCTGTACGAGGCCACTCCCGACGCAGACCGCCAGTCCGCTAAGGAAGCCAACACATTCGACCAGGACGATAAGCCCACGTCCATGGACCAGCGCCTGGAGATGATGGACCAGCAACTGAACCAACTGCGCAGCCTCATCGAAGAGATGCACAGAGAGCACCGTTGACCGCCGTCGGCCCGGGCGGCTATTTCCGCACCTGTTCGAAGCAGTACACGCCCTTCTTGTTGGAAACGACGATGTCCGGCAGCTTGTCGCCGTTGACGTCGGCGACCTCAAACTGTGTGCCGACCCCGCTGTCGTTGTCGATCTGGTGACGCACCCAGCTCGGACGGCCATCCTTGCGAGTCAACTCGTACCACATCAGCACCGCCGGCATATCGGAGCCCGGGTCGTGCCCCATGTGGGCCCACCAGCGTTTTCCGGTCACAAAGTCCGGCAGCCCGTCCCCATTGATGTCGGCCAGGCAGATCGCGTGGGTTTGCGAATACGTATCGTCGATCGTGTGCGTCTTCCAACCGTCGGCCGTCTGTTCGTGCCACCAGATGCCGAACGCGTGTGCGCTGGAGCTGAGCACGTCGTTGTCGCCGTCACCGTCGAAATCGTAGACGAGCATCTGCGCGCACGCCGCACCCAGCGGCGCCGGATGAAACGGCCACTCTTCCAGCTTGGTGTCGGCCGGCTGCTCCCACCATCCTTCGCGAATCACGACGTCGTTGCGGCCGTCGCGATTGATGTCGCCCACGCCCAGCCCGTGCGAGAACCGCTGGCTGCCCGGCGTGTTCGCAGCCGAAATCGTGCGGATCGGCCAAAGCCCCGACCACGTCTTCCCCGGCCCCGCAAACGCCATGCGACGCTGCGGACTATCCGGGTTCGCCGCGTCCGGAGAGTAGCCGAATACCAGCTCGTTGCGGCCGCCGCCGCTGACGTCGGCCCAAATCGGGCTCTCGTTGTTCGTGACCGCCACAGCCGCACGCCGGTTCCACGGTGTGTTTGCCTTGCCCGGATTCTCCAGCCAACTCGTCTGCTCGCCCGGCATCGGCACCGTGATCACGTCGATCCGGCCGTCACTGTTTACGTCTGCCGTGAAGCAGCAGAACACGTCGCTGTACGTCTCGGGCGAAAACACCTTGGGCTGGTCGACGATGTTGCACATCTTCCAGTCGGGCGCGGCATAGTACGCGCTCCCCACGACGATGTCTTGCTTGCCGTCACCGTTCAGATCAGCCACGGCCACCCCTTCACTTCGGAAGGCCCGATCGATCGGCACACGCCGGAAGGAAATCTCCGTCGCACCGGCCGCATGTGCCACAGCCATCGCCATCAGCCCGGCACCCAATACGCCTAGGCCAACTCTCCGCGTCGCTTTTCTCATAACAGCACCTCCGGGGACCGCGGGTCTGCATAGCGCCTCCGCCGCGCCATCCGGTCGTCGTTACCAGTCTACCTAGCTTTTTTGGCCAATAGCTCGATCCGGCGGAAGTGGATCTCGTTGCCCTCCGAGGTAAGGCATATCCTGCCCGCACGACCGACACAATCAACAGCTCGGTTCACCTCGTGATCGTTGATCCGCAAGATGACCGTCCCGCCCGCCGCTACGATCTCGTACGTGTTCCACTGCCCCACGGGCTTCTCGAAATCCTCCTCGCGACGCAGGTTCACGAGCTTCCCGTACGGCGACTCGTCGATCCGCTTCAGTCGCTGGCTCGGTCCGGAAAACGTATACCCGTCCAAACCCCAGAAGTCGCCGGCGTCCGGATAGTTGAGTTGTGCTTCCAAGCTGGTCGGCCAGATCTT
Source organism: Thermoguttaceae bacterium (assembly GCA_963674835.2). Classification (GTDB taxonomy): domain Bacteria; phylum Planctomycetota; class Planctomycetia; order Pirellulales; family Thermoguttaceae. The sequence continues at coordinate 2,790,153 of CAXXKC010000003.1, forward strand.
GTCCGGACCTGTCATCCGTATCAGCACACCCCCCTTGCCCGCCTTCCCCTCCGGCCACCGCCACTGAAGCCGCAAGGCGAATTCGCCATACTCCCTCTCTGTCGCCAGGTAGCCCTTCGGCTCTCCCCGACACACGAGTACCCCCTCGTCGGTTAACCGCCATACGTCGCCGGTCTTCGTCCCCGGCGTTTCGCAAAACCACCTCCAACCGGTGATTTCCCCCGAAGCATCTTGCTTGGCAACCAACTTGGTCCACGTTCCCTTCGAATCGGCGGCCGCAGCTGGCAGCGCCAACAGGACGAGAATAGCTGGAATCAATGACGCGGCAGAGCGTGGCATGGCAAACCTCCGGGCGCAGGAATGGATGATCGTCGCGTACGGCCACAGACGATTATCCTTGCACATCCTGCCAAGTGCAACCGACCCCACCGCGTGCTATACTGGGGCCTGCCTGAAGACCACCGAGGCGGCCCCGTCCTATCCTCGACCTTGATCCTGGAGCCGAAAAGACCATGCCGAAGCAACATCTCTCGCGGCCTACCGATGTTTCCCGCCGCAACTTCCTCAAGCACTCCTCGCTCGCTCTCGCCGGTGCGGCCGCGGCCACGCTTCCCCTGGTCAACATTGCTCGTGCCGATACGACCATGGAGGTCAAAATCGGTCTGATCGGCTGCGGGGGCCGTGGTACGGGCGCCCTGATGGACGCGCTCGGTGCGGCCACCAAGGTCATCTATCCCGACAAGGGCTACCACACCGAAAACGTCGCCGAAGGCGCCAGCGTCCAGAAGAAGAATCTGCGCGTCGTCGCCCTTGCCGATCTCTTTCCCGACCGGCTCGATGGCTGCCTTTCACAACTCGGCAAACTCGGCATCGACATCCCCGCCAATCACCGCTTCACCGGCTTCGACGCATACCAGAAGCTCCTGGCATTGCCCGAGGTCAACTACGTCATTCTCGCCACGCCGCCCCATTTCCGACCCATCCAACTCAAAGCGGCCATCGAAGCCGGCAAACACGTCTTCATGGAAAAACCCGTCGCCGTCGACGTCCCCGGCGTGAAGACCGTCATGGAAGCCGGCCGCCTGGCAGAGCAAAAAGGCCTCGGCATCGCCGCGGGCACCCAACGTCGCCACATGCCCTGCTACCAGGAAACGATCAAGCGAATCCGCGACGGCGCCATCGGCGACATCCTCTCGGCCCGCTGCTACTGGAACGGCGGCGAGATTTGGGTCGTCGCCCGCCAGCAAGGCTGGAGCGACATGGAGTGGCAATTGCGCAACTGGAACTATTTCACCTGGCTCTCCGGCGATCACATCGTCGAACAGCACGTCCACAATCTCGACATTATGAACTGGGTCCTCGGCACACATCCCGTACGCGTCGTCGCCGGGCTGGGTGGACGCCAAGTGCGCACCGCGCCGCAGTACGGCTGCGTCTTCGACCACTTCGCCGTCGAGTTCGAGTATCCCGGCGGCATCCGCATGACCAGCCAATGCCGCCAGATCAACGGCTGCGACAACATGGTCGAAGAGGCCGTCGTCGGCACTCGAGGCAAGAGCGACTGCAGACAGTCCATCCATCCCAGCGACGGCCAGCAATGGCGGTTCCGCGGCCAGCGGTCCAACCCCTATCGCCAGGAACACGAAGACCTCATCGCCAGCATCCAGTCCGGCAAACCCATCAACGAGGCCCAAGCCGTTGCCGAAAGCACCATGACAGCCATCCTCGGCCGTGAATCCGTCTATAGCGGCAAGGCCCTCACCTGGGACGCCGCCATGGAATCGACCCACCACCTCGGCCCCGACAAGTACGAGTTCGGCCCTTACCCGACTCCCGCCGTAGCTCTGCCGGGCATTTACAAGTTCCTGTAACGGCCGCTACTTTCCCACTCCGCTCAGTAGCGACTTCAGGCAGTCGGTCATGATCTGATCGTAGCGTGGATCGACCACGTGCGAGATCTTCATGTTCGCCTGTTGCGGCTTCAGGTCGATCTTCAGGCAAATCTTGCTCCCCTCGTTGGAAACGACCGTCACCGCGACCGGATCGAATCGGTACACCTCGACCTTCCGATCGGTCAGCTTCTGGGCGGTGGCGTCTTGCGGGCTCAAAGGCACGAACGCACCGTTTGGCCGCTGGTAGATCTGCCGGCCCGCCGCATCCAACAGCGCAACCGTCGACCACATGTTGCGCGCCGTCGGCCAGATCTGCATCCACTGATCGCCCTGCATCGGCTGCGTAATCGCCGCGATCGGATCGTCGCTCTGCAGCCTCATCAATGCAAAAACGAACCAGTTCTTCAACGGCTCCTTCACCGATCCCAGCACGTCGCCCTGCGCGAACCGCCAGTACGTGGCATATCCATGCTCCCGTTTCCAAAGGCCGCCGTCAAAGCAAGGGCACCAATAGATGGGCAACCCCGATTGCATGATCCGTACGTAGGACTGTGGATCGAGTTTCACGTTGTGCTCGAACTGCTCGGCGCCCCCCGCGTTGCCAATCGCCATGTAAAGCCGTTCCACCTTCGACCGCACCAGTTCCGGATCGCGGTTCAACGCCGCGGCCACGTCCCGCAGGCTCCCCGTGGTCACAACCATGACCTTCTTCGGCGACTTCCGCAGCGCATCGAGAATCAGTTCGACGCCCTTCTGAAACTCGGCCGGCTGTTTCTCGCCCGTATCTTCCGGCGAACTCAGCGGCTTCTCAAGGCCGATCGCATACGGCGCCGTCCGACCCGTCAGGTGAAACATCTGCTCCAGCGGAATCTTCCCCGGCGCCTTCTTCTGGCGTTCCCCTCCGTCCAGCACGATGCCTCGGATGTCGAACTCGCCCAGGCTGAAAAGCGTGGCCAGATCGAAATGATCGTCCGGATCGCCGTGCGGGTGATACAAGTCGGTCGAATAGATGATCGGCACCTCACCCTCAGCGCCCCACGACACGGCACCAAACGCCATGGCCACCGGCAACAACAAAGCTGTCAGAATCACGCTTCGCATCAGTTCGCCCTCCCTACACCATACCGCCGGAAAAACCCATCTCTCGGCACGCCCCGATTGTAGCACACGCAGAAACCAGAAAACACTCGCCGCTTGCCCGGAGCCATACCTCCCCGCGCCCGCTCGCGGGAGAGGGGTTGCGGGTGAGGGTACGCGGCATCTCGCCAAGTCCGCAAAAGAACCCAGACTGGCCGGCCCCGCATCATCACGCGCCCCCAAGCCGCATCCTACGGCTTCACCTCGTACTGCGCGTACTCCGACCCGTAGAAGCGGTTCTGAAACCACCGCTTCGCCCGCAGAAGGTCCGCTCGCAGATCGGCCAGCGGGAAATGAGTGTAGCGGTGGCTCGCAACGACGCCCGTCTGCCACCTTTGCTTGCACTCCAGCGAGCCGACACCCAGGTCGTACACGCGGTCGCCTCGGCAGAAACTGTCTTCGACGATCATCGCCTGAAGCACCGTCCCCGGCCCATAGGCCGCCAGCGTGGGGTCGAAACCCATCCGCAAACCCGAAATCCAACCGTCCCGCTGATAGTTGTATGAGAACGCCGCCGGCCGGTCGTCGACCATCAGCAGATTCAGATCGAGGTTGCCCAGCGCCGCCGCGACGCCGTGCGCGTCGCGCAGAAACGGCTGCACGCTCGTGTGGCTCAACGTCGTACCCGTCGACGACGATCCTTGCCAGCTATCCTGCGCCAAGTGAACGCTGGCATCGTACAAATCCCAACGCGGATCGCCGTCCCCATAGGCGTCTCCCCGTGGTCGATACCGCAGGTAAGTCACCCGTCCCAATTCCGACAGGCGCCGCCGGCAGCGTCCTACGTTCGACCGCCACTTGCTCGGCCGGCTCTGCCAGTACTCCTCCCACGTCCCCGCCAAGTCGATCAATGCCACCCGCGCCCATGTCTGTTTCTGAGGGCTGAAACCAGCCATTCGCATCGCCCTGGGTGTGCATCCACGGTCCGTACCTGCGGCGTCGATGTACCGCAGGTCCAACAGGTCCCAATCCCGCCGGCTCTGGCGAACGTGAGTCAGGCCGGCCGCCAAAGTGGCCATGGGCTCGGGGCCGATAGGGCCAAAAAAGCTTCCCCAATCGCTCAGCGGATACCCGAGAACGCTCACACGCCCCACTCGTGTCGGCTCGCGACGCACCGCCAGTGGAACAATGCCCGTCGGCTCTCCGTCCGACAGGACGACCAACACGCGGAGCTTCTGGTCGTGCCCGAAATGGCGCCAATACACCTCGAGCCAATCCAGCGTGTGAAAGAACGTGGCGTTCGGCGTCTGCGACAACAGCCGGTTCCACCACGGCCGCTGCAGAGCCAACTGCTCCACATTGTCGATTTCCAGAACATCGGGCATAAACGCATCACGCTCGAACAGGCCGAGTTTGCCGAAAAGCCTCAGGTTGCCCCGTATCGGAAGCAACGGCAGTGCCAACCGTCCGCGGCAATCAATATCATCTCCTAAGTACTTACACCCCAATACATAGCGTCGCACGCCCTGCCGTCATCTCGCGTCCCGCGCCTCGCCCGATGTGGCGGAAAGGCATCACACCACCGGTCGTGATGCTTTCCGGCAATCCCCGCCGTTGTGTGGTCGGGTGTCGGAGACCCGCACTGGACGCTCCGAGGTCGATGCGCCTACCATGTCAGTAGCGCCTGGTTGGCGTCTGATGGATTCGTTCGTACCGGGAGGGGTCCATGGCAGTCCAGACGGAAGGCTCGATTCGCGTACTTGAGAACAACATCACGCAGGCCGTCTTCGGCAAGCGCGATGTCGTCCGCCAATGCCTCGTCGCGCTCCTGGCCGGTGAGCACGTGTTGCTCGAAGATGTGCCGGGCGTGGGAAAAACCCTCTTGGGCAAGGCCCTAGCGCGAAGCATGTCGGCCCAGTTCCGCCGCATCCAGTTCACGCCCGATCTCCTGCCCGCCGACATCATCGGAAGCAGCCTCTTCGATGCCAAGCAGCAACAGTTCATCTTCAGTCGCGGCCCGATCTTTGCCAATATCGTCCTCGCCGACGAAATCAACCGCACCACTCCGCGCACGCAAAGCGCCCTGTTGGAAGCCATGAGCGAGAACCAAGTCTCGGTCGACGGCCAAACGCATCCGCTGCCGCGCCCCTTCATAGTCATCGCTACGCAGAACCCCCTGGAATTCGAGGGAACCTACCCCTTGCCGGAAAGCCAATTGGACCGTTTTCTCATGCGAATCTCCGTCGGCTATCCCGACCGGCAGTCCGAGCTGCAGGTCCTCGAAAGCCACCGCAACGGCGAACCCGTCGATGAACTTCAGCCCGCGGTGAGTTGCCAAGAGGTTCTTGATCTTCAGGACGCCGTCCGCCAGGTCCAGGTCGACCCCGCAATCAACGATTATCTTCTCGACATCGTGGAATCCACACGGCAATCCGAAGACCTGCTCGTCGGTGTCAGCATACGCGGAGCTTTGGCCTTGTATCGTGCAGCCCAGGCCGTGGCCCTTCTGGAAGGACGCACCTTCGTCGTCCCCGACGACGTCAAACTTCTCGCCGTGCCCGTGCTGTCGCATCGCGTCATCGCCAAGGGTTACCATCACGGTGGCCAGCGTCAGGCCGTCGAAGCTCTCGTGGAGCGGCTCGTCGACGGAGTCTCGGCGCCGAACTAGCCGATAGAAAGGTGTCCTGTTACGGCCCTCATGTCGCAAGCCGAAAGTGAGTACCGGCGCCCGTCGCGCGCCTCCGCAACCGTGACCTCTTGGCAACGGGCCCTTGACTCCCGAACCGCAAAGCGGATGTCATGAGAATTCGCTCTCGAACGAGCCTCTGCCGCGAAACCCTGTTCTATGTGGCTGTTGTCGCCTTCGTCTTCGGTGCGGCGATGGTCAAAGAAATGAACCTGCTCGTCCTGATGGCCGGAATGCTCCTCGGGCCGTTGCTCATCAGTTGGCGGTCCGGCGTCAAGGCTCTGCGTGGCCTGCAGGTCGAACGACGTATGCCGCAAAGCATCGGCGCCGGCGAAACCCTTTCGGTGAACATCGATGTCCGCAGCAAACGCCGCTTCGGTGGAAGTTGGGCGATCACCATCACCGATCAGGTCGCTCGCGACGGCGACGCCGACAACAGCCCGCTCCGGCCGGCCGTCTGGTTTCCCTACATCCGCCGGCGCCATTCCGCCGTCCAGGTCTATCGGGGCCGTTTGCCCCGTCGCGGCCGATACCGCTTCGGCCCGCTGACCGTTTCTACCCGCTTCCCTTTCGGTCTCTTGCGCCGCAGCCAGACCGTGCCCGCCGCCGATACGCTCATCGTCTATCCCCGGCTGGGCCGGCTCGGCGGAGCCTGGACTGTCTGGCGACAGGAAGTCGCCGAAGACGCTCGGCGGCGCGAGCACCAGCATGGGCGCGCGTCCGGCGAGTTCTTCGGCGTCCGCGAATGGCACCAGGGTGATAACCGCCGCTGGATCCACTGGCGAAGTTCCGCCAAGCACGGTGTGCTGGTCGTCCGCCAGTTCGAAAAACACCGCAGCCGCCAGTTCGCCATCCTGCTGGATCTCTGGCAGCCCAAGCAGCCCGAGATGGAACACCTCGAAAACGTCGAGCTGGCCGTCAGTTTCGCCGCCACGCTCGTCGCCGCCGTCTGCCGGCAGGAAACCAACCACCTGCTGCTCGCTCTGGCCGGTCAACAGCCCGACTGTCTCCAGGGCCCCGTGTCGGCCTCGCTCCGCGAAGATGCCATGCAACGGCTCGCGCTCGCCGAACCCTCGTACGACGATCAACTGGCAGCTCTATTGGACCAAACCCTCGACCGCATCGATTCGGGCGCCCATGTCGTGCTCGTTTCCACGCGCGAGGACGACCTTCGCGACCCCTTGCGATGTGGTACCGTATGGCGAGACGCCCACCGCCGCGCGCTGCTGCGGCAAATCCGGCTCGTCAACTCGGCCGATCCGAATCTGTCCGACTTTTTCCACGTCGATTGCTGAAGCGAAGGAGTCTTTCCTTGCAGGTAGAACGATTGCTGCAAATTCACATCGCGGCGATGGTGCTCCTGGGAACCGTGCTCCTGGGCATGGGCGAACGGAATCAGACTCTGCCGATCTGGATGACGGCCGTCACCGTGGCCGCGTTCTGGCTGACCGACGTGCGCGGCTTGATCTCGCTGAATCGAACCCTCGTCAACATCGGCGCCGTCGTCGCCCTGCTGCTGTCGCTCTTGGGCCTGCGCCGCTTCGACGGTCTCACCCAGGTGTTCGTCATCGCCAACCTGCTCGTCTACTTGCAGGTTGTCCTTCTCTTCCAGAAGAAGGAAATCCGCGTCTACTGGCTGCTCATGTTGCTTAGCCTCATGGAAGTCGTCGTCGCTGCGGCGTTCGAGCAGGAAGTCTGGTTCGGAATCCTCCTCTTCGGCTATTTGTTTGCCGGCTTGGCCGCCATGACTTTCCTCTTTCTGCACCAGGAACAGTTGCGCCACCACGCGGCCGAACCTCCGCCTCCACCGGTGCCGCAGCTCCGCTGGCCCCTGGCCCAGATCGAGGCGTCCTTCACCAGCGTCCCCCGAGGGCATACCGCCCTGGGCCGCGAGCTCTTCTTCCGAATGCTGCGCATGACGGCCGTCGTGGCAGTCCTCGCGGCGGTTGTCTTCTCCGTCATGCCCCGCCTCGGTCGTGGCGGATGGCGCCAAGCCGCCGGACGCCCGCTTCGGGCAGTCGGGTTCTCCGACAGCGTCGCGCTCGGCGAACTGGGACGCGTCATCGAAGATGCCCACGAGGTCATGCGGGTGCGACTGATCGACAACAATACCCAGGAGCTAATCAAGGTCCGTGGTTCCATATACTTCCGCGGCGCCGTCCTGAACCACTACCGCCGCGGCCGATGGAGCTTCCGATCCACCGAGTACGACACCGGTTATTCCGCCCTGCCGCGGCCGCCTGTTCCCTACCGGCAAGAACTGGTTCGCCAGGAAATCACCATCGAACCGATGGATCGAAACGAGTTGTTCAGTATCTGGCCGTTCACCAGCACGCAATACGACAGCCGGCTCATCTTCAATCACCGCCTGCAACGGTTGGTCCGCCCCAGATGGCTGACCCGCGAACGATTCACGTACCGGTTGCTCACTCCAGCGCTCCACCACGAGAGCCAAGTGCCGCTGGTGCCCTACTATTTCGACGCCTCCCGGCCGCCCGACATCTATCGCGAACCGGTCCCAACCGAGGGCCCCAACGGCTTGCCTGGTTTGGTTGCCCTGGCCGAAAAATGGGTTGGCGAAGATACCTTGGCGTCCAAAAACCGCTACGCCTGCGCCACACTGTTGGAACGCCAGCTCCGCACCTCCAAGCAGTTTCACTACAGCCTTGAAGGCCAACCTCGCGATTCCCATCTCGATCCCATCGAAGACTTCGTCACTAAACACCCCGCCGGCCATTGCGAGTATTTCGCCACCGCGCTGGCACTGATGCTCCGCAGCCAAGGCATTCCCGCCCGAGTTGTCGTCGGCTACAGGTGCGACGAATGGAACGATCTCGGCCAGTTCTACCAGGTCCGCCAGCTGGACGCGCATAGCTGGGTCGAAGCCTACCTTCCATCGAGCGACGTTCCTCCCGATGTCACCCGACTGCTCAGCCACTGGGACTGGAGCGCCGGCGGGTGGTTGAGGCTCGATCCCACCCCCGTCTCCGACGAGATCTCGCTGACCAACCGGTTTCTCGTCAGTACCGACAAGTATCTTACTTGGTTGGACTATGTCTGGAACAACTACATCGCCGAAATGGATTGGGGTCGCCAGCAACGCGCTGTCTATGACCCCGCCGTAAAGGCCGTCACCGATACCGGCCGCACTCTGCTCAATCCACAGCGTTGGCGCGAGTTCTTCCACAACCTTGGCCAGCGGCTCCACTTTCGAAGCTGGTTCCGATGGCAGATCGGTCTGGCAGCGCTCGCGACGATCGCCATCGTCGTGGTTGCCTATCGATGGCTCCGGCGATTCCTGCGGCCATACCTAGCCAAATGGGGCCTGCGACGCGCCCGCCGTACCCGCCGCCGTCCCCCGCAAGTCGAATTCTACCGCCGTCTCGAGGCCATTCTCGCCCGACGTGGACTCGTCCGTGCCGCCTCGCAAACCCCCCACGAACTCGCCCTCCTTGCTCGCGAAAAACTGACACAAACCACCGGCAACCCCCAAGTGGCCCAGTTGCCCGAACAGCTCGTCGACACATTCTATCGCGTCCGCTTCGGTCACGACTCCCTGGACAAATTCCAGTATCAGGCGGTAGAACAGGCGTTGAGACAACTCGAGCGAGCGTTCAGGAGCACCCATGAAGATCGGACTGGTCGGCTATAAAGGTTCTGGGAAGAGTATGCTTTTCGAGTGGCTGACGGGCGTCGCCCCCGACCCCGCTCAGTCCCACAGAGAGCAATCGGCCATGGCCACCGTCCCCGAGCCGCGGGTGGAGGCGATGGTCAATATCTACCATCCCAAGAAGGTAACCATGGCGGCCCTCGAGCTGGTCGATACGCCGGGGCTCAGCCGCACCCATGAAGGCAACGCCGCTCGCCTGGCCCTGATCCGCGAGGCCGGCTGCCTCGTCTGTGTCGTCGCCGCATTCCGAGGGGTCGATCCGGCCGCCGACTACCAGTCGTTCGAAGAAGACCTGATGTTGGCCGACATGGAAATCGTCTCCAACCGCATCCAACGCATCGAGGAAACCCTCAAGAAACCCATCCCGCGCACGGAAAAGGAACAGCTTACCCACGAGGGACAAACCCTCAAGCTCGTCCTCGAAGCACTCGAATCCGAAAAGCCCCTGCGCGAAGCCGATCTGAACGACGAGCAGCGCAAGGTCACTAAGGCCTTCCGGTTGCTGACGGAAAAGCCGCGCATGGTCATCGTCAATACATCCGACGATGAGGAGAACCCCCAGCGATTCGCCTCGACCCTGCCGCCAGAACTCTCCGTCATTCCCATCCCCGTCGATCTCGAACTGGAGCTCTCGCGGATGAGCCCCGAGGAGCGGGTCGAGTTCGAAACCGAGATGGGCCTGACCGGTGTGGATCGCGACCACATCATCCGCACCATTATGGACGTCTCCGGTCAGAAGCTCTTCTTCACCGCCGGCGACAAAGAGGTCCGCACGTGGATGCTCCCCAAGAACGGCACTGCTCTGGACGCCGCTGCTAGCATCCATACCGATCTCGCTCGTGGCTTCATCCGCGCCGAAATCATGACCTGCGCCGACTTGGTTCGTCTCGGCAGTGAGCGCGATGTCAAAGCCCAGCACCTCATGCGGCAGGAACCCAAAGACTATGTCGTCCAAGACGACGACATCCTCCTCATCCGCTTCAGCGTGTAACACCCGACCAATCTGCCTGATATCCTGGCATCACCGGACCTGGGTCATAGCCCGGTTCCTCGCATCGCCCGCGAAACCTCGTCGCCACGACGGGGTTCTTAACATAGGGGGGCGGCTCGCAGCCAACGGCCCGCTAGCCAGCGATCCGTCGTTGACCTAGACTGGATGAAGTCCCTCGTTGCGATTGAGCAACTTCGACTTCCTCCAGTGGTGGGGTCTCCGTTGGCTGTCAGCGAATCGTCCGCCCAAACCGGCGCGTTGCGCGATCCCGACGTGCGCCTGATGCTCGAGGTCCGAGACGGATCCGCCGCGGCCTTCGAGGAACTGGTGCTCCGTTACCAACAGCGGCTCGTCAACGTCCTGGAGCACATGGTCGACAATCGCGATCTGGCCGAAGATCTCGCGCAAGAGGTCTTCCTGCGCGTCTATCGCGCCAGACGAAGCTATGTGCCCGGCGCAAAGTTTTCGAGCTGGCTGTTCACGATCGCCAACCGCGTGGCCCTGAACGCCCTGCGCAACCGATCGCGCCGACGCGAAGTGAGTTTGCAGTTGCGGTCCACCGGCTTCTCGGGTGTGCGGCCCATGGAACGCGTGTTGTTGGCCAGCAGCGGCCAGATGCCCACCCGCCAACTCGACAAGGCCGAGCTGCGCGACGTCGTCCGCCTGGCGCTCCGCGCGTTGAACGAACGACAGCGAATGGCCGTCCTGCTCAGCAAGTTCGAGGAAATGTGCTACGCCGACATCGCCGAAACCATGGAATTGTCGCCCCAGGCGATCAAGTCCCTGTTGAGCCGGGCGCGCACCAACCTCCGTGAGGTACTCGAAGTGTACATGGAACGCGGTGAACTGCGCACGCCTCCCGACGCTGCCCAACCGCCGACACTCGAATCCTGTGAGAACCCCAACCCTTCTCTTCCCGAGGCCGATTGACTCGCGAAAGCACTGCCATGTCGCACGATGCTTCACATCCCGATCCGATCACTCCCTCGACGTCACTGGAAGAGGAGTTGGTGGCCTATCTCGACGGCGAGCTCGATGCCGACGCCTGCCGGCGCATCGAGGAACTACTCGCTTCGGACCCCAAGGTCCGCCAGACGCTCCATCGGCTGGAACAGACTTGGCAATTGCTCGATGAGCTTGACCGCTGCGAGGTCGACGAGGCCTTCGCACACTCCACCATGGAACTCGTCGCCGTCGCCGCCGAAGAAGAGGTCCGGCAAATCCAGGCCCAGTCAAAACGCTTGCGGCGGTGGCTGCTGCCGGCTGGTGGGTTGGCCGCCGTGGCCGCCGCCGGCTTTCTCGCCGTGATGCTCCTGCGACCGGACCCCAATCGCGAAGTCTTGCAGAACCTCCCTGTCCTGGAGAACCTCGACGAGTATCGCCAGATCGGCGATATCGACTTCCTGCGCGCCCTGGAACGCGAAGGGCTTTTCACGAAGGAGGAAGACCATGGCACCTAGCCGGACCTCTTCCACTTGCAGGCTCCTCGCCATCCTCCTTCTGGAGGCGAGTGTTTGCTTTGCCCTTCCGGCCCGCGCCGAAGAGTCGCTGAGCCAGCGCCAGGAACGCATCGAAGCGATGACCCCCGCCCAAAAAGAGGAACTCGCGCGACGCAAGGATCGATTCGACCGCCTAACACCGGAGGAGCAGCAACACCTCTGCCAGCTCGATCGCCAGTTGCAAAGCGACGAGCATTCCGAGGCCCTTCGCCAGATCATGCACCGGTATTACCAGTGGGTCACGACACTCCCCCGCTACGAACAGAGGACCTTGCTGGAAATGCCGACTTCCGAGCGGCTCAAACGCGTCCGGCAGCTCATGGCCGACCAGGCGCGACGGACCAAACGGTCTCACCCCGCTTCCGCCCCACCCTCCGAACGCGCCCGGCGGTGGCTTTTCGACCTCGGCCTCTCCGGTACGGCGACGGCCCGGCGTCCCTCGGAAGAAGACTTGCAGCCAATCCAGTCCTGGCTCGAACAGTACATCGAGCGTCACGGCCCCAAAATCCTCAACCAGTTGCCGACTCCCCAAAGCCGGAAGATCCGCGCGCTGCTTGATTCAGTCAAAGACCCCAAGCGGCAAACTACCCTCTGGATGACCGCGTGGCTGCAACTGCAGATGTTGCGTTCCTCCTCCGGACCGACCATTCCGAACGAGAAGGAGTTGGCCGCATTGCACGGCAAGCTGGCGCCCGAGCTGAAGCAGCGGCTCGAAGAGCTTTCTCCCGCGGAACAGCGGCGCATCACACTGATGTGGCTCCGCTTGGCGGCCCTTCATCAGGTTCTGCTCAACCCCGAGCCCACGCTCCCCCTCGTCACCGAGGAGGAATTGGCCCGCTTCTTCGACGAGAAGCTCGATCCGCGCGACCGCGACCGATTGTTGGGCCTTCCCCCCGAAGAGATGCAGCGCGAACTCATGCTCGCATATCTGCGTTGGCGGTTGGCTGACGAACGTCCTCGACAAGGCCAGCCGTCACCGGGCAAGCACGCTCCCGGATCACGAGCCCATCCTGCCCGGCCCAACCCCTCCAAGGCAAAATAGACTCGCCGCTCCCGTAGCACAGACGCCCCCGGCTGTGCCGACCCTCTGAGACGCCCACCACCTGCAATATGGCCCTCGGCCGCATCCCACCGCCCCTACGACCGGCGGCTCGTCATGGCCGCAGGGGGCCAGGAGAACAGGTAATACGCCCGAGGCGTGGCCAACTCCATAATCGCCGATGGATCGAATCCGTTGTGCCGGACGTTCTCGCCGAACAGTGCTCCCATCAGCGACGGCTCGGGCTCGTACTTCACCACGCGGTAGTCCTTGGCGTTTACCTTGCCCAGTGCCACTGCCCGAGCCACCGCGTCCCCTAGGAAGCCGACCTCATCGATCAGGCCGTTCTTCTTGGCCTGTTCGGACGAGAAGACCTGGCCCGTAGCCACTTCGGCCAGCTTGTCGGGATGCTCCTTGAAATACGGCCGCCCCTCCTGCACGACCTTCTTGAACCGTGCGAAACCGTCGTCGATCAGCGACTGGAAGATCTTCCGCTCTTGTTCGGTCATCGGCTTGGCGAGACTACCCATGTCCTTCAGCGGATGACTGACCACCGAGTCCTCCGAGATGCCCACATCGCCAAGCATCTTCGACAAATCATAGTGCGGCATAATCACGCCGATCGAGCCGGTCCACGTCGACGGTTCGGCAAAAATCGTCGCCGGCGTCGTTCCCACGGCCATGGAAACGTAATACCCGCCGCTGGCCGCCAGAGATCCCATGCTGACCACAATCGGTTTATCGGTTTCCTCCCGAAGCTTGGTCAATTCGTGGTAAATGAAGTCGCTGCCGCTGATCGTCCCCCCCGGCGAATTCACGCGAAGGACGATCGCCTTCACCTGCTCGTCCCGCCGGGCCTGATCGATCTGCTTGCGGACGAACCCATCCCCTTCCAAAATCACTCCTTCGACGGTAATGATTGCCACCTTGTCGGTGCCCCGACCGAACTGATCCGGCCGGTAGATCTTCTCTCGCACCTGCCCACCCTGGGAACCGCGGCTGGCCAGTAGCACCATGTTCAGCAGAACAGACCCCCCAAGAATCAAGAACACAAATACCAGCACTACTGGCACGAATCGGGAACGGCGCCGTGGCACTTGGGCGACCGGAGCCCGCACAACTTCGGTTGCCAGAATAGGTTCATGGCGTTCATCCGACGCATGGTTGGATTCCACAGCAGTCTCCTTCCGGGTTTGCCAGCCAACTCTCGCTACGCTATTCTACGCCACTCTCGCTCGGCACACGTCTCATTCGAACACGTTCCACGGTCCCCGCGGTCCCCCAGTCTACCGGAACCGGCTGATCGAAGCTCTCCCTCACCCATGGGATCACCTCGGCCCAACCCCGCCGTCTCCACTACAAGCTGGCCGGAACACCCCCGCCGAGTTCTCCCATTGTATTTTGCGCTTCTGTCAACGCAATGTGGTCGCGGGGAGATACGATCCGGCTTGCTGTTGCCAACCAATGCCCTCACGCGGTAAGCTACGCGACAGAATTCTGCAGCCGCGCCGGCTGCGGCTCGCCAAGGGAAGGAGTCAAGCGTGTTCGTTGCTGCTTCAAGCAGATGCTTTGCGGATTTGCCGCTGGATGCCGCCATGCAGCGGCTGGTCGACCTCGAATACACGGCCGTCGAGATCATGATCCACGAGTCGGGGGGACATCTTAGGCCATCCGAGGTGGAGCAGGATCTGGAACGCGCCGTTCGCGTTTGTCGCCAGACCTACCGCATGACCCCCGTCGCCTACAGTGTCGACATCGATACCCTTGACGATCCCGCCTATTACCGCCAGTTTGCCGCGTGCTGCAAGTTGGCCAAAGCTACCAAGGTCGTCACCGTCACCGTCCGCTCGGCCGAACTGGGCACCCCATTCAACGCCGAGGTCGAACGCCTCCGCGCCCTGGTCGATATTGCCGTGATGGACGGCGTCCGCGTAGGGCTCTACACCGAGGCTGGCCGCATGTCGCAAGATCCCGACACGGCCATGGTCCTCTGCGACAGCGTCAAGGGGCTCGGCGTTACCCTCGATCCCAGCCACTTCATCTGCGGCCCTCACACTGGCGGCTACGAGCAGATCCTCAAGTACGTCTGCCATGTCCGCCTGCGCGACACAACCAAAGAGCACTTCCAGGTCCGCGTCGGCCAGGGGCTCGTCGAGTATGGCCGCCTCGTCGCCCAACTCGGCAAGTACAACTACAATCGAGCCCTCTGTGTCGATATCCTCCCCCTCCCCGACGTCGACCAACTCGCCGAACTCCGCAAGATGCGTCTCCTCCTGGAAAGCCTCCTATAGCAATTCCCCTCTCCCCGCGCGGAGAACGCTGTGTGAGGCCGCCATGGCCCCAATCCCCTGCCTCTCCGCCGCCAAGCCATCCGTAGGGTGGGCCGAGCGCAGCGAGCCCCACCAAAACTGCTACCTGCTCGCCGCCTTCGGCTTCAACTTGTCGTGAAACACCTTCCTGAACTTCTCCAGTTTCGGGCGAATCACGAATCGGCAATACGGCTGACGTCCGTGTTGCTCGTAGTATTGCTGATGATAGTCCTCGGCCGGATAGAAGGCCTCGAACGGCTCAATCTGCGTCACCACCGGCGCTCCGAAAACACCCTCGGCGTTTAGCTTCTGCTTGTAGTGCTCGGCCAACTGGCGCTGCTGATCGTTGTGATAGAAGATCACCGAGCGATACTGTGGTCCCACGTCGTTTCCCTGGCGGTTCAACGTCGTCGGGTCGTGAATCCGCCAGAAGACTTCCAACAGCTCCTCGTAGGAAATCACCTCCGGATCGTACGTAACCTGCACAACCTCGGCGTGCCCGGTGGTTCCCGTGCACACTTGCTTGTACGTCGGGTTCTTCACATGCCCGCCGCTATAGCCCGACACGGCCGACCGCACGCCCTTCAATTCCTCAAAGATCGCTTCCGAGCACCAGAAACACCCCGTCCCAAACGTGGCCTTCTCCAATCGCTCCGAGGCGTCTGCCCCTTGCTCGTTCATGGTTCGGCTCGCATGGTTCCCAGGAGTCTGCCCCGCCGCCACCCACAACATCAGCGTCGTTGCCGCCAGCAGCACCGCCGTGGCGAGCAGGGTCGGCTTGGCTATTCTGTGCATGCCCGGTCTCCTTCGATTGACAATCCGCCTGCATGCCCTCCGCCTAGCCAATTATTCGCATCGGGCGCGCCGGGGGCACCTCACAATGGGTGTTGCACTCGCCATTGACCCCTGACTAAGATGGGGGGAAAGTAGACGGTCCCGCCTCCAACACTAGCTCCAGATGAGCCACCCCATGCATTGTCGGCGTCTTCCTCTCGCCACATCGTGGACCCTCCAGCGCGCTGCAGTCGCGATCCTTCTGATCGCCTCGACCACCGCCGCTCATGTCGCCCGCGCCGGCGAGCCATCCCCGTCATCCGCCCGCCCCATCCTGTCCTCTCCCGTGACCCACTCCGACTGGATGGGCAAAGAGGAAACTCCCGACTGGGGCCCCAAGGGCGTGCATCAGATTCTCGACCGCGCTAAACAGTGCGGCTGGCGAAAGGTGTATTGGCGATGCCTCGATGGCGGCCGTGCACTCTATCCGAGCAAGGTACTCCAGCCGCTGGCCGGCGTCGACGAAGACAACTACCACCGCGGAAAGCCCACCGAAATCTACGTCCAACGACTAAGCCGATTCGACTGGGCCAGCTTCGACGCCTTCCGCGAGGCCGTCGACTACGGCCACAGCATCGGGCTGGAGGTCCATGCCTGGCTCAGTATCAACGAAGACGATCACGGCTGGGGCTGGACCAGCCGCTACACGCGCGAGCACCCCGAGTCCCGCTGGGTCTGCCGCGACGGCCGCGTGCTGCGCTCGCAACAGAGCTTCGCCTTCCCCGAAGTCCGTGCCTACAAGCTGGCCGTCGTCAAGGAAGTCCTCGACTATCGGCCCGATGGGATCTTCTTCGACTGGATCCGTACTGGCGACGTCCGCGACAATCCTCACACCGACGCCGATGGCGTGGCCATCCACGGCTACGAACGCCCCAACATCGACCGATTCCGCGAGCTCTACGGCGTCGACCCGCACCAGGTGCCCAACGGCGACCCCCGCTGGGTGGCCGTCCGCGCCGAGCCGCAAACCTGCTTCATGCGCGACGCCCGCCGGCTCATTCGTGAGAAGATCCCCGCCTGCGAAGTCACCGCGCTCGTCCAGCATCGCTTCAGCTATCGAGGTATGCCCACCGACACGCCCTACGACGGCAGCCTGCGCGGCCTCCTCGTCGACGTGAAAGCCTGGGCCGACGAAGGCCTGATCGATGCTGTCGTCGCGGCCGGATATTATCGCCCCGGCGGCGACCCCACCACCGCCTATCGCGAGATGCAGTCGCTCACCAGTGGCAAGGTCAAGGTGCTCCTGTTCGGCTGGCTCACTCCCAACGGTTTCGCCGAATCCGTCCCCTTGGCCGAAAAGCTCGGTGCCCCCGAAATCCTGCTCTGGGAATCCGACTACGTCGGCCTGCCCCCGCAAAACGGGCCTTTCGTCGAGGCTATGCAGAAGTTCACCGCCGCACACTAGGCGTCCCCAAGACGCCTGCGGCACCCGAATCGTTGCAATCCGACCTTCCAGCGGAACATAATGATAGTGTTCAGTTCGACCCAATCCCTCTGCATACAGCAGGCCGGTGGTGCGGCAGCAATAACCCAAGGAGATCCGCAATGAGCACGACGAATCGGCGCCAATTCCTAAAAGGCTCCGCCGTAGCCGGTGCCGCTATGGTGGCGGCCCCCGCGATCGCCCGATCCAGCATGAGTGCCAACGACCGTATCCGCATCGGGCTGCTTGGCCTGGGTGGTCGTATGTCATTCCACGTCGCGGCGCTCGCCGAAATGGCCGACCAGAACGTCGAAATCGTCGCCGCGTGCGACTGCGACGAAACCAAGCTCAACACGGCCGCCCAGCGTTACCCGGCCCTCAAGGACAAGAAGCTCACCGTCTACCGCGACATGCGCAAGCTGTTCGACGACAAATCGATCGACGCCGTCAGCAACGCCCTCGGCGACCGTTGGCATTCTCTGTCGACCATCTGGGCCTGCCAGGCGGGCAAAGACGTCTATGTCGAGAAGCCCGGCACGCACAACATCTTCGAGGGCCGGCAAATGGTTGCCGCCGCCCGCAAGTACAACCGCATGGTCCAGCACGGCACCCAGAACCGCTCCAGCCCAAACATCGTCGAAGGCATCACAAAGCTCAAGGAAGGCGTCATCGGCGACGTCTACATGGCCCGCGGACTCGACTACAAGATCCGTGGCAATCTCGGCCGCATCAATCCGGCGAAGACGCCCGAGGGACTCGACTGGGACCAGTGGCTCGGCCCCAAGGCCATGCGCCCCTACAGCCAGTTCAGCCATCATCGCTGGTACTGGATCCTCGACTTGGCCAGCGGATGCTTCGCCAACCAGGCCGTCCACGAGCTCGACATCCTGCGCTGGGGCCTCGGGCTCGACGAACACCCGACCGCCGTTTCGATCGCCGCCGGCAAGTTCGTTCACGAAGACGATCGCACCTCGCCCACCCACGTGGCGATCAGCTACCACTTCCGCGATGCCAAGCCGCTTCTCACCTACGAGCACCGCTCCTGGTACACCAACACCGAAGCCGGCTTCCGCGACAAGTACCCCTTCGTCCAGCCGAAGTTCCCCGTAGGCACGATCTTCTTCGGCAGCAAAGGCTACCAAATCTTCCCCGACTACAGCAGCTATCACACCTTCTTCGGCCTCGACGGCGAGCCGGGACCGAGCAAGACCGACGACGGCCACACGTTGACCGATCGGCCGCACTTCGAGAACTGGGTCGCCGCCATCCGCGCCCGCGACCATAAACTGCTCAACGCCGACATTGAGCAGGGACACAAGTCGATGGTGATGTGCCTCTTGCCGAGAACCGCATATCAACTCGGCCGCCAGCACCTCAAGTTCGACCCGGCTACGGAAACCGTCGTCGACGATCCCGAAGCCAACCGAATGCTCAACGAGCCGGAGTATCGGGCGCCCTACGTCGTCCCCAAGGACGTATAAAACAATCGCGGCATGCGTGCGCCCTATCGCGCTGCACGCATGCCGCGTTGTTCATTCACTTCGGCTTACGCCCTCCCGGACCCCTTGACCCGCTGCCCGACAAGCCTGCGGATCTCCAGGAGCAAATTCTCCGGTACGCGAAAGCGCAGCGGCGCGCTCCCCTGCGTCTGTTCGACCATCTCGCTGGCAATTTGCAGATTCGCCAGCGGTTCGTCGGGGCTGATCCTGTAGACGTGACCCCGATCGCGGATGCGGCGGTATAGCCCGAGCGCATCGGTATCTACTTCGTCGAGTACGACCAAAGGCGCGCAGCCTTCCAGGTCGTGGAACTCGAAACTCCCATACCAGTTCACCGGACACACTCCCAGACAAGAACGAAAAGAAAAGAATGCCGGACGTGAGAAACCCACTGCGATGAGCCAGGAACCTGACCCACAAACAGACTACACCAGAACGCCATACAAGGAAACCCCCTCTTAGGGAGTATTGGTACCCCAGGCTACCGCTGGCCAATACACGGCAGAAAGACAGGCCGTCCACCGTCTGCCATTCATAGCAGGAGAGTCCGCCCAGACCCTCGTCTTAGGTCGGTCGACCATGGCCACGTCACCGTGCGCGCGTCACGCGGGCTCATCCGGAACCGGCTCTTCAGCAACGCCGTCTCTCGCCGCTTCCGCCGGCTCAACCGTGTGCGGTACGAGCGGTTCCATCGCCACCAGCACCTGACAGCCTGTCGCTTCCAGAAGCCGGTCTGCCCACTCCAGCGGCTTGCCGTCGGAGCTTCGGACATCCGCCAGCGCTGTCCGAAGCACTACGGCGTCATAATGCCCGTCGAGAACCGTCTGCACGAGTTCATCAGGGCTGATCTCCGATGGCCGCACCAACCGCACCGTCCGCCCACACGCCTTACCCTGAGCAAGATCCGCCGGAATCGTCCCGTCACCTGCCCCCGGCCGACACGCCGGCCACACGTCAAGAGCCACATCCGCATCCACCATCGTCAGCAGCGACTCAAATAGGTCGGCCGCGGCCGGTGTCCCGTCGTGAACCATCAACATCCGACTCACACCCACTCCCGCGGCTCGCAGGTCGCGAACCGAACGGGCCCGGCGCTCGGCAATCGTTGGAATGCGTCTCCCCCCAGCCAGATCCAAGCTTACGTCCCGGTTCACTCCGATCAGGCGGACGGTCAGCGGCGCCGGCTGCCCCTGGTGCAGATGGATCCAGTAGAACGCCAACTGGTCGAGCTGTTGCTCCGGTGTGAATCTGCCCGAAGCCCCCACGATGAGTTCCTGCGCGCCGATTTCCTTGGTCGCCTGGAGCACCGCGTGCAGGCCGTTGTTCGTCGACACGATCACCGGCACGACCTCCTTGCCCGCCGACTCGGCCCGCTGCACGACCGCCGTCATCAATCGGCGATCCTCCTCGTTCAACGCCACCGGCTCCGTGTCGGTACCGCCAATCGGTCGCACCTGCGCCGTCATCACGACCACGTCCGTCGTCAGAGGATCCGTTTCCACCAGGGCCTTTTCCAGCATGCCCAGGTGGTACGGCGATCGGATGGCCACCAGCTTCCGGTACGGCCGTGTCAGCCCCAGCACCTGGGGACTGACCGAATCGGACGTCACTTCGTTGAACTGCTCGATATGCTCGTGTTCCTCGCGGCCGCGCCGTCTGCGGCGCATGTGCTCCGTCGTCGCAAACACGGTAAACAATACCGCCGTGAACGTCACACCAGCTTCCGTGGCGATCCTCTTGGTCAACGCGTTGGAAATGGCTGCGCCGACCAGAATCAGCAGGATCACGCTCAACCCGATAGGTATCTCGACGCCCCGGATCCGCACATTCAGCGGTACCTTGAAGCCCCGCGGTCGATCGGCGTTCCGAATCCGCAAGACCACCATGGCAAGGCAATTGAACACGAAACTCCACACGACCCCGAACGCGTACGCCTCGCCCAACAAGAGCACATCGCCCCGGCTGGTGACGATCGTGAACAGTTGCAGCGCCGTAATGCTATACAGCAGCCGGTGGGTCGTCCCGTAGCGGCGGTGCGGCTTGAGAAACCAGTCGGGAATCACCCCGTCTTCGGCAACCCGGTTCAGAACGCCGTTCGAGCCGATGATCGCCGTATTGACCGCCCCCGCCAGGATCAACGCCCCCACCGCAACCACCATCGCATTGAGCAACAGCCTTGCCAACGGCGGCCCGCACACGCTCATCGCCAGACCGCCGATCAGGTTGTCGCCGTAACGCGCCATGCGAACGTCGTCGGGAATCAACAACACGGCCAGAACGCTGATCCCGCCTGTCAGAAGCAGGCTGTAAAGAAACACGATGAACGCCGTACGGCGAAAATTCTTCAGCTTGGGAAACTCCACTTCCCGGTAGATCTGCGCCAACGTCTCCTCGCCGCTCATCGCCAGGATCGAGTGGCCAAACGCCACGAAGAAACCGAGCACGCCCACCAGGCTCAGCCAGTCCCAGCCGCTCAGGCCCAACAACCGTTCGCCGATGCCCGTATGCCCCAAGAAGCCCAACGGACTCTCCATCTGGCCCGTCGAAGGATTCAGCTTCGGCGCGAAGTTCGGTTCGAACACGACCGCGTTCTGCGGTCCCTGGATCCACAGCGTCGCTCCGCACCAGCCGAAAATGACCACCGCCATGACCGTCGTCGCGATCATGATCCGCATCGCCTTCTTGCTCGACTCGTGAATCCCCAGGAGGTTCTGATAGAAAAAGTACAGCGTCACCAGGCACGCGATGATCACCGACCCGAGCGCACTCCACGAATCCCGAACCTCCCTGGCGACAGGAATCCCGCTCACATGCGAAAAGGTCTCGAATACCAACCCCATCACGTACTGGCCGGCCGACACGCTGCTGATCGGCCCCGTCAGCATGTAATCGAACAACAATGCCGAAACGGCCACTTTGGCCAGTGTTCGTCCCAACGCTTCCTTCACGATCCGATACACCCCGCCC
Source organism: Thermoguttaceae bacterium (assembly GCA_963674835.2). GTDB lineage: Bacteria > Planctomycetota > Planctomycetia > Pirellulales > Thermoguttaceae. The sequence continues at coordinate 2,812,039 of CAXXKC010000003.1, forward strand.
CGCACGAACATCGAGCAGCTCTCGATGTACACGGCTCGTACCGCATAGCTGAAGAGCATCACGCCCACGATGAACCACGGAGCGGCCGGCCCCACAGCATGCTCGACGATGCCGCCGATGTAATAGGCCGTGCTCGCCAGGTCGCAAAGCACCACGGCAGCGGCGCGCCAATACGAGATGAACATGAACATCACGCTGCTGACGACCACCACCTGGGTAGTACGCCGCAGCGCATCGCGACCAGAGTCTGACCGCGCAACATCAGGCACAGACATGGCAGAACGTTCCGGGAGCCAAACTCCCAAAACCTATCGGACGCTGCGCCAGTGCAGTGACGAGCGTGCCCTTTCAAGCCGGCCCGAGCACCATGATCGGGCCTTGCCTACGAGGTTAGCTGCCGGGCTAGAACTTGAAAGTGTCCCGGGCCATCGACGCGGCCCTGCGCCCCGGGATCGACCCAAGCCGATCCGTTGGTTCCCCCGCTTCCCCACTCACTGTGGAGAATTCGGCTGCACATCTCCACGATTCTAGAAACCCCACGCCCAACTCGGCAATACCCCAACCGACGGACCACATCTGCGCTCCGCAGCGGCTCCCCCGCCAATCCCTTCGCACCTATCCGCGGAAGTACAGGTACGCCGCCAAGATCGCCACCAATACCAGCCCCGATGCCGCCACGTCGCGCCAGTCCCAACTGCTTCGCGACTTCTGCCGGTCCTCGGCGCTCACCGTTGCATAGGTCAACCCTTCGATCTTCTCTGCCGACGGCGGACTGGTCATATAACTCACCAGTATTAGAACCGCAACGCTCACCAGGAAGATCACCAGGCTGTAGTACTGGAAGTATGTCTTGTTGATCATCCACAACAACGACCCTTCCACGTAGCCTTGCTCGTATCCCGCAAGACCCAGTGCCACCGGCGTGTCGACGATCAGCCGGAACGCTCCCAGCGCAAACCCGACCAGCAATGCCGCCAGGCAGCCCTTGGCGTTCGCCCGCTTCATGAACACGCCCAGGAAGAAGACGACGAAGATCGGCGGCGCCAGGTACCCTTGCACGCCCTGCAAATAGTCGTACAACCCGCGAGCCCCCTGAATCACGGGAATCCACGCCAGCCCCACCAGCACCAACACCCCCGTTGCCAACCGGCCGATCCAGACCAATTCCGGCTGCGATGCCTGCGGGCGCCACTTCTGGTAAAGGTCCATCGTAAATAGCGTCGACGATGCGTTGAACACGCCGGCCAGCGAGCTCATCAATGCCGAAAGCAGCCCCGCGACCACAATTCCGCGAATCCCGACCGGAAGGACCTTCTGCACCATCAACGGGAATGCGGCCTGGCAATTCATCTGGACAATCTGCCCGTCCTTCATCAGTTCCTGCTGAAGCGACGGCATCTTGCCGCTCACGGCCAGTGCGTAGCACGTCACCCCCGGAATGATGAAAATGAACACCGGCAACAGTTTGAGAAAGCCTGCAAAGATCGTCCCTCGACGAGCCTGCTGCTCTCCGGTCGCACCCAACGCCCGTTGCACGATGTACTGATCGGTGCACCAGTACCACAAACCGATAATCGGCGCGCAGAATAGCATGCCCACCCACGGATAATTGTTGTTGAAGTACCACGCCTCGCGCACAATGGCACCGTCGGCCGCTCGCTCGACGATCGGTTTCCATGTCCCCTCCACGCCCGCCGGCACCAGCGGCTTCCAAAGGTTGAACATCTCCGAGCCGCAAATCGACTTCAACTCGGCCCATCCACCGATCGCGCGGACGCCGAAGAACGTCACCATCGCCGACCCCACGATCAGAATGACTGCCTGCAAGGCATCCGTGTAGGCGACCGCCCGCAGCCCGCCCAGCGCCGTGTACAACCCCGTCAGAACGATCACCAGAATCGAGCCGATCCAGAAACTGCTCAACACGGTCCCACCCACCTCCAACGTCAGCTCGGGCAGCAGCGTGCTGAATACGATCCCGCCCGCAAAAATGCCCACGGCAATCTTCGTCAGCACGTACGCGATCAGCGAGATCACTGACAGGATGTATCGCGACGTGGTCGAGTAGCGACGCTCCAGGAACTCGGGCATCGTGTAGACCATCGACCGCATGTAGAACGGGACCATGACCCAACCGAGCACCAGCACGCACCAGGCGTGAAGCTCGTAATGGGCCATCGCCACCCCGTCCGTGCAGCCCGATCCAGCCAGCCCGACGATATGCTCCGAGCCGATGTTCGACGCGAAGATCGACGCCCCCACCAGAAACCACCCCAGGTTCCTCCCCGCCAGAAAATAGTCCGCAGCCGTATTGCGGTTCTGAAGGACGACCCACCACGTGATACCAAGCAGCAGGGCGAAGTAGCCACCGATCATAATCCAGTCGAGTGTTGCCATCGGTTGTTTCCTAAGCTCTTGTTGACGCCTGCATTGCCGATGCGCGTTGAGCGGCATTCGAGGCCCCGGATTCCGGCCATTTCGGCGGGTATCCGGGATGAATCGCGATCATTGGCTGCGCCGGCATCAATAGGTCCCCACACAACTCCCCTCACCCGTCTGCAGGTGAGGCGCCGCACGCCGAGGATTCAACTCGCGTCGAACCCATCAACCTCTCAACTCACCCCTGGTACTCATCTCCCGCCCCGCACGCCGCTACACACTCGGCGATCTCCCGCTTCGCCTGATCCACCAACTCCGGCGTCGCACCGACCACTTCCCAGCGCGCCAGACCGTCTTCGCTCTGCGAAACTCGCTGGCACACCTGAAGCCAATCCTCGCTCAAACGGGTCGTCTCGTCGACGTCGAACGGCAACCCTCGGCGCATCAGCGTCGCCTCCAACTCCATGCCGTTCTTCATGCGGTCTAGCCATCGGGCACCCTGCTCCTGGAAATGCCCCCGAACCGCCTCCAGCGCAGCGACCCGCTCCGTGTCGCCGGGAAACTTGTAGCCCCATTCCCGCTGCCGCGCCGTCATTGCTTGCAGCCGAAACAGGTCTTCTATGCGATCCGGCTCCTCCTTCCAAACCCGCGCCGCCAGCAGTGCCACGTAGAGCGTGTTCTCCGTGCAGTACCGCTCCTGGCCACCCAACGAAAACGCCTCATAGAAATGCGCCGACTCCTCTACCGCCCCAAACCGTGTCGGCTCCTCGATCATGGCCTGCTTGATCTGCGAATGACCGTTCCGGATCACGTCGACCGTCACACCCGCACGCGCCATTTCCATGATCGCCATTGGGTTCGACTTCAAGTCGGCAAAAACCCCCAGCCCCGGCCCCGGGAACCGCTTGCGAATCTCCGGCAATAGGGCCGCATACACGAAGCTCGACGACAGGTACCTCCCGTCGCCGCCGTAGAAGTCGATCCGATCCCCGTCGCCGTCGAAGAAAGCCCCCAGCAAGAATTCTCCGCTGCGCAGGGTCTCCAAGCCCTCGCCAATCACATCCTGCTTCACCGGGTTCGGATCGCCCAATGGAAACGTCCCGTCGGCCGCAAAGTGAAGCGGCGCCAATTCCGCCCCGGCCCGATCAAAGGCCAGCATCATCTCGCGCCCGGCAGCTCCGTGGACGTAGTCGTGCAGAATCCGCGTCCCTCGAAGACTTCCCGGTTCGACTCCAGCCAACTCCATGCTGTAGGCGACGTACGGCTCCATCACCTCTTCTGCGCGAATCCGCCCGCGGCGAGCACTGCCGCACGACGCGCCCTCGCGATACAGCTGACCGATCGCCTCCAATCCGCCCTCGGGCCCGATCCCTCGCGCAATCGGCGTCAGCCCCGGACCCAGCAGCTTCTGTCCCGTGTCGCCCGCCGGATTGTGTGATGCACCGATCAACACGGTCGCGTACTCCGGATGGCACATCGCTCCGAAGTAACAGCTCGACGCCGTCGAGGCTCCCGGCAGATAGATCACCTCCAACCCCGCCTCGCAGTACGCATCGGCCGCGATCGTCAGATACTGCGGCCCACTGCGGCGGGCGTCATGCGCCACAACGACTCCGGGAACCTTCAAGACCTCGCGGAAATACACCGCCTCGGCCGCGGCCAGTCGCCGGGCCAACTCCGGCGCCAACGACGCCGCCGGCGTGCGAATGTCGTAAGCGCGAAATAGCGATAGGTCGAGCATCTGCATGACGGCACAACTTCCAGAGCGCATCTCGCAACCGTGGAGCTTGCAAATCACCCTCGGAACCGCACAAACACGCCGCCGAGAACGCTACAGTGAAGCGCGATACGCAATTGTTGTGCACTAACCTACCCCGAACCCCCCAAAACCGCAAGCGACACTGCCGGCACCGACCGAAACCGGCCCGGGGGGACCTGCAAACCTGAACCATCCGTTCGTCACGCTACAGCGTCATGCAAGCTTCAGTCCCACCGCCCGAGCCCACGACCTCGCCAGATACTGCCGCAGGCCAAACCGGCCGCCGATGGTTCACGAGCGGATCATCACCAAGAGCATCTTCATCGGCGTCGGCGCCTTGACCGCATGCGGCTCGTTTGCCGGCATGATCACGCCCTGGCCGCTCACCAGGCGCAGCGGCTTGCCCGAGATAATCACTTCCGCCTCGCCCTCCACGACCTGGACCATGGCGTCGAACGGAGCCGTGTGCTCGCTCAGCTCTTGCCCCTGATCGAAGGCGAACAGCGTGATGTTGCCCGTCGGCCGCTTCAGCAGTATGCGGCTGACCACCGCGCCCCGTTGGCAGTCGATCAGCTTCGCCAGCGGTTGGACCGTGGCCAGCAACTCTTCGGCAACCGATGCTTTGTCTTGCTCTTGCATGGCGTGTCCCTATCCTGCTTGCGGAAGACGCGGTGCGCGCGGGCCTGCCGGCACAGGCCCTTCCTCCACGCATTGTATATCGCCAATGCCCAGATTCCAGGTGTCCGCCCGCCGCCCCACGCACCGTCCCCTTACCATTCAGGCCCTCTTCTTTCGGCGCAGGGTGTATCCGTAGTGACCCGCACGGACGATCCGATCACAAGTAATGCACCCACCATAGGTTGCGTAGCTGGGCCTTGCCAGCAGCCGCACCGTTGGCACAATAGTTAGGCATACCGATTCCTGGCCGGGCCGCAAACGAAAGTAACTCGGCCGTCTCGCCCGGTGCCAACGCCCCACGTGCGGTTGCAGCAGGATCGTCGTGCAAACATTCCAACAACCTGATCCACCAGTCACGGGAGATTCGTATGCTTAGCAAGAAGATGCAAGACGCGCTCAATGCCCAGATCAACGCCGAAGGCTATTCGGCCTATCTCTACCTCTCGATGGCGGTTCAGGCCGACGCTGCAAACTTGCCAGGGTTCGCTCATTGGTTCCGTCTTCAGTACCAGGAAGAAACCACCCACATGATGAAGCTCCTCGGCTACGTGCAACAGCGCCGTGGGCAGGTTGAGCTCAAAGCGATCGACTGCCCGCCACACAAGTGGGAGTCCGCCCTGGCCATGTTCGAGGCCACGCTCGAACACGAACAGCACGTCACCAGCCTCATCCACAAACTCGCCGACCTGGCGGCGTCGGAAAACGACCGCGCCACGGGCATATTCCTCCACTGGTTCATCGAAGAACAGGTCGAAGAAGAGGCCTCTGCCGAAGCCGTTGTCCAGCAGTTGCAGATGATCCACGGCGCACCCGGTGCACTGCTGATGCTCGATCGTCACCTCGCACAGCGCGGGTCTTGAACCACCCGCTCAGAATCGCAGCTTCTCCGGCAGTATCTCCTTCATCCGACCCAAGAAGCCCTTCGCGGGGATTTCTTGCGGTGAGGTGGTTGGCTGCGCGGCCGGTTCGCTTTTGCGGCTGATCGGCATTTCCGAAAGTGGCACATTGTTGACCAGAAATCGCGGCCAGTAGCTTTCCAGCAAACGCATGCAATCGCTCACATGGCCGCGCTGTAGTTTCGCGTCGGCCGGCGCGATCAACCGCGCCAGTTCCAAACGTTCGCTGTCGCTGAACACCAGCGAAGAAAGCCGAACGTCGTCGATCCAGACCTCGCCGGGACCGATCAGGTCAAACCGTACTTGCAACGGCGACAGACCCTCCAGCGGCAGATCGTTGATCGGAACGACGAACTGCTTCCACTGCGCTGGGATCGGGGGCACCGCCTTCCCCGCTTGGCCCGATCGCCCCGCCGGCGCCGAACGGTAGAAACCCATCCCGCGATAACGGCCTTCGACCGCCACCGACAACTGCGGCTGCACGGCCGCGTCCGTTGTTCGTAGCCACACCGATAGCGATAACCGCCCCGTGCGAGGCGATTCGAATGGCTGGCTCACCAGGCTGACCACCGTCCCATTGCTCGACATCCGCACGCTACGGCTTCCGCTGTGCTTGTCGCTCGTGCTCGACCCAACGACGACCCCGGTACCCTCCGATGTCAGCCAGCCCGGTATCGCCTCCTGCGCCCCGCCCGCCTGCTCGAAATCGCCGTTGGCCAGTGCCGCCAGCAACGGTGGGCTCCGCAGCGCCACCGCCCGGTCGCCCAGTTCGGCAATCTGCTTCTGAAGCGATGCGTATACCGCACCCGGCCACGTGACCTTGGGATCGTACAGTTTCACTTCCGGCGCCGAGAACCGTACGGCCGCCATCTCGTACGCACCCAGGGCAACTGTCCAATAGGTCCCCTCCGCGTCGCGGGCCAGCGATGTCGTCCGCCGCGTGCCGCTCAAGTCTTCCATCTGGCAGCCCGCCGGCGCCGTCACCCGCACCCGAAGCTCGCTCGCAAACGGCGCGTCGTTGACCGCATAGACCCATGTCCGATTCTCGTGCGTCGCCACGCGAACCGCCACCGGCTGGCTCTCTGCCAGATCACCCACCGGCTCGAAGGCAACCGCAGGCAGCCGCCGATAAATGGCGATCAGATCCTTCAAGGTCCCTTCCTGCCCCATCGACAATTCCCAGCCGCCGTCAAAGATCGCCCGCACGTCAAGCGCCGCCAACGCATGCGCGAACCGGCGGCGGTTTTGAATCCCAGACGGCAACGGCTGCGTCGCAAGCCACGTGTACGTCGGTCGGTACGGGCTCTTCTCGTCGAACGATGCCAGTCGCACCTCTTGCGGCTTCTGGAAGAACAGGCTTCCGGTCTTCGGCAGGCCCTGGAACAGCCGGTCCCAGTCGGGCATCTGGCTCAACTCCTGGTTCACCGCCAGATCGGTCAACGACCATTCCGGCACCATAGTCTCCGAGCGCAGCAGCACCAGGCCCGCTTGCCGCCGGTACTGCTGTACGTCGATTCCCGCTCGCAGCATCACCTCCGACAACGACATCCGCTGTGGCAAGACCGGCATCAACTCCGCCGCACGCTCCTCCCCTGAGAAGAAGTGTGCTCCCGCCAAGTACACGCATGCCCCAGGCCGCGCGGCTTGCAGCTCGTCGCGAACCCGTCCGTAAAACCGCGCTACCTGCGCGCCGCGCCATTGTAGCCACGCTTGGCTCCCCGCCCCGGTCAGAAACTGTGCCCGCTGACCGAACCGGCCCGGTCCCCTGCCGGGAACGTCGATCCTCGTGTCGCGCTCGAATTGGGCAATTGTCGCGTCGTCCATGCCCCAGCCAGGTCCCGGCAGTTGCGCATAGCCCTCGCCCGACAGTTGCACCGCCAGCCCTGTGAACGAACCGTGCCCTGCGTACCTCGTGATCACTTCTCGAATGACCGCCAGCATCGACTCCTGCACCTGCGGATTGAGCAGGTTGTAGTAGGGCGCCATGCCCTGCACCGGCGGATGGACCTGTTGCCAAAGTCTGCCGTCGGCACCGACCCACTGCACGCCCTCGCTCGCCGGACCGCCCGCACGCACGATCGCTTCCAGCTCCGGTAGCGGACTGCTGAACTCCAACGCCGGAATCAACTGCAGCCCTTCGCGGTCAAACAACCGGAACAGCATCTCCAGCACGTCCTTCCGCACCGGGTCTTGTCCCGTCGCGAGAAAAGCACCCGTGTCGTAGCGCGGCGTCGCCACCACCAGCTTGCTCGGATAGATCGTGCTCCCGTCGGCCAGCACCGACAGCATCAAACCGCTGTGGCCGACGTGGTTCAGATACTCGACCAGCCGGGTGCCGCCCTCGTAGAACGTGCGCCAGTCGTCCACGCTCAACTCACTCGGCGAATCCGGTGCCTCCGTCGCCCCGAAATTCTCTGGAAACAACGGGCGATCCATGTACCCCGCCCACAGACGCGCCGGCGGCCCTTCCTCCGCAGCAAACGCCGGCGGCAAGTGCTCCCAGCCGTCCAGAACACGGATCTTCCCGTACATCCCCGGCTTGTCGCTACGCCGGTTCGAGATCAGCACGATCGGCGCCTTCGTCTGCGGCCAGAAGATGATTCGATGCCGCAGCCATTCGGGCGGACGAGCGTCCCGCACGACCGTCTCGGTCTGGTCGATCCCCGAATCCAGACCGATCGGAACTACCGCCCCCGCCCCGTTCGGCTCGATGATGCTGATTCCCAGGGTCTGCGGAACATCACTCGGGTAGTCCACCTCCAAAATGTGCGGCAAGCCCGTTCGATTGATCGGCAGCGTGTACGCCTCCCAGCTCGCCTCCCCGTTCTTCGGACTCGGAGCCAACTGCGCCACTTCTCCCACGGCAAGCTTGCGCGATGCCAACCGCCCATGGCTCAACGGACCCTTCCACATCCGCGATAGCTTCGCCAACTGCGGTAGTGTGGCAAACCGTTCCCACCACTTCGGATTCGCCGGATCGATTTCCACGACCTCTCGCAGCGACTCCGCTCGCGATCGCGGCGTCCGATCCGTCGCCAACACCACTAGTTGCACGCGACGCTCGACCAAAGGCTGCTTCAGCATCCTCGCCGCACGATCCGGTTGTGGCCACGGAATCATCCCGGCATGGGTCGCTTGGATCACCAGGTCGTACACGCCCTCTTGCTTCGGCAGCGGCACCTTCAGCGGAATGCTCGCACCCTCCCCCGCAACGAACGTGTGCTCCTCCGTCCAAAACTCGTTGGCGCTCCGGTTGCCCAGCGGATGTTCCACCGACCAGAGATCGTTCGTGCTCCGGGCAGGTATCAAACGCAGGGTCAGCCGCACCTTGCTCCCTGGATCCATCGGTAACGAATGCGGCTCCACCTGGCCGCCGAGCACCTCTCCCGGCGCGAAGACCAAACAGCGCTGGTCCAATCGTACATGTAACGAATCGCCCGGCGTCCGCCGCACCGAGAGCCGGTTGCCCGTCTTGTCCAGGTCCGCGTTGTATTCGCGCTGAACGACGTCCGCCAAGGGAACCTCGATCCACGTGGGTCGCCCGTCATCGGGCGCGGCGGTCAGATACACCAACAACGTCGCCCGCAACGGCGCATCGACCGACACGTCGACGCCGTCGTAGCCGTGCGGACTGCGCTCCACCACGTTCAGCCGTCCGCCGTCCAACCACATCGAGCCCGACTCGTCGGCCTCCAGCCCCAACGGCTGCGGCTCCGAAAGCGTTCCGTCGCGAACCGCGATCGCCCCTCGCCACAGATACTCTGTCCCGCCTCCCCAGGCAATCCGTAGGCGCATCGTCTCCGCACCCGCCGTCGCGCACACCAAGCACAGCAGGCCGGCCATCACTAACAGCCGGCATGTCCGCAGAGCCCGGGCGCGTGCCAGCGCGGCACTCCGCCGTGGTGATGTTCTCGGACCTCCTTGTCCGATCATCGTCCGTCCCGCATCAGTCGGCTAAATGCATCCTACGAGGCAAAACGCATCCAGCGACGTGCCGCTCAGCCGGTGCCCGCGGCGCGCCCCCAACGGATCGTTATGCCTCCCATGGTGTTGTCGAGTGACGATCAACACCCTCCGCCCATAAACCGCGGGATTATAGCCAGAAATCGCTTTCCCGACCTATGCCGGATTCCAAACGCCCCCCTCAACCGACATCCCACCACTCTCGCCAACCCCACACCACCCCATCCATCGCTCGCAGGCTATACCACCGCACATCACCCCAATACCTAGCTCGCCCCAACATACCCACCCGCGTTCACCCTCGTCCCACCTCGTAGGTTATGCTTCAGCATAACACCCTAACCACCAACTCACCCCAACGCCCCACCATCGCATCACTCCATCTATAAGATAGACGATCTACATAAGATATACAAAATCACTCCACCCCATAAACCAGCCTAGGCTCAAGCCGCTCCAAATCGTCAGCCCGGCGCGACAGGATCCCCTCCCGACCAGCCCCCAAAGCCGACTCCAGCAACTCGACGATCTCCGGGCAGCGACGCGAAACGTCGTTGAACTCCCACCGGTCGTCCGGTTTGAGGTACAGTTCCGGCTCCTCCCCAAAACGGCCGTACCAAGCCGGCGTGACAATTGCCGCAGAATCCCCGGGTGCCCCAATACACAACCGGTCCCGCACTTGGTCCACCTCGTCTCGAACCAAGGGCAACAGACTCCGGCCGCGCCCCCAGCCCGGCCGATTGCCAATCTCCCACCAATCCAACAGCGTCGCCCAAACGTCGGCCGGCTCAATGAGCGCCCCGCTCCGTGCCGCTGCGCCGGCGCCATCCGGAAATCGCAGCATCACCGGCACATGCAACAACTCGCCGTAGCCGACCGAGTTACCTCCAACGTGCAGGTGCTCGCCCAATGGAAACCCGCGCCCCGCCATCAGCGTCAACTGGGTCGCCTTGCCCACCTCGCTCTCGTCCAGCCAATCCAGCAACGCCCCGAGGCACGTGTCCAACAGGGTCACCTGTCCGGCGTACGACTGGGTGATGCCCAGAAGCCGGTCCGGGTCATAATCCCCTTCCAGAACCAGCGATGGCACCTCTGCTCCTTCAGGCGGCGGTGGATCCTCGTCGGCCGCGTACTGGGCTCGCAATGCGTACGGCGCGTCCCACGTCCTTGTCAGGCTGCCCAAATGGCACCACAGCAGCAACGGCTCCGCAGCCTTCTCCAGCCAATCGACCAGTTCCGCAAAACAGCGCGCCAGATGCGTTTCGTCCCACGCGCCGGCCGGTCCCATCGCCGCAACTGTTGGAAGCGCCAGCCGCTGCTGAAACCCTTGACCGAGCCGATGCGACAGCACGTCCGCTTCGTCGCTGGCCAATGTCGTGGCCACGCCCCGGCTCGAGATCATCGCCGCAAGCGCGTTCTGTGGCGACTCTTCCTCGTGCGGCTCCAGCGCGTGCCGTCCGAGCCAATGGGATCGATAGAGCAGATCCAGCCTTGGGCTGTCCAGCCAGTACTGGTCCAGCAAGAACGCCTCCGTCGCCAACCGGTCCAACGACGGCGTCTCGATCCAGCTATTCCCGTACGCCCCCACATAGCCGCTGTGGAGTCCATCCAACACCAAGCATAGAGAATTCATCCCCCGATTGTAGAACAGCGCCCGGTCAGTAGGGAATAGGCCCTCCCCGTAGGTTATACTTCAGCATAACAAACCCCACCGGGCCGCGCCCCTTGAAACGCCGCTCGCGCCCCTCTCAATACGCCCCGCGTCCCGTCAGCACACACCAGGGCGTCTTCAGCAACAGCCATAGATCGGTGGCGACACTCTGGTTCTGCACGTACCAAAGATCCATGCGAACCCACTCCTTGAAACCGATCTCCGACCTGCCGCTCACCTGCCACAGACAGGTCAGCCCGGGCGTCACCGACAGCCGGCGCCGCTGCCACGGCTCGTATCGGGCCACCTCCTTCGAGATCGGCGGCCGGGGCCCGACCAGCGACATCTCGCCCAGAAGCACGTTCACCAATTGGGGCGTCTCGTCCAAGCTCGTCACACGGAGCAGCCGTCCCAACCGCGTCACCCGTGGATCCCGACGGTTCTTGAAGATCGGGCCGTCCTTCTCGTTGACGACCTCGCCCAGCCGGCGATCCGCGTCCACCCGCATTGTCCGGAACTTGTACATGGTGAACGGTCGGCCGCCGCTCCCAAGCCGCGTCTGGCGATAGATCGGCTTACCGCGGGTCGTGATGAGCAGAACGAGATACACGCCCAGCAGGATCGGCGAAAACACCAACAACAGCGCTGCGGCTCCCGCGATGTCGATCGCCCGCTTGACCGTTCGGTAACCCTCCGACCGATTCCCTTCCACTTCCACCACCGCACAGCCTTGCGCTAGTCCATGCTGGAATACCGAGGGGCGACGTCCCCGCACCGGGCGGATCCGAGGCCGAGACCGCACGACGGTCGGCTCATCCGTCTTCGGAACCACGCAAGGCACCGCTTCCACCGACGGCGACGCAACAACCCGAAGCAACGGTATCGTCGCCGTGCTTTCGTGCATGCCTGTCGGCATACCACCGGATTCCGAAACCGGTTCCGCGATCTCACTCCAGAACATCGACGAACTTGGACAAACACTCATGATCACCCCTCGCAGTGAATCGCGTTCAACCGGAACAACGCTCGTTTCAGCGACAGAGCCTCGATCGGCATTGCGGGCCGCAACTTCCCGTTCATACCCGACTTCCCGTTCACACCTGATTTGCCATTCACACCTGCCTTGCCATTGACATTCGCCGTCCCGTTGACACTCGCCTTCCCATTGACGCTCGGCACAATCTCCATCGGCTTGCAGGCCACTTCCACCGACGCCGGTGCGGCCATCGGCACCGTCAGCAGCAGCACGCCCGCACCCGTCAGCAGCCCGGCCGCCAGACCCATCAGCGCCAGCGCGACACGGCCCGGACCGATCGGATCGCTTCCCGTATCGGGCCGGTCGATCCGCGAGATGAGGCTCGCTGTGTTCGCGGTCGCCTGCGCCGTCCGCGCTTCTGCCAACTTGTCCTCAGCCCGCTGCAGCAGAGTCTTGCAGTTCTGCGTCTCCGCCACTTGGTTCGAGTACGACGCCCGCAGAGCAGCCAGATGAGCCATCCTCCCTGTGGTCTCTTTGAGCTGCCGCTCCAACAGCGCCACACGGTCCGTATTCAGCCGCAACTCAGCCTCGATACCCCGCACCGCTACCGGCAGTTCGTGGTTGAGGTTCTCGCGGATCTTGCTCTGAGCTTCCATGGCTGCAATCACCAGCGGATGATCCGCCGACATCTTCCCCTGCAGATTCGCTGCGTGAAGCTCGGCGTCCACCAGCCCGTCCTTCAGCCGTCGCAGCGCGGGCTGCGACTCCAGCAGCCGTCCCGGAGCCGCCAGCAACCGTTGCGGATCCTTCTGCGCCTCCTTCACCAGAACCAGCAGTTCCTCGTACACTACACGGTCGGCCTGGGCCTGCCGCAGCTCATTGCGAATCTCCGTCACCGTCCGGCGCAGCGAACTCTCGCCCGCGCTCGAATCGTGCAGTATCCGCAGTTCCGCCAGGTCGCTGCCCACTTCGGTCTCAATCTCGGCCAGTCGCGCGGTCGACGCCTTCAAGTCGGCGGCCGACAAGTTCACGGCTTTGACCAGTTCGTGAATCATGCTCTGCGCTTTCTCGTCGCGCAGTTGCTGAAACCCCGCCTCCAGACGCCCGGTGATCTCACTGGCCAGGGCAATCGCCCGGTCGCGGTCGTGGTCATGAACCTTCAAATAGAAGATCTCCGTCTTTCCGAATTCGGCACCCTTCGGCGGCACCAGCTTCACTGCGTCGCGCAGCTCGGCCACGTCGCGCGGGGTGGGCCACGCATCCGTCACACTCGCGCCGGCCGGCGGACCCAACGCCTTCAAAGCCGCCCAAAGAACTCCGCGGCTCCGCGCCAACTCCAGAATCGTCTCCTGGACCGTTTTCATTTCCTCCGGCTGACGGAACTTGCCGGGACTCTCGGCCACTGTGCTCGCCTCGTTACGCACGATCAACGCCTGCGATGCCTCCCAAGTGTTCGGACGCACCAGTGCGTAGACCAATACCGAGATGCTGACCAGCGCCGCGGGCACAAGCCATCGCTTCGGATGGGCGGTCAACACGCCGATCAATTGCCGGGGACTGAAGGTTGCGTTTGTCGAGTGGTTCATGAGCCGAATTTCCGGATGGATCGGAGGGGTTGTGGCGATGGTCGCGTCGGCGCGACCCTGTCGTGGTTCCTGACAGAACGCAAACCCGATGCCAGCCGATTTCGCCCTGCTCCCAGCAACCGAACATGGAACGCAAAACCCTATTTTATGAGGCCTTCTGACGCGCGTCCCACCGCGCGGACCCCTCACTCGCCAGGGCGCCGCACCCGGCCGTGTTGCCCAAAGACAACGACGTGTTGCCTCCCCGCAGCACGGCCACCGGCAATCCCCGTCTTCACGCCCCACATCCGCCAAGAACGCATTTGCATCTTTGGCAATCTGACTGAGAGTTGATTGATACGAGAACCCTCTTCCGGAAGGATACATGCACGTCGTCCGATTCCACACCCTCGATGCGCTATCCCCATGGACAGGCGACTGGGATCGTCTGGCCCACGCCGTGCCGTTTCGCAGTTGGGCCTGGCTCAGCACTTGGTGGCGCCACTACGCCGTCGGGACCGATCCCCGCCGCCAGCCCAGACTGTTCGTCCTCGGCGTTTTCGACCACGCCTCGCACCTCGTCGCCATCGCCCCCTGGTACCTCCAGCCCACCGCGTCACAGGGCTGCTCGCTCCGCTTCCTCGGGTCAGGACAGGTCTGTTCCGACTACCTCACGGTCCTCTGCGAACGGTCGCGCGAAGACGAAGTCGCCGCGACCCTCGCCGAGTGGCTCTGCCACGCCGGCACCGCGCGCGGCAATCCGTCCACGCCCGACGAGTGCAACCGCTGGGACCTCTTCCACTGCACGGGCGTCGACCACCAAGATCCCATGGTTGGCACCCTACTGGACCACATGGCTCAACACGGCTGCACCGTGCATCGCCGGCCCGGCCCGAATTGCTGGCGCATCGAGCTACCCACCGGCTGGGACGAGTACCTGGCCCGTCTCTCCAGCAGTCATCGTCGCCAGCTCCGCCGCGCCGAGCGACTATTCCTCCACACCGGCCGCGCCGTGTTTCACAGCGTTCAACAGCACACCCAACTCGCCGACGCCCAGCAGATCCTCATCGATCTCCACCAGCGGCGACGGCAACAACTGCACGAGCCCGGCTGCTTCAGTTCCAAGCTGTTCGAGGCCTTCCACCGCGACGTCATGCCCCAGCTCCTCTCTGCCGGCCAACTCCAGTTGCATTGGCTCGACTTCGACGGCCACCCTGCCGCGGTCGAGTACCACCTGGTCGGCGGTGGTGTTGTCTATGCCTACCAGTGTGGCATCGCACCCGACCTGTCCAAGGTCAGCCCCGGCGAGGTGATCCACCTGTTGACGGTCCGCAACGCAATCCAGTCCGGCTATCGCGCCTACGATTTCCTCCGCGGTGACGAGCCCTACAAGGCCCACTGGCGCGCGTGCCCCCGTCCCAGCCTCGACGTCCGCGTCGTGCCCCCCAGAACCTCCGCCCAGCTGCGGCTTGGTGTCTGGCGTGCAGGCAGCCGGGCCAAGCAATGGCTCAAGACCGGCTTGCGCCTGGTCACCAGCAGCCACGAGGAACGCCCCTCGCACCCGTGCCCGGATTCCCAACCGCATCCCGACCGGCCCGAAACGTCCGATTCCGCTGTCGTCTCCAAACCCTGAACACCGACTCCGCACAGTCATATGCCTTCCTGGAAATCGCTTCTCCTGCATTTGTACTACTACGGCTCGGTGCCGTACCGATGGTGGAAGACGGTCCAGGCCATCGCCGAACATCGCCTTCCCATCGCCGTGCTCTTCTACCACCGCGTCGCCGACGACGCCCTCACTCCCTGGACGCTACCCAACCGCGAGTTCGCCAGGCACATCCGCTGGCTGGCCGATCATTTCCAGATGATCTCCCTCGAAGAAGTCCAGCGCCGTATTCGCACCGGCGACAGCACGCAGCCCGCCGTGAGCATCACCTTCGACGACGGTTATGCCGAGAACTGCCACCAGGCAATTCCCTTGCTGATCAAAGAGGGAATCCCCTGCACGTACTTTGCCACACTCCGCAACGTGCTCAACGGCAATCCCTTCGAGCACGATCTGGCGATGGGGCTCCGCTGCCCACCCAACAATCTCGAACAACTGCGAGCCATGGCCGACGCCGGAATCGAAATCGGTGCCCACACCTACACGCACGCCGACTTGGGACGCGTCACCGACCAGCGCCAGCTCTACCGCGAGGTCGTCACCGCCGGTCGCGAACTGGAACAACTCGTCGGCTGCCCGGTCCGCTACTTCGCCTTCCCGCTGGGACGGCTCGCCAACCTCAATGCGCAAGCCTTCCAAATGGCCCGCGACGCCGGCTACCAAGCCGTCTGCTCGGCCTACGGCGGCTACAACCTCCCCGGCGGCGACAGCTTCCACATCAGGCGCGTTTGTGTCGACGATATGATCCGCCTGAAGAACCGCTCCACGATCGATCCCCGCAAACTCAACGTACCCTCGTTCTCCTGGGAGCCCATACCCGAATGTGTCGGATGACCATCCACTCAACCCCTCGCCCACGCGCGGCGTCTCGCATCACTCCCCTCGCCCGCTTGCGGGAGAGGGGCCGGGGGTAAGGGCGGCATGACACCGCCAAACGCCTTGACCACCCAATCCCAGCCACCCCGATGAATACTCCGCCCGTCGATCACGACACCGACTATCCGCTCCCCTTGCCCGCTTTCGGGGCGGGGGCCGAGGATGCGGGCGGGATGCCTCCACAAAGCGACCCGAGTAGCTGCTCCCAATCCATCTGCCCAGCCATCGAACCCGATGTCCCAACCCCGCGCCCCGCACTACACACCGACACGCTCGCCGACAGTGTCCTCATTCTCCTGAGCCTCACTGTCGTCCAGCGGCTTGTCGGCTTCGTCCGGGCGGTTCTCTTCTGTCGATGGATGGACGCCGACCAGTTGGGCCAATGGGACCTTGCCTTCAGCTTCCTCGTGCTGGCCGCTCCGCTGGTCGTGTTGGCCTTGCCCGGCGCGTTTGGCCGCTACATCGAACACTACCGCCAACGAAGTCAGCTCCGCACCTTCGTCCGCCGCACCCTCTTGTTCTGCGCCACCCTGACCGCGGTCGCCGCGACGATCATCTACTTCGGCCGCGCCTGGCTCTCCACGTTGGTCTTCGGCTCTCCCGAGCACGCCTCGCTGATGGCTTCGCTCGCCTTGTGCCTCCTCAGCGTCGTGGCCTTCAACTTCTCGATCGAGCTTTTCACCGCCCTGCGCAACGTGCGTCTCGTGTCGCTCCTGCAACTGATCAACAGCCTCATGTTCGCCACGCTGGGAGTCGGCCTGTTGTTCGTCTGGCACAGGGCGGCCGAGAGTGTCGTGCTCGCGTACGGTGGCGCCTGCCTGATCTCCGTCATTGTGGCCATGACCTGCCTGCGGCGATCCTGGGCCGTGTTGCCGCAGGCCGACGACCTCCTCCCACACCGCGAGTTGTGGGCGAAAGTGATCCCGTTCGCCGGCTGGGTGTGGACCGGTAGCCTGCTGGCCAACCTGTTCGACGTCGCCGATCGATACATGATCGTCCACTGGTCGCCCGCCACCACGGTCGATCCCTTGGCCGTCGTCGGCCAGTATCACAGCTCCCGCGTCGTCCCGCTCTTGCTGGTGAGCGTGGCCACCATGCTCGGCTCCATGATGACGCCCCACTTGAGCTGCGACTGGGAGGCCGGCCGCCGCCATGCCGTCTCGGTACGCTTGAACCTCTTCCTCAAGCTCGTGGCCTTCCTCCTCGTCTTTGCGGCTTCCGGCGTCCTCCTCCTGGCACCGTTGCTATTCGGCGTGGCCTTCCAGGGCAAGTTCCACGGCGGTCAGGCCGTGCTCCCCTGGACGCTCACCTACTGCACCTGGTTCGCCATGCTCCTGGTCGCCCAGATTTACCTCTGGTGCGCCGAAAAGGCCCGTCTCGGCAGCCTCGCCCTGCTGATCGGTCTCGCCACGAACATCTCGCTCAATGCCGTACTCCTGCCGCGATTGGGACTGCGCGGCGCCGTGCTGGCCACCAGTTCCGCAAACCTCCTGACGCTCATACTGATCCTCAGCTTCAACCGCCGGCTCGGCTTCCTCACCGATCGCGGTACCTGGATCGCCGTCGCGGCGCCGATTGCCCTCACGCTGGGCCCCGCCGTCGCTCTGCTGGTCCTCGCCGCGATCGCCCTCGATGCCATCGGCTCCGATCGACTGTTGAACCCCACCGAAAAACAACTCCTCGTCCAGAGTGCCGTGCAATACTTGAACAAGCTCAAGCGACTCCGACGCACCGGACAGGCGACCGGCTGCTGACAGCCGCCCACGCGGCCCCGGTCGTCGATTCGCTCACACCGCCATTTCCCAACCACGCCGCCTTATGATGTTTCGCCTTCATCGCCAATTCGCTGCCCTCGAAGACCGCGGCCCGCTCCGGGTCATGTTCGTCATCACGTGCATGCCTGTCGGCGGAGCCGAGACGCTCCTCGTCGAACTCGTTCGGCGCATGGACCGGAGTCGCTTCGCGCCCGAACTGTGCTGTCTGAAATACTTCGGGCCGCTGGGCGATCTGCTGGCCAAAGAGATTCCGGCCCACACCGGCCTGCTCGCCCACAAGTACGATGTCGGCGTCCTCCAACGCTTGACCCACCTGATGCGCGACCGTCGCATCGACGCCGTCGTCACCGTCGGCACTGGCGGCGACAAGATGTTCTGGGGACGCTTGGCCGCTTGGCGGGCCGGCGTGCCCGTCATCTGTTCGGCCCTGCACTCGACCGGACTCCCCGATCACGTCGAGTTCCTCAACCGCTTGCTGGCCCCCATCACCGACGCCTTCATCGCTGTCGCCCAGCCCCACGGCCGCTACTTGGCCGAACACGAGGGCTGCCCCGCCCGCAAAGTCCGCGTCATCCCCAACGGCATTGACGTCGATCGCTTCCGACCGCGATGGCCCAACCCCATGCTTCGCGAAGCATTCCGACTGCCCCAATCTGCCCCCGTCGCCGCGATCGTGGCCGCCTTGCGACCCGAGAAGAACCACGCGTTGTTCCTCCGCTCAGCTGCGCTCGTCCGCAAGCAAATGCCGCAAGCCGAATTCCTCGTCATCGGCGACGGCCCTCTCCGTCCTCAGCTCGAACACTTGGCCCGCGAATTGGACATCGCCGACGCCGTCCATTTCCTCGGAACCCGCAACGACGTACCCGAGGTTCTCGCTCTGGTCAACGTCCTCGCCCTCACCTCGACGATGGAGGCCAACCCCGTCTCCATCCTCGAAGCCATGGCCTGCGAGAAACCGGTCGTCGCCACCCGCGTTGGTTCCGTCCCTCAGAACGTCGTCGACGGCAAGACCGGCTTGTTGGCCGCGCCCGGCGACGCGCCCAAGATCGCCGCGCACCTGTTGGACCTCCTCGGCGACCCGGATCGAGCGACGACGATGGGCCGCGCCGGCCGTGAGCACGTCCTGGCCCACGGCTCCGTCCAACAGATGGTCGACGGATACCAATCGCTCATCGAGACGATCTACCGATCGAAAGCCTCCACCCGACGGCCCGCTGGCACTCTGCCCACCCCCCAGGAACTCGTGTCCGAAGGCGAGACCCCGCATGACGGCCGCCGCTAGCGGCGTTTCCCCAACACATCGAAAGCGTCTTGCAAAACATCGGCCACGGCCTGAATCGCGCACACGCCTCCTTCCGGCCCCTTCGCCAGCAAACCCGGGGGGGCTTTGCTATGACGGCCGAAAGAGGTACCATGATGGCTTGCCGAGCGACGTCATACAATTGCCAAGGGTTCCGGGAGCGCGATATCGGCCCATCCGCGTCTCGTTTGGGTTTGCCCAGGATGGAAGCCACTATTACCAGAACAATCCTGGCTGTGCTCGCCCGGTTGCTTAGCGGGGCTAGTGCGCGCTGGATCGATTGCGAGCCCGACACCTGCCAGCGGGTGTACTTCGCCAACCACACCAGCCACCTGGATGCCATCGTCCTCTGGTCCGCCCTTCCTCAACAGGTCCGCGACCTCACGCGCCCTGTTGCGGCCAAGGATTACTGGACCGCAGGACCGATCCGCCGTTTCATGGCGAATCGAGTGTTCAATGCCTTGTTGATCGATCGAACCGAGATCAAAGTCCACCAGAGTCCCGTCGACGTGATGATCCGGGAAATTGCCCACCGGTTCTCCTTGATCGTCTTTCCCGAGGGCGGCCGGAGCACGGGTGAGGAAATCGGTGAATTCAAAAGCGGACTATACTACCTCTGCAAGAAAAGGCCCGACCTGGAGCTCATCCCCGTCCATATCGACAACATGAATCGAATTCTCCCCCGAGGAGAAGTCCTTCCTGTTCCACTGCTCACCTGCATTACCTTCGGACCGCCGATGTGGCTGGAGGCAGGCGAGCCGAAGGTCCATTTTCTCCGTCGGGCGCGCGAAGCTGTGCGACGACTCAAAGAAATGTAAGTCTGACGTCCCGGGATCCCACGGCATGCTCGACGGAAGAACCTTCGCACTGATCGGCGGCGTCCTCATACTCCTCGGCGCCGCCACCGCGATTGTGCAGATCCTCGAGCGCCGCGCCAATTCGGCCGTCGATCCGGCAATCCTCGAAAACCTCCGTCAACGCGTCCGCGTCTGGTGGTTCCTCACAACCCCGCTGGCCGCCGCCTTTCTCATGGCCGACGTGCCAGGCTTCGCCACCTGGGTCACCGTCGGCCTCTTCTGGCTCCTCTCCTTCTGGGCGCTCCGCGAATTCATCACCCTCACGCCTACCCGCCCTGGCGACCACCGCGCATTGTTCTGGGTTTTCTCTCTCCTGACGCCCGCCCAATACCTGCTCGTCGGCCTGAACTGGTACGATCTCTACAGCATCCTCATCCCTGTATACGCCTTCCTTCTCATCCCCGCACGCATCGCCATGTCCGGCGATTCCAAACGCTTCCTCGAGCGCACGGCCAAGATCGAAGCCGGGCTGCTCATCACCGTCTACGCCCTGAGCTACGCCCCCGCACTGCTGAACCTGAACCTTCCCGTGCCGCCCGAACGCCTCTTCAGCAGCCGTGTGCGTCTGCTCTTCTTCTTCGTCGTCATCGTCCAACTCAGCGACGTCCTCCAATACGCCTGGGCCCAACTCCCCAGCAAACACCCCATCGTCCCTACCATCAGCCCTGCCAAAACCTGGGAAGGGCTTCTCGGTGGTTCCGCCAGCGTCACGCTCATCGGCGCCGTCCTGTGGTGGGCAACGCCGTTTCCTTACTGGCTCGCCGGCGCCATGTCGCTCATGATCGCCTTCATGGGCTTCGCCGGCTCACTGACCATGTCGGCCATCAAGCGCGACCGCGGTGTGAAAGACTACGGCACCCTCATCGAAGGACACGGCGGCGTGCTCGATCGCATCGACACCATCTGCTTCGCCGCCCCCATCTTCTTCCACTTCACGCAGTACTACCTCTCCATCACCCACGTCGCCCCGTAACACCCACCACGCCGTAGGTTATGCTTCCGCATAACACCCCAAGCCAAACTACCCCGCTACCTACCGACCACCCCAATCGATGATCGTCTGCTGCGGCCCCTGCAAAGGTTGAGGATGGGTCACTTGCGTACGCTCGGGCAAGGGCGATCCCTCCGGCTGTGCCGCCACCGTCGCCACGCTCTCGCCCGCCGA
Organism: Thermoguttaceae bacterium; assembly: GCA_963674835.2. Taxonomy (GTDB): domain Bacteria; phylum Planctomycetota; class Planctomycetia; order Pirellulales; family Thermoguttaceae. The sequence continues at coordinate 2,833,545 of CAXXKC010000003.1, forward strand.
CCCGCGCGCGTGCCAGCCGTCCGCCGGCATCACGGTCGCCGGCGCGGCGGAAACCGGTGCCACATGGGTCGCGGCAACCACGGCCCCATTCGACGGTCCACTGGCCCCAGCGCCCGCCTCCAGCACGGCCGCCTTGCCGCCGTTATGATAGATCAGGTTCGGCTCAGGGCGCGGCCGCTTCTCCGCCGACGCCAACGCCACAGCCGACAGCGCACCGTTTCGGCTCGCCACTGCGGGCGCCACGGCCGGATACCCCTTCGCCACCCATGCCAGCCACACTTTTTGCAAATCGCCGAGATTCGCGATGCTGTAATAGTGATCCGTAGCCGCCGACCAGTCGTTCGTGCGCAAACCCTCGCCCACATAATCCACGAATGTCCGGCGACCGCCAATCTGAATCAAATACTCGACCACGGTGAAACCCTGCGCATACAGCGGCATGATGTCTCGCGGGTACTCGGTCATCGCGAACATCTGATTGAAAGCGATTCCCCGCCCGGTCCGCAGAAACGTCAGCAGCATCCGCTGGTGCTTCGCTTTCTCCTCCTGGTGCTCCACGCTGCTCGCCCCGCCTTCGTCCGCCCAGCGCGGCAGCGGCTGCCGAAAATGGCTGGCGAAGATCATGTGCGTGATCTCATGCGGCAGCACCGAGTCCAACACCCGCTGTGCGGAACCCTGGATCGACATCCGCCACCCGAAGACTTCTCCCCGGTCGAATACGAAGCTCGTCTCTCCGCCCGCACCCAGGTTCGCGCCGACTTGCACCGTCATCGGGCACGGCGCCGACCAGTTGGGCAACTCCTTGCCCACCCAGGCCACCGCCAGCTCCTTGCGATACTTCTCGGCCGCATCGCCGAATTGCTTTGCCAACCGCGGGTCGGCAGTCTGGACCACGAAATTGGCCGTCCGATAGCTGGCCCCGCAACATACGAAGAGGATTGCCGCCAGCAACGCGGCCCGAAACGGACGAGCGTCCATGCTCTGGACTCCAATCTTGAAGGTGGAGCGATCGGCCACTTCCTTGCGGCCGGACGAGACCTCGGCCGTTCAAGCAAACGCCGAGCCAATCGAACCGGCATTTCGCCTCCGGCAAATGCCATTCGCCGGAACCCGCTGTCCGACCGGCGACTATTCCCTTAATTCCGCCGGCCAGATCGAAGCGACGCGCCACGCAAAGTTGTAAACTTTGCAAAATCTAACCCATCGCTTGCCAACCGCAAAGACCGAATTCGACCGCACTCTCTCCCGCCTGCTTGCGCCGCTAGCAATCCGCCACCTTCTCCACGATCGCCGCGTTCGCCGCCGGGAACGAATAACGCCCCAAATCGGACCGGGCGACCCAGCGAAATGGCTCCACCGGTTCCTGCCCCGGATCGAGCGTTTCGGCCAAAAAGAAGAAGAGCCGCACCCGACCGTGGCCATAGTCGTGCTCCACGATCCCCAAAGACTCCAACATCCGGATCCTCAGCCCCGTTTCCTCCCAACACTCCCGACAAGCCGCCTCCTCCTCGCTCTCACCCGCCAGGATCTTCCCCCCAGGAAACTCCCAGAGCCCCCCCAACACCGCTCCCGGGTTCCGCCGTCCGATGAGCACCTCCTGCCCGCGCTGCACGATAGCCACGGCGATAGCAATCGGCTCACGAAGATTCATGATTGCCGGCCGCAGAGCCGCTCCGAAACTTGGACCAGTCGATGCCCAGCTTCCGCATGCGGGCCCGCAACGTGTGCGGATTGATCTTCAGCAGGGCCGCCACGCCGCCGGCCCCCTCAATCCGTCCCTTGGTCGCCTGCAGCGCCGCCTCCACGTGCTGGCGGACTGCGTCATCCAAAGACACGATCGCCGCCGCTGGCGCCTCGCTCGCCGGACGTTCTTCCTGGCGCACCGGAACCGCTGGACTGTTCTGTACTCCTAGCGCCGCGGCCACCTTCAACTCCCGACCGTCGCCCAAGATGGCCGCCCGATCCATCACCGCCGCCAACTCTCGCACATTTCCCGGCCAGCCGTACAAAACCAGCAAACCAATGTCCTCACTCGTGGGCATCCGCGGCGTCAGCCCAAACCGAATCGCCGCCCGCCCGGCAAAATGCCGAGCCAGCGCCGCGATGTCCTCGGTCCGCTCTCGCAACGGCGGCAGCGATATCGGAAAGATCGCCAGCCGATACCAAAGATCCTCGCGAAACCTGCCGTCGTGCACCATTCCCGAAAGGTCGCGGTGCGTGGCCGCCACAATCCGCACGTCGACCGTGATCGACCGTTGCCCTCCCACCCGCTCGAAACTCCCATCCTGGAGCACGCGCAGCAAACGGACCTGTGCCGCCGGCGGCAATTCCCCGATTTCGTCCAGAAACAGCGTCCCCCGGTCCGCGCGCTCGAACCAGCCCTGGTGCGTGTCCGTGGCTCCCGTAAAACTCCCTCGCTCGTGGCCGAACAATTGCGAGTCGATCAGCTCCGACGGAATGGCTCCGCAATTCACCCGCATGAACGGCCCCGACGCGCGCTGCGATCGCATGTGGATCGCCCTCGCGATCAACTCCTTGCCCGTTCCCGTCTCCCCGAAGATCAACACCGGAACGTCGGACCGCGCGACCAACTCCACGCGATCCATCACTTCGCGCAGGCCCACTTCCTCGCCTACGATCGTATCCCCCAACGACTGCCGCCCCAATCGATTCAACAGCGAGCGCCGGTCAGCCTCGGCCGCCTCGCGCAGTGCCGCCATATCGCGCAACCGCTGATCGTTCTCCAGCGCCACCGAAAACGGTTCCAACAGCGCCTCGGCCATCCTGTAATGGGCGTCTTCAAAACGGTTGCCGTTCCGCGCCCCCAGCACGAGCACCCCCGATGGCCCATGCTGATCGCAAAGCGCCCCGGCCAGCACATCGCCCGTCAGCTCCGGCGGCACGACCAACTCAAGCTCCGGCGATTTTCCCTGATCTCCGCATCGGGCCAAAACACCCCTTCGGCCGCACCAGGCCAGAACCCGATTCAGTTCCTCCTGCGACCACTCTGCCCGACCTTGCTCCAGGCACGGTCCCGGCTGCCTCGATGCCACCGCCACCGTCTCCAGGCAGCAGCGGCCCACATCGATTCGCCGCACCAACAACTGGTCCAGCGGCGTCCGACTCGCCAGGATCTCGCCAATCGCCGCCGCCGACTCGTCGATACGAATGTGCCGGCACGCCTCCCGCCACACGTCGACCAACATCGCTTGGAACCGTTCCATACCTTCCAGCCTCGCTACCGGACCATTCTAGCAAATTCCATGGGCAAAACCATCTTATTTCACGGGCGCGAACCAAGAATCCGTAAAATATGATGGCCTTTAAGACGGCTGCCCATTGCCATCGGTCACCATTTGTCCCTGCATGAGGATGCCCGTCTCCGTGCCGTTACTCATTGTCAGGACGACAGTTGGAGATCCCGTCGACCGACGCAAATGTCCCATTCACCGGCCCGCGCCGGCATCGGTAGCGGCCAGCTACGGCAACCGGCATTCCATTTGCGATAAGATCCGCGGCCATACCTCTTGGCCCGTTCAAGGAGTCTCCAGAGAGAAGGGAATTCTCGTGAGCCATCGCACCCCGATCGCGTTCATCGCTCTCCTGCTAGGCACCGTCCTGGTGCTCGGTCCTGGCTGCGCCCGCCAAACGCCTCAGAACGATGGCTCCAACCCCGCGGCCAGCCAAGAGCCGCATACCATCAAGCTGCTGAACGTCTCGTACGACCCGACCCGCGAGCTCTACACCGAGCTCAACCCCGTCTTCGCCGAACACTGGAAGAAGACGACCGGCCAGACGCTCGATGCCCGACACACCCACGGCGGCTCCGGCAGCCAGGCCCGTGCCGTCATTGATGGGCTCGACGCCGATGTCGTCACCCTGGCCCTCGCACCCGACATCAACGCCATCGCCGAAAAGGCCGGCCTGCTGGCCAAGGACTGGCAGACTCGTTTGCCGCACAACAGCTCCCCCTACACGTCGACGATCATCCTCCTCGTGCGCAAGGGCAACCCCAAGGCAATCCACGACTGGAGCGACTTGACCAAGCCCGACGTCGAAATCATCACCCCCAACCCCAAGACCTCCGGCGGCGCTCGCTGGAACTATCTGGCCGCCTGGGGATACGCCCTGAAACGGGAACTCGGCAACCTCGACAAGCTCAAAGATCCGGCCGCCAAGGACGCCGTCGCCAAGGCCCAACAGAAGGCTCGTCAGTTCGTCGGTACCGTCTTCCATCACGACAAGCTCCCCACATTGGAGCCCGGCGCACGCGATGCCACGAACACCTTCGTCACTCGCAGACGGGGCGATGTCCTCCTCGCCTGGGAAAACGAAGCCCTCCTGCAGGTCAAGGAAATAGGAACGGGGAAGTTTGAAATCATCGTCCCCTCCGTCAGCATCCTTGCCGAGCCGCCTGTGGCCATCGTCGATAAGGTCGTCGACAGGCACGGCACCCGCAAGGTAGCCCAGGCCTACCTCGAGTTCCTCTACTCGCCGACAGGCCAGGAGATTGCCGCCAAACACTTCTACCGGCCCTCTCTCCCCGAGGTCGCCGAGAAATACGCAACCCAGTTCCCCAAGGTCGAACTCTTCACCGTCGACGACGTCTTCGGCGGCTGGGAAAAAGCCCAGAAAGAGCATTTCGTCAACGGCGGCACCTTCGACGACGCCTACAAAGGCACTCCGGCCAAGTAATCCAGGCATCCCGTCGAAACAACGGTTTCCTTTTCGTTCTGTCCGTTCATCCGACCTCCAACGCGCCCCGTGCCATGAAGTTCCAATTCCATCGCCGCAGTGTGCTGCCCGGGTTTGGCCTCACCATGGGCGTCACGCTCTTCTATCTCTGCCTCATCGTCCTCATCCCGTTGGCAGCGCTCGTACTGACATGCACCCGCATGACTTGGGGTCACTTCTGGGAAACGGTCACCGAACCCCGCGTGCTCGCCTCCTATCGGCTAAGCTTCCTGGCGGCGTTCGTCGGAGCCTCGATCAACGCTGTCTTCGGTTTCACCGTCGCCTGGGTCCTCGTCCGTTACCGCTTTGCAGGTCGCAAGCTGCTGGACGCCATCGTCGATCTCCCCTTCGCACTTCCGACCGCCGTGTCCGGCCTGGCGCTGATCTCCCTCTACGATGCAAACGGCTGGCTCGGCCGCTACCTGGAACCGCTGGGAATTCACGTGTCGTGTACCTGGATCGGCGTCATCGTCGCGCTGACCTTCATCGGCCTCCCCTTCGTCGTTCGCACGCTCCAGCCCACCTTGGAAGATCTCGACGCCGAGTTGGAAGAAGCCGCCGCCAGCCTGGGCGCGAGCCGCTGGCAAACGTTCCGCCGCGTCATCTTTCCCACGGTGCTCCCCGTCCTGCTCACCGGCTTCGCCATGGCTCTGGCCCGGGCCTTAGGCGAATACGGCTCGGTGATCTTCATCTCCGGCAGCTTGCCGATGAAGACCGAAATCGCCCCGCACCTCATCCGCATGAAGCTCGAAGAGTTCGACGATACCGGCGCCACGGCCATCGCTCTGGTAATGCTCGTGGCTTCCTTCACTCTGCTCCTTTTCATCAACCTGCTGCAGCGATGGAATCAGGGCCGGCAGTTGCAACTGCGATAGCCGAGCGCCCCACGAATCCCCGAGAAACGTCTCATGTCTAGTGCCGCGACGATGACGCCGAACACGTACGTTGCCCCGGTCCATGCCCGCACCAGCGAGAGCACGCCGACCCGCTGGTTGCTTATCACCATCAGCGTCGCGTTCATGAGCCTGTTCCTGCTCCTCCCCTTGGCCGCCGTCTTCGTCCAGGCGCTGGAACAGGGTTGGAAGATCTATCTCAAGTCCTTGTTCGATTCCGAAACGCTCTCCGCCATCCAACTCACGCTCATAACGGCCGCCATTTCGGTGCCGCTCAACGTAGTGTTCGGCGTGGCAGCCGCCTGGTGCATCGCCAAGTTCGACTTCCGTGGCAAGTCCCTCCTGATCACCCTGATCGACCTGCCGTTCGCCGTCTCGCCGGTCATCGCCGGGCTCGTCTTCGTCCTCCTCCTCGGACGCAGCAGCGCCCTCGGCCCCTGGCTGACCGATCACGGCGTCACCGTCCTCTTCGCCATCCCGGGCGTCATCCTCGCGACCACCTTTGTCACCTTCCCCTTCGTCGCCCGCGAACTCATCCCCCTCATGCAAGCCCAAGGCGCCGAAGAGGAGCTCGCCGCGCGCGTGCTGGGCGCCAACGGCTGGCAGATCTTCTGGCGAGTCACCCTTCCCAATATCAAATGGGGCCTGCTCTATGGCGTGATCCTCTGCAACGCCCGCGCCATGGGTGAGTTCGGCGCTGTGCTCGTCGTCTCCGGAAAAATCCGCGGCGAAACGGTCACCATGCCACTCCAGGTCGATATCCTCTACAACGAATACCACTCCTCCGCGGCCTTCGCCGTGGCTTCGCTCTTGGCCTGCCTGGCCATCGTCACCCTCGTCTTGAAAACACTCGTCGAGCGCAAGACGCTCCACTCGCTCTTGAAGCCCGACGAAGATCCCACGGAAAAGGTGTCTGCATGAGCATTGAAGTCCGCAATATCACCAAACGATTCGGCTCCTTCGTCGCCCTCAACGACATCAGCCTCAAGGTGCCCTCCGGCGAACTGGTGGCCCTCCTTGGCCCCTCCGGCTCCGGCAAGACGACCCTCCTGCGGATCATCGCCGGCCTCGAAGAACCCGACGCCGGCAGCGGGCCGATCTTCTTCGACGAAGAGGACGTCGCCGACCGCGGTGTCGGCGATCGCCGTGTCGGCTTCGTCTTCCAGCACTACGCCCTCTTCCGCCACATGAGCGTCTTCGAGAATATCGCCTTCGGCCTCCGCGTGCGCCCCCGCAAGCTCCGCCCCGCCGAGTTCGCCATCCGTCGCAAGGTCGTCGCGCTGCTCAAGCTCGTCCAATTGGAAAGCATGGCCGACCGCTATCCTCACCAGCTCTCCGGCGGCCAGCGCCAGCGCGTCGCCCTGGCCCGCGCGTTGGCCGTCGAGCCCCGCGTCCTCCTCCTCGACGAGCCGTTCGGCGCCCTCGACGCGAAGGTCCGCGTCGAGCTGCGCAAGTGGCTACGGCGACTCCACGACGAACTCCACGTCACCAGTGTCTTCGTCACCCACGACCAGGACGAAGCCCTCGAAGTGGCCGACTACGTCGCGGTCATGAATCAAGGCTGCATCGAACAGGTCGGCACCCCGAACGAAGTCTTCCACCGCCCCGCGTCCAGCTTCGTCATGAACTTCCTCGGTGCCGTGAACAACTTCCACGGACGCCTCGAACACGGCAAGGTCCTCTTCGGCAACATGGAGCTCGACGCCCCCGAACACCGCGACGGCCACGGCGAACCCGCCCTGATCTACATCCGCCCCCACGATCTCGATATCCAAAACGTCCCCAACGGCGCCCCCAGCTTCAAAGCCACCGTCCTGCGCATCCATTCGGCCGGCGCCAACGTCCGCCTCGAGCTTCTCGCCGCCTCCGGCGAGCCCCTCCAGGCCGAGATCTCCCATCAGCACTTCCAAACCCTCAGAATCATCCCCGGCGGCGAAGTCTACGTCGTCCCCCGCGCCATCCGCGTCTTCAACGACCCCCACACCTCCATCCCCCGCGCCGCCACCGCCTAGAACGATTGGGAAGTGGCTGGTGGCTAGTGGATAGTGGGCCGGGGCTACAAGCACATGATGAACAGCACGAAGACGGCAACTGACAACACTGCGACAGCCACAAGGCCCTTCGAGCAACCGCGCGACCCGATCAACAATCCGAATCCGCTCAACCAGCCGAGAGCGGCAAGGGTAGCTACTACCGCCGGAACGGTGATCCGCTCGGCAGTAACATGACTCACCCTTGACATGAACAAATACGAGAGCCCGAACAGGCAAAACGCGGCCGAGACGGACGAACAGTGGATAGACAGGAAAGTCCTGTTCATGTGTAGTAACCGGCACTTGACCATTACAGCCGAAGGCTACACGCCCACTGTGAGCAAATCGCGTCGATCAGTTCTTTTCCGCCCTCACATACATCTTGACCAGTGCCTCATGGAAGTACGTGGCCACACGTTGTTTCACAACTCCCGATGGGGCTGCATGTGGTAGTGCTAGCAATCAACCAGACACAAGATGTTGTGGTGTTGTTCCCGCTCGGATAGTTATGAAACCAGTTCTAGTGCTCAGTCACTTTTTTTGGTTCAGGGTAGAGCTGTTTGAGCTTGGTACGTGCCTTTCGGGTGGTGAATTGCCAATGGACGGTGGCTTCGGCTGCGTTGCGATCGTGTTTCCATTTTGTGGTGCGAGCGGCGAGCGTGGTCATGTTGGCAATCCGACCGCTCAGGCATTGTCGGGTGAGAACGCTCAGTTCGATTTCGGCCATGTTGAGCCAACTGCCGTGCTTGGGCGTGTAATGGACCTCCAATCGTTTCGCAATCCGGCGCCGCCTCGTCAGGCGAAAACGCCTCATAGAGAGAGCCGATCGAATGCGTGTTCAGATTGTCCATCACCAGCACGAGCTTCCGTGCGTCAGGATACCATTCATCGACCAATTCCCGGACGCGGTCAGCCCAATCGACACGCTTTCTCGAATCGGTCACCTTCACTGGCCGCGTTCCTGCTCGTCGCCCTACCGGCCCCAGCTGGAATTCTCGCCGCCGCCCCGCGCCCGGTCGAGTTTTGCACGTCGCGGCAACTCGGCGCCGCAGTGGAGCAGGCGAAGCGCTCGTCTTGGAAGTTGCGTCTGCTCGGCGCCGCGTGATCTTGCTCACTTCCAGCTCTTTTCAAGAGCCCGCCAGTGGCGGCAGCGGTCGCGGCACGTGCTGATATAGGGGCAGCTTCTCGCCTGTCGGTTCGAGCTTCAGGACGGTGTTGCCCAGCCAGTGAACGGTGATTGTGCGACCGGGCTCGCCGGGCGCGCCTTGGATGTGCTGTTTCTGCACAAAGGAAATCAGCGGGTAGATGACGGTCAGCTTGTCGCCTGAAGCGGCCGCAGGGAAGACTACATAGGAGCCCTTCCACTCGACTTCGACGGGCTTCCCATTGCGATAGGCCTTGATCTGCTCTTTCACGGCCCAGACGGGAGGACGGAAGTGAAAATCGGCCGCCGTTTTGACCGTGATATCGACGCGTCCCGTGTATGGCAGGAACGATGTAATCTTCGCTTCCGGAGCATCGCGATCGAGGCTCATGTTCACATAGACTGCGGCACCGCGGCGCACGACCGTGTTGTTCCAAGCCGTGTGAATGGAACGCATCCCTTCCGGTACGCAGCAGCCCATCATGTCCATCGTCGTATTCGCGTAGCAGCGGTCGTTGATGCCCATCGCGCCCTGGAAACCACCCTCGAACTCGCGGGCCATGGCCAGCCCCTTTTCCCCCTCCTCGCCCGGATGAAGCTTGCGATAGAGGTCTTCATAGTCTGGCGCGAGAAAGAACTGGGCCTCGCGGATGTAGTTGCGCACGAACCGCTCGACCGTGTCCCAGTATTCCGGATATCCGCACTCGGCCATGCATGCTGCCATGCTGATCACGTCGGCCACAGCGCAAGTTTCCGACCGCTGCGGATAGGTCATCGATTCGGGAATCCAGCCGAAGTCGGTCCCGCGCGCGAGGAAGAAATCGAGGAGTCGTTTGCACCATGCCACCAACCGAGGCTCGTGGGTTAGCACGGCCACCTGGGCCATGCCCCAACCCTGATGACCTCGCATGTGGCTGTGGTGGTCGAAGGACCCGTCGGCGCGCACGCTCAGGTTGGTGTTCGCGGGGGCCGTAGGCCAAATGGCGATGCTGCTGGTCAGTTTGGCCTGGGCCTTCTGCTCGTCGGTAAGCTTGCTGGGATCTCGAAGAATCCAGTGTTCCCACTGTTCGGAGGCCATCTCGCCCTCGGTCACCGCCACGGCGAAGTCCAACGCCTCGCGATCCCCGAATGTGTGGGCATAGGTGGCGATCGCGATCAGCAGCATCGCGGGGCTGTACGGCGAGGCATCGGTAATCGCCCAACCGTGATCGTTCCAACAACTGTTGCCGCCCGCATAGTAGGCGCGGCCATCGCTCCAGTCGGCTCGCCGTCGCAGGGCCTCGAACATCTTACGGCACACGGGACGCAACGCCTCGTCCTTGCTTCGCCGGTAATCGTCGCAGAGGCTCACCAACAGCTTGCCCGTCGTCCAATGATTGGCCCAACTGCCCGGAAGTCGTGCGAACGCAGCGGTTGGAACCCAGCAGAGACCATCGGGATGCAGGTGTCCCATGATCCTCTGCCGCACGCCCCTCGCCATCTCATCGGCGGAGGCATCTCCGCACATTTCCTTCATTCGGCTGAACTCCCAGTCCATCCGGTTTTCGGTGTCGCCGGCTGTTATGGTGTCGTGATCGGTCGGCCCAGGCGCTGGAGGATAGGCCAGCAGGCTGATCGAGAAACGGCATTCATAGCCCAGCGCCGGCCGCGGATTCCTGCGCAGGGCCTCGAGCGCCCACCGCGCCATCGCCACCAGATCGATGTCGCGTTGCGAGGGCACAGGAACTGTGAGGTCGGCCTCCGGCATGTCGGCCTTGGTTTCGACCGACGTGATCTCTCCATGGAAGCTGGGCACGGGGCCGGCTGGGTTGTCGGCCGCCGAGAGCGACGGACCCGGCATGGTGAGCATGGTCAGTGTGCCCAGGAAGACGGCGGCAATACAAGGCTGGTTGCTCATGGGGATCTCCGGGATGGCGTGGTGGGTGTGGGGCTGTGCTCGCGCGCGAGGGCGTAACGCACGGATATGGCGAGTCTACACCTCTACGAAGCCTGGCGGGATTGCAAAGGGGATTCCTTATATTGTGCGATCGTCATTTGTTCCTCGGCTCCAAACCCCGAGAATAGCCCTTGATTGCTTGATCGGCAACCGTTTCTCGTCAGCAGAGCACTGGGCGCGATGGTTTCCGGCCTTTGCAGTTGCGCTCATTTCGTTGGCGCACTCGCGTCGACGGGGAACTCGATTCTTCCACCTTTCTGTGCGGAGATATGACGCGTGGCACCGTTGGGCAAATGGACGACGATCGTCTTGCAGTTTGCGGCCAGCGGCTTCACTTCAACTGTGGCGGTCTTGCCGTCCTTCGCAACCTGTACCGCCAAGTGCAGTGGGCCGAAAGTGCTGGCGATGCCATGCAGCTTGGTGACCATGCCCGGTCCGAGCCACTCCGCAGGCATGCCTTCGAGCAGATGCATTTCGTCGCCACGATCCAGCGCGAGTAGATGGACGGTGAGTCGGATGAACTCGGCGCTAGCCCAGTTGTGCGGCATATCGCCCACCTTGCGGAAGTGTTCGCCCTTGAGGGATTGCTCCTCGCGCCAGTCGAGCATTGGGGCGGCGTGATTGGCGTAGGCGTAGAGGACCTCGGCCGCCTTGGGGCCGTTGCCCTGCCAGAGCCAGGCGTGGCCGTAGAACGAGGCGAAGTAGTTCCAAATGCCCGTCGCGTCCCAGCCGGTTCCGAAGACCAATCCTTCGCGTTCCGTGGCTTCGAGCATGGCCATGTTGCCGGCCACGAGAGGATCGTCCTTGGCGAAGATTTGGCCGGGATAGACGGCGTGGCAGAAGCCCCATTGCCCGCGCTGGGGTGATTCCTTGCCGCCTTGCTCGCCCATCAAGATGGGCAGATAGGCATTGCCACGGGAGTCCTTGCTCATGTCGCGCGCCGCGGCCTTGCGAAAAGCCGCCAGGAAATCTGCGTATTCGTTCTCCCATGCGGCGGCCCCGTCGGTCCTGCCGAGCCAATGGGCGCCTTGCACGAATGCGCGAAGCCCGACCAGATTCCAGTACGGGTTGGTGTATTCGTCGTGGATGCCGCCGATGCCACCGTCGGTAAATCCGGCTGGTACCAATCCATCGTCGAGTGGTGACTCGTTCGAGAGCGTCGTTTGGCGAAGTGTCTTGATGTACTCGGCAATCTGCTCCAGCTTCGGCCACACCGAATGGAGCCATGCCTTGTCCTGCGTGAGACGTGCGTGACGTACACACGTCCAGAGCACAATGCCGTTTTCTTTGGAAAAATCCTTGATCACCTCGATGCGGCCGTCGGGCTTCTGGAAAGTCAACTCGTAGGCGACGCCGTTGCGTGCCTGGTCTCCAGCGCCGAGAATCGTCGCGGCCTCCAGCAGAAAGGCGCCGTCGACGATCCAGAGACCGCGATAGCAGGTCGGCCCAACCTGGAACGCCGGCAGGCCCTTTTTGATCTCGCGGGCCTGCCATATATTGCGGATGGAGGAGTCGACCAGGGCCTGAATCCCGGCATCCGGCACCTCGATACGGCTGAAGGGGAGAGCGACGGACTGCCAATAGGCAACGGCCGCCTCGCGAGCGGCCCGAGCATCCGCCACGGTTTTTGGCCAGTCGGCGATTCCCTCGCTGCCGCCGCTGACAATGCAGAAGGTCGCGGTCTCGTCCGGTTGGACCGTTAGTGTTTCCAACGGGATCTGATTACCGTGCGCGGGCTCAATCATCTTCAGCGAAGAAATGACCGCCTCGCCATCGCCGACCCCAAGGCGTTCGTCTTGCTTCTGGAGGGCGAGCGTGGTGTCGACGATCAACTCCGGTCGCAGCGTGCGAGCCTTCTTGCCGGTGTTGGTCACGTGTACGAGCAGCATGTCAGCACGGGCAGTCGGTTTGGGCGGCGGCGACTTGGCAATGGCCACCGCTTCCTCGACGATGTTCAGGCCGTCGGCAGTTCGGTACGTCATCACGATCGGAACACGCGGCGAAAGGAGTTGCTGTTTCTGCCAGACGGCCGCTTCGACCACCTTGACGGAGACTCGCGTACCGAATTCGCGTCCGCCTTGTCCATAGTGATAGAGCAACTCGCCGCTCTGATCGACCAACGTCTTCCGAGGATCGTCGGGAAAACAGATTGCCGTTTGCCACTGTGGCGGCGAATAGCGGAAGTCGACGATGTTCTTCTCGGCGGCAATGCCGGTGGACCCGGCAGGCACAGCGACGAGCAGGGTCAACATGAACACGAACACGCGATTGTTCTCGAATGACATCGTCGCAGATCCTTTCACGCCGAAGACGATCGTGACCATCCGTTACACGGCAGTGCCCGCTTCAACGTTGTTTGAATCCCCCCGAGCAACAACGTCTCTTCAGGTTAGCAGAGTCGCTGCCGACCTGCCAGTTGGCGCCCGGTATTTCGTCGACAACCGGGCTCCAGAGGCCGTCGCCTGCCCCGGTGGTTGTCTGGAGCGGTGCAGACTGGTTGTTCAGGAATGCATGTGGCGAGAAGTTAAGCGTGTCTGTCGCGTGAATCGTATTGAACAACGCACTGACGGCGCAGACGCGGCGACCCGAGTTGGCGTGCCGTGCTTCCGACTTCGGCGCGGCTAGAAGAGCTTGACCCGACCGTCCCTTCGGACGCTGGATCTGGGCAATCGTTTTGACGTGGTGCTCGGTGCAACTACAATGTGGAACAGGGGTCTCGGCGTTCTTGGAGACCAGATGCTTGTCGATTTGAGTGGGCATTTTGGCTCGTCTTCTGCAACGGGGGTTTTTCGATGATCCGTTCCTGGCTTTGCCGTGGTGTGGTGTTGGTGGGCGTGCTGGTGATAGGCCGAAGTGCGTTTGCCGATCCGTTGTTTCGCACGGAGCGCACGCGGTGGAAGCCGGTGGCTGATAGCGTCTACTTGCAGGAGGTCGGCGCCAGGATTCCCACCGAGCGGCCGGTGACGTCCGTGGCGATTTGCGACGGGACCTGCTACGCGGTCGTCGATCGGGAGATCTACGTTGTCCGCCAGGACCGCCTGGAGCGGATGTCGGCGGCACCTCAACAGGTTCGCTCGCTGCAAGTTCCGGACGGCACGCTTTGGGCGCTGACCGATGCGGGGCTGTTTCGCTTCGAGAAGAAGTGGGAGAAGATCGATGACCAGGTGTTCGTGCATCTGGCGATGCACCTGGGCAAGCTGCACGCCGCCACGAAAGAGGCGATCTACCGGCTGGAGAACGACCGGCTGGTAGACATCAAGCCCAAGGGAGGCTATGGCACCGGCGATTTCACGATGGACATGGAAGACGGCTCGCAGGTTCTGCTCGATCCGGTCGGCCTGGGACCGATCGTGCGGATCGCGTCGTACAGCGGCACACTGCACGTGCTGCGTCCGGGCCGGTTGGTCGTGCTGGACGGGAACAAGGTGGACGACCAGTTCGTGCAGTGGGGCGAGCTTCCTTCGCCCAAGGTGCGCGACATGCTCTCGCTGGGCAACCGGCTGCTTGTGACCACCGACCGAGGCGTGGGGGTTCTGCGCGGGACGGCGCTGACGTCGCTGAAGGGGACCGACGGCCTTCCTTACGAAGACACGACCTGCCTGGCCGAGGGCTTTGACGGCGATGTGTGGATCGGGACGACGAAGGGGGCGATCCGCATGCTCAAGGACGACTGGCATTACTTCGGCGCGGACCTGTGGCTACCGGGCGACAACGTACACGGCATCGCCGTGGGTGACCGGGTTGTGTGCATCGCCACGGATCGCGGGATCGGCATCATTCGCTACGAGCCCTTCACGCTTCAGAAGAAGGCCGCCTACTACGAACGCTATCTGGACGAGTGGGGGATGAAGCGTCTGGGGTTCATCCACCTGCTCTACTGGGGTGGCAAGGACAAGGGCTGGATTCGCGAGATCAGCGACAACGACGGCGGCCACACGGCCGGGTATCTCGCCGCCATGTGCTTCAAGTACGCCGTGACCAAGGACGAGTCGGCGCGGCAGGCCGCGCTAGATTCGTTCAAGGCGATGATCTGGTTGGAAGCGATTACAGGCAAGGAGGGCTTCGTGGCCCGTGCCATCTGGTCGACCAAGGGCGACATGGACCAGCGCAGCAAAGGGGGATCGGGCGGGTTGCCGGCGAAGTGGTATCCGACGGCCGACGGTCTTTGGTACTGGAAGGGCGACACGTCGAGCGACGAGATCATCGCCCACTTCTACGCCGTGTCGATCTTCCACGATCTCGTGGCACAAGGGGCCGAGAAGAAGCGGGCCAAGGAACATCTGGTGCGCATCGCGAAGCATATTCTGGACAACGGTTGGGTCTTGCGCGACATGGATGGCAAGCCGACGCGCTGGGGTCGCTGGGATCCGGACTACCTGCTGCGCCCGTACGGCTGGTACGGCCGCGGCCTGAACTCGATGCAGGCGCAGACCTTCATGCTCACCGCGCTGGCGATGAGCGGCGACGCGAGATTCCGCGAGGGTCTGCAGCAAACGATCAAATGGGGCTATTCGAAGTACGTGGTGGACCAACGGATCGTTTTTCCGCCCAAGGAGATCGCCCCCTGGGATGACGAGCTGTCGTTCGAGGCGTACTACACGTTGTTCCGCTACATCGACGATCCCGCGCTCCGGTCGCTATACCTGAGGAGCCTGGAGCGAAGCTGGGAGATCAAGCGCATGGAGCACGTCTGCTGGTTCAACTTCATCTACAGCGCCATCACGGGCAACGACGGGGAACTGGACCGGGGCGTCCAGTATCTTAGGGAAATGCCGTTGGACTGCGTGGAGCACAACTACGAGAACTCGTGCCGTAGCGACCTGATGCCGGAACGGGGCTATGTTCCCTACGGCAATGGCACTCGCGGCATGTCGGCGCGGGAGATCTGCATGCAGGGCGACACTCGCTACACGCGTTCGTACGACGGCGGCGGCAACAGTCGGCGGATCTCGTACCCGACCGGCTTCCTGGAAGACTACTGGATGGGGCGGTATCACGGTTTCCTGGAGGCCCCGACGACGACCGATCCCGCCGAGTTGTCGGTCGGACCGGCCCGCGGACAGCACCACGGGGCCCGACCCTACGATGGTCCGCCCCGGCCCGATGCCCAACTGCTGCCGGCCGAGTGAGCCTCACATGCGAAGGATTGCCGACAGTGAGAGTCGTTTGGGCGATGCCATTTGAGGGACAGGCTGATTTCGGTCGATAGGCCGGGGAGTGGATATCGTCGTAATGATGACATGTTTTGGCCCTGTGGGCGGAACGGACCGAAACGGGCTGGTGCACTTCCTGGGCAACGTTCGTGTGCATGGCACAAGTCCATACATTTCGCGTCAGTCGGCTGAAGTGTCGCCACTCGTGTCGCGCTGGTGTTCACGCGCGAGGTGGCCCGGTGATCGGGACGATCTGGTCGCTGGGTGACCACCGGGCTTGCTCAGGAGGGGCGACGGCCTAACATAAGAGGTTGAGAATGTGGATGCGGGGGACCGCCGAGGGATCTGGCGGATTTGCCTGTTCGCTACCGTGTTCGCCTTCTGGGTATTCTGCGCCCCCCAGGCTGGGTCGTCGACCACCGGCGCATTTCCGCTTTCATACCTGGCTGAGGGCACGGGCAAGACGTCGCGTCCTTTCCCAGGAATCAACACACCATGAAGAAACTGCTGGTTGCCAATCGAAGCGAGATCGCCATCCGTGTCATCCGCGCGGCTAGTGAACTCGGGCTCCGCACCGTTGCCGTATACAGTCATGAAGATCGCTTTTCATTGCATCGCCTGAAGGCCGAGGAAGCATATCTGATCGGGCCCGAGCAGGGTGGCGAGCCGGTCAAATCCTATCTCAACATCCCCGCCCTGATGGATATCGCTATCGAGCACGGGGTGGATGCGATCCACCCCGGCTACGGATTTCTGTCGGAGAACCCCGATCTCGCTCGGGCGTGCGCTGAGGCGGGCATCGCCTTCGTCGGTCCTCGCCCAGAGCATCTCGAAATGCTGGGGGACAAGACCGCTGCCAAGCGACTTGCCAGGAAAGCCGGCGTACCGACGGTCCCTGGCTCGGCACAGACACTGTCCGATCCGAAGACGGTGCGCGAAGAGGCGATGAAGGTCGGTTATCCGTTCATTCTGAAAGCCAGCTTCGGCGGAGGCGGACGCGGTATGCGCGTCGTCCGTGACCCGGGTGAGTTGGACGAAAAGCTGGCCGAAGCGCAACGCGAAGCCGGTGCGGCATTTGGCAAGGGCGACGTCTTCATCGAACGCTACATCGAGCGCGCCAAGCATATCGAGGTGCAAATCCTCGGCGATCATCATGGGCATCTTGTCCATCTGTGGGAGCGAGACTGCTCCGTGCAACGTCGCCATCAGAAGGTGGTCGAAGTCGCCCCGAGCATCAACCTGCCGCAGGAATTGCGGCGGAACATCTGTGAGGCAGCGGTGCGGTTGTGTCGCGAAATCGACTATGTATGCGCAGGGACCGTCGAATTCCTGGTGGATCTGGATACGCACGAGTTCTACTTCATCGAGGTGAATCCGCGAGTCCAAGTGGAACACACCGTTACCGAGATGGTGACCGAGGTCGACATCGTGCGCAGCCAGATTCTGATTACTCAGGGGCTCGACATGCACGAGGAACCCGTTGCAGTCCCGCTCCAGGAGAACGTGCGAGCCAATGGCTATGCCTTGCAATGCCGCATCACCACGGAAGACCCGGAAAACCACTTCATCCCGGACTATGGCCGGTTGGTAACCTATCGATCGCCGGGCGGCTTCGCGATTCGGCTGGACGCCGGTACGGCCTACAGCGGGGCGATGATCACACCGTATTTCGACTCCCTGCTCGTCAAGCTCACGGCTTGGGGCAGCACGCTCGAAAAGGCCGTACGCCGCATGGATCGAGCTCTCCGCGAGTTCCGCGTGCGCGGCGTGAAGACGAATATTCCATTCCTCGAAAACCTGATCCTGCATCCGACATTTGTTTCGGGCGATGCCACGACGACCTTCATTGACTCCACCCCGCAGCTTTTCGATCTCAAACTCCGCGAAGAGCGTTCGACTCCGATCCTGAACTACCTGGGGGACGTCATCGTCAACGGACGGGCGGATGTGAAGGGCAAGGTCGATCGCGCGAAGACGCTCCCCTCTCCGGCCGTGCCGCACTATCCCAGACTGCTTCCGCCGCCGCCCGGCTGGCGGCAGAAACTTCTCGAAGTCGGACCGGAGAAGTTTGCCGCCTCGGTTCGGGAACAAAAACAGCTTCTGCTTACCGACACGACCATGCGCGACGCCCACCAGTCGCTGCTGGCGACCCGCTTCCGTTCGTTCGACATGCTGAAGGTTGCCGATTGCATCGCCCACTTGCTGCCGGAGTTGTTCAGCCTGGAGATGTGGGGTGGGGCCACCTTCGATACGGCGATGCGTTTTCTGCAGGAGTGCCCTTGGGAACGACTGGCTCAACTTCGCAAGAAGATCCCCAACATTCCTTTCCAGATGCTGTTGCGGGCCAGCAACGCAGTCGGCTACACCAACTATCCCGACAATGTGGTGCGGGAATTTATCCGTACGAGCGCGGCCGAGGGAATTGATATCTTCCGCATCTTCGACTCGCTCAACTGGGTCGAAAACATGAAGGTCGCCATGAAGACGGTGCGGGAAGAGACCTCGGCCGTCTGTGAAGCTGCCATTTGCTACACCGGTGACATCCTCAATCCTCGGCGCAGCAAATTCAATCTCGACTATTACCTCAAGATGGCCAAAGAGCTGGAATCGCTCGGCGCGCACATCATTGCCATCAAGGACATGGCAGGGTTGTGCAAACCTCCCGCGGCGTACCAACTCATCAGGGCTTTGCGCCAGGAAGTGGGAGTGCCTATCCATTTCCATACGCACGACACCAGTGGCGTGAACGCCGCCAGCATTCTCCGCGCGGCGGACGCCGGCGTGGACATCGCCGACGGGGCCCTATCGTCGATGAGCGGCATGACGAGTCAGCCCTGCCTCAATTCGGTGGTGGCGGCCCTGATGCACACCCAGCGCGAAACCGGTCTCTCGCTGGAGAGTCTCGATCGGCTGAGTGACTACTGGGCGGACGTACGCAGGCTCTATTATCCGTTTGAAGAAGACATCAAGTCTCCGAGCAGCGAAGTCTATCAACATGAGATGCCCGGCGGGCAGTTCACGAATCTCCGGCAGCAGGCGGCCAGCCTGGGGTTGCGCGACCGTTGGCAGGAAGTCTGCGCGGCCTATGCTGCGGCCAATCAGTTGTTCGGCGATATCGTGAAGGTCACCCCTTCCAGCAAAGTGGTTGGGGACATGGCCATGTTCATGGTTCACAACAACCTGACGACGGAGGATGTTCTCAACCCGAAGCGTCACCTGAGCTTTCCCAAGAGCGTCGTGGAGATGATGCAGGGAATGCTGGGTCGACCGGAGGAGGGATGGCCCAAAGAGATCCGCAAGATCGTGCTCGATTCGGCAGGCGTTCAAGGTTTTGATCATCGACCGGGGGCGAAACTCGAGGCGGAGGATTTTGCCAAGGCGCGCCAGGATGTGAAAGCGAAGACAGGGCACGAACCTTCTGATCGCGAGGTCCTTTCCTACCTGTTGTATCGGCAGGTCTTTCTCGACTTCACCGAGCATCGCAAGAGGTTCAGCGACACCTCGATCATTCCCACCCGTCCGTTCTTCTATGGTCTTGAGATTGGAGAGGAAATCGCCATCGAGATCGAGCCGGGCCGGTCGCTGATCGTCACTTTCCTCACTGTGAGTGACGTTCACGAAGACGGTACGCGTACGGTGTTTTTCGAGCTCAACGGCCAGCCGTGCGCCGTGCGAGTCGCCGATCATTCGGTCGAGGGCGATCTGCACGTGCATCCCAAGGCCGATCCCGATGATCCTCGTCACGTGGCCGCGCCCATGCCCGGCAAAGTGACCCGGGTGAACGTGAGCCAAGGCGACGAAGTTAAGAAGGGGCAGGGGATTCTGTCGCTTGAGGCGATGAAGATGGAGGCGGCCGTTTACGCGCCGCGGGATGCCACGATTGGCGAGGTTCTGGTCGATACGGGAAGTGTTGTTGCTGCGGGCGATCTGCTCGTCGTGTTGGAAAACTAGATCGCGTTCGGCGCAACTGTAGCGTGTAATGCGCTTTCGAAACTGCAGAAACACGCCGCCACGAACGTTACAGTTGAGTGCGACTCGCACTAGGATCTGCAATGTCCCAGGACCTCGACTCACCGTACGACCTCAGTCGTCTCGAGATCTGCGCGCGACCGCTGAAACTGCGGCATGCACGAGTGATTGCCAGCACGAACGACTGGGCAAGGCAAGAAGTGGAATCCGGGCTGATCCAGGCTCCGGCCTTGCTGATCGCCGATTCCCAGTCGGCCGGCAAGGGCCGTGGAACGAACACGTGGTGGTCCGCCATCGGCAACATGGCCGCCACGTTCGTCATGTCGCAGAATCCCCATATACCGTTGGGCCTGACGCCGTTGCTGGCAGGTCTGGCCGTCCGCCGGGCGCTCGTACGGCTAACCGCGTGCACAGAGATCGGCTTGAAATGGCCCAACGACCTCGTGGTGGGCCCTCGCAAATTGGCCGGCCTGCTGTGCGAACGCTTGCCGCAGGTCGATCTGATCGGTGTGGGGGTCAATGTCAATGCGGGCAGCAGCCAAGCGCCCACGGATCTCCGCCAGCGAATCCTATCGTTGAGCGACCTCACGGGAAACGTGTGGGAACTGACGGATGTCGTTGGTGAAATCTGCCATGATATGAGCGATATGCTTTCCTTGGATTCCGAGGCGGTCGCCCGCGAACGGCTTCAGGAATACTCGCAGCACCATTGGCCGACGGGTAAGAGTATCGAACTGATCGATACCGACCGGACACCACGGATCGCCGGCCGCTGTCTCGGCATCGACGCTCAGGGACGGCTCCTTGTGAAGACAGAAGAAGGCAATCAGTCCTTCCTCACGGGAACCATCGCATCCGTCTCATCGGCGACGGATGCGGTGTGAAGGAAACCGGTTCTTCTGCATCCATTCCACAGGGAAAGTTCCGGCGCAGGCATCCTTCGATCGTGGTTCGCCTCATGACATGTCCTCGTTGGTACGCGACGCCCAAGTACCCGTCACCGGCGGTGGTTAGCCGTCGGGCGCAAGGCGTTGTTGTGTGCTGCCTTCCTCCAGTCGCTGCGGGAGATGGGGCCACATATCCGTGCGGTTAGCAAACCGTCTCAATGTGCGGAGCACCTCCGGAGCAGGACTGGCGAAGACCGTCGGATAGGTGAACTCGCCTTTCGCGGGGTCTGGCGGGAAGGCGAGTTGCTCTTTCTCGATTCCGAACTGTGCGTTGATCTGCCCCGTGTTTCCGCGGGCGTCGACGCGAATCCAACGGCCGAGTGAAGGAAGGAACAGGCCATTGAGCCCGTGGAGAGCATGCCCTGTGAAGGGAGCGTCGCGAGTCAACACTTGATAGCAGAATCCAGCAGGGATCTCGACCGCACGCAGCAGTGCTGCCAGCAGATGGCTCTTCGCAAAGCAGATGCCCGTCCCGGCGCGCAAAACTTCGCTCGCCGAACAGGTGACCACATTGCTGTTGATGTCTTTGGAGTGCGGAATCTCATCGCGAACCCATTCAAAGAGGCGTTGGGCCTTTGCAGCCTCGGACTGCACGCCCTCAGCGAGCTCCGTCGCCTTTGCCAGTACCGACGGCGTAGTCCAGTCCACCACGGCGTCGCTTGCAAGGTATCGCTGCAGGTCTGCCGTATCGGGTTCAATCATCTTTCCCACATAACGATTGCGATGACGTGCCAGTGAAGCCGCAGGCTCTACTGGTCACGGTCCATCGCGCTGTCCAATGATCCTACGATCTCCTCGGTCGTCACTTTCCACAAGACGGTGTTAACCCAAACAAGGTTCCATAGAAGAATGAGGGCCGTCGCCGCTATGCCACAAATGGACAATACGAGCCCCAGTTTCATCATTGCGTTGCCGGTTCCCGGTCCGCCTCGGCGCCACAGGAGAGTGGCCGTAACGATCATGCCAGCAAGAACTGCAAGATTCCTGATCTTCATGATTCGAATCAAGTGCGGGCGTTTCCTCATTCCGTTGCCTACGAGGGCGCGGATCTCCTGGTCCGAACGGCCGGACAGATGGGGGAATTGCCGACAATGTGTGTACATTCCTCTTTCCATCGAACGACTGAGGTAACGCGGCGGCGGACCAGCACTAACGGCCCCGAGTCACCAATCACCCTTCCAACAGTTTAACGAGTGAATCGCCAGAAACGTAGCCGCTCCGGTTGGCCGGTTTGTTCGGCGGACCATCATTTGGTTGCAACGTGGTCAGGGCGATTGCACCATAAGTCACTGTCCGAAGAGCACTTGTTCGAGATAGGAATCATCCCAACCGGCGGCGAGCCGTTTGTTCTTCACGCCGACCTTCAACGTGTGGTTGTTCTTCAGTAGGCTCAAGGCTGTACGGCGGAGGATGCTGAAGTTGGCGTCGGCGTGTCCGCGGCGGAGTCGGGATTGGTCTTCCTGGAACGTCACATCGAGTTGCCAATGCAGACGATTCTCGATCGACCAGTGGCTGCGGACCGCCTCGGCAAATCGCCGCGCCGAGAGCTTCTTGCTCAGGATGTAGTAACGCTCTTCATAGCACACCTTGCCGTCGCGCACGGTGTCGCTGATCGCCATGCCGATGGCGGCCAACTTCGGCCAGCGATTCCGGTCGGGAAGATCCTTGGGAACCTCGCAGACGAAGTAGACCCGCCGCTCCTGGCGACCGTGCCCTTTCTCGTCGGTTTGATGCCGGCTGACCGCCACGCGGGTAAAGTCTGCGTTCCGCTGGCAGAGGAAGTGCCACGCGATGCCGTCGTACAAAGTACGTTGGTTCTCCTTGACCGCCAACACGTAATGGGCCTTGGCATCAAGGATCGCTTGGGCAATCTCCGTCTGACAGCCCATCGCATCGATGGTCACCAGACAACCCGAGATTTCCAGGATTCTCAGCAGTTGCGGGATAGCCGTGATCTCATTGCTTTTCTCGTCCACGACCACTTGCCCCAGACTGATCTGATTGGCGGTGGCCCAGGCGCTGACCATATGAATAGCCGACTTGCTGGTCGCAGCGTCGAAGCTGCGGCGGAGAGTCTTGCCGTCGATGGCCACCACTTGGCCGTCGGTGATTTCATGCAACGCGGTGATCCAACTCAAGAGGCAGGCCTCGAATTCGGCAGGCTTGATCGCGCCCAGAACGGCATTGAAGCGGTCATGGGATGGAATGCCGCTGCTGAGATCCAGGAACCGTGCCAGCCACTTCCGCTTCTTGCGGCCATACTCGGCGATGGAAACGAAATCATCCGCGCCGCAGATCACGGCGCAGATGGCGATCGTGACAATGTTGATCAGCGGGTGCGTAACTTTACGTCGGCGTGGATCGGTGAGTTCTTCAAAATGCTCCTGAATACGGGCAGAGGCTCGTTTGGGCATGGCAGACTTCCAAGGCGACCACGATCCGTCCGCCAGCACCAACATGGCAGAACCAACGAATCGCATTGCCCTATTCATACCAGATTGCCCAATATGGCGCAATCGCCCTGGCAACGTGGTCGCCGCTACCGTTCGGCTGGAATTTCCAGCACACTATGACACACGATGGCCGTGCCGCCTTTAGGGCATCGACACCCTGCATCGTAATGCCGTTATTGATTCCCACATCGACCTGTTTCAGCGACGGTAGTTTTGCGAGTTTCAGTAAGCCGACATTTGTGACGGACGTGTTGCCTAGATCGATGCGTTCGAGGTGCGGCAAGGCGCCGAGATGTCCGATCCCATCGTCAGTTACAAGTGTTCCGCTGATGTCAAGGTATCGCAGTTGCTTCGCGTTGCTTAGCGCTCGAAGACCATCGTTCGCCAATTGCGTGTGGCCGAGCTGTAGCTTTTCGAGTTCGGTCAAACTCGACAGGTTACGCAGCCCGGAATCCGTTAACGAGTGATTGTCCAATTGAAGATATCGTAGTTTCCTGAAGCGTCCGATCGTGCCCATCGCTCGATCAGTCA
The DNA here is from genome assembly GCA_963674835.2 of Thermoguttaceae bacterium. Taxonomy (GTDB): domain Bacteria; phylum Planctomycetota; class Planctomycetia; order Pirellulales; family Thermoguttaceae. The sequence goes on from CAXXKC010000003.1 coordinate 2,857,338, forward strand.
TTGCCGTCCGAAGTACGCGAAGCTGCAGGAGGTTCTGGAGATTGGCGAGCGATTCGAAGCCCTTGTCGGTGACTGCCGGAGCTGTGAATATGTCGAGCGTTGCCAAGTCCATTTGGCCAAGCGAGTTCATTCCGTCGTCCGTCATAGAGGATCGAACGATTTGAATGTGCTGAAGATTGGGAAAGGCCGGGAGGTGTTGTAGGTGTTGATCTGTGACACTGCTGCCAAGCACAGTGAGGGACTGAAGTGCGTCGCACGACGAAAGGTGACGAATTCCCTCAGGCGTGATCCCGGTATCCATCAGTGCGACGGCTCGGAGCTTCGGGATTCGCAACAAGTCGTCGATGCAAGCGTCGGTTACACCTCTGCCGTTCAGCGACACGTCAAGGAGATCGGGGAGCTTGTGCAGATTGACAATGTCGGCATCTGAGGTCTTGGGGTCGTTCAGGAACACGACGTTGACCGTAGCGTAGATGTCGTCGCCGAAAACCCATCGCACCAATTTGGAACCCGGAGCAGTTTGCGATTGATCAACGATATTGAATTCCGGGTGGATTTGGTAATCGTAGCCCACGGTGCCGCCAGACGCGGCGATCTTGGCAACGATTGGACGCTGCGTTGATGCTCGCATGATGTGCTTGCCAAGCCAAGCGCTCAGTGCGGCGACGATCAGGGTAAGCACCAGCAACGAACGAAGGCTGTACTGGAACCAGCGTCGCTTGCGGGGAGGCGTTTTCTGTCCGGGCTCGGTATCGCTCATCGCTCGATCTTCAGAAACGCCAACAGTTGTTTGGGCGAACTTGTTATTAGACAGAGCCCCCTTCAGTAAGCTCTGTGTATTGAAGGAATGCTTCAGTAAGCAGGGTGACAGATGGTCGGCTGGCTGGTTTGCATACGTGCCGTATCCCGAACTCCCGCGATAGAGAACCACGATATGTCCTCATTCTACTGCTTTGCGTGCAGGAGGACAATCAACGGCCGGCAGAACGAGCCGCCGCGGTTGCTCGAATGGCTGCGGTTTGCCGTTGGGGCCAAGCATTAGGCTTGCGAGATTGGCCCGAACGAAGCGGTATCGGCCTTTTCGAATCGAAGGCAGCCGTAGATGTGGGGTCGGAAGAACGAGCGAGGTGTCGGTGATTACGGTTCCACGCCCGAGATCTGCGACATGAACACCCGGCGGCGAGTCCGCTGAACGACAACCGGGTCGACGAACGCCGGCGGCCAGCTCCAGCGCGTGTGCGGCCGTAGGAAGTGCGAGCCGATGAGGCGTTCTTCCGCCGCCCGATCGCGGCATTCGTGGGCGAAGACCATGAGCCACTGCATGCGGCGGGTTTCGCCCGCACGATCGAGAATCCTGGTTCCTTGATTTCGCATGGAACGCTCCTTCTACTAACCCTGCGCAGAGCGCCCTGCCGAAACGGGTTCAGAGGGGCCGGCCGACGCGGCCACCACGATCTCTTTCGACAAACGCCGGCAGCCACTGTCAATCAGGGGACCGAACACGCGTATCGCCTTTGCCATCGGGACGCCCGAGGGCTTGCCGTGGTTGCCTTGGGTTGGGTGCGATGGTTCCAGCAGCAACGAATGCTTCACCTTGCCCGGTCCCGCGACCGGCTGGCTAGACCGTGACGTTGGTTCGTCGACAAAGGACGTGAGCAGGCAAATGGAGCCTGGCTTGCGCAGTTTGCGTAGCGCGCCCAACTCGATCTGCCGAACTCGCTCGCGCGACACCTGGTAGAGCTTGCCGATCTCCTTGAGCGTGTAGCACCGGCCGTCGATGAGGCCGAACCGCAACGAAATGATCTGCCGCTCACGATCGTCGAGCTTCGTGAGGACGTCGGCGATGCGTTGTCGCAGAAGTTCGCCGTCGATGCGCGACTCGGACGGTTCCTCGCGACGGTCGAACAGTACCTCGCCGAGGTTGAGGTCCTCGTCCTGTTCGTGGTTTGTCTCCAACGACGCCGGCTGTTGGAACATGTGCATCAAGCGATCGACGTCGGATTCCGGCAGCTTCGTGGCCAGTGCGATATCTTCGAGGATTGCCGCATGGCCCGTGTCTTGAACCAGCTCGTGAATCGCTCGCCGAATCTTGCCAAGCTTATCGAGCGATGTGACGGTCATGCGCAATGGGTAGCGTTCCCGGCTGGTAGCACGCGCGACCGCTTGCCGGATCCACCAGGTCGCATACGTCGAGAACCGATGCCCTCGGGTGTAGTCGAATCGGTCGGCCGCACGGATCAGGCCGAGGTTGCCCTCCTGAATCAGATCCAACAGATTCATCTGCCGGGCGGGGTTGCAGTATCGTTTGGCTACGGAAACCACCAGCCGCAAGTTGGGAATGACGAGCTCCTGCCGGACGGCACGATACCGGTGGCGGGCGCGGGCGGTTGCCTCCATGTGACGCTGAAGTGAACGGGGTTGCCGGCCTGTAAGCATCACCAGGCGGCGCAGTTGCCGGCGCACCTGGCGACGCAAGGCGATCGCGTCGGGCACTCCCTGCAACTCGTCGAGTTGCCGTTTCAGGTGAGTCATGCGTTGCGCAACGTCTTGCAGTCCCGATTCGGCGGCTTCAAGGTGACAGAATCGCGCGCCCCGGCTTTCGATGAGACGGGCCGCCTTGTGCTGCCGCCGGACGAGGCGTTTCCAAGCATCGCGGCGCTGTTGGCGAAGACATTTCGAGTCGAGCGCGATCTCCATGTCGTCGCGATTTTGTTGCAGGATCTCGGGCAAGACTCGTAACAGGAGGTCATCGCGTCGGCGCTGTCCGTTGGGCGCCGATTCGCGCGTCGTGGAGCCGTCATCAGAGTCATTCTGTCGAGTGGCTGTGTGGATGGCCCGATTGCCCATCTTGGCGATGGCGCTGAGCACGTAATGGGACGCCAGCATTCGCCGCCGGTACGTGCGTCGAACCCGATCCATCCGTTTCGCGATCGCGAGCTGTTTCTCCCAGGTCATCAGCGGAGTGGCCGCGAGCTCATCAAGATACTGCCGAACCGGGTCTGCTTCGGATAGAGTCATGGCCGCACCTCCATTTTGCCTGGCCGGACACGTCGGCCCGTGTTTACGCCCCACCGAGTGGAGTTTCCGACGCGAAATCGACTTTCCCGGTGGGTGCGATCGAGATGGGCAGCTCCACGACAACGAGCGTTCCGCTGCCCGGGCTGCTTTCGACAGCGGCTCGGCCGCCCAACAAGGCCGCGCGAGTGCAGATCTCTTGAAGTCCCAGGCCTCGATGGTCCGACCCGTGCGGATCGAAGCCAACACCCCAGTCCTCGACCTCAAGGCGAAGGATCTCCGCGTCGCAGGCAATCTCCACGCGAGCTATGTTGGTCGAGGCGTGGCGACGGACGTTCGTCAAGCATTCCTCGATGATGCGAAACACCGTCCTTCGCAGCGTGGAGGCCGGTTCCAGCGCGTCGATGTCTTGCGAAAAGGCCACGATGAGACCGTGCCGAGCGGCGTATTCCTGAATCAACTCTTGCACAGCACCAACAAGGGATAGATCTGTTACGGTCATGATGATTGCTCCTTCTGACGAGTGTCTCGAAGCACGGCAATGAGAAAGGCCAGACTGTGTCGGCCGTGTGACACAATCGCGTACTCTTCTGCCTGATACCAGGAACCCCGGGAGACTTCTGGTACAGCACTCAAACGGTCTTGCAACCTTTGGTTCTCTTGCGATGGTCTGGCGTCGTTCGAGTGACCCACGGCTTCCCCTCCTTTGCCAAGGGTGAACGTGTCTGCCCTACGGGACCTCAGTTCGGCACGATGACGAACCGGCTTCCCGCCCCGGTGCGAACGAGAAGAAGCAGCCCATCGGAGTCCTTCTTCTCCTTGATAGCCGCTGCAAGCTCTTCGACGGTCTTTACGGGCTTGCGGTTGGCTTCAACGATCACGGTGCCTGGGACCAGCCCCGCCAGCTGCGCCCGACTGCCGGGGCGAACCTCGGTGACGACCACGCCATGGTCGCCCCTTATGTGTAGCCGCTCTGCCAGTTCGGGCGTGAGCGTCTGCGCGTTCATTCCCAGCGACTCGAAACGCATGTCCTCCCTGCCTGCACGCTGCTCTTCGTTCGCCTGATGCTTCTCATCACCCGGCAGTTCGTTCGGGCTCACCTTCAGTTCCACCCGTTTGCTGTCGCGGATTACGATGAGCGTCTGCGCGGTGCCAATGGCAGCCTGCTCAGCGACCACCTGGAGCTCCCGCGGCGAAGTCACCGACTTGCCGGCGAACTCGACGATGACGTCGCCCGGCTTCAAGCCGGCTTTGGCCGCTGCGCTGTCCGGGGTCACCTCGGCCACAAGCACGCCGCTGTGTGCTGCCAGATCGAACTGCTTCGCCAGTTCGTCCGTCAGCGGCTGGATCATAACGCCCAGTGTCGCGCGATGAACCGTGCCGCCGTTGGCAAGTTGTTGGGCAACCCATTTGGCCTGATTGATCGGAATCGCGAATCCCACCCCCTCATTACCACCGCTGTTGGAGTGGATCGCCGTGTTGATTCCCACGACCTCTCCTTCGAGGTTCACCAGTGGGCCGCCGCTATTGCCTGGATTGATGGCTGCGTCGGTCTGGATGAAGTCCTCCCGCTCCGTGATTCCAATGCCGCGGCCCTTGGCGCTGACGATGCCGGCCGTGACCGTCCCTTCCAGTCCGAAGGGATGCCCAACCGCAATCACCCATTCGCCGACGTCGAGGCGGTCGCTATCGCCCAGGACCGCGGCTTGCAGGTGGTCGGCCCCCTCAATGCGCAGCACCGCCAGGTCGCTCTTTGGATCGGTGGAGACTTTCGTCGCTTTGAACTCGCGGCCGTCGTGGAGGCGCACCATGATCTGCTCCCCACCGCGGACCACATGATTGTTCGTCAGTATCACGCCCGCCGGATCGATAATGACGCCTGTTCCCATGCCGACTCGCCCCCGGCCGCCGGGCGCGCGGCCTTCGTTCGCGACAGGCACGGCCCCTTGATTGGTGACCATCACCACCGCGGGTTGGACACGTTTCACGGCATCGCGAAATGCGTGCGAAAGGGCCGTCGCGGCCCCAGAGTTCGCTTGGGGTTGGGCCGCCTGCTGTGGCGTGACGGTCGGGCCGGCCACCGCGATCAGGGCCGCCAGTAGGCACCCTGCCATCGCCACGGCAACCCACGTTTTGTTTCGATTGAGGATCTTGTACTCGCTGTATTTGCTCATGGGATGCTCCTTTCGTTCAGCGAATGCCATCCACGCCTTCTCCACACTCACGTCGAGCCGAGCGGGAATGGCCCGGTTTGATCAGATTCCGCATTACCTCTGGAAACGCCGGGAGTAGTCCCCAGAAAAGAGGCCTTCATAACGGCACGATGATTGCACAGTCGACCGTTCATCCGTCCGACCAGCGTCGGCGACGCGGTCGTATCCTTTGCTCATCAGTTCGGCGACGAGCCGATCACACTGCCCGTTGGCCAGGGCAGACAACAGCCGTGCTTTTGAAAGAACGCCCACGATCTCATTGCCCTGCACCACGGGGAAGAAATATTGCTGCGTGAAGAGCGACGATGCCACCTCGTCCGCCCGGGCATAGGCCGGCAGCACGACAAACGTGCATGACTCGGTCCCGCTGCTCGCGAGTGTTGGCTCCGTGGCGTCCGGCGCACTCACGCGACGAGTCGTCCAAACCGGAATCCACCACTTGAGGACCGCCCGGACGATGGCCGTCAGTGCGATGACGATCGAGCCAATCACCGTCACCGATCTGGTCACCAGCCAACTCGCGGCAATCCAGAATGGCAACACAAGAGACAACCAGTGTCGATAGACCGAAGCTATCAACGCTTGACTGAACTTCCGTAAATGGTTCACGTGCGTATTCCCCATTACTTGCCGGTCGCGCCGCGGATCGTCCTCAATGGACTGGGCGACTCGACGCGACCAACCGTTGCCAAGTCGCCGTGCCGCGGCCATAATGCACTCGGTGTGCCAACGGGCCGCGGCAGGCAGGATTTGATACGGCGGATTGACAGAACCGCAGGTTTTCCCGAAGAAATCGTTCTTAGGGGATCTGCGGAGCCTCGGCTGAAAGCGCCCCAAAACTCCGCGCTGTGGCAGAATTCCCCAGGGGGTCGGCATCGACCCGATGGGCTTGGAACAGTCGGAAGAATCTTATGAGACTGGCGATCAAGTTAGTCTGCCTGCTCGTGCTGGTGAACGTGGCATTGGCGGCCGTCTTTGGCTACATTTCCGTCCAACGCCAGGTGGACCAGTTCGAACTCGCCACGCGCGACGAGGCCGAACGCCTCGGACAGGCCTTGGAGAGCCTTCTGGTTGATGCCTGGCAACGTGCCGGCGACCAGGGGCTACAGGGCGTCGTCGGGAAAGCAACCACCGACGAACGGGAGATGCGAATCCGCTGGGTTTGGTTCGATAGCCAACCCGGAACGCGCTATGCCCCTTCTGCCCGCATCGAACAGCTCACCACGATAACGATTCAGCAGCACCAAACGGTGCAAGTGCTCGATCCCAACGGTGAGTCGCGATTGAACGTGTACTGGCCGGTCGCCTTGAAGGCGCAGCACCCGGGCGGCCTCGAGTTCTCCCGCGCCACGTTCGATCTCGATGCCGCAAAACGCGAAATCATCCTGCGCTCGGTACTGCTCATCACGTCCATGCTCGCCCTCAGCGGGCTGCTGGCAGCGATTCTGGGTGTTCGCCTCATAGGACGGCCGCTGCGGCAACTGAGTGAGAAGACCCGCCGGGTCGCTTGTGGGGATCTCAGCGGGCCGATCGACCTCCATTCGCACGACGAGTTGACCGAGCTCGCTGAAAGCCTCAATCGGATGTGCCGCCAGTTGGGCGAGTCGCAGATCAAAATCCGCGAAGAAACGGCGGCCCGCATCGCCACCCTGGAGCAGTTGCGACATGCGGACCGGCTGAACACGGTTGGCCGGCTCGCCGCCGGAATCGCACACGAGATGGGCACTCCCTTGAACGTCATCTCCGGACGAGCCGGCTTGATCGCCTCGGGCAGACTTCCTCCCGAAGATATCAACACCAGTGCCGCCGCGATCAAGGCCGAGACGGAGAAGATGACCCGGATCATCCGGCAGCTATTGGATTTTGCACGCTGCAGTAGTTCGAACCGAACGCAAGTCGATCTCCGCCAGGTGGTCCGACAGACCGTGGACTTGCTGACGACGCTTAGTGAGAAGCAGCACATCCAACTAGCATTCGACGGAGGCATGGGCCCCGCGTTCAGTGCCGTCGATTCCGCGCAGATTCAGCAGGTCGTGACCAACCTCGTCATGAATGCCATCCAGGCGATGCCTCATGAGGGCAAGATCGATATCACCCTGCGCCGACAGACGCTGCGGCCTCCCAACGCTGGCCCGGAGCACGCCCGGACCTACCATTGCCTGGAGGTCCGCGACGAGGGAGTCGGCATCCCCGAAGAGAACTTGCAGCACGTCTTCGAACCGTTCTTCACAACGAAAGAAGTCGGAGAAGGCACGGGGCTCGGGCTGGCTATCGCGTTCGGCATCGTCCAGGAACATGGCGGGTGGATCGATGTGGCCAGCGAGCCGGGCAAGGGCACAGCCTTCACAGTCTTTCTCCCCGAAGGGACGCAGTCGTGAAGCCGCGAGTCCTGATCGTCGACGATGAACAGAGCATGCGCGAGCTGCTGGAGACCGACCTCCGGCTCCGCGATTTCACCCCGGTCTCGTTTGCCTTGGCCGAGGATGCCTTCGCCGCTGCATGTCACGAGAGCTTCGACGTCGTTCTCACCGACCTCATGATGCCCCGAATGGACGGAATCGAGTTCTGCCGCCGACTCGCCGCCAACCGGCCCGACTTGCCCGTCGTCGTCATGACGGCATTCGGCAGCCTGGAAACCGCAATCGCCGCCATCCGGGCAGGCGCCTACGATTTCGTGACCAAGCCGATCGAAATGGAGTTGCTGGCCCTCATCCTCCATCGGGCCGTGGAACGCCGGCAGCTTCAAGAGCAGATCAAGTTTCTGAGTGCCGCCGTGCAAGCCTCTACGGGCTTCGAAGAACTGCTCGGCGAGAGCCCCGCCATGCAGAAGCTCTACGACCAGTTGGCGCGGATCGCCGATACCGAGGCCTTCGTCCTGATCCAGGGCGAAAGCGGGACCGGTAAGGAACTGGTCGCCCGCGCGCTCCACCGGCGAAGCCGGCGAAGCAAGATGCCTTTCGTGCCGGTCAACTGCGCCGCTCTGCCCGATACTCTCTTGGAAAGCGAGCTGTTCGGGCATATCCGCGGCGCATTCACCGACGCTCGCTCCGACCGTAAAGGACTGTTCGTGCAAGCGGAAGGAGGCACCTTGCTGCTGGACGAGATCGGCGAGATGCCCCTGTCGACCCAGCCCAAGTTGCTCCGAGCGTTGGAGGAGAGCCGGGTCCGGCCTGTGGGCAGCGAGACGGAAGTCCCTTTCAACGTGCGCGTTATCGCTTGCACCAACCGAGACCTGGAAACCGCCGTCGAAGAGGGCCGTTTCCGCAAGGATCTCTACTTCAGGCTCGACGTGATCCAGCTCACCCTGCCGCCCCTGCGCGCCCGCGGCACCGACACGCTCTTGCTCGCCCAACACTTTCTCGAAGTCTTCGCGGCGCGATCCGGCAAACGCGTGACCGGACTGTCGCAACCCGTCGCCGAAAAGCTGCTGGCCTACTCGTGGCCCGGCAACGTGCGCGAGCTTCGCAACGTCATCGAGCGGGCCGTCGCACTGACCCCGCTCGACACGCTCACCGTCGAAGATCTGCCGGAAAAGATCCGCGACTACCGCAGCTCTCACGTCCTTCTCGGCGGCGACGATCCCGGTCAGCTCGTCCCCTTGGAGGAAGTCGAACGCCGCTACATTCTCCAGGTGGTCGATTCCGTGGGAGGAAATCGGTCTCTCGCCGCGCGTACCCTCGGACTCGACCGCAAGACGCTCTATCGCAAGCTCCGCCAGTACGGCGTTCTGCCAGATGAGGATGAGAGTTAGTGCGAGTCGTGCTTGACTGGAGCGTTCCCGGCGGTGTGTTTCTACCGTTCCGAGAGCGATTCGCACGCTGCACCGATGTGGAAGGCGTTTCGCGGCGACATCTGCCTGAGTCTCAGCGGCCGTGCGTGGAATGCTTCTTGCCGGGACACTGATCCGTAGAACCCGGACACCAGGGTCGGTGATTCATTGGTCTTGCTTCTGCTGTTCCTACCTTAACGATTTGTCGTGAGATTTCCAGCCCCAGGGCAGGATTGCCCGGGACGGTGCCCTGCAAATGCAGACGACGAAACATGTTTTGTGCAGAGAAACATGACGGCGCAGTTGCCTCAGTGCTGCGTTGGACCACCGAGATGGGCTGTTTTGTGAGGGCTTGCCTGGAAAGGAGGTGGGTCAGTTGGTCGTAACGCTTTGAAAAACAATGACCCTACTGGCACATACCCACCAAACGACGTCATTTCGCTGTAGACCCAACTGGCGCGAACGATCAAAGGGCATATCGGGCAGTGCCGGACAAAATTAGGTGCCAACGCTCGTAGCGAGAGACGGATTCCGTACGATTAGCTACTCGCTGCCGTACTGAAGTTGCCTAATATGACAGGCACTTGGGTCGACATAGGAAATACACGCTCAGTGGTTCGGCGATGGTGTCGACCGCAATCCTACCTCGCCGTCGCAACTCGGGAAATCGCCCCACCGCAATTCAACCCCGTTGCGGGGTGAGGGGGTTGACACGAATGACAATTCATTGCACATTCGCGACAACCTCGAGAATGTTCTTGGGGGACAAGACCGTTCATCGCATCTCAGTGTCGTTCGACAAGCGTCTTGGTCTGACGAGGTAAATCCAGCGGTACGAGGGCTTTCAGGACCATGTTGTTGACAAAGAGCCCATTGAGGGTGCTCATGCGGTTGGCAGAATTGGCAGGGAAACAGCAGAAGTCTTTCGGCGCGCAGAAGAGACACGACGTATCTTCCAGAGCTGCTCCCGCAGCCTTGGGCATCAGCAGTTACGGGACTGTTGATGTTCGAGGATTGCGTGCATGTGGAACCGGGACGACGCCAGCGAGTTGTCCGATCCGCAGCCTGTAATAGGTTTCCGTTCAGAATGATCTCATCGATTTAGCACGAATTCTCTATTGCTGAATTTCGGAAGAGGAAGGGACCTCGCGCGTTCCTAGCGGGGAGTCCCTGCGAAAGGCCAGGATGGCATTCGCGCCTTGAAACGGAAGAGTCGCAATACTCAAAACACATTGGAACATCATTGGCTAAGACTGGCCTTGCGGCAGCCTAAAGGAGGGTTTCTCATGCGTAGCTATCCTTCTCGTTGGAACACAATGTTGGCGAGGCTTGGTTTCCGTCGCAAGAAATCGAGAGGCCCGGATCTTAGGCACCGCCACTCGTTGCTCGAACCACTTGAAGAGCGGCGCTTGCTTACCGTGACTACCTTTTTCAACAACACGACCGGGGCGCTGAGGCTAACCGCCGGAACGGGAACCGATGAGATCATTGTTGCGGCTAACGCTGCAGGCGAAGTCACCAACGACGATGTCGTTCTGCTTGATTCGCAGTCGCAGCCGATTCTGGCCGCCAACGTGACAAGTATCACGGCGAATGGCTCCACCGACGGCAATTTGATCGACCTGAGGGGGGTGACCTCCTCTGACTTCGTCGCGTCGCCAGCGATCAGCGTCCAAGGTGCCGATGATGACGCCGAAGATGCAGATGACTTGATCTTCGGCAGTCTGGACTTTGCGAACAATATTGATGGCGGCGAAGGAAACGACATCATCGTGGGTGGGGCAGGCAACGACAATCTCGTCGGCGGCAGCGGAAACGATACTCTTGATGGTGGCGAGGGAAATGACATCATGCAGGGAGGGGCGGGTAACGATACCTACCTGTTTTCAGACAGCGCGACCGGGGTGCCCGCCTCCGTCACGATCAACGAGTCCCTCGGCACCGATACGCTCAACTTCACGTCTGTGACGACGCCCGTGGTCGTCGACTTGGCTGGGGGTGCGTTCAGCTACGACAACGTTGAAGGAACAATTCTTCCAGCCGGCAGCGTCGAGAGTGCGACAGGTCCAATCCGCCCGTTTCTGGATCTGAATGGATCTTCAAGTCCAGGTCTCGATAGTACGGCAGAGTTCAACGTGAACGGTCCTGCGATCGACCTGGTTGATGCGGTCGCCATCCTTGCTGACGCCGATAGTGCGAATCTCGTCAGCCTGACCGTCACAATCACCAATCCGCTCGATGGCGCGGCTGAGACGCTGACTGCCACAGGCACCGGCAACATTCAGATCGTCGACAACGGCAGCCATACGATTCAATTGAGCGGCCAGGCGACGGTGGCAGAGTATCGAAGTGTCCTGCAAACGGTGCAGTACCAGGACACCTCCGGGAGTCCGAACACGACTCCACGGGTGATTGAGTTTACGGCCTCAGATGGTTCGTATGAGAGCCTGGTTGCAGCTTCGGTCGTCACGTTTACGTCGGCCAACAACCCACCGCAGGCGGTCGACGATGCGATCGAATTGGACGAGGGTGCCACGGCGACTGTGCTGGTCGGCGGTGCAACGAGCCTGTTGGCCAACGACACAGATGTCGATCCGGGCGATACACTCACCGTCGACGCAACTCCTGTGGTGGCACCGACGCACGGTTCGGTCGTGCTCAACTCGGACGGCACGTTCAGTTACACGCACGACGGCAGCGAGAATTTCACGGACAGCTTTGTCTATCAAATCAGAGACACCGCGGGGGCCACGTCTACGGCCACCGTAGCCATCACGATCACGCCGGTCCAATGGCAGGTCAAGATCGAAGCGATTGATGCCAATGCGGCAGAAACAGGCTCGGGCGAGACAGCCAATCCCGGGCAATTCCTCGTGACGCGGTATCTCGACCCGGATATGAACGGTTCGTTGTACGTCTTTTACACGTTCTCCGGAACGGCAGAGAATGGCGACGATGTCACTAACCTTCCGGGATATGTGCTCATTCCGGCAGGCCAGGCGACAGCCGTGATCAACGTCAACGTAACGAATGACAACGACAAAGAAGGCACCGAGACGGTCACACTGACGCTCAACAACAATGCCAATTATACGGTGGGCAGCCCCAACGCGGCCACGGTCAATATCGCCGACAACGACCAGTGGATGGTACGAATCGAGGCGACGGACGCGGAGGCGGCGGAGTTGGGCTCGGGCGAGGGGAGCAACCCGGGGCAGTTCACGGTCACTCGCTACGGCGAGACCGATCTGACCCATTCGCTGTACGTTTATTACGCGTTCTCCGGAACGGCAGAGAATGGCGACGATGTCACTAACCTTCCGGGATATGTGCTCATTCCGGCAGGCCAGGCGACAGCCGTGATCAACGTCAACGTAACGAATGACAACACCAAAGAAAGCACCGAGACGGTCACGCTGACGCTCAACAACAACAGCCGGTACACGGTGGGCAGCCCCAACGCGGCCACGGTCAATATCGCCGACAACGACCAGTGGATGGTACGAATCGAGGCGACGGACGCGGAGGCGGCGGAGTTGGGCTCGGGCGAGGGGAGCAACCCGGGGCAGTTCACGGTCACTCGCTACGGCGAGACCGATCTGACCCATTCGCTGTACGTTTATTACGCGTTCTCCGGAACGGCAGAGAATGGCGACGACGTCAGCAACCTTCCGGGATACGTACTCATTCCGGCAGGGCAGACGACAGCCGTGATCAACGTCAACGTAACGAATGACAACACCAAAGAAAGCACCGAGACGGTCACGCTGACGCTCAACAACAACAGCCGGTACACGGTGGGCAGCCCCAACGCGGCCACGGTCAATATCGCCGACAACGACCAATGGATGGTGCGAATCGAGGCAACGGATGCGGAAGCGGCGGAGCTGGGCTCGGGTGAGGGGAGCAACCCGGGGCAGTTCACGGTCACTCGTTACGGCGAGACCGATCTGACCCATTCGCTGTACGTTTATTACGCGTTCTCCGGAACGGCAGAGAATGGCGACGACGTCAGCAACCTTCCGGGATACGTACTCATTCCGGCAGGGCAGACGACAGCCGTGATCAACGTCAACGTAACGAATGACAACACCAAAGAAAGCACCGAGACGGTCACGCTGACGCTCAACAACAACAGCCGGTACACGGTGGGCAGCCCCAACGCGGCCACGGTCAATATCGCCGACAACGACCAATGGATGGTGCGAATCGAGGCAACGGATGCGGAAGCGGCGGAGCTGGGCTCGGGTGAGGGGAGCAACCCGGGGCAGTTCACGGTCACTCGTTACGGCGAGACCGATCTGACCCATTCGCTGTACGTTTATTACGCGTTCTCCGGAACGGCAGAGAATGGCGACGACGTCACTAACCTTCCGGGATACGTACTCATTCCGGCAGGGCAGACGACAGCCGTGATCAACGTCAACGTAACGAATGACAACACCAAAGAAAGCACCGAGACGGTCACGCTGACGCTCAACAACAACAGCCGGTACACGGTGGGAAGCCCCAACGCGGCCACCGTCAATATCCTGGACAACGACCAGTGGCTGGTACGAATCGAGGCGACGGACGCGGAGGCGGCGGAGTTGGGCTCGGGCGAGGGGAGCAACCCGGGGCAGTTCACGGTCACTCGCTACGGCGAGACGGATCTGACCCATTCGAAATGGGTGGTTCTTACGTACGGCGGGACTGCGGAGAGTGGCGATGACTATGGCTCGGTGAGTACGCTTGTGATCATTCCCGCCGGTGCGACGACCGCGACGGTTGATGTAAACGTTATCAACGACAATGTCAAGGAAGCGACAGAGACGGTCACGGCGACGATCAGCTTAAACTCCGGCTATACGATCGGAACTCCCAGTGCGGCCACGGTCAATATCCTCGACAACGACCAGTGGTTTATCCGCGTCGAGGCGACCGACCCTGACGCGGCGGAACCACGAGAAGTTGTGGCAGGCGATGCGGGGCAGTTCACGGTGACACGTTATGGCGAGACCGATCTGACGTACGCGAAATGGGTGTTTCTCTCGTATGGCGGGACAGCAACCAGTGACAGCGACTATGACGAGCTTTCTACGCTTGTGATCATTCCTGCAGGGGAAACGAGTGCTACGCTGAACGTCAACCCTTTGGAAGACACGCGCACCGAAGGCGACGAAACGGTAACTGCCAACGTCAGCACGAATTCCGGTTACAACGTCGGTACACCGTCCAGTGCCACGGTGACGATTGCCGACGATCCGAGCGACCTGCCGTTCGATCCGACACTGATGATCGGTGAATTCAACCAGCGAACGTTCGATCAGGACGATGCAGACACGTGGGTGACGGTGAACCTGCGGGGCAACTATACAGCACCCGTCGTGATCGCCCAGCCCCCTTCCTACGCTGGCACGCAAGCGGCCACGGTACGGGTGCGCAACGTCACCAGCACGAGCTTCCAGATGCAGATCGACGAATGGGACTATCTGGACGGTGCACATTCGACGGAAACGATCAGCTACCTCGTGGTCGAGAAGGGCCTTCATGTTTTGGACGACGGCACGATCCTTGTAGCCGGCGACCTGACGGCCGCCGACGAAGACTGGGCCAGTGAGAGTTATCCGATCGAGTTCGCCGCCACGCCGGTGCTTCTGACCCAGGTCCAGACCTACAACGGTTCTGCTGCGGTGGCCACCCGGCAGAGGAACGCCTCGACAACCGGATTCGAAGTCAGTGTGCAAGAGGAGGAAGCGGCCGACCATGCCCATTTTCCCGAGACCGTTGGCTACGTGGCCCTGGAAACGGTTGCGGGGGAAAACGTCGGCATTCGCTTTGAGTCGGGTCGCACGGCCGAGACGGTAACCGACACGGCGAGCACATACAACTTCGCCCAGGTTTTCCGCAAGAACCCTCTGTTCCTGGGCTCGATCTCGTCAGTCAATGATACCGATCCGGTGAGCCTGCGCTATACGACGCTGACGGCCGCCGACGTTGGTCTGCTCGCCCAGGAAGAGGAGTCGGTAACCGGCTCCGACCTTACGCACGGTGCGGAGACGGTCGACTACCTGGCCTTTGAGTTTGCGGGCTACCTCTGGCGAAAAGAGAACCAGCCGCCGGTCGTAGCCGACCAGACATTTCATATCAATGAGAACAGCGTTGAAGGAACCGTCGTCGGTACGATTGTCGCCACCGACGCCAATCCCCAGGATCAACTGACCTACACGGTCACGTCGGGCAACGAATCGGGCGCCTTTGCCATCGATGCCGAGACGGGTGCCATCGAGGTGGCCGACAGCAGTCTCTTGGATCACGAAGCCGTTGCCACCTATGTGCTGAATCTGGTGGTGAATGATCCGTTGGGCCTGAGCGATACGGCCACGATCACCATCGAAGTCGACGATCTGAATGAGTCCCCCGTCATCTTACCACAGACGTTCACGCTTGATGAGAACAGCCCCAACGGCACCGTCGTCGGTACGGTGGCCTTCTCGGATGAAGATATCGGCCAGACGCTGACCTGCGTGATCCTTACCGGCAATGAGGACGGCACGTTCGCGCTCGACCCGAGCACGGGCGAGATCACCGTGGCCGACAGCACGCGATTGAACTACGAGGCCCTGTCGATCCATCATCTGACGGTGTGGGTTGCCGACGACGCTAGTCCCGAACCCGCCGAGACGACCGCCGCCCTGACCATCCAGATCAACGATGTCAACGAGGCGCCCGGCGTATTGGATCAGGTGCTCACCGTTGCTGAGGACAGTCCCAACGGCACCCAGGTCGGCCGCATCGTCGTATCGTTCCTCGATGCGGGCGAGACCGTCAGTTTCGAGATCCTCAGTGGCAACGAGGCGGGTGCGTTTGCTCTGGACCCGAGCACCGGCGAGATCACCGTGGCCGACTCGTCGTTACTGGACTTCGAGGCAGGTCCGACCAGCTATGTACTCGCGGTACGGACTACCGACAGCGGAACGCCGCCGTTGGCGACCGATACGACGATCACGATCAACATCGTTGACGCCAACGAGGCGCCTCTGATCGATGATCAGACATTCCACGTGGACGAGAACAGTGCCATCGGCACTGTGGTTGGCACGGTGATCGCCTCCGATCCGGATGCCGGCGACAGCCTGCAATTCAACATCGTGGCCGGCAACTACGGGATTGCCGGACCGGGTGTCTTCGGCATCGACGCAGGTACCGGCCTGCTGCTGATAGCTGATCCGGCGCAACTGAATCATGAGGTGACCGGCAGCTACGAACTGATTGTTCAGGTCACCGACGCCGGTACCGGTCGGTTGCACGACAGTGCGGTGATTACCGTCCACGTCGACGACGTGAACGAGGCTCCGCTGGTTGCCAACGAGAGTCTGGTTGTCGGAGCCAGTTGGCCGGTCGGCACGTTCGTCGGTGCCGTCGATGCCCAGGATCCTGATGCGGGCGACTCGTTGAGCTACTCGATCACAGCCGGCAACGAAGGCGACATCTTCAGCATCGACGCCTCCAGTGGCGAGGTTCGCGTGGCGGCCGCACTGGGCTCGGGCCCTTACAGCCTCACAATCCAGGCGGCGGACGCCGGTGGCCTGACCGGCACGGGAACGATCGACATCGTAGTCGATCCGAATGCCCCGGCAGCGTTTGTTCTCGACGCAACGGTCCGAGATTTCCGCGCCGACCATCCCGACTTCGAGGGAAGCATCTCTGGGGGTGTCACTGGGATGGTGAGCACAACGCTTGGCACCGACGGCAGACCGATCTTCGTGGGCTCGCCCGGTGATGGGGCGATTACGAGCTCCGAAACGTTCAACCAGTGGTACAACGACGTCGACGGAGTCAACCTGGGAACCACCAAGCAGCTCACCTTTACCCAGTCGACGACCGATCCGACGGTGTACGAATTCTACGACGACACGTTCTGGCCGATCGACGGGGAACTCTTCTCCACGCAAGGAGAACCGGAGCTGAGCGGTAGCGACGGCCTGAACCACAACTTCCACTTCACGCTCGAAATGCACGCGTCGTTCACCTATCGGCCGCAGCAGTACTTCGACATTATCCGGGCGGACGACGACCTGTGGATCTACGTCAACAACCAGTTGGTCGTCGACCTGGGCGGGGTGCACGCGCCCCTGGGAACGACCATTCAATTGGACAATCTTGGCCTGGTTGCGGGCGAGACCTATCCGTTCGATCTCTTCTACGCCGAGCGGCACACGACTCAGTCCCACTTGGAAGTCGCCACGACGATCGAAGACCTCGTGCCCTCGCAGGAAGGCTACCTGATCGTCGAGGAGGATCGCTTCCGGACCGACGACACGTCCGTCACCGACCAGCCGATGACCTTCTTCGTGCCCGACAATCCGGTGGCTCTAGCATTCTCTTACGAAGACCTGCAGTTCGACACCGACGATCCCGACTCGATCAACGATGCCTTCGAGTTGGCCCTGGTCGATGCCAACGGTGAGTCGCTCGTACCCACGATCGGGACCGGACGTGACGCGTTCTTCAACGTCACCGAGGGCGAAGGACCACAACTGGCAGAGGGAGTAGGCATGCTGGCCGACGGCACGGTCGTGGTCGATATCTCGCACCTAGTGCCCGGCACCCAGCCGCAACTGATTGCTCGGCTGGTGAACAACGACGGGGTGAACAACGGTTACGACGATCAGGCCACCGAGGTTCGTATTCCCGGCGGCTTCGTGCTATTGGACGCGTGGCCGCTGCCCGTGTTGCAGGACGGCGCCTACATGGCAAGCGCCGGCCAGGTCGTGGTCGAGGCTGAACATCCAGCCGATGTGGCACCCGGAACAGCACAAGACTGGACCACGATCGACGATGCACT
Organism: Thermoguttaceae bacterium; assembly: GCA_963674835.2. Classification (GTDB taxonomy): domain Bacteria; phylum Planctomycetota; class Planctomycetia; order Pirellulales; family Thermoguttaceae. The sequence continues at coordinate 2,875,162 of CAXXKC010000003.1, forward strand.
GGCAAGCGGCACTACCGCGCTTGTTTCCGGACCGAACACGGGGGTCGATACGGGCGATGCGACGACCGGTCCGCGCGTGGACTATACCCTAGAACTGGATACACCAGGCGACTACTACGTCTGGGTTCGCATGCAGGGTGCGGGCTCGGGCGACGACTCGCTCAACGTGGGCCTGAACGGAACCCTCGTCTCGGCCGGCGGACTTGCGGCACCGAGCACGGGCAGTTGGCAGTGGGCCAACCTGGTGGGCGGTGCACCGTTGGTGGTCAACATCGCCACGGCGGGCGTTCATACCCTGAGCCTTTGGATGCGCGAAGACGGCGTCCAAGTAGACAAGCTCCTTTTGACCCAGGACGCGGGCTTCACACCGACCGGCTTCGGACCGGCCGAAAGCACATTGGACCCGGTCCCGCCGGTCGCCCCGCCCAATTTCTGGATGCCACAGGACGCCGACTTCGACCTGCTATCGGACGTGACGGCCGGCTTCCACGTCGAATACGGGCGGACCTCCTTCAGCGAAGCCGGCGATCTTCTTCTGGCCGACTTTGCCTTGACCAGCAACGGCCAATATCATGTCCGTGGCGATCAGGGGCCGCTCCTGGTCGGTGTGACCAACTTCAGCGACCTGACAGTCTCGCTGGCCGAGCCCGACGGCGTTACACCCGAGGGAATCGCCTACTACGACATCTCGACGTGGGCCTTCACCGGCACCGACGACCAATTGGTCGCGGGGGATGTCGTTGCTGGCGACGCGGCCGAGCCACTTGCACTTGCGTTCTACAATCCCCTGCGAGTGCAGTTCACCTACGACTTGGTCGTTCTCGGCGCGTTGAATCGGTCACCCGAAATCACCAGCACGCCGATCGAAGAGATTTCACTTGCGAATCTGAACAGCTTCGGCTACCAGTACGACGCGCGGGCGGTCGACCCGGACGGCGACGACGTCAGCTACACGCTTCTGAACGGTCCCGAGGGGATGACGATTGCCGCCGACGGCACGATCACCTGGAACCCGGCCGGCGCGGCCCAGGCCGGTGCCTACCAAGTGGCGCTGGTGGCCACCGACACGTTGGGCGCCTTGTCCGAGGTGCAGAGCTACATCTTGCAAGTGGTCGATGTGCCCAACCGGCCGCCGCAGTTTACGTCGACACCGATTGTCGATGCCTATGTGGGTGTGCCCTACGCATACGCGGCAACGGCGTTCGATATCGACGGCGACGTGCTTTCGTTCGAAGACGCAAGTGGCACACCGCAGACCGGCTTTGCCGTGGATGCGGCCACTGGTGCGGCCACGTGGACGCCTACGGCCGATCTGGCCGGGCAGATTGTCGAAGTCACGTTGCGGGTGGAGGATCGCGCGGACGCCGACCCCGATCAACTCTACGATGAGCAGACCTACCAGATCTACGTCCACGCCGATCCGCTGAATCTTCCTCCGGTGATCACGAGCGAGCCGTCGACCTTCTACCGGCTGCCGGGCACCAGCAGCGAGGCCACCGGGGATGTGACTCACACGGCGTTGGAATACCAGCTCGACCCGGGGAGTGTAGAAACACTGACGGTCGGCGTGACACTGCCACTGGGCGATGCTCCGATCATGGGCGCCGACATTATCTTCATCGTCGACGAGTCGGGATCGATGGAGGGCGAACACGATTGGCTGGACGAAATGATCCTCGATTTGGAAGACGAGCTGGTCAGTCGCGAAATCACCGACAACCGCTACGGCCTAGTCGGATATGCGCGTTCGAACCCGGCACCCCACTCGCTACTGGTCGGAGGCGACTTGTTCGGCACGGCACAAGAATTCGCGTGGGCAACTCGTGGTCTTGCGACCAGCGGAGGACAGGAAGACGGCTGGGACGGCATCGACTTTGCGCTAGACCGATACGATTTTCGTCCCGATGCCGCGGTGAACATCATCCTAGTCACCGATGAGGATCGTGACGTGTACGATCCCAGTGTGACGTACTCCGGGTTGCTCACCGAGCTGCTGGCGATGGGCGCCGTGCTGAATGTTGTGGTCAATGCCACTTACACCGACAGCAGCCTGGAGACGACCGTCGGAGTCGACTCCGAGGGCCGCGCCTTCGTTCCCGACGGTTCCGGGAGCTACACCTTCTCAGAGGGCTACAGTTTTGTCAGAGACTCGGGCACCACGGAAGAAGACTACGTCACCATGGCTTGGGAGACCGGTGGAGCCACCTGGGATCTGAATCAACTGCGCGCTGGCGGGCTGGTGGCCACCTCGTTTACCGATGCCTTTGTCAGTATCAAGGCCAACGAGATCGAGTCGCAATTGGCGATCGACTGTATCGCCAGCGATCCCATCTTCACCAATCTGACAGGCCAACTCATGGGGGTCGAAGCTGGCCAGATCGCCAATTTCGATATCCAACTACTTGGCGATGGTCAGGCGCACGCCTTCGACCTCGAGTTTGTCCGCGTGGGCACTGGCATGCTTCTCGGCTCGATTCCCGTCACGGTCAACATGGCCGACTACATCTACGATGTCGACGCGATCGATCCCGACCCGCTCGACACAGTGACCTACGAACTGGTGGGCGACACCCACGGTGCCCAGTTCGACTCCGCGACCGGCCTGATGACGTGGGCCCCCTTGGATGCAGGCGAATATCAATTCACGGTGAGGGCCAGCGACGGCAACGGCGGCGAGGACACCCAGACCTGGACTGTCCAGGTCGGAACGACCAGCGACGGCAACAACGATCCGTACATCACCTCGACCCCGCCGACCGAAGCCACGGTCGATAAGTCCTATCAATACATGGTCACTGCGACCGATCCAGACGGCGATCCCCTGAGCTATTACCTCTCCTCGCCGGAGACGGTCCCCGAGGGGATGGAAATCGATCCCGTCAGCGGCATTCTCTCCTGGGGAGAGCCGGTCTGGGGTACCTACGATCTGTCGATCCGTGTGGCCGATGGTCGCGGTGGGTATGCCCACCAGGATTTCACGCTCGACGTGGACGACCGCACGATCAGCAACCGTGCTCCGGAAATCGATTCGCTGCCGGTCACCTCGGCGGTGGCCGACGAATCCTATCGTTATCAGGTCCATGCCACGGACCCGGACGCCGACGTATTGACCTTTGACCTGCTCGACTACCCCGAGGGCATGGTAATCAATGCGCAAACGGGTTTGGTGGTCTGGGATCCGGACTACACGCACGTCGGTTCGCAGCCAGTCATCGTGCGGGTTCGCGATTCCTGGGGCGGAAGCGACCTGCAAATGTTCGAGATCGACGTCATTTCGCTCAACGATCCGCCGGTCATCACATCGGTGCCCCAGGGGCTGGCTGGCGTGGGCACGGAATGGACTTACCAGGTTACCGCAAGCGATCCCAACGGCGATGTGCTCACCTACGCGCTGCACCCGAACCTGGCCCCGTCGGGCATGGCAATCGATTCCGAAACGGGATGGGTCAGCTGGACCCCAGGTGTCGGGTCGACCGGCTACCACCAGGTGATGGTGCTGGTGGACGATGGTCGCGGTGGGATCGACGAACAGGGATTCATCCTCAAGGTGACCGACAACTCGCCGCCCAAGATCACTTCCGTACCTACCACGATCAGCCGCGTTGACCAGGAATATACCTATACGATCGTGGCCGTTGATCCCGACCCGGAAGATACGCTGAGCTACAGCGTCGATCGCGTCTCGCTGGAGCGCGGAATGCAGCTCACCGACAACGTGCTCACCTGGACTCCGTATATAGCTGGCGATTACCCGATCACGGTTACCGTGACTGACAGCGAAGGTGCCGGCATTCGTCAGACCTTCACGCTTCGCATTGTCGAGGCGGCCAACAAGCCACCCGTCATCACGTCGATTCCGACGGGCCCGGCCCTGGTCGGTCAACAGTACATCTACGAACTCTCCGGCTATGATCCGGATGAGGGCGACACGATCGCGTTCGCCTTGGATGATGGTCCTACCGGTGCGACCGTCAACCTGGTCAACGGCCAGTACGTGCTCACCTGGACGCCCACGGCCGAGGGCACCTTTGGGATCCGGGTGGTTGCCAATGACAATCGCGGTGCGAGCACCTACCAATGGTTCGATCTGCCCGTGGTTGCCCAGGCGGCGCCCAACGAACCGCCGACGATCCGCTCGGTGCCGACCGGCCCGGCCCACGTAGGCTATGAGTGGACCTATGAGATCGACGCCTACGATCCCGACAACGATCCGATCACGCTCAGTATCGATCAGTTCTCTCGCGATCGCGGCATGACTTTAACCGGTAACACGCTGAGCTGGACACCTACAGCCGACGGCAACTTCGAGGTGATCATTGCGGTAAGCGACGGCGTCAACGCCCCATCGACCCAGACGTTTACGCTGCCGGTCGTGGTGCAGGCACCGGATAACGCCGCTCCTGCATTCACTTCCCGCCCGACCGCCCCTGCCTACGTGGGTGTGCCCTACCAGTACCACGTGACGGCCGAAGACCCCGACGGCGACCCGATCGTCTTCTCGGTCGACGAGGCCTCGAGCCAGCGAGGCGTCGAGATCGACGGCGCCGGCCACCTGAGTTGGACACCCGCCGCAGCCGGCAATTACACGATCGTCATCACGGCCGCAGCCGGAAACGATGGCGACGGCGGCATCGCTTGGCAGGAGTTCATCCTGCCGGTCGTCGCCGAGATGCCGGCCAACCAGGCGCCGGTCATCGACTCGCTACCGCCGAGGTCGGCCCGCGTGGGTGAGTTCTACCGATACCAAGTCGCCGCGCACGATCCCAATGGTGACGAGTTCATCTACCTGCTGCAAGGTGCTCCTGCGGGCATGACGATTTCACCAGACGGGCTGCTCGAATACCTGCCCGAACAGATCGGCTCGTTCGACGTGAGGCTCGTGGTGCAGGATGTGCACGGAGCGCAGGCGATCCAGACGTTTACCGTGCCGGTCAACGAGGAAGTTACCGTCAACGACCCACCACAGATCACCTCCACGCCGCTGGGGCCCGCGGTCGCCGATCGCCAGTACCGCTACCAGGTCACGGCCGACGATCCCGACGGCGATGTCGTCATGTTCAGTCTCGATCCCGACTCGATCGCCCGAGGCGCAACGATCGATTCCGCAACCGGACTGCTCACCTGGACGCCCACGCGCGGTGGCACGTTCCGTATGACGGTGACGGCAAGCGACGGCTCGGCCGCCGCAACCCAGACGTTCGACTTGCCGGTGATCGACAATGCCCCGCCGCAGATCACGTCGACGCCTGTACGGACCTTTGATGTAAACACGGGCGACTACCGCTACGAGGTGACGGCCGTCGATCCCAACCCGGGCGATGTCGACACGCTCGTCTACTCCCTCTTCACCGACGCGATAGGCATGACGATTCACCCCGACACGGGGGTTGTGGAATGGGTCGAGCCCGCGTTGGGCGTGTACGAAGTAACGGTTGTGGTAACCGACGACGATGGGGCCAGCGCATGGCAGACCTATGGGCTGCAAGTCTACAACGCCAACGTGAACAACGCTCCGACGATCAACACGCTGGCCAGGGCGACCATCCAGGTCGGTCAGCTCTATCAGCATCAGGTTGACGCCAGCGACGCCGACGGCGATCCGCTCACCTACGTGCTGGAATCGGGGCCCACCGGATTGACGATCGACTCCGGCGGCATGGTCCGCTGGCAGACCACGGTCGACGATATCAACGAGACAGGCTCTCCGCACATCTTCCGCGTACATGTCGAGGACGGTCGCGGCGGCGTGTCCGCTTCGGTCGACTTCCCGATCGACGTTATCCCTACACCGGCGCCCAACAGCCCGCCGCAGATCGAGTCCACGCCGCTGGGTGGCGCCATCGTCGGGCAGGAGTACGCCTACGATGCCGTGGCGACCGACCCCGACGGCGATATGATCGCCTGGAGTCTCGATGCGGCGCCGACCGGCATGACGATCGATTGGAGTTCGGGCCATCTCGAATGGACGCCCAGCTCTGGACAACTCGGCGAGCATCAGGTGGTGGTTCGGGCGACCGATACTTTCGGGGCGGCCGCCACGCAGACGTTTACCCTGAGGGTGCAAAGCCTGAATGCGCCGCCGCAGATCACTTCCACGCCCACCACCCGAGCAACGGAACAGACGACTTACACCTATCGGGCGACCGCGACCGATTCCGACGGCAACCTCGACCAACTCACGTTCAGCCTGGTAGAGGGGCCTGTCGGCTTTGGCCTGGGAGTGGATACCGGCCCAGGCTGGCAGGAGTTCACCTGGACTGTGCCCCAGGGTTTCGCACAGGCCGATCCCTACATCGTCGCGATCCGAGTCAGCGACGGGCAGGCCTCCCAGATCCAGCGATTTGGACTGGTCGTCGGCACGGAACAGGACTTGCTCAACGAGCCGCCGATGATCACGTCGCAGCCGGCCGTTCGGGCAGCCGCGGGCGATACCTACACCTACCAGGTGACGATCGACGACGAAGACCCGGGGACGGTCACGTTCTCGTCGGCAATTACGCCAGACCCGGGCGTGTCGATCAATCCGGCCACAGGGCTGCTCACTTGGGCAAATGTTCCTGCCGGCGTGCATACGATCCAGGTCACGGCCACCGACTCGGCCGGTTTGAGTTGCTGGCAGACTTACACGTTGGCGGTTGCGGTGAACACTCCGCCGTCGATCAACTCGCTGCCGATCACCGAGGTCGCCGCCGGTGCGCTCTACCGCTACAACGTGCTGGCCTCCGATCCGGATCTGGCCAACGGCGACTGGCTGAGCTACACGTTGGAGAACGTACCCGCAGAGTTGACCGATAAGCTGACCATCGACTCGGTGGGCCGCGTCCGCTGGCAGACGACGGATGCCGATCCCCCCGGCACAGTCGTGTTCGACGTAGTTGTCTCGGACAGCTACGGCCAGACGGCCACGCAGCAGGTCAACCTCCAGGTCGTCACCGATACGACGAGCCCCAATGCCGCCGTTGTGGCAACTCCGGCCGAGGTGATTGTCGGTGGACAGACGCTGATTCGCCTGATCACGAGCGATAACGTGGGCGTGGTGCGCCGGTCGATCACGGTGACTCAGCAGGGACAACCCACCGGGACCACCTACCAGATCGACGCAACGGGCCAGATCACCCTCACCATGGACACGCCGGGCATGTTCGACATCACCGCCGAAGTGGAAGATGCCGCCGGCAACATCACGGTGACCGATCCGGTGGTTGTGCATGTGACCGATCCATCGAACCTTAGCCCCGTGATCACGATCCTCTCGCCCGGCGGCGGCGTTGTGCTGGACGAACTGGCTGAGGTGATCGGCTCGATCGACGATCCCAACGACGATCCGGTCACCTACTCGGTCGTGCTCGTCTCGGCCGCTGACGGCTCTGAGATTCACCTGGGCACGTTCAGCGGCGAGCGGACCAACGAGTCGCTGGGCGCCGCAATCGACCCGACGGTCTTGCCTAACGGTAGTTATCGCTTGCAGGTGACGGCGACGGACGGCATCTCACCGCCGTCGTTCGCCAGCCGCACAGTAATGGTCGAAAGCAATTTGAAGCTGGGCAACTTCCAGATCGCCTTCGTCGACATGGAAATCCAGATGGCCGGCTTTCCCATCTCCATTATCCGGAGCTACGACACGTTCCGGGCGGGGACCAAGGGCGATTTCGGTTACGGCTGGAATCTCGAGTTGGCTACCGCGAAGATGGAAATCACGCATCCCTACGGCGGCGACTTCGTTGCCGGCAGCCGTGTGACGATCACCCTGCCCGACAACTCTCGACAGGAGTTCATATTCCAGCCAGAGCCCCAGGGCAATCAGTTTTACACGACGCACTATACGCCCGCCTTTGTGCCGGCCAGCGCCAAGACGACCGGCACGCTGGACGGGCCGTACGCCGAGTTGATACCTGATGGCTACGGAGGATTCATCGATCCTTATACCGACTGGGGCTACCAACCGCAGAGCCTTTGGTTCACGACGCGCGAGGGCGTCGAGTACGAACTCAAGGTTGCCACGGGCGAGTTGACGAAGCTGACGGATCGCAACGGCAACACCCTGCGATTCTCCGACAACAGTATCATCGCATCCAGCGGAACCGGCATTCAGATTACCCGTGTCGGTGGGCGCATCACGCAGATCGTCGATCCGTCGGGCAACCGTGTCAGCTACCAGTACGACCCCGTTACCGGCGACCTGGTCGGGTTCACCAATCGAATGGGCGAAACGGTCGAGTTCGTTTACGACCAGTCGCTTACGCACCGGCCGCATTATCTTACCGAGATTATCGATCCGCTTGGCATTAGCGTGCTGAAGACCGAGTTTGATCCCAGCACGGGTCAACTCACCACGCTCAAAGATGCCCTGGAAAACACGGCCGGCTTCACGGTCCGCCGCGACCTGGACGATGGCCGCGCCGTGGAAGCGATCACCGATGCGATGGGAGTGCCCACCGAGCGGGTCCTCGACAGCGACGGCAACGTGGTGCGGCTGATCCAACGCCTGGCCGACAACGCCGACGCGGCATTGCGCCGCTACCAGGTGACCGTTTTCCGGTACGATGACAACGGAAACCAGACGCACGAGAGCGTGCCATTCGAGGTGACGGGCGACGCCGGCAAGTACGACGACGTGCCCGATCCGCTCGTGTGGAACACCAGAGTGTTCTACGACGCCAATGGCAATGTCCTCTTCGAAGCCGACGCTCTGGGCAACCTGACGATCAACACCTACAACGACTGGGGCCAACTCGTCACGACAACCGACCCGCTCGGTGGCATCACGCGCAACACCTACGACAGCCGGGGGAATCTGACGGCCGTTCGGGACCCGGCTGGCGTTGTCACCCGATTCTCTTACAGCACGAATGGAGATGTCACGGCAATTCGCGACGGGAATAACAACCTTGTCGGCCAATTCACTTACGACGGCAATGGCAACGCGACGAGCACGACTGATCCCGCCAGTCAGACCCAGCACTTCTGCTACGATGCGCAGGGCAATCAGACGCTCAGCTACTCGCACTGGACAAACCCAGACGAACCTACGGATCAGAAGACGATTGTCTCGCGTAACGACTACGATCGTGAAGGCCGCGCTACCGGAACCCAGCACTATGAACTGGAAGGCCATCTCACGTTTACCAGCAGCACCCAACTCGATACCTACACGCCGCTATTATCCGCCGCAATCACGCTAGACGCGGCCGGCCAAGTGGTTGGAGAGGTCAACCAGTTCGACAGTGTGAGTGAGACAATTCGCGACATTCGCGGCCTGGCAATCGAAACCCGCACTGACGTGCTGGACAATCAAGGCAACCCTGCCGTGCAGCTCACGCGCACCGTCTACGACGCAAATGGAAACGTCATCGTCCGTACCGATCCGTTCATCGAGGGTCAGAGCGCGTCGATCTACGCTACCCGCTTGCTCTACGACGACCTGGGCCGCTCCGTTGGCACCCAGCGACTGGAAGGCGTTGATATCGCCGTGACCCAGGATGCTCAGGACAACTGGTCAGTTAGTGTAGTCGACTACGGCACCGTGATCTTGACGACCGAGGCCCATTATGACTCGACGGGCCGCGTGGATTACGCGGTCGATTCACAGGGCTTCGAAACGCGTTACACGTTCGATGCGGCTGGCCGTACGATCCAAACTCGCGCGCAGAGTCTGGACGAAGCTGGGCAAACCGTCTGGCTGGTCACCCGCGCGGTGTACGACGCAAACGGCCGCACGATTGCATCCAGCAGTGCCTACGTCGACGGCACGTCTGTGGAGAATATCCAAGGCACACTCACGGAGTACGACGCGGCTGGTCGCGTCCTTGCCACGAAGCGAGTCCAAGGTCTCGATATCCAGATCACTACGGAGGCCACTGGTGTGATCGCCAGTGTCGTTTCTCCCGGTACCGACATCTCGACGACCGAAACCGTCTACGATGCGGTTACCGGCCGTGTGACGCAAGCAATCGACTCCCATGGGCAAGAAACACACAACATGTACGACGCGGCGGGACGCACGATCGAAACGCGCACGCAAAGCCGCGACGAAGCCGGGCAAATTGTCTGGCTGGTTACCCTGACGGTCTACGACGACACGACGGGGCAGATACTGCTGTCGACCGAGCCATACGTCGAAGGCACACCCACGGCGGAAATCTATGCAACCCTCGTTCTTTACGATGCCGCTGGCCGTGCCATCGGCACCGAACGACTGAAGGGTGTCGAGATCCAGATCACGACGGATACAGAGGGCAACCAGTCGGCCAGCGTCGTCGACTCGGGCACGGTCGTCTGGGGTACGGCTTCCGTCTACAACGACCTGGGCCAACTCACCCGATCGATAGGCCGACATGCACCCGGCGAGTCCGGCCCTGCGACCGACTACGAGTACAACGCGTTCGGCCGCCCAGTCGCCACGATCGGTCCGGTGGTCCTCGACGAAATGACGGGCGAACTGGTTCGCCATCGCACAGAGACGGTCTATGATTCCCACGGTCGCACGGCCGTTTCGCGAGCCAATATCCGCGTTGTCGTCGATGGGTCGGGCAACATTTTGTCGACCAGTTACGCCGACGTCCAGGAGACTTTCTACGAATACGATGCAGCCGGTCGTGTCGTATGCACAACACAACAAGGCTATACGAGCGGTAGCGTAACCGTGGCCGTCGCCACGCAAACCCGCTACGACGACAATGGCCGCGTTATTGCCGAGAGTGGCGCCTATGATGCGTCAACTCAAACAGTCACCTGGTCCGAGGCAGACCAGTCCTACACCGATGGTTCGATCCTCGTGCCCACCAAGCTGTATGAGTACGACGCGCACGGTCGGTTAACGGCCGTCGTGTTGCCCGAGGTGGCGGATCCGAATGCAGGCGGCCAGCCTGCCCGGCCCCGCTACGAGTATGCCTACGACACGTTTGGTCGCCAGACACTCATCCGTGATTCACTTGGCCACGAGACCCGCTTCACTTACGATGCGCAGGGCAACCAGCTCAGCCGCACACTCCCCTTGGGCTTCGGCCCCGATGGGATCCTTGGCACGGCCGACGACGGCACATTGCCCGAGGGCAACTTCACTGAACAGTTCGAGTACGACGACCTGAACAGGCAGACGCTGCATGTCTCGTTCGAGGGTGCCGTAACGGCCAGTGTTTACGACGCGGACACAGGACGACTCATCGAGACACGATACTACGACGACGTGGCCGTCTACAACGGTGGCGCCGGCAGTCCGGCGGAGATCACCGCATACACGTACAACGCATTCGGCCGCCAGATTGAGGTGGTCCAGGATCGCGACGGTGATCTGCTGACCACGTCCGATCAGCGAGTGACCGACAATACGTTCAACGCACTCGGACAACTCATTGCGGTTGCCACGTCTGAGGGAACGATCCACTACGAGTACGAGCCGGTCACGGGCCTACGCACGCGGACCTATACGGGTAGCGCAGACACCGGCGGGTCTGTGGCCGGTGACGGCATTGCCGTGACCGACACGGTCTATACGTACGACACGCTGGGCCGCCTGGACGCAGTAACGGTTGCCGAACGGTTCGATACGCCGCTGGCCACACCGGAGGTGACCGACTACGTCTATGACTTGATGGGCAATCTCGACGAAACCCGATCGCCCGGCGACGTGATTTCAGACTACCAGTACGACGATCTGAATCGTCTGGACATCTTGCGGCACTTCCGCGACACCGATGCCAACGGCACATACGACTCGGGCGTTGACGCACTGCTGGCCGAGTTCGACTATGATGTGCGGGCTGACGGCCGTCGAACGGGCGTGACCGAGACGGACGATCAAGGCCGTCAAACTCGCATCGACTGGGTCTACGACAGTCTGGGCCGGTTGACCCGGGAGTCGTACGACAGCCACGATGATTCGCTGGACTTCGTAGCCGACTACGTGTTTGACCTGGTCGGCAATCGCTTGGCGAAGAAGACCGATACCGACCCCACCTTCTCGGGCGAGCCCGCGTTTGACGAAGTGATCGACTACGTCTACGATGCGAACGATCGCCTGCTTACCGAGACCAAGGACGACCTCACGGCGGCCAATGAAGACCGGTTCACCGAATATGCGTACGACCATACACAGCAGACCGGCAAAACGGTCTACGAGGGCCTCGACGACACAGGCACGAAGCTGAGCGAGACGACGAACACCTATAACCGGCAAGGCCGTCTGGCCAAGGTCGAGATCGATTCCGACGGCAACGGTGATCTGGAGCGGCGCGAGGAGTACGAATATGACGACCGTGGAATTCGGACCGCAAAGACGGAGACCGTTGACACGGACAGTGACGGGGATCTGGCCGATGAAACACCGCAGCGGACCGAGTACCTGGTCGATCATCACAACCCGACCGGCTACGCGCAGGTACTCGAAGAGACCGACGCGAATCAGCAACTCATCACCAAGTCCTACACGATCGGTCACGACGTGTTTGCGGAGGCCATCGCGGTTGGTCAGGTTCGCCGCATGATCAAAGACGGACACAGCAGCACGCGACTGTTGGTCGACGCTACGGGTCAGCCTCTATCCGGGCAGGTCTACGCCTACGACGCCTACGGCAACGCGATCGGATTCGATCCTGCCAGTGCCCTGACCTCGCATCTCTACAGTGGCGAGCGTTTCGACGCGACGACGGGTCTACAGTACCTGCGGGCGCGCTACTACAACCCGGCCACGGGCCGTTTCAATCGCCTTGATCCTTTTGCCGGCAACATGCGGGATCCCCAGAGCCTGCATAAGTACCTGTATACTCACGCGGATCCAATGAATGCGATTGATCCCTCCGGACTGTTCACTCTCGGCAGCGTACTGTCGAGCATGAATATCAGAGGCAAATTGCGCGGGATGAAGTTGGAAGTCCAGTCAAAGGTTCTGCGCGAGGCCGGGAAGAAGATTCTAGAAAACATGATCAAGAAAGGTATTCGCTCGTTCATCATTGACCGTGCCTTTGGAGACCATATTACAGCAATCAAACATCAGCTTGTCCTGCTGGCTGTCGACATGACAACTGCTCCGGCCTGGGTCACGCAGACGGTTGATGTGTTCCTCCAAGTGTACGAGTTCATTTCTGGGTTACTTGGATCAGCGAAGGCCTTTCTGCCGACGACGTCGAGTGTGATCATTGCGTTTTGGTCATCGTTGCCTGACGGCGCCGGTGAGTTTGGCACAAAGCTTGGGAACGGCCTAAAATGGGCGCGCCGTGGGAAATACCTCGCATTGGGTGCTGCGGCTGCGGTTGGGCTACCGCTGTTTTTAGGGTTTTCCGGAAGACTGCTAACAGAGTTCGGCTATCCCACCACGATCGATGTCTCCGTTGCTGGGGGGGTGCTTGCGGATCTTCAGTGTTTGATAGGGGCATTGCCATATACGACACATGGAGAGCCGCTTGTCAATGTGTTCGGCAGAGCACTTTCGCCATTCTTCAGTGAGTTGGAGTTACTTCCTCAAGTCGTGCCTTCTCTGAACAACATCGTAGCTGTGGAATTCGACAAGATCATTGCGGAAATGCGCCGGATGGTTCAGGCGACCTCCGGTGGCATCCCTGCATCGATTGAGGCCGCAGCGAGAAGCTACGCCGAACAGATAGACGAACTGTTCAGCCCACACATTGACGTTAGCATTGGTTTCTGAATGAGGAAGGTGATGGCCACCACGCATGGGCGCTTCGTTCACTGCCGAACTGTCGGGATAGGGGTAGCTAGACAGGTCTGGTTTCTGGTTCATGTCATCCGACAACTGACGTTCAAGAAGGGCTTAACCGGAGACGCAAATCGTTGGTTGTAACAAGCGCGAGACACGTGCGGCCGACAAGTGAAACCAGTGCTCTCTTCTCCTCTTCGGTGCGCGCCTTTTTCAGGTCACGCGCCGATCTCAATGACTCAAAGTGAAAAGAGTGTGACAATAGGGACTGGCTCCTGACTTCAACATGCTGTACTGTGGGATAAATCGCTTTCGTCCGGTGGTGAGTCCCCTTTATTGCCGACTTTGAGTGATGAGGTGTTGCCGTGAGGGTTAGGCTTGTCGACGTGGAGCTGCTCGACGCATCGGCGAAGTCCGGCATGTTCGCGCTGCTCGATGAACACTTTGAGGACGCCGACCACGCGTGTTTCGAGCGGGATCTGGCCGAAAAGTCGTGTGTTCTGCTGGTGGAAGACGATGGGCGGCTGGCTGGCTTCACGACGTTGCATCTCTACGGCAAGCAGTTCAACGGGGAGCCAATCCAGGTCGTCTACTCGGGCGATACACTGGTTCACAGCGACTACCGCCGCACCACCGGCTTCGCAAAGGGCTGGGCCGCCGCCATGCGGCGCTTTCTCGCCGACAAGCCGGACGTTCCGCTTTACTGGTTTCTCATCAGTTCGGGATTTCGGACTTATCGCTTTCTGCCCGTGTACTGGAGTAGCTTCTATCCGCGTTACAACAAGCAAACACCGGAATGGTGGCAACGACTGTTGGACCGACTTGCCGGCGACCGTTTCGCCGATCGTTACGACGCCTCCACTGGACTGGTCCGGCTCCCGAAACCGCAGGTGCTGCGCAACGCCCGGAACGGGATCCCCGCAGGCCGGTTCGAGGATCCGCATATTGCCTACTTCGCCCGGCGCAACCCGGGCTACATGCAGGGCGACGAACTCGCCTGCATTGCGCACATCCATCCCGACAACCTCACGCAGGGTGGACGTCGGATGTGGTTCGCAGAGGACCTCGAACTGGAGGTGGTTCGCAGAGCGAACAACGCCCGACTGCTCGTTAACCCAGAGAGTTCTCCGCAGCAAGGTTAAGGCAGAGGCAACGTGCCTGTCCCCCCAATTTCGCCTTCAGGCATCAATACTCCCATGAACTCAGCAGGCACGAAAATCGGCATCCAGTGGCCTCCGGTCGCCGATCGGCGAACGGCAGCATTGTTGGCCATGCAGTTTTCGTTGGAACGAACCCAGCAGCTGTCGTCCGAGACGATCAAGCAACAGCAGTTCGTTCAATTGGCTCAGGTTGCACGACACGCTAAAGATACCGTGTCGTTCTATCGCGACCGACTTGACGGCCTTTCAGAGACAATTACCTCCGAGACGCTCCGGGAAGTCTGGGACAGCATTCCTATCCTCACGCGAACGGATGTTCAAGAAGCGGGGGCAAGCCTCCACAGCGATCGGGTTCCCCAAAGCCACGGCAAGGTTCACGCACTGCTGACCTCGGGGGCAACAGGGCAGCCTGTCAAATGCCTCGGGACGCAGATCACGCAGTTCTTTTGGCGGAGCATTACGATACGTGACCATTTGTGGCACAGGCGTGACTTTTCCAAGAAACTCGCCGCCATTCGCTACACCCGCGACACTTCCGCGGCACCGCCGGATGGCGCGGTTCATGACAACTGGGGAGAACCCGTTTGCTGGATTAGTGAAAGCGGATCGAGCACGCTGCTGACGACCGACAGCACCGTGACTCAGCAGGCCGACTGGCTTCGCAAACACGATCCGGCCTACTTGATCGCTTATCCTTCCAATGTGAAGGCACTCGCCCGGCGATTCTTGGATCGTGGATGGTCGCTCCCCAGTCTGCTCCACGTCAGGTCGTTTGGTGAAATCCTGGAAAAGGACGTCCGAGATCTCTGCCGCCGGGCGTGGAACGTACCGGTGATCGACTGTTACTCGAGTCAGGAAGTCGGCTACCTGGCGCTTGAATGTCCGGATGAGCCGGGTGTCTACCATATCCAGGCAGAGGCCGCCTACGTAGAGATACTCGATGACCAAGGCGAGCCATGTGTCCCTGGGGCCATCGGGCGCGTCGTCGTCTCCACGATGCACAACGCCGCCATGCCGCTGATCCGATACGACTTGGGCGACTATGCCGAAGTTGGGGCGGCGTGTGCCTGCGGACGGGGATTGCCTACGCTAAAGCGCATTGTCGGCCGGCAACGAAACATGCTCACGTACCCCAGCGGCGAACAGCGTTGGCCCAGTCTGGGAGACGGCACGGACCTGGAAGGTCTGCCGAACATTCGTCAATTCCAAATCGCTCAGGTGGCGCTCGATAAGCTCGAAGTTCGACTAGCCCTGCGCGAACCGTTTGACGCGGAGCAGGAAGACCAAATCGTCGAACATGTCCGTCGTACACTTGGTCATCCCTTCCGCGTTGATGTCCGCTACCTCGATGAGATACCTCGCAGCCCTTCCGGCAAGTTCGAAGAATTCCGATCGGAGTTGTAGGGCGCAGGGTGCGTCGGTCGACCGACTCTTGCGCGCCGCGAGCCGCCCCGCAGCCCGCGACCGCACCGCATGTGATGATAGCCTCTGCAACGAGGCGGAGCTATCATGTCCACGAAGCGGGAGACACCCAAGATCCCGCTTCTCCACCCACTTGGTTCGCGCTGTCCGGCCTTGTCAACCACATAGGTGTACGCGTGATAGGGCCACATGAATTTGAAGGACGGATAACGACTCAGAATCGTGTGCGTCA
Source organism: Thermoguttaceae bacterium (assembly GCA_963674835.2). Classification (GTDB taxonomy): domain Bacteria; phylum Planctomycetota; class Planctomycetia; order Pirellulales; family Thermoguttaceae. Next base: position 2,891,627 of record CAXXKC010000003.1, read on the forward strand.
AAGGTGGGACTATTGACGCGGATAGCAGCGGGACGGTCGATGTGGATGTGTGGAACACACCACTGGTAGTGGGGATCAACCGTTGGCGAGCGTGTGTCCGACAGTAACCACTGATCTGCGTGCGCCAACCCGGGAAATGGGGTGAACGTAATCGGGTAAGAACTTGCCGGGCCCGCGGATGTGCATGGGGGCGGAGTTCTTCGACATCTCCAACGTGACTACGAGCACGCCACCGCAGCGGGAAGCCGGGACTTGGCCTCGCACCATGAGCGATTTGCCGGCTGGGCCTTCGGACGATTTGGTCGGCGGAGCCGTCCTGGCGATTCGGATCTCGACTTTGCGGCTGGGCTGCGCGAAGGTGGTCGGAATGGGCTCAGATGCGAACGCGCGGTTCAGCCACGGCGACTGAGCCCCCCTTGATAGCCCGGTCTTGGCAGAGTGGAAAATGGAGGCATCCAGTTACCAACACGGATCGCATGCAAACCTCACCGATTCTCGCTGCAGGGAACGCGTTCGCAAGGCCACTGCCGGTCCCAGAAATCAGTTGTCGGTGTTGGTCTTCACGTCGTCGGCGTCGAAAGCACTCCCATGCCGTCAATTCAGCCTAAGCTCATCAAGGAACAGAGTGCCTGCTTCGAGGGGCCGGATCAGGATGTGAACGGCTGGGTGAATGCCCTTGTGGGCAATCGGCAACTCGAAGGTCTCCCACAGCCGTGTTACGTTGAACGTCTCGTCACGTCGCTCGGCGCCACACCATACGACGCGAACGCACATCGGCTTCTCGGCCCGCATCGCCAGCCGGAGCATCGTCTTCTCGTCCGTCTGTGCTCGAAATGGAACCGACACCAGATCGACTCCGCCCGAAGCGGCGAAACGAGCAAAGCCCTGCCCGCGATACGCGCCGGGTCCGCTGCGATGGCCGAGAGCCTGTTGAAGATTACCTCCCGGCGAGACAATCTCCAGTCCATCAAACCAGAGCCTGCCTTGCGTTTCTTTCCCGGCGGCCACGGTCAGATAGAGCTTCACGTTCAAGGCATCGGCCCGAGTGGTGAAGTCCCAGGCCACGGAGATCTCCGACCACGGGAAAGTCCCCTCGGTCTTACACGGTGCTTCGAGCGTGGCGAACGATTTCCCCTCGGCGTCGAGGAGGTCGACGAGCATGCCTGCCTCGGCGACGCCCTGCATGGATTCACCGTGTGCCCGTACGCGTAGAAGTTGCCTTCCCAGCGGACCGTCGGGTACGGGAATGCGCGTCTGCCAGGAAACGGTCCGGGAGTCTTCTTCTGCGGCCCCGGGCTGGGCCACCAGGAGCAGGCTGGAGCGACCGTGGAAAGATCGGCCCGAGTAGTCGTCGTTGTGCATGACCTTCCAGTCGTAGCCCGCCACAAGCCGCTCGTTTCCGCCTGTGTCGGACTGCCAGCCGTACGGCCGGGTTCGGCCGTCGACATGACGTTCGAAAGAACCATTTGCGGCGGGGGAGCCGGGTTCCATCTGCCACGAAGAGGCCGCATACCAAAAATCGGTGTTCCCTTCCTCGAAGCTCCCTTGCGGCACGACGTAGGGGAATCGCTCGTCGAGCGTGTTTGGCTGAGGGATTTCCTGTGGAGGCCCCATCCTCGCTGTCGGGTCAAGTGTGGGTCGGTTGCCCGCAGCTTTCCAAAGTGCTCGCCGAATGCCGCGATCGAGCGAGTACAGGTCCAGATCGTGGATGAGGATGGCATCGCCTCCCAGCCGGTGCAGGTAGACTAACTGCCTCGGCAGATAGTCCAACAATCCGGCGAACCCGACCTTCTTGGCGATCTCGTTGTGCGTTCCGCTGGAAATGATGTACGGGTAGAAGGCCATGCCCGCCGCGCGACACGCCTGGTGGATCTGGTCAAAGAGTTCCTGGCCATTCTGGTTGTAGAAGGCGTAGTACTCGGCGCGGCTGTTCGCCATGACCAGCCCATCGGCTGTGCCGCGCTCGATCATCCGTCGCCAATCGAGACAGAGATATGGCCCGGCGGGCTGGAGCTTTCCACTGGTCGTCGCCCCGGCGAGCATCTCGATGCCGGCCCGGTTGAGCCGTTTTCGGGCTTCAACAAGAAAGTCGATGAGGAACTCGCCGCGAATCCTGCCCATCTTCAGCGGGTCGAACGGCTCGGTGCGGATGTCGACGCCGTAGAGTTCCCGGTACTTCTCGACGACCGGCAGATTGAATCCGCTGGCGCGGTTGTGGGGCTGATTCAGGTGGTTCTGGGGGATGTGGCTCGACTTCGTGCAGAAGAAGACCCGATCCGGCTTGTAAGTAGCGTACTCGTCAACCAGGGCGAGCATGTGCCTACGGACTTCTTCGTGAGCGTAACAGGGGAAACCGCCCAAGCTCGCTTTGCCCGGCCCTCCTTGCGGCATGAACTGGGGATTGGCCTCGATCAGTCGGTCGTAGGCCGCCTCGAACAGATCGACCCAGGCGGTCGACGCGATCCCTTGCCGTCGGCATTCGGCGATCAAGATGGCCAACGGATCGTAGTCCTTGCCGAAGGCATCGAGCCGTTCCTTATACAGAGTGCCCACGGTGGTGCGGAAGTTGAGGGCGCCCTTATTGCTGACCCGCATGTTGATTCCGTCGACGCCTGCCCATTTCGCGTCGGCCACCAGTTCGTGAATACTTTCTGGGCTGAGCACCAGGCAGTTGGCATCCCAATTGAGATAGACGGGGATCCGCGCAGGCGTGTTCGTTTCCGCCGGCCGACCAGTGGCGTCCGTCTCGGCCAAAGCTGCTCCGGTGGAAACGGCGAACGCCACCAATACGGCCCAACATGACAACGGTGCAGAAAAAGGGACAGTCATTCGTCTACGCATCATCACTTCTCACTCGTTTCGTCCACAGCAGTCTGTTCGCAAACCGCATTGTAAGAAACATGCGTGCCTCGTGCACGCGGTTAGCGGAGAACGCGCTTGAGCCAACGGGACGGCCGCATCGAGTCGCCTGTGCGCCGGCCGGATCAGCTTATTGCCGACGTGCACGTCGGAGAACGCCAGGAATGTGAAAAGCGGCTTGGCTGATACCTTCTGGCAGTCCGGTTCCTGGCCACGCATTCTGGCGGTGGGAACGAGAGTAGACGCGGCAAAGCTGAGGAGAGACGTTTGCCGGGACTGTAGCGTCGTCGCCTCCAGTGGAAAGAGAGGACTGCCCAGTGCGGGGCCCCCGGATGGAATCCGCTCACCTTCCGTGCCGGCCCATGATGCATGCCCGTGCCGAACATCTTCATGCCGCGTTTGCGAGCCAGCGTATCATCCAGGCCCAAGAAGATGACTTCGCCCAGCCACGGCTTGAGCACATCGAAGACCGCCAAGCCAAGCTGGTCTCGAGACCAGCGGGCCGTGGCGAAAAGACGATGGTAGGCCGAACGATGCTTCTGTCCTACAGCGCCGGCGGCCACGATCAAGCGTGTCACGGTCCGGCGACTGGCAAAGATCCAGCCGGTCACCAACACGAGGAAGTTCTCAAACGAAGGCTCCGTCATAACGGCGCAGGAGAACTGCAAAGTCACAGTGACGAACAGAATCCCAGCGAGGGGAGGATGGAAGTGGGGCACCATTGGAGGCGTTCGGCGGTTGCTCGAAGCCTCAGAATCAGCCGCCATTACAGCTTTTGTGAGAATTCCCGGTGGCCAGCGAGGCCCGATCACCAAGATCCTCGATTGTGGCGCCGACGGTATTCTCTTTCCGCAGATCCGCACGATGGACGAGGTTCGCCAAACGGTCGAAATGACCAAGTACCCGCCTCTGGGTCGCCGCGGGGTGCATCTGCTGCGTCCACATACAGGTTTCGACCCACCGAGCGACGATACTGAGTATTTCCGTCGTGCGAATGCGACCGTGATCACGGCCATACAGATCGAGACGCCCGAGGCGGTCGAGTTGGCTGACGAAATCGCCGCCACCGAAGGCGTCGACATGCTCTATGTCGGTCCGGGCGATTTGGGGTCCCTGCTTGGCGTCCGCGGTGGTGACACCCATCCGCGTGTCATCGAAGCGATAAAGGACGTGGGGCGAGCCTGCCAAGAGCACAACAAGCTCGCGGGCTGCCATGTGAGCAGGGTTGAGTTCGCGGCACAGCGCTGTCAGGAAGGCTACTCGGTGTTCGGCCACATGGCGGCTTCGGCATTATTCCTCGACGCCGTAAAGGCCTTCGTCGCCCGTGCGGCAGCGGCAATGGCAAAGTGATTTCCCAAATAGAATCCGCTTTTCACCAGGCCAGGCATAGCCCCTCATTGGAACAGCAACATCTTAAGGTCTGTCGCGTTTCGACTCTGAGGCCTTCCTAGCACACGGATCAGGTTTTGAGGAGCGCGCTACCTTCGGCGGTTTGTTTCGCCAGTAGCCACCGGGCATGTGCCTCCCGAACCGCCGACTCGTCAGTGTTCCGCTCCGGGATTCGAGAACCGTCTGGGAACGTCAGTGCCACCTGCCGATTGTTATTCACCGCATGCCCCCCCTCGGTGGCAGAAGTGGCCTTTACGTCTGTTGCCTTTCTTGCGGCCCCGTTTTCTCGTGGCCGCCTCTGCATGTCGCCTACGCGCTCCCGAAGAGAGTTGCTAAAATGTTGATACTGTTGGCGCGCTCGGCAGAGGTCTCGGCTCATGATTCCAGCGGTTCTTTGCGCGGGAACGCAGCACAAGACCGCATCCGACTCCCGCTAGAATGCCCAGACAATTTGCCGCCGGCTACATCACAGAATTAGATCCTTTGCCTGTCCGCAGTCTAGGTAATTTGTCCCCGTAGCTCAATTGGATAGAGCGTTGGCCTCCGGAGCCAAAGGTTACAGGTTCGAATCCTGTCGGGGATACTCAGAACGCCTTAAATCGCAATGGTTTAGGGCGTTTTTCTTTTGCGCTTTATGTATCCAATTCGGCATTGGACGAGGGTGTATCCAATAACCGCCCTTCTCGGCGATTCTCAACCGCCTTTCGCTTCAACAAGGAGACCCAACACACGGGCATCTTCCAATCACCGAAAGCCACACAAAGGAGATGTCCGATGCCCAAAGCCATTCCCCTCATCCTGCTTCTAACCGCAGTCGGCTGTGGTCCGCGCTGGGAGACCGCCCGGGAGCAGGTTCTCCGCCAGATCGACTCCCTCTTGGGAGAGATCGATGTCAAATCGCGACAGGCGAATGATGCCGTCGGTCAACTGGCGCGAGGCGTCGATCAACTGACCCGTGCAAGGATTGATGTCGAAGTCCGCCACACGAGGCTCTCCGAAGACCTGACTTCGGTCCAGGAGAAGCTCTCCCGAACCCAGGACGGGCATTCCCGCCAAACCCTCCAGTCCGAGGCGGAATCCCTCGGGAAGACCAAAGACCGCCTCGGCAGAGTCCTGGGGCTTTTGGAAAGCCGAGAACGACAGGCGAGAGATCGCCTTCATACCCTCCGAATCCTCCTCTCCGGCATTGACTCCAAGCGGGTCGCCCTCAAATCACTCCGACGAGCCGTCGAGGTCTGTGAAAGCGGAACGCTCGACTTCCGCAAGGTTGAAGCCGAAGTCCGCGAGTTGGAGACCCAGATTGACACCGAACTTGAGTTCAACGAGATCCGGTTGAGCGACTTGAGTTTCGATCTGGACTGATTCACGGGGCGATGGGGGCGATCTCCGTCGCCTCGTTCTATTCCAGGAGGTGGAACATGAGCCTGTGGAACCTGCTCCCCGCCGCGCCCTGGCACTACCCCTTCATTCCAGCGATCCTCGCAACAATCTGTTGGGTGTTCTTGGCACTGCTGGTGATCTTTGTAGTCATCAAAGACCGGGAGGGTGTTCTGGGGTGCCTCACCTACGCCATGATCCTTCGGCTCATCTTGCTGTTCTGGACACCCGCCCCACCCCCTCTCGGTCCGCCCAGCGATTCTGTGACGGAGTGGCGGCACCGAACCTCACAAGCCGAGCAGGTTCTCCGTGACTTGAAATCGGATCGGGAGATGCTCCAGGATCAACTCCAAGAGGCGGACGAACGACAACGTAAGTTCCTCGCCACCGAGATCGAAGAAATCGACTCCCAGATCGCTGGGGTAGAACGGGAGAAGGAGCGGCTGGAGGGCGTGGTGGTCGGGATGGAGTCTTGTCAGAGGAGGAAGGAGCGAGGAAAGATGGTCGGCGGGCTGATTTCGGCTGAAAGGCGCGAGGAGGTGATTCGAGGGGAATTGGAGATGGGGGAAGGGGAGGAGAAGTGAGCGGCGAGGGCGTGAAGATCCTTCGGGCTTTTTTCAGCGTCGGTGTTTTGGTTTTCCCGAAGACGCCGAAACTCTCACCCGCACTGGTGATCGGCGTTGGGATCAATGCTGGCCGTCGCGTCAGTGCCTAAAATCGGTGGTTTTCTGACGTGTCTCACTCCCCACGGGTACTTGGGACTATTGGCCACGTGTCGGCGGTCTCACGCAGCCCGACGCGCGGAGGTGGGGCGGACCTCGGCCCGTAGCGGATCGCTCCGCGTGTGCCCATCCGGTTAAGAAACTCCATTGGGCAAAATACGAAGAGGTTCTTGGCGAGAGCAACGGGAAATGCATGGTCCTCGGGCGGCAAACGACGCACAAACCAACCCCGCGGATTGTGCGTCGGGCATCGGGAGCGCTTGGGGGATCAGGTTGCCGGCGGGAGACCTAGCAGGCCTGTTGGAATTTCACGCAGTTCTCGGCTAATATAGGCGGAGTTGCCGACCGGAGCGTATCCGAAGCGCCGTCCAAATGGGAAATCCCGGTTGAACTCCTTCCGTAAGCATGGGAACGTTAGATGATTAGGATATGTATACTGCTCGCATTTGCCTTACGTGTGGCTGGACAGCAGGACACCGTACTGTTGCACGATGATTTCAGTGAGTACCCCTCAGGGATCTGGATGGGCGCGGTCGGCGCCGAGGCCGAGTATCACTACTTCCCGCAGACCTCGCGAATTGGGCACTGGGCAGTGTCGACCTATCGCTCGGAGCCAGCCTCGCAGCGCGCATGGCGCATCGAAGAATGGGATGGCCGCCGCGTGCTGGCCATGGAGTACGACAACAAATGGAAGCACACGCATCCCATGGTCGAGGCGGGCGATCCCCTCTGGCGCGACTATACGGTGCAAGTCGCGTGGTCTCCGTTGGCCGACAAAGGTCAGTCGGGCGTCATTTTCCGTTATCGCAACGATCGTTGCTACTATTTTTTCGGCGTCGCGGGTCAACGTACCGTCATGAAATATGTCAAGGACGGCGATGCGTTCCGCAAACCGCACGAAGAAATCCTCGCGGAAGCTCCCTTTGCATGGAAGCCCGGAGAGCGTCTCCTTGCGCGTGTGGAAGTGGCGGGAAACCGCCTCCACGCGTCACTGGGCGATGTCTCACTCGACGCCACGCACGAAGCGTTTCAAGAGGGACGGGTCGCGCTCATGGCGGACGCCCCGACTCGCTTTCACGAGGTCACGGTTTCCATGTCCACTGATGCAAAGTCCGCGTTCGACAAGGCCGCACAGGAACGCGAAGACGAATTACGCGAATTGCGCGCCAAGAATCCGAAGCCTGTGCTCTGGAAAAGGGCCCACACCGACGGCTTCGGCGTAGGCCGCAACCTTCGGTTCGGCGATCTGGACGGCGACGGCCGGAAGGACGTGTTGGTTTGCCAGCCGGTCCATCACGGGCCCAAGGACACGGCCAGCGAGGTCAGTTGCCTGACCGCAATGACGTTCGACGGTAGCCAGCTCTGGCAAGTGGGCACTCCGGACCCTTGGAAGAATCACCTCACAAATGATGTGGCCTTCCAGATTCACGATATCGATGGGGACGGCCGCAACGAAGTGGTCTACTGCCGCGGCATGGAACTTATTATCGCGGAAGGCGCGACAGGGGAGACACGGCTGAAAATCCCGACGCCCGATATGCCTGCCAACACGAAGAAACCCTACAATCAGTCTCCGCGCATCCTGGGAGACAGTCTGTTCTTCTGCGACTTCCGTGGCCGAGGGCGCGCGGGCGATATCGTACTCAAGGACCGATATCAGAGCTTCTGGGTGTATGACGAGCGATTGAACCTTCAATGGCAGGCACAATGCAACACCGGGCACTATCCATGTGCCGCCGACGTCGACAAGGACGGAAAAGACGAACTGGCGATGGGTTATTCGTTGTTCGACGACGACGGCACTTTGTTGTGGACCCTCGACACGGAACTCAAGGACCATGATGATGGCGTAGCGATGGTTGCCCTGAAACCTGGACGCGAGGCCGCACCTGTCTTCGTCTGCGCCGCAAGCGACGAGGGCATGTTCCTTGCGGATATGAAAGGAAAGATCCTTAAGCACCTTTACCTGGGCCATGTCCAGAACCCCGGTATCGCAGATTTCCGTCCGGATCTGCCGGGGCTTGAGGTCGCGACGGTCAACTTCTGGGGAAACCAAGGTATCATTCATTTCTATGACGCCGATGGCGAAGTCTATCACGATTTCGAGCCATTCCAGCACGGAAGCCTGTGCCAGCCCGTGAACTGGACGGGCGCCCGGGGCGAATATGTGCTATTGTCTGCGAACGTCGAAGACGGCGGGTTGTTCGACGGGTGGGGCCGATGCGTGGTGAAGCTGCCTGCGGATGGCCATCCGGACATGTGTTGTGCGGCGCTCGATGTCACGGGGGACTGTCGCGATGAACTCGTCGTTTGGGATCCCTATGAACTCTGGGTGTACACGCAGGACGACAACCCCAAGTCCGGGCGTCTGTACAAACCGGTACGAAGTCCGCTCTACAATGACTCGAACTATCGGGCCATTGTTTCCACGCCTGGCTGGACGGATAACGCCGCGGAATGACGAAACCTGAAGGGAACCGTATCGTGCGCTTTCTTATACTGCTGCTGTTCATTGCGGTCTCCTGCTCCGCCTCCGGGCAAGAACCGGCGGCAACACTGCTCAAAGCCTTTCCCGAAGCGGAAGGTTTTGGCGCATGCACCCGAGGTGGTCGTGGCGGGAAGGTCTATTACGTCACCACTCTGGACGATTATGTGCCGGGAAAGGATGTGCCTATCGAAGGCAGTCTGCGCGCCGCTGTCGAGGCCAAAGGTCCGCGCCTAGTGCTTTTTCAGGTCGGCGGCACCATTTCACTCAAGGCCGATTTGTGGGTCCAGAAGCCCTTCTTGACCATCGCGGGACAGACGGCTCCCGGTGGGGGCATCTGCATCAAGGATTACCAATTTGTGCTGGCGACCAACGATACCATCGTCCGCCACGTGCGCTTCCGTTCGGGCGATCTTACGCGCAGGGAGCAAATGGCCGTGGGAATTTTTGGCGGCAATAACAGCATCCTCGATCACTGTTCGATGACGTGGGCCACCGACGAAGTCATGTCGGCTTTTGGCGCATACAACTTCACCGCGCAATGGAGCATCATTTCGGAGGGGCTCTCTCATTCGTATCACCCGAAGGGGGAGCACAGCAAAGGCTCGATCATTGATGGAACAGGCGGAATCACGATTCATCACTGCGTTTACGCGCATAACGCATCGAGGAATCCCCGCGTCAACACGGTGGTCCTCGATTTCCGCAACAATGTTCTCTACAACTGGGGTTACAGAGGCGGATATACAACCGAAGCGCCGTGTTTCATGAACTACGTGGCCAACTACCTTAAAGCCGGTCCTTCCACGAGCAAATCCGTGCGGACCAGGACATTCGATCCCGGGGATGACATGGCCCGGGTGTTCTTTCAAGACAATGTCCTTGCTGAATGTCCCGAGGAGACGGCCAACAATGTCCTTTTGATTCGTGTTCCCAGGGACAGTGACCCGGAGGTAATTCGCGCTGCCGTGGCCGTGCGGGAGCCTTTCCCCTGTCCAGAAGTGAAGACGGACCCGCCGGAAACCGTCCTGGCAAGCGTTCTTGACGCGGCTGGCGCAATCCTACCTAAGCGTGACGCGGCCGACGCAAGGCTGATGGAGGAGATTCGCAACGGCACAGGCAGAATCATCGATTCGCCGGCGGATGTGGGTGGGTGGCCTGTGCTGGCAGACGCGCCGCCGGCGCCCGATTCCGACAGTGACGGCATGCCTGATGCCTGGGAAGAATCACAAGGGTTTGATTCCCACCAGGGAGCGGATGGCAACGGGGATGCCGACGGCGACGGGTATACGAATGTGGAAGAGTTTATTAACGCCACGGATCCGCGCTCACCGGAGAAGGATTGCACGGTGGATGCGGAAGCGTTTCGGCGCTATCAGCAGGACGCACTAGCCCTATCCGCTAACGGCAAAGCCCTGTTCGAAGAAAGGAAAGCAAGTATCGAGGCGGCGTATGAAGCACACAAGACCGCCATGAAAGAGACGCTCAAGGTCACCGTCACACCCGGCGATGTGTTGAACGCGAAGCGAATCGTGCTTGACATCGATGGAAGGGCATCTCTCAAGCTTGTCCGAATCCCCGTAGGCACTTTCATGATGGGGTCCCCGGAGAATGAAGGCGGGGAGGCCAATGAGCATCCTCAGCACAGAGTCAACATCTCGCGCGCCTTCTTTCTGGCTGAGACACCAACGACTTCCAAGCAGTTCTGGGCCGTTATGGGGGATACCTTCGGGAAGATCAAGGCCGGTGAAGAGGAGTGTTCCGCCCATGAAGTCGACTGGGCTACGGCCGTCGATTACTGTGACATCCTTAGCGCCGCAACGGGATATCAATTCCGGCTGCCGACGGAAGCGGAATGGGAATATACCTGCCGCGCGGGAACCACAACCGCCTTCAACACAGGCGATATCATCACTTCGGACCAGGCCAACTTCGACGCAACTGAGGCCACACGATATAATCCTGTCGGCAAGTCGGTAGGCAAGAAGCGGGCCGTTCGTTCCTATCCGCCAAACGGCTGGGGGCTGTACGACATGCACGGCAACGACGCGGAATACTGTCTGGACAGTTGTTACCGGAAATATACGGAAGCCGAGGTTACGGACCCAGTCTATCTTGAGGGCGGAGTGAAGGTATTGCGCGGTGGCAGAGACACAAGCAAGGCCTTTTTCATCCGCTCCGCATACCGCTACGGCTACGCGCCCGGAGTGGGATACGCTTTTCGAATGGTCATGCAGATTCCGCAAGAGTAGGCTGGCCATCCGTGTGTCGCAGGGAAACGCACAAGGAAGACAGGAAATGACGAAGCGGACGCACAACCTCTCGGCAAGGATGGTGTAGCGATTCTATGCCTCGGTTGCGTGGGGGAACCATGGAAGATTTCCGCTAAACAGCCAAATACGTCTTCAAAGCCGCGCGTAATTGCGACAACAGATGGGGAAGTCGATGACCGGTGTTCGATGGTGCGGTTTCTTCTTTATGCAAATGAGTGGAACATCAAGGGGCTGATACATTCGAGTTCGAAATACCATTGGAAGGGGGATGACACAGCGCCCGAGCATGACTGGGCGCCAGTGGTTTGGCTGGATAAGCAGATCGATGCTTATGCGGAGGTGTATCCCAGGCTGCTGCAACATGACGCCACTTATCCCACCCCGGAATACTTGCGGTCTCAGGTTTTTGTGGGCAATATCGCGATGGAGGGCGATATTCGCGCCCCCACCCCCGGGTCTAATCGGATCGTGAAGGTCTTGTTGGACCCGGATGAGTCGCCGGTTTGGTTGCAGGCCTGGGGCGGGTCGAACACCATCGCGCGGGCGCTCAAGACCATCCAGGAAGACTATCCGGAGCACGTCGAAGAAGTTACGAAGAAAGCCCGGATCTATCTCATTACCGAGCAAGACAACACGTTGAAGACCTATATTCGTCCCCAATGGCCGGGAATGCAGATTCTGCGGAGTGGCGGGCCTTCGTTTGGGGCGATAGCGTATCATTGGCAGAAGACTCAATCCGAAGCGGTGCAGCGATATTTTGACGCCTCATGGATGATAGGGAACGTCTTGCGGGATCATGGTCCGCTCTGCGCCCTGTACGAGGCAAACAAAGATGGTCGGTTTCGTTCAGAAGGAGACTCGCCCGCGTTCCTGCATATCATTCCCACAGGCTTGCGCAGTGAGGAAAATCCCGGCTTTGGCGGTTGGGGCGGGCGATTCGCGGAGCAGGGGGGAATTTGGAAATCCACCGATGTGGACGGCGCAGAACCGCACAGCATCTTGCGATGGGCGGCGGACTTTCAGAATGACTGGGCCGCTCGGGCAGATTGGTGTGTCAAGGACTTCAAAGAAGCGAACCATCCTCCCGTGGCGAAAGCAAAGGGCCCCCTAAATCGAAGTGTCCGCGTGGGACAAATCGTTACGCTCGCTGCGGAGCCTGTCGGCGACCCCGATGGAGACGCGGTCACGTACCATTGGTGGCAGTATAAAGAAGCAGGCACGGCTTCGGCCGTCGCCATCTCCAACACAAGATCCAAAACCGGAGCCAGCTTTGTCGTGCCGCCAGAGCCGGGTAGGACCGTTCACATCCTTCTGGAGGTTACCGACAACGGGATTCCGAGTCTCAGGCGATGGCAACGCGTCATTTTCACAATTCAGGAGTGACCGCAATTCCCATACATCCTGGGGACGGTAAGGTGCGGACCATGAATTCGTGGATTTACGTACAACGAAAGGGCAGCGCGGCAGTAATCAGCCGGAGACAAAGGTTGATGGTGGCCCGGGCCTGTGAGGATTTTCGTGTCAGGCTAGCGGGGTACGTCTGTTGCTGGTTTGCTCGGGCATGCGGTCGCCGTACAGGATGGCGAAGTGGTTCAACGCCTGCTTCCAGTGCCGAATCGGCATGGTCCATGTCCAGCATCCACCGCGGCGTTTCGATTCTCTCCATCGCGTCACCCATGTCCCTTATCCTCCTCACGGCTCTTCGATTCTCCGGGTAACTCATTCTCGACTCGCTTCAAGTTCGCCAGTCTTCGCCAACATTATGTGCGGCTTCGTGCGAAACCAAGGGTGCCCCTGGAGGGGAGGGCACCGTGGACCTTACATTCGATTTGCCGAGGACGTTAGCCTGGACCGCTGCCCCTTGAATTTGGTTGTTGCGTCCGAGTGGTTCAAGTGCCTGTAAACGGCGCTCGAGTCGCTGGAGCCGGCTATAACTTGCTGAAGTCAGGTCGGCCGGACCGTGTAGCTGGGCTGGCCAAAGTCCGTCGGTGGCATCGACGAATGGCACGTAGTTTTCAGCAAGGTCTTGATACGAAGTGATATAGGCAAAAAGGCCTCTCTTGGGTAGATGGTTCTTTGGCAACAGACCCATCCACCGCAAGGAGGCCAAGGATGCACTATTCTAACCAAGGACGGTTTCGGCAACAGGTCAGATTCTTGAGACGGCAGTATCTTCAGGATGGAGATCTGCCCTTTACTGACGTCCTGTCAGAACAGATCATCGCGCGATCGCTGGAAGCAATCCAGATCTTCTGGATGGACAGGATCTACTCGCCCCTGGTCACGCTCTGGGTTTTCCTGGGCCAAGTCCTAAGCGCGGACCATTCCTGTCGCGCAGCCGTCGCCCGCTTGAACGCTCATCGCGTTTCACAGGGGCGACGTGCCTGCTCCCCTGAGACCGGTGCTTACTGCCAGGCCAGGAAACGTTTGCCGGAAAGGTTCTTCTCAGCCGTGGCCCGCCTGGTAGGGCAGGCGTTGAAGAGTGATGGAATGCGGGGTGGCTAGAGATCAGCCTGAAACCCCTCCCCACCTGCTCTGTAGAAAACCTCGATTCGCCAGAGGATCATGATATTGAGGGTGAGTGATCGCAGGAGGATTTCTCGGCATTGGGACCAATACTGGCGAGCCCGCAGGGCCGCACCCATCAGCCGCTTTAGCATGCTCGTGACCGTCTCTACCTGCCAGCGCTGACCGTACCGACTATGCTTCAAACATGTTGCCATCATTCGTCGCCAGTAGCCCGATGGAAGCTTCTTTGTCGGGCGACCGGCCAATGGAGGAATGAGCGTTCGCACTCCGCACTCTTGGCGAGCATACCTGTGCGCCCCTTCGCTATCGTATCCCGCATCAGCAGCAAGCGCGTCGATCCGAATCACGTGCAACGCCTGGTCCAGAGCCACGCGAAAGTGCTGAATGTCGGGTCTAGGCCCTCGGCCGGGAACTACCGCAAGAATCAAGTGGCTGCGGCAATCGCAGAGAATGCCCGCCTTGGGAAAACGGGTGTATGTGGTTTTCTGCCATGTTTTTCCGCCGGCGGCGCGGCGACGAACATAGTAGCTGCTGGCGTGGTGGGACTCCAGGCCCGTCCCATCCAAAGCAGCCAGTCTCACGCGGCGGCACACGCATCGATGCTTCACTGCGATCTTGATCGTCTTGTCCAACAGACGCCGAGCGCGGGCAGATATCAACAAACGCTGCGCAGCCTTCTGGAAGGTCGTGAAGTGCGGCACCGAGTCCAACTCGATCACCGTGCGGAATTCGGGAGCGTCGCGGAAAAACTGGGAAAGCTTGCGGTAATCCAACTGCAGAAACTCTTTGAGCACCAAGGCCGCAAACAACTGGGGTTGCGTAAACTTCTTAGGGCTGAAACGATGGGCATACCGGCGCAGCGTCCTCTGTCCGACCAGGTAGGCCATCAAGAGAACTTTGCGCGGCGACTTGCTGGTTGTTGCCATCCAACATATTTACGCATTTCCCCATCCACCTTGTTTAGCTAGCTTTGCTGGCATGGTTTTCTACAGAGCACTCCCCACCCCCATTTCCCCCCGCCGTGTTTTTGGCGATCTCGAAATAGCCAAAGACTTCAGCCCCACCACAAACAGAAATCCGAGAACGAAATAAAAAGAAACGTCACGTAGTCTCCCCAGGGGCGTCCCCCGGTAATGGCGGGGCAACCATTTCCAAAAAAGTTCTAGGATTGAAAACTTTGCAACACTCGTCGAATTTTGCCGACGCGACTCGGAGGGGCGAGGGGAGTGAGGTGGGGCTGATCACTGGTCGAACTTTCGGGTCTCCTACCGCCGTTCAGATTCCTGCCTCCTTCATCGAGTCTTGGTACTTCCTCTCCAAGTCCTGATCCAGGGCGACATGCTGGTAGATCGCCAATGTTTCCCTCCTGGCGTGCCCCGTGATCACTTGGAGTTCCGCGTCAACCAGCCCCGAATTACGGGTGAGCCAAGTGATCGCTTGATGCCGGAACGTATGCGGGGTAGCCCGGACGCCTGCCTCCTCGGCGTAGTGCTTGACGATCTGCTGAACCCGCCTGGGCGAGAACTTCGTCGCTCGTCTGGTCTGGAAGAGCCAACGATTGTGGGTATGAGCGGCGATGTGGGTCCGCAGGGCGGTGGCGAACGATTTGCTGAAGAGGACGTAGCGATCCTTCGATCCCTTCCCCTGGTTCACCCTGATCTTGCAGGTCTCCAAATCGACATCCACGACCTGGATGTTGCACAACTCGCTCACCCGAACGCCGGTATAGAACAACAGTCGCAACATCAAGGAGTGCTGGACATCCTCCGCACGATCCACGACGGTGTAGAACCTTCTGAACTCGTCGGTGTTGAGGACGCGGGGGAGCTTCTTCGGCTTTTTCCCAGGTCGAAGATCGCAGAGCCGCCGAACATGGCGGGCGACATACCGCCAGTCCCCGTAGTCGATACCGGCGTGGCGGACCAGCTTGGCGACCTGACGGATCAGGCGGGCTTTCGATTTCGCCTTTCCGTTCTGTGACAAGCATTCCGACAGGTTTTCGGGTTGCTGGGTAGCCTTCGTCATGGGAAAAACCTCGTTCTACTGCGTGATCCATCTGTTCTGCGAAATTGTCTCCGTGCCGTTCCGGTGATCCTGTTTCCGGTCTCCAACGGGAAAGGCGAAATCGAGCGGGACAGGAGGGGCCTGGCCGCCCAGGCACCGAGGCGGCCACGCCCCTCGCCCCAGAGGGTCAGCCCGCCCGGAAATTGAAATAAAAGCACGGCTGATGTTGAAATTCCAGCGAGCCCCGCACCCCATCTGCTCGACGACGGACGACGACATACGGAGCCGCAAAGCCCAACACCTCGAAGTCCTCCCCCAGTTCCTTCGTGTCCCACACCTGCCCATACTGGGCTTCCAGCGCTTCCCGGCTCCCCGGCTCGGCATTGATCTCGGCGAGACGAACACGACGGGCGGATTCAGTTGGATCACTCATGGTTCTCTCCTTTTGGTTTGACGTTTCAGCATGATCTCGTTTCAGGTCTCCCCTATTACCCCACCTTTTCGATGCTCCGAATGGAGGGGATCACCTCGTCCGCCTTGATCCCCCTGTCCCGAAGCGAATCAGCCAGGTCTCCATGCTCGTCGGCAGGCATGCCGAAATCGTCGGCGACTTCGATGTAACCGTTGTCGGTGATGGTCCCTCCGCCACCGAACACCACGGCAATCGCGTCGGCTTCGCTTTCTGCGTCCACCTCGTAGGTGGCGAAGTGAAGCTCGTACTGCTCGACCTTGTACTTCGGCATGGCAATCTCCTCGTGGATCGTTTGCGGTCTCCTCCAGCTACGCCCGAATTCGTCGCCGTGTGGTCTCACGCTGTCTCTGGTGATACCGCCGAACGCCCTCCCGCCATTCCCCGCATCCGCCGTAGGTTTCGATGGGGACGAGGTCGAGATACCGAAGGGGGCAACTGTAATAGAACGGATGCATGCTCTCCTCCACATCCTTGTATCCCCATCCAAAACCCCTCTGGTATTTCAGGAGATCACAAGTGATCCACCGTTCAGGCGAATTCACGACTTCGCCGTTGCGGGTGTAGGTTCGTTCCCACACGGCCCAGAGCACGCCACTGAAAGCTCCGCCTCGGTAGCAATGAGCCAAGCAGGTCGTGGTGACAGTCGTGTCCTGGGGACCTGGCGCCACCCAGCTTCTCGTACGCCTTTCGATCAGGTCCTTCCGCGTACTTCCTCTGGTAAAGAGCCATCCCATCGTTTTCTCCTTTGTGTGAGTTAAAGGACGTGATGGTCTCCTTGCGGGTCTCCTTGAGACGGCTCGAATGAGATCAATACTCCGAGGGCAACAGGAATGTTGTGGCGGATCGGTCGCCGTCGTCATCAGCGGCCTCGGTTATCACCCACAGCTTGTCCCCACGGAGCGTCTTGTATGCTGACAGGATTCGGCTACCGTCGATGATCGCCCGGTCATTGAGGTCCTTATCCTCTGCGTCGAGATCGCCGAAGTCACCGACAACGTGGCGGGAAAGGAAGTCCGCAGGGCTCTGACCGGCTTCCTGCAAGGCATGCAGTGCGCCGGGCGTGGCAACGACTTGCCCGAGGCTGAACTTCGGTTTCGGCATGGTTTATCTCCTGAAAGTTGGTGATGGAATCGTCATGCCATCCTGTTGGGTCTCCCGCAGAGAGAAGAAGCAGGAAAGTGTCGCCAATCAGATGTCGGCTTCGATCTGGACGATGGCTTTCTCGGCGGTCGAACGCACGACGACATGCTCGTCGAACAACAGCAACCGGAGGTCGGACAGCGCTTCTACTGCGAGCTTCCCAAGCAGTCCGAGAGATCCCGCCCCAATAACCCTATCGAGCCACTCGTCGGCGATGAGAAGGTCTCGACTGACTGACACATAGTCCTCCGCATCACCGGTGGTTTTGTAGATCGCCTCCGCCGCCGCGAGGCGCATTCCTGACCATTCGTGATGGAGCAGGTCGAGCAGGATGGGGAGAGCACCGATACCAGACGGACCGAGATCGCCGATCTTCTCGACAGAACTGGTCGGGCAGTTGCCGATGTTGGCGATCAGCACATCGACCATCTCGTCGGTTTGCCCTGGATCGACCCGTGCGATTGCCCCAGTGGCGACGATGACAATCCAATCATCGTCGGGGATGTCCAGCCATTTGCGGAGGACAGGAACGGCATGTCTCGCCCTCACCCCAAAGCGAACCAGTGGACCAATCGCACAGACTCGCACGGTCCGATCAGGATCTGCCAGGGCATTGATGATCGCAGGCAACGCCCTGTCGTCCGGTGGGACTGCGTCCAGCATTTCCAAAGCAAGGATTCGGACGTAGCGATCCTGGTCGGTCACGCCTTCCAGAAGGACGGGAATGATGTCGTCGGAAGTCGTCGAAAGGACGGCGAGTGCGTCGTCCGCCCGTTCGGGGTGAGTCTGGTGGGCATGCTGGCGAAGGATGTCGATGGGTTTCACGATCACGCCCATGTCAGTGCTGGTTGCTGGTCTCCATTAGAACCACGATGCGAACACGGGACCTTCACCGCCCTGGCGGACATGGTCCACAAGTGCCTTCGCATGCTGGTAGTCCGCCATCACGCCCTTGTGGTGATGGCGGAAGTGGACTGCCTTTCTGAGGGCTCGGACGCCTACTTCCTGGACCGAAATCTTGCCCTTCTGCGCCCAATCGCAATACCATTCGCAGTGGAAGGGTTCGCCGCGCTTGTGCGCGGCGATGGCATTGGCTGCGCCCTCGGGTGTGAAATACCCCAACGAGGCGCAGATTATTGACGGTCGCAGAAGTAGTGAACTGATTTACAGGTCGGTTCGTATGGGTATGCATGGGACGAACACTTGGAACCAAGGCGGAGCAAGAAGCTCGGCGTGTCGCAGCCGGCCGGCTTCTTCTGGCCGGCAGCAAGAGCATCGACGTGGCTTGCGCTTTGAATGTAGCGACCTCGTCGGTTGGGCGATGGAAAGCGATTGTCCAATGCCAAGGCCTCGAAGGCCTGCGGACCAAGTCGCCCACCGGGCGACCACCCAAGTTGCCCAAGGCACGATTGAAAACGCTCACACGCATCCTTCTCAAGGGCGCCCTGGCTGCCGGATTTTCGTCCGATCTGTGGACCGGGAAACGCGTCGCTCAAGTCATTCGCCAAAGATTCAACGTCGACTACCATCCCCATCATGTGCTGAAGATCCTCCGGCAACTGACCCTAACACTGCAAAAACCGCAGCGTCGAGCACGACAACAAGACCCCGACGCACTGGAGCGTTGGCGAAACGTCGAGTGGCCGCGGATAAAAAAGGGGCGGCCCGTTGGCGTCGGCCGATAGTGTTTTTGGACGAATCCGGCTTCCTGCTTCAGCCGACCGTCCGTCGAACCTGGGCACCATCGGGGCGGACGCCCATCTTGGTCGAATCGGCCCGGCGTGATCGACTCTCGGCGATCGGAGCCTTTTCGATTTCGCCTCTTCGCCGACGAATGGACTTCTTTTTTCAGTTGCACGGCCGCAACATCGACACGTCGCTTCTGATCGCGTTCCTGCGTAGCCTGCACCGTCGTTTTCGGCGTCGGCTTGTGCTCGTCTGGGACAATCTCCCTGCCCATTTCAAGACGGCCAAGTATTTCGCGATCAAGCATCCGTCTTGGTTCCGCTTCGAACCCTTGCCGTCCTACTGTCCCGAGTTGAATCCGGTGGAAGGCGTGTGGAGCTACGTCAAACACGGGTGCCAAGCCAACTTCGCGCCCACCGACGCCCACCATCTCCGCCAACAAACCACCCATTCCCTGTCGTCTCTCCGCCGCAATCAGAATCTCTTGCCCCGTTTCCTCGAACACACAAAACTCCTGCTCTAATGGACTCACTACTTCTGCGACACTCAGTAAATGGGCAACGAGCCGGGGATAGCGGTTCAGGATGTCGTTTTGGTTCATGGTCGTGTTCTCCAGTGGGCGTTGTGGTTGATCGCTTTGTCGGTCTTCCTCAATCGCCGATCTCGTCCTTGTGCCTGGACAGGGTTCGGTAGAAACTCGCCCTGGACTTCCCAGTTTTCTGGCACCAAAACTTCTGTTGGGCTTTCACGGCGTCGGGGAACATCCGCAGGGCTTCCCGGAGCAGTTTGCTGTCCTGGGATTTGCCGTCGAGTTGTTTGGTGATCGTTTGTTTCCTGCCGAGAGTTCGGAGTTGTGATTGAACGAGCGGTCTCCAGTCCAGATTCTCCTGACGGGCATACACCAACTTCCGCAACGATGGTCCCAGGAGCCGCATGGAGAGTTGCAGGTCTTCTGAATTGTCGCTGATGAAGTCGATCACCATTGCGCACTCCTCGGGCGTGATACCTCGGAACCCGTTGGCAGAAACTGATCGCATCAGGTCGATCACTTCGGAGTTCGTGGCGCTCAACTCATAGATGTCGCATCTTGACAACATCGCCCCGAAGGCATCGTTCTTCTTGGGGATGACGTTGGCGGCGAAAATGAATCTGGCGGTGGTCTCGAAGCGAGGAGGCAAGTCTCTGGGAAGTTGGGAACTGCCGTAGGTCACGATTCGGGGCGACCCCCAAAGTGCCGAGCGGAGCAGTCCCAAGTGAGCCATGCTGGAAAACATGCTGTCCACGTCGTCGAAGACGATGACCGCATCGTCGCGATACTGAAAAAGCAAGCTGAACAATGACAAAGGGGTGCAATGGCTGTTCTGTAACGCGTAATCAACGCCCTCTTCCTCAAGCGTTCGCGTGATCGTGCGTGTCTTACCCAGCCCACCCTGCGCGCCGAACACGAACAGAGCGTGGCTCAATCGGCGCGCCACCATGCGGACGTGATGCGACAATAGTTTCTGCTTCCGCTCCAGAGTGGGAAGTTCATCATCGGTTTCCTGGAAGGTGGAATCCTGTTCGTCCATTTCATCACTCCTGAGTCCTGCGTTTGTCCTGCTCGTCTTTCCGGTCTCCTACGGGGCGGTGAACGTCATGCTCAACCACCCCATTTCCCACGAATCACACCGCGACGATCTGGCGATACCCCAACGCCTCAAATGCCCGTCGGAGTTGGTCCTCATCGGGATACCCGCCCCTGTCGTCGGTGTTTTCCACGGCGGAAGGATCGTGGTCGGAAAGCCAGCGATACACTTGGGTCTCCCAGTCGTTGGGCAATTCGTAATCGCTCCGAAGTCGCCACGCCGCGTCGGTCAGGTTCGCGAGGGTGGCTTCGGTCTCCAGTCTGGAGTAGTCCTCTTCGTCGAGGACGGGGTAGTTGGCGAGTCTCACCGCGATCTCGTGATACTTCTGGAATGCCGAGGTGATTTCGCCGTTGCGAAAGACACGGATGGCGTAACCGTCGATCCAACCCACTGCCCAGTGGGAATGGTGCTCGGGAAGGACATCGGGATCGTCCGATTCGGTGAAGGGTTGGAGGGTCTCCTCGATCACTTCGGAATTGCTGAGGTCGAGCAAGCCTGAATCGCGGTGATGGGTGTAGATGATGCACCAGTCCTGCGGAGAATCGAGGTCTTTGGACCGAATCCAAGCGAAGCACTCGAAGTTCTGCCAGTTTCCTGCGGCTGTTCGCGCTGCCTCTTCCAGGGTTAGTTCGCCGAGGTCCATGACCGGCTCCTTGTGTTCGGAGGTGGTGGTGTTGATGGCGGTGTTTCCGGTCTCCCACCAAGAAACCAAAGCGGGGTGACGCTTCCATTCGCCACCCCATCACCCCCGAGCTGATCACTCCACGATTGCCGGTTCCGCTTCTTCGGCTTCCTCGCTTCGGCTGAACGAGAGGATGTAGTCAGCGACTTTGTTCGCCCGTGAAGCGGCGGAGAAGATGAATTTCGGATCGTTCTCCATCGCACGGAGCCAGTGCTGGACGTAGGCGAGATGATTGTCGAGGCGTTCTCGCAATGGAAGCCCCATCTCGGAGGTCAAGTAACAGCCACTGATCTCAGCAACCAATTCACCGAAGGCGTACTTGTCGCCGTCAGTTGCATCGTGTCCCAAGCGGGACGGGTGTTCCGCCCAGTGGGAAAGCTCATGCAGGATGGTTTCGTAGTATTCGTGGTTGCGAAACTGACGGCGGAGAGGCATCTGGATGTAGTCGTGGTTTCGGCTGTAATACGCCTCATTGCCGCCGTGCCGAACCTCCGCTTCGGTCGCGGCGATGACCTGATCGGCACGCTCGCATCGCTCGTCGATCTCGGTCGGATCGAGCTTGCAGTGACCGGCACGGAGATGATCGAACGGACCCTGAACCTGATCCAAATTGAACAAGCAGTATGTCCTCATCACGGCGAAGGTCTCTTCGGTCTCCTCTCCGTCGCGGATCACCATCTTCACGATGGGCGCGAAGAAGATGATGGTCGTCCCCCACGCTCCTGGCGGGACGTTTGCGGGTCTCCTCCGTACGAACCCACCCATTTCTTTCCATTGTTGGTACGTCGCCCACCAGCGGCTCTGAAATCCATGCCTCATTGAGGCGATCTGCAAGAGCATCGGGTTGATTCCCCTGTACCCCCGACGCGAAACCACGTTGCACGGATGACCGCAGTTCGGGTCATTGGTCCAGGGCTTTCGCCAGGGTGGCAGGTTGCCCGATTTGAGCGCCTCCAGAATGGTTTGGGTGATGGACTGACGGATTTGCTGTTGGGAAGGCATGTCGTTCTCCTCTTGATCGGGGGTGAATTGGAACGACTTGCTTTCGGGTCTCCTGCGGGCGGAGGCGTTATGTTGAGACTGAGTGAGATTTGCGACAGGGGAAGGCGAAATCTCGGACCGGAAATTGAGACCGAGGGGGAAGTGAGACGCCGGAACTTCAAGAGCAAGAAGAGGTTAGGGCGGAGGTCTCAAAATCTCGTGAGAAACGCCAAACGCGGGCGTGCGGGGGCGATGGGAACTGGCAGAAATGAGACCGGAGCGGAGATTGTCCACCATTCTTCCCGTCGATGTCCCGTTATCACCCCTTGTTTGTCCAATCACAGAAGCGTGCAAGGTCAATCTGCCGACTCCGGTGACAGTGGACACACACACTTCATAGTGAGATCGCCGATCAGCAGCTTCACTTCCGAGTCCTCGGAAACGTGGTCAAGAACACTCTGGAGGCAACCAGTCCTGGTGGAATCGTCAGCGGCATTTGTGGGCGCATTTGGGACTAGGCAGGTGGGAAGCGGGGTTCACACGGATTTCCGCGTCGTTCAAAACCGACTTCCAGCCGTTTTTGGAAAACCGCTCGCAGGGTTTCCCCTGTTCGTACTTCACTCACTAGGATCAGGCGTCGAAGGCCGCCTTAACGAGCGTTGAACAGCTTATTAGGGATGACATCATCCTTGCGGAATACGCACCAGCCTTGCGTCGCTCGGACCCACTACCTTCAAAATCTTTCCTCCGCTAAAGTAGCCGCCGTCATCTTGAAGTTCGCACCAAAACACGTCCGCAACGAACTGAAGTGGCTTGCCATTTTCGAGGTCAAACTCCAAAAGGACGAACCCTCGCTCCAGCCGCTGGTCGTGGGCCAGGCCAACGTCGTGGCAAGAGATGTTCCGCACGCGACCCACCAGGGGCTCTCCCAGTCGGTGGCCCACGTTCCCGGAGGATTGGAGCAGACGTGTTATCCTCACCGGTTTGTTGAGAGATTGCCTCGCCTCGGCCTGACAGTTGATGCCTTGGGGCGGCGGATACGTAGTGCCTGGTTGGAGTTGAGCCAAGGCGGTGCGAATTGCATCCGACGACTCCATGTCGCCCATTATATCGTGCAACTTCCGTTCGGCGTTCACCGCAAGCCGTCTTCTACGAGTGTGGTCTGCCCGCTCCGTCCGAGACCGGTTCAGGACGTCCAGGCCGACCGCTGATGCCAGGCCGAAGGCACCGAAGATTGCCCACCATCGACACCACGCTGGACCGACCATCGCGCCAAAGGCGGCGGCGAGCATGCCGAGGCTCAAGTAGGCGATCAGTCGCGTGATCGGCGCCGACTTCGGAGCGTCATTATCAACTGATAGGACTGCCTTCGACGTGACATTTGCTCGATTCATGTTGCACCTGGCTGGGGATTTTCTCTGACTTTATGAGCGGCTTGCGCCGGGCCACACTGCGACCCTATTGCGTCCGGCAGCTTTGGCTCCATACAACGCGTGGTCCGCGTGCTCCACCAAAAGCTCGGCATTGGGTGCCTCAACCGCGTCCGCCACTCCAAAACTCGCCGTTGTCCGAATGGACTCTGCTTCGGCCAGCATGTTAACCTTCTCCACCTCCCGGCGGCAACGTTCGGCCAAGTGAACTGCTCCCGACATCCCCTCGTTTGGAACCACAACTGCAAACTCCTCACCCCCATACCGCACCGGGAGATCGGCCTCTCGGCATTGCCTGGCAATGGTCCTGGCCACCTCCTGGAGCACTTTGTCACCGATGCTGTGGCCGTAGGTGTCGTTGACGCGTTTGAAGTAGTCGATATCAGCCATGATGAACGAGAGCTCGCCCCCATGCCGCTGCATCCGCGACCACTCCATCCGAAGTCGATCCATCAGCGCTCGGCGATTAGGAAGGCCCGTCAGAGGGTCAATGTGCGCATGTTCGATCAGGAGGTCCTGAAGCTGCTTGGTTCTCATCGCCGCTCGAACCCGGGCCCTGAGCTCGAAGTCGTCGAATGGTTTCGTAATGTAATCGACGGCACCCAGGTCGAGCCCACGAACCTTGTCGCCGGATGTCCCTGATCCGGAAAGGAACAGGACCGGTATCATGCACAACTCCGGGTCAGCTTTGAGGATTCGGCATACGTCGAAGCCACTCATGTCGGGCATGTCCAGATCCAACAGGATCAGATCAGGCTTCTGTGCCTTCGCAGACTCCAGACCTGCCGTGCCGCCCGTTGCACACGAGATCTCGATCTCATCGTCGGCCAGCCGTGCTCGTGCAACGGTGAGAGAGTCAACATCGTCATCCACCAATAGCAATCGCTTCATAATTCACTGACCTCGGCAACAGGACCTGTCGAACCTGCCTGAATGGCCGCGCAGACTACCTTGATCCCTACCAGGGCGGAAGCCGCTGCGCCGACATCCCGGGCCTTCGCCGCGAGTTCCAGCGACTTGGCCACCTCGCTGAGGGTCGGATAGCCGTAGCTGCCACCCGCACCCTTCATTCGATGAGCAAGCCGTTCAGCGTCCTCCAGCCTGTCTTCGTCCAGGGCCTTAGACAATGCATCAAGCTGGCTTGGGAGACGTTCGACGAACCCCGGTAGAATGCCCGCAAGCGCGGGATCGTTGGCAAATTGAGACGAGATTCTGCCATTCGGCCCGATGTTCACTGCGTACCCGAGACTTGCCGCGGGTACGGCAGCCCGGGTGCTCTCGGATAGGGCGTATTGCGCCACCGTTTCAATCAATTGCCTGCGGTTGATCGGTTTGGCGAGATGTGCGTTGCAGCCCGCCGCCAGGCAATGCTCGCTGTCCCCAGTCATCGCGTTGGCCGTTAAGGCCAAGATCGGACTTTGGTATCCACCATCCCGGAGCCTCCTAGTGGCCTCGTAGCCGTCCATCTCGGGCATGTTCATGTCCATGAGCACTACGTCAAAGGTGCCCGTCTGCGCTCGCTCAACGGCCGCCCGGCCGTTCTCTACAACCTCCACCTCGGCGCCGACCTTGCCAAGCACAGTACGTAAGAGTTCCTGGTTGTCGATGCTGTCCTCGGCAAGCAGTATTCTCACGCCCCGCAGGAGGCCGGCGCCAGGCATCCATTGAGTTCGGGCTTCTTCCTCACAAATGACCTCCCCCGGCGACTGGAGCAAGTTGACCCCGGCGATGTCTCCCGTGGGAATCGTGATGGTAAATGTGCTCCCCTCCGCGGGCGTGCTGTCGATCGTCAACTCACCGCCGAGCGCCGTGACAATCTGACTGGAGATTGCCAGCCCCAGGCCCGTGCCTCCGTACTTCCGGGTAGTTGAGTCCTCGGCTTGAGTGAAGGGCTCGAACAGGTGAGTCAGGGCTTCTTGGCGGATGCCGATGCCGGTATCCGTCACCTCCACACTCACTGCGGACTGATCCGATCGCCATTGGGGCAAGAACGATATGCCAATCCGTATGCTCCCGTTCTCCGTGAACTTGACCGCGTTTCCCACGAGGTTTACTAACACTTGCCGAATCCTATGCCCATCGGTATGGATGGTCTGCGGGAAAGGGCCCGTGTAGTGTACTTCAAGGCTGTTCCCTCGTTGCTCGGCGCGCGGCCGCATTGTGCTGGCCACATCGGCCACGGTAGAGGGGAGGTGGCAGGGCGCGAGGTTCATCACCATCTTGCCCGCCTCGATCTTGGAAAGGTCCAGGATGTCGTTGATCAATTGCAGCAGTTGTTCAGCGTTGCGTCGCACGGTCGTCAGGAAGGTCTTGCGGTCTGCTGCGCTGAGCGAATCGTCCATCAAGAGGTCAGTGTATCCCTGGATCGCCGTCATCGGAGTTCGGATTTCGTGGCTCATGTTGGCCAGAAATGTGCTCTTGGCGCGGCTTGCCGATTCGGCAACTTGGTTGGCCTCTTCCAACGCCTTGTTGGCAGATTCCA
This sequence comes from Thermoguttaceae bacterium, assembly GCA_963674835.2. Classification (GTDB taxonomy): domain Bacteria; phylum Planctomycetota; class Planctomycetia; order Pirellulales; family Thermoguttaceae. The sequence goes on from CAXXKC010000003.1 coordinate 2,917,763, forward strand.
GTGCTCCGGCATAGTCGCGGAGATCTTCATTCGCCCGTTTGCGTATGACGATGTGCTGCCAACCTTCCATCAGGAGCTGCAATTGTCGCAGGTCGCGGTCGTTGTATTCCGTGTGTTTGTTCCCAACACCAGCGACCGCAACGATCCGGTTGCCATCGAACACGGGGATGTTCATGTGCCGAATGACTGGCACATGCCCCTCAGGCGTTCCTCGCTTCAATGGGTTTGGCACGGCGTAGTCGTTGGTGATGATCGGTTTGCGCTGGCGAACCGCCTCTCCCCAAAGGCCCGTCTTCTCCACAGGGTACACGATGGGCTTTTCGACGGTCTTGCAGGAGGCATGGGCCGATTTGGACCAGTATTGCATGGTCAAGACAGATTCGTCTTCGTTCAAGACCGCAAGATAGCCGATCTCGCTCTGCGTCACGCGAATGGCGTCCTCAACAACCTTCTCGACGATGGCATTCAGCGGCTGGTCACCTATGTGGTTCAGGGCGAGCAACGACTCCATTCGCTGTATGGCAAGGGTCTGCTCCTCCTCCGCTCGTTTCTCGCTGGAAACATCACGGACCGTACCCTGCAGCTGTTCCTGTCCAGCCAGTTCCATCCTGGTGAGCAATACCGTGGCCGGGAAGTCCTCGCCGCCGAGTCGCTTGTGGGTCCATTCAAAGAAGTGAGAGCCTTCACGCATGGCCGTCTCGATCATCTCCTTGGCCTTCTCGGCGGAGGGCCGCCCGTCCGGTTGCACTTCGGGCGATACTTGCCAAGGTCCGAGCGAGACAAACTCCGCCTCGCCCTTGACGTTGAACATTCTCAAGGTCGCCGGGTTGCAGGAGGTGAACTTCCACGAGGGGGGCGCCAGGGTCATCACGGCGTCTGACGAACTCTCGAAGAGGGTCCGATGGCGGGCTTCGCTGTCGCGCAGCATCTGTTCGGCCCGCTTGCGATCGGTGATGTCGCGGACTATTCCAACCGCATGCCACTGTCCGTCCAACTGAACAGGGGCAAGCGACAATTCGACCGGGAACTCCCTTTCCTCTTTATGCAAGGCGGGCAGTTCAAGCACCTTGCCCATAGCGGTCCCCTTGCCCGAGCGAAGGAACTCGGCAAAGCCCTTTGCGTGGGCTTCCTGGAATCGGGCAGGAGCGATGAGGTTGTGGAGATGCCGCCCCAGGACTTCCTTGGCCGAATACCCGAAGACACGCTCGGCAGACCGGTTCCAGAGGGAAATGCAGCCCTGCGGGTCGATCATGATGATACCGTCCTGAGCTGCACTCACGATGCCGCGGAACTGCTCCCGGCTCTCGCGCAGCGCTTCCTCTGCCCGGCGCTCGTCCGTCTGATCGCGGAAGACCAGCACCACGCCGGTGATCTGGCCCTCTTCGTTGCGGATGGGTGCCCCACTATCCGCGATGGGACGCTCGGTGCCATCGCGGGCCAGCAACAGCGTGTGGTTGGCGAGGTTCACCACCATTCCTTCGCGCAGAACGCGCCGAGTCGGAATGTCGATCTTGCCCCGGGTCTCTTCGCTGACGATGCAGAACACGTCCTCCAGGGACTTGCCCAACGCCTCCGCTTCGACCCACCCGGTAAGCCGCTCGGCCACGGGGTTCATTCGCGTGACGCAGCCTGCGGCGTCGGTCGAGATCACGCCGTCGCCGATGCTATAGAAGGTGGCGCGGACTTCCTCCTCAGCTTGCCGGCGCTGGCGCTCCGCGGAATACAGTCTGTGGTAAAGGGTCTTTTGCCGAAAGCTGAACACAAAAGCGGCCATGGCCCCGGTTACGAGTATGGAGAGGGCCGTGAAGAGAAGGATGAATCGGCCGCGGTATCGGGCCTCGGCAAAGATCTCATCCGTGTCCACCTCGGCCACCATGAGCCAAGATGAGCCTGGCACAGGCACGATCTCCGCGAAGACTTTCACGCCCCGATTATCCCGACCCTCAAACGCTCCGGTCTTCCCGAGAGCCGCCTGGACAGCCGGAACGTCGACATGCGATAGCGGAATTCGTAGGGTCATCGCCGGATCGGGCTTGTGGCGGAGTTTGTTCAGAAAGAGGGCGTCATCGCCGTCCCGACGTATCAGCAGCGTCTCTGCACTGCGGCTCGGCGTGGGCCAGGACTGGATGAGCGGATACAAGTATTTCTCCGGATCCGATCGCAGAATGAGTACGGCGACGGGGCGACCATCCGCGTCGAAGATCGGCGCCACGACGTCAAGGTGAATCTGGTTGCAGACAGGACAGCAGAAGAAATCGCCGAAGACCGCCTTGCGCGAAGAAACCGCCTGCGCGACCAACCGCTTCGCATTGGCGTCGAGATCGGTCAGGTGGGAATCGAGCGAGAACAAGATGCGGCCGTCCGGTGCGGTGAGGATTATGTTCTGAATGTCTTCCAGATCCCGGAACATCTGCAGGCGAGCCAAGATGCCGGTTTTCAACGTGGCTTCCTCGTGGCCCTTGAGCCACTGCACAACGTAGGTCCTGACAATACCCGTTGAGTTCATTCGGGCGTCGGCCAAGCGTACCTTGCGCCAAGTGGCGATCTGATTGGCCTTCAACTCGGCGATAGCTTTCAAGTCGCTCTGCTTCGCCGTTCGGATGGCTTGCACTTCGTAGCGGTAGAGCCAGTACCCGCCGGCCGGCAGCGCCAGGGCTGCCATGCCGAACAGGCCGATCAGAGACCATTTCCAAACGCGGTTGCGTGTCTTCTCGTTCATCGTCGTGTTTCTCGGGACGCGCACACCATCCTGAGCAAGTCCAGCGTCGCCTGATGACATAGACTCATCTGAAGTGAAAGCATGCGGTTATTTTCGATGTGAAACTCTAGGCCTCAATCCGCTCAAAAACGGGATGCAGTTAGTCGACGTGTCGGCGTATGCGGCCTCGATTTGGACTTCGTGGGCAATTGGCAGCGACCACGGTATTCAGGCCGAAAGCGATTTCTGTGACCTGGCGTCACGGGTGAGACAGCGATGTGTGTCGGTATGTCGCGCATGGGAAGCAACTGGCGGCATGTCACGCTTCCTATCCTTCTTGAAACTCTTATTCTTCGCCAAGCTCCCAAAATCTTCACAATTCACATTCCTCCATTGTTTGACTCTGTGACTTCTCCCGTTGGAAAACGCAACAAGTTTAGTGGCCTTGGCAAAATTGGCAGGTGCAGTCATACTGCGGTCCGCTACCTAGAGCTGTCGGATTAATACGTAACCCTGCTGGGCTATATGCATCTGGTGGCTAGTCATGACTGAGGGTTGTCCGTTTCACTTGCCGGGAAGACGTTCGATCGATTCCTTGCAGTCTCTGGGCGGATCGTGGTGTTTCAACGTGCATCTTCGCGTGGAGGAACCAGTACGATGCAACGCACCGGCGTCTCGGTCGTCGAGGAGGGACCTGTTCCTTGTCGAGAGGAGATGGGGTCCGATGGCCACATCATTGCCCGCAGTGCGGCTATGCGCGATGTGCTCGCCCGCCTGACGGAGGTGGCCAGCACTTCGGTCCCTGTGCTGATCCAAGGCGAAATCGGCGCAGGGAAGACAACGATAGGTCGGGAAATCCATCGTCGCAGCCCGTTCAGCGCCAGGCCTTTTGTGCGAGTCGGGTGCGGGGCGCTGACCGAGCCAGAACTGAACGAACGTTTGTTCGGAAAGTCGGGCGATTGTTTTCAAGCAGAGGCGGCCCGACCAGCGGGATTGTTGGGAGCCGGTCAGTGCGGCACGTTGTACTTGGACGGCATAACTCAGCTGCCGCTAACGGTCCAAATCAGGATGCTGGGCGCTTTGCAGTCCACGAGTGGACAATACGGACAGCAGGACGCTTCGCTTACGAGACAGGTCCGGGTAGTCGCGTCCACGACGTGCGATCTCCAAACTGCCGTGGCGGAAAAGCGGTTCGATTCCAGGCTGTACTACTACCTTGGCTTTGTTCGGATCGACATTCCACCGCTGCGACACCGCCAAGATGATATTCGGGCGCTGGTACAGCATTTCTTGTCGGCGGCCGTGTCGATGCGCGATCCGCCCCAGGATCACTCTCTCTGGCGATTCTCTGCGGATGCCTGGCAATGTCTCCTGCGATACGATTGGCCCGGCAATGTCCTAGAGTTGGGTGTAGCGATCACCCACGCGGTAATGCTCGCCGAAAGCCCTGAAATAGGGCAAGCTTGTGTCGCGGGGTTGCTGGGCAAAGTGTGCCGGCCGTCTGATTCCGAGACCGTCTCGGTGCCGTTGTCCGGCAGTCTCCAGAGCATGGAACTTGCTTTGATCAGTGAGGTGGTCCGCCGCTGTCGGGGAAACAAGGCTGCGGCGGCCCGAGCCCTGGGACTTCATCGACGGACACTCTATCGGCTACTGGAGCAATAGTCCCATGATTGCACAACCTGTCGTTCATGTCGTGGATGATGACCTAGCCATCCTCAGGCTGTTGACCGAACTGGTCAAGGCCATGGGGTTGGAGGTCAACGCCCACGAGTCGGCCGAGGAGTTTCTTGAGACCTATAAGGCCTCCGGGCCGGGCTGCCTGGTGCTCGATGTCAGGGTCCGGGGCATGAGCGGCATGGAACTCCAGAGGGAACTTGCCGCCGCCGGGAGCACGTTGCCAATTGTCTTTATCACGGGCCACGCCGACGTGCGCATGGCGGTCGAGGCGATGGAGCGGGGCGCATTCGGGTTTTTGGAGAAGCCCTTCCGGCCGCAGGAGCTCTGCGAGAAGATCCAAAGCGCGGTCCGACTGGATGTGGAGGCATGGCGGCGGCGGGAAGAACGAGAACGCGCCGATGCTCGTCTGGCGCGACTCACGCCCGCCGAGCGCAAGGTGGTCGATCGTGTCGTCGCCGGAAAGACCAACAAGATGATTGCCGAGGAGTTGGGACTAAGCACTCGAACCGTCGAAGCCCACCGAGCTAGGTTGATGGGCAGGCTTGGACTGAAATCTCGCGCCGAGCTGCTGGGGCTGATGGCAACCGTCGTCCCCTTAAACGGTCGTGGCGAAGAACACTCACAGCCAATTTCACGCAATGAACACACTGCCAGGAGGGCCGAACATGTTGGTTCTTACCTGCGAGCGCGACACGGTGATTGATATCAGGTCCACAATCACGGTCAGGGTGGTATCGATTGAAGAAGACACGGTTGAACTGGAGATTGATGCGTCGGGTGATACTCGGCTCGAACCCGACGCGATTCTTGGCGGCACCTGCCTCCCCGCGTCCTTGAGTGGATAAGCGAGCTGCTTAGCGTCCTCAAGTCTTTCTTCCTCCACGGCTTTTCACAAGGCATCCAGCTTCACACTCCACCGAGCGCCGGCGCCGGGTGTTCGTTGAGTGTGGGCTTCATCCTCACAGATTCACTTCCCCAGAGATTGGAGCACGTGTGCCCCGGAAATGTCTCGCGTGGAATCGCCACCGCCTGTTGAAAGCAGACAGCAACCCACCTGGTGGCGGGTGGATGTCTTTTTCCGTGTGCAACAGGATAATAACAGCCTGTACTGATGAAGTCGCTCGCTGTGGTACGTGTCTATATTGTTGTCTACCGGTGTGGAGGCGTAAGGCTGCGAAGCCACCCGTAATTGGGGTTCGTGAGGCTCTCGACCTGGAGTCGCGACTCCGGCTTTCGGAGGGCGTGCGGAACTCTGTCGTTGGCCTGCGCCGCGGAAAGGTTGGCTCACGACATGAAAGAACGACTCGCCCTACCGGTGCTGCTCTCTATCTTCCTCCTTCTGGCCGCAGGCATCGTCACCGCAGGCTATCTCTACTATGGTTGGCAGCAAGCCAGGTACAGAACGGAGGTCGAGCACAAACTTGCCGCCGTTGCGGATTTGAAAGTGGGCGAGATCTCACTGTGGAGAAAGGAGCGTTTGGGAGATGCCGGTGTCTTCTATAAGAATAATGCCTTCTCGGGCTTGGTGCGGCGATGGCTCGAACGGCCGGAGGACTTGAATTTCCAGGAAGAGCTTCGGACATGGATCGCCCACCTTCAGGCGAACCTCCACTACGCGGAGGTCACTTTGTTGGATGCCCAAGGCGCCCAGCGGATGTCGGTTCCCGACACAAAGGAGCCGATTTGTTCTGCTGTGATACAGAGAGTCCCTCAAGTCCTGCGTTCGGAGCAAGTGACCTTCGTGGACTTTTATCGCGATGAACATACCCAGAAAGTACACCTCGGTCTCCTCATCCCACTCCTCGGCCCACAGGATGGCGAGCGCCCGATCGGTGTCCTCTCGTTGACGGTTGACCCGAATGCCTATCTCTACCCATTCATCCAGCGCTGGCCGACGTCCAGCGAGACGGCCGAAACCCTGCTCGTCCGCAGGGAAGGAAACGAAGTCGTCTTTCTGAACGAACTCAAGTTCCAGAAGAACACGGTCCTTACTCTCCGCTTCCCCCTGGAGAGCCGAGACATTCCGGCCGTGAAGGCAGGCCTGGGCGCGGAAGGTATCGTCGAGGGCATTGACTACCGCGGAGTGCCCGTGAAGGCCGCGGTGCGCGCAGTGCCCGATTCCCCGTGGTTCCTGGTGGCCCGCATGGATGCCGCGGAAGTGTATGCGCCGATGCGCGAGCGGCTGTGGCTAACGGTCCTTTTCGTAGGTATCCTGCTCATCGGCGCGGCAGCGGGCGTGGGACTGATCTGGCAAGGGCAACGCGCCCAATGCGACCGGCAGAGAGCGGAATTCGCAGAGACACTGCGGGAAGTGAATGAGAACCTAGACATCACCTTGAAATCCATCGGCGATGCGGTTATTTCCACCGACCCGGCGGGGAAGATCGGCCGGATGAATCCCGTCGCTGAAACGTTGACCGGTTGGACATTGGCGGAGGCAGCCGGCCGTCCGTTGCCCGAGGTCTTTCGAATCATCAATGCCCAAACGCGGCAACCGGTAGCGGATCCGGTTGCCAAAGTGCTGGAAACCGGGTACATCGTCGGGCTGGCCAACCACACGGCCCTTATTGCCCGGGATGGGACCGAACGTCAGATCGCCGACAGTGCCTCGCCGATCCGCAGCGCGGCCGGGCAAACGCAGGGTGTGGTACTGATTTTTCGTGATGTCACGCACGAGTACATGGTTGTGGAGAGATTGCGCCTACTTGACCGGGCGATCAATGCCGCAGGGGAAGGCATCTGCATCACCGGGCCGAATGAGGCTGGGAATCCGCTGGTTTACGTCAATCATGGCTTTGAGCGATTGACGGGCTACCCGGCCGACGAGGTGCTAGAGCAGAACATGCGTTTCCTTCAGGGGGCCGACACCGACCGGACCGAAGTGGACCGGATGCGGGCGGCCATCGATTCGGAACAGGAGTTCACAACTGAGCTACTGAACTATCGCAAGGACGGCACGCATTTCTGGAATCAGATTTCCGTCACGCCGGTGAAAGACGCCGCAGATAAGGTCAGCCATTTTGTCGCCGTTCTTCAGGACATCACAGACCGCAAACAGGCGCAGGAGGCGTTGCGCGATTCGGAGGTCCAGTTTCGCCGGCTCTTTGAGGCTGCCAAAGACGGCATTCTGATCCTGGATGCCGAGACAGGGATGATCCTCGACGTGAATCCGTTCCTGGTCGAGATGCTGGGATACTCGCACGAGCAGTTGCTGGGCAAGAGAATCTGGGACTTGGGCTTGCTAAAGGATGTCGTCGCCAACCAAGCCAACTTCGTGACCTTGCAGCAGCAGCAGTACATACGGTATGAAGACCTGCCATTGGAAACCAACGATGGGCAGCGGAGGAACGTGGAGTTCGTCAGCAATGTCTATGAAGTGGACCACCGAAAGATCATCCAGTGCAATATCCGTGACATCACCGAGCGCAAACGGGCGCAGGAGGCATTGCGGGAATTGCTGCGTGAAAAAGAGTCGTTGCTCAAGGAAGTCCATCACCGCGTGAAGAACAACTTGCAGGTCATCAGCAGCCTGATGCGGCTCCAGTCGGCCCAAGTCGAGAATCCGGTTGCCCAAGCGGCGCTCCGGGACATGCAGAACCGGATTGGGTCTATGGCCTTGTTGCACGAAACCCTTTACCAGTCCGAGAGTTTCGCACGGGTTGACCTGGCCACGTATCTCCGATCGCTCTGCTCGCAGTTGTTCCACTCTCTGGCCACTGACCCCGAATCGATCCAACTCCGTCTGGACGTGGCGTCCGTGAACCTGGACGTGAACCAGGCCGTCCCCTGCGGATTGCTCGTCAACGAGCTGGTGTCCAACTGCCTAAAACACGCCTTCCCGGACGGACGCGCGGGTGAGGTGCGGGTGGAAGTTCAACTGGTGGACAGCGGTTCGGCGGTGCGTCTGCGAGTGGCAGACAACGGCGTGGGACTCCCGGCGGATTTTGACACGCGGCGGCTGCGATCGCTGGGATTGCAGCTAGTCGCGGATCTGGTTGGCCAGATCAACGGCCGGCTGGAGATCGGAAGCGGACCGGGTTCGACGTTTGACATCTTCTTCACGCCGCAGACGTTCACCCTTCACGGAGACGCCTCGTGAGCCCAGCGAGAATTCTCATCGTAGAAGACGAAGCCATTGTGGCCCGGGATATCGCCCAACAATTGGCGGTCTTGGGCTATGAACCAGTGGCCCAGACCCCGCGCGGGGAGCAAGCCATCGACCTTGCCGAACAACTGCGGCCCGACCTGGTGCTGATGGATATCCAATTGGCAGGTGAAATGGATGGCATCGCCACGGCCCAGGCCATTCGGGAGCGATTGGCGATCCCCGTCGTTTTCTTGACCGCGTTTGTGGGAGACGCAACGTTGGAGCGGGCCAAGGTTGCCGAGCCGTTCGGCTATATTATCAAGCCGTTCCAAGGCCGCGAGTTGCGAGCCGTCATCGAGATGGTGCTCTGCAAACACAAGGCCGAGACTCGCTTGCGGAACAGTCAGGAGGAACTGACGGCCATCCTACGCACGGCGATGGACGGCTTTTGGATCGTGGATGCCGGAGGTCGCTTCCAGGAAGTCAACGATGCCTACTGCCAATTGACCGGCTACAGTCGGGAGGAACTGCTGCGGATGGTGATTCACGATCTGGAGGTTGATGAGACTCCGGACCAGATCGCTGCCACCATGCAGCGTATCCAGAGGCTTGGCTCCGCCCGGTTCGAGCGGCGGCAGCGGTGCAAGGATGGGCGAGTGGTCCACGTGGAGGCGAATGCGAGCTATCTGCCCGGGGTCGGCAGGCGGTTCATCTGTTTCTTCCGTGACATCACCGAGCGCAAGGCCCGCGAGCAGGAGATCGAACGGCTCAACAGGCTCTACTCAGCGTTGAGCATGCTGAACCAAACCATCGTTCGCGTCAAGTCTCGCGAGGAACTATTCCGCGAAGTCTGCCGTATCGTCGCCGAAAAGGCGGACTTCAAGGTCGTCTGGGTCGGCTGGGTTGATCCCAAGACTCACGCGGTCAACCCGGTCGCTTGCGCGGGGGACGACGAGGGCTATCTGGACAAGATCGAAGTTTATGCCGACGACCGCCCGGAAGGTCGCGGTCCGGTGGGCGCGTGTATCCGCGAGGACAGGACGATCGTCTTCAACGACTTTCTCCGCGACCCGCGTGCGGCGCCGTGGCACGCAGCCGCAGCCGCGCACGGGCTCCGAGCCGCAACGGCGCTGCCGATCCGGTTCCACGGAGAGGTCTGCGGCGCGCTGACGGTTTACACCGATGAGCTGTGTATCTTCCAAGACAAGGAAGTCGCCTTGCTTGAAGAAGCCACATCGGCGGTTTCGTTCGCCTTGGAAAGCCTGGACCGAGAGTCGCAGAGAAAGCGGTCGGAGGAGGCCCTGCGTGAGGAAAGAGATTATACGCAGAGCATTATCCACTCGATGGCCGACATGCTCGTTGTCGTGGCGCCCGATGGTCGAATCGCCACGGTCAACGAGGCAATCTGCGAATCTCTGGGTTATCCAGAACACGAACTGCTGGGACAACCGGCAACGCTACTGTTTGAAGAAGAAGAAGACATCGACCAGTCTATCCTGTCTCAGCTCCCGCTACCTGTCAAGCGGACAGTATTGCGCCACCTTGTGAAACGAGGCTCCGTTACCAATGTCGAGAAATCACTGCGAACCAAGCGCGGTACTCCGATGCCTGTGCTCTTCTCCGGCTCGGTCATGTGGGACGATGACGGAGGGATTCGGGGAATCGTGTGCCTTGCTTTGGACATCACCGATCGCAAGCGGGCTGAGGGAGAATTGCGATGGAAGACGGCGTTCTTGGAGGCCCAGGTGAATTCCTGCCTCGATGGAATCCTGGTTGTGGACGATCAAGGAAAGAAGCTGCTCATCAATCAGCGCCTGATCGAGTTGTGGGAGATTCCTCGACATATTCTCGATGACCCGGATGACGAGACACTGCTCAAGCACGTCGTTAGCATGGTCACGCATCCCGAAGAGTTCTATGAGAGGGTGGTCTCTCTATACTCTCACCCAAGCGAAACGAGCCGGGACGAGATTGAGTTTATCAGCGGGATGGTTCTGGATAGATACTCGTCTCCCGTTCTTGGCGAGAGGGGGCAGTACTATGGGAGAATCTGGACGTTCCGCGACATCACCGAGCGCAAACGGGCGGAGGAGACGTTGCGGGATAGCGAGGAGCGATTTCGCAGCGTAGTCGAGACCTCGCCGAGTGGGATTACGGTGCTTGACCTAAGCGGCCGGATCCTCTTGTCGAATCAACAGCTCGCCTGGTCTTTCGGGTTTGACAACGCCGATGCGTTTCTTTCTGAAGTGAAGACCTGCTTTGACGTGCTGTCGCCTGAAGACCACCAGCGAGCCAGGGACGATATCGCCAGGGCAACCGCACTGGGCATTCTGCGCGATCTAAGGTACTGGCTCGTCCGGCGGGATGGGAGCCGGTTTCCGGCAGATGTGAGTGTCTCGCTCCAGAGAGACGCAAAGGACGGCCCAAAGGTTCTGACCCTGCTCCTCCAGGACGTCACCGAGCGGGAGAGGGCCAGGGAGGCATTGCAGAAGAGTGAGGATCGATGGCGCACCTCTATTGAACTCACGGGACAGGTCGCATGGACTACAGACGGCGCGGGAATGGTGGTGGAAGACGTCCCCCATTGGTACAAGTACACTGGCCAGAGTTGCGAAGAGACCAAGGGACTTGGCTGGGCGAAAGCGCTGCATCCAGATGACTTCGATCGTACCGTGCAGGTGTGGAAGCAAGCGGTGGAAGCCAAGAGCGCCTATGAAACGGAGTACCGCCTCCGCAGGTTCGACGGAGTCTATCGGCATTTCTTGACGCGTGGCGTACCCGTATTCAGAGAGGATAGAAGTATCCGGGAGTGGATCGGTGTTTGTATCGACATCACCGAGCGCAAGAGCGCCGAAGTAGACCTCCGGGTGATCAACGCGCGGTTGGAGGAGGAGGTCGCGCGCGCCGAGAGTCTTGCTGTGCAGGCCGAGGCAGCCAATCGCGCCAAAAGTGAGTTCCTGGCAAACATGAGCCACGAGATCCGCACCCCGATGACCGCCATTCTAGGTTTCTCGGAACTGCTCACGACGGCCAACCTGCCCCCGGACGAGCAGAGCGAGTTGGTAACGGGGATTCAGAGGAATGGGAAAGTGCTTCTGGAGCTGATCAACGACATCCTAGACCTGTCGCGCATCGAGGCCGACCGGTTGACGCTGGACAGGGTGGATTGCCCGTTGCGGCAGATCATCGATGATGTGCTGTCCGTGGTCCAGCTCCGAGCAGAACAGAAGGGCCTCGGTCTGGAGGTGGACTACGCGTTTCCGCTTCCCGAGACCGTCCACACCGATCCCATACGCCTACGTCAAGTCCTGACGAATCTGGTTGGCAACGCGGTCAAGTTCACCGAGCACGGCGCGGTCCGAGTTTGTCTCCGCTGCACGCGAGTAACGGACGGCTCCGCGCGCATGCAGTTCGCTATTTCGGACACTGGCATCGGCATCCCCGCTGAGAAAATGCATGATCTGTTCCAACCTTTCACGCAGGTGGACGGGTCTGCAACCCGCCGCTACGGCGGCACAGGGCTCGGACTGGCCATATCCAGACGCTTGGCAGAGGCGCTTGGCGGCGATATCCAAGTCAGCAGCCAGTTGGGGGAGGGAAGCACCTTTACCCTGACGATCGATGCGGGTTCCTTGGAGAGTGTTCGCATGCTGCAATCGGTTCGGGCCTTCTCAACCGTCGAGGAACCATCATCCCCGATAGAGCACAAAGCACCCTTGCACGGTCGGGTGCTTGTGGTAGAAGACGTCCCCGATGTCTGCACCGTTCTTCATCACATCCTCCAGCGACTGAACCTGGAACTGGAGATTGCCGAGGATGGCCGCCTGGCATGCGAAATGGCTGAAGAATCACAAGCGAAAGGCCGGCCTTATGATTTGATCCTGATGGACATTCAGATGCCGAAAATGAACGGTTACGAGGCCACGCGATGGCTCCGCGAGCACGGCTGGAAGGGCCCTATTGTGGCCTTGACCGCCCACGCCTTGGTCGGCGACTGCGAGAAATGCCTGGAAGCAGGCTGCGATGGCTACATGGCCAAACCGATTACGGCAAAGGGCCTTCGGGATGTTCTGACGCAGTACTTGGGGCAGGCAGCAGTGGGGGAAGGATGCTTGACGAACATCCCGGAGACTGTACGTGAATCAGCGGGACTTCTCCAGAGCGGCATCCTTGATCCAGGCAAGGTCCGTACGCTCATGGATGCGTTTTGCGAGGAGTTGCTCACGCGGGCGGGACGAATCGACGAGGCTCTTCAAGAGCGCAATCGAACTTTGCTGCTCGAATTGACGCACCAGCTCAAGGGGACGGCAGGGCTTTACGGCTTTGACACTATATCCAAGACTGCCCACACCATTTGTGATCGTCTGTGGGCTGACGACGAGTTGGAAGAACTCGAAGCGACCGTATACGAATTGGTGGATTTGTGCAGGAAGGCCGCCTCTCAGCAGCCAGGAAATTGCTCGGATAAGAGAGCGCACCATTGAGCTCCTGGTGTGGAGTGCAACCTGCTTCACAGTTCTTCGCAACAGATCGCAGTACGCACATTGTTCCAGACGCTGAGGTCGCCGCTCACGCACGACGACCTCAGCACCCAGGGGGCCGCCCTGGATACCCCCAAGTTGGCTTTTCGGCCCGGTGTGGTCGGTTCTCTATTTGAGCATGGCAGTGGCGGCTTGGTGCCCGTGTAAACTTTCGTCTGTAAATTGGCAGTGGCCTTTTAGTCTACCGTAGGGACTTGGGGTCCGGTAGCGGGCTTGAAAGAGTGTGGGCCAATGTTGATGTTCAACGCAGCGTGGTCATGGCTGTTCTTCGGGATGCACAGTCTCGGTGTCGCCATGATCGACATCGTGCTGCTGTGGGCCGCAATTGCCGCCACGACGCTTGCCTTCTGGCGTCGGTCGTTGGTGGCTGGACTGCTGTTCCTGCCGTATGCAGCCTGGGTGTGCTTCGCCGCCGTGCTAAATTTCGAGATTTGGCGGCTGAATGGGTGAACTGAGGAGCAAGAAGTCCAAGAGTTCAGCGGTCTTCAGATTGCACACGGGCTTGCGATGCCTTGGAGGTAGGCCGCGCGGCGTTCGCGGTGAAAGGTCAGGTCCGACAATCACTTGGGGGCGGAACGCAGATCACCTCGGTCGGGCATGTCATGACTGTCCGCTGCACACGCGTGTCTTCGCTCGCCTCATTTACCTGCTTTGTCAGCCTCGGGAGTCGGTTTGGACTTCTTCCCGAATTCGATCACGTCCTGCGTTGAGTCGAAGACACCATCCATCTGAAGACCAAGTGGACGGTCCTTGGCATTCCGATAGACACCGGCCTCGGCTCCGAACCGCAGGATGCCCAGCTTTCTCAACCATCGGGTCAGGCTCATGACGATACTCCGATTGCGGATTCTATTGATCGTGCCAGGAGAATTCAACTCAATGCTACCACGCCATCGAGGAACCAGCAGTGGTCGCCATCCGCGCGAAGTCCGCTCCTCACTACACGCTCAGATGGGTTGGTTCGCCAAGCAACTGAGGCAAGTGCCGTAGTCCTCGGGTTCCCAGCAACTCCGGGTCTGGTCGGCGACCTGTGGGTTGCTCAATGCTCCCAACCTCGCCCGTTTCGGACCTATGATCAGTTCCGACTTCGTGCGGGACAGACGCTCGCCGGTGTCTTTGTCCTTGATCGCAGTAATGCTGTAATTCACATCCAGCGACTCGACGTGAGCCCATTGGTATAGCTGCCGGACTTCGTCGCAATCATCATACGACAAAACCCAGGCGTGCTCCGTCTTCCGCAAAGCGCCCGCCAAGCGTTCGTGGTCCTCGGGTGTAAAGCCATGCTGATAGAGGTCGTTGCCCTTGACGTAGTAAGGCGGGTCAACGTACAGCAGACAGCGACATTCCGTATCCTCGATCACGTCGGCGAAGTCAAGGTTGGTGCAGCAGTTGCCACGAACTTCGATAGCCGCGAACAGGTCGTGGAGCTTGTCCACTTTCTTGCAGATGTAGTCGGACGACCAGCGGCAGTCGATCTTGTACTGCGACTTCTGGCCCACACCGCCCAGCGGACCGCCCGATTTGGTTCCAAGACCGGAATAGGAGATTTGGTGGATGGCGAGTTTCTTGAAGCCGAGGTCAACGGTCCTGCCGGGTTCCGTGGGCATCGCGGAGAGAGTCGTCAGTTCATGCCGTAGTTCGTAGAATGCCTCGACAGTGGGCGTGAAGCTGCAAACGCGCTCCTTGAACTCGTCATGGTGTCGGATTACCGCCGTCCAGAGACAGGCGATTCCCACATCCTTGTCGTTGATCCAGAGCCTTGTTATGTCCGCGTTATCCGAAACGATTTTCAATCCGATGCTGCCACCCCCGAAGAATGGCTCGCGGTACTCAAGCCCCTCGTGTTCTGTCTGTTCTGCCAGACGTTTAGCAATCTGGTCGCGGAGTTTGGACTTTCCTCCTGGATACCTCACGAAGCTCAATGTTCCACCCACTGTTCCTCCTTAGCCAGCGCTTGCGCCGAGTCTGAGCTAAAGGAGTAACTTCAGGTGAAAAACGTGAGGATGATCCGCGATTTTTCGTGAGAATGTTCAACATCGCTTTATGGGGGGAACGGAAGGTGGAAGAAACGGACCGAATTTCCACGACCACCTTCTACACTTGCTCAAATGACGGGACGATGTCTTCCAGAAGGGGGCGGCGTGGAGCCGCTCTTGCGATGAGGGGGAGTGGAGGACGAACTCAGTTTCCATCAGAATCCGTATTTCTTCCAGTCGTGCTTCTTCACGGGAGTCTCCTCCCCGTATAAATCCGCTACCACTCGGTCTAGCATCGCCCGCTCCTGGCGATCCAGAGGAAATTCCCCTCGGTGGAAGGCGGCTTCGACCTCCTCGTGATGTGTTCGGACTCGTTCCAGGCGAGCCTGCCACTGGTGTAGCTGTTCTTCCAGTAGGCGGCGAGTCGTCCGACCAGAACCATAACTTTGCTGCTTCACCTCCACGACTTCCCCGCCCTCGATCCGTTGCCGAGGCAGTACTCGGTAGCCGTCGTCCCATTTCTTCGCGATGCGGATTTGTTTCGGCGTGATCGAGATGACTGGGCGTTTCTGGATAATCCAGTGGTCGTAGTCGTAATGGTAGTAAACCTCGTAGATTCCAGCGTCGTCGATCTCCCGTAGTTGATCCTCGGTAATGCGAACTACGCCGCTTGCCTCCGAGAAGTCCCGCTCCGCTATCTGCCGTGCATGGTCAGTACCCTGGTATCGCAATAGGTTTTTCGCAACTCGTTCGCGTAATGCTTCTCTTTCCATGATCTTCCTCCTTGAAAAACAATGTCCTTGCGTTCCGGCACGTTGTATGGTCCAATTTTCGATGGAATCTACCAGTCTGATCATGCCGCAAGCTCCAGTAGGTCCTCGAAGGACGGGATGTAGGGGGCAATTTCGTCTGGATTGAGCCTCCAATCGTCTGTTTCGGAGATAGGTACGGGTCGAATGGTCTCTTCGGGCGACTTCGCAGTAAGGGATAGGATGATTTCAAGGACCTTTGTTCCTGTAAAGGATGTCTCTCTCTTCTCTCTTTCTTCTACGACAACGTCCAAACTGTCCAGCATCTCCATCAGTACCTCGCCCGCCTTCCAACAAGCCGCGCGTCCCTTGTGATACCTCCCATTTTCGTCCATCCACCCGATCTGGTACTTCTCGTTCTCCCAATCCAACAAGTCCAGACTCGACAGATAATTCCTGATCGTAGCAAACCTCTTGTCATCAAAAGGACGGTCCACATCTCCACACTCGTAGAGACACTGCCACATCCGCTTGAACCGGACCTGGGGCAAAGTCCCGTCCTCGTTCATGTTCATCGTGAAGAATCGGAGCAGCATCAGGAAGATCGCCACATCCTCCGCCGTCACCACGGACCTACCACTGGTTCGCAGGACATGGTTCTCCATGAGCGTCCTGGCGACCTTCAGGTAATGCCCCTGCACCTTTTCCAGTTCCTCATCGCCGATCACCTTGCCAGTGACCGATCCTGCCACTGACCGAGGTACTGATGCTGCTGAATTACGGACAGTCCTACCAGCAGATCGCTCCTTCTGCTTTTTCGGGGGAAGGGGCAATTTCGCCAGTTCGAAGCAGTCTACTCGGGTCGTGTCCATCAATTCAGCAAAGCGGTGACGGTCACGGGGCAACTTTGCCAGCAATCCGCTCTTGTAGTTGGTCAACCGACCATCTCCGTTCCAGGTAAACTCAGGACACATCCCCTTGATCTCGACGGTCTCGACATCCCAGTCCCCGCTACGGAGGATTTTCTTCAGATGGTAGTCGAGACGTTTCAGCACCTGATTGACAAACGGCGCGCCAGCATCATATTTCTGCACGACGATGTACCCGTGGACGCCGTTCCCGTTGGTGGATGTCTCGAAGTACAGGTTGGGGAAGTGATATTCCTTCAGGTACAGGGCAAACCGAACCGCCTCCGCGAGCGTCCCCCGCTCATGGCAGTCAATGTCGATCATCGCAAGAAGTTCTTCCGCCCTAAGACTTCCATTGCCGGTGAAGTAGTTCGTCTGCCGACCGGCGAAGTGATCATCAAAGTCGGCGTTGTTCATCTTGGGAAGCCAATCGCCAGCGGCGAAGGCAGCGAGTACTTCCTCGTTGGGGTTGCAGTGGACCGGCTTGCCCTTCTTGGTCTTGATGCCGTAATCCACCCATGAGACCCGATCCCGGAGCCACTTGTAGATGGTCGGTTTTCTGGAAATCTTTTTCCTTTTCCTGCGTGTTTTCGATGGCTCGCGTACTATATAACTATTGAACACAGTAAGTCCTTTCATGCCCGTGGCGGTTCGCTGTCACGGGCATCGTTATTTTCCTCTTCCAACATCTGGCGAAGGTGCTCCAGGTCCGCCGCGACGTAGTAGCATCGGCTTCGGTGCTCGATCTGATGGGTAGGGCGAGGAAGCTTGTTGCATTCCAGGAGATACCGGAAGTGCCGGGCATCCATTGCCAGAAACTCACTTGCCTCTTCCATCGTGAAGAGTCCCGCTCGTCGTCGTAATTCGCTTCGTGAAATCACCATAATCTACAATAGTGATCTCGCTTTCATTTTTTGCGGTTGTCCTGGAATGTTTTTCCGAGCGGGAGTCCCTCGCACTTTGCACGCTGGGGCGGTGCAAGGGAACACGGACCAGGTCAGCTGCCCCCGAAATATCTATCAGGTCCTTATCGCCGATGCGATTGGCGCTGAGAAACACAGGACAAACCGGGGTGAACCCTCCTGTGATCGCCAGAAAACCCGTTCCATCGCTCGAACGCCGTTTTCGATACAAAAGCAGCTACTGGGAAGAAGGTTGCCCCGATCTTTTTCCCAGCGCCTCCGGCGGAAGCCCGCTGACGGTGACCATTTGAAAGGCCCAGCGGCGCGGCACGCTGTAGCGGTTGCCATCGAACAGCACCGTCTGATACTTGTCCACCTGCCGGGGTTCCGAAAGGCAAGGATCGAAGGTTCGTTGGGGCAACTCCAGCGCGGCCTGCCGCTCTCGCTCGAACCGCTGGCCGATCGTCTCGGTCTGACCGCTGGCCACGCGTTGGCGATCCCGCAGGCAACAGCGTCGCAGGTGGGCATTCAACCCCGCCAGATCGGCCATCTTGGGGACCGGAGTAGCCCAGCGCCGCTGGAGATTCCGCACCCGATTCTCCACGAACGACTTCTCGTTGCCCCGCGCCGGCATGCAGCACCAAGGCTGGAATCGGTAGTGGCTGGCCAGGGCCAGATAGCGGGTGTTGAACTCGCGCTGGCGGCCCCGTAAGATCGTCGTGGCGATGGTGGTCGGGTTGTCCCACCACAGTTCCCGAGGCACCGCACCGAAGAAGCTGAGGGCTTCGACCATTCCGTACAGGATCGCCTCGGTCCGTTCCGTCGGCACTGCCACGGCGAAGGGGCAATAGGAGTAGGCCCACGTGACCAATAGCACGGCCACTTGCCGACGCCCCTGGGGAAAGTCCACCCAGATGTGCCCGAAGTCGCACTCCGCCCGCTGCCCCGGGGCATGTTCCAGCGGAATGAACGTCTCCCGCCGCTGCCGATGCCGCCGGGCCACGTAGCGACGAACCTGGTCATAGCCGCCGCGGTACTCCTGCTCCGCGACCAGCCGCCGGTAGATCTCGGCCGCCGTGTGCCGCTGTTTCCGTGGGGCTTCCTCGTCCTCGGCAAGAATCTGATCGATGATCGGCTTCACCCGATCCAGCTTCGGGGCCACGGCGGGCTGCCGACGGGTGTACCCCTTGGGCTCGGGCTCTTGGAGCACCTCGCGGATCTTCCGCCGCGAATGATGAAATCGCCGGGCGATCTCCCGAATGCTCATCCCGTCGCGATGAGCCCAGCGAATCTTGGCGTAGTCTTCCACCGTAAGCATCCTTGCCTCCCTGCTGGTGTCGCAATCCCCGACACCAGCATAAGGAGGCGGTTACGGTGGGTCCCTTTTCGACGCCGATTTCCGCACGGGGGGTGGGTCCCCTTTCCCCGCCGATCTCCACCCGGTGGAATCTTCCGAAAGATGGCAGACAGTGTTGCAGAACTGCCCGAGGATGAACGCCCGCATGCGGAAGATAACATCCGGCTCTACGGCGACATTTCCGGTGTGCTGCTGTTTCGAACTGGTCCCGATAATCCCAAAGCTGCCTATCTTGCCAACGAGAATGCGATCAAACCGCTCTCGACCGAACGGGTGGGCGATCTTGTTAAAGCAGCACGCAGGAGAGTCAACAGAGTAACACTCCTTACCGAATAACCCCAGCCCAGCGACTCAAAGAAAGAAGCGTGCCCCCCTGAAGATGTCGGCGGTACATACGGTTACGCCGAGTATTTGGAGGCCCTTGGTAATCCCGACCACGAGCAGCACGGAGAGTACCTTGTGTGGCGGGGGCGGTTCGATCCTGAAGACTTCGACGCCGAGACCGTCACGAAGAAGATGCGCCGGGGTCGGGGGAACTGGCCGTCGTGTGAGGAGGAGATTTGACAACGGGTGACCCCATGACCAAAACATTCGCCGCCGAGAAAATCACGCAACTCCGCAAGCAAGCGGGGAAGGCAGCCGAATTACCCGAGGACGTTCCCTCCGGTTGGTCAAAGAGTCTTGTTGATCCCATGGACTTGCTCGCCGTTTTCGAGCCCCTGCGCATCAAAGACGGCTACATCCTGCGTGCTTTCCAGTTCCGTGAGGGTGGGAACGGCAACGGGTTCGTGTGGGCCATGCCGTTGGATGCCGATTTCCCCAATCCCGAAGAATGCCCCCGCCTCGCTAACGTCTTCTTGGAACCTCCGGTCCCACCGGCCGCACTCGACGATCCCATGGAGGCCATCGACGGTGACGGTTCCCCCTGGTCCTACATTTGTGCTTCGATCCTGGCACGGGAGATGGCTGAGTTCGGGGCCATGTGGCATGGGTGTAACTGGGATACCCATCGGATTCTGGGGAGCGATCCTTTGCAGGATTTGGGACCAGAACCCTCCGACGACAGCCGGGTGCTGGGGACCGAGGTCGATTGGAATTGGGACGGGCCGAGGCCAAAACGATGGAATCCTCGGGTCAGTCAGGGAAGCAAGGCCGTGAAGGTGAAGTTCTTTACCCACTCGGGCCTCGGCCAGGAAGCCATCTACCGGCACACCGACACGTACCAACCCGGATCATATCGGTTCAAATCAGACCGGAAGCAAATCGCCATCGGCCCAGGTGGGTATGTTTTCTGAGCCGGTGGAAACGGAGTAGCACCATGCCCCAACCCGAAGTCGAAGCCCTCTTTCCGAACGTCGCCAAGTGGGTACGAGGCTACGGCTGGATCGAAATCGGCACGCAGGAGCACGAGGGGTTCATGGCCCGTGCCCTGGATGAGGGAGGATTGGTGTACGAAACTGACGAATGCAACACGTTGGGAGAGGCCCTGTCCCTGCTAGAAAAAGGAATCCTACCTTCCATGGAACGGTGAAGAAAAACAAATCGGGGGCGATGGTACCGGGTAGATGCCGTTGACCACCTTTTCCACCACAGGAATCCAAATCAATTGAAGTATTGAAGATTATCCTGAATCCGTGAGCTTCGATGGCTTGTTCTTGGGATAGATCAACCGGTGGTTGGTGCTCTTGGCTGGCAGAAGCGGGTGTAGACGCACTGCCAGACCGATCTCCACGGATTGCCTCGCCACAGCGACAGGCCCCATCGGTTCGAGTGCCGAGTCAGTCGGGCGGCGAAGTACATCAGGTCTTGGATCACACTTCGCAACCGACGCCGAGAGACCGGCTTGGGAAGTGGCATCTTCCCTTCCGGCGGCAAGGACTTGTTTTCGGCCAATGCCGTCTGACCGCACAGCCGCAACACGTTGTAGGCCACCAGCCCCAACGACAGCATCAAGGCGTTGGTGGCGAACTTCCCGCTTGGTAAACGCTCCAGGTCCAGGTCCGATTTCAGTTCGGAGTGGAACTGCTCGCTGGTGCTGTGCTCGTGATACAGGGCGATAACCTTCTTGGGGGCAAGCTTCAGACTGGTCCACCAGGTCGAGATCTCGATCTCCGGAACC
Source organism: Thermoguttaceae bacterium (assembly GCA_963674835.2). Taxonomy (GTDB): domain Bacteria; phylum Planctomycetota; class Planctomycetia; order Pirellulales; family Thermoguttaceae. Next base: position 2,938,777 of record CAXXKC010000003.1, read on the forward strand.
AACAAGCGCTGACCCTCGGCAGTGATCGTCCGCTGGATCACCTCGAACACCACACGGTACGGCTTCCCGTCCCGTTCCTTCCAGGTCTCGCCCGTCCAGATCTCCTTGCCCACCCGAGGCTCTTCACACGTGCCATACGCCTGAGCCTCCTCCAGCCAGTCCGCCTCCGACTCCTTCCGCAGATTGCGCTTGATGATCCAGTCCACGTACTTCTTTTTCCGCAGGCGACGGAGGTTTTCGCCGTCGTCGTTGCCGGCATCCATCCGCACCAGAAGCTTGCCCTGCGTGATCAGCCTGGCCAAGTCAACGGCTTGGTCCAGGAAGTCGGGTGTACCCTCTTGCACATGCTGGTTGCCGGGGCGCAACTCGCAGTGAATCAGGTAGCCCTCCTGGCCCAAGTAGGCGAAGTTCGGAGCGTAGCCATCCAGATTCTTGTACGTCCACGCCACTCCCTCCTTCTTCGTGCCGCTGTTGTCCAACGGCGATACGTCGACGTCCAAGGCAATCCAGTCGTCCTGGCAGGGCGTCAGGACCGGGGCGTGCCGGGCGACCATCCGAGCCGACTCCTCATGCAACGTCCCAATCGGGGTCGTCCCCAGAGCGTCCATCCGTTGCCGGAGCGTTTCCTCAGAAGGAAGCTTGGTCAGGCCCATCGCTCGCCGGAAGAATGCTTCTTGGCGATACGCTTCGATGTCGGCGTAGTCGCTCTTGCCCAAACACAAAAGACCGATCATCGCCACCAGCACATCGCCATGCGGCACCTCGGGACGCTTTCGCTCTCCCAGGCAGATGTCGTTAACAGCCTGTTGAAAATCTCGGGTTAATCGGTATCATGCGGCGGTTCTGGGGGTGTGGAACACCTTGGGTCGCGCAAAAGGGAATCGAACATGGCTTTGGGTCGTGGGCCGGAACAGCGGCAGGAGGAATTCTGGGTCGCCTGGCGGGACGTGCCGCGATCGGCGGGCCATCCGTTCTATCAGCGGTTGCAACAACTTCTCCGCAAGGCGGACTTCGACGAGTTCGTCGAGGATCTCTGCGAACCCTACTACGCCGAAGGCGGTCGCCGGTCGATCCCGCCGGGCCGCTACTTCCGCATGCTGTTCGTCGGATATTTTGAAGGGATCGACTCGCAGCGAGGCATCGCCTGGCGCTGTTCTGACAGCCTTTCGCTGCGGGAGTTCCTGGGCTTGGAGCCCACGGAAGCCGTGCCGGACCATTCCAGCCTCACGCGCATTCGGCAACGACTGCCCGAGTCGGTCCACGAGCAGGTATTTGTGTATATCCTGGAGATCGCCTCGCGGAAGAACCTCCTGCGGGGCAAGTCCGTGGCGGTGGACTCCACGACGCTGGAAGCCAACGCGGCGATGAAGTCGATCGTCCGCAGAGACACCGGCGAGGACTGGAAGCAATACTTGCGGCGATTGGCCGAGGAAGCGGGCATCGAGAACCCGACCGACGAGGACTTGCGGCGTTTCGACAAAGATCGCAACAAGAAAGGAGACAAGAAGGTCTCCAACGACCAGTGGCAATCGCCCGCAGATCCCGATAGCCGCATCGCCAAGATGAAGGACGGTCGCACGCACTTGGCCTACAAAGCCGAACACGTGGTGGATCTGGAGAGCGAATTCGTGTTGGCTGCGACGGTCTACACGGCCGATCAGGGAGATTCGCAGACGTTGATTCCCAGCGTGCTTGAGGCTCAAGATCATCTGGACGAAGCCGACGGGAAGAGAGACATCCACAACGCGGTTACCGACAAAGGCTACTACTCGACCGAGAACTTGGTGGCGCTGGGGCGGGATCATCACATTCGCGCATACATTCCGGAGCCGAAATTCAAGAGCCATCGCTGCTGGACGGCCCAGCCGGCCGAGTATCGCCGGGCGGCCTATGCGAATCGAAAGCGCACCCGAGGCAAGCGAGGCCGACGTTTGGGCCGACTGCGGAGTGAGCGTGTGGAACGGAGCTTCGCGCACGTGTGCGACACCGGCGGAGCGAGGCGAACCTGGCTGCGAGGCCTGGTGAACGTAAGCAAACGGTACCTGATCCAGGTGGCGGCGCGGAACCTGGGCCTGTTGGTGCGCAAGCTGTTCGGCATGGGCAAGCCGCGGTGCCTTCAAGGGCTTTGCGGTCTTTTGTGCGCTGTGCATCTTGCCTTGATTGACCTCCGAAAACGCTTTGCGGCCTCGGGCGCGCTGGCGTGGTGTCCCCACCCGATTCACCGCCAGATGGTCGAACGCCGTGTTACTAACTCGATCTGCGACCGAACTGTGAGCTTTTCAACGGGCTGTTAGACGTTGCCGGGGCCGTGGAAGCCCTGCCGGCGCTGCCTCTGGGGGATGGTTCGCAAACGGACGCCGCCGCCCTAAGTGCAACAGGCACCGATGAGAAGGCCCCTTCCCAGTTTGCACCAAAGTTTGCACCAACTGGCGGCAAACCGTGCATATTGGGGTCAATTCTGGACAAAGTGACGAGCGAAGCCAAGAGCATCACAAGGGCGGGAACCGTTGCCGCAAGTGCTTGCCCCGTCAACGAAAACAGCCCGCTGACAAGTGCTGTCAACGGGCTGCCTCAAGTCGGGGCGACTGGATTCGAACCAGCGACCTTCAGACCCCCAGTCTGACGCGCTATCCAGACTGCGCTACGCCCCGCCCATCGGCCGAGGGGCTCCCTTAACCGATACCCAAGTATCGCAGATTCGCCCCGCCTTTGCAACGCCGCCCAGGAACACCGCCCACCTTTCCAAACCACCCCGGCCCTCCCGACGTCTGGCCTCTTTCGCCCTACTATGCGTAGCCCGCCGTCCCAGCCGAACTGGACTCACTTCCCTCCCATTCGGCCCGGCAGAAGCTCCTCCAGCGCCCTCCAGACCGGCCCGCCGGCGATCGCACCGAAATCCTCGCGTCCCTGCTGCAATGGTGGGCCCACCAGTTCCAACAGGGCCCGATCCCTCACCCGGCGATTCATGCCCGTCCCGGGCAGCCATGTCGACTTCGCGTCGTACGCCGGCGAGTCGGCCACCGCTTGCGTCTGCATTCCGGAACCACTCCCACCACTCGGCAGCACTTGCGGCAGGTCCGCCTGAGAAGAATCCGCCTCGTCCGGTGCGGCAAATTCTCCTCGCAGCCCCCCGCCACTGCGACCGAGTACGCCATTCACCAGAACCGGGTCGACCCAGCCCAGCAAGGCCCCAAAATCCGTCCCACCTTGGCCATCGGATGCCGGCCCTTCCATCATCGCCAATATGCTCCCGCCGCCCGCCTCGTAGAGCCGCAGGTTGCTGAACACGTCTTCGGCAATTCCCCCGGCATCATCGTCGGCCGCCAGCACCAGGTACGACATGTCACCCTGGAAGAACTGCCCCACGGCAATCACGTAATGCTTCACGTCCCCCGCCGACGAAGCGTAGTCCCGATGCGCCTGCAATCCCCACGTCTGCGTCCCGTACAGTTCAAAGAACCACTCCGCGCTAATCCCCTCGTCCGTATCGAAGCCGATTCCCTGAATCTCTCCCTGCTGGCTGCTCTGAAAATCTAACTCCAGTACCGTGTTGGCCGTCACCGTGTAGTGCGGCTGCTCGCCGTCGCTCAACGCCACCTTCTTCCACGCGTTGCCCGATAGCTCCAGCTTCTGGAAACCGTCTTCCAAACTCAGCGTATTCGTCACCAGATCCTGATCGCCGTAGCCGGTCACCAGGAGCGATTGCGACTCGCCTTTCACGTCCACTTCTAGCGTCGGTTCGTAGATCCGGATGTTACTGAAGACGTCTTCCGCGCGGCCCAGGGCGTCATCGTCGGCCGCCAGCACTAGCGACGATATGACGCCCTGGAAGTACTTCCCCACCGGAATCACGTAGTGCTTCACACTCCCCGGCGACGAAGCATAATCCCGATACGCCTGCAGTCCCCACGTCTGCGTTCCGTACAATTCGAAGAACCGCTCCGGGCTGGCCACCTCATCCGTCTCAAGTCCGATCCCGTGAATCTCGCCCTGTTGGCCGCTTTCGAAGTCAAACTCCAGTACCGTGTTCGCCGTCACCGTGTAGCTCAGCGCAATCTGTTTCCACGCGTTGCCGACCAACCCCATCGACCGAAAGTCGTCGTCCGCCGAAATCGACCGAGTGATCATGTCCTGATCGCCGTAACTCTCCACCGGCAGCGTCTCGACGACCCCTTGCACCTCTACCCCCAGCGCCATCTCATACACTTCGATGTTGCTGAAAACACTCTCTGCCGAGTCAGACGCATCGTCGTCGTTGGCGAAGACGAGGTACGACATCTCGCCCGTGAAGAACTTCCCCACGGGAATCGCGTGGTGTTGCACACCGGGCGCCGAGTTCGCGTAGTCCCGATAGTCCTGAAGCCCCCACGTCTGTGTCCCATAGAGCTGGAAGATCGTCTCCTCGCTGACCACCCCGTCCGTGTCGAAACCGATCCCCTGGATCTCACCCTGCTGGCTGCTCTGAAAATCAAACTCCAGCACCGTGTTCGTGGTGATCGTGTAGGCGTAGTCGATCTTCTTCCAGTGGTTGCCCGTTATTCGCAGCGTCGCCCCGGAGTCCTCGACCGCAGCACCTCCCGCACTATCCTGGCTCGCGTCATATGGGTCGACCGTAAAATCGCCGAAGTCCACGTGCCGTACCGTCCCCGTACCCTGAATGGCAAACTCGTACGGATTCTCATCCGGGTCGTCGCTGGCAATACTCACCGTAGCCGTCCGAGTACCGATGGCGCTGGGATCGAACGTCACCACAAAGGTCAACGACTCCCCGGCATCGATCGCCACATCCGATGGCTGAACGCTCACCTCAAAGTCGTCGGCATTCGTCCCCCCGATCTGCACTTGCGGCGAACCGGTCAAATGCAGTGCCGCCGCTCCCGTGTTTTCGATCGTGAAGATGTGCTCCACCATGCCGCCCGCAATGTCGGCGCTTCCGAAATCGGTGCCGTCCTCGGCACTCGGCGACGTATCACCGTCGGCGATGTTGATGCCGCTGCCTTGAAGATTGATCTCCGGCGGAGCACCGGCGGTCGTGATCTCCAGCGACCAACCGCCAGAAATACTCCCCCCGTCGACATTCGAATCGTCAACCACATACAGGCTCCACGTTCCATTCGGGTTTGTGCCGTTGAACGTCGCCAACGTGCCGGCGGTCGACGGAGCCGGCGCAGGGCTGGGAAATGGGTCGTCCCATTCATAACAGTTGGTCGGCTGATAGGTGCCCGACGTCAATTGCGCCAGCGTATCCGGAAGCGAGTCCGCCGCCGAGTCGTCCAGCGTCAAGGTCAATCCCGTCACGCTGTAGTAGGACCCAACGTCAGACAGGAGGATCAGGTTCTGACCCTCCGGCCCAACCAACAGAATGTCCACGTCATCCGGCCAGCTATGCGTGAATCCGTTCAGAGTGACGTTCACATCGGTGATCGTGCCGAACAGCCCCGAAACGTTGATCTCCGAAGGGTACGGACTCGCCGCGCCGCTGGTCGGTATCGAGATGGGCGTCGTGTTCGAGAACGGAGCGATGCCGCTAAGCAGCCTTCGTTCTTCCAATCCTTCCAGCCGTAGCCGCGATGTCCGGAAACAACGCGCCGTGCGACGAGCTCGCCGTCCACGTCTCGCCGCCCGCTCACGACGTCCGATTCGTCCAAAACGTTCGGCGATCCCAGAAAGCCAAACCATGGTTGCGTCTCCCTTTCAGCGACCGCGCGTCACGAAACGACCGTCTGTGTGATCCCGCGGCGCGTCGACGCTTCAAAGCGGCAAGAACCCTAAGCGGTTGGAAAACCCCGTCACCGACCAATCCATCGCGCACAAACGAATCGTCGTTGCATCCGATGCCGCATCGTGGGCCCGCATTTCTCCCATCGCAGCAGATGCCTTCTCCGTGGGACGAACCAGACGCCACCATAAGCCAGCCGGTGGCTATCTTTTGGCACTCCGAAGCGGCGCCAACGAATTCCCATTTGGCCCAGATTGTCGCAGCAGAGCCCCGAATGTACCGCATCGGTAGGCCGTGTCAACTACCCCGAACAGACGGGTGGCTTCCGGCGGCTTCCCAGAAGCCTGCCAGACCCTGTCCGCCGCCGCGATCGCCGACACAGAACCAGCGATGCCCTTAAACGTAGCCACAACCGCGCAGACGTTGAGTCCTGCATGACCAATGCGCGTCGAGCGGCAACCGGGGCCCCGGCATGAATAAGAACTGCACCGCCGGTTCCGTCGCTTAGCGCAGGAACGTCGCCGCTTGATTGCCGTCGTAGTACTCCACTTGACGGCTCGCCGTGGTCGACGTGTTTCCTGCCTTCGCCACCTGCGTCGATTTCGACGCTGCATCCCCTGCCGGCGTCACTGGTCGCTGAGCCGCATAAGGCGCAACGGCGCCCGGCGCAGGACACGCGTTCCCGCAACAATTGCCCCCGCCACAATCGCAACAACCGCCGGCCACGACCAGCAACAGCAGAGCCCACAGCGTCTTCATTAGCCCAACCTCCGTGTCAGAACCTGAACCTGCCGAAACGGCCTCGCTCCGCCGCGTGCCTCCCGCATCAACGTCACCGGTTCCCAGCGAAAGCCCCTCTCGGGCCAGGGATCGTAGCAGCGTCAAGCTCGTCGCGGAAGAGCAACCGCCAGCCGTTTGTCCGGCCAACCGGCCCATACACCCGCCAGAAGTAAGCCGGACAAATACTAGCAGGGGGTAACGGGGCATGCTACAATGGCGGGAACCATGATCGAGAACCGGACGATCCTCTGTTTCGCCAGCGGCTACGATGCTCCACCCACCAGCAAGCATCATGTGATGCATCTGTTGGCACGCCAAAACGTCGTGCTTTGGGTCAACTATCACGCCTCGCGAACGCCCACCGCCAGTGCGTCCGATGCCCGGTACATCGCCCGAAAACTCCGGCAGGTCTTCGCCGGCATCCAGCAGCCCCGGCCGAACCTCTACGTGCTGACACCCCTCGTCATACCACTCCCAGCCTCAGCTTGGGCGAGGCGATGGAACCGCGCCCTACTCGTACTGCAGATCCGGCGCGCCCTCGCCAAAGTCCGGCAAGGCCCCGTCCAATTGTGGTCCTTCACTCCCGACATCTCCTATCTGTTAGGCCGCTTTGGCGAGGAACGAGTCCTCTATTACTGCGTCGACGACCACGCGTGCTTCACTGGCTACAACCGCCAGCAGGTCCTGCTCGACGAAGAAGACCTCTGCCGCCGCTCCAACCTGGTCGTCACCACCTCAACCGTCCTCCAGGAATCCAAGAAGGCCTGGAATCACAACACCGTCCTCGTACCCCACGGCGTCGACTGCGAGCATTTCTCCACGGCCCTCGACCCCGCTCTGCCCATCCCGCCCGACATCGCCGACATCCCGCGGCCGCATCTGGGGTTCTTCGGCCTCCTTCGCGATTGGGTCGATCTCGACCTGCTCGCCGAAGTCGCCCGCCGCCGAACCGACTGGCATATCGTCCTGATCGGCGATTCCCGGATCGACCTGACCTCCTATCGCGGCCTGACCAACATGCACTTTCTCGGCCCGAAGCCCTACGCCGAGCTGCCCGCCTACTGCCGCGCGTTCGACGTTGGCCTCATCCCCTTCAAGCTCAACGATCTGACCCGCGCCGTCAATCCCATCAAGCTGCGCGAATACCTCGCCGCCGGACTCCCCGTCGTGTCTACACCGTTGCCCGAGGTGCAGAGGTACGCCGATCTCGTCGAGCTCGCCGAACGCACCGCGTTTGTCGACGCAATTGACCGCTGTCTCGCCGATGGCGCCACTCGGCGCGACGCACGTGTCGACCGAATGGCCGAAGAAACCTGGACAGCCAAGGTGAAGACCATTTCTGCCGCCCTCGACGCGGCCGTACCTCGCCCATCCTCAACCGTCGGCGCCGCGTCGGCCCACTCATGACTACCATGCTCCGATTCCCGTGAACCTGTCATGACGCAAGACCCCGCTGAAGGAACCATCAGCCAGTGCCACGGGGAAGTGCCGCCCGCAACCCGCGCCATGACGACCAGCGCTCGCATCCATGCCCGAAATCTCCTCGCCAACTGGATCAGCCTCGGCCTGACCCTCGTCGTCTTCTTCTTCCTATCCCCCTTCGTTGTCCATACGCTCGGAAAGGTCGAGTACGGCATCTGGTCCCTGCTCAACGTGCTCACCGGCTACATGGGAATCCTGGATCTGGGAGTCCGCGCCAGCACGGGCCGGCACATCTTTCTCTACCTCGGCCGCCAAGATGAAGAGGCCGTCGACCAAACCATCCGGACCAGCCTGGGGTTCTTCTCGGCAATCGGCCTGCTCATCTTTGCCGTCGGAGGTCTGCTCGGCTGGGTCTTCCCCAACATATTCTCCACCATTCCCGATAACTATCGCCTACTGGCCATGCTGCTGGTCCCCCTCATGGCCTTCAACGTGTGGCTCACAGCCCTTACTGCCGTCTTCTCCAACGTGCTGGCGGCTCACGAACGCTTCGATCTCACCCGCGCCGTCGATGTCTTGACCCTGGCGGTGCAAGCCACCGGCACGGTGTTCGTGCTGTATCGGGGCTACGGAATCGTCGGCCTCGCGCTGGTGACCATCGGCTGCCACGTCCTGCCTCTGGTCTGCAACTGGTATCTTGCCAAGCGGATCTATCGCCCCTTGCGAATCTGGCCTCTTCGCTTCGATCGCCTCCGACTTCGCGAGTTGCTCGGATATGGGCTGGCCGCGTTCGTCTCCTCGGCATCGCTCAAAGTGATCGGCCAGACCGATCTCGTCGTCGTCGGAATCGCTCTGGATGTGTCCGCCGTTACCGTCTACTCGATCGGAGCCATGCTGGCATACTACTCCCAAGGGTTCTTCGCTCAGATCGGCCACACGTTCTTTCCCACGCTCCAAAAGGCCGTAGCCCGAGGCGAAATGGGAGTGGCTCGCTGGCTCTACTTTCGGCAAGTACGCCTGGCCATGCTGATAGGCGTCCCCATGTATGTGGGCTTCATCCTCTATGCCGAGCCCTTCATCCGCCTCTGGATGCTCGGCCACGGGATCGACGAGTCGGCGGTCCAGGCCGCGGCCCGCGTTCTACAGATCCTCTCGGCGTCCAAGCTCCTGTTCCTCTTCACCTTGGGTGCCGGGCCGATTCTCGCCGCCATGAATGGCATCCGTATCAGCGCCGCGCTGAGCATCGCCGAGGCCATCGTCAACCTCACGCTCTCTCTCGTGTTCGTTCTCAAATTCAATATGGGCATCGCAGGCGTGGCGCTGGGAACGCTCGTGGCGCGACTTCTCGTCAGTACCTTCCTTCATCCCTGGTTCGCCTGTCGCTATGCCAACATCCGCTGGACCTCGCACCTGATCCGCGTCGGCGGAACCGGCCTCGTCGCCACGGCTCTCTTTGCCGTTTGGGCCGCCGTCGCGTTACACCTCGTTCCTCCACATTCCTGGCCAACCTTTGCCGCCAGCGTGGCACTCGCATTGGCCGGCTACGGACCGATCGCTATCTTCCTGATCCCCAAGGATATCCGCACCCGAATCTTGGGAAGACTCGGCCTGGCAACCGCCCAAAATGCCTGAAGATCCTTCTCGAATCCTCTTCGGCGGCACAGCCGCCCTCGGCCGCGCCCTGGAATGGAAATCAACACCCTCAACGATTATAGTAGAGACTGCTTGAACCGATCTCTGACACAACAACTCGTCTCGCTTGTCGCAACCCGTTGTCCTCTCGAACGCACGGTCTCATCCCGTGCTCAACGTCGGTGAGAATTCTCCACGTCTCCGCACTTCCGGTCTGGCCCATGGAAGGGAAAGGAGGCATGCCCTCCTTGCAGGAAACCCTGCGCGGCCATCTTCGCGCCGGCCACGAGGTCGTCTTTCTCCTTCCCGAGTATCAACTCTTCGCTGACCACCCCCAGCACGTCGTCACCGCCAGCGATGATGGCTACGAGGTCCACACGGTCCCCTGCACGTGGGCTCCGACGCTACTCGCCGCTCGTCGCCTGGCCCGCCGATTCGGCGACGGTACGGAACCTCCCTACGTCCTCCGCTGGCTGCTGAACGTTAGCCTCTGCACGCTGCTGACCGTCAGCCTCGTGCTGGCCGCGCTGAAGCTCCGCTACCGAAAACCCGACCGATTCGACCTGGTCTACGCGCACAACCAGTATGCGGCCCCCGCAGGCTGGATTCTCGGCCGAATGTTCGGCCTTCCCAACGTCACCCGGCTGTACGGAACCTTCCTGGCCGACCTCATGAACCTCCCCCTCGTCCAGCTCCGCTATCCAGTCGCTGCCGCCGGCTTCCTCGTGCCGCACGCACTGCTCATCTGCGCCAACGACGGCACCCGCGGCGATCAGGTCGCTCGCAAGCTGGGCATTCAGATGGACCGCTTTCGCTTCTGGCCCAATGGCGTCGACGTACCCTCCGTCGGTCTTCGCCCCACGCGTCAGACCGTCGCCGCCCGCTTTCCCAATGCCCAGATCCCGCTGAATCGGACCTGGCTCCTCTCCTGTTCCCGGCTGAGCTACTGGAAGCGGATCGATCGCATCCTCAAGGCCCTCCATTTCGCGATCGTCGCCGGATGCGATTGCCAATTGATCATCGCAGGCAGCGGCCCGGAGGAAGAGCGGCTTCGCTCCCTGGCCCAGGATTTGAACATCGAGCCGAACGTTACCTGGCTCGGCGCCGTCGAGCACGACGCCGTCTGGGACCTCATGCTCGTCGGCGACGTCTTCATGATCACCAACGACGTCACCAATCGCTGCAATCCGCTCTTCGAGGCCATCCGCGCTGGGCTGCCCATCGTCTCCGTGCGCGACCCGTCGACGGCCGACCTGCTCGAACACGAACGCAACGCCATGCTCGCCGAGAAGGAAAACGTCGAACAACTCGGCCGCATGCTCCAACGCGTCTGCTCCGAACCGATTCTCGCAAGCAACCTGCGCCAAGCGCAGGCCGATCGCTCCAAGAAGTTCTGGTCCTGGCAGGAACGGATGGCGGAAGAAGTCAAACAACTGGAATCCCTCGTCCAAAAACCACCTCCCTAGCTAACCCGGCCACACAGCACGCCGCCGAGACGCCGCAATGCCCCTGAAGACAATCCTGTTCGCCGTGCTGCTCGTCGCAGCATGCACCGCAGGTCTGGTGTCGCCCATTTGGGGTGCGCTGGGGTACGTCGGCCATTACCTGATCGGTCCCGATCGCCAGTGGTGGAGCGACTCGCTCAGATTCCTCGGCATCCGCTATTCGCTTACCCTCGCTATCATCACGGCCATAGGGATCGCGCTGAACTGGAAGAAGATACGCTTCCCAGGCCCTGCCTTCGCACGCCAGCAGATACTCCTGTTGCTTATGCTTGGCGTCGTCTGGTTCTCCGTGCTCATCGGCGATGCCACCGTCGGACGCTACTCCCAGCAGGTCGACCATCCTTCGGTCAAGTTCACGAAGATCGTCCTCTTCGCCCTCATGCTCACCCACGTCGCGACCAACATCAAGGACGTGAACCGCCTGATCTGGGTGTTGATCCTGGGCGCGTGGATCCTCGGACTCCAGGCCTACGACACGCCCTACAGCAAGTTCGAGCACGGCCGGCTGGAGGGAATCGGCGGACCCGACTTCACCGACGCCACCTTCTTCGCCGCCTTTCAAGCGTCGATGCTCCCCATCATCGCCGCCCAATTCATGCGGTCCAAGTGGCTCGGCAAGATCCTCTGCAGCATAAGCGGCGCGTTCGTCGCCAACGCCATCATCCTCACGCGCACCCGCGGCGCCGTCGTCGGCCTGCTCGTCGGATGCCTCGCGGCCCTGCTGCTCGCCCCGCGCCGCCACCGTCTGACGATCTTCGCAGGCTTGATCGTCGCCGGCGCCGCCTTCTTCTACCTGAGCGATCCCCAGTTCCTCCAGCGCGCCGCGACTATCACCCGCTCCGAAGGCGAAAGAGACACCTCCGCTCAAAGCCGCATCGTCATCTGGCACGGCGCGCTCCGCATGCTGGCCGCCAATCCGCTCGGCGTCGGCGCGGGCAACTTCTACCAGAACATCGGCCACTATACCGAAGGCGGCGCCTACGCCTCGATGGACGCACACAATACCTTCCTCCGATGCGCGTGTGAATTGGGCATCCAAGGAATCGCCCTCTTCCTCGCCATGATCGGCAGCGCCTTCTCCACCTTGAGGAAGGTCGCAAGAACGGTCGCTTCGCTGCCCGACGAAGACCGCATGTCTGTCCAGTGGTTGTCGTTCGGCGCGATGGTCAGTATTGCCACCCTCTTGGGCTGCTGCCTGACGATCTCCCTTCTCTACGTCGAGTTCATCTGGTGGTTCCTCATGCTGCCCGTCTGCTTGATCCGTGCAGCCTCCGGCCTCGAGGCCCAATACGCCGAGCTCGCCCAGGCGTCCGACGACGATCAGGCCCGAGAACTCAACGAGAGTTGGCTTTCCGAAGAGCCTCTCCCCTCCTGACTCCTGCGGCAACCCGTCATGACGACACGTCCCGGCGACACCCCTGCGACGCTCTCACCAGACACAGCCACTCACTCGAACCACGCCATCCGGCGCGTGGCGTTCGTCGTGCCCAAACTGGTTCGAGGCGGCGCCGAGCAGATCATCGTTCTGCTGGCCAAGGCCTTCGTCGCCGAAGGAATTCCCTCGCTGTGCGTTTGCCTCGAATATCCCGGCCCGCTCGGCGACCAACTCGCCCAAGATGGAGTGCCCGTAGTCTCTCTCGATAGCCGGAAAGGCCACGACCTGATGGCCGTCTTCCGGCTCGCACGCCTACTCCGCCAATTCGATCCGACCGTCATCAGCATCCACGACCGCACCAGCCTCCCCTATACGGTCTTGGCCAACATGCTCGCCGCCCGCAGGCCGATCGTCTTCTCGGCCCACGGACTCCTCTTTCGCGATTTCGACCGGCCGCGATGGAGCCACCGCCTCGCCGCAAAACGCTTGGCCGGTTTCACCGCCGAATCCGAGCGCGTCGCCGAGCGCTACACCCAACACCTCGGCTGGTCGCGCCCCGTCGATCGCGTCCCCAATGGAGTTTCCGTCCCAGACCTCTCCCCCACTGCCCGCACCCAAGTGCGCCAAGCCATGGGCGTACCCGACGACACGTTTGTCTTCGTCTCCGTCGGCAATGCCAAGCCCGAAAAGGGCTTCGAGGATCTGCTCGACGCGGCCTCCCTGCTTCGCCGGCAAGCGCCCGACCGGCCTTTCCAGTGCTGGATCGTCGGCGCGCCGCAGGAGACCGACTACCAGGCCCAACTCCTCGCCAAACACGCACTACTGGACCTCGAAAACCAGGTCAAATTCCTCGGCTTCCAGCCCGATCTTCAATCGCTCTATCAGGCCGCCGACGCGTTCCTGCTCTCCAGCCGCAGCGAAGGCCTCCCTATGGTCCTCCTTGAATCCATGATGGCCGGTCTTCCCGCTCTCGCCACGCGAGTTGGCGCTGTCCCCGACGTCGTCACCGACGATGTCGGCCTGCTGGTCGACCCATGTGCCCCGGACCAACTCTCCCAAGCCATGGCGCGTCTGCTCCACGACCGCAATCTCTGCCAAACGCTCGGCGCCAATGCCCGCCGGCGTGCGGTGGCCGAGTACAGCGTCCAAACCATGGCCGCCCGCTACCTCGAGGTCTTCCAACACGCCGTCACACAACGTGCGCAACGCACCAGGTAACCCGATGCGCGTGCTCTCCTTCTCTTATTGCTTCCCCAACCCCAGCAAACCAAACTGGGGCGTCTTCGTCTACCAGCGGCTGGCCGCCCTGGCGACGCTCGCCGACGTTCAAGTCATCGCCCCCGTCCCCGTATTTCCTCTCTGGACGCGCCTCCACGGCCCCCTGCCGCCGCTCCACGACAACCTCGCAGGCCTTGTCGTCCACCGTCCCCGCTACTTCTATGTCCCCGGCGTGTTCAAGCGTCTCGACGGACCCCTCTACGCCCGTGGCCTGCGCGGTCCCCTTTCCAGAATCCTTGCCCAATGGCAACCCGACCTGCTCGACGCCCACTTCATCTGGCCCGACGGCGTTGCCGTCTCGCACCTCGCTCGGCAGTTCGATCTCCCCTATGCGATCACCCTTCGTGGTTGGCTCTACGAGGCCCTCCGGCACCCGCCCATCCTTCGCCAATGCGTAGAAGCCCTCCGTAACGCCCAGACGATCATCAGCGTGAGCCGACATCTGGCCGAAACAGCAGCCGAGCTCGGCGCGCCTCGCCAACGAATCCACGTCATTGCCAACGGCGTCGATCTCCAACAGTTCACGCCGCGCGACAAGGACGAGGCCCGGCAAGCCCTCGGCCTTCCCCGCGACGGCCGCCTTTTGGTCTCCGTAGCCCATCTCGGACCGAGAAAGGGGCACCACGAAACGATCCAGGCCCTCGCCGCGCTGCCCGACGACGTCCGCCTGGCCATCGTGGGCGGCGATCCCCACCCCCACGGAGCCAACCGGCGGCATCTGCTCCGCCTAATCCATCGTCTCCACCTGGAAGACCGCGTCCTCCTCGTCGGCCCGCAACCCTACGACCGCATTCCCCTCTTCCTGAGTGCGGCCGATGCAACCGTCCTCGCGTCCTATCGCGAGGGATGTCCCAACGTCGTGCTCGAATCGCTCGCCTGTGGAAGGCCCGTCGTCGCTTCCGCCGTGGGCGCCGTTCCCGACCTCCTCGAGCCGGACCAGAACGGGCTGATTGTGCCGGTTCGGCAAGTTCCTCCACTGGCCGAGGCGCTCCAAACGGCTATCGATCGCGACTGGCCTGCCGAATCGATCCGCCACTGCCGAGCCGTACAGCCCTGGAGCACGATCGCCCAGCGCACACTTCGAGCACTCAGCGTGTCCGGCTGATGGCGGTCCGGCGAGCCCCGACAGCAGCAACCGCCCCCATTCCCTCGACTTGACCGTCGCCGTAAACTTCAGCAACAACCCTACAACCACTCGCCTCACCCGAGGAGCCGTCTTCGCCATGGCCGACGTAGTCATCCAGGTCCGAGCCAACGGTCCCTTCCGCGTCCGGGGTCCCTTCCAGCTCATTGACGCCGAAGGAAACCCCTTCACGCTGCCCGAAGGCGAGTTCGTATCGCTTTGTCGGTGCGGTCAGTCCGGCAAGCGTCCGTTTTGCGACGGAGCCCATCGCGCCTGCGGATTCACGGCCCCCGACGCCGCTCCGTCTCCGTAAGCCCCGTCCCGCTTCGACTTGTCGCCGCACAGCGCCCTTTCTGTCGACATCTTTTCCCCATCGGCCCCACGCCAGCGTCACCTCCTCTCGGCACCGCCTTCTCTATTTTCGCCGGCAATTTCCGCATCCAGCACAGCCCTCCTTGCCGCCGACGCCCGGCACATACTTGCCTGCGGGCGCACCGTGCTAAAATCGGGTTCTCCTTTCCCCGGAAACATCCTTCCGGTGCGCATGGATTGCAGTCTTCACGACAAGGATCTTCCCCGATGCAGCAACACCCCCATGACGAAACCATAGACGAGCAAATCGCCGATTCGGCCGACACGGCCCTCTTGGAGGAAGCCTCGGCCGAGTACGTGGGCCGTTGGAACCACCTGGTCAGCACCACTAACTGGGAAAAAGGGCAGATCATCTACCTGTGGCGTCAAAGCTTGGCCGACGCCGGCGCTCCCCTCCAAACCTACTCCGACGAAGCTTGGGCCCGGTGCGTTGGTAACGTCACTGGGCAGCACGTCGGCCGGCTCCGCCGCGTTTGGGAGCAGTTCGGCCAAGCCTACCAACAGTACCCCGACCTCTACTGGAGCCATTTCCAGGCGGCCCTCGATTGGAACGACGCCGAAATGTGGCTCGAGGGCGCCGTCCAAAACGGTTGGTCCGTCTCCCAAATGCGCACGCAACGTTGGGAAGCCCTCGGTGCTCCCGCCGATCAGCGCCCGCGCGACGAAGACGTTATCACGGCCGAACTCGACGAAGACGCCAACCCGGACGACGATTCCACCGACGATGCCGTCTCCACTTCCACCGGCATCGTTCACGACTTCGAGCAAGACGAAACCGCCGTCGACGAGCCCGGCGATGCCGTCGATGCGGTACCCTTCGACGCCCCCGATACCGACGCCGACTCACACACGACCATCGATCCCGTGCGTCCCTTCGAGAACCTGTCCCAGCTACCCGACGATCTCGCCGAAGCGTTTGAATCGTTCAAACTGGCGATCCTTGCCCACAAGCTAACCGGCTGGCAGGAAATCTCCTGCGGCGAGGTCCTGGCAGTCCTCGACGCACTGAAACAACTGGCACTCGCCCCCAGCGAAACGACCGCCTAGCCAGACTGCACCTCCTCTCTCCCGCTCGTGGGAGAGAGGCCGGGCATGCAGGTCGTCTACTATCGATTCGACCCGATGACCGCGCAAGGCGCCAAGTCCCGCCGGAACACCTCCGCGCCCGCTCACGACGCCGCGCTCAGTACGACTCGAAGACTCTCCCCCTCTTTGATTTCGACCGTCTTTCCCAGGGCAATCCTCACCCGACCGTCGTCCGCCGACATCTCGGCCGGCACTTCCTGATCGCCCACCATAACGGTTACCTTGGTCGGCCGCGATTTCATCGCCAGCCCAAACGAAAGCGTGCGCAACTTCAGTTTGCCGTACTTGATTGCGACGCCGGCCGTTTGGCTCCCCGCGTTGGCCGTCTGCGAAAACGTGCCCCAGCCTTCGGCCGTCGTAAACGGCGCGCGGAACTTCTCCGGCGACAGCCGTGGCGCGAATCCCAAATGCCCCTTCGGCCCGTGATACTCGTATCCACACGCGGCCAGAAAGACGCCGAAGCTCGCCATACTTCGCGCGTAGTGGTCGCCGCACTCCACCTCGTTCCACGGATTGCGCCGTGTGGCGTGGTACCGATCGTCGACCATCCGCGCGATCGCCAGCCCCTCCTGCACCATCCCCTCGGCGATCATGTGCCACGCCACCTGATATTCGAACCCGTTCATGCACTCGTTGAAGTAGTAGTCGAACCCCTGTTGAACGCGCATTTCGGCGCCGCGGGGCCACGTGCACATCAGCAGGCCGCCCTCGCCCGCATCGCGTACCACCGGCCCAGCTTGAAGACGGCACGGTACGGACCGACATCCGGCGTGAAGTTGTACCGCCACAGCGACTCCAGCGCCTTCTTCACGTGCGCCGTATCGAGAATCCGACCCAGCCCCACTTGCCACGCCCAACTCGGCCCGAACACCTGGTCGACCTCGCAGCCGTTATACGAGCCCACGCCCTTATGGGCCGGATCGCTCACCTGCACGTAGTATTCGCCGTTGAACAGCCGTTCGTCGATATTGCGCTGCCCGCGTTCGAAAATCGTTCGGCACTCCTTCGCAAATGCCTCGTCGCCCATCTCCTTGGCCATCTCCTCACCCGCGCGAAGCGCCGCCAAATACAGACCGCTCAGCCACGCCACTTGGCCGTACCAATCGGAATCCAGCGTGTTGTGTTGCGGACCGTCCAGAATGCCGTCGTTGTCGACGTCGCGGCTGATCAGAAACTCCAACGACTTCTTGATGCGAGGCCAAAGGCTCCGCAGGAACCCGTCGTCCGCGCTCATCTGGTGTTCGCGGTACGCCCGCAGAATGCACCCCGCCTGGCCGTCCGCCGCCCACATGTTGCAGTGCTCGGCGCGAAAGTGAATGGCTCCCGTATCCTCTTGATACCCGGCTCCGTAATCGCCCATCGTCCGCGCGGCCCGCTCCAGTTGCGGAAACAACCGCGCCACGCTGTGCGCGTAATGCCACACGTGCGCGCACGTCCCCGCGCAGCAGCCGACGCCTTCCCAGCCATAGAAGCGCCCATTGGCAAACCAGTGGCAAGTCGAGCTGGCCAACGTCGACGTATTGGTAAACGTGCGGTCCAGTAGCCAGTAAGGCAGCGTCGAATCGTACCACGTATCGCGCCAAAGCCGCGTCAGCCGCGCCAACCGATCGAACTCACCCGCCAAGTACCCCGCCACCTCCGTGGCCGACTTGAACCGCGTGGCGTAGTGACGTCCGCCCGGCAATCGGTCCATCCGCAAATTCGGGAAATGCCACGCGATAGCAAACGTGAACGTCCTTTCTTCGCCCGGCTCGAGCGCAAAACGAGAGACCAACGACCCAATCGAACGTGAACGGGACGACTTACTCCCCTCCGCCAACTGTGCAAAAGCCGCTTCCGGAATCGCACCCTCCGCGATTTGCGGAATGGCCTCAACGGCTGCCGGCTCGCCAATCCACGCCAGCGCCAGCGTGCCGAAGTCGGCCCGTTCGGCCAGCGGAACCTCGGGCTGGGCCGGTTTGTCGCTGAACACGATCTCATCGACGCCGATATTGCCCCAGCTTTCCGATCCGTTGTCGACGATCTGAAGCTGTGCCGTCTTGCCCGCCCACGGTCTTACGTCGAAACCCTGCCGCTTCATGCGGTTGTCGTTCGCTCCAGTCGCCGAAAGCACGACCTTACCGTCGACCAGCAGATTCATGCACGTCCGCCCTTTGTGCCCGCCGCCGCCAATCCAGAAATGAACGTAATCGCGCTGCACTTCGAACGACGGACTTGTCAGCGTGCCCGTCTGGCGATCCTTCTCGTTTACAGTCTCGCCCGGCGCCGACGCGTGCGAATTGACCACGCGCCGACCGCTCCCACCGACGTCCCCCTGGTACGGCGGAATCTTCGCCTTTTCGACGGGCCCCGTACCGAACGCCTTGCCGGTCGCCGTCCAGCCTTCGTACTTTTCTTGCTCGAAATCCGCAAAGACCATATCCGGCCGCGGCTCCTTCGCCTTCTCCTGAGGCAGCGGTGCCACCGAATGCTCCAGCACCGTGACGCCCCCCGTCGGCTTCACCACGTTCGTGACCGCCTGCGGCTGGCCGCTGTGCAGGCAAACGGCGTTCTCCAGCCACCCGGCCAACTCCCCCTCGACCGGACCGTCGCTAGTGTTCCGAACCTGGAACTGCATGACTGTCGCCGGCAAACTCGAATCCTCGGGACTCAGAGGAACCAGCGGCGAGAACGCCTCCAGACACACCTTCACCGGCGACGCAATCCCCCCATACTCGACCGTCCCGATCGGATACTCCCCACGAAACGCGATGTCTCCGAATCCCGTGCGGTCCAGCGCCCGCGTCTGAACCTCCTTGCCCGCCTTGATCCGAATCGCAAAACCCTGCTCCAGCGGCGAGGAAGGAGCCAGCGGATGCCCATAGTGATCGGCCCCGGTCGAAATCGGCTGGTTGAAGATGTCCCAGTGCCACAGCTTGCCATCGCCGCCCAGGTAGAGCTGCCCGGCACAAATGCCGCCCACCGGCATGCCGATCCAATGAAGCTCCTCGTTGCGATACACGCACGGCTCGCCCCGATCGAACAGAGATGCCACCCAGTCGGGATTCAGCCGCTTGTCGGCCGGAACGAGCGACCGGAAGTCCGCAGCCTCGAAAGGCCCCGCCACCACCCGCTGCGCGCCCGCCATCGCCAAACTCGTTGCACCCGCACCCAACAGCTTCAACGCTTCGCGGCGGCTCAACGGAGTTCCCTCGTTGCCAGACCGCGCCGGCAACCCTCGCTGACCATCGGCTCTGGACGAATCCATGGTTTCATCTCCTCGGCAAATGCGGTTCTCGTCGCTCGACCCAGACACTCATTCCGTGCCGCCTGCCGACGTCAGGTCTGCAACCACTAATCTGTACTATCCCCACATCTTAGCCACCCTAAAATGCCCACGCCACATATGGCGTCCAAAACGACCTTTCTGTCAAAACCACCCCGTGGAACGGCGTCCTCAGCTGGCCTCCCTCCAGCGCCCTCGTTTCCCCCATGCAACATGCAAACACCACCATGGTGATTCGCGCTGTGAACGATCCCGTCCGCCGCCAATCCACCGGCGGCAACTCTTTCACCCCTGTTACTGGACACGCCCCGTCGGCCCGCGTAGCCTAATGGGTAATCTAGACGGCAAGTACACCATACTCCGGAGGGCGAACCCATGTGTGAACAATGCAATCGGCGACAGTTCCTCGGAAACGCTGCCGCTGTCGGCGGCGCGGCGATGGCGATGCACTACCTCGGCAGTTCGGCGCTCGCGGCCGACACAGCCTCCTTTCCCAAGCCGCAACCGGTCAAGATCCACGTGGTCTACGCGGGCCGAACCGGCGATGCCTATCTGACCCGTCCGACCGAAGAACTTGATAAGTTCCAGAAGTACTTCGCCGGCATCGAGAAGACACTCGGCGACGTGAAGTTCGTCGGCGGCGACATGATTCCTCCGGCCGACGTCGCGCAAGTGGCCGCCAAGCTCAAAGAGGCCGACGCCCTCCTGATCGTTCACCTCTCCGGCCACGGCGGCGATGCGCCCGTCCTCACCAACCTCGTGAACGTCAACCTGCCGACCGCCCTATTCTCGCAACCGTTCAGTGGCCATGGCTGGATGTACTTCCCCCAGTGGCACAAAGACGGCAAGCGCATCGTGCTCCTCCCCAGCAGCGACTGGAGCGCGATCGACCAGGTCGTGCGTCTCCTGCGGGTCCCCGCCCTCATGAAGCAGACGCGAATCCTCGCTATCGGTGGCCCTCACGGCTCGCCCGCCGCCTGCCAACCCGAACAGGTCAAGAACCGGCTCGGTGCCGATCTCGTCAGCATCCCCAACGATCAGGTCATGGAGGTGTTCAAGGCGATCGATTCCAAGGCCGCCGAAGCCGAAGCCCAACAGTACTGGATCAGCCAGGCCAAGCGCATCGTCGAGCCCACCCCGGCCGAAATTGTCGAATCGGCCCGCCTCTTCCTGGCCATCAAGCAGATCATGATCCACGAAAAGGCCCAAGCCGTCTGCAGCGTGCACTGCATGGGCGATCCTCGCGGCTGCCTCACTTTCAGCAAGCTGAACGATCTCGGCCTCGTCGGCGCCTGCGAAGGCGACATCGACTCGACCCTCACCATGCTCCTCTTCGGCTACGCGTTCGGTGTGCCCGGCTTCATTACCGACCCCGTCATCGACACGGCCAAGAACGCCATGGTCCACTTCCACTGCACCTCGTGCACTAAGATGGACGGCCCCGACGGCAAACGACTTCCATTCGCCATCCGCACCCAAACCGACTCCCGCGGCGGCGTCGCCCTCGAAGTCCAGCACCGCGTCGACCAACCCGTCACCTGCGCCAAGCTCGTCAACCTCGATACTCTTCTGGTCTGCCCGGGCAAGATCATCGAAACCAGCAACAGCCCGCTGGCTTGCCGCACCCAGTTCACCCAGAGCGTCGCCGATGCCCGCCGGCTCTTCCTCGACTGGGGTGCCGATGTCATCAAGGGCGACGTCATGACCCACCTGCACCGCGTCGTCTTCTACGGTGACCACTCAAAACCGCTCCAAGACCTCGGTACGCTGATGGGCTTCAACATCATCGAAGAAGGCGGCCCCGCCTAACACAGCCCCACCAAACCCACCGCCCCTCTCCCGCTTGTGGGAGAGGGGCCTCACGGTGAGGGCGGCCTGCCTCAGAGAAAGATGTCACTCAGCCAAGGCGGGCAGCCTCCGCCAGAATGCTGTACGGCGCGCACACCCCGCCGTCCTACACCGAACCAGCCACGCGCTGCACATCAACCACCCAGTCCGGCGTCTCTCGCAGATACGCTTCGATGTACTTGCGCCGCGTGAAGTAGTACAGCGCATTCAGACCCTGAAAGATCGCGCTCAGCACGATGACCAGTCCGTACATCGCGAGAACGATCACCCGGAACAACTGCTCGATGTCGGCAGTGCCCAACGCGTCCGCCGCTTCAGGTGGTACGGTCAACTGCGAAACCAGCTCGCTCGAACCGGCGAAGCTCGCGTAGATCATCCACAGGCAATACACGACGATCAGCCCCAGCAGGCCGATCTGGTTCCAGCCGAGCAGCTTGGCCGCCGAAGGGTTGAACTGCAGCAACAGCTTCCGCCCTCGAAACTCGTTGTACGCGATGAACGCCAACGCCCCGGCAATCAGCAGGTTCGTCATCCCGAACACGATGAACGGCGCAGCGCACCCAGCCAGAATCCCCGTCACCCACCCGTTGAACGCCGCAACGCGGGCTGCGCGCCGAATCTTCCGCGCGCGCTGATTGGCCAGCATCAACTCCAGCTGGTGCGCCTCCGTCAACGGACCGCCCGCTGCCTCAGCACTCACCGGCACACCCCGCACCGGCCCCTTTTCTGGCGGCGGCGGACGATTCGTGCTCTGGCCTTCTGGTGGTTGCAATTCTGCCGCTCTCCTCCCGGCGAAATGGGGCTCTTTCCCCCTCGCCACAGCGCCCCGCAATTCTACGCCACCACCGAAAGGAAGGCAAACCCGTGCACCGTTCGCGGGGACCGCCCCAAACCCTGTCCCTTACTCGGCTTCCTTCACCAACATCATTTCTAAACTGGATCCTAACCGTCCCGTTCCTCGGCGGATTGACTACCGGCCCGTACAGCGATAGGCTTTAAGTAGGAACACGCGGCGGGCCAGCCGTTTCGCGTGGCGATTGCCAGCGTCGCTCTTCGATACGAACTCGGCCGCTCACCCTTGTCGGCCAAACCAGCGCGATCGTCCCTCCCGGCAACCATCAGACGCGCTACTGGCATGGAAACTACCGCGCTTCCCGACTTGACCCAGCAAATGCAGTGCATGCTCCAGCGAGGCGACTCCTCGCAGGCCATCGCACTCGGTGATCAGCTCTTCGTCGCCTTACCCCAGGATCCGCCTGTAACGCTGCTCCGCCGCAGCGCATTGCATCAGGTCGTCGGCGCCGATCACCGCTGGCCCGGCCTGCCCGACCCCGACTCCGATCCGGAAACCAGGCTCTCCTCGGCCTGGGCGATCCTCGGCCTCGCACAGTTTTCGCTGCACCGCTTCAACGACGCCGATCTCAGCCTCCGCCAGGCCCTCAGCGCCGACCCCAACAACCCCTTCGCCCTGGCCACCATGGCCGTCCTCTTGCACCAGCGGCGCCAGGACAACAAGGCCATCGCGCTGACGCGCCTGATCGAAGATGTCCCCGGCACCAGCGAACTGGTCGATGAAATCCGCCAAGCAAGCCGCCAGCGACAGATCGCCCGCCAAGTTGTCGAACGCAACGCCTATCTCGAGCCTCAACGTACCCCAGGCTTCTCCATCTGGGTCTGGCTTCTCGTGCTGCTCGTGATGGCCGGCGTCGCCGCGATCCTCTTCCAGCCGGGCACGCCCTTGGGCTACGCACTCTGCCTCGGCATTCCTCTCGTCTTCGTCCTCATACTCCGCTCGCTGTTTAGCTGACGCCGCCCGCCGCCTGTAGCCGGGCCGCCTCCAGCGTGTTCTGAAGCAGCATCGCAATCGTCAACCGTCCCACGCCCCCCGGAACCGGCGTGATGTAACTAGCCACCTCGCTGACCGGCTCGAAATCGACGTCGCCAAACAGCCCGCTCTCCGTCCGGTTCATGCCCACGTCCACCACCACCGCCCCCGGCTTGACCATATCGGCCCGTACGAACTTCGTCTGGCCGATCGCCACGATAAGAATGTCGGCCTCTCGCGTCACCGCCGGCAGATCTTTCGTTCGACTGTGGCAGACCGTCACCGTTGCGTCGCCGCCACCGCCCCGCTGAAACAGCATGATCGCCATCGGCTTGCCCACGATCTCGCTGCGCCCGACCACCACCACACGGCGTCCGGCCACCTCGATCTTGTAGTGCGCCAACAACTGCTGAATTCCCGACGGCGTGCACGGCAGAAACCGCGGCCGACCCTGCACGATGCGACCCACGTTTTCCGGATGAAGCGCATCTACGTCCTTCAACGGATGCACCGTATCGAGAATCCGCTTCTCGTCGAACCCCTTCGGCAACGGCAGTTGAATCAGAATCCCATGGACCGCCTTGTCCGAGTTCAGCCGCTCCACCAACGCCACCAGTTCGTCCGGCGTGACGGTCGCCGGAAGCTTGTGCAACTGGCTCTCGATTCCCGCCTTCTCACAGGCCTTCTGCTTGTTGCGCACGTAAATCTGGCTGGCCGGATCGTCACCGACCAGCACCGCTGCCAAACAGGGCGTAATGTGGCTCTCCTCTACGAAATGGGTCACCTGCTCCGCGGTCTGCGCGCGAAGTTTCTCGGCCAAGGCCTTGCCGTCGAGGATCGTGGCGGTCACAAGCGTGGTCTCCAAAAGGCTGTCTCAACCGTTCATTGAGGGTCACATTGCCAATGCGCGTCGCGCGGCAACCAGGGCCCCAGATTCCAGCCGTCTCAGCTGGTATCCGGGATGAATCGCGATCGTTGGCTGCGCCGACATCAATAGGGTTCGGCTGCGCAACGCGTGCTGTCGCATAGCTGCAACCCCGTCCAACACAGACCCGTCATTGTAACAAACGCCCCTCCGCTGTCACCGTCTCCAACACAACTCCCCTCGCCCACGCTTCCGCCCACCGCGCAAGCATCTCCCATCCGGCCACAATCTTCGACCAACCGCGCCGCTCCTGCCGCCCCGCACCGTGCTCGTCACTTCACCACACCCCCGCCGCCACGACACAATCCAATGCGCAGCAACAACTTAACTCGCCACCACGTCTCCCTTCGTCCGCTCGCCAGAGGAACACCACACGTCGAAGGCATGCGGAATCTCGTTGAAACCCGAGTATTCCGCTACAAACCGGCCGTCGCCCTGCCACGGCAGAAACACCGCCAAATGATCCCGTCTTGACCCGCTTCCCGCACCGACGCCACAATGGGAACGCGCTGGTCAACTTGTGCCGCAACAACGACGCCAACGATCTGCTCGCCTCCGGCAATCCTGCGGCGAGTCTGCTTCGCCCGCCGTTTCTTGGTTCCCTTGTGGATACCGACGCGGCATTACCACCCATCGTACGTTGTTGCGCGTGCCGGGCGCCCATCCCAGCCATTGCAACGCGCTGCCGGCAGCGCGACACCCAGGCGCCATACGCCCTGGTCCGCTCAAGTGGAGACTGCATGTGGAACCACTGCAACCCTGGATGCGATACCTGCTCCGTTTCGCCGGTACCTTCAATCTGCTGGCCGGCGCCGCCATGATCTTCCTGTGCCACGAAGGCTACAGAATGCTCGGCATCCCTAAGCCGGCTCTCTTCTTGCCCGTGCAAGTCATGGGCATTCTCGTCGGCCTCTTCGGCGTCGGCTATCACTTGGTCGCCGCCAACCCTGTCGAAAACCGCAATCTCCTCATGCTCGGCTTCTGGAGCAAGGCGCTCAGTTCCCTCGCGGCCCTCTACTACGTGTTCGTCGGCAAGCTCCCTTGGAGTTTCGTCCCCATGCTCTTCTTCTCCGACATCATCTACTTGCCCTTCTTCTACATCATCTTCATGCGACTCTACCGCATCGCCGCCCAGCAGCGGCAAACGACGGACACATCGTCATCGTAGCCGACCCACGGCGCGCATGCCCACACGTGCCTAGCCCTCCTCGTCGCCCGCACACGCGCTCGCCGCTGGCTTCTCGCACTTGAACCGCAAACGCACGTAATCGGCCGACCACATGCCGTCTGCCATGCACGGCGTCCCGCGCAAAGCCCGCTCCACCTCTCGGACTACTTCTCGCCGTTCCGCCTCCACAAGCCGCGACACGACCCCATCCGGGCGAGCTTCTCGGTCAACGCCTCGTCCCCACAGCCCAAATCGAGAATCCACTCGCCGGGCTGTGGCGCCAACAACACGACGACCGGCAAACCCGACTCGGTCGCAAGACGGCCATGACACGCGTACCGATCGCCATCCCAACTCTGGGAAGGGCTCACGGCTTGATCGGCTTCGCGTCCTGCGCTGGCAGCAACGAGGGACCTTCGTTCGACGGCGCCGCCTTCTTCGGCTCTGCCGCAGCCTTGCCGGCCTCCGGTTCGGAAGCCTTCGGCGCCGGCTTCTGCTCCTGCGGCAGCGTCTTCTCCTTCGGCTCCTCCGGTGGCGTTTGCATCTCTCGCACCGGCTTCCCGGCCTGGTAGCTCACCAGCTCCTTCTTCAAAGCATCCATCTCATCCTTCGAGCCGAGTTCCACCGCCTTCTGCGACCATTTCTTGGCCGTCTCGAAATCTCCCGTTTCCGCGTAAGCAGCCGCCAGCGTGCTGAGAATGTGCGCCTGCTTGTAGTCGGTCAGTTTACATGCTTTCGTCGCCAACTCGATCGCCCGCTTGCCGTCACGCAGCTTGTCGATCGGCGACGTCGCCAGAACCCACGCGAAATTGTTCAGTACGCTCGGGTCTTCCCCATCCTCCTTGACGGCCTTCTCGTAGTCGGCAATCGCCTCGGCGTGCTTGCCCAAGCTCAGCAACGTGTCGGCGCGTCCGCGGATGGCGAAGTAATTCTTAGGGTCCTTCTGCAAGATCTCCGTGTAGAGCTCAACGGCCTTGCGCGGCCGATTCTCGGCTTGATAGAACATCGCCATCTGCAGCCGCGATTCCACGTCGTCCGGATCGTTCTTCAACAGTTGCGACAGCTGCTCGATGGCCAGGTCGAACTTGCCGGCGCCCGCCAGAAGCCCCGCTCGCAGCCGGATCGCCGGCTCCAGGTCTGGACGCAGCTTCAACGCCTTCTCCGCATCCGCCAGCGCCTTCTCGTTCTCCTTCATCTCCTGGTAGACCATGCTTCGCAACAGATAGATGCTCACGTTGCTCGGATCCACTCGCTCCGCTTCGTTCAGATCCTGCACAGCCGCCTTGTCATCACCTTTCAACGCCTCGATCCGGGCTTTCTGCACCAACGGCAACGCCGAGTCCGGATCCAGCTTCTGAAGCCTTGCGATCACCGCCAAGGCCTCGTCGTAACGCTTCAACTGCGCCAGGCTCGACACCTTGTCCTCCAACGTCGGAAGGTAGTCCGCGTTCAGCTTCAACGCCGCGTTGAAATCCTGGAGCGCTTTCTCGTGCTCCCCCTGACGCGCGTACAACACGCCTCGCGCCCGCAAAGGAGCCGGATCCTGCGGAGCGATCCGAATCGCTTCCCCCAGGTCCGCCAGCTTCTTCGCATCGTCCGTCGCCGTCGCCGCGCGCAGCAACAGGATCTTCACACGCAACCCCACATTGTCCCCCACCGATCGCCAAGCCGCATCCAGCGCCTCCTTCTCTCGCTTCTCGTCGCCGCCCGGCAACTGGTTCAGCCGCGCAATCATGAACAGCGCCTCGGGCTGTGCAGGGTTCAGCTTCACCGCCCGCTCCAGGTCCTCCAGCGCCACCCGCCGATAGTCCGGCCAGCGTGGGCTCGGTGGCATCGAGTCGAAGATCGCGTTGGCCACGAAACCGCCCCGCTGCACCAACGTCGACGAGAGCAGTTGATTGGCGAACGTCGTGTTCTCGGCGCTGAGACCCTTCTTCAGCGCGCTCTCGCACAGACGGACCACCTCGTTCAGGTCCGTCAACGACGTCGCCGAGAGCTTCGTCTCCGTCGCCTTGTCAAGATCGGCTTGGCCCGCATCCTCCGCCCTTGCCTGCCCACATAGCATGCCGCCGGCCAGCAGCAACGCTCCCAGGATCGATCCCGTTGCGCGCATCATGAAATGTCACTCCGTTTCTAGCAGCCCACATAGTGGGGCGCCCGTTCGGTCCTTCGCTGCCCGTATCCGGTCTTGATACTCCGGCTCAGGCGACGCCATCGGCCAGTCCCGTCGCCTGATTCCGCCGTCACAGGCTTGCCCGGCGGACAACCATCTGTCCACCTCGCTCCCTATTGTACGCATCACGACTCATTATGACGCGTCAGCCCCGGGAACACTACCCGGCTTACGGTTCTTCCACCCCGCCAGCGGCCGCCCGAGCCTTCGCCGAACCTGCCTTTGGCTTCACCGGCTTCGCCGCCTTCTCCCCCTTCACCGGCTTGGGCTTCACACGGGTCGGCAACCGGCTTCCTCGCTTACCCGCAACGCCCGGTTCCTCGGCTTCAGGCTCCGGCGGCATCTCCTTGGCATCCCCATTCTCGCCCGCTTGCCCTGCATCAGGCTGCTGGCCCGGCTCCATCAACTGCAAACCACCCGCGCCGGCCGGCTCCGCCGCTCGTGCCACCGGGGCACCCGAGTCGACCAGTAGGTAGCCAGCCCAAAAGAACGGGTGCGTCCCCTTGGGTGGGTCATCGCTTGGCGACGACTTGACCCGTGGTTCCGCTTCTAGGTTCACTCGCGACGACGCCAGCAACAACACCGCCCTCTGCCACGCGTCCGACGCCTCCGTGTCTGGCAGCTCCTGGGTGAATTCCCGAACTAGGTCGAAACTCGACTGCCCGCCGGTCCGCCAGCGGCTCAGCAGAATCGTGCGCGCACCACTGGCCATCAGACCGCAGATCGACAGAAACACCTCCGATCCCGGGGCGCCGCGGTCGAACCGCTTCAACGCGTTCTCCGACGCCGTATGAAACCCCGGGAGAACCACCAGCGAAGGGCCTTCCCAGGGCAGCGGAAACCAATCCGCCAGCGCGCTCCCCGGTTTGCCACGATCGATCGGAATCGGCGACCATCCGTACGGACCGTTCTCCGTCATGGTAATGTCGTCCAGCACCACCAGCCGTTCCATCTCCGACGCATACAACCCCGAAGGTGCCGGCAACATCGGCCCCGATACGGCCACGCTTCCGGGAACCGTCCGCGCGAACTGCTCGAAGGCCTTCTCCGCCACACTGGCGTCCTGGCGCGGGTAAAGCCGCCCCAGAACCACCGCCGTGCGCCCCGCCGGGTTCGTCCCGCGACTGTCCGCAATCGCAAGCGATGCCGTCGGCGCGTATCGCATGCGAATCCGCGAAATCAGCGGCAGCAGTCGATCCCCGACCTTCACCTCCAGCATCTCGAACGGAAGATACCACAGCACCCCATCCGGAACGATCACCAACTCGGGAAACGACTGCGAGAAATCGGCCTGCGAGCCCTCCAGGAGCCCATCCAACAAGTGGTTCGCCGCTTCCTTCCAACTCCCGTCGTTTAGCTCCTTGACCGTCAGCTCTCGATTCGCTTCGTACTGGCCAATACCGTGCAGCAGGCTCGTCACCCGCTTCGTTAGAAGGTTGCCCCCCTTCACCCGCCAGTAGCCGTACTTCTCGTTGTTCAGTAGGAAGCCGTACAAGTCGTCCGCCGCCGTGAAAAACACCAACAGCGCCGTCCCGTGAGGCAGCCCCGCCTGAATCTCCTTGGTCGTTCGCAACGGGGGGAACGCCATCTCCGCCGGTTCGCGGCACACAGCAATCTCGTGCAGGATGGCTTCCTGTTGAACGCTCACCTGCCCCAGCTGCGCCAGCAAATCGCTCTGCTTCCGAAGCGCGTCCCCGTCCGGCGCCACAAGCGGCAGCGACTCCAACGTCTTGCGAAGTTGCTTCGCCTGTTGCGACAATCGGCCGTATTCCGGATTGCCCGCCAGAAGCGCCTGTCGCTGCTCCAGTGCCACTCCGCTCAGCGCCGCCTCCGGTGCTTCCAGAATCCACTGTAAACTCTGCAGTCGCCCCCCTAACGCCAGCGAGCAAAAGAACCGGTGCCGCCGCGCCCGGTCGGCAATCTCGATCGCTTTCTCGTACTCCTTGCGTTCCAACGCGATCAGGAACCAATGTTCGAACGCTTCCGGGTGCGGCGTGTGAAGCACCGCCAGCGCTTCCATCGGGTCGCCCAACCAATCGATCGCCTGCGGGTCGCGCAACAAGACCCCGTAAAGCTCCACCGCTGTCCGTGGCGTGATCGATCCCCGCGCGCTCAGTTGCCCCTCGCTGTACTGCTTCTCGATCAACCGAATCTGAAACAGCCAGCGCGAGGCCCGCTGCATGTAGTTCAACGCCGCCGCCAGCGCCTCGCTGCCGGGCGGCACTTTGTGCTCCTGAAAGAACGCCAACGCGCGAAGGTAGTTCAGCCGCCCACCCAGGTCACCCGCACCCATCGCCCGACGTCCCATCACCGCCTGGGCCTCTCCCAGTGTATCCGCGGCCTGGCGTCCCTGGCGCAATGCCAGGTAATTCTCCGCCCCGCTCAGCAGCAGCGACGCTTGCAGATACCGCCACCCCTTGATCCTTGCCCACTGACTCGCCGGCACCAACGGCCCGTAGAACTCGCGACGATTCGACAGCAAGTGCGCAAGCGCCGCCCAACGTAGCGATTCCTCCACCATTCCGTAGTCCTGAAACTGTACTGCCGAATAGCTCGCCTCCTCGAACTGCTTGATCGCCTCCGCATAGTTGCCCTGCAACATCGCCAAGTGCCCCAGCTCGAACAGCGCCACGCTCGTCAACGGGTGGTCGTACTGTCCGGCAGCCACGACTGACCGATTCAACAGCGGCAGCGCCTCGGCCGTCTTCCCACCCGCAATTAGCGCCAACGCCAACTCCACGTCGACCCACGCCTGCGACCAGTGGTTCGGAGGAGCCGGACGACGCGACAACGCCGCGATCAGCTCGCCTGTCATCGGATCGTGCGGAGCGATCGGGCCCAGAAGCTCCGCCCGCCGCCGAATCGCCAATGCCGTGCAACGCACGATCTCCTGAACATTGATCCCCACAAGCACCGGCGACTGAACTACGCCGCCCTCGTAGTATGGGCGATTGTTGTCCACCTGCCCCTGACCGATCAGCATCGAATTCGGGAAAGACCCTACCTGCGCCCGCCGCGAACTTGCCCCCCAGGGGATCTGTCGAAAGTTGCTGCTCGTGTCCGGACGAATCGTCGCCGGAAACTGAACCCTCAGCATCCAGTCCGGAAACATCAGGTACAGACGCAAGGCCAATGTGTACTGCTCATAGGCAAAACCGGTTTGCCCCAAATGGTAGTAGCATTCGCCCATCATCGTGTGGTAGCAAATCGAGTCGATCCATCGCGACTGGACCGTCCTGATCGCGCCCCGCCACTGATCCTCGTAAGTCTTCAGCGCGTCGTCGAATTGGCCGTCATAGAACGACGAAAACGCGGCCTGGTACCGAATACCCGGGATGGGCTGCCGCCCAACCTCCGCGGCGCAGGCGCTGCCGCCCCATACCCACATCGCACCGCCAACTAGCAAGCCAACCGCGTGGACCGCCAGCCAGAGTTGGGCACGATGCACAGGCACCCGTGGCGAGATCATCTCCTACTCCTGTCACTGCTGAGCATGGCGACGATACTCCGCGGCCTCCAACGTCCTTCAATCCGTTCAGGACGATAGCCTCGGACGCGTACCGAAACAAAAGCGTCTAATGGGTCCCGTAGGGGTCACTGCAACTCGCGCCGCCTGACTGCTTCTCCTGAAAGAGCCTCGCCGGAAAAGCCGGTCACGGCGGCAACGCGCGGCGCCGTCAATCCGGCCCCATAAAGTTCACGATAGTCGGATATTGCGCCCCGGCAAGGGTCCATTCCACGACCGCCCGGACCCCACAACCAGACCGCACGCACCTAACCATCCAGATAATGGGGAATATAAGCACTCTAGACCGCAATCACCCCCCGCAAACACCCCAAACCCTCTACAACCCTCCCCCGTTCCCAAGCAAGCCTCAAGTTGTTCACTCCTTGCTGACGATAACGGTCGTAACGATTGTGTCGGCCAGGGCGTCGCTCACCCTACCGACTCTGCTTGCAGGCAGATCTCGGCGGGCGACGCAGATAATACCAGCGACGGAGGTCGCCGATGAACCGAAAGAAAACGCACCGTTGGCCCCTACTTCTCTCATTGGCCGTTGCAGCGACGCTGCCCGCCATAGGGCTCACCGGATGCCAGGTCTATGTCGGCGGCCAAACGCTCCCAAGCCCCTACTACATGGAAGACGACATCCAGTACTTCCCGCCAGGACCGGAATTCAAACTCGCGCGAGAAGCCGCGGCCCTCAAAGCTGCCCGCGAAGAAGCCGCCCTCGAGCAGCGCTAGAGCGCATTCGGCATAGGTGTAGCGTGTGTTTCGCTTTCGAAACCGCAGAAACACGCCACCACGCACCCTACAGTTGAGTGCGACACACACTAACCCCGCAAACGATAACCTACGCCAATCGAGTCATCTATCAGTTTTGCCGAACGCTCCTGATGCCGTGCAGGTTCGCACAGCGCTCCAGGAAGGGAAACCGCCAGCGGAGCACCTGTTGCCTTGAGCGTTCAAGGGGGACGGCGCTCCAAGCTGCCGATGTCCGAGTCATACGCCTGTTGCCCTCGGACATCGGCTCTTGGAGGATTCCCTTATCGCCGGCCAGCCCTACGCCTTGAAGTCCGGGCTGACCCAAGGAGTCCGCCCTGTGCCCGGTTTCGAACTCTCCCAGGTGGCCCAGCATTGGGTTAATGTCGTCCTTCTCTGGGTCGGCTTCGGAACCCTCGCTGGCCTCCTCGCGCAGGTGCTCGTCCCCGGACGCGAACCCGCCGGAGCCGTCGGCACGGTCGTCATCGGCATCCTCGGAAGCACCATCGGGCCCTTGCTCCTCTCCCATCTCGTCGGCAAGTCCCGCTTCAACCCCATTAGCCCGCTGGGCTTCCTCTTCGCCATCGGCGCCGCCTTCGCACTACTGGTCGGCTATCGCCTGCTCCTGGCCACCTTCCGGCCTCTGCAGCCCGACGATCCCGACGAAGAAGACGACGAACCCTAGCGCCGCCTCAAACCCAGCCCCAAGACAACTCCCCTCGCCCGCTCACGGGAGAGCGGCCAGAGGTGAGGGCGGGTCACATTCTGTCAGGGCCTCTCGCGTCGATAGCACGTCGAGTTGGCCCATCTGCCCGTCCAGTTCGCGGAAACACGGCCCTACTCGCTCACCGCTCCCGTGTGCGATCGCGCATACTCGCACATCGCCTCCATGTTCTCCCGTGGTGTCTGCCGCGGAACCTCGCAGCCCGCGCTGACGATATACCGCGTGCCGCCCTGACGATGGCATTCCGCCAACGCATCGCGAACCGCTTCCGGCGTGCCGTTGCACACAACGGCGACCGGATGGATGTTGCCCAGAAGCACCTGATCCGGCCCCATGGCCTCGCGTGCCTTCTCCACTGGAACCATGTAATCCAAGTCCACGATGTCGCACCCGAGCTTACCCACGCTCGACAGGATGCGGTTGATGTTGCCGCAGATGTGCAGCCGCACGCGCGATCCCATCGCGTGAATCGCATCGACGAGTCTCTTCTCGTACGGCCACACGAACTCGTCGTAGAATCGCGGACCGATCAGCGATGCCGCCGCATCCCCGACGCCGATCAGGTCTGCGCCCGCCTCGATCTGCGCCTTCGCAAAACGCACCTCCATGTCGACGATGAACTCGAACAGTTCCTGCACGAACGCGGGATCGTCGAAGAAGTCCAGCATCAGCCGATTGATGCCTCGCAAGTCGGCCGCTTCGGCGCACGGACCCTCGATCCAGCCCTCGACAAGCAGGTCCCCTCCCGCTTTCTCGCGCAGCAGCCTGGCCGCTTGCACCCGATCGTGCATGCGCCCGCCGCCCAGTGGGTCCGGAACCTTCAATCGGCCCAGCACCGACTTATCCGCCAGCAGCGCCGCCATTTCGTCGATCGCCGGCGGCTGATCGTCGTAATAGTGGACCGTCGCCCCGCAATCGGCCGCCTCCCGCGCCGGATCCGAGATAACCGACACGAAATCCAGCCCGAACCGCTCCGCCGTCGCCATCTGCCCGTCGACTAACACCCGGTGATCCTGGGCATAGCGACCATACGGCACGCCGATCTGATCCGCCGCAAACATCATCGTGATCGGCATCAGGGCCAACCGATCGACAGGCTGCCCCTCGAGCGTCGCCACAATCCGCTGGTAACCATTCATCGCGCAAACTCCCTCTGGTGACCCGTGCATTGGCCGCCATTATAGAGCGCAATTGGCGAATGTGTAGCGTGTATTCCGCTTTCGAAACCGCAGAAACACGCCGCTACCAGCGCTACAGTCAAGGGCGACACGCACTAGCGACGCCGCGTCACGAAAGGGAGCCCGCTACTTCGACTTTGCCCACATTGGCGGCAATGTCAGCGATTCCTTGGGCAACTTCTTCAGGCACAGGAACCAATCCAGACACCGCGTGTCGTCGGCCGCCTGGGTCATGCGCTCCTGGGCCGTGCCGCACGAGCCGGGTGGTGGAACGATCACTTCATCGCCCGGTTGCCAGTCCGCAGGCGTTGCCACACCATGCGCGTCGGTTGTCTGCAAAGCCACCAACAGCCGGAGGATCTCCCGGAAGTTCCGCCCCGTCGATAGCGGATAGTACAGAATCGCCCGCACCTTGGCGTCCGGATCGATGACAAATACCGCACGCACTGCATGCGAATCGTCGGCCGATGGCTGCAACATCCCGTACTGCTTCGCAACCTCCATCTTCAAATCGGCGATCACGGGGAACGTCACCTCGATGTTCTCCATCCCCTTGAACTTGATCTTCTCCTTGATCGTCCGCAGCCACGCGATATGGCTGTAGTTGCTGTCGATCGACAGGCCGATCAGCTTGCAGTTCAACGCCTCAAACTGCGGCAACAACGCCGCAAAGGTCATGAACTCCGTGGTGCAAACCGGCGTGAAGTCGGCCGGATGGCTGAACAAAACCACCCATTTACCCTTGTACCCCTCGGGAAACTGAATCGTCCCCTGCGTGGTCACCGCGGTGAACGCAGGCGCCGCTTCGCCGATCAGAGGAATTCGAGCCGCCGGGTTCGGATTGTCACATTGTTCACAAGACATACACGGTTCTCCTTGTCTCGGCATCCACTGTGTGCCGCCAATGGTGTTCAAAACTCAAACAACTACCGGGAACAATACGGCCAACAGTGACGGCGCCCCCCCTGTGCCGAGCAACATTCATGTCAGTGATCGCACGCATTCTGTCCGCTCTGGAGATTGCCACTCAGATAGGCCGTCACCAATTCCTCCGGCGCACCCGCCGGCGCTCCCACGAGCACTTGAATTCCGCTCTGAGCGAACAACTGCTGGGCTCGCTGACCCATCCCGCCGGCAATGATTACGTTGGCCCCTTGCTCGTGCAGCCAGCGCGGCAGCAGTCCCGGTTCGTGCGGCGGCGGAGTCAGAAGCGTCGTCTCGCGAATGCTCCGATTCGCCTCGTCCACGTCGACCAGGGCAAATTGCTCGCAGTGCCCAAAGTGCATACAAAGGCGGCCTGCGGCAACGGGAATGGCGACTCGCATCAGTGATTCCTCCAATAGGTTCAGGTCGATTACGATTGGTCTGGCAAAGTAACGTCCGCAATCTTCTGCACGATGGCCGCAAATGCGCCCGCGGCCGGGCTGTCCGAAAATCGCTGCGTATAGGGAATACCACAATCCCCGCACTCCACAATCCCCGGATCGATCGGCACCGCCCCCAGGAACGGCACCCCCATCTCCCGAGCCAGTGACTCGCCGCCACCGCTCTTGAACAACTCGATCCGACCTCCACAATGGGGGCACGCCAGTCCGCTCATGTTCTCCACGATGCCCACGACCGGTACGCCGACTCTCTCGCAAAACGAAACCGACCGTCGCACGTCGGCGATCGCCAAGTCCTGCGGCGTGGTAACCAGCACCGCGCCCGCCGGCTGACCGACCAACTGCGCCACTGATAGCGGCTCGTCACCCGTCCCCGGCGGCGAGTCGATCACCAGGTAGTCCAGCGTTCCCCACTGGACGTCTTTCAAGAACTGCTGAATGACACCGTACTTCATCGGTCCCCGCCAGATCACCGCGTCGGAGGCGCTCGATAGAAGGAACCCGATCGACATCACCTTCAAGTTCGCGCCGATCTCCAACGGCACCATCTCGTCTCCGTCGACGACGACCTGCTCGCCTTCCAGCCCCATCAGCTTCGGAATGCTCGGACCGTGAATGTCCACGTCCAGCAGCCCGACGTTCTTTCCCGCCAAGGCAAGCGACGCGGCCAGGTTCGCCGCCACGGTGCTCTTGCCGACACCTCCTTTCCCCGACATCACTAACAGCTTATAGCCGATCTGGCACATCTTTCGGGCTAGCGCCTGCCGCTCGCGGAACTGCTCCTCCGACTCGTCCTGCCGACGTTGCTTGGACGAGCAATCCGCCGAGGAACAGTGCCCGCAATCCGATGGCTTCGACGCCGCACGCCCCAGATAATCCCGGATTGCCGCCTTCAGCGTGTTGGCGGCCAACAGGGCGCAGTGTTCCGATTCCTTCGGCAAACCACCCAGCCCCTCCAGGACGCCCGACTGTTCGATATGCGCCGCCTCGCCGACCGGCTTGTCGATAGCCAACTCGGTCGCCATACTCCCGGCCGCCCGCGAAGGGCCACAGCCGGTGGTCGTGAATCCGGCACGGACGATCCGTTGGTCCGTCACCTGAATCCAAAACTCCATCGTGTCGCCGCAAGGACCCGTAATACGCGCGTGCCCGTTGTGGTCCTCCAAAGGACCGTAGTTCTGCGGATTCTGCGCCCGCTCGGCAGCCTGTGGAGAAACTTGCCCTACCAAATTGATCTCAGGTTCATTCATGGCCGGAAGACGTTTGTCTGTCTCCAGTGTTGACGATTTGTACCAGCCCACTTGTTTGAGAAGAAGTACACCAACGGAGTCGTTCCTCAACCATGGACCACACTTGCCGGATGCCACGAGCTGCTGGACCGTCCGAGGCTTCCACCACGGTCTTCCTGGCAATCTGCGCATCGGTCACGGCCCGGTCGTAGGGAATTCGGCCCGCCACCCCGATCCCATGCTTGACCGCCATCGCCTCCAGCTCTGCGGCAATCTCTTCGTTCAGGTCCGCCTTGTTCACCGCCACCAGACCGGGAATGCCCAGGCGCGCCGCCAGTTGGGCCACGCGCTGAAAATCGTGAATGCCCGACACGGTCGGCTCCACGACAAACAGCACCACACTCGCGCCCGTCAGCGACGCGATCACCGGACAGCCGATCCCCGGCGAACCGTCGCAAACGATCAGCGGGAACCCCCGATCCTCGGCCACTTGCTGCGCGGCGCGGCGCACTTGCGTAACCAGCTTCCCCGAATTCTCCGCCGCAACCCCCAGCTTCGCGTGAACCATGGCCCCGTACCGCGTTTCGGAAACGAACCATTGGCCGCACACCGCCGGCGTGAACTCGATCGCGTTCTCGGCACAGTAATCGACGCACACCCCGCATCCCTCGCACGCCGTTGACTCCACGCGGTACGTTCGCGCCACTCGCCCGTTGCCCGGACCATCGAACCAGATCGCATCGAAACGGCACAATTCCTCGCACTTCCCGCACGCCGTACAGTGGCCCGGCTTGATCCGTGCCTTGCTGCCGCCCGCGAAATCCTCGCGGCGAAGTACCTTGGGCTGCAGAATCAGATGCAAATCCGCAGCGTCCACGTCGCAGTCCGCCAGGACACACCCGCCCGCCAGGCTGGCCAGCGACGCGACCACCGACGTCTTTCCCGTTCCGCCCTTCCCGCTCGCCACCACCAATTCCTTCATGGCGTCCCTCCGTTACCGAGCCGATCCAACAACGATCGCATGTGACCGGCAAACGATGGGACCGCAACGCACGCCAACTCTCCGCGCGAATAGGCCTCCGCCACCGCACGGTCGTCGGGAATCTCGGCCACAATCTCGATGCGATGGCCCTCGCAGTACTGGCGAACCTGGTTATCGCCCACGTCGCACCGGTTCAGCACGACGGCCATCGGCAGCTTCAACGCTCGAACCATTTCCACCGCCAGCCCCAGATCGTTGAGCCCAAAAGGCGTCGGCTCGGTGACCAGCAACACCAGGTCGCTGCCCCGAACGCTCTCGATCGCGGGACAAGACGTCCCCGGCGGACAATCGAGAATCGTCAGGTCTGCCTGGGCCGAAGCCGCCTTGACCGCACGGATGGCCGGCGGACTCATGGCTTCGCCCACGTTCAACCGGCCTTCCACGAACCGGATCGGGCCGGCCGCCCCCGCGCCGAGTTCCCCGATCGACTTCGGAACCTCCCGCATAGCACCCGCCGGACACGCCAGCACGCAGCCTCCGCAGGAGTGGCACAGTTCCGCGAAAATGAGCACCTGCTTGCCCACGCACGCAATCGCACCGTACCGGCATACCTGTGCGCAGCGGCCGCAATACGTGCACCGCTCCAAGTCCACCACCGGAAGCAACTTGTCGATCGACCGACGCTCTTCGATGGTCGGCTTCAGAAACAGGTGCCCATTCGGCTCTTCCACGTCGCAGTCCAGATAGGCCACGGTCCGACCATCCGTAGCGGCCACCTGCGCCAGGTTGGTCGCTACGGTCGTCTTTCCCGTTCCCCCTTTACCGCTGGCGATGGCGATCTTCATCGCTCACGTCTCCCTCGCCGCTGGGCCGTCTCATCGTCCACTTCGTCCTGCCAGCCGTTGCGAGTCGTCTCGATCCGGTCGAAACGAGCCGTGTACGGCTTGATGTCCAACAGCGGCGCCCCGTCCAGCACATCCACATCCTCAAGGTACAGAATGTTTCCCTCGCGGCGCACAAGCCTGACGATACTCAGGCCAATGGCGTTCGGCCGGCAGGGCGCACGCGTGGCAAACACACCCCGCTCCACGTCCTGCAAAAACGGCTTCACCACCAGCTGCGGCCGCTCCACCCTATGCAAGTGGTAAACGAGGTAGATATGCGAGAAGCCCTCTACGTCGCGCAGGCCGTCCGCATACTCCGGAAACACCTCCGCCCGGCCCGCACATCCCTGCGCGTAGATCGGCTGAATCGGCGTCTTCTCGGGCCGGGTGTGTTCGCTCCGGATAATCCCGATCGGCTCGTAGACAATTGTCGTTCTCACTGCTGGCCGCTGCCCTCCAACTCGCTGATCCGTTGCCGGATCTCCTCCAGCACGCCGGCCGCTTGATCCGCTTGCTGTTTGAGCGCGTCCAGCTCTTGCTCGCGTGTCATCCCCTGAGGCGGGTCCGCCGCCATCGGCGCACCTGCCGCGGCCGCATCCGTTCGCATCCAGCCGGGCAAACCCGTCGCGTAGAACATGTTGCGCCATCCTCGGCCGCCGCCTCCCCGGCCTCGTCCAAACAGCGCGCCGGCCATGCGGCCCGCAAACCCTGGCGCCCCGGCACCGCCACAATACCCGGCTCCGCGGCCGGTCATCGGTCCCATTCCCATCGGTCCCGTTCGATCTCCACCTGGCATTTCTCTCTCCTCTCGCAAAAAAATGACTGTTGTTGATGGTCCCTTAAGCCCAATGCCCTTCGACGTCGGCCCGGTCGGCGCTCTGCAGTTGGCCCGCCTGAAACTGCTCGACGGCCCCGCGAACCGTCCCGGAGGCTCCCAAGTAAATCTGGATTCCCGCCGCCTGCAACGTCGCAAATGCCTTCGGGCCCACATGTCCCGTGATGACCGCGGCGGCGCCCAGGTTATGGACCGCCTGCGCCGCCTGAATCCCCGCACCCTGCGGAGCATTCAGGTTCTGCGCGTTGTCGTGCGCCTTGGCTGCCATCGTTTCTGTATCGACCAGCAGGAAATACTTGGCCCGCCCGAAGCGAGGATCGACAGCACTCTCCAGACTGGTCCCTTGCGAACTAACGACGATCTTCATGGCTGATCCCCGATCAGGAGTTAAACAACCTAGTATGAAAAAGCGATGGTCCCCGGCGGTATCAAGGAGAATAGCTCTCCCGGAACCAATACCTTCGCCCTCTGAATGACGTTCTCTTCTATTCGACCACCCTGGCCCAACGTCATCGCCCGTGACCCCCGCCACGTCGGCATCCACCGCGGAAACGCCGCCGCTGTCCACCGCAACAGCCGGGCATCGCGTATTCTGGCTCCTCCAGCCGCCCGGCGGCGAACGCCTCCAACACTTCCTCCACGCCCCCGCACACGCGGCCGTGGACCGCAATTCCCCGTTCCACGAGAAGCGATTCCAGCATCCGCGAAATCGCCCCGCAGATCAGCGTCTCGACCTGAAGCTCTGCAAGCTGCGATACACGCGGCTCCGGCTCCGTCTCGGCCAGCGCACACTGACAGCGCGACACCTCGGCGCCTTCGACGAGATCGACCAGCACGATCTGGCCCGCCACATCGAACACCGGCGACACTCGGCCTTGCCAAACGGGTACGGCGACTTTCATGCCTGTCCCTAAACGCACAACACGTGCCAAGCCACCAAACCGGCAACGCCTGACTCGCAAGTCACTTACTGCCATATGGTTGCAATCCACAGACCGCAGGGCAACACCCAAGAATGCATTGCGTATTGCAATGGAACACAGACAACGACAATTGCAATATGCAACACTACCGACTGCGACCGTCTGTCGCCGGCAGCTCGATCCCCAACGCCTTCACCTTGCGGAAAAGCGTGCTCGGGTCGATCCCCAACTGCCGGGCTGCTGCTGTCCGATTCCCCCCGCTTCGCCGCAGCGCGTCGCCGATCAGAAATCGCTCCATCGCTTCCAGCGTCATGCCGGCCATCCCCGGAATCCCTTCCTCCGATGCCGTCCCGCGCACGCCCGGTGGCAAATGATGAAGCCCAATCAGCCCACCGCGGCACAGCACAAACGCGTGCTCGATGATGTTCTCCAACTCGCGAATGTTGCCCGGATAGTCGTACTCCATCAGGTGCGCCAACACCTCATCCGAAACGCCCACCACATCCTTCCCCTGCAGACGGTTGAACTTGGCGATGAAGTGCTCGATCAACAGCGGAATGTCTTCCCGCCGGTCGCGCAGATTCGGCAGAGCAATCCGCACCACCTGCACCCGGTAGAAAAGGTCCTCCCGAAACGCCCCCTTCCGCACCAGCTTCGACAGGTCCTTGTTCGTCGCCGCGATCACCCGCACGTCCACCTGGACCGGGTCGACCGACCCCAATGGCTCGAATGTCCGCTCCTGCAACACCCGCAACAATCGGGCCTGCATGGCCGGCGAAATGTCGCCGATCTCGTCCAGAAAAATGGTGCCGCCGTCGGCCAACGCGAACCGACCGGGTTTGTCCTTCTTCGCGTCCGTAAATGCCCCGGCCTTATAGCCAAACAGCTCCGACTCCAACAGCGTGTCCGGCAGCGCCGCGCAATTCAGCGCCACAAACCGCTTCTCCCGCCGTGGCGACAGACGATGAATCGCCCTCGCGATGACCTCCTTGCCCGTACCACTGGCCCCTTCGACGAGCACCGTGCTCGAACTCTCGGCAATCTGGGGTAAGACCTCGAAGATCTGTCGCATGGCCGCACTGCGACCGACGATCTCGGCAAAGCTGAAATTCGCTTCCAACTGCTTTCGCAAATCCTCCGCAAGGCTCAGATCGCGAAACGTCTCCACCCCGCCGATGATCTTGCCGCTGCGATCCTTGAACACCGCGGTCGAAATGCTGATCGGCACCCGGTTCCCCTGGGCGTCGAGGATATACACCGCTTTGTTCGCAATCGGTCGCCCCGTGGCAACGGTCTGCCGCAGCGCGCAGGCCGTCTCGCAGATACTCGCTCGAAACACTTCGCAGCACGGCCGCCCCAGGGCATCCTCCCGCTTCACCCCCGTGATCCGTTCGGCAGCCCGGTTGAACGACGTGATCCGCCACGCCAGATCAACGGTGAACACCCCATCGTTGATCGAGTCGAGTACTACGCGGTGTGTGTCGTCGGCAGACGAGCCATTCATTTCAAGCCACAAGGGGCCACCATAGTGCCCCCACCCGAAGGGCCTAGCGTACGCCAATTCCCGATCCCCTGAATCATATCGCTCACGGGAACTTGATTCCAGAGTCGGGCATCATGGATGACACGCCGCAGCACGATGAGTGTCAGCCGTCAATGTCAGATGGCGGCTCGCCAAAGCGATCACCCCTCTTGACTGGTGCGCCAACGCGGGGACGGCTCCGCCATTCCACTTGACCACCGATCGTTACTCCAACAACAATGACTGCGTCGATCGTACATCAAACAAGACCAGCATCTCAGCGCGATCCAGCTTCCATCTCCTTCGTCGCTCGCGCAGCATACGCAAGCCACCAAACATGAACCAACCCGATACCGGCCATTTCGATCAGGCCGCCGCAACCTGGGACGACAAACCTGCGCGGATTGTCCTCATGAAGAAGGTCGGCGAAGCCATTCTCCGAGAAGCCCAGCCTACAAACAACGCCGATGTGCTCGACTACGGCTGCGGTACTGGCCTAGTTGGCCTCTATCTGCTGCCGTTCGTCCGCTCGGTCGTCGGCGCCGACAACTCGCCCGGCATGCTCGAAGTGCTGCGCAAGAAGATCGAGGACGGCGCCCTTCACAATATGCAGACCATGCAACTCGATCTCCAGTGCGATCCTGTCCCCGAGGATCGGTACCACTTGATCCTCTCCAGCATGGCCTTGCACCACATCGCCGATACGACCCGTACCCTTACGGCCTTCTTCCAGATGCTCCATCCGCAAGGCGTTCTGTGTCTCGCCGACCTCGACACCGAGCCGGGCGTCTTCCACCCATCCGACGTGGCCCCCAGCGTGTACCATCACGGCTTCGATCGGGCAGACCTCAAGGCACGTCTCGCCCAAGTCGGGTTCAGCGGCGCCAAAGATGTCACCGCCCACACGATTCGCAAGCCGATCGAAAGCGGCGACGAGCGCGACTTCCCCGTCTTCCTCATCACGGCCATGAGAAACGGTTCTTGACCGGCGCCCCGTACCACCGCACTCCCGCAGGCTCGTCCCTCAAACCGGCACGGCCTTGACGACCTTCTCATCGAAGCTCGCTTCGATCCGATGGCCCGGTGGCACGACAAGAAAATCCTCCTCGTCCCACTCCCCGTCCACCAGTGCCTGGATCAGCCGCATGTCGCCCTGAAGCTGCTCGTACCGCCAGCCTCGCTCATCCGCCAATTCCTTCGAATGACGCTCAAAACGATCGTCCGGCTCCACGCCCATCTTGATATATGTCAGTTGAACGTAGTTCCGTGTCAGACCCAACTGCTCTTGCAGGAATCGTGCGTTGTCTTCCCCGTACTTGGCCACCAATTCCTCGTACGATTGCACTAGCCCCGAACGATGCTGGATCGATTCCGGCCCGTGCTGCGCCAAGTTCTCGCCCCGCTCGACCCAGCCGCTCGTTTTGAAGTACACCCCGGGGTGAGCGTAGAAGTACTCAAGGTAGCGCTCCTTGGACCCCAGAAACAACGTGATGCAGTCGTGGGCCCTCGGAACCACCAGGGGGATCCGGCCTGCCACCAATCCAACCACCCCGTTGCTGCAAAGCCCGTAACCCAACGCCACCGCATCGTACGACGACGAATCCACC
Organism: Thermoguttaceae bacterium; assembly: GCA_963674835.2. Lineage (GTDB taxonomy): Bacteria > Planctomycetota > Planctomycetia > Pirellulales > Thermoguttaceae. The sequence goes on from CAXXKC010000003.1 coordinate 2,981,806, forward strand.
CGACCAAGCACCTCTTCCAGCCGTTCCCGCATCAATTGCTGGCCAAGATCGTGCAAACCCTTGGGCAGAAACTCCAGGTCGATCCGGTTCAACGAGCGGGCCGATGCGGCGCAGAGCTCGCGAAAGAAGATCTCACACGCCAACAACTTCAGGTTCAATGCCGCAAACCCCGCCTTTGAAAAACCCACCGCAAACCGCACAATCAAGCGGTACCTACCCCCTAGCAAATCTGGTATTCTTGCCTTTCTCCCGCCGATTGTGGCTTGTACTCTTGCTCAGAATCGATATTATACCAGGTTGAGTTATGTTGGCCATCAATGGCCGGCCAACCTGTACATCCTTCGAGCGTCACACAAATCATCTGTCGCGAGTCCTTTTCTCCCACGAGAATCCCGCCTAACTCCGCCCGCCGATGTGGCCCTCCCGTCTCTGCGTTCGCAAAGCTGTTGTGTGTGACGTGTGATCGTGTCCGGAACGCTTCACGCCCTGGCCACAGACTGACCGCCGCCGGATAGCCTTCCTGTCCGAATGGCTCCAGAGGAGAGGACAATCCGCATGAGACTTTACAGCGATAGCGATAACCTCACCATCACTACCCCCTCTTGCCCCGCTCAGCATCCTCGCGGATCTGAAGCCCGGGTGCTCCTGACCAGCGTCTTCGGCCCCTACGCCCAAGACGACGAATACGGCAGCCGCGCCCTCAACCCGATGGAACTCTATCATAACCAGGTCACCCGCACCCAGGGTGGCTTCTCGTTGCGAATGTTCCATCGCTCCTGGGGACTGATGCTCATCCAGGCAAACTTGAAAGCCCCCTGCACCCTGCTGGACTTCCCCACGCTCGACCGTTTCATCGAAGAACTCCGCACCCAGCGCTACGATGTCATCGGCATCTCCAGCATCATTCCCAACGTCCTGAAAGTTCGCAAGATGTGCGAACTGATCCGCCAGTATCAGCCCGGCGCCCGCATCGTCGTTGGCGGTCACGTCGCCAATATCCCCGACCTCCACAGTCAGATCGACGCCGATCACATCGTCAAAGGCGAAGGCGTCCGCTGGTTCCGTCGCTATTTGGGCGACGATGAAAACCTCCCCATCCGCCATCCGCTCATCGTCTCTGGCGTCGGCACGCGCAACATGGGCGTTTCGCTTAACGAAAAACCCGGCGACGTCGCCGCCACTGTCATCCCGTCGGTCGGCTGCCCCTTGGGCTGCAACTTCTGCGCTACCTCGGCCATGTTCGGCGGCAAAGGAAAGTTCGTCAACTTCTACGAGACCGGCGACGAACTCTTCGAGATCATGTGCCAGTTGGAACAGAAATTGAAGGTTTCCTCCTTCTTCATGATGGACGAGAATTTCCTCCTGCACCGTAAGCGCGCCCTCCGGCTGCTCGAGCTCATGCAGGAGCACGGCAAAGCCTGGGCACTCTACGTGTTCAGCTCCGCCAACGTCCTCCAGTCCTACACTATCGAACAACTCGTCGGGCTGGGCATCTCCTGGGTGTGGATGGGCCTCGAAGGCGAAAACAGCCAGTACGCAAAACTCCACGGCATCGACGCCTTCGAACTGGTCAAACAACTCCAGTCCCACGGCATCCGCGTCTTGGGTTCAACCATTATCGCTCTGGAGAACCACACACCCGAGAATATCGACTCGGTAATCGACTACGCCGTCCGTTACGATACCGACTTCCACCAGTTCATGCTCTACACCCCTTCGCCCGGCACACCCTTCTATGAAGAAATGACCGCCAAGGGCGTGATGAAAGACCCCGGCGAGTACCACCTCGCCGACATCCACGGCCAACTCATCCTCAACTACCACCACGAGCACATCCCCGCCGGCCAGGAATCCGAGTTCATCCTCCGCGCCTTCCAGCGCGACCTCGAAGTCAACGGGCCCAGCGTCCCGCGTATCGTGCGAACCACGCTCGCGGGTTGGAAACGCTACAAGAACCATCCCGACCCGCGCGTCCGCCGCCGCTTCGCCTGGGAAGCTCGCGAGTTGGCCACCACCTTCGCCGCCGTCGTCGCAGCCACGAAGCGATACTATCGCAACAAACCTGCCCTGCGCGCGAAGATGTCCGCCCTCCTCGCTGACCTCTACCGTGAGTTCGGCCTCAAGTCCCGCTTCTTCGCCGCCGTGGGCGGACGCTGGGTACTCAGCAAGGTTCGCAAGGAAGAAAAACGTCTCGCTGCCGGCTGGACCTACGAGCCGCCGACCTTCTACGAAAAGAACTTCGACGACGGCTCAAAGACTCCCCGTTGCCGCTTCATCGAAGCCCGTCCAGCCACCACCGACGCCCCCGTCGAACTCCCGGCCCGTCGCTCCAAGAAACGCCACCCCGCGCCGGTGCGCTAACGGTCCCTCCCGGCCGCACGCACAACCGCCGTCCTCGGCTGTGAAATCGCTCTGTCGCCCCATATCTGGAGCGCGTTCGGCGTAACTGTAGCGTGTATTTCGCTTTTGGAACCGTAGAAGCACGCCGCGAACGCTACAGTTGAGTGCGACACGCACTGGCGGGGCCCGCCCGGGCAATGAAGAGAATCTTGAGCAAGATTACCCAATCGCTTGCAGTCCCGGCCCTATCGGGGTATCATGGCACCGGTTTTGCTACCTAGGGCTGCCCCCCCTTCCGAAAGTCAGTGCCATGAGAAGACTGCTTGCCCTCTCTGTTGTGTTCGTACTGGCCTGCTCTACCGCCACCCAGCTCCGAGCCGAGTTCATTCCAGGCTCGCTTCACTACGCATCGAACCAGCTTCCCGGCGCCATTTACGACATCAGCGGCGGCGGCAATTTCAGCGGTGCTTCGGCCGTAGCCACCGGAGTCGGCCCCAACCTCGGTCAAATCGCCTGGTCGTCCGACCTTTCCACCATGTATTCCACCGCGTACGGCACCAATTACGTCTACCAGACTTCTTCCAGCGGCGTCTCAACTTCGTATCTCAGCATGCCCAGCACAACCGGCTTAGTCTGGACCCAGGATGACCGTTTGCTGGTCGTGCAACGCAATTCCACCAGCATTATCTGGGATATCACCGACCCTTTGAATCGCTTCACCTACGCTACGGTTCCCTCTACCGCCCGAAACATGACGCAACTCCCCACGGGCGAAATCCTCGTCCTCGGCGACGGCGGCCGGATCTGGAACGTTGCCGGCGGCACCACTTCGCTCTGGGCCCTGGTCTCCGGAGCCAACACGGGCGGCGACATCGATTACACCAGCGACGGCCGCGTCTATGCGTCCTTCTACGGCGGCGGTGTCGCAGGCGTTTATGATGTCACCGGCGGCGGCACGATCACTTCAGGGCCCTTCGCCGCCTCAACAGGTTACAGCCTCTTCGGATTGGCAATCGATCGCAGAACCGATCAGATCCTCTGCGCCGTCGCTGGAAATAACTTCGTCTTAGACATCACCGCCGGCGGGGCATTCTCCTCCAGCAGTCCAAAGTGGGCCTACAATATTCCTATCACTAACGACATGGCCATCGACTTCGTTCCCTTCGCCTCGCCCGCGGCCGTCCCCGAGCCTTCCAGCCTTGCGCTCTTGGCTGTGGGCGTCTTCGGCCTGGCTTGGCGTTTTCGCCGTAGAAAGATGACCTGAGGCCCGGCTGCCTCGCCGCCTCGCTCCGTCAAACAGTCCCCCAGATGGCGAGGGAGAGAAGAGATCGGCTCCTCGGGTGACTTGCGCCGCCCGCCTCACACCCTAGCCCCGAGCCGCCGTCCAAGTCGCTCCAGCGCCTTGCTGCAGTCCGTCCGATCCAAATGAACCTGGATCAGGCTCATGCCCTGCCGGTCGGCCCATGCCGAACGCAGCGCGGCGTCGAACTCGCCCTCCGTCCACACCTCGTATCCCCGGCCCCCGCCGAGAATTTCCGGCAAACGGTGATAGTTCCACGGCTGGATGTCGTTGAATGCGTGCTCGCCGCTGTGCAATAACCGCTCGGTACCGTAACCCCCGTTGTCCAGCACGATGATGATCGGGTCCAACCCGCGCCGAACCACGTTCGACAACTCCATACCCGTCATCTGAAACGCCCCGTCGCCCACCAGCGCCACCGCTCGCAAATCCGGTCGCGCGGTTATGGCCCCCAGCACTGCCGGCGCCGCGAAACCCATCGACGTGTAATACGCGGGACTCACAAACTCCGTCTGTTCCCGAACCACCAGCTCCATCGACGCAAACAGCGCATCGCCCACGTCCGCAATCACCACGGTCGACGCATCCAGCGACTGGTTCAGCCGTGCCATCACCCGGCCGATCGTGATCGGCGTCTCTGCGTGCAGTTCGAACCGAGCGTCAATCAGCGCCGGGCGTGGCGGCAACGTGCGCGGATTCCCCTTCAGGTTCGCCGAAGCCAGCCCCGCCATGAAGTCCGTCAGCAACACGTCGTGATAACTGTGATGACGAATCTGCAACTGCTCGCTCGTCGCGTAAACGCACTTGCCCGGGTCCAGATTCGCCGTGAAAATGCCCAGGTTGAGGTCCGTCATGAATGCCCCCAAAACGAGCACGCAATCGCTCTCCTCGACGAACCTCGTCACCTCGTCGCGCCCCATCGCCCCTTCGTAGATGCCCGCGAACAGCGGGTGCGTCTCGCTGATGACACTCTTGCCGAGCATCGTCGTCACGATCGGTATACCCGCCCCCTCCGCCAGTTCCACCAGCAGCTTCTGCAACCCGAAGCGATGCACTTCCACGCCCGCTAGAATGATCGGTCGCTGGCATTCCGCCACCATCGCCGACGCCTCCACCAATGCCTCGGCCAGCGCTTCCGGTTTGCTCCGCGGCTGGCTCGTCTTCGCGTGGTATGGGCCCTCCGGCACCACGGCGACCATGTCGCGCGGCAACTCGATGTAGCCCGGACGCCGATACCGCGCCACCGCCTCCAACACCCGATCGATCTCCCGCAGCGCGGTATCCGCATCGTTCAACTCGGCCGCAGCCACGCACAGCCGGCGGAATACGTCATACTGCGTCCGGAAATCCCGCACCCGGTGATGCAGAAGCGGATTGTTCGATCGCTCGTGAAGCCCCGGCGACCCGCTGATCACCACCACCGGCGACTTCTCGGCGTACGCCCCAGCCACCGAATTGCACAAACTCAGCCCGCCCACGCAATACGTCACGCACACCGCCCCCATGCCGTTGATCCGCGCGTACGCGTCCGCGGCAAACCCCGCGCAGTCTTCGCTCGTGCACCCGACCGTGTTCAGCGGGCTCTGCTCCAACTTCGCATAGAACGAAAGCACGTAGTCCCCGGGAATCCCAAACACGTCCCGAACTCCGTACTCTCCCAACCGCCGGATCAGATAATCCCCGATCGACACCCCGGACACCGCCGTCCGGACACCGACCATCGCCTCGCCACTCGAAGCAACCGCGTGGGTTCGAGCCTGTGCCATGCTAAGTCCTTTCCCTGCTTGAGCCCCGACAGCAAATCAGCATCCCCTGCAACAACTCGTAGTGTGGACCGAGCGAAGCGAGTCCCACCACCCCACTTTCCCTTGGCTCAGCCCTCCCCAATACGCTCGCATCAGAAACGAACGACTTCTGCGCAGCCAAGACCGACGCTGCCCAATTATGGGTCTCAAACAGGGGGCCGGCAAGGATACCCAAGAGAGCAGCACCCCCGGCCAGGACGAAGCACGCCGCGTCGGCGCGCTCTCACGCCACACGATGCTCCCCCATCACGCTCGCAGCGCGCGCATCGATCAACAGTCGGCCACTACGCCCGGCATAGCCCATGAGCACAGGCCGGCAAACCGGCGCCAACAATTAGGCACCTTCTCTTGTCTATGCAAGCTCCCGCGCGACTACTCTTTCGTGCATCGACGGAGCATCACACGGCTGTCGGCCACCGAACAGCCTTGCCCATTCGCGTGCACGATCAGCGGGTTGATGTCCAACTCCGAAATCTCCGGATGATTGCACACCATCGCCGAAAGCCGCAACAGCGTGTCGACGATGCTGTCGACGTCCGACGGCGGATTGCCGCGGAAGCCGTCCAGCACCTGGAACGATCGGATCTGGCGCACCATCCGTTCCGCCGAGATCTGCCACATCGGCGCCAAGCGGAACGAAACATCCTTCAGCACCTCCACCAGTGTGCCGCCCAACCCGAACATCATCAACGGTCCGAACCGAGGGTCGCGGCTGGCGCCCAGGATCACCTCGACCCCTTTGCCTGCCATCTGCTCGATCAGAATCCCATCGATCTTCGCCTTCGGAACCGCCTTCAGCACGTTCTTATGAATCTTCTCAAACGCCGCTCGCGCTTCCTCGCCGCCCGACACATTCAACAGCACGCCACCGGCGTCGTACTTGTGCACAACGTCAGCCGACATGACCTTCATCACCACCGGACAGCCCAACTGCTCTGCCACCTTGGCGGCCTCTTCCGCCGTGGTCACCGTGGCGCTCTTCAGCAGCGGCAGCCCGTAACACTCCAACAGCGGCCTCGCCTCCGCCTGAGTCAAATACTTCTTCTCATGTCCGTCCAGCGCCTCGGCCACGAGCTTCTTCGCCTTCTCGGCATCGATGCCTGTCAGGTTGGGCATCTGGCGACGCGGGATTTCGTGAAGCCGAATCAACCGGTCCGCCGCAGCCAATGCGCGGACCCCGTCCTCCGGAAACGCGTAGTTCGGCACCCCTCCCTTGCGCAGAATCGCCACGCCGGGCGCCACGTCCTTCGCCCCCATGAACGAACAGACCACCGGCTTGTCGATCCCCGCCACGGCCTCCGGAACCACCGCCGCCGTCTCCTCGATATCCGTCATCGACTGCGGCGTCAGGATCACGATCCCCATGTCCACATTCGAATCCTCCAGCACCGTCCGCACCGTAGCCTTGTACCGATCCGATCGGGCATCTCCAATCACGTCGATCGGGTTGCGAAGCGACGCTGTCGGCGGCAACGACCCCCGAAGCTTCTCCTTCGTCTCGTCCGAAAGCTCTGCCAGCTTCAAACCGTGCCGCACAGCCGCGTCCGTCGCCATGATGCCCGGACCGCCCGCGTTCGTGATGATCGCCACTCGGCTGCCACGCGGCACCGGCTGCGTCGTGTACAGCGCCGCGTAATCGAACAACTCCGCGATCGTGTCCACCCGCTGTACGCCGCTCTGAATCAACAGCGCGTCGTAAATCGAATCGCTTCCCGCCAGCGAACCCGTGTGGCTGCTCACGGCCTTCGCACCTTCCGGCGACCGCCCCGACTTTAGGCAAAGCATCGGCTTGCCCGTCTCCCAGAAGATCTTCCGCACCGTCTCGATGAATCGCCGTCCGTTCGTCACGTCCTCCAGGTACATGGCGATCACCGACGTCTTCGGATCGTTCGCCAGGTATTCCAGCAGGTCAATCTCGTTCACATCCGCCTTGTTCCCAAAGCTGATGAACTTGCTGAATCCCATCTGCCGCTCTTCGGCATAGTCCAACACCGACGTGCACAACGCCCCGCTCTGCGACAGAAACGCCAGGTTCCCCGGACCCGGCATCTTCCGCCCAAACGCCGCGTTCATCTTCACCACCGGGTCCGTGTTGATCACGCCCAGGCAGTTCGGGCCGATCAGCGGTATGCCCGCCTCCTGCACCTTCTCCCGCAGCCGGTTCTCCAGCTCAGCACCTGCCCCGCCGCATTCCTTGAAGCCCGCCGAAATGATGACCAGCCCCTTCACCCCTTTCGCCGCAGCCTCGTCCACGACTCCCAGCACCGCCTTCGCCGGAACGATCACCACCGCAAGGTCCACCGGACCCGGAACCTCGCTCAAACTCGCATACGCGTGCACGCCCATGATGTGCGCACTCTTCGGATTCAGCGGATAAACCGATCCCTGGAACTCCGAAAACAACAGGTTCCGAAAGATATCGTTCCCTACCGTCCCGGGACGCGTGGACGCGCCTACGACGGCAATCGACTCGGGGTAAAAGATCGCGTTAAGCTTCGAGGCCGAACCTTCAGACATACAACCAACTCCTTGCGGGGGGACATAAAACTTCTGGGGCGAACGACGGCCGGTGGCAACCGGCTTCCACGAGCATCGCGGACGATCGCCTCGCGCAACAAGGCTCTCTCTCGGCGGTGTCGCGCTGTGGGGCAAGACCTTGAAATATAGCCGGATCTCGATCCGCTTGAAGGCCTTCCGTCATGAATCTCCCATCGCGATCGTTCGGTCTCACCCGCGCTGGTGGCAAGGCGCCAAAGACGCCCCTCCAAGCACCCGAACGGGTAGCCGAAAAACGCCCACATCCGCCACTGGCCCCATCGACCCGCCCATTGCTGTTGGCCGGGCAAGCCGTGAAGTATAATGGCGTCCATCGGTCCTGTCCGCCCGCGGAAGCTCTCGCAAACCCGAAGGAGACGACCCATGAATCGCCGCGACTTCCTTGCAACCAGCATGGGAACGCTTGCCGCCGCCTCGGCCTCCACCATGGCCGCCGCTGCCGACGCCGAGCCCAGCGCGTCGTGGGATCCCGATCGCCCCCTCGTCGTCACCGGCCGCCCTCTCAAAGTCCAGCCGGTCTTCATGCACAGCATTCAAGAACCTCGGGAAAAGACCTCCTGGCGATCCTGGAGCAAAATCAGCACGCCCGAAGCGGCCGCCGAAGAAGCCAAACGCATCGCCCAGGAACTGGCCAAGCTCGCCGCCGACGCCGACTTCCCGCTCGAAATACTGCCGCTTCTCACAATCACCTCCGTCAACGAGGCCGCCAACGTCCACGCTCGCCCTTACGACGCCGTCCTCATCTTCCCAGCCACCGGCTCAGGCGACATGCTCAAGGCGTGCTTCCCCCAGGCCAAGCACAAAGATGCCATCATCTTCGTCCGCCACAAATCGGGCCCCGTTTACTACTGGTACGAAGCCCTCTCCACGCGATACCTCAAGAAGAACACTCCAGAAGAAACCCGCCAGAACAACGCCGACGACCATGGCGGTCCCACCGTCGACGATGTCGTCGTCGACGACTATGCCGAGGTCCTTTGGCGGCTGCGATCCCTGTACGGCCTGAACAACTTCGTCGGCCATCGAATCGTCGCCCTCGGCGGCCCCGCCGGCAAGTACGATTCCTCGGCACCAGACGTCGCCCGCCAGCGATTCAAGGCCGATGTCATCACCGTCAGCTACGACGACTACCAGAAGCGCATGGCCGCCGCCCGTAAAGATCCCCGCCTCGTCGCCCAGGCCGAAAAATGGACCGACCGCTATCTCGCGATCCCCAACACGGTCCTGGCCACGCAGAAACCCTTCGTCGTCAACGCCTTCCTCTTATACTCCGTCATTAAAGACTGGCTGCGCGAGCACCAAGCCCCCGCCTTCACCATCCGTGGCTGCATGGGCCAGGCGCTTCCCATCGCCGAAACCACGCCCTGCATGCCTCTCGCCTGGCTTAACGACGAAGGCTACGCTGCCTTCTGCGAATCCGATTTCGTGATCGTCCCCTGCGGCGTCTTCATGTACTACATGGCCGGCACGCCCATCTTCATGCACAACTCCACCTTCCCGCACAAGGCAGTCGTCACCTGCGCCCACTGCAGTGCCCCGCGACGCATGGATGGCCGCCGCTACGAGCCCACGCGCGTCGTCACCCATTACGAATCCGACTACGGCGCCGCCCCGAAGGTCGCCATGGCCGTCGGCCAACAGGTCACCTTTCTCGACCCTCAATACGCCACGGGCCGCTGGCTCGGCTTCACGGGCGTCATCCGCGACAACCCCTTCTATGAAATCTGCCGCACCCAGCAGGACGTCGAAATCCAAGGCGACTGGAAGAAACTCCTCCGCGAAGTCCGCGATTCGCATTGGATGATGGCCTACGGCGACCACGTCAACAAGATGGCCTACGCCGCCCGGAAGATCGGCATCGACTGGGCCGACCTGCTCTGAAGCAAACCGCCGACCGCCTCAGCCACAAAGCCACGTCCCAACACCGCCCTGTAGCACAGCCGCCCCCGGCTGTGTCCCGCCCCGAACCCTACGAACAACCACCCTTCTCCTGCTGCCACTCGGCCAGGACACATTCGAAAGCGGCCACCGTCGCGGCCTCGGTGATTTGCTGCACCGTCCCTTTCCCCGCCGGCTCGTTTCCCTGGTGCAGGTACTGCGTCTCCAGCAGCCGAACGAGCGTCTCGAGCGTGAATTCCGGATCGTTCGCCCGCCGATGCCGAAGGAACGCGCACGTCTGCTCGAACACCGCCTCGTATTTCGCCCGCTGCCAGTCTTCAATCGTATCCATGTCCACTCAATTCGCATCCGGCCAAGGAGAAAGCCTCGCGGCAACACCGCGCTCGGATCATTCTAAGAACCCACCGTCCGCCGAGGCAAGCGCATCCCGCGCTCGCAACAAGTACCCCTGCTACTCGCCGCCCTCTATCGCTTGATCGACTGGTGCTTGGCCTCCGCCATCTTCTTGGTATGCCCCTCAATACCAAGCTCCCGAATCTGGTCGATACACGCCGAACGGTCCGAACGAAAGATGAACCCGAAGATCTTGGCAATCCAGTTGTTGTACATCTTGCACTCCCGCGTATCTCCATAATCCTTGCACTCGGCGCACGACGAGTACTGCTCCGCCATACAGCACGAGCGAACCTTGCACCACGAGGCCTTGACGTTCTCATGGCAGCCCGGACACCTGCCCCGCAAATAGGCCCCGCAGGCCCCGCAATACAGCCCGCAATACGCCACCAGTTCCAGGTCCGCCACGATTGGCTTCATCGAGTCGTCTCCTGTCCAAGCAATGGCCGCTTGCCTCACCTGGCACCCCCCACCGCATTGCCAGCTTTCGCACGACCACCCCGTAGGTTATGCTTCAGCATAACACCACCCGACCTCCGCCTCCATGACCCATAGCCGCCTCCCCAACCTTCGCACAACCCCATCCGCACGAAATCCCCAACCCTGGCCACTCCAGCACCCATAAACACCAACACAGAACCCTCTCCCCCCAACCAGGACATCTATTGGGTCCTGCATTGGAACTGGAACGAGGCCGACCATCGGGAGGCCGAAAGATCAGGATTGGGTCGGACCCCTTGTTCCGTTTTCAATACAGGCATCAACAAAACCGCAAAGGAATCTCCCATGCGAACACACCTGCGCCACCTTGCCACTGTCTGTTTGCTCTCCCTCGCCTTTGCAGCCACAGCGCTCGGCGAGCAGCCCATCCGCTGGAACGTCACCGCGCTAGGGGCCAAGGCCGACGCCACGACCGACAACACGGCCGTCTTCCAAGCCGCTTTAGACACCGTCGCCAAGGCCGGGGGTGGCATCGTCGAAGTCCCCGCCGGACGCTATCGCATCAACGGCACCCTCTCCATCCCCGCCGGCGTCACGCTCGAAGGAACCTACCGCGTACCGCCTACGGTCGACCGCAGCAACGCCAAGAAGCCCGATGGCTCCGTCCTCATGGCCTACGCCGGTCGAGGTTCGGCCGAGGGAACGCCCTTCATCCGTTTGGCCGGCAACAATGCCGCCATCCGCGGCCTCGTCGTCGACTATCCCGAGTGGAAACAGTCCGAAGTGCCTCCCGTCCCCTATCCTCCCTGCGTCTACTCCGAAAACACCAATAATGTCGGTATCTCCGAGTGCTGTTTCCTCAATCCCTACGAGGCGATCAAGCTCGTCCGCGCCGCCCGTCATCTTGTCCGCAACGTCACGGGCTATCCCATCAAGCGCGGCATCTTCGTCGACGAGTGCTACGACATCGGCCACATCGAGAACATCCACTTCTGGCCCTTCGGCGTCGCCTATCACCCCGACAACCCGTACTGCAAGTGGATCAACACCCAGGGCGTCGCCTTCGAACTCGCCCGCACCGACTGGCACTACGTACACAACACCTTCTGTTTCGGATATGGCGTCGGCTACAAGTTCTCCCAGTCCAAGGCCGGAAGCACCAACGGCAACTTCCTCGGCCTCGGCGCCGACTCCTGCCGCCGCGCCGTCCTGGTTGAGCAGGCCCAAGCCCCGGGCTTGCTCATCACCAACGGCGAATTCGTCGGCCGCTGGGCCAGCACCGATTCCATCGGCATCGAAATCGCCGATACAAACCAGGGAAAGGTCAGCCTCGTCAACTGTTCCTTCTGGGGACCGATCGATACCTGCGTCGCCATGCGAAGCCCGCTCGGCCAATTCACGGCCAGTGCCTGCCATTTCGTCCACTGGGACAATCACCACCAAGGGTCCGCCGCCATCGCACTCGATGGCGGTAAGTCCATCGTCCAGGCATGCACCTTCCTCCAAGACGGCCTCCACGTCGCCGTCGGCGAAAAGGTCCTCTCGGCCATTCTCACCTCCAACCAGGCCGAGGGTGGATTCCAAGTCGACAACCACGCCGGCAAGCGGACCCTGACCCTCGCCAACGAAATCGCCGCCATCGACACCGTCCCCAACGGACGCCTCTCCTACCAAATCCAAATCGGAACCCCCGGCGATGGCCGATACCTCCGCCGCTTCCACGGCCCCGAACAGCGCGGCACCGAACCCGATACGCGCACCGTCCGCTGGTCGCAGCCGGCCTCCCAGCTCATCCTGCCCGTCGTCGCCGGAAAGCCCTACACCATCACCCTCGAGCTTGGTGTCCCCAAGCCGGCCTTCGAACCATCCGGCGGCCTCTACCTCGACGGCAAGCAAATCGCCCCCTTGCCGAGCGAAGGAAGCACACTCACCGCCGAACTTCCGCCTTCCTCGACCGACCGGCTCGTGCTCGAACTCCGCTCCCACGGCTGGGTCCCCAAAGAGCAGACCCCCGGCTCTACCGACGATCGAGTCATCGGCGTCGAACTCTACTCCGTCACCATGCGCGCAAAAGACGCCCCTGCAGCCCTCCTCAATGCCAACACGGGCGACTGGATCCAACAACCCAAGCCACAGAAGCCCTAGAGCGCGTTCGGCGTAACTGTAGCGTGTCTTTCGCTTTCGAAACCGCGGAAACACGCCGCCACGCACGCTACAGTTAAGTGCGACACGCACTAGAATGCTCCACGCACCTCCCCTCGCCCGCTCGCGCGAGAGGGGCCGCACGGTGAGGGCAGGTCGCCCTCGGTTGCGGCCTTTTCTTTTCCCATTCGAGACGCCCTCCTACCCCCAGTCCTTCTCGATTTCCTCCAGCGTCTTCCCCTTCGTCTCCGGCACGACCATCCACACAAACACGAACCCCGCCGCGCAGATAGCCGAATAGATCCAGAACGTCGGCCCCATTCCCGCCACGCGTTTCAGGAACGGGAACGTGTACGTGAGAACGAAACAGGCGATCCACAGCGCCGACACGGCCACCGAAACTGCCGCGCCACGGATTCGATTCGGAAAGATCTCCGAAATAATCACCCAGACCACCGGCGCGATCGTCATCGCGTAGCAGCCGATCGCCGCTAGTGCAAACGCCACCACCACCGGTCCCTTCATCCCGGCAAAATACGCCCCGCCCAGCAGCAAGTGCGACACCGCAATGCCCAGCAAGCCCACCAGCATCAGCGGCCGCCGCCCCCACCGGTCCACCGTTCCCATGGCCACCAGCGTGCACACCAGGTTGATCGCGCCGGTAATGACGATCGTGAACATGATGTCGCTCACCCCGTATCCCGCCTCCTTGAAAACCTCCTCCGCATAATTGAAGATCACGTTGACGGCGCTCCACTGCTGCAGCACGGCCAACGTGCAGCCGATGCACAGCACCCCCACCAGCTTGCGATCCAGAAGATCGCCGAAGTGCACCCGCTGAATCTCCTCCTTCGCCAGCGTCTCCCGAATCGCGCGCAGCTCGGTCTCCGCGTGCCGGGCACCGCCGATCCGCGCCAGGATCTTCCGCGACAAGTCGTCTCTGCCGTTCTTCACCAGCCACCGTGGACTTTCGGGCACGAACAGTGTGAAAACGAAGAACAACACCGAAGGCACCGCCACCGCCGCAAACATCCATCGCCATCCGTATTGTCCGTTCCACGATTGCCGGATCATCTCTGCCGTCGCCCCTTCAGCCACATTCTCGGCGATCAGCCAGTTCACAATCTGTGCCATGAGAATCCCGATCACGATCGTCAACTGGTTCATGGCCACCAGCCGTCCCCGCAGCCGCGCCGGCACGATCTCCGCGATGTACACCGGCGACAAATTCGACGCCATGCCGATCGCCACCCCGCCCACGATCCGCCACGCCACGAATGCGTGAAAACTGTACGCCCACCCCGTGAACACCGACGACACGGCAAACAGCACCCCCGACGCTAGAAGCAGCTTCTTGCGCCCGAACCGGTCGCTCAACCCGCCGGACAGAATCGACCCCGCCAGGCATCCCAACAGCGCGCAACTGTTCGCCCATCCCCGCAGGCTTTCGCTGTCCAGGCTGAAGTACTTCTCAAAAAACGGCTTCGCGCCGCCGATCACCACCCAGTCGTAGCCAAACAGCAATCCGCCCATCGCTGCTACCAGGCTGATGAGCACCACATACATCGTGCCACGCGACCCACCCGACGCACTGGCTGCATCGGCAATCGGCGACTCATACGGACTATTACTGGGCATGTTTCACCGCCTCGGCTTTCACCGCGACGTCCACAGGGATATCGTATTCCAGAAGACCTACGCTCCGCTCACTCACTCGTCGCCGGCGCCACTTCGAGAATCTCCTGCCCGAACGCCGCCAATGCCAAATCGACAGCCCCTGCCTGCAACCGACTCCCCTTGAAAATCCCCAGCGGTTTGCCTTCGAGCAAGGTCGTCACCCGATACACCCCGTCACTCTTCACCCACGGAATATTCACCGCCCGATGCTCTGCGCCCCCGCTCCCGCGCACCACCACGACCGCGCCGCATCCCTCCTTGTTGAGCTTTCCCCACCAGTGCCAGTCCATATCCGTCGGCGCAGGCACACCGCTAAACTGGAAATGCTGGTAGATACCATACTGATCTTGCAGCCGCTTCACCAGCTCAAACCGCTGCCGATACCGCCCCAGATTCTCCTCGGTCAGCGTCGACAAATCGCCCGAAAACACCAACGGCGCGCCCATCAGCCAACTGCAAATCTGCCGGTCTTGCGTCTCGGGCGTAAGACTGCCCCGATAGTTCACCGTCGCAGCTCCGTAGAACTCCAGGCAAGCCACCGGTAGCCCCCGATGCGAGTAGAACCGCTCCCGAGCGTCTAGACAGCCCGCCCGCAACTGCGCGCGGAGTTCCGCCGGATCGGGCCCGGGCTTCCCCTCCGCGCCGCTAGGTCGATACGCCCCGAAACACGCGTTCGGTGCCACGTGATATCGGGCTACGTGCTTCACCACCGCCAAGTCGCACGGCAACCCGGGCGTGTCCCAATAGATCTCGTGCGTCAGTTGCGCCGTCACATTGGGCATGCGCCGGCGCAGCGTGTCCTGCACCTCCAACAGCCGCCGCAAACTCCGCAACAACGAATCCTTCCGGCTGCGTCCCTCGTGCCCCACCCCGACGTCGCCATAGATGATATTGCTGAAGTCCTGTTTGAAGTACACCACGCCAAACGCATCGTGCAGACGCACCAGGTCATCCACATAATAGTCGCGCCACGGACTGGCGAAGCTCATCCCAAATCCGCCCAGCCGTTTCACCAGCGGCACCGTTCGCGCGTCCGGAAACTGCGCCAAGTCCGGCGAATCCGGATCGCGAAAACACGAAAGCCACAACCCCAACTTCAACCCCCGCGACTCGATGTACTTGCATGTCGCCGCAAAGTCCGGAAACGTTCGCGTATTTGGCTGCGTTCCCAGCCGCTCCTGCTGCCACCCGTCGTCGATCAGAAACTGCACAAAACCCGCCTTCGCCGCCAGATCGGCCATCTGTCGTATCAAGGCGTCGTCCAGGTTCGGACCAAAATTCGCCCACGTCAGCCACTGCGGTGCATCGTAAGGCGAATCGTCGCCGGCGACGCCCACGTACGTGTGCAGAAACTCCATATATGGCCCTTCCAACGTGCGATCCATCGGCCTCGATTCGGCCGAAGCCGTCTTCTCCACGGCTCCCTGAAACGCATACTGAAAGACCGGCTCCGAAACGAAGCTCTCCCCCGGCCCAAGAATCCACTCAAAATACTCAGGACGATACCCCATCGCGCCCTGCATCGCGATGATCCGCAACGCCGACGGCACCTCACTCCCCGCGATCAGCCCCAAAGTCCCCGTTTCATTCGCAAACCCGACCACGCTCGCATCGGCGCCGTACTCTACCGGCGTCAACAACGTACGATTGGCGACCTCCGGGCGCAAAACCAAATCGTCGATCCACAGATGATCCAGCCTCAGCCAGTTGTCACCCTCGTTGGCCACCTCGATCCACTTGCGCACGACCGGATGATGTTCGTAGATCTCGTAGCAAAGCCGCATCGTCACCTTGCCCATCGCCTGCCCCGGCTTCGCTGCCGCCGTGATGCTCAACCGCGTCACGCCTTGGCGAGGATGCGTGATCTCGTGTCGGAGGCTGTCGAACGATCCAGACCACGCGCCCGACGCGATCGACGCCGGCTCCACCCATTGCACCTCGATGCCCAACTCACGGTCGTCGTACGTCGCCGGATCCACGTGCTTGCCGGGCCGAAACGTCGCCACGCTGTCGATCGTCCCGCCCACACCCGCCTTCACTCCCGCCGGACGTCGATTCGGTTCGGCCCGCGCGATCCTCACACTGAATTCCCGCGCACGTTCCGCCAGCATCTCCTGGCCGGCAACTTTCAGGCTGGTCGTAGCCGGCTGACCGCCCGCCAGATCGATCGTGCGCTCAACAGTCCCCGCCACAAGGCGCGCCCGGCCTTCCTCCAACCAAATCCCATCTTCTGCAACCGCGCTCGACGACCACGTCGCCACACACAGACTCAGCAGCATCACTCGAAGATGGATCGGCATGGCATCACTCCTCTGGCAATCTCGTCACTCGCTCAACGTCGTCTACTTTCACCTGCACCGGGCGCAGATTACCCCGTAATCTCGCCGCAACCCGCGTCAAAGTCAACACACCGGCTCCCTGCTTGCCGGTTCATCCAGAGAAGCACGACGATCCCCGCCAGCCCCCCTCTCACCCCCTCGCCTCAATCAACGCGAACCCGCCACACCCCACCCAACGCTTTGCGATGCCGCGACCGGCCGATTACAATTCTCTATACGCCTCGCACCGCGCGAAACCATGACCACCCGCACCGGGCAACCCGCCCACTCGCCATATCACAACCCCAGGGAGCGATCTGCCGTGAAGACCAAGGCCCTCTGCTGCCTCATCGTCATGCTCAACTCTGCAGCGCTCGCTTCAGAGAACCCGAAGACGCCCTGGCAATTCGACCCCCAGGGCTTCCAGAACCCGCCTGCCCTCTTCTGGCCCGGCTCCTTCTGGGTTTGGAACGACAGGATCGATGCCGCCACAATCACCGACCAGCTCCGCGAAATGCACGCCCACGGCATGCGGTCCGTCTGCATGCTGCCCGAGCCGGCCGAGTTTCGGCCAACAACCATGGGCACGCGCCTGGAACCCACCTATCTGACTGAGCCCTACTTCAAAATGGTCCGAAACGCGGCTGCCGAAAGCCAGCGACTCGGCATGAACTTCTGGCTGTACGACGAAGGCGGATGGCCCTCCGGTAGCGCCTGCGGCCGCGTCACGCATCGCAATCCCAAGGCGGCCGCCAAAGTGCTCCGCTGCGAAGAAGTCCAACCCAAGCCCAACACCCCCTATGTCGTCCCTGCCGACGCCGTCTGCGCTGCCGTCTCCACCCAGGATGCCTGCCAGGTCTACCGCCCCGGCCAGTCGATCGGCAACATCCCTGCCAACGCGAGACTCCGTCTCTTCGTCGTCCAGCGGCGCGGCTACGCCGACCTCCTCTCCGCCGACGCCACCCGCACCTTCCTCGACCTCACGCACGAAGGTTACAAGCGTTTCCTTAGCGACTATTTCGGCCAGGCAATCCGATACACCTTCACCGACGAGCCTGGAGCTCTCCCGGCCAATCCCGACAGCCAACTCACCTGGACCGACGACTTCGCCCAGTTCTTCGCCGCCGCCAAGGGCTACGATCTCGTGCCCTGGCTTCCCAAGATCCTCGGCCCGGGCGTCCCCCCCGCCGCCAATCCCGCCGACAAACGCGAGCGAATCCGCGTCCTGCTAGATTACTACGACGTCCGGGCAACCCTCTTCCGCCAGCGCTACCTGGAGCCCATCCGCGCCTGGTGCGCCGCCAACCACCTGCAATCCTCCGGACACCTCAACGGTGAGAACGAGCCCATCGGCAACGCCACCTACGGCTACGGGCACATCCTCCGCTCGCTTCGTGGGCTCGACCTGCCCGGCACCGACGTCATCTGGCGGCAACTCTTCCCCGGCGTGGCCAGCCGTCCCTTCGCCAAATACGCCTCGTCCGTCGCCCGGCAGAAAGGCCAGCCGCTGGTCCTCACCGAATCGTTCTGCGTCTACGGCAGCGGTATCACCCCCACGCAAATGCGCTGGGTCACCGATCACCAGTACGTCCGCGGCACAAACGTCACCGTCGTCGGCTGCTACCCGCTTTCCACTCGCGATCACCTGATGCCTGGCGAACGGCCACACTTCGGCCCCACGAACCCTCTCTGGCCGTACCTCGATATCTTCAACACCTACACGGCCCGCCTCGGCTACCTCCTCACCCGCGGCCAGCCCGTCTCTTCCATCGCCGTCTACTACGATGTTCGCAGCATTTGGGCTGGCGGAAGCGACCGCGAGCGTGCCATCCGCTTGCACGATGGCCTTGCCGAAGCCCTCCTCAGCCGCCAGCGCGAATTCGACTTCATCGACGATGACGTCCTCTCCGGCCGCGAAGGCCGCGTCGACAACGGCGTCCTGGCCGTCGGCCCCATGCGCTACGACACCGTCATCGTCCCTGTCACCGCCTGGATGGAACCGGCCGCGCTCGACGGCCTCGCCCAACTCGCCAAGAGCGGTGCCACCGTCATCGCCGTCGAGGGCATTCCGCAGGCCGATGGCGGCACAAAGAACCTCCTCGACGCCGCCGGAGTCTCCGCCAAGCCCGACCAGTCCGAGATTTCCGTCGGCCGCGGACGCATCGTCATCGCCCCGTTGGACAAGGCCGCCGAGCTCCCCGCTTCGCTGGTTCGCCTCGATCCCGCCTGCGCCGACATCCGCGTCTGCAAGCAGGCCGGCGACCACATGGCCCTATACTTCCTCACCAATCAGGCCGATCGCCCCGTCTCCGTCACGGCCCACTTCCAGGAAACCACGCCCGCCGTGGTGTGCGACCTCGAAGAAGGTCTACGTCGCCCCCTGACCACGCGAACCGACGCCTCCGGCTCCGCGGCCGATCTCGTCTTTGAGCCCTGCGGCTCCATGGTCATTCTCTTCGGCAGCCAACCCGACGCCCCATTGCGTCCCGAAAGCGGCCAGGAACTGCTTTCGCTCAAATCCGGCTGGACCCTCCGTCCGCTACGCCAGTACCGCATAGGCGAAAACGATTACGAAGTCCGCTCCCTCCCCGACACCAAGGCCAAACCCGTCGAACTCGGCGATTGGCGCGACACACTTGGTGCCGGCTTCAGCGGCGATGCCGAGTACGCCACCACCTTCGATTGGAACCCCCAATCCGATGTCTCCGGCGCGCGCCTCGAACTCGGCAACGTTCAATACGTCTGCCAAGTCTTCCTCAACGATCAGCCCGTCGGCCGCCGCATCTGGGCACCCTTCGCCGTCGATCTCACCGGCAAGCTCCGCCCCGGCCGAAACCAACTGCGCATGATCGTCACCAACACTCTGGCCAATGCCCTCCTCGACCCGGCCGCCCGCGAGCATTTTGCCCACCTGAAAAAGGGCCTCTGCTACGACGACCGCGCCGCCAAGTTCGAGCAAGAAAGCCTCCCCAGCGGCCTCCTCGGCCCCGTCCGCATCGTCCAAACCAAGTAACCCCGATCCAGCAGGCGGAAGCCATACCGTCAACGCACAATGCGCCCACGGTGATCGCGCCTGCCGAGATCCGAGCGCCAGTTCAATCGCCATCAAGACCCGCGAGTCCGACGCGCCTTGCTCATTCGCCCTGCGATGCAGAACGCCGTCTCCAGCGACTGCTCGTAGTTGAGTCGCGGATCGATGTCGCTCTGGTACGCCCTTCCTAGATCCGCTTCGCTCAGTCCCATCGCACCCCCGATGCACTCCGTCACGTTCTCCCCTGTCAGCTCCAGGTGCACTCCGCCGAGAATCGTACCCAATTCCTGGTGAAGATCGAACGCCTGGTGCAGCTCGCTCAAGATCTCGTCAAAGGACCGCGTTTTGACGCCGCTCTTGGTCAAGAGCGTATTGCCGTGCATCGGGTCACAACACCACAACACGTGCCTGTCCGCGCGCAAAACACCTTCGACCAACGTCGGCAAGTACTCGCCGATCTTCTTCGCACCGAAGCGATGAATGAGCGTCAGCCGGCCCGGCTCGTTGTCCGGATTAAGAAGGTCGATCAGTGCGACCAGCTCCTCAGGACTGATCGACGGCCCGATCTTCACTGCGATCGGGTTGGCGATTCCGCGAAAGTACTCCATGTGCGCACCGTCAAGCGAGCGCGTGCGATCGCCGATCCATGGAAAATGCGTACTCAAGTTGTACCACTTGTCTGGCCGCCGTGGAACGATTCGCGTTTGGGCCTGCTCGTAGTCCAGGTGCAGACCTTCGTGGCTCGTGTAGAAATTGACCCGGGTCAGCTCGTCCAGCCGGCGGCCCGCGACCGTCTCCATGAAATGAACCGCGTTGCTGATCGAGTCGATGATCTCCAAATAGTCCTTCGATTGCCCGGCATGGTTGACGAAGGCCAGATTCCACAACTCGGGATGGTGCAGGTCGGCGAACCCGCCGTCGACCAACCCGCGAATGAAATTGATCGTCAACGCCGCTCGATGATACCCCTCCAACAACAGCCCGGGATCCGGAATCCGATCCGCCGGACTGAACCGCGACCGGTTGATCAACGAGCCGCGATACGTAGGCAAGGTCACGCCGTCAACCGTTTCCGTCTCCGCCGATCGCGGCTTGGCATACTGCCCGGCAAATCGTCCCACGCGGATCACCGCCTTCCGACACCCGTAGACCAGCACGAAGCTCATCTTCAGAAGGATCTTCAGCTTGTTGGCGATGACCGTCGATTGGCAGTCGGCGAAACTCTCCGAGCAATCCCCGCCCTGCAACAGAAATCGCTCTCCCCGCGACGCCCCGGCCAACTGGCTCTTTAGCGACTCAACCTCCCAACTCGTCACCAACGGCGGTAACTCGGCCAAGCTTGCCAATATGGCGCGCAGCGCCTCCGAATCCGGATACGTAACCCGCTGCCGAAGCGGCTTCGACTGCCAGGAAGCGGGGGACCAAGGCATGCTCATGAGGTCACACGGGATGATTCGCGTCACAAGCCCAAGCACGTGCGCAAACACTCAATGCTCAGAGGGCTCTGGCAGCGGTAGGGCAAAGGAAGGAAAAGTGACCGTCACTGGCGCTGGGAAAACATCAGCGTCGCAAGCGTCGGCGGCGGGCGTCACGAGCCTCCAATCTCGATCTCTCAGTTGCCCCCCCATTATTGCCACAATCTCCGAAACCCGCAATGAACCACCTTGCTGTACCGGCATATCCCACTCCGCAGGTCCAGTCCTGGCGCGCCATCTTCTTGACGGTGCCCTACTGCTGGAGGATACTAGTTCGATTGGAATGCACAATGTCAAGCCGCGATCGGTGGGGCCCCCGGCTGTGATCACCGGTCGCGGTTTTACATTGTGCGACCTGTGCAAGCGTCTTGTGCTGCCACATCCCGTGTCAGTACCTGGCACAACCGCCTAAGGCCGAAGCACAACCTGCGGCTGCGGTCGCATTTCGCAGATTTTCTGCGGCAATCCGCCGGGCACCCGCAGGTGTTCTTCACTCTCAACTGTCAAAGGAGCTCTCCGTGGAAGTCAAGCTGTCCAGCGGTAAGTTAATCCCCATCGAGATGCACAAAATCCGTATCGTGCAGAAGACGCAGCTTCCGCCCATACGCGAGCGGCTCCGCGCGATCGAGGAAGGCGGCTACAACACGTTCCTTCTGCGTACCCGCGACGTGTTCATCGACATGCTCACCGACAGCGGCACAAACGCGATGAGCGACAATCAGTTGGCCGCCATGATGGTCTCCGACGATGCCTACGCCGGCGGCGAAAGCTACTACAAGCTGGGCGACGCCGTCAAAGAGATCCTCGGCTTCGACTACTACGTTCCGGCACATCAGGGCCGCGCTGCCGAGCACCTCCTGGCCAAGATCTTCGTCAAGCCCGGCCAGGTCATCCCGATGAATTACCACTTCACGACGACCAAGGCCCATTTCGAGATGGCCGGCGGTAAGGTCCTCGAGATCTTCACCGACGAAGCCCTCAAAACCACCAGCGACAATCCCTTCAAAGGCAATCTCGACCTCGACAAGCTCCGCGCAGTGATCGCCAAGGAAGGAGCCAAGGGCATCGCCTTCATCCGCATGGAAGCTACGACCAACCTCATCGGCGGCCAGCCCTTCTCGATGGCCAACCTTAAAGAGGTCAAGAAGATCGCCGCCCCGCACAAGATCCCTGTGATCGTCGATTGCAGCCTGATCTCGGAAAACGCCTATTTCATCAAGCGCCGAGAGCCGGGCTACGCCGACGTCTCTGTCGCCGACATCGTTCATGAGATGATGGACCAAGCCGATCTCATCTATCTTTCCGGACGAAAGAGTACCTGCGTCCGCGGCGGACTCATCGCCACGAACAATCCGGAGTACTTCGAACAGCTCAAGGCGTGGCTCCCCGTCTACGAAGGCTTCATCACCTATGGCGGCATGTCGTCCAAAGAGATCGAAGCCATGGCCGTCGGCCTCCGCGAAATGGTCGATTACGAGGTCGCCAGCAGCTCGGCCGACCTGATCGCCTACTTCGTCAACGAAATGGTCAAACGCAACCTTCCCGCCGTCACCCCGCCGGGCGGGCTGGCCGGCCACGTCGACGCCATGAAGTTCCTACCCCACGTGCCCCAGGCTGAATACACGGCCGGATCCCTCGTGGCCGCCCTCTACCTCGTCTCCGGCGCGCGTGGCATGGAGCGAGGCACAATCTCCATGGACCGCGATGCCGACGGCAACGACGTCCTTTCCGATGTCGAGCTCTGCCGGCTCGCCGTTCCGCGTCGCGTCTACACCGTCTCCCACATGGACTACGTCGTCGATCGTCTCGCCTGGCTGTACGAGCATCGAAATCTGATTGGTGGGCTGAAGTTCACCCACGAACCGCCCGTACTGCGGTTCTTCACCGGCAAGCTCAAAGCCCTGAACAACTGGGGAGCAAAGCTCGCCGAAGCGTTCGAAGCCGACTTCGGCTCTCAGTGCTAGCGCTGCCCGCCGCCTGCTT
Source organism: Thermoguttaceae bacterium (assembly GCA_963674835.2). GTDB lineage: Bacteria > Planctomycetota > Planctomycetia > Pirellulales > Thermoguttaceae. Next base: position 3,005,166 of record CAXXKC010000003.1, read on the forward strand.
GGTGAGCATCCCTCGCCACACTGGCGCCGATTATCGAGGAAACAGCCATGAATGGAGACGAGTTTCGACGCGCGGGCCACCGCCTGATCGAATGGATCGCCGACTACCTTCAGAACGTGGAACAGTACCCGGTGGCCTCCCAGGTCGAGCCGGGCGAGGTCCGCTCGCACCTTCCGCCGGCGCCGCCTCTCAAAGGCGAGGCGTTCGACGACATCCTCCGCGACGTCGAACAGATCATTCTGCCCGGGATCACCCATTGGCAGTCGCCGAATTTCTTCGGCTACTTCCCGTCCAACAATTCCGGCCCATCCATCCTCGGCGAGTTGCTCTCCGCCGGATTTGGTGTCCAGGGAATGCTCTGGGCCACTAGCCCCGCTTGCACCGAGTTGGAAACCCACGTCTTGGATTGGCTCGTCGACGCGCTCGACCTCCCGCAGCACTTCCGATCAACCTCCACCGGTGGCGGCGTCATCCAGGACAGCGCCTCATCGGCCGCCCTGTGCGCGATTCTCGCCGCCCGGGAACGCGCTACCGGCGGCCAAAGCAACCTCAACGGCGCCGACGGCTCCTTGGCCGCCTACGTTTCCTCCCAGACCCACTCCTCCGTGGAGAAGAGCGTCCGTATCGCCGGACTGGGCACGAAGAACCTACGGCTGATCGAGGTCGACGACCAATTCGCCATGCGCCCCGATCGGCTCGAAGAGGCAATCCTCGCCGACCAGAAGGCCGGCCTGCGGCCGTGCTTCGCCTGCGCCACGATCGGCACCACCTCTTCCACGGCCGTCGATCCCCTGCCCGTCGTCGGACGCATCTGCCGCCAGCACGGCATCTGGCTCCACGTCGACGCCGCGCTGGCAGGTACGGCCGGGCTGTGCCCCGAGTTCCGACACCTCTTCGACGGACTCGAACTGGCCGACAGCTACTGCTTCAATCCACACAAGTGGATGTTCACTAATTTCGACTGCGACTGCTTCTACGTGGCCGACCGCTCGCAGTTGATCCGTACCCTCAGCATCCTGCCCGAGTATCTGCGCAACAAGGCAACCGAGTCGGGCGCCGTCATCGACTATCGCGACTGGCAGGTCTCCTTGGGCCGGCGCTTTCGTGCCCTGAAGCTCTGGTTCGTAATCCGCTCGTTCGGCATCGAAGGGCTTCAGGAGCGAATCCGCCTCCACGTCCAGTTGGCCCGCGAATTTGCCGATTGGGTGCAAGAGCATCCTCGATTCGAGCTGGCGGCCCCCGTACGGCTCGGGCTGGTCTGCTTCCGCCACGTCGGCGGTGACGCCGTCAACCAGCGAATCCTCGACTCCCTCAACGCATCCGGCCGTCTGCTCCTTACCCACACGCGACTCGACGACAAGCTGACGCTGCGATTTTCCATCGGACAAACCAACACGCAGCGCCGCCACGTGGAAGCAGCCTGGCGACTCATCCAAGAAACGGCCGCTGCCGAATCACCGCCCGCCTGACCGCCCCAACCACCGCCGACATAGGCCCCGCTCACTCCCCGCTCTTCTTCAACAACGCCAGTCCCGCCCCCGTCACAACCAACATCGACCCCGAAACACCGTAGAGCGACCGCAAGAACCACGGGTTCCTCGCGTACACACGGATCCGAGCGGCAAACACTCCATAGGTCGTCAAAACGACCAATGCCGTCAGCATGTGGATGGCCCCCAGCGTAGCGATCTGCGGAAGCAGCGCATCTTTGGGATTCAGAAACTGCGGAACGATCGAGCCAAAGTAGAGCAGCGCTTTGGGATTGGCCGCGTGAACCATGAACCCGCCAGAGAGCCACCGCGTCCGCGACGGCGTTCGCTTCGCTTCCACGACGCCCTCGCCGGCCCGAGCCAGGGCAACCCACCACAAACGCAGCCCCAGCCAAACCAGATAGGCCGCCCCAGCCCACTTGATCGCTAGGAACAAGTGGTACGAAGCCAGGATGAACGTACCTAGCCCCGCCATCGAGAGCACGAAATACAGAACGTCGGCGCAGAGAATGCCAAGCGTCCCCGGCCCATAGCCCCGCAGCCCGTTCGACATGCCTGCCGACAACACGCAAAGCGCCGCTGGCCCGGGCGTCGCGGTCGCGACGACCGAAACCAACAGAAACGGAACGATTCCCTCAAGCATCATGGCCACAGTCTCCGCCTCAACCGAAAACCAATACCCAGTCCTCGGCCGCCCCCGCCATCCCGGCCAAGCACCTCTCACCCGCCCCTCACATCTCCTCCCCCTCCCGCACATCCGACGTCAACGCCGTGCACTGCGACACGGGAATCCGCATATCCATCGGCTGACCGAAATCGGCGTGGTCGAAGTATTCTCCTGCGCCGCCCGCCACGCGCCCCAACGCGAACGCCGCCACGGCAATATTCTTCGCCCGCTCGACCGTCAGCTTCTTGTCGCACAACAGCGGCCAACAGATTCCTAGCCAAACGCACGCTATCGCCGCATCCACGTTCACCGCCAGCACGTTCCGCGTCACTCCCGAGTCGCGCAAGGCCACCGCCAGCTCGTGGTAGAAATCCAGGAACGCATGGTACACGCCGATCTTCCCCAGGTGCCCCCAAATCACCTGTTCACGCGGATCATAGTTCACTTCTTCCGTCCGATAGACCGGATGCCCCAGGCAAGGCAGCCGCTGAAACGCCACGTCCCGCTCGGCCGCCGATCGTTTCGTGCGGATCGCCTCGCCCGCCACCTGCTTCGCCTTCTGCTCGACAAGTTCTTTGAGCGACACGTCGTACGGGTCCACCAGTCGTGAGTTCGCAAACGCATCGATCATGAAGGCAATCGCCTCCTTCCCGTTGCCGCCGTGAACGTCGCCGATCGTCGCCAGTGTCGCGATCATCGCCGTGTGTGGGCTGTTGCCCGCCGACGTCGACAACTTGGCCGCCTGGGCCGAGATCGTCCCCGGTCCGTTCGTCACCGCGGCAATCAGCAGCTTCTCCACCAACTCGGCCTCGAACGGCCGCGCCGGCGGATGCCCTGTCCACGCCAGGATGACCGCGTGACCGAACGAGCTCGTCTCCATCAGCCGTAGCACGTTGTGCCCGTAGATCCGCGGCGTGGCCCCGTCGTTCGACGACGCGTGGCTGGCATTGCGCATATCTCGCCGTGCTGGCAGCCGGCCGAACTGCGTCTTGTGGAACTGCTCGATCTGCTCCTTGTACGGTGAAGGAATCGTCCCCTCGCCCAGCACCAAAGCCGGCGGCAGCCGCGTCCCCAGCTTCCCCATGTTCTTCAGCCAGGGATTCAGCCGCAACGGTGTATACTGCTTGTAGTCGCGCTCGTAGCCCAACGCGTCGTACACCACCCGCGCCGCCTCCGGCAAATCGTGCAGCGCCTGCGCCCGCAAGCCTCGCCGTGGCGGCTGTTCCGGAGCGAACACCATCCCCGGCGCGAAGGCCTCTACGCCAAAATACGCGTCGAAAAGCGCAATCTTCTCCACCGCCCGAGTACCCACCCCTTCCACCACGGCGCCGGCATGTCCCAACGACAAACTCCGTTGATCGGCGATCGTCCCGCCCACATAAACGATCACCGGCTTCGAAAACCCGATCTCCTCCATCCACCGTACGGCGATTTGCTCGTACAGACCACCCGGCTCCACATACAACACAATCACCCGCGTCAACTCATCCGCCAGCGCCAACTCCAACAACTCACGAAGCGGCGTCAGGATCAGTTGATCCTTCCCCGTCGAAATCCCAAACCGCGTCCCGATCCCTGCCCCGTACAGATACGACGCGATCGTGTTGACCATGTTCCCGCTGTTCGAGATGATCGTCGCGCTGCCCGGTTGAAATGTCTCTTCCGGACTGTCGCCTCCCACCGCACCGATCCGAACGTGCTCCTGCACGTTGATCACTCCCAGCGTGTTGCACCCGATCACGTCGATGTTCTCGGCCTCGCAGAGCCGGTGAATCTTCGCCGAAACCTCGATCGACACCCTCTCCGTGATAATGTAAATCGTCTCCACGCCCACCGACGCCTTCACCACGTTCTTGATCTCGCCATACACCGCCTCAGGCGGCGAATAAATGACGATCTTGTTCGGATGCCGCTCAGCCGGAAGCTGCTCCAACAGTTCCGCGTAGTCCGAGAACACCGGTAGCGAGGCCTGCTGCTCCATAGGAATCGCCACGCCCCCTCGCCCCAGGGCCCATCCGCCCACGATGTTCTCGCCGTAACGGTGGCTCACCTCGGTCACTTTTCCGGCTTCCCGACCGGTGATATTCGATACGGCGATTCGATCGCCTTGCCGCAACAAATCGGTAAGTGTCTTGGCGCGCATCACGAAGCCTTCCTGTCTGCCGACTGACTGGTGAGATACTGACTGAGCTGGCCCGCGTATTGCGCGACCATGGTGATCGGCGTATCATGCCCGAAAATGGCATACGGCCAATGCAACTCCTCAAGACATCGCTGAAGCGCCAGCAACCCATGCACCAACCGCGGCCCCCCGCGGCCCACAATCACCGGAAGTTCCTCGCTCCGCCGGTGCGCGTGCTCCGCCAGCGAATCGGCGATCGCCTGGAAGGTAATGTCCACCCGCGTGTTGTTTGCCTTGCCTCCCAAAATCAACAGTACGGTCGCCTGAGCCAGCTTGTGCTTGAAGCAAAGGTCGGCTGTCCCCCGCATTCGCTGATACGGTGGATTGCCCCCAAAATCCGAAAGAAACATCGGGTCCCCACCCGCTTGCACAAGCGTCTCCGTGATGATCGTCGACGCTCCGCCCCCGAACAGAAGCGGTAGTACTCCGCTGCCGCCCAAGTCGCTCACGTGCGCCTGCCCCTGATATGACTTGGCGTTCCAGCGGTCCACTTCCTCCTGAAACTCCGACACGTTCTCCGGATACTCCGGCAAGTCCAGCTCCAAGTTGCGGTGCTTGAAGTTCGCCTCGTCGAAGACCGCTTTGAAGTCGCAGGCGACCGGCTGTCCCTCCGGCGTGATCCGCCATGGGTTCACTTCGCACATCCGCATCCCCGACGTGATAAACATGTCCCACAAGTTCACCATCGCCCGCGCCAATGGACTAATAACCGCCCGCGGACACTCCAACGCTTCCAACAGCTCCCCTGCCTGGTACGCGTCCAATCCCTGGTACACGTCCACCGGAAACGTCCGCTTGTCCTGGTCCGGTATCGACTCAACGTCCATCCCGCCTCGCAGCGACAGCGTGATCACCGGCGACAGACACCGCGTGTCGTACGTCATCGCCGAATAGATCTCGTAGCGGGCTGGCACACTCTGCACCAGGTACGAACTCCTCGCCTGCCGCCCCTTCAGCTCCGCGTCGGAGAGCCGTTTCAACGCGCGAAGCGCATCCGACGTCGAGCTCACCGGCTCGATCAACCCCGCTTTGCCTCGCCCTCCCGCCAGGACATCGGCCTTGGCCACCGCCCCCCTCCAGCGCCCCAGACACTCCTGGATCGCCTTCCGGTCTGCAGGCCACTCGAGAAACTCCGGCACGGGCACCGCGTAACGAGGTGCCAACTGCCGCAAAAACACCAGCTCACCAACCTCGGTACTCATCACCCACTACCTCCTGTACCCAGCGATCCCTTCCTAATTGACGCCCAACCCGCTCCTTACGCACCCTTCCTATTGACCGTCGCACGAGTAGTAGCACCAGGGCGACTAGCGGAAGCCCGTTATTCGTGATGTCTTCGTGAGCCCACCAGGCCTACTATTTGTGCGATCCTCAATAAGATAGCGTTGGATGAAGAAACCCTCTATTCTTCACCTTCGCTTCGGGCATTCTCGCGCACAACCCGGTGCTACGCAAGTCGCGCAATCGGCGCAAACCCGACGCGGTACCGTCGAGCCGAGCGAAACCCGCACGATCGCTCCCGCCTATGGCCCCCATCCTCGTGGCCGAGCTCACGCAAACAAGCCTCTTCACCTCGGCATGCACAATTTCTCAACAAGTACCATCTCGCAGAAAGCTCCTCCAGCCGCGATCGGCGCCTTCGCCAACGCCGCAACTGCTGCGCCGCCCGACGCCCTCCTACGCGTACCAGCGGTGAGCCGAACGCGTGTGGCACACATGCACACCCCGTTCGCGTCCCCTTGTCCTCCTCCCGCGATATTCTCGCCAGAAGAAGTAATTCGTCTACCTCTGGCCGGCAAGATTGACTAAACTCCGCGACCTTTATAGCCGATACGTGGGCAACACTTGGCCGGAACCGCCCCATCGGGATGCTATTGAGATAAACGGACAGATCTCAACGGCCTCATCGCGGTCGCCGATCAAGGCAGAGCCCCCAAAGACTAGCAACGAGAAGAGAGTAGAAGAAAGGAGGCTTCAGCTATGGAGATAGGCGCTCTTGTATGCCTGTCTTTCGTCGGCACCGTAGCGCTCGTACCATTGGTCAAGCATCTCGCCTGGACGTTCGGAGCCATCAGCCGCCCCGACAACGTCCGACGACTGCATGCCCGTCCGATACCACTATGGGGGGGAGCCGCCGTCTATGCCGGCTTCACGCTGGCCGCACTCATCTTCCTCTTCATCGAGCCCTCGCTCCGATCAGCGAGTCTCTCCCTGACGGCCGCACTCATTATCTCCGCCGCTATCCTCTGCTTCGTCGGAATGATCGATGACCGGCATCCGCTCTCCGCTTCGGGGAAGATTCCCGGTCAATTGTTGGCAATCCTACCGATCGTCTTCGCTGGCTTCAGCCTCGACCAGATCAGTTGCTTCGGTTGGGAGCTGAATCTCGGATGGTTCGCCGCTCCCTGCACGGTCGCATGGCTCCTCTTGGGAATCAACGCCACGAATCTGCTTGACGGCAGCGACGGGCTGGCATCCACCGCCGGAATCGTCATGTCGCTCACCCTCGCGGCCATCGCCGCCACCCAAGGCCATATCGAGGTTGTCGTTCTCGCCTTGGCAATGGCCGGCGGTTTGGCCGGTTTTCTCCTGTATAATCGCCCCCCAGCTCAGATTTACCTGGGCGACTGCGGCAGCACGCTCATCGGACTAGTTGTCGCTTCGCTTGCCCTTCGCGCAGCACGCGGCAGTACGGAAAGCATCAACCTCGCCTCCGTACTCCTAATCATGTTCGTACCCCTGCTGGATACCACCCTGGCAATCCTCCGGCGTCTGCTCAAGCGTACAGCGGTCTGGTCCGGCGACCGTGGACACCTCCACCACCAACTCCAGGACCGTGGCTTCACCGCTACCCAACGCATGCTGTTCGTCGGCGGCCTTTGTACCGCATCGGGAGCGGCCGCTTTCACGGCCATGTTCGGGCAATGGCAGTGGCCAGCCCTCTTGGCCATGGCCGCCGTGACCGCTCTTCTCATGCAGCGCCAACTGATCGCACACCAGGAATGGACGCTGCTGACCGCCCGCATCGCCCAATTACTTCGCACAGCGACAGTGCCCCCCCCAGAACTCGTCGAGCCCGCAGACGAACCACTGCCCATCCTCCAGATGACTGCTACCGGTTCGCTCGGACGTCCGCACCGCTCGCCGCCCGTTCCAGAACTCCTCGAACAAGAACGTCGTGCCGCCTAACGGCCTTGATTGGCCCCGTTGTTTTTGCTACTGTCCCTCGTCGCTATTCCCAAGCCCATCGTTTTGTGGGGTTCATTTCAGCATCGAAGCATTCCAAATACTATCCAGTATTCCCAAGCCCCCTCGATGCGCGCATCTGCGCGGTGGCCAAGATCAGCTCCTGTAGGTAACTGCCTTTCCTTCAACAACAATAGTCTTGTCAGTCGAAATAGAGATAGTCCCCTGGAACTACCAATTACGTTCCATGGAGCCCCCTTCCCAGACACGGCACGCACCAGTTATGTCATTCGACAGCCATGAGTCGCCGTGATCCCAAAGAAGTGGTTGTCTCCAACGCGACATGGGGAGAAGCTAGAACTGCGTATTAAGGATAGCACTGGGCGGCGGGTATGCCCATCTTTGCACGGAAGGAAGAAACATGACTAGCGATTCGGCGTTTCGGCGGTTCATCGTCTGTTTGGCCGTGGCAGGTATGTGCTTGCCTACGGTCGCGTTCTCCGCGCCTCAAAAAGCACCCGCAGTTGCTGATGTCAAACTCCAGGAAGGCGCGATGCTGATCGGTCAGGTTGTCGACCCTCAAGGTGCGCCTGTGGCGGAAACCCCCGTCTCTCTCCACCAGAATGGCAAGGAAGTCGCCAAAGGCGTGACGACCGCCGGTGGTTTGTTCGCCTTCAGCGGCCTCAAGCAGGGCGTCTACCAGGTCGCCTCCGGAAACACCGTCAACGCGTATCGTGTCTGGACAGTCCAGACCGCTCCCCCCGCCGCACAGCAAGCCGCAATGGTGGTTGTCGGCGATGGGCTCGTTCGCGGCCAGCGGCCTCTCGGCAGCCTGTTGACCGGACCGCTCGTTATCGGTGGCGCGATCGCCGCGGCGATTGCCATCCCCATCGCCGTCGCCAATTCGCACCACGGTTCGTCCAGCCCTTGATCCCCGATCGCCCCGCAATACTGCGAGGTTTCGGGGAACCAGTCGAATCGCCCAATTCCACAAATGGCAAGCGGGGGGCTGTGCCAAGCGTGAGTGCTCTCCGTGCGCATCCTCTTCTTCACCCACTACTATCCGCCCGAAGTTAACGCACCCGCCGCGCGAACCTCGGATCACTGCATACGCTGGGCACGCGCAGGTCATGACGTAACCGTCGTGACCTGTGCCCCCAATTGCCCCAATGGCGTCGTCTATCCTGGATACGCCAATCGGCTGCGCCCGCAGACCGAAATGCAGCACGGTGTTCGTGTCGTCCGCGTATGGACTTGGTTGGCTCCCAACGCCGGAAGTGCACGACGCATCATCAACTTCCTCTCCTATCTCGTCAGTGCCGTTCTGGCCTCTCTGTGGCTGCCTCGCCCCGATGTCGTCGTCGCTACTTCGCCCCAGTTCTTCTGCGGCTGGGCCGGCGTCATCGCTGCCCGACTGCGCCGCGCACCCCTCGTGCTGGAGATCCGCGACATCTGGCCCGAATCGATCCAAGCGGTCGGCGCCATCCAAAATCGTCGGCTCTTGCGGTTGCTCGAACGCCTCGAACGCTGGATGTATCTGGCTGCCGATCGCATCGTCGCCGTAGGAGACGGATATCGTGATCGCATTCTCCAACGGGCCGACGTTGCCCGGCGAATCTCGGTCATCACCAACGGCGTCGACCCCCGGTGTTTCGTTCCCCGGGCGGCCGACGAAGCGTTCTTGCGCGCCTGGAATCTGCAAGGCAAGTTCGTCTGCTCCTACATTGGCACGATCGGCATGGCCCACGGTCTCGATGTCGTGCTTCGGGCCGCCCGCCTCCTCCGCGAACAAGGACGCACCGACATTTGCTTCTGTCTGGTCGGCGACGGCAGTTACCGCCAGCGACTCCAGGCGGAAGCCCATGCCACGGGCCTCGACGAACTCGTCGTCTTCACCGGCCAGCAGCCCAAGGAGACAATGCCCGCCGTGCTGGCCAGCTCCGGCGCCTGCCTCGTTCACCTAAAGAAATGCGACCTGTTCGAAACGGTCATTCCTTCCAAGATCTTCGAGACCATGGCCATGGAGCGTCCGATCATCATGGCCGTTCGCGGCTCTGCCCGCGACATCGTCCTCCAGTCCGGCGCCGGCCTGTCCATGGAGCCCGAGTCGCCCGAATCCCTCGTCGAGAACGTCCTCACCCTGGCAAATGACCCACGCTTGGCATCCAGGATGGGCCAAACCGGCCGCCAACGCGTCTTGGCCGACTTCAACCGCGATGTTCTCGCCCAGCGATTCCTCAACGTGATGGAAGGACTCACCTCCAGCACCCTGCCCATCGTGCCTGGCACGGAGCTCGAGCCAGCCGCCGAACCCGGCGCACGCCACGCAGCTTAAGCCCTTGCCCCACGCTGCCCATCTTCTCTTGACCCTCGCCCCGGGAACTATTATCTTCCGGCGACCGGAGCACGCCCTCGAATAGAGGGGAACTCGCGCTCGCTGCGAGGCCGTCTGCGCGCAACGTGGCGATGCTCGACCCCTCGCTGGCCTTTGCTACTCGCAGCGAGCCAGACGTACACGGAGAGTCGCCCGATGCAACCATTCCAATCCACCTTCCGTGGAAAACGTGTCCTGGTCACCGGCGCCACAGGCTTTAAGGGCTCCTGGCTCTGTCACTGGCTGCTGGAACTCGGCGCCCAAGTCTTGGGCGTTGGCCTCAAACCCGCGACCGACCCCAGCCTCTTCTCCGCGCTTCGCCTCCGCGAACGAATACGCAACGAAATCCTCGACGTACGCGACTCCCAGGCCCTGACCGCACTGGTCCGGCAGACCAAACCCGAAATCATCTTCCATCTGGCCGCGCAGGCACTCGTCCGCCCCTCCTTCGAAACTCCCAAAGACACCTTCGACACCAACGTCGGCGGCACCGTGAACCTCCTCGAAGCCATGCGGCTGGAGCCCTCCGTGCGAGCCTGCGTCGTCGTGACCTCCGACAAGTGTTACGAAAATCGTGAATGGGTCTGGGGATACCGCGAAACCGATCCAATGGGCGGACACGATCCCTACAGCGCCAGCAAAGGCGCCGCCGAGCTCGTCGCAGCCAGCTATCGACAATCGTTTTTCGTCCACGGCGATCGGTGTCTCGCCACTGCGCGGGCTGGCAACGTGATCGGCGGCGGCGATTGGTCCAAAGATCGCCTCGTCCCCGATTTTGTTCGCAGCATCGTCGCCCGCGAACCCCTGACGCTCCGCTACCCCAATGCCGTCCGACCCTGGCAGCATGTCCTCGAACCGATCTCCGGCTACTTGTTCCTGGCGTCGAAGCTGTGTCAGAGTGATGGACAAACCTACGCCCAAGCCTGGAATTTCGGACCCAACGCCGATTCGCATGCCACTGTCGCCGAAGTCGCCACGATGCTCACCACTCAATGGTCCGGCCAGGTCCGCTGCGCGTCCGGTCCCCAGCTCCACGAAACGAACCTCCTCCGACTCGATTGCTCCAAGGCATACATAAATCTTGGATGGCGCCCCGTGTGGGATGTCGCGACCGCCGTCGGCCACACCGTTCGTTGGTACCGCAGTTTCTACGACGGCGCCGACGTCGCCGCCATCACAACCCAACAGTTACACAATTACCATCAGAGTGCTGCCCGCCTGAGCTTGCCTTGGGCGGCAGCCGGCCTGCTCGTAGAAGCCGCATGAGCCAGCCACCGTGGTCGGAATTCGGCCTAGGGAATAACTGGCGTCCTCGCCTCTTTCGACAATCGACGAAGTGCACATTCTCGACTTACTCGCGTTCGTCACAGACGATCATTCCGGAACCCCATGAATTGTCGTCATTGTGACTACCCGCTCGACCTCGGCTTCCTGGATCTCGGGTTCGCCCCTCCGTCCAACGCCTATCTCTGCGCCGACGACCTGAAGAAGCCCGAGATCTACTACCCGCTCAAACTCAAGGTTTGCAGCCACTGTTGGCTCGTCCAAACCGAGGACTACGCGCAGGCCGACGATCTTTTCTCGCCCGACTACGCCTACTTCTCGTCCACGTCCTCCAGTTGGCTCGCCCATGCGGCCCGCTACGCCGAGATGATCACCCGCCGGCTCGCCCTCGACCATCGTTCCTTCGTTGTCGAAGTGGCCAGCAACGATGGCTATCTGCTCAAGAACTTCGTCGCCGCGGGAATCCCCTGCCTCGGCATCGAACCCACCGATGGTACGGCCGCCGCCGCCGAAAAGCTCGGCATCCCCGTCCTTCGGCAGTTCTTCGGCGAAGCCCTCGGCGCTCGCCTCGCCGTCGAAGGCCGCCAGGCCGACCTGATCGTCGGCAACAACGTCTACGCACACGTCCCCGATATCAATGACTTCACCGCAGGTCTCCGCGCGTTGCTCAAGCCGGGCGGCACCATCACGCTCGAATTCCCCCACCTCATGCGTCTCATCGAGAACGTCCAGTTCGACACCGTCTACCACGAGCACTTCTCCTACCTGTCGCTCTACACGGTTCGCCATATCTTCGCTCGCGCCGGACTTCGCGTATTCGACGTCTCCGAACTTCCAACGCATGGCGGTAGCATTCGCGTCTTCGGCGTTCATCACGACGATCCTCGGCCCGACGCCCCATCAGTCACCAACCTCCTCGCCGAGGAACAACGCCGCGGCCTACAATCCGCCGAAACGTACCGCGGCTTCCAACGCTCGCCCGAACGCATCAAGAACCACTTGCTGTCCTTCCTCCTCAACCACCAGGCGTCAGGCAAAACCGTGGCGGCCTACGGCGCCGCGGCAAAAGGCAACACCCTCCTCAATTTCGCCGGCGTCAAACCAGACCTTATTCCTTACGTCTGCGATGCGGCTCCTTCGAAGCAGGGCAAATACCTTCCCGGCAGCCACATTCCTATAGTGCCCCCTTCCGTGCTCCGGCAACATCGGCCCGATCTGGTCCTCATCCTACCCTGGAACATCGCCGACGAAGTCGTACGGGACCACGCCTACGTGCGCCAGTGGGGTGGCCGATTCGTTGTTGCCGTACCGCACGTCAAGGTGCTCGAATGAAACCATCAATCCCCGAGGAAGCTGCTCCCGTCGACCGTCGCGTAGCCGCAGCCTTCCCGGCACCCGCCATTCGGCCATAAAACAAGACGCTCCCGCCAACAACCGCGAGGTAGGCGATGAACGACGACCCGATTCAGACCTTCCGCGACGAGTGTACCCGGCGCATTCAAAGCTATGCCGGCACACCGCTCGCGCTCGCCGCGCACGAGTTCATGCAACTCAGCACGCAGCCAAAATACTCCTACAACTTCACGTGGCTCTCGCGACCCGTCATCCAGTATCCCCAAGACATCGTCGCCGTACAGGAACTCGTGTGGCAGGTGAAGCCCGACCTGATCATCGAGACGGGCATCGCCCACGGCGGCTCACTCATCCTCAGCGCTTCTCTGCTCGCAATGCTCGATTACTGCGACGCCGTACAGGCATCGACCACGCTCGACCCCCGCACGCCGCGCCGCCGCGTCCTCGGCATCGATATCGAAATTCGCCCCCACAATCGCGCCGCCATCGAAGCCCACCCCATGTCCCATCGTATCGACATGATCGAGGGCAGCAGCATCGCGCCGGATGTCGTCGCCCAGGTTTGCGACCTCGCCAGGAACTGCCCTCGTGTCTTGGTCTGCCTCGACTCCAACCACACACACGACCACGTGCTCGCCGAGCTCGAAGCCTACGCCCCCTTGGTCACCAAAGACAGCTACTGCATCGTGTTCGACACAATCATTGAAGACCTGCCCGACGACATGTTCCCCGACCGACCGTGGAGCAAGGGCGACAACCCCAAGACCGCAGTCTGGAAGTACCTCGAAAGCCATCCCGAGTTCCAAATCGACACCGACATCCAAAACAAGCTCCTAATCACCGTTGCCCCCGACGGATATCTCAAACGCGTGGGATAGCCATATCGCCCCGGCACGCGAACGTCACAGTGCAACGGAAGACAAACGTCCTCGCGCGACCCATCGTCACCACCCCCCAACGGACAATACTCCGCTTGACCCCAATCCAGGACCCCGTTATCCTCCCGCGTTGCATGGGCTAACCTATGTAAGTGGATTCCACACCACTCGCACGGACGCGAAAATGCAGGAAACACACAAGAAGGCGAGAATCTCCTTCGTATTCGGCACTCGCCCAGAGGCAATCAAGCTGTGCCCTCTGGTGCTGGCCACCCAGATGCACCCTCGCTTCGAGCCGCACGTCTGTGTGACAGGCCAGCACCGCGAAATGCTCGATCAGGTGCTGCAAGTCTTTGGCGTTGTTGCCGACTCCGACTTGGCCCTAATGCGCAACAACCAGTCGTTGGCTTCACTGACCGCCCGCGCCGTCGAAGCCTGCGACAAGTACCTCGCGGCTGCCGAGCCCCAGATGGTCGTCGTTCAAGGCGACACCTCGACCGCCTTCTGCGCCGCGCTGGCCGCTTTCTACCGGCGCATTCCCGTCGGCCACATCGAAGCCGGACTGCGCACGGGCGACAAGTACTCGCCCTTCCCCGAAGAAATCAACCGCGTGCTCGCAACGCGACTGGCCGACTACCATTTCGCCCCGACCGAACAGGCCCGCCAGAACCTCCTCGGCGAAGGCGTGTCACCCCAGGCGATCTCGGTCACCGGAAACACAGTCATCGACGCTCTACAATGGGTTGTCCAACGAGTTCGTCGCCAGCCGCCGGAGATCCCCGGCCTATCGCTGGATCGCTGGGCAGTGGGCGCAAACCGCCGCATGGTGCTCATCACCGGCCACCGTCGCGAGAACTTCGGCCACCGCCTGGAATCGATGTGCCAAGCAATCCTCACCTTGGCTCGCCGCTTTCCAACGGTCGACTTCGTCTATCCCGTCCATCTCAACCCTCACGTACGCCAGCCGGTGCACCGTCTTCTGGCAGGCCGCGAAAACATCCACCTCATCGAGCCCCTCGACTATCCGCAGTTCGTCGCCCTGATGGACCAGTCCTGCCTGATCCTGACCGACTCCGGGGGTGTCCAGGAAGAAGCTCCCAGCCTCGGCAAACCGGTGCTCGTCACCCGCGACGTCACCGAACGCCCCGAAGCCGTCGCGATGGGTACGGTCCGCTTGGTCGGCTGCGACGCCGAAACCATCGTCGCCGGCGTCACACAACTACTCGAAGACCGCCGCGCCTACGAAACAATGGCCCGAGCCATCAACCCCTACGGCGACGGCACCGCCTGCACGAGAATTCTCGCCGCATGGGACGACATCCTATGCAGCCAGTGCCCACAAACCACCACGTCGGATCGGCTGGTGGCATAACTCACAGGCTCTGCCCGCACTCCCCTTTCGGGCGATCTCATCGTCGCCGTTCTCGCGCTTCCCCTACCGACGGCCGTTTCGACATCGGAATCGTCGCGAGCGACCGATGCGACTTCCGTCACATTTCACGGACAAATCCTCGCTGTCTTCCGCCCCTCGGACCTTCTTAACATCAATCGAAACAATGTCTTAACTCACATCATCTATCCACGCCTCTCCTGACACCCCCCCAAAGGGAATCCGCCTTGACGCTTCTTCGGACTGCCGTTATCCTCTCGCCCCATGATATCTGTCGGCTTGCCGTACAGCTGATGGCAACCCGAGAAAGTCATCACGGATGAACCACGCGATGACCGGCATCTGGAGGAAGCCGACCCCGAAGGTCCATTCACTCTCCTTCAACGCTTCCTCTTCTGTCGGCCGCCCTATCGTGGCCAGCAGGATTAGAATTCATCATTCGTCGTCCACCAATTGATGTCCCACTCTAGCATTCCTCCAACAACGATCTTGGCATTGTTCTTGAATGCCATGCTGGCTATCTGGGGGATGGTATCCTCCGCCAGGACCTCGCGGCTGGGAATCTACGACTTCAAGTTCTGCATCTCCGCCGTGTGGATGCTCTACTTCGTCATCGCCCCCACGGCCATGCTCTACACGGGCGAATTCCTGCCACACCACTGCACCGACCCCGTCGATAGCCTTGGCCTGGCAATCTGGTACTCGGTGGGTGCATATCTATGCCTGCTCTGGGGAATGCGGTCGCGTTTCGCTCACCTATTGAGCGAGAAGCTCCTCGGCGCATACGAGCGATTCATCGCATCCACTGCCTCGCGCAAGTACCTCTACGTCTACCTGCTGGTTGCTCTTGCCGTTCTCGCTTCGCAACGGCTCGATTGGGACCTCGAAATGGGCCGTATCGCCAGCGCCGCAGGTAAAGGCTATTTGATGGCCGTCCCCGTATTGGCCGCCGTCGCCGCATCGGTGCTGGTGGTGCGTGCAACCATCTACCGTGCCGGCCTGATTCGAATCGCCGCTGCCTGGGCGTTGCTCCTGGCAAGTTGCGGCATGACTTTCGTCGTTTCCTTGGGCGGCCGAGGACGGGCCATCGCCCCCGTCGTCATTACCGTGATCGCGCTCGGCGTTTCTTCAGGCCGAAATCGTGTGGGACGAATCCTCTGCCTCGCTGCCATGTGTATCGCGGTCGTGCTGGTGGCCGGCGCCTACCGAGCCGCGTTTATGGCCGACGAAGACAGAGAGACCGCCGTTGTTCATCTGGAAGACCTCCCCAATCGAATGGCAATCTCCGCAGCTCACGATTACAGCGTGATCGATGTCTTCTCGTGCGCACTGGAGATCTTCCCCCGAGAACACGAATTCGTTTGGGGAAAGACCTTCTATATCCTACTGGCCTACCCAATCCCTCGCGCATGGTGGGAAGACAAGCCGCTCGGCGGCGGACCACTCATCTCCAATGCCATGAATCCGGGGCTCTATGATCTTGATAGCGCAAGCTCCTCCTGCTACACGCCCTCGCTGATGGGTGAACTCTACATGAACTTCGGCCCGCTCGGCGTCTTCGCTGGGTTCTTCCTTTTCGGCCTTATCCTGCAGGCTCTTCAGCTTCTCGCCGGCAACCTGCCGTCGTCGCCCGAAGCATTCGTGTTCTATGCCGCCACCTTTCTCCTTGTCGGGATGTTCCTGACCATCGGAGAATTCCTCGGATCGTCCATGGGATACCTGTTCTGGGCAATTCCCCTGCTTCTGTTGATTCCCTCCACCGACGAGCAGCCAATGATGACCACGTGTGTTGAATGCCATGGCTTCTGACCAACTGATTCGTTCCATCATGTTGTACGGCCAGGAGCCTGTCCCGGGCAGAATCGATCCATTGATCCAGCAAATCGCGTCCCTGGGATTCAATAGCGTCTTCTACGTGACCAAGGGCTACGACGGACGCACGTTCTATCCCAGCCGGTTCGCCCAGATGCAATCCGACGTTCTCGACGAACTGCTCGATGCTGGCGAGCGCCATCATGTGGCCATCCATGCCTGGTTCTGTACGCTGACCGAAGGCTACCGCGGAAAACTGGGCGGCGCAGGTAAAAGCAACTTCATACGCGAACATCCAGAGGCCTGCGCAGTCGATTTGCAGGGCCGTTCCACACTCACTCACCCCGTAGCCTGCGACTACGGTCTTGAGAACTTCCTCTGCCCCTTCAATCCTGTGGGCCGAGAACACCAGATCCGACTCCTCCGTGAGCTCGCCTCCAGGCCCAACTTGGCCGGCGTGCTCCTCGACTTCGTCAGGTACCCACTGCCTGGCCGCTTCTGCTATTGCAGCACGTGCACGGCCGAGTTCCTCAAGCGATACGGATGCGACCCCAAAAGCGCTTCGCCAGCCGCATGGCAGGAATGGCGCGTCCATGTGATCCACAACATGGTACATGCTCTCGCCCGATCGATCAAAGAGGTGTCGCCGACCTGCCGCGTCACTACGCTCGTCTGGGATCTCGACGCCAGCCGAGACAAGGGACAAGACTGGCTCAAATGGGACGTCGATCATCCCATGGTCATGCTCTACAACAAGGCGCTCGGCCACTCGCTCGATTGGGTCGAGCGCCGAATCGACGTCATCTCTCGCGCCATCCCATCCCGACTCATCTGCGGGATCGGTGGGCCCTTCTCACACCTGTTCCGAACCGAGGAGTGGCGACTTCTGGAAAACGTCTGTGCCCATT
This sequence comes from Thermoguttaceae bacterium, assembly GCA_963674835.2. Taxonomy (GTDB): domain Bacteria; phylum Planctomycetota; class Planctomycetia; order Pirellulales; family Thermoguttaceae. The sequence goes on from CAXXKC010000003.1 coordinate 3,022,690, forward strand.
ACGACGTCGCCGGATACTTCGTAGGTCATTACGGTGTCGACGCCGTGTTGCGGGGACACGCTGGCGACGGCATCGCCCGCTCGGTTTCCAAACGTGTTCGTTGGCGCATACAAAGCGCGCATCAGCGGGCTCGCCGCTACGCCGGCCGGATGCTGCGAGTCGCCGGACTTCGGGATCAACGGTAAACGCACGCTCAGGAGCTCCTCGTGATATCGATCACACTGGATACGATGGCCGAATCGTTGTGCAGATGGATCCAATCATGGATGTCTGCCGATGGACACTTGTCCGCGCCGGTCGTCCATCGTGGTAACCTGAAACGCTGCTGGGATGTTCATATGACGCCCTGGTCGCAGGCCTCCTATATCCACAGTTGCCGCCTTCTCTTCGAGCGCACCGCGTCTCACGAGTGGCTCAACTTGGCCGTCCAAGCCGCCGACGCACAGCTCCAGATGCTGAACGTCCACACAGGGCAGTATGCATACGCCGGCTACGAGGACAACCGCTTCTGCTCGCTCGTCCACTGCTCGATGGCAAATCTCGCACTCCTCCGCCTCGCCAAAACGCTGCGCCAGGCAGGCCGCCACGCCGAAGCGGATCGCTTCATCGAGGCCGCCGTCTGCTGCGTCAATCGCTATCTCATCCCGCGTTTATGGGTCGAATCCTTCGGCGCCTTTCGTATGGTCGAACGCGATTACTACTCCACAACCGGCGATCGCTTCATCGCCAACATGAACTGTCTCATGCTGGAAACCCTCTTCGAGATGTCCGATCTCGGCGTAGGCGACGAATACGGGTCGTACATCGATCGCGTCGGGCAGTGGCTGCCGACCCAGCAAGATCAAAGTCCCGGTCAAACCGGCGGCGGAATCGCCTATTCCCACGTGCAACCCGACATCCTCATCGCCATCTACACCGCACTCTGCCTTCCCGCCGTCGCCCAATTGCACCTCCGAACGGGCGCCCCGGTCTATCATCGCATGCTGATTCGGACCGTCGAGCATCTCCAGCAACTCACAAATCTCCAGAATGGCATCTACGACCACGGCTATTATCACGGACGACGCATCACACACCCGCAGTTCGTGGCCGGCAGTGGACTCATCGGGGCCAGATTGCATCAGGTGCAAGCATTCGTGCAGGAAGACCTTGGCCTCGACAAACTCGTCCAGTCCCTGCTCCCTTTCCGGCTCGACAACGGTGCGTATCAGAACTTTGTCGGGTGCAACACTCCCGACAACTTCCGGCAGCGCGGAAGTGGAGAAATCGTCTGGGAAGATGTCTTCCCGACGGCCGGTTGGAACGTGCACCTGCTCGAAATGATGGTCCGCATGGGCGCCCGCTTCATGCCTCCCTCCTGCACCTCCATCCCACCCGTTACCGTCAACGGACGCACGTTTCGATACCACGAAACGACGCACTGGGTTGAACTGGCCTCTTGGTGGCCGCCCCGCAGCATGGGCATGTTCGTCTTCCGCAAAGGATGGCCCTACGCCCCGGTCTGCGTCAATCCCAGCGGCGTTTGGCAGGGTCTGGGACGTCTCAAACAGCGGCTTCACGCCGCGTAATAGGAGCCCGGCAGTTGATCCGTTCATCACATCCCAAACAGATCGACCTACTCTATCCGTCGTTTCTGCCCCATCGAGGCGGCGTCGATAACTACTTGTTCCATGTCGCCAAGGCACTGGTCGCCCAGGATATCCGCGCTGTCCTCTTCACCCAGGCAGATATCTCACTCAGCGCGGCGGATGCACCTCAGGGTGTCGTCATTCACTCGCACCCCTGCTTGACTCCCCACGGCCCGCTTCGAGTCATCGAACCCCTTCTCCTGCTTCGGCGGCTCAAGAACGTGCTTCATCGAGCCAATCGTACCGCACCCGATGCCCTATGGTCACGTCACTGCCTGTACGCATTGGCCAGCCTCGACGCCTATCCAGACCGCCCTCACGTGTACATCGCCGCGTCCGTTTATCCCACCTATCTGCGCCGGTTCGCCGAGGGAATGCCGCTTTGGAAGCGAGCGGTGCTCGATTTTCACGCGCGCCAGTACCATCAGATCGAAAGAGAAGCGGTCCAGCGGGCCAACGCTGTGGTCACCCTAAGCCAGGCCAGAAAAGTCGAACTTGCCGAAGTCTACGGGATCGCCGGCGACAAGATCCACGTGGTACCGCCCGGGATCAGCTTGGAGCGTTTCCACCCACCGCAGGCTGGTGAGCGTGAGAAATACCGGCAGACACTTGACCTTCCTCGCGGCGCAAAGATCGTACTTTGCGTGGCGCGCTTGGCTGCCGAGAAGAACCCTCGCCTTCTCCTCGATGCCTTCGCCCTGGTGACCAGTCCCATGTCCTACCTCGTCTTCTGCGGCGATGGGCCGGAACGCCCATTCCTCGAGACCGAAGCACGCCGGCTGGGCCTGTCCGATCGACTCCGGTTCCTGGGCGTGAGCCGCACTCCCGAAGACCACTATCGCGCTGCAGACCTGTTCGTGCTCCCCTCCACGTACGAGGGTTTTGGCCACGTCTATCTCGAAGCAATGGCGTCGGGCCTGCCCTGCATTGGAATCACCGGCGATGGCAAGGATGTCCTCACGGCCACGCAGGAAATAGTTAACGACGGGCTGACCGGACTCCTCGTCCCCAAACCACGCGCCGAGATGCTGGCGGAGAAGATCGAACGACTTCTGGGAGATGACGACCTCCGACAGGCGATGGGGCAAAATGCCCTACAGACATGTCGCCAGAAGTTCACCTGGAACGCCCACGTCAACCAGCTCCTGGAACTTCAGTAATGAGCACGCATCTCGACGGCCTGGCAACGAATCACGCCACCAGCTCGCTCTCCCGACGCTTCATCCACTACGTGGCGCTGGCGATTGCGACCTCTGGTGTGGTCGCCGGATCTCGATTCGTCTCGACCATCATCGTGGCCCACCTCCTGGGCAACACGGCTCTCGGACTCTACGCCTACTACCTTGCGGTCGTGCCGCTCATCGAGGCCGTTGTGGCGCTCGGTGGCACTCAGGCGATGTCCGCATTCACGGCCTCCGACGAGAGCCGTGTCGACACCTACATGGAGATCGCCTGGTACTACAGCGTCTGCCTTCTCGTCGGATGCGCGCTCGCCGCAGCGGTCTGCGGTGCCTTTTGGGGAACGTTTCCCGCGCTCGTCACGATATCCGCCGGCGCATTTCTCGGGCTGCATCTCATCCCCGCCGTCATGCGCGGCGCCTATCAAAAGGAACGCCAGTGCACCGCCGATGTCGCCAGAGAAGTATGCTTGCTGCTCGGGCTCGTCATTTTCTGTCTGGCTCTTGATCGCGAAGACGCGGCGCTCTGGGGTACCATGGCCGGCGCGATCGTCGCTTGGCTCATCCTCACTTCGATGGTCTGGCATCAATTGGAGTTTCCTCCGCGAAGAGCCGCAAGATGGCTCCGCGTCAATTGGCGAATCGCACTCCTGCCGATGCTTATGCCGCTCTGGCTCATCTCCTTCTTCACCATACTCCACGACTCGATGGACCGCTTCCTGGTCCAGGCCTACCTGGGCTTCGATGCGGTGGGCGAGTTGCACGTCGTCCGCCTGCTGACGATCTATGTCGGCATGCCTTTGCTGAGCCTCTCCGCAGTGCTGGTCAGTACCTTCCCGCGCGTCAGTGCCCAGTCTCTGTCACCATACCGCCGTGTGCTCAGCATCAGCTTGATGCTCTTCCCGGCCATCAGTCTGGCGACGCTCGCGGTTTGCCCTTGGCTCATGCCTCTCATTTCCCCGAACATCTCGTCGGCCGCGTATCTGCTCGTCCTCATTCTATCGCCGATCATCGTGGTGCGATCGATCGGGGCAATCAACTCATCACTCTGCATCGCCAGCCGTTCCCCTTACATCAGTGCCTTCGCTTTTATCATCGGGATGAGTATCGGCCTGCCGGCGATGTTCTTCCTCGGACGCACCTTCGGATTACCCGGCTACTGTGCCGGCATGCTGGTATCCTACATGGCCAATTTCACCTGCAGCAGCGCACTCATGTGGAAGACCTTTCCCCAGGAGACGCTCCTCTCCTGCAAGCTTTGTTGCCTGAGCCTTGCACTCTTCGTACTGTGCGAAGGAGTGGCAGCGCTCTTCTACGGGACCCCGCAAAGCCTGCTTGCCGTGGTACTCTACGTGCTCGCCGGCATCCTTCTCGGGATTTGGAAGGCTCAGGACTGTACGCACCTTGTCACCGAGGTCCTCCGAAGACGTCAGCGCTCGATAATCTCATAGCCCAAGCCACAGGAAGATAGACATGCACGTTGCCATCTGCCGGCCGGTTCATCAGTTGCTCGTCCGCGACCGGAAGCTCGCCCAGAGCTATTCCGCAGCCGGCTGCCGTGTCAGCTTTCTCGGCAATTGCCGCGGCATGGATCCCGTCACTTGCACCGACGTCGACGAGCACCACTATCTCGGCTTCAGCTACCCGTATCGCTCCTGGCGGATGCCTGCCGGCACGCTTGCCTACAATTGGGCCCTCTACCGAAAACTCTGCGACCTCAAGCCGGATACGATACTCGCTGGCGACTTGGAAGGCCTGATCGGGGCGGCCCTCTACAAACGTCGCCGCGCACGCCAGTGCGTCCTGATCTACGACATTGCCGACAACTTCGCCGCTCGATATCGGATCGACCGGTTCACCCACGCGGCGATCCAGTACTTCGACGACTGCCTGATGGCTCAGTGCGATGAAGTGATCGTTCCTCAACAGAACCGAATCAGCAATTTTCGTTTTCGGCGACCGAAAAAGCTCCGCATTGTTCCCAACTGCCCGTTCCTGGCCGACGCCCCCGACAACGAGCCAATTCAGCAGAGCTCTCCTGTTCGCATCCTGATCAGTGGCCTGCTCACCTGGACGCGAGGAGTCCGGCAAATCGTCGAAGCGGCCGAGCGCTCGCGCATGGCGCAGGTTGTGGTGGTGCCCTGGCAGGGGGCCATCGACCCGGATGTTGCGCACTACCTCGCCACATCCGACGTCGTCGAGCAGCACCTGCCCATGGCCCAAGCCGACGTGCTCAGGCTAGCGCAGACGTGCCACCTCGTCGCCGCCTTCTACGAACCATCGTGCATTCTTCATCGGCAAGCCGCGCCAAACAAGGTCTTCGACGCCATGGCCGCCGCGCGTCCCTGTCTGCTCAACAGCGAAGTGGCCATCTCCGACGCGGTTGTCAACGAGTGGCAGTGCGCTGTTGCCGTTCCCTATGCCGACGTCGACGCCCTGGCCCAAGTCCTCCAGCGACTTGCCCGGGACGTGAACATCTGCAATTCCCTCGGGCAAAATGGGCGGAGGCTGTTCGAGACGCACTACCACTGGGAAAACGTGACCCGGGATCTCTTCAACTGGGGCCAGCAGAAGAACACTTCAGCAACGGAGCGAGCGGTGGCCGCATAACAAGACGTCCCAAACGGCAGTCCGGGAAACCCTGATTCCTCCTCCCGGACCGCCTTGAGGCTCCATCGAAAGAAACCTCTGCGAGCACTCCTGGTGCCGCTTGATGAAAGGAATCCGTCATGGAAGATGCCGCTTCGCCCATGCGTTTGAAGCTCAAGAAGGTCTTCCGCTACACGCGTCTCTACGGAATTCGTCGGACCTACATCAAGGTGCAGGGACGACGTCACATGAGCCGCCGCTTCCAGAGCCTGCCGCCAAGCAGTCACCGGCTGCTCTCGTCCCAGGTCGTCGGCCTCATCGGTTGCGGTAATTACGCCTTCTCCAATATCGCCTACTATCTCGCCCGGCAATACGGTCGCGTCATCGGCGCTTGCATGGATATCGACCCGCACCGCGCCGCATCGCTGGCCCAGTACTTCGGCGCGCCGCTCTTCACCTCCGACGCCGCCGAATTGCTCGACCAAGATCGGATCCGGCTCGTCTACATCGCCTCGAACCACGCCTCCCATGCCGAATACGCCGTCCAGGCGCTCGAAAAAGGCAAGGATGTGTACATCGAAAAGCCCCATGTCGTCAACCAAGACCAACTCGACCGCCTTGTCGAGGCCGAGCATCGCTACGGCGGCCGCGTCTACCTGGGCTTCAACCGCCCCGTCAGCCACTTCGGCCAGCAGATCCGCGACATCCTATCTTGCGAACCGGCCCCCGGAATGTACAACTGGTTCGTCGTCGGCCACGCTCTCAAAAACGATCACTGGTACCACCGCCCCGCAGAAGGCGGTCGAGTCCTGGGAAACTTGTGCCACTGGACCGATTTCCTTTACCACTTGGTCGATGGCGATCCGTTTCCCATCCAAATCACCCCCACTCGAGGCAACCGAGCCGACGTCGATATCTGTGTCACGTTCAGCTTCGCTGACGGTTCCACAGGCGTGATCTGCTTCTCCGAAAAGGACGAGCCTTTCGAGGGCATCCGCGAGAAGTTCTGCGCACACAAAGGCAAATGCCTGCTCACCATGGACGACTTCCAGTCGATGACAGTCGACGTTCACCACCAAAAACGCAAGTACCGCCGATCCCACCGCGATCAGGGACACCGCAACAATATACTCGGCGCGTATGCAAGCTCCATCCACCGGCTCCCCTACGACCGGCAGTGCGAAATCAAACGCATGGTCGATACGGCAACCATCTTCCTCGGCACGAAGACAGCCTTGGAAAGAAACGAGACGACGGTAATCTACCCGTTCCAACCCCGACAATCACTGGCCGTCGCCTGATGGATCTACTCCGCTCCGGTCACGGAAGATCGATATGAAACAAATCCTCCAACACCTCTCCTCCGGCCAAATCGAGCTCATCGACACACCCTGTCCGCAACTCAAGTCCGGACACGTCCTCATCGAGACCCGGGCATCCCTCATTTCTCCCGGCACCGAGCGAATGCTCCTCGATTTTGGCCGCGCCGGCTACCTCGCCAAGGCCCGCCAGCAGCCCGACAAAGTCAAGCAGGTGCTTGAGAAGATTCGCACCGACGGCTTCCTGCCCACACTCCAGACCGTCCGAGCCAAGCTCGACCAGCCCATCCCGTTGGGCTATTGCAACGTGGGGCACGTCCTCGCCGTAGCGCAAGATGTCTCGGGATTGGCCGTCGGTGATCGCGTTGTCTCCAACGGCCCCCATGCCGAAGTGGTCCTGGTGCCCAAGAACCTCGTCGCCCGAATCCCCGACGGTGTCGGCGACGACGAGGCCGCATTCACCGTCCTCGGTGCGATCGCCCTACAGGGAATTCGGCTTGTCAGCCCGACCCTCGGAGAAACGATCGCCGTTTTCGGCCTCGGTCTCATCGGCCTGCTTGCCGTTCAGATCCTCCACGCCCACGGCGCCCGCGTGATCGGCTTCGACTTCGACGCCGCCCGTGTCGAGCTGGCCCGCACCTTCGGCGCCACGGCCGAGAACCTCGCCCTCGGCACCAACCCTGTCACGGCCGCCCAGTCGCTGACCGACGGCCTGGGTGTCGACGGAGTCCTCGTCACCGCCGCGACCACCAGTGATGAGCTAATGCACCAGGCCGCCCAGATGTGCCGGCGACGCGGACGCATCGTACTGACTGGCGTGACCGGACTTCACCTCCAGCGGTCCGACTTCTACGAAAAGGAACTCTCCTTCCAAGTCTCCTGCTCCTATGGGCCAGGCCGCTACGACCCCACCTACGAAGAACAAGGCCACGATTATCCACTCGCCTTCGTGCGATGGACCGAACAGCGCAACTTCCAGGCGATTCTCCAATTGCTCCACGATCGCCGCCTCTCGGTCGACCCCCTTATCTCCCAGCGCATCGCCTTCACCGACGCACAGCAGGCCTACGAAGCCGTGCTGGCCAAGTCTGTCCTCGGTGCTCTTCTCACCTACCCGTCGCCGACCGACGAGCCGGCCCGCCAGGCGCTCACCACCCGGGTTGTAAACCACCTCCCGGCTCGCGACCCCAAGACCGGCGCCACCCTCGCCGTCATCGGTGCCGGCGGCTTCGCATGCCAGAAGATCCTCCCCGCACTGGCCAAGACCGATGCCCGCCTCAAATGGCTGGCCACGTCCACCGGCCAGGGCATCGCCCACGTCGCCCGCAAATTCAACTTCCAACAGAGCACCACCGAAACCCGTCGCGTCTTCGAGGATCCCCAGGTCGACGCCGTCGTCATCGCCACTCGCCACAACTCCCACGCCGCACTCGTCACCAAAGCGATCTCGGCCGGCAAGTCGGTATTCGTCGAGAAACCCCTTTGCCTCAACGAAGCCGAGCTCGAGTCGATCGAGGAAGCCTACCGCGAGGCCTGTCACGCCGGACGCAAACGGCCGATCCTCATGGTCGGCTTCAATCGCCGTTTCGCTCCGCTCATCGTGCACCTCAAATCGCACCTCTCAGGCCGCACGCAACCCCTGGCCATGGTCTTTACCTGCAACGCCGGCGCCATTCCGGCAGACCACTGGACGCAGAACCCAACAGTCGGCGGCGGGCGAATCCTCGGAGAAGTGTGCCACTTCATCGACCTGCTCCACTTCCTGACCGACGAGTCGCCCATCTGCCAAATCGCCGGCCTGCGCCACGGACAGCTCGGCCCAAACAACCTCGACGACACCATCTCGCTGTCGCTCCGGTTCGAAGACGGTTCGCTGGGCCAGATCAACTACTTTGCCAACGGCGCTCGCGGTTACCCCAAAGAACGCCTGGAAGTCTTTAGCGAAGGCCGCGTCCTCCGTCTCGACAACTTCCGCCGACTGGAAACCTACGGAATGCGCTCCGGCAACAAACGTGCATGGCTCCAGGACAAAGGCCACAACGCCGAACTCCGCGCCTTCGTCGATGCCGTCCACCGCGGCGCCGACTCGCCAATCTCCTTCGATAGCCTCAAACATACCGCCCGGGCCACGCTGGCCGCGCAAGAGGCTGTCGCCAGAGACCAAATCATCACCCTCGACCGCCGTACCTCTCAAACCCCCGCGATCCGCATCCCGGAGGTAGCCGAGGCATAGTCCGTGCAAGATAGTCCGTCGCCAACGATCTCAGCAATGTGGAACGGAAAGGCTGCCCGCTGGTGGCACGTCCTCCGTTACCACCGCCCCTCGCAATTGGCGATGCGGCTGGCGAGCGTGGCCCACGTACGATTCGGCCGCTCGCTTTGGAATCGCCGTCTACAGCGGCCGTCCACGGCAATCCCAAGAATCCGCAATCATGCCGGATTGGCGTCCCTCGCTCAGCAAGAGCTGGCCGCGCGCGGTGGCGAGCCGTCTCGCGCCGCGGCTCATCGCGTCCTTGCCGGCCGCTACTGTTTTCTGCAACACGAGCTCGCCTTGCCCGATCCGGTCGATTGGCGTCTCGAAAGCGCGTCCAAGACATCGCATCTGTGGCGGTTCCATCTCCATTATCACGATTACCTCCTCGATCTCGCCGCCGAGGCCCAGCGTACCGGCGACGCGCGGTGGACCCATCGTGCGTGGAATCTCGTGGTCGACTGGATCGACAACAACGGCCTCGACGACCCCCGTGTCCTTCGCGACGCCTGGCATCCCTACTGCATCGCGCGTCGGCTTCCCGTCTGGATCGCTCTCTGGTCGGCCGCGCCTCCCGACGAGCCGATCCGCGCTCGCGTGCTCCGGAGCATGCTTGCCCAGGCCCGATATCTTGAAGGCCACCTGGAATGGGACCTCGGCGGGAACCACCTTCTCGAAGACCTCCGAGCCCTTGTGCTCATCGGCGCGTTCTTCGAAGGCTCCGAAGCCCAACGCCGCCTCCGAAAAACGGCCGCCTTGTTCAAGCGACAGCTCGTCGAGCAGATCCTGCCCCACGGCGAGCACTTCGAGCGGTCTCCCATGTATCACGCCCAGATGCTTCAGGCCGTCCTCGATGTCCGCGATGCGGTAACCGGCTTGCAGCCCGAACTGGCCGATATCTGCCGGAACACGGCCGCCAAGATGGCCCCGTTTCTCGCGAACATCCTCCACCCCGATGGCGACATTCCCCTGCTCGGCGATTCCTGTCTTGGCCAACACATCCCCCTCGACCCGCCGATCGAGCACCCGGCGAAACCGGCCGACGGCCCAGCACAGGTCGGCGATTACTGGACCTACCGCCACGCCGACGACTTCCTTCTGTTCGACGCCGGCCCTGTCGGCCCCGATCATCTCCCCGCCCACGCCCACGCCGATCTGCTCAATCTGGAAATCTCCATCCGCGGGCGCCGTCTCATCGTCGACAGCGGCGTCTACGACTACGCCGATAGCTCCATGCGCCGCTACTGCCGCTCCAGTGCCGCGCACAATGTCCTCCAAATCGACGGCACTGACCAGTGCGACATGTGGTCACGCTTCCGGATGGGCGCCCGCGGGTGGCCGTCGCCTTTGGTCACAGGCCAACACGCCGGATTCTCCTGGGCGGCCGCCGCGCACAACGCCTACCGTCGCTTGGGCGTTGCCGAAGTCGGCCGCTGGCTGGCCTGCCGTCCCGGCGGACCCTGGTTCTGTGTCGATCGGGCCCAAGGCCACGGCCAGCATCAGGTGACTTCCCTGCTGCACTTCCATCCCGATGTCACCCTCCGCCCGGCCGACGACGAGATCCAAGTACTCTTCGCCGGCAACCACCTCCGGTTACACTGGCTGACGCCCGGCCAAGTGACCATCGATCAGTACTGGTACTGTCCCCACTTCGGCCGGCGGCAACCCGCGCCCGTCGTCCGCTGGGAACAATCCTGCCAGCTGCCCACCCAGTGCGGTTGGTGCCTCGCTTGGGAAAACATCGACCATCCGCCCACTCTCCTGCAAACGGCCGCCGGCCAAAACATCTTGCGTTGGACCCAACGCAATGAGACCATCGAGTTCCCGCTCCAATTCCGTCCAACATCCCAACGCCACCAAACACATAGTACAGCGTCAAACAAAACTCCCCTCGCCCGCTCGCGGGAGAGGGGCCGGGAGTGAGGGCACGTAGCCTTCCCTTAAACCCTCCAACCACACAACCTATTGGATCCTGCATTGGAAATGGAACGAGGCCGACCATCGGGAGGCCGAAAGATCAGGATTGGGTTGGACCCCTTGTTCCGTTTTCAATACAGGCATCAATAAACCGCCCTTCACTACCTCGCGCTGCCCAGGTCAAACGATGAAATCACTCCGTTTCGCGTGCGTTGTCGGCGCCCGTCCCAACTTCATGAAGATGGCCCCCCTGCTTCGCGCCATGCAATCCCATCCCAATGTCCAAACCGTGCTGATCCACACGGGCCAGCACTACGACCAGAACCTCTCCGATGTCTTCTTCCAGCAGCTCCAGATGAAACGCCCCGACGTCAGCTTGGAAGTCGGCTCGGGCAAACACGCCGTTCAAACGGCGCGCGTCCTCGAACGCTTCGAGGAGGTCCTCGAACAAAGCGCGTCCGAAGGAAAACCCTTCGATCGTGTCATCGTCGTCGGCGACGTCAATTCCACCATGGCGACCACGCTGGCCGCGGTGAAGCTCGGCATTCCCGTCGCCCACATCGAGGCCGGCCTCCGCAGCTTCGATCGCACAATGCCCGAAGAAATCAACCGCCTGCTAACCGACGCCGTTTCCGACACGCTCTTCGTGTCCGAGCCGTCCGGTGTCGAGAACCTCCGCCGCGAAGGCCATCCCGCCGAGCACATCCACCTCGTCGGAAACGTCATGATCGACACGCTCTTCTGGCTCCTCCCCAGCGCGCAGGCCGGCGATACGCTCCAGCAGCTGCACCTGGAACCCAGCCAATATGCCGTCGTCACCTTGCACCGCCCATCAAACGTCGACTCCGCGGAGAATCTCGCCGGCCTCCTCGAAGTGCTCATCGATACGTCCGAAAAGCTGCCCGTCGTCTTCCCCATCCATCCTCGAACCAAGAACCGCCTGACACAATTCGGACTCGCTACAAAGCTGGACGCCGCCGCCGGTGTCCGCCAGCTTCCTCCGGCCAGCTATCTCGATTTCCTCGCTCTCACCTCCCAAGCCAAAGTCATCATTACCGACTCCGGCGGACTTCAGGAAGAATCGACCGCCCTGAGCATTCCCTGCTTGACCACTCGCTCCAACACGGAACGCCCCGTCACGGTCCAAGAAGGAACCAGCACGCTCGTCGGCAACGATTTCGCCAAGCTCCGCCAATGCCTCCACGACGTGTTGCACGGCACCTACAAACAAGGCCGCTGTCCTGACCTCTGGGACGGCCGCGCCGCCCAACGCATCGCCCACATCCTCGCGGCCCCCGCCCGCTAGCATGCTGTCTTGCAGACCGCCGACTGGTGGCGCACAGGCGCGACAGCATAACCATCTCGGAAAAATCAGGGCTATCGCGAATCCGGGAGGACTGGGCAAAGAACATCCCCAGCGATCTCGCTTTTTTGGGGATCATCAGTATTGAGCTAACAGCCCTTTTTGGGTAATAACGCGTCTCTCTTATCCGCACGCAAAATCCCGGTATTCCACGGAACCAATCGAGACCCGTCCGTGCAACCTAGTATTGCCTCACGATCTAAGATCCCAATCTTTGGGGTGGTAGCGATATCCCTTGCCGTGGCCCTCGGCTGCGCCCGCGAACGAATCTACCGGGCCGGCACCCTGCCCACCGAGCTCCAAGCGTCCCCGATCACCAACGTCCAGACGCTCGATCTCTCACATCTGGCCGGACCGCCCGTCAACCACGAACTGCTCGAACGCGGCGACCTTGTCGAAGTCTCCATCGCCGCCGGGCTGAGCGCCGATGCCATCACTCGCATCCCCGTCCGCATCGGCGAGGACGGTGTCGCCTTGCTCCCCGAAGTCGGCTCTGTCTCCCTGGCCGGACTCACGCTCGCCACTGCCGAACAGGCCATCTCGGCCGCATGTACTCAGCGTGGCTTCTATCGCCAGCCCCAAGTCACCGTCACGCTGCGTGAACAGCGCCGCAACCGTGTCACCGTCGTGGGCGCTGTGAACACGCCGGGCGTTCAAGACCTTCCTCGAAGTTCAAGCTACCTCCTCGCCGCCATTGTCGCGGCCGGTGGACTTGCCGACGACGCCGGACTGAAAGTGGAGATCCGCGCGCCAACCGGAAACACGACACTCGCACAACAGCCTCCCGCCGCCGACAGCACCGGCGTCCAGCTCACCAGCGGCCAGGAACCGATCGACGGCAGCGGCGTGACCTATGTCTGCCTCAATCTGGCCGACTCCGTCGCTCGCGGCGATGGCTCTCACTATCTGCCTGATGGCAGCGTCGTGACCGTCGAAAAACGCCAGCCACAGCCGTACCACGTTATTGGCATGGTCCAAAAACCCGGCCAATTCGACTACCCACTCGACCACAACGTCAACGTCCTTGAGGCGATCGCCCAAGCCGGAGGTGTGTCCAACCTCCTGGCCGACAAGATCTACGTCATCCGCCCGGAACCCACCGGCGACGAGGATGCAGTGATTCAAATCAGCCTACGAAGTGCCAAACACAAACGCGACGAGAACCTTCGCCTTCAGCCTGGCGATGTCGTCAGCGTGGAACAAACGCCCGCCACCATGGTGATCGACCTGCTCCGCGCCTTGCCGTTGAACGTCGGCGCCACGGTACCGGTCTTCTAGCGATACCTCACCGAAACAACTCGCCGCATGCAACCGAAACCGCAAACCGCTGCGAAGCCATCCACTGAGATCAACATCGCGCAGGAAGCGCTTCGCTTTCTGCGGATGCTCCGACATCGCTGGAAGCTCATCGCCCTGGCCCTCGTCATCGCCGCGTCGCTCGGAAGCCTCTACTACACAACCACCCAGCGGATCTACCAGTCTAGGGCAACCCTCCTCGTACAGCAAAACCAGCCGGAGAACTGGACCAAGCAGGCCGGTGACGTATTCGTCAAGGACCTCATGGAAACCTACCGCAACATGCTCACCAGCGATGCGGTCCTCAACGCAGCCATCCAGACCCTCCCCGAGCAAGGCCGCGTCGACCTGGCCGAATATCCCTCCGACACTTGGCAAGTCGCCCTGCGCAAGAACCTCCAGGTAACTCTCATCCGCAAGACCAACATCCTCGAAATCTCCTACTACTCCAAGAGCCCCACCGCCGCGGCGGCGGTAGTCGACAACGTCGTGTCGGCCTACCTCAAGTTCATGGACAAGCTCCACCTCAGCACCGCGCGGGAAATGCTCGACATCCTCACTCGCGAAAAGGTCAACCTCGAGAAGGGCATCAATACCAAAGAAACCGAATTGCTCACCCTCAAACAGCAAATCGGTGACGTCATCCTCCGCGAAGGCGACAGCTACGTAAGCATGCTCGCCAAGGCGCTCGAAGGCGACTTCCAATTGCTGCGCCAGGCGCGCGCCGCCAAGCTCGATGCCGAGTCCCAGTGGAAGGCCCTCGAAACGGCTATCCGCAACGGCGACGATCTCCAACAGTACACGCTCGCTCTCATGCCCAAAGACAATCAACCCGGCGTGCAGAAGCGGCTCGGACCCGACAGCGCCATGCTGTCCCGCGTTTGCCAGCAGCTCCTCGACGACACGGCCCAACTGCGCATCGCGCAGGCCCGCTACGGACCCGCCCATTCCAAGGTCCGCGAACTCACCGACAAGGTCCGAATGGCCGAAGAGCTCGTGCGCAAGGTTCAGTTGGGCGTCAACGCCGAAATGCTCGGCACCACCAACGAAGAGCTGGCCACCGTCCTCCGCCGCGCCGCCCGGCAGCAATATCAAGTGGCCGTCGAGTACGAAGACCTTGTCGCCGGCAGCTACGAGCTGAAGAAACGCATGGCCATGGACGTCCAGAACAACCTGGCCCGCCTCGATGTGCTCAATCGTGACCTCGATCGGATGTACAACTCCCTCGATGTTCTCACCGAACAGATCAAGGGAATCGAGATCGGCAAAGACAACGGCATGCTCGGTACCGTCATCCTCAGCAGCCCCCAAGTCCCCACCAAGCCCGTCAAGCCCTCCCTCATGATCGTCGCCTTCGTGTCGCTCGTGCTCGGGCTTGGCGGAGGCATCGCCGCCGCCTATCTGATCGATATGCTCGACGACCGCTTCGGATCGGTCGACGAAATGCGGCTCCAACTCGGCGACATCCCCGTCCTGGCCATGATTCGCCGCCTCGAATCCCTTGGAGAATCGGGCATCGAATGCGTGCAGACCTTCGCGCGGCCCAACGACGTCGCCACCGAAGCCTTCCGCACGCTCCGTACCGCACTCTCTCTGGTCAGCGACGGCGCGCGCACCATCTCGGTCTCCAGCAGCGAACCGGGTGATGGCAAGACCACCGTCATCGCCAACCTCGCCGTCGCCATGGCGCAGTCCGGTAAGAAGACTCTCCTCATCGACGCCGACATCCGCCGCCCGCGGCTCACACCCCTGCTCAACCTCCGCGGCTATGCCGGCCTCACTACCATCCTGCACCAACACGGCCCCGTCGGCGATGCCGTTCCCGATTGCCTGTGCGCCGGCCTGATGCCCTCGCTCGACGTCATCCCGTCGGGCCCCCGCTCCGCCAACGCTGCCGAACTACTCACCGGCGAGCGTCTCCCCGATCTCCTCGCATGGGCCGAGTCGCAATACGATTACGTCTTCGTCGACGGCCCGCCGGCGTTCGTCAGCGACGTAGCGATCATCGGTCGTCTGGCCGACGGTGTTGTGCTCGTCATCCGCCCCGACAAGAACCGCCGACGCACCGTCATCCGCGCCGTCGAAGGACTCACCACGCTCGGCGTCAACCTCTTCGGATTGGTCCTCAACCACTTCTCGTCCGACGAAGGCAAGTACGGCTACAACTACGAGTACCGCTACGACTACAACTACGGCTACGGCCACGACGACTCCACCCCGAAACAGGAGGCCGAAACCATCGACGCCGACGAGTCCGTGACGCAGCCTGTTCCGATAATGCGACGCTCGGCCTGAAGCGCATCCAGCGTATGTGTAGCGTGTGCTTCCCTTTTGAAACCGTGGAAACACGCCGCCACAAACGCCACAGTTAAGGGCGACTCGCACAAGGCTCGCTCTTCCCATCCACATGAAAGACCTCTCGCCGGCAAACGCCCTCCTGCTTCGTTGCGTCGACGGCCTGCTGGCGGCGGCCCTCTTCGGCGTGCCCTTACTCATGGGCGGGCGTCAGGCCCTCGGCCACCTCGCGATCGTCCTCATCGCTATCGCCGCCGCAGCGGCTTGGTGCCTCCACCAGGCACTATCCCGCCAGGGCGGCTGGTCTTGGTCCGGTGCCGAAATCCTCCTCGCTGCCGCTGTTCTCCTCGTCGGTGCCCAATTGCTCCCCTTGCGTCCCGCGCTGATCCAAACGCTCTCGCCCCGACTCTACGAAATCCTTCCTCAGTGGTCGCCTGCGACTGCCCCAACCGACCGTTTCGGCGTGTGGTCCTGCCTCTCCTTGACCCCGGCCGATACCCGAAACTCCCTGATCCTCTTGATCGCCTTCGCCATACTCTTCCTCGTCGCTGCTCAGCGGATGCGCGAATTGGGCGACGTCGAACGCATTCTTCGTTGGATAGCCGTCGCCGGCACGCTCATGGCCGCGTTCGGCCTCGTGCAGTACCTCGCCGGCAACGGCAAGTTCTTCTGGTTCTACGAGCATCCCTTCTCCACGGCGTCCCGCGACGTCAAAGGTAGCTTCACCAATCGCAACCACTTTGCCCATTTCGTCGTCCTGGCAATCGCTCCACTCGTGTGGTGGATTCACACCACCTGGTTCCGCCACTCCGCAGCCCGCTCCCACGAGGCCGGTTTTCCACCGCGGCGAAACACCAATGCCGAATTCCTCCTCGCCGCGCTCGGCCTGTCCGCCTTTGCCGTGCTCATGTCCCTGTCGCGAGGCGGGATCGCCGTCCTCTTCCTCAGCACAGTCCTCGGCGTCCTGCTCCTCTATCGAGGCTCCCTGCTCGACAGAAAGACCGTCCTCTTCTTCGCCGCCACCGCTGCGCTCGTCATCGCCGGCCTCGGCGTCTACGGCTATCATCTCGTCGCCAACCGCATCGACGACTTCCAATCGTTCGAACAGCTCGATGCCCTTCAGCAACGAACCAATCTTTGGCGCGCCGATCTCGCCGCCGCTGCCGATTTTCATTGGCTAGGCACCGGCGTCGGCAGCCATGTCGAAGTCAATCCCCTGTATCTCCCCGACGACGACATCTCCCAGAATCTCCGCTACACCCACGCCGAAAATGGCTACTTGCAGGTCCTCATGGAAACCGGCATTGCCGGCCTGCTGCTGACCCTTGCAGCAATCGCCTTGCTCACTTGGTGGTGCTTGCCGGTCTTGTATCGCGGCATCTCCCGCCGCACCCTCCTATGTTACGTTGGCATCGTGCCGTCGCTTGCGGCCAACCTGGCGCACTCCTTCGTCGATTTCGTCTGGTACGTTCCCGGCTGCATGGTCGTCGTCGTTCTCTTGGCCGCCTGTGCCTTCCGGCTGGCTCAGATCAGTCGCCCACATCCAGCGCGCGCGTTCAACGTGCCCGTTCCCCGCATCGCGTGGCTGCTGGCCCTGCCGGCCATACTCGCCCTCGGATGTCTCACGTTCCCACGTCTATACGGTGCAGTCCAGGCGGAACCACATTGGCATCGAACACTCGCCCAATGGCCGCAGGTCGCTTCGGACGGTACCGATGACCAGGCCAAACTCCAGGCGATTGCCCAGGATCTCTCCCGCGTCGTGCAATACCAGCCCGACCACGCCCTGGCGCACGCCCGTCTCGCGGAAGTCCATCTCCGCCTCTTCTATCAGGCCCAAGGTCCCGGTGCCATGGGCGCCCGCGACGCCCGCGACGCCGCCATAAGCTCACAATTCACCTGCTGGGCCGACCTGCATGCCTGGCTCGTCAAAGCCTTTCCCGAAGCCCAGCAGCACCTCGGACTCGCCCTCCAGCACGCGCTCCAGGCGGTCGCCCTGTGCCCCGTCCATGGCTCCACGTATCTTCATCTTGCCAGGCTGACGTTTCTCCAAGGCCCCAACGCGCCCGGCAAAGCCTGCTGCATTCACCAAGCCGTCCTCTTGCGTCCCTACGACGGAGCCGTCCTGTTTGAAGCCGGTCAGGAAGCCGCGCTCGACAACCATCCCGATGCTGCCTATGCCTTCTACCGCCGATCGTTCCAATGCGGCAGCCGTCATCAGGACCGCCTCATCCGTCTCCTGGCCGACAAACTCCCCGCCACCGCCTTCCTCCAGATCTTCCCCATGGACCTCCGCGCCGCAAGCTCCCTTGAGGCCCAATATCGCAGGCAGAATCGCGACGAAGATCTCAAGATCGTGCTACAGTTCCGCGCCGCGACTGCCGCCCACGAAGCCGCAGGCCTCCGTGGCGCCGAGGCCGTCGACACATGGCTGTCGGCTGCCCGTGCTTACCATGAACTCGGCCAGCCCGACGCCTGCTTGTCCTGCTTGCAGCAGGCGCTCCCATGGGGATACTCCGACTACAACGTGCGCAGCCTCCTGGCCAAGCGGCTCTTCGAGGCCAATCGTTTCGCCGAAGCCCAGAAACATCTTGCATGGTGCCAGCAGCGCAAGCCCAACGACGCCAGCATCCGCGCCATGCTCGACCAACTCGCAAGTCAGCGCCTCCGCACCGCCTCTGCCGCCCACCCCGAACAACCGCTCACCACAACAAGCCGGTGACTCACACCCCGTAGGTTATGCTTCAGCATAACATCCATCCCACGCCACCCTTCCGTACAACACCCACACCAGCGACCGACCCACATTCTCCTCTCCTTTCATCGCCTCTCCCCCACGCCCTCGGCCAACCGCCGCAATGGGACCGCGTCTCTGCCGACCATCCCATCCCGCGTGTCGAGTACCGCCCGTCAGGCTGCCCCGTCGACACCCAGGCACGAGCCGCCTGGCTCGCCCGCATGCAGACACAGTCCGACCTCGTCGCGCAACACCCCTATGCCTTCCTCTATTTCGACAAGCACGATCGACGGCTCGCCGCCGCCGACTATCTCGACACCTACACGTTTGTACCCAAGCGCCCCGCCGAGCCTCCCCCGCAAAAGACCTCCGCCCACCCCACTCCGCCGGCCAATGCCGATCGCCAATCCTTCCCGCCTCGCCACGGCCGGCTTCCAGCAGCCCCAAAGAACAAAAAAAGCTGGGCACAGGCTTGCGCCCGTGCCCAGCATCGCTTCCGACCTTACCGGAAACCAAACGCAATCGGTTCCCGACTACTTCGTCGTGAGCTCAATCGTTCCCACATCCACCGGCTCGCCTTTCACAGTGAAAGAGGTCTTCGAATCCTTCGGATCGGCGTACTTGCCGCCGAATTGATCGGGGCCAGTGCTCAGTGGATTGGGCCCTTTCTTGAACCATTCAAAGGTCAACTTATATTCCCCGTTGGGAACTCCGTCACCAGCGACGTACGAGAAGAGCGCAAACTTCCCTTCAGCATCAGTCTCCGCTTGCGGAAACAACGGATGATCCTTGTCAACCCCCGTCGTCGACTTGGCTACAACTCTAATACCTGCCGTCGGTTTTCCGTCCAGCAGGACTTGCCCTGTCACGGGGAACGTCGGCACGCGCTCGGGCCCTCTGTCGCAAGAACACAGGGCCACACAGATGACCGCACTTAACAAGAGATTCAGTCTCAGCATCATAGGAACATGCCTCACAATCAACTCTGGATCGGGAATTGACCAAAACATGGCTCTTAGCAGGACGCTACGTTACGGCAACTCGAATACTTCGCCACCGTTACGCGAGCACATGGCGGCAAAGATGGAGGGGGTCACGGTTTCCTGGATGAATCGGACCGAGCCGTCGGCCAAAGCGGCATTCGCACCGCCCGGATGGAAGGCATAGAAGCCGGCACCACGCGCATTATTGCAGTTGATGGTGCACGCAGCGCTACCATGGAAGCCAACCGTTTCAACTCCATCGGACACGGTGCCGCGGATCCAGTTCTCGCCGTTGTTGAAGTCGGCCCAACCACCACCGTTGAAGTCGCCATAAGCGGCCGTCAGAGTGTCGTTCACCACGCCACCCTTCACGTAGATGGTCGCACCGCCGACGCGCTCAGCCAACAAGATCGTGTTCGACGTGCCGTCGGTGATGTCCTCCAACCGGCTCGACTTGCTGTCGATCGGGTTCTGGGGATACATGCACCCGACGTAGGGAGTATCAGCACCCCAAACCAAGTCGGCGGCATCTGCCAACTCGTGATAGATCTCGGTAATTGGAGCATAGTCCGACGGAGCACAACCGTAGGTCATGGCTGCCGCGGGCAGGGGCACTCCACCAACGTCAATAGAGCCGGCAGGAACCTCAGCTTGGTAAACACGCCCATCCGCAGCGGGCGCCGAAGGGCAGACGAACGCATCGATCACGGTCTGTGCCAACGCGTCATTCTCGACCGACAGCGCATCAACACTGGGGCTCCAGAGCAATGCAGCGTCGACGTTTACACCGACGTTTGGTATGCCGGAGTTCCACTGCCCCGTGATCGTCGTCTGCTCGATGAACGGCAGCACCAACACTCCCCAGTTCACAACGTGAATATTACCGATCGTACCAGTACCCAGATCGAGTGGATTGGCACCAACCAGCCACGACGGCGGCAAGGTCTTCGAACGATCCACATAGTTGTGCAATCCCAACGCGAGCTGCTTCAGGTTGTTCGTGCACTGCGCGCGACGGGCAGCCTCACGAGCCGCCTGAACGGCCGGCAACAACAAGGCGATCAAAATGCCGATGATGGCGATGACCACCAACAATTCCACCAACGTGAAACCACGCTGGCGACGAGACACAGAAGAATGCAACATAATTGGAGACCTCCAGGAAGCATAGGACAACCACTATCGGCGAAGAACCTCTCTCCGCCAACCCTCTTGCCCTCTCTACTCCGACAGAAAACTCTACCGAAGCGCACTATGCCTCATCCCGTTCCCAGAAAACCCGCTTGCCAGGCGGGTCGAGAATGCTAGATCACAGCTAGAAAAGCACCCCCTTAAACACTCTGAGCCTCTTACTCACCACCTATTCTCATTCAACATTGCAATACCGTCAATGCTGCGATAGTGGTATTAATACCCGATCTCAGGCACCACACGCTTAAGAGGGATTGCCTCCGACGCCAAGGCGCAACCATAACCTGGCGCCGACTTGCGCGCCGCCCCTCCCATTATACACAAAAACCACGCTTTCCCTATGCCCTTTCTGTGAAATCCATAATCTATACTGCGTTAATCAACACACCTATCATATATCGAATTCGCAACCACTTTCCCCTGGGTCCCCCACCACTAACTGATTGCCATCCCAGCAATTCCGCAAGCAGATACCGCAGAGCGCATTCGGCGTAACCGCAGCGTGTATTTCGCTTTCCCCAACCGTAGAAACACGCCGCCGCGAACGCTGCAGTTAAGTGCGACACGCACTAGCCGCCCCCGTATCGACGGAAGCGGGGCCGCCTAGCGACAACCCTTCGTCTGTTGGGACCGCCAATCCATTTCCCTTTGCCCCGACGTTCATCAACGCCCGCCAAGTCCACAGTGCCGGCTTCCGACGGAAAAAATTCCGCCGTCTCCAACGAACTCCTCCCGCCAACGCTGCCTAGGATCCGCCCGTTCCTTCAACCGTCACTTTGCACCGCGTTGCTCCCAGAACTCCCGCCCACGATCTCGCCCTTGGGCTTCACTCTTCCTCTGCTTCCATCAAGCCGGATACGCCACTTGTACCCTCGACTTCTCAAATGTGCCTGGCAAACAAAAAAGGCTGGGACCAGGCGAACCCAGTCCCAGCCGTGTAGGACGTTTGTGGAAGCTGCATCCCGCGGACGCACGCCCTATTTCGTGGTCAATTCGATGGTACCCAAATCGACCGGTTTGTCATCGGCCGTTTCTGCGTCGATCGTGAACGTCTTGACCGACGCAGCCTTCTTCGAATAGCGGCCGTCCAACCTATCTACCGATCTGTTTCCTCCGGTCGGCCACGTGAAATACAGGCTGTATTCACCCGGCGGCACACCGTCGTCGGGATTATACGTCTGCAACGAAAACTTGCCCTGGTCGTCGGTCGTGCCCGTGGTGTACGTGACATTCACCTCGTCCTTGACCTTGGGCACGGCGGCGATGAACACCGCATGAGCTGGCTGTCCGTCGACCAACACGGTGCCCGTCACCGGACCCACCAGCGGTTTGTCACGAGTGCCCCCGCACGAAGACGCCATTACACTCATGGCGGCGACGACTACCCACAGCCATTGTGACATTCGCATGGAAAACCACCACTCCTTTCGGTCAAAGCTGACGCCAGGGATTTACAAAAAATCACGTTAACCGCTACGGCAACTCAAACACTTCCCCGTTTCGTGCCGTGATCATCGAGACCACCACGACCAAGTCAGTAGCTTCACCGAGCGACCTGACCGATCCATCGCACAGCACGGTGTTCACTACACCCGGGTGCATCGAGTAGAAGCCCGACGCGAGATAGAAGCTGCCGCCCATGTTCGGAGAATAAACATTGGTGGAGTTGATCAGGTACGTCCCGTTAGCCGGCGCACGAGTCCCGTCGCCGCCAGGCGCGGCGTACCCGTCCCGACTGGCGCCGGTCAAATTGAACCAGCCGTTAAGTGGGTTGGCCCAACCGCCAGCCAGAAGCGCGTTGCAAATCTGCTCGTAATTCGGGGCTGCGGGAGGAATGCCAAGAGCCGTCAAGTCCGGTGTGACCTGAACCCCGCCACGCATGTAGTAGTTAGTCCCACCAAGGCGCTCGATGAACATCACCGTATTCGACGTACCGTCGGTAATACCCTGCAGACTGGAACCCACAGGCGAGGCCCCAGACGTCGACACATCATCCACCGTTACGATCGCACCGCTTTCGTCGTGGTCGGGTCCGCCCGCACTCACGAACGCCGTCCAAGCAGTGCGGTCAACGGTAAAGACTGGATTGTAATCGACGGGTGCCGAATCAAACTCCACGTCGCCCGGAGGGGGCGTTCCACCCGTCATCGCTCCAATGAGGTCGGCCGGAACATTGCAGTGTCCCATACGCGAATCCGGCGCCGGAGCCGACGGGCAAACATACGCATCAATAACCGTCTGCGCCAAGTTATTGTTGTTGTTCATGGCGGGAACGGCACCGGCAGGCCATCCCAAGTACATTCCCGTCACCCCGCTGGTCGCCGGGACGCTGAAGCTCCAAGAGGAGCTGATCACACTCTGCTCCATGAACGGCAGAATGCTCACGCCCCACGGACAGAGGTCGATCCCTGCGGTGGGATCCGCCGGGTTAGCCCACGCCAAGACCAAGCTGGGGGGGAAAACCTTGTGCACGTCCAGATAGTTGTGCGATGCCAATCCAATCTGCTTCAGATTGTTGATGCACTGCGCACGACGTGCAGCTTCTCGCGCCGCCTGGACGGCAGGCAACAATAGGGCGATCAAAATGCCAATGATGGCGATGACCACCAACAGCTCCACCAACGTAAAACCACGCTGGCGACGAGACCCACAAGAATGCAACATGATCGGAGACCTCCAGGAAGCTTAGGATAACTACCATCGACGGAGAACCCTTCCCCATCGATCCCGTTGCCTTCTCTACTCCAAGAGAAAACTCTACCCAAGCGTGCTCTGCCTCACCTCGTTCCCAGAGAACCCACTTAGCAAGCGGGTCAGACCGTCACTCGCTGATACATGGAAAAGCCCCCCCCTCCTACCAGACGGGCATCCTACCCAACGCCTATTGTCATCTAACTGTGCGCCCCCGTCAATGCTCCGGTTGCTGGATTTGTACATGACTTTCGGGTGTCATACTCCCCGGCGGCACGACATCCATCATCGCGACCGACACACTATCCCCAATCCTTCCATACCCGTTGCCCATCCAACACATTAGAACCCCGTTTCCCCGTGGCTTTTTCAAATACTGATAATCTATATCTTGCTAATCATCATGATAATCATTCGCCATAACTGCGATAACCTTGACTCTTAACGCCACGTCATCACACGAATCTACGACTCGCATTATCCGCGGGAGCACAAGACCGACTGTCGCTTCCCTCCGACTAGGCAAATACGCCGCCAGCGCTACCGTCAACCCCACACGCGCACCCACGAAACGCCTACCACACCACACGGGTCCCTTGAGCGCTCACCGAGCCGCGTCCACCACGGCAATCACGAAGAAACCCCTGTGATCCCCGGCATCGCAATCGGATACCGCCCATCCTTGTCAGGCCTCGTCGGCGGGTCAGCGTCCAGCGCATACCGCGACGGCGCCAGGCTCAGCGGCGACCGCATCTCTTCTTCCCACCCAATGACCGCCCCGCTGTACGCGGCCAAACGCCCCGCCACCGCCAGCATCGTGCTCGTGGCCATGTAGTCGCCGTTGTTGATCGGCTTCCCGGTGCGAATCCCCGCGAACAGCTCCTGATGCTCCACGTCATACATGTTGCACTTCGGGCCCGAATACTCCCACTGCTGCTCCCCTTCGATCCGATGTGCAAGCAAGTTGGCCCGCCCCTTCGTGCCGAAGATGTGATCGGCAACGTCCCGAAAGCAGTTGGTTTGCTGGCGAACATAGGCGAACATTTGCTGTCCGCCTGCGTACTCGAACACCAGCGCCGCATGATCGAATACGTCGCCGTATTCCGTGCCCGTGCGCACCTGTCGCCCACCCATGCTCCACACGCGCTCCGGTGCCTGGTCCCGCATCACCCAAGAGCCTTTGTCCAGGTTATGAACCAGTGTCAGGCCCGGCAAATCCCCGGAAAGCCAGCCGAAGTTGTACCAGTTCCATAGTTGGTACTCCATTTCCGTATACTCGGGCTTCCTGGGTCGCGTCCAACTGAACTCCGTCATATACGTCGATCGCAAGGCCACCACGTCGCCGATTGCCCCGTCGTGGATTCGCTTCACCGTCTCGCGCACTCCCGTGTGATACCGCCAGCAAAGTCCCGACACCACGCTCAACTTCTTCTGCCGCGCCGTCTCGCAGGCTTCCGCCACCATCCGTACGCCCACCGGATCCACCGCGTGCGGCTTCTCCACGAACACGTGTTTCCCCGCCTCCACCGCGGCCTTCAGATGAATGCAGTGGAAATGCGACGGCAAGGCCATCACCACTACGTCCACGTCGCTCGCCATCACCTCCTTGTACGCATCCAGCCCCGCAAAGCGTCGGTCGTCTTTCACGTCCACCTGGTCCGGCTTCTCTGCCTTGATTCGTTCTAGGCTGGGACCGATCTTCTCTGCAAAAGCGTCCGCCATCACCGTAAGCCGCGCACCCTTGTCGGCCGACAACGCGTTCACCGCCGCCCCGGTGCCACGCCCCCCGCATCCGATCAACGCCACCTTCAGCGTATCGTCCCCCGCGGCATGCGCTCCGCGACCGACGCTCAGCGCCGCCGCCAACCCCGCCCCGGCAACGGCCGACGTCTGCAAGAAGGCTCGCCGCGAGGTTCTCTGTCCCTGGTGCCGCCGTGGCGTGGTGTGCGCGCTCATGCAAATCTCTCCCTGAAAGAACCAACCCGTGTCTACTCCGCCCTCGTCGACTTCAACCCTAGTGGGCCCAGGCATCGCTCGCAATCAAAGCGATACTGTGATACAATATTGAACGTTCCCCGGTCCCCACAACGGCACAGCGATCACTTGCCCGGCAACATCCCGTGGCAATTCCCTTTCTCCGCGCCAAGCCTCACGCCAGCGGCCCCGTGAACAAGAACCTCGCCCCCATCCTGATCGATCCCTCCGAGGAACGGCGCATCCTCGATTTCCGCCCCCTCGGCTTTCGCGACGTGCTCATCCTCGGGCACTACCGCTACGCGGCCGTCCACCCCGCCCTCGAAAAACACAGCCACGGCGCCAAGGTCGAAATCTGCTACCTCGAGCGCGGCCAGCAGACCTACGTCGTCGGCCAGCAACGCTTCGACCTCATCGGCGGCGACGTCTTCCTCACCTTCCCCAACGAGCCACACGGCACCGGCTCCGCCCCGGAAGGCAAAGGTGCGCTCTTCTGGATGATCCTCGATGTCTCCGCTCCGCAGCGACGCTTCCTTTCCCTGCCGCCCGCCATGGCTCGCCGGCTGATCGATTCGCTGCTAAACGTCCCCTCGCGTCACTTCCCCGCGGGACCGTCGCTCGGCAAGACACTTCACCGCATCTGCATTGCCTACGACCGCCGCGGCGACCCGCTTCGCAACATCGAGCTGCAAAACCTCCTGCTGCGATTCCTGCTCGACGTGCTCAGCGCGTCGCGCAAACCACTCTCCACGATCACGCCCACCATCAACCGAGTGCAGGACTGCATCGCCCAAAACATCGATCGCGCCTTTACCGTTCGCCAGCTCGCCCACTACGCAGGCCTCTCCGAACCCGCCTTCAAAGCCCGCTTCAAGCGCGAGACGGGCATCCCGCCCATCGACTACGTCCTACGCAAAAAGATCGACCACGCCCGCCAGGTACTCCAAACCACCGATCGCACCATCACCGAAGTGGCCATGCAACTGAACTTCTCCACCGCCCAGTACTTTGCCACGGTCTTCCGCCGCTACACGGGCCAATCGCCCACCCAATTCCGCCGCCAACCCTCAACCGGCGACTGAATCCCCAGCAGCCCGACAAGCCACCGCGGCCAATCCCCAACCCCCGTTGAACTCGCCGCTATTTCTTCGCCTCTCGCACGACGATCTCCGCCACACCCACGTTCGACGTTCCCGGCGCAGCCTCATTCACCGTCAAACGCAGCCACGTGATCCGCTTCGGATCGAAGCCAATCTCGGCCGGCGACTTACCGTCATCCGGAACTCCGCCGATCACCACCGACGACCCATCGCTGAAATCGACCGTCGCTCGGACAATCCCGTCGCCTCCACTGGTCCGGTCATACACGGAGATCGAATCCACCACGACGGGCTCCTTCCATTCCAGCTTCAGCCACGCCCCAGCCTTCTCCCCATCGCTGGCCCACTCCACCTGCGGTGCGTCCACCGCTCGCGGCGAGCCGATCTCGCCGTCCACCGCCTTCTGCGGAGTGAAATCCCCACGATGGCTCGACGATGCTGTCGCCACCGCGCTTGGAGCGATGTTCCGCCGATCGTCGATCCGCTGTGTCCACAACCCCAGCAAATCGCTGCGAATCCTCTCCACATCCCGCTTCGCGAACTGCATCGCATAGAGCTTCGTCCCTCGCATCTCGAACCGCAATCGCACGGCCTTGCCCGCCAGCCGCGATACGTCCGGATCTCCCCGCCACACGACGGGCCGCGCCAGGTAATCTCCGTTGATCACAAAGCAGTCATCCACCCCGAAACCCTCGATCGCCGACCCGTCGCCATTGAGAATTCCCACCCTCGCTTCGCCCGAAGCCGACGTGTTCACGTTCAGCAACAGGCAATTCCCCTGGAACACCAGCGGCACGGTCTCCACGACACCGCCTTCGTAATCGAAATCGGCCGACACAAACCCGTCAATCCGCTGCTCCAATCGGAACACGCCCCCCAGTTCCCGACCCTTCAGCCGCTGTCGCGCCTGCGTGTCGCCGTGCGTAAACGCGTACCCCGCGTAGTACTGATAGATGCAGTTGTCGCGATAGACCATTCCCGGATACATCATGCACAACTTCAGGTCCAACTCCTCGTAATGGTGAAGCGGAACATACGGCGCCCGATACCGCGTCCAGTGAATCCCGTCCCGGCTGGTGGCCAACTGCGATTCGATCTTCCCGTCGTTCGTCTTTCCTCCCAACGCCATCGTCGGTGCCAACAGGTAGGTTCGCGGCCCGTAGTAATGGTGATAGTACGGCGTCGGAAACGCCACATACACATTCGGCGCCAACTGGTACTTCTCCGCCGCATTCGTATAGAAGTCCATTCCCGCGGGGTCGCGCCGGTCGCTCTGCAGAACGACCGGCACCTTTTCCGGCCATCGCTCGTCCGGCCGCGATGTTTCCACCCGGCCGATCGCCCGCCCCGTCTCATTGAAGACCCGCGGATAATACACGTACTTGTGAATCCGCTCGTCCCAAAACGCCGAAATCTGGCTGTCCGAGTGCGTCCCCCAGATCTCCCCCGGCTGCATCGTCCAATGGATCCCGTCCGGCGACGCAAGCAACCGCGTCTTCAAGTCCCCGCGGCTCGACAGGTAAAGGTACCGTCGCTCCGTCGCCCCCGCCGGATCGATCATCACGGTCCCTTCCCGCTGCCCGTCGATCACAATGTTGTTCTCTTTCGAGCCCTGCCACTCGACCGCCCCCAGATTCGGTTTCTCCCAGTGGATCGCATCGGCCGATGTCGCCATGGCTATCGAGAACCCATACGTCGACCCTGGATCGACCGAAACATAGTACGCGCGGTACTGCTTGGCGTTTGGATCCCAAAACACGTTCCCGTACGACGTGATCCCGCCGCGTTCCCACGGCCGATCGGCGATCATCGTCAACTCCTCGCGCTGCGGCGCGTTCGCCCGCAACTCGACCTTCGCCTTCTTGGCGATCAGCCGCTCGTCAATGAACAGATGCTTATCCGAGCCGATGTCCACCGCGGCCGGCCTCTCCGCCGCCTGCATCACCGACGCCCCCACGAGCGCACCGGCCAACAACAAGATCCATTGGAAAACCCGCATGACCTCCCCCTCAACCTTCGGTTCTCTTCTCGTTCTCAACCGCATTGCTCCCAACAACGCACGAAACGCGGACCATACCCCCAAGTGCGAACTATAGTCCCAAGCCGGCGCAGATTCAACAATACCGGCATCACGGACCGCTCTTCACGCCAACTTCAGGCCGCGCACTCAAAACCCGCCGCATGTCGGGCCCACACTTGATTTCCCCCCAACGATCGCGCACACTCGAACTGCTGGCTCTACCCAAACCGCACGAGCATTGACAGATGAAACACACACTTCGCATCCTGACCGCGGCCCTTCTCGGTTTGGCCATGATCCGTTCGGCCGTCGCCGCCAATCAGCCCGCCGCCGATCCATCCGTCCCACTGCAGAAGATCCGCCACAAGCTCGCAGCCAACCAGCCGGTGAAGATTGTCTGCCTTGGCGATAGTGTCACCGGCCTCTACTACCACACCGGCGGCCGTCGCGCCTACGCAACAATGCTGGCTCTCGCCTTGAAGATCCAGTACCCTGAGGCCCGTGTCACCGTCATCAACGCCGGAATCAGCGGCAACACGACCGTCGACGCGCTCCGGCGGCTGCAAAAAGACGTCCTCGATCACAAGCCCGATCTGATCACCGTCATGTTCGGCCTCAACGACATGGTCCGCGTGCCGATCCCCGATTATGAAACCAACCTGGGGCAGATCATCCAACAATGCCGCAACCAAGGCGCGGAAGTGCTCCTCTGTACCCCAAACTCCGTCACCGACACACCCAAGCGCCCCGTCGCCCGGTTGATCGAATACTGCACCGCCATGAAAGCCGTTGCAGAAAAGTACCACGTGCCCGTCTCCGACGTCTACGCGGCCTACGAAGCTCTTCGCTCCCGCGACCCGCTCGCATGGCGACTCCTGCACAGCGACGAAATCCACCCCAACATGGACGGCCACAAACTCATCGCCGAAACGATCTGCCGCGCAATCTCCGACCAGGACGTCTCGCTCCGCTCGGTCGGACCGCTACAGCCGGCCATCCCCAAAACGCTCGCCCTGCTCAAGGCCGGCAAGCCGGTCCACGTCCTGGCCATGCCCCCTTACGACACGCTCATCGGACCGGCACTTCGCGCCGTCGTTCCTTCCGCCAAGGTCGAAGTTCGCCCTTGGCCCACGGCCGACCAAACCCTCGCCCAAATCGAGGCCGCCGCAAAACTCATCCGCTCCTCTCCTCCCGACCTCGTCCTCGTCGCCATCCCCGCAGCCCTTCTGCCCAGCATCGAGTCTCCCCCGGACGACGCGATCCACGCCTACACCTGGATCCTCAATTGGTCCCTCAGTTTCGACGTGCAGCAATGGGACGTGGTGGGAATTGCCCCCTCGGTGCTCAACGCGCCTCAAAGCCCCCTGGACAGCCAGCGCGACCAGTTCGCTCGCCGCCAGATCCTCGCCCAAGACCTCGGCCTCATCGCCCGCCCCGATCACAATACCGACCCGCCGCAGCAAATCCTCGAGCACTGGCTCCGCGACCAATTCACCGCAGAGAAGGCGAACTGACCCCGGCACCCGCGCCCGCTAGTGCGGTTCGCTCGCTTCGACAAACACCAGTGCCGACTGCCGCTCGGCCGGAAACGCCACGCGAAGCCCCTTCTCGCGCAGCTCCGCCGCCGACCGCTCCACCGGACCCGCTCCATCGACGTCCTCCACCCGGAAGACACCCTCGCCTGCCAACCCGCCCATCGGCAAGACCACCTCGAACGGCCCGTCCTGCGTCCTCACCACCACGGCCCCCGCACCGCGGCCGTCCGCCGCGTAAAACACCACCGCGCCATACGCCTTGTTCGGCTCCACCGGTTCCACGTCATACACGCAGCTCGTCTTGTACGTGCTCAACCGCCGATAGTGCTTCACTTCCTCCAGGATCACCTTCCGCTGCCTCTCCGCGATGCGCGGCAAATCCGCCACCAGCCCCCACGTGCCCGCCATGCACGAACGGCAGTACGCGCGCGTCAACGCGTCGTCCTCCGGATCGTTATCCTCCGGCCGGTTCAGCCATCGGGCCGCAACCCACGGCGGCAGGAACTCCAGCGCACCCAGCGCTTCCGCAAAATTGGATCGCGCGTGCTTCAGCCCCGTCCCCGATCCGTCGCGAAGCCACTCCCCCTGGGTCGCCTGTACGACCAGTTCATTGATCATCCGGCCGCCGCTCTGGCAGCTCTCGACGTACAGATACGGCTCCGCCTGCCGCACCGCCTCCAGTGCGTCCTTAAACGCGATCACGTTCCGCATCACGCCCTGGCGAGTCTCGCCGGTGAACAGAATCTGATCGTACTTCCACCAGTCGGCATGATACCGTCTCCGCAGCATCGCCACGTGCTCCAACAGCCGGCGGCGAAAATCGTATCCCGCCAGGTCCAGAAGATGCCCGTCGATAAAACGCTCGTAGAACCCCGGACGATCCGCCTCCGGAGGAAGATGCTCCGCATCCGCCTTCACGAACTGTGGACACGTCCAAATCCCCACGCGCACTCCCTTCCGCCGCACCTCGTCCAACAGCGCCTCGAAACCGCCAGGCGTGAACTTCTTCGCATCCGGCACCCACCGCCCGCACGCTTCGTACCAACCCGCATCGACCACGAAATAGTCGAACCCATAAGGGTCCATCGCCGCCACCTGCCGCCGCAAGTAAGCCTCGTCCACATTGAATCGCACCGTGTACCAATGGTTCCATGCCAGCGGGAACGACGGCGTAGGCCCGCCGTAAAGCTCCGCCCCCATTCGCGCCCGCTGCCGCAGCCACGCCGCCCGCGACCCCCGGTCGACCGTCTCCCGGGTCGGAATAACTGTCAGCACCGGGCCCGAAATCGTCTCGCCCGGCCTGATCACGAGCTGAGTTTCCTCCGGCGGCAGGCCGATTGACAAGTGGTACACTCCCTCGCGCAGACCGATGTCCGCCTGCCAGCCCCCGCACCAGCTCAAACAGAACATCAGCCTCCCGCCGTCGCCCAACAGCATCCAGTACGGATTGACGCCCGCAATCGGCCTGCGGTCCGAGCTATGGTATCGGCTCTGCAGTCGCAACGGCTCCTCCGTCAGCGTCTGCTCTTGGCGGTGGAACGATAGCGCGTCCCACCATCGAATCCGCCCATCCGCCCCCGCAATCCGCCAATTGCCGGCGAAGACGGGAAACCGCTCCACGGCCACCGGCTGCTCCGAGCGATTCGCCAGTTGGCAATGGACCCGCACCAGGGCATTCTCTTTCTCCAGCTCGACGACCCACGTCGCCTCCAAGCCTCCGGCCAAGGCGCGCGTCGCCTCGGCGCGCGTAGTGTGCTCGGCCGCCACCTTGCGCCACGCTGCCCGGTTCGTTGCCGCATCGGCCGCAAGACCCTTCGGCAACCATGCGTCAAGCCCGGCACCGCCGGTGTCCTCAAAAATCACCTTACCGTCGGACGCCCACTTCCCCCACGCAATCCGCGGCACGCCGTCCGTCGTCGCATCCAGCTTCAACACCATCTCCTGGTTGCGGACCACGAGACCCTCGGCGTCATCCCCCATCGCCGCGACGGCTCCCACCAGCAGAACGGCCAACACACGCATCATGGCACCTCACCAACGGTCCACATTCGGCACGAAAACCCGCAGTGCCCGGTCGACCACCGTCGGACTCCGCATCGTCCACAGCATGCAACTGACAACCCCGACTGTACTTGCACCAATCACCCCTGTCAAAGTCGCCAACGTCCCCTCCCACCCGCCGCCTGTTGTACTTCCGCATGCCCGCGGCTACGATAGGCGCAGGTTTCCCGATCCTGCCCAGTACCGCAAAACGAAAGGGTTGATCCCGTGACGCCCCGACCCCGAGTCACTCGCCGCGATTTCCTGGCCGTTACCGCTGCCGCCAGCGGCATGTCGTTGGCCGGTACCATCGGACAAGCAGCCGACACCCCGTCTCCACCGGACGACATCCGTTCCACGGAGCACTTCTGGTACCGTCTGCAGCCCAAAGGTCGCTACATCGACTCCCAGCGCGGCGACCGCGCCTTCGCCTACGCCGACGGCACCCTCTTCCTCTCCGAAGACAACGGTCACACGTGGCCCCACAGCATCGCCTTCCCCGACGCCCAACGCATCACGTTCAGCCACATCCTCAACAACGGAAACATCCTCTTCGCCACCGGCTCGAAGCTCTTCCTCAGCACCGACAAGCTGAAATCGTTCCGCGAAATCACCGTCAAAGCGGCCGACGGTTCCGACTACGTGCCACACACGCCTAAGAATGCAGACAATCCCGGCTGGTACTTCCACACCCTCTGCGGCGTCCTCTCTTGGGACATCGGCGGCTCCGAAATGCTCGTCTGGGGTAACTACTGCAACGTCCTCGGCGGCGCCACCCCAGTCAATATCTACTACTCCACCGACAACGGCCAAACCGTCAAGATCGCCTACGCCTTCGGCCAGAACCCCTTCTTCAGTGACGACGGATCCCCAGGCGGTGGAAAGACCGGCGCGCTGCTGGGCAACCCTAACTGCCCCGTCCTCTGCCGGCACGTTCATGCCGTCGCCTACAACCCGGTCGAAAACGCATTCTATGCCTGCACCGGCGACAATGACCGAGGAGTCGGCCACGAATGCCACTGGCTCCGCGGCACCTACGACCCCGACCACGACAAGTGGGATTGGAAGGTCCTCGTCTCCACCGGCCCGAACACCCGCTACAAATGCGGCGGTATCAACGTCGTCGACGGAAAACTCTACTGGATCAGCGATGCCAACGGCCCCAAACCCTACGACCGCGGCGTCTTCTGCTGCAATCCCGTCGATATTGCCAACCCCGCGGCGCACACCATGCTCTTCAACCCGCATGTCGAATCTGGCAACATGATCGTCCAGGACGGCGTCTTTCTCGCCTCCCACTGTGCCCCCGCATCTCCCATGGCCACCGGGTTCATCGTCTCTCTCGACATGGGCAAGACCTGGGC
This sequence comes from Thermoguttaceae bacterium, assembly GCA_963674835.2. Classification (GTDB taxonomy): domain Bacteria; phylum Planctomycetota; class Planctomycetia; order Pirellulales; family Thermoguttaceae. The sequence continues at coordinate 3,056,161 of CAXXKC010000003.1, forward strand.
GCAACACGATCTCAAGGAACTCGGCCGTCGATCGCCCACGCGTTTCCATCAAAAAAACGGCGAAGGCTGGTTCCGTGTCGACCTGAGAACCGGATGGATCAAACACGCCGACGTGCTGTTCATCAAGCCGAAGCCGGCCGCCGGCAGCGCCTGACCCATTGCCGACGCCTGCACCACCAATCACCCACTCCACGGCCTCTGGCAAACGGCAGGACCGCAAGACAGTCCTCTCGTCGCCAGATCGTGAACGCCGCCCGCGTCGGCCTCGTCACTGCCTCACTGCAAACTTTCGCACGATGGTCTTCTTCTGCCCGTCGCGTTCCACCTCGATCGTCATGTCGGTCTTGTCCTCCGGCCAGGACCTCCCACAAGCGAAACTGCCGTCCGCGTGCTGGGCCACGGCGCGGCCGTCCACCGTGATCGTCGCGCCCGGCTCCGCCACGCCATACACTTCCACCTGAATCGGACCGACCACCAAGGTCGTGCCTTCCGCCGGCTCCGTCTGGATCAGCGCCAGCGGCTTCTGGTCCATCGCCACGATCTCGTCGGCCACCTGGTTGCGCACCGCTTCGATCCGCGTGGCATCGCGCTCCACGTCGGTGATCGTCGGCACCAGCGCCCGGCACAACTCTCGAGCCCGCCGCTGAGGATCGATCACCGCGGCCGCCGGGCCGAATTGCTCCTTGAGCTGTCGACTCTTCGACGCCAACAAATGCAGGTACTCGTAATCTTCCAGGCTCTCGCGCGCGATCTCCCATCGCATCGAGTTCAACGGCCCATCCGATCCCGGATAAATCACGTGCGTGTCCCCCGGCGGCAAACCCTTCCGCGGCACGCCGAACGGGTCGTCACCCCAGAAGTTGCCACCCCAGTGAAGATAACCCGACAGATCATCCGCGAAATTGATCCAGTGCAACAGCCGAACGTCCGTCAGCGGACTGTCGAGAAACCGATTCGGATAAACGCTCCCATACGGATGGCAGCAGATGTAGTACCAGAACTCGTTTCCGTCCCGCCGCGCCTCATACGCCTCGCGCCATCGCTCGAAGTGCGACAGCTTCGGCACCCACACCTCCAACGCCCCCGTGAAATCGATCGTCTCGATGGCGTCGATCCGCCGCAGCCTCGGCGCGGCCTTGTGAACCGCTGCCGAAACCTCCCGCCACGATGCCACGTTGTTGACCGACGGCTCGTCCGCCACGTGAATCATCGCCTTCGCCAGCCATCCGCGCGACTCTAGGTGCTTCTCCAACGCCGTCAAGAACGGCAAGATCCCCTGCTCCGGCCCAAGTTTGACCTCTTTCCCCGTCGCCTGATCGATGGCCCCGAGCGTCGTCAATTGAATCTCGTTTCCACCCCATCCGCGCGGCCCGAAATGCGCCACGTGCCCCAGCTCGATCCGGTCGGCCATTCCCGCCTGCTCGAACACTTCCACGAACCGGTCGAAACGGCTCGTGTCCAACGAGAGCTTGCCGTCCGCACCCCGAGTCACCTTGACCAGCGACCACGGCGTCAGCACCACATTCTGCCGATGGGCCGCCATGTTCTCGGCATACCGGCGAAGCATCGCCCAAAACGGCTCCGACCACAGTTCCAATTTGTGCGCCTCGGCGATGTTCTCCGCACGGAACCAGTTGGTCACAAACAGGTGACGCTCCTTCGGCAGCGCGAACGGATCGACCGTCAGTTCCAGCGGCACCGTCACCCGCTTGTCGCCCGCTACCACCGCGGCCTCCCCGCGGTACACCCCCGCCGCCGCGTCGGCCGGCACGTACGCACTGATCCACACCGGCTGCGTTTTGCCCGCCTCCAAGTCCATCGAGCGCCGGTCCAACAGCGGATCGGGCACTTCGCACGGCGCCGTGCACACCCGTCGCTTCTCCGATTTCGGCGTGTTCTCTACCAGCGGAATGAAGCCCACGAAGTTCCACGTCAGGTGCTCTGGTCCGATCTGCGTCTGGCCGCCCTCCTGCCGCAGTGCCGACAGCTCCACCCGAACGCCCTTGAGCGACCCGCCGGCCAACAGCGCGATCTGCGCCGATTCGTATTCGTTCCGCGCCGCCCGCATCTGGATCTTCTCCGCGGCCGCCGGCGGACGCGCGTCTCGAAACACCTTGGTGTGCGGATCGACCACCCACACCGAAAGCGGCTCCGCCGCCCAGGCCGTACGCGCGTAGACCAACGCAACGAAGAACACCACGAACCAACCGCGTTTGTCTCGAAACATGCTTCGCTCCTTGGTCGACTTTCGCCACGTCACCCGAGAATGCCGATTCCCCAATCGCCATCGCCAAAACAAACCGCGTCGTGCCCCCTCATCTTGGCCCTCGCATCCGCACATGTCAACGAATGACCCGAGCCAAGGCCGCCGCCCGCCCACATCGCTCGCTACTAGCGCGCCTTCAGCACAAACACCCGCCCGAACACGCCGCCCGCGATGTTCCCCGCCCGCGCCTGGAATCGAACGGTCACCTCCTCGTGTCCCCGCGTGAGCTTCTCGGGAATCGGATACTCGACGTCGAAGAACTCGCCCTGCCGGTTGTTGGCCAAGCTCTGCGTTGCGATCTTCGTACCGTCGACCAGGATGTCGAATGATCGTGCCCCCGCGTCGCTCCCCCAGTACGTGCAGAACAGCACGGTCGGTTGGTCCGGAAGGACCTTCAGCCGATAGCTGAACCATCCGTCCGGCGCATGCCTCCACGACTGCCTCAGGTGCGTTCCCGTCCCCGTCTTCTCGCCCTGTAGTCCGTGGTCACGTTCCGAAACCTGATCCGCAATCTTCACCACGTCGACCGTTCGCCGATCGAGCATCGCCTGACGCGCGGCCTGAGCTGCCTCGCGTGCCTTGCGAGCCGCTTCCTGCTTCTGCCACTCGGGCTCAGAAACCACCCGCCAGTAAATGGCATACCGCTCGCCCCACAAACGTTGGTACGGAACCAACGTCACGTCCGCCGGCCGGCCGACGCCCTCGGTCCGAAACGTCAGCCGCTCGCCCGCAACCGGTCGCACCCACGCCGCCGGATCGCGCTGCTCCGTCACGATGTCCGGCGCCCGTGCAACCTTCTCCTCCGGAAACGGAAACCAGTTCTTCTCCGTGTAGACCACGTCGTCGCTCAGCCCTTCGCCTCCCAGCTTTCCCGCCAACACCAGCGGACCGTACATGATCGCCAGCAAACTCGGATCGTCCGGCATCGGCCAGGCCCACACGTGCATGGGCAGGTCGATCTCCAACCGGTCGCCGTCCGCCCACGTGCGATCGATCGCCAAATAACCCGCCCCGTCCGCCGCCGCCTCCACGATGTGGCCATTCAGCCGCACCTTCATCCCGCTTCCGGTCCATTCAGGCACGCGAATCCGCATAACCAGCGCCACGGGCTGATCGGCCTTCACGACAATCTGGCTTTTCTCCTCGTTCGGAAACTGCGTCTCCTGCCGAATCCTCACCGCCTTCTCCTTCCAGGTCAGCTCCGACGCAACGAACAGGTTCACCCAGAGGTTGTTGCCCTGGTGGCCGTAAATCGCCTCGCCGTACCGCGCGTGATTCTCCATCCCCGTTCCCGTGCAGCACCAGAACGAGGTCTTCGGTGTGTGAAAGTACTTCCAGCGGCCGGACGACAGCGTGACAAAGTACGCCATCATGCCCGTCTTGGGATCCTGCGTGGCCAGGATGCCATTGACCAGCGCGCGCTCATAGTAATCGACATATTTGCGATCCGGATGCCACGACATGAGATGATGCGTCAACTTCAACAGGTTGTACGTGCAGCACGTCTCTTCCGTAAAATCGCCAATCTGGTCGGCCAGCTTCCCCGGCTCTGCCTTCCAATGCTCGTCCAGGCTCGTGCCTCCGGTCGCGTAGCATCGCGACCCCACAACCTGGTCCCAGAAGAACCTGGCGATGCGCCCGTCGCGCGCCTCCCCTCCCAGTTCAAACTGCCGCGCCGTACCGACGATGTTCGGAATGAACGAATTCGCGTGCTCACCCTTCAGCCGGTCCTCGCCCTGGCTCAGCGGCTTCACGTAATGATCCTCCACGAACCGCTGCGAAAGATCCCACCAGCGGCGATCCCCCGTAAGCCCATACAAATTCGCCAACGCCTCGTTCATGCCCCCTTGCTCGGTCGATTCGAGCATCCGCTGCATGGCGCCGCGGTCCAACGGGTCCAAGCGCTCTTTCATCCATCCAGCCATTCCCTCGGCGACTTCCAACGCCTGCGCGTTGCCGCAGTGCACATGAACGTCGATCAGTCCGGCCATAATCTTGTGCAACACGTACCAGGGAGCCCACACCGGCTTGCACGCGATGACCCGGTCGATGTGTGATTCGGGAAATGCCGACAGGTATCCGTTGCCGTTGGCCTTCTGGCAGCGTGCCAACTCGGCAACGACCCGGTCGGCCTTCGCCTTCAACGCCTCGTCTCCGGTGCTGGCGTACAGCATCGCCAGCGCCGACAGGAAGTGTCCCATCGTATGGCCGCGCACTTCCGTCCGTTCCCAACCGCCCATCGGCTCGCCGCTGACCGGCAGCTTGGCCACCTCGCGAAAGTGGTACAACAGCCGGTCCACTTCCAACGCGTTCAGGTAAGCCTCGTCGCGGCGCTGATTCTCCCGAAACGGACCGTCCAGGAGTCGCACGTCCTTCAGATCGAACGGCTCCGATTCAAGCGGCGCCGCATCGCGACTCGAAGGCCAGACTCCGGCCACGGCGGGAACCGACGCACAAACGACAACTCCGACCACGGCGATCAACACACTGCGCATCATCGAAGCCTCCCTAATCATTCACGAGTCACGTGGCCCGCATCGGCCCCTGGCCGCCAAACCGACGTCACTGAGCATCCGAGTTCCGAGTCAGAGGACAGTCCTCCCACCGCCCCATCTTAGCCACTACCCCACGTGAATGCACCAAACCGCCGTCGGGCTCGCCCCGTCCCTCCCCACTGGCAGGAAATCTCCCCTTCTTCGTTGCGGTGCCCAGCGCACCGCACCAAGCAACGCCGTCGCCAGAGTTTGAATCTCCCAGCCACCCGAGGTACGATAGTGTCACTCCGGCGCTGTGCAATACCGACGCAGAATCCGATTGGAGCGACCCATGCGATACCCATGCCGCCAATGGCAACTGTGCTTCGCTGCCCTCCTCACCCTCGCCTCGTCACCGTCGCTTTCCACGGCCGCCGAGACAAAACCCGCACCCGCTCCTCCGCTGGCCATCGACAAACCGCTCGTCGCCTACTGGAACTTCGACGAACCCTCCGGCCCCGACTGCCGCGATGCCGCCGGCGACTGCCATGTGTCCGCCGCCCCCGGCTCGGCCTTGCCCCAACGCACCCCGGGCTTGTTCGGCAACGCCCTGAATCTCAACGGCAATCATTTCCTGCGCGTCGAAGGCAAACCCAACCTCGACAAATTCCCCTCCCTCTCGCTCAGCGCCTGGGTAACCCCCTCCGAATTGAGCGGCTACCGAGAGATACTCCGCAAAGAGGACGGCCAGCAACGCATCCTCTTCTCGTTCCAGAACGACGGATCGGTCCTTTCCCTCGGCCTCAACATCGGCGGTTACGTCGAGTGCGACGCCACGATCGACCCCGCTCATGTCCTCGACGGCGCCTGGCACCACTGTGCGGCCACCTTCGACGGCCAATGGATGCGCGTCTACCTCGATGGAAAGCCCGTCGGCCAGCTCCAGCGCCCTGGCACGATCACTGCCGGCGGCCCGGCCCCCGCCTGCATCGGTTGCTCAAACGGAGGCGAATGCTTCCAGGGAACCCTCGACGATCTCCGCATCTACCGCCAGGCCCTTTCCGCCGACGAAATCGCTCAACTGTACCGCGACGGCGTCAAAGCCGCCCAAACCCGATCCGAGCAGGTGCAACGTATCGTCGAGTCCGTCTATCCGGCCGCGTCCACGTTCTCCGAAACGCTCGTCGCCATCCGCAAGAACCTCCGGCAGAACCACGTCTCCCTCGACCGCCCCTTGACCGGCGCGCTCATCACGAAGCTCCGCGCCGACTTCCCCAAGCAATACGAAGACTTCCTCGCCTACACAAAAATAACCGCTGCGAAGTTCTTCGCCGACGACGATCCGCAGTTCCTCCAGCAACAGGCCCGCCACCTTGTCGACCTGATGCTCGAGTACAAGCCTCTCACCGACCACCAGTGGAAGTCGCAGACGCCCGAGCAACTCACTGCCTGGAAAGAAGCCGACGCCATCCGCCAGCGATTCGATGCCCTCGTTGCCGGCGGCGATCAAGCCCAGTCCTCGCCTCAGTGGATCGACATCCTCCTCGAGGCCGGCCGCCGCGTCCAGTTCCGCCCCGTAGTGCGCGAACCAGTCGCCCCCTACATCACGCCGCAAACGCCTCCCACGCGCGACCTCACCGCCGACGAGGCCCGCGACACGCTCCAACGCGACTGGCTGCACCAGGCCGACCAGAAACCGACCCCGGACCGAATTCGCAGCGAAATCTCCTGGGCCCGTGAGCTCGCCGCGCGCATTTCCGTCGCCCACCCCGGCAAGGTCGATTTCGCCGCCCAGCTCGCCCGCCTCGACCAGCTGGACCGCAAGGCCGCCGCCCTCTCCGACGCCGACGCACAACTGTACTTTCAGGTCCGCGAGGTGAAGCGGGCAATCGCACTGGCCAATCCGGTCCTCGACTTCCAGCAAGTCCTCTTCGTCGACATGCCCTATCCCCAAGGCTCGGAATGGCCCCACGAGACTCGCCACCGCCTGGGCTACATGGCCGTGCCCGGCGCCCGCCTCCTCGTCCTCGACGGCCTCAAGCCCGACGGCAAGCTCCGCCAGGTCATGCCTCAGGCACCCTTGCACGGCAGCTTCTGGCGACCAGATCTCTCCTTCGACGCCAAGAAGATCGTCTTCTCCTTCAAACCCCACAACGAAAAGTCCTTCCACCTTTACGAAATCAATGTCGACGGCACCGGCCTCGTCCAGTTGACCGACGGCATCTACGACGATCTCGATCCCATCTATCTCCCCGATGGCGAGCACGTCCTCTTCATCACCACCCGCGGACACAACTACGTCCGCTGCATGCCGCCCACCAACGCCTTCATGCTCGCCCGTTGCGACCACGACGGCCACAACATCTACCTCGTCTCCCAGAGCAACGAGCCCGAGTATCTCCCCTCCGTGCTCGACGACGGGCGCGTCATCTACACCCGCTGGGAATACACCGACAAACCCCTTTGGCGAGCCCAGAGCCTCTGGACCCTCAATCCCGACGGCACCGCCGCCAACACCTTCTGGGGCAACCAGAGCGTCTGGCCCGACCTGCTCAAAGACGCACGCAGCATCCCCAACAGCCGCCGCGTCATGTTCACCGGCAGCGCCCACCATAACTGGTTCAGCGGCTCCGTCGGCATCGTCGATCCCACCAAGGGCTTCAACTTCCCCGACGGACTCACCAAGGTCACCGCCGACGTCCCCTGGCCCGAGTCGGGTAACGGACCGGTCGACCCCATCGAGTCCTCCCGCTACCACCGAAGCGGCGACTATCCCGCCTACTACTCCCCCTATCCGCTCAGCGAGCAGGACTTCCTCGTCTCGGCATCCCGAGGTGGCAAGTTCCTCCTCTACCTCATGGATGTCGACGGCAATCGCGAGCTCATCTACGAAGGCGTCAACAACATCTTCCACGCCCTCCCCCTCAAACCGCGCCGCCTGCCGCCGCTCATTCCCGACCGCGTCCAATGGCCCAGCCGTGAAGACCGCCTGCATCCGGCCGACGGCGTCATCTTCAGCGGCAATGTCTACCAGGGCGCTCCCCAGGAACTCCGCGGCAAGGCTCACTACCTCCGCATCCTGACCATCGAACCCAAAACCTACACCTACTGGTACAAACGGCCCTATATCTCAACCGGCCCCGTCGTTTCCGCCGTCCAGTCCGAGGGCGTCAAACGCGTTATCGGTACCGTGCCCATCGAAACCGATGGCTCCGTCGCCTTCTCGGCCCCCTCAGGCGTAGCCCTCCATTTCCAGTTGCTTGACGGCGAGTCCCGAGCCCTGCAGACCATGCGAAGCTTCACCGGCGTCATGCCCGGCGAACAGCGCGGATGCCAAGGCTGCCACGAGCTGCACAGCACCGCGCCCCCGCTCGACGCCAAGCCCATCGCCCTGGCCAAACCGCCCCATAAAATCGCGCCGCCCCCCTGGGGTGAAGATACCGTTAGCTACGCCCGCTACGTCCAGCCCGTCCTTGACAAGTACTGTGGAAAGTGCCACCAGGGCGACGGCGAAGGCCGCAAGGTCCTCGATCTCACTTGCCGGCCAGGCTTCCTCGACTTCTGCGAGCCCTACCTCACCCTCATCGGTCGGCCCACCTGGGCCAGTCCCTACACGATCCCCGAGACCCCCGTCCCGGGCTTCGGGATCGCCAACGTGCTCATGGTCGAAGCCTACTCGACCACCGATCCCAAGGCCTATCGCACGCCAAGGCCCATGAGCCGCATGTCCTACGCCAGCCGCCTCGTCGACATCGTCTCCAGCGGAAAACATCACGACGTCAAGGTCGACGAGGTCAGTCGCCAGCGCCTGATCGCCTGGATCGACGCGATGTGCCCCTACCTCGGCGACGACGAAGTCCGTGCCATCGACGACCCCGTCTTCCAAGGCATCGACTGGCTGGCCATCCGGCCCAAGATCCGCACCGCTCCCACGATCGTCCGCCCCGGCCCCGTCGACTGAGACACTTCGACTGCAGATATGACGCCGACAGCGCCGTGATCGAGCGCGATACGCTCCGGAGCGCATTTCGCGCCAGGGTAGCCTGCAAATCGCTTCCGGAACGGTCGAAACACACCACCGCGACCGCCACCCTCAAGTGCGACTCGCACTAATCGATCTGGTCCACCGGCGCCTTGCGCTCAGGCTGCGACGGCTTCGGCGCTGGCTTCGGTGCCGGCTTCGCTGGCTGCGCCGATGGTGGCTGCGGCTTCGGCGGTGGGCCGCATCGAATGTCACCCCCGAGCGCAATCGTGTACTCGTCCGGCGACGTCGACAGCTCCCACCCAGCCGCCAATCCCCGATCCGCTGTGATCTTCCGCGCTTCCAGATACACCTCAAAACTGTCGGGCCAAACCATGAACCGCAGGTAGTACTTGTCCGGCGGAACCTGCCACACACCCCGCTGGAACCACGACGCCCGCCGGCTCAGCTCCTGGGGCGTCTCGCCCGCGTTCGTACGCCGCTTGAACACCAACACCGGAGTCGGCCCGCGAACCTCCAACCGCACGTCAATGTTTCGGTCCCCGATCCGCGCCGCCTCATTGAAGTTCCTCACCAAGGCCTTGCCGTCGATGCCGGCCTGCGGGTCGCGACCCAGCCCCTTGTTCTTCACAATGAACTTCGCCAGCTTCTGCGCCTTGCTCCGGTAACCGTCAATGTCCACCGGTATCACCCGGTTGTCCCGGCAAAAAACCGTCAACGCCTTGGCCCCCTCCGGCGCAGCACGCGGATTGGGCAGGTAAATCACCTTCGGCGGCACCGGCGGCTGCGCGGGAATGTCCGCCAAACGTGCCCTCAGCTTCGCAATCTCCGCGGCACCCTGAGTGATCTTCGCAATCAACTCTTCCTCTTTCTGCTTCTGTTCCTCCAACAGCTTCTGGGCCGCGGCCAATAACTTCTTCGCCTCCTCGGCAAGATCCTTGCTCCGCTTCTTCAGCCTCTCGACGTCGTCCTCGGCACTCTTCACCTTCTTCTGCTGCGACTGAAGCAACTTCTTCGCCGCGTCCACCGCCCCCACGGTTGCCAACTCTTGCTGCAGTTGATCCCGCTTGGCCATCAGCGCCGCCAAGTCCTCCTTGGCCGCGTCGAAATCCTTCGCATCGACCCGCCCGCTCTTGTCGATGCGCTTCACCGCATCGGCCACCCCCAACTGCGTCACGGTCAGCACGATCAATAGCATGCCCACCGCGTTGGTCATCGTGTCCAACAACGAGTCCAGACTGCCGCCACTCTGTTTCTTCGCTCGACGCATCGCTTTTCCCCGCCCCGGTACGGGCCGTCCTTTCCTTCTACTTCTGGAACACGCTCAGGTCGATCTTCCCGTGCCCGATCACCGGCAGTTTGCCGTTCCTCGCAAAGTTCGACTGCGCCAGCCTCCGCGCCGCCTCGTAACTGCTCAACCCGTCGTCCCGAATCAAAAAGATCACGCTCGCGCTCGGCCTGTCTGCAACCCGCTTCAACAGCGAAAGATACTTCTCATTGCTGCCGAGTTGTGCCCGGAGCACGCGGGTCGGCTCCTTCCCCTCGTAGATGACAATGCCCGACGCGTCGCACTCCACAAACGTCGGCAGCAACCCGACTCCACTGCCGCTCGGCTGAATGACGACTTCCGCCTCCTGCGGTTTGCCGCGCTTCTCGGCCTCCACCAGAAGTTGCTCACGCTGCTTCTTCTGCTCCTCCAACTCCTTCTGCATGTCCGCCATCCGCTTCTCGTGAGCCGCCGTGTCGACCTTCGGTACCGACGTGCTCGCCGTGGGCGTCTTCAACAGCGCGTCTTTCTCCTTCAACAGCGCCTCCAGCTTCGCGCGCAGCGCCGCCAACTCCTCCTGGTTGATCCCCGCCTCCTTCTGCTTCCGCGCAATCTCCTCCTCGATCTTCCGGATCTCTTCCTTGATATCGTTGACCTGACTCTTCAACTTGTCGAACTCGAACATGCTCGCGATCGACTCGGTGTCCATCTGGCTCAAGGCCAGCGCAGTAATCATGAGCGTGAGCACGCCCATCACGCAGGCCAAAATGCTCAGAAACGGAAACAGCGATACCGTAACCTTGGTCTTGTTACGCTTGGCCATCGCTCGACACCTCGGTCGGAACCTCCGCCGACTCCTCGTTCGCCACTTCCGCGACCTCGTCGCTCGTGGCGCCGGCCAACTTCGGACTCGGAGCCTGCGACACTACGACCGGCGGCACTTCTACAGGCAACTCCACACGACGACCGAAAAACCAACCCCGTCGCCGCGGCGCCTGCACGACTACCTGCTTCTCGCCCAGCTTCGCCAGAACGTCGTTCATCGCGTTCAGGCTCAGCTCCAGCGTCGTGCAATACGTCTGGAACGACTCCGCCGACTGACGCATCGTGCCGGCCGCTTGCTGGTGCGCCTTCACGATCTCGTCGGCCGTCCGCGAAATCGTGTCCGCAAACGATATCGCCATCGCGTCCACCGTCTGCACCTGCTCAGCTCGCTCCTGGTATTGCTTGCCGATCTCTTCGTTGATCGTCCCCCAGCCCTGGACGACCTCCTCCGTCAGTTTCGAGCCGATCGCCTCCAGCTTCTCGTTCCACGTGCGCAGCTCCGCGTGGTGCGGCGCCATGGCCGCGTTTATTGCTTTCTTGAGCGTTCCCGGCGTCGCCCAGCCGTTGCTGTCCTTGGGAGTTCCTTCGTTGCCGTCGTTCAGCCGCTTCAGCAGATTCTCGTTGCAGTACTCGTCCGTCGAATTGAGTATATCCTCCTCCGACTTCAACAATGAACTCGAAGGAAACATCACCACGATACTCATCAAGAGTGCCAGCAGTGTCGTATCGAACGCCGTCGCCAGACCGGCCGTCACGTCGTTCAACGACTGCTTCAATACCGCGATGTCCGACGCCTTGTCCAACGACCCCGAAAAGCCGGCCACCGCCGCGCTGATGCCGACCACCGTCCCGATGAACCCCAGAATCGGAATCGCCCAAATAAACACATTCACCAGCGTGTAACTCGACTGCACCGCGTTCGAATCGATCTCCGATTGCGACGCCAATAGCGATGCTACCTCCGGGTTGCTCTTGCGCACGCGGAAATGCTCCAGCCCTCGCAATACCCGGTTGATCAGAAAACTCTCGTTCGGACCCAACGGCAGTTCCTGGATGTAATCCACGAACTTGCCCACCGAGTCCTCGTCGATGTCTTCCGAAATGTCGTTGGGTAACAGGTCCAGCAAAATCGCCTCCCGCTGCCGGCGAATCTTCCGCCACTTCAACAACAGGATTGCGATCGACCACGAAAGGAAGAATGTCTCGACCGGCGGCACCCACCCACGCTCGAAGAACAGCTTCGCAACGTAGAAGTCGCGAAGCAACCAAAGCGGGAACAAGATCACTGCCGTGATCGCCACCGCCATCAGACCGCTCTCGATGAGCCCCACGTCCGTCCGGTCGGACCAACCGCCCGAACCATACTCTTCCGAATGCGCGCGTTCTTCTCGCTCTTCCGATGCTCCACGGCTCGGTGCGTCCGCTCGCGAACTCTTCCGCACCGCCGACTGCTGGACGGCATCCTCCGGCGGCATTGGTACCACGATCGAGTGCCGGCAGTACGGACAAGTCGCCTTTCGCCCGGCAGCCTCGTTCTGAACCTTCAGCCGCTTCTCACAATGGGGACAAGCAAATGCAAAGTACATATTCCCTAACCCTGGCCTTAAATGGATGTGCACACATCATGTCCAGGATAGCCAGAATTTCGCCACACGGCGACCCACCATAATAGGGGAAACTCCTGAGCGGCCTCCACACCGGACCGCCTCATCTGCGACCGGCAACTCACGCCATCCGACCGCACACTCCGATTCCCTACGAATGCGGCCCCACCAACCACTCAAACGCCGGAACATCGCGAGCAACGCCTGCCCGAGAAACAGCGATAACCACGCTGACGTAATCACGCCCTGGCAGTCTGTCGTCGGCCAATGCCGATAACGTGCCTTTCTTCCACGAGATCTCATCGCTCGCTCCATCTCTACCGGCACCGCCGCGCGAACAACGCCGCCCAGAATAGGCTCCGCCGTCTGCCGCATGTCTTGACCGTCACAATGCTTATAAGTGACAATCGCTCCTGTCATCGAGTCCCCTATTGAGGCCTGCACCACCAATGCGCGTCGAGCGGCAACCGGGGCCCCGGCAGAGACCAGATGCCCGAGCATGCTCAAAATCGCTCTGAACATCGCCTGGATCGCCATCGTGCTGGCAGGCATGGCAACCGCCGTGGTCCAATTCCGTCAGCACACCGCCTGGGCAATCGCCGCAATCCTGATCGGCTCCGCCATGCTGGTCATCTACGCGGCGGCCTTCGCCGTCAAGATTCCCCGCCTCGCAAACTTCGCCAACCGCGCCTCCGACTATGCCGTCGCTCTTCTCATTATCGGAGCGATTCTCGTCTTGGCCGCCTCACTCATCCTCGGGTTCCGCCGCTTCGGGCTCGTCGTCGATCTGGTTCTCGTTCTCTTCCTGTGCGTGTTTCTTGGCATCCTTCGCGACTATCTAAAGCACCTCCGAAAGAAGGCAGTGCGACGAAAATCCACCTAACGACCCATTCAACGGAAATCCCCACCGTCCCAAGGACTTGCCATGCTCTTCCAGCTCTCCACGACCCTCACCATCCTCCATGCGGCCATCGTTGCCGTAATCTCCGTCCGGGTAATCATGCGTCGCCCGGCCAACGGGGTTGCGCTCGCATGGCTGTTCCTCGTGGCGGTCCTCCCGTTCTTCGGCGCCCTGGTCTACCTGCTGGTGGGTGAGCGCAGAGTCGGCCTCAAGCGCGCTCGTCGCATCGCCGAGCTCCGCAGCGATTACGCAAACCTGGCGCACTACGTCATCAACGAAAAGCTCACCAACGTCGATTGGAGCCGCCACGCCCCCGAAGCACGCGGCATCGATCGCCTCGGCACGCGAATGATCGGCGTACCCACCGTCGCCGGAAGCGAAGGCCTCCTCTATTCCTCGTCCGCCGAAATCCTCCAGGCAATCGCCCGCGATATCGACGCCGCCCAAAAGAGCGTCCTCATGGAGTTCTACATCTGGAACGAGGGAGGCGATGCCGACAAGGTGCTCGATGCGCTCGTCCGCGCCGCCGCCCGTGGCGTCTCCTGCCGTGTCCTCGTCGACGCCCTCGGTGCCCGCCCCTGGTGGAAAGGCTCCCAACCCCAGCGACTCCGCGCCGCCGGGGTCCAACTCCAACCCGCACTCCCCGTCGGCCTACTCCAGACCCTGGTCGGTCGAAACGATCTCCGCCTCCATCGAAAGATCGTCGTCGTCGACGGCCAGGCCGCATGGACCGGCAGCATGAATCTCGTCGATCCCGCCTATTTCAAACAAGACGCCAACGTCGGCCAGTGGGTCGACGCCATGGTCCGCGTCGAAGGCACCGTCGTCCTTCCCCTCGTCATGACCGTCATTGGCGACTGGATGCTCGAAACGGCCGAACCGGTCGAAACAATCCTCGAAACCGCCGGAGTCGGTCTCGTCGAGCCCATCGGAGCCGCCGACGTCCAGGTCGTCCCGTCCGGCCCTGGTCAGACCGACGACGGACTCCTGCAGATGCTGCTGGCCGTGATCAACTCGGCCCGCGAAGAACTCGTGCTCACCACCCCCTACTTCGTCCCCGACGATTCCATGCTCCGCGCGCTGCGGGGTGCCGCCGGACGCGGCGTCCGCGTCGATATGATCCTCCCCGAGCGTGTCGACTCCCTCCTCACCCGTTATGCCAGCCGGTCCTACTACGACGAACTGATGGACATGGGCGTTCGAATCCAGCTCTACCAGAAAGGCCTGCTCCACACCAAGTCGGTGACCGCCGATCGCCGAATCTCCATGTTCGGCACCGTCAACCTTGACATGCGAAGCCTCTGGCTCAATTATGAAGTCGCCCTGTTCGTTTACGGGGCCGATTTCGGCGAAAAACTCCACGAACTTCAACAGTCCTACATGAACGATTGCACCTGCCTCGATCCCGACCACTGGGCCCAACGACCGCGCACGCAACGCTTCCTCGAAAACACCCTCCGCCTCGTTGGTCCGGTCCTGTAACCCATCCCTCCGTGCCCGCCTTCCTCGAAAGAACGACGATGACTCTACGCTCCCCGGCTATCGTCCTCCTCGCGATTCTCTCCGTCGCATCCATCGCTCGCGCCGAATCGCCGCTTTTCCCGTTCGTCATCGACTACGGTGCCCCGGATAACATCACTAACCTTTCCCAATGGCTCGACCGGCCTGCCGGCAAACACGGTTTCGTCCGCGCCGAGCATGGGCAACTCGTCACCGACGCGGGACGGATCCGCTTCTGGGCGACCAATCTATGCTTTGATGCCTGCTTCCCCTCCCACGACGAAGCCGAGCAGGTCGCCGCCCGCCTGGCCCGCCTGGGCATCAACTGCGTCCGCATGCACCATATGGACAACCACAGCATCTGGGGCAACAGTCCCAACAAGCTCACCATCGATCCCGCGCGCCTCGAGCTGCTCGATTACCTGATCTACCAGCTCAAACAGCACGGAATCTACACCAACATCAACCTGCACGTCTCGCGCACCTTCGGCGCCCGCGAAGGCTTCGTCGCCGAAGGTGACCTGCCCAAGTACGACAAGGGGCTCGACAACTTCGAGCCTCGCATGATTCAACTCCAGCGCAAATACGCCCGCGACCTCCTCACTCACGTCAACCCCTACACCAAGACCCGCTATGCCGATGAACCGGCCATCGCCTTCGTCGAAATCAATAACGAAAACGCCCTCTATATCATGTGGCAGTGGGGAAAGCTCGACAAAATGCCCGATCCCTACGCCACCACCTTCCGCAAGCTCTGGAATGCCTGGCTGCGAAAGAAATACGGCAACACCGACACCCTCCGCGCTTCCTGGAAAACCGGCGAGTATCCCCTCGGCAGCCAAATGTTTCGCCACAGCGACTTCACCGGCTCCGAGCCGGCCGGCTGGTCCCTCGAAGCCGACGACGATGCCCAAGCTCGGTGGTCGATCCAACCCGACGGCCCCCAGGGTCACCGCTTCCTGCGCCTCGTCGTCCATCACGACGGACGCGTTTCCTGGCATCCCCAGTTCTATCAGGCCGGCATCCCGCTCGACAAAGACAAACCGTACACGCTCGGCTTCCTCGCCCGGGCCGACCACCCCCACCAGATCATCGCCAACTGCCGCATGGCCCACGACCCCTGGTCCGACCTGGGACTCTCCGCCGCCGCCGATCTGACGACCGACTGGAAACCCTACCAGTTCACCTTCGTCGCCAACCGCGACGAGTCCAACGCCCGAGTCGGCTTCACCGATTTCGACCCGGGCACGTACGAATTCGCCGATCTCACCTTGCGGCCCGGCGGCGTTGTCGGTCTGCAACCCGACCAGCGCCTCGAAGACGATGGTGTCGCCGTCCTCGTCCGCCGCGGCTCCAACGCCACCATCGCCGCCCGCCAGGATTTCATCGACTTCATCTGCGACACCGAGCAAGACTACTGGTGGGGCATGGACCGCTTCCTCAAGAAAGACCTCGGCGTCCACTCGCTCGTCTGCGGAACCCAGCTCGCCTATGGCCCCACTTATGCCCAGGCCGGCTTGGACTACGTCGACGACCACGCCTACTGGCAACACCCCCACTTCCCCCACCGACCCTGGGATTCCAACGATTGGTTCATCCAAAACATCGCCATGGTCAATCATCCCGGCGGAACGTTGGCCGGTCTGGCCAATCGGCGCGTCGATGGCATGGCCTACACCGTCAGCGAATACAACCATCCCGCCCCGAACAGTTACTCCGCCGAAGGTTTCCCCATGATCGCCGCGTTCGGCGCGTTCCAGGGCTGGAGCGGCGTTTATAGCTTCTGCTATTCGGGCAATTCAGACTTCCAGCCGCAGCGAATCACCAACTTCTTCGATATCAAGAGCGAAACGGCCAAGCTCGCCCATATGCCCGCCTGCGCCGCCATGCTCGTCCGCGGCGATGTCGCCAAGGCGAAGCAGACCGTCGTCGTCAACGTCTCCCGCGAAGACGAACGTCGCGAGCTCGCCCGCCTGGCCGACCCCTGGGCGTTCAGTTGCACTCTCTTCGGACTCGACCGCCGGCTCTGCCTCCTCCACGCGGTCGGCATGCGTCTCACCGAGCAGCCCGACCCCAAACCGCCCACTGGCCCCGGCGACGTCAAACGGTTCGTTTCCGACACCGAGGAAATCTGCTGGGATGTCACCGAGGACGACGCCGGCTACTTCACCGTCAACACGCCCTGCAGCAAGCTCTTCACTGGCTTCGTTCGCGGCCGCACCTTTCCCCTCAGCGATGTCGTGCTCAAGATCGGCCCCACGCGACTGGATTGGGCCACGGTTTCCATGACGTGCATCGACGGCCAGGGCTTCGACCAACCCGGCCGCATCCTCCTCGCCCTCACCGGCTGGACACAGAATCGCGACATGAATCTCCAGTCGCTGGGCGACGACCGCGTCACGCTCGGCCGAAATTGGGGAACCGACCCCGTCCTCTGCGAAGGCATCCCCGCCGAAATCCTCCTACCGCGACCCTCACAGAACGTCCACCTCTATCCCCTCGACGAGTCTGGAAACCGTCGCGAGCCCATCCCCTGCCAGTCCCGCGACGACAAGACCGCCCTACTCGTCGGCCCCGAACACAAAACCATCTGGTACGAAATCGAAATCCACTGACCCCGCACCAAACACTCACTCACCGTCCCTGCCTCTCACCCGCCATCACCTCAAACGCCTGCACCGCCGAACCCCCAAACTGCGTCTTCACCTCCAACTCCACCCGATACTTGCCCGCCTTCTCAGGCGTACCCGTGACCTTCCCGGTCGCCGCATCCACTTTGAGCCACCCTGGCGCCTCGCGCAGCCCAAACGTCAACTCCTCCGTCTCCCAGAAGCCATTCCCCTTCGGCTCGTCGCGATGCTGCGCGTCCCCCAGCGATCGGATCACCCCCGGCTGATATGCAAACGCACTGCCCACCGTCGCCACCTCAGGCGGCCGGCTCCAGAAATACGGATGCGGCATCTCCGCGAAATCCGAGCAAATGCTCTCCGTACCGTTGGCATCCACCGCCACCACGCGATAAAAGCACTTGTTCATGTTCTCATGCGACGGCCCGCTCGAAACGACGAGCATCTCCGTGCCGCTCGTCCGACCAAGCAAGTTCCCAGGCACGGTGCCACGGCAGTACGAAGCATAGGCGTCCTTGTGCACCGAGAACCCCTTCTCGTCCGAGCCATAGACATCGTACGCCACCGGCCGACTGCCGCGCGAATTCGCCCCCCATCGCAAGAACATGCCGCCCTCGCGCCCCTCGAGTCGCGCGTCCACCGGCACACACGGCCCCTCCCATCGGAACGTCCACGTCGGGCTCCACTCGCTCCAAATGCCGCGCCCGTCCCGCGCGCGCACCCGCCAGTAGTAGTCCGTATCCGGCGAGAACATCCCCGTGTACGGTACGCACCACTCTCGCTCCCGAATCACCACGTCGTACGCCGGCCGATACGGAACACGAAAATCCTTCCGCCGGCTCACCTGGATGTGCCATGCCTGCGCGCCCTCCGTCGCCGGCCAGCGGAACTTCACCAGCGAATCCCGGATCGTCGCTCCAGCCGCTGGATATTCCGGTTTCCCAGGCGCCGCCGGCGGCGTCCACACATCGCATTCGCGCCACTCCTGCGTGATCGTGATCTCGTGCGGCCCTTCCTGCTTGTCGCTGTACGCCAGCCGATTCTCGCCTCGACGCAACCGCGGCAGCGACAGCGGCGCCGCCATCACGTCCGTGTCGATCTCCAGCGACTTCAAGTTCGCCCCATGCTTCGCGTCCCCCGACGCCAGAACGACTGCAACCCAATACCCATACTTCGCCGGCGCCACGCGTGGACTCAGCGCCTTGTCGATCACCACGCTGGCCGACGCCGCCCCCAGCCCGCCCCCCTCCCAAACCCGCGCCCATTTCTCGCCGTCGAGGCTGACCTCCAACGCGAACCGGTCTTCCGCTCCCAGGCCCGCAAACTCTGCCCGCAACGTGCCCCCGCAAATCACCCACGGGATATTTACCACGTACACAAGCCGACCCGATCCCGAGCCGCCCGCCAACGCCGCGCCCTCGGCCGTGGCCGCCACGATGTCCCGCTCCGACTCGATCCCCTCCTTGTAATGCGCCGGCCCCAGCCGCGGCACATAGACGAACTTCGAGTTGCCATAATAGGGCGGCTCGCGGTCCCAGTCCGCACTGTACGCTGCGTACTTGCCGATATTGTCCCACCGAAACACGGCCCGCTCGCCCGGCCGCAGCGTATACCTCATTTCATGCCCGCGCAGAAAGAGCCGCGTCTGGCCATCGTCGTTGCCAAAGATCGCCGCCGAACTCTCGCTCCCACCCCATCCGCCGAACTCGGGCCCATAGTGCGGTTCTCGCCGCACCAGGTCGTGGTCCCGCGCGCACGCATCGCCGCTTACCGGCCGTGCGTTCTCTCGGTCCAGATAGAACACGCTCTCGTCGATATCGATGAACTGATACCGGTCGTCCACCACTGCCTCGCACATCATGTGCCCCTTCAGGCAGCGCACCTTCGGATCCAGCGAATACTTCGGCTTGCCCAACCCGGCATGTTTGAACAGCGAGCAACCGCAATACCCCATGTCGTCGCAAAGGTTCAGCCCGTAGCTGTTGAACACCTTCACCGGATCGTGAAACTCGTTGTCCGGAAACAGCGGCAGGCGATGATACCGGTTCTCGCGCGCCGCCTGCCAAATGAACAGTGCCCGCTCCTGGTCGTTCGTTGCGCCGCGCGTGAAGTCCTCTAGCAAACGGTCATACGTGCTCCAGTCCCGCTCTCCGTTGGCGACCAGTTTCGGCCACAACACGGCCCGATCTCCCGTGTTCGCGATCGTCAACGACACGTTCGGCTGAAACGCAACGGCAAATCCCCCATTGTGACGACTGTGGCTGTTTTCGAAGTCCAGCTTCCCGCCCAGCCGCAGCGAGTACTCGTGCTGCGAACTCCGAATCACTTCCACGTGGCGCTTCGGCGTCGACGGCAACTCCGTACGGTCGGCCAGCTCGCTCTTTGCGTTGGTCGAACCCACTTCATACTTCCGCCCATTGCTCCGTGGGTCCGTGTTGTCCGATGCCGACAAGTACACGGTACGTCGCGTCCAGTGCGAGTAGCGTCCCCCGCCCTTCTTACGAATGTCCTCGTGCACCGACCGCGCCGGCCCCAGCGGCTTGCCATCCTCAAACAACACCAACCCCGACTTCCCGCCCGTCTCTCGATCCCCTTCTTCCCCAAAATCCATGCTCGCAATGTAGCAGTCGCCACTCTCCGCCTGCATACACTTCGCGGGAATCGGATACCGCCGAACCTCATCCCCGCGCACCCCGCCCACCACAAGCCCCACCCACACCAGAACCGCCGCCACCTTTCCCATCACCCACCTCCTCTAACCAGCGACTACCCACTACCCACTATCCACTATCCCCACCCATTCCGCAAACAATTGACTTCCGCCCCATCAGCGGTCAAGATCGCAATATCGCTTCCCCTCCATCGCACCCCCCGAACCGAGATATCCTCATGGCTTCCGTCCTATCATTCATTCTCGTCTGTGCCGCCGCGGCCGCCCCCTGGAACGAAGTCCAGATGCAAGGCAAAACCATCCTTCTCCACCCCAAATGCCAACCCCTCCCCACGACGCTCATGGGCCCTTTTGTTACGCTCGGCGATCGGTCCGTGCTGGCCGTCGACGGTCATCAGGCCCTCGTCAGCCTCGATGAAGGCAAAACCTGGTCCTCACATCCCCTCTTCGCCGATCCGCAGAAATTCGAGTGCCGTGGCGAGCGGACGCTCCTCCGCACCCGCGACGGCACCATCATCCTTGCCTTTCCCAACGAAAAGGAGCGCGCCTTCCACTGGGATCAGTCCCAAGGTGGCCCCTCCGACCAATGCCGACTGCCCGTCTACGTCACCCGCAGCACTGATGAAGGAAAGACCTGGTCGCCACCCAAGTGCATCCAGCAAGGCTGGTGCGGCGCCCTGCGCACCATGATCCAACTCCGCAGCGGACGTGTCGTCCTCACCAGCGAGTTGGCCGTGCGCGATCCCGGTCGCCACGTCAGTTTCACTTACGTCTCCGACGACGAAGGCGCAACCTGGAAGCGAAGCAACATCATCGATCTAGGCGACTACGGCGGCTATGGCGACCACGGCGGCGGCATCGAGCCGACCATCGCCCAACTTCACGACGGCCGTCTCTGGATGCTCATTCGTACCTACCGCGGCTGCTTCACCGAGGCCTTCTCCGACGACGGCGGCCTCACCTGGAAAGACATCCATCCGTCTTCCATCGACGCCAGCGGCTCCCCCGGCCAACTGCTGCGACTCCAGAGCGGTCGCCTCGTGCTCATCTGGAACCGCTTTATCGACAAGGCCAAACGCACCGGCCGCCGTGAGCAGCTCTCCATGGCCTTCTCCGAAGACGACGGCCGCACCTGGACCGACCCCGTCGTCGTCGCCTACGACCCGGTCAAGCAGGGCGACAAAGAAAGCGCCCACCGCCTCTCCTACCCCCACGTCTACGAACGCGTCCCCGGCGAGCTTTGGGTCACCACCATGCAAGGCCCCCTGCGAATCCGCATCCTTGAAGACGACTTTCTCCCCCGCCGCGTCAGCGATCAGACCTACCGTGCCCGCTACCAGCCCAAACTCGCCATCCAGTTAGACGGCCGCCTCGACGAGCCCGCATGGTTGCAAGCCAATGTCGAAAAAGGCTTCATCTTCCCCTGGAAGAAACAGGCGCCTCCGGCGACCGAGTTCCGCGCCCTCTGCGACGACACCCATCTCTACTTCAGCTTCCACGTCACCGATGACGACATCGTGGTCGTCGACAAGTTTCGCGACGAGGAAGACGCCGTCTTCGAAGATCGCGTCGAGCTCTACTTCTGCCCCGACGACCAAATGAAGAACTACTTCAACGCCGAAATCGACAGCCTCGGCCGCCCCTTCGACTACCGCGGCTCCTACTATCGCCGCCTCGATTCCAAGTGGACCCTCGACGGACTCCAAGCCAAGGGCACCCGCTGGCAGCACGGCTACACCGTCGAAGGCCGCATCCCTCTGGCAAGCCTTCAAGCTCTGGGCTTCCCCCGACTCCAGCCCGGCGTCCGCATTCGCTGGGGCCTCTTCCGCGCCGAATTCAGCCACGACCACAGCGGCCGGCCCGTCGTACAACGCGAAAGCATCCATAATCGCGGCCGAACCTTCGACGGCCCGCCCCCTCTCCAAGCCTGGATGAGTTGGGTCGACCCGCACACCGAGGAACCCGACTTCCACGTCCCCACGTCCCTCGGCTGGCTCGAAATCGTCGAGTAAGTCCCCGCCGACCGCCGCTCAAGGTATCCCGCGAACCACGCTCGGCCCCACAAGCCGCGTCAGCCACACCGGCAGCCGTCGCCACACCGCGATCAGCCGGGCAAAATTGCCGCTCTCGCGTCGCATCTCGCCGACGCTCCCCTTGCGAACATAGTACTGCCATGTGGCCGGCTCAGGCAGCGCTCCCCACTGCTTCTTGAACGTGTACGTGTTGCTCTCCACGCTGCTCCGCCCGAAATCAAAAACCCCCTGGCCCCGTTCCACCGTGCGACGCAACAAGTGCCAATACATCAGCGAATTGGCATTCGTTCGGTTGAACCGGTGAAGCGAGCTGGCACTCGGGACCTCCGTCACGCCCCAACCGTGCAACAACAGCGCCGCGGCAATCGGCCGAACTCCCTGCCGCACCACGCACAGTTCCGTTTCCTCTGGAAACGTCGACAGAATGCTGCCGAACAACCTCCGCGAGAACACAGGCGTCCCCAAGTCCCGCATGTTCTCCGCGAACACTGCATAGAAGTCCCTCAACAGCCCCTCACCTCCCCAATGAATGGAGAAATCGTGCTTCTCCCCCTGGCGCACGTGATTGCGAACCTTCGACGGCAACTGCTTCCACAACTCGTCGACCGACCCCGGCAGCTTCAGCCGCATGTGCACCTTGCTCGTCAGCGTGGTCCCAAACGCCGGATCTTCCCACGGCCGCTCGTGCCGAAGCTCCAGATAGCGCACCTCCAACCGATCCGCCAAGGCTACCGCTTCGCGAACCACTGCCCTCGCCGCCGCCGCATCATCAGCCAAGACACCGCCGACGTTCAAATACGGCAGGCTCACCAGGAACTTCCCAAACAGCGCGCTCTTCATCAGCGCCACCGGCAGCAGCCCCACGATCCGCTCCCCAACCGTCGCTTCCACACAGTACGGTCTGTGCTTGAGCCCAGCCGCTAGAACGGCCAACCACGCCGGATGCCGGCAGAGCGACGTCTCCCCGCACTGCCTCACATAAGCCGTCCACCGCACCAGGTTCCCCTCTCGAACCGCCTCCGAACACCCGAACACTCGAGTCGCCACGCCCGACGATTCCGGCTTCGCAGGCGTTGAAGGCTTCGTCGAGTCGACGCACATGGAAATTCCCTCGCGGCAGACCACAGTGCCCATCTGAGAAGCCGATAGCGCTCCGCAAATCGTAACAAGCGGGGCTGCTAGGAGATGCGTCACGAATTATAATACGTCCACTAACCCGTCTCAAGGGTCGACCGGCGCCCTCAGTGTGAGCAACTCCCCAACCACCGCACCGCCAGTTCGCATCGCCGCCGTAGGCGACATCTTGCTGTCGCCTGCCCGGGCCAATCCTCTCGCCTCTCGCAGCCCAGAGCTCGTTTCTCCACAACTCCATTCCCTCTGGCAATCGTGCCCTGTGGTCCTCGGCAACCTCGAATGCACGCTTCCCGGTGATGGCCGGCACGTCGCCACCGAGCCGCGAGTCGTCGCTACACCCGAGTCCATCCTCGCCGTCAAAGCCGCTGGCTTCACCGTAGTCAACCTCGCCAACAATCATGCCTTCGATTGCCTCGAGGCGGGCTTCCACAAGTTGCGCCAACTCCTCGACGAGATCGGCCTGCCCCATTTCGGCGCCGGCCTGAATCTCGACGAAGCCGTCGCTCCCGCGCTGCTCGACGTCGACGGCCGAAAGATCGCCTTCCTGGGCGCCGCCGACCGGCGCTCCGGCACGCAACAATTCGCCGACGCCGACCAATGGGGCGTCGCTCTACTCGATCTCCCCCGCCTCACCCGCCAAATCCGCGACCTCCGCGCGCAAACCGACCACGTCATCGTCTCGCTTCACTGGGGTGAAGAACACTTCCTCCTCCCCTCGCCCGTTCAGATCCAACAGGCACACGCCCTCGTCGATGCCGGCGCCTCGATGGTCCTCGGCCATCACCCCCACGTACTCCAGGGCCTGGAACAATACAACGGTGCGCCGATCATCTACTCCCTCGGAAACTTCGTCGCCGACGACGTCCGCTTCTCCGACGGCGACGTTCTCCGATGGAATCGCACCGCTCGCACCGGCTGCGTCTTGCTCGCCGAACTCGGCCGCCAAGGCGTAGAAAATCTCCGCCAGATCCCCACATACGACACCGGCCACTCCGTCGATCTCGACCAGACCGGCTTCGGCACCAAACGCATCGAGCAGACCAACAGAGCGCTCGCACGCGGCGTCACCCTGTCCCAGTATCGCCGCCACCACCTCTGGATCAAAACACTCAAGCCGGCCCTCGCCCACTTGCACTGGCGCCGCCTGAAGCACCTCCGCCTCCGGCACATTCGCAACGCCATCAACCTGGCACTCCGTTCCAGAACCGCCGACTGACCGCCCGATTCCGTGCCACGGTGGGCTACCGTCGCTCCGGCAATCGCCGCCTCAACTGGTCCACCTGGTACCGCACGTCATGGAAACGCGGCGGCCAGCACTGGCACTCCAACTTCCGAAGCGTCTCAGCCGCCTTCTCCCATTGCTTCAGTTCAATCTGCGCCGCAGCCAGCCTCAGCAATCCCATCGGCTCCAGCGAACGGATCTCGGCCACCCGCTGCCACTCCGCGGCCGCCTCCTCCCACCGATTCTCCTCCTGCCGCACCTCGGCAAGCATCGCGTGGCTCTCACTCTCGCTGGGAAGCACTTCCACGATCGAAGTGTACGCCCGCTCCGCCTCCTCGCCCCTGCCCAGCCGAGCATACCGGCGCCCCAAATCCCGGTACAGCTCGATGTTTCGGCGAGCCTGTCCGGCATACTCGATCAACTGCCGTACCGCTCCCTCCTGATCGCCCGCGGCATCGTACGCGGCGATCAGCTCCCGTTCTGCTTCGGCGTCTTCCGGATCCAACGCCACCGCCAGCTTCAATTGCGCGATCGCCTTACGCTGATCTCTGTGCCGATACACCTCGCCGAGAACCCGTCGCACGATCGCTCGATGCATCCCCGTCTTCGCTTCCTCGGCGTCCAGCAAGGCCACCAACTTGTCCAAGTTGGGAGCCCGCTCGATCACTTCCCTCAGTGCCGCGGTCGCCTGTTGCCGGTTCCCCTGGGTCCGCCCCCAACTCACGATCGCCCCGCAGGCCGCGTCGATCGCCTCGATCATCTGCCCCATGCCGGCCCGCGCACGCGCCATGTTCCCATAGTACGTCGACAGCTTGCCGTCGCCGATGCCCCGTCGCGGCGCCGTCCGCTCGTGCCACGGGATCAACTCGCCGTAGTATTCCACCGCCTGGGCAAACAGCTCCGTCTCCAAGCACCCTCGGGCTAACTCGCTCAATACGTCTTCCGTCCACCGGTGGTCCGCGTGGAAGTACTCGTCCGCCTGCTGCCGTGTCGCTTTCAGCTTGTCAGGCTGCTTGGTACGGAAATACGCGAGCATCAGCCACACACGGTATGTCGCATTGTCCGGATGCTGCTCGATGAGCGGCAAGAGAATGCCGATCGTCTCCCCAAATCGTTGTTGGCTCTGCAAAAACACTACCAGTTGCGACTGCCCGCGCTCGTCCAGAATCTTCCGGCCGTTCGCATCCAGCAAGATCTCGATGGCCCGGTCGCAGTGCTGCAAGCCAAACATCAGATACTCGGCAACATACAACACCGTGCTGCCCGAGTTCTTGTTTCGCTCCGCCACCTCATCGGCCACCCGCGCGAAGTCCGCCGTCTTCTCCGACCAGAAGGTCTGATTGCCCCTCCAGTAAATCTGGCAGTTACGTCGTTCGCGCGTCTCCAGATCCTCCCGCAGTTCCCTCAACACGACCCCCAGGAGCCGCTCCTCCAGCCCGGCGTCCAATGCTCCCGCTTCCTTGCGCCAGTTGGCCATCGTGTCGCCGAATCGCCCCCAACCGCCCTGGTTCTGATAGTGCATCCACGCCGGTTCGTTCTCCAGACGGCCCACCAGAAAATCCAATCCGTCGCGCGGACTCACCACGTCGTGCAGCGTCTGCCCCACCACCCGCACGATCGCCTCGTACTGCCCCACCGCCGGCTGCAGCAACTTCGGCAGCTCGCCGAACGCAAACCCCTTGAGGTCGTCTACAACCCCCGGCAGTTTCTTCTCTGCCGCCGTTCGATAGATGCTCGAAAGCAGGTCGATCAACTGGAACACACCATCCGGGTCCGGCATCCCTCCCGACCGCTGGGCAGCTCGACCGCCAGCCTCTCCGGCATCCACCTTGCCCTTCGACCGAACCGCCCCACCGGCAATCTCCTCCCGCACAGCTCGCTCCAGCGCCTTGTACAGCGTCTGGCCGCTCCCCAACGACACGCTCCCGCCGTTCGCCAGCGCGTTGTATTGCAGCCGCCGAAGCCGTACCGCAAGCCACGTCCGTTGCTGGCCGTTTGCCGCTCGCTGCAAATACCTCTCGACCACCTCTTCGCCGCGAGCATAGTGCCCTTGCCCCTCCAGATACATCAGAAGCGTCTCCAGCGCATCGCGAATCTCATTCGGCGCCGGCATCTCCGCGCCCTGCTCATACTCATTCAGCGCCGCTTCCAACAAGTCCGTTGCTTCCTTACGGCGGTCGTACGACCAAATCGTCTGCGCCTGCCTCAATGCGATGTGCAACCGGTCGACCGTCCCGCCCGCCACTTGCAGGCGAAGTACCTCAAGCTGGCGGAGTTGCTCGTCGGCCAGGTCTCTCTGCGCGATGCGTCCCATCCCGGCCAGAAAATCGGCCATCAAACGCGGCTCGCCTTTGCTCCATTCTTGCCTCGTTGCCTGCCGCAGGGCGGCCAACGCGCGCTCGGCATGGGGACCGGCCTGGTTCTCCAATTCGGCCGCCCGCCGCTCCACGGCGACCAGCAACAAATCCAACGCCCGCCGATCCACGGGCGTCTTCTCCCGCTGGCGCACCTCACCGATGTGTTCAACCAGCGAGTCTACTGTCGCCTCGTCATGGACCTCCCCAAGCACTCCGCCCAGGTTCGCCAGAACCGGATAGACTTTCTCCGCCGTCTGCCCTACAACCGCGTCCGCCAACGCAGCCAGCAGCCGGAAGTCGCGCGTCGCTCGGTAGAACTGCTGCAACCGCCCTACGCAGTCCCCCGGCGAACTCGATTTCCCCATCAGTACCACCAACACCAGCGGAACCCGCTCGTCCAGCTCCGTGGGCATCTGGCCTGCGTCTTGTTGCCAAGCACGGAGTTGCGTGTCGAGCCATCGATACAACTGCCGCTCGTTCATCATCTCGAAGGCGGCGGTCATCGCCTGCCGACGCTGCTCTCGGCGGTCCACGGCTAGGTACCAATCCGACAACGCAACGCAATCCGCCGGCGCCAGCTCGTCCGCCGCGCGAACCTTCTCGAACAGCTCGATCGCCGGCCCCAGCTTCCCCTGCTCCGCCAGCAGGTATCCCAACGCAACGCGCCACCGGCTGTCGTAGTCACCCGCCTCAATCCAGCCGCGAAGCGTCTTCTCCAACGGTCCCGGTCGATCCATCGCCACCAGCAGTTCGTACTCGAACAGCTTCCAATCGGCGTTGTCCGGCTCGGCCGCAATGCCCGCAGCCGCATAATCGAGCAGCCGCTTCGCCAGTTCCGGCTTCGCGCCCCGACGCGCCGCCACATTCGCCAGCGTCATCAGGTACCGCCCGCGAAGCACCTGGCCCAGCCACCGCTCCGTCTCGTCCTCGCCCGCGACCGCTTTCGGTTTCGAGCCCAGAAATTCCCAGCATGCAGCGGCCACCCCGTCCAGTTTCTGGTCGAGACGCACCAGCAAACAAAGCCGTTCGATCTCGATCCATGGCCGCAGCTTCTCCGGCTGCCGGCCAGCCTCCTTCGACAGTCGCTCCACAAGGCCTTCCTGCGCTTGGCCCATCTTCTCGGCCTGCACCCGCTGCAATTCCGTGCGCGTCAGCCGGTCGGGCCGCTCCACCTTCTCCATGAGCGCCTTGTACCGGGCCTGGATCATCGCGTCATCAAGCCGCATCAGTTCGCGCACTTCGCCGATCGTCCGTCGGCCCGCGTTCTCGTCGTCCGACATTTTGCCGATCAGTCCAAAGACCTCTCCCTCCCGTTCCGCCGACCAGGACTGCCTCAACAGCGCCTCGAACAACTCCCGCGCGTACTGCGTCCGATATTGTTTCGGCCCCTGCTGCAGTCGCTCCCGCAGAAATCCCAGCCACTCCTCCGGCGCTCGTGCGGCCAGGATCTGACTCAGCGCGTTCCCCAACGAATGCCGCTTCTGCACATCCTCCTCGGCCTTCCATCGCCCACGAATCCCCTCAGCCATCTTCTGCCGGGGAATCTCCTTCATGCCCCGATCGCCCTCCCGAATCCACCCGATCAGACGCACAATGTGCTCGACGCTCAGCCGATCCATCTGCTCCACCAACAAAGCCGCCATCGCCTGACGGACCCGGTGTGCGACATCGGTCTGCCGGAATCGGTGATGGCTCATAATCTGGCTGACCACATTCCATTCGGCGTCCGGCCGTGCTGCCGACGACGCCTGGCTCATCGCGTTGGGCCCCATCATCGGACCGGCCGCTTTCGGCGGGGTGCCGCGCTTCGCAAGAACAAGTGCCGTCTCGGCCAGCGGCCCTAGCCACCGCGGGTCGAGCTGATTGCTCCACATGTTCCATCCTTGTCCCAGCGCAAGCTGCACTGCCGCCTGCAACCGCGCCGCACCATCCGCCGAAAGCGAGTCCGACTGCCGGCCCTCTTTCAGCCACTTCGCCATCAATTCAAACGCCTCCTTCTCTCGCCCCGCTCGCACCAGCACCGTCAAGTACTGCTGATACGGCAGCGCCTCCGCCGGGTTGCCCTTCACCCAGTCGGCCAGGACATTCGCCAACTCGACGTACCGGGCCTGGTTCCATAGGAAGTTCGCGTATGTATTCCGCAGCGATTGCATCTCGTGGGCTTGCCATTCGATCGGTACGGCCAACGCCTTCCTCAGCCAGTCGCACGCCGCCTCATACTCGCCCACGTTAATCAGCGCCTGCGCATACTGCGTCTGCACGTTGACATCGCCCGGATACTGCCCCGCCAGCTTCCGATAGACCTCCAGCGCCTGGGGTCCCTGCCCGGTCTGCTGGAGCAACCTCGCCCGCGCCTCCTCGGGCTGCTTCATCGCGTGCAGCCACCCCGGCTGCCGTACGTAGACCGGCTCCAGAAGCTTGAGCAGTTCCAGCGCCTCGTTCGCCGCCAGCACCGAGTTCGCCTCGCCGAGTAGATAGTTCGCTAGGAACAGATCGTTCCCCTTGGCCTCGCCGCTCGTCGGCTTGCTCGCCAGCCGTTCGGCTTCGCCCAGAACTTCCCTCTTCCACTCTTCGTGATGCCGGCTCATTCGCAGTACCGTGTAGCGAATCCACCGAAATCCCGGCTTCTTCTCCGCCAACGGTTCGACCTTCGCCAACTCCTCTTCCACGCGGTCCCACAGTTGCCTTTCCACGTAGTACGCCAGCAACACCATCCGATCGACGAACGTCGCCTTGCCCTCGGCGACAGCTCGCTTGGCTTCCAGCGCCGTCGGCAACGGCTCCTCGAGCAGCAGCACCTTCGAACGATCCGGCAATTGACCGGCGATCTCCTTGCCAATCTCCTCCGCGCCCCGCGTCGCAAACCTCTGCGTCACCAGCGACGTGCGCCGCCCCTTGGTGTCGCTCACCTCGATCCGCGTTGCCCACCAGGCTCCGCCGACCTCCACAAAATCGCCCAGCCGCGTGGTCGCCGTAACCTTGTCTCCCGTGCGCGACTCAATCTGCAGCACGACCGCCCGGCGAGTGTCGATCAGCACGCGCGTCTGCACCTGTGGGCTGCTCGGATGGCTCATCACCAACAACGTGCGATCGCCCCCCTGTGGCTGCACTTCGACCGAACAGCCCCGATACAACTGCTCCAACGATCTCAGCACATAACCCTGCAGTCCCAGTGGCGGCCCGCTCAAGTCGTCGCCGCTCGACGCCCGCACCCGCCCGAGCCCAAAACCCTCTCCGACAATGCCCCGCTCCTGCCGGTTGCACCATTGCACGATCGTCTGCGAACCCAGCGATTCGCTACGAACCAGCCACTCCTGCGGCCCCATCAGCGCCAGACTGTCACTGCGCGAAGTCGTTTCATCCAAACGCGGATCGTACAGCGCACTGTTGACCTCGATCCTCAGACCCCCGGACAGTTTTGCCAACGTCTCAGTCCGCAATAGGCTTCGCGACAGCGCCTGCGCCTCCTTCGGCCACGTCGATTCCGGCTGCTTCCGTGGCTCTTCCCATGGCCCAGGCAACAACGGGAACAGGCCGTTGAGCCATCCGGGATATTGCCCCGGTTGCGGCAGAGCATGGAAGAACGCCGCCGGCGCCGAAAGCCCCACGACCACCCCGTCTCCCCTCCGCCGGCTGCCGTCAATGGAAAGACGGCTGAGCCGATCGCCGGCCACATTACTCACTTCCCGATCGAACAGAGCATTGTAATCCTGGTCATAGAAGTCGAAACCGCTGATCTTCTGCTCCAGGTTCTCTCGCCCCTCAGGCTCCTTCCATAAGCGTTCGCTCTTGGCGTCTTCCTCGAATCGTTCACCTGCCTGCAAAGCCCCGTTAGAATCGCCGAAAACCAAGTCGAATGCTCCGCCGTCCCGCGGTCCTCCCTTCGGCGAGCTCGTGCTTGCCCAAGGCGCCCTGGTAGGCGCCGCTTCCGCCGATACCTCGACTCCCAAGCTCGTCACTGGGCCATTGACACGGAAGCCTGCAAACCCCCACCAATGCCGGTTGTCTATACTACCCCCGTACTCACCGGCGAGCCCCATTCCTCCCCCAGACACCGGCCACCCGCGGTAACGCCGGAACACCTCCGGATTGCGGCCCATGGCCATCAACTGCTGAAGCACCGCCCGCCGCAACCCAATTCGCCAATCACTTGCCCGTCGCATCTGCTGTTGCAGCAATTCATAATTCGCGTTGGCTCGCCCCTCGGCAAAGAACCGCTCCCCGTCGCGCATCTGGAACCGCGGTTTCACCGCGAATCGCTCCCGATCCTCGTCGCTCTCCAGAATCAACAGCGACGTGTACGGTGTCAGGATGTGATACTCCTCCGACAGCGCAATGATCTCGTCGCGCACCGCCGGCGCGTTTCCCTGCTCCAACAGCGCGTCCAAATGCATCCGCGCCCACAATCGTGGAATGAACGAATTCCCCTCCGAACTCGTCTCCAACGCGACCTTCGCGGCCCATCGCACCGGCTTGCCGTCGCGCGTCCCCGTCACGATCACTTCGCCTTTCTGCTCCTTCCCTTCCGGCAGATAGCGGCCCAATACGATCTGCTGATGCCCTGCCGCCAGGTTGGGCAGCTCCGTCGGATACACGCGCGCCGTCCGCAAACCGCGAAACTCCACGCTCAGCCCCCGCAGCGCCGGCTGCATCATCTCCGCCAACAAATCCCGCGCAACCTGCTCCGGCCCGTGCTCGCCGCTCACCTGCCGTACGGAACCGCCGCCCAGCCCGGCGATCGCCTTCATCACCATCGCGTCGAATGTGCTGCTCACCGATACCGCGTAGAACGTTCCCTGCTTGCCCTCGTAAAGCCGCCGCAGCCGCTTCGCCGCTGCCGCCGCGTCGCCGTCGTTCCCCGTAACGATACCGTCGCCGATGTAGACCACCTGTGTCTTCGGTCCCGCCTTCTTCAGTACCGACGCAAACGCCCGATCCAGATCCGTCCAACCCAGCGAAGCCCGGTCGGCCAGCAACTGTCGCGCCGCCGCGATGTTCTCCGCACTGGCCGCCTTCGACTGCTCGAATGCCCAGCGGCAATCCACGTCGCACACCGCCAGGTTGATCCGGTCCTGCGGCGACAACGCCGAGAACAACGACGCCACCAACGCTTCCTGCCGCTTGCGTGCGTCCCCGTCCATCGATGCCGACGTGTCGGCCAACACCACCAGTTCGATCGGCTCCCCGTTGGGCAACACCTCTCGCTCCCACGCACCGTCGCTCCCCGGCGGCATCAGTTGCAGCATGAAGTAACCGTCGTCGCCGCGCCGGTGGGGAATCAACACCACCTCCGGTTGCCCCTTGGCCAATGGCACCACCACCTCGAAATCTCGCGACGGCGTATACTCCTGCGCCGCGAACTCCACGTGCGCCGAATGCGCCGTCTTGTCCAGCCGCACGGCGTGGGTTGGCGACCGCACGCCCGCCAGTGGCACCGCCGAGTTGATCTTTACGTCGATCGACAGCTCGCGCAACGGATGCTGCCGCAACAGCTCGCTCTGAAGTGCGTAACTATACCGATAGCTGTTCCCCTCCAACGGGAGCACCTGCGTGTACGAGATCTTGATCCGCTTCTCGGCATGCCCCGGAATGGGAAACACCCGCGCCTTGAACAGGTTTCCCCCCTGCCACTCCAACAATCCCGGATCGCGCCGCTCGCGCAGGATCGTCTCGTAGATCTCGCGGGCCCGCTGCTTCTCCACGATGTCGGCCTCCACCAGCCGGTCGCCGATCCACATGCCGAAACCCGAGATCGACGCATCCGCAGGCAGCGGAAAGTAGAAGACGCCCTCCAGCGTAGCCGCCGTGTGATTGACGAACGACTCCTCGATCACCGTGCGCGCAATCTGGTCGCGAATGTCGACGCTCACCTTGTGATAACCGACCGTCAACGGCACGTCGCGCCCGTCGACCAGCGCCACCAGCGAACCCAGCGACTCCTTCGTCGTCACCCCCTCGAAACCCTGTAGCCATAACGGCGCTTTCTCCAGCCGAGTCAACTGCCCGTCGCGCAACCGCAGAATCTGCGTACCGATCACGCGAATCGGCTTGTCATCGCCGTTCTTCCCCACCTGTACCTCCAATGCTCGCGCCTCCTTGCCCGCCCCTTTGCCGACAACCGCCTTCACTTCGCCTTCGAACAGACGAATCTGCGTCGGCGTCCGAATCTCCACGAGCGAGCCCGGACCCAGTACCAATTCCGTGTTGGGCACGAGCCGGATCGCCACCGCGTTGGCGCCCCGCATGTCGGTCCGCACCCAGTCGCCCGGCTTTAGCAACATCGGTCCGTCCACCGGCGTCCACCGCTCGTGCATCACCGGCTTCACCGATACGACGCCCTGAACATCGGTCACCTTCCCCACGCGGCCATCCTCGGTGAGCGTGTCGGCCACAACAAACATGCCGTCCGGCACCGGCTCATCCGCCCCCAGCACCGTCAGCGTGCCCATTCCCTCCCGCCGCCCGTTCCGATCCCCTTTGGCCTCCAACGAGTGCAGCATCCCCGTCGCCTTGTCAACGGTCGCTTCCAACCGGATCGCCCCCTGTTCCGCCGGAATGTCGACCACATACCTCTCGCACGTCCGGCCGCCGCAAGCACATTCCCCGACCGACTTCGCCGCAGTCACCGCTTCTCGAATACCGTCCTCCGGCAACCCCAACAGCGCCAACACATCCAACTTGCCCTTGAATCCCCACGATCGGTCCGATGTCACGCGGTTCGCCCGCTCGTCGATCAGCCACGTCTTCCCGTCCCGCGCGATCCGATACGTCCCATCGGCCAGATCCCATCGCAGCCGCCCCTCTCGCCCCACCCAAATCTGCTCGCTCTTGTCCCCTTGCGTGTATTGCAGATGGAGCGTGTCGGCCTTCTCCACCTTCTCCAGCGCCGCCGACAATACGGCAGCATCCGATGTCGACATCGTCGTCAGCCACCCCGCAACGGCCAATACCGCCGCCGCAGCCGACACAGCCATAGCGCGCAACGCGATCCACGACATCGTATGCCTCCTTCCATCGCCTCTCGCCCGCTCGCGGGAAAGAGGTCGGGGATGTGCTTGTTCCAATTCGCTATCCAGGTCACTCCCGCAGCTCGTTACTCCCGCTGAAAACACGCTGGCCGATTCCTCTCGCAACCGCTCCAGACGCGACTCGTCCGGCGACGCGCTGTTCGCCTCAACCGCCCGCAACAGGGCGGCCAAGCGATCTTCGTCCCAGCGATTCTCGTTACGACCCATCGCAGTCCTACACCCTATCGATCAGAATTCTCGCGTGCCTCTTCCGCCGGCGAACAGCCACCCGTCGCCCGCGTGAAGACCCGACGAAACGCTTCCCGTGCTCGCGCCAACTTCGATCGGATTGCCGTCGCCGAGCACTGCTGCTGCCCGGCCAGCTCTTCCGCCGCTGCACCGTCCAGGTACTTCGCCGTCAACAACGTTGCGTAGTCCGTAGGCAGCCTCAGCAATACGCCGCGAACCAAATCGGCCAACTCGTCCGACGCCATCACCTCAGGCGGTGTCGGCTCGCGGCCCTCCAGCCACGCCAGCAGCCCCTCCACGTCCGATACCTCGCCGCCCAACGCCCGTAGCCTCCGGTGCCGCTCCTGGCGGCGAAAATGCATGGCCACCTGGTAGCGCGCGATGCCCATCAACCACCCCCACAACGACCCGCGGCTCGCGTCATATCCGCGCGCACTCTTGGCGGCGGCGAGAAAAACCTCCTGGACCACATCGCCAACGTCCGCCGATTGCGGACCGATCAAGCGGGCAACCGCTTGCCATACCGCTCGGGCGTACCCGTCATACAACGCGTGCCAGGCCTCGGTCTCTCCCTCTCGTAATCCTCGGGCGATTTCCCGCTCCCGTTGTTCATCCATCCGCTTCAGCATCCGCCGCGGTCAACCCTCGGTGCCCCACCCATTACTTTGCGCCTTGCGGCCCTAATGTGTCGACGGGAGAGACCCGATTTCGGTTTTCTTCGCAGATCGGGGGGGTGGTAGCCGACAAACGCGTTCGAGCAAGACAACGCGTCCACCCCGGGTCGTCGCAACCCACCTCGGAATGCAACTGTGCACGGGCCGGGGACCGGCTCATTCTTCAGGCCATTTCCACCCAAAAAATATGCCTATCCCCGCCCCCGTCGCAGAATGGCGCCACAAACGGCCGCCTCAGAATCAGCCGCCGCGCAGGGCGGCAGCCTCACGGCACTCGCTTATACATGATCACGGCCGCCTCAGGCTTCGTCGCGATCGTCACTGGCAACCCCTCTTCCATGAGCTGCTTCCCCGTGAATCGCTGCGGCGAGCCCGACGCGCTCAGGTCGGTCACCTCGTAACTCGCTTGCGCATCGAGTCCACGCAATGGGAACTGTGCCGTCACGTAATCGCTCTTCCCGCGGCGGAACGCCTGGACAATCCCGCTCCCCGACTCAGCCTTGTCAAACTGCCAGCCAATCCACAGGTCGTCATCCAGGTTGTAGCCGGTCAGCGGGTAGAAGTCGCCGTAATAGTACGGCATGACCTCTCGCCACTGCCCGATCAACTTCCGCAACGCGCCGTAATCCAGTTCCTTCACGCGCACGTCGATCCCCAATCCCAGGCTCGGCGCCGCATTGCTCCAAAACGCGTATGGCTGCACCGGCGTCGCCCCGCCTCCGTAGTACGCGGCGCCCGTATACGCCACCGTGCCCGTGCCGTGGTAGGGAATCCACAGCGACAGCCCGTAAGTCATCCCCTGGTGGCCGATCGGTTCGTAGGCATAATCGCTTCGCCACAGCGGCACGGCCCGTCGCATCGTCTCCAGGTCGATCCGCCGACCGCCGGAGGCACACGTGTCGATCAGCAAATTCGGATGACGACGCCGTAACTCGTCCCAGTAAGCCAGCAGCCCCGTGACGTGCTTGATTTCCGTGATCCCCTGCCGGTCGGGCGCGTCGGCCGCCCGCCACAGTCCCAACGGATCCATGTTGAAATCCTGCCGATAGACGTCGATTCCTTGCTCGACCAGGAGCTTGTCCACGTGCTCAACCAGCCACTTCCACGCCTCGGGGTTGCCCAAATTCAGCAGCCCACCGTTCGCTCCTCCAAGGATCCAATCCGGATGCTTCTCGGTCAGCCACGTCCCCGAAGCGACTCGCTCCGGCTCGAACCAAACCAGAATCTCCATCCCCTTGGCGTGAGCGTGGTCGCTAATCGGCTTGAAACCCCGCGGGAACCGTTTTGGATCCATCTCCCACGTCCCCACCTGCGGCCAGCCGTGCTGTTGGATGTACCATCCGGCGTCCATCCACCACGTGTTCAGCCCCAGACGCTCCTCCGCGTAGCGGTCGATATGCATGATCTGGTTCTGTTCGTTCGCCCCGATCATCTCCTCATACGCCCGCGAACTCGACGCCCGCAGCGCCGGCTTGGGCAGCTCCCCGCCCGGCCGCGTGATGCCGTGCGCCATCGCCCAGCGACGCCACACATTCTGCGAACGGATCCAGTCGTTCCCCTTCCAGAACTGCAGCACGACGAGCGGCGTGCGTACCTCTTCGCCC
Organism: Thermoguttaceae bacterium; assembly: GCA_963674835.2. GTDB lineage: Bacteria > Planctomycetota > Planctomycetia > Pirellulales > Thermoguttaceae. Next base: position 3,092,558 of record CAXXKC010000003.1, read on the forward strand.
GGAAGCAACTTGAAATGCGTCAGCTCCTGCCCAGCGCGGATCTGCATACCCGTCGACCCGTCGCGCGTCATTTCGGCCGCCCATTGCCCCGGCCAACCGACCACCATGATCAACCCTTCACCCGCCCATTGCAGATTGAAGTACGACAAGTCCGTATTCGTCGAACGCCCCCCCGCCGCGCTGATGCGCTTCGACGTTCCCAGCCCCATCGGCGTCTCCAACGGCTGGAAATCGCCCCGGCTGCACTGCGATCCCACGCCGTGATGCAACAGGAACTCGCCGTCGCCGTTCCGCTGACAGTTGACGTCCAGCGGCAGGATCTTCTCCAGAATCGGCGTGTCCGCCTTGCCTGTGTTCTTGAAGTGCAGCGTCCACTCGACCACCGGATAATCGTGATACTCGATGGCCACGCAACGCAGCACCAACCCGCTCTCCGGATCCGTGTAGGTCACCGTGTGCTCGGTTCGCTGATTGTCCAGTTTCCGCGACGCCCGTTCGCACTTCCACTTCGGCAACAGCTCGCTCGATGGCTTTCCGCCGTATGTGAACGAAAAAGGCGGCTGCACATCCATCAGCCCCGGCCTTTCGTCCACAATCGGCAGGTCCCCCAGCCACACACTCTTGCCGTCGCTCAGAACCACCTCGGCGTCGACCCAGTCGGCCTGATCGCAGCTAATGCCGTCGCCGCTGTCGCTCACCTTAAGCGCCAGCTCGTCGGCCCCGCCCAGTTCCACCGCGATCGCCTGCCCAGGCATTCCCTCCCGCATCACGTTCGAGCGAAACAGCTCCTTCTCCCCGGCGTCAACCGAGAACACAATACTCCCGTGCCCCGGCCGGGTTTGGTCGTTGCTGTCCACGGCGATCACCGCTCGCAACGTCTTGCCCGGCCCCGGCAACCGCACGATCACGTGGCTCGGCGCGTGGCAGTACAGCCCCCGCGTGTATTCCTTGTCGCCGATCCGCATCGGCTTGCCGCCGCGCGCGTTCCTCTGCACGGCGTCGTGATTCGCCACGACAACCAACCCGCGCTCCGGGGCCTTCGCCCCAGGCGCCGTCTCAAACCGGGCAGTTGCAAACTTCCGCGCCTGGCTCATTTCCTCCGCCGTCGGCGCTGTCGCCCACGCCCCACACGCCGCCAACAAGACCCCAACCAAGCCCAAACAGAGAGAGTTGCGTCGCATGGTAATCACCCTCGCGGTCGTCGTTATCTTCAGCTTCATAATACACCGGCACAGTACTTCATATGATATGACTATATAACTCCGCCTGCCCCCACACAACCAAAATCCGCCCACCCCGTCCGGCCTTCCGGCGTCCCCGCCCGAATCGCCCCCCACCACAATCCGCCGCCGCTCGCAACGTGGAATGCCACCTAAAGACGTGCTAGAATCACACGTTGCGACTTGCGTCGCTCCCGCCTTTGGGCACAACTCTCCACACCACATGCTCAACCCCTGCCAGTTCCAGGAGAATCAACCACCATGAAAAGCCTCATCTGCGGCGCCGCCGCTCTAATGCTCCTTCTGTCCGCCTCCGTGGCGATCGCCGACGACGATGGTTTCGTCTCTCTCTTCGACGGCAAGACGCTCGACGGCTGGGTCCAGCGCAACGGTCTGGCCACCTATGGCGTCGAAGATGGCACCATCGTCGGGCACACCGCCAAGAACAGCCCCAACTCGTTCCTTTGCACCAAGAAGACCTATTGCGACTTCGAGTTGCTCTTCGAGGTCAAGTGCGACCCCGAGCTGAACTCCGGCGTTCAGATCCGCTCGCGCAGCAGCAAGGACTACAACAACGAGCGCGTTCACGGCCCGCAGGTCGAAATCGCCGGCTCACCCGGCAAGTCCGGCTTCATCTACGGCGAGGCCACCATCAACGCTTGGATGAGCCCCAACCCCGTCGACAAAGACGTCCTCAAGAACGACCAGTGGAACAAGTACCGCGTACTGGCCGTCGGCCCGCGCATCCAGGTCTGGATCAACGGCGTCAAGATCGAGGACCTCACCAGCGACACCGCCTCGCGCTGCGGCTTCATCGGCCTCCAGGTTCACGGCGTCGGCCAGCGGGGTCCCTTCGAGGTCCGTTGGCGGAACATCAAGATCAAGGATCTCGCCCCCGACAAGGCGGCCAAGTGCCAGGACATCCAGTTCACTCCCGCCCCGGACGTGAAGAAGAAATAGTTACCCTGCGCAACCTTCTCGCCTTCGCCGTTACAAGACGTCTTCGACCTCGATGACCTGCCCACCGCTGCGCGCCGAGCGAAGGCAGGCGTCCGACATCAGTTGCGTCTTCAGCGCAATCTCGCCCCATGAAGAATCGAGTTGGCCCGACATGGCCGACTCCGCAAACCGCCGAAACATGTGCGTTTCCTGGGCGTTTTCCGCCCGGTGACTGAACTCCCGGATCGCGATCCGACGCGTGTGATTCTCCACGTCGAAATCGCACCCGGTCACCTCGAACACCGGATTCGACACTTCAAACGCCACCTCGCGCCCGTAAAGCGGCAGCACGAAGTCGGGCACGTGCAAGTATCCCTTCGTCCCGCTCACGTTCGCCCACTGCTGCGTCTCCGCCTCAAACGAACAGTAGAAACTGGCCGACACGCCGTTCTCGTAGAACAACTCCCCCGAGAAATCGACCGGCACCGGCGACGGGCTGTCCGGCCGTCCCCGTTCTGCCAGCAAATGCCCGCATACCCGGCGGGGCAATTGTCCCTTCATGACCCACAGCGCGAAACGCAGGTTGTACCAGCCCAAGTCGCCCAGGCAACCCAGCGGCTCCAGCGCGCTGCTGGCGCGGATATTGCTCCCAAAGAACTCCTCCGAAGCGCCGAAGGTGAACTGCGACGTAATGCGCTTCACAGCCCCCACGCTCTCACCGTCGTCCAGAACCTCGCGCATACGGTCCAGCCGCCGGCTGTGCATGAACATCACTCCGTCCATGAACTGCACACCGTTGCGCCAGCACGCCTCGACGATCTCCTTCGCATCCTCAAACGTCGCCCCGACAGGCTTCTCCACCAGCACGTGCTTGCCCGCCTCTGCCGCCCGGATCGCCCATCCCTTGCGCACCACGGTGGGAACCGGAAGGTACACGGCGTCCACGTCCTCCGAGGCCAGCAGTTCCTCGTAACTCCCCAGCGCCCGCGGCACCACCTCAAACGGAACATAGCTCTGGCAATCGCCGATGAACTGCCGGCTCTTCTCGATGTCCCGGCTCGCAACCGCCGTCAGCGTGCAATTCGATGCCCTGCGAATCGCCTGCCAATTCTTCCGCGCAATGTCCGCCGCACCAAGGATTCCCCATCGACAAACCGACTGGCTCATAGACTGCTCCATGTCTCCAATTCCACGAGGTGCGCCCCGGCCACAGGAAGACCCTCCCAAGGGGCGTGGCTGTTCCCACGCACTCTAGCCTGATCGACCACCAAAGTACAGTCCCCCCTCTCCGCCCATCTCGCCTTCATTTTCTGCCTCCGGCCGGGTAACCTGCTGTTTTCCCCAGAAGCTTGCCTGTCGCACGGAACTCATTCGCTTGCTCACCTCCTCGCAGTTCGAGAACCTCGTCAGCGGCCGAACCCGCGGCTTCGGCCCCGGTGCCCTCCGACTGCTCCTGCGCCTCACAGCCGTTCCCTACGCAGCCGCCGTCCACTTGCGCAACCGTCGTTTCGACACCGGAAAATCTCAGATCCATCACCTACCCGTCCCGGTCATCAGCGTCGGAAACCTCACGCTCGGCGGCACAGGCAAGACCCCAATGGTTCAGTGGATCGCCCGCTGGTTCCAACAGCACGGCGTTCAGCCCATGATCATCAGCCGCGGGTATCGGGCCAACTCCGGCTCGGTCAACGACGAGGCGCTCGAACTACAACACAACCTCCCCGACGTACCCCATTTGCAGAATCCCGATCGGGTTGCCGCCGCTCGAACGGCCGTCAACGATTACAACTCCCAGGTGCTCATCCTCGACGACGCCTTCCAGCACCGCCGTATTGCCCGAGACCTCGATATCGTGCTCCTCGACGCCTCCGCCCCGTTCGGCTTCGGATACCTCTTCCCCCGAGGAATGCTCCGCGAACCCGTCCACCAACTCCGACGCGCCGGCATGATCGTCCTCTCCCGTGCCGACATGGCCGCGCCCGACGATCGTGCTAGCATCCGCCAAACGGCCCTTCACCACGCACCACAGGCCGGCTGGGCCGAAGTCTGCCACGCGCCCCGCGAACTCCTCTCGGCAAGCCGCAGCACCCAATCCCTCGAAACCTTGCGCGACCAACCCGTCGCGCTCTTCTGCGGCATCGGCAACCCGGCCGCCTTCCGAAACACGGTCCTCGCCTGCGGCTGCCGGGTAGTCGCCATGCGCGAGTTCCCCGATCACCACCACTACGGACCTTCCGATCTGCAGTCGCTCTGCCAATGGGCCGACACACTCGACGTGGCTGCCGTCCTGTGCACCCACAAAGACCTGGTGAAGCTCGATACCGACCGATTGGGGGATCAACCTCTTTGGGCCGTCTCCATACAGCTCGAATTCCTCGCCGGCTCCGAACAACTCCAGGCCCGGCTCCAGGCACTGCTTCCCACCTGACCCGCAACTGCTATTGGACAGATCCGGCACGCCGAGTATCCTCCAACCTCGACGCGACCCAGTCAGATCAGAGCAAATGCGGAGTTCGGTAACTGCTTTGACAAAGCGGAGGTTCGAGCAGGAAAGCAGATTTGGGAAAGCCCGGGATATACGAAAACAGCCCTCTCTGAACACCTATTGGGTCCTGCATTGGAACTGGAACGAGGCCGACCATCGGGAGGCCGAAAGATCAGGATTGGATCGGACCCCTTGTTCCGTTTTCAATACAGGCATCAATAGACCTCATCCGAACCTTCCCCGTCTTCCCAAACCTCCAACTCCCGCGCCCACGCTTTGCGGTCACTCCCACCCGTCACACATTCAACGTCTTCGTACTCTGTGCATGCTTCCTGATTGCGGAACCGTCCCCCATTCTTCATCGCGTTAGGGGAGAGCCCCCTTAAGAAAGGCCCTACGACCTGTTTTTCAGCAGGTGTTTATGAAAATCGCAGTCTTCTTGCCCAGCTGGCTCGGTGACTTCGTCATGGCCACCCCCATGTTGCGGGCGATCCGGCGCCACTTCGGCCCACAGGCTCGGATTGTCGGCATCATGCGCCCTTACCTCGCAGAGGTCCTGGGTGGCACCGACTGGCTCGACGAACAGTGGCACTTCAACCCCCGCGCCGATCAGCCCAAGCACCGCCACCGCGCCATCATCTATCGCATGCGCCATGTCCAGTTCGACATGGCCGTCCTCGCCCCCAACTCCCTCCGAGCTGCGATCATCGCCTGGTTGGGCGGCACAACCCAGCGCATCGGCTACGCACGCTACGGTCGCGGCCCCCTGTTGACCCGCAAACTCGATTCCCCCCGGGCACACGGCCGAATGGTCGACTACCCCATGGTCGACTATTATCTCAAGCTCGCCTCGGCCGCCGGATGTCCGCCCGAGCCGCCGCGCCTCGAGTTGGCCACGCTCCCCGAGGATGAACGCTCGGCCGACACCATCTGGCGCAATCTCGACCTCCGGACCGACGGCCGCGTCATCGCCCTCAACTCCAGCGGCGCCTATGGATCCGCCAAGCTCTGGCCCGCCGCCTATTTCGCCGAGCTCGCCCAACGCATCGTCGACCGTCTCGATCACGATGTCTTGATCACCTGCGGTCCCAAAGAGCGCGACGTCGCCCGCGAAATCGTCCAGTTGGCCGATCGCCCCCGCGTCTTCTCCATGGCCGATCAGCCCCTGGGGCTCGGCACCGCCAAGGCCTGTATCCGCCGCACCCGTCTGATGGTCTCCAGCGACAGCGGCCCTCGTCACGTCGCCGCCGCCTTTGGCAAACCCGTCATCACGCTCTACGGCCCGATGCTGCCCATCTGGAGCGAAAACCCCACGGTCCATGCCGTCAATCTCCTGCTCGATCTGGAATGCATCGGCTGCCAGAACCGCGTCTGCCCCTTGGGTCACCACCGCTGCATGCGAGGTATCACCGTCGACATGGTCTTCGCCGAAGTGATCAAGCTGGCCGAACAGAAACAATCGGCCTTCGCCGCCTAATTGAGCTGTCGCCAAAATAACCGCCATGATCTGCTCCAAACAGGCAACCCCGCTGTCCGATCCGGCCGGCACCGGTCTCCAACCAGCCGACGACGGCCACATGTGGCTCGACAGCCGCTACCGCGACCAGCTTGCCTCCGCCGGCCTCATCCGCTTCCAAACCGTCATGGATTCCACCTCAGGCCGATGCCTGCGCGCGCTCGACGATCGCGAAAACTGGCGTCTCGAATTGCCCGATTCCCCGGCAACGTCCCGCGGCGTCTTCCTCAAGAAACACCACATTCGCACTTGGCGCTCCCATCTCCGCGCGATCCTCGGCCTCGGCCCCATCGAAACTGCCGGCCGCGTCGAAGCTCGCAACGTCCAGCGTCTCATCGCCGCCGGCATCGCCGTCATGGACCTGATCGCCTACGGTGAAAAACTCCATCCCAATGGGCGCCTCGAGTCCTTCGTCCTAACCAGCGAACTCTCCGGCTGCACCCCGCTGGACCGCCTCCTCCCCAAACGCTTCTTGAAACTCGCCGACCATCCCAACGCTCGTGATCGCGACCTGCACTCTCTCATCCGCGAAGTGGCCGACGTCGCCCGGCGCTTCCACCAGGCCGGCTACAACCACCGCGACCTCTACTGCGGCCACTTCTTCATCCGGGAAACCGCGCCGGGGAAATTCGACGTCAAGCTGATCGATCTCCAGCGCGTGCAGCACCGCCGCCGCTGGCGGCACCGCTGGATCGTCAAAGACCTCGCGCAGCTGACCTGGTCCGCCGTCCGCGAGTACGTCAGCCGCACGCATCGCATGGCCTTCATGCATCACTACCTGGGCGTCAAGAAGCTCCGCCCGCAGGACAAGCGGCTCATCCGCGCCGTATTGGCCAAACAGGCCCGCATGGAGCGGAAGCTGGGATTCGGCCCGTGAAGATCGCTTTGAACATCGAAGTCGTCGGCGCCAAACGCGGCGGCGCGGAAAAATACGCCGCAAGCTTGGCCCGCGCGCTGGCCGCCGCCGGCCATACCGTCTCGCTCGTGGCCCGCGCGGTAGCCCCCGGCGAACTGCCTCCCGAAGTCTCCGTGCACCCCGTCCGCCTTCGCCCCCTGCCAGGCCTGGGATGGCTCCGCACGTATCGCTTCGCCGCCGCGTCCGAGCAAATCCTCAGACAACTCGACGTCGATCTCATCCTCGGCTTCGCGAAGGTCTGGCACCAACACGCCTACCTCTCGGTCGGCGGACCGCATCAGGCCGCCCTGCACGCCAGCCGCGATCGCTTCCAGTCGGCGATTCCTCGATGCCTCTGGACCGCCGGCAAACTCCTTAGCCCCAAGCAATGGGTTTTCCGCCTAATCGACCGCCGCCAGTTCCACACCGGTCGCCAACCCCACGTCATCGCACCCAGCCGCATGTCGGCCGATCACTTCCGCCAATTCCACGGCATTCCTCCCGAGCGGATCTCCGTCATCTACAACGGCCTGGACCGCACCGATCCGCTCCCCGACCCGGTCGCGGCCCGTCGTGCCTTCCGCGCCCGGCACCACCTCACCGATGCCGACGTCGCCGTCCTCTTCGTCGCTCGCAACTACGCTCTCAAAGGGTTGCAGCCGCTGCTGGAGGCCTTCGCACTGGTCGTTGCCCGCTACCCAAACGCACGGCTCCTTGTCTGCGGCAGTCGCCACGATGGCCCCTATCGCCGCCAGGCACAGCGCCTGGGCCTCGCCCGACACGTCCAGTTCCTCGGATTCGTCGACGACATCCGGCCCTGTTTTGCCGGTTCCGACCTCTTCGCCTTCCCAACCTTCTACGATCCGTGTAGTCTGGTTGTGTTGGAAGCCATGGCGGCCGGCTTGCCCGTCATCACGACCCGCCAGAACGGGGCCGCCGAGTTGCTCACCGACAGCATCCACGGCTTCGTGATCGATTCCCCTTGGGCCACCCGGCAGTTCACGCACCGCCTTCGGCGGCTCGTCGGCAACGACCTGTTCCGATGCCGCATGGGCCGCGAGGCCGCAGAACACGCGCAAACTCTCACGCTCGACATCCGACTCAAAGAACTCGTCGCACGGCTCGATCGCATCGCGTCCGAGTCGACTTCACAATCCCGTCATAGGAGCGCTGCATGAGTCTCAGCGGGAAACGAGCCCTGGTAACGGGTGCCGGCGGATTCATCGGTAGCCATCTCACCGACGCCCTCGTCCGCGCCGGTGCACACACCCGCGCCCTGGTCCATTACAACTCCCGAGGCGACTCCGGCCAGTTGGCCCTGCTCGAGCCCGACGTCCTCCAGCAAATCGAAATCCTCCCCGGCGACATCCGCGACCGCGCCCTCATGGGCCAGGCCGTACAAGGCTGCGATCTCGTCTTCCACTTGGCGGCCCTCATCGGCATCCCCTACAGCTACCAGGCCGTCGAAAGCTACGTCGACACCAACGTCCGCGGCACGATGAACATCCTCGATGCCTGCCGGGCACACGGCGTCCAGCGACTCCTCCACACCTCGACCAGCGAGGTCTACGGAACCGCCCAATACACGCCCATCGACGAACACCACCCCTTGCACGCCCAAAGCCCTTACGCCGCCACCAAAATCGGCGCCGATCAACTGGCCTATAGCTACTTCGCCGCTTTCGGTGTGCCCGTAGTCATCGTGCGCCCCTTCAACACCTTCGGTCCGCGCCAAAGCGCGCGGGCCGTCATCCCTACCATCATCTCTCAAGCCCTCACCGGCGACCGCATCCAACTCGGAAGCACCACGCCCGTCCGCGACTTCCTCTTCGTCGCCGACAACGCCCGTGGCTATCTCGCCGCAGCCGAGGCCGACGCCGCCCAGGTCGCCGGCGAAGTGATCAACCTCGGCACGGGTCGCGGTGTATCGGTCGGCCAGGTCGTCGACCTCGTCGCCAAGCACCTCAACCGATCGCTCAACGTCGTCCCCACCCAACAGCGCAAGCGGCCTCCGCAAAGCGAGGTATTCCAGCTCCTCGCTTCCGTCGACAAGGCCGCTGAGCGGCTCGGTTGGCGCCCCGAAATCAGCCTCGAAGACGGCCTGGCCAGCACAATCGCCTGGATCGATGGCCATCGCCAGCATTACCAGCCGCAGAAGTACAGCGTCTGACGCAACTCGCTCGCGGCTCTCCCAATCGCTCGCCCCGGGTGATACGCTATTCCTTAGAGCGAATACGGAGTATGTGTAGCGCGTGTTTCGCTTTCGAAACCGCAGAAACACGCCGCCAGGAACGCTACAGTTAAGTGCGACTCGCACTAGACCGCGCCGGCGATCCCTCCACGAATCGCCCACGCCGGCGAAATTGGGCCCATGGGAGCACCACCAATGCGACTCACAACTTGCATCATCGGCCTGACGTGTGTTACAGCACTCGCGGCATCCGCCCCAGCGGCTGAGACCGTCCGCATTGAAGTCGCCTCCGGCGCGCCGCGCATCCTTGTCGACGGAAAGCCCGTGCGAGCGCGCATCTTCTGGGGCGGCCCAGGTTCACGAAGCTTGCCCATTGGCCCCCAAACCCAGGCCCTTTCGTTCGAGTTCACGCCCACCGAAGACGAGCCGGCGCACGCCACCATGCACCTCCGCTTCGGCCACATCCCAGGCGATATCTACCTCGACGATATCCACGTCGTCGACCTCAACACCGGCGCCGATGTCATCCCCATCTGCAACTTCGACGGCGGCCAGGCTGATTTCACGCGCAACTGGATCATCTATCCGCCCGGCGACACCAACACGGTGGCAACCGTCGAAGTCGTCCCCAAAGGAGGCAAAGACAACTCCGCCGCACTCCATGTCGCCCTCAAGGCCCCGCCCGACGGCAATTGGCCCGATTTCCACATCTATCACCGGCCCTGTCTTTCCTTGAATAAGGAACACCGCTATTGCGTCACGCTCTGGGTACGCTCCACTCCCGAGCGCGATTTGGCCGTCGCCTTCTATCGGCCCGGACACACCTTCGTCTTCCTCGGCGGCCCCGAAAACGGCTTTGCCGACCAGATCAAGATGGCCGCTGCCGCCGGGGTCGACTTCGTCAGCTTCCCCATTGGCATGCCCTGGCCGCAGCCCGGCGAGTCGGTCGACTGGTCTTCCGTCGATGCCGCGTGCCGCCGGGTCCTCAAAGCAAATCCCAAGGCGCTCCTGCTGCCGCGATTCGGCATGGAACCGCCTGCCTGGTGGCAGAAGGCCAATCCCGAAGAAATGATGGTCTGGGACAAGTCGATACGCCCCTCTGGTGCGGTCGTCGGCTCGCCCAAGTATCGCCACGACGCCGCCCAACGCCTCGAGGCCCTCGTCTCTCACTTGGAGCAACAGTTCGGCCCACACATGGCCGGCTATCATCCTTGTGGACAGAACACCGGTGAATGGTTCTACCAAGACACCTGGGGGCCGGCGCTCAACGGATACTCCAAAGGCACCGAGAGGGCATTCCGCTCCTGGCTCAAGCAGCAGTACCCCACCGACGCCGCGATCCAATCCGCCTGGCGCGATCCCAACGCAACGCTCCAAAGCGCCACCGTCCCCACACCCGCCGCGCGTCGCGAGGCGCCGGCCGGCACCCTGTGCGATCCGACGGCCCAATGCGCCGTGATCGATTTCGCCCGCTTCCAGCAGCAAGCGATGGCCGATTGTGTCTGCCACTTCGCTCACACCGTCCGCCAGGCCACCCACGGCCGCAATTTGGTCACATTCTTCTACGGCTATGTCTTCGAATTCGCCGCGGTTCGCAATGGCCCTGCCACCGCCGGCCACTACGCCCTGCGCCGCCTGCTCGAGTGCCCCGACATCGATCTCCTCTGCTCGCCCATCTCGTACTTCGATCGCGGCCTGGGCCAAAGCGCCCCCGCCATGACCGCTGCCGAGAGCATCGCCCTCGCCGGCAAGATGTGGCTCTACGAAGACGACACCCGCACCTACCTCGGCACGGGCAAGTTCCCCGGCTGGCGCGACCGTGTCGACACCATCGAAGATACCAACGCCGAACTCGTCCGCAACACGGCCCAATGCGCTCTGCGAAATCTCGCCACCTGGTGGATGGACCTCGGCATGAGCGGATGGTTCAACGATCCGCGCATGTGGGCCGAAATGAAACGCTTGAATGCCCTGGACCAACCTCTCCTCGAGCATCCCCTTGCGTTTCAACCGTCCGTGGCCGCCGTCATCGACGAGCCGAGCATGATCCGCACCAGCTTCAACGGCTACCTGGCCACGTCCCCTGGCGTCTATCAGGTGCGATGCCCCTTGGGACGCATGGGCGCTCCCTATGGGCAATACCTGCTCGATGACGTCACGGCCGGCCGCGTCCCGGCAAAACTCTACGTCATGCTCACCGCTTGGTATCTCTCGCCCCAACAGCGCCGCCAGTTGCTCGACGCTACCCGTGGCACCGTGCGTATCTGGTGCTACGCGCCCGGCTACCTCCAGGCGCAAGGCGCCTCGTTCGACGCCATGGCCGAGCTCACCGGCTTCCGTATCAAAGAAGTCTCACCCCCCAAAACCTTGGCCGAACCCACCGCGTCCGGCAAGGCCCTCGGTCTCACCCAGGTGTTCGGCGCCGACGCATCCGTCCGGCCCCTCTTCGCCGCCGCCGATGCAACACCGGAAGAAACTCTGGCAACCTACTCCGATGGCTCACCCGCAGTCGCCCTCCGACACACCTCCGATGGCTGGTCGCTGTTCGTCGGCCCGCCCGGTCTGACTTCCGAACTCCTGCGCCTGGCCGCGCGAAAAGCCGGCGTCCATCTCTTCACCCAAACCGACTGCAACGTTTACGCCAACGGCCCCTACCTCGTGATTCACACGGCCGAAGATGGCCCGCTCCAGATCGACACCGGCCACGCCGCCCCAGTCCGCGACCTTCTCAGCGGCCAGTCCCTCGGCCGGGGCCCCAACCTAACTCTGGACCTCGGCCGCGGCCAAACCCGAGTCCTCCAAATCCAATAACGGCTCTTGCGACTTCGGGCGTGGTTGCCGTCGACTATGCGGGCGGTCAAACCCGAGTCCTCCAAATCCAATAACGGCCCTCCAGCAACCCCCGCCCGCTCCAAACCTCCCCGGCCACTCCCATGTAGCACAGCCGCCCCCGGCTGTGCCAGCCCTCAAACACCCACCAAGTTGCCGCACAACACACCCTCGACTATCCTAATAGAGTGCATTCGGCGTATGGGTAGCGTGTGTTCCGAGTTTGAAACCGCAGAAACACGCCGCCACCAGCGCTACAGTTATTGGGTCCTGCATTGGAATTGGAACGAGGCCGACCATCGGGAGGCCGAAAGATCAGGATTGGGTTGGACCCCTTGTTCCGTTTTCAATACAGGCATCAATAGTACCTTCCGCGTTAGGGCACCTGTGCCCTCCGCGCCTTTCCAGCAGACAGTTCCCTACCAAATCAATCCAGGAGCATCCGCCATGTCACGGCCCACCTGCCATCGTCGAGCTTTCTTGCGCAAATCGGCTACCGTCGCAGCCGGCGCCGTTGCGGCGCCCTACCTGCTTTCAGCTTCCGGAGCGCGAGCCTCGATGTCGGCGAACGACCGCTTGCTCATCGGCTGTGTCGGCCTGGGCGGAATGGGTACCGGCGACGCCCACGAGCACAGCAACTTCGGCGACATCGTTGCCGTCTGCGATGTCGATGCCAAACGCATGGACGCCGCCAAGAACGACCCCCAAATCGGCAAAGGCAAAGCCGATGCCTTCGGCGACTACCGGCGTGTCCTTGATCGCAAAGACATCGACATCGTCAGCGTCGTCACCGTCGACCACTGGCACATCAAGGTCGCCGTCGAGGCGCTCATGGCCGGCAAACACGTCTTTTGCCAGAAACCGCTTACCCTCACGCTCGAAGAGAACCAGTTGATCCGCAACGCCTGCAAGAAGTACAACAAGCAGGCTTTCCTCGTTGGCACCCAACAGCGCAGCACTCGCCATCTCTTCCTCCGCGCGGTCAACATGGTTCAGAAGGGCCTCCTCGGCGACATCAAGAAGATCACCGTCGGCATCAACGGCGGCGACGTCGGCGGACCGTTCCAGAAGACCACGCCCCCGCCCGAGCTCAACTGGGAAATGTGGCTCGGCCAGGCGCCCGAGGTCCAGTACATCCCCCAGCGATGCCATTACCAGTTCCGCTGGTGGTACGAATACTCCGGCGGCAAATTCACCGACTGGGGCGCCCACCACGTCGACATCGCCACCTGGGCGATCCAGCAGGATAAGCAAGGCATGGGCCCCATCGAGATCGACGGCGCCGACTCCAAGCACCCCGTCCCCTTCAAAGACGGCTATCCCACCGTCGACGACTGCTACAACACGGCGCACGATTTCGCCGTGAAGTGCAAGTTCGCCAATGGCACCCAGATGATCGTCACCAGCCGTGGCGACAACGGCGTCCTCTTCGAAGGAACCAAGGGCCGCATGTTCGTCAACCGCGAGAAGATCACCGGCAAACCCATCGAAGAGAACTGGGACGAAGGCAAGTTCACCGACGACGATGTCGTCAAACTCTACAAAGGCAAGCCCTACGAAGGCCACAAGTCCAACTTCTACCGCTGCATCCGCGAAGGCGGTCTCCCCGTCTCCGACGTCTTCAGCCACGTCCAGGCTATGAACACGTGCCATCTCTGTGCCATCGCCGCGCGCCTTGGCCGCACCATCAAGTGGGATCCCCAAGCCGAGAAGATCGTCGGCGACGACCAGGCAGCCGCCTTCTTCGCCCGCAAACCACGCCCCGGCTACGAAATCCCCCGGGTCTAAACAGGCCTGCATTTCAACCAAACGCTGCTTCCGTCGCGCTGCCACACACGGCCGCCGGTCTTTCCACGACCGGCGGCCTGCCGTTTTGCGCGCCCGAAGCAGCGTTGGGTTCACTGGCTGCGCGACGTTGTTGGCAGCGAACATGGAACTCGGCGTCCGCAGGCTGGGCGCAGCCCTCCCGACTGAGAATTCGGAACAGCCTCACACCCGACACCGGTTGCCCGATGGCCCCGGGATCGCTACCCTGGCTGAAATGAACACGACACGCAAACTGATCCTCCTCACCGACGGCTGTGGCGACGCTCACACCGCCAAAACCGCCATCAATCTCATCCGGTACCGCCCGCACGAAGTCGTCGCCGTCCTCGACCGCCGAGGCGCCGGCAAGACCAGCCACGACCTCTTCGGCATCGGCTCCGTGCCGGTCGTCGGGTGTCTGTCCGAGGCGCCCGACGCCAACACCCTCCTGATCGGCATCGCACCGCCCGGCGGCAAGATCCCGCCCGCCTGGCGCGCCATCGTCCTCGAGGCCATCAACCGCCGCCTGAACGTCGTCTCCGGCCTCCACGATTTCCTCAACGACGACCCCGAATTCCACCAGGCGGCCCAACAGCACAACGTCCAACTGGTCGACGTCCGCGACAACGACGAACACGACGTCGCCAACCGCCAGGGCATTCGCGAAGGCTGCCTCCGCATCCAGACCGTGGGCAACGATTGCAGCCTCGGCAAGATGGTCGTCGCCGTCGAGTTGGTCGAAGGCCTCAAACGCGCCGCCATCGATGCCAAGTTCGCCGCAACCGGCCAGACGGGCATCCTCATCGAAGGCGACGGCATCCCCATCGATCGGGTCATCTCCGATTTCGTCAACGGCGCTGCCGAGAAGCTCATCCTCGCCAACCAACACCACGAAGTCGTCGTCGTCGAGGGCCAAGGCAGCCTCTTTCATCCCCGCTACTCCTGCGTCACCCTCGGATTGCTCCATGGTGCGATCCCCGACGGACTGATCCTCTGCTATGAGATGGGCCGCAAAGCCGTCTACGGCATGGAGCAGATCCCGTTGGCCCCCTTGGACCGGGTCAGGCAGTTCTACGAGGCCGCCGCCAACATCATGCACCCCTGCTCGGTCATCGGCCTGGCGGTCAACACCAGTGCATTCCCCGAAGACGAAGCCCTCGCCGAGTGCCAACGCATAAGCCAGCAGATGCAGTTGCCCGCTTGCGATGTGCTCCGTTTCGGGGTGCAGCCCCTCGTCGATGCCGCGTTGCAACTGAAACGGAAACTCGGCAAATGAACCTCCGCCTGCACCGATTCGACCTCCCCCTCCGCCACACCTTCACGATCGCCCGTGGCTCCGCCGTCGTCCACAAGGCCATCATCGTCGAGCTCAACCAGGACGGCCACAGCGGCTACGGCGAGACCGAAGACTACCCCTTCTACGGCGCCACCCTCGACAACATCACCGAGGCCATCCAACGAGTCCGTCCCCGCCTCGAGTCGACCGACTTGCCCGATCCGGCCGACTTGTGGGACGAGTTGCACCCGCAGCTCCAAGACAACACTTTCGCCCAGTGCGCCGTCGACCTGGCCGCACACGACCTCTGGGGAAAGCTCCTCGGGCAACCCGTCTGGAAACTCTGGGGCCTCACCATCGACCACTGCCCCTTGACCGACTACACGATCGGCATCGACACAATCGACCACATGGTCCGCAAGATGCAGGAGTTCCCCGACTGGCCGATCTACAAGATCAAACTCGGCACGCCGCACGACCTCGATATCGTCCGCCAGTTGCGCCGCCATACCGACGCCCTATTCCGCGTCGACGCCAATTGTGCCTGGACAGCCGAAGAAACGATCCGCAATTCGGCCGCCCTCAAGGAACTCGGCGTCGAATTCATCGAGCAGCCTCTCCCGCCCGACCGCTGGGACGACATGCAGCGAGTCTTCCGCGAGTCGGCCCTCCCCATCATTGCCGACGAGAGCTGCCAGATCCAACCCGACGTCGACCGCTGCGTCGGCCATTTCCATGGCGTAAACGTCAAGCTCGTCAAATGCGGCGGACTAACGCCCGCACGTCGCATGATTCATCGGGCGAAACAGGTCGGCCTCAGAACAATGGTCGGCTGCATGACCGAATCCACCGTCGGCATATCCGCCATCGCCCAATTGCTGCCTATGTTGGACTACGTCGACATGGATGGAGCCCTGCTCCTGGCCCGCGATATCGCCACCGGCGTGCGAATCGACCGCGGCCGCGTCCAATTCCCCGCCGAAAACGGCTGCGGCATCCGGCTCATGGAGTTACCCGCGGGTAAATCGGACCGATGAATTGCCGCGAGATTGCGGTGCGATTATGCTGCCCGTATTGAGAATCTACTCCCGCCGTGCGGCCTTTGGTGCCGCCCGTGCCTGGTCATCAGCTATTACCGCCCGCATTGCAGAAAGGTCGCCATGCACACTTCCCAGCGCAGCGTCAGTTCCGGCACTCCTTCCCGCCGCGAGTTCCTGAGGATCACCGGCCGTCTTGCCGCCGCCTCAGCCCTCGCCGGAGTGACAATCCCCAACGTTCATGCGGCCGGCGAGTCGACCGTGAAGCTGGCCCTGATCGGCTCTGGCTCACGCGGCACGGGAGCCGTGGTTGATGCTTTTTCGACGACCGGTGGGCCAGTGAAGCTCCATGCCATGGCCGACCTGTTTGAGAACCGCCTGCAAGCCAGTCGAAAACAACTGGTGGACCGCTTTGCCGACAAGGTCGACGTGCCCGCCGAGCGGCAATTCATCGGCTTCGACGCCTACCGGAAAGCCATCGATTGTCTGGGACCCGGCGATGTGGCACTCTTGACAACACACGCAGCTTTTCGCCCCCTGCAGTTTGAATACGCCGTCCACAAAGGCGTAAACGTGTTCATGGAAAAGTCGTTCGCGGTCGATTCGCCGGCCGTGCGGCGACTGCTGAAGGCCGCCGAGGTTTCCCAGCAGAAGGACCTCAAGGTGGGCGTCGGCTTCATGTGGCGGCACTCCAAAGCCCGCGAGGAGGTCATCCAGCGAATCCACGACGGAGCCATCGGCGACGTGCACACCCTGCGGATCTACCGCGTGCACGCGGCGGTCCAATGCCCAAAGCGGCCGCCGGCCACCAGCGAACTGCTATTCCAGCTTCAGCACCCCAACTGCTTCACCTGGACTTCTTCCGGGTTCTTCGTCGACTGGCATTGTCACAACATCGATGTGGCTTGCTGGGCCAAGGGAGCGTGGCCGGTGGCGGCGCAAGGCATGGGCGGACGCTGCTACGAAGAGGCCGGTAACCTGTTCGATCATTACACGGTGGAATATACGTTTGCCGACGGCACCAAGCTCTTCGCTTTCTCCAGACACATGAACGGCTGCTGGAACACGTACTCCGATTACGCTCACGGCTCCAAAGGCTCCGCCGTCATCATGACCAGCCTGAACGAACCGAAGCCCAGGATCTACAACAGCCACAACATGACCCCAGCAAATCTCGTGTGGGAATACGGGCAGGCCGACTGCAATCCCTATATCGCCGAGTGGCAGTTGCTCCTGGACGCCGTTCGGCAAAACAAGCCGCACAACGAGGCGCGCCGCGCCGGTGAAGCCAACGCTGCCGCAATTATGGGTCGTATGGCAGCCCACACCGGGCAATACATCACTTGGGAACAAGCGATGAACTCGAATTTCCGGTTCGTGGCGGATATCGACCACATGACCTTCGATTCACCAGCGCCTGTCCACGAAGGCCCCGGTGGGCTGTACGCGCCGCCGAAGCCCGGTTTAACCAACGAAGTGTGACTGAAGGCATCCCCGCCTTGGCGAACGCCGCTCGAAAACACACCGCCTGGATCCCTCGAACACGGAATCGTCTCGCGGGATCCTCAACACGCCGCCAGGCACCGGCTCAACACCTCCACCGCGCGGCGAATCTGCTCCTCCGTGTGCTCGGAGGTTACAAAAAACCGAATCCGCGCTGCACTCTCCCGAACCGCCGGGAACAGAATCGGCAGCGCGTGAACCCCTCGCAGCAATAACTTCTGCGACATCCGTATGCACCGCTGCGAGTTGCCTAGAATGATCGGAACGATCGGTGTGTCGTGGCTGCCGCCCGTGTCCAGCCCGTTCTCCCGGGCCAATCTCACGAACAGGTCCGCCCGCTCGTGAAGTCGGGCCACCCGCGCCGGCTCCTCCCGAAGCACGTGCAGCGCCGCCAGCGACGCCGCGGCATTGGCCGGCGAACAGCCGGTCGCAAACACCAACGACGGCGTCGTATACTTCAAGTAATTGATCAGCTTCTCGCGTCCCGCCACGTATCCGCCGCCGCTGGCCAGCGCCTTGCTGATCGTCCCCATCCATAGGTCGCCCTCGGCCGGATCGACGCCGAAATGCTCGCAAAGCCCGCGCCCCGTCGGCCCCATCACGCCCACCGAATGCGCCTCGTCCACGTACAACAACGCCCCGTGACGCTTCTTCACCTCCACGAACTTCGGCAGGTCGGGATAGTCCCCGTCCATGCTGTACACGCCCTCGATCGCCACCACCACGCGCCGATACTTGCCTCGCAGGTCTCGTAACAGCGCATCGAGAAACTCGTAATCGTTGTGCCGAAACGGGCGCCGCCCCGCCTGCGAACCCACCGCCCCCTGGACGATGCTGTTGTGCGCCAGCTCGTCGTACAGAATCAAGTCCTCGCGGCCGAACAAATGACCTAGCAGCGACGCGTTCGTGCCGTATCCGCTCGGAAACACCACCGCCGCCTCGGTCCCCAGAAAATCGGCCAGCGCGCTGTCGAGCTCCCGAATGATCACGTTGTCGCCGCCCACCAGCCGGCTGGCCGCTGCGCTCGTCCCGAACCGATCGATCGCCTCCTTGGCCGCCTCAGCCACGCGCCGGTCGCTGGCCAGGCCCAAGTAGTCGAAACTCGCGAAGCTGATCGCCTGTCGCCCCTGAATCACCGTCCGAGGCGCGCGAACCTCCTCGTTCAATCGAAAGAACGGGTTCACCAGCCCTTCGGCGGCTGCCGCCGCTAGGCGCTCGTGGAAGACCACGCATTCCGGAAACTCCCTCACGTCGTACTCCTGCGACGTGATCTCTCGCGGCGCTGCTTCAAACGGCGCACCGGGCGTCCCCCCGTTCGGCGCCGGCATCTCGGCAATGGCCGCACCCTTCGTCATGTGTGCGGCCACGCACTCGACCACTTCCCCGCAAGTCTGCAAGTCGTACAGCCAGTCCTCGCGGAAACGCATTCCAAACGCTTCCTCGATGCGGCTGAACACCTCCATGATCGCAATCGAGTCCAGGCCCAGCTCGTCCAGCGACGTGTCGAGCGTAATGTCGGCGACGACGTCTTCAGGCAACGCTTCCTGCACTTGTGCCAGCACCGCCGCGGCAACAGCCGCACGCACCTCTTCCGTACGCATGGGATCGACAGCCATGTGGCAAATCCTCGGACTGCATTTGCTTGCCACGCTATGCTTGCCGATTCCCAGCGCCGAAAATAGGCAATCACAACGGATCAAACCTCTCGAGAGCTATTCCAGGCTATCCGATTTTCAGCCGCGCCACAAGTCGGTCAACCGCCAACCCATAGGACAATCGACGTTCCCATGACCACCCAACACATACAAACGGTGCGACAGGACGTCCGGATTCACCGGGGGGGATACACGCGGCCTCAGCAAGGTGACAACTGCTAGCACAACCTCGAATCCGGCACCACCGCCCGCTGCCGCTCGACGCGCAAAGCGCACGGATGTTAGGATGGCACTACCGCCAGCCGGGTCGCCTCCCGCTCAACGTAAGCCAGCCGGCCCCCTCGATCGTCACCCTTGCCGCCTGCAAACAGAAGACCTCCCGTGATTGTCTCTCTCTTCGTCTCCGCTCTGCTTGCTGTCGTCGCCGGCACTGCCCACGCCGACAAGCCTGCCATCTCGAAGTCCTTCAGCATTCCACTCATCGATCTTTCGCAGGAAACCGCTCGCCACGTCATCGTTGCGGCCGGAACCGAAACCGTCTATCAAGGCCATCCGACGACCGTCCTCTTGCCCGACGGCAGAACCATCTTCGCCGTCTGGACCTACAATCACGGTGGTGTTTGCGGCCCCATGAAGAAGAGCTCCGACGGCGGCAAGACCTGGAGCGACCTGCTGCCCGTACCCGATAGTTGGCGAAGGGTGTTCAATTGCCCTGCGATCTACCGCTTAGTCGATCCCAAAGGCAAAGCGCGCCTCTTCGTCTTTGCCATGAAAGACGGCCTGGTCTCCTCCTACTCGGAAGACGATGGCCGCACCTGGTCCGAAATGCAGCCGATCCGCGGCCTCAACATGACCCAGGCTGTCATGCCCTGGTGCACGATCGTCCCCGTCGAGGGTGGCGCGAAGCTGCTCGCTGCGACCAACGCCCGGCGCGCCGGCGATCCCAACCCCCGCTCCAACAACGTCGTCCAGAGCTTCTCCACCGACGGCGGACTCACCTGGGGACCCGTCCAAGTCACCTGCGACATTCCCGATCGCATGCCTTGCGAGCCGTGTTTCATCCGATCGCCCGACGGCAAACGGCTCCTCTGCCTCATGCGCGAAAACACGCGAACCATCAACTCGCTCATGATGGTCTCCGACGACGAAGGCCAAACGTGGTCCAAACCCAAGCAGGTGCAAGGGGCCCTCACCGGCGACCGCCATCAAGCAAAGTACGCCCCCGACGGTCGACTCGTCATCGTCTTCCGCGACATGGCCAACGAGAGTCCCACCCGAGGACACTTCGTCGGCTGGGTCGGCACCTTCGACGACATCCTCAACCAGCGCCAGGGCCAGTACCGCCTCAAGCTGCTCCACAACTACGCACGCACCGATTGCGGTTACCCGGGCCTCGAACTTCTGCCCGACGGAACCTTCGTCGCCACGACCTACCTCAAATACTGGCCCGATGAGCGAAGACACTCCGTCGTCTCCACACGATTCAATCTGACCGAGCTCGACGCGCGACAGAACCACGACAAAGGCAAACCATGAGCCACCAATCCCGACGAACGTTCGTCAAACGCCTCGGTGTGACGGCAGGCTCCGGCCTGCTCTTCGGCGCTGCCACACCCAACGCAAACGCCGCCGACTCGCAGCCCGGCCGCGTCTCCTTCCAACGGTCCATCCCCGTCGCACGCGCCTACGACGTCGTCGTGTGCGGTGGCGGCCCCTCCGGCTGCGCCGCCGCCCTGGCGGCGAAACGAGAAGGCCTCTCCGTCCTCCTCCTCGAAGGCCAGGGCCAGCTCGGTGGCATGGCCACCTCCGGAATGGTCTCCCAGTGGCTCGGCGGACGCAACCAGAAAGGCGATTGGGTCGTCGCCGGGCTCTTCCGCTCCATCGCCGAAGAGGCCGCCTCGCGCGGATATGCCCTCCTTCCAAAACTCGATCCCGCCAAGAAATACCATCCCTTTGGCTGGCTCAACTGGTTCATCCACGGCGTCCCCCTCGACCCCTACGGCGTTGCCCGACTCCTCGACGACCGCATGAAGGCCGCTGGCGTCGACATGCTCCTCTTCACCCAGGCCGTCGACGTGCTGACCGACGCTGACCGAATCACCCACGTCGTCGCCTTCAACAAAAGCGGCTTGGCCGCCTTCCCCGCTCGCGCAGTGATCGATGCCACCGGCGACGCCGACGTCGCAGCTCGCAGCGGATGCGAGTATGTCAAAGGGCGCCCGGAAGACCATCTCATGACTCCGGCCACCATTGAGTTCCACGTCACGCATGTCGATCAGCCCAAGCTCACCGCCTTCATCGAAGCCGAGCGCGATCCAAAACTTCGCAACCTGATCCGATCGCTTCGCGAGAAAGGAATCTGGACGTTCCCCTGCGATATCTTCATCTGCACCCAACTAACCGAGCCCGATACCTTCTACATCAACACGATTCGCCTCGTCGGCATCGATGGCACCGATGGTGCCTCCGTCACCGAGGGAATGATCCGCGGCCGGCAAGAAGTCGAACAGCTCCTCGCCATCCTCCGCCAGCATGTCCCCGGCTTCGAACATGCCCAGCTCAAGGCCGTCGCGCCCCTCTTGGGCGTCCGCGAAACGAGGCGCATCGTCAGCGACGCGACCATGACCGTCCGCGACCTGTCCGAAGGAAAACAGTTCCCCGACACCATCGGGTTCAGCATGTACGGCTGGGACCTCCCCGATCCCAAGAATCCCACCGTGCAACCCTTCGCCAGCGACGACTCCCGGCAGGGATATCGCTACAAGGTCAAAAAAGGCCTCACCACACCGCTCCCCTATCGCGTCATGGTCCCGCGACCCATCCGCAATCTCATTTGTCCGGGCCGAGCCGTATGCGTCGAACGCCAGGTGCTGGGACCCGTCCGCGTCATGGCTCCCTGCATGGCCATGGGCGAGGCCAGCGGTGTCGCCGCCGCCCAGGTCCTCGCCTCCGACGCCGGTTTCGCCCAGGTCGATATCCAGAAACTCCGACAACAACTCCGCCACGTCGGCGCGATTGTCGACCAATCCGCGTTGCCCCCGATCGAACCGCGCGTCGACCAGTCCTGACGCTGTCGTCCCCGTTAACGACCTAAGAGAACTCCGACGCCATGGATGCCGAGCAGATTCTCCTGTCCGACTACGGCAAAGCCTCGGCCCAACCGTCCCCGGTTGCCCGCATGATGTCCGCCTTCGCTGCCGATTTCCGCGACGACGTCGACATCAATCTCGGCGTCGGCTACGTCAACGAAAACACCATCCCTCGCGACCTTATCGAAGAAGCCTTGCGGCAAGTCCTCCGCAACCCGCAGCAATACCGTGTGGCCCTCAACTATGGCGGCCCCGCCGGCTCGCAAAACCTGATCCAGTCCATCCGCCGATTCCATCTGGAACAAGGCCTCGGATGCCTGACGCCCGACGTCCTCGACCGCAACGCCATTTTGGTCGGCCCCAACGGCGCAACCAGCCTCCTCGAGGCCGTCGCGCACATCTTGCCGCCGGGTATCGTCGTCACCGCCGACCCTATCTACTACATCTACTGCAACCTGCTCGAGCGGCTCGGCTTCGAGATCTGTGCCGTCCCCGAAGACTCCCAAGGCCTCGATATCGAACGACTCGAAGCCCGCCTCCACGAACTGGGCGACCGCAAACGCGATCTTCGCTGTTTCTACATCGTCACCGTCAACAATCCCTCGTGCACCGTCCTCGGCAACGACCGCCGCCGCCAGCTCGTGCAAGTGGCCGCCCGCCTGTCGCGCCAACTCAACCGCAAGATCCCCATCATCTTCGACAAGGCCTACGAAAACCTCGTCCACGATCCGGCGACCGAACCGCTCCAGTCCGGACTTCTCTGGGACGATATGGAAATCGTTTACGAGATCGGTACCCTCTCGAAGATCCTCGCCCCGGCCCTGAGAATCGGCTATCTCATCGGCCCTCGTGGCCCGTTCCTCCAGGCAATTGTCCAGAAGACAAGCGACGCCGGCTTCAGCGCCCCGCTCGTCACCCAGGAAATGGCCAGCTACCTGCTCGACCACCACGTCGCCCGCCAGATCCGCACGGTCAACGCCGGCTACCGCGAAAAGGCCGACGCCACGCGCAACTGGATCGACCAATCGCTCGGCGATTTTTTGGCCGATTGCTCCGGTGGCTCCGCCGGCTTCTACTACTACCTCACCTTCCGCGAAATCGAAACGGCCGAAGGCACCCCCTTCTTCCGCTTCCTCTCGCGCACCACCGGCGATGCCCGGACAGATGGCCCCTCCGGCAACAAGAACCCCCGCGTCGTCTACATCCCGGGCGAGTTCTGCGTCCATCGCCATGGAGAATTGGTCGACGTCGGCCGGCGCCAGCTGCGGCTCTCTTACGGCTTTGAAGAGCTGCCTCGCATCCGCCAGGCGCTCCAACTCATGCACGAAGCGGCCGCCGCAAGCTGATCCCGCCGCGCCAACTGCCGACACGCATCGGGGCCGCCCATATCGAGCGCCCCGTGCGCGTCGGACATAATCTCACCCGCCGGCAGCTCGCTACATCAGCTCCCAGCCTTTGCGCCGTGGGCAACGCAGCAGCGGCGCCACCTCCGGTGCGTTCGTGGCACACAGCTTGACCGGATCCCACTCGAGCTTCTTGCCGGCGCGAAACGCCACGTTACCCAGGTGGTTCGCCTCGGTCAACCAGCCGGAATACTCGAAGTTCGCCCCCGTCGGCGAGCCCGTCTTGCACGCCGCGATCCAGTCGGCATAAGGCGAGGCGACTCGCGGCAGGAACGGCTCGGGCGCCTTGAAATCGGCGAACTTGTCCTGCGGCAGCAATTGGTGCTTGCTGTAGTCCGACAGCAACATTCCCTTCTCGCCGATGAACAGATGGCCGCTGCCCCACTGCGGAATCCCGCCCTGTTTCCAGATCTCCGGCTTGTTCTCGCCCTGGTACCACGTCAGCTTCACCGGTGGCAGATCGCCGCGAGCACCGTACTCGTATGTTACCTGCATCGACGCCGGCGCGATCTCCGGATGCGGGGGCGGTCCGCTGGCTTCGATCGTAAGCGGCCAGTTCAACTTCAGGGCCCAGAACGGAAGATCCACGAAATGGCTTCCCAGATCGCTCATCGTCCCGTTGCCGAAATCCCACCACCGATACCACTTCGGCCCCGGGAAATACACGTCCTGGAACGGACGCTCCGGCGCCGGGCCAAGCCACAGGTCCCAATTCAGACCCGCCGGCACCGGCATCGACCCCTGCGGGCGCTCCGTAACGAAGACGATGTCCTTGTTCCGCTCGGCGGCTTCCTTGCTCTGCAATCCCCACGCCCGAGCAACCCACACGTGCGCTTCCCGAACCGGCCCGATCGCGCCCGTCTGAATCAGCTCGACCACTTGCCGGTAGTTCTCCCACGTGTGGATCTGAATACCCATCTGCGTGGCCACCTTCGCTTCCGCCGCGGCAAGCCGGATCTGCCGCGCCTCCCAAACGTCGTGCGTCAGCGGCTTCTCGCAATACACGTGCTTCTTGTGCTTCAATGCCATCATTGTCGCCAACGCGTGGGTGTGCTCACACGTGCTCACCACCACCGCGTCGAAATCCTGCGGCCGGTCGAACAACGTCCGAAAATCGACCGCCTTGCGGGCTTTCGGATACTTCTCCGCCGCCTTGTCCAGGTTCTTCTCGTTCACGTCGCACAGGGCAACGATGTTCTCCGAAGAAACGCCCTGCAGATTCGCTCCCCCGCGCCCGCCGGCGGCGATAATCGCAATGTTGAGCTTGTCGTTCACATTCTGGCCTCGCACCAACGCGGGCATGACAAGTCCGGCCGCCGCAGCTGCGGCGCACGACTGCCCAAACTGCCGGCGCGTGAGCCGTTGACGTGTAGATTTCGATCGCTGTCTGTTCATCATAGAGGCTCTCCAAGTGGCTCGAGCCACAATATCAAGACTGGTTTCCAGGCATTCCTCCCTTCCGCCTGTTATACCTCCCCGCCATACGCCAATCCAGCGCGGCCCGCACCGACCGCCCGATTCCTGCCGACAGACGCCCGTCTTCCACTCCCTACCCCCACTAGCGATGGCCGACTCTGCTTGCCAGTGGTAGAATGAACGGCAACCCAGGCGGCGGTTCCGCCCCGACCCTCCAGCAATTCCGGTCCCGCGCGTTGCATCCGCCGCGGAATTCCGCCACAGATCTCCAGGTATCCTCCATCTCGCACACGCTTGCCGACCCCTTGGAGTTGCGCCATGTCCCACGTATGGTCATTGCGGCGGACAATGCTTCAAACGCTTATTGCCGCCCTGGCCCTCGGCGCCCTCGTCGGCATCTGGACGTTCATCTTCGGCAGCTTTAGCACGACCGAAGTCAAAATCCTCCTCACCACACTGAGTGTCGCCTTCTTCAGCGTCACCGCCCTTGGCGCCTCCGTGGCGCAACAACTCAAACGAAGCCGATTGCTCTGGATCCCGGGGCTGGCCGCCAGCTTCGCAGGCTTCGTGCTCTCCGTGCTCGTCATCTGGCCGGAATGGTATCGAGATGAGCCGACCGCCAAAGCGCTGGCCATTTCCGCCATCTACGCCTTTTCCTTTGCCCATGCCTGCCTGCTCAGCATGCCCCGCCTCTCGCGCGGAACCCGGTGGATCTTCTTCAGCGCGCTCGCCGCGATCATCGCTCTCGCCACCCTTATCTCCGCCATGATCGTCTTCGAAATCGACGACGAGTGGCTCTTCCGCTTCGCCGGCGTACTCGGAATCCTCGACGGTTGCGCTACCCTCACGATCCCCGTCCTCTACAAACTCGGCTACAAGGCCCCGCCCATCGAGACCCCGGACCTGCCCGGCCAGCCAACCTTGCAAATCAAGCTCGCCTGCCCCCGCTGCGCCCACGAAGCCACTTATCCGCTAGGCACGATCACCTGCACCCAGTGTGGGCTCGTCCTCCGCGTCGAAACCGTCGATTCCCACGATTTCCCCACAGGCACCATCCCCGGACGATCCCAGTTCCGGCTCCGCTCCATTCTCATCGTCTTCGTCGTCGCAAGCCTCTTCCTGGGCTGGGCGGCGACCCGGCTGCAATACCTCCGCCGTCAGAATTCCCTCGTTCAGCGTCTCACCGATCGCGGCTTCAACGCCGACTTCCGGGGCGGAAATCTCTACAACCTCTCGTACCGCTCAAACCCCTCCCACCGGCTGCTCCCCGGCGATATCGCAAACCTCAACGAATTCCCTGAATTGGTCTCGCTGTCCTTGCAGGGCGACCAAATCACCGACAAGCATCTGCGATACCTCGAAAACCTCCACCATCTGACGTCGCTCACCCTCGACCACACCAACGTCACCGACGCCGGGCTCGCTCACCTTGCCAGTCTCAAAGGCCTCAGCGTGCTAAACCTTCCCGGCACACCGATCACCGACACCGGCTTGGCACCCCTCACAAAACTCCCCAACCTCTGCAGCCTCGACCTGCAGAATACTCGCGTTACAGACAAAGGTGTCCAATCCCTGCTCCAAATGCCCTCGCTCACCTACGTCATTCTCACCGGCACTAAAGTCGGCAAACCGGGCATGGCACGCCTGCGAAAAGCCAACATCGGGGTGGACTTCGAGCCTCCCGCAACGGCGACGTCCCAATCCCCCAGCGCCGACAAGACCCCGCAGAACGACTCCGCATCACAGAAGTAACCGCGGAGGAGCACCGGAGGCGGCCATCGACGCGTCCCATCCCAACGGCCGCTCACAGCTCCACTTGCACGCCCACCTCAACGACCCGGTCGACCGGCAGACTGAAGAACTGTGTCGCCGGCTGCGCGTTGCGCGACATCCACGCAAATAGCCGCTCTCTCCAGACGGCCATCCCCGAGTTCCGACTAGCCAGCAGAGTCTCCCGCCCCAGGAAATAGCTCACGTTGTCGCTGCTCACGTCGAATTTCGGCTGGCGCACCGCGGCCAGTGCGCGTGGAATGTTCGGCTCCTCCATGAACCCATAAGCCACGATCACTCGCCAGAATCCCTCCCCAATTTCCTCGACCGAAACGCGTTCCCCACGCGGCACGTGTGGCAATTCGGCCGTCTCAACTGCGACGATCAACACCGTCTCGTGCAGCACCTTGTTGTGCAAAACATTGTGACGCAGCGCCGGCGGCGTCCCGATCGGATTGCCCGACATGAAAATCGCCGTCCCCGGCACGCGGATCGGCGGGTCCAGTAGCAGATCCGCCAGGAACAACTCCAATGGAATCAATCGCTCGCGCAATCGCTGGCCGACAAGCTGCCGGCCTCGCTGCCACGTCGCCATCAGCGTGAACACGCACGCAGCCACCACCAACGGGAACCAACCGCCGTGGGCGACCTTCGCCAGGTTCGCCCCCAGAAACGCTAGATCCATCACCAGAAATGCGCCCGCCACCAACAGCGCTACGGCCAAATGCCACTTCCACTGCTCATAGATCAACACGAAGAACAACATGGTCGTGATGACCATCGTCATCGTGATCGCCACGCCATACGCGGCTGCCAGGTTGCTTGAACTCCCAAAACCCAAAACCAACGCCGTGGACGCCACCATCAGCGCCCAGTTCACCGCGGGAATATAGATCTGACCGATCTTATCCGGCGACGTGTGGCGAATCGTCAATCGTGGGCTGTATCCAAGCTGAATCGCCTGCAGCGTCAACGAAAACGCGCCCGTAATCAGCGCTTGCGACGCGATGATCGCGGCCACCGTCGCCAACACCACCAGTGGATACAGAGCCCACTGCGGAGCCATCTCGTAAAACGGATTCTCCACGCCGGCCTGGTTGCCCAGCAGATAGGCACCCTGCCCCAAGTAGTTCAGCAGCAACGACGGCAGCACGATCGCAAACCACGTCAGTCGGATCGGATGTCTGCCGAAATGGCCGATGTCCGCATACAGCGCCTCGCCCCCAGTCACAACCAGGAATACCGATCCCAGAATCAGAAAGGCGTGCCAGCCGTTGTTGTGAAAGAAGCGAACCGCGTACAACGGATCGACGGCCCACAGAACCCCGGGATGGCTCACGATATGCCAAATGCCCATGCTGGCCAGCGTCGCGAACCACAACAAGATGATCGGACCGAAGACGGTACCCACCCTGAGCGTCCCGCGCGATTGGAACAGGAACAGGCCGATCAGAATGACCACCGTAATCGGCACCACGTACTGCCCGAATATCTGCGGCGCCGCCACGCCCAACCCTTCCACCGCGCTCAACACCGAGATGGCCGGCGTGATCATCCCGTCCGCATAGAGCAAGGCCGCCCCGAAAAGCCCGAAGATCAGAATCGTCCACTTGCCCGTCTTCGCCGACGCCCTCACCGGTGTGACCAACGCCGCCAGCGCCAGAATCCCGCCTTCCCCTCGGTTGTCGGCCCGCAGAATGAATACCAAGTACTTGAACGAAATGATCAACAACAGCGCCCAGATGATCAGCGACAGCACGCCTAGAACATTTGCCGCGTTCGGGTGGATCCCGTACATCCCGCCAAAACACTCGCGAACCGCGTATAGCGGGCTGGTGCCGATGTCGCCGAATACGACGCCCAACGCCGCTAGCGACAATATCCACAGTTGCCGCTTTTCCGAATCGTCGGCCTCCAGTGGCGGTGCCGCAACCGATCCATCCGCCGGGTCCGTCTCAGAGTGCGAGTTGGCCATTTCCTTTCCAGTTCCTTCTCCTACCGTAGACTGCGCACACATGGCGAGTCCCGCGCCGTCTCCGGCCTATTCAAGCCGGAACCCTGCAACATGGCCCCGGCAATTGTGGCACGGGCCCACAAGGCGATAACACCCGTGGGCCCGCGCACCCGATGTCATTCCGAGCGATGCCAAAAAGTGCCGAAGCTACTTCCCGGCGCCCGCCCCTTCGTCCAGCGAACCCACGATCTCGCGCATCTCGGCGGTCTCGTGCTTGCTTCGCCACACGGCCCACAGAATCAACAAAATGGTGACCACGGCCACTACCAGACCCACTCTCCAATCCGTCGGCAGGTTCGGCAGCTTCGTGGTCAACGGAGCCGATGCGTCAAACTTAGCCACGTCCGGTCGGACCCCGGCCACGTTATACGACAGCACCAGGCCCAGGCCGAGTAGGCTCACCATGTTCATCACTTTGACCATTGGGTTGATCGCCGGCCCGGCGGTGTCCTTCAACGGATCGCCCACGGTGTCCCCCGTGACGCTGGCCTTGTGGGCCTCCGATCCCTTCCCGCCGTAAATGCCGTCCTCGATCGTCTTCTTCGCGTTGTCCCACGCGCCGCCAGCGTTGGCCATGAACACGGCCAGAAGCTGTCCGACCAGGATCATGCCCGCCAGGAAACCGCCCAAAGCGTACGGTCCCAACAGGAAACCGACTGTGAACGGCGCCAGGATCGCCAGGATGCCCGGTCCGATAAGTTCTTTCTGCGCCGTCGACGTGCAGATGTCCACCACCCGCCCGTAGTCCGGCTTCTTCGTTCCCGCCATGATGGCCGGGTCTTTGAACTGCACGCGGCATTCCTTCACGATGAAGAACGCCGCACGACCCACCGCACGAATCAGCATCGAGCTGAACAAAAACGGTACGGCGCCGCCGATCAACAGTCCGATCAGCACCTTCGGGTCCGCCACGGTGAGGAACCCCGCGAAGTAGTTGTATTGCGCACTCGTCATGTTCGCCAACTGGTCCTCGCTTCCCACCGCGATCACCGCGATGAAGCTGGCGAACAACGATACCGCCGCAATCACAGCCGAACCGATCGCAATACCCTTCGTCTCGGCCTTCGTCGTGTTACCAACCGCATCCAGGTCGGCCAGAATCTGCCGGGCGCGCTTGTAGTTCGCCTCGCCCATCGCTTCGCGGTCGTACGCCATTTCGCCGATGCCGTTGGCGTTGTCGGCCACCGGACCGAACACGTCCATCGAGATCGTGTTCCCCGTCAACGTCAACATTCCAATGCCCGTCATGGCCACGCCGAACGCCACGAACACCGGCGGCGAGCCCCAGTAAACGAGCACCGACAGCATGATTGCCGCGGCAATCACGAGAATGGCGGCGACGGTGCTTTCGTATCCGACGGCGAACCCTTGAATGATGTTCGTCGCGTCGCCCGTCTGGCAGCTACGTGCCAGCGACTTCACCGGCGCGTGCGACGTGTGCGTGTAGTAGCTGGTCACCTTGTTCAAAGCGATCGCCAGAAACACGCCGATCAAGCACGTGATCGCCGGACGCATGTCCAAACCGGCCCATCCAAAGTTGGCCCACGCCGGTAGGTCGGCCGGATTGCCGTTCGGGAAACCCGCAGCAGCCATCGCGTATTGGGTCAGATAGTCGCCGCCGAAGTGCAGATACGCAAACCCCAGCAGGAAGAACCCGGCGATCGAGATCAACGAGCCGATCCAGAAACCGCGGTGCACGCTCTTCAACGCCGTGTCCGACGTGTCGTTCGGCCCTGCCTTCACTGTGTACGTGCTGATGATCGAGCCCAACACGCCGATGCCGCGGACCAACAAGGGGAAAATCACGCCCTTGTGCCCAAAGCTCGCCAGGCCCAAAATCATCGCCGCCACGATGGTCACTTCGTAGCTCTCGAAAATGTCGGCCGCCATTCCCGCACAGTCGCCCACGTTGTCGCCCACGTTGTCCGCGATCGTGGCCGCGTTCCGCGGATCGTCCTCGGGAATCGCCTGCTCGACCTTGCCGACCAGGTCCGCTCCCACGTCGGCCGCCTTCGTGTAGATGCCGCCGCCGACTCGCATGAACAAGGCCAGCAGCGTGCCGCCGAAACCGAAGCCCAAAAGGGCCTCGTACGCCTGCTCGCCGTACACCAGGAAGATCAGCGTGCCGCCGAACAGCCCCAGCCCGTCGGTCAGCATGCCCGTGATCGTCCCCGTACGATATCCCAGTTGCATCGCTTCGCCGTAGCTCCGGGTCGCCGCTGCTGCCACGCGAAGGTTCCCCTTCGTCGCTAGCCGCATGCCTACGAAACCCACCAGCCAGCTAAACACCGAGCCCATCAAGAACGCGCCGGCACGGCCATAGGCAAACACCGGCTCCCCACGCTTCGTGAACCAAAGCGCCACCGTGATCACGATGATCAACGGAAAGATCTTTCGCGCCTGGGCAGCCAGGTAGGCCATCGCTCCCTCGCGCACTGCCCCTGCAATCTCCTGCATCCGCGGCGTGCCCTGATCGGCCTCGTTCACCTGCTTCACCAGCATCCCGGCGTACACCAGCCCCGCAACCGCGACGGCCAGCACCAGGAATAACGAAATCTGCTCGCCCAGGTCGTATTCCCTCAGCGGCGAAAACAACTCGAAATGGCCTTCGTGCGCGGCCGCCTCGGGGGCCGCCTCTGCCACCGTCGCCTCAGCAGCCGCCGGAGCCGTGTCCGCTGAAAACACCGGTAGCACGAAGTAGCCGCCGGCGAAAAATACCAAAAGCAAAACCAGGTAGGCCGTCCGAACCCGGCCACTTCTCCACTTTTCTCGCAGTGATGCAAACATGGGATTTCCTCAGAAGATAGAAACTTCGCTACACAAGGTTAGAGCATATCTCAGGAAGGTCCAACACCTTTCAACTGATTGGAGACAGGGTATGCGGATGCCCTGCCTTTGAGAGAGCCAAATGGATGTCCCGCGCGGCAATCCGGCCGGCGCCCATCGCTTCAATCACTGTCGCCGATCCCGTGCAAATGTCGCCGCCCGCCCAAACGCGAGGTTTGTTCGTGCGGCCATTCTCATCGCACACAATGTAGCCCCACCGATTGAGCGAAAGTCCCCCTGTCGACCTCGTCAACAGCGGATTGGCTCCCGAACCGATGGCCACAATCACCAGGTCGGCCGTCAACACAAACTCCGAGTTGGGAATCGCCACCGGACGCCGACGTCCCGATGCGTCCGGCTCTCCCAACTCCATCCGTATACACGTCATCTGCTCCACCATCCCCCGACCGTTCCCCGCGAACGCAATCGGATTGGTCAGCAGCCGAAAAACGATCCCTTCCTCCTCCGCATGATGGATCTCCTCCGCCCGAGCCGGTAGCTCGGTCCGCGATCGCCGATACACGATCGATACTTGCTCCGCACCCAGTCGCAGCGCCGTTCGCGCGGCATCCATCGCCACGTTGCCCCCTCCGATCACCGCCACCTGCCGCCCTCGCACAACGGGCGTATCGTAATCCGGAAACAAATTGGCACGCATCAGGTTCACACGCGTCAAATACTCCGCCGCCGAGTACACCCCGCCCAAGTCCTCCCCCGGCACGTTCATGAACATCGGCAACCCCGCCCCAACGCCAATGAACACCGCGTCAAATCCCTTGGCGCCCAGCAACTCGTCGATGTCCACCGAGCGACCCACCACTTGGTTCGTCTCGATCTTCACCCCAAGCCGCTCCAGGTACGCAACCTCCTCCTTCACGATCTGCTTCGGAAGCCGAAACTCCGGAATCCCGTA
This sequence comes from Thermoguttaceae bacterium, assembly GCA_963674835.2. Taxonomy (GTDB): domain Bacteria; phylum Planctomycetota; class Planctomycetia; order Pirellulales; family Thermoguttaceae. Next base: position 3,125,341 of record CAXXKC010000003.1, read on the forward strand.
CGTCAACACCCCGCCGGGTCGATGAAACGCCTCCAACACCGTCACCTCGTGGCCCAGCAACACCAAGTCGCCCGCCACCGTCAAACCCGACGGCCCGGAACCCACCACCGCCACGCGCTTCCCCGTCGGCGACTCCTTCTCGGGCAATTCCACCAGGTCGTTCTCACGCTCGTAGTCCGCCACGAATCGCTCCAGGCGACCTACGGCCACGGCCTCGAACTTCTTGCCCAAAACACACTTGGCCTCGCACTGCGACTCCTGTGGGCAAACCCGCCCACAGATCGCCGGCAACGCGTTCGACTTCTTGATGTGCCGCGCCGCCCCCGCAAAGTCCCCTTCGCGCACCAGCTTCAAAAAACCCGGAATATCCACGCCCACCGGGCATCCGCTCACACACACGGGGTTCTTGCAGCCCAAGCAACGCGACGCTTCCTGCCGCGCCTGTTCTGCCGTATAGCCCAGCGCCACTTCATCGAAGTTTTTCGCCCGCGCAGCCGGATCCTGGGCGGGCATCGGCTGCCGCGGCTGCTGGTGAGCTTTGCTGGCCGGTTTCGCACTCTCCGAACTCATCCCTCACTCCCCCGGACCGTCGCACCAGTCCCCGAAACCTGCTCGGCCGCCACACCGTCCACCTCGGCCATATAGCGATCCAGCGAGCATTTCTCCTCGGAATGATAGATCCGCTGACGCGTGAGCACAGAACTCCAGTCCACTTGGTGACCGTCAAACTCCGGCCCGTCAACGCACGTAAACAAAACCTCCTCACCCACTCGAACTCGGCAACCCCCGCACATCCCCGTCCCGTCCACCATCACCGTGTTCAGGCTGACGATCGTCCGTGCGCCGAACGGCCGTGTCACTTCCGCGCACGCCCGCATCATCACTGCCGGACCGATCGAATAAACGCAGCCGATCCCCTCTTCGCTCTCCAGCAACTCCTTCAGCGGCTCCGTAACCAGCCCCTTCCGTCCCGCCGTGCCGTCATCCGTTGTCAGAATGTGTCGGTCGCTCACCGAAGCCAACTTCTCCTGCCAGAAAACCAACTCGGCGCTTCGCGCCCCTTGAATGCTGATCACACGGTTGCCCTGCTCCTTCAGCGTCCGCGCGATTGGATAGACCGGCGCCGTACCCACGCCCCCCGCTACCATGATCACCGTGCCAAAGTCCTTGATCTCCGAGGGGTGCCCCAACGGACCGATCAGGGCGTACAAATCCTCGCCCTCCTCAAGCCGGCTCAGCTTGTGAGACGACTTCCCCACGGTCATCAAAACCAGGGTCACTTCACCCCGCCCACGGTCGTAGTCCGCAATCGTCAACGGAATACGCTCCGCATGTTCATCGGCCATCACGATGACAAAGTGGCCAGCCTGGGCTTTCAGCGCCACCTGGGCCTCTTCAATCACCAGTTCATAGATGGCTGGGGCGAGTTGGGTCTTACAGACGATTCGCGGCATGGCACTACGGAGCCTGGATAGCTTAGTGAATATCCTCACAAGTTGACGACAACTTTCACCGGAAGTCAATGGGGGCAATCCACGGCAAACGTAGTAATCAGCCACCGCAGAGTATGCCCCATCGACCCCAAATCAGAGGGAATTCCCTCTCGCCAAAGCCGCGCCCAACTCTCTTCGCGCCTTCTCGGCCCCCATTCTCCCTCATTGTGGGGTCACACACCCGGACCCAAGAAGAACATATACATCGTCTAGCTTTTTCCTTTCACGCTCGCCGCGTCGCTAGAACCTCATGGCCCAGAACGCTATGCTGGGTGGGCATCGCGCGCTTTTCTGGCGACAACGCAACTCTATCACGGAGCCGATTGATGCGCTCAGGCGTCTATAAGTGGCTGGTCGTTGGCATGCTCTGGTTCATCTGCCTCTTCAACTATGCCGACCGCCAGGCAATCTTCTCCGTCTTCACGCTCCTCAAAGACGAAATGCACCTGACCGATTTCCAATTGGGCATCGTCGGTAGCGCATTCATGTGGGTATATGCCCTGGCTCTACCCCTGGCCGGCATCGTCGGCGACCGAGTCAGCCGCAAGACGCTCATCCTCGGAGGCATGCTCTTCTGGTCCCTCGTAACCATCGCCACCGCCCTATCCACCGACTATTGGCACCTCGTCCTCTTCCGCTCCCTCGAAGGACTCGGCGAGGCCTTCTACTTCCCGGCGTCCATGTCGCTTATCAGCGATTACCACGGCCGCGACACGCGCTCCCGCGCCATGTCCATCCATCAGTCCAGCGTCTACGCCGGAACTGTCCTCGGTGGAACCGCCGCCGGCTACTTCGGCCAATACTACGGCTGGCGGTCCGGCTTCTACATCTTCGGAACCCTCGGAATCATCCTCGCCTGCTTCCTGGTGTTCACACTCAAGGAACCCCGTCGCGGCCAAGCCGAAGACCCTGCCGAGGAACCCCTCGGCCACGGCAGTATCCGGCTCGGCCAGGCGGGAATCGGTACCGAAATCCTCGACATCTTCCGCACACGCATGGTCCTCGTGCTCATGGCCGTCTTCATCGGCGCCAACTTCGTCGCCATGGTCTTCCTGACCTGGATGCCCTCCTACCTCAACCGCCAGTTCAACATGAGCCTCACCGCCTCCGGCCTCAATGCTACCCTCTGGCTCCAGGTCGCCTCCGTGCTCGGTGTCCTCAGCGGCGGTGTCCTCGCCGACCGTCTCGTCCGCCGCTATCCCGGCGGACGCATGATGACCCAGGCCATCGGCCTCTTCCTCGGCGTCCCCTTCCTTTTCCTCACCGGCTGGACGCTCTCTGCACTCGTCCTCGTGGTCGCCCTGCTCGGCTTCGGATACTTCAAAGGCCTCTACGACGCCAACATCTGGGCCTCGCTCTACGACGTCGTCAAACCCGAACGCCGCGCCACCGCCCTCGGCTTCATGAACTCCCTCGGCTGGTTCGGCGGAGCCATGGGCCCCATCGCTATCGGCTGGATCTCGTCGAGCATGGGCTCACCCACCAAAGGCCTCAGCGTCAGCCTCAGCGCCACCTCAGCCATCTACTTCTTCGTCGGCGCCTTCCTGGTCTGGGGTATCTGGAAGTACATGCGCAATCCCTCCGCGCATACCCCGATCCCGGTAATCGCTCCGATCGAGAAATAGAACACTTTCGGCGTACGTGTAGCGTGTGTTTCACTTTCGAAACCGCAGAAACACGCCGCCACGTACGCTACAGTCAAGTGCGTGTCGCACTAGGCGATCAGGCTCCCAGCGGAAAACCCTTGCGACGCGCCCGTGACACAAAGCCGGCCGCCTCCTTGTCGTCCACGAATTCTTCCTTCTGCGGATCCCACTTCACCTCGCGGCCGAGCATCAGGCTGATGTTGCACAAATGGCACGAAGTCATCGTGCGAACGTGCGAATCCACGTCGGAAACCGGCTGGCTCCGGTCCTCGATGCACTCGAAGAAGTTCGCCATGTGGTTCCCCGGCTTCTTCCCCTTGTACAGCTTGACGATCCGCTCCTCCAGATCCTTCTTGTCCGCCTCGGTCAGCTCGTCGACCGGCTTCCCCTCCAGCTTGCCGCGGTTCACGAAGATCCGTCCCTTCTCGCCTTCGAAGAGAATACCGTTGCCGAACTCGATGCCGTCCTTCTCGCGCTTGTAGTTGTCGTTCACGCTCATCAAAGCGCCGTTGGGGAACGTCAGATCGATGTTGAATGTCACCGCCGTGTTGTACCCGTCGGGAAGATTCGTGTGCCCGTTCAGGAACGGCAGCCAGTCGAAGCCCGCTGGCACGACCGTGCCAAACTTCCCCTTCCCGTTCACTTTCACCGGACCGCTGCGGTCGAATCCCAGCGCCCACTGCGCGATGTCGATATGATGGGCACCCCAGTCCGTCATCTTGCCCCCCGAATACTCGAACCACCAGCGGAACATCCGGCGCCGCTGCTCCGAATATCCCTTCTTCGGAGCCGGACCCAGCCACATATCCCAATCCAGCCCTTCAGGCACGGGGGTCGTCGCGAACGGCCCATCGCCCGGTGCGCCGCCGATCGCCACGTACGCATTCACGTTCTTGCCCAGCCGCCCGCTCTGCACAATCGCAATCGCCTTGAGGAACCGTGAGTCGTTCTCGCTGCGCTGCTGCGTCCCCACCTGGAACACCTGCCCCGTCTCCTTGACAACCTTGCGAATCTTGAATCCCTCTTCCAGCGTCAGCGTCAGAGGCTTCTCACAGTACACGTCGGCCCCTGCATGCAGCGCAGCAATGGCGATCGCTACGTGCCAATGGTCCGGCGTCCCGATTGTGACCACGTCCGGCTTGATCTCGTCGAACATCTTGCGGTAGTCCCCGTACATCTTCAGACTACCGCCAAAACTCTTGTTGAACTCTTCGTTGTGCACCTGGTCCACGTCGCACACCGCGATCATCTTGCCGAACTTCGCCGCTCGCCGGGCAACGCCCCCCCCCTGGCTGTAACGCCCGTGACTTCCGCCGACGCCGATCGCCGCGATCGTAGGCTTACTGTTGGCGTCTTTGCCAAAGACCGACCGCTCGGTCCGGACAAACGGCATCGAGATCATCACGCCGGCCGCCGCCGAGCGCCCAAGGAATTCGCGTCGCGTCGTCTTCATCAGGAATCTCCTCCCACGATGTGCTGATCGATGAAACTACCTCGTTCACGCAAGACAACCACTGCCGCGTCCGGCAAACCACTGCCGCCAGCCCTCTTGCCTTCCGTAACCCCCAACCCACACCTTGGTTCATTATGTCCCTGCAAAACCGCCAAATCAACTCGCCCGAAACCCACCTCCCCTCGCCCGCCATGTAGCACAGCCGCCCCCGGCTGTGCCCCAAAAGGGAACTCAACCCATCTCCCCTCGCCCGCTTGCGAGAGAGGGGCCTCACGGTGAGGGCACGTAGCCACCTGTCGATTCACTCCCATCCCCACCACCTCTCAAACACACGACTTCAAATACGCGATCTCCTTCGTCAAGACCGCCTCGCACTGCGGCCCCGTCAACTTCCCCAGCGATTCATTCTCGATGCACAGGTCGTTGCGGTACCCCGCGTCGCGCAGAATCTTCACCACGCGGTGGAAATCGATGTCGCCCTCATAAACCGGACAAGCGTACTCCCCGTATTTCCAACCCATAGGTCGCTGCACGTCACGCCGATCGGCCGGATACTTGATGTTCTTGCAATGCGTGTGACGTACCCGCGGCGCAAACTTCGCATACAGCTCGTACAGCTTCGCCAGCGGATGGCCGAACCAATAGAAGTTCGCCGTGTCCAGCGTCAAACCGAGACGATCGCACCTCACGCCCGCAAACATCGCGTCCAGGAACTCTGGATCGTTGGTGATCCTCCCGTGGTTCTCCACGCCGAACGTCATCCCGGTCGATTCGCTGCCCGACATGACCTTCTTCAACGTCTCCACCGAGGACTGAAGGAAGTTCGACGAGTCGCTCTTGTGCGGCGCCACGTCGATGCGGACCACCGGCACACCGAGCGCCTGGGCCGCCTGGGCCGTCTTGATCGCCCACTCGATCTCCGGCTCTGGTTCCACGTCGAACCGGTTATGCATCAGAATTGCGCTGATCCGGCAACCCGCGGCCTGCAAATCGCTCTTCAGCGTCGCCACGTCCTCCGGAGTCGCCGCTGAGTACTTGCGCGATGGATGCACCAGCAGCGGAAACGACATATCCCGCTCGATCGTCGCCTCGATGCCCTGCGCACCGATCGCCTTCAATGCCGCCCAGCAGTCCGGTTGCTTCGCGTGTCGCAACGTGGCACTGCCACAGGCCAGGGTCAGCGAATCGCTCTGCTCGGCGGCAAACGCCCCACGGTCCAACAGCGTTGCGGTCGCCGCTCCGGCCAACACGCAGCCTGTTCGCTGCAAAAAGTCGCGACGCGTCAGCGAAGACGTCATGCGGGATACTCCTGTGGTTCGACGCGAAATCGGTCCGAAAGACCCGATTCCTAGGCAGGCCAACCTTGATTGCCGCAGACGTCTCGTCACCCGATTCAATCGCACGGCACACAGCCCGTGCTCTGCGTTCCACGAACGCCCCGCTCGCGGGCGCGTGACCGAAACCATCTTGCGGCAACCCGGCAACTGGGAAGCCTACATTAGTTGGCGGCCCCACCCCTGTCAAACAACCGCGCGTGATGCCGCCTCGCCGGGTCTCGCCCCAAAGAAGCGAACCGGCACGACAGACGGACCACCCTACTGGCCAACATGCGCCGTCCAAATGCCGGCATCCACCCGACGCGCGTCCCCTAGCGAGAAACCGACGGCGGTGGGGGCGGTGGATGGAACCGGCGCGGACGCGGAGCCTCTGTGCCGGCCTTCGCCCCGTTTCCTTCCCCCGCTTCGCCTCTCCGTCGAGTGATCAAGGCATCCAACGAGAACCACCCTGCCCCGACGATCAACAGGAATAGCGACGCCAGAAGCATCGCAAAGTCGACCCGCGATTCGTGCGCCACCACCCAGAACCCGTGCGGACCCTCCGGCCGAAGATGGGTCGCCGACACGCGGAACATCCAATAGCTCTGCCCCAACAGAATCGGAATCTTCGTCGACGCGACGGCAACCAACATGTTGATCATCATCGGAATCGCCGCCAGCCTGGTCAGCAATCCCAACAGAATCAACGCCCCGCAAACGATCTCAAACACCCCGACCATCGTCGCCATGGTGCCCGGGTTGGGAATCCCGATCCTCGTGAAGCGGCCCACGCCGAGCAGCTCTGGAAACAGAAACTTCTGGACCCCCTCCGACACAAAAACCGCCCCCACAATCAAACGAATCAGCAGCACCGAACCGGGGGCCTTCGTCCCAACAAATCTCCGAACCAGCGCCATGGCGAGTTCTCCTGTCTGTCGTAGCCGGACAATTGATTCTACCAGAGTCCATACGATATCCTAGACGGTTGTATGCCTCTCCACCCGTGAACCACTACCTCCACCGTGGAACGCATCCATTCTGTCCACGACCCTCGCGTCGCCAGCTACCGCAACATGAAGGAGCGGACAGCTCGGGGGGAGAACGTCTTCGTCACCGAAGGCCTCTTGCTCACCGAACGGCTGCTCCATAGCCGCTTTCCTACCGAATCCGTCCTGGTCAGCGAACGCCTCGCCTGGCAGGTCCAGCCCCTTGTCCCGGCTGGCGTCCCCATGTATGTCGCCCCCGAGTATCTCATCCACGAGCTGGTCGGCTTCGACTTCCATCGCGGCGTGCTGGCCGCCGGCTCCCGAGGAACTCCCCTCACGCTCGACAAATTGCTTCACCCCGCCCACACCCTGCCCCAGTTCGGCCTCATCGTCTGTCCCCACGTCACCCAGGCAGAAAACCTCGGCCTTGTCTTCCGCACGGCCGCCGCCTTCGGCATCGATGGCCTGCTCCTCGGCCAACAATGCGCAGATCCGTTCTCCCGACGTTGCTTGCGGCTCTCGATGGGGGGCGTCTTGCGCGTCCCCTTCGCAAGAACCGGTGACCTGCTCGGCGACCTCAATCGACTCAAACAGTCCTGGGCATTCGACCGGGTGGCCACCGTCCTCGATCCCACCACTCAACCTCTGGCCGCGGCCACTTGGAACCCGCGCACGGCCTTGTTGATCGGCAACGAATTCGAGGGGCTCTCACAGCAATGGCTGGCCGCCTGCGACCGCCGCCTCACCATACCCATGCAACCCGGAACCGACTCGCTGAATCTTGGCGTCGCAGCCGGTATCTTCGTGTACGAGTGGAAGAAGAACTCTCCCCGCTGACGCGCACCCGCAATGCACTCGCTCGCGCCATCGCTCACACGTACTTCTTCTCCTTGTATTCCTCCGGTTTGGCCCGCTCGCGACGCCGGCTCGGGTTGCAGGCAACCGCCAAACCCAAACCAATCGACACGACCACGATGAAATAGGGCAAAACCCACGAACCGGCGTCGCTCGAACCGCCTCCCGCGGCCCACGCCGTGTCCGACGCCGCCAGCCACGTCCCCAGGCTACATCCCAACACCGACAGTCTGCGCACGACGTTCCTCAATTGCATCGCGATCTACTCTCGTTTGAGCCGGCCCCACCGGCACGCCGCCACGAACGCCACAGTTAAGTGCGACTCGCACTGAAACACATCCTCATTGTAGACAGGTACACGCATGTCTGAAAAGGATTCATCCCGCGCAGTCCAAAACGCGATCTGCTTCGCCCCCCTTCAGCGACCACGCCGGCATCGCTTCCAGTCGGTCGCCTTCCCCGACAATGCCCCCTCGACCTCCCGCTCACCCCGTACTCCATCAGGCCGATCATCGTACCCCTAGAAGCTACTATTTGCCCACGTCCTCCACGCTCGAACTCTGCCGTTCCGGCAAGCTTTGCTCAACCGGCAGCACAAACCACCACGCTTCTTGGCCCTTTTGACAGTCCCACCCCGCTCGTACTGCGCCCCACTGCCTGGAATTGACAAGTCCGTTGCGGTATGCTCATGACTGCCGGAGCCGGGAATCGAGAGCCTGAGAGAAGACAGAGTGTGCATGCGTGCCTCTGGCACTTTTCGCACAACCTGCCATAATGCCGCAAGTGGCGAAGCTATCTGGTTCGAGGAGCAACCAAATGGACCTCGACGTTGTATCCGATGACGGTGATCTCGTACGACTCCAAATGAAGGGCCGGATCGTCCAGGATGTCATGGCGCGACAGGCGGAACCCATCGGCGAGCTGCTGGGCCCCGATGGCTACCGCCGCAAGGCGCTGTTGAGCCTGTCGAAGACCGACTTCATCGGCTCCAGTGGCCTGAGTTGGCTACTGGTAGCCCACAAGCGATTCCGCGAAGCCGGGGGACAGCTCGTCCTCCACTCCATCCCGGTTATGGTCCGCGATGTCCTTAAAGTCATGCGCCTCGATATGGTGCTCGATGTGGCCGATAGCGAAGCCGATGCGGCTACCCTGGCCCGAGGAGGCGGAGCATGAACAAAGATTCCGAACCGGCCCAGGACAACGAACCGGTCCAGTTCCAACCGCTGGATCTCGAGAAGCTCGATGCGCTCCCCATCGAAGAGGCCGTCGCCGAACTGGTCCTACACGCAGTGCGCATGCCTGCCAGCGACCTCTTCATGACAACCAACCAGGATAGTGTCTCCATTTCCGTGCGGCACCTCGGAATCGTCAAACCGTTGACCTGGGTGTCCAAGGAGGATGGACGTCGCTTCATCAGCCACGTCAAAGCCATGGCCGATATGGACGTCGCCCAATTGCGGCGCCCCCTCGACGGCCGTTGGGTCTACGAACACGCTGAGGGAAGCAAGGTCGATCTCCGCGTCAACACGATCCCCACCCTCTACGGTGAGGACATGACCATCCGCCTCCTGGAACATGGAGTCGGTCGCCTCGAACTGCCAACCCTGGGCTTTCACGACAAAGACCTCCGCGACCTCATCAGCCTGCTGAACATGCCCAGCGGCCTGCTGCTGGTCACCGGCCCCACCGGCGCCGGCAAGACCACCACCCTCTATGCCAGCCTCCGCTACCTGCACGACGGCACTCGCAAGATCAACACGATCGAAGATCCCATCGAGTACGAGTTGGAGGGCGTCCGCCAGTCTCAGGTCAATCCGCGCATCGATCTCGATTTCCCCGAACTCCTACGCGCCGTTATGCGGCAGGCCCCCGACGTCATCATGGTCGGCGAAATTCGCGATACGGTCACCGCCTCGACGGCCGTCCGCGCCGCCAACAGCGGCCACCTTGTCTTGGCGACCCTCCACGCGCCCGTCGCTGCCGCCGCGGTCGACAGCATGCTCGCTTTCGGCGTCCACCCGCATTTTCTCTCCACGTCGCTGCTGGGCATTCTGACCCAACGATTGGTCCGTACCCTCTGCCCGCACTGCAAGGTCGCCTACGATATCAGCGGTGCCCCGCGAATGTTCGACGACGTCAAAAACTGGCTCGAACCCAAGCAGGGTGACTATATCTACGCCGCGCCCGGCTGCGAACGCTGCCGCCAGGAAGGCTACGTCGACCGAATCGCCGTCTACGAAGTCCTCCGAGTGACCCCCGATATCCGGCGGATGATCTTCAATCGCTGCTCGGCTCGCGAGCTCCACGCCAAGGCCGTCGAACAAGGCATGCTCGATCTGCGTCGCTCCGCCTTGCTCCAAGTGGCCGCCGGCGTCACCAGCATGGAAGAAGTGGTCCGCATGATCCCAACGGAACACTTGATGCCCGACGAGTAATGCCGTATCTCATCGGAACGGACGAAGCCGGCTACGGCCCCAACCTCGGCCCGCTGGTTATTTCGGCCACCGCCTGGCATGTCCCCGAAGGCGTGCAGGCCCACGCCCTCTACGACCTTCTCGCCGACGCCGTAGCTCCCGCGCCCGCCCGGGTCGTCGATAGCGAGCCTCCCCGCGTGCCCATCGCCGATTCCAAACGCCTCTACCAGCAGGGCAAAGGACTCCGACACCTGGAACGCGGCCTATTGGCTTCTTTGGCGTCCATGGGACGACACCCGTCCTCCTGGCGCGAACTCTGCTCGACCCTCGCACCCGACGCCCTGAACCAATCCGACGCCATCCCCTGGTACGCCGGCTACGACTGCCCCCTGCCCGTCGACGACGATCCTGCGGCCTGCCGCCACGGTGCCGCCCACTTCGCCCGCAGCCTTCAGACCGTTGGCGTCCGCCTCATCGAGCTGCGCAGCCGTGTCGTGTTCGAACAACCGTTCAATCGGCTCATCGACCGGCACGGCAACAAGAGCGAGATCCTCTCCCACCTCACACTCGAACTGGTCGCCGACCTGTGCGATGCTCTCGGCAATGAGCCGATCGCCGTCATCTGCGACAAGCACGGCGGTCGCAACCGCTACCACCGCCTGCTCGCCGACCACTTCCCCCAATCGCTCATCGAAGTCTACGACGAAGGCCGCGACCTGAGCCTCTACCGCTTCGGCCCGCCCCAGCGCCGCGTCGAAGTTCGCTTCTGCACCCAAGCCGAATCCTATTTGCCGGCCGCGCTCGCCTCCATGGCCTCCAAGTACCTTCGCGAATTGGCCATGGTCGCGCTGAACGACTTCTGGTGCCGGCAGGTCCCCGGCCTCACCCGGACCGCCGGCTATCCAGTCGATGCCCGGCGTTTCAAGCAGGCGATCGCCTCCACCCAAGCCGCCCTTGGCATCGCCGATCACGCACTCTGGCGTATGCGGTAACGTCTCTGTAGACCCGCCCCCCCCAGGACGTAGTATCGAGCACCGTGCTCACGGCGGTCCGATATGGCCATCAGCCAAGGACGAAGCTGGACACCCCCACCCCAGCCAATCATAATCCAAGAGTACCCCCCACTCGCCGAACAACCTATGGGGCACCCGCGCATCGATCCGCCAAATTGATCCACACAATGGCGAAACCGGCGGCCGCCGCGCTCGGCCGGCAACCCGGGGGCCGCTTCGCCTTAGCTTCCGCGGTCTCCGCGGCTCGGTTCCGACTCTTCCTTCCACGCCACACCAAGACGGCCAGCGATGAAATTCCTGATCAAGACGGTCCTCGTGCTCATCGTGCTGGGCATCGTCGGAGCCGGCGCCTATTTCTATTTCAAAACGCGTTGGAACGTGCCGACCAAGTTCCGCAAGGCCGAGATCGTTCGCGGCGACATTAGTTCCGTGGTCAATGCATCCGGAACCGTACAGCCCGTGCTCCGCGTCTCCATCGGCTCCGTTGTCTCCGGACCCGTAAAGGAGCTCAACGTCGACTTCAACTCCAAAGTCAAGAAAGACCAGATCCTCGCCACCATCGACCCACGCATCTACGAAGCCACGGTGGCCCGCGACCGCGCCGCCCTCGCCACGCAACGAGCCGAGATCGAACGGGCCAAGGCCCAATTGCAGCAGGCCGTCAACGATGAGCAGCGCGCTCTGGCCTTCCGCGCCGAAAACGCCGACTACATCTCCGATGCCGAAATGGACCAGTACAAGTTCAATCGCATCGCCCTCCAAGCACAGCTCAAAGTCGCCGAGGCCGCCGTCCAACAGGCCGAAGGCAGTCTCCAGAACTCCGAAACCAACCTCAAGTACACCGAAATTCGCTCCCCCGTCGATGGAGTCGTGATCGACCGCAAGATCGACCCCGGCCAGACCCTGGCTGCCTCCTTCCAAACGCCCGAAATGTTCATCGTCGCTCCCGAAATGGATAAGCGAATGTACGTCAACGCCGCCGTCGACGAGGCCGACATCGGCCAGATCCGCAACGCGCAAGAGAAGAAACAGAAGGTTCACTTCACCGTCGACGCCTACCCCGAAGACCTCTTCGACGGCGACATCTATCAAATCCGACTGAATCCCACGACCACCCAAAACGTCGTTACGTATACCGTCGTCGTCGAAGCCCGCAACCCCGACATGAAGCTCCTGCCCGGCATGACCGCCACCCTCTCCTTCAAGGTGGACGAATGCCGCGATGTCCTCAAAATCCCCAACGCTGCGCTGCGATTCTATCCCAAGCAGGAACAAGTGCGCCCGCAGGACCACAAACTCCTCGAAGGCATCGACGAGGCAAACCCCGCCAACAACGATGAACAGGACCCCGATACCTCCGCGACCCAGCCCCCGGCCACCGAACGCGCCAAGGCAGGCCGCCAGCGCCATCGCCGCCACGTCTGGGTTGTCGATGGCGATTTCCTTCGCGCCGTTCCCATCGTCACCGGCTTGAGCGACTACCAGTACACGCAACTGGTCTCTGGCGATCTCAAGAAAGGTCAAGAGTTGGTAACCGGTGTCGACACCACGGCCAAGTAGCAGGCGGCTATGAATCTACTGGTAACGCTTCGTATCGCCCTGCGTGCCCTCGGCAAGAACAAGATGCGCGCCAGCCTCACCGTGCTCGGCGTCGTCATCGGCATCGCCGCGGTTACCACCATGGTCTCCATCGGCCAAAGCGCCAGCGACCTCGTCCAGGGACAGTTCCAAAGCCTCGGAACCAACGTCGTCATCGTCTTCCCCGGAAGTCGCCGACAGGGCGGAGCTCGCCAAGGACATGGCAGCGCCCGCACCCTCACCGCCGCCGACAGCGAAGCCATAATGCGCGAATGTCCGGCCGTCCTCGCCGCAACCCCCTATGTCTTCACCTCCGGCCAAGTCATCTACGGCAACAATAACTGGAACCCGCGCGACCTCCACGGCGTAGGCATCCACTACCTCACCGTCCGCAACTGGCAGCTTCGCTGCGGCGGCTTCTTCTCCGAACGCGATGTCACCTCCGCCGCAAAGGTCTGCGTGATCGGCCAAACCGTCGTCGAAAAACTCTTCCAGACCTCCAATCCCCTCGGCGAGATCATCCGCATCAAGAACATCCCCTTCCGCGTCATCGGCGTCCTCCAGGCCAAGGGCGCCAACATCGTAGGTGAGGACCAGGATAACGTCGTCGTCGCTCCCTACACCACCGTTCGAAAGCGGCTCCAAGGCTCCAGCTTTAAGAACGTCGATATCATCATGGCCTCCGCTCGCGCCGTCGATCGCATGAAAGACGCCGAACAGGAAATCCGGCAACTCCTCATCGAGCGCCACCGAATCCACCCCGGTGCATCCGCCGACTTCGAAGTCCTCGACACCACCGAAGTCGCCAACGTCTTTCAGATGGTCACCGGGGCCATGACCCTCCTGCTCGCCTGCATCGCCGGAATCTCCCTCGTCGTCGGCGGCGTGGGAATCATGAACATCATGCTCGTCTCCGTCACCGAACGTACTCGCGAAATCGGCATCCGTATGGCCGTCGGCGCCCGCGGCCGCGATATCCTCCGCCAGTTCCTCGTCGAGGCCGTCCTCCTCTCCACCCTCGGTGGCATCGTCGGGATCGGCCTGGGAATCGGCGCCTCGGTCGCCGCGACCAAGATCATCAACTCCTTCACCAGCGGAACCCAGTGGCCGGTCGTCGTCTCCCTCAAGGCCGCGGCCATCGCCATCGCCTTCTCCGCAGCCGTCGGCATCTTCTTCGGCTACTACCCCGCCCGCCGCGCCAGCAAGCTCGACCCCATCGACGCCCTCCGCTACGAATAGACGACCTCCCCTCGCCCGCTTGCGGAAAAGCGTCGGTGTTATTGACCGTCGCATGAGTAGTGATACCAGGGCGACCAACGCGAGCCCGGTATTCGTAGTGTCTCAGTGAGCCCACCAGCCTACTACTTCGGCGACCTTCAATAAACCTCAAGGGGACAAGGGCTCGCAACCTCCACTATCAGCCCTTCAAACCAACGCCCTCTCAACCTCAGCATCCCACTTTCGTGGTTTCCCCATCTCGTGTTTTCGTGTCTCCCCTCTCCTCCAACGCCTCTCCCAACCATCAATGCTCGCCTCTCTACGGCGACGGCTGAGGCGACGGGATTGCCTCCGGCTTCTTCCCATCCGCCTTCGACGGCTTGGCCAGACGATCGCGCACCTCGCTCAGGTCGAAGATGTCCTCGGCTGGCTTGTCCGTCGTCTCGTACTGCGGACGGTTCGGCCCCGGCTGCATAGCCTCGGGATAACGCCGGTCCGGGAACAATCGCCCCATGGGCCCGATCGAGCAATAACGCTCCTCGACGAATCGGATGCCGTGTGCCTCGAGAATCATCCCGCTCTGCGCCTGCAGATTCGCCAGCTCCGTGTTGTACAGCGCCAAGGTGCCCGCCTCCGACGCCGCCGAGTTGCCCCAGTCGATGATCGCTTGCAGCACGTTCAGAAAGATGCTCCGCCCGGTCCGATACGCCGCCAACTGATACTCCAGGTTGATCTGCGCTGCCTTGTGCGCTTCCTGGTAGGTCTTGTACTGCTCGTAGTATCGGTCCAGGTTGCGATAGTTCGTCGCCAGCAGATGCGACGCATTGTGCAGCCCCTGCCGAAGGTTCGCCCGGTCGCGCATGATCAACAACTCGGTGTCCCGCAACTGGGCCCGCCCCGCCCGCAATCCCAACGGAACCGAGAAGTTCACCCCCAACGTCCACCCCGCGAACTCGCCCGGCTCCGTGCCGATGTAGTACATGTCGGGCGTTCGTCCCTCCATCCCGTTCCAGCGATAGCTCGCCGTCGCGTCCAGTTGCGGCAAGGCGCTGTTGTTCGCCTGCACCAGTTGCTGCTGGTCCGCCTCCAGGACCAGCTTCAGCTCGATCAAGTCCGGACGATACTCCGACGCCATCCGCAGCACTTCTTCCCATGCCACTTCATATCGCGAGGTCCTCGGCGGAGTGACCGGAACCATCTGCGGCCTGTCCACCGGAGGCAATCCCAGGATGTTCCGCAATGCCGCCTCCCGCTGCAACAGGTCCGCCTGCGCAGTGATCAGGCTCGCCTGAAACCCCGCCAACGACGTCCGAGCTTGGGCAACGTCCCCTACCGAGAAACTGGCCATTCCCGTCTTCACGCCGGCTTCTGCACGCAACAGTACTTCGCGCCCCTGCGCCACTTGCTGTTGTCGCGCCCACACGTCCACCCGCGCCGCCACCAACAACCAATACGCCTCGATCACTCCGCGAACCATCTGCTGGACGTTGTTCTTCATCTGGAAGAACGACCGCTCCGTGTTCAGCCGGGCGATCTGGATCGGCGCCAAGTTCGTCGCGATCCCGCCGCCTTGCAGCAACGGTTGCGTGATTCCCAGCGAAACCGTTGAATTCAAGAGCGGATTCAAACCGGTCGTCGCCACCGGTGGCGGGAAGATCGTCGTCCGAGTGTCCAGAGCCTGCGAACCCACGCTCGCCACGGCACCCGTGACGAACTGTTTGCTCAACCCAAAATCCAGGCTGTAGCTCTCGCTCTTCGTACCTCCAATCCGGTACCCGTGCGGCGCGGTCGCGTCGGCCACCGCCCCCGGCGTCTCTGCCTGATCGAACAGATTGTCGGCCCGCAACACCGGATCGAAGGCCGCTCGCGCCGTGTCGATCTGCGTATTGGTGATCGCCGGATCGTAGATCGTCGATCCGCTCGACGACGCCCCCGTGCCGGCAAGCACGCGAATCACCTCGGAATTGGCCAAAGCGATGCACAACGCCTCGTCCAAAGACAAGTTCCGCGGATCGCGCTCCACGTTCGGCGACGCCACGGTCACCGGCGCTGGCACGTCCGGCAGGGGAATTTGCTGCATCTGGGAAGGATCCCGAATCATCAGATGGCGCTGCTCGGGAACCACCGTCTCAAAGATCCCCTCAGCGCGCACTGCCGACGAACCCCCATACACCAGCAGGGCTGTCAGCACGACCATCCATGAACCGGACCGAGAAGCAACCATATCATCTTCATCGGTCGGCTAAACCCCTACCACCAGCAGAACCGCTAATACCGTTACAATCAGACCCCCTCCATGCCATCCTCTCTTGCCTCGTCTTCCTGATCGTCCAGGTTCGATACATGCAAAGCATCGATCGCCCTCTGGAAATCGCGGGTATCCTCCACAATCTTCCCGTCCCGAAGCACCAGGCAACGCTTGGCATTCTGGGCAACCTCCTGGTCGTGCGTCACCAGGATGACCGTGATGCCACTCGCCTGATTCAGCTCTCGGAACAGCTCCATCACCTCGCGGCTCGTCCGCGAATCCAGGTTCCCCGTCGGCTCATCACCCATCAGGATAGCCGGCTCGTTGACCAGCGCCCGGGCAATCGCCACCCGCTGCTGCTGCCCACCCGAAAGTTGACCCGGATGGTGATCCATCCGATCGCCCAATCCCACCCGCTCAAGCATCTCCACCGCTCGCCGCCGCCGTTCTTTGCTGCTGATCCCGTGTGCGTAGAGCAGCGGCAACTCGACGTTCTCCAGTGCGCTCGTACGACTCAACAAGTTGAAATTCTGGAAAACGAAGCCAATCTTCCGGTTTCTCAGCCGTGCCCGAGCATCGGTCGACATCCGGGCAACCTGCTCGTCCGCCAGCACATAGCTCCCTTTGCTCGGCCGATCGAGGCACCCCAGCGTGTTCATCAGCGTCGACTTGCCCGAGCCCGACGGCCCCATCAACGCCACGTATTCGCCCTGTTCGATGGTCAGACTCACGTCGCGCAAAGCTTCGACGATCACCTCATCGAGGTGGTAGACTTTCCACACATCTTCCAACCGAATCAGCGACATAGACCCACATCGATGTTCGACTCTAGTGCGACCGCCCCACTCCCAGCGGCCCAAAGCCCCAGCCCCCCGCCATTTCCGTCAAGCAAGTGGCCTCATCTTCAGCCTATCTCGCAACCGCCCCGGTAGCCAGACCGTACCGCTCGCTTCGCAGCCCCCGGAACCCTCCACCCACAAGACTCCGCAGCCAAGCCGCCCCCCCACCAGTCCTTGCCCGCGCCCTCCTCGATTTCTAGAATTCCCCGTCGGCCGCTCCATCGACAGCGAGCCCACCACTCTGTCTCCGGTCGAGGAAACCATGGCATCCAGCGAAGAGGAAATCTACCAGGAACACGTCCTGGACCACTACGAGGCACCCTACCACCGAGGCAAATGCGATCATTGCACTCACTGCCACGAGGACGATAACCCCCTCTGCGGTGATACGGTCCGCATGGAGCTTCGTATCAACGATCACGGCCAGCTCCGCGACGTCTACTTCAACGGCCAGGGTTGTTGCATCTCCCAGGCCGCCGCTTCCATGCTTGTCGAACGCTTCGATGGCCGGACCGTCGAGGAGGTCCGACAGTTTTCCGCCGACGACATGCTCGAACTCTTCGGCGCCAAGCTCACTCCCAACCGCCAGAAATGCTGCTTGCTCCCTTGGCGCGTATTGCAGGCTGCCATTTACTCTCCCATCGATGACCGCCGTGCGACCGACCCCCAGCCTTCGCAATCATGACCCTTCCCGCGCAAATCCCGGCTCTCGACCCCGAGGTGTACCGGCCCGATTTCCCCATCCTTCTTACGCAGGTCCACGACGGCGTTCCGCTCATCTACCTCGACAACGCCGCCACCACCGAGCGGCCGCGCCAAGTCATTGACGCCATCGTCAAAACCTATCAGCACCATTACGCCAACGTCCACCGCGGTATCCACGTCTTGGCCGAACAGTCGACCGAGCTCTACGAAGCGGCCCGCGAGAAGGTCCGCGCCTTGCTCGGTGCATCGAGCGCCGAAGAGATCATCTTCACCAGCGGCGCCACCGCCGCCATCAATCTCGTCGCTCGCAGTTGGGGCGATAGCCACGTCCGCCAAGGCGACGAAATCCTCGTCACCCAGATGGAGCATCATTCCAACCTCGTCCCCTGGCACCAGCTCGCCGAGCGCACCGGCGCCGTCATCCGCTGGATACCCGTCGACGACCGCGGACTCTTGGAACTCCAGTCCCTCGACGAATTGCTCACCGAGCGCACCAAGCTCGTCGCCGTAACGGCCGTCTCGAACGTCTTGGGCACCATCAACCCTCTGGAACACATCATTCCTCGCGCCCATGCCGTCGGCGCTCGGGTACTGGTCGATGGCGCCCAAAGCGTGCCGCATCAACCGACCGATGTCGTCGCCCTCGATGCCGACTTCCTCGCCTTCAGCGGCCACAAGCTCATGGGACCTTCCGGCATCGGGGTCCTCTACGGCAAACGCGAACTGCTCGACGAAATGCCCCCCTTCCTCGGCGGCGGCAGCATGATCCGCCGAGTTTCGATCGACAGCTTCACTCCGGCCGACCTCCCCTACAAGTTCGAAGCCGGCACCCCGCCCATCGTCCCCGCCATCGGCCTCGGCGCCGCCATCGACTACCTCAACAATGTCGGCCTCGACGCCATCCACGACCACGAGCGTCGCCTGACCCAACAGGCACACCAAGTCCTCCAGACCGTCGGCGACGTGCGCATTCTCGGTCCGTCGCCCGACGAGAAGGCGGGCATCGTCAGCTTCGTCCTGCCCCAAGTCCACGCCCACGACATCGCCCAGCGACTCGACAGCCGTGGCATCGCCGTGCGACCGGGACATCACTGCGCAATGCCCCTGCACAAACGATTTGGCGTGCCGGCGACCGCCCGCGCCAGCTTCTACTTCTACAACACCCCCGACGAGATCCGGCAACTCGGCGAAGCCGTCGCCGAGTGCAAGCGGTTCTTTCAGCGGCGAAGATGACCCCGTGCGCTCACGGCCTCGGCCGGGCCTGCAACGATGCACAACGCCTGCAACGCTGCTGTTGCGTGTTGAGCTTCGCCCCACACTTGCTGCAGCGCCGCGCCTTGAGCGTCTTCACAAACTTCGTACGAGGTCGGGTACCCATAAACGTGCTCTCTCGCTTTTCTCTCGAAGATCCCTGGTGGGCGGCTCCCCCGCCCCAACCAGCCAATTTGGCGGGAACCATCGAGTTATAATGTCGCCCCCGCCAACTGGCAAGCCCGCCAACTCCCGCCGCAATCACCCTTCGACCAACGGCCGCTCACACCAACTCCTCCCGATCCCGGGTCAACTGCCGCCCGCTGGTCGGGCTCTGCGCCTTATAGTGCTCCAGCCTAGCAATCCCCGCCGCACCCAGATACCCCGCGTCGCCCCCCAAACTGGCAAACCCGATGCTCGTCGACTCCGCCAGCGCTGGGAACGTCCGTCGGCGGAACTCGTGCCGCACCCGCTCCAGGAACTGCAATCCCAGCGGCGACTGCTCCATGCCAAACGTCATCGCCCCGCCCAAAAGCACGCCGTCCGGATCGATCGTGTGCACTAGCGTCACGATGCCGATTCCCAAGTACCGACCCGTATCCAAAACGATCTCTTCGGCCAATGCGTCGCCCGCCTCCGCCTCCTCGCCGACCAGCAACGGCGTCAATTCCTCCCCCGCCTCCAGCCGGCGCGTCAACGAGCTCTCTCGGCCGTTATCCAGCGCTTCCTGAGTCCGGCGAATCACCGCGTTCGCGCTGGCATACGCCTCCAGGTGCCCCGTCTGCCCACACGGACACATCCGCGCATCGTCCTCATAATCGATAATGATGTGCCCGCACTCGGTCCCAAAACCGTGCTCGCCTTCTACAAGCAGGTTCCCGATCACGATCCCGCAGCCGACCCCCGTTCCCAGGGTCAACAAAATCATGCTGTGGAACTCCTGACCCGACCCCACCCAAAACTCACCGTAGGCCGCTGCCGACGCGTCGTTCACAAACGCCGTCGGAAGTCCGCAGTGCTTCTCCACCTCCTCCCGGATCGGAAACCCGCCCCAACCCGGAAAGTTCATCGGATTGATCATCACTCCCTTTGGCAGATCCAACGTCCCCGGCGTGCCAAGCCCCACGTGGGCGACCGCCGATATATCCAAGTCCACCGACCGAATCAGGTTTCGCACCGCCGCGCCGATCCGTTCCGACGCCACCTCCGGTCCGTCCTCCACCTGGGTCGCAATCGAATCCCAGGCAATCGTCTGCCCCATGTCGTCGACCAATCCCAACTTCACCGACGTCCCGCCCAGATCGATGCCTACAAACAACGGCAGTCGGGCATCGCTCAGCGCAATCAGCGACCGTGCGCACGGCATGGCGAACCACCTCCCAGAAAGGACCCCCTCGACCTCCACATGTCACCGCCCCCTGCGGCATGTGGCCTAGTATAGGCGGGCGCCATTAGCACGACAACCATTTGTACATCGCGACACCCTCCCTCCCCTTCAACCATCCGGCCGTCTACAATGAGCCCGTGACGCAAGTTCTTCCCAAACGCCCATCTACGCTGCGCGCCACCGATCCCGCCATCGTTGGCACGGCCTGCTGCATCTTCTCCGCCGTCGGCTACACCGCGGCCAATATCTGCCTACGCGTGCTCGCCGACTCCGCGCCCCTGGCTCTGTCCATCTGCGTCAAAGAGCTCGTAACCGTCGTCTTCATAGCACCATGGGTGCTCTGGAGAATCTGGCGAGGCCTACCCAGCTTGCCGCCCCCCAAGTCGCTACTCAACCTGACCGTCGCCGCCGTGCTCGTTCAGACCCTCGGCAATCTCGGGCTGCTCTGGTCTTTCAGCGTGGTAGGCCTCTCCATTGCCATGCCCGTTGCCCTCGCCGTCTCCCTGGCCACCAGTGCCGTGCTGGGTTGGCTCCTGCTAGGCGAACGCGTATCGCGCCGCTCGGTCCTGGCCCTCGCAATCCTGGTCGCCTCGATCATCTTTCTCAATCTCGGCGCCGATCAGGCACCACGGCTCGTAGCGGTCAGCCCCCTCACATCCTCGCTAGGTGTCGCCGCGGCGATCCTCGCCGGACTTAGCTATGCCTCGCTCACCGTGGCCATTCGAAGCACGGCCGCCGTCTCCGCGCCGCCTCAAGGCATCGTCTTCGCCGTTACCACAGTGGGGGTCATCACCCTCGGCCCGCTCAGCCTTTGGCAGCTCGGCCCCACCGGTCTGCTTGCCACTCCGCCCTCTCAGGTTTCCATCATGCTCGTTGCAGGCCTGCTGAACCTCGTCGCCTTTCTCGCCATCACCAAAGGCCTGCACCTGACGACCGTCGTTCACGCCAACGTGCTCAGCGCTTCCCAGGTGGCCATGGCCGCCATCGCAGGAGTTGTCCTCTTCGACGAACCCTCCACTCGATCGATCGTGCTGGGGGTCATCCTCACGATTGTCGGCATGACTCTCATCGACCGTCCGGCCGCCGAAGAAGCCGTTCCCGCCGGTGTGTGACCGCCGCATCGCCCCCTCACACCCCATTGGGAGCTTGTCGAAGTGCCCAGTATTGGCCAAATTGGGTACGTACCGTCGGAAAACTCTCGACGCCGGTGACCCTGCCGGCAGGATCAGGACCATCGTGAACCAGACCGTTTTGGATCAGTACCAAAACCTGGCCGACCAGGCGGAAAGCCTGCGACGCCAGTCGGACCTCGCCGAAAAGATCATCATCCAGACAGGCTCGGCTACCTGTGAAAACGCCGCCGGCGCAACCGACGTGCTCGACGAGTTCCGCAAACACATCGCCGCCAGCGGACGTACCGACATCGTGCTCCGGCAAACCGGTTGTACCGGCCGCTGTAGCCGCGAACCCATCGTCGGAATCTTCTTCCCCGACAAGCTGCCGGTCAAATACCAACAGGTCAATCGCCCGCTGGTCCACGAGATCTTCACCCGCCACGTCCTCCAAGGTGAGCCCCTCCTCGACCGCGTCCTCGACGGCCCCGTCGAAAAGCTCGCCCAACACGAAATCCTCACCTGCCGAAGCCGCCGCTGCGGTTGGCAGGGCGCCGAATCGCTCCACGACGCCCTTCTCCGCAAGCTCCGCGATTTGGGCATCTCCCCCGACCAAGTCCGCATCACCGCCGCCAGTTGCTTCGGCGCCTGCGGCCTGGGCCAGGCCGGCAAAAGCTCGCACCTCCTCGTCCGCCCCGACAAGGTCCTCTACCGCGTCTCCAGCGAAAAGGACCTCGACGACATCCTCAACGAACACATCCTCCACGGTCGCATCGTCGACCGCCTCAAAGTCACCGAAAAGACCGCCGGTCGCAAGTTCTTCGAGCTCTACGGCGATGTCGCCTTCTTCAATCGCCAAAGCCGCATCGCCCTCCGCCACAACGGCGTCATCGACCCCGAAAGCATCGACGAATTCTTCCACTACCGCGGCTTCCAGGCCCTGGCTACCGTCCTCGCCAAGGGCGATCCCAAATGGGTCATCGACGAAGTTACCAAGGCCAAGCTCCGTGGGCGGGGCGGCGGCGGTTACCCCACCGGCCAGAAATGGGCCATGGCCGCCGAAGCCGACGACCCGACGCGATACCTCATCTGCAACGCCGACGAAGGCGACCCCGGCGCCTTCATGGACCGAAGCATGCTCGAGTCCGATCCCTTCAACGTCCTCGAAGGCATGATCATCGGCGGCTATGCCATCGGCGCTCACCGCGGCTTCCTCTACATCCGCGCCGAATACCCCATGGCAATTCAGCGAATCGACACCGCCATCGGCCATTGTCGCCAACGCGGCCTCCTCGGCAAGAACATCCTCGGCTCCGGCTTCGACTTCGACCTCGAAATCCGCCTCGGTGCCGGCGCCTTCGTGTGCGGCGAAGAAACCGCCCTGATCCATTCCATCGAAGGCGAACGCGGCCAGCCCCGAATCCGCCCGCCCTATCCCACCCAGCGCGGCCTCTGGGACAAACCCACCGTCATCAACAACGTCGAAACCTTCGCCAACGTTTCGGCCGTGATCAACTACGGCTCCGGCTGGTTCTCCCGCGTAGGTACCACCAACAGCGGCGGTACAAAGGTCTTCGCCCTCGTCGGCAAAATCGCCCACACCGGCCTCGTCGAAGTCCCCATGGGCACGACCCTCCGCGAAATCGTCTACGAAATCGGCGGTGGCGTGGCCGGCGGACGTCAACTCAAGGCCGTGCAAACCGGCGGACCCGCCGGCGGATGCATCCCCGCCAAATGGCTCGACACGCCCGTCGACTTCGATACACTCAGCAAAGCCGGCTCCATCATGGGCAGCGGCGGCATGATCGTCCTCGACGAAGACGATTGCCCCGTCGATATCGCCAAGTACTTCATGACCTTCTCTCAGGACGAGTCCTGCGGCAAGTGTACGCCCTGCCGCGAAGGAACGACCCGCATGCTCGAAATCCTCGAGCGCATCACTCAAGGCCAGGCAACGCTCGAAGACCTCGACAAGCTCGAACGATTGGCCCGCCTCGTCAAGAAAGCCTCGCTCTGCGGCCTGGGACGTGCGGCGCCCCATCCTGTCCTCAGTACCCTGGAGCACTTTCGCGACGAATACCTCGCCCATGTGACCGAACAACGCTGCCCGGCCAAGAAGTGCACCGCGCTGATCCACTATGAAATCAACGCCGAAGCCTGTGTCGGCTGCACCGTCTGTGCCCGCAATTGCCCCGTCGCCTGCATCGCCGGCGATCGACGCAAACCGCACGTCATCGACCAACTCCGCTGCATCAAATGCGGCCGCTGCTTCGAAGTCTGCCGCTTCGACGCCGTCCAGCGCATGTAGAACGAAACTCAAGAGAAAGGAACCGGGGAAAGAGGAAAAAGGGAAATGACTTCGCAGTTGTTGTTCGACTCGGACGTCTAGGGACAAAGCAGAGAAGCCCGCCGCGGCCGGCCCTTCCCTCGTCCCACTCTTCCCTTAATCCTGTCCCCATCACCAACCAGCCATGCGAAAAAAGAAAATCAACCTCACCATCGACGGCACCCCGATCGTCGTCCCCCAGGGAACGACCATCATGGAGGCCGCCGAGCAACTCGGCATCCATATCCCGCGGCTCTGCTATCACCCCGACCTCAGCCTCGCCGGATCTTGCCGCGTCTGCATCGTCGACGTCAAGGGAATGGGCTACTTCATGACCGCCTGCAGCGTCGAGGTCTGGGAAGGTATGGAAGTGCAGACCAACTCGCCCGAAATCCGCCAGGCACGCCGCGACATCGTCGAGCTCCTCCTCGACAACCATCCCCAAGACTGCCAAACCTGCGAACGTGATGGTCAGTGCGAACTCCAGAACCTCGCCTACTCGATGGGCGTTCGCCAACGGCTCTTCCAGGGCCGCCGCAAACAGTACCCTATCGACGACTCCAGCCACTCCGTCGTCCGCAACCCCGAAAAGTGCATCCTCTGCGGCCGCTGCGTTCGCGTGTGTGCCGAGATCCAGGGTGTATACAACCTCAGCCAACATGGCCGAGGCTTCCACACTGTTGTCGCCCCCGCCCACATGGCCAATATGGACGATTCCGTCTGCATCCAGTGCGGCCAGTGCATCAACGTCTGCCCCACCGCCGCCTTCCTCGAAAAACGCGCCACCGACGACGTCTGGCAGGCCCTCGCCGATCCCAAGCTCCACGTCGTCGTCCAAACGGCCCCGTCCATCCGCGCCGCCATCGGCGAAGGCTTCGGCATGCCGCCCGGAACCCCTGCCACCGGCAAGATGATCACCGCCCTCCGCGTCCTCGGCTTCGACGCTGTCTTTGATACCGACTTCGGCGCCGACCTGACCATCGTCGAAGAGGCCCACGAGTTCCTCACCCGGCTCAAGGAAGGCCCTCTGCCGATGATCACTTCCTGTTCGCCGGGCTGGGTCAGCTTCCTCGAAAAGTTCTACCCCGAGCTCATCCCTCACGCCTCGACCTGCAAGTCACCGATGGGCATGGTCTCCACCCTCGCCAAGACCTACTACGCCAAACAGAAGGGAATCGATCCGCAAAACGTCTACATGGTCGGCGTCATGCCCTGCGTCGCCAAGAAATACGAATCGCGCCGGCCCGAACACTATATGCAAGACGGCATCCCCTACACCGACGCCGTCCTCACCACGCGCGAACTGATCTGGATGATCAAGTGCTACGGCCTCACCTTCGCCATGCTCCCCGACGGCCAGTTCGATACCCCGCTCGGCGAAGCCAGCGGCGCCGGCGACATTTTCGGCACGACCGGCGGCGTCATGGAAGCCACCCTCCGCGCCGCCAGCGAGCTCGTCACCGGCAAGCCCGCCGACCGCCTCGAGTTCACCGAAGTCCGCGCCGTCGAAGGCCTCCGGCAAACCTACGTCGCCATCGGCGATCGGAACATCCACGTCGGCGTGGCCAACGGCCTCACCAACGCCAAGATCCTCCTCGACAAGGTCAAACAGGGCAAGGAACAGTTCCACGTCATCGAGGTCATGGCCTGCCCCGGCGGCTGCATCGGCGGCGGCGGCCAACCCTATCCGCCCGAAGGCGTCAAAGTCCTCGACCCCGAACTCCTCCGCAAACGCGCCAGCGCCCTGTACTCCATCGACGAATCCAAGTCGCTCCGCAAGTCGTACGAGAACCCGGCGATCGAAGAACTCTACGAATCGTTCCTCGGGGGCCCCGGCTCAGAGAAGGCCCACGAACTGTTGCATACCCACTACGTGCCCAAGCTGCCGCGAGGCATCCGATGACCACCCAAACCGACAACTGGCAACTAGTCCAATCCACCGCCCAACGCGTCCTCGGCGACTCGATCGTCCAGTTCATCCAACAGTGCAGCTCGTCCGCCGAACCGCACAGCCACCTCATCGCCGTGCTCCACAAGATCCAGGCCCAGTATGGCTACCTCGCCGAGGCCCACCTCGACGCCGTCGCCCAGCTCATGCAAATCCCGGCGGCCAAAGTAGCTGGCGTTGCCAGCTTCTACCACTACTACCGCCTCCAGCCCCGCGGCCGCTACATGATCAACGTCTGCCTGGGCACCGCCTGCTACGTCAAGGGCGCCGACCGCGTCGCGCAGAAACTCACCGAAGAACTCGGCATCAAGTTCGGCGAAACCACCACCGACGGCGTCTTCACCCTCGAAGGTTCCCGCTGCCTCGGCACCTGCGGACTCGCCCCCGTCCTCATGATCGACGACGAAGTCCACGCCCAGGTTACGCCCGACCAAATCCCTGCGATTCTCGAACGCTACATGGCCAAAGTCCGCAAAGAACAGGCCCCCGCCCCCCGCGAATGAGACACTGTTCGGCGAAACGCCCGTTCCCCCTCGCTCACTCTTCCTCCGCCGCCGACAAGTAGACATTCGCGCGAACGGGCGTCGTCAGCTCCATGAGCTTCTCCAGCCCAACCTGGTGCGGCGACTCTTGAATCATCCTTTCAAAGGCGTCCGTCTTGGTCGCCTCCTTCACGAGCGCCTCCGCCCGCTTCTTCTCTCGATCGAACTCCTCTTCGTCCTCCAGGCACAAAGCCGACACGTACATATCGACCACCTCGCGCGACGGAAGCGCGTCGTGAACAAACACGACTCGGTTCTGCTTCCTGTCCCATTCGATCGCCGACCAATTGCTCTGCGCCAGGAACTCCTCGTGCAGCGCCTGGGCCAGCTTCTCACGGTAATCGACCTGTTCCCGATTCCACGCCATCACCTCCGCGTGATACTGCTCGAACCGGGCAACGAAGCCGTCCGCCGAGACCGGCATCCGCGGACCGTCGGGCCGCGCACTCACAAATTCCTCGTACAACGGCCCGGCATCCATCCCAGGATGACGATCGACGGTCCGCCCTGACGGATACTCCAGTATCTCCGGCAACTGCGTATTCGAGCACGTGAAACACGACCCGTCCTCAAACTCCGACACATAATCCACGACGACATCCGTGAAGGGAAAATCATAGACGACCGCATACGCCGACTCCTTCTCGTTCATGAAGGCTTCCACGAACTGATTCGTCGACTTGTTGATCGTAAACGTCCCGATCGGCTCGAAACCCGACGCCTTGATCGCCTCGCTCGCCGCAGCGACAAGGTCCGCCTTGTTCCACGAAACCTTCTCCTGCAAGGTCAGCTTGATGCTCTCCGGAAACAGCTCCAGGTCCTGCAGGGGCGCCAAGAACTTCTTGATCTTGTACTTGATCCAAAGAACGAGGACCAACAGCAAGATGGCTCCCCCGGCCAGAACCGCCCCAACGCCTTGTGGCCACGCCACGATCGCCCCGATAATGACTCCCCAAAAGATCACCCGTATCAGCCACTTCTTCCACGTCGGCATCGTTCGCTTGGCATCCGCCGTCGAATCCATGAGCATGACTCCCGTTCCAAGGGTGTTCCCTAATCCCTAGCGCATCCCGGCGCCGTAAGCCTCCAACGGTGGCTCACCGAATCGGGCAACGTACGTCGCGTCGATCCAGGCAGCAAACGTCGTGATATGACGCACCCCGCGCTCCTCGTACGTCTTCAAGTCATCCACAAAGACCTCTTCGTTCCAGGGAATCGCCCGGAGCCGCTCTCGCTTCCAATCGGCAAAACGCGATTCGTCCAGCCAATACTCCAGCGCCTGCGAACCCTCGCGGCCGAACACTTCCAGATTGGCGTCCAGGCGATCCAGCAGCTCGCCGTGACCGATCCCGCGGCCCTTCGCATCCCGCTGGCTCAGCGGAACGTCGTACCGGCGCTCGATCGGCGCATATTCCAAGAAAATCCCCGGCTCTGGCTTCACCTGCTCCGGCGGCGCCAATGTCCGCGCATACGCCAAGTGCGCCAATCGCGCCCGCACGTCTACCGCCTTCAGCGCCTTGAGCATTCGGTTCTCCAGAATCAACGCCTGATCGCTGTCCGACAATCCGCGACACTTCCCACACCTGCACATCGGCCGCCCGTCGTCGATCCAGTAGAAGTACCGACCCGTCGTCGGCCGCAACAACTCGGCGTACTTCACTGCATTCTCGCAAACCACTCCCAAGGCCGCCTCCGAATGAACGCACAGATTGTAATCGCCCACCCGCTCCCCGTGCTCATCCATGCGGAACATGCTCGGATCCTTCTCGAACAGTTTCCGTGGCAGCAAATCACCGATCGCATGCAACTCGTGCTCGACTTCGAGCTTTCGCCTCCGGCAATCCTCCAGAAACCGTTGCCCGCGACCGCTCCGAACAAACGCCGCCACCTCATGCGGAAAAATGTGTGTCCCGATCGTCGTCAGCCCGGCCGCCTCCGCTCGTGCCGGCCAGTCGAGCGTGCTCAAATCGTCGACGGTCAACACCACGCCGCGCGTGACGAATCGCGGCCCGCCCGCCGCAGCCTCCGCCGCTCGAACACTCCGGCCGTCCCTCCGATCCACCAGCGCGGGCCCGGCTATCACACAGGCCGCGGCTGCCAGAAACCTCCGCCGACTCACGAACTTCCGCTGCATGATGCGTCCCTTATCGAGTCCTGCACGACCAATGCGCGTCGAGCGGTAACCGGGGCCCGTTCAACTCCTCCGCGAGGCCGCACCGTCTCCCCTGGCCCCCTTTCCCCGATCGGAACGCAGTCTGCTCGACTCCCCCCAACCGTGCAATACCCCGATTTAGCGGTTGCCGACGACCGGACCTCCTCGCACCATGAAGCTCGTCCACACTTCGTCCCTGCCTCTCACGGAACAATCGCCGATGCGTTTCGCACTATTCGCCATCGGCACCATACTCCTCGTCGCAACCCCCGCCTCTCCCGACGAGCCGCAGCCGCCGGCCGCCCAACGACGCGTCGACGTGCATCTCTTCGGCGGCGACCTCACACCCGGCGCTCCGCTGGCATCGTGGTACCACTCCATCGGCATAACCGACGTCTGGCTCTATCCGTTGCGCGGAGCGTTTCCTCAAGATCAGCACCCGGACAGCCAACAAACGGCCGAGCAGCTCGGCCGCGACGGCACGCTCAACAACTATCGCACAAACGCCGTTCGCTACTGGTGGTTCGAACGCCCCGTGCCCGACTACTTCTACGCCACCACCAAACGAGCCGACGCTCCCCAGGCGAACCTCTGGGACAGCAGCCGCGACACCGACCAGCTCTGGGCCGACGTCTGCCGGCGAATTCGCGAAATCTATCCCACTGCCCGGCGCGCAGGCTTCACCGGCTTCGTCTTTGACAACGAATCCTACTACAGCTACCAAGGTGACGAGAGCGGCCGCAACAAACCCTGGGTCTGGGGCGGACACGATAGCCAGTACGGCACCTCCGGCAACTACTACCGCCGCGGCCTCCAGGTCGGCCAGGCCATCCACGACGTCTGGCCCGATGCCAAGGTCATCATGGTCTACGCCCACGGCTATCCGGGCGAACGGTGGTGGTATCAGGGCGTCAAAGATGGCGGCACCCAACTCCTCCTCGGCCCGGAGCACACCTACGGCGCAGGCCCCGGCGACTTTGGCACCGCCTACTACCAGGTCTGGTGGAATGGCCAGCGGACCAAGCAGACCTGCGACTGGAAACAAACGCAATTCCCCTTCATCACCAGCAACCGCCAGATCCTTGCCGGTCTCTTCCCCATCGATTTCGGCTCACGCAAACCCAACTACCGCGCCCGCGATTTCCGCGAACAGTTGCTCTCCGCAGCAACCGAAGACACCGCTCCCATCGGCGTCTGGCTATGGCCCCAGGGCCCCTTCACCCCACAGAGCTGGCTATCCGTCCAATACGCCGACGGCGACACGGCCGAGACCTATCTCCAAGCCCTCCGCCAATTCAGCTCCGCCTTCGCCGATCCCAAAGCCCGCTGATGCCGCCCTTTCATTGCCACCTTCTCGTAACACACCCCCCATACAGATGATTGCCCCAGGTTGATCTCATCCATGCTGACGGGCGCCTCAGCCGATCCGGCCCAAACTTGCCAATCACCCCGGCGCTGCAAAAATAGTGCATCACCCGCAATCGGACAGCCGAAGGCAGCGCCGCCGAAAGACCACGTCGTCGACCGTTCGCCACTCGCTTGGTTCGTCTGCAAGGTGATCGCTCGGTCCGACGGGGTGCATCGAGCGGGCCACCGACATTGTCGCAAACGGCTGAAGACGAGCACGCACTGTTTTGGGAGAGAAAGCCATGAAGTTGAAGGTTCAATCCGTGAGGCCGGCTACCATCCGAGATTTGGCAGTCCTTGCCCTAGCCTTCGGCGTCCTGTTGAGCTGCGAAATCGTGCACGCTCAACAGACCGGACAAGCGCAGCCAACCAAGTACAAGATGACCACACCGACGCCCCCGGGCATCGCCATCCCCGACACGATCGACACACGTCTCGGCACGCTCAACTTCTCCGACGGCGTCCCAGACGAGGCGAGCACCCAGAAGCTCTTCGACAACCTCGACTTTCAACACGCTGTGCAGGCGTACTTGTTGGGCCTGCCCGTCGTGAACCAGGCAAGCAACCATAACAACATCGTCAAGATCGGCCCGGCGAATCTGACCGTGCCGATCTGGGAAAACCTGGTCGACTCCACGACCATCGAACTCACCGCCAACGACAACACACCCTACACCTGGTTCTGGCTCGACCTGCGCAAGGGGCCCATCGTGGTCGAGGCGCCGCCGAAAGTGCTCGGGCTCGTCAACGATATTTGGTATCACTGGAACGGCGATATCGGCATCACCGGCCCGGATCGGGGCAAAGGCGGAAAATACCTCTTCTTGCCGCCCGGCTACAAAGGCAACGCCCCTGATGGCTACTTCGTGGTGCGCCCAGGTTCCTTCAACGTCTGGATCGCTTGGCGAAGCTTCCTCGTCGACGGCGATCCCAAGCCCGGCGTCGATGCGGTCAAGAAGTTCACAAAGGTCTATCCGCTTTCCCAGGCCGACAATCCTCCGCAACTCAAGTTCGTGAACATGTCCGGCCAGCCCTTCAACATGGTTGGTCCCGCCGATGATCGGTTCTGGGAGTTGCTCAACCAGGTCGTGCAAGACGAGCCCACCAACACCGTCGATCCAACCACGCTCGGCCTCTGGGCATCGATCGGCATTCAGAAGGGCAAGCCGTTCTCGCCCGACGCCCGCATGAAGAAGATCCTCACCGAGGCCGCCGCAGTCGGCGACGCCACGGCGCGCGCGATCGCCTACCGCATGCGTGAAAAGGGTGCTCGCTTCTTCAACGACCGGCAATGGAGGGTCGGCTTCCTCGGTGGCTACAAGTTCCAGTGGCAGCCGGGAGTATCCCATCTGAATGCAGCCGCATTCTTCTTCTTCCTCGCCACCGGCGTGACGCCGGCGATGGACACACAGATCGTCGGCAAGGGATCAACGTACCCCTGGACGGCTCTCGATGCCGACGGAAAACCCTTCGACGGTGGCAAGAATTACCGCCTCCACCTGCCGCCCAACATCCCGGTTGCCACCTTCTGGTCGGCGATCGTCTACGACACGCAGACTCGGTCCATGCTGCAAACCGACAGCCAATTCCCGAGCGTAAGCAGCCAGAACAAAGATCTGCAAGTCAATGCCGACGGGTCCGTCGACGTGTATTTCGGCCCGAAAGCACCCGCCGGCAAGCAGGGTAACTGGGTTCAAACCATCCCCGGCAAGGGCTGGTTCATGATCCTGCGACTCTATGGGCCGCTCGAGCCCTGGTTCAACAAGACTTGGCGGCCCGGGGATATCGAACTGCTCGATTAGAGCGCATCGAGCGTGTGGGTAGCGTGTATTTCGCTTCTGAAACCACAGAAACACGCCGCCACGAACGCTCCAGTTAGGGGCGACACGCACTAGCGCGGGCCTCGGCGCCCTCGAACAATCCAACGACGCGACGCCGGAGTGATAGCGATCGCTCCTATCACTCCGGCGACGCAGTGTCCCCTGCCGCCCGCGTGAACAGCGACACAAAGCATGCCGCTTGCTCAACGGGAGCCGGGGCCTGTGGTCTTGAAACGCCCCACCAAATCGCGGAGCGCCACGGCCTGGGCACCGAGTTCCTGGCTGCTCGAAGCCATTTGCTCACTGCCCGCAGCCGCCTGTTCGGTCACGTCCGAAACACTCTGGATGCCGTGAGACACCTCCTGGGCGCTGGCCGCTTGTTGGAGCATCGCGCCGGCAATCTCCGAAATCTGCTTCGCGGTGGCGTCGACGCTCTGGATGATCTGCGTAAGTGCCTCGCCGGTCTGTGCACTCAATCCCGCGCCTTCTTCCACCCGCTTCGTAGATTCCTTGATCAGGGCCGATATCTCGCGAGCGGCCTGGTTCGAACGCTCGGCCAGCTTGCGCACTTCATCCGCCACCACGGCAAATCCCATCCCGTGTTCTCCGGCGCGAGCGGCCTCGATTGCCGCGTTCAACGCCAGCAAGTTCGTCTGGCTGGCGATGTCGGAGATCACCTGGATGATCTCGCTGATCTGCTCCGAGCTGCCGCGAATCAGTTCCATCGCCTCGATCGACTTCCGAACAGCCGCACCTCCCTGCTCCGCCATCTCGCTGGCCTGACGTGCCACGTCGTCGGCCTGGGTGGCCCCCTGTTTGACCTGGTCGATCGACTGCGCGAGCATGTTGACCGAAGCGGTGATCTCTTCTACCCCTGAGGCCTGAATCTGCGCACCGGATGCAAGGCTCTGCGAACTCTCGGCAATGATTCGGGAACCTTCGGCAAATTGCGCTGCACTCTCGCTGACTTGGCCAATGACCCCCGCGAGATCCTGGAGCATCTGGCGGATGGCCGCGGCGAGATGATCCACGGGTTCGTCGCCTTCGATCTCGACCTGTTTGGTCAAGTCGCCCTGGGCGGCCGCGGCCACCACCTCGAGCAGATGATTCACCTTGCGTTGCAGGACTTCTCCAGCAGCACGATCGGCTTGAGCACGCTGGCGCTCCTTGTCGGCTTCCTCGTCCTTGCGCCGCTGTTCTTCGTCGATCCGGCGCTGTTGCTCCTGGCGACGTTGATCCTCCAACTCGCGCTCGCGTTCCATGGCCACGCGCTGCTGTTCCGCTTTCTGCGCCTCCAGACGCTGTTGATGCTCGGCAGCCTCGCGCACTTCTTCCATGGCCCGGCCCGTTGCCTCAACGGCCGTGTTGATCGAAGCGGCCATGCGACCAAATTCGTCTTTGCTGGTGATATTCAGCCGCTGGCTGTAGTCGCCGGCAACGACTTTCTCCATGACGTTCACAGTTTGAACCAGCGGCCGGCTCATGCGTCGAGCAGCCACCCATGCCAGTCCGCCACAACAGACAATGGCTAGGAGCGCTCCGCCAATGGACCAGTAGAGTATCTGGTTGATGGCGCCGTCGATCTCGTTCAAAACGTCCCCGTAGTCGTCCTCGTACGCCCCCACGCCGATAACCCAGTCCCAAGGCTGAAAATACGTCACCGCAGCGATCTTCCAGCGAGCGTTTTTCTCACCGCTGTTACGCCAGGGATAGCGTTCGAAATCGGTCTGGCCATCATGGGTATTCGTCGCTTTCTGGATCAACGACTGAATGAAAAGATTGCCATTGGCATCCTTCGATTCCCAGATGTTCTCGCCGTCACGCTTGCCCTTGGCCGAAACAATGTACTTGCCCTTCTGGTCGCCGGTGCCTCCCAGCACGAATACGTAGCCCGTCTTGCCAGGAATGATGTCCATGATGCCCTGACGCAAGGCGGCATCGTCCTCTTGCTTCACCCCGAAGTACAAGGCTCCGCACACGCGCTTCTTGGCGTCGTAGATTGGTTCATAGGATGTGAGGTACCAGTCGTTGACCACGAAGGCCCGCCCTGAGTAGGTTTCTCCCTGGAGAATCTTGGAAACGACCGGGTTCTGCTTGCCGTCTGGCCCGACGGCCGGAATATACGTGCCGATCGCACGCGCGCCTTCGAGTGTCTCAACGTTCGTGCACACCCGGAGCAGATCCCCGGCCTCGTTCATGCGCTGAAAAATCGTGCACGTTCCTCCAACCATCGCTTTCACTTCGTCAACCACGGGCGACGATGTGGCCACGTTTCGGTTCTGTCCCAGCCACTGGCCGCCAACCAGCATCTTGGGTAGCTCTACGGTGCGAGCCTCCTTGTCAAACTGGTTGATTGCGTTCCAGGCCACCTTCTCTTCCGAAAGAGAGACGGCCCCCATTCGCTGAAGCTCGTTCCTTGCCACATTCAGGTTGCCGGCCAGTTGCTTGGTGAGGTTCTGATTCGCGCTCCGAAGCATCAGGTACACGTCTTTGGCGATCTTGGCACATTCGCCGCGCCCCATCTGATCCACCTGAGTGGTCAGCTCTGAACGCAGACGCTTCTGCGACCCCTGCACGGCCGCAATAATGATCGCCGACGTAAGGAAAATACCCAACACGCTTAAACCCAAGATCTTTGTTCGAAAGCTCATTGCGACACGCTCCTCTTCTTCAAGTCCACACCGCACTTCTGGATCATGCTCTACGACTAGGGCCTAGCCGCTTCCAATGCGAAGAACCTTCCGAACAAGGGTTGTCCTCGTTCTCTTGCTTGGGCCAGTAAACACTAGCTCACCGGTTACAGCGTGCAAGACGGGCCGATCGGGTGACAAGCATCCTGAAAAATGACGGCCCACTTGAGCCAAAGTCGGGGGGGAAGACCGTGCTGATCGGATGATACAGTGCAGCCCGGATGCCGCATTGCCGAACCCACCGTCAGAGACTTGGTCGTCCAGAGAGCTCGCCCAACCCCTACTCCACCGTCAACCCGCAGTCCACATTTGGGACCGCGCGCCTGCACATTCTCTGCGGGTGTTCGCCTGAGAATCTCTCGGCCCGCGCCGGCCTCTGGGCATCGATTGGCATTCCAAAGGGCAAGTTCTCCTCGCCCGATGCCCGCATGAAGAAGATCCTCTCCGAGGCCGACGACCGAAACCCCGTTCGATGGCGGCTACAATGATAGCCTTCTACCACCCCGGCGACACAATATCGCCTGCCGCCCGTGTAAACAATGACACAAATGTGTCCGCATCCATGGTCTGGGGGTGGAACCGCACGTGGCCATCGCCGTACAGAAAGTTGCAGCCGCCCGGATGAAAACTGTAGATCTCGTTGTCGTTGCTGCAGTTCATGATTCGGATGCCGTCGCAGAGGTGCTGCACCCAGATCTCTGCTTCGTCGTCCGCCCACCGCGAACCGCTGACGACGACACTCGGATCGCCTCGCGCCCCGCCCACCCATAGCTCCGGCCGCCCTCCATCCTCGAAAAGCATAAACGTATTCGACAACCCGTCCGTCACGTCCGTGATCCCGCACGGCCGGGCGTTCGGATACTCCGGCAGCAGTTTTGAGCGAAAGAGATTCTCCCAATTCGACCGGTCGGGAACGCCGCTGTCTCGCAGGAGAGTTCGCGCCCAAATGTCCTCGCAGGTAGTGTAGTCGGTGACCCACTGCCGCCCACCCGGCGCGCTCGGACACACGAACAAGGCAATGTGCGTGTCCACCGCCGACTTGTTCACTGCCGCCGACCAACTCGAGTCGAAGTGATAGCGATCGTACACCGGCTGCTGCTCCACGTACGGAAGAATGTACGTCAGCATGAAATGGCACGGCACCCGACAGTACGCCGGCGGAAACAACCTGTGCGACTGCTCGTACAGATGTATCCCCAAACCAATCTGCTTCAGGTTGTTCGAGCAGTGCATGCGGCGGGCTGCTTCCCGCGCCGCCTGCACCGCCGGCAACAGAAGGGCCGCCAGCATCCCGACAATGCCCACCACCACCAGCAACTCAACGAGCGTGAACCCCGACCGCGCATCGTCGTCCTCGCAACGTGCACGGCCTACGCGCCGGCGCCGCAGCGCCCACGGCCCCCAGCCGCATCGCGTCCACATCCGCACGCTGCGCTTCTCTCGCCCAAACACAGCACCCTCCCGGCACCCCATCGCCGCTGGCGATCACGCGACACATCATATGTCCCGAAACCACCGTCAGCGAGACCCCTCGACACTCCAACACACTACGGCTCCAATGCCGCGCCGGCTCACGCCTGTTGTACACGGCAACACAGAATCCGAAAACACCCCCGCCATAAGGACGTAATTGCCAGAACAATCCTGGCCCATCCTGTTCCCGCCCCCTTCCGCGACCATACAATACACAGAATCGTCGACGGCACCAAGTGTGTGCTTCCGTAACCCGAACCGATACAATGACACTCTCCGCCTCTCCGGAGCCAAACCCGCATAGCCGCGACCACGGGCCGTTCCCCGCTTGCTGCTCGCCCATTGCAGCAGCCATCGCTCGCCGACGCCCGTAGCTCCCCCCTCCAATTCTCCAAAGCCCCCGACATGTCCGACAAACCGACGTTCCAACAGGCTCTCCACGAAGGCATCCTCGTTTTCGACGGCGCGATGGGTACGGAAATCTACCGGCACCACATCTTCACCAATCGCTGCTTCGACGAACTCTGCCTCTCCGAACCCAAGCTCATTCGCCGTATCCACAGCGACTACTGCGACGCCGCGGCCGACGTCCTCACCACGAACACCTTCGGCGCCAACCGTGTGGCCCTCGCCCGGTTCGGCCTCGCCGAGCGGCTCTCCGACATCGTCCAAGCCGGCGCTCGCCTCGCCCGCGAGGTGGCCGACGACGCCGGTCGGCCGGTCTGGGTCGCCGGCTCCATCGGCCCCCTGCCGCCCCAACCCCAGTACGAAGACCAGATCCAAGCTATGATCCTCGAACAGGTCGATGCCCTTGTCCATGGCGGCGCCGATTTGATCTGCTTCGAAACGCAACCTACGCGCACCGCCCTCGAAACCTGCGCCCAAGCCATGGGCCAACGGCCCGACGTCCCTTTCGCCATCTCCTTCGCCCTGGTCACTCGCGGCGAAACGATCTCCGGCGAGTCCATCCAACGTATG
This sequence comes from Thermoguttaceae bacterium, assembly GCA_963674835.2. Taxonomy (GTDB): domain Bacteria; phylum Planctomycetota; class Planctomycetia; order Pirellulales; family Thermoguttaceae. The sequence continues at coordinate 3,162,191 of CAXXKC010000003.1, forward strand.
CTTGCCCCGCTCCCCGACGGCTGCGCCCAGCCGATCGCCTGGGGAATGAACTGCGGTAGCGGTCCCGATGGCTTGCTCACCGCCGTCGAACAGGCAGTCCATCTCACAACGCTCCCCTTGATCGTCCAACCCAACGCCGGCATTCCCAAAGAAGTCGACAACCGAAACATCTACTTCTGCTCGCCCGAATATCTCACTTCCTACGCGCTAAAGTACGTCGATCTCGGTGCCGGTGCCGTCGGCGGATGCTGCGGAATCACCCCCGAACACATCGCCGTGCTCGCCAAGGCCGTCAAACCGCTCGCGCGCTCTCGTGTCAAACACACGGCGGTCACCGCCCCCGCAGAATCCGCCGAGCAGCAAGAGCCAGTCCCGATTGCCCAGCGATCCCGGTTGGCCCAGCGACTAACCAGTCACCAATGGTGTACCAGCGTCGAACTCTTGCCGCCGAGAGGATGGGATCTCGGCCCCATGATCGGCAAATCGGCCACCCTCCACCAGCACGGCGTCGACGCCATCAACATCCCCGACGGCCCGCGAGCCAGCTCCCGCATCTCCTCGCTCGTCGCCGCCGAAAAGGTCCAGGAAAAGGCCGGCATCGAAGTCATCCTCCATTTCTGCTGCCGCGATCGCAACCTCATCGGCATGCAAGCCGACCTGCTCGCCTGTGCCGCCTGCGGTATCCACAACATCCTCTTCGTCACCGGCGACCCGCCCAAGCTCGGCAATTATCCCCATGCCACCGGCGTCTTCGACACCGACTCCATCGGCATGGCGGCCGTCCAAAAACGCCTCAACGCCGGAATCGATCTCGGTGGTCAGGCCATCCAGCCGCAAACCGCCGCCTTCATCGGCGTCGGCCTCGATCCCACGGCCCTCGACCGCCGCCGCGAGCTGGACCGCTTCCGCCAGAAGGTCGATGCCGGCGCCGAATTCGCCATCACCCAGCCGGTCTTCGACGTCGATGCCCTCCTCCGACTCCTCGACGACGTCCAGCCGCTGGGCATCCCCATCCTCGCCGGCATCTGGCCCTTGGCCAGCTACCGAAACGCCCTCTTCCTCCAAAACGAAGTCCCCGGCGTGGTCGTCCCCCAACCCATCATGCAACGCATGGCCTCCGTCTCCACTCGCGACGAGCAGACCGCCATGGGCGTCCTCATCGCTCAAGAGTCTGTTCGCCAAGCCCACGACCGCATCGCCGGCATCCAGGTCAGCGCACCCTTCGGCAAGATCGAAACCGCCCTGGCCGTCATCGAAGGCTGGAAACTCGACGACGCTCCGCCCTAACGCCTCGGTCGCCCGCATATCCCAACCGTATCAGTCCCTCTACCTCAACCCACACCCATTAGCGAGATTCCACATCATGCATCGCACCGCCCGCTCCTTCCTATTGCTCCTCCTGATCACATGCACCACGACCGGCCTCTGGCACCGCAGCACGGCAACCGCTGCAGAAGCTCCCTTCCCCGGCACCAAGTCCGATTTCTATGGATATGATCGTTACCAGTTCACCCACGACGGCCGCACCTGCTGCGTGGTCACGCCCAAGACGGCCGCGCCGGGCAACCCGTGGATCTGGCGCGCCAGGTTCTTCGGCCACGAGCCCCAAACCGACGTCGCCCTCCTCGCCCGAGGTTTCCATGTCGCCTACATGGATGTCGCCGACATGTTCGGTAGCCCCACGGCCGTCGCCCACTGGAACAAGTTCTACGACTACCTCACCCACCAGCACGGCTTCGCCGCCAAGCCGGCTCTCGAAGGCATGAGCCGCGGCGGACTCATCATCTTCAATTGGGCGGCCGCCAATCCCGACAAGGTCGCCTGCATCTACGCCGACGCCCCCGTCTGCGATTTCAAAAGCTGGCCCGCCGGAAAAGGAAAAGGCAACGGCAGCCCCGAATCCTGGCAACGTTGCCTTAAGGCCTACGGCCTGACCGAGCAGCAAGCCCTCCAGTACAAAGGCAACCCGATCGACAACCTCCAGCCACTCGCCAAAGCAAACATCCCCCTACTGCATGTCTGCGGCGAAGCCGACGAAGTCGTCCCCATCGACGAAAACACCCGCATCCTCCAACAGCGATACGAGAAGCTCGGCGGCCCAATCACGGTGATCGCCAAACCGGGCGTCGGCCACCACCCCCATTCCCTCAAAGACCCCAAGCCGATCGTCGACTTCATCCTCAAGCACACCGGCCAACCAACGACGGGCCCCTGAACAACGGTCAGCCGGCCCCGCCTTGTGCACGATCCATGCGCGGTTCAACGAAGCGCGCTGCCCGCCAACTGCGCTGCCAGTCCGACCATCAGCAGCGCCGCCGTCTCCACCCGCAGAATGCGCGGTCCCAAACCAATCGGCTTCCATCCCGCGTCGATCGCCCGGGCCACTTCATCCTCAGCGAAGCCACCCTCCGGCCCCACCGCCAACACAAACCCACCCCTCGCACACGGTCCCAACTCTCGCGCGACAACAACGGGATGGTCCCCTTCCGAACCCCCAACATGCGCCAGCCACCGCAACGCATCGTCTCCAGCCGCCCCAACAAAGTCCTCCCACGGCTGCGCCTCCGCAATCTCCATCAGCTGATTGCGCCCGCACTGTTTCGAGGCGTCGATCACCGACCGCCGTAGCCTTCCCAGCGTGTTCCGTCCCACTTCGGCGACCGACCGCGCCGTGATCAACGGAACCACGCGCGTCGCGCCCAACTCCACGACCTTTTCCACCAGCCACTTCTGCCGATCCCCCTTTGGCAGCGCCACCCCGAGCACCACCGGCACCGGCACCTCGCGATCGACCACTTCCCGCCTCAGCACACTTAGTTCCACGCTCCCCCTTCCGACCTTCCGAACGCAAGCGACGAACTCAGCCCCCGTCCCGTCGAACAGAACCACTTCGTCGCCCGCCTTGGCCCGCATCACGTGCATCAAGTGATGCGCTTCCGTATCGGCCAGCACGGCCGAGTCACCAGTAATGGGGGTTTCACTGAAGTACCGATGCGTCATCGAAAAGCAACAATCCTGAAATTGAGGGGGACCCCGAGCCGTTCCAGGCAACTTCCCTGCCGATTGTACCGAAAACAGTAAGGATGCTGAATCATCACGCGCCAGACGTCCGCGCGCCGGCTCTTGAAGGAATCCGTCCCATGTACCAATCCCACTGGGGTTTACGCGAAATCCCCTTCCGCAATCGTCTCGATCCTCGCTTCTTCTTCGAGAGCCCGACCCACGAAGAGGGATTGGCCCGACTCCATTTCCTGGTCGAGCAACGCCGCCACCTCGGCCTCTTGATGGGGGGATCCGGTAGTGGCAAATCCCTCCTCCTGGAGATCTTCGCCGCCCAGAACCGCCAGAAAGGCTACCCCGTCGCCAGCTTCAGCCTTCTGGCCCTCGATCCATCCGAGTTCCTCCTCGAACTCGCCCAGCGCTTCGCCCTCAATCCTCCGACCAACTGCTCCCTCCCGGCGCTCTGGCAGATGCTCCTGGATCGCATCAACGAGTACCGCTATATGCAGTTGCCCACCCTCATCCTGCTCGACGACGCCGATCGCGCCGCCCCCGTCCTGCTGCCGCAGATAACCCGCCTGGCCCAATACGATCTCACCCCCGAATCGCGGCTCACGTTGGTCCTTGCCGGGCGCCAGCAGCGCATGGGACGATTGGGCGAAGATCTCCTCGAGCTGGCCGAGATCCGCATCGACCTCGACGTCTGGCAATCCAACGACACCGAGGCCTACGTCAAATCGTCTCTAGCCCGCGCCGGTCGCAACGAGCCCATCTTCGACACCACGGCGCTCGCCCGACTGCACGACCTCGCCCAGGGCGTCCCCCGCCGCGTCAACCAGCTCGCCGACCTCGCCCTGCTGGCCGGCGCCGGTCGCGGTCTGCCCAATATCGATGCCCACACGGTCGACTCGGTCTACGAAGAACTCGGCGTCATCGAAGTCTGAGCTGCCGTCCGTCGGCACCCCACGACCTCGCTTCATTTCGCGTCCCTTCGATCCGGTGACGAGAATCCAAGATCGCCGACAGGTCGGGCAAGGCGTTGAACGTCCGCTCCCACTGCCCTTCAAGCCGGGACTCTTCGACGATGCCCCAGGACTTGCTCCCTGCTGCCCCCTGCGCGCGCTTCCAATCCTCGTGCAACCGCCGACGGTCGGTGGAACCACCATTGGTCCCATCTCCACGATCCATCGCAGCACCCTCCATCAGGGGGTATGAGCCGCAACTCGCAACAGCAGGCAAGCCGCCTCGATCTCGGCATCCAACGACGCCCCAATCGCGATCATTGGCTGCGCCGGCTTCAATAAGTTCAGCCCTTATGAGCAATTACGCGCCCCTCCAGCATATCCGATCCCACCCAGCGCCCGGATTGCCCGACAACTTCCGCCCGCGAGGTTCCGCTCTAGGACCAACCGCCCATCTTCTGCTAAGATCCGCCCGGCCCGACTGCGGACGAGCCGCGCACCGTCATGGACGACGGCTATCTCATTTCTCATGGCACGGCTCTTCAAGGAGGAATACCATGCCCCGCAGTCTCCCTATCAACACGCGTCTCCGCCTCGAGTCCCTCGAACGTCGCGACCTGCTCAGCGCCGGCCTCGCCAGTCTGTCCCAACCCTTGGCCCTTGCCGCCACGAGCGCGGCCGACGATTTCGGCGACACCTTCGCCCAGGCTACGCAACTCACACTTTCCACCGCCCGCTCCGCCACCATCTCCGGCGCGATCGAGCAAGCCGGCGACGTCGACGTCTTCCGCTTCGTCGCCCCCGTCAGCGGACAGATCACCGTCGCGCAGGCCGCCGCGTCCGGAAGCCGACTCGATTCCTTCCTCTACGTCTACGACACCAACGGCAACCTCGTCGCCCGAAACGATGATTCCGGCTACACCCTGAACAGCCAGGTGCAAATCAACGTCGTCGCCGGCAATACCTACTACGTCAAGGCAGCCGCCTATGGACGGAGCATCGGCACCTACACCGTCCAACTCACCGCCCCTGCCGGCGCCGACGACCACTCCAACACCTTCGTCCAAGCCGACCAACTCGATCTCTCCGCCACCGGCTCCGGCACCCAGTCTGGCGTCGTCGAACAGGCTGGCGACGCCGACATGTTCCGCGTCGTCGCCCCCGTCTCGGGCCAAATGACCATCTCCCAGTCCGCCGCGCCCGGGAGCCGTCTCGATTCCTTCCTCTACGTCTACGACGCCAACGGCAGCCTCGTCGCCCGAAACGACGATTCCGGCTACACCCTGAACAGCCAGGTGCAAATCAACGTCGTCGCCGGCAACACCTACTACGTCAAAGCCGCCGCCTACCCTGGTAGCACAGGTGCCTACACGCTGCAACTGTCCACAGTCGCCGACGAGCCAGAGGCTCCCTCCGCAACGCCGCAGCCCGACGCGCCCACCGGCCAATTCCAAATCGACGTGACCATGACCGGCTTCACGGCCGCCCAACAGTCCATCGTCCAACAAGCTGTCGACCGCTGGGAACAAATCATCGTCGGCGATCTTCCCGACGTCCTCTACCAGGGCAACGTCATCGACGACGTCCAAATCGCCATCAGTAGTGTCACCATCGACGGCTCCGGCGGCATCCTCGGCCAGTCTTCCGCTACCGCCGTCCGCGACGACTCCAACCTCCCCTACCTCGGCTTCATCCAGCTCGACACCTCCGATGTCGCCACCATGCAAGCCAGCGGAAGCCTCCTCGGCGTGCTCGAACACGAAATCGCCCACGTCCTCGGGTTCGGCGTCATCTGGAACAGCCTCGGACTGCTCTCCGGAACCACCACGAGCAACCCGGGCTTCACCGGCGCCAATGCCGTCGCCGAGTACAACGCCCTCTTCGGCACCAATGTCAGCGCCGTCCCGGTCGAAGCCGACGGCGCCGCAGGTACGCGCCTCTCACATTGGGACGAAACCGCCTTCAGTACCGAGCTCATGACCGGCTGGTACAACTCCGGTCAAACCAACGCCCTGAGCCGCATCACCGTGGCCTCCATGGCCGACCTCGGCTACGAGGTCAATCTGGCCGCCGCCGACTCCTACACGCCACCCACCTCGTGGAACGCCGCCTCGACCTCCGTCGCCGCCGCCCAAACCTCCTACGGGTTGCTCGACGCATCTCGCAATGCGTCCTTGCGCAGCCGCCAGGCCGACCGCCTCCACGCGATCGACTACCTCTTCGGCCGCCACCCCGCCGAATTCGACACCTGATCGTGCGCGTGCTAATATGGCCAACGTCGCAGGAAGCCGGCGCCGGCCTCCTGCCTGCACGGACCAATCCACGCCCGAGGTGCGCGTATGACCACCCCACTCCGCCCCCTGCTGTTGCTGGCCCTTCTCTTTCTGCCCTCCGTCGGCCGGGCCGAAACGCTCACCCTCCCGCAAGACAAACGCCCCCAGTGGGTCCAGCAGGACGGCATCGTCATGGCAGGCAGTTGGGAGCCCCTCCTCTTTCGCGTCCGCCGCGACGGCAGCTCAGGCTATGAACCCACGCCCCAGCAACGGGCCGACTACCAGCAGGAGCATTCACCCGAAATGGTCCAACGCCTCAAGCAGCTCGGCGTCAACTTCGTCATGATGCACTGCTACAAAGGCGCCGGCCTTGAGGCCGAAAAGGAAAGCATGGCCGACGCCGTCCGCTTCGCCCGCCTCTGCCACGATGCCGGCCTGCGCGTCGGCGTCTACAACTACAGCGGCGCCTTCATCTGGGAACTCTTCTTCAAAGAACGCCCCGATGCCAAAGACTGGGTCGTGCTCGACCACAACCACCGGCCCCTCACCTACGGGACGGCGAAGTACCGTTACCGCTTCAACCGCAATCATCCCGACGCCGAGGCCTTCTACCGCGGGCTCGTCCGCTTCGCCGTCGAAGACATCAAGGCCGACCTCATCCATTTCGACAACTACGCCGTCGGCCCCGGCTGGGACGCCAATTCCGTCGACCGCTTCCGCCACTACCTCGCCCACACTCTCTCACCCGAACAATTGGCAACGCTCGGCCTCAGCGATCCCACCACGGCCCAACCGCCCGCGCCGGGCACGACCGGCCTGCTCCGCTTCGCTTGGGACGACTTCTGCTCCCAATCCCTGGCCGATTCCTACTGGGCCATGTGCCGCTACGCTCGCACCCTCCGTCCCGACATCCTCGTCGAATGCAATCCCGGCGGCGTCCATTCCAACATTCGGCCTCCTGTCGACCACGGCCAGCTCCTCCGCGGTGGCGAAGCCTTCTGGGACGAAGGACGCCCTCCCGAACTCCAAGGCGATAAACTCACCACGCGCATCCGCACCTACAAAGTCGCCCGCGCCATGCAGAACATCGCTTTCGCCTATACCCGCACCCCGCTCGAAATGGCCGAATCCATGGCCTTCAACCTCGATTGCCTCGGCAGCATCTGCTGGTTCGAATACGCCCACCCGTCCAATTACCCCGGTTCCAAGGGAACGGACATCAACTCCAAAACTGCTCCGTACATCCGCTTCTTCCACCAGCGACGCGACCTGCTCCGCGGCACGCGCGTCGTCGCCGATGTCGCCGTCCTCCGTAGTTTCCCCTCTCAGGTGTTCGCACCCGCCGACAATGCAGCCCTCACCGACCGCGTTGAACAAGCCCTCATCGAGAACCGCGGTTGCTTCCAGATCATCTACGATCACCAGTTGGCCGACCTCAACCGCTACCGCGCCCTCGTCCTGGCCGGCTGCGTCGCGCTCTCCGAGGAACAGATCCAACAAATCCGCCGCTACGTCGATTCAGGCGGCCGGCTCTGCATCATCGGACCCGTCGCCACCCACGACCAGTGGATGGACCCCCGCAAATCGCCCGGCCTCGGAACACTCCCACAAGAACGCGCCGTCGAGATCGCCGCCGACGGAAACGCCCTGAACGCCATCCGCCGCGCCTGCGACAATCGCCCCTCCGTCGAGATCGCCTCGAAGCCGCCGGCCGGCCCCATCCCGCTCGGGCTCTGCGCCGAACTGACCGACCAGCCCAATCGCCGGCTCCTTCATCTGGTCAACTATCGCAAGAACACTCCCGTCGGCCAACTCGAGGTAACCCTTCGCATCCCCGACCAACGCCAACCAACCGACGTGCATCTCGCCAGCCCCGACCACACCGAAGACCTCAAGATCCCCTTCCAACAACACGCCGACACCATCCGCTTCACCATCCCCTCAGTCCACACCTATGAAATCGCCGTCGTCACCCTGAAGTAACCCACAACCACCACACCCGACGCGCGCAGGACCAGCCTCTCACATTCTTCGCCCGGAAGCCCCAGACACACCTCCCCTCGCCCGCAAGCGGGAGAGGGGCCTCACGGTGAGGGAACTTTCAGCACACTCAGCACCCCAACACGCCGCCGGGAACCCCACAGTCAACTGTGACTCCCACTAGCGCGTCGAACTCCCACTCCTCCACCAACCGCACGGCACTCAACGACGTCCCATCCCCTACACGTCCAAATTCTTCACCTCCAACGCGTGCTTCTCGATGAACTCCCGCCGCGGCTCCACCTTGTCCCCCATCAAGATCCGGAACAAATCGTCCGCCGCGGTGATGTCTTCCATCCGAACCTGAAGCAGCGTCCGATGCGCCGGGTCCAACGTCGTCTCGCGCAACTCCTCGGCGTTCATTTCCCCCAGGCCTTTGAACCGGGTAATCTGAAGCCCCTTTTCCCCCGCACTCCGAATGGCCGCCAACAGACCGCGAAGATCCCCCAGCCCAATCTCCGACTCGCCCCGGCGCAGCTTGTACCGCGGTGCCTCTTCACCCGTACGCTCGGCCGGCAATAGGCTATCCATCTCAAAACCCATCTGGCGTAGCGTCGCCAACTGATTGTTGATCGACCGCACCTCGTGCAATTCCACAATGTGCAACTTCGCCGCCTTGGGCGTATGCCCGTTCCCCTCTCCGTTCCCTTCGGCCGGAGCATCCGTCACCTTCAGCTCCCGACCCACGGCCTCCTCCTGCTTGGCCAGCATGTCGTCGAGTTCCTGTCGCGTCGTGAACCAATGCTCCTCGCTGCCGAAGAACACGTGATACACGGGCAACCGCCCCGTCGTCAGATCCTGCCGCGTCGCGTGCGCCCGCAAACTGATCCCGCGACGCTCCAGCGCGATCAGCGAGTCTTCCAACGCCGAAAGCGCCCGGCACAGCACGTTCATCTCCTCCCCTTGGATCACCCGACCGTCGCCCGGCTCGAAGATGGCATCCTGCAATCCGTTCTCCAGAAGCTGACTCTTCATCTCCTCTTCGGTCTGCACGTAATAGGTTTCCTTCCGGTGACGCACGCGAAACAGCGGTGGCTGTGCCACGTACACGCACCCCGCCCTCACCAGGTCATACATCTGCCGGTAGAAAAACGTCAACAGAAGCGTCCGAATGTGCGACCCGTCCACGTCGGCGTCCGTCATGATGATGATCTTCCCGTAGCGCCGCTTCGAGAGATCGATCTCTTCGCCGATGCCGATGCCTACCGCCGAAATGATGCTGCGCACCTCCTCGTTGGCCAGTACCTTGTCCTCGCGCGACTTGTACGCATTGATGATCTTGCCCCGAAGCGGCAGAATCGCCTGAAACTCCCGCATCCGCCCCCCTTCCGCGCTTCCACCGGCCGAATCGCCCTCGACCAGATACAGCTCCGAACGCTCCACGTCGCGCGTCGTGCAGTCGCGCAGCTTGCCCGGCAACCCACCGTGCGACAGCGCGCCCTTACGCTCCCGAACCAGCATCCGCGCCTTCCGTGCGCTCTCCCGCGCCTCCGCCGCCAGCAAGGCCTTCTGTACGATGGTTCGCGCCGTCTTGGGGTTCTCTTCCAGAAACGTCGCCAACGCGTCCCCCACTAGCGAATTCACCAGCCCTTCAATCTCGCTGTTGCCCAACTTCGTCTTCGTTTGTCCCTCGAACTGCGGATGCGGCACTCGCAACGAAATCACCGCCGTGAGCCCCTCGCGCAAGTCGTCGCCCGTCGGAATCAGGTCCTTGAACATGTTCTCCTTCTTGCCGTACGCGTTGAGCGTCCGCGTCAACGCTGCACGGAAACCCGAAACGTGCGTCCCGCCTTCCGTCGTGGCGATGTTGTTGACGAACGAGTTCAGAATCTCGTTGTACTCGTTCGAGTATTGCAGCGCGATCTCGATCGCCACGTCGTCCACCTGTTCGGCGATGTAAATAATCTCCGGATGCGCCGGCTCCGTCGCACGATTCAGGTATTCGACATAATCGAGAATGCCCCGGTCATACTGGAACGTCTCCCCCTCACCCACGCGCTCGTCGTGAAAGATGATCTTGACGCCCCGATTCAAGAACGCCAATTCCTGCAGCCGCCGGTACAAAATGTTGTAATTGAACTGTGTGTTCGGAAAGATCTCCGGATCCGGCTTGAACGTCGTCTTCGTACCCACGCGATCGGTGCTTCCGATGCGCCGCACGTCGGCCACCGGCACCCCGCGCTCGTACTCCTGCTGATACACGTGTCCCTCGCGGCGCACTTCCACTTCGCACCATTCCGACAGGAAATTCACCACCGTCACGCCCACCCCGTGCAACCCGCCCGACGTCTGATAGGCGCCCTTGCCGAACTTCCCGCCGAATTTCAAAACCGTCATCACTCCCTGAAGCGTCGACAAGCCCAGGTCGGGGTGAACCTCCACGGGTATACCGCGGCCGTTGTCTTCCACCGTCACCGACCCGTCGTTGTTGATCGTCACGGTGATCTCCGTGGCCTGCCCTGCCATCGCCTCGTCGATCGAGTTGTCGACCACTTCGTAGACCAAGTGGTGCAAGCCCCGCGTACTCGTATCGCCGATGTACATGCTCGGCCGCTCGCGCACGTGCTCCAAGTCGCTCAGGTGCTCCAACTGCTCCGCACCGTACGCCGACTCGACCTTCTTGTACTGCGCGAAATCCGCCGGCTTCTGGGCCGGCTTCTCCCCTGCCTTCGGAACGCTCGACGAATCCCCCGTACCCTGCGACACTTTTTCTTCTGCCATAATGCTGTTTTCAGCCCTCACTGAATGATAAACACACATCCGTTCTCGCGAGTGCTACCCCGTTCCACCTCCCCTCTCCCGCAAGCGGGAGAGGGGCCTCACGGTGAGGGTGCCTCGAATTCCACCAAAACCATCCCTACCAACCACTCACTCCACCGCCCCAACCTTAAACCGCAAATCCCCGATCTTCTCGTCCGGCAACAACCGCTTCAACTCGCCCAACAAAGCCACCTTCCTGAACGTCAACTCCTGCACCAGTGCCGAATGACTGACCATCACCTCCAGCTTGCCGCGACGAACCAACCCGACCCGCGTATACGGCGCCATCTCGCCCGCCGCCTGCTTCCACGCCGTCTCCAAGGCGGCCGCGCTCTGCACCCGGGCAAAGCCCCTCGCCGCCATCAATTCGGCCAAAACCTCGCGTATCGGTTGCGGTCCCTTGCTCATGATCTCTATCAGAAGCACACAATGTCGCGGCGAATCGATGTCCCAGAGCAGACACCCTCAGACCCTCACAGCCTGCCCCGCTCTCGCCGCTGGAGCGATGGAACTGGTATCGCAATATCGTAACGCTCTCCTCACGACCCCTCACGCGCCAAGGGCATGATTACGTACGCGTATCCATCACTCGTCGTGCAAATCACCGCGCTCTCCCCGTCCCGCAGATGAAACGTGAACGTCGCATCCGCATCTAGCACGCGAAGAAAATCGCTCACGAAACGCGGATCCAGTTTCACCGACGTCTTCGTGCCGTCGTACGCTATCGGAAACTCGATGTGCGACTCGCCGTACTCGGCGCCGTGCCCCGCCAGGAGAACCTTCCCCTCTCCAAACGTGAAGTCCACCCCGCGCCGATCCTCGCTCGTGACGATGGCCGCCTGCCGCACCGCCGAATGAAACGGCCCCACCGGTAACTCGATCTTGATGCCGTCTTCCTGCCGCGGAAAGACGTCTCGCCACTTCGGATAGCGTCCCTCGACCAACCGCGTGTAAATGGTTGTCCGCTGGCTCTTTACCAGCACGTCGTTCTCCCGCGCCGCCAGTTGAATCTCGCCATCGTTGTCGCCCAACGCCCGTTCCATCACCTGGATCGCCCGGCTCGGAACGATCGTGTTCTCTCCCGTCCCATGCTCGCCGACCGACTTCGCCGGACCTTCCTGCCGAGCCAGTCGCCGTCCGTCCGTTCCCACCCCGATAATGCTCCCAGAGCCCAACTCCAGAAGAACGCCCCCCAACGCGTACCGGCTGCTCTCCACGTCCGTCGCATAAACCGTCCGCCGAATCAACTCGCGGAACAGCCTAGCCGGCAATTCGTGGTACGCCGTCTCATTAAACGCCTGGATCACAGGAAACTCTTCCGGATTCTGCGTCGGGAACTGGAACTGGCTCTGCTCGCCGATCACCCGCGTCTTGGCCCCGTCGCTCTCCAATTGCAGCTTCTCGTCCGAGCTCTCCCGCAGGATCGAGCCAAAGCGGTCCTTCGGAAGGATCGTGCTCCCCGGCGCACTGAGCTGGATGCCCGGCACTTCGATCCGGATCCCGATTTCCAGGTCCGTGGCCATCATCGTCGCCGTCTCGTCCGCCGCCTCCAGCTTGATGTTCTGTAGGATCGGCTTCGGGCTCCGCGTCGGAGCGACCGCGGCCGCCATCTGAAAGGCATGCAGCAACTTCTCGCGTTCAACGGTGAGTTTCATCGGTCTTACTTCACCTTTCTCTCGCTTCTGCGGACCGTCTCGATCCGTCTTCGGTTGGTTTGCGGGAAGAGTAGTTCTTCCTAAATCTCCCTTAGTCTTTGTAGCAGTAGTAAAACCACGAACCGGAATGTCGGCGACCGAAACTCCACACTCCCTAACTCCCAACACACGCCACGGTTTCCGATCTCAGCGATCGTGCAATTCCGTGGAGGAAAACCGGTTGATTCCCTGTTATTTCCAAGTCGCTCAATTGTCGCCGCACCATCGTCTTTTTTCGTCCTCTGCCCCGACTGTCGGCAACTCGCCGATCAGCGACAAACGCTCGACAACCTTTCGACAAGTTCTCCTCCACGTGCCGCAACTCTCGCCTCTCACGCCACGCGCCAACGTTGCTGCAATTGCCGTATCGCCTCGCGGATTGCCGGCTCGGTCTTCAGAAGCTTCTCCGTGGTCGAGCATCCGTACGACACGGTCGTATGATCCCGACCGCCAAAATATCGCCCGATCTGCTGCAGGCTCATGCCCGTCAGCGTTCGGGCTAGGTACATGGCAACCCCACGCGCCGTCACCACGGCCCGCCGGCGCGACGGACTGCGCAGTTCCGCCACCTTGAGCGAAAAATGTCTTGCCGTTGCCAACGCGATTTCCCGAAGTGAGGGGACGGCCACGCCGCCGCGCTCCGCCAGACACCGCTTGATTTGTTGCGCATCGATCGCAGTCCCCTCCAACTGCGTCGATAGCTCCAGTTGCACGAGCGCCCCATACAATTCCGGAACGGTACCCTCCAACCCGTCGGCAAACACCTTCGCCAGCGGCTCTTCCAGCTTGATTGATCGCAACTCCGCCAAACGGCGCACGATCTCCAAACGTGCATCCGGCCCCGGCCGTACCAACGGCACACTCAAACCGCTCAACAGCCGGCTCTGCAACGACCGCATCAATCCCGGCAACTGACCTGGCGCAGCCGACAAAGTGACCACCACGCAGCACCCCGTCTCTTCGAACGCGTCCAACATGGCGACCAACTCGCGCTGGGCCGTCTGCCGATCCGCCAGGTGCTGAACGTCCTCGAGAATGAACAACGAGGTTCGACGGTACCGCTCCCGAAAGTCCTCCACCGCCTGCATCTCAAGTGCGTCGTTCAACTCCCGCGCAAAATCCACCGCCGCACGGCACAACGCCGGCCGACGCCGAAAACGGGCTGTCCACGCCGACGCCAAACCCAACGCCACGTGCGACTTGCCCGATCCCGACGGACCATACAACACGATCGGGCTATAGCTCTCCGCCGTGCTCTGCAAAATAGACTGCACGGCTACACAAACCAGGCGGTTCTCCGGACCCACAATGAAGTCCGGCAACCCTGCCGACCTGGGATCAGGCCGCGTCGAATCGCTACCGCCAAGTGGCTTCCCCGATAGGGGGATACTTGTGACGCCGTCTTCCACCGAAGGTCATCCGTAACGAGCTGAACCCCAGCCACCGCAAACAAGGCTTGCTGGAACCGTGTATTCTAGCGATTTTGCCCAAGCTTTACGAGGTGGAAACGGCGATTTTCTCCCCCAATATCTGGTGACGTAAACCATTCTCACAAAACACCTTCGTAAGTCAACGATCGGCCTACCTTCGCAACCGCTCCACCACACCCACAATCCGCTCGACCGCTTCGTCAATTTCCGCCTCATTCGTTCCCGCGCCCAGGCTGAATCGCAGCGAGCTATCGACCACTCCAGAGGGCAGCCCCATCGCCCGTAAGGTCGGTGACGGCTCGGCAGACCCACTCGAACATGCCGCCCCCAACGAGCAGGCAATACCAGCCATATCCAATGCCATCAACAGCACCTGTCCGTCCAGACCTCCGAACGCCATATTGCACGTCTGCGGAAGACGCTCCGCGCCGCGACCGTTGACCACCACGTCCTTTAGTCTCTTCACCAGCGCCCCCTCAAACCGGTCTCGCAGGACGGTCATGCGATGCACACATTTCTCATGCTCGCGCTCGCAAAGCTGCAAGGCCCGGTGCATCCCCACCGCCAAAGCCACTGACTCCGTCCCCGGTCGCAACCCCGACTGTTGTCCGCCCCCGTAGAGCAACGGACGAACCTCCACGTCAGCGCGCACTAGCAATGCGCCGATGCCCAACGGCCCCTGAAACTTGTGGGCGGCGACCGTCATAGCCGCCACGCCGAGCCGCCGGAAATCAACGCGGACTCTCCCCACCGCCTGACTGGCATCCGTGTGCAGCGGCACGCCCGCCTCGCCACACACCGAAGCCAACCCAGCGACCGGTTGCACAACCCCCGTGTCATGATTGGCCAACATCACGCTCACTACCGCGGTCTCCGGCCGTAACAGCCCCGGCAGCAGCGACTCGCGGACGACCCCCTCATGCGTAACACCCAAACAATCCAGCCGCCAACCCGTCTCCATCAAGAACTCCGCCGGCTCCAGCACACTCGGATGCTCGATCGCCGAGACGACCAACCGCCCAGGCCGCGCGGCACTGCGCGCTCGCGCCATACCGAGAATCGCCAGGTTGTTCGCCTCGGTCCCGCCGCTGGTGAACACCAGCCGGTCGCCATCGGTCCCTGCCGTCTCCGCGCCCAACATGCCCGCAATTCCCTCGCGAGCCTCCTCCAACAGGCGTCGAGCCTCCTGACCCAAGCGATGTGAGCTGGCCGGGTTCGCCGAAACGGTCTCATAGCATCGCGCCATCGTTTCAACGACTTCCGGCCGTATCGGGCTCGTCGCGTTATGGTCGAGATAGATCGCTTGCATGGACTGAATTGTGCCGCCAGCCAAGCCAACCCGGCAATACCCACCACATCTAGGGGAACGTCCCCTCGACGCACGATTCAATGAGCCCACGTCCCCGATTGGGATTGCCCGTGCGCGGCCACCCTCTGTATGATCGGGCCTCCCTTGGACGCCAGTTCGACCATCCGCACGCAGCAGTCCAGACCCTGTCGCACTCGAACGGACTCCTGCACCCTGGCGGATGCCGACAGGTGCTTGCAGGAGGTCATCTGCCCGACCGATGCACAGGCCGCCTCGAAGCCAGCAAGACCCTCGCACGACGCCACAGCCCGCAAAGGAGACGCCAAGGCCCATGCAGACTTCAACAGGGATGTTCTTCCGGGCGGCCGTCATGTTGGCCTGCTTGATCGCCGTACCTCTGGCCGCACTGTTTGGCACCCGACTCCCAGAACTGGCCAAAGAAGCCCTCGGCGATCGCTGGAATACCATCTGCAACCTGTTGCCCGGCTCCCATAACGACACCCCGGCACCCGACTCGTCTGCCGAGGCCGCACCTCCGCTCGCCGCTACCCCGAACCCGTTCCCAACGAATGCGCCCGCCCCGCAGTTCGCCCCGCAATGGTCCAACAACCAGCCTGGAGCGGTGCCCACGCCAACCACGTCGTCGCCAGCGATGATGCCTCCGCTCGCTACCGCCGGTTCCGCCCCGACAAACCAGCTCCCGGGCGCCATCGCAGCCAGCTACAACGAACCGATGCCCGCCCCCACCATGGGACCGCCCACCGGCGTTCCATCCGCTCTCAATTCCGGACAGCCCGCCACCACGCCCATGGGAGCACCCCTCCCGCTCTCGAACAACAACGTTGCCGCACCGTCCGGTCGTGCCCCGGACCGATTCACCCAGTGCCAGCGTCGATTACAAGAACTGGGGGCGGTTTACTACCTCTTGGAGACGTGGGGTGACCGCGGCGAGCTCTTCCGCTTCTACTGCAAAGTGGCTGTCGGTGGCAACCCAAACTTCACCCGCTATTTCGACGCCGCCGACCCCGATCCGCTCACGGCGATCGGCAAAGTCATCCAGCAAATCGAAGCCTGGCGCAGCGGCGCTCCCGGAGGCAACGTCAGGCACGCCGGCTGACTCTGGCAACTCGCCTTTTCCACCGCTCCCTACCGCCCGCACAAGACCGGGTTTGGCTCGACATGCCTAACATGTTTGACGAAAACCCCTTCGGCTGAAAACAGCGGCCGGCCATCCGACCAACGACTGGGCTTGCCAACTCTTGCCGGCAATCATAACTTGACGCGTAGAGACAACGTGCGGCCGGAACCTCCTTCGCCTGTTACCCCAACAATTTGCCCGGCCGACCGGCAAGCGGCTTTCCCCTTTTTGCGATGTTTCAACCAAGTGGCAACCGATGTACGCTGAGGCAGTCAGCCCTGCGAGGCTCTTTGGCAGTGTCGCTCTGCGGTATCGGCAGCCGCTCGGGTCCGAGCGGTGGCCCCCTCGTCCGCAAGGTGGGTCTCGCTGGCCCCGTGCCGCTCCGCCGCCGGCGGCCGAGCCCGAACGGGTGGGCCCCGCCCCAAGGAGCACCGACCTGGCCGCTCTAGAGGCTGTGCTGCTCATGGCGCGCGAGCCACTGGGAAGTCGTAAGTTGGCCCAATTGGCCAGCTTGGCGGACGGCACAAAAGCGCGTACACTGGTTCGGCAGTTGAACCGCCGTTACGATGAGGAGAATTGTGCGTTTCGAGTGATGGAGGTTGCCGGCGGGTTCCAGTTGATGACCCGGCCAAAGTTCGCTCCCTGGTTGCGACGGCTCCACACCCTTGAGACGGAAGTCCGTCTCTCCGGACCGGCAATCGAAACCTTGGCCGTCGTCGCCTACCGGCAACCCGTGTTGCGCGTCGAAGTCGAGGCGATCCGTGGCGTGCAGTGTGGCGAAATCCTGCGGCAGTTGATGGAACGCGATTTGGTACGTATCCTAGGTCGCTCGGAAGATTTGGGCCGCCCACTGCTGTATGGTACAACGCGAAGATTCCTGCAAATCTTCGGCCTGCGCCACATGGAGGAACTACCACAACCCGAAACACTCCGCTCCGCCCTGCCAAACCCGCTCACGCAAACTCCCGGTGAGCTTCACCATAATACACCTGTTGACAAACTGTTGAATCAACCTGTCTATCCTAGTATGCCCGGAGGGGAAGCAAACGTGAAGACTGCAGCCACTATGGAACTCGTCGCCAAGGAATCCGAAGAACAGGAAACATCCAACGTGATCCACGACCAATCGGCCACCGTCCTACAGTGCGCGGCCGAAGACGACGACTTTGAAGACGATTTCGAAGATGACGACGAAGACGACGACGATGAAGACCTCGAAGACGAGGACTTCGAAGACGACGAATGGGAAGAGGTCGACGACGAAGACGACGACCTAGAGGAACTCGACGAGGAAGAAGAGGAAGAAGAGGAAGAGGACTGGGACGAAGAAGAGGAATGGGACGAGGAAGAGGACGAGGACGAGGACGACGAGGAGTGGGACGACGACGAAGACGAGGAGGAAGAGGAAGAAGACTGGGAGTAACCGCCCGCTTCAATCCTTCAGCCGGAACAAACGCGACAGCGCCTCCAAAAGCCCGTTCGGTATCCCGTGACGGGCTTCGTCGCGAAGAGATTCCAGAGGTCGATGCAGCAGCTTGTTGACCAATCGGTCGAAAGCCCGCCGAATCTCCTCCTGCTCATGCCCATCCAGCTCCGGAAGTTTGCCAAAAAGACGACGCAGCTCTTCTTCCTTGGGCTTGTCCCAACCCTCCCGAAGCTGCCGGATCACAGGCCCCGTCGCACGATGGTGTAACTCCGCCATCAGGCTCGCCGTCCCTTGCTCCACGATCGACATCGCCGCCGGAAGCTCCCGGTCGCGATAACGCCGGTTGCGCTCGCACGCCTCCTCCAGGTCGTCCATCGAGTACAGATAGACGCCCGGCCGGTCGCCGATCGACGGCTCGAAATCCCGTGGCACTGCCAGATCCAAAATGAACAAGGGACGTGCATAGCGCGCCGCCTCGACGGATCGGAACCGCTCCAGCGTCACCACCGGCTCGCTCGACCCCGTCGTGCTGATCACTAGGTCCGCCTCCGTCAACGCGTCCAGCAAGTGCCCCCATGGCCGCGCACGACCGCACCAGGCCTGCGCCAGTTCCATTGCCCGATCGGGACTCCGGTTCACGACCATCACGTCGTGCGCGCCCTCGTTCTGCAGATAGCGAAGCGTCTCCTCGGCCATCTCCCCCGAGCCGATCACCAGCATCTTCTTGTCGTCGAAACGCTCGAAAATCTGCTGCGCGAAATCCACCACCGCCACGCTCGGTATGCTCACCCGACGCTGGTGAATCGCCGTCTCCCCCGCCACCCGGCGAGCCACCCGCAACGCCGCCTGAAACACCGCATGGATCAGCGGGCCGACCGTGTTCGACTCGGTCGCCTGCAAATACGCCTGCTTCACCTGCGAGAGAATCTGCGATTCCCCCACCACCATGCTGTCCAGGCTCGAGGCTACCGCAAACAAGTGACTCACCGCGGCACGGTCCGCGTGAACATACAGATGCTCCTCGATGACACCGGTGTCCAATCCGTGAAAACTGGCGAGAAACTCCGTCTGCTGCTCGGGTGTCGGAATGGGCACGCTCTCCGTCGCCGTGTACAGCTCCGTCCGATTGCACGTCGACAGCAGAAGCGCCTCCACGTCGGGAAATACGCTCCGGAACCGCTCCAACGCTTTGCCGCACTGGGCTGGCGTAAACGCCAACCGCTCCCGCACGGCGATCGACGCAGTGTGGTGGCTGCACCCGATGACCTGCAAGTTCATGTCAGGTCCTCCCAGGCCGCAATCCCCACCAACTCCCAACGCGCCGCGCTCGGCTCACTCTGAATCGCCCGCGCATTCTCCCCGCCCGCCTTCTCCGGAGCCCTCCGCAGACCTTCACCATGTTGCGTCTGACCCGACAAACCCACCGCCAACGCCAACGCCAGAAACACGAAACTGATCAACGTCAAGTAGGCCACTTTGCGACCCGCGCGGGCAGGCCGGTAGAAGATCACGATGCCCGTGGCGATCAACAACCACACGAACATTCCCAAAATCGTCAACACGAACGGATCGTGCCACGGAACGCGCCCCACCCCCGGCTCCAACCGTATCGTGTTCAAAACGAAGCCGGCCAGAATCCCCGTCCCAAAGAAGAGCAGCGATGTGACCAACGCCTGGCTGTTCACGCGCTGCAGCCACTCCAAGCTGGGCAATCGCAGACCGCCCACCGGCGACTTGTGCTTCAGCCGCCGCTCTTGCCCCAAGTACATCAAGCCCGCCACGAAACCAACCAGCACGCTCACGCACCCCAGCGAGAGCGCGACCCCATGGATCGTGCCCCACACTTCCAACGCAGGCTGCCGTGGAAAAGGCGTGGGATCGGCCAAGAACGTGCCAATCGCGATCAGCCCGAGGACCAACGGCAGAAGAAACACGCCGAATGCCGTCCGCGGATGGTAAGCCGTCAGGTACAAATACACCCCGGCCAATACCCATGCCGCCACAAAGTACCAGTCCTGCTTGCTCGACAGCGGCATTCCGACCGGGTGAGTGACCCGATAGTACAGAAACAGCGTCTGCGCCAAGAACCCCGCCGCGCCAAAGCCAAGCATCACCGCCCCGCGAAGCCCGCTGCGAAACAACAGCCGCGTCAGCTCCAATACCAGCGCGACCGTGTAGCTGCCCGCAAAGCAAATAATGCCGATTCCCGATAACATCGCAACTCTACTTCTCCAACTCGTATTCGACCAGCTTCTTGTGAAGCGTGTTGCGGTTGATTCCTAGCCGCGCGGCCGCCTTGATCTGAACGCTCTCACACGAACTCATCACCTGGGCAATCAGTTCCCGCTCCACCCGGCTGACGATCTTCGCGTGCAGATTGTCCTCCTGCGGCCCCGCCTCGCTCAGTCCGAACTCCACAAGCTCCGTCACCAGGCTCTCCAGGTCCGCCGCGCGGTGCCGTCCGATCCGCGGTCCCTTCCGCCCTAGCACCGCCTCCGGCAACAGGTCGCACGTCAACTCGTCCCCGGGCGCCAACACCACCGCCCGCTCGATGTAATTCTGCAGTTCGCGCACATTCCCCGGCCAGTCGTACACCTGAAGCGCCTCCATCGCCTTGCGCTCCACGTGCGGTACGTGCCGCCGATTCTGCTCGTTGTATATCTTCAGAAAGTGACCGACAAGATCGGGTATGTCTTGCGGCCGCTCCCGCAAAGGAGGCAAGTAGATCGGCACCACGTTCAAACGGTAGTACAGGTCTTCGCGAAATCGCCCTCCGTCGATCTCTTCTACCAGGTCCCGATTGCTCGCCGCCACAACACGCGTATCCACGCGAATCGTCTGCGTGTCGCCCACCCGCTCGAACTCGTGCTCCTGAAGAACGCGAAGCAGCTTCACCTGAAGCTTCGGCGTCGTCGAGTTGATCTCATCCAGAAATACGGTCCCCGTGTGCGCCGCCTCGAATCGCCCCGTTCGGTTGTCGATGGCCCCCGTGAACGAGCCGCGAACGTGCCCAAATAACTCGCTCTCCAGCAAGTTCTCCGCCAACGCCCCGCAGTTCACGCGCACGAAGGGACCGCTCCCACGAGGGCTGAGCTGGTGGATCGCCTTGGCGATCAACTCTTTGCCCGTCCCCGTCTCGCCCAACAACAGCACCGATGCATTGGACTGCGCGACCTGGCGGGTCAGCCGGTACACCTGCTGCATCGCCGGGCTCGAACCGATCAAGCCCGGAATAGGTGGTCCGTCTTCATTGAGAATCGCGGGTGCAGGTCGACCCATGGTTCCGGTCACCCATCCTTTCCTTGCGTTGCCGCTGGTGCCGTAGCCGCTCCCTCGGCCGGTCGTGTCGACCGCGTCGGAGCCTCGATGCAATCCAGAATCATCCCCAGTACTTTCTGCGTCGGCACGTCCGCCGACTCACTCTGGTTATAACGGTCATACTGGTGCAGAATCTGTTGGGTCGTCAATAAAATCCCGCGCCGCTCCACGGCTCGACCGAATGCCAACGCCGCCGCCTTCCGCGATTCCAGCGGCAGCCGGTTGCGGCTTGCCAGGTCCACCAGCGCCGTCTGGCTCTCCGCCGTCCCCAACGCGCCCAACAACGCTATGGCCCTCGCGGTCAACCCAGGCACGTACAGCGCCGTCAACGCCGCCTGCTCCGCCCCCTTCAGCCGATAAACTTCCTGATCCGGTCCGCTCGCAATCGACGTCAACAGCTCCAATGCCTCGCCCGCCTCTTCCAGTCGTTCTGTCTGTCCAACGTTGCCGCGACCTGTAAGCGCCATCAAATGCTGCACCTGCCACCGCGCCGATTCCAACTCGTGAACTCGCGGCAGCGCCATCGCCAACGGGTCGTGCCGCACTAGGTGTTCCGCCCGCGCCTCATCCCCTGCCCGCGCAAACACCCCTACCGGCAAATCAGCCGTCCGGCAATCGTGCCGCAACTGCTGCAACAACAACTGCACGGGAGGGCCGTCGAGTGTCGAATCGACGAACACCAACTCGTAGTCCGGTGACGCCAACGCCTGTCGCAACAGTTGATCGCCGGTCATCGCAATGTCCGTCTGGTAACCCAGCGACTCCAAGAAGCCACCAATCTTCAACGCCTGTACCGACGTCGGACTCGCCACCAACGCCCGCCGTGCCCCGCTCGTCGATGCCAGAAACGTCAGCACCTCAGGCACATAGCTCGATCCGGGAAACGGCCGATCCGGAGCGAGCCTCAGGATCGCAGCCGCCGCGGCAAGCCGCACCCGTCGATCCGAAGATCGCAATGCTCGCACCAGGGGCGACGGCTCACCGCTCGCGCCCAACACGTCGCCACCAGTGCCGATGTTCCCCAGAATCCTCGCCGCCGCGGCCGCCGCCGGTGCGTGGTTCGCCTCCAAAACATACGCCAGCAGCTTCTCCACCACCTTCGGACCGAACGCTGCAACCACGCCCGCCGGCTTCCCTGCCGCCTCATCCAACGGCTTGCCCAATCCACCGGCGTACTTCGCTCGCTCCAACAGCGTTGCCAGGTGAAGCAGCTTGACAGGCTCCTCATCCGGTGCGATCGCATAAGCGTCCGCCGCCAACCGCGCGGCCAGCGTCAACGATGCGTCCTCCGCACTCAACTGCTCCGCCACCGGCTGCTTGCTCTTGTTATCCCACGTCCACAATTCCACCTTGCCCGGCACTTTCTCCGGCAGAAGTTCCGTGCCGTCGAAATACCGCCGCGCTTGCCTCACCAGCAACTCGACCGCCTCCGCCTGCGTTGGCACACGCCCCGTCAACATCTCCACAGCATCTTTTGCAGCCGCCCGAACGGCCAGGTCACTCTCCGGCGATGCCAACGCCGCCACCAACTCATACACACTCTCTCGCACGCCCAGTTCGGCCAACACCCCGATGGCCGCCACCTTCCACCGTGTGTCGGGCGAATACAAAATGCCCAGAAGCGGCGGCACTGCGTCCGCGCCCAGCCGCAGCAACGCCGCCCGCACATTGGCATGCTCTGCCGCCCGCGCCGGATCCGCCAATACGGCTACCAACGGCCCCACGGCCGCTTCCCGCGCCTCCCGCAACGACGCCATCGCCGCATACCTCGCGTCGGCCGACGGACTACTGAGCTGCTGAATCAGCCCGGCGATCCGCTTTGGGGCCTGAAGTTGCTGATTCACCGCCTCGAGCACGGCGTCCGCCAACTGCCCTGCTTCCGGAGCCAGGTCCGCCCGTGCCGAAAGCCTCACGAACACACCGGCACCGAACTCCGACCCCAACGCCGCCAACTGCTCCGAGTTCAGCTTGGCATCCAGCACTTGCTGCAAGAACTGCTTGGCCAGGTCCGGCCGGTCCAGCTCCGACAGAATCTTCGCCGCGCGCACGCGCTCGCTCGGCGTGCTCGGCTTCGTCTCCAAAATGGCCTCGACCGCCGGATTCTTCACCTCCACGACAGGCATCTCCTTCGCCTCGGGCTCTTCCGAGTTTGCCGCAGGCGCCTTCGCACCGCCGTTCGCCTGCTGCTGCGCGGCCGCTCCCCGCAGCCACACCAGGCCCAACAGCGCAACGCACAACGCAATCCGACAGAAATGTGCCATGGGAAATGCCACCCTCATAAATGTCGTCGGGAAACATGCTCGCCCTTGCGGCGGCATGCCGGATACTCGGACTCAGCTACGTCGGCCCCCGCCGTCTTCGCTCGCCCAACCTTCTCTCCCCTGGCTGGACAAGCCGGCCGCAGCACCGAACTCAGCCGCAATCGCCCGGCGGGACTCGCTCCGCTCGACCCACCCAACGGCCTCCGCTCTCTCCCGGCTCGCGTGAATCAAACTGCTTCTTTCGCTCCGCACTTCGCCTCCGAATCGCATCGGAGGCGTTTCTTCCACTGCTCGATCTGATGTTTCACTTGCTCCGGCGCCGTCGAGCCGTAACTGCACATCGCCTCGACCGCCCGCTTCACCCCTAGAACCTCATACACACTGCCATCCAACTCAGGACACGCCTCCTGAAAATCCTCGATCGCCAGGTCCGACAACCGAACGTCACCATCCAACGCCTTGCGCACCAGCCGCCCGACGATCCCGTGAGCCGTCCGCTGCGGAATCCCTCGGCCAATCAGGTACTCCATCAATGTCGTCGCGTCCAAATGCCCGCGATCCAGCCGCTCGGCGATCGCCGGACGATTCAGCTCCGTCGCCGCCACCAGCGGCGCCGCCAGCTCCAACGACGCGCTCACCGTGTCCAGCGAGTCGAACAACCGGGGCTTGTCCTCCTGAAAGTCGCGGTTGTACGCCAGCGGAAGCCCCTTCACCAACACCAACAGCGCCTGCAGATTCCCCACCACGCGCGCCGTCTTGCCGCGGATCAACTCCAACACGTCCGGATTGATCTTCTGCGGCATGATCGACGAACCCGTGCAAAATGCCTGCGGCAGCTTCAAAAAGTTGAACTCCACCGTCGACCACAGAATCCACTCTTCCGCCCACGTGCTCAAATGCTCGGCGATCACCGTCAGCACGAACGCCAACTCCAGCACGAAATCCCGATCGCTCGAAACATCCAGACTGTTGGCCGCCACCCCCTCGAAACCCAACGAGTCGGCAACCTTCTGCCGATCGATGGGCAAACTCGTACCCGCCAACGCCGCTGCACCCAATCCCAACACGTTCGTGCGCCGTCGGCAATCCGCCAGCCGTTGCCGATCACGCTCGAACTTCTCGCAATACGCCAGCCAGTAGTGCGGCGCCAGCACAGGCTGCGCCCGCTGCGTGTGCGTGTACCCCGGCAGAATGCAATCCAGGTCGCCGTCGCACCGCCCGACGAACGCACGCTGCAGCGCCACCAGCCGTGTATCGATCTGGTCGATCGCCGCGCGCGCCCAAAGACGCAGATCCGTCGCCACTTGGTCATTACGGCTGCGTGCCGTGTGCAGCTTCCGCCCCACGTCGCCGATGCGGTCCACCAGCGACCGCTCGATGTGCATATGGATGTCTTCCAACGCCACCGAGAACGCAAATCGGCCCTGCTCAATTTCTTGGCGAATCTCGCCGAGCGCCTGCTCAATTTGGCGGCACTCCTCACCACGAATCAGGCCAACCTCTGCCAGCATCCGGGCATGCGCGATCGACGCCTCGATGTCGTGCGCGTACAGCCGCTGGTCGAAGCTGATACTTTCCGTAAAAAGCTCCACTCTTCGATCGACCGGTTCACTGAACACGCCGCCCCAGGCCTTGTCCGCCACGCTACTCACCCTGGCTTTCTAAGAAGACGGTACAAACGCGCCAACATATTTACTCTAAACGGTTTACGGCGTCATGTCAATCAAGGCCCCACCCCCGCGGCGCCCCGCTCCACAAGCTCGAATGCTCCCCAGCCGCACAAACCACCGGCACACACTCTCCCCTTCTCACCCGCCGCTCCGAAAGCCCGTCAGGCCCGATCCTCGCCCAGCACGACAGAACCGGCTATCCCAAAACAGTTTATGCAGCTGAACTCCAACCCGACTATCATAGAAGGCTACCTTCCAGTGGCCCAGTCCACACCCCGATCCTACCTGCGCATATCGGCCACACACACGGCACAACCCCGCTGCTCGCCCTATCCCGCAAACGAGCGAGGACGGTCCTGTTATAGTGCCTAAACCGGAGGCATCGCGCCCAACCAAACACCCTCGCCCCTTGAAAGCCCAGCGCCCCGCGTGCTAACATCAGAAAATTTTGTGCGGTCGGTGGGCTGCGTTGGCTGGGGGAACTCGATCCCGACCGCCCTGTCCCGTCGTCCGCCGACCCCCTCCACAAGGAAACCGTGACGTGCCGCGTCGCAACGACATCCACAAGATTCTCATCATCGGCTCCGGCCCGATCGTCATCGGCCAGGCGTGCGAATTCGACTACTCGGGTACCCAGGCCTGCAAAGCGCTCCGCGAAGAAGGCTACGAGGTCGTCCTCGTCAATTCCAACCCGGCCACCATCATGACCGATCCCGAGATGGCCGACCGCACCTACATCGAACCCCTCACCTGGGAAGTCCTCGCCAAGGTCATCGAGCACGAACGCCCCGACGCCCTGTTGCCCACCCTCGGCGGACAAACCGGCCTGAACCTCGCCATGGAGCTCGCCGAGCACGGCGTCATCAAACAGTTCAACGTCGAAATGATCGGCGCCAACGCCGAAGTCATCGCCAAGGCCGAAGAACGCGACCAGTTCAAGGCGGCCATGGAACGCATCGGACTGGACGTCTGCCGCGGCGAAACCATCAACAGCCTAGCCGAAGCCCGCGAGGCGCTCGAGCAAATCGGCCTCCCCTGCGTCATTCGTCCCAGCTTCACCCTCGGCGGCAGCGGCTCCAACATCGCCTACAACCGAGGCGAGTTCGACGACCTCGTCTCCCGCGGCCTCAGCAGCTCTCCCATCCACGAAGTTCTCCTCGAAGAGTCGGTCCTCGGTTGGAAAGAATTCGAAATGGAGGTGATGCGCGACAAGGACGACAACGTCGTCATCATCTGCTCCATCGAGAACTTCGACCCTATGGGCGTCCACACCGGCGACTCCATCACCGTCGCCCCCGCCCAAACCCTCACCGACAAGGAATACCAGCGCATGCGGGATGCGTCGATCGCCGTCATCCGCGAGATCGGCGTCGAAACCGGCGGATCCAACATCCAGTTCGCCATCCACCCGCAGACGGGCCGAATGGTCGTCATCGAGATGAATCCCCGCGTCAGCCGCTCCAGCGCCTTGGCGTCCAAGGCCACCGGCTTCCCCATCGCCAAGATCGCCGCCAAGCTGGCCGTCGGCTACCGCCTCCACGAACTCCCCAACGACATCACCCGCGAGACGATGGCCTGCTTCGAGCCCACCATCGACTACGTGGTCACCAAGGTCCCGCGCTTCGCCTTCGAAAAATTCCCCGAAGCCAATGCCGAGCTCACCACCCAAATGAAGAGCGTCGGCGAAACCATGGCCATCGGCCGAACGTTCAAGGAGTCCTTCCAAAAGGCCCTCCGTGGGCTGGAAATCGGTTCCTTCGGCTTCGGCTGCGACAGCAAGGATCTCTGGGGAACCGCAGAACAGCCTTCCATCGACGACGTCCGCGCCAAGCTCGCCCGCGCCAACGACCAGCGCGTCTTCTATCTGCGCTACGCGATGAAATACGGCATGTCCATCGACGAGATCCATGATCTGACCGGCATCGACCCCTGGTTCCTCGATAACCTCCACCAGATCGTCGAGCTCGAAGAAGAACTCCGCTGCCAGGAAAGCCTCGAACAGATCGACACCGCGCTGCTGCGCCAGGCGAAACAGTCCGGCTTCTCCGATCGGCAACTGGCCACCTTGTGGAGCCGCACCGAATTGGACGTCCGCGCCGAACGCAAGCGTCGCGGAATCGTCGCCACCTTCAAGTCGGTCGACACCTGCGCCGCCGAGTTCGAGGCCTACACGCCCTACTACTACTCCACCTACGAGGACGAAGACGAAACGCCGCCCAAACAGCCCGGCCAGCGCCGCGTGATGATCCTCGGCGGCGGCCCCAACCGCATCGGCCAGGGCATCGAGTTCGACTACTGCTGCTGCCATGCCAGCTTTGCGCTCCGCGAGCTCGGCATCCAGTCCATCATGGTCAACTCCAACCCCGAAACCGTCTCCACCGACTACGACACGTCCGACCTGCTCTTCTTCGAGCCCCTCACCACCGAAGACGTGCTCAACATCTGCGATCGTGTCCAGCCCGACGGCGTCATCGTCCAGTTCGGCGGCCAAACGCCCCTGAACCTCGCCCGCGCCCTCTCCAACGCCGGTGTGCCCATCATCGGCACCAGCGTCGACACGATCGAAGACGCTGAAGACCGCGAGAAGTTCAAAAACCTCCTCGATCGCCTCGGCCTCAAACAGCCCGCCAGTGGCATCGCCCGTAACATGACTCAGGCTCGCGCCGAGGTCGCGCGCGTAGGCTTCCCCGCCCTCGTGCGCCCCAGCTTCGTCCTCGGTGGCCGCGCCATGGAGATCTGCTACGACAACGCCCAGTTCGATCGCTTTGTCACCGAAGCCTTCATCGTCGCCCAAGGCCAGCCCGTCCTCATCGACCGTTTCCTCGAAGACGCCATCGAAGTCGACGTCGATGCCATCTCCGACGGACAGAAAGTCATCGTCGCTGGCGTCATGGAACACATCGAAGAAGCCGGTGTTCATTCCGGCGACTCAGCCTGTGCCATCCCGCCCTACAGCCTCCAGGGCCCCGTCGTCGCCGAAATCCGCGAAGCCACCGAAAAGCTTGCCCGCGAGCTCAGGGTCAAGGGCCTCATGAACGTCCAGTACGCCGTCAAGCGCGAAGGCGGCCGCCCCGTCGTCTACATCATCGAAGTCAATCCCCGCGCCAGCCGCACCGTCCCCTTCGTCTCCAAGGCCACCGGCATGCCCCTGGCCAAGGCGGCCGCCAAAGTCATGGTCGACGTGACCCTCGCCGAACAGGGCTACACGCGCGAGCCCATCCCCGCCCACGTCTCCGTCAAGGAAGCCGTCTTCCCCTTCGTCAAGTTCACCGGCGTCGATATCGTCCTCGGCCCCGAAATGAAGTCCACCGGCGAAGTGATGGGCGTCAGCGAACGATTCTCCATCGCCTTCGCCAAAAGCCAGCTCGCCGCCGGCACCAACTTGCCGCCCGCTGGCAAAATCTTCATCAGCGTCGCCGATCGGGCCAAGGAACACGTCGTCGGCCTGGCCCGCCGCCTCGAAGCCATGGGATACGAACTCCTCGCCACCCGCGGCACGGCCCAGCGCCTCGAAGACGCCGGGATCAACGTCCAGCGAGTCCGCAAGATCCAAGAAGGACACCCCAACATCCTCGACTACATGCGCGACGGCGACCTGGCACTCGTCATGAATACCCCGCGCGGCAAAGGCGCCCGCACCGACGAAGGCCACATCCGTGCCGCAGCCGTCTCCCACGGCGTCCCGTGCATCACGACCATCCAGGCTGCCGATGCCGCCGTCCGTGCCATGGAAGCCATGCGCGGCGAAGCGATCACCGTCCAGGCAATCCAGGACCGGTTCCCTCACTATCGCAAGGATCGTTGAGTCCCGCGCCGCTCGGCACATCAGTCGCCGCCCGCCGACTCCTCAATCCATCGCTCCTCGGATGTCAGACCACGGAGGACACCCATGCTCTCCCTCATTCACCGCGCCTCCGGCGATCCAGACCGCACCCAACACCTCGGACCCTACGCCATCGAGTCCCTCATCCAACCCGACGAAGAGGCCGCCGGCACCGTCTATCGCGTCACGATCGGACCGCACCAGCGCACTCGGGTGAGCTTCCACCGCATCGCCGAAGAGTACTACTACGTCCTCTCCGGTCGAGGCACCGCCCTCCTCGACGGCCGCCCGTATCCGCTCGCCGCCGGCGACTTCCTCCGCCTGCCGCCCGGCACAACGCACGGTTTCGTCACCGCCGAAGAGCCCCTTTCCATGCTGAACATTCACACACCCGGCTCGCGCCCCGACCGCGACGTCTACTTCACCGAAGGACCACCGCCGGAAGGTTTTAGTGAAACGCCGCATCCCTGACGCTTGGCATTTCGAATTCTCGGAAAAACCGACCTTGACGCGTCTGAACAAATGGCCTATTCTCGCCGCCTCAAGAGGGAACAAATGAGTCGCCTGTGAAAACGGGCGGCCATGAGTGACTATCGGCTTCCGTGCGGAAGGGTCTGCATCTGGGAATTCGCTCCGGCAAATTCCTGCGGACCACGAAGCGTTCGCCGCCGGCATGGATGCTCATGCGGTACGCTTCGAAATACGTGATGGGCCGCCCTTGGGCCGCCCAACAATGAGTCGTGCGCGACGCCCCGTGCGCCGTGCGAGAACCAATCGCTCCCGGAAACGTGAAGTGTCCTTTGCCCCCCTGGGACGCAACCTTTCCGGGGGCTTTTTTTGCGCGCTCACAACCCCTCCCACTCCCAAACATGTAGGGGTGCCCCGAGCGCAGCGAGCCCCACCAGCCAAACTGCCCCCACATCAATAGACATCCCCTTTGCCGCCAACTAGACCGGCACACCAGAGTGCAGTCGGCGTAACCGTAACGTGTATTTCGCTTTCGGAACCGTAGAAATACGCCGCCGCGAACGCTACAGTTAGGTGCGACATGCACTAAGCATATCGCCCCCTTGGAACCCGAGGAGACCTGCCCAGATGAGCCTGCATCTCGTTCGTTCGCTTGCGTGCTTCGGGCTGATACTAACGCTCTTGGCGGCTGCCCCGACAGCCTTCGCCGAGCCGCAAGTGCTCACCGACACGGCGACACTGCCCCCTGTCACGCACGACCCCGACGCTCCGCGCAAAGCCGACTGGCTCATCGCGCCGACCCAGCAGAAGACCGCCGTCTATCGTGGCGCCGATCCACGCGAAATCGTCATGACCAATGGCCTCGTCCGGCGCACTTGGCGCATTGCACCAAACGCCGCCACCGTAGCTCTCGACAACCTCATCACCGGCGAAACTCTCCTCCGAGGCGTCAAGCCGGAAGCCAAGCTCCAACTCAACGGCAAGGACTACGACGTCGGCGGCCTCGTCGGCCAACCCAACTACGCCTATCTCCGCCCGGAATGGCTGAACTCCATGACCGCGGCCGCAGACGCGTTCCAATGGACCGGCTTTGAAATCGGCCCCACCCGCGAGCGATTCGCCTGGAAACGCGTCCGCTATGCCGCCGACCTCCCCTGGCCACCGCCAGGCGCCTCGCTCACACTGCATTTCAAAGCCCCACCCGCATCTGACCTCGATGGCATCACCGTCTCCATCCACTACGAGATGTACGACGGCATTCCGCTGCTCTGCAAATGGCTCACGGTCGAAAACCACGGCCAGAAAACCGTCAGGCTGCAGAAGTTCACCAGCGAAATCCTCGCCGTCGTCGAAGCCGAATCCGCCGTCGAAGACCTGCCGTGTTGGCGACGACCCAACCTTCACGTCGAAAGCGACTATGCCTTCTGCGGCATGGCCACCAGCGGCGCCAATCGTACGACCCGCTGGGTGGCCGACCCCCAGTACAAGACCCAGGTCGACTACACCTACGGCACGCCCTGCCAGCTCGAAAGTCGCCCGCCCATCGGCCCCGATCAGCTCATCGAGCCGGGCAAGACCTTCGAGACCTTCCGCACCTTCGAGTTGGCCCTCGATTCCACCGAACGAGAACGCCGCGGACTCTCGCTTCGCCGCATGTACCGCACCATCGCCCCTTGGGTGACCGAAAACCCGACCCTGCTGCACGTCACTTCCACCGATCCGGCCGTCGTCCGAAACGCCATCGATCAGTGCGCCGAGGTCGGTTTTGAAATGGTCATCCTCAGCTTCGGCAGCGGCATCAACATCGAGGATCCCAGCCCCGACAACTTGGCCAAAATGAAACAACTCGCCGACTACGCCCATCAAAAAGGCGTCGAGATCGGCGGCTACTCGCTCTTGGCCAGCCGCACCATCAGCCCCGACGCCGATGCAATCAACCCCAAAACCGGCAAGCCGGGCGGCGCCGTCTTCGGCAATTCGCCCTGCCTCGGAAGCGAATGGGGCCGCCAGTACTTTGCCAACCTCCGCACCTTCTTCACGGCAACCGGCATGAACGTCCTCGAGCACGATGGCTCCTACCCCGGCGACGTTTGCGCCTCGACCAAACATCCCGGACATCGTGGTTTGGACGACTCGCAGTGGCAGCAGTGGAAGATGGTCACCGACCTCTACAAATGGTGTCGCGCCCAGGGTATCTACCTCAACGTGCCCGACTTCTATTTCCTCACCGGCTCGACCAAGACCGCCATGGGCTACCGCGAGACCAATTGGTCTCTGCCCCGCGCCCAGCAGATCATCCACGCCCGCCAAAACATCTACGACGGAACGTGGGAAAAGACGCCCACCATGGGCTGGATGTTCGTCCCCTTGGTCCAGTATCATGGCGGTGGCGCCGCCGCCACGATCGAACCCCTTTCCGAGCATCTGGCCGACTACGAGGCCCATCTGGCCAACGTCTTCGGCGCCGGAGTCCAGGCCTGCTACCGCGGCCCGCGACTCTACGACACCGACGCCACCAAGGCCGTCGTCAAGAAATGGGTCGACTTTTACAAGAAGCACCGCGCCATCCTCGACTCCGACATCATCCACGTGCGCCGCGCCGACGGACGCCATCTCGACTGCTGGCTGCACGTCAATCCCCAGTTGAAGACCAAGGGACTCGCCATGGTCTACAACCCGTTGGACCACCCCGTCAGCAAAACCCTCCAGTTGCCGCTGTACTACACGGGCCTGCAAACCACGGCCTCGATCCGCTGCGAAGAAGGCCCGCCGACCGAGTATCAACTCGACCGCCAGTACCGCGTCGAACTGCCCGTCACTGTGCCCGCGTCCGGCGTCACCTGGTTCCTCATCGAGTAATCCCCCAAGACATCAACCACGCCCGCGCGCCATCTCAGGCAACAAGTTCCAACCCGTTTGATCTAGGCCTCCGACCCGCTATACTGGCCTTCGCAAATATCCCCGCTCGGTACGGGGTTCCCGCTGCACCGAGTGGGCCGACCGAAGCTTCTTCCACGGGCAGATAGAACCTTCGGCCGCGTCCAACGGTTCGGTCCCGCGTTCGACGCGAGTCCGGTGAAGCGAAAGCTCTTGCGTCCTATGCGGGAGGAACTCGATGGCGTCAGTGCTCCCTGATTACGTGGCCACAGCCAAACCTGTGCCCCCCAACAACAGGGTCGCCTGGTACAAATGCACGGCCCAGACCTACGCCAGCATCATGCTCTGGTTCGTCTTCTGGCAGGATATCCCCACCGGCGGCGGCGCCCTGGGCGGCACCTTGGCCCAAGGTCTCACCGTCGCCTTCTCCGGTCTCGTCCTTGCGGCCCTCCTCTGCCATTTCCTGTATTACCTCGTGCCTGGGCTTCTCGGCCTCAAGACAGGCCTCCCCTTGCACATCGTCGGCACCTCAACCTACGGAGTCCGCGGCGGCCGACTTCTGCCCGCATTCTTCATGGGGCTATTCCAGTTTGCCTGGCTCGGCATCAACGCCTTCTTCGTCGCCCGTTTCCTCTGTGCACCTTTCTACGGCAACGACCCGACAGCCGCCGCCATCCCTCACGCCCTCGTGGCCGTCGCATGGTGCGTTCTGGCCGCTCTCCTGGGGCTCAAAGCCAGTCGATACGTTGCCAAAGTCGCCAGGTTCCTCCCCCTGATCCCCCTGGGCATCCTGCTGATGCTATTCGTCGGCACGGTCGATGGAATCAACTCGTTCGATTGCGTCCAGCTTGCCGGTGCAGCCACACAGGCCGCGGCGGCCAACCGCTTGGGACCCATGCCTTCGATCCTGCCGATCTGGGGTGTCGTCAACCTGTTGGTCACCTACATCATCGGCTTCTTCGCCGTGGCGGGCGCCGCAGGCGCTGATCTCGGTATGCACAACCGCAACGAAGACGACATCCAGTTGGGCGGCCTGGTTGGCGTCGCCGGCATCATGATTCTCACCGGCGGCCTCTCGCTCCTCATCGTCGCCGGCGCGTTCGCAAAAGGCCTCATCGCCGATCCCAACCAGTTGCAGACGACCAGCCTCATGACCAACATCGTGGGCGCACGCCGCGCCAACTTCTTCCTCTACTTGCTGGCGCTGACGGCGTTCCCGGGCTCCTGTTTCTCGGTTTCCATCGCCGCCAACAGCCTCAAAACGACCCTTCCCAAGATCAGCCCCATCCTCTCCGTCGGCACGGGTACCCTGGCCAGCATCCTCCTCGCAGTCACCGGTTGGGCCGGCGATGTCCTCGCCATCTTCTCCATCATGGGCGCTTGCTTCGGCCCAATCTGTGGCGCCATGGCCGCCGACTTCCTCCTCTCCCACCAGAAATGGGCCGGTCCGCGTGCCGGATTCAATCCGGCCGGTTGGATCTCCTGGGCTGCCGGCTTCGTCGTCGGCGCCGCCAATTTCCTCCCGGGCCTCGCCGGACAGATCCCCGTCCCTCCACTGGCCGCCTTCGTCGTCGGCTTCCTCCTCTACGTCCTCCTGGCCAAGCTGCGCCTCCAAAGCCAAGTTATCGCACAGCCCACCCCGGTCAACGAACCGGCACTCACCTCCACACGCTAGAACGCCGACCATCCGGCCGCTGCCCACGGTTCCCGCCAGTCAGGCCGTTTCAGGCCACAGAAGACACACCCACCCCCTCCGCGGGGTGGATGCCGGCGCGTTTCGTCCCGCTGCGCCCTCTGCACGCGCCTGACGTCCCATCTTGAAAGCTATGTTTGTGGCGAAGCCTGCGGGCTGCCGGGGACACTCCAGGTCCACCCCACGACAGCATACTCCCGCTCAAACCACCGTGAGCGATAGGTGAACCATGCATGCAACTCGCGCCACTGAATCAGCCCGCCTACTTCTGGCCGTCGCCATCCTTGCCGTCGCGGGCGGGTGCGGCGAGTCCCCCAAGATCGAAACCGAACCGACCGTCGTCATCGTAAGCAAACCCCTGCAACAGGATGTTCAGGATTTCGCCGACTTCCCCGGACGCACCGATGCCGCCATGTCGGTCATCCTCCGCTCTCGTGTGACCGGCTACCTCATGAGCTTCGATTTCAAAGTCGGCTCCGAGGTCAAGAAAGACGCCCTCCTCTTCCAGATCGACCCCCGCGAATACGACGCCGCTCTCGAACGAGCTCAAGCCGACGTCCTCATCTGCCAAGCCAATCTGAAACTCGCCAATGCCGACTTGGAACGCGCAAAGCGACTGCTCCCCAAAGGCGCCGTCAGCCAGGAAGACTTCGACAAATACACTGCCTCTGCCGCCGAAGCCGATGCCTCGCTTGCATCCGCCAAAGCCAAAGTCGATCAGGCTAAGCTCAACGTTGAGTTCACCCGAATCACCGCCCCCTTCGCCGGCGAAATCGGGCGGAACCTCATCGATATCGGCAACCTCGTTACCGCCGATGTCACGGAACTAGGCAATATTGTCACAGTCGATCCCGTCTATGTCTACTTCGACATCGACGAACGCACCATGCTCCGCCTGCAACGAATGCTCATCTCCGGAAAGATCCCCGGCGCAAAAGACAACGCCTTCCCTGTCATGGTTCGACTGGCCGACGAGACCGACTACACCCACAAAGCCATGATCGATTTCATAAACAACCGTGTCGACCCCAACACCGGCACGATCCGCCTGCGAGCCGTGCTGCCTAACCCCATTGTCGGCAACGGCCACCGCCAGTTCGCCAGCGGCCTCTTCGCCCGCGTCCGCCTGCCGATCGGCCCGCCCTTCAAGGCCTTGGAGGTCATGGACAGAGCCATTATGAGCCAACAGGGCCAGAAGTACGTCTACACCGTCAATGCCAAGAACGAGGTCCAGTATCGACCCGTCACCACAGGCACAGTCCACAACGGCCTTCGCGTCATCGAGAAAGGAATCGACCCCGACGATCGCGTCATCATTAGCGGATTGCAGATGGTACGCCCCGGCATCGTCGTCACTCCCAAGCCGGGCCCCATGCGCCCGCAAGAGGACGACGCCTCGACCGACCAGGCGCCAACCGAAAACGCTAAGCCCGCCAAACCCGACGAAAACACCAAGCCCGAAGCGAAACCTGAGCCCGCGGCCAATCCCAAGCCTGCCGCCAGCGCCGAGCCCGCCAAAAAATAACGTCGCGAGAGAGCCCCCACGATGTTTGCCCGATTCTTCATTGATCGCCCGGTCTTTGCGTGGGTCATTTCGATCGTTATCGTATTGGCCGGACTCGCAGCGGCCTTCACTCTGCCCATCGCCCAATATCCTGAAATCACTCCGCCGACCGTCCTCGTGGCCTGCCAATACCCCGGTGCCAGTGCCCAAGTCGTGGCCGACACCGTCGCGGCACCCATCGAGCAGCAGGTCAATGGCGTCGAGGACATGCTCTACATGTCCTCCCAAAGCGGCAGCGACGGCTCGTATAACCTCACCGTCACTTTCGCCCTCGGCACCGATCTGGACATGGCCCAAGTGCTCGTCCAAAACCGCGTCGCCCTCGCCAATCCCGTGCTGCCCGACGTCGTCAAGGCCACCGGCGTGACCGTCAAAAAGCAGTCCCCAAGCATCCTGCTGGTCGTCAATCTGTTCTCCGAAGTCAATCCGGAAACCGGCAAACGCTACTTCGACCAGTTGTACTTGAGCAACTATGCCACCATCCAGATCCGCGACGAAATCCTGCGCCTCGACGGGGTCGGCGACGTCAACCTGCTCGGCCAGCAGGACTACAGCATGCGAATCTGGCTCGATCCCGACAAGATGGCCTCCTGGAACGTCACCGCCTCCGACGTCGTTCGCGTCCTCAAGGAGCAAAACGTCCAGGTCGCCGCCGGACAGTTCGGCCAACAGCCCGTACCGCCCGGCCAGGACTTCCAATACACGATCACCACGCTCGGACGCCTCGAAACGCCCGAGCAGTTCGCCGATATCATCCTCAAGACGGGCAAGGATGGCCGCATCAGCCGGCTACGCGATGTCGCCTGGATCGAACTCGGAGCCAAAAACCAGGACGTTCGTAGCCGCCTCGACGGCATGCCCTCCATCGGCTTGGCCGTCTTCCAGTTGCCCGGCTCCAACGCTCTCCAGGTCGCCGACGAAGTCAAAGCAAAAGTCTCCGAGCTGTCCAAACGCTTTCCCCAAGGACTGAAATACGGTATCTACTACGACACCACCCCGTTCATCGAAGAGTCCGTCGCCGAAGTCTTCAAAACACTCCGCGACGCCATCATCCTCGTCGCCATCGTCGTCCTCTTCTTCCTCCAGGACTGGAAATCCCTCATCCTGCCCCTCATCGATGTCGGTGTCTCCCTCGTCGGTACCTTCGCCATCATGAAGCTCATGGGCTTCACGCTCAATAACCTCACGCTTTTCGGGCTCGTCCTCGCCATCGGAATTGTCGTCGACGATGCCATCGTCGTCCTCGAAAACATCGAACGATGGATGGCAATGGGCTACCCCGTGCGCGAAGCCACCATCAAAGCGATGGACGAAATCACCGGCCCCATCATTGCCATCACCCTCGTCCTCAGCTCCGTCTTCCTCCCCAGCGCCTTCCTCGGTGGCATCACCGGCCAGTTCTATCGCCAGTTCGCCCTCACGATCGCCGCCGCCATGATCATCTCGGCCACCAATGCCATGACCATGACGCCCGCGCGCGCCAATGCTGTCTTCGGACACCGAAAACCCGGCCAGCACGAAGAAGATGGCCGCGAGGCGCTCCCCTGGTGGGGAATTACCCTCATCGCCGGTGCGGCCGCCGCCTGGCTGCTCGAAGACATCGTCGTCAGTCTCCTTGGCCTCCCCGCAGTCGACGACGGACTCGTCGCTTGGAAAGCCTGGGCAATTCGCGCCGGCCTGTTCGTAGTCTTCGCCGGACTCGGCTGGACACTCGTCCATCCCATCAACCGCATCCTCGCAGTCCTCTTCCGGGCCTTCAATCGCGTCTTCGATTGGGTCACCGATGCCTACGGCCGCTTCATTGGCCGATTGCTCCGCGTAAGTGTTGTCGCTCTGGTCGTCTACGGAGGGCTGCTCGGCCTCACAGGGCTCGGATTTGAACGAGTCCCCATGGGCTTCATCCCCAGCCAGGACAAGGGCTACCTCGTTTGCAACGTTCAATTGCCCGACTCCGCCTCGCTCGACCGCACCACCGAGGTCGTCGCCCGATTCGAAAAAATCGCCCTCAAGACCCCCGGCGTAGCACACACGGTTGCCGTCCCCGGCAAATCGATCATCCTCAACGCGAACAGCTCGAACTACGCCACCGTCTTCGTCACGCTCAAACCCTTCGAAGATCGCACGGATCCCCGCGAGAGCGGACCGGCGATCGCCATGAAACTCAACAAGCTTTGCCACAGCCAGATTCTCGATGCCCAAATCGGCGTCTTCGGCGCGCCCCCCGTCGATGGCCTCGGCAATGCCGGCGGCTTCAAACTCATGATCGAGGACCGTGGCGACAGCGGCTACGCTAAACTCGCCGGTCAAGCCGATAACATCGCCCAAAAAGGGAACGAGATTCAGGGCCTCACCAGCCTCTTCAGCAGCTTCCGCGCCGACACGCCCCAGATGTACGCCGATATCGACCGCACGCAGTGCAAAGCCCAAGGCGTTAGCTTGACCGACGTGTTCGAGACGCTCCAGGTCCTCCTCGGCAGCTACTACGTCAACGATTTCAACCGCTTCGGCCGCACCTGGCAGGTCAACGCCCAGGCGGATGGCAAGTTCCGGCTCTCACCCGATACCGTCAACCAGTTCCGGGTCCGCAACGACCAAGGCCAGATGGTGCCCCTCGGTGCCCTCTGCCACATCCGTGATTCCAGCGGACCCGTCATGATCACCCGCTACAACATGTACCCCGCCTCCGCCATCAACGGCAACTCCCTGCCGGGCGTCAGTTCCGGCTGGGTCATCCAAACCATGCAGAACCTGTGCCGGGAGCAACTCGACAAGTCGATGGCCTACGAGTGGACCGAGCTCACCTACATGCAAACGCTCGCCGGCGGAACGGCCATCTTCGCCTTCGTCGGCGCGGTCGTCCTCGTCTTCCTCGTGCTCGCTGCCCAGTACGAAAGCTGGTCGATGCCTCTCGCCGTGATTCTCGTCGTCCCCATGTGCCTCTTGTGCGCGCTGGCCGGCGTCGCCCTCGCCCGTATGGATATCAATATCTTCGTCCAGGTCGGTTTCGTGGTGCTCGTCGGCCTCGCCAGCAAGAATGCTATCCTCGTCGTCGAGTTCGCCCGGGATCGCCAGCTCGAAGGCGACTCCCTCCTCGAGGCCACCGTCAAGGCCTGCACCGTCCGGCTCCGGCCCATCGTGATGACCTCCTTCGCCTTCATACTCGGCGTCGTCCCCCTCGTCGTCGCCCACGGCGCCGGTGCCGAAATGCGTCGTACCCTCGGCGTGGCCGTCTTCAGCGGCATGCTCGGCGTCACCGCGTTCGGTCTGCTGCTCACTCCCGTCTTCTACTATGTCATCCGCCGCGTGGCTCCCATGAAGCAGCAGGCAACCCCGCCCGCCGCCCCAGCCAACCAGCCCGCCGCCGAGTGAGCCGATAAACGCACCCCCGCCCACAGAAGGCTGGGCGAGCGCGGCGTACTTCTGCTAAACTGATCACACGCGGCCTGTCACGCCAGTCCGTGCAATGGTCGCGCATAAGCCATATCACCGAGCGCATTCATCCCCGCGACGAACCTGCTCAACCCATCCGGCAAGGAACGCAACATGCCCATCGAAATCCGCAAACCAACCCCCGAAGAACAGCAACGCATGAAGCTGTGGCCCATCTGGGAAAAGGAAATCTCCGAGTTCCCCTGGCACTACGATGAGCGCGAAACCTGCCTCATCCTCGAAGGCGAAGTCACCGTCGACGCCAGCGGCCAGTCCGTCACCTTCGGGCCCGGCGACCTGGTCATCTTTCCCCAGGGAATGGACTGCGTCTGGCGAGTGAAGCAGCCCGTGCGGAAGCACTACAACTTCGGATGAGCAACCGCTCGACGAGAGCGCCCCACTCCGGTGCCCAAAGAAAAAAGCCCAGAGCCCCCGGCTCCGGGCGTTCCGCACCGTCTCTTGCAATACACTCGGGGACGCGAAACGCATACCCCGACGCGCTTCGATCGCTATGCCGAAACCGACACCCGCGCCGCTCCTGCGCAGACAGCAGGCGTCCCGAGTCTGCTCTCGATCCACCGCGTCTGTACCCACAGCTCCACGCCGCGACACGGCGGTTCCGGACGAACCTGAACGGAGTCTTCCGTAACCGCGAGAATCTCGCACGTCACGGAATCCTTCACGCGCCGCTCCGATCCGATAAACGGCGCCACATTCACCAACACTCGATCACCCGCCGCCAAGTCCATGGACTTCTCCTGTGATCTCGCCTCGTACACTCTGAACATGACCACCCAAAGCCGCTCCACCCAAAACGTCAATATAAGCCTAGCAGGGATTTTGGGATTGAAAAGACCTCCAGATGCAGGGGGTGGCAAACTGAGACCGCTCGTCTCGAAGTCCGTGCCTTCGCTCGCCATCACGCCAACAAGCTGAACTCTAGCGTTTGCGCCGAATGCGCCAGGCAGCCCTTGTTCAGAGATAGAATGTGCCAGCCACCACGGTCAAAATATCCTGGCCGAACTGCCACAATCACTTCCGACGACCCCGACCATCGAACGTGTGCGCGCAAGTCGCTCCAGCTGCGCTCCCACCCGCACACGCTCTGACCCCGCCTCCGCATCGACTGCGAACAAGATGCGTGGGCCCCTGGCTGCCATGCAAGAGGGGGCGCCGATGTCGATGCGCCCTCCTCTTTCTCCTTCCATGCCACCGCACCCCACGTAGGCATGGCGCGATCCGCGACTATTGCGACTCCCGGTCCTCCTTCTCGTATCCGGCGCGCATGTCCTCCGGATCGTCCATCTCCGGCGATGCCAGAAGCCGCTTCCAGTCGAACCCGCGATCGAATGGCTTCAACGCCTTGACCGGATCGAACAATCGCCGATCCACAGGCGTCAGACGATACGGTGCATAATCCGGCTGATCTGTGAAACAATCGCTCGGCAAGGCCGCCGTCGCGTCGAACTGGTTCAGGCACGGCATGTCCAATAGCGTGAAGATCGTCTTCATGATCGAACCGAAACTCAGAAGCGTGCTGCAAGTGTAGCCCTTCTTCACGTACGGGCTGATCAGCAACACCAGCGAACGGTGGGCGTCCACGTGATCCCGCCCGCCTTGAGAATCGTCCTCGGTGACGATGATCAGCATGTTCTTCCAATAGGGCGTCTGCGAAAGCATCTGCACCACGCGCCCCAGCGCAAGATCGTTGTCCGCCACGTACGACTCCGAAAACGGGTAACCCGTGTCGGGACTCTCGCCCGCCATGTGATCGTTCGGCAACACCATCGTGATCAACCGCGGAAACTTCTCCTTGCCGCTCCCCCACTTCTCGCGAAACTCTTCCTCGAACATGTCCACGCGAAACTGGTCCGGAATGCTCATGTTATACGTGGCGAAATTCCGCGACGTGTTGTCGAAAAGCGGCTTCGGCAACGGAAAACTCACCTGCATCTGAATCCCCGTGTACTTGTGCACCTGCTCTTCCAGGCTCGCCGGCATCTCCGTCCCGAACCCGAAATTGAAAAACGGCACCTTGTGACGATACAGATGCTCCCACAGCGCGCCCGCCTCGTTATAGTCCTCGGGCAGAATCGTGGCACTCGAACCGTTCACGTTACGGCGACCCGGCGCTGAACTGAACAATCGCGACTCGATGCGCGAACGGGCGTTCACCTCGACCCATTCGTTCGGATACACGCCCACCACCCAGCGATGTCCCGTGTTCGACTGGTCCGAATCGCAGTAGAAGTTGTCCCCCAACGCAAAACGATCCGCCAACGCCTGGTGATTCGGAGTCACGTTCACGTCCTCAACCTTCTCGCCCTTCTTGTTCCGGACTGTCGCGTGAACCCCAAGACCCGCCAGCGTCGCATCCCCCTCCACTCCCTTCCGCTCGCCAAACACCTGGTCGAACGTCCGGTTCTCCTTCACAATGAACACGATGTGCCGAATCGGGCTCTGCCGCAAACCCGGCGCAGGCGGCAACGGGTTCCGCCCGTCGTCCACGACCTCTCGCTTCCGATACGTGTTCGACACCACCTGCTGCGTGTACTCGGCCAGCCGCGCCGCGTCCGGCAAGTCGATCACTTGAAACACCCCCTGCATGATGCTTCCCGGATGCGAGCCCCGCGCCGGTGCCACGAATCCCTTCCCGCCGTTCGGCCCCGAACCGATCCCCTTCGCGCTGCTCACAAACAACCGCTTCCCGTCCTTCGACGCCCGAACCATCGCGCAGAACCAGCCTGCCGGAATATACCCCGCCAAACGCCGGTTCTTCAGGTCCACCACCGCCACCGCGTTCAACCCCGCGCATGCCGCATACAGCGTCTGCCCGTCGGGACTCAAATCGATCGCGAACGGCAGCACGCCCCGCAGCGTCTCCAACCCCGGCACCACCAGGTCGATCTGCCCCACAATCTCGTTGCTCTGCGAGTCGATAATCGAAATGTTGTCATTCGTCGCGTTCGACACATAGACGAAGCGCTGGCCGGCAACCACCGTGCTCGGACTCGCGCCGCCGACCGTAGTGATGTCGCCGCGCCGCTGCCCCACCAGGTAACCCGTCTTGATCTTCGCTTCCACCTTGCTGTTCTGCAGGTTTACCTTGAACACCGACATCGCGTCCGGATGGTTCGGGCTGCCCAGCCCCGGTATTTTCTTGCCGTCGATCACCACGCCCTCTTCCGCCTCCTTCGAGGGAATTCCGTACGCCGGAAACGAAAGACCGGCGTGCGGACCCGAACCCGGCTTCACG
This sequence comes from Thermoguttaceae bacterium, assembly GCA_963674835.2. Taxonomy (GTDB): domain Bacteria; phylum Planctomycetota; class Planctomycetia; order Pirellulales; family Thermoguttaceae. The sequence continues at coordinate 3,204,582 of CAXXKC010000003.1, forward strand.
CCCGGCAGCAACGGGTACTCGAACATCCCCACGTTCGAAACCCACGCGCACTTCTCGTCGGGCGACAGGCAAACCCCGAACGGATTGCGGCCCACGCGAACCGATCGAACCACCTTCCCCTCGGCCAGATCGACCACGACCAGGCGAAAATTGAACTGGTCCGCGCCGTACAGGTACCGGCCGTCCGCACTCAACACAAAGTCGCCGAGAAAACTGTCCCGATACTCCCCGCCGTTAATGCCGATCTCGGCGACGACACGCTTCTCATCGAGGTCGTAGACGACAATCAGTCCCTGGTTCGCGCTGCTCAGATACAACTTCTTCCCGTCCGGCGAAAACGCGCAACCCATATACGTGCCCTGCTCGAGCCACTTCGGCGGCTTCGCACCGAACGGTGGCATACGATCGATGACCCGCGGTTCCGCCGTCGAAATAGTCTGGAAAGCCATCGCGTCCAGCAGAACGGCCCGCGACTCGTCGGCCGACAGCGCCATTCCCCAGCTATACGATTGCGTCAGCGCGTACCGGCCCGCCGGCGTCACGAACCGCCCGTTGATCAGCACGATCTTCTCTGGCCCCGTCGATGGCCGAAGCTCCTTGCCAGGCGGCTCCACGATCGTAACCGGCTTCTGCCCAAAACCGATGCCGCACCACAGGATCGCACCCGCCGCAACCGCCAGCCTCAGCAACGTCGTTTTCACCTCAAGACCCTCCATCACACGACTACTCGATCAATAATCTCTCCATCCAGGCGACCCGCCTCTCTTCTTCCTCCGAGTCAGTCCCGCACCTCGAATCCCAATCCCGGCTGCTCGCTCGGAAAGAGCGTCCCCGCGTGTAAGCGAACCGCCCCATCCGCCGGATCCCCCTGCAAACCCAGGTGCCCATCCAGGTCGGCGAATGCCACGCTCGAATTGGCCAACGCGAAATGCAGCCCGGCCGCAATGCCCAGCGCCGACTCGTCCATGCAACCCACCATCACGTCCATCTTCGCCGCGCGAGCCACCGCGCAAATCCGCAACGCCTCGGCAATCCCGCCCACCTTCATCAACTTCACGTTGAGCATGTCCACAAGATCCTGCCGCGCCAGGCGAAATGCGTCGCGCAACGTCGTCACGCTCTCGTCCGCCATGATCGGCACCGAACCACGGCTCGCAACGCGCCCCAGCAAATCCGGATCGGCCTGAAACGTCGGCTGTTCCAAGGTCTCCAGGCAAACCTCCCGCGTCTGATCGATGAACCACAGCGCCTGCTCCGCCGTGAAACCCTGGTTCGCGTCGAAACGCAGGCCGATGTGAGACCCCACCGCCTCCCTCACCTTCCTCACCCGCGCAATGTCCGCTTCCACATCCAGCCCGCCCTTGATCTTCAGGGCCTGAAAACCCTGCTCGACCCAGTAGATGGCTCGCCGAACCGTCTGATCGTCCGGAAGAATCCCGATCGTTACGCTCGTGCGGATCGACTCGCGGTATCCTCCCAGCAGCTTCCACACCGGCAGACCGCACTTCTTGCCCACGATGTCCAGCAATGCCATGTCCACCGCCGCCATCGCCGAGGGCTCTTCGTGCAGTGCCGCCCCCAATCGCTCCAGCAACAACGCCGTACGCAACGGATCGGCGCCCTTGAGAATCGGCTCCACGACCGTCTGCAGTGCGTTGAGAACTCCTTCGGTCGTCTCTCCGGTCGCCTGCTGGTCGGGCGCTGCGCAACCACAGCCCAGAATCCGCCGATCGGTGACGATCCGCAAGAAGACGTTCGTCGTCGATTCCAGCACATCGTACGCAGCCGCATACGGCTCTCCCAGCCGCATCGTAACCGGCCATGCTTCCACGCGAACAATTCTCATAACCTTCCCCGATGCTCCCTCATCCAGCGCCATCCCCCATCTGCCATTGTATCTAACCCGCCCGCCATAATGTCAATGAGCCCAATCCCCACCCACCTCCCTCGCTCCCCGGCGCCTAGCCCAATCCCCTCGCCCGCCATGGAGCACAGCCGCCCTCGGCTGTGCCGCACCCGCAACACACCTCCCCTCGCCCACAAGCGGGAGAGGGGCCGAGGGTAAGGGCATCTTCAATTCCGTCGAAACCTCCAACAAACCTGCACATCCAACCCACCAACCCAAAGACAAACCGGGGCGTTTTGCCTTCCGACCAAGCCTGCTAAAATACCAAAGTCCATCAGAGGGGGAACCTGCCATCCAAAACAACGCCAACATCCACAAACAGCCCTTTGGCACCACCACCGACGGCACCGCCGTCGACCGCTACACCCTCCGCAACGCCTGCGGCTCGAGTGCCTCGCTGATCACTCTCGGTGCAACCGTCTGCGAGCTTCACGTGCCCGACCGCCGCGGCCAGCTCGACGATGTCGTCCTCGGCTTCGACGACCTCTCCTCTTATGAGACGCAAAGCCCCTACTTCGGCGCCATCGTCGGCCGCGTCGCCTTTCGCGTTCCCGGCGGACAATTTGACCTCGACGGCCACCATTACCAACTCCACTTGAACCCCCAAGGCCACCATCTCCACGGCGGCCCCAAAGGTCTCAGTTGGGTCGTCTGGCAGGCCGCCGAGCAACCAGACCCCGACGGACCGTCGCTCCGGTTGACCTACCACAGCCCCGATGGCGACCAAGGCTACCCCGGCAACCTCGACGTAACGGTCGTCTACACGCTCACCGACCGCGACGAGCTGCGCATCGACTACACGGCGACCACCGACCAACCCACCCCGGTCAATCTCACCCATCACGGCTACTTCAACCTCGCCGGAGCGGCCGCCCTCGATGTCCTCGACCACGTCGTCCGCATCGACGCCGATCACTACTCCACCACCGACGCCGCCATGACGCCCACCGGCCAGATCGTTCCCGTCGCCGATACCCTCCTCGATTTTGCCCATCCCGTACCAATTCGCGACCGCTTCGCCCAAACCGGCGGATTCGACCTCGCCTACCTGCGCAGCAACCCCACCGGCGAACTGACCCCCGTCGCGCGCGTCGAAGAGCCCATAACCGGCCGTGCCATGGACGTCCTCACTACCGCCCCTGCCGTCATCTTTTATACGGGCAACTCCCTGCCCAACCACCTCTGTGGAAAACGCGGCTGCCACTACGGCAAGCACGCAGGCCTATGCCTCGAAACGGGCCATCTCCCCGACTCGGTCCATCACCCCAACTTTCCGTCCATCATCTTGCGTCCCGGACAGACCTACCGGCAAACGTGCGTCTATCGGTTCTCCACAACCCAGAAGACCTCGCCATGACCAGCAGCAAAGAACGTCTCTTGTGCGCGCTCAACCGGGGTAAACCCGACCGGCTCCCCGTGTCCCTGCACCAGTGGCAGCCCTATCACCTCGAAACGTACCTCGATGGCATCAGCGCCCTCCAAGCGTTCCAGCGCTTCGGAATGGATGCCCAGATCCAGTATTTTGAATCGATGGGCCAGTTCTGGGTGACCGAGGCCGACAACACCAGCTTCTCAACGCCCCAGTGGGTCGACGAAATCACGATCGTCAGCGACGATCCCGACAACCGCGCCGCGCACCACGCGATCACCACGCCCGACGGAACGCTCACCTACAAGACCGCCGGCGACCGCAAAACCACCTGGATCACCGAGTACCTCATCAAACACGACGACGACCTGGACCTCATCCGCCGCTACATGCCCGTCCCGCCGTTGGACCTCGCCCCCATCGTCAAGCTCTACGACGAAGTCGGCGATGCGGGAATCGTGCGCGGCTTCGTCTGGGGTGATCAGGCCGGTTGCTGGCAACACGCCTGCTGCCTCGCCGATATCAACGATCTGCTCTTCAAATGCTATGACCAGCCCGAGTGGGTCCACGTGCTGCTCAGCATCCTCTTGGAGAAGAAGCTGCAATTCGTCGCGTCCATGAAGGGCGCGAAATTCGATCTCGTCGAAACCGGCGGCGGCGCCTCCTCCTCCACGGTCATGTCCCCCAAGTTCCACGAAGAGTTCTGCCTCCCCTACGATCGAAAGATCCACGACGCCCTCCACGACTTGGGCTTCCTCGTCACCTACCACACCTGCGGCGGCACGCGCGGAATCGAAGAGCACATCGTCGCCAACGGCTGCGACGCCTCCGAAACCCTCGCCCCGCCCAGCGTGGGCGGCAACCAGGAGCCCTGGGAACTGGCCGAAAAAATCGCCGGCCGAGTCGCCCTCATCGGAGGCGTCGACCAGTTCAACGTCGTCACCGACGGCTCACCCGAACTCATTCGCCAAACCGTCCACAAACTGTTCGAAACCGTCGGCGCCCATGGTGGCTACATCTGTTCCCTGAGCGATCACTTCTTCGACATGCCGCCGGAGAAACTCAAGATCTTCGCCGACGCCGCACGCGAATGCCAGTATTGACTTGCTAACCCGGACCTCATTGCTCTCTCAACGAAGGAATACGACCGTGTCCAAAAGCGCTGAAAAGATCGAGCGATTGCGATGCGCTCTGTCCCACCGCGAAGGCGACCGCGTTCCGGTGGGCGAGTTCTTCTGGACCGGCTTTCTCAAACAGTACCGCTGCAAGATGGGCGACGATTTCGACCCCTACCGCCACTTCGACCTCGACTACATCGTCATCACGCCCAATCTGGATCCCCACCTCCAACCCTTCGAAATTGTCCAACAGTCCGGCGAAGACATCGTCCTCAAGACGGGCTTCGGCGCCACCATCCGCCGCTCCGGCGACAAGCCGATGCCGCACTACGAGGCCTTCTCCGTCACCCAGCCCGAGCAAATGGCCGCCTTCGAGTTTGACGACCCCGCTGCGCCCGCGCGGTTCAACGCTGGCGGCGACGATCAGATCAACGGCGTCGGCGACGACCTAGTCCGAAACCTGCCCCCCTGGGACCAGCGCGTCGACCAATACGTCGACGATTTCGCCGTCTTCGGCTCCATCTGCGAACCCTACGAATACCTGTGGCGCATCATCGGCTCCGAAAACGCTCTCTACTGGATGGTCACCGACCCCGAGCTCTTCCAGCAATTCGTCGATCGCGTCGGCCAGTATCTCTTGCAACTCACGCGCGCCCAGATCGACGCTGGCAAGGGCCGCCTCTCAGGCATGTACATCTGGGGCGACGTCGCCTACGTCAACGGCATGCTCTTCGGCGCTCGCCGATGGCGCGAACTGCTCATGCCCCACGTGCGCGCCCTGATCGACCTCTGCCACGAGCACGGCCTCATGACCATCTACCACGGCTGCGGCGATGCCCGCGATATCTTCGACGACCTCGTCCGCATCGGCCTCGACGGCTACAACCCCCTGGAAGCCAAGGCCGGCCTCGACGTCGTCCAATTGAAACAGCAGTACGGCGGCCGCCTGGCGTTCGTCGGCAACCTCGATGTCCGCGTCCTCGAAAAGGGCGACCCCGAAGCCATTCGGCGCGAAGTCCGCTACAAACTCCAAGCCGCCCGCGGCGGCGGCTGGATCTTCCAATCTGATCACTCTATCTCCAGCAACGTCACGCCCGAAAGCTATGAACTGGCCATCCGTACCCTGCGAAAACTTGGGACCTATCCGCTGAAGCTCTGAATGGGAGCAACGTCATGCAGCAAACGCTTGTCGTCACCGGCTACGGCGGCTTCGTAGCCGGCAGCGTCGTCTGGCAAGCCGCGCGCAGCGGCCAATGGAATGTTCACGCCCTCTCCTTGACCGAAGATCCCGATCCGTCGGCACCGTTCCACGTCCACCGGTTCGACCTCTGCGACGCGCCCCGCCTCGAAGCCGCCTTCGCCCACATCGCCCCCCACGCCGTCATCCACACTGCCGCGCTGGCCGACATCGACTACTGCCAGAACAACCAGCCGCAGGCCCAGCGCGTCAACGTCGACGTCACCCGCCATCTGGCCGAACTCTGCCGCGACTCCGGCGCCAAGCTCATCCTCTGCTCCACCGACAGCGTCTTCGACGGCACCAAGGGCATGTACTCCGAGGAAGATACGCCCCGGCCGCTGAACCACTACGCCCAGACCAAGGTGCACGCGGAACAAGTCGTGCGACAAACCGTCCCCCGCGGCGTCGTCACCCGACTGTCCCTTGTCATGGGGCTGCCCGTGCTCGGCGCCGGAAACTCCTTTCTCGCCCGTATGCTCGACGCGCTGGCGCGCGGAGCTCCGGTCACCTTCCCCGCCAACGAAATCCGCACGCCCGTCGATGTGATCACCGTGGGCCGCGCCCTCTTGGAAATCGCTGCCGGCGACTTCACCGGAACCATCCACCTCGCCGGCTCTACCCGCCTCAATCGCTTCGAAATGGCCTGTTTTCTCGCCGAGCGCTTCGGCTACCCGCGCCGGCTGGTCCTTGCCGCCGATTCCAATGCCATTCCCGGTCGGGCGCCGCGCCCCAACGACGCCTCCCTCGACAACGCCAAAGCCCGGCGCCTCCTCACCACTCCCATGCAGACGCTGTCCGCCGGCCTCGACCTCGTCCTGCAGATGAAGGATCTCCAGAACCATGAATCCCCCAGTCAAGCATGACCTCCAAATCAAGTTCGGCAGCCAGTACGGCGAAGAAGAAAAAGCCGCCTTGCTCGACGTGCTGGCCAAAGGCGCTCCAACCAGCGGCGAGGCGTGCATCGCCTTCGAGAAAGCCTTCGCCAGCTACTGCGGTGTCCAATACGCCCGCTGCACCACCAACGGCACCGCCTCCTTGTTTCTATCGATGGTCGCCATCGGCATCCGCCCCGGTGACCGCGTCATCACCACCCCCGTCACCTGGATCGCCACCGCGGCCGCGGCCGCCGTCCTGGGCGCCGAAATCGACTTCGTCGATGTCGACCCCGATACCTACAACCTCGACCCCCGCCCGCTCGAAGACGCCATTCGCCCCAATACCCGCGCCATCATCCCCGTCCATCTCTACGGGCAATGCTGCGACATGGATCCCATCCTCGCCATCGCCCGAAAGCACGCCCTCCACGTCGTCGAAGACGCCTGCCACGCTGTCGGCGCCCAATACCGCGACCGCAAGGCCGGATCCATGGGAACCACCGGCTGCTTCAGCTTCCACGAACAAAAGAACATGTCCACCCTGGGCGAAGGCGGCATGATCGTCACCGACGACGCTGACCTCATGGAACGAATCGCCCTGTACCGTTCCCACTGCACCCGCGTCTACGGCAAGAGCACCAAGTACTGCAGCCTCGACGAAAACCGCTTCCCCATGGAAAAGCGATTCTGGTTCCAGGACTTCGACGACTGCGGCTACAACTTCCGCATGACCGACATCCAGGCCGCCGTCGGACTCGTGCAACTCGCGAAACTCGACGCGCTCAACCAGCGGCGCGTCGCCAACGCCGCTCGCCTCACCCAAGGACTCCACGACGTCCCCGGCCTGACCCTTCCCAGGATCGCCGACGGCAACACCCACGTGTTCCATCTCTATCCCGTCATGATCGACCCCGACCGCTTCGGACGCACCAAAGAAGATTTCGTCTACGAGATGCTCCACCAGCGCGGTGTCAAGATCGGAACCCACTATATCCCGCTCCCCTGGACAACCGCCTTCCGCAAACGCGGTTACCGCAAAGGCATGTTCCCGGTGGCCGACCGGATCGGCGACCACTTGGTCACGCTCCCCATCCACCCGCGCCAGACTCCCGAAGCGATCGACTACCTGATCGAAAGCGTCCTCGCCATGTATCGCCGATGAACTGAACCATCCAAGCGGAGACCTCACCATGCTCTTGGGACTACTGGAATCCGTGCGACTGGGTCTGCTCGACACGGTCATCCTTCTCGCCTATCTGGCGATCGTCGCGTTCATCGGATTCCGCGTCGCTCGGCGCGAGAAGAAAACCACCGAAGAGTACTTCCTCGCCGGGTTCAATATCCCCTGGTACGCCATCGGACTCTCCATGGTCGCCAGCAGCATCAGCACCGAACAGTTCATCGGCGAGGTGGGCTACGCCTACACGTACGGACTCGCCGTCGCCAACTGGGAATGGCTCAACTTCGTCGCCCTCTCAGTCCTCATCTGGATCTTCATCCCCTTCTACATTCGCGGCAAGGTCACCACCATGCCCGAATTCCTCCAGCGCCGTTACGGACCCGTGCCGCGGGCCATCTTCGCCTGGCTCACCGTCATCAGCTATATGATCGTCAACCTCCCCCTCGTCCTCTACGGCGGCGGCGTCGCGCTGAACTATATCTTCAACACGCCCATCTTCTGGTCGGCCGTGCTCCTCGCCGTGCTCACCGGCGCCTATACGGTCTACGGCGGCCTCGCGAGTGTCGTCTGGACCGACGTGTTCCAATGCGTCCTCCTCCTCTTAGGCGGACTCCTCATCTTCTTCGTCGGACTGCACCATGTCGGATGGGATGCCATCCGCTCGACCGGCGACCGCGCCCACCTGATCCTCCCCGCCGACCACCCCACGCTCCCCTGGACCGCAATCCTCGCCATCGCAATCAGCACCAATACCTGGTACTTCTGCACAAACCAATACATCAACCAGCGCTGCCTGGCTGCCCGCGACGAATGGCATGCCAAAATCGGTATCGTCTTCTGCGGCTTTCTCGGAGCGCTGCTCGGACTCTCCGTCGCCGTCCCCGGACTGATCGCCCACGCCATCAATCCCGGCCTCAAAGATCCCAACCAGGCCTATCCCTTCCTCGTGACGGCCCTCCTCCCCACCGCCCTCCAAGGTATCATCCTCGCTGCGCTCGTCAGCGCCATCATGTCCACGATCTCCGCGCTCGTGAACTCCACGGCCACCGTATTCACCATCGATATCTTCCACCAGGTCTACCGCCGCGAAATCTCCCAGGCACGCCTCATCACCGTCGGACGATGGTGCGGTGTCGTTACCCTCATCATCGGCATCGCCTGCGTCCCCATCGTCGGCATGTGGCAGCACATCTTCGCCTACTGCCAGGAAATCTGGGTCCTCCTCGCCGGCCCGACCGTCGCCGTCTTCGTCGTCGGCGTCTTCTGGCCTCGGGCGACCAATACCGCCGCCACCGTTACGCTCGCAACCTCCTTCCCGCTGGTGACCGTCCCCTACCTCCAGAAATTCTACCCCTTCCTCCCCAAGGCAATCGAGAATATCTACGTCTTCGGGCTGCTCGTCCTCGGAGGCAGCGTCGTTCTCATGATCGTCGTCAGCCTGCTCACGCCTCCTCCTCCGCCCGAAAAGGCCTACGGCCTGCTCTGGCGCCCGTCCATGCTCCGGCTCCCCGCGACAATCGCGAAACGACCCTGGTACAAAAGCGTCGTTCTGTGGTGGGCACTCTTCATCGTTATGTTCGTCGCCCTCTACGTTTGGCTCTGGTAGATCAACTTGCCCATGCCGACCTTCCAAGAAACGTTCGAACAAACAGTTCTTGACCTCCTCAGTCGAAACGAGCTGTTCCGCTCCGGCCGCCCGCTCTTCATCGCCCGCGCCCCGGGCAGGTTGGACCTGATGGGCGGCAACGACGACTACACCGGCGGCCTGGTCTTCGAGATGACCATCCGCGAAGCCACCTGGTGCGCCGCGCAGCTCCGCGACGATGATCGCCTCGTGCTCCTCAACAAAACCGCCGGTCAGGCCGGATGGAAAGACCTCGTCCAGTGCCCGCTCGACGATGTCCGCGACGAACAGGCCCTGCGCACCCGAGTCAACGCCTCCCCCGACCTGCGCTGGACCGCTTACGTCTTGGGCAACTTCCACTACCTCCTCAAGCGCTTCGCCCCCCTCGTCCAAAACCGCGGCCTCACCCTCTACATGGAATCGCAGGTGCCTCTGAACAAGGGCGTCAGCTCCTCGGCCGCCATCGAAGTCGCCGTCATGAAAGCCGCCTGCGCCGCGTACCGTATCGCCCTCGAAGGCACTGACCTGGCCCTCGCATGCCAGTGGGTCGAAAACGTCGTCGCCGGCTCTGCCTGCGGTGTCATGGACCAGATCACCGTCGTGCTCGGCGACGAAGACTGCGTCCTGCCCCTCGTCTGCCAACCCTGCAATCCCGAGCCGCTCGTCCGCCTGCCCCGCCAGCTCCAGTGCTGGGCAGTCGACTCCGGCGCCAGCCACGAAGTGGCCGGTATCGAGTACGAAGCCGCCCGCGCCGCAGCCTTCATGGGCTACAAACTCATCTGCGATCGCGAAAACCTCCCGGTCACACCCGACGCCTCCAGCGAGATTCCCCGCTTCACCGACCCGCGCTATGGCGGCTACCTCGCCAACGTGCCCCTGTCCCTCTTCCGCGAGCGCTATGAGGCGGCGCTCCCCGAGACGCTGACCGGCGCCGCGTACTTGGCCGCCGCCCAGAACCACGTCGATCCGTTCACGCGCTGCTTGCCCGAGTTTCCCTACCGCGTCCGCGCCAATACCCGCTACGCCGTCGAAGAGAACCAACGCGTGCAGCTCTTCTCCGAGCTGGCCCGCTCCGCCGCCTCCGACCGAGCCTTCCGGCTCCTCGGCGACCTCATGTACCAGTCGCACTACGCCTACACCGAGTGCGGCTTGGCCAGTGCGGCGACCGATCTGTTGGTGGCCCTCGCCCGCCAAGAAGGACCTGAGCAAGGCATCTTCGGCGCAAAGATCACCGGAGGTGGCGCCGGCGGCACCGTCGCCGTGCTCGGCCGGCGCGACGCCAGGCCCGCCTTGGATCGCATCGTCTCGCGCTATGGCGACGCTCGCGGCTGTCAGCCCTACGTCTTCGAAGGCAGCTCCCCCGGCGCCGACCGCTTCGGCATTCGCACCCTCGCTGGCCCCGCCTGATTCCACCCAATCGCTCACCACGGCCGCCTCCGAGATTTCACCCGCGCATCCCGGCCGATCGTCCAGAAAGTCCCGAAAACGCCGAGAAACGACGCCCCCAAGCCCTGCTACGGTTGGGCACTCTCGCGCCTTTACCGCCGGCCGCCCACAGCCACCTATTGGAACCCCAAGGGGTGTGCAGAGTATGATAGCGTAGTACTTCTCGCGTCCCGACAACCCGTCCCGATTCCAGCAAGGGGACCGCGCCATGAACGGCCACAGCAACAACCGCGGCACGCCAACGAACGGACTCCCGCAATCTCGGCTCAATCCTTTCCCTTGCCGTCCCGACTCGCCGCTCCCCGCGTCGATGAGCCCAGTCGTCGCGTCGCGACTTGTCACCGCGATTTTCGCGGCAATCCTTCTCGCCACACTCCACGGCCCATCGAGGGCGGACGACAAATCTCCCGCTACCGAAATCGATCTGACCCACGCCGTCGTCCTCACCCCGCCCGATATAAGCGGGCCCCAGCGCAAAGCCGTCGATCTCCTGCTCGACGAAGTCGAACATCGCTCCCGCCTGCGCTGGACCGAAGCGCACGCTTGGCCCGGCGACGACCGCCCGGTGATCGCCGTCGACTTGGTTTCGCACCTCAAATCGTTGGCCGGCCCGCACGCCGCGTCGTGGCGTGAAAAGCCCGCTCCGCTCGCCCCCGAAGGCTTCACCTTGCGCTCCGTCGCCGGCAAAGCCGTGTTCGTCGCCGGCAACGACCCCCGCGGCGTGCTCTTTGGCGTCGGGCGGTTGCTCCGCGCCATGCACATGACCCGCGACAAGGTATGCGTGTCCGGCAGCCTCGACATCACCACCGCGCCCAAGTATCCACTTCGAGGGCACCAACTCGGTTTTCGTCCCAAGGTGAATACTTACGACGGCTGGACCGTTCCCATGTGGGAGCAGTACCTGCGCGATCTGGCCGTCTTCGGCACCAATGCCATCGAGCTACTGCCACCCCGTACCGACGACGACTCCGATAGCCCCCACTTCCCCAAATCCCAAATCGACATGATGAAGGCCGTGTCGCAACTGGCCGACGACTACGGGCTCGACGTCTGGGTGTGGTATCCGGCCATGGGCGTCAACTACGCCAAGCCCGAAACCATCCAAGCCGCCCTCGACGAGTGGCGCGACGTGCTCTCAAAGCTGCCGCGCGTCGACGCCGTCTTCGTCCCCAGCGGCGATCCCGGCCACTTGGCCCCCGCCCACCTCTTCGATTTCCTCGAAAAGGCCGCCGTCGCGGTGCGAAGCGCCCACCCCAAAACACAACTCTGGGTCTCCACGCAGAGCTTCAATCTCGAAGGAACCGCCGAGTTCCTCGACCTGCTCAAGACCCGCCAGCCGTCTTGGCTCAACGGAATCGCCTACGGGCCGCAGAACCGAATCCCGCTCCCCGATCTGCGCCAAGCAGTTCCCAAAACCTACCCGATCCGCCACTATCCCGACATCACCCACTCCGTCCAGTGCCAGTTCCCCATGGGCCAGTGGGACCCCGCCTACGGCTTCACCGAGCAACGCGAAGTCATCAATCCCCGGCCCGTCGATTTCGCCAACATCATCCGGCAAACCGACAAGTACACCATCGGCTTCCTCACCTACTCCGAAGGCTGCAACGACGACGTCAACAAGATCGTTTGGAGCTGCCTGGGCTGGGACCCCGACATGCCCATCATCGAATGCTTGCGCCAATACGGCCGCTACTTCGTCGCCGACGAACTGGCCGATCCGTTCGCCCAGGGGCTGCTCGCCTTGGAGCGCAACTGGCACGGCCCGCTGCTGACCAATCGCGACGTGTTCACGACCCTCGCCCAGTTCCAAACGATGGAGCGAGCGGCGTCACCCCGAGTGCTGCTCCAGTGGCGATTCCAACAGGCCCTCTACCGCGCCTATTACGATGCCTACGTGGCGCGTCGCCTCGCCTACGAAACCGAGCTCCAGCAACAGGCCCTCGACGTCTTGCGCCAGTCGCCTCGCCTCGGCGCGCTGGTCGCCATGGATCAGGCCGAGCAAATTCTCGACAAAGCGGTCGTGACCCCGGTCGCCCAGGATCTCCGCGCCCGCGTTTTCGAGCTGGCCGAAGCCCTCTACCAGAGCATCCGCATGCAACTGAGCGTGCCGCGCTACAAGGCCATCGGCGTCGACCGCGGCGCCAACCTCGACCTCATCGACGTCCCCCTGAATGACCGCACATGGCTAAAAGACCGCTTCGCCGAAATCCGCAAGACTGACGAAGAGCCCCAACGCCTCCACCAACTCGACACGATCGTCAACTGGAACAATCCCGGCCCCGGCGGATTCTACGACAACCTCGGCAGCCTCGTCCAACGGCCGCACCTCGTCTGCCAGCCGCCCGCCCAGTCCGATCCCGAATATCGCCAGGCGCCCCTCTTGGGTACGGACGCCGATGCGAGCGCCAAGACGGCTTGGCGCGCTTACACCGAAACGCGCTACGACTCGCCGCTGCGCCTCCACTACGACGGACTCGATCCCCAGGCCCGTTACAAAGTCCGTGTCGTTTACTCCGGCGACAACTTCGCCGCTAAGATGCGGCTCGTGGCCGACGACCAGTTCGAAGTCCATCCCTATCTTGCCAAGCAACACCCCGTCCGCCCCGTCGAGTTCGACGTCCCGCCCGATGCCACTCACGACGGCTCCTTGACGCTCGCCTGGACCCAGAGTCCAGACTACCGCGGCAACGGCCGTGGCTGCCAGGTGGCCGAAGTCTGGCTCATCCGCAAGACACCGTAGCGCCCGCCGCCTCGCCCCTTGCGCACCCAAGCGACCGGGAATTCGCAATCCGCGTTAGAGCGCACCGGCGTATGTGCAACGTGTGTTGCGCTTTCGAAACCGCAGAGACACGCCGCCACAAACGCTGCAGTTCAGTGCGACACGCTCTAGTACGAAGCCACGATCTCCTGCTTACCCTGCAGCGTCCCTGGCAAGATCACCCATTCCTTGCCGGCGTCGAACTGGTCGAACTTCGCCCCATTCAGCGTCACACTCCGCATCGGTTTGCCCTCCGGGTGACGCAGCCGCAGATAGATACGCTTCGGCCGATTCCGTTCCGGTGGCGTCAGCACCGCCGAGATCTGCTTCTTCGCCGTCTCCGCATGGATCTCCAGCGAAAGCGTCCCAAAATGAGTCGCCGCCCGCTCGATGCCCACGGTCTGCCCGTCGACTAGCCAATACCGCGGAATGCCCTGCCCCAGCCACAGATCGTCCCCCCGCTCGTGAACGAACATCAATCGCAACCAGTACGTCAACTGGGCTTCATCGGAACTCTTGAAATGGTCCCCGGCGGGATAGCCCAGCTCCGGCTTCGAGTGCTCGTTGCACATGCGAATCTCCGGATAGAAGGCCGACGCGAATCCGTTCAAATAGGCCCTCACGAAATGTTGCACGTCGTCGCGCATCAGGTACGCATACGGCCCGTCCAGCAGGTTCGCCTGCATCGAGAACCCGCCACGCGAAAACCAGAACCGGTCGAATACCGGAATCGAGTAGCCGTACCGGTCCGAGATGTACAAGTTGTCCTCATAATCCTTCACGATCCACGCCGCCTGCGGACTCTCCGGCGCGACCAGCCCCGTCAACAGCAGCATGATCGAGCCTTCCAATGTCTCGCGAATCCATCCGAGCGAACGGCCGCGCATGTGCAGATGCGACGGATACTTCGGCACGTACGTCCCATCGCGCAGCCGCACGACCGGCGCGCGAATCCGTGCCTCTTCCAGCCCGCGCACCACATCGTCACGGTATGCCTTCGCTTCCCGTACTAGTCGCGGTGCCTCCGGATGCCCAAAATCCGACAGAGCGTCCGCCAACGCCTGAAAACCCCACGCCGTGCAAGCGTTCGTGGCCATCCAGTACCAGTAGTCCTGAACGTCCTCCAACCCGCCCGACGGTAGAAAGCCGTACTCAATCGGCCGGCTGCCGTCCTCTCGCGTCCGCATGGTTCCTTGACGTTCGCGGATGACCCACTCGCACGCCTTCACCAGCTTCGGCGCCGTTCGCTCCATCCACTGCCGGTCCCGCGTGTATCGCCAGTGCTCGGCCATGCACCACATCACGTACCCGTGATGCTTGTTGTACCCGATGGCCTCATGCCCTCCCGCTCCGTAGAACAAGCCGTCCGTCGTCTTGAAATTCCCGGGCAAGGGCACCGTCCCCTGGAAGTCGAGCCATCCCTGCAAACACTGCTGCGCCACCTCGTGCCGACCGCGGCGATCCAGATCGCTGACCATCATGGCCGATTCGTTGGCGAAATCGCCGTAGCTGAATGTGCCCACGTGAGGATGACGCCGCGCCGCGCCCACCGCGCGCAGACAGTTCACCTCCAAATGCCGAACGTGCGCCTTGTAGAAATCGTTCAGCCAGGGCTCCGGCGTTCGGATCTGTGCGCCCGCCTCCGTGAGCTTCTTCCAGAAATCGCACACCCGCCCGCTCTCCACCGCGAAATCCCGGCGCTTAAGCGCATCGATCTCTTCGTCCTTGCTCAATGTGATCGTGGGTATCTTCGCCACCAGCGTATGCGATTGGCCCGGTGCCAGCTCCAACGACCAATCCAATGCGTCGCCCGCCTCCGCGATTCTGCCCCGATCCCCGCTCTCGAAGAGATAGCGCAGCCGGTCGTGGCTCTTCCCTTTGCTCAGCACGCGATCCTTGCGAATTACGAGCTTCTCGCTCCCGCCCGCCCGCGACGTCAAGTGCAGCCTCGCCACCCCGGCCTCGGAAGCCGACACGTTCAGCACCCGAATCTGCATCACTAGTAGCGTCGGATCGTCCAGTTGCACGTCGTTCAAATCCCCGCCGAGCTTCCCCAGCACGGTCGATTGCTCATAGTAGATCGGCCCGTCGACCCACCACGTCCGCAGCACTGGCAAATATCCCTCGCGCAGCTCCCGCCCCGCCCGATGGTCCTCTGATGGAAATCCAAAATCCAACGACAGCCAATCGCCCTCCCAGTCCTTCCGCTGTGTGTCCTTCGGGCTGGTCGGCAAATGAAACCAATGGTTGTTGCTCGTAATGTCGAAATCCCCGTTGGCCTCCTGGCGGATCACATTACGATTGCCAGGCAAACCGTGAACGAAATACAGCGGACGTTTCAGCGGCATGTCGTTCCACGCCCGCGACAGCGTCTGCTCCCGCATCTCCAACACGCGATCGTATACCGTCTGCCCCGGAAACTCGCTCCGCGCCTTCCGATAATCCTCCAAACCGATCGCATCATCGCCGCGCACCACGAGCACGCCCAGGTCGTCGACGAGAACACGGCGGCGGCCGACCACTTCATCCACCGCGAACGAAAACGGACGTGCCTCAGATCGCACGGTGACGATCGTCCGGTCGTAGCTTGGATCGATCGGATCCACGGCCGTCACCAACACCGCCTCCAGAGTGCCTTGTCGACCGGCAAGCCGCCACGCGAAGTCCGGCCCCTTCGTTTCCGTAGGTTCGCCCGTCGTTCGCATGGACAGAAGCGTGCCGTTGTACACCTCCAGCCGCCCCGAGTCACCCGTGCCCAATCCCAACGATCGAATCGCCGGCTCCCCGAAGTGAATCCGCACGGACCGAACCTCGCACACAGAATCGGTGAATGCCCGCACACAAGCGGGCCGCGGAAGCTTGTCCTCGCAGAGCAACCGCAGTTTGAGCGTCTTGCGATACCCGACGCCCGGTTCGCCAAGATCCGAAAACTCCTTCTCGCCCGTCGGCGCGAACGTGAACACATATCGCCTGGGCTTCACCTCGCTGCGCGTGTTGGCGTCCTTCCACCGGCCGTTCGTCCAGTCGTCGACCTTCGTCCAGCCGGCGTCCGCGACCCCTCTCTCCGCCATGATCGGATCCGGCTTGCCGTCCCAGTTCTGGTGCCAGTACTGTACCCGAATCGTCTCGATCGCCGGCATCGGCGAATCCTCGGCGAAGTCCACCACGACCCGCCGGATCTTGCGAGGCTCGCCCCATTCAATGCTGTAGCTCTGCGCCTGCGAGTCGTACGTCGGCTCGCCGAACGGCGCCGCATCAAACGGCAGGCCCGCCGTCGAATTCAGAAGGGCTCCGGATGGCTCGGCCGCGATCGTGGCCTCCCCGTCCGACACGGTTCCCGGAAACGTCGCCAGCACCACCGCGAGAACCCAGCCGCGGATCCTCATTCGATTCGTGACGCGATAGCCGCTCATGTCAGTTGCTCCCAGGAGTACCATTCACAGTGCCACGCCGCGCCCAATCGCAACGTGCCATATTATGATACTTCCCGGAAACGCGGCTGCCTACAATGCCGTGCCGGCGATTATCGCTCCGTCCAGGTCCACTCCCGCACCTCCGGCATATCCTCGCCGTGCTCGAGAATGTACTGCTTGTGCTCGATGAGCTTGTCGCGCATCGCCTGCTTCACGTAGGCCGCCGTCGCGCCCAATCGCGGCACGCGATCGATCACGTCGCCCACCAAGTGGAATCGGTCCAGCTCGTTCAACACCACCATGTCGAATGGTGTCGTCGTCGTCCCCTCTTCCTTGTAACCACGCACGTGCAGATTGGCGTGGTTCGTCCTGCGGTAACTCAGCCGGTGAATCAACCACGGGTAACCGTGAAACGCGAAGATGATCGGCCGGTTCGTCGTGAACAACGCGTCGAAATCCGCGTCGCTCAGCCCGTGCGGATGCTCCTTTGGCGGCTGCAGCTTCATCAGGTCCAGCACGTTGATCACCCGAATCTTCAGGTCCGGAACGTGCTCGTGAAGCAAGTCCACCGCCGCCAGCGTCTCCAGCGTCGGAACGTCGCCGCAGCAGGCCATCACCACGTCGGGCTCGCTCCCCTTGTCGTTGCTCGCCCACTCCCAAATGCTGATCCCCGCCGTGCAATGCTTGATCGCCTCCTCCATGTTCAGCCACTGATACTCCGGCTGCTTCCCGGCCACGATCACGTTCACGTAGTTCCGGCTCCGCAGACAGTGATCCGTTACGCTCAATAGCGTGTTGGCGTCCGGCGGCAGATAAACGCGAATCACCTCCGCCTTCTTGTTCACCACCAGGTCCAGGAATCCCGGGTCCTGGTGGCTGAATCCGTTGTGGTCCTGCCGCCAAACGTGCGACGTCAGCAGATAGTTCAACGACGCGATCGGCCGCCGCCACGGAATACGGCGAATCGTCCGCAACCACTTCGCATGCTGGTTGAACATCGCGTCCACAATGTGAATGAACGCCTCGTAACACGAAAAGAAGCCGTGCCGGCCGGTCAACAGGTATCCTTCCAGCCAACCCTGGCACTGATGCTCGCTCAGCATCTCCATCACCCGCCCTTCCGTCGCCACGTGGTCGTCGATGGGGATGATCTCGCCCATGAATTGGCGGTTCGTCAGATCGAACACTGCCGACCAGCGATTCGAATTCGTCTCGTCCGGGCTGAAAATGCGGAAGTTCCGCCGCTCGGCGTTCAGGCGAATCACCTCGCGCAGCAACTGCCCCTGAATCCGCGTCGCCTCCGCCTTCACGCGCCCCGGCGCCGGCACGTCCACCGCGTAGTTCCGAAAATCGGGCAGGTTCAACTCCTTCAGCAACAGCCCGCCGTTCGCATGCGGATTGGCGCTCATGCGGCGGTGCCCCTTCGGCGCCAACTCCGCCAGCTCCGGCCGAAACGTGCCCGCTTCATCGAACAGCTCTTCCGGCCCATAGCTCTTCATCCACTTTTCCAGAATCTTGAGGTGCTCCGGCCGATCCATGTCGCCCATCGGCACTTGGTGGGCGCGGAATGTCCCTTCGATCGGCAGCCCGTCCACCACTTTCGGCCCTGTCCAGCCCTTCAACGTCCGCAGCACGATCATCGGCCAACGCGGACGCTCCGACGATCCCTTCGAACGGGCCTCCGCCTGAATTCGGCGGATCTCCTCCACCACCTTGTCCAGCGTCGCCGCCATCAACTGGTGCATCGTGTCCGGATCGTCCCCTTCGACGAACCACGGAGTGTAACCGAACCCCCGCATCAACGCCTCCAGCTCCTCGTGGCTGATGCGCGCCAACACGGTCGGACCCGCGATCTTGTATCCGTTCAAATGCAGAATCGGCAGCACCGCCCCGTCATACACCGGGTTGAGGAACTTGTTCGATTGCCAACTCGTCGCTAGCGGCCCGGTCTCCGCCTCGCCGTCACCGATCACGCACACCACGAACAGGTTCGGATTGTCATAGGCAGCGCCGTATGCGTGCGAGAGCGAATAACCAAGCTCGCCCCCCTCGTGAATCGAACCCGGCGTCTCCGGTGCCGTGTGGCTCGGAATTCCCCCCGGATACGAAAACTGCGTGAAGAACCGCTTCAGCCCCGCCTCGTCCTGGGAGATGTGCGAGTACACCTCGCTGTACGTTCCCTCCAGGTACGTGTTCGCCACGATCCCCGGCGCTCCGTGGCCCGGACCCGTGATGTAGATCGCGTCCAGATCATACTTCTTGATCGCGCGATTCATGTGCACGTACACGAAGTTCAGCCCCGGTGTCGTCCCGAAGTGACCCAGCAGCCTCGCCTTGATGTGCTCGCGCTTCAGCGGCTCCCGCAACAGTGGATTGTCGCGAAGGTAGATCTGGCCCACCGACAGGTAATTCGCCGCGCGCCAGTAAGCGTCGATCTTCTGCAACAGGTCCGCAGACAACGGTTGATCCATGATCAGGTTCCTGCACTTCGAGTGATCCGGTCTCAACGCCCTGCCGGTGCAAGGCCACCGTCGTTAAGAAGATTACGCGTGTGACGCGCGATCATCAATTCCTCATCGGTCTTCATCACCCGAACCTTGACCGAACTCCCGTCGCTGCTTATCACCGGCGCATTGGAGTCATTCCGCCCCGCATCCAGCCGAATGCCCAGAAATTCCAGCCCTTCGCAGATCCTCGCCCGAATCACCGGCGCCCGGGCGCCGATCCCTGCCGTGAATACCAGCGTATCCAAACCGCCCAAAACGGCCGCCAACGCTCCCACATACTTCTTCGCCTGGTAACAGAACATCGCCACGGCCTGGGCCGCATGCGGATCGTCGGCCTCCCTCGCCAGCAAATCCCGCATATCCGACGAGCTCCCCGAAACACCCATCAATCCGGCCCGTTGGTTCACCAGGTAGTGCAGCGTCGATGCACTGCGGTTCTTCTCTTCCAGCAGATACAGCAGCACCCCCGGGTCCAGATCGCCTGACCGCGTGCTCATGATCAGCCCCGCCGCCGGCGTAAACCCCATCGTCGTCTCAATCCCCTTCCCCTCCTGCACCGCCGCCATGCTCGCCCCATTGCCCAAGTGGGCGATGATCAGCCGGCCGTCTGCCTCCCCGACCGATCCCTCCCGCAAACGCGTCACAATGTACTCGTACGACAGGCCGTGAAAACCGTACCGAAACACGCCTTCGTTCCACAGGCTCCGCGGTAACGGAAAACGCTGGGCAATCTCCGGCATGTGACGGTGAAACGCCGTGTCGAAACACGCCACCTGCGTCAAACCCGGATAGTGATGCTCGACCGCCCGAATCGCCTTCAACTCATGGGGCAAATGCTCGGGCGCCAGGCGAACATACTCCTGAAGCGCCCCCATCAGCTCCGGCGTGATCCGATGAGGCTCCCGATACTCCGGCCCTCCGTGAACCACCCGATGACCCACCGCGCTCAGCTTCTGATCGGGATACGCCCCCTCGAGCCATTTCAACAGCGTCTTCAATGCGGCATCATGGTCCGGCAACTCCGCATCGTCGCTGACCAGCGTCTTCCCAGCCGCGTCGCGCATCACAAAATGACCGGCCCGCAAGCCGATCCGCTCCATGGCGCCCGAAACCACAAGCGTCTCCGCTTGCCCCATCTCATACAAAGCCGATTTCAGACTCGAAGAACCGCTGTTGATCGTCAGGATTCGCATCGTGCTTCTCCCGGGCGTTGTCCGACCCCTGCTCTATCGTATGCGTCCCATCCGCGAGAAGTTGGGGAAGAACGGAAACGGGATCGGCGTCCCCGGGATCCGATGCCAAGAATGAGGCCAATACACAACCAGCCCTTGGCCGATTAGCAAGTCGCGACTCACATAATGCTGCGATTCGCCCCAAAGACGGCTGTCCTTGCTCTCGGCACTATTGTCGCCCAGCATGAAAAACTCGTCTTTGCCCAACTCGAACTGGACACTTCGCCGTTCCCCGAAAACTCCCCACTGCGCCTCGCTCGAAAAGAACCGTGCCACCCGA
The DNA here is from genome assembly GCA_963674835.2 of Thermoguttaceae bacterium. GTDB lineage: Bacteria > Planctomycetota > Planctomycetia > Pirellulales > Thermoguttaceae. Next base: position 3,225,533 of record CAXXKC010000003.1, read on the forward strand.
TCTTGCGACAGCGTCGTGTAAGGGTAATCCGGCGCCGACGGATCGAAATCGCACATCACCCGCGGCGGCGCATCCTCGGTGCGGGCTTTCACCGCAATATAGTAAATGTCGCGCAATACCTTCAAATGCCTCACCTCCATCCCCGCGCCCTGCGAGCCGATCCGCACCGGACGCAGATCCTCTCGGTTCGGCACCGTCGTGTTGACCTCCTCCATTTCGTACGTCGTCGGCCCATCGAACGTCGCCAAACGGCCGTCGATCCAAAGAAGCAACTGCTGGTCCACGTTCGCCAAACGCACCGTATGCTTACCCGGCCCGCGAATGCCGGTCGTCGATTTCGGCCGTGCGCCCTGTCTTCCCGGAATCGTCAACTCCGCCGTGCCTTGCTTCAAATCCAGCTCACACAAAAACGGATGCCCACCCTTGACCAGCTCCACCGCAAGCTGACCGCTCTCCCCCTTGACGTCCGCCTCGAACTCAACGACGAGGTCTCCCACCCAGTTCAGCCCCAGTGCCGGCGCGTTCGGTTGCTGTCCGAAACCCTCTGGAAATGCCCGCGGAAGTGGCTGCCCAAAACCTCCCCCCGGCGACCCCACGCGCCAATTCACGTTCGTATCATACGCCGTGAAATCGCTCACCAGTTGTGCCCTGGGCGGCTGGGGTGGTACCGGCAGCAGTCCAACCCGAAAAGCCCAGTCTTCGTAGCCCGGCACCGCGTGCTCATACTCCAACCAGGCCTCGCCCGCCGCGGTCCCGTTGATGCTGAACGACTTCAGATCGTCCGACGCTTTCCAGCCCCCTTCCGCCGATGTCCACCGCATCGGCCATCCCTTGCGCACCATCTCCGGCAAAACGTAATCGTTGTCGTACACCGGCTGCATCATCGCCAAGATCTTCCCCGGTGGCTTGCGGCACAACGCAAACTCCGCCGCCCCCTCCGGCTTGATCCAAACGTCTCCATACTGAATCCGCAACGTTTCGTCGGGTAGTCCCGCTAAACGCTTGATGTAGTTCACGCTCGCGTTCAACGGGAACTCGAACACCACCACGTCCCAGCGCCGTGGATTCCCCAGTTCGTAGTTCGCCCGCCCCGCCAGAATCCGATCGCCCGAATACGATGGGAAGCTCTTCTTCAGGGTGTTCTCTGTACTCAGGTCCATCGTGAATCGGCACATCGGACACGTCCCAGATATCACCCCCAGGCCCGTCGGCCGCTCCTGCTCGTCCATCTCCGGACTGGCGTTGACCCGGTATGAGTACCCGCACTTCGCGCACGTAACGTCCTTGTGCCGTCCCATCAGGGTCGGAGCCATCGACCCCGTCGGAATCACGAACGCCTCCACCACGAACGCTCGCAGCAAGAACGCCGCCACCAACGCGATGATCACCGATTCCAGCGTCTCGCGAATCGCCGCCGGTGTAAAGTACGACGCGTAGAACGACTTCCGACCCTCGCCCTCGCTCACTGCCTTGCGGGCTTGGTCTGCCAGATTGGGTTTGCCCCGGCGGGGTCTGTCCTTGCGTTGAGATCGCGACATAGGTCCGATGGCCTGCTAGTCCTGAACTGAGGTGATTGCCCACCCCCCACGCACTGCGCGCGACGATTATACAGCTTCACCCGACAAGGAGCTACCTCTTCAGTCGGCGAAGAATGCCCCCGATCCCCAGACTCTCCGTGTCCAACGCGAACCGCCGCCGGGGGCTCCCACCAAGCACGGCTAACCGACTGGCGGCGCCAACGCCAGCAGAAACGACGCAGGCAGCTTCCCAATTAGACGCTGCCCAAGGCTACCTGCCCAAAAGGCCTCCACGCCCGCCGTCCCATGCGTGCCCAACACCACCAGGTCAACCTTCAACTCGTCGGTCATCTCCGAAATGACCGAGGCTGGGTCTCCTCGTACCACCGTCGCCGAAGCCTCAGTCCCTTCCGCCCGCAATCGCGTCAATTGCCCCTCCAGATACCGCGCCCCCTCCGTCTCCAGCGTCTCCAGCATCTCCCGGGTTGCCGTCGGCATGAACTGCCCCGTCGCAGCATCCGGCCCCCGCAGATCGCCCGGCGAAGGCACCGCCATCAACAACCGGATCGGCGCCGACGACAAACGCGCCAGCTCGATCGCGATCGGCAGCGCCGCCTCGTGCTCCACCCGACCGTCCAACGGAACCAACAATTGGCGAAACGGCACCGGAATCTTGTCCTCCGGCCCCGGGTGCAGCAGAAGCATGGGTACCACCTCTTGCCGCACCACCTGCTGCGCCAGGTTTCCCCACAACCAGTGCCGGAAACTCTTCCGCCCGTGCGCCAACATGATCACCAGGTCCGACTCCAACTCGTCCGCATGGTCCGCCACACTGTGAGCCACGTCGCCCGTCTGACGCCGGTGAACGTGCCAGTCCACCGCAACCCCCGGCGGAAAGCCTCGCTGCGCCACATCCGCCAGATAGTTCTCCGCCTCCTCGGCGCTCGTCAAATGTCGATGGCCGTGCACCGTCGCCGGTGCATGCTGCTCGACAACATGCAGCAATACCACGCGAGCACCGGACGCTTGCGCGAGAAAACCCGCCACGGGCAACACCGCCTCCGCAAGCGTGGATCCGTCCAGCGGCACCAACAATCGCTTGAGCATGTCAGCCCCCTGTGAACACTTCGTACAACAAGAATATGTTCAAAGCCAGGATCAGAACCGTCACCACGCTGGCCACAACCACCGTCAGCCGGGCGTTCTTTAGCGGCCCCATCAGGTCCCGCCGCGATGTGAACAACAACAACGGCACGATCGCAAACGGCAGCCCGAAGCTCAACGCCACTTGGCTCAGCACCAGGCTCCGCGTCGGATCGAAACCCGCGAAGATAACCACCAGCGCCGGCGCCATCGTAATTCCCCGCCGCAGCCACACCGGAATGTGATAGTTCAAGAACCCCTGCATGATCACTTGGCCGCTCATCGTTCCCACCGCCGAACTGGAAAGACCCGCGGCCAACAGCGACAACGCGAATACGAAATTCGCCCAGTGCCCCAGCAGCTTCTCCAACGTCATATACGCCATCTCGATCGCGTTGACGTCCGTGTATCCTGCCGCGTGAAACGTCTTCGCCGCCATCACTAACATCGCCGCGTTGATCATTCCCGCCAATCCCATCGCAATCACGATGTCGATCAGTTCGTAGCGAAACAACCGCTTCATCTGCTGCGGATTGCGAACCACGATCCGCCCCTGCATCAACGCCGAGTGCAGGAAGATCACGTGCGGCATCACCGTCGCGCCCAAAATGCCCGTCGCCAACAACACGCTCCCAGGTCCGGAAAACTTCGGCAGGATCGCGTGCAGCGCCACTTGTCCCCAGTCCGGCGGAGCCATCGCCAGCTCGATCACATAACACGCCGCCACCACGCCCACCATCGCCATGATCAGCGCTTCCAGCCGGCGAAATCCATAACGCTCAAGCGCCAAAATCACGAACGTCACCACCGCGGTCAGCAAACCGGCAATCCACAACGGCATGCCGAACAGCAGGTAAAACCCCAACGCCGCCCCCAGAAACTCCGCCAGGTCCGTGGCCATCGCCACGATCTCCATCAGCACCCACATCGCGTAGGTCAACCAACGCGGATAGTGCTCCCGGCAAAGCTCCGCCAGGTTGCGACCCGTCGCGATCCCCACCTTCGCCGACAGCGCCTGGATCAGCATCCCCATCAAGTTGCTTGCCAGAACCACCCAGACAAGCTCGTAGCCGTATCTCGCCCCCCCTTCGAGGTTCGTGGCAAAATTTCCCGGGTCGATATACGCCACGCTCGCCACGCACGCCGGCCCCAGAAATGGCCACAGCCGCGCCAGGCCGCCCTTCTTGCTGCTCCCCGAAAGCACCTCCACCGCCGCCGCCACCGTGCTTCGATCGCCGGCCTTCACCTCCGGAACGGGACCCTTGGTTCCACTCATGCTCGACATCCCCTGACCGGCCCTGCTGGGCAAGAAAAGCCACTGTATTGTATCAGCATACCCCACTCCCGGAAATATCTTAGGCCCGCGCCCGGTCCCCCGATGGCCCCTCGGCACTCATGAGGTTGAAGGCCGTATTGACCAACGCCACGTACGAGAACGCCTGCGGAAAGCCCGCCAACGTCCGAGCCCCACCCCCGCCCCGCAAATCACTCTCCCATCACCCATCGACCACTCCTCAACGCAGAAACAAACTATATGTCAACACGGCCAGCACGAACCCCGTAAACGCCGAATACTTCCAGTTGTGTTCCACCAACGCGAAAAACACCATCGACGCCAGCACACGCACATACGGCGTCAGCAGCAACGTGGCAATCCCCAGGCTCACCAGCAGCCGGGGGCGGAACGGCCCCAGAACGACCTGGCGAACGTCGGCGATCACGAACTCGATCAGGTTCATCTTCGAAATCGTGTAATCCACTCCCAACCGCCCCGTCACGACCCAGTGCCATGCCAACCCCATCACAACCAGAACGACGCTCAATACCACGCCGACCAACAGAACGTATCCGACGATCAAGTCCATCGCCGCCTCGTGGGTTGGCCGTACCTTCGCCGCAGTGTTCATAGCGCCCCTCGTATACCGCGAACCAGCATTTCCAATCCAAGCAACAGCAGGATTACCAGAAAGAACCGCCGCACGGCTTGGTTCGTCAGTCGCACCAGGATCTTCGTCCCCAAATGAGCGCCCAGCAAAACCCCCAGCATCACCGGCGCCACCAAGCCCGGATCGATCACCCCCGCCGCCAGATACACGCTCGTCCCCGCCAACGCCGTCACGCCGATGATCAAGTTGCTCGTCGTCGTCGATACCTTCGGCGGCAGCCCCATGACCAGGTCGTGAATCAACACCTTCAGCGCTCCGGCCCCAATCCCCAACATCCCTGCGATCAGCCCCGCCCCAAACATCAGCGGTCCGCCGAAATACGCCCGGGCACCCTGGTAGTGAATGGTCTGTTGCGTGGGCTGGTCGTAATACGATCCTTCCAACTCCAGCCACTGCGAGAAGCGGTCCTGATGTTCCACCGGATGCCAATGCACGTGACGCTGCCCGTACAGCGTCGCCCACGAAGCCAGCAGCACGATCCCGAAAATGATGAACAGCACGCTCTGCCCGGCAGCCAGCGTTATCGCCGCTCCCGCCAGCGCCCCCAGGATCGTAAACATCTCCAGGAACATCCCCACCTTCAAGTTCGTAATCCGGTCGCGCACGTAAGCCGACGCCGAGCCGCTCGACGTAGCAATCACCGAAACGATGCTCACGGCAATCGCCTGCTTGATGTTCAGGCCCATCAGCGTCATGGCCGGAATCAGCACCACCCCGCCGCCCATGCCGCTCATCGCGCCGACAAACCCCGCGCCGACCGAAATCAGGAACAGCCAAATGAACTCCATCTCCATAGCAGTCTTCCGCAAAGCTGTCGTCGTCCCGCGAAGGCCGCTGCGTGTCGCCCGCCGATCCCACGCGGCCCCCCCCTCCAATCCCGCTTGGGTATTCTATTGGCACACAGCAAGAGGGTGCAGTTTTCGATCTGTCCTCTGGCCGCCTCGCACGAACGAGCCTGCTGCCCCGTTCGCCCAAATTCCGCAAGAACCCACGCTCCCATACGCATCGCCGCCGTGCCGCAAACGCACTGCGATCCCGGGACCATTTGCACCGCGACATTTTGGTCGATGCCATTTCTGCATCGCCGTTTCGACCCTCCAGTCACCGAGCTGTCGCCGCCTCACGCAACGCCCGTCCGTCGAAAGACGCATCCACATCCCATCGAATCGCTCCCCATCCCCGTTCGCAGTCCCGCACCGGAAATCAGTCTCCATCGGCACCCAATCTGCTTGCCGGGCGTGACACGTCTCCTAGAATACTCCCGGCAAACGCCGCTAAAACACACTCCGTTCGCCAACGTGTGCCCCCGCGCCGCTGAACTCCAAGACCACCCACGGAGCCAACCGCGACAAGCATACCGCGCCTGCCCCACACACATTCTTCCAGAAGAGGTGAATGCATGTTCGACCATTTCCTGCAAACGGCAACCACCGTCTTCGAATCGGCCCGCAAGGATGGGCGACTGATCTACAACCCGTCCGACGAGGAACTTCGCTCGCTGAGCCTCGCCGAACCCGACGTCCGAGAAACGAAGTACGGCAGCCTCATGGCCCAGTCCGAGCCGATGTCCCGCGCCGCGAACTTCACCAAGAACAGCGTCGATACACCCTTCGGCCAGCTCGAACACACGTTGGCCGTCGACGCCGAACAACGCCTCGCACGCGAAACGATCGTCAGCATCGACGTCGCCGTCGGCGATGGCACCGAAGGCATTACGGCGCGCCTCATCGTGCCCAAACCGTTCGCCCATCTCGCCTTCGCCGGCCGGAAACTCTTCACCCCCACCCGCACCGACTCGCCGACCTACCAGGTCCTCATGTTCTGCGACGAGGCCTTCGCCCTCAACGTCGAAAAGCCGCTCCCCCAGAAAGATATCTCCATTCGCATCGCCTTCTCGCCCGAAGGACGGCTCGTCAAGATCGTCCGCAACAGCAACTACTTCGGCGAATGGAAGAAGGGCGTCTTCACCGGCGAAGACTACCGCGCGAAACAAAACGGCGATGCCATCTTCCTCCACGCCGGCTGCCGCCGCGACACCCTGGAAACCACCCAAGGCGAGCTCGCCACCAGCTACTCGCTCTTCATTGCCCTAAGCGCCAACGGCAAGACTAGCACGAGCTGCAAGGTGCTCGCCCGAAAAGGGCGCGAACGCTCCTGGCTCATCCAGGACGATGGCGGCACGCTCTGCCGCGACGGTCGCTTCCGCGGCTTCGAAGCCGGAGGCCTCTTCGTCAAGACCGACAACCTCAGTCCCGCCGACCAGATCGAGGCCTACTACGCCTCCCTCAAACCTCACACGTTCCTCGAAAACGTCCACGTCGATCCCGACGGCAGCGTCGACTTCGGCAATTGCCAACGGACCTCCAACGGCCGTGCCGTCATCGAAAGACGCGACTTCATGCACGCCTCCAATCACATCAACGCCGGCCGCGTCAACAACCTCTTCCTCATCACCCGTGGGCCGATCATCCCCGCCGTCGCCCGCCTCACCCACGAACAGGCCGCCGCCTTCATGGTCCTCGGTCAGTCCATGGAATCCTCCGCCGGCGATCCCACCCAGGCCGGCAAGATCAAGAACGTGTTCTTCTACGACCCCTTCGTCACCGGCGACCGCGCAACACACGCCAACCTCTTCTACGACATCCTCCAGGACAACCCGCAAGTCAACTGCTACTTGCTCAACACCGGCTGGGTTGGCGAGGGCCACCGCATGCACGATATCCGCCTTGCCGACACCATGGGCATCCTCGACTCCATCCTCCGCTGCGGCGCCCCGCACTGGGAACTCTCCGAGCCCACGGGCCTCGAAGTCCCCCGCTCCCTCCGCCTCACCGACTCCATCCTCCTCCACCCCGAAAAACTCTACTCCGGCTCCGAATTCCAGCGACTCCAAAACGCCCTGACTGCACAGCGCGCCCAAACCGTCGAAGCCTACCCCGGACTAAACTCCAAGATCAAACACGTCTTCCAACACCCCGCCATCGAACACCGAACCGGCACCCGCTGACCCAAACCTCCTCCCCTCGCCAGTTCGCGGGACAGGGGCCAGGGCTGAGAACGGCCAGCCCAAGCCATCGTCCTCCAAATCCACCCGCTCCAGAACCCGTAGGTTATGCTTCAGCAAAACACGGCCATCAACCCACGCGTGCCACTCCCCGCGCCCACCCTACTTCCCTCTCGAATCCCCATCACCTTCCGAATCTAACCGCTCCAGAACCTCCCCACGCAGCACCGTCTCCCCGCCCCAAATCTCCGAGACGTCCGGGCATTTCTCGATGTGACTCGGGTTCGGCGTCAGAATCACATCCGCCGTCCGAACCGCAGGATCCACGCCCTCAACACGTTTCTCAAAATGGCCGCCGCTGCTTCGGCTGTTTCCCTCCTTCCGCCACGTCCACATAGAGCCCATCGGAATCACTCGCCCACCGATCGACACCGCCACGTCGTAACTCAGAGCGCCACTCACCGCCGGAGAAAACCCCGCCCGCAACACAATTCTCTTCTTGCCACCATCCCCGTCCAGCACCGCCAGACGCTCGATCACGATACCGCCTCCTGGACCCGGATCTCGTCGAGCATCTGTTGTTAGCCCCACAAGCCGTTCTTTCGCCGGGTAGACCTTCAGCGGCGCCGACACCGTCTGCTGCCAGCGCTTGCGAGCCTTCGGCCAACGACTCTTCGACAACTCATCGGCATTCAGCCCTTTGAGTGTGGCCTCGTCCACGTAAGCACAGTCCAACTCCACCGTAATCTCGTGCTCTCCCGCCTTCAGGTCGCCTTCATAGCGACCGGACCAACCCTGGCCGTTCTTCGAGGTCTGGCGGATGCTGATGGGCTGCCCATCCATCAAGACCCGGTCCACTTGCCACAGAAGTTGCAGACCCGGCCCGCCGTGGCTGGCCCAGACGCTACCATAACGAACCTCAATGTCGAACCGCGCCGTGCCTTCGCGAAGCCGCGGTAACTGCTCAACCCGCGGCTTCATGCCGTGATAGGCATCGCACAGGCTGAACAACACCGGGTCCGAAACCTTCCCCGCCCCCACCGCCGACTCCAAAAACGTCCTCTGCCAGGTCAACGGCCTGTCCCAACCCTGCGGCCGGCTCGTGGTCATGAACTTGACCAGTTCCTTAATCGTCTCGTCAACGTCCGCTTGCGACAACGAGCCCGTCTTCAAACGCTGCTCCAGCTCCCTCCACACCCACGGTTGGTCAACTTGGTTCGGCAACTGCTCCTTGATCAACTGCTGATTGCTCAACATCCGCAGACCCGGCTGCGATCCCAACATCGCGTACGCGGCCAGCAAGAGGCCGATTCCCACCAGGGGCATCGCCACCAACGCCAGGCCCCAAACAAACAAGCCCCATCGTCGGCCCCGCCCCGCCAGAAACAAGATCCCCTTGGGCTCTCGCAGACTCGCGCCACATTTCGGGCAGTCTCCCGCCCGATCCACGGCCACCACTGGCAAACTCCCCTTGCAGGCCCCGCACACCGGCGTCAACCCACTCCACGTGCGACGACTGCCCAGCCACAGAATCGTCCCGATCGCCAACAGAAACGGACCGACTGAAACCACCAGCGAAGCGACTTGTGCAAAAAGGTTGGGGTTCCGCATGAACAAGTGCCCCAAAACCCCCACGCCCACACCGACTGCACACGTGACAACCAGAAACGTCCTCAAACTGAACTGCATCTCCACTCCCCTTTCTCACCCACCACGTCCTCCCCTCGCCCGCAAGCGGGAGAGGGGCATCACGGTGAGGGCGGCCTCCTCGACTTCTCTGCTTTCACATCACACCGATACCCTATTGGGTCCTGCATTGGAACTGGAACGAGGCCGACCATCGGGAAGCCGAAAGATCAGGATTGGGTCGGACCCCTTGTTCCGTTTTCAATAAAGGCATCAATCAATGCCATACACGCCAACGGAACGCCCGCACGGTCCTTCGCAATCTCGATATCCCCGCCGCGCTTGCAGTGCATTCCCCACCGCTGCATACTGATATCTTCCCTCACCCCAAGGCTCGCACCATGCCATACCGCATCATCTTCCTCGCCGCCGTTGCGATCTGCTCTTGCCATCCGGCGCTTGCCCAGCCCGAGCAAATCGATCTCTCCGGCCCTTGGTCATTCTGCTACACCACCGAGCACGATACAACCCCGCCGCCCGCCGAGGCCTTTCAACAGCAAGCCCCCATCCCCGGCTGCTGGGACGATACGTTCGACCAATCCAAAGCCCGCCAACTCTGGCCCGATGCCCGCTTCAATCCCGACTACCGCTCCGTCGCCATCCCGACCACCACGCCGCTCCCCGACGCATCGCTCCCCTATCTGCTCGGCGTCGGCTGGTACCGTCGATCCCTCGACGTGCCCCACGCATGGCGCGATCGCCAAGTCACGCTCCACGTCGGCACACCCGTCATGGAAGCCTGGGTCTACCTCAACGGCCGTCAGATCGCCCATCATCTCGGCCCGGCAACGTCCTTTGACGTCCCGTTGGCGCCCCATCTCGATTTCAATCGCTCCTCCGCACAGCCCGCCCACAGCGCGAACGAACTGATCGTCGCCGTCTCGAATCTCCGCGACGACCGCGGTGGATCGCGAGTCCGCGGCTACAAGGGCCGCAGCGGCGGCATCTTCGGACCCATACTGCTCGATGTTGCCGGCCCCGCGCGAATCGCTGACCTCCTGGTCTATCCAAGTGCAGACCTCGACACCCTCCACTGGAACGCCGAGCTACAAGGCAAGCTCACACCCGACGCCGAGTTGCACTGGAGCGTCCGCGACCCCGCATCCGGCAGCAGCGTCGCCCAAGGCCAACAACTCGCCGCCTCCGACCTACTGCACTGGACCACCACCACCCTCGATATTCCCCCATGGTCCGACGACCAGCCCCACCTGGTTGAACTGCTCGTCACGCTCCACGACCGCCAACACAACGTCCTCGACCAACGCACGCAACCGTTCGGCCTCCGACGACTCACGGTCGACGGCACCGGCCTCCGTCTCAACGGCACACCGGTCTACCTCCGCGGCGTCTGCGAAATCGCCTACTACCCCGAGACCTGCACCCCGCCGCTCGACGTCCAGCCGTATCGCGACCATATCCGGCGCCTGAAGCAGCTCGGCTTCAACTGGCTGCGATGCCACACTTGGGTCCCGCCCGAACCCTATCTCCAGGCCGCCGACCAACTCGGCATGCTCGTCCAGGTCGAAGCGCCGGTCGGCTACGACATGTCCGATTGGCAGGCCATCCTCCGCACCTGTCGCCGTCATCCCTCCGTCGTCATCTACTGCTGCGGCAACGAAGAGCAACTGACCGACGCAAAGATCGACTTCCTCAACCAGTGCGCCGTCCAACAGAAGCAACTCGCCCCCGACGCCCTCTTCAACCCGCAAGAGGCCATGCGCGGCATCGAGTACCACTTCACCGGCGACGACCAGCCCAACCTCCTCAATGAGCCGGTCACCTACAACCCGGTCAAACTCGATCGCCTCCGCGCGTTCTCCGACGTCTTCGGTCAATACACCTTGGGACAGCTCAGCTACACCACGCTCCAGGGAAACCACGAGCGCATCGATCGTCAACTGGCCATCTACCGCCGCCCGTGCCTCACCCACGAGTTGGGAATCATCGGCTGTTACCTGAACCTCGATCTCCTCTCGCGGTACCAGGGAACCCGCATCGGCCCCGACTTGTTCTCCAAAGTCCGCGACGCCCTCTCAGCCAAGGGCCTGCTCGATCGCGCGCCGACTTACTTCCGCAACTCCGCCGCCTGGCAGCGCCTCTTGCGCAAGGACGTCTGCGAAATGTGCCGCCACTGCCGCCTGATCACCGGCTACGACATGCTCGGTGCCAACGACAGCCACTGGCATCGCACCGGATATCCGTGTGGAATCACCGACGAATTCGACCAACTCAAGCCGGGCGAAACGCCCGACGACGTCGTCGCCCACAACGGCCGTAGCGTCCTCCTAATCAGCCGGCAGCGCGAGCGAGCCCTTATCGCCGCCGATCGCTTCCAGCGAGATCTGAGCGTCTCCTGGTTCGACCCCACGCCGCTGAAGCAAGGCCGCCTCTCTTGGCAGATGACCACCGCTGCCGGCCCCACCGGAGCCCCGCCGCAAACGCTCCTCGAAGGCCGCCAACCGATCGCTCCCATTCAGCCCGGATCGTTGACTCGCCTGGTCACCATCGACGCCCCCTTGCCGAACCGTGCACGCCCCACCAAGGCCACGCTCACCGTCGAGCTCTCCGGCGGCGATGCCCGCATCCGCAATCGTTGGGACTACTGGCTCTTCCCTCGCGTCGAACCGGTCCAGCCGAGCAATGTTCTCCTCGTCGATTCATTGGACCAACACGCGCTCGCCCGCCTCGCCGATGGGGCCCGCGTCGTCATGTTCGGCACCAAGCCCTTCCCCACGCAGCGATTGACCTTCCAGATGAACGTCACCGGCCGCCCAAACGGCATCCTCGCAACCGTCATCGAGCGCCACCCGGCACTGGCCGACTTTCCCCACGATGGCTACTGCGACTGGCAGTGCTCGCAGATGCTCGCCGACAGCGCCGCCGTGCTATTCGGCTCGCTGGATGTGCCCTTCCGGCCCATCATCGAGGTCGTCAACTCCTACAAGAACCCTCAGCCTCAGGCGGCCCTCTTCCAGTGGCGCGTCGGCCGCGGCCGATTGCTCGTCTGTTCGCTCAACCTGGCTCGGCCGCAAACCGACCCGGCCGCCGCCTACCTCCGGCACTGCCTCCTGCACTATGCCTCTGGCGATGCCTTTGAGCCGACCGTCGAAGTCGCCCCCTCAAAGCTGGCCCAACTCCTCAAGCTCCCACCGCCCACGCTCGAAGAGCAACCCAAGACCGACCAAGCCGTCGACCCCCGAATGCAGCACCCGCGCCCAAAGAACCCGTAGGTTATGCTTCAGGTCGCGATTCACCCTCTGGGCAATACTCCAAAGCCCGTAGGTTATGCTTCAGCATAACACTGCAACAAACCACCCTTCACCAAAACACCCTCACGAAACCTGCGCCGATTCCCCAGCGCACGCACCGCGATCCTCCTCACCCGAAAGCGCACCGAGAGTCTCCACCGGCCGATGCACGGGCTTCCGGTACGCCGGAAAGAAATCGGCTGGTTCTGGAGCCGCCGTACCCGCCTCGCGCTCCCATTGCCCGACCAAACCCCGATACGCCTCGTCGTCAAGAACTCGCCGCCACGTGTAGTACTCACCCCGCAGCTTCGAAAACCCCGCCTTGAAGTTCATCAGCGAATCGTTCTGCGCCCCCAGACCTCCGCCCAGGTGAAACACGCGATTCCCTCGCTCCATTGCCCATCGCCGTACATGATCGACCAGGTACTTCAGCGGATGATGCTCGTTGTGCTCCATCCGATGCCCGGAAAGGTGGAACTGCACGATGCCACACATCTCCGTAAACAGACCCACGCAGGCCACGTCCCCATCCACGCGAACGAGTCCCAGGTGAAGCGCGTCACCCAGGGCGTCCTTCAACTCCACAAAGTATTGCTTCGCAAAGAAGTAGAAGGGACTGGCCCCCACTCGCCGCATCGTGTCGTTGTAGATCTCGAAGAAATCGTCGAACGATTCCCACGACTCGTCGAATTCCCCCACCAACCCGTTCCTCACAGCCCGATTGATCCGATTCCGATGCTGCGGCCGCACCTGACGCCACTGCTCCTCGTCCGAAAGCGACAGATCCAGGAACACCGTCTGCCCGTGATGTACGAGCGTTCCCTTCCGGCGGAACGGGCCCAGCGGCACCGGCAGCAGCGGATGAAACCGCACGAAAAGGCTCGCGACGTCCCGCGCGCGTAACGTCTCCTCGAGCTTCTCCACCGCGCGCTGTACAAATCCCTCCGTCGGCTCGTCGGCCGCCACGCCCTCTTGTCCCGTACCGGCAGCCAAACTCCCAGTCGATTCCAAATTCCATACCAGCGGCGACGGATACCCGTACGGACTCGCCGCATCGTACAATACCCGGCCCGTGCTCTCCGTCGACTCGATCGGACGAACAACCAAGGGAACCAGCATCCGCCACGTCCCCTCGGCGGCGAAAAAGGCACACCCGTCCCCTCCTTCTTGCTCCGCGCTCAAAGCGACATACCGCGGCAAATGGTGAAAATCGTGCGATGTCTGCGCAAGGGACTCCTCCCACAAACAGTCATCCGTCGTAATCAAACGTGTTTCCATGGCTGCAAAACGCTCAAGTAGTTCAAAAGACCCGGCCGCTTACGCGTCCACGTGCTCGCTTTCTCTCATGCTGCCAACTCCGTTTCCGCCGTTGGCTGCCGACTTGCGGCTCGACCGAACCGCCAGGAACGGCCCTCTCGCTACGTCGGACGCTGGCGTCCGTGTCTCAGCCCTACTTCCCTTCCGCGAGGAATCGGAGTACAGAACGACCACGACCGCTCCCACGAATCCGGCCAGCAGCCCTGCGAAGAGGATCATCGCCTTCCGAGGTCGAATCGGCCGCGGTTCGAAACTCGCCGGCTGCAAAATGCTGACGTTCGTGATCCGGTCCGCCTTCAGCGCCTGGTCGATCCGCGCTTCCTCGCGCTTCCCCGTATAAGCCAGGTACTGCGTCTCCAACTGCGCCACCTCGCGCGTGCGCTTCGTAATCTCCACTTCGGCCTCGTTCAATGCAACAAGCTCGCCGCCCAGCTCGTCGAGCTGCGACTGCAACTTCTCCTTCTGCGCTGTCAACGAAGTCAGTTCCGATGCCGCCGTCGCGGTCAGCGCCGAAAGCACCTGCTTGCGGTCGGGTGTTTCACGCCTCAAGGCCTGCTCCACCTCGACGACCTGCTGGTGGATCGCCTGCGCCCGCGGATGCTCCGGCGTATACTTCGAAAGCGCCTCCTTCTCCTGGATGCGCAATTGGAACAACTGATCCTCCATCGTCGCCAGGCCGTCGTGTGGCATGCCGCCCAGCATCTGCCGCAGAAGCGGCTCCGGAAGCGACTCCACCGACGCCTGCAACGCCTTCAGCTTCGCCTCCGACGCCGATTGCTGTGCATTCACTTGGTGAATCTGCGTCTCCAACGCGCAAATCTGGCCCTCCAACGCGCTGCGGCGACCGTCGACCGACGCCATTCCCGCCTTGTCCTTCGCGTCGCGCAGCGCCTTCTGCGCCGCCTCCAGTTGCTTCTTCAATAGATCCGACTGTTGCAGGAAGAAGTCGTACGATCCGTTGTCCCGGCTCACGCGCATGTGATCGTCCACATACTCCTTCACCAGTGTCGCCACGATCTTCTGTGCATCTTTCGGGCTGCCCGCCGTGCTCTGCACGGTCACCACCGTCGACATCCTCGGCGAGAACACCGACACGTCATTCTGCAACCGCCGCAGCGCCGCGTCGCGTTTCTCGGGCGACATCTCCGCGCTCTTCGGTTCGCAGACCGCCAGCACTTTCTCCATGAGCGCGCGGCTGCGGAGATGCTCGACGATCGAGTTGATCTCCTCCTCCCGGTTCGTGTTCAGCGAAATCGACTCGCCCTTCGTCACCGTCGGATCCAACGCCGCGTTCTCCCGGCCCACGCGCACGAACAGCTTGGCCTCCGACGCATACTCCCTCGCCGCGAACGCCATCCACAGCACGGCCAGGAGAATCCCCGCTGCAAGGCACGCCAAGACGCGAAAACGATAACGATATGCTGCGGCGAGCGTGTCGCGCAGCGACCTCGAATCATTGGTGTCCATGATGGTCCACTCCCAATTTCGATGAACTTCGAAGAAAAGTCTCTTGTGTCACAAGCGAGCCCGTCACGCCCGCCGTCCGACGCGATGAATGCTCCCGCGCCGCCTTCCCGCTGCGGGCCACGCCGCGGATGATGTCCACCACTCGCCCTATGTCGCCCCGGCTTAAACTCGATCCGCTGGGCAAGCACAGCCCCTCCTCGAATAACCGCTCCGCCACCTCACCGCCCCGGCAACGACACCCCGCGTAAACCGGCTGCAAGTGCATGGGCTTCCACACCGCACGCGACTCGATGTTCTCTCGCTCCAGCGCCAGGCGAATGTCTTCCCGCGTGGCGCCGAACTCCTCCGCATCCACCAGGATGCAGCTCAGCCATTGCGTGGCGCGCTGCTTCGGGTGCTCCGGCAGGAAACGGATTCCCGGCAATTCCCCCAGCGCCTCGCGATAAAACTCGTAGTTCGCCCGCCGCTTCTGAACGCGCTCCCCCAGCACCTGCAACTGCCCTCGCCCCACCGCGGCCAACAGGTTGCTCATCCGATAGTTGTATCCGACCGCCGAATGCTGGTAGTGCGCGCAGGCGTCCCGCGCCTGGGTCGCCAGATACCGGGCCTTGTCTGCCCAACTTCGGTTCCCCGTAACGAGCATCCCGCCGCCGCTGGCCGTGATGATCTTGTTCCCGTTGAACGAAAAGCACCCGATGTCGCCCAGCGTCCCCGCCGCGCGCCCGCCATACGTTGCCCCCAATGCCTCGGCCGCGTCCTCGATCAACGGTATTTCATAGAACCGGCACAGCCGCCGGATCGGATCGTAATCGGCGCAGTGCCCCAGGAGATCGACCGCCAGAACCGCCTTCAACGGCCGCCCCCGCCGCAAACCCGCCTCGAGTTCTTCGGCCAACAGCTCGGGATCCAGGCCCCACGTATCCGGCTGGCAATCGATCAGCACCGGCGTGGCTCCCACGTAGCGAATCGCGTTCGCCGTCGCCGCGAAGGTCATGGTTGCCGTCGCAACTTCATCGTCGGCCCCCACGCCCAACACCATCAACGCCAAATGCAAAGCCGCCGTCCCGCTCGACAGAGCCACCGCGCACTCCGCCCCCACCGCCGCGGCGAACTCCCGCTCCAATGCGTCCACGTGCGGCCCCAACGGCGCAATCCAGTTCGAGTCGAATGCGTCCAGCAACAGCTCACGCTCGTGCGGCGACATGTGCGGCGGTGACAGATAGATCCGCCGCGGCGGGGCCGCAGCCAGAACCGGCTTGGAGCTGCCCTCTGCCGGCTTCCCGTACGTTTTCTCCTCCGTGCCGAGGAACTCCGGCATCGTCACGTCCGATCCCGCGTCAATGCCTTCCCGTCGCACAACCTTCCACAACGTGGTCAGCAGAATGCGAAAATCCAGCCAAAGGCTCCAGTGATCCACGTACCTGACGTCCAACCGGAACTTCTCTTCCCACGATATCCCGTTCCGCCCGTTGACCTGTGCCAAACCGGTAATCCCCGGCACAACGTCGTGACGGCGGGCCTGCTCCGCCGAATACCGATCCAAGTACTCCATCAGAAGCGGCCGCGGTCCTACTAGGCTCATCTGGCCCAGCACCACGTTGATCAACTCCGGCAACTCGTCCAAACTCGTGTTCCGCAGCAGCCGCCCCAATCGCGTCAAACGCACCGTGTCGCTCAACTCCCGCCCCTGCTCGTCACGCGCATCACGCATCGTCCGAAACTTGCAGATCCCAAACGGCCTGCCGTCCAGCCCCGGCCGCTGCTGGCAGAAGAACACCGGCCGCCCCATCGTCGCGCGAATGGCCAATGCGATCAGGGCCAGCACAGGTGCCAACAGCAACAGCCCCATGCCCGCCGCCACGAAATCCATCACCCGCTTCACCCGATAACTAAACCTCCGTCGCGTCGTTTGCCGCTGAAGCGAGACAATCTCCTCGTCCAGCGCTCCCCACACATCCTCACGCCGGAAATCGTGCACCGCCCGCCGCCGTCCGGCCTCCCCGTGTTTCCTCCTCAGTTCCGGCGATTGCAGGTACCGCACGAGCACCTTCCCCAACTCTTTCGAATCGCCGCGCTCCACGAGCGTGCCCGTCACGCCGTCCGCCACCGAGTCCACGACGCCTGTCGACCGATAGCCGGCGACCGGCAGGCCAATCGACGCCGCTTCCAACGCCACGCAGCCGAACCCTTCCCGGTACGACGGAAACGCCAACACGTCCATGACCCCGTAGTACGGCAACGGATCCTCGACAAAGCCCGCCACAACGATCTGCGGATGAGTCTTCAACTCGCGCACACAGCTCGCCGGGAGTGGATCCCCATCTTCGAACTCTCCCAGTACCAGCAGCCGAGCCTCCGGCACCTCCCACAACACCTGTCGCAGTGCCGCCAACAAGTCCACGACCCCTTTGTCGCGCGTCAGGCGACCCACGAAGCCCACAACCGGCGCGTCGGCCGGGATTCCCAATCGCAAACGAATCCCCGCAGCTGCACGCCGCACGTCCGGCGTCATCTGAAAACAATCGGCATCGATGCCCGCATTCGATCCCGATCCCAGCACCGTCGCCTTCCGTGCCCGCACCAGCCCCAGCTCCACGCACCGCGCCCGCAGACTCTCGCTAATGCAAACCACGCGCGTCGCGCACGCGCAGGCGACCCGTTCCGCCATCGCAAGCACGAACCGCTTCAAGCCGTGAGTTGTCTCCAGCCGCAGACCGAAGTGATGGTAGACCCGCACATCAACGCCCGCCAGCCGTGCCGCCAGCATCCCCAGCAGCCCGGCCTTCGGCGTCGCGGCAACCACCACATCGGGCCGCAGTGACCGAAACTGCCGCACCAGGTGCCACAGCGCCGCGCCGTCCTTCAATGGGCAGATCTCGCGACCCAGCGGCACTTCCACGGCGACCACCCCTTCCTCCTCGGCCACCTTGTGCAGCTCCGCGCCTGCCGACGACATCACAAATACCTCGTAGCCCCGCCGCCGCATGAAGCCCAACTGGCCGCGAAGGAAGGTCACCGAGACGCTTGACGTGACTAGGTACACTATGCGAGACACCGGTCGCGACTCCTCAAACCATGTTTCCTTGTTTCCTGCCCTCGCCCACGGCCCCGCGATCGGACCAGACGAGCCCTGCCTCGTGTCGATGCTTCTCCGTACACCATGCCGCCGTTGTCGCCCGCAAATGCGTATAGAGTGTCATCCTCCGCTCCGCCGCAACCTCCTCCCGAAAATCGCTCGCACGCTTCAGATTCCGCCCCGACATCTCCGTCATGCGCCGACAATCCCCAAGGACCTCGCCCATCTTCGCCGCCAGCGCCGTCGCATCGTCTGCCGGCACAAGATCCTCCGCCGGAAGCAACTCGGGAATGCCGCCCACGCTCGTACCGATGCACGGCAACGCCGACGCCATCGCCTCGATCATCGCCCTTGGCAAACCCTCGGTCCGCGAAGGCAGCACGAACAGATCCGCCCCGGCCAACTCGGCCTGCACCGCCTCGCCCGACGGAAGCTGCCCGCGAAAATGCACACACTCGGCGAGTCCCGCCGCGGTCGCACACTCTTCAAGCTGCCGCCGATACGCGCCGTCCCCGACGACGGCCAGCTCGATCTGCAAACCCTTCCCGCGGCAAAGTGCCACCGCGTCGATCAGCGTGTCCGTTCCCTTGTAAAGCTGCGCGAGCGAACCCACGGTCACCAATCGCCATGCCGGCTTCGAATCGACCTGCCGCGCGCTCTGCGCGACGAATCCATTCAAATGCACGTTCGAATAGTGCACGCTCAGCGCGCTGGCCGCCGGCGGATATCGCCGCTGCAGCGTGCGCGCGGTCACGTACGACGCCGCGCACGCACTGCCGCATTGTCGCCGCATATTTCGCGTGAACTTCCAGCGAAAATAGGGTCGCAAAGGATGTTCGACCGCCCCCGGCGCAAACACGTCGTACGGATCGCCGACCACTTCCACCGCGAACGGATGCCCCGCTCGCCGCAGCCGCGGAAACACAAGGTTGGCCAGGTGCGAAGGCACTCGCAGAATCACTGCGTCCCTCGTACCGATCGCCCGCCGGCAGGCTCCCCACACGGCCGGCGCACGTACGACATACCGCCACGGACCGTGAAAATACGGAATCGGCACGAACTCGATCCCCTCGCCGTCGGCCCGCTCGCCCAACTCCGGCGGCCGTTCCACTTGTCGCAGACGTGCCACCACCCGAACCCCATCGAACACCGACAGGTACGGGTCCCAAAACGTGCTCGGGTACGAGGTCTCCTTCCAGACCGCTCCGTCAGGCGTCTGCGCAAATCGATATTCCAGAACTACACAGACCTTCATGATGCGGTCATCCCGTCCTGGTCAATGGTCAACTCCGAGACCGACGCACAACTCCCATGGGCGCACACCGTCCGTCGGGCCGCCTCGCCAATCCCAATCGCTTCTGCCCTTTCGTTCGCTTCTCCAACCGCAGCCCGCTTCCCACCAGCTGGTTCCAGGTACAGCGCCTCCCAGCGCGCCGCCATCTGCTCGGTCGTAAACATTTCCCCGTGCCGAACCAGGCAGTTCTCCCGCATCTGCATCCACAGCGCCGCGTCGCCCGCCATGCGCCGGATGCCCTCGGCGATCTCTCGCGGCGTATTCTCAACGAGGATGTATCCCTCGCGACCGTGCCGCACCGTCTCCGCACATCCGCCCACGTCCGAGCAAATGCAGGGAACTCCGCAGGAAATCGCCTCGAGCACGACCTCCGGATGCCCCTCGAATTCCGACGGCAGCACCAGCGCGTCCAACAACGGCAAAGCGTTCAACTCCGGCGCACGCACGTGGCCCGGCGCCTTCAGCCACTCGCCATGTTCCGTGGCCATCTGCGCAAGCTCCGCATAATCCGGCCCGTCGCCGAAGATTGAGCAATCCACCTCTAGCCCCTCGTCGCGCAACTGCTCGACCGCCGCCACCACCTTGCGCCAGCCCTTCGACCGCATCACGGTCCCCAGAAAACCCACGTGGAACGGGCGATGCGGTCCGCCGCGATTCACTTGCCCCGCGCCGACCGGCGCCGTCGTGCCGTTGTACGCAATCCGAAAATCGCTCGCCTCGCACCCGTACATTTCGGCGCAGTCGATCGCGCTCCGCCGACTCACGGCCGCCAGCGTGAACTGCCGCCCCAGCAATCGCCGCACGCCCACCCGGTTGACCCATCGTTTCAGCGGACTCTTCAAATCGCCAAAATTCCCCCGCGATCCGTGGAAGCACGCCAACCACTTCCCCGGTGGCATCCGCCGCGGCAGCCGATAGATCCACGGCGTAAACGGTCCCGTATGGAAGTGATACACCGTATCGCCCTGTTGCCCATCGACGCCCAGTGCCTCCAACGCCCGCGACACGCTGACAGGTGCCCAATGGTAGACGCCCCTCAGCGCCGGCCGGCGGACCAGGTACGCGTCGTCAAAATACTCTTCCACCTCCGCAGCAAAGGCCGGCCGCAGCGAGCTCTTGTACACCGCCACGAGCAACACGCGCCACCGCGGTCGCTGTTGCGCCGCCAGCGCCTTCGCTACCGACCACACGCCGCCACCGATATTCGCCATGAAATGAACGACGGTACCTTGCCGATCTCCGCTCATGGGCATCCCTCCAGGTGGGCCCTGGCGACTGCCGGCCGCACATTCCAGGCCAGCCGCGTCGACGCCAACGCAAGGATCACCAACGGAAACACAAAATCCTCTTCCAACATCGCGATCACGTTGTCCGCGTCGAGGATCAGCAGCATCACGCAGAAATTCACCAGAAACGGCAGCAGCAGGCGGCGCACGTCGCGAGCGTCCCAAGTCACGAGCCAGCGGTGAACCCAGCCCACCACCAACCCGAAAACGGCCATCGCTACCGGAACGCTCAACGGTCCGAAGTTGAGCATCGCCTCGCCCACGATCCCGAACACGCGCGAGGTCCGCCCCTCATACCGGTCCTTGTTGTAGACCGAATGCAAAACGTCCGCGCGAAAGCTCCCTCGACCAAACAGCGCCTCCGTTCCCTCCTTCACCTTGGCAGGCGGACGGTCGCGCCATATCGGCCCGGGCAGAATCCCAAGC
Source organism: Thermoguttaceae bacterium (assembly GCA_963674835.2). Lineage (GTDB taxonomy): Bacteria > Planctomycetota > Planctomycetia > Pirellulales > Thermoguttaceae. The sequence continues at coordinate 3,246,943 of CAXXKC010000003.1, forward strand.
ACCGCCCCCACGTACGTTCTCCCCAAGCCATACTCATAGTCGCTTTGCGGCTGAAGCATCCGGTACAGCAGAAACGCCTGCACGTCGCTCCGCCCCAGGTCGGCCAGGATCGTCGACTGAATCGGCCGATGGATCGCCGCCGCCTCATCGGCCCGCGCCTGCGACGACAGAAATGCCCGTTTCAGCCCTTCCGGCCCGGCGCTCTTATAGAACCCGTACAAATACAGGAACGGAATCAGTGCCAACACGCCTCCCAGCACCAGCTTTTTCGGTACCGGCCGGATCCCGAAGTGGATGATGCCGGCACCCCAGAAGACCGCGAAGATGATGTTGTTCCGGCTTCCGTACAGACCGCCGAAAAGCATCTTCAGTGCGGTGAATCCGGCTAATACCGCCAACAGCGTCGGCCAACTCGGCTTCTTGCGGTCCCACGTATAGACCGCGTACGCCATCATGGCCAAGATCGGAAAACTCTCCGCGATCGTGGCGATCCGCTCGCTTCCCAGGAAGATGTGCTCCTCATGCTGCACGGCCGAGATGTAGCCCCATATGCCGCCGAATTTCGCGTAGACCCATACCTGCAGCGCGGCCGCCACCACCAACGCCCCCGTGACGTACATCCGAAAACGCGCCGGATCGAGCTGCCAGAAGGTCGGCGCCTCGCCGCTCCGCGCCATGCCGGCGACGACGTGACCTCGCACGGCCCGATACGCCAGCAGCCCCGCCAGGTTCAGCATCGCCATGCCGCCCAGCCATGGCCGCCAATCCGCCGGTGGCACCACCTCTTCGATCCAGTAATTCCATGCCACGTGCAACAGCGGGGCCAGCAGGAAAAAGTGAACGCCGAACAACCCGACAATCCCGATCGGATCGAACACGTCGACCTCGCCCCGCAGCCAACGCACCGCATCGACCGTAATCACCAGCCCGCCCAGCGCCACCGGAATCACGAACCAGTGCATCAACTCGTCCGATCCCGACAGCTCCTGCTCCACTGCGAACACCAGCAGCACCAACGCGCAAAACACGCTGCTCAACAGCCACGCGCTATACCGCCCCATCGCACCGGGCACGATGGTCGCACGACGGTCTGGCGACAAACTGGCTGGCTCCATGGCGTACTCGTAGGGCGTATGGCCCGATGCGAAACAACTTCTCCAATCGATCCGTCGGCAGACGCGAACCTCACGCCTCCAACGACGGCTCACTCTCCAACTCAATATCATTCATCAACGTGGTATAACGACGCCCCGTCGCCGCCAACGGCTCTGCGCCGCTTGCCGGCTTGCTTCCCAATGCGTGCCACAGAATCAAACATCGGCCGACCAACTGCGCTACGGCCGTCGCGCACATCGCCATCGCCGCTCCAAACATGCCATAGGCCGGAACCAACCAGTAGCACGCTGCTGTCGTCACCAGGGCGACCGCCGCGAACAGGGGCATCTGGATTCGGAAGTAACGCGCCGCCGTTACCGCGTAGCCCGTGAACGACGCCACATACGTGATCCCCGCGGCAAGCATCATCCAAACCAGCAGCGATGCGTGTTCGGCATACTCAGGCCTATACAGAAGCCCCAGCACCATCGGGCCTGCCAGCCACGCGACCGTCACGCCCGCCACTCCCAGAACGGCCCCGATTCCCGCCAAGCGCAGCAGCAACCACGCGAACGCTCCCCGTTCGCCGCTCGAATAATACTGGGCCAGCCGTGGTGTGGCCGACTCGCCAAACGCTCCTACCGCCGTCGTTCCCACCATCCCCAAATACGCCAGCGCACCGAATATACCCAGTGAATGCTCGCCCAGCGTGTGCTCCACGAAATACCGCGGAATGCTCGAACTCAGCACGATCAGCATCATCACCAGCCCCAGTGGAAACGACAGCCGTGCCAGCCCGAACAACTTCCCGCCGTCCCAGTGAGGCCGCAAACGGTCCCGCCCGCGAACCGCTTCCTCGCCCAACACGAAACGCGCGTTCCGCAGGTCCCACAGCGACAGGATCAGCAACCGCGAAACGGCGATCCCCAACACGCCGAACACGACCTGCCCGGTAACGAAGATCGCCGCCGACAGAAGCGTCAGCGACAGAAGCCCCTTGAGGATCAGCGACTGCGCCATGCGGTCCAGCCGCTCGTGCTGTTGCAGAAGCCCGTAGACGATGTCGCTCACCGAATCCACCGCCGCCGAGATCACCGCCGCCAGAATCACCAGCCCCGTCGCGCTCACGTAGCCGAACGCCAGGCAAATCCCGCACACCGTCAGAATCGCCAAACCACTCGTCGCCAATCGCAGCGCCAGGTAGTCGCCGAACGTATAATCCCGCCGCGCGTCCGTCGCCTGCACCGTTCGAAGCTGAAACATGAAGAACGCCATGACCGGGGTCGTCACGGCCAACGCCAGCACGAACTGCCCCACCATCGCCGGCGTCCCCAGCTTCGCCAGCACCATCAACATCACCCACTGGCATCCGGCGTAGAACGCGTTCCCCGCGAGCATCCAGCTCGAATTCACGCGCAGCGACAACCGGCGGTGCGCACCACCCGCCCCCGAGGAGCCACCGGCTCGCGAAAGGTCCTCCACCAACGTTTCCTGGTCGGCCGACATCGAAATGGGTTTCAATCTCCGGCGGATCTTCAGCGGGAATCGGCCGGGCAGGCGTCACGCGGCGCCATCACCGTTCGGCGAATCAAGCCCGTCGGCGCCCGATAAGCCGGCACCGCTGCGCACAATCGCGACAGTAGCACGTCTTCCGGGCCGTTCACCGCGCTCTCCAAGTCTGCGACCATGCGGCTCACTTCTGCGTAACCTGCCAGACGATGTCCGGCGACGTTCACCTTGGGATGCGCGGTCCGCTGCAACTGCTCGTCGTCGAAGAAGAGCTCCTCTTCCAGCTTCTCACCCGGACGCATACCCGTATAAGTAATGTCGATGGCGTCCGCCGGAAGACCCGAAAGCCGGACTAATTCCGTCGCTAGCTCGACAATCCGCACCGGCGCGCCCATGTCCAGCACGAAGATCTCGCCCCCCTGCCCCATCGTCATCGCCTGCAGCACCAACTGCGATGCCTCCGGAATCGTCATGAAGTATCGCGTCATCCGGGCATCCGTCACCGTGATCGGTCCGCCCCGGCGGATCTGCGACTGAAAGATCGGAACCACGCTCCCCGCCGAACCGAGAACGTTCCCTAATCGCACGATCATGAAACGTGTCGACGAACCCTGTGATAACGACTGAACGTACCGCTCGGCGATGTGCTTGGTCGCTCCCATCACACTCGCCGGGTTGACCGCCTTGTCGCTCGAAATCAGCACGAACCGCTTCACGTCGTACTCGTCCGCCAGGTCCGCTACGCAACGCGTCCCCGTCACGTTGTTCCATACCGCCTCCCCCACGTTCGCTTCCATCAACGGAACGTGCTTGTGGGCGGCCGCATGGAAAACGATCTCCGGACGATACTTCTCGAACGCCTGCCTCAAACGATCTTCGTTCGTGATGTTCGCGATTACCGGATGGATCGTTGTCTGCGTCTTCAACGCCTTCAACTCGCCATCGATCGCAAAAATCCGGTTCTCGCCGCGGCCCAGAAGCACCAGCTCCGCCGGCCGAAACCGCAGTACCTGCCGGCAGATCTCCGAACCGATGCTCCCGCCCGCCCCTGTCACCAGCACACGCCGCCCCTCGATCATCTCGCCGATCGTTTGGCTGTCCAGTTGGACCGGGTTGCGCCGCAGAAGATCCTCGATCTCCACGTCCCGCAGCGGAATCCATCGGCTGCCGTTGAAAAGATTCGCCACCGGCGGAATGATCTTCAAACGCAGATTCGCCTCTTCACACGCTTCCATCAGCCACCGCATCCGCCGACCCGACAGCGCCCCGACCATCACCAGGATGTCCTCGACGTGATGTCGGCCCGCGACTTGCACGACCTCGCGCAAACGCCCCATCACCGGAATCTGTCCGGCCCGGCGCCCCAGGCTGTGCCGGTTCACCGCCAAAAAACCACAAATCCGGTAACCAAGGTCCGCGTGGCTGTTGATCTGATGCGCCAGAAGCCGCGTCGAGACGTCCACGCCAACCAGCAGCGCCGACCGGCAGTTCCCTTGACGAAACGCCGGCCACACGCGCTCGCGCAGCAAACGCCCGCTCGTCCGCACCGCTCCCACAACAATGATCGTTGCCGCGCAGTCCAGCAAAAGCACCGCGCGCGGAATCTGGTACGCAAACAGGAAATGATCCATCACCACGATCAGCGCAAACGATAACAGCGATGCCCGTAGCAGCGCGGTCAGGTCGGAAAACGTTGCCGAAAAACCCCAGCCATGGCACTGTCCCGAAGCGTAAAACACCACGAGCTTCAGAACCACGACCCACGGCATCGTTGCCAGCAGCAAATGCATCCAACCGGCCGGAACGGAGAAGTCGAACCGCAGATTGAACGCTATCCAGTACACCACCGCGAAGCACGCCAGGTGTGCCAGCGCCACCACCGACACCGCCGTCGATGGCAAGACGGTTCGCAGCCGCAATGCTCGCCGCTTCCAGCTCGCGCGTCGCGGACGTCGCCTCGCGGCGTGCCCGTTGCTTTCCACCGGTGCAAAGCACTCCGCCGGCCACGCCACCGCACGAGGTTTCACCTCACCGTTGACTCTCTCCCCGGCAACTTGTGTCCTACGAATCATAGTTGAAGCCCCAATTGCGCGAAAAGACACTCAGTTCATCCTGGCGGGAAAACGACACGAACGACCCGCATCCGAATGGGTCATTCGGTCTTGGGGTCCGCCCCAATACTCCGCCGCCCCGGCGAACCCGGCGGGTAGGATCGACTTGCCCGGCAAGCCGTAACCCGCCACATATGTGGTGAGCCTGAGATCAGGTCAAAACGTTGAAATGTCTGAGGCCGCGTGCTCCTCGGTCCTACAACGACACCGGCATAGTGCCGCGAGCACCAACCCCGTCATGGACGACAACTCTGCGGGCAATTACACAACCGGCGCGCCTTGCGCGCGCCAACCATATCCCTTTGCAGAGCGCTTCTCAACGCCCATGTCATAGTTTCAGGGTAGTTGGCACCGGCCTTGAGTCAATAGTCCGCCATCGCGATTCCACCCCGCCGCTCCTCGCAACTCCGGTGAATCCCCGCAGTATGAGCCATCTCCCCGACCCAAACGACTAGCCAACCACTACTTAGGACGCCAATCCGTCGTCCGCCCACAATCCCCCGCGTATCTCGCGACCCCACGTCCGCTGGCCCAATGGTACGAGACACTCCCGGCATGATTAGAACAACCCAACCAAGCGACACCCCGGCCAAAACGCCCCGTCCAACACCAATCCCAACCACACGCCAACCGCCCACAGCGTTCATCGGGGGTGTGAAGCAGGCGGATGATCTCCCTTGTTGCGAGACCATTGCAGACACGCACTTCACTTTCTTGGAGATCGACGAGCAAGACGCGCCGGATCGTTCCTCGTCAGACTGACGGGGCTTGCAGAAAAACTTGGTCAAGCTTCGCGCAGGCGTCGACAAACTCGTCGACGGTGGCAGTGCGCTCTTCGTCCCAGATATACGGCCGGAGTCCCGATTCTCTCGCAGCCAAGGCAGTCTGGCAGGCGCGGTCGGCGTAGGTCACGTACCGATCGTCGCGAAGGAGCGCACGCGTACGAGCAGCACAATAGAGCCAGTGGACATAGCTGCCAATGACATAGAGTGATCGAGCTTCTTCGTCGTAGGCATCGAATTGCTCACGGGCCTGTTCAAGGAGAGCGCGCACTTCGTCTGGTTCAATTTGGCTCGTCAAACGAACGGCAAGAATGAACCGGCATAAGACAGCCGAGGGTTCGGACAACTGCATCCCGGTCCGACATGATTCCTCCGCGGCCTCGCGCAGGTCCAATACATGCTCGGCCTCTGCTCGGCAAAACCACGCACCGGCATATTCGGGGTCTAGTTCACAGGCTGTGACGGCTTCTCGGAGAGCTGCTTCTGCGTCATAATGCACCGATGGCCGCTCAAGCAGATCGCAGCTAAGGTTATGATGGCTCCACGCGTTGCGACCGCAATCCAGGGCATTGGCGGCCAGCGTGTAGTCGATGGCAGAGTCAATGTTGCCCGTGTCGGTGAAGGCTGCCCCGACCCTTCCTAGAAGGTGATAGGTTTCCTCCTTGCTGCTCAGGAGACCAGACCAGATCATGGTGAGAAAGGCGTCGACCGCGGTCTGGGTACGACCGGAGAACCAGACTGCATTGGCCACTTCGGTCAATAAGGCGGGGGTCAGAACCAAACCGTTGCGTACGGCACTTTTCAGGCAGTCGCAAGCTAGCCGATACTTGCCGAGGCGGCTAAGACGCAGAGACCGTTGATAGAGCAGACGCGTCTCGTCGCATAAGTGCGAAATGCCGCCATGCTTCTCCGCTATCTCTCGCGTGCAAGCCTGAACAACCTGAAGCAGCGTACGCCGGTTACAGTAGCAAGGAGCGATGGTGAGAGACTGGAGCAGCCGCTGTTGGGCTGCATCATAGTCCTGGCGTGAGAGGAAGGCCATGCCCGCCAGGCAATGGGCTTCGGCCAATCCTTCTTGGCTCAGTCCCTCGTCGAGGCAGGTGAGGGCTTGTGCGGAGTAATCGTCCTTGCTGCGCTCGGCAGACTCGATCTCACCAACATGCAATGAGGAGGCCTCGCGGAGACGCAACACGAGGGCGGCCTTGAGCAGAAGCAGCAAGGGTGGATTCCCTTGTTCGGCCAGTGCCTCCTCGCAGTACTCCAATGCCTGGCGAGCCGCTGTGTCTCCCTGAGATGAGCGACCACAGCGACCGAAGTAACAACTAAGATCGCTGTGCTCGAAGGCCTGGTCGCTCACAGATGGTTCCACCGACTGGGTGGTTGACGTCCGGCGGTAGGCCGACGAGAGGGACTCTTGCAGATCGAAAAGGGCAGCGAGCGGGACACCGCAGGCCGATCCGAGAGGAGGAACAAATCCACCCCGTTCGAGCACGGACTTCTTACTCTCCACGACCCGACGCTGCTCCTCCGCCTTTGCGTAGTCGGGATCAATCTCCAGGGCCACATCGTAGTCCAATATGGCAAGATCGTACTCCTGCTTGTACTCGTATATCAAACCCCGTGTGTAATACGCCTCGGCCAACTGAGGGTTCAACGCGATGACCTTGCTCATATCCTCGAGGGCCCTGTCATACATTGATTTGCGCGTGTAGGCTAGGGCACGATTGAAGTAGGTTTCGAGAAGGTCCGGCTTCAATTCCAGGGCCTTGTTGTAGTGCTCTATGGCTTTGTCGAACTCGCTGATCTTGTAGTAGTCATTGGCCAAGTTGTGGTACTCATGCTCCAGGGATAGTTCCCCGAAATCATCGAAGTCGAAAGAGTCCTCCTGGTCGTCATTCGGGGCATCGCCCTCGCCGGAGTCTGTCGCGGCGCAGTGTGTATCCGTCGAGTTTGTGCCCTCGCCTTCCATCTGACCAAAGGTCTCTTCGTGGGATGGAGGTGGTATCTTCTCACTTGCCGCTTCGCCTTCAATTGCTTGAGTATCCTCCAACGAAGGTGGTGCAGCGTCTTCAGACTCCTCATCGTACGCAGACTCAGGATCTGTCTGAGGGGTCGGTGTCTGTTCGGCAGAGGCAGGCTTCTTGGGCCCAATAAGGGGGGGGTCGGACTTGGGTGCGGTTGCGGCGAGGCGTCTTGCTAGTTGTTCGAGGATCTGCTCGATGCCGTTGGCGACATCCCGAGCACTGGCAAGAATACGGGGCAATTGGTGGATAATGCGCCGGGCCATGGGTGACTTGCAGAGCCGTACGTCTGCAGGAATCAATCCCACTCGGCGTGGCACTAAGGCCTTGCTACCCAAGGAAGCGCTCCACGCATGTAACTGTTGGTAACAACGATCGGCACGGCCGATATCATCGCCGGCGATGTCGCCCCAGGCCGGCTCCGTACTGAGGAACGTTAGGAAGCGAAGGAGACAATCGTCAACCATCGCCGACCTTTGCTCCTCCGGCAACCGCATTAGATTGTGGCAGACTTCAATGAACCACTCGGGCTGGCGATCACGGCACCACAACGCCATCCGGAGTAACCTCTTGGCCACGTCGGCACCATGGTCCAGGCAGCCATCGACGACCAAGGGCAGGAGGCCGCCGAAGAGTTCGTGCTGCCTCGCCATTGTTAGGTACTTCCGCAATACGTCATGGTCGCCGTAGCGCAGCCGTTCTCGTATTGTCCGCACGATATGGAAGCCGGCCACGCGATCGCGCGGAAAGCGGACAATCGCATCACCTGTGCGATCCTGATCTTCGACTAGCATTTCATGGCCACACATCGCTCGGACGACTGCCTTCTTGAGTTCGTCGTCCGCCAAGTCGACCCGCTTCACACGGTCGGTACCATTTGCCCAGATGGCTGCAACCAACTGAGTGACGATGTCACTCAGAGCTGCGCGGACAGGAGCCTGACCGCAACTGCGCGACTCCGCCACCTGTGCACACACCCGATCTTCGCTCGCCCGCCAGAAGCCGGCCATCATCTCATAGGTGTCAAATTCGGGAACGGTCGAGATGCGCAAGTCGCTTGGGCTATGACTCTGGCCTTCAGGAGAAACGTAGTACCAACCACTTCCTTGTTCTCGTTGGCGCTGCGCCCAAGACGTGAAACAAAGGCCAAGGAAGAAAGGGTCTGTGAGTTGCTCGAAAGCCTTCGTTCCCGGAACGATACGCACGCAGTTGATCCGCTGATTGCACCCGATGGCCAAACTAGCCTCCAACTCAGTGAAAGGGCCGAGAGCGAGGCAGGAGACCTTCTCGCGGACTGGCCCCTTCAATTCCGCGCCAGCAAGAGTGGCGGCCTCGGGCAGCAATTCACCCAGTCGCACGCTGTCGAGGAAGTCGCCGTCGCATAGCGCGAGCCAGTCGGGTTCCCAGGACGCTTCCCGCCATTGGTGCGAATCATCCTCGTAATGTTTGGCCCAAGTAAGCCGTCGACTACTCACGATGAGCTTCACCGCCCGGGGATCCGTTCGTTCGATGAAGTCGAGCAACGCTTGACTCCCGATGACCGGATCCGATTCGTACCCCTCGGTTGCTTCGCCCGCACTGTGAATTTCGTTTACACCATCGAGAACCACGACAAGTCTTGGACTGTCCGGGGATTCGGGGAGCTGATCCACGAGAGCATCCAACGAGTTGAAGTAGTCGTCGGGCACGCCATCGTTGGGCCAGTGGCGGCGAATCGCACGAAGCACGAAGTGTTCGAATGAGGGACAGTCATGACCACCGTCTTCGAGGTATTCGTCGCTGGCCAGCAATACGCACGGAACGCCGCGTGTGGTCAACTGGGCCGCTTGGTTCGCCAGGAGGCTGGACTTGCCTGTCCCTGGGTCATCCACGATCAGCACGCAGGATCGCTTGGGGTCGGCGTAAAAACGTTCGATAACGTAATCGAGACGCCGGCGGACATAAGTGTCTTGGTGATACTTGCCCTGTTTGGCAAGCCGCCTGTGGGCCGTGCTGACTTGAATTTGGCAGGCTCGTATCAGGAGACGCCTCACATGTTCGGATGTCACGCCATCACGTTTGGCCGCTCTCTGTCGGTCCGATTCCTGCTTGGCACGTGCCCACTCACTAAACACGTCTGCAATGGGAATGCTGGTCGGCTCAGCATCAAAGACCGCGGCGGGAAAGTCTAACCGCAACTGTGCTCGCCACTCCTCAACTACGGCATCGCTACGCGAATCGTCGAGATTGCGTGGCCAAGCCGCATCATCACACATCAGAAACACGCGTACATCCAGGCCTTTTTCTAGCGCTTCGCACATCGCGGCTTGCGTGGCACTATTGCCCCCATCTTCGCGGGGCCCACGACTGAACGCCATTACCAGCACGAACAGATCACAGGTTGCAACGTCGCCTGCACGATATGGCAATTCGTCTGTGTCGAGTGGACACTCATCCCATGGGACGACCGTACACCCGTGTTTATGGAGTTCTGTGATTAGGAAGGCCAAGTGTTGGCTCGGCGCCATGAGATCGTGAGGCGTAGCCGCTAGGTACACGCGGTAGTGTGGCCGGTCAGGAGGCGGATTCATCCCTTCCCATCGGCGTTGAGCGCCTGAAGTGTTAGCAGCCGGTGGCTGGACCACCGTGGCTGGAACGGTTCCCTTTGCCGGTCGTGTTGTGCGCCGCGTTTCGGTGACACATGGGGGCGCCTCCCGAAGATAGGACTGGAGCTTCTCGCGCAATTCCTGAATTCGCTCCGCAAGTGGAGGAGTGATTGCATCCAACCAATGGGTCGCGCTAAGGTAGATTTGCAGTTCATCTGACAACTCCGACTCATCCAACTTGACAGGGACAACGGTCAAACCGTTGTTGAGCGCCACGTCAATCTCCGCTAGAACCCTTTTTGAGTGATTTGCTTCACCCGTCAGCAGGAGCACCAAAATCTTCGCCTGTTTGATCGCGCGAGCAATTTCGCCGGACCAAGGCCTCCCGGGCAGGACGTCGCGAGGAGCAATCCAACATCGAATGCCCCCCTCTTCAAGGCCGGCACAGACGGCGTTGGCGTCATTCTTATCACTGAACGAGTAGCTGATAACAACTTCGTGTCCCATGGTCTCTCCCACGTCATCGCGGCAGGCTCACGAATGCACCAAGGCCGCCTCTACATCACGAGCGCAAGAAACTGGTTTTCAGACGCAAGGCGGTTTCGATGTGGATGGTGTCTTTGCCTCGTTGAACCACGCTTCCTTAGAAACGTCGCTGGTTGGGGTGTGCTATCCGTGTATGAGATTGAAGCCGTTCCGGATGTGCCATTCATCGAGAATCGTCGCCTACGGACAACAAGAAACGCGAATCGCACCAATGTTCCAGGCGGCTAAGCCGGGTAGGTGGTTTGATACATACCAGAAAGTACGCGAGTGAAGCGTCCTCTTCCCTTCATCCGGCCAAAGAGAGGATCAATACGACTGACGATACCAACCTGCCGACGCTCATGCAATCCACCCGCTAATCTCCCACGCACTCCATCATTACATCCATATCAACGTCGCAAGTGCGGCTACAACTGTTGGTGTGGACCAGGGGGGCGATCACGGCCACGGCAACCACCTTCACATCACGCTTGAGTAGTGTATCCGATGCTTGGCGTTCTGCCGGGACATGGCTGCAGGTGACAACCGAGACGCTCGGCTCGGTTGCTGGGCGGCAGACGTGGGTGCCATTCCGGCCGCTGATTCTAGGCATACGACCCGCGACCTCTTCGGACGCACGCCGGCAAATGGAATTGTCCACGGGGTAGCCCCCACTGCAGCGTTCCGACACCATTGCAGTCACACCTTTCAATCCATAGAATTGACTCCCCCTGTGAAGGGATGCGCCATCCTAGGTGCAAGCGATGGCGTGTGGTGAAACACTTGTGGCTCGGCCCAGTTGTGTTCCTCCTTTCGGCAAGCGGTTCTCATCAGACTGTGGGGGCGTCCGATGACCGACCCACAGGCAGAGTTCATTGGAGCGCATTCGGCGTAACCGTAGCGCGTATTTCGCCTTCGGAACCGTAGAAACACGCCGCCGCGAACGCTACAGTTAGGTGCGACACGCAATAGAGCACAGTGAAGCATGTTGGATCGCACTCGGGGGCAGGCTGGCGCGGCCGATACACTGCAGTCCGGCGATTGCGAGGCGTTTTGGGAGCAATAACCCATCCAGCGTGGCCAGACTGCGAGGGACCAATCTATCTTATGATTTGTCTCACGAGAAGCACGATGACGCCTGCAGTCGCCACCGATCCCTGACTGCCGGCAACGATTGATGAGATATTGCATATGACGAGCACAAGCACGACGCTTCATTCCGCGAAACGTACCTCTCCTGGTAGATGCCAGTCCGTGTGGCGACGCTACGGCGTTCTTCTAATAGCAGTCTGCCTGTTCCTTACCGGGTTAGCTCTGGGGTTTGTTGGTTTTCGAGAATACTCTGAAGCCCACGATCAGCCCTGGTCGGGAGCCGATATCCTCTACTTGACACTGCAGCTCTTCACGCTGGAAGCGGGCGCCGTGGAGCCTCCGGTTCCACTGTTGCTCAACGTGGGACGGTTCGTGGCCCCTTTGGCGACTCTAGTCACGGCTCTGGCCGCGGCATGGGTGCTGTTTCGCGATAAGCTGCGGCGTTGGTTGATTCGGTGGTATTATCACGACCATACGGTTATCTGTGGGCTGGGACGTACTGGGCTGCAGCTCGTAGAGGACCTGCGGCGGCACGGTAGGAAGGTCGTCGTTATTGAGAACGATGTTCAGAACGACCATATTCCCATGTGCCATGAACAAGGCGCTGTCGTTGTCGTTGGCGACGCCCGTAGCGAAACCTCGCTTCACTTGGCCAATGTCGCCGCCGCCCGAAACGTTGTGGCCACCTGCCAGGACGATACCGTCAACGTCGAGATCGCCGTCGCCTGTCACAAGCTTGTCGAGAATCGTAGTGGCGACAACCTGCGGTGCTTCGTCGAGGTGTTGAACCAGAATATGTGCAGCCTCTTGCAGGAACATGAAGATTTCACACGGGCGAGAACGCCTTTCGAACTCACCCTGTTCAATACGTACGAGAATGCGGCCAGGCAACTGTTCGGCGCCCACCCGTTGGACGGGGCTGGGATCGGCGAAGATGAGCCCACACAAGTGCACTTGGTGATCATTGGCTTCGGTTGGATGGGACAATCCGTAGCCCTTCAAGCTGCCAGGCTGGCTCACTTCGCCAATCGAAAGCCGTTACGACTGACAGTCATCGACTCCGTGATTGAACGACGGATGATGGAATATCACGCACGCCGGCCGGATCTCGACAAGGTTTGCGATCTTCGCAGCCAAAAGGGCTGCGCAGAGGACTCGAAGCTGCTTGACGAGATTGCTCACTGGACGCATGAGCAACACGTCAGGACGACGGTTGTCATCTGCCTCGACGACGAATCGGAGGGTTTTCTTTGCGCGATGAGTTTGGCCTCCAGGATTGAAGATACGGTTACCCGAATCTTGGTACGGGCCACCAAGGGTGAATCGGTGCGAGTCCTCATGAGCGTGGCCTGCGCGGAGGACCCTGTTGATGAGTCCGTGGTTCACGCCGCCCGCCGCCTATCGCCCTTCGGAACCGTCGAAGAATGCTGCAGTTTCTCCGCAATCATCGACGAACAGCAGGATCGTCTGGCAAGAGCAATCCACAGGCGGTACGTCGAACAACGAGAATCGCAGGCGGGTTACGAGCCGCGCCCGTCGACCAGGCCCTGGCCGCAGTTGGCTCACGATTTCCGCGAGTCCAACCGCCAGGCGGCCGACCACATTCCCGTGAAACTGCGAGCTATCGGCTGCTTCTGTTCAGAAGAAGGCTGCAGTGAAGCGGTCGTCGAGCGTTTTTCCGAGCAGGAGATCGAGCTGATGGCCAAAATGGAGCACAGCCGCTGGTGCGCCGAGCGCCACCTTGCCGGTTGGACCCCGGGTCGCGACGATGCGCTCCACAAAACGACCCCGCATCTAGTCACCTGGGCGGAACTAGGCCGCGAGGTACAGGATTACGACCGCGACCAGGTCCGATGGCTACCCAAAATTCTGCGTGAACACCTCGGTGAAAAGATCTATCGGCGTAGTGACTCGAAGTCGCAAAATCAGTCGGCGGAATCGACTCCACAATCGTCGTGAGTGCGCCCCACAACGACATTTGCCCGGCCTATGCGCCGCTAGAAAGCAGGAATGACGTCTAATGCGTGACAAAGAACTGCTGCGAAACCGCTTCCGAAAGATCGTAGAAGGAATCCGCGCCCAGAAGGTTGATATTCCCGAAGACATTAGCAAGGCGATGAGCTATTTGGAACGGCGACTCGCCGGAGACGTCTCAGAAGACGTGCCCAAGGAGGTGATGCACGATTCTTCGCTCCTCTTCGGTGACCTGAGCCTCGAACACGAACTGCACAACCTTGCCAATGACGTCTACAAACTTGAATGGTTCGAGGAAGCGATTGAGCTGTACGGACTGGCCCTCACGATCAATGCAGAACTGCTGGAGACGTACTTCAACCGGGGACTTGCCTACACGCGCATCCGCAAGTATGACGAAGCGCTCGAAGATATCACCAAAGCCATCGAGTTGAATCCCAATCTTGCGGAACTCTGGTACACACAAGGACTGCTTTGGGAGTACAAGGGCGAGTACGACAAGGCAATCGAACAATACGACAAAGCCCTGGCAATCGACGAAGACTACGAAAAAGCTAGGACTCAGCGGACCATCACGAAGAACAAGAAGGAACAACTGGCTCGTGGCGGGGCAAACGATGAAGACGAACGACACGAACGCCGACGTCGCGAACGACGTGAACAGGCAGATGCCCTTGTTACCGCTCTCGACGTATGTTCCGTTGAGGCTCCAACGCCTGAGGAGTTGACGGGTACCTGGCGGCGTTCGACCGAACGTCGCCTGTTGATGGAGTATCTCAACCAGTATGGTCGTATGTTGACGGTGCCGGAAGCGAAAGGGAAATCCTTAGTCGGGGTCGAGCGCAACATCCAGTCGTTGGTACGTACCCTCTGCAAACGGAAACGCCGCAATTGCATAGTGATCGGTAGCCCGGGAACGGGCAAAACGGCCGTGATTCAAGAGTTGGCTCACCGTATCGTCCATGCCCATCCTTCGATCCCGGCTCGCATACGAGATGTGGATATCTTTGAGATCTCTCCGGTGTTTCTTCATGCAGACACGAAATACCGCGGCGAATATGAAGAGAAGCTGCGTGACTTGATTCGTGTGCTGGAAAAGAGCCCAAAGGTGATCCTGTTCATCGACGAGATCCATTCCTTCTTTCAGAGTGGGATGCACACTGACGATGACAGCTACAGCCAGGCAAATCAGGCCTTCAAGAAGGTTCTCGCGGAGGGAACGGTGACGTGCATCGGTTGCACCACACCAATCGAGTACCGACACTACATTGCGCCAGACCCCGCGATGGCACGGCGGTTTAGCATCATTCGTGTGGATCCGCCGACCCGGCAGGCAACATTGGATATTCTCAAGGCCCGTCGGCAACGATTCGAGAACCACTATTCGCCAGTCAAGCTGTCGGAACAGATCCTTGACAAAGCAGTCGAGTTGACCGACGATCGCTTGCCTGGCCGATTTCAGCCCGACAAGTCGCTCCAGTTGCTCGACGAGGCGTGTGCTTATTGTATCACTCAACCCGAGCCGTTAACTGAAATAACAGAGGATGTTCTGCTGCGGGCCCTCGAAGACATGGTGGGACGCAGCATCATTCGCAGCCAAGATCTCACCGAGAGCGGCGTCTTTGACCAACTTCGTCGTCGCATTATCGGCCAAGATGAGGTTCTCCGCCAGGTCGCGAGGGCAATCGTAGCCGGGCTGGGCGGTTGGTCCAATCGCAGCGGGCCCCGCGGCGTGTTCTTGTTTGCGGGTCCCACCGGCGTTGGGAAGACGGAAACAGCGACAGCCCTCGCGGAAATCGTAGGCGGCGGTCGCGACGCCTTGGTTCGTGTGGACTGCAACACCATCCAGGGTTCCGGCATGGACAGTTCGACTGCCGTTAGCAGGCTGCTGGGTGTTCCCGCGGGATTGGTTGGGTACGCGCGGGGACAAGGCGGCATGCTTTCTCGCATTCGTGATCTCCCAGAGAGCATCGTGCTGTTTGACGAGTTTGAAAAGGCGGATCCGGGTGTTGGAAGTCTCCTTCTGCAGATTATCGACGACGGCCGCGTTGAGGACACGGATGGAAACACGCTCGACTTCCGGCGTTCATTCATCATCTTCACGACGAATGCAGGATCGGTTTATGAGCCCGAGAAGGAAATGACCTTCCTGCCACCAGATTCGGACAGATTTCAGCCGACTGTTGACGAAGAAGCGCTGAAGGAGGCGCTCCGGTATCATGGAATCGGCGAAGAGTTTTTCGGCAGGTTAAGCCACGTGCTTCTCTTCCAAGGGCTCAAACGCACCGAGGTCAAGGAAATCGTTACGCGTAAGCTCACGGAACTCCAGAAACTGGCGGAGCTTCGCGGCCTGCAACTCGATTGGGAGCAAGAGGTGGTGGATCACCTCGCCTGTCAGTGGCAACCCCGGTATGGTGTCCGCCACCTGAGCACGATCTTGCGCAATCGAATTGTCGAGCATCTGAACCTGGCGGATGCTCAAGGGGAATTGCAGGGAGTGAAGGAAATCCGGCTGCAAGCAGCCACTGCAGATGCAGAATGGGAACGGAGAAGATCACACGCGGAAGACAGTCCCCCAGTCGGCACAACGACGCGATCGAAGAAGAACGGAGTGATGCTGATCTCGCTTGGGTGACCAGTTTCGGAGACCGACGTATGCCTCCAACTTGGCGGACCGTTCGTGTGTGGGATCTCACGTCCGCGAGACTTGTGCACGAGTTCTACGGCCACGAGCATTTCATCAGTGGAGTGGTCTATCTGTAAACGGCTTATCGCCGAGAAGTGCTGTGGGTTTGTGAACCACGAGCGATCCCACCATACCGGGATTACGAAGGAGGCGGCTATGCTTGCAGGCGATCGAATTGCACCTGAAGAGCACCGGCGACAGATTGAGGCCTACTTGGAGGTACGGCCGGTCTACGTCACGTACGCAGCGGTTCTCAGACGCGTACTGAAGAAATGCTGCCAGGCCGCATTTCCCGAGGCCCTGGTGCAGTCACGGGCGAAGACCGTGTCGAGTTTCGCCGAGAAATGTGTCCGACAATACGCGAAATACAAAGACGCGGTCGACCAGTTCACCGACCTGTGCGGAGGGCGCGTCGTCGTGCAAACCAACGAACAAGCCCGGGCGGTCTGTGAGTTCATCGAAGCGAACTTCAAGATTGTCGAAAAAGACGACAAGAAGCTTCTGCTGAGCGAAGACCAGTTTGGCTACCGCGACACACACTACATTATCGAGTTGCATGCCGATCGTAGCGAGATTCTCGGTATCAGCGACGCCGAGAGAAATGAGATTGGCTCAAGGCAAGCCGAACTGCAGATCCGAACGTGGCTACAACACGCTTGGGCCGACACGCTTCACGACCGCATCTACA
The DNA here is from genome assembly GCA_963674835.2 of Thermoguttaceae bacterium. Classification (GTDB taxonomy): domain Bacteria; phylum Planctomycetota; class Planctomycetia; order Pirellulales; family Thermoguttaceae. The sequence goes on from CAXXKC010000003.1 coordinate 3,264,011, forward strand.
AGAACGAGCTTGAACTCTCCTTTGACATCCGACGAACGAATGCTCTGTTGGCAGCCATAATGGAGGAGGGTGATCGTACCTTTGACACCATGGCCCAAGAGTTGGATGATATGATCGCCAACTACGGTGCGTCCGCAGAGCGGGAGAAGGTCCAGAGGGAGATCGACATTCAAACACTGGTTCTAGAAAACGAGCCCGATCTGCAACGACGACCAGCATTAGCCCTCAAGCTGGCGAGGTTGCTGGCTGCGGGCGGTGAGTATCAACGTGTAGTCGAGTTGCTCGACCCGTATCGAGACACTGTCGGCTTTCATAGCTGTGAAATCCTGCAGGAACTTGGGTTCGCCGTGTGTAACAAGCATAGCGCCGCGCCCCGGTCCGCGGATTACCATCAAGGTCGACTCTTTCTAGAAAACGCGCTCTCCCTCTGCCAAAAGGGTGACTTCTGCTTTGTGATGGACCTCTGCCGACGAAACGCCATCCATGCCCGCTCGCTATCGCGGCTAGGCCGGGTATTGGAACCTCTTCAGGACGAAGTGCATTTGGCAAGACACTACTTGCGTGAGGCTTCTGAATACGAGCCGGACAACCCGTACTACCTGGCCGACATGCTCGGTTTCGAGATGTATTGCAATCGTCAGGCGGTCCTTCCTGCCGCGATGCGGACGGCCGCTAGGAAAGCTGTGGCGACGTGCTGCGAGCATGCTGAGAGGAGCATCGAACTGCCATATGCATTTCTGACGGCTGGCCGGCTAGACCTCTTGCTCGATCGCCCCCTCGATGCCCTCGGCTATTATGCTCGCGGTGTGCGTCACCTCATCGAAGGCAAGTATTGTGTCCCGCCCAATGTCATGGAGAGAGAAATCGAATGGCTTAAACGACTTCATTTCGGCCAGCCCGCGCCGAAGGGATATCAATGGGTGTTGGATTTCTTGACGATGGCCGAACGGCTCACCACCGCGCCGTCGCAGATTTCGCCTCGAAAGACGCTGATCGTCACAGGTGGGGCTGCCAGCGCCGACAACGAAACGTTGGTCAAGGCACGCCCGCTACTTGAAGCCGCGCTGAGAACGTTTTCCGGACTCGTTGTCTCAGGTGGTACCCGAATAGGAATCCCGGGAAGTGTTGGCGAGGTAGCATCAGAACTGAAACAGAGGAATTCAAAGGACTTCGAACTCGTTGGGTATATTCCGAAGAGCCTGCCGTACAATGCGGACGAGGATGACCGTTACGATCGGTTGGTCGTCTGCCGCGATGACAGATTCTCACCAGAACAAGTCTTGCGCTACTGGTCCAACCTATTGGACACCGATGGCGCGCCGACCGATATTGTACTGCTGGGTATCGGCGGAGGTCCCATCAGCGGTATTGAGTATCGTCTCGCGTTAGCCCTGGGCGCAACAGTTGCTGTCGTGGCCGGAACCGGCGGGGAAGCGGACGCGATACTGGGGGACAAGCTCTGGTCAAGCCTTCCTACTCTCCTCCCCTTGCCAAACGATGCGGCATCGGTGCGCGCTCTTGTCGCTTCGCAGGAAAGGCCGTTCTCCAGCGATGATCTCGAACAGATGGGAAAGGCATTCCATGCAAAGTACGTGTCTCTGAGTATGCGTCGCTTACCCGCCAATATGAAACCGTGGTCCAATCTCCCGGAGACCTATCGGCGAGCCAACCTAGAGCAGGCTCGCTATGCAGTCGAAATACTCGCTGCCTGCGGCTTCGGTGTTCGGCCAGCACCGTCCCCCGTCGTGTTTGCCGGATTTGACGAAAGCGAAATCGAAGAAATGGCAGAACTCGAACATGGTCGTTGGAACGTGGATCGCCTTCGGGATGGTTGGCGGCCCGGTCCACGCAACGACGACAAGCATCTGCACGATAACATTGTCTGCTGGGCCGATCTTCCCGAAGACAGCAAGAAATACGATCGCGCAGCAGTCTGTGAATTCCCGAAGGTACTCGCCACGGCCGGTTTGGAAGTCTACCGACGGTAACGCCGCGTGCCCCTTCGGCAAAACCTCTTGTAGGAACGGCCGGATGCAGTCGAGTGCAGCTAATGGAACTGATGCGGCACGAGTCGATCGATACCACCCTGCGCTGCTCTGTTGGCCGGAACGCGGTGAACACGGCAGACGCCGCCTGGGCCGTTTACGAGAGGGCGACAAACAACACTTCTATCAACAGAGCACCAAAGCCATCGTCTGCCAACGAAGAAGCCCCGACGCGGATTATTCATGCGTCAGGGCCTGCAAAGTACGCCCGGCAGGACTCGAACCTGCAACCTGCGGATTAGAAGTCCGCTGCTCTATCCGATTGAGCTACGAGCGCAATAATGATTTGCGTCGCTTCTCGTTGACGCGATACGGAATTATGGTGCACAATGGTCGTGTCGGCAACCCCCAATACCTGACACTATCCGGAGAACACGGCGACGCCATTCCCGAGAAGAGCAAGGAGGACCATCCATGGCCGAAAGCGGTTGCGAGAAATGCGCCTTCAGGGCAAAGTACGACAAGAATCCCCGGTCACTGCTCGGGCGCCTTTGGCGTTGGCATGCCGGCTGGTGCCCTGGCTGGAAGAAGTACATCACCTCCCTGCCCGATGACCAGAGAGTCGAACTGGCCACGAAGTACGAGATGAAGAAGTATCTCTGACGGTCGACTCGGCAGCCAGTTACCGGCGCGGTTGGCACGCATGCCGGCCAACCTCCTATTGGGTCCTGCATTGGAATTGGAACGAGGCCGACCATCGGGAGGCCGAAAGATCAGGATTGGGTTGGACCCCTTGTTCCGTTTTCAATACAGGCATCAATAACTCGACTTTTGCACTTTTAGGCGGCAACGGCCGCGGTGTTTTGTAGGGCATCGAGGATTTTTCGTTGATCGTGCTTGGAAACTGGTAGCGAGAAAATCGTGTAGCGGAGATTTTCGTGGCGCAAGGTCCCCAGCATATCGGCGAAGGAGTAGGTTGCCTTCTGAGGATACCACGGATGGTGCGGAAGATGCGCATGGCGATATCCGACGGTGGCGAACCAGAGGACGACAACGCCATACAAGAGCATGGCCAGAGGGGCCGTGCGCTCGACACTTCGTCGCGACCAACTCGGTGGTTCTTCGAATCCCAAGTGGCCCTTGGCACTCTCAAAAGTGACCTCGATGGTCCAGCGGAGGCTGTACCAGCCCAGGATCTCTTCGGCCGACGCTTCAGCCACGGTCGAAAAGAAGGCCTGCCGTCCCCGTTTCCCTTGGAGCGAGTCGATGGCCACGACGCGAATTGGGCGGTTAGGATGGTGAAAGGTGTGCGCTACAATATCGACCAGGCGAATCGTATCGTGGCGACCATAAAGATCGACCGTCACACGCCGCGCACGCCCCTCCAGCAGGGTCGCAGGGGTAGGCAAACGTTCGCCTCGCTTCCGGGGCCGCCCCTTGCCAGGAAGTCGCGGAGGTGGGGGAGCATACAGCCGCGCATCCAAACGCAGGTAGCTGGTCAGTTCGCAATTGCTCGGCAGCCCGTCGCGCAACGTCCATCCGCTGTAGGCGGCATCTCCCAGCAGGTGAAACCGGCGAGTGGGATAGGATCGGCACAGCAACTGTACCAGTTGCAGGGCCAGTTCCGGACGCGTGCGGTGGACGCGACGGTGTTGGGCGGCTTTCGCCTGGTTGAGGTACAGGCGAAAGAGAATCGGCAGGCAGAAGCAGCGATCCGTCAGTTGAGGAAACCGCACGACAACTCCCAAGATGACCCAACTATGTCCCCAACTGGTCACCGCCTTGACGTTCTTCAACAACGGGTCATGGTGCCAACCCACCCCATAGATCTTCTTGCCTCGCTTCCGCGCCAGCGTGTCATCGACAACCAAGAAGATGGTCTTTCCCAGGAAGGGCTCCATCCAGGGCACCAGGGACAGCCCCAGCGCATCCAGCGACCAATGCGCGTGGGAGAAGAAACGATGGAAACACGACCAGTGTTTGGGGAGTACTTGAGGAACTGCCCGAAGCATGCTCGTCACGGTTCGGTGTTGGGCCAACAGCCATCCCGCTGCAATTCGCACAAATGTTTGCCGGCTGGGGGACGTCATCTTTCCGGCCAATGCCTGCAAAATATCCAAGACTGAGGGTACGATGATCATGGCGAGTCCTCCTTGTCAGACGGTTTGTGTTTGTCCATTCAAACCATTCTGGCAGAGGCTCGCCCTTTTTCTAGAAAGCCACTACTGCTAGCACAATAAGTGCAAAAGTCGAGTCAATAAGCATGCCGCCTCGTCATTGTCCCGCAGCCAACAGTTGCGAGCACAGCGACAGTTTCTGCCGCGCGTCGTCCAAATCGCGCAGCTCGCGTGGAAAACACGCGGCCAATCCCTTGTCTTGCACCAAGGCCGCCACCGCATCGACTTGCTTCCCGAGCGTCGCCAGGGTGTCGCCCGGCGTGTCCGACTTCGCCGCCGCTTCCACCGCCTCGACCAGCGACTGCACCTGCTTCTCGTATTCGCCGCTCACTGCCCGAGCTTCGACCGCGGCCGCGTCCTCTTCCTCGAATCCGGCGGCAGCCAACAGGTTCCGTTCGCTACCCTCACCGCGGCAAAGCGACACATCGTCGAACCACGCCGCGCCCTCCGGCTGATGGAACTCCAGCAGCACCATGGCCGTCTTCACCGGGCGAGAAGGGACCACGCGAATGCTCTTCTCTTCCCAGTCATGCGTGCCCGGCGAGAACAGAACCGTGTGCACCTCGGGCCACTGGCCGTCCTGATAGTCCAGATACAGGTGCATGCAATACGTGTGTCCCTCGCGCGCGTCGAAGTGCCGCCGTCGCGCCGCCGGCGTATCGAGAGCCACCTCCTCCGACGCCGCCACGTCGCGAGCCTTGCTGAAGGCACGCGCCACGATCGGTTGCCCAACCGCATGGTCCAGCGACACGAACTGTGCCGCACCCCGCCGGTTGAAGTATTTCCACTTCGGCATAGGCCCCGTGTACGTGCCCCCCAGAACCGCCAGGCTACCCTTCCCGCTCCGCGCCACGGCGGTATCCCACTCCCCGCCCTGACAGAACCGCGACCACGCTTTGTGCGGGAAAAGCGTACCCAACTCGCGATCCAGCGCCCGCTGCACGAGTTGCAGCCGCAAACCTTCTGCCGTCCGTGCCAGCAGGCTCTTCGCCACGGTCGCCGCGCTACCCAACTGCAGCACGCTCGGACCCTCGAGCGTGTTGAACGTCAGCGTGCCCGCCGCGAGTTTCCCCGCGAGCACGCGCCCGCCGAACTCATCGAAGACCACGGTACCGGCTTGCACACCGAGCTTCTCCGCATCGCACACGACTTGCTCCGGCCGACCGGAATCAACGAACAGATAGACGCCGTCGGCCGCGCCGCGCCCGTAGCGGACGATTTGCGGCGGCGTCTGCGGCGAACGTCCCGTAATGCGGTCGAGTCCCGCCTCTTGACGCTTCAATTCCTTCACCTTGCCTTCGGCGTCAACCGCCACGTCGGCCGCCGCCGCACCGGCTTCACCAGCGGCCCCTGCAACCGACGCAAGCCGCGCGGTAGGTTCCGCCTGGCGACCGGCACGCTGCATGGCTCGCGAAATGGGGACCAGCCGTCGCAACACCCAACGCTGGTGGTCATACACATCCGGCCGCGAACAGTAGGACGAGTACGCCGCCCCCGCGGCCGTCCCGCCGTTGGTATAGCCGAAGAAAACGATGCCGTTGAACAGCTTGTTCTTCAGGTAGGCGTCCAACTCGCCGCCGCAGAGGTGCTGCATGGTGAACTCGCCCAGAATCCCCCGCAGCCCCTTCTCACGTGCCCGCCGGGCGAAGTCGATCGAGAACGGGAAACCCTCGTTTCCAAAAAAGTCGATGTAGCGCAGATACTCGTCCGGGCAACCGTTTGCCGCAATGCCCAGGCCGCGTGCGTTCAACCGGCGTGCCAAGGCCTCCAGGAACTGCTGAGGCACCTTGCCGGCGTTGTCCAGGCCGATGCCACCATGCGTGATGCCGCTATTCTCGAACCCACGCAGGTACTTGGTGATCACGGCCTTGACCAACTCGTTCTCCGTCGACAGATCCATGGTGCCCGACACATCGCCGTAGGACCCCTTGGGATTGTAACGCACCTTGGCGTACTTCGAGAGCCCTTTCACGCCATACTGCCGCTCCATCCATGCATCGAAAGCCAGTCTCGCGGCCTCATTCTTATCGGCCAGGCCGCTGAAGTCGTACCCGGCACCCTTCAGCGACGTTTCAACGATGCTGTTCCAGTAGCGAAACGAGGAGATCCCCAACGCCTTGACGGTGCGCACGTCATCGCCGCCCCACACGATCTCGTAACCCAACTCGCTCACGTCCGCGATCCTGTGCGACGGCGTGCCGAACGCGATGCCGATCCCTCCTTGCCAGCCCGAGAAGTCGCGCGGCGCCGATTCCGGTTCTGCCATCACTGGGCCGCCCATGCCGAGCATCCCCACCAACATGGCGACGACCGCCCCAATCAGAACCACCCTCTCCGACAAGAATCGCGCCCCGACTGTCGATGCTGAGTACATGTCTCTGCCCTTTCAGCGTCAAGAGTCCCCTTCACCAACCCTGGCACACAGGCTGCCCCACCGCACATGCTCCCGACGGTCCCGTAACCATGCTGGGCGCCCCAGCCGCACAGACCTCGTGATCTACTGCGGAGCCGAACCCGGCTCCAGCTTCTTCGGTTCACTCTGCAGCAGCCGGTCGCCGTGGATAACGATGGCCTGACCGATCTTCGCCCGAAGGCTCTGGCCGTGCATCGTCACCTCGAACTGACCGTCGCGCACCACGATATCGAGCACCCGGCCACGAAGCTTCAGGCCCCGCAACGCCATGTCCGCCGCGAACGCCGGCGGATGGGGGTCGATCACCAGATCGCCGTCAAACTGCTGGCACACGCCGAACATGCCGAAGATGATGCACTGCGCCACGGTTACGCCGTCGATCGTGCACTGCAGAGGCGTGTCTTTGCGATAATCGATCGCGTTGGCGACCAGCGAGTCGCCCCAATACGGCATCCGTTGGCCCCACCACAGCAGCCGCCGAAGGATCTCTTCCGCCTCGGCCGCGTGCCCCGATTTGTACAGCCTCTCGGCGATCTGCGGCGGGAAACACGTACAGTTGCCCCCGCCTCCATTGTCGATATCAACCTGATCGTAAGCGATGTCGGTCTTCGACATGCTATGCAGACCTTCGGCCGAGAAAAACTCCCTCTCGTTCAGATGGCCGAGCAAACCGGCCGTCTCCTCGTCGTCCAGCACGCCGCTGCCGAACAGCTTGAACATCTGCACCGTGTAGCGAGTATCCTTGCGCCCTTCGCCGGTGATGAAATCGAACCATCGCGTTTTTGGGTTCCACAGGCTTTGCTTCAGCAGCGACTTCAGGGCCGCGGCCCGCTCACGCAGCTCGGGCGCCGGCTTGCCTGCCACCTCCGCCAGGCGCCAGGCCATGAGATAATTCGCGTACCGCCGGCCGTTCAGATCGGGCATCACGTGGTTGTACGGATACCCACGCCGCAACTCCAGGTGGCTGTTCGACGATCCATAGTCGATCAGCGCCACGGGCTTCGACGGATCGTCGCCGAACCGGCCGTGAGCCAGCACGTGTTCGAGGATCGTCTTGCCGTCCACTTTCTCCGCAAGAAAAGCGGTATCGCCCGTGTTCTTCACGTAGTAGTAGATCAGCCCGACGGTCTTCTCCTGGTTGACCATGTACCACGGCCCAAAAGCCTCGCCGCCTAGCGGATTGAACGCAAAGTGCTTCGTCATGTCCGTCTTCAGGAACTGGCCGATATGTGCCCGAGCGGCCGCCGCATCGACCAACGGCAAGATCTCCCACGTCTCGCCGAAATTCCACAAGTAGTCGCACACACACCCGCCCCGCACACTGCCCGTGCTGTAGTACGGATGGAGAATGAACTCAGGCACATCCCACCGATTCATCAGAAAATGAACCAGCGACCGGTCATAGAACTGCACCAACGCCGCGTTGGTCGATTCCAACCGCGGGAGCTTCTCGCCGAGCTCGCCGCATCGCGCCCGATACGTGTCCTCAACCGTGGCCAGCGCCTTCCGGGGATCGGCGGCCAACGTCTGGCACGCAGCCACGGCCTCCAATTTGCTCCCCATCGAGAACACCACATGCAACGTCGCTCGCGCACCCGGCGCCACCGCTAGCTCTACCCGTCCGCTGCCCGTCGCACCGTCCCAAGCCAATCCCTTCTCTGCGGCCTGCACAACGATCGCCCGATCATCCACCTCCAGCACCAGGCGGCCGTCCTCCATAGTCCGATGGGTGGCCGTCTTGCTCGTAGGAGCGGCAAACTCCCACCCAGCAGACCGATCGAGCGTCCTGTCGGCCGTGATCGCCACGGGCACAACCTGCGGTTGCTTGCCGGTATTCTCCACGGTGATCGCCAACACACCGGCACGGTATCCCGGCACGAGGGCCGTAACGCTCGTCACGCGCACCTCGCCCGCCGTACCGGACCGATCCACTCGATACGGCCGCCACGTATACTTTTGCGTGGCCACTGGCTTGCCGTGCACCGATGCGTGCAAGCCAAAATCGGAGCTCACATACGGCGGCGCCCACAAACCGTCGACCCATGCCACGTCTTTGAACCTGATGCCCGCCGTCAGCTTACCGTTGACGATGCCCAGGTGCGCCTCCTCCATGATGCTCGCCGCACCATCGATCGCAAACGGATCGTCCGCCTCATGTGCCGGCTGGCCCCCCAGTGCAAGCACCGTGCTCCAAAGCAACACGCCCCCCAGCAAGATCGCAGTCGGTCGAAACATACGCGTCTCCTTCGATCGCCTCTTTCTGCCTCCGTCCCCACAACGTATCCCGACTCTAGTTGCATCCTCTAGTCCCGTCAACGGGTACGGCCCGCCGCACCACCGGACAGTCATCCGTCCGCCCCGATGCCCTCCGCTGGCATGCTTGCCAGAATCGCCTCCGGCGGCGAAAATGAGGCCGGTTCAACAGGAGAATGAACGTCATGTCGGCAGCATTTACCACCGGATTGCCAGGTCTCGACAAGGTGCTCAAAGGCGTTATGCCCGGCGACAACATCGTCTGGCAGGTCGACACGGTCGCCGACTACAAGGCCCTCGTCATCCCCTATGCCGAAGCCGCCCGACGCGCCAACTGCCGGCTGATCTACTTCCGCTTCGCCTCCCACGAACAGCTCATTCCCGACGACTTTGGAGCCGAAATCCACACGCCCGACCCCAGCCTCGGCTTCGAGAGCTTCATCACCCAGGTTCACGAGGTCATTGAAGAAGCCGGCCGATACGCGATCTATGTCTTCGACATTCTCTCGGAACTGGCCTCCATCTGGCTGGCCGACCAGATGCTGGGCAATTTCTTCCTCCTCACCTGCCCGCGGTTGTACGACCTCGAAACAGTCACCTACTTCGGCATGTACCGCAACTGCCACGCCTCGTTCGCGCTGAACCCCGTCACGGAAACGACGCAGTTTCTCCTCGACGTGTTCCGGCACGAAGGGAAGATCTACGTCCGCCCCATCAAGGTGCAGCACCGGTCCACGTCGTCGATGAACACCATCCACGCTTGGGAAGGGGACGAGTTCCGGCCGATTACCTCCAGCGCCATCATCTCCGACCTGCTCGCGTCCAGCCGTTGGCCGGGCCTGCGCGCCGATACGCGGTTGGGCTTCTGGCGGCGAATCTTCAGCGAGGCCCAGCAAACCTACGACGACGCCCGCGCCGGCCGCTGTTCCAAAGAGCGAGAACAAGAGGTCTTCGATCGCCTCAGCCGCATGGTCCTCTCGCGCGACGAGAACATGCTCCGCCTGGTCCATCGATACCTGAGTTTGTCCGACATCCTCCAAATCCGCGACCGCATGATCGGTATCGGGCTCATCGGCGGCAAGACGCTCGGAATGCTCCTGGCCCGCGCCATCCTCAAAGAGCACAACCCGGCCCTCCACGCCAAGCTCGAAGCCCACGATTCCTTCTACATCGGGTCCGACGTCTTCTACACCTTTCTCATCCGCAACCGCATTTGGTGGATCCGCCAGAAGCAGCGCCAGCCCGACACGTTCCTCGAAGGTATCGAGGAAGCCCAGGCCCGCATCCTCCAAGGCCGCTTCCCCGATTACACCATGGACCAGTTCCTCGCCATGCTCGACTACTTCGGCGAGTCCCCCTATATCGTGCGTTCCAGCTCGCTCCTCGAAGACACCTACGGCAACGCCTTCGCCGGCAAGTACGACAGCGTCTTCTGCGTAAACCAGGGAACTCGCGAACAGCGGCTCCAGGCCCTGCTGGACACCGTGCGACGCGTCTATGCCAGCGCGCTGAGCGAAAGGGCCTTGCGCTACCGCGTCAACCGTGGCCTGCTGGATCGTGACGAACAGATGGCCCTGCTCGTCATGCGCGTCTCCGGCGCGCGCTACGGCGAGAAGTTCTTTCCGCAGGTGGCAGGCGTCGGTTTCTCGTTCAATCCGTACGTCTGGCACAAGGATATCGATCCCCGCGCCGGCGTGCTCCGGTTGGTCTTCGGGCTCGGCACCCGCGCCGTCGACCGCGCCGACGACGACTACACCCGCCTCGTCGCCCTGAACGCCCCGTGGCGCCGCCCGGAAAGCAACTTCGACGAAGTCTGCGAATACTCGCAACATCGCACCGATTACCTGGACCTCGCCGCCAATCGCATGATCTCCGGCCATTTCATCGATCTCGTTCGCGAAACGCCCGAACTGCCGCTGGAGATGGTCGCCTCGCAGGACACGTCGGTTACCACCAGCCAGGGCACCCCACACTACGTGCTCACCTTCGACAAGCTGCTCTCCAGCACGCCGTTCGTCGACGATATGAGCTCCATGCTCAAGACGATCGAAGACGCCTATCGATACCCGGTCGACATCGAATTCACGGGCAATTTCGTCAACGACCAGCAGTACAAGATCAACCTCCTGCAATGCCGGCCGCTGCAGGTCCAGGGCCTCGAAAGCGTCAGCCTGCCGGCGGTCACCGTCTGCGAGACCGACCGCATCATCGAGGCCCACGGCGCCATCATCGGGCCCAGCCGCATCGTCAACGTCGACCGTTTCATCTACATCGTCCCGTCGCTCTACGGCACGCTCCCCCTCTCGCAGCGCTACGAAATCGCCCGCCTGCTCGGTCGCATCAACCAGGCCGTGCATCGCGACGAAGAAACGCTCATGCTCCTGGGCCCCGGCCGCTGGGGTACCTCCAGCCCAGAACTGGGTATCCCCGTCCATTTCGCCGAAATCAACCAGGTGTCCGTCCTTTGCGAAATCGTCACCATGCGGGAAAACCTCGTTCCCGACGTCTCGCTCGGTACCCACTTCCTCAACGAGCTCGTCGAGATGAACATCCTCTACATGGCCCTCTTTCCCCGGCAGCAGAGGAACCATCTCAACGAATCGTTCTTCCTCGACTCGCCTAATCGGCTCCTCGATGTCGTTCCCAGCGCCGCGCGTTGGCAGGAAGCCGTCCGTGTGATCGACACCAAAGACGTGCTCTCGGCCGGCCGTTCCGTGCTCCTTCTGGCCAATGCCAGCGAGCAGGTGGCCACCATCTTCCTGGGCGACTCCAGCATCCTCGCGAAACAGACGCCCCGCAAGGAGCGAAAGTAACGACCGCACGCAATGCCCGCCGGCGCGTTTCCCGCGGCGCCGATCGAAATCGCGGATCGTTGCTCAATCCGTACCGATCAGCTTCTCCAGCACGGCCGGTTCCAACGCCCCCTTCGGCCGGAAACCGTCCGACGCCATGTAGGCCAGCAGACTGTGCCGAAGCTGCCGTGCCGCAGGTCCCGCATCGAGGCCATTGGCCAGATCGATCGTGCTCACCACGACGCGGCCCGGCCCGACGGCCGCTTCGAAGACCAGCCCAAGCTTCTCATTCTGGGTGAAATTGTCGATCGCCTGAACTACCGGGCGGAACTCCGGCGGCGCAGCCCCCAACGAAATCGGCCGCGAGTGAATGGCCAAGTCCCACCACTGCCAGTTCGAATGAAACTCCGTCGGAAACTGGGCCAACGCCGGATGCGACGGGTCACAGAGCATTCCCATCGTGCTCGTCTTCGTGCTGCTGAACCAGATCGGGCTCCAGAAGACGGGCGTGAATCGTCCCTCGCGCGCGCCGGCCAGACCACTCAGATGCGGCAGCAGCAATACCCGCCCTCCGGCTGCCAGCGGCCCCTTGGCCTCCTTCCACGACCGGCACACCACGACGCCCGCCGGCGCATCGGTATCCACGTGCGGCGGGTAGATCCAAAACTCCCAATCGTTGGCCAACCCCGTCCCCTCCAGTGTCAGTTCGATCCGGACCTTTGCCGGAGCCGGAAACGTCTTCAACGGAATCTCCATCGACCCCAGTGCCCGCAGACCGCCCGCGGCAATGTCCTGGCTGGCCAACTGCCCCGACGCCAACGTCCGGCCCTCGCCGTCGCGAATCGTCCAGCGCGGCGTAACGCCCTTGAAATCCTGCGGTCCGTAGTGGGCCACATCCGCGGTTGCCGTGAACGTTTCGTCGCTCGTCCAGGTCCGCTTCGCCATGCGCACCAGCGGCACCGTCGCACCACAGTAGCGCCGGAACTGGTCCGGTTCGATCAGCCCCTTGCTGTCCCAGAACGGATCGAGCGTGCCGACCAGCGCCGTTCCCTGCCCCGGAAAATCGCGCAGGTCCAGCAGTTGAAATCCCCCGAAACCGGGCGTCCGCAGTGCCGACTCGATCTCTTCCCGGTACAGCAGCACCATCAACTTGCCCGAAGCGAGGAAGAAGTCATGGGCTTGGTCGAGCATGTGATGCGCCGCCAGACTCTCGCGGATCAGCTCGAAATTCCTCGGCCACACCACACCCGTATACTTGCCAATCTCGTCGAAGTTCGGGTAGATCGTCCATTGACCGATCTCGTGCGAAACCACCGGCAGTCCGATGCCAGCGATCGCGTCGCGATAGTCGACCTGCGTCGACGGTGGCTGATCGTAGAAACGGCCCTGGCCGCGGACCCACCCGCGCGACGTCTTGTGCGTCACATAATAATCGTCAAACGGCTTCGGCTGGCTGGGACGTGTGGCGCACGCATACAGATGCCGCGGGTCGGCCTTCTTACCGGCCCCGACCAGCTCTTCCAAGAACGGATCGTCGCCGCGGCCGAGCTCGTTTCCCAAGCACATCATGGCGAAACTGGGGTGATTGCCGTACGTATCCAGTATGCGGCGGAACTCCGCGCGGATGAACTCCACCCGGACCGGATCGTTGCTGATGGCCCCGTCGACCCACATCGGCGTCTCTACGTGGAAAACCACCCCCGAGCGGTCGGCCGCTGCGAAAGCCGCTTCCGGAGGGCACCAGGAGTGAAACCGCAGGTGGTTCAGCCCATACGACTTCAGAATGCGGCAGATCCGCATCCACGCCTCCACGTCCATCGACGGATAACCGGTCAACGGGAAGATGCAGCACTCCAGCGTTCCCCGCAAAAAGCGTGTGCGACCGTTGATGGCGAACTGCGTCCCGTTAGTTCCAAACTCCCTCATCCCGAAAACGACCGCCTTGCGATCGGCCCCGATTCCGGCCGTCAACTCGTAGAGGTCCGGCGCGAACTCATCCCACAGCCGCACGTCGTCGCCCATCGGCAAATCCAACGCGACCGCAGTGCTTCCCGGAGCACATGTCACCTGCTGCGCCACCCGAGCGCTCGGCGGGCCCTGCTTCGCCGCTTCCAAACGCGACTCCAGCGTGAACTCGGTCGTGATCGGCTCCGCGGTTGCGTTCACAACGGTCGCCTTCACGCGGGCAACTTTCGTCTTCACGTCGGGATACACTTGCAACTCGTCGACCCAAACCGGTTCCGTCGCTACCAGTTCGAGGCGACCGACAATCCCGTTCCAGTTCGTCTGCGTGTGCTCCGAAACCGAGTGACCGTGCGGGCCCACATCGATCTTCAGCCGGTTGTCCACACAGATCGTCAGCCGGTGCTTGCCCGGCGCGAGCACCCGGCTCAGGTCATACTCGTGCGGCACGCACAGGCTGTTTCGGCTGCCCATCGGCGTACCGTCAACCCAAACCTGCGTCTCCCAATGACAACGCTCCAGGAACAGAACGACTCGCTTACCCTTCCACGCGGCCGGAATCTCCACCTCGCGCTGATACCAGGCCGGACCGACGTACTTGTACCGGCGCGTGAGATACTGCATGGCCTCACGGCCGCTCACGTCGGTCGGAGTCGGCGCGCCGACGTGGTTCTCGTCGGTCGAGCCCGGTAACCGAACCTCATCCGCAAAGTCCGCACCGATCCAGTTCTCCGTGTGGCCGATGTCCTTCGGATCGAGTCGAAAACGCCAAACGCCGGCCAGCGAAAGCACATCGCGGTCGCCCGATTTCGCCGCTGCAGAATCCTCCGAAAAGCAGGGAACGCTGCAAGCAAGCCACATCAGCAACCACAGTACTCGATGTCGATAGGTCATGGTCTCACCGGAACGATTCCTGGAACAGCGCGGCCGCATCTCGCCGCCATCTGCCGCCATTATGCGGCCAGCCGAAGCCCCAGGCAACCGACCGGCTGGCCGATTCGACCGATCGCACGGGCCCCCGGTGGAATGGAATCGTGCCTCCGACTACACTGAGAGGTCGGTTTCCAAGCCGGGCCGTGTCCGCCCGTTCACAGTACGTGCGCGACACGTGTCCGCACTCCCTACCCGCCCTTTAGCCGCTGAGGTTCCTTGGCCCATGCCTCTCCGTCCATTGTCGATCCTGCTAGTCTTCGCCTTTGTCCCGATTTCCTTGCAACCGCTTTCCGCAGCCGAGAACGAGAAACCGGCGTGGTCCCCGCGCGTGCAAACCGCCCTCGACGCAACCCACCCCCTTCAGTTCCCACGCGGCAACCGGCTTCCCTTGTACTTGTGGCCGGCGACCGATCCGGGCGACCTGGACGATGCCACGGCCGAACACTTGGTCCAAGATCTCGATCGTCGCGGCGTCGGCCTGGTTTCATCGTGGTCCCCCTCGAATCGCGACGAGACCCTGAAACGCGCACTCACCATCGCCCGCGCGCAAACTAAGTTGAGCGTGCCTGTCAACATCAACGCCACGGGCTGTCTGCATAGCTTCTTCAACGGCGATCCGCAAACCGCCCACGTCGACGACCAGGGCAAGCCCTTCTGGGACGACTCTTTCGGCCGCGGCAACATGGGCTGCCCCTTCACCGTCGGACCGCGAAAAGACCCCATCCGCGAGCAGGTCGCCTGGTTCGTCCAAAAGTACCAGGACGCGGACGTGAAAGTCGACTTCATCTTCACCGACTGGGAAATCGACGGGCCGATCGAATTCAACCGCGCCCAGGAAGCGTCCAAGCGATGCACCCGCTGCCGGGCCCAGTTCCAAGACATCAACAACTTCCTCGAGTTCCAGAAGTCCCTGCGCGAAATCCGCAGTGAGCTGCAACGATACGCCTACGCCCAGCCCGTTCTGGCCGCCTTCCCCAAGTCGCTCGTCGGCAACTATGCCGTCTATCCGAACGACGGATTCCGCTACTGGTACGACTACTTCGAAACGTACGTCGATGGCCAGCCCTGCATCGCCGATCAGAAGGCAAAGTACCGTCACTGGGCCAACGAATTCGCCGGCACCGGCTACACGTTTGCCATGCCGGTCGTCTACACGTGGTATCCGACCTACGACTGGTACGACTTCGCCAACAGCGACTATCGCTGGTTCTACAACATGCTGCTGGTCGCCAGCGGTGCCGGTCAGCACACGCCGGCCGACGTGCCGATCATCAGCTTCGTCCACTGGCACACCACGGCACCGCCCAACAACCCGGACCCCCGCGTCAAGCAAATGAGCCAGTCCGCTTACCAGGAATTGCTCTGGCACATGTTGCTCCGCGGCACCGACACGTTTTTCCTCTGGTGCCCCACCGACGAAGACGCCGAAGAGTGCCGGCTCGTGCACGAAGTCTACGCCGCCGCACAACAATACGGCGAATTCCTGGAAAAGGGTGTCCCTGTCACATTCCAGGTGCCCAAACGTCCCGGCCCGGTTCTCTCCGCCCTGCGTCTCGGCGACCGGCTGCTGGTGCGTCGGACCGATTTCGGCGACTCACCCGGCCCGGTCGAGTTGGCCGTCGACACCATGAAGGTCCCCGTTCCGGCTGCCCCGGGGCAGTGCCAGATCATCACGATCCCAAAAGCCCCGTAAATCGCGCTGCTGCCGATCGCGGCACACGCCGCCGACGTTGCGATCACTTCCGACTTCCGGCCTCTCCGGTCATCGGGACGAATACAACCGGTGCAACCGCCTGGCGGGTGACCGTGCCATCACGTTGCTTCTCCAGCACGATCAACTGCTGGGCGTACTTTCCCACGGGAATCACCAGCCGCCCGCCGCGTGCCAACTGCTCGACAAGCGGCTGGGGCACATGGTCCGGTGCGGCCGTGACGAGAATGACGTCGAACGGCGCCTTCTCGGCCCAGCCCTGATACCCGTCGCCCGCTCGCACCGTCACGTTCTTATAGCCCAGCTCGGCCAACCGCTTCGTCGCCTCCTGAGCCAGCGGCGCCACGATCTCGATGCTGTAAACCTCCTTGCACAACTCGCCCAGCACGGCCGCCTGATACCCGGAACCCGTTCCAACCTCCAATGCCCGGCTCTCGGGCCTCGGCTTGGCCAGTTGCGTCATCAGCGCAACGATGTACGGTTGCGAGATCGTCTGCTGGTAGCCGATCGGCAGCGGATGATCCTCGTACGCCTGATCCTGCTCGTCCTTCGGCACAAACAGGTGGCGCGGAACCTTACCCATCACTTTCAACACGCGCTCATCAGTGATGTCCCGCCCCCGGAGCTGGCGGTCGACCATCTCCTGCCGTGCCTCCGCGGGCGTCGTCGTGCGCGGAACGTGCGGCCGCTGAGCAATGCCCCGGTCGGCTTCGGTGGTCCACACGATCGCCGCCCCGCCTGCCAACAAGGCCAGGACCGACAGCAGGACCAGACGCGAGAAATGAAGCCTCAACGCAGCATTTCGTACCGGCATCGTACTGCCTCCTATTGGGTCCTGCATTGGAACTGGAACGAGGCCGACCATCGGGAGGCCGAAAGATCAGGATTGGGTTCGACCCCTTGTTCCGTCTTCAATACAGGCATCAATAATGTGAGGAAGCGGCAGTCACGGCCATTACGGGTTGCCGTCGCTGTGCGGCTCCGCAAGCGACTGGCGCAGCTCGTTGACCTCCTCGAAGATCGCCGTGATCTGCTCGTCGCGTACCTGATCGTCCATGTTGATGCAGCAGACACCCGTCAACCACGGGTTCCCCGACTCGTGCACCAACCGGCGAACGGTCGCGCGAATCTCCTCGGGTGTCTGCTTAATGATCTCTACGGGACTGAGCCGGACGTTGAGGAAGGTCTGCGGCAAGTGCTTGCGCAGCACGGCCACGTCTCCGCCCCAACCCACGTCCAGAAAATCCAAGTGCGGCAGTTTCGCGAACGCCTCGGCGTAGCGATGCGGATCCTGTCCGCAGTAGTGGATCCCGTACGGCCGATATTGCCGGCCCCACTCGGCATCCACCCCCGCGAGAAACTGCTCGTACACCGACACCGATATCATCACGTGCGAACATTCGCTGTGGAGATGAACGGGCCGGGCAATGTGCCGCACGTTCCGGTTCACGCTGATCGACGTCGTGCCCGTCAGCTTGTGCACTCCGCGCGAGAAACGATCGCACACCGTCGCAATGTCGGCCAGGAACCGGGCCGCCTCGTCCGCCCGATCCACCAGGTCGAAGAAGAACTCCTCCCCGCGCAGATCGAGCGCCGTGTTGAGCACCCCGTTCCAGCCAATGTCGCCCCGCACGTAGCCGTATTTCTCCAGCAGTCCGTCGCAGAGCTGCTCATAACGCTTGTACGCCGGGCTGCGAAACGCCTCCTCCGGCGAAATCTCCGGCCGGTCGAGATGCCGCGCCACCACCTGCGGCGGCGCGCCTTCGCTGTAATCCACCTGGCAGCCCAGCATCGCCGAGTTCAAGCTCCCGGCCGCCAAGTGCACCGGCCCGAGAATCGGCAAGTCCTTGTCGTGGTCCTCGCCCAATCCGAAGCGTCCCCAGCGTTCGTACAGTGCCTTCTCCATCTTGCGCTCGGCTTCCACCCGCCGCGCCGGATGATAGAAGAAATCCTCGTCGAACGTGATGCCCTCGTGCCGATGCCACCAGGACGGATGCAGCACGATGTCGACCGGCAGCATCGAGCACTCGATATACTCGTTGCGAAGATAGGGCACTGGCTCCTCCGTCTACGCTTTCGCACGCTTCGGCCGATACAGGTCCGTCGCCGTCCCGTAAAAGACCTCCGCAGCGCTGCCCAGGGTCTCGCCGAGCGTCGGATGCGTGTGGATCGTCTCCGTGATGTCGCGCACCGCGCAGCCCATCTCGATCGCCAGAACGGCCTCCGCGATCAGATCGCCCGCGCTTGCGCCGACAATCCCGCACCCGATAACGCGTTCGGTCTCGGGATCGATGACCCATTTGGTCATTCCCTCCGTGCGTCCCACGGCCTGCGCCCGGCCGCTGGCGCCCCAGGGGAACTGGGCTACTTCCACCTTGCGGCCCGATTGCTTGGCCTCCGTTTCCATCACGCCGGCCCAGGCCACCTCCGGATCGGTGAACACCACGGCCGGAATCGCCCGCGGCGCAAACACGGCCGGCTCACCCGCCAGCACCTCCACCGCCACCTTCCCCTCATGCGAAGCCTTGTGCGCGAGCATCGGCTGCCCGGCCACGTCGCCGATGGCAAAGATCCGCGGGTCGGCCGTCCGCTGCTGCTGATCGACCACAACGAAGCCCTTCTCGTCGACCTCGACCTTAGTCTTCTCCAATCCCAGGTCGGCGCTGTTGGGCCGCCGGCCCACCGACAGCAACACGCGGCTGAACTTCTGCACCTTCTTCTCGACGTCGCCATCCAGCGTGACCTCGATCGCTTTCCCTTTCTCCTTCATGGCCGCCACCTTCGTGTTCAGGTGGATGGCCTCCAACTTGCCCTTTAGTTGCTTGGCCAGCGGGCGCACCAGGTCGCGATCCGCACCGGGCAGCAATCCGTCGGTCAGCTCGACGACCGTCACTCGGCTGCCCAGCGCCGCGTAGACAGTCGCCATCTCCAGCCCGATGTAGCCGCCCCCGATGACCAGCAGCGTTTCCGGAATCTCCGGCAAGTCCAGCGCCGCGGTCGAATCCATCAGCCGCTGGCTCGGCAGATCCAGCCCCGGAACGCTCGCCGAGCTCGAACCGGTCGCCAGAATGCACTGCTCGAACCGAAGACGATTGTCCTCCAACGGCTGCCCGCCGACCGCCTGCAATCGAAGCGTCTGAGAATCTTCAAACACGGCCCGGGCTTGCACCACCTTCACGTTGCGCTTCTGGCTCAGTTGTTTCAGTCCGCCGGTCAGCGTCTGAATCACGGCCTCCTTGCGCCCGCGAACCTTGTCCAAATCGATGGTCGGCTCGCCGAACGCGACTCCCCAATCGTCCAGATGCTTGGCCTCGGCCATCACCTTGGCCACGTGCAGCAGCGCCTTCGAAGGAATGCAGCCTCGCAGAAGACAAACGCCGCCCAGCCGCGGCTCCAAATCGACGATTGTCACCTTCATGCCCATATCGGCCGCCAAAAACGCAGCCGCATATCCACCGGGTCCGCCGCCGATCACAGCTAGTTGAGTGTCCATCGCGTCCCATCAAGGTCTAAGGGTCAAGGATCATCGATCCAAGGTTCAGCATTCCGGGCCCGAGTGTATCCGCTCTTGCAATTGCGAACCCGCCTCGTCACAGGGCGATCGCTCCGACGTCGCCAACAGAACCGGTTCCGGGCCGGTGATCAGCCTCGCTGCCCGGTTCCACGTAACGAAATTCCACGCCCACTGCAACAGCACCAACACTCGGTTCTGGAATCCTACAATGTACATCAAGTGTACGAATAACCATAGCAGCCACGCCGGGTAGCCCGCGAACTGAAACCCGCCGATCCACGCCACGGCGTGCCGCCTGCCGATCGTCGCCATCGTGCCTCGATCGTGGTAGGTGAACGGCCGTACGCTGCCGCCGTTGGCCTGTCCGCGAATCCGCTCCGCCACATAATGCCCCTGCTGCATGGCCACCGGAGCCACGCCTGCCAGCGGCTGGCCGTCCTCGCCCGGGCAGTGCGCCAGGTCCCCGATCACGAACACTTCGGGAAATCCTGGCACGCTCAAATTGGGCCCCACCGGCACGCGCCCCACGCGATCGGTCTCGATCTTGGCCGCCTCGGCCAGCCGCGCCCCGAGCGGCGAGGCCTTTACCCCAGCGCTCCACAGCACGGTCCGCGTAGGAATCAAGTCCGCTCGCTCGCCGCTGCGAACGGTCACTCGGTCCGGCCCGACGTCGGTGACCAGCGATCCCGTCCGAACCACCACCCCGAGTTGCTCGAGTTGCCGCTGCGCCTTTCCAGACAGTTCCGGCGGATAGGCCTGCAACACGCGGCTGCCTCCCTCGACTAATACCACGCGCGCGTGGCTCGGGTCGATCGAGCGAAACTCGTTCCGTAGCGTATCCTTCGCGATCTCCGCCAGGGTGCCGGCCAGTTCCACACCAGTCGGCCCGCCTCCCACGACGACGAACGTGAGCCACTCGCGAATCCGCTCGGCGTCCGTCTCTCGCTCGGCTGCCTCGAACGCAAGGAAAATGCGGCGGCGGATCTCGGTGGCGTTCTCGATCGTCTTCAGCCCCGGCGCCAGCTCGGCCCACTGATCGTGACCGAAATACGAATGGCTCGATCCCGACGCCACGATCAGCCAGTCGTACGGCAGTTCGCCGTCGGTGAGGATGACCTTCCGCTGCACCAGGTCGAAATCGCACACCTCCGCCAACAGCACTCGCGTGTTCTTCTGCCGCTTGAAGATCGAGCGCAGCGTCGCCGAAATGTTGGCCGGCGACAGCCCGCCGGTCGCTACTTGGTACAGCAACGGTTGAAACAAGTGATAGTTGCGCCGA
Organism: Thermoguttaceae bacterium; assembly: GCA_963674835.2. GTDB lineage: Bacteria > Planctomycetota > Planctomycetia > Pirellulales > Thermoguttaceae. Next base: position 3,285,030 of record CAXXKC010000003.1, read on the forward strand.
TCGACCAGCGTCACGTCCACCGGCGCACGCCGAAGCGAGCGCGCTGCGTTCAGCCCGCCGAATCCGCCCCCGATAATCACCACGCGACGTTGACTGTCCACCTTGGCTCCGTCTCCCGCCCCGGCGCAACTCACCGGTTCAACAGCAGGCTCGCGGGCGACTCGAGGTAGTCGATCACTTCGTTCAAGAATCGCGCCGCGGTGGCCCCGTCCACCAGCCGGTGATCGTACGAAAGGCTCAAAGGCATCATCAGCCGCGGCTCCATCGCCTGACGCGGATCCCGAATGACCGGCATCCATCGCGATCGGCCCAGCAGCAGGACGGCCACTTCCGGATAATTGATGATCGGCGTGCTGTACGTGCCCCCGACCGCGCCCATATTGCTGATCGTAAACGTCCCACCGCGCAGCTCTTCCACGGCGAACTGCGCCGCCCGGGCCCGCTCGGCAATCGACGCCAGCGATCGCGCGATCTCGGGAATGCTCATCCGGTCCACGTCTCGCAGCACGGGCACCACCAGTCCTCGCGGCGTGTCGACCGCAACCCCGATGTGCACGTACTCCTTGTACACGATCTGGTCGTTCGCTTCGTCGATGCTCGCGTTCACGTAAGGATGCCGCCGCAGCGCGATCGCCACCGCCTTCATCACAAACGGCAGCGCCGTCAATCGCACGTTCGCTCCCAGGAATCCCTTCGGCACTCCCCTGCGCAGCTCATCCAACTCCGTAATGTCGGCGTCGTCGAAGTTCGTCACATGCGGGATGATGCTGGCCGAACGCGCCATCTGTGCGGCGATCGTCTTGCGGATCCTCGACATCCGCTCCCGGCGCACCGCCCCCCAGTCGTCCTGCGACGGCTCGCCCGGCGGAATCACCGGCTCCATCGACGACACCGTCGAAACGCCCCCCGCGGCCGCAGACGCTGCAGCCGGCGCGGCGGGTACGGCTGGCCGGGCCGCAGGTGGCGCGGCCGCCGCCCGAACGTCCTCCGGCGTAATCCGTCCACGCGATCCGCTCCCTTGCACGCTGCGCAAATCAATGCCCTTTTCCCTCGCAACCCGCCGAGCCGCTGGACCTGCCGGGATGTCTTCCGGCGCCGCCGGTGGAACCTGCCTCTGCGCGGGCCGAGCCGCCTCCCCTGCTTCGGGAGCTTTCGCTTCGGCCGCCTTGGTCTCGGCCACCTTCCCCGCAGCGGCCGGCTGTGCCTCACCGTCCGATTCCACCGTCACGATCGCCTGCCCGACCTTGACCTTGTCCCCCTTCTTCACGTGGATCTTCACGATCCGGCCCGCGAAGGGACAAGGAATCTCCACCACGGCCTTGTCCGTCTCCAACTCCACGACGCTGTGATTCCCTTCGATCTCCTGCCCCTCAGTCACCAACACGTTGACGACATCGCCGCTCTCGATGTTCTCGCCCAATTCGGGAAGCTTGAATTCAATACTCATGGATCTCCGTCCTGATGTCTCTTGGCCAAGATTCGTCGACTCTTCCCTCGCCCACTCTTGCCATGAGCGGATCGGGACCGAGCGGCTGTTCTCTCAAACGTCCGTCAAGTTGTTAATCTGTCACACCGTCACCGGGTTGGGCTTGTCCGGGTCCAGCCCCAGTTGTTCGATCGCTCCGGCGAGCCGGTCTCCGGGGAATCGCCCCTGCCGAGCCAACTCGGCCAACGCCGCCAACGCAATGTTCTCGGCGTCGACCTCGAAAAACCGCCGCAACTCCTCCCGCGCCTCGCTTCGGCCGAAACCGTCGGTGCCCAGCACGACGTAGCCCTCGGGCAGCCACGAGGCGATCGACAGCGGCACGGCACTCACGTAATCCGAAGCCGCCACGATCGGCCCCTCGCCGCCCTTCAGCACCTCGGCCGCGTAGGGCTGTTTCGCCTCCGCCTCCGGATGCAGCCGATTCCACCGCTGGCACTCCCGGCCGTCGTCGTATAGTGCCTTGTAGCTGGTCACACTATACACGTCGCTGGAAACGCCGAACTGCTCCGCCAGGATCTCTTGCGCCCGCAGCGACTCACGCAATATCGCCCCACTCCCCATCAGCCGAACGCGTGGGCTGTCGCCGCCCAACATGCGATCCGACAGATGGTACATGCCGCGGACGATCCCTTCGGTCGCTCCGAACGGTAGAATCGGCATCGCGTAGTTCTCGTTCATCAGCGTGAGGTAATAGAACACGTCCTCGTGCTCGTAATACATCCGCCGAATGCCGTCCAGCACGATCACCGACATCTCGTACGCGTAGCACGGATCATAAGCCCGCAGGTTCGGAAACGCCAGCGCGTTCAGTTGGCTGTTGCCGTCCTGGTGCTGCAATCCCTCTCCGGCCAGCGTCGTGCGGCCGGCCGTACCGCCCAGCACGAACCCGCGGCAACGCATGTCGCCCGCCGCCCAAATCAGGTCGCCGATCCGCTGGAAGCCGAACATCGAGTAGTAGATGAAGAACGGAATCATGCTGATCCCGTGCGCCGAGAACGCGTTCCCCGCCGCAATGAACGACGACATCGCACCCGCTTCGGTGATGCCTTCCTCCAGAATCTGCCCGTCCTTCGCCTCCTTGTAGTACAGCACCGTATCCGAATCGACCGGCTCGTACAGTTGCCCGCTATGCGCGTAGATGCCGAACTGCCGGAAGAGCGCTTCCATGCCGAAGGTCCGCGCCTCGTCGGGCACGATCGGCACGATGAAACGACCCAGCGACTTGTCCCGCATCAACTTCACTAGCAGCCGAACGAACGCCATCGTTGTCGAAACTTCGCGGCCCTCGCTCCCGGCGAAGAACTCGGCAAACTCTTCCCACACCGGCGGCTTCAACCGCATCATCGGCCGCCACCGCCGCGGCACGAATCCACCCAGCGCCTTCCGTCGCTCCAGCAGATACTTCCCTTCCGGGCTATCCGTCGCCGGACGATAAAACGGCGCCTCGGCGATCTGATCGTCCGAGATCGGAATCTCGAAACGATCGCGGAACTCGCGCAGCTCCTGCTCGTTCAGCTTCTTCTGCTGATGCGTGATGTTCCGCCCTTCGCCGGCCTCGCCCATGCCGTACCCCTTGACGGTCTGCGCCAGGACCACCGTCGGCGCGCCTTCCGTCTCGGTCGCCGCTTTGTATGCGGCATACACCTTCGCCGGGTCGTGACCTCCGCGCTTAAGCCGGTGGATCTCCTCATCGCTCATGTCGGCCACCAGCGCTGCCAGCCGAGGATCGACGCCGAAGAAGTGCTCCCGCGTGTAGCTGCCAGGCGTCACGACATACTTCTGCAAGTCGCCGTCGACCACCTCGTTCATGCGCTTGACCAGCAGACCGTCGGTATCTTTCGCTAGAAGCGGATCCCAATCCGAACCCCAGACCACTTTGATCACATTCCAGCCCGCCCCGCGGAACGCCCCTTCCAACTCCTGCATGATCTTGCCGTTACCCCGCACCGGACCGTCCAACCGCTGCAGATTGCAGTTGATGACGAAGATGAGGTTGTCCAGCCGCTCCCGCGCCGCTAGCGTGATCGCCCCCAGCGTTTCTGGCTCATCGCACTCGCCGTCACCCAGAAACGCCCACACCCGCGATGCTGCCACATCCGGCCGGATTCCCCGATCCACCAGGTAGTGGTTGAACCGCGCCTGATAGATGGCCATGATCGGCCCCAACCCCATCGACACCGTGGGAAACTCCCAGAAGTCGGGCATCAGCCACGGATGCGGATACGACGACAGCCCGCCACCCGGCGCCAATTCGCGCCGAAAGTTCACCAGTTGCGGCTCATCGATGCGCCCCTCGAGATAGGCCCGCGAGTAGATACCCGGCGCGGCGTGTCCCTGAATGAAGATCTGATCCGCCGGCTCCTTTCCCTGCTTGCCGCGGAAGAAATGGTTGAACCCAACCTCGTAGAGCGTCGCTGCCGACGCGAACGTCGAGATGTGCCCGCCGATGCCGTGGCTCGCCTGGTTCGCACGCACGACCATCGCCATGGCGTTCCAGCGAATCAGGCTCTTGATGCGCCGTTCCAACTGGCGGTCGCCCGGATACTCCGGCTGCTGGTCGACGGGAATCGTGTTCACGTACGGCGTCGTGGCACTGCTGGCAAATCGCACCCCGCAGCGAAACGCCTGTTGCTTCAGCCGCTCCAACAGGTACGCCGCCCGCTGACACCCCGACGTGCGGATCACATAGTCCAGCGATTCCAGCCACTCACGCGTTTCCTGAGGATCGACGTCCGTAGCCGGATGTAGTGCCATACCGCCCGAAGGAGCTGACGCCCGAACATCTAGTTGCCTTCCGTCCCGATTCATCGTCTCCCTGCCATTGCTAGAGGCTGCTTCACATTGCGAATCAGCCGATATCTGGGAAGTTTGAGTCGTCATTGTTAATATGCCCCATGTTTACGGCAGGAGCGTTCCACGCAAGGAACCTGTCCTAGTCCAATGAGGGGAACAGCCCCTCCGGCGTGGCAATCGGCGAGACCCTGGTAGCGGTGCGTTCCGAGGGAATGCTCAAAGAACGGCATCCCACGTTGTATTCCGGAACCCCGAAGTATTCTAGCCAGCCGGGGAATCATTTCCAGGTAGCCGGATCGACGCGGCACAAAACGCTCGCCACAACGTCGTCCGATCGAGACAGATTGGTCCCCTGGAAACTCGCTACGGCGGCCCCACGTCTCCCTCTGTCGCCGACTCACTGGCCGCCGCCGTCAGGGCATTCAGCCGAGCCAACGCAGCCGCCTTCAATTCGCCCTCGGCGTGTCGCGCGGCGATCTGGTAATTGATCTTGGCCACAACGCGTTTCCCGGCCCGTTCCGCCTCCTGCCCCCGCTCCATATACTCCCGGGCCATCGCGGCCTCCTTCACCCGCTCCGCCTCCCGAGCCTGCTTCGCAGCGGCAACGCTCGCCACCGCGCGCCCGGCCGAACTGGTCCGCGCGGCCGCCAGCCTCGCCTCAGGATCGAGTGGCCCATTCGCCTGCCTGTTCTGCACGCCGCCCGCCGCCGCACCACCGCCGGCAATACCTCCGCCGTGCGCTCGAACGCCCGCTCCACCGGCCGTCGCCGGCGACTGCGTCCGCGCCTGCTGCAAGGCTTGTTGCACGGCCGGATTGCCCATCGAAGTGCCTGCCGCGGCAGGCGTTGGCGGCACCACCGAACCGATCAGCGGAAATCCGCCTACCACCGGAACCGTCCCGATCACAAACGGAGTCCAGGAACTATCGGCCACATAGCCAGGCACACCGTTGGGCGTGACCACGCTGAGCGACTGGCTGGTGAAACTCCGCCGCGAACCCTGCGAGAACTCGAAGCCAAGCGGCCCTGCCCCGCCCGTGATTCCCGCTCCCGGTGCATAGCCACCGAACGGTGGCAGCGCCAGGTTGAAGCTCCCCTGTCGGAAGCGAAGCCCCCAGTGGACACCCATCCGCTCGAAATACCCGTCGCTCACGGCGTTGTTAGAGACGCCGGTCCGCACCTGCTGAGCGACGGCCGGTCGATCGACAAGAACCAAAGCTGTCAGCAGCGACAGCACAATCGCGATGGAGCGATGCACGGCAGCCTCCTGCAATCAGGACCCTTCATGCACACCGCATTCTATCGCCGTTGCCCCCGCACGGTCAACAAAACACCGCCCGCCCGTTGGGTGATGATCGGACACAACGGCACGGTGGACCTGCGCACAATGCCCCCGGCATTCTGCGTCATGGTCCAGCCCCTTGTTCGCTCCCGCCTTTCTCAATTACATACAGCCTCACCGGCACTCCCCTGAAAGTTGTGTCTCGGATGTACTGCATTCCGGCTTTCTCGGCAACCCGAACGGAAGCGACGTTGGTGGGCTGGATGACGGCAACAAGACGCAACAGCGACAGATCGTTGAAGGCGTGAGCGATTGCGGCGCGAGTCGCCTCCGTCGCGAAGCCCTGCCCCCAGCACGAGGGCAGGACCCGGTATCCGATCTCGTATTCTCTCTGGTCCTCCACATCGACGATGCCGCAGCCGCAGTAGCCGATCGTGGAGAGGTCCGACTTGCGCACCATACACCATGGTCCAAAACCGTGCTTGGTGTAACCGTTCCGAACGGCGTTGATCCATCCCTCCGTATCGGCGACGGTCGCGTGTATGCGCAGTGCAAATCGGGTTGCCTCGGGGTCCGAGAAGACCGGGTGCAATGCTTCTGCGTCGTCCGGGTGCAACTCCCTCAGAATCAGTCTGCTCGTTTCCGCAATCATCTCTCGAGCGAACTCCTTTGTCGGCGAAGTCGTACGTGGGGACGCGACTCTTAGCACAGCCTTCGCAGCGTCCGCCCCCGCTTCAGCAAATCTCCTCCACACCCATCGCTTCCAGCAGCGTCACCAGCTCCCCGAGAATCATGCACGTCGCGCCCCATATGCAGTACGATTGCCAGACAATGTGGGGGGCCGTGCAGGGCTGTCCTTGGTAGATCCGATTCTGCCAGCCGATGTTGGCCGCATCCATCAAGTGCCGCAGCGGCACCTCCAGCAAGGCTTCCACTTCGCGTGGATCGGGCGTCATGACGGGCCGCTCCTGCGTTGTCCCGACCCACGGCTCGACCGCAAAGTTGCTCGCATGCACGTACAGCGTCGAAAGTCGACCGGCCAGCTCGATCGAGTGCCCCGCTGCGCCCAGTTCCTCGTGAAACTCGCGAATGGCCGCCTCGTCGCTCGTCTCGTCCGGCTCCAGCGCCCCGCCCGGCAGACAAACCTGCCCGCCGTGATCGGGCAACTGTGAAGGCCGCAGCGTCAGCGGCACGTGCCATCGACCCTCCAGCGGATACAGAAGCACCAGCACGGCCGCCCGTCGCGCCTCGGGCGGTATCTCGCGATAGTGCCGATCCCCACGTGGCCTCGGCTCAAAACGCGATCCAACCAGCGGCGGCGGCAGCGGCTCCGCCAGACGCGCGGCCAATCGACTCTTCAGGTCTCCATTCATTGCGCGTCGTCCGGCTCCAAGCGATATACGGCATACAAATAGTTGTGATACAGCATCTTCAGACCCAACGGCGGATAAGTGGAGGTCAGCAGGTAGCCCGCGTCGTAGCGTTTGCCCAAGGCCATGATCTGCTCCGGCTCCAACCGCGTCAGCGAGCATCGCCAGCGCTCCTCGGGATTGCAGCTCCCCGTGCCGTACATCCCGTCGAGCCGATCCCACCACTCGACGATGGAGTTGGCGTCCTGCGGAATGTTCTTCCATGATGCCACCTCGCTGCGACCCGTGTACCATTGGAACGTGTGATTCAGCCGCGGCGTAAGAAAGCGCGCGTCCGACGGAATCTCCGGCGACTCCGCGATCCACTTGCACACGTCGCACCACGCATCGTAGTCCTGCGGCCGGATGGTGCGCGGAACGCTCGGCGACAAACGCGTCACTCCCAAGCTGCCGACCTGGAACACCACCACCACCGACACCACCGCCAGAAGCCCCTTGCCCAGCAGCGGTCGTTTGCCGAGCTGCGCGCCGATCCACCACACTCCCAACAAGGCAACACCGATGGGTATGGCCACATCGACCAAGCGGAACCAATAGAATCGCAACAGCCCGGCCGCCCGCGCCGGATCGACCAGCATGAGCAGGTTGATGGCCATCCCCACCGAAGCAATTGCGATCGTTCCCGCCACGAATCCCTGCAGTCGCCCGGTCGGACCGTTGCGCGGTGCCAACCGGCAAAGCACCAGCCAAACCACCAGCAACACGCCAAACCGTTCCAACTGCACCCTGGGAAAGCTGCTGAACACCAGGTGGTGCGCCAGGCGCTGGTAAACGTAGATGATGTCCGCCTGCCGCACGATCGCCGGATCCACGCCCCACGTCAAACCGATCGCCGGAATCAGCCCCGGCAGCGACAGCAGGCCACCGCCCAACAGTGCCGGCCACATCGACCGCAGCTTGGGACGCTGAGGACCGCTCAGCCACCAGGCGACGCCACCGGCAACCACGGCCCATCCGCCAACCAGCACATGAAACAGCGCCGCTCCGCCAAACAGCAGCCAGGCCCGATTCCACCGCTCCCGTACCACCGCCTCCATGCCCAACAGCACGAACACGTACGCGAACCCCTTGGCTTCCACCCCCCCGACGACCCACTCCCCGGCCATGCTGCATGTCTCCCACAGACACACCAGCACCGCCGCAGTGACCACCGACAGCCAACGCCTCGGCACAAGAGTCCAGCTCAGCCGCCGCCACGCCCAGGCCAGAAGCCCCCACGTCGTCAACCGGCCAACCCAAGCCAGCACGGTGGGACTCAGCCACAGTGCCAGCCAGCCGAACGAGAAGTAGAACACCTGATGCGTGTCAGACGAGTCCAGAAAGAAGTCGTGAGGAATCCAATCCGGGTTCCAGAAGTGAATCGCCTTGCCCAAGTAATAGGGCTCGTTGACATCGGGAACCGGCCACGCACCTTGAATCGAGAAGATGATGAAGATCAGCGCAATCTCGACCATCGCCTGTCGACGACGGTGCCCGATTGCCAGATCCTCGCTATCTCGTTGATCCATCAGTACTTCCATACCCGGGCCGCTTGCACGGTTCGCATCCTATCGATTCTACTACCCGCAGCTTCCGCCGGGCAACCGCATACCGCGTATTGACTCCCTCCCCCACGCACTTGAGGCCGCCCGCCACACCTCCCGTCGCCCGCTCGCTGGAGAGGGGCCGCACGGTAATGGCCCTTAGGGCCTCATCACCGATCACCATGTCCCACCAACGCCCAATCGCCCATTGGCGCTCTACGATCCAATAAGCTACCATGCCACCTCAGCAGTCCGGCTGGGCCGAGAATCTCCGGTCGCGGGCGAACTGTTTTCCGTCGCACACGTACCGTGTTAATGTCCCGGTGCGCCCATAGACTAAGCCATCGGTGGGGAAAAGCTCAGACCGATAGCGCCGCCCGAGGAGTCCTTTCGCCCGGCAAATCCGACCCATTGGCGGCTTCCACGCGGGTTTTCGGCTCCAAAACACCACGCCTTGAAGCGGGCCTCTCAAAACAGGTTCAACGCATGTCCACGATAATCCGCTCCCCCCTACGCGCCGCGCGCCGACTCCTCGTTCCAGCCCTACTACTCCCGCTGCTTCTCACAGGCTGCCAATCCGGCGACTCATCCCAGGGCAAGCCCGATGATCTGGCGGCGCCCAATGGCGCGACGCTTCGGCTCGCCGTGGTCGACGACCCGGCCATGGCCAAGGTCATCGAGCAGCTCTGCACCGAATGGACCGGCCAGAGCGGCTTCGAGCTCACCGTGGACCAAATCTCCCAGGCCGACCTCACCTCGAACCCGGCAGTCGAGGCCGATGCCATCGTCTGCCCCTCGGTCCTGCTTGGATTGCTCGGCCACAAAGACCTCATCCTACCCCTGCCCGATCAGCTCATTCGCAGCGAACAGAGCAGTTGGTCCGGAGTGTTCCCGCTCCTGCGATCCCGAGAGCTCACCTGGGCAGGCAAAGCAATGGCCGTCCCCTTCGGTTCCCCCGTGCTCACCTGCTATTACCGCGCCGACCTTCTCCACAAGCTGAACCGCAAGCCGCCGACCACTTGGGCCGAGTACGGCAAACTGGCCGCACGGCTGGCCGACGCCCACAAGTCCGAACAGGCCGCCGCCGACGCAAAGCAACCTTGGCAGGCCGCCATCGAACCGTTGGGTCCCGGCTGGGCCGGAATCACGCTTCTCGCCCGTGCGGCCCCCTATGCCAGCCATCGCGGCAACTACTCGGTCCTCTTCAATGTCGACACCATGGAGCCGCTCATTGCCGGCCCGCCCTTCGTCCGCGCGCTGGAAGAGCTCGTCGCAGCCGCCGGCTCGGGCGACGTTCCGCAACTGAAGTACGATCCGACCGCTGTCCGCAAGGCATTCTGGGAAGGCCGATGCGGACTGGCCCTCACCTGGCCCACCGCGGCCGACACCATTGCCGCCAAGCCAGGCGAGTCCTTCCGCGTCGGCTTCGTTGCCGCGCCCGGCTCCCTCGACGTCTACAACGTCGCCGACAAACGATGGGAGCAGCGCCGCGATAGCGAAGACCGTCGCGTGCCCCTCTTGGCATCGTCAGGCCGGTTGGGCGTCGTCCTCAAGACATCGCCCTACCCCGAGGCCGCCTTCCAGCTGATCATGTGGCTCTCTGACAAGCAGTGGAGCCAACAGGTCAGCCCCGTCAGTCCGGCCACCACCCTGTTTCGCCAGTCGCACCTGACAGCCCCCGGCATCTGGGTGGAAAAACAGATCCCAATTTCCCAGGCCGCCGACTACGCCGAATTGACCTCCGACACCTTCGCCGGCGAACAGCAACTGCTCGTCCCGCGCATCCCCGGCTGCGACGAGTACCTCGCCGCCCTCGACGAAGCCGTCACTCAGGCAGTCCGCGGCAAGCAGAAGCCCCAGGAAGCCCTCACCCAAGCCGCCGACCGCTGGCGCGAAATCACCAAACGCCTCGGCCTCGAAAGCCAACGGACGGCCTACAATTCCAGTATCGGCCTCGACTAGACCGCCTTCGGCGTAACCGTAGCGCGTATTTCGCTTTCGGAACCGCCGAAACACGCCGCCGCGAACGCTACTGTTGAGTGCCACACGCACTAGACTGTCCCACAGCCCGTCTCCCTCGGGCTTGCGGACCCGATCCGCAATGGTATAACATGATGAGGCTCGGACGCGTCGGCCGATGCACTGCCAGTGCAGAGACCAACCGTTCGCCGGTGCCTTCCCTCCGCTGGCTTGTCTGCTAACATTAAGACGCACAAGCGGTTACGGCATTGGCACTCGGGGGATTAGCTCAGTTGGGAGAGCGTGGCGTTCGCAATGCCAAGGTCAGGGGTTCGAGCCCCCTATCCTCCACTTCCTATTGGGTCCTGCATTGGAACTGGAACGAGGCCGACCATCGGGAGGCCGAAAGATCAGGATTGGGTTGGACCCCTTGTTCCGTTTTCAATACAGGCATCAATAACTCGACTTTTGCACTTTTAGGCGGCAACGGCCGCGGTGTTTTGTAGGGCATCGAGGATTTTTCGTTGATCGTGCTTGGAAACTGGTAGCGAGAAAATCGTGTAGCGGAGATTTTCGTGGCGCAAGGTCCCCAGCATATCGGCGAAGGAGTAGGTTGCCTTCTGAGGATACCACGGATGGTGCGGAAGATGCGCATGGCGATATCCGACGGTGGCGAACCAGAGGACGACAACGCCATACAAGAGCATGGCCAGAGGGGCCGTGCGCTCGACACTTCGTCGCGACCAACTCGGTGGTTCTTCGAATCCCAAGTGGCCCTTGGCACTCTCAAAAGTGACCTCGATGGTCCAGCGGAGGCTGTACCAGCCCAGGATCTCTTCGGCCGACGCTTCAGCCACGGTCGAAAAGAAGGCCTGCCGTCCCCGTTTCCCTTGGAGCGAGTCGATGGCCACGACGCGAATTGGGCGGTTAGGATGGTGAAAGGTGTGCGCTACAATATCGACCAGGCGAATCGTATCGTGGCGACCATAAAGATCGACCGTCACACGCCGCGCACGCCCCTCCAGCAGGGTCGCAGGGGTAGGCAAACGTTCGCCTCGCTTCCGGGGCCGCCCCTTGCCAGGAAGTCGCGGAGGTGGGGGAGCATACAGCCGCGCATCCAAACGCAGGTAGCTGGTCAGTTCGCAATTGCTCGGCAGCCCGTCGCGCAACGTCCATCCGCTGTAGGCGGCATCTCCCAGCAGGTGAAACCGGCGAGTGGGATAGGATCGGCACAGCAACTGTACCAGTTGCAGGGCCAGTTCCGGACGCGTGCGGTGGACGCGACGGTGTTGGGCGGCTTTCGCCTGGTTGAGGTACAGGCGAAAGAGAATCGGCAGGCAGAAGCAGCGATCCGTCAGTTGAGGAAACCGCACGACAACTCCCAAGATGACCCAACTATGTCCCCAACTGGTCACCGCCTTGACGTTCTTCAACAACGGGTCATGGTGCCAACCCACCCCATAGATCTTCTTGCCTCGCTTCCGCGCCAGCGTGTCATCGACAACCAAGAAGATGGTCTTTCCCAGGAAGGGCTCCATCCAGGGCACCAGGGACAGCCCCAGCGCATCCAGCGACCAATGCGCGTGGGAGAAGAAACGATGGAAACACGACCAGTGTTTGGGGAGTACTTGAGGAACTGCCCGAAGCATGCTCGTCACGGTTCGGTGTTGGGCCAACAGCCATCCCGCTGCAATTCGCACAAATGTTTGCCGGCTGGGGGACGTCATCTTTCCGGCCAATGCCTGCAAAATATCCAAGACTGAGGGTACGATGATCATGGCGAGTCCTCCTTGTCAGACGGTTTGTGTTTGTCCATTCAAACCATTCTGGCAGAGGCTCGCCCTTTTTCTAGAAAGCCACTACTGCTAGCACAATAAGTGCAAAAGTCGAGTCAATAAACCCGCCGTGTAACAATAACTTGCGCGACGGGTTCTCTCTTGCGCCTCGGCCGCCGCGTCGCTGGCTGACCCGCGCGCAGCCCTCACGACTTGCGTTTCGCCTCGGCCTTCTTGCCGCTCTTGCCGGCAGGCGCCTTCACCTGTCGCTTCGCTTCCGGCTGCTTCGCAAGGATGGCACGCAGCTGTGCCACAACCTCAGGCTTCTCCGCGGCCAGATTCTTCGTCTCGTCCGGATCCGCCTGGTAATCGTACAGTTCCAACACGGCCGTATCGGACGGCGCCCCGATCTTCTTCCACTCCACTAGCCGGTAACGCTCCGTGCGCACGGCGCAGCCCATAAGCTGCCCTCGCGGATACACATGGAACACGGCCTTCTTCGTCGCCGCCGACGGTTGGCTCAACACCTGAGCGAAGCTCGCCCCGTCGAGGCCTTTCGGCGCGGGCAGGCCTGCCAACTCGCACAGCGTCGGATAGATGTCCACCGTTTCAATCAGCGATCCCGTCTTCGCGCCCGCCCGAGCAATCCCCGGCGCCACCACGATCACCGGAATGTGGGCGGCCTGCTCGTAATTCGTATGCTTGCACCACATGCCATGGTCGCCCAAGTGCCACCCGTGGTCACCCCAGAGGACGATGATCGTCTTCTCCGCCAACCCGCTTCGATCCAGCGCGTCGAGCACGCGGCCGATCTGCGCGTCGGTATAGCTGGTGGCCGCGTGGTAACCGTGGATGAGTTCCCGCTGTTGCTCGACGGTGAGCGGCCCCACTTTCGGAATGTCGCTGTACTGGCGCAGCTCGCCCCACTTCGTCGGTGCAAACTCGGGTGCACCCTCCGGCGGCTCCTGCCGCTTCGGCGGATCGAACGATTGCCGCTGATACAAATCCCAGTACTTCTTCGGCGCCACAAACGGCAGGTGCGGCTTGAGGAAACCCACCGCGAGGAAGAACGGCTCGCCCGGCTTCTCCTTGGCCGCGCGCAGCCGTGCAATCGCCTCTTCCGCGATCATGCCGTCCCTATACGCATTGTCGGGCACGTCGGCACATTCCGTCGCCGTGCCGCGCGCACCGCCAGCCCGCGAAAGGCGAGTCACCGCCGTGCTCGCCGGAAGGCGATAATTGTCCACCTTCGGCTGCCAGTGCGGCACGCTCCAAGAGATCTTGTCGTCCACGTTGCCATGCCCGACGTGAAAGATCTTCCCCATCGCCTCGGTGCGATAGCCATGCCCCTTGAAGTACTGCGCCACCGTCACCGCGTCGGGTACGCCCTTGCGAAAGTTCGTCGGCAAGTCATAGATGCCGATCGTCTGCGGGCGCAGCCCCGTCATCAACGAATTGCGCGACGGCGCGCAGACGGCCTGGTTGCAAAAAGCTCGCTCGAACAGCACCCCGCGCGCCGCCAGCCGGTCGATGTTCGGCGATTGAATGATCGGCGCACCGTAACAGCCCAACAGCGGCTTGAGATCATCCACACATATCAGCAGCACATTGGGCTTCTCCGCCGCGCGCAGCGCCCCTCCGGACGCCAACAGCAAAACGGCCAGTGTGAGTGTCGCTTGTCTCATACGGCATGCTCCAGATAGTCCATTTCCCATTTTGTGTGGCCCGACATAGTCAGAGTGCCGTCACTCCCTTCAGATCGAGTAGTGCGGCACCTTGAGCCGCTCTCCATCCTTCAGCGCCGACTCGTTGGCAATGATCCCGCAGACGGTCATGTTCAGCGCCTGCCCGATGTGAACCAACGGCGTGCGGTCCTGCAAAATCGAAAGAACGAACTCGTTCGTAAGGTATCCGTGCGAGCCGCCGTGGCCCCCCGGGTTCATGCTCGGCGGCAGCGGCGGCCGGTCCATGCTGGGCAACTTCTTCATCGTGCCGCGGTACTCCGTCCCATCCATCCACCCCAACTCGCCGAACACGCGGCCGGTCTCGCCGCCCTTGCTGTGGATCCCCTTGCACATGAGCATCCGCGACGTGCCACCCTCGGCCGTCTCGAACAAGGCGATCTGGTCGGTGAAACGGTTCCCATACTTGTTGGCACCGGGCTGAAACGACGGAAAGTCCCTTTCGAAGCCCGTGCACGACACCGAAACAAACGGTTTCTCCGTCACGCCCACGTAGTACGCAGTCGAATGGGTCGGATACCACAAAGGAATGCAGCCAATCCGCCAGCCCTTGTACGAATCGATCTGGCGCGAATGAAAATGATAGTACTCGCCCTCCGAGTAGATGAGCTTGCCGAAGCCGCCCGCCTGGTAGACGGCCCGCATGGCGTAGCAGTCCGGACGAAAACACGAGGTCTCCATCATCATGTACTTGCGACCGCTCTTTTTCACCGCTTCGAACAGCTTGTCGGCGTCTTCCAGCGAACCCCAAACGGCGGGCACGGCGCAGGTCACGTGCTTTCCATGCTTAAGAACTTCCATGCAGTGCCGCGCGTGACTCGGCGCGTCGGTCGCAAGAAAAATCGCCTCGATCGTGTCGTCCTTGACCATCTCCTCCAGCGATGGATACGTCTTCTCGCAACGGCAAGCCTTCGCCAACTCGGCGCACCGATCCGGGAACAAGTCGCTCACGGCGACCACGCTCACGTTCGGGTGGTCCTGAAATCCGAAGGCCGCGCCAAAGCGGCACGCTCCGTATCCCACGATCCCCACGCGAATCTTGCGATCCGATACCGGCTTCCAGTCCTTCGACGCCTTCGGATCGACGGGGCTCTCCTCGAAACCCTGAATCTTCGGCTTCTTGTCGCCCGGCGCCGCGGCCCCCAATCCCAACGCCGCCGCACCCAACCCTGCTGCGTGGAGAAATGAACGTCGTGATGTCGCGTTTCCCATGATCTTCGCTCCCATGCCAAGGACCTGATGTCGCTGTCTCTTCTCGATGGGCGCACCGGCGCGCCCTGAACAATTCACGGTTGTCTGGCCGCAGCCCCATAGACAACACGATTCTAACCACGCCGAACGGCCCGTCACACCCTGCTGCCGAGACAAAGCCGACGATTCCCGACTCAATCCGGCTCTTGTTCTGGAAACGGGTCCCCGTCGGTCGCTACAATTGGCGATGCGCGGTGGTCCAACAAACATTCTTGGGGATGTTACCCCTCACTCTCGGAGGAAACGGCCATGTGTGCCTCCCGCCTGCACTCCCTTCGCCTCGTCGCTCTCGCCTTCTTCACAGTGGCCCTGGCGATTCCGCTCGTCGGCCGCGCCGAGTCGGCCGCCCACAAACGCCCAAACGTCCTTTTCATCGCCGTCGACGATCTGAACCACTGGGTCGGATACACGGGTCGCAACCCCCAAGCCAAGACCCCCAATATCGATCGGCTATCCAGCATGGGCGTTTCCTTTACCCATGCCTACTGTGCCGCGCCGCTGTGCAATCCGTCCCGGGCTGCCCTCATGAGCGGCAAGCGGCCCAGCACGACCGCCTGCTACCTGAACCCCGACAACTGGAAGAAGTACATACCCAAAGGCATCGGCCTGGCCGCCACGTTCAAAAAGGCCGGATACTACGTCGCCGGAGCTGGCAAAATCTACCACGGCAGCACCTACTATCCCGCCGAGTGGGACGACTACTTCGACGAAAGAGGCTTCGGCTCCGAGGAAGACGGCGACCGCACCGCCAGAGTCCGCACCCGTGGCGTCACCAAGCTCGAAGGATTCTACACCGCCGTCACTCACGACCTGAAGGACTCCGACCTCTCCGACTGGCACATCGTCGACTACTGCATCCACCAGCTCAACAAGCCGCACGATGCGCCCTTCTTCCTGGCCTGCGGGGTCCACAAGCCGCATCTTCCCTGGGTCGTGCCCCAGAAATACTACGAGATGTTCCCCCTCGACAGCATTCAGCTCCCACCCTACCGCGACAACGATCTCGGCGATCTGCCGCCCGAGGGCGTGCGCATGGCCAAACCCGACGGCGACCACAAGTTCATCGTCGAGCACGATCGCTGGAAATCGGCCATCCAGTCGTATTTGGCGACGATCGCCTATACCGACACGAACATCGGCCGCCTGTTGGACGCACTCGAGAAAAGCCCCTACGCCCAGAACACGATCATCTGCTTCTGGGGCGACCACGGCTGGCACCTGGGCGAAAAACACCACTGGCGCAAGTTCACCCTCTGGGAAGAGGCCACTCGGGCGCCTTTCATTTGGGTTGTCCCCGGCGTCACCAAACCCGGCACGATCTGCAATCGCACGGTCGATTTCATGAGCATCTACCCGACACTCTGCCAGCTGTGCGACATTCCCGTGCCGGCGCACGTCGAAGGCGTCAGCATCCGTAAGCTACTCGGCAATCCGGATGCCCCTTGGACCCAACCTGCCCTGACGACGTTCGGCTACATGAACCACACCGTTCGCAGCGAGACATCGCGCTACATCCGCTACCGCAACGGCGGCGAGGAATTCTACGACGAAGCAAACGATCCCTACGAATGGACGAACCTCGCCACCGGCGCCGAGCACCAGCAGCAGATGACCGAAATGAAACGGTTCATGCCGTCCCAGAACGCACCGGCCAAGGGCGATCGCTAACCCTCGCCCGGCGAACACGGCAGCCCCATAATACCGTCCCTTGAACCATCGCGTTCACAAACCGGCCAAGCTCCCCAGCAGATCGACATGACCACCCCAACCGCGGCCCAACACCATCTCTACCGCATATTCTTCGAGAACTTCTCCGCCGCCGACATCGCCGAGCCCTTGGCCTCCTTCGATGCCGGTACGTCGGCCGCCGAGGTCCTCTCGGTCATGACCCGCCGTGCCTACCGGGTGGCCGGAATCCGACGCGATGGCACCATTTGCGGCTATGTTCGACAGGAAGAACTGGCCGACGGAACCTGTGCCGACGCCATCCACGCCTTCGACGACGACGACTTGGCCGCCGATTCGGCCGGACTGCCGGAGTTGGTCATCCGGCTCAACGACCGGCCGCAGCTTTTCATTACCGTCTTCGGACAGGTCGGCGGAATCGTCACCCGCACCGACCTCCAGAAGCCGCCCGTACGCATGTGGTTGTTCGGCATGATCACGATCATCGAGATGGGGCTGACCCGACTCATCGAAACCGCCTATCCCGACGGCTCATGGCGACAGTACCTGTCCGAAGGTCGGCTGCAGAAGGCCGAGGCCCTTCTCGAAGAACGCAAGCGGCGCAACCAGGCCATGGACTTGCTCGACTGCCTACAGTTCTCCGACCGCGGCCAAATCGTGCTCCGCAACGAGCCGCTGCGAAAGCTGGCCGGTTTCGTCTCCCGAAGCCGCGGCGAACAGACCGTCAAGGAACTCGAGGCCCTGCGCAACAACCTGGCCCACTCGCAAGATATCGTCCGTTGCGACTGGGATATCATCGTCAAGATGACCGGGCACCTCGACACGCTCCTCGAATCGCCCGCACAGCACTTGGTCGGCGGCAACGCCCCGGAATGACCGTCGCACCCATGCCCTTCACACTCGACCAGATCGTGCCTTGGGGAAGATCCTTCGACGAGTACGTCCGCATGTTCGCTCTGACTGTGGACGACATCCAGAAGCGCATCCTATTGGGTCCTGCATTGGAACTGGAACGAGGCCGACCATCGGGAGGCCGAAAGATCAGGATTGGGTTGGACCCCTTGTTCCGTTTTCGATACAGGCATCAATAGGTTGCGGCGACGGCCCCGCCAGCTTCAACGCGACCATGCGCAGCCGCGATCGGACGGTCGTTTGCATCGATCCGCTCTACGCCTTTTCGTCCCCCGAAATCGACCAGCGCATTCACGCCCTCTATCCCACGCTGATGGAACAACTGCGCGCGAGCCAGTCCGACTACGTCTGGAACACCATCCCGACGCCGGAACACTGCGCCCAATTGCGATGGGCGGCCATGCACGAATTCCTCGCCGACTTCGATCGTGGCAAGGCCGAGGGCCGCTACCTCCCCATCGAACTGCCCAATCTACCGTTTGATGAGCGGCAGTTCGACCTCGCCTTGTGCTCCCATCTACTCTTCACGTACTCCCAGCAATTGTCGGTACAATTCCATTGCCAGGCCATGCTGGAGATGTGCCGCGTCGCTGGCGAAGCACGCCTCTTCCCGTTGCTCGACTTGGGCTGCCGTCCGTCGCCCCACGTCCAACCCGTCTGCGAATGCCTCGAGGCACACGGTTTCTACGTCCAAATACAGCGCGTCGACTACGAGTTCCAGCGAAACGGCAACCAGATGCTCCGCGCGTGGCGCTAGTTGGCGGCTTCCCTGCAATCTCGCGCCAAAGTGCTCCGGCACGCCGTCACTTTCGTCCCACCCCGAACGCGCCGATCGCCAGCAACACCCATCCAACGATGAACGCCACCCCGCCAACCGGCACCGGGTGGACGAACAGCCGGCGCCCGGTCGCCACCCAGCAGAACAGGAAACCAGAAAAGAGAATGATCCCCAGCAGCATCGACCAACCGGCCGCCGTCACCAGCCGGTTCGGCCCATACAGACTCAACACCCCCACCAGCACCAGGCCAATGCTGTGGATCATCTGGTAATGCACGGCCGTGTGAAACGTCTCGAGTTGCTGGGGGGTCAACTGGCCTTTCAGCGCGTGCGCCCCGATCGCCCCAAGCGCAACCGCCACCGCCGCCAGCAAACCGCCGATTGATACGAAGAAGTTACCATGCATGTCGCCCATTCTATCCGATCCGCTCCCAAGACGATAGAATGCGTCGGCGCCCCCTCGTCGCTCCGATTCCTGCCCAGGCGTGGGCTTTCCAAATCGTCCGATCGCGTACAATGACTATCGTCTTCCCGCGCACCCTTCCACCCGACCGCCGAGGGAGCAAAGCAATGACTTCGCGACAGCTTCTGCTCGTGGGACTCGCCCTCGTACTTGCGTTCGCACTGCAACCCGCCGCCCGCTCGGCACAGGCCCTGGAGCCAGCCAACCGCCAGTCCCAAGGCGCCGACGAAACGCACGTCGTCACCACCGACACGCCCTACTACACCACAAGCCCCGCGCAGGCCCGCCCGCCTGATGGCACATTCGCCAAGGGCACAAAGCTAACTCTGCTCCGCCGTGCCGGCAGCTATGTCCTCGTGCGAAGCCGAACCGGCATACGAGCCTACATGTCGGCCCAAGCAATCCGGCCGCTCCCGAACGCCCAGAACCCAGAAGGCAACGAGACGATGACGACCGAACTCTCTTCCGTGGTCCAGGGAAACAACCAGTTTGCCGTCGACCTCTACTCCCGCCTCCGCGGCGACGGCTCGACGAACCTCTTCTTCTCGGCCTTCAGCGTCCGCACGGCCCTGGCAATGACCTACGTCGGTGCGGCAGGCGACACGGCCAAGCAAATGGCCGACGTGCTCCACTTCACCCTCCCCGAATCCGAACTGAACGCGGCCATCGCTCGCCTCCAGAAGACGCTCATCGGCGATACCGACAAGAACTACCAGTTGCGCGTCGCCAACCGCCTCTGGGGCCAGAAGGGATACGACTTCCTGCCTCCCTTCCTCAAGGTCACGAGCCAGTTCTACAGTGCCGAGTTGGGCACGGTCGACTTCACCGACCACGCGGAACAAGCCCGTCAGCAAATCAACGACTGGGTCCAGAAGCAAACCGAGGACAAGATCAGAGACCTTATCCAGCCCGGCGTGCTTGGCCCGGCAACCCGGCTGGTCCTCACCAACGCCATCTACTTCAAAGGCGACTGGCAGAGGAAGTTCGACCCGCGCGCCACGCGCGACGCCCCCTTCCACGCCGCGGAAGGCGATGTCACCGTGCCCATGATGCACCAGACTGCCCGCTTTGGCTACCGCGCCCTGGACGACATGCAAGTCCTCGAACTGCCCTATGCCGACAACGCCCTCTCCATGGTCGTTCTCCTGCCAAGGAAGACCGACGGCCTGCCCGACCTCGAAAAGCGCATCACCCACGAAAACCTCACCCAGTGGACCAAGGATCTAGCCAAACAGAAGGTCAAGGTCTTCCTCCCTCGACTCAAAGCCTCTTCCCTGTTTGAACTCGAAGACGTCCTCCAATCGATGGGAATGCCCCTGGCGTTCAATCGTGCGAAGGCCGACTTCTCGCGCATCACCACCAGCGAAGGTCTCTTCATCTCCGCCGTCGTTCACAAAGCGTTCGTCGACGTGAACGAGCAAGGCACCGAGGCCGCAGCCGCAACGGGCATCGTAATGCGAGCGACGGCTGCACCGCTCCAACCCGAAGAGCCGCCCGTCTTCCGAGCCGACCATCCGTTCGTCTTCCTGATCCGCGACAACCGGACCAACGCCATCCTCTTCATGGGTCGCGTCGTCAAACCGGCGGACTGACGCGCCGCGCCGTCAGCCCCGCCCCAGCCCACCCCAAAAACAGGCCCCCACCCACGTAGCACAGCCGCCCCCGGCTGTGCCCCCTGCCCCCGCATCGCCGCCATGCAGGCAGAACACCCATCCTCGTAGCACGGCCGCCCTCGGCTGTGACACCCACCAACCACCCCTCAACCACGCACGCCCAACCCCTTTCCGCCACCCCCGGACAAATCAGTGGCGATCCGCCAATAGTCCGACTATATTACGTATCCGAAGCCTGGATACAGTAGAATCGGGGCCAATCGTCGTCTGCAATCACGGAGAAGCATCGCAATGAAACGCGAAACCAAGCCGTCGTGTTCCGAGTCCTCCCAGCCCTCACGCCGCGAATTCCTCCAGTGGGGCGGCAGGTTGGCCGGCGCAACCGCCTTGGCCGCCATGGCGATTCCCGCCGTCCACGCCGGCGAGGACAACACCATCCGCTTGGCGCTGATCGGCTCCGGCTCCCGGGGAAGCGGGGCGGTCGGCAACGCGATCTCGGCCCCCGGTGGCCCAGTTAAGTTGGTGGCCATGGCCGATCTGTTCGCCAATCGCCTGGCCGGCTCGCTCAAAGCCCTCTCCGGACAATTCGGCGACCACATCGACGTGCCGCCGGAGCGCCAGTTCCTCGGATTCGACGCCTACCGCAAGGCGATCGATTGCCTGCACCCCGGCGATGTCGCCATGCTGACCACCTATTCCGGCTTCCGCCCCACCCACCTCCAATACGCGGTCGAGAAGGGCGTCAACGTCTTCATGGAAAAGTCGATCGCGCCCGACCCGGCGGGAATCGGCCAGGTGCTCAAGGCGGCCGAAGCGGCTAAGGCGAAGAACCTCAAGATCTCTACCGGCCTCATGTGCCGCCACTCGTCGGCTCGCCAGGCGATGATCGACCGCATTCGCGAAGGCGCCCTCGGCCAGGTGCAGTTGGTGCGTGCTTACCGCATGGAATACCGCCCGCCACTGGGGCCCCGCGCCGCCGGCGATAACGAACTCTACTGGCAGATCCGTGCTCCCGAGCGGTTCCTCTGGGTCTCCGGCGGATACTTCCACGATCGCACCATCCACCTCGTCGACGAAATGTGCTGGCTCAAAGACAGCTGGCCCGTCGCGGCCCACGGCGTGGGCGGGCGGAGCACCATCACCAACGATCTCAGCCAGGATCTGGACGCCTACGGCATCGAGTACACCTTCGCCGACGGAACGAAGGGGCTGGTCGTGGGCCGCTACTTCGAAAACTGCTATCCCCTGTTCTCCACCTTCGTGCACGGAACGAAGTGTGCCGGGCAGTTTTCCGGAAACATCCACGCACCGACGGTCCAGATGTTCAAAGACCAGCGCATCCAACGCGACAACATCCAGTGGGAGCCGCCCAAGGAACAGGTATCACCGTACGTCGAGGAATGGCGCGTGCTGCTGGATGCCATCCGCAACGATCGCCCCCATAACGAGGCCAAGCGGTCGGCCTACTCCGATCTGGCGACGATCATGGGCCGGACCGCCGTGCATTCAGGCCAGATCGTCACTTGGGACGAAGCCATCGCCTCGGCGTTCGCGTTCTGCCCCAACGTCGCCGGCCTCACCCCCGATTCCCCCGCACCCGCGGTGGCCGACGCCCAAGGCCGCTATCCCATCCCGGTCCCCGGCAAGTGGAAGGAACTCTAACAGAAGCTTCGGAAGGATCTTGACTCGCAGTTGTACAGCCGTTCACAAATGTCAGGTTGTTCCCCTGGAGGTCGACCAATGAAGAAGGCATATTTGACGGTAGTGGCGATCGCTCTGCTCATCGTTGGCCTCGTCCCGATGGGCGAAATCCACGCTGCGACAATCACCTATACGGTTGAGGGCACCGGCCCCATGCAGTTTCCCGGGCCCGTGCCCCCGCCAGAAGGCTCACCATGGGGCCCGGACGGTTATCCCGGCGACACCGTGGAACTCGCCTCGTTCACAAGCACTCTGGAACTCGCGCCGGGAACTTACTTCCTGAAGATCAACACGCTGCTCTGGACGGTCGACTACACCTACGCCGGTACCGAGACCGAGTGGGACTATCCCGATCACTGGAGCGAATTGCTCTTCAACGTCGATGCGCCGCGCGCGATGCATCTGGGCTCGGCCGATGGCGACCTCGATCAATCCGGCTTTCTCGAGGTCAATTGGGACAACGACTACCTCTCGCTTCTCGATGGATCGACGACCTCTTTCTTCGTCGACGGCTATCAGATCGATGTCACACCGCTTGCCGCCGCGCGCGACGGCGCTGTCTTTCCTCCGGGACCTCCCTGGGTCCAACCCGAGCGAGACATCGTCGCTCGCTTCGACATCACCGAGGCTGCCGTCCCCGAGCCATCGTCGTTGGCCCTCGCGTCGCTGTCGGCGCTCGTGGTCGGTCTCGTCGGCTGGCGTCGCCGTCGTCAGGCTGTCGCCGCGTAACGCTACCATTCAGGCAAATCCCATCTCCCCCTGTGTCCCAGCCCACAGGCAGGGTCCGACTGCGCCGGATCTGCCGCCTGTATCATAAAGATCGCCGCCCGCACACCCCACGCGCCCGATCGGAGGATCTACCCGGTCGGGCCGCGCTGTATATCATTCCAGGGGCTCGCCGCGCGCCCACCACACCCAAGCATCGACAACCCCAGCTCCGGCGACGCCCCGTCGAACGCCCGTCTGTCGATCGAAGGCCCACACCATGCTCGACCTCGTCGATCTCGACAAACAGATTGCTCGCGAAGAGTACGATCGCCTGTTTCCCGAACTCGAACGCCGTCTGGCCGCCGCCCAGCGGGCTGCCCGCCAAGCCGGTGTCCCCGTGATGGTCGTACTGGAGGGATGGGATTCGGCCGGCAAGGGCTACCTCATCAACCGCATCACCCAGGTGCTCGACCCCCGCGGCTTCAAGGTTCACGCCACCAGCGCCCCCAACGAAGACGAACGCCGCCGCCCATGGATGTGGCGCTTCTGGCGCGACGAGCCCGCCGCCGGCACCGTGGCGATTTTCGATCGCTCTTGGTACGGTCGCGTATTGGTCGAACGTGTCGAAAAACTCGCGCCCAAACGCGCCTGGCGGCAGGCCTACGACGATATCCTCCAGTTCGAGCGCCAACTGGTCAACTCGGGCGTCGTCATCGTCAAGTTCTGGCTGCAAATCTCCAAAGAAGAACAACGCAAACGCTTCCGACGCATAGCCCGCGACCCGGCCATCGCCTGGAAGATCGGGCCCGAGGAATGGCGCCAGCACCGCCGGTACAAAGCCTGGACCCGCGCGGTCGAAGACATGCTCCAGCGGACCGGCTCCGCCCGGTCGCCTTGGACCGTTGTCGAGGCCACTCACCTGCGGTTCGCACGCACCAAGGTCTTCGCCGTGCTCGCCGAGGCGATCGAGCGCGCCGTGCAGCTTCGAAGCACCACCACCGATGCCCCGCAGCCCATGGCCCCGCCCGCCGACTCGGCGCTGGAGCATCCGACCCTCCTGTCGGGCATCGATCTCTCGCAAACCGTCGACCGCCAGCAGTACGACCGCGATCTCGACGCCCTCCAGGAGCGGCTCTTCCACCTCGAACACGAGCTCTACGTCGCCAAGGTGCCCGCCATCATCGTGTACGAAGGGTGTGACGCAGCCGGCAAGGGCGGAAACATCCGCCGCCTCACGCTCGGCCTCGATCCCCGCGGCTACGAAGTCGTGCCGATCGCCGCGCCCACCGACGAAGAAAAGGCCCGGCACTACCTCTGGCGATTCTGGAACCACATCCCCAAGACCGGTCACATCACCATCTTCGACCGCTCCTGGTACGGGCGCGTGCTCGTCGAACGCGTCGAAGGCTTCTGCACGCCCAGAGAGTGGCGCAACGCCTTCAGCGAGATCAACGAGTTCGAGCATCAACTCGTCGACTTCGGCACGGTCATCGTCAAGTTCTGGCTCCAGATCGACCAGGACGAACAACTGCGCCGCTTCCAGGCCCGCCAGCAGGACCCGGCCAAACAATGGAAGATCACCGAAGAAGACTTCCGCAATCGCCAGAAATGGCCCCAATACGAGCTGGCCATCACCGAGATGCTCCAACGCACCAGCACGCGCTACGCTCCTTGGACGATCCTCGAAGCCAACTGCAAACGCTTCGCGCGTCTCAAAGCCCTCCGCACCGTCGCCCAAGCCCTCGAAAAAGCCCTCCGCAACCGCCCCCGCCGCTGAACCTCGACGCGAACCGCGGCCTCTTGGCCTTCTCCCAAAGCAGCGCCTTCCGGCGAATTCTTCTGCTGGGCCTCACCATGTCCTCGGCCCGCGAGTCTTGACAGACGCCCGTCGCTGGGAAATCATGGCACTTGGCGCCAAACAGCGAGGTCCTCATGATATCATCACGGCAAACCATCACCATCTTCGTTCTGGCTAGTCTGTGCGCGCTGGCGGCCACGCCGAGCCAGGCCGTCCCGCGCGACGAGCGTCCCAACATCGTGCTCATCGTGGTTGACGACATGGGATTCTCCGATCTCGGGTGCTACGGCGGAGAAATCGACACGCCCAACCTCGACCGGCTGGCTCGCCGCGGCCTGCGATACACGTCGTGCTACAACGCCTCGCGGTGCTGCCCCAGTCGTGCCAGCCTGCTGACCGGGCTCTATCCGCACAAAACGGGCATGGGCTTCATGGCGGGGCGCGATACGGGCAAACCAAGCTACCGCGGCGACCTCAACCGCCAATGCATGACGATCGCCGAAGTGCTCCGCACCCACGGATACGCCACGTACATGGCCGGCAAGTGGCACGTCTGTGGCGACTTCACCCCCAAAGGCCCAACATACAATTGGCCTCGGCAGCGCGGCTTCGACCGCTTCTTCGGAACCCTGATCGGCGTGGGCAGCTATTGGGACCCGCTCTGGCTGTTCGAGGAAAACCAGCCCGTCAGCCCCACGGGCGACTTCTACTACACCGAGGCCATCACCGCCAGGACCATCCAGTACATTCGTCAGTGCCCGGCCGACAAGCCGTTGTTCTGCTACGTGGCCTACACGGCGCCCCACTTCCCGCTGCATGCGCGAGAAGAGGTGATCCGCAAATACCGCGGTCGCTTCGCCGAGGGCTGGGACCGGCTGCGAACAGAGCGTCGCCAGCGACTGGTCGAGATGGGGATCATCCGTCCCGAGTGGCAGAACTCGCCGCGCGACCCGGCAGTCTCCACCTGGGAACGGGCCGAACACAAGGTCTGGCAACAAAGCCGCATGGAAGCCTACGCCGCCGCGGTCGACCATGTCGACCAGGGCGTCGGGGCCATTGTCGATGCCTTGACCAAGAACGATCGGCTCGACAACACGGTCATCGTCTTTCTCTCCGACAACGGTGGCGAGGCGATCGAACATCCCGACGGCATGGTCGGATCGACCGGCAAGCCTTGGGCCTTGTTGCGCTACGTGCCGCTGTTCACACGCGACGGCGAGCCTGTCATCGCCGGCGACATCCCGGGCATTCGTCCCGGCCCGGCGACGACCTACGCCGGATGCGGCGCCGCATGGGCCAATCTCAGCAACACGCCGTTTCGCAAGTTCAAGACGTTCGTTCACGAAGGGGGCATTTCCACGCCGCTGATCGTCCATTGGCCCGACCGCATCCACGCCGGCGGCCAGTTGCGGCGTCAGGTGGTCCATGTCGTCGATTTTCTGCCGACCTTCGTCGAGCTGGCCGGCGCCGAATATCCGGCCACCTATCGCAACCAAACGCTCAAGCCGCTCGACGGCCTCAGCATCGTGCCCACGTTCGACAACCGCGATTTGCCGCCGCGGACGCTCTTCTGGGAGCATTCAGGCAACCGGGCCGTCCGCGATGGGCAATGGAAACTGGTCGCCGTCAACGATCGGCCTTGGGAGCTTTACGACATGCAGGCCGATCGCACGGAAACGCACGATCTGGCCGCCGACCATCCCGACGTGGTCGCCCGTCTCGTGCGGCTATACGACGACTGGGCACGCAAGGACGGCGTGATTCCCTTCGACGAGCTAAAGATCCCCTTCATCCCGCCGGACGACAACCCCCTGTCTCGCTCAACAGACGAAATCGAAGCATACCTGCGTCAACTAGACGCCCGTGGCATCAAGCCACCGTTTGCCGAAAAGTGGCGAGAGAAGCACGAAGGTCTTTGAAGACCCGAGGAATCGAAACGGAGGAATCGAAACCGGGACACAGCTAGTGCTTTGTCGAAGCCAAAAACAGTGGCACTCAACCCCAAAATCAAGACTTGACGGAGCACTAGTCCTTTGGAGCGACAGCCTTGGGGCGACCTTCGCGGCGCAACGTGTGCAGCAGACACCAGGCCAGAATCCGCAAGGGGTGTCGCTCCTGCGCCTCAACCCTGATCCGCTCGAACGCTTCGTAGCCTGTCTGCTTGCGAAACAGCGGCAGCCCTGCCACCGTCCGATTCAGAACGTGATAGACGAACCCGCCAGGCGTCACTCTCGCTCGCCTACGGCCGGTCGAAAATCGCATCACAGCTCAACCCACCTTGTCAATACTAGCTGCGTGCCCTCCCCGATACAGATTCTCGTCCCGCGCCCCGTATCCTGTCGGATCTGGAATTCCCGGTTCACGTTTCCCCGGGACTCCTCGCGCTCGCGCCGCTATTACGAAGCAATTCAACGATCTCGCCGTTCTCCACACGAAGAGCGAAATCGAGCGGCCTCAGGCCAGCGTCGGTTTGCGAGTTCACCTCTGCCCCTGCACCTAACAATTCCGCAACGACTTCTGCATGCTCCTCGACGACCGCATTCAGCAGTGGCGTGTGCATGTCGTCATCCCTTGCGTTGGCGTTCGCTCCATGCTCCAATAGCGCCTTCGTGATAGCTAAGTTCCCTTCGTTGGCTGCCAAGTGAAGCGGTGTCTGGCCAACCGAATCAGCAAGGTTTACATCTCCTCCTCTGTTTAGGTAGATCGCCACCAAGTCAGCACGATTGCGATAGACAGCGAAATGGAGAGGCGACCAGCCGTCATTCCGCTGGGTATTGAGCGATGCTCCGTGATTGAGCAGCGCCTCCGCAGCCGCCACCGTCTCTGCAAAATGCAGAGGCGTATTGCCTCGCGCATCACGACCCGTTACGTCCGCGCCCGCTTGAATCAGCAGCGACACTACTTCAGCCGACGTCGCTGAGAACAAAGGTCCTTGCCCCTTGTCGTCAAGGACGGTTACCAATGACGGGGTCTGTTGTAAGGCCTTCCGCACATAGTCTAGGTCGTTGCGACGAATGGCGCTAACAAAGCGCTTTACTTGTGGTACGCCCATTCATCAAGTCTCGATTCAGGTGATTCTCATGTCGTACCCGCTGGGATAGCAAACCGCCGAGATCGATAGCCACCAGTCTGCGCAATGATGCTGGGCATGGGAGACGCGCGCCTTTATTCAATGATGATTACCTGCCGACTGCTGACCGATACGCAACTTCGGGTTCGCCTTCTCGAATTGTACCGATGAGGATAGGGGGTGTGGCGAAGAATAACATCAGTGGCATTATCGCCACCAGTACAATTACCGACAACATGAACCTGGCGATGGCTTCAATCATGGTGAACCCGCTGCGCTGGAGCGGAGCCGCAGTCTATGAATCAGTGAATCTCAAAAGTCTGGCGCCAGGTAAGGACTGCTGGACATGCCAGCATTGCCACCCGCTCGGGCAGACCTACTGGCTAATCGCATTCCGAAGCAGTCTTATAAGAGGGAGAATGAGAGCGCACGCCACCCCGACCAGGAACGGGAGCAACACAAGAATCAACGCCCAACCCGGTGATCCAAGTGCTCTCTTCTTCATAGTGCGCCGCTGGCTCCCAAAGTGGCTATGCCAGAATCGAAACGAAATCTCTACTGTATCTCCGGCATCCCCACCACCTCGCCACGGCGCATCCGTTCCTGATCGGTGGGCAGATTGACGCCGTAGAAAATGCCGTTCAAGTCGATCCACAGCGCCAGACGCCGCAACTCGTCCGCGCTGAATTTCACCCCTTCGTGGCCGTCCCGCAGCAGCTTCATCAGCCGGCTGCCACGCGCGCCGTATAGGCCGCCCGGCGGCGTCATCTGGATCTGGTTTCGGCCACCGAACCGCGGCACGAGGTACTTCGCCGCGTTGTCCGGGTTCGTGCCCGAATGCCAGAACGCCTGGCCGTCCTGCATCAGCGCCATGTACGATCGGCTAAAGGCTCCCGCGGGCGCGCCGCTCAGATCGATCTTCCCGTCCGTCTTCTCGCCGCCGTGACAGCGGACACAGTGCTGGTCGAGCACCGGCTGGACGACCTCCACGTAACTGAACGGACGGCCATCCCACGGTCCCGGCTCGATCCTCGACGCCGGACGTCGCAGCGCTGCCAGCCCGGCCGGCGGCGACACCGGCGCGGTCATCTTGTGCTCATGACACCCCACGCACGCCACCTTCTCGCCGGGCTGCACGTACGTCAGCGAACGCATCGTCTGATAGGCACACCCTTCGGCATCCAACGCCTGGAACAGGACCGGCTTGCCAGCGGGAACCAGGAACCGTGCCGAACCGTCTCGCTCGACAGGCACCGTTCCCAACACGGCCCGACCGTTCTCCTCGCCGGCCATGCCGATCGGCGGATGGTTGGCGATGTTCGTCGTCTTGGGAAAGATCTGGACGATCCGCAGCTCCTTGATCTGCCCCCGAGGAACGTCGCCCAGTCCTTGATACACGTCGGCCACGACCATTTCCCCGTAGACCGGCTCGCCGTCCTTGGCCGGATTCGTGCGAGTTCCGCCCTTGTCGGCGAAGCCCTCTTCCGCCGTTGCGCTCGGCAGCACGGGCGGAACTGGCCGCGGTCGAAGCGGGCAAGGATTCGTGCTCCCGATGTGCGGATCGCGGTACAGCAGCTCACGGTTGCCCCAGCGGTCCAACAGGCAGATTCCCAACGCATGGGCCAAATTCGCGCCCGGCTCCCAGACCAGCGGATAGGGACTGTAGCCGACCAGGTAGAAGTCCTCCGACAACGGCCACGGAGCCGTGTAATACTCGCGAATGTCGCGGGTCTCCGCTTCCGGGAACGGTATCTCCGGCGTGATCCGCTCCAGCGCCGACGCGCCATCCGCCGCCACGCTCGGATCGACAATCGTGATAGGTCCGCCGGCGATCGAGTGATGCGCCGAAGCCGTGAAGATGATCTTGCTACTGCCAGGAATCGGCTGCAGTTGGAACGTGCAGTGCGGCGACGCCGTGGCGTTCCCCCACAGAGCGACCGGATTCGTTCCGTCGGGCCGCGAAGCCCACAGGTTCTGGTGCGTCACCGCATCCCGGTCGATGTAGTCCCACCGCGCGTAAAGGATGTGGCCGGTGTTCGAGACGGCCGGAAACCACTCGTTCGTATCGTGAACCGACAGCGTGCGGACGTTCGAGCCGTCGCCGTTCATGCGGTGCAGCGTGTACACGTCCCAACGCGTGCTGAACTGGCCGCCAAAACAACGGGCGTACCCTCTGCGGCGCGTCGACATGAAGGCGATACCCCCGTCCGGCAGATAGCACGGCATCAGGTCATCGAACGGCCCGTCCGTCAGTTGCCTCAGCCCCTTCCCGTCCACACCCACTTCGTACACATGATAGTAGTTGCGGTCCGACGCGTCCTCGTTGCTCACCTCGCCGGGCTGCAGCGGCCCGTTCGGACACTGAACGTACGAAAACACGATTCGCCGACCGTCATACGACAGCCGTGGTTCCAGCACACAGCCCGTCTGTAGCCGCCCGTCCAGAATGTCGCGGCAGCGAAGCGAGCGGCCCGGTTCCTCCAGCACAAACAGCCCGCCACCCGGCCGCGCCCGCCAGCCGTAGTACTGCATCACGAGATGGCTGTACGACGTCGGCACGCGCTTACAAAACAGCAACTGGCCGAAATCCAGCAACGGATTGGCCAGCGCAATCTCGCGCTTGAGCAACCGCAACTTCACATACGCAGCCACCGGATCGGCCTCGCCCGATTCAGCCTGTTGGGCAAGCCGTTCGAGCCGTTGGGCCAACTCGTCCAGCCGGGGCGAGCCATGCTTGGCCCGCAATTGCCCAAGCAGCCCGCGAGTCTTTTCCACTTGCTTGCCAATGGCCGCTGCGTAGGTCTCGGGCCGCAAAAGCTCGATGCCGTCCTGCCGCTGCCAATCCTGCTGAATCATCGCCCAGAAGTCGAGCTCGGGGATGCCTGCTTGACGGGCGGCCGTCTGCAGCGCAACGACGGGCAAGTCGGGCGCTGCGGCCGACGTCCCAACCGCGCCGCCAGATCCAGACACCCAACGAGCCAGCGTCTGCAGTCCCGCCTGCGACGTGCCGGAATAGGGCCCCAGCGCCACCCGGCTGAGCCGCCGCGCTTCTGCCGGCAACGACGTGGCGGCGTCCCCTTTGCCAGTCTCCACGATCAGGCGGACCGCAAGTTTTCCGTCCTTCGCCAGGTTCGCCTGCAGCCGCCAGGGCAGCCCGGTCTCGAAAGCCAGCACCGCGCCCGACGCGTCTTGCCCGTCGGCCAGCACCGCACAGGGTTGCGCCGAAGCGTTGGTCAGAACGACCTCCTGCCCAGCCGCCAGCGGTTTCTCACACAAGGCCCAAGCGGCGTTGAACCAGACCAGCCGCGGCATGCCCGGCGCGGCGGGACCGTCGGCCGGCATTTCGTAGGACCAGCCGCCGGCACCCTGCTTCTTCGCAGCGAACGCAGCCGACGCCTGAAACTTCTGCCCGTCGGCATAGGCGATCACCGGATCCCAGTGGGTCGTGTCGCAAGTGATCGTCCCCCGCTTGTCCACGAAAAAACGAAGCGTGTCGCCTTTCTTGACGGCAACCGTCAGATTCGGATCGACGCCCTCGCCGTCCTTGCCTTCCAGTTCGTGTTGCCACACACGTTGCCCGTTATGCAAGATCGCCACACGCACGCCGTCACCGTCGCGATGCGCCTTGTAGACCCGGCCCGTAATCGTCACCGTCCCGTCGGCCGGCGTAAGGAAGCGGCGTACGCTGGGCCCCCGATCGCCCGGATGGTGCCAATCCTTGCCGACGCGCAGCCACGTCTCGCCCCCCTGCCAAAACGTCGACTCGTACCACATCTCCTCGCGGTGTTGCAGTCGGGAGTATCCGGCGTCTTCTTCGCCCGCCACGCGGAACACCCACTGCGCGGCCGTCAGTTCACCGGCCCGTTTCGAGCCGGGCATCGGTTGCTCGCTGGTTTCGACGACCACCGCCGGGCCCGCGCCAGGAACCTCGATCTTCTTCACCGAACGTTCGATGCCAGCGCCCTCCGCGACAGGCATCTCGGCCGGCTGAAGCTTCGTAATCAGCGTCCCGGCCGGCTGCTCAGCGAGCAGCTCGGCCACACCGTCCGCCGCGACCGCCCGATCGCTCGCCCCTGGAAGAAGTGCCGCCAGCGAAACGGCAATCACCAACAAAGAAGCTCGCATACCATTCAAGTTCTGTCGCATGTCTAGACTCTGCTGAACCCAGGCTGTCGCACACCGCACGTCCGTCGCAAATCAACGTCCACCTTCTTGCCACCACTACCGGCGATGCCGAGTCCCGGCCCGACACCTACCCCGCGGCAACACTCCCACTATATTAACAGACCCCACCCGCTGTTGAAAACTCGAACCATCCTTTCTGCCGGCAAGGCCGACGCCCGAGAAGCAACTCGCCACTTCCAGGTCCAGCCACGCCGTCGCTGTGACCAACCCATTCCTGCCGGTCCAGCGGTACCGCCAGCAGTGGTACCCGGCGGAGCGTTCGACGACTGATTAGGAGCTACCGATGACGATGATATGTCCGAAGTGCAATGGAGCGATGGAGCGGGGATTCGCCACGGCTCTGGGGCTTATCGGCCCGGGCACATCGGAGAAACAGCGGCCGCGATTGCCGTTGGTCGTTGCTGGCACTCCAACATCCCACAGCCCGGTCGAGGCATTCAAACAGGGCCTGTCGGACGAGAGGCCGGATCGTGCGCATGAAATCGTAGGTGCTCGTTGCTCGCAGTGCGGGTTTCTGGAGCTCTACGGCGACGGTGGTTAGGTGCCGTGAGTGGCGGGCGGAGCAGCGCGAGTTGTGAGCGTGGCGCTTGTTTCGGGTGGCTTGGCGGTGTTGTTACGACGGGCCGGTCGTCTTGCGCAACTGGAAGCGGACGGTTATTTGGCCGGCGCGGCCGGAGAGGTTTACGGCGCCGGTGTCGTCGACGGAAAGGGAAGTGCCGTCCACCGTTGCCGAGGTGGGTTGCCAGCCTTCGGGGACGCGTGCGCGAAGAAGCGTCGCCTTTGGCTGCCGCGGAGGCATGGTGATTCGCACGATGAGCTCGCCTTGGTCGAGTTTCGACTCGGTTTGGAGTGACATCTTGCCGAATGCCGTCGGTGCATCTTTGAACTTGATGGCGGCGCCGTCGCGCAGCCAAGGTCGCGGCACGGCATACAACAGCCGCAACGTGTCGGGCTGGCCGTCGTCGTCGGTATCCCAGTCCTGCACCATCAGATTCCGCAGGGTCCAAAGGAAAAAGGCGTTGCCGGCCGTGCAGGGTGGCAGATACATGGGCCGGCCGTACTTGTCCAACGCGTCGAGGCTCGTTCCCTCGCCGCCGACGAATGTGTCGCGGGTGAACCCTTGGGCCAGCTTGCCGTAGAAGCTCACCAGACCGCGATCTGCGTCGTCGTGCCGCAGCACGTGGAGCACGTAGCCGGTCGTGTAGTTGTCGTCGACACCCCGCTCATTGGCGAAGAGCTTCGAGTGCTGGTCGAAACGCAGCATGCCCATGCAGAGGCCGCCGCGCTGCTGCAGTGTATCGAGAACCCAGGCGGCCTTCTGGGGCTGGGCGTCGAACACCCCCGAGCCAAGCATGTCGTTGGCCACTAGGCACCAGTAACTGCCCGTGCAGCTTTCCGTGAGCGACTGGTACGGTTTTTCCACGTTGTCCAGCAGCGCATTGGGGATGAAGGGCGGGTCGAAGTCGCGATAGACGCTCTTGTCGACCGCCGCGAAGATCGCCTGCCGATACTGCTGCGTGCGTTTCTCCAACTGTGGATCCGGCTCGCCCATATCGCGCAACACGGCAGCCATACTGCGAAGGCCGCACCAGCAATTGCCGTTGGTCTTCAGGTTCCAGACCGGCTTGTGGATGTCGGACGCGTAATAGTCCTTGGGCGTCAGGCCGGTTTTGGGGTCGAGATCGTCGACGATCAGCTTGACCAGCGGTTCCCAGCGATGGCGGTTCTCTTGGATGAACCGGGCGTCGCGCGTGAGCCAGTAGTAGTGGGCGAGCGTTCGCAGCTTCCAGCCGGTCACCGCGTATTTGTGTTTCGGAATCTGGTGGTCCATCAGCGACAGAAGCATGGGCCGCGACGGATCGATGAAGCCGAACAACATGAAGGCCCCGACCGTGCGGCTGCCCTCCGTGATGTACTCGTGCAGGTAGGCGTTGCCGGCGCTGTAGTTCACGGTGTTGCCTGTAACGACCGTGAAGTTGGCCGCCATCGTCGCACGCCAGGCATGGTTCACGACAGCCTCCGGCGTTTCCAACGTTGACCCCTTGCCCAGCAGATCACGCCATGCGGCCACGCATTGATCTCGCTGCTTGCCGTACTCGTCGGCGGAGAGGACGGGCGAATCGGCGGGCGGCTTGGGGAGTGCCGCCGTGCAGACAGCAAGCACGGCCTGATCGTTGAGCCCGATCGAAGTGGCCAGGGTTCGGCCGGTCGGGTCCCACCGCCAGTTCGGCCCGATGCTCGCAAACACTTCCTCGCGACCATTCCGCAACTCGTGCCCGACCAGATGGAGCGGTTCGGAGGGCGCCAGCTTAGCTGCGACCTTTCCCTCGTGACCGCCATCGAGCGAAAACCGCACGAACACGACGCCATGGTCCGCCAAGGCGGGCGCGGCGCTGACAAACGTCTCTTGCCGGTAGGTCGCGTCACCGTCGCGGTACTTCATTTCGACGATGGGCAGATAGCCGTCGGCCAAATGCGGGCCGTCCAGTTTCTCCAGGTCTTCGCCAAACGTGACTTCCTTCGGCCCAACGCAGAAATCGACCGGGAAACCGACATCATGCCAAGTCGACTGGCCGGCCTTGGCATTGATCGCGCTTCCGTTGCTCACCAGGCGGGCTTTGCATCCGTTGCGCGGGGCGGCCAAAACGATCGGATAGTGGCGAAACTTGGTGTTGACGTAGCGCAGCGGCGGCATCGCCTTGGCGAAGAACTCGTAGCTCGGCCCGCCCGCTCGGCGTGTGGCGGCCTCGCCCAGGATGTCGGTCTTGGCCGTGATGGCGTCGTCGACGCTCGGTAGTTTGTCGGCGGCGAACGTGCCACCCTCGAGAACCGCCGCAAAAATCAACGTCGCGACCGCCGCAGTCGCCACACCTCGACAAAAACTCCTCCATTGACACAGCATGCCAACTCTCCTCTGTCACTCTGATGAGTAACCCGTTCGACTTGCCCAGTGCGGCGGTCAGCGGCCTGTGAACGGGTACTCGGTTTGTGGGTCGATTCCGAGCCGATACTCGCGACGACAATGCGTTCGTTGGCTCCCAGAGT
The DNA here is from genome assembly GCA_963674835.2 of Thermoguttaceae bacterium. Classification (GTDB taxonomy): domain Bacteria; phylum Planctomycetota; class Planctomycetia; order Pirellulales; family Thermoguttaceae. Next base: position 3,320,229 of record CAXXKC010000003.1, read on the forward strand.
AGACTGGCGCAACCCGTGCGTCCAGGATGAACTGCGTCATTCTATTATCATTTCGCGCCAGGCGGCAGACGGCCGCATTGGGCGGCCGGTCGTGGCGTTTCCTTGTGCGGGAGCGAGTTTCCGTCAGATCTCACGGTGCCCGACGAAGATAGAGCGGATTGCCCTCCGCACAGATGTCGAGCCGCATCTTGCCGGTCTTCGCGGAACGCTCAGTCATGGCGGTCAGGTTCCGTGCGCACGAAAGGGTCACGGCACTCCTGACGATCCGCCCCCATCGCTCACCTGCATCTCCAGACTCACATCCGTGAGTTCCCCTCCGGTGACACTCTCTGAGTACTCGTCAGGACACCGAGCGGTAACCTTAAATCCGAGCGCCTCGAAAATGGGCACATTGCCGGTCTGCTCGACGGTGCGCGTGACGACGCTCGGCAGGCCAAGGCTGGCCGCACGGCCGGCGATCTCGGCAACGATCGCTCGTGCCACACCTTGACGCCGGAAATCACCGCGGACGCCAAGTCCGATGACACGCATCGCACGGCCATCGGCAAAGTACTGCGCCGTGCCGACAACGGTGCCGTCTCGCTCGGCGACAAGGCGGCACAAGTTGCGAGAGATGGTTTGCTTGCATCGCAACGCCTTCTCGTTCGGGCGGTAGATGGCCCGGAGCGTGGCCGTCGCCGACGCCTCGACCTCACGAACAGCCTCAGCATCCTCCGGCCTGCTGTCTCGTACGGTGATCATTCTTGTCTCGTCGAACTCGTTCTAGACGGCTCACCCTAACGCACACCAGGTTGGGAAGGCAGGCTATCGGCGAGGCTCCGTCCGCCTGTTCGCCATCGCGCGAGGGTAAGGGTCATCGTGAACCGAAGCCTCTCTGCTGTCTACTTGTCGTTTTCCGGCTGCGCAACAGGCAGCGCGTAATACGCACACTCGGCGAAGAAGAGCTCTGCCATATTCAGCTTGGCGTAGTCGTAATGGCAAATGGCCGAACGGACCGACTCGAAGCCGTCTTGATATCCGGCCAGCGCGATGATCGCTGCTGCCGCCAGCGGATTGCGCATCCGGCTGGTCTCGTATCCTTTGCGTTGCCCGAGGATCTGCCAGTTGCGCCTGGAAGCCATTTTCTCGGCATCGGCCTGCGTCTTCTGAGGAAACCACCCCGGATAACCCTCTCGCCAGCGGGCATGGCCAAAGACTTTCTGGTCGTTGTTGTCGAAAGTCTTGTAATCCCCGATGACCGCCAGGGCTCCAGTCGCGTTGATCGCAAGACCGGCGCGGTACTTCGCCCGGGCGTCCTTGTCCGTCTCCCACTCAGCGAGTTTGGCCAACGCCCCCTGCGAACCGACGTAGATCCACAGTTGCCCACGATCGATATTTCCGATCTGCTCGCGATCGTGCGGATAGCCCTCCGCGCAGATGTCGAGCCGCGTCTTGCCGGTCTTCGCGGAACGTTCAGCCATGGCGGCCAGATAGCGTTTCAGCCAGACCTGATCGCCGGTCACGTCATGCATTGCCCTGAGGATGAACAGATACATGACGGCCCCATGATGCCGGAACATCTTGAAGTCGCCTCGGGATTGTCCTTGGAATGCACCGTCGCAAGGGCATTTCCAGTCCAATGCCTCCAGCGCGTCGGCAACCTCCTTCATCTTGTTCACAACGACTTTTCGCTCTTCCCCAGTGGGAATGCCGCTGGTCGCGTACGCGTGAAGGCCGTAGAACCACGGGTGGGTTTGATCCTGCGAGCCCATGGGGTAGTGGCACTTCCCATCGGTTCCCATTCCGCGGGCGATGAAGCCCGGCACGTTGGAAACCGACGCGCACTTGAGCAGCCCCCGGGCAAGACGCCGCGCCTCTTCCCGGTCAACGGGCGCACCGCTACGGCGGGCCCGTTCACAAATGGCAACGAGATAGGTTCCGGTGAACATCGGCCCGTTCTCAATCGGGCTCCACCATCCGATCGCATTGGGCCGTCCCTGCCGGCAATCCTCGGGAGTGGGAAGCTCGCCAACATAGTCGTGGATAAGGCCGTCACCTCCGACGAATCTGCTCCACAAGACCGCGTGCACTTCTTCGATCGCAGCGGCCACACGCCCCGGCGACCGTACATCGCCCGGCACGCTCTCTTCGCAGCGGCCCGTCTGCGATGTTAGCAGGAACGCGGGGAGAATGAGAATCAAGCATGGGACGTTCATTGCTTCGCTCGCTGCCGAGCCGCAGTGTGGCATGTCGGGGGGATGACTGGCTCGGTGAGGATCAATGGGCCGCGGCCATGGGATGATCACGCCTGACGCCTCGGCTAGTCTATTGTATTGCGTGGCTATGTTCGTTGCCATCGTTCAGACTGGCAAGTACGATCAGGCCTATCAACGATAGAGGCCCGCGCAAGCTCCGTCAACCACGCTCGTGGCACTGCCGGCTTGCCCACTGCCCATGGTCTGCCGGCGGAGGACAGACCCAGAATTGTAGGATGGGCGGCGGCCGGTCACTCTTACGGCACGGCTTCGGCAAGCCGTGTGCTACGCGCCGCCAGCCCGGACACGCTCACTGCCCCAAACACGATCAACATCTGCCCCGGCGCGTAGAGCAGCCAGACGGCCACGTCGCTTGCCCACGGTGTACCGCGAAACAACTGCAAGGCCAGCAGGGAATCGCTCAGGAAGATCAGCAGAGCGCCGATGGCCATCGGCGTGAAGCGGCAGTTCCCGATGGTCATGGCCGTCATCGTTCCGACTGTGGCCGATAAGAGAATCGTGTACGCCAGCGAAGGCCAGCGATATACGCCGATGCCCGGAGCAGTTGCGGCAGTCACAGACCAGGTCACGGTTCCAATCAGGATGCAGGTCCCCAGGGAGACCAACCAGACGTTGCGATTCCGTAGACCAAGGCGGCCCGCCAGGTTCCAGGCGGCCGAAATGTAGGCGATGTGCGCGATCGAGAACAGCACCAGGATCCGCGCCAAGCCTCCGAGCCAGTCGGCAAAAAACCCCAGAGTCATGCCCACGGCAATGCCCAGGGCAAATAGCTGTGCCGGTCTGCCCCGCCGCACCAGCCAATGGGCCCACGCTGCCAGGCAAAGGGCGAACGACGAGTGAGACCACGGAATTGGCCAAGGCAGTCTCCATCCCGCCTTCTCCAGATAGGCGGAAACCAAGAGCGCCAGCCAGGCAACGAACAACACACTCAAGATCGTCCGATATAGAGCCGAAGAAGTGCTCTCACTGTGCAGGGTTGTGGACATCAACGACCTCTACTGAATTTCGCCAGGTAGTAACCGTTCACGGATTGTGAAGAATGGATATTGTGCACAGGTGCTGCCGCTGGACAAGCCGGCGTTGGCAGCCTGGCAGGCGTTGTTTGGCTCCACCCTCCATCGTCAGGGCCGGGCCTTCGTCTGAGCTCTCAACCACTTTCGGATGTGCTTGCACGCCCAACGGTAATGGCTGGCCGTGTTCGCTCGTATATAATCGCTTATGGTCCACGTTGGTCCGGTCCAAGTAAAGCGGCCGACCGCTACGAAATCTCGGTCAGCGACTTCTTCGATCAACTCCAGCATCTTCTCGTGAAACGTGCGATAGTCGGCCAGCACGGCGTTGAGGGACCGTCGATGGTGCTCACGGTAGATCCGATCGTTGAGCTTCCGGATGTCCCTCCAGGTCAGACCGGGCGCTGGCAATTCAGGGGTCTCGCCACGCAGGCCGGCAGCGTACCAATCAAGGTTCATTTGTTGCCAACCGATCAAATGTCCGAGGATATCCTTGACGGACCATCCAGCGAGCGTGGCGCCCCCTTGAGTCATCTGCCTAGGCGTGAGCCGTTCGAGAAGCGCATCGAGCTTGCTGCGCTCCAGGCCAATCTCCTCAAGCAATTCAGCTTTCGGAAGGCGCTTGCCCATGAATCCAGACTCCTTTGCCGCCACCGGACAGGTTCCACCGCGTGCGACGCGCGTCGGCTGCAGCCCGTTGTAATGTCGCCGTCACTTGCAATGAACCATCGATCCGTTCCAGCTCAACGATTCGCATCCTCACTTTCCGACCACACGAATGTTGGTCATTGTAACATCCCGAACATGTTCGGGTCCGGCTCCAAATGTCACGGCGTCGCCAGGCACGTCGTATCGCACGATGTTATTGATAATCGAGTCGGAAAGCGAGCCTCCAATGAGAATCGTGCATGTCGAACGGCTAATGACATTGTTGATGATGATCCGACTGGTGTCGCCCAGCGGCGCCATGCCGCCGCCGTAAGTATGATCGCCGATCTTGATGGCCGCCCTGCAGCGAATCTCCGGCGGCGACGTGTCGATCAGGCCGTCGATCAGAATATTGTACATACGGATCCCAGGCGTGTTGAGCAATCGCACGATGTGATGACCGCCCTGGCAATAGCCTTGGATATTTCTCACGATGATGTCGTGCACATCGTCCAGCCGCCCCTGACGGACACGAGAACCGCTCGCCATCATCGAGGCCGTGGCGCCCGGCGCTTCGTTGAGAGGGATGGCGCAGAAAGCGACCAGGTCGTCGCCACTGTGCCCGGTGATGTTTGTCAGGGAAATATCGTGGCATCCCAGAGTCACCTCGATTCCGTCCCGATTGAGAAGCGTATGCCGTACGCCGTCGATGACCTTGAACTCGGCGGAAGCAATATCGATGTCGCGAAGCATTCCATAAGCGCATCGCTCCATGGAGAGCGCCAAGCCGTGCGACTCCGATATCTTTATGTTCTCGATGCTGTAATTCTCAACGAGTACGAGAAGAACTCCTATGTTTCGCCAGTCCCCGTTTTGGCTTTCCCCAGCGACTCCGGCATCCGTGCCGAATGTCTCTGCTCCGAGCTTTTTGTCGGCCCCACCGGTTGCCCGAGGACGGTCGGCGCCCTCCAATATCGGCCGACCGATACCGCGAATGTGGATGTTTCTCATAGGCTCGATCTTGCTAATCCCCATACCGCAATTAGCAGAGCGAATGACGTTGTCGCGGCAGCGATCGGAGAGTTTGATATGACAGTTGTCCAGCTCGAGGATCGTGTTGTTCCGTAGCAGAATGGCTGAATCAAGGAGCCATACCTCTCGCTTCTCCCGGCCGCACACGTTCACACGCGGAACGACGACGCGAGCTCCCGATTCGCTCGCGACCTCGATTGCACGGTTGATCCTCTCGGAATCGGATCCTTCGAACTCATTGGGAGTAACGACCAGGGCCGGTTGCGTGGGTGCCGATTTTCCGGAAGAAGAAGCCTCCTCGGCCGCACAGGGTGGCGTGACACACAAGCCCGCCAGTAGCACCAGGCACGTCCATTTCCACCATTGCGCGGATCGCTGAACGACGTTGACGAAACAAAGAATATGATCTGGATGGGCCATGGTTCGAGCTCCTAACGTAAGCGAAGATGGGGCGGGGATTCCTTGGATGGCTGCATGGCCACGTCAATCGTGTTCGATTCGGACTTGACGATCAGCGTCGGCCTGCCGGTCGATGGATTGTGGCAGTGTTTCGTGATGTTCGGCAGATTTCTCTCCGCTTCCGACGACATAGTCGATGGGACGGAAAGGCCATTTGCTCTGCATTTCAAGACCTACCGCTGGGCAAGTTCCTGCCTTATCCTTTGAGATCGATGAAGATCGTGGTCAACGCGTGGACGGAAAGGGCCAGGTAGATGAGGGTTCCGCCCACAATGACGATGTGCCAGAGGACGCCGGGGCGGTAGGCGGGTTGTAGCCGGGTGTGGAGGAGATACACGAGCAATATGGCCGAGAGCGAGAGAACGGGCGCTTCGAGGGCCGAGACCAGTACGATGAGCAGGACCGGCCGACCGGTGAAGAGCAGAGCGAAGATGACCAGGCACATCAGCGAGATGCCTAGCCGGTACCATGTGAGGTGAGACCAACGGTGCGACCCGGGGGCAATGATGTAGACAGCCGTCCGCAGCGCGCGGGACTTGCCGTCGACAAGTCCGATGATCGTCGAAGACAGAATGGCCAAGGCGGCGATCAGGAAGACGTACCGTGCCGGCGGGCCGGCGGCCGCGGTGAGCATCCGGGCGAGCACGGTCGTGGTTTCTGCTCGGGCGGGCACCAAAGGGCCACCATCGGCACCGGCCGTGCTCAACGTGATCGATCCGATCGCCAGGAACGCCAGCGACACGAACAGCATCACGGCGTACGACAGCCCGGCATCCATGCGGGTCAGGGTAATCCAGTGGCGGAAGTCGTGCTGTTCCTCCGATTCGTCGGCAGCGGAGGCAGGATTGCCGCGCGGAAGAGCGTAGCCCTTCTCCAGAATCCAGAAGCTGTAGATAAGGGTCGACGTGCCGCCGGCCGTCCAGCCGAGCAGGCTGATGAGCGTGTCGCCGGAGCCGCGCGGGATGCGGGGGATGCTCTCGCGCACGACCCAGCCGAGTGACGGCTCCAATGCGGCCAGGCTGTAGATCACGCCGACGATGAGCGTCAGCGCGAGGATGAACGCGGCCTTCTCCACGGGGCCATAGGCACCCTTGAGGAGCAACACGAACGACACGCCGACGACAACGACCGCCCATTGGATCATCGAAAGGCCGGGAAACAGAGCGAACAGGGCCGACCCGCAGGCCAGCGCGATTCCCGAGTATCCGACCGCGCCCAACAGAAAGACGAGCGCCAGAATCCAGACGAACCAGTTGCGCGGTCCCGGCAGGTGCGAGTAGCCCCGGAAGATGTCTTCTCCGGTGGCGATCGTGTAGCGTGCGAGGCCAAGCGTCAGCGCCAACTTGTAGACGATCGAGACTACGATTACCCAGCCTATGGAAAGCCCAAAAAGGGCTCCGGCCCGGGGCGTAAGAATGAGTTCGCCCGATCCGATGGCGGCCGCGGCCAAGAGAATGCCGGGGCCAATGCGAAGGAGTTTCGCGCCCAGTGTTCGAGGAGGCGATGACAGGGTTTGATCCATGATAGCTCTGCCGGCGAATCGCGATGAGTTCCGTCACCGCACGTCACGACGCCGCCCACGGGCTTCGTGGTTGGGCTGCCGGGGCTTTCTGCACGAATGCGGTCCAGCCTCTGCAGCGGTGCCTCCCAAGGTATGAGAATCGCGGCCGGCGCACCAGTCCCTCGCCAAAATCGAGCGAAAGTCGGCCGTGGCTTCGTTGGTGACAGGCTGGGCGTTTCGGTGTCAGGGCCCGCTTGCAAACTCGGCCGTTACCCTGAGCGCGGCGTGGGGGGATGCTGGACGGGGAAGCGCAACGGGAACTCGTCGGCATCAGGAACTGGCCGATTTCACACACGATCCGGTTGTGATAGACTGCCGGAGTTGTTGCAGGCAGGCAAGTGGCACTAACCCCGTCGTATCGTGAGTGCGGCCATGGGATTGCCGGATCGAGCCCGTGAACTTCGCTTGGCGGTTCCCCCCAGCGACTGGACGATGGTGGCGTTGTTGTCGCTGGGGCTTGCCGTGGCGCTGGTGCGTTGGCCAGCGGTGGGCCAGGGGCTTTCGGCCTTCGTCGCGTCGTTGGCGGCGCTGCTCGTCGTATTCGGCGTTTGCACCGTTGCGATGGCTCGCTGGCAGCGATCTCCTTGGGTGACGATGGTCCGCCCGCTGGTGACGGTCACGGTTGTCTTTACCTTGTACACCGTGTTGGGGAAGCTCGGCGTGGCGGCCATGCCGTACTTGGCCGACAGTTGGTTGTCGCACGCCGACGGCTGGCTCTTGGGCTTCGATCCCAGCCTGGCAATCCAGCGGTTTCAAACGCCCGGGCGAGTGGAGTTTTTCAGCTTCATTTACGGAGCGTTCATCCCGTACATCTATTTGTCGATGTTTCTTGGCTGCCTGGGCCGTCCACCGGTCGAACGCGACCAGTTTCTGACGGGGTGGGTTTTCACATATGCCATCAGCTATCTTGGTTATATCTTCCTGCCCGCCCACGGTCCGGTTATTTTCCAGGCCGATCAGTACGACGTTGCGTTACAAGGCGGGCTGTTTTATCGCCTTGTCGTGTTAGGCAATGAGGCCACCGGCGGTTTGCAGGGTGTTTTTCCCAGTTTGCACGTGGGCTGCTCGGTGTACCTCTGCCTGTTCGATCTCAAGACCAACCGGTTACGCGGCTTGACATACCTGCCCATGGTGCTGTTGATCTACGTCGCGACCATCTTCCTGCGGTATCACTATGTCGTCGATTTAATTGCGGGAACGATTATCCCGATAACGTGTGTTGCCCTAGGCCAAAGCGTGTTTCTCAAGTGGGCTCGCGACCGCGAGGCTGTCGGGCGCCCGGCCTTGCCGGGAGGGGAGGCCGATGATTTACCGGTTGTTTCGGGCGATGGCCCGGTTGACTTTGCACCTGTTCTTTCGCCGCATTGAGATCGAAGCGCGGCACAACATCCCGGCGGCAGGGCCGGTGGTCTTTGCGCCCAACCACGCCAATGCCCTGGTTGATCCGCTGCTGTTGATGACCGCCATGCGCCGCCCGCTGACGCTGACGGCGAAGAACGTGCTGGGAAAGAACGTGCTGCTGCGGTGGCTCATGTCGGCCTTGGGCGTGGTTACCTTCCACCGCCGCGAGGATGCCGGCCGGGGGGCCGACGTCAAGCAGAACGTCCGCAGCCTCCAAATCTGCCGAGGCATTCTAGCCGACGGGGGAGCGGTATGCATCTTTCCTGAGGGCGTGAGTCATTCAGACCCCAAGTTGCGCGATTTTCGACCCGGTCCGGCCCGGATCGCCGTCGATTTCGTTCGCAAAGACGGCGACCCGGGCAGGCTGCGGATCGTTCCGGTAGGTCTGCTGTACACCGAGAAAGACCGGATGCGTTCGGGCGTGTGGGTGCGGTTTGGCGATCCCATCGATGTGGCTCGCTGGCTGAGCGAACATCCCGGCGCCGGGGCCGCCGGGCTGACGGCCTACTTGCAGCACCGCGTGGCCGAATTGACGTTGAACTGCCAAACGCGGCGGGAGTCGGCGATACTCACTTGGGCCGCAGAGATCATGGCCACCGAGGGGCGTGATCCTGTGCCCCTGGGCTGGCCGGACCGTTCGGTCGCCGAGTGGTTCCGCCTGCTTGGCCGATTGCAGACCGGTTACGACGCACTCTGCCGAACGCAGCCCGATGCCGTTGCCGAATTGACGATCCGCATTCGCCAGTATCGCGCGCAACTGAAGCGGGCCGGCATCTCCCCCGGCGAAGTCTATTTGCCGATGCACTTCGGCCGCGCGGCGTTGTTTGTCATTCGCGAGTTGGAACTGCTGGTGATCGGTGCGCCGCTGGCTCTGTTCGGATTCATCAATCATGCGGCGCCGTACTACTTGGTCAAATGGATCGCGAGGCGGCTGTCGAAGGACAAGGACCACTGGGCCTCGAACATCATTTATCCGAGTTTCCTGGTGTTTCCTTTCTTCTACCTCGTGCAGTTCACGGCGGCTTGGCTGCTTCTGCCTGTGCTATGGGCGGCACTGTACACGGTCGCCTTGCCCTACACGGGTTACTATGCGCTGCTCTATGCCGACCGCGTGCCGCAGACGTGGCGGCGTACGGCGACATTTCTGCGATTTCTCTTCCGCCGCGCGGATCAGAAGCAACTGGCCGACGAAGGGCGGGCGATCGTGGCACGCATGCGAGAGCTTGCCGCGCAACTTCCGGCCGACGGTCTCGCGGTAGCCGATCTGTCCGAACGGGGCGGTCCGTTGATGGCACTCTCGGCGAGCGATCTTGCCCGCCAGTTCCGCGAGGACATCGTCACGCTGCGCGAGGTCTTTGCCGGGTTGGACCGGCTGGAGACGTCTTGGAACGATGCCAGGCAGGCGATCGCCGCTCGGCAGCGAGGTTACTTCACCCCGGAAGAAGACGATCGGGTGAGGCAAATGCTGCTGGCGTATCGCAGCTACCGTCTGGTGCTGTACGAAGTGATCAACCGTTATCTGGACCATGACCAACTGGTCGAGCCCGAGGACCAATTGCGGGCGTTTATGATCGCCTATGCCGCCGGACTAACGCTGTATGCGAAGACGACGAGGCTCGTCCGGGCATACGAACACGAACCGCTGGTGCGCGAGAAGCTCAACGAGGCCGACGCCAAGTTCGGGCTACCCGGCGGGTTCTTCGAGGAATTGCTGCGAGCCTACACCTCGCTGGCCACCTACCGGCGACTCACGGCGTGCAGCAGGTCCTGGCAGCCGTATCGACGTGAATTTCGCCGCGGGGGCCTGAACCAAGAAGCCGATTGGTCGTGGCTGGCATCGGTAATCGGCACGCAGCGATCGGCCGCGCGGAAGACGTTGGGCTATGTCCTATGGCATCGCTTGCGGTACGACCGGCGGACGTTGGTGCGGTCGGTCCGCCGGCCAGCCCACCGTGCGCGGTACGGCTTGCGGGCCTTCGTGGGAGCGACGTTCGCGCCGCGGCACATAACACCGTTTTACGTGCCGGCCCTTCGACCGCAGATCATCGGCGAGCTGCGGCAGCACCTTCGACCGGGCGACGTATTGCTGGTGCGTGCGGAGCAGAAGTTTACCACCGCGCTGTTGCCCGGCTTCTGGTCGCACAGCGCCCTGTATTTGGGCTGCCGACGCGATTTGGAAGCGCTGGGCGTCCATCGCGACGGCCGAGTGAAACGTCACTGGCAAGAGCTGTCCGGCAGCTCAGAGGTGTTCGTAATCGAGGCGATCAGCCCGGGAGTGATGATCAGCTCGCTGGAGTCGTGTCTGCACGCCGACCAGGTGGCCGTCTTGCGTCCCAACGTGACAGACGTTGACCGGCAAGAGGCCGTGTTGGATGCTTTCAGCCACGTCGGCAAAGCGTACGACTTCGAGTTCGACTTCAACGCCACGACTCGGCTGGTATGCACCGAGATTGTCTACCGTGCCTACCATGGGCGCGGGGCAATCCATTTCGAGTTGGTGAAACGGCTCGGCCGCTACACGCTGAGTTGCGACGACATTGTTCGTGGATTGATCGTACAAGCGGATGCTTCTGAGGGCGGCCAGTCGCCATTCGGCCTGGCGGCCCTCGTCCTGACCGACGGTGAAGGCAAGGCGCGATTCGTGCCGGTGGAAAAGGCGTTCGGCGTATTGCGCGCGATCGCCGCGGGAAAGCGGCCATCGAAGTTGCCGCAGGCGGAATTCTTGGCATGAGAGATCGACGTGACGCCGGCGTGCGCGTTCGGCAAGGATCGATGACGGTGAATACCATCGAGAAAGGATGATCCCATGAGCCTGGTTGTCGGACTTGATCAACGGCAGGGTAGCTCGCTGGCGGTGGTCGGCGGAAAGGGCTACAACCTGATCAACCTTGCCTCGGCAGGGTTTCCCGTACCGCCCGGATTCGTCGTCACGGCCGAAGCCTACCGGCTGTTCGCAGAATCGGCACCGTGGCTTGTTGAGGCCGTCGACGAATTCGACTACGAGGCCCCCGAGCGGCTCCGCGACCAATGCACGGCGGTTCGGGCGAGGCTGGCGGAAGTCGCGCTTCCGTCGGATGTTGCCGAGGCAGTGCGCGAGGCGTTTCGACGACTCGGCGACGTTGAATCGGTCGCCTTCGCCGTACGCTCATCGTCGACGTTGGAGGATCTGGCTCAGGCCGCGTTCGCTGGACAGCACGACACCTATTTGAACGTCCGCGGCACGGAGAACCTCTTCGACAAGATCCGCGATTGCTTCGTTTCTCTGTGGGGCGACCGGGCCGTGTTGTACCGCCATCGCCAGGGCTTCTCTCAGCGGCAGTCCCACATGGCCGTGGTGGTCCAGCAACAGGTATTCTGCGACCGTGCCGGCGTCGGTTTCTCGATCCATCCGGTGACAGGGCAGCTTGGCCGGCTGGTGATCGATGCCAACTACGGCTTGGGCGAGTCGGTCGTGTCGGGTGAGTGCGAAGTGGATCATTTCGAGCTGGACAAGGGCAACTTGGAAATCGTCGTGCGCTCCATCGGACATAAGGATCGCATGATTGCACCGACCGGCGACGGCGTGGAAGAGCGCGCCGTGGCGGCGCCGGACGTCGACCGGCCCTGTCTGAGCGACGAGGAAATCCGGACGGTCAGCCAGCTACTGAAACGCGTGGAGGCCCATTACGGCTGGCCGCAGGACATCGAGTGGGGATTCCAGGGTGGGCAGCTCTTCTTGCTTCAGTCTCGAGCGGTCACCACGATTCAACCGCGCTACACGCGCGATGAGTCGGCCGAGCGGTTCCCCAATCCCATGACGCCCCTGACGTGGGACTTCCTGAGCGACGTGTTCCGGCAGTCGCTGGCCCATTCGCTCAACCTGATGGGCTTGCCGCCGTTGCAGGAGGATTGGTTCAAGACGTTCGATCATTATGTCTACGGCAACCAAAACGCCGTGGAACTGCTCACGTCGTATCGCCCGATGCGATCGACGAGTCTCCGGGAGCTGGACAGGGAGATCCCGGACCTGCGGCGGCGCTACGCCTGGGTCTCGGACTTGCCCGTCCACTGGGCGCGCGACCTCGACCGCTACCTGCTTCGCCTCGGTCGGCTTTCGGCCGTGCCGCTGGAAGGCCTCTCCACGGAACAGCTCTGGCAGCACATTCTCGATATCCAGCAAGCCGCGACCGACTACTTTCTGCCCAACATTGCCATTTCGATCACTCAATCGTTTCTGCACCGGTTGCTGTTCGGCCTTGTGGCGATGGTTGTGGGGCGCGACCGGGCACTGGAAGTCCTCGATGGGCTGATGGCGGCCTGCGAAACGAAGACCGCGGTCGTCAACCGTGAGTTGCACGAATTGGCACAGGTGGCCGCTGGAAACGATGCTCTGCGCCAGGAACTCGTCGAGCGCGGCGGCAAAGCGTTCTGGGATGCGGCGCGCACGGGCGAGTACGCCGAGTTTGCCCAGCGCTTGCAGCGATTTCTGGAAGACCATGGACACCGCGAGATGGATATGGATTACTCGCAGCCAACGTGGTCCGCTGCGCCGTGGGTGGTGCTGGACAACATCACTCTCATGCTTCGGCAACCCAGCCAGGAGGACCCGGCCGCTACGGCGAGGCACATGCGGCTGAAGTACTCGGAGATGGAACACGAGTTCCTCAGCACCGTGCCCGAGGATTTGCGGTTCTTCTACCGCGAGCTGATTCGTTTGGCTCGGGCATATACCGCGCTGGACGACTTGGAACACTATCAGACCACGCGAGTTAACCCTCTCGCACGACAGGCGGCAATGGCACTGGGCAGGCGAATGGTCGAACAGGGGATTCTCGACGACCCGGCGGACCTGTTCTTCTTCCGGCGCGAGGACCTAGGCCAGTTGATGGCGAACTTCCCCCCTGCCGACAAGACTCCCTATCGCGATATGGTGTACCAGGCGAAGCAATCCTACGAAGTGGCGCGGAACACCACTCCGCCATGGTCGCTGACCGAGCCGGCAGCAGATCCGGACCCGGATCCAGCGAGCACGGACGTGCTGCGCGGCCTGCCTGGCAGTCCCGGAAACGTGACCGCTTCGTGCTTCGTCGTCCACGGTCCGGACGACTTTGGCCGGTTTCCACCTGGTGCGGTGCTCGTCGCCCGGACCACCAATCCGGCATGGACCCCGCTCTTCTACAGCGCCGCGGGCCTGATCACCGAAAGCGGCGGACCGCTGTCGCACGGCGCCGTCACCGCCCGAGAAATGCGTCTACCCGCGGTGATGTCGGTACGGTCGGCGATGAGTCTGCTGCAAAGTGGTCAGGAAGTCACCGTCGATGGTACGCAAGGGCTGGTGCTGCTGAAGACCGACTGAACCCTGGCGGGTGCCGTGCGATGGCACGGGCAAACCAGCGCGGTGGTTAACGAGAAGTGTGCGGGAGAGCGGGGCGGGTGGAGTCGGGCTTGTTGCGGACTTCTTCGTTAGCATAGGCGGTCGCCGATCCTGGCAAGGCGAACCGTGCGACGAATGCGCCGGTGATGGAGCCGAGAAATGCACCGGCGACGACGTCGCCCGTGAAGTGGTAGTCGGATCCGATGAGTCCGACGATGACCGATGCAGCGGCCAACGCCCACAGCCATCGCCAACGCGGCCAGACGATCCAGGCGACGGAGATGAGGGAGAAGATGATGGTCGTATGGCCGGAGGGGAACGACTCGTAGGCAACGCCGCTGTGGAAGGGATGAAATCCGTAGGCACCGTTTTGGATGAGCGATGGGTTGTCGTGCGCCCAGGTCTCAGGCCAGTAGCGTCCGAAGCACCATTTGAGTTGGTCTTTGATCGCCACGGCCACGATCAGGCTCATCGGCAGGGCCAGCACGACGGCCTGAGCACGCCGGCCGGGCTGCCACGCCCGCCAAAGGACGGCCAAGATGAGCACCCAAGGGGCCAGACGCCAGAGGACCGGGGGAACGAGTGTCGGTCCGACGAGTAGCGGCGAGGATGGCACATGGTCGTGAACGAACCATGCGACGGGACGATCGACGAAAAAGTAGCAGAGGGTGACCAGCAAGGCACAAACAAGCAGCGCCAAGCCGGAACGAACGACAAGCGACCGGTTGCGGTTCAGAGGGTCGATGGCCCAACCTCCGGAGCGTGTGTCAGGGAGCGCCAGTACGGGCGGCAGCGCGGGATGCGGCAGGCCGGTACCGGCCGACCGCATTATACGGGGCAGGGATAGCCGCGGGCTCGGTCGGCTTGCTCGCGTTGGCGCCGCCGGACAAGCGAGCGGTGGCGCCCGAGTTGGCAAGGACTTGTGGCGCAAGACGTTATTGAATCGTCGGCGGGCAGCTTGCGATTGTGAGCCGACGGACGCTCGTCGCTTGGTGTTCAGTTAGTCTACAGCCCGGGGGCCTACTTCTTCAGCCATTTCTTCCAGCCGACGGGCTGACACCAGGCCATGCCGGTTTGGACGTGGTTCTTGCCGGGGTGGGCTGCCGGTTGGTCGGAGTAGACGACCGCGCGGACATACAGCTCGTCGCCCTGGAAGGTGTAGGCAGGCGCAGCGCCCTCGACGGTCGCCAGCACTTGGCCGATCTGATCGGAGAACTTTTTCAGGGGCCGCTGAGCCTTGCCTTTGAAGTCGGGGACGGGGACTTCCTTGGTGGTGCGGTCGAAGCCGGTGCGGGTGCCGAAGAACTTGGTCGTGTACTTCGCCCCAGGAGCCGCCTTGATCTTGATGCACAGCTTGCCTTGGGCCGCGTCGAACTGAACGTCGTCGAGCACGACTCCGGTGCTGGCGTAGAAGTCGCCGCGCCCGATCGCCTCGGTGATGGCATTGGGCGAGAGCTCTTCGGAGCGGACAACGATCCAGCCGCGGCCCGGATTGGCGCCCGTATCGTCGAAGACGAGATGACGGTGGGCGTCATCGCTGGCGATGCCGAAAAGCGGCGGCAGCTTCTTCTCGGCGATGCGGATGGCGTTGATGATGTCCCAGAACCGTTCCATGTCGGGAAACAGTTCGTCGCCGAAGTAATTCACGCCGGGGGCCGCGTTGCAGACCTCGAAGGTCGTGGCGGCCGGCGCGTCGATGAGGTCTTCGGGGCGAATGTCGAAATGGACCCAGCTGGGATGATTCAAGGTACCGACGATGGGACGGTGCAGCCGTTTGGCCTGTTGGTCGATGAGGAGAAAGTTGCGTTCGATGGTGTCGGCAACGCTCGTGCCTTCGACCGCCTTGAGGACCTCGCCGACGTTGATGGCGTTGATGTGGACATTGGAGAGGCCGAACTTCACGTCGATCTCCTCGTTGGGGATCATGATGAACTTGCCCGGCTCTTCAAGCTGCCGGCTGATCTCGTCAAAGGTCTTCAGCCGGAGCTGGAGCTTCTGGCCTTCGCCGCGGGTCTGCACCCAATCGGGTCCGAATCGCTTGCGGCACGCTTCGATGACGGCCTCGGGAATGGGACGCTTCTTGTCGTGAACGTCCTTGAAACGCTCGCCCTGCATGAGAACCCTGTGGTCGGAAAGGGCCATGAAGGCGTAGCCGTGGGTCTTGTACCAATCGATGACCATTTCGGGGAACTGGTCACCGTCGCTCCAGAAGGAGTGGCAGTGGGTCTGGCCCTTGTACCACGCCTCGGCGGCGACTGCGGGCCGGCAAGCCAGCAGGGCCAGCCCGAGGGCGAGGGCCAGGACGGCGACTGGCTGGAACCAAACGAAGCGTCTTCGAGCGGCGTGCATAATGGTTTACCTTGGCTGAGGGTTCAGTCTTCCGGGTCGACCAAGAGCGAGCGGCTGCCGCAACTTCGGGGTGAGAGCACCGGTCAGCCGCCCGCGCCAGCGCACCACGATAATCGTTTGCCGAGCCCAGATCAAACAGTTCGGCCGATCTCTGGCTTCGGGCTGCCGGCGAGGGTATGGTAGTGGCATGCGCCGACAATTCACTCACTTTGGAGACTCTCACATGCGTTCGCTCATGGCACTGGCCGTTCTCGGGGTTCTCGCGGTCTGTCTTCCGGCCAACGGGCAACAATCACCGACCGCCGACTATTGGATTGCTCCGCAAGGCAGCGATGCCAATCCGGGGACGATGGACAAACCGTTTGCCACGCTCGGCCAGGCCAAGGCCGCGGTGGCGAAACGGATTGCAGCCGGGTTGGACAAGGATCTCGTCGTGATGCTCCGAAAAGGCACGTACGAACTTGGTGAGACGCTCGTGTTCGGGCCCGAAGACTGCGGCACGGCCAAGCATTCGGTCACTTACATGGCGTTCCCCGGCGAAGAAGTCGTGATCAGCGGCGGGCGACGTGTCCAAGGGTGGAAGCAAGGCACCGGCGGCATTTGGACGGTGCGTTTGCCGGAATCGGCAAAGCAGGCCCTCAATGCCAGAAATCTCTACGTAAACGGTCGCCGGGCCGTACACGCGCGTATGCCCAACGCCGACGACAAGACGGGCTACTGGCAGCTCGCCGGCGCGGAATTGACGGCGGACCTCAAGCGATTCACGCTGACCCTGCCGCCGGGGTTGGTCAAGAACTGGCCCGATGCCGACCGAATCGAGGTGATGGTCGCCGGCAACTGGGAGATCAACCGAAAGCGGGTGCAAAGCGTCGATGAGAAGACGGATACGATCGTCTTGGCTCCGCCGCACATCACAGGCCCGGCCTACATCTTTCCCGCCCGCGGCCGTTGGTGCTATCTGGCCGGCGCGCGAGCGTTTCTCGATCAGCCCGGCGAGTGGCATCTCGACAACACCACGGGAGTGCTGAGCTATTGGCCGCTGCCTGGTGAGAATCTCGAGCAGGCCGAGACGGTCGTGCCCGCGCTACAGCAATTGGTGAAGATCGCTGGCCGCGCGGATCAGCCTGCGACAAATCTGCACTTCCGAGGCATCCGCTTTCAATACACCGACTGGCAGATCCCGCCCGGCGGATACCAGGGGATTCAGGCAGCGCATTTCGCAACGGCCGGCAAGGGCGGAGCGAGCTGGCCGCGTATCATCGCCACGGTCGGCTGCACCCATGCCCAACAGTGCGGCTTCGAAGACGGTGCGTTTGTTTGCCTCGGCGGCTGTGGGATCGAACTGGCCGACGGGTGCTGTGGCAACCTGATCCAGGGGAACGAGGTCAGGGAAGTCGGCAGCAACGGGATCAACGTGGGCGGGCCGAACAACGAGAAGCTGGCCCCGAAGGACAACCGCGTGCAGAACAACCGCGTGCACGCCTGCGGACGCGACGACTACGGCGCCGTGGGTATTTGGGTGGGGATGAGCCAGCGGACCGTCGTGGCGCACAACCTGGTTTACGATCTGCCGTACACGGGGATTTCGGTGGGCTGGCAATGGAACCCGGAGCCGACGGCGTGCAAGGAGAACCACGTCGAATACAACCACGTGCACGACGTGATGAACCGGCTTTGCGACGGCGGCTGCATCTATACCCTGGGATTCCAGCCGGGGACGGTGATCCGGGGCAATCATCTGCACGACGTGCATCGCAGCCAGTTCGCCCAAGGTGCCCCGAACAACGGCATGTTCATCGATCAGGGAAGCAAGGGGTACCTCTTCGAGCAGAACGTCATCTACAACACGGCGGCCGAGTTGGTGCGCTTCAATCAGTGCCAGAAGGACTGGCACACCTGGCGCGATAACTACTTCGGCGACCCCGCGGTCGTGAAGGAATCGGGCAAGAAGATCATCGCCGAGGCCGGCCCCGAGCCGCCCTATCGGCAGCGGTTTGGAGAGCATTGAGCCGGGGACGCCCGGTGCGATGATGAACCGGGTTGGGGCGTCGTCCGGAGCAATCGTGTTGCGGAGCGGTTACTGCGTCGCCGTTGACGGCGCGGCCTCCTTCAGACGCAGCGTGTAGCGATAGCAGTCGGCCGTGGCCCAGTCGGCCGGATTGGGCTCTTGGCCGAAGGTTGTCAGATAGAGGATCAGATCGTGGGTCTCGCGGTCTTCGTAGAGTGAGAAGTTCGAGAATTGAACCCCCGGGCCCTGGTCGGCCGAGCGGTCGTCGATGGCGGTGACCGTGGAGCGAATCGGGGCGGCCTTGGCTTCGTCGACCTCGGCAATGACGAGCGGATAGCGGGGCGAATTGGCCCTCGGTGGCGTCATGCAGATGTTGGCGACCCAATAGAGCTTGCCGGTCACGCTGTGACGGATCATGCGGTGGAATGAGGAGGGCGAATAGAAGCTCGAACCGTCGGAATATTTCCACACGGCCGGCGGAGCGAGCGTTCGCCCACCATCGCTGGAGAGGCTGAAGAACTTGCGGCCGGGTAGCTTGGCGACGGTCTTATCCCAGCCGTGGGTTGACCCTCGCCATACGACGAGAAGCCGCCCGTCGGTCAGCTCGGCCACTTCCGGTTCCATCAATCCGCGAGCGGAATGCTCCGGCGAGATTTCCAGCCGCGCGCCGGGAGTCCAGTCATAGTCTTGCTTGCCGGCATTCCATGTTCCGAGCATGAGGACAGCGCCCATCCGGAAAGGACGCTGGTCGTTCCTGGGATCGCCGGGGGCATTGGCATGGGCCAGGCAAGTGACGAGCGAGCCGTCCTTGCGAATGAGAATGTTGTTGCCGAAATAACCTTCGTTGTGATTGAGATAGGCGGGGTCGAGGGGGTTGTCGGGATCGAACTCGGCCGCCGGCTCGTAGACCAACGGTTTGGGTTCGGTCCAGGTGTGGCCGTAATCACTCGACGTGCGGTAATACGTGAAATTGTGGTAAATTCCCTGCCGCTCGATCTGCCGGAGCCAGAGCTGCACGAGGAGGCCAGAGGTCGGATCGTATTGGGAGATGCCCTCTGCTTCGCAAACGGGAACGCCGTGGTAGTCCACCGTCGTGGATGGTTGGATGGGAACGAGATCGGACCAGGTGCGGCCGTTGTCGTCGGACCACCGGCTCTTGATATCGTCACCGACGTCGGACTTGGATTCGGTGCACTGAACTTCGCGCAGCTGGAGCTTCGGGCCGACCGGCGATACCGATGCCAGCACCGCAGCCCGGGGCTTTTCGTGCTTCCTGTAAAGCTCCTTCTTCACGGTCGCGATGGGTGGATTCACTTGCCAGGGGGCCTTCTCCACCTCTTGCGCCTGCCCGGCAGCGCCCGTTGCCAACAGAGCGGCGCAAGCCAGGAGCCAACGGGTCGTCCAGAGCGATCGTGCCATCTTATTGGGTCCTGCATTGGAATTGGAACGAGGCCGACCATCGGGAGGCCGAAAGATCAGGATTGGGTTGGACCCCTTGTTCCGTTTTCAATACAGGCATCAATAGATCTCCTCGTGCTGTGAACGGTTTGTCCGTCTTCTTCTTATTGCTGTTTTGCCGATTCTTCGTCCAGGGAGGCGGCTTGCTTCAGCAACCGCTCGATGCGTTTGGTCGCATTGAAGCCGCGTGAATAGTCGTTGTACTTGATCCAGAAATACGCCAGCACATAGTCGTTCTTGAGGCCCTCGACGTACGCATCTCGTTTTTTCCATGAGTCGAGAGCCGCGTTGAGCAGTTGGCCGGCGCGCTTGCGGTCGACCTGCTCGAGCTTCTTCGCTGCCTCTTTGACAGATGCGACACTGATGCCCAACTCGTTGAGCTTCATGGTGGCGCTGACCGCGTCGAGCGTAAGCTGGGCGTATTTCAGCCCCTGCCGGTAGAACGCAACTCGGTCCCTGATCTGCTGGTCGTCTGCCAGGCGGTCGGCTTCGTCCAGATCGCTTTGGCAGCGGTCGAGCAATTCGGTCGTGAAGAGTTGCTTCAGGCCGTCGGCGCCGGCAAAACTGTCGCAAGTGACGTCTGTGCCGCCCGCGGTGGCCTGGTCCCAGGCGTCGATCAGACGTTGGTGGAAGCGTTTCACGGCGACAGCCGCATTGCCGAAGCCGGCGCGGTAGAAGTCGTCGCGAATGGCCGCTTCGTCGAGCGAGCTGTCCCAGAGCAGCCGCCCGGCCACGTAATAGTTGATGCCGTTGACGGCGAATTCATCGCCCGCCTGGGTTTGATAATAGTCGTATCCCTGTTTGCGCAGCGTCTTGATCGAAGCGGCGATATGCCCGACGACGATTCTGGGCAGGCTGGGCCAGGAGCCGTTGATGTAATACTCGTAGATGCCCGTATGCTTCGAGGCCTTCGCCCAGCGGGCGGTCATATCCTCTTGTTTGCGTCGCAGTGCCGAGTCGGCATGTCGGTACGCGCTCCAGAGGCAGTACTGGGGAATGACGAAGGGGCGGATCTCGATCCTCTCCGGCGGCAGGATGTATTGAGAGTAGGCGAGGTTCATCACGTACTTGCCGGGATGCGTCTTCTGCACCTCGGTCGACACGGCGTTGGCAAACGTGAAGATCCGGTCGGTAATGCTGGTGTTTCGGCCGCGCGATGATTGGGCCTCTTCAGCGTCGATCCCCTTCTCCTTGAGAACTTGATCGGAGTCCAGCGCCTTGCATTGGTCGCATTGACAGAAGCCCAGGCCGTCGTTCATGCTGATGTGGACGGCGTCGTAGTCGGGATGCTCGTCGAAGAAATGTCGCACCCACTGGACGGTGACGTCGATCACTTCGGGGTTCGTGGTGCACACCTGGCCGCCGTGTTTGTAGTCGTAGCCCTTGCCCGGCACGGCCCGCTTGCCGTTGACCAACGCGTAATACTCCGGGTGCGTTTTCGCGTAACGATCGGGCGTGAATATCTCGCCGAGGACGTGGCCGCCATAGACCTTCACACCGCCCCACTTGTTCCGTTTCTCCCACAGCTCGACCTGCCGTTGATGCTCGCGCGTGATGCCCAACTGCCGTGCCTTGGCGTGCATTTCCGTGGGGCCGGTCGCCGATCCCCACAGCGCTCCGCCCGGCCCGCGGTTGCGCCAGATGAAGTCGGGCTCGTCGGTTTGGTCGATTCGGCCGACCGCGATCGTCGTCCGTTTGGGCACGACTTCGCCGAGTTCGCCGGGCCAGAGCCAGCGGACCCCGAGTTGCTGTTCGAGAAACGCATAAACGGCGTATTGGGTTCCCTCGTCGTCCCTGCCCACCAGCGAAAGAACCGTGCCGTCGGTCTTGATGCGGTATCCGTCCTTGCGGAGCTTGCCGTAGCCCAGTTTGTCGTCAAGATTGAACTTGTTGCGCCCAACCGCAATGATGGTGCCTTCGATCGTCTCATCGTCGGTACGCACGGGGAGCGTCGCGCCGGAAGACTTGGCGATATAGGTCTGCAATTCCTTGGCGGCGAACTGTTCGTTCTCGCTTGCTCCGGCGGCGAGCACGATAGTCGCCAGCGGCTTGCCGGAATCGACAATAGCGAAGGTCTGTTCTGCCTTGGCTTCTGCGGAGTGGTCGGCCGCCGTGTAAAACCATGCGAAGCGGCGATCGCTAATCATCACCTCCGGCCGACCGTCGCCGTCGAAATCGGTGGGGCGGACATAGTAGCCGTAGCCGTAATCGTCGGGGCGGCCGGGTACCTTGCCCCAGTCTTGAGCCGAGTTCGGAGGAGGAGCGAACATGTCGACCTTTTGCCCCCGGCCGTCCAATGCGTAGGGCCAGCCGCCGTCGCTGTAGATCAACAGATCGGTCTTCTGCGGACCTGCGCCCGGCAGCACATTCGACGGGTCGAGCAGATGAAAGCCTTGCTTGCAGGCCGCGGCGCGTCCCAGGGGGAAGTAATCGGGCGGCTCGACGCGCCACAACTGCTTGCCGCGGCCATCGAAAAGCTGATTATACGCTCGCTTGTTGCGGATGAACACCTGATTGGACGGATCGCCGGGAAGGAAGCGGCCCACCTGGCAGTCTTGCGGATGGACGCCGTCGCGCCGCCAAACCAGCTTGCCGTCGGCCGCATCGATCAGGAAGCTCTCATTGCTGGCCGCATAGGCGATGCACAGCCGACCGTCGAATCGCCCGACGGCGTGGTCGTCGACGTGCATCTCGCCAGGGTTCCACTTGTCGGCCGGGACGGACTGGAACGACCAAACGGTCCGCAGATCGTGATCGATCAGGCTGAAGCCGATAATGAACTCGTCGCGGCCGTCGCCGTCCGTGTCGATGGCCAGCGGAATGTGACCGGCGCCGCGGTAGTCGCCCGTCTTCAATAGTCGCAGAGAGGTATCGTAGAACCACGCTGGATTGGCGTACTCGTGCGGCTTGTACGTGCTTTCGGTGCTCTTGACCAGAATCGTCCAGTCCGTCGGCTCCGCGCCGGTGTGACCGAGGACGACGATCTGGGCGTTGTCGGCGGGCAGGTCGACCGAACGTTTCACGTTGCCGCTGGCCGCGTCGATCACGAGAAGCTGGCTGTGCCGGATGCACACGGCTTCGAGCTTTCCGTCGGCGTCGAGGTCGGCGACGTCGACGCTCCGTTCGGCGCAGTGCGTGACGAATGGCCGTTCGCCCTGCCAGGGCTTGCCGATTTGCCAGAGGATCTTGCCGCCAGCGTCGGTGGCCGTCAGGCAAAAGTGCTCGCGTTCGGCCTGGGTGACCCGTTTCGAGATGGGATGATTGTCGAATACCTTCGAAGAGAAGATGCCCGCTGCCTGGAGCCAGAGAACGTCCTCATGGCCGTCACCGTCCAGATCCGCGCAGAAAGGGATCCCTCCAAAAGGCTCGATCGCGATCTCACGCTTCAACAGAAAGCCTGGCGTTTGCGCTTCGCCCGCCGCCGGCCCGGGAATAGTCAGGCAAGCCAATAGAGCACACGCTGAAGCCGCAAGGAGTCGGATCATAGGAAGCCTTTTCGAGTCAGTATGGGGCCTGGATATCCATCGATGAACGCGCCGGTGATCCTCACGGCATTCTCTGGATTCACTCCGTCCAGAAGGAATAGAGTTTTGCATTGCGCAGATAGAACCTCAGTCGCACGGGCTGGTTTCGTGGCACACCGGTCGTGTCCTGCCACGAGATCGCCTGGCGGACGCTGTCGGCGCCGAGCGGCGTGCAATTGGCTTCTGTGTAGGCGAGGATCGGTTTCTGTGAATCGGCGTCGAGGATTTCCACGCGAATCTCACCGCCCTGGGCGTCGGCGTTGACGCACAGTGAGTCGCCGGCCAGCGTCAGCGGCTTGGTGACGAGGATTCCCTCTTCGCCGCCGGCATTCAGGGAAATGAAGCCATCGAGCCGCAAGGTGCCGAGGCAGAGCGAGCCGTCGGGCTTGTCGGGGTTCGCTTGGTGCAATGTGCTTCGGCCAGAGTAGTAGAACCACAGTTGGTCGCCCACGTGTATGGGATCGCCGGCATCGTCGATATTGCCGTAATCATAGCGATCTGGCTGTTTCGCGTTGGCCAGAAAGACAGAGCGGTCAGAGCGCTCCCAATGCTTCGCGTTCCGGCTGAAGACCAGTTGCACGTCGCATCGATCCGTATCGAGATGATAGATCTTCAACAACCCCACATAGACCGACTCGTAGCGGAAGATCCTCAGGGCGTACGTTTGGTCCTCGGGGCCGTCCTTCTCGTCGGTAGCGAGCATCGGGTACGTGTCGGTCCAATGGAGGAAGTCGCGGCTTTCGGCGTAACCTCGCGTTCGCTTCCCGTTGCGGAAGATCTTGCACGAGGCGATCCACTTCTGGCCGACCGGGTCCCAATGGAAGCTCGTCGAGTCGAATGCCTGGCTGACAGCGCCCGAGGACGCCTTGTTCCAGCGGACGCCGTCCGGCGAGAACATGGGAGTGAAGCCATCCACGCGGGTCATGCCTTTGTAACGCCGCCCGGAGTCCGGATCGCGTGGATCGAAGATCGGCTTGAACGCTCGGCCCTCCCAGACCGCGGCGTTCTCCGGTGCCCCCTCGATCTTGTAGCGGTCGACCTTGCGGCGGGTCCACTGCAGACCGTCGTCCGACTCGGCCAGGCAGACGTAGGTGAGCTTCTTCTTCTGGCCTTCCGGTTCACGGATGTAGCAGCCGTACCAGGCGCGGAACGGCTTGCCGGGGCCCTCGCGAAGAACGACATTAGGCACGAGGTATCGGCAGTTCACCTCCCAAGGTAGTTCCGCCTTTAGAAGCGGATTGCGGGGATGTTTGGACAGTGGATTCAGTGTTCGTTTCAGTCCGGCGGTCGACTGGATCAGTACGTCGTCGACGAAAAGCTGCTTCTCGCGGCCGACCTCGATCGGGTACTTGATCTCCGGCAACTCGCTGCCTACCTCGCGAACGGTCTCGGCGGGCGCGGGCGTGGCGCCCGGCGGCAGCGGCTTGCCCACGCGGAAGTCGTCCCAGTAGCCCGCCCCGCACGAGTCCGACGATCCCGAGATGCCGATCGCCGCCTTGCCGATGCGGCGGTTGGGGTCGGCGTCGGCGAACCGGCCGACGAGTCGCTCGCTGCCGGGCGGACCGACCCACAATGTGACTTTCTTGCTCGCGTTGTCTCGGGCCATGATTACGCGGATCCACTCCGTTTGCTTCAGGCCGGAGACAACATTCTTCACGCGCGACTCGGCATGGGTGTCGGTCTGTATGTCCAGACGGTACTCGCCGCTTGAGGCCGATCCGTTGGCGTAGAGCATGATGCCCGCAGCGCCGCCGCCATAGCCGGCGGCCCTCCAGACGGAGAACTCGCGAAGATCGATCGGCTTGTCGGCCGTCGGCCGGTAGACGAACTCGATTACTTCGTCGTCCACCTCAGGTGCACCAAAACGTCGCAGCAGATCGATGGCAGCTCGCCGATCGCGCGTCTCGGCCACGATGTGGGCACAACGGGTGCCGGCGAAGGCCAGGTCGCGGGAGACGATCACCATGGCGTGGGCTTCGTTGCCTTCGGGGCTGCCATCGCCCAATCGCCGTACGCCCGCGTTTAGGTACCCGACGCCGCCGTCGATGAAGCCTTCGAAATCAATGTTCCATACGCTGCCGTCCGACCGCGGAGCGGACGTGGCCGCCCAGGTCAACGAAGGTGCCACGCAACAGACAACCAGAAGACATCGCACGAAGGAGGTTCGCACGCGAGCGGATAGGGTTGTCACCAGGCACGGCCGACCGTTTTGGCGTTCTGCGGTTCCAGTGAACGTTGGCCAGCGTTTCATAATGGCTATTCTCCCGATTGCAGTCGACCGAGTCAGAGCGTGTGGTATGGTACGCTCGTCGTTCTTGGAGATGGCCAAATCGGCAATCGCCACCGGGAAGGTAGGCCCCGGCTTCTTCCGTCAGCGCCGAATGCCGGGCATTTCTGGGGACGCATACTGCGGCGTAACCTCGTGTTCCGCCGAGGCTATAGGTTGCAGCATAGCCAGCCGCAGAAGCATCCGCAACCAGATGGGCGTTTCGTTTGCATGCCGGGCGTGGGGTGGTTATCTTGGTTCGTACTTCGCTTGTATTGCGAAAACACGAGAGGGGGGTTGAGCGAAGCGAGCCCCCCTGCGATTGCCCGACCGTGACTTCTTTTCGTCCAACAAGGAGCCCCCTATCGTGAAACGCCGCCTGAGTTGCTCGCTGCTGGTGTTGGTCGCTCTCGCTTGGTCTGCCGCCTTGGCGCAGGCCGATGTTCGGTTGCCGAAGATCTTTGGCGAACACATGGTTCTGCAGCAGCAAATGCCGATCCCGGTTTGGGGCTGGGCCGATCCGGGCGAGAAGGTGACGGTGACGCTGGGCGATCACTCGGCCACGGCCACGGCCTGCAAGAAGGGCAAGTGGTCGGTGAAGCTTGATCCGGTCCCCGCCGGCGGCCCTTACGAGATGAAAGTCTCGGGCAAGAACGACTTGGTGCTGAAAGACGTGCTCGTGGGCGAAGTGTGGATCTGCTCGGGGCAGTCGAACATGGGCTTCACGGTGAGCCGCGGCAACAACGCCAAGCAGGAAATCGCCGCAGCCAAGTATCCGAAGATCCGACTGTTCACGGTCGCACGCAATGCGGTGGAGAAGCCGGTTGACGACGTCACGGGAAACTGGGCGGCGTGCAGCCCCGAGACGGTTCCCGGATTCTCGGCGGCCGCCTATTTCTTCGGACGGAAGCTATACGAGGAACTCGGCCTTCCCATCGGGCTGGTGAACACCTCCTGGGGCGGCACCCGGTGCGAGGCGTGGACGAGCAAGGAAGCGATGCAGTCGGACCCCGACTTCCAGCCGCTCTTTGAGCGCTCGAGAGTGCAAAAACTGGAGATTAGGCATCACCCCGCCGCGCTGTACAACGGCATGATCCATCCGCTGATTCCGTTTGCGATGCGCGGAGCGATCTGGTATCAGGGTGAGTCGAACGTGAGTCGCGCGGAGCAATATCGCAAGCTGTTCCCGGTCATGATCAGCGACTGGCGGAAGCGATGGGGCGAAGGCGATTTCCCCTTCTACTTCGTGCAGCTGGCACCGTACATCTACGGGAAGAACAATCCGTGCATG
Organism: Thermoguttaceae bacterium; assembly: GCA_963674835.2. Lineage (GTDB taxonomy): Bacteria > Planctomycetota > Planctomycetia > Pirellulales > Thermoguttaceae. The sequence continues at coordinate 3,346,844 of CAXXKC010000003.1, forward strand.
CTGGCCGAGTTGTGGGAAGCGCAGCTAAAGACGTTGTCGCTCCCCAACACGGGCATGGCCGTCATCACCGACATCGGCGACCTCAAAGACATCCACCCGAAGAACAAGCAGGACGTAGGCTTGCGGCTGGCACTTTGGGCGCTGGCCAAGACCTACGGCAAAGACGTGGTCTTTAGCGGCCCGCTGTACAAGGGGCTGAAGGTCGAAGGCAACAAGATCCGACTGAGCTTCGAGCATGTCGACGGCGGTTTGGTGGCCAAGGGGGGCGCGCTTAAGGATTTCACGATCGCCGGCAAGGACGACAAGTTTGTCCCGGCGGAGGCCGTGATCGACGGCGAGTCGATCGTGGTGTCGAGTCCCGAGGTGAAGCGGCCGGTGGCGGTGCGCTTCGCCTGGCGTCACGATGCGGAGCCGAATCTGTTCAACAAAACGGGCTTGCCCGCTTCACCGTTCCGGACCGACAACTTGCCGTTGGTAACTGCCGGAGCGCGGTAGGCTTGCTACCTTGCACGTCAGAGGAGGACGAGTCATGGCATACCGCGTAACGAGTATCATCGTGGTCATTCTGCTGGCCGCCGGCCTTTCGACGGCGAGTTACGGCCAGGCGAAGGCGCCGCCGGTTCCCACTCTGGAAATCCTCGAGCCTGCGGGCGAGAAGGAACTGAGCGGCGAAGTGGAGGTGCTCGTCAAGGTCACGGTTCCCAAGGGAGCTTCGGCGCTGACGGTGATGTACGTCGGGCTGGGTGGATCGGATTGGATCGAGATGAAACCGGCCGACAACGCGGACCAGTGGAAGGCGAAGATCGACACGCGGTTGGTGCCCAACGGCGTGGAGGAGCTGCGAGTGGTTACGGACAACCGCAAGACGCGCGCGTTGCGGAAGGTAGGTATCGCCAACCCGTTGCAGGTTTACTTCGCCGACCTGCACAGCCATACGAGCTACTCCGACGGTGCTCTTACGCCCAAGGTTGCGCAACAGTACGCTCGCCAGACGGCGAAGCTCGACACCTTCTGTTTGACGGACCACCTGGAGAGCGTGGATGATGTCGAGTGGCTCGACACACGCGAGCAGGCGGAAGACGCCAATCAGGACGGGCAGTTCGTATCGTTTCCGGGCTTGGAGTGGACCAAGCGATGGGGCCACATGAACATATTCGACCCCAAAACGCGCCTTTGGCCGTCCGACCCCGCAAAGTTCTACCAGGCACTGGCCGACGCGGGGGTGGTCGCCAAGTTCAATCATCCCGGAGACGGCACCGAAAGCCACGGCGGCCTTGCCTACAGCGAGGTGGGGGATCGCGCCGTTCAACTTATGGAAGTGCGCCACCCGACGGAAGAGAAAGCCTACCTGCGCGCGTTGAAGCTTGGCTGGCATCTGGCTCCCGACGGCTCGGACGACACCCACTCGCCGAACTGGGGCAGCACGCGGGCATGGACGGGCGTGCTTGCGCCGGGGCTGAGCCAACGCAACATTCTGGATGCGCTGGCCAAACGCCATTGCTACTCGACGCTGGATCGCAATTGCCGTCTTCACTTCGAGGTGAACGGGGCGACGATGGGCGACATCGTGGCGCAGCCGGCGAAGCGCGTCGACGCGCACGTGACCGTGGAAGACGCCGACCCGGACGACAAGATCGCCAAGATCGAGATATTTGAGGACGGGCAAGTCGTGGGGGCAGACGAGCCGAATGCCTCCCGACGGGAGTGGCAGACCACCTTCTCCCCCGGCGCCGGAGACCATTATTACTTCGCCAAGGTCACGCAGAGCGACGGCAATCACTTGTGGTCGGCGCCGATTTGGGTGAAAATCGAAAAAGAGCCCTGAGCAACTCCTTGTGATATCAGGAGTTCTGCTCGGCTATCCCCACCGATTGACGATCCGTAGGCGATCTGTTAAGACTCGCCTGTGGGGGCGTATAGGCGCTCTGACGGCAGCCTCAAGGAAGATACCCGGCCATGGTCCAGCAGCAAGTGCGCGTCGCACTCACCCGTAGCGTTGCTGGCGGCCTGATTCTGCAGTTCGCAAAGCGAGGTTCGCGCTTCAGATATGTGGGATGCGCTTGGATGACTCGCTTATCGACCTGTTTGGTCCTCGCCGTTTGTGCAGGGCTGGGTGGCTGCGGTGCGAATGACGGCGGGGCTGGCGCCGGGGGACACGACGTAGTACGCGTGGAAGGTTCGGACACGATGGTCAACATGGCGCAGTCGTGGGCCGAGCGCTATCACCAGGAACGCCCTTCGGTGAGTGTGCAGGTGTTGGGTGGCGGCTCGGGCGTGGGGATCGCCAGCCTCATCGACGGCAACTGCGACATTGCCGACGCAAGCCGCGTGATGAAGCCCGACGAGATTGACCGCGCGACGGCCGCTCGGGGGACGGCGCCCAAGGAAATCGAAGTCGCCTACGACGCACTGGCCGTGTTGGTCCACAAAGACAATCCGCTCGACGCCATCCACATCGACCAGTTGGCCGAGATCTTTGGCGACAGTGGAACGATCACACAGTGGTCGCAGCTCGGCGTAAAGGGACTGCCGAAGCGGTACGACAAGATCATCCGCGTAGGCCGGCAGAACAGCTCGGGAACCTATGCCTTCTTCCGGGAGGCGGTGCTCGGAAAGAAACGGGACTATAAACTGGGATCGATCGACGCCCACGGCTCGAAGGATGCCGTGCTGCTGATTGCGAAGACGCCGGGAGCCATCGGATACAGCGGCATGGGGTATATCACCAAGGACGTCAAGGCGTTGAAAATCTATGGGCGCGACGGCAAGCAGGCGATCGCCGCCACGGTGGCCAACGCGCGGAACGGGACTTATCCGCTGAGGCGGTCGCTGCAACTCTATACGATCGGAGAGCCGACCGGCGCAATCGGCAAGTACGTTGACTGGATCCTGTCGCCGAAGGGGCAGGCCATCGTGTTGGACCAAGGTTACGTACCGGTGCTGGACCATGAGTGAGCTCGACGGGCAAAGCAAAGTCCAGCAGCGATCAGGCCGTACGTCGGACCTGATCCCGCGGCTCTTGCATCGCTCGGAATGGCTGATGGAGTGGCTCATCCGCCTCTGCGGGTACAGCGCCATCTTCTTCGTGTTCGCCATTTTCTTCTTCGTGGTGCGCGAAGCGTGGCCCATGCTCTTCGGCAAGCTGAACTTCATCGAGTTCTTCACCAGCACGCAATGGCAGCCGTCGTCCGAGGTCCGCACGCAGTACGGCATCCTCGCGCTGCTGGTGGGGACGCTCTCGGTGACCGTGCTGGCCGTGGCGATTGCCATGCCGATCGGACTCGGGGCGGCCGTGTTTCTTTCCGAGTTCTGCACCGGAAAGCTCAAAGAGACACTGAAGGTGACCATCGAGCTCTTGGCGGCGATTCCCTCGGTGGTTTGGGGATTCATCGGGGTCACCGTGCTGGGGCCGATCCTTGTCGACGTGGCCGGCGCTCCGGTGGGCGTGAATGTGCTCAACGGTGGGATCGTGCTGGCGCTGATGGCGGCGCCCGTGATCGTCTCGGTCGGCGAAGATGCCCTGAAGGCCGTGCCCGACTCGTACCGCGAGGCCGGACTGTCGCTGGGCGCGACCCGCTGGGAGATCGTCTACCGGGTGCTCTTCCCGGCGGCGAAGAGCGGATTGTTGGCGGCCGTGCTCCTCGGCGTGGGCCGCGCGATCGGCGAGACGATGGCCGTGCTCATGGTCACGGGACACGCCGTGCAGATCCCGCACAGCCTGTTCGATCCGGTGCGGACGCTCACGGCGACCATCGCGTCGGAGTTGGGCGAGACGGTGAAGGGGGGCGACCACTATCGCGTATTGTTCGTCATCGGATTGGTGCTATTCGTGATTACGTTCCTGGTCAATCTCATCGCGGACCTGATCGTCAAGGGGGTGGGGCATGACGACGATCGCTGATGCACCCCTCGACCGGCCGCGATATTGGGTCCTTGGCGACGATCCGCGTGCCGACAAGGCGGGGCGTGAGGAGTCGCACGCCAACCTGGAGGACGCGTTGGGCTGGCTCGGTCGATGGTGGGCAAAGCACGGCGACGGCACCGACGAGGAAGCCCCGATCGACGGAAACATGACCATCGTTTGCGGAGGCGCCGGCCCGCCGGCGCGATTGGCAAGAAAACCTCGCCACGAGTTCTCGATGATCGTCGGTGCGCAGGGACGCGGCGGCGACGGCAGTGAGGGATCGCCGTGGTGGGGCATGGACAGCGCGATCGCCGGACTGCGGGACGAAATCTACGCGGGGAAGATTCAACTTCACCAGGGCGAGCACTTGCGGCTGGTCGGTCGCAAGGTCTTCGCGCCTTCCCCCCTGGAACGCCGCAAACGGGTTTACGAGACTCTGGCCGGCAGCCTCTTCGCGCTGATGGTGTTGGCGCTCGTCCTGCCGCTGCTGGCCATCCTTACCTGGCTGGTCATCAAGGCGTGGCCGGCCCTGTCCCCATCGTTCATCTGGGAGAATCCGCGCGATTCGATGACGGCCGGCGGCATCTGGGCGCCGCTGGTCGGCACCTTCTTTCTCGTCTTCACGTCGCTGATGATCGCGGCGCCCGTGGGAGTGCTGGCTGGCGTGTACTTGAACGAGTATGCCGGAGATAATTGGTTCACGAGACTGATCAACCTGGCAGTGGTCAACCTGGCCGGCGTGCCGAGCATCGTGCACGGTCTGTTCGGGGTGGGAGCATTCGTGTTATTCGCGGGCATGGGCCGGTCGGTTCTGGCCGCATCGTGCACGCTGGCCGTGATGACGCTGCCGGTAATCATAACCAGCACGCGCGAGGCGCTGGTGGCCGTGCCTATGGCGTTTCGCGAGGCCTGCTGGAACATGGGCGCCACACGGTGGCAAACGATCCGCACCGTGGTCCTGCCCAACGCCATCAGCGGGATTCTGACGGGCGTGATTCTCCAGGTCGCCCGGGCCGCCGGAGAAACGGCGCCCATTCTCTTCACCGGGGCCGTCTTCTTCGTGCCGGTGGCCGATCACGGCTTCAAGTCGTTCTTTCCCTACTCGCTGACCGACCGCTGCATGGCGCTCTCGATGCACCTGTTCACGCTTCTGACGCAGGTGCTGGGCGTGCCCGAATCGACAGAGTACGGAACGGCGGTAGTGCTGATCGGGCTGGTCCTGGCCGTCAACAGCGTGTCGATCGCGTTGCGGTCCCACCTTCGCTCGCGAAAGAAGTGGTGAAGGCCCATGACCAGCAAGATCCGCTTCGATCACACGACAGTCACCTACGGCGCGAACATCGCCTTGGACGACATCTGTTTGGATATCGAGGAGCAGGAAATCTTCGCGGTGATCGGGCCGGCGAACTCGGGGAAGACGACGCTGCTGAAATGCATCAACCGGACGATCGAGTTCGTTCCGGGCGCGAAGGTCGCCGGCGGTGTCTACGTGGACGGGGAGGAAGTGCACGGCATCCGCAACGTTTTCGAGCTGCGGCGGCGCGTGGGAATGGTGTTTCCGCTGCCGGTGGGGCTGCCGCTGTCGGTCTTCGAGAACGTGGCCTATGCGCCGCGGCGTGCCGGCGTACACAACAAGGCCGAGCTGACCGAGATCGTCGAGCAATCGCTCCGCCAGGCGATGCTCTGGGACGAAGTGAAGGACCGCTTGAACACGCTGGGAACGAAGCTTTCCGGCGGGCAGCAGCAGCGGCTCACGCTGGCAAGGGCGCTGAGCCACCGGCCGGAAATCCTCTGCCTGGACGAGTTCTCCATCGCGATCGATCCGGTGACGACCATGCGGATCGAGGATATCCTGCGGGAATTGAAGAGCCAGATGACGATCGTCCTGGTGACGAACCTGGTGCAGCAAGCGCGCCGGCTGGCCGATCACACGGCCTTCTTCAGCGCCGGCCACCTGGTCGAGGTCGGGCCGACGGAGACGATGTTCACCGAGCCGAAAGAGCAACTGACCTGGCGATTTGTGACGGGAGATTTTGGCTGATGACGACCATTTCGGCCGAAACCGCCTGCATCGTGACGCACGACCTGAACCTCTGGTACGGCGATTTTCAGGCGTTGAAGGACGTTTCGATCAGCGTGGCTCCCAACCGCATCACGGCGCTGATCGGCCCGTCGGGTTGCGGCAAGACGACCCTTCTGCGGTGCTTCAACCGGATCAACGAACGCTACGGCAACGTCACCACCACGGGCGAAGTGCGGATCCTGGGGCGGAACATCTACGACGACGACGTGTCGCTCAGCGAGCTGCGCCGGACGGTCGGAATGGTCTTCCAGCGGCCCAATCCGCTGCCGATCTCCATCTACGAAAACGTCCTCTTCGGCATTCGCACGTACACCCGCCGCGGCGTCTACCGGCGCAAGGAGCTCGACGCCATGGTGGAATCGGCTCTGCGCGAGGTGCAGCTTTGGGACGGGGTGAAAGACTCGCTGCGCAAGAAGGCGACGCGGCTGACGCTGGAACAGCAGCAGAAGCTGTGCATCGCCCGGCTACTGCCGCTGAAACCCCGCGTCATCCTCATGGACGAGCCCTGCTCGGCGCTCGACGCGGAAGGGATCGAGCGAATCGAGGAGCTCATCACCGCCATGAGCCAGCAGTACACGATCCTCATCGTGACGCACAACATGGGGCAGGCGCGACGGGCCAGCCATGAGTGCCTCTTCATGCTGCTGGGACGAATCATCGAGCACGCCCCGACGCTGGACCTCTTCCACACGCCGAAGCACAAAGAAACGGAAATGTACGTCACCGGCCGCTACGGTTGAGAATGCTCGCGAAACGCCCGGCTCATTTCCACACGGATCTGGCGGTACAGGTCGGCCGTGAGTATCGACGAGTGGTCTTTGCCGGGGACGATCGTAACATCCGCGTCGCTGCCTAGCTGGCGGAGGGTTTCGGCGAGGCGCTGGACAGCACCTTCGAGATAAAAGGTGTCGTACTGGGCGGCAAAGATGTGCAGCTTGCCTTGGAGCTTCGGCCGTAGGGTGGGCCAGTTGTTCTCCAGGATGAGGCGAATGTCGTACTTGCGCCAGGCCTGCGCCACCGCGGGATCGATACGACCGGTGGTCCGATCGCACAGTTTCTCGGGCAGGCCGTCGGGACCGAGCGGGCTGAAGACGGCTTCGAAAGAGCGGAACTGGCAGCCGCGCTTGAGGACGTCGTCCATGTGCACGAACGGCTCGAACCATACGAAGGGCGTCTTTCTGCGGCGGGCGATGGGACGCGGATTGCCCTGCGGATCGCGGTACAGGTTCAATGGCGGATCGACGTATAGATCCACCTGCTGGAAGTCGCGGAAGTCGACCGGGTCGGGGGCCACAGACCATGTGCCGCCGAACATGTCGGGATAGTTGATCTGCAGCCAGAGCGATGCCCAGCCGCCGGAACTGTGACCGGTGAGCATGCGGGCCGAGGGCTGCGGAACCGTGCGATAGCGGCGATCGATCTCGGGGATGATCTCTTGGACCAAGGCATCGCCGCGAGGGCCATTGGTGGCGCTGTTGGCGTACTCGTGGTGTCCCCATTTGCACTGGCCGGCCAACAGAACGCAGATGAACTCCACCTCGCCCCCGACCAGGGCCGGCGGCGTGCTCGCGTATCGCCGGGCCATCGTGCGATTGTCTCCGCCGAAGCCGGAAATGGTGTACATGACCGGATAGCGACGCTCAGGCTGGTCGAAGTAGCTCTGGGGCAACACGATCGTGGCCGGCTCGACGACCTGCCGGTTGTAAAACTGCGACAGGCGCTTGCTGGAAACTCGCAACTCCTCGATCCACGGCGACTCGGGAAGCTCGGGCGGATCGACCACGCGAGCGAGCGTCAACCGAACCACTCCGCCCTTGCTCGGATCCAGTGAAGCCTGGATGGCGTCGCTATAGTAGTTGCCGGGCGCCTGGCCGGGCTGCGGGACATCGAACGAGTGATCCAGCACGGCCTGGATGTAATAGTCGCCGGGAGGAAGCTGGGGCAGCGGCGCGGGGAAACCGTCGGCCTGACCGTCGAGGTCGCGACTGGTGCCCGGCTGGAACTGCTCAACGTCGACGGCGAAGAAAGGCTCGGGGCGGAACCAGTCCGGGCCGAACCGCGGTTGGCTCCTGCGAGTGGAAAGGAAGACGAACAGCCGTCCGGTCACCGGTTGCCGGGCCACGTCGGCGTCGAGCCGCACGCGAAACTTCAACGGTTCGGCCCAGGCATCGCGCGACCACAACAGCAACGCGAGCAGAAGGATCAACCGCAGGCGAGTCGAGGTGCGCATGGCATGGGTTCTCCGCGGGTCATGCTTCAGCATAACCGATCTTTGCCACGCCGCGCAGGGTGCGCCGGCAAACGAAGGGTCGGAACCACGCGACCCGGCGTGCGGGAAGCGGTTAACGAACGGTCTTCAATGCGAGAATGGCTCACCCGGCCAAGGAGGCCGAGACCTTGTCGAAGTAGGCCACGCACTGCGCGATCTTGGCGGCGTTGTCCGGCGCGTACGGTTCGTATTCAATGCCGAAAAAGCCGTGGTAGCCTTGTCGGTGCATTTCCTTCAGGATGCCCTCGATGTCGCCAGCGCCGGTTCCCCAGGGAACGCACTCGGCTTCCTTGCGGCCAAAGCTGTCGACGTCCTTCAGATGGAACCAGAGGATGCGGCCCTGGAGCATCTTGAGTGCCTTGACCGGTTGGAACCCGGAGCGGACCCAGTGGCCCGTGTCGCAGCAGGCGCCGAATCGTTTGCCACGGCCCTGGCAGGCCTTGAGCACGGTCTCCGGGTTCCAGTAGTGCGAGGGCTGCGGATGATTGTGAATGGCCAGGTTGATGGCGTACTCGTCGCAGAGTTTTTCGACGACGTCGTAGGCTTCCGGAGGCGGCTCGGCGATGAACGTCTCGACGCCCATCTCTTTGGCCCACTCGTAGATCGGCCGGGCTTGCTCTTCGCTGGCGAGTTTCTGGCAGTAGCATCCGACCAGCTTGACGCCCGTGTCGGCCAGCTTCTTGGCGGCGGCCTTGCGATCGGCGGCCGACATGGCGGCGTTCGTCTGGACATCGGGACGCTCGGGGGACAGTCGCTGCCAAGTGAAGCCTTCGACGTACGGGATGCCCAAGGCTGCGGCCTGGTCGACCGCCTCGAAGAAGGTGAGCTTGTTGAAGCTGTAGGTGCCGCAGCAGAGCTTCCAGCCGGTCTTGTTCTGAGCTGGGCGCTTGCCGGCCTCGGCGGCCACGAGAGTGGGGAGCCGTGATCCGACAACACTGGCGCCCAGGCCGAGCGCGGCTGCTGATTTGAGGAAACGGCGACGACCAATCTGGCGGTTCATGGGGACTTTCCTTTCGAGGCAGGGATCGCTGTGAGGTGGATCTTTCGGGTAGGCGCCTATTGTACGTTCGGGGCAGGAGGTGAAGCAAACGGTCGCGCCGGGGGCGTTTGGCCAACCACCCGGGCCCTTGCGGGGGTGCCAAGCGTGACCGATAATTGCAGGATTCCTGATGGCTTGCTCCGCCGACGGTAGGGTGCCGACGGCGGTGCGGAGCCTGTCTGCCGGGGGTCCCCGCAGTGACGATTCTGGCGTTGCGCGATGTTTGCCTGCGTTTGAACGGCAAACCAATCCTGAATCACTTGTCGATCGACTTCTGGGAAGGGCACATTCACGCTGTCATCGGGCCGAATGGGGCCGGCAAGTCGACCATGGCCAGCTTGGTCATGGGGCTCTCGGGCTACCGGCATTTCGACGGCGACGTCGTCTTTGAAGGCGAGTCGATCCGGCCACTTTCGGTCGACGAGCGCGCGCGGCGAGGCATTACGCTTGCGTGGCAGGAGCCGGCACGTTTCGAGGGTCTGTCGGTGCGGGCGTTCATCGAGGCGGCGGCCAAAAAGAAAGGCGAAGACCGGGTGCGCGAAGTGCTCGAGCAGGTGGGCTTGGAGCCGGCCCGGTACTTGGAACGCGCGGTCGACAAGACGCTCTCGGGCGGCGAGCGGAAGCGGGTCGAACTGGCGAGCATCCTGGCCATGGAGCCAAAGCTCGTGCTGATGGACGAGCCCGACAGCGGTATCGACGTGGAAGCCCTGGAGCGGATCTTCGAAGCGCTCAAGGTGCTCCAGCGACAGAAGACCACCGTCATCGTGATTACCCACAGCCTGGCGGTGCTCCGGCAGGCGGAACATGCGTTCCTCCTTTGCTGCGGACACCTGGCCGACAAGGGATCGATCGACAAGATCGCCCATTATTTCGAACACAAGTGCATTCCATGCGATCATCAGCTCGTAGAGGTGGACGTGTGTCTTCCGGAGGCCGACCATGACAGACCGTAGCCTGCTGGACACGCTGTACGCCTCGATCGGAGTCAACGCGCACGATCTCAGAAATCGTCCGGACATTGCGCGCATCGAGGTCCATGCCAACCGCGTGCTGGGAGTGCACCTGGTGCCCGGTTTGGAGGTCGACGCCAAGGAGCACCCGGACGGCATCGAGGCGACGATCCGAGTGACGCAAGGTTCGATCATCGAGCGACCCATCCAGGTGTGCTTTGGAATGGTCCCCGAAAGCGGCCTGCAACAGATCGCCCTTTCGGTCGAGATCGAAGCCAACGCCCGGGCGGGAATCCTGGCACACTGCACGTTCCCAAACGCGCGGCAGGTTCGCCACGAGATGGACGCCGTGCTCAACATCGGCGACGGGGCACAGTACGCCTACGTCGAACGGCACGTGCACGGCCACGACGGCGGCGTGATCGTTGTCCCCCGATCGAAAGTTTTCGTCGGGGCGGGCGCCAAGTATCACACCGACTTCGAGCTCATCCGCGGACGCGTCGGGCAGATCGACATGGACGTCGAGGTGACCGGCGAAGTGCGGAGCGTCTCGGAAGTGTCGGCCCGGATATCGGGATCGGGCGACGATTGCATCGTGATCAACGAGACGGCCCACCTCGTGGGCGAGTATGCTCGCGGCGTGCTCACCTCGAATATCGCGCTGCGGGGCAAGTCGCGGGCGACCATCCACAACACGCTGACGGCCAGTGCCGCCTACGCGCGCGGACACGTCGATTGCAAGGAGATCGTCCAGGACCACGCCGTGGCGGAAGCGATACCGGTGGTGAAGGTCACGCATCCGAAAGCGCACGTGACGCACGAGGCGGCGCTGGGGAGCGTCGATTCGCGGCAGTTGGAGACGCTGATGAGTCGCGGTATGACGGAAGACGATGCGGTCGACCTCATCATCCAAGGGCTGCTTGGAGAAACGCGCTTCGTGACCTCGCCCGGCGTTCCGGCCGACCCGCTCAAGGTGTTCTGAGACCACCGGGCGGAGATCTCGTTCAAGCGGGGGGCGGTAGGGTTGCATTCCTGCCGCGGAGTCTTATGTTGGTGGGTTGCCGCCGTCGCGGATGGGCTGTCGTCGAACCCGATGTCGGGCAGATGGATCTGTAGCGGACGGTTGTACACTGAAAGCGGCGGAGAACCGAACAAGTGAACATTAGTGAATCTGCAGGGCAGCGCGCTGCGGCGAAGTCGTCTATTCGCGTGGTGCTGGCCGACGACCACCGCATTCTTCGAGAGGGATTGGCGAGTCTGTTGATCGAAGAGCCCGATTTGCAGGTGGTCGGTCAGGCGGGCGACGGCCTGGAAGCGATCGAACTGGTTCGCAGCACCCGTCCGGACGTCGTTCTGATGGACGTCACCATGCCGCGGCTCGATGGCATCGAAGCCACGCGGCGGATCACGGCAGAAATGCCGGGAATCGCCGTGATCGGCCTGTCGATGCACGAAGAGGACGATATGGCCGACGCCATGCGCTCGGCAGGAGCCACGGCCTACCTGAGCAAGGGCGGTCCGGCCGATACGTTAATTGCCGCAATCCGCAGGTGCGTTGCGTAGGTCGTTTCCGGCGAGGCCGGGGCCGTGCCGTTGGCGGTTCTGTTGCCGGGCGGTACGGCGCGGTATACTTGGCCCCGATCCAAGGCCCATTTTTGGTGCCACAGTCGCCCTGGGTTGTGGTGGGCATCTCCACAGCCGAGGGCGGCTGTGCCACGTACTGGGACGGGCCTTTAGCTGTCGATCAAGAATGTGCTGCCACGGGCCGCTGTCGTCGGAAACGGCGGCGGTACCGGGAGTGAACCGGAGAAAGTCGCGATGCGCCACCCGATTTCCTTGCTGCTTGTACTGACGCTCTCATTGGTCACCGCCTGTTCGCAGACGAACAATCCGCCAGACAAGGCCACCCCAGCCAAGCCGGATGAGGCGGCCGTCAAGGCGCCGGCCGAGGAAGAGGTGGCCGCTCCTCCGGCGCCGGTTGCGACCAGCGCGGAGAAGGACGCCTCGCAGGGCAAAGGCCCCCTGGCTCAATTGGAGCAACTGGGTGGGGCGATCAAACGCGACGGCCAGGGCAAGCCGGTCGTCATCGATCTCAGCAAGACTCAGGCGGTCGATGCCGATCTGGCGCTGCTCGAAGGAATGGAAACGCTCAAGAGCCTGAACCTGGCCGAACGGCCGATTACCGATGCGGGCGTGGCGCATCTCAAAGGCCTTGCGCGTCTGAAATCGCTGAAGCTGGACAAGACGAAGCTGAACGATGCGGGTCTGAAGGAACTCGCCGGACACACCGGGCTCGAGGAACTCTTCCTGGCGCAGACCGATGTGACCGACGCGGGTTTGGCGAGCCTGGCCGGAATGTCGAAGCTGCAGCGACTCCGCGTCAGCGGCACGAAGGTCGGCGACGCTGGGATGGCCCAGTTGGCCAAGCTCCCATCGCTAAAGATTCTGGATCTGAGCTTAACGGCGGTGGGCGATGCAGGCGTGGCGAGCCTGAAGGCGTCGCCAAAGCTCGAGGAACTGAATCTCTGGACGACGCACATCACCGATGCGGCGCTGGCAACGTTGGGCCAAATGCCGCAACTGACTTGGCTGAACATCGACACCAATCCGATCACCGATGCCGGATTGCCCAAACTGAAGACGCTGGTCAACCTGACGTTTCTGCATCTGGGCCGTACGGAGATTACGGACGCCGGCCTGGACAATCTCTACGGCCTGAAGAAGCTTAAGGTGTTGCACGTGACCAATACGGAAGTGACCGACGCGGGCGCCAAGAAGCTCCGCGAGGCGCTACCTCAATGTGATGTCAAGACGGGGACATTCTGACAGCGTGAGCACGTCGCTCGGTGGCATGCATCGACGTGAGACGGCATCGCGAGGAGCGTTGTTATGCTGAAGCGTAGCCTACTGGTGGTTGGCCTGGTGGCGGTGGCTTCGGTATCGCTGGCGGGCGAGCCGAAGTACTTGCTGCTCGACAGCCGCGTGGTCGACCGAGCCGAAAACGCGCGATTGGTGCTGGGCCAGGTCGAAAAGGACACGCACAACCCGCTGTTTGGCGAAGACAAACCGTGGGAAGTGCGGTTCGACAATCTCTACGCCAACGTGTGCTACGACGGGCAGTACGGGGTGTTCAAGTGCTGGTACAGCCCGTTTCTTCGCGATGCAGCGACGAGCAAGACCTCGGAGGAAGAGCGGAAGACCATCACCTATGGCGACGCGCTGCGGCGTTCGTCGGATCGCGAGATGGGTGTTTGCTATGCCGTCTCGCGTGACGGGCTCGCGTGGGAGAAGCCGGAGCTGGGGATCGTCGAGTTTGACGGTTCCCGCCGGAACAACATCGTCCTGCGCGAGGTGCACGGCGCGGGGATCTTCAAGGATCTTCGCGAGACGGATCCCGCGCGCCGTTACAAGATGCTCTGTATGCTCGACAAGATGGCCGTCGCTTTCTCGCCAGATGGCCTGCACTGGTCCAAGCCGATCAAGTGTCCGGAGATCGACGCCGCCGGCGACACGCACAACAACGCCTTGTGGGATGGCGGCCTCGGCAAGTACGTGGGCATCACGCGGCTGTGGGCCGACGGGCAGCGCATTGTGGGCCGCACCGAAAGCGAGGACTTTCTGCACTGGACCAAGGCGCGCGAGGTCCTGCGCGGGCAAAACCCCCAGGCGCAGGTCTATGCCATGCCCGTGTTCCGATACGCGAACGTCTACCTGGGGCTGGCGATGATTCTCAACACGCAGACCGACCTGGTCGACTGCGAATTGGCGTGGAGCGCCGACACGGTCCACTGGGAGCGGGTTTGTCCGGGAACATCGCTGATTCCGCGCGGACCCAAGGGAAGTTGCGACTGGGGATGCATCTACGCGGCAGCTTACCCCATCGTGCGCGAGGGTCGACTCCTGCTCTACTACAGCGGCAGCGATGGGCCGCACACGAACTGGCGCAAAGGTTTCCTGTGCCTGGCGCGCCTTCGCGCCGATGGCTTCGCCGCCATGGAGCCCACTCGCCCGGAGCAGACCGGCCGCGTGACGACGAAACCGATTCGGTGCCCGGGCAAGCAACTGTCGCTCACAGCCGACGCGGCGGGCGGCGAAGTGCGCGTGAGCCTGTTGGACGACGAGGGCAAGCCGGCAATGCAATCGCGACCCATCACGGCCGACGGGACCGACGCAACGGTTCGCTGGGAAGACGACTCGGATCTGAGCTCATGGGTGGGGAAGCCGATCCGCCTGCGTTTCGAACTGACGCGAGCCAAGCTCTACGCGTTTGGGTTCTCCAACGCGGACTGACGTCGAAGCTTGTCGACGAGGCGCGGGGGGAGCTTGTTGGCCCGCTGCCGGATGCCGGAATGGGGCGGTTATGTCATCTGGGAGCTTGTGTTTCAGGCAACTGGGTCGGAAAAGTCCGGTTGTATCGACCAGTTGGTTGACGGGTTTCGTAGATGGCAGATAGACTATCTTTTCGCCAGTTGCGCGCATTTCCGGCGAGGCTAAGCGGTCGACCTCCAAGCTCTCCTCCGGGCGATGACATTGCCTGCGCAGATTCTAAGTCCTTTGGAGGAAAGCGAATAGGCGAAGCGGCCGTTCATGAGGGTGGCGCGGATACCTCGGTGTAGCTAGTGCCACCCAAGGGAACGGAGTGCGCGCCGACGGCCTCTTCCTCCGGCTGATCGCCACCGTTTGAAACTGTTGTGTTGCGACACATTCATGCCCCCCGTCGAATCGCCCATCGAACAGGATAAATCGCCTTCGCTATCGGCGGGGACGGAATCGCGACAGAGCGATGCGCCCTCGGTGACGGTCATCGAAGCTCGCCGCCGTTGGCAGTTGGTCGATCTGGCCGAGCTGTGGCGATACCGGGACCTGATCTATTACCTGACGTGGCGCGACATCAAGGTCCGCTACAAGCAGACCGAGCTTGGCGTGGCCTGGGTCCTGCTTCAGCCGCTGCTCACGTCGGGCATCTTCGCTGTGCTGTTCGGGCTGTTGATCGGCGGGAGCAATGAGCTCTCGCCCGCGGGGGTGCCGTATTTCCTGTCGACCTTCTGCGGGATGCTTGCGTGGCGGTTGTTCGCGGAGTCGCTCACCCGCGCCGGCGGTAGCCTGGTGACCAGTCGGGAACTGATTACGAAGGTCTACTTTCCGCGACTGATCGTGCCGCTGGCGTCGGTGCTGGGCGGGCTGGTCGATTTCGCGATAACGTTGGTCGCCCTGGTGTTGTTGATGGTTTGGAACCAGATCGTGCCGTCCTGGGCTATTCTGTGGTTGCCTGCGTTTGTGTTGCTGGCGGTGCTGGCCTCGCTGGCAGTCGGCTTGTGGCTGTCGGCGTTGGCGGCCATCTATCGCGATTTTCTTTACGCGCAGCCGTTTCTCATTCAGGTAGGCATGTTCGTCAGTCCGGTGATCTACGCAACGTCCTTCCTGCGAGAGCGATTGCCCGACTGGGCGTTGGTGCTCTACGGCCTGAACCCGATGGCAGGAGTCATCGAGGGATTCCGGTGGTCGCTTCTGGGCGCGGCCGATCCGCCGGGGTTGGTGCTCATTCCATCGACGCTGATGACGCTCGTGTTGCTTGTGGCAGGACTGGTCTACTTCCGTCGCACGGAAGACAGACTGGTCGACGTGATCTAATGCGTGGTGAGCGGCGGCAATGAGGAGCCGATCGGTTTGGTTGAGACGAGCGACATTGCGATCCGAGTAGAAGGCCTCGGCAAGAGCTACCGGCTCGGCGAGCGCGATCCCCACGCGACCTTGCGGGAGGCGATCCGGCATTGGTGCCGCGTGCCGGTGCGCAAGCTGGCCGAGGTCACCCGCAACGGATCGCGAAAGGAGTCCGACGCCGAGGCGATTCTCTGGGCGCTGCGCGACGTGTCGTTCGAGGTGCGTCGCGGGGAAGCGTTGGGAATCATCGGACGCAACGGAGCCGGCAAGAGCACGCTGCTGAAAATCCTCACTCGCATCACCAAGCCCACGCTGGGGCGCGCCGAGATCCGCGGTCGGGTGGGCAGTCTGTTGGAGGTGGGCACGGGATTTCATCCGGAGCTGACCGGCCGTGAGAATGTCTTCTTAAACGGCGCGATTCTCGGCATGACCCGCGACGAGATCCGCCGCAGGTTCGACGAGATCGTCGATTTCTCTGGCGTGGAGAAGTTCCTCGATACGCCCGTGAAACGCTATTCGAGCGGCATGCGGGTGCGCCTGGCGTTTGCGGTGGCCGCCCACTTGGATCCCGAGATTCTGCTGATCGACGAAGTGCTCGCAGTCGGCGATGTGGAATTCCAGAAGAAATGCCTGGGAAAGATGGGCGAGGTGGCTCGCGGCGGCAGGACGATTCTGTTCGTCAGCCACAACCTTGCGGCGGTGGCCAGCCTCTGTGCGCGACTCATCTTGCTCGATTCGGGATCGCTGGTCCAAGAGGGTGAGCCATCGGAGGTCATCGAAGCATACATCGGCCGGTCGGCCATCCGTGGGCAGAAGCAGTGGGAGAGTGTGGAGGACGCACCAGGGTCGGATCGGGTGCGCATTCGGGCCGTGCGCGTCGTCGCGGGGGGCGCCATCACGGGCGACGTGGGAAGCGACTCACCGTTCGAGGTTGAAGTCGATTACTGGAACCTCAAGGAAGGAACGCCGATCGCCTGCGGTATCGGGATCAATGCGGCCGATGGCACGCGAGTTTTCGACTCGGCGAACTTCCCGTCGGCCTGCATGCAGCCCGACGAGTGGTTCGACCGGCCCGCACCTCAAGGCGTCTTTCGGTCGAGGTGCACAGTGCCCGGGTACTTCCTGAATGTGGGACGGTACACGGTGACGGCACGCGTGTTTGTCGGCGTGGGGCAGGTCGAGGCGGCTGCCGAACGTGCGGTCGCCTTCGACGTGCACGAAGAAGGGGGCATGCGCCGCGAGCACTTCGGCAATTGGATCGGCATCGTCAGGCCGCGGCTCGCCTGGAGCACACGCCCGCTTGACGCTTCCGAGGCTGGAACAGGCAGCCAGCCCGGTGGATCGGAGATGAACACGGATGGCTGAAAGCGTTCCATTCGTCGTACTTGGCGGGGGTGTTTCCGGGCTTGCCGCCGCACGCCGGCTTGAGCAACTCGGGCACTCGGTCGTCGTGGTTGAGGCGTGCCCGGCGCCGGGTGGGCTGACGCGCTCGATTCAAATCGGCGAGTACCTGTTCGACTACACGGGGCACCTTCTTCATCTCGCTCGGCACGGTTCTCCGGGAGAGCTTCCCTTTGCCGGACAGGACGACTCCGACTGGCAACGCGTGGCGCGGCGATCTGTCTGCCTGGTCAACGGGGAGTTCGTTCCGGCTCCGATTCAATACAACCTGGGGCATCTCTCGCCGGAACTGCGGGCGAAGTGCCTGGAATCGTACCGATCGCGTCCCGAGCCGGGAGCCGGGCCCAACAAGAACTTCTACGACTACCTGGTCAGCGGCTTTGGCAAGGTTCTCACCGATTGCAGCCTTGCTCCGCTGAACGAGAAGACGTTCGGCGTGGCGGTCGACCAGTTGTCGTACGGAGCCGCACGCCGTTTCTTTCCGGCGCCGGACGAGTCCAAGATCCTCCAAGGACTCGATCGCAGCGCGAACCGGCTCGAGGGGTACAATTCGACCTTCTGGTATCCGCGCGAGGGAGGAATCGGGAAGCTCGTCGCCGGGCTAGCATCGGGTGTCGAGCGGATCGAGTGTTCGCAGGAGGTGGTGAGCATCGACGTCGATGCCCACGAGCTGACGACGTCGCGGGGTATGAAGGTGCGCTACGAAGCGCTGCTTACATCGGCCCCGTTGAAACAACTGTGCGGATTGACTGCGGATCGGGACCTGAACCAGTGGGCGGCCACGCTGTCGCACAGCACGACCGCGGTCTTCAACATCGGCCTGCGCGCGGAGTTGCCCGGCGTGCTTGGCGAGGCGCACTGGGTCTACGTTTGCGACCGGACCATTCCCTTCTACCGGCTCGGCGTGTATTCCAATTTCGGCGCCAGTCATGCGCCGCCGAACCACTCGGCCATCTATGTCGAAACGGGCATGGCCGGTCTGTCGGCCGGAGAGGAGGTCGACCTGCCGCGGCTCCAGAATGCCGTGCTCGATGCGCTTCAACGTCTGCAGTGGCTGCGCGTAGAGAGCATCGACTGCGTTTGCGTGAACCTGATCCCGTGCGCGTACGTTCATCTCACGTCGCAGCGCGAGGCCGTGTTGCCGTCGATTCTGCAGAAGCTGGCAGACCACAGTATTCATCCGATCGGGCGGTACGGCAAGTGGGATTACTTGAGCATCGAGGATTCGATGCTCGACGGCATCGAGGTCGCAAGCGGCCTTGTCGAGCAGGCCTCTTGAGCGAAGCGGTGGATATGCGTATTTGCCAGGTATGTTTGTCGAACGGCATGGGCGGCGCCGAAACGGTGGTCCGCTTCCTGTGCAGGGAGTTGGTTGCCCAGGGCGTCGACGTAACGCTCGTCACATCCGACGAGATTGCCGACACGTTCAGGGCAATCGCAGGCCTTGAAGTGATTTCCGTGGGACGATTCCGCCGAGGGGAGCACAAGAAATGCCGACTTCTGCACCCTATGAACGCCGCTTGCTTCGCCGGGCGACTGTGGCGACGTCGTTTCGATATCGTTCACACCCATCTGCTTCAGGCGACCGATCTCCTGTGCCGATTGCGTTGGTTCGTGCGCGTTCCGCATGTGTTCACCATTCACGGCGCGATGGGTTTCGATGAGTTCAAACAAGCGTCGGCATGGTCGGAGGACGAAGTGTTCCGAAGCCTTGCCCACGTGGACCACTTCACGGCGGCCTGCCATTTTCTGGCCGACGTCGTCCAGCGAGCGGGCGTCAAGAACTCATCGCACTGCACGATCATCCCGAACGGTTGCGATCTGGTCGGCAGCGAGACGGTTCCTACGATGGCGCTCAAAGGCGGCTTTCGCGCACTCTACTCGGGCGGCGATCGCTTCCTGAAAGGGCCCGACCTGTTGGCGATATCGCTTCCGCGCATCGTTGCAAACGTGCCGGACTTCCGACTGTACGTGTTGCGAGATACATCGCCTTCGGGGCCGCTGCAGACATATGTTCGCGATCAGGGGTTGACCGACAAGGTGGTATTTGTGGGCTACGTGGATCATGCCAAGTACCTCGAGTACATGCGAAGCGTCGATTGCGTCATCCTGCCGTCACGCTCCGAGGGGGTCGCAGCAAGTCTGGTCGAAGCCCTGGCGCTCGGGTTGCCCATGGTGGCGACTTCCGTCGGCGGCACGCCGGAGGTGATCCGCCACGGGGAAAACGGGCTTCTCTGCGAACCGGAGCCCGATTCGCTGGCCGACGCAGTGATCGCGCTTGCCAAGAGCAAGGAGTTGCAGGATCGGCTTTCGGCGGATGCGTTGCGATCTGTCAAGGCATTCACGTGGCCGAAAGTGACGGAAGCATATGTGAAACTCTATCAGGACATTTCCGAGCAACGCGGCCAGACGCGGCGGCAAGCGTTGAGCGGGGCTCGTTAGGCAGAACCATCCAATGTGCGGAATTCTCGGCCGAATTCGCTGGTCCGGTGCCTTGGACGAAGGCGTCCTCCGCCGCATGTTGGATACGCTGACGATGCGCGGGCCCGATGCCGAAGGAATGGTCCTGCTGAGCCAAGGCCGCGTGGGGTTGGGGCATCGCAGACTCTCCATCATCGATCTGTCGGACGCGGGCCGGCAGCCAATGGCCAACGAGGATGAGACGATCTGGCTGACGTTCAACGGCGAGATCTACAACTACCGCGAACTCCGCCGCACGTTGGAGGAAGCCGAGCACCGCTTCCACTCCGCCACCGATTCCGAGGTCATCCTGCACGGGTACGAGCAGTGGGGCGACGACGTCGTCGACCGGCTTGACGGCATCTTTGCTTTCGGCATCTGGGACGTTTCCTGCGAGCGGCTCCTGTTGGCTCGCGATCGGCTGGGCGTGAAGCCGCTGTACTACATGGCCGGCGACGACGGCATCGCGTTTGCATCGCAACCGAGGGCACTGATCGAGGGCCCTTCGAGCAGTCGGCGAATCAACCCGAGTGCACTGAGCGCGTATCTCGCCTATGGCTACGTGCCAGGCGAACAGTGCATCTTCGAGGGAATGGCCAAGTTGCCGGCGGCGCACCGGCTGGTGTGCGAGAACCGCCGCGTTTCGGTCCAGCGATATTGGCATGCGGAGTATCGCCCAAAAATCACGCGGCAGGAGGAGGCGTGGGAGGTGCTTCGCGACGGAGTGTGCGACGCTGTCGTGCAGCAGATGGTTTCCGACGTTCCGATCGGCGTGTTCCTCAGCGGCGGCATCGATTCGAGCATCGTCAGTGCGGTCGTGGCGAAGAACAGCGATCAGGCTCCGGCGTCGTTTACGATCGGGTTTCATGAAGCCGCCAGCGACGAGCGTGTTTTCGCCGCCGAGGTTGCCCGGGAACTTGGCACGCGCCATTACGTCGACGTCCTGGACATGGACCGCGCGGCCGACATGCTCTGCGATTTCGCCGAGGTGTACGACGAGCCGTTCCTGGATTCGTCGGGACTGCCGACGCTTGCCGTGTCGCGCCTGGCGCGGCGCCACGGGTACAAGGTCATTCTGTCGGGCGACGGCGGCGACGAAGTGTTTGTCGGATATCGTTGGTACGATGCCTACCTGGCTGCGCTCGCGCAAACGGACGGCCGCTCGGCCGGATGGTGGTCCACTGCGGGGCGCATGCGCCGCGCCTTGACGGCGGCGGCGCCGGATCCGGTCGCGGCGTACTTCCCGCTGATCGGTTTCCTCACGGCCAAGCAGCAGAAGGCCATCTTTGCCCACGAGGTGCGCGGAGCGGTCCAGGATCATCTGGCGCCCCTTCGAGCGGCGTATCCCGCGGATTGTCCGGCCGTGACCTCGGCGCAGCTCATGGATCTGCAGACGTACCTCGTCGATGATATCCTCACGAAGGTGGACCGCGCCAGCATGGCTTGCGGCGTCGAGGTGCGCGTGCCGCTCCTGGATCACCGGTTGGTCGAGTTTGCGTTCTCGGTCGATAGCGAACTGCTGTATGCGGGAGGCGAGCGAAAGGCGGCGCTGAAGCGTGCGGTCAAGGATCTGGTGCCGGCGTGCGTGCTCACATCGCGGAAGAAGGGATTCAGCATTCCGATGTTCGAGTGGATGACCCGGGGGATGCAACGCTTGGCCTCGACACTCGTGTGTGACGGCGTTCTGGTGGAGGACGGATTCCTGCACCAGCGGTCCATTCGGAAGCTGTTCAGAAGGAATCGCGACGAACGCGTTACGTGGCTGCTTCTGGCCGCCGAGCTGTGGGCCCGTCGCTGGTATCGCGGGGAGGATCCCGGAAGGTTGCGCGAGTACGTGGCCAAATGCATGTCGGCCGCACTCGGGCAGGCCTCCCAGACGCAAGTGACATGCTGATCGCCGCATGGCGGGTCCCAGGGGAAGGGGACCTTGGCTGCCCTGTTTCGCCGGAGGATGGAGGGATGGGTCTGATGGATGCCGCCGGTCGACGCCGAGCATCGCCAGCGCGGGCGTTGGATGCGACGATCGTTCTCCGCAGTGCCGGCGAACGTACGGCCGAGTTGAGCCGCGCGCTGCTGGAGGCCGAGGTGGGGCCTGACCAAGTCGTCGTCATCCGCGAGGTCCCCTTCAGCCGTGCCGTTCAGCGAACGCTTGAAATTGGCATCCAGTGCGGCCGGCGGTGGACGATTGCCACCGACGCCGATGTGCTGGTCGGACCGGGCAGCATTGCGCGGCTGGTGGCGACGGCCAATCGCGCGCCGGACGAGCTGTTTGCCCTGGAAGGACGAATCCTTGACAAGCTGTTCGGGGGCCCGCGATCGGGCGGGTTTCACCTGTATCGGACGAGCCTGCTTCCCCAAACGATCGAGTTCTGCAATCCGTCGCAGCCGGTGCATCGACCGGAATTCGAAGTCATCATGCGGATGTGCCAACAGGGGTTCGTCCAGCAGCGCGAGAAGTACGTGCTGGGTGTCCACGATTTCGAGCAATCATATCGAGACCTGTTTCGGAAGGGGTTTGTGCACGCGCAGAAGCACGCCGACGAAACGACGATCCTTGAGCCGTTCTGGACGCGAGCGGCCCGCGGCGATGCCGATTTCGAGGCGGTGCTTCTCGGCATGAAGGAAGGCCGTCTTGCCGGCGGTATCGCGACGACCGACGTACGTGAATTCGGAGACGCAATCGATGCCATCCTTCGGCGGGCGGGCCTCGCCGAGAAAACACCGTTGTCGGGGACGGACTTGCCCCCCGGCGCGCTGGGTTCTATGATGCGGCGTCGGCCGCCCCCCGAATATCGTGCGTGGTATCGAAGAGAGTACGGCAGCCTGTGGCAGAAGACGGTGCTCCCCGTGTACTATTCATGTCTGCGTGTGACCCCACGCCCGGTACGCCTGTTCGTCAGGCGAATACTCGGCATGCCTGCAAATCCGACTGCGCTTGACTGATTCACCCGCCCTCAGTCAGTCCAATATCGATGGGAACCAAGCACGATCAACTCACGGACGAGGAAATGGCTAGTTACAGCATTTCGCCAGCCATCCTGCCGTCGATCGAACAGTTCCGCGCAAGCTGCGGGTTGGAGCCGTCCAAACTGCGCATCCCGGACTGGGGATGCGGCCGCGGACGCACCGTGGGCAAGCCGCTCGAAGCGAGGTATGATGCCTGGGGAATGGACATCGACGCCAAGCCCATTGAGAACGGTCGCGGGTGGTTCGACCGCCATGGATTTGATCCCCAAACGCGTCTGCTTTGCGTTCGTCCCGGGGACCGCCTACCTTTCGGCGCGGACTTCTTTCACATCGTTGTGTCGGACCAAGTCCTTGAACACGTTGAGAACATCGAGTCGTGCGTGGGCGAAATGAGCCGTGTTACGATGGCGGATGGTCTCGGCGTGCACACGTTCCCCGCGAGGTCCTGCGTTGTTGAGCCACATCTGCGGATGCCATTTGTCCATTGGATTCCCAAAGGATTGCTTCGCGATCTTGCGATCGCCGGCTTTGTCCGATTGGGGGTTGAGCGGAAGCCCTATTGGCCCGACAACGACGGCGACTGGCGGTCGCGCGCCAAAGGCTATGCGAAGTACAGTCGGAACCATACGTTCTATCGGTTGAATGGCACGTTGCGCCGCGTGTTCGAATCGCGTTGTTTCCGCGCCGCGATTGTCCCCGCCGGAGCGGCGTGTCCCCTTCTCGTTCAAGGGAAACCTTCGCTGAACTCATTGGCGTGGAAGCAATTGGCCAGGCGGCTGTTTCATTGGTATCGAGCGACATGCAAGGAGGCAACACTGTTTGCCAGGAAGGTATGATCCCACCGTTGCCGTCATGAACCGTCGACAGAACAATTATCTGTGGAAGTGCGAAAAGAAGCCCGCGGCCGGCTGCTGTCCAGGTTCCCTACGGCAGAGTTGGCGGCCATCGCTCTCAGACTTGGCAGAACAAACTCATCCCCGAGGACCTAGAGGTATTAGCACGTGAGAATCGCTTTTGTTACTACGGAGTTTGCCGGTACCGGCCAGGTCAACGGCGGATTGGGGAACTATTTGGTCCGCATCACGAAACTTCTCGCCGAGCGGGGCCATCAGTGCGAAGTGTTTGTCTGCAATGGCAACGATCTGCCAAAGCGAGCGGACAAAGAATACGAGAAGGACGGAGTCAGGGTGCGCGTGCTCACGCATCACGCTCCTGACTCGCTGGGCCTACAGGATCTTCCGCTGTCGGCGTGGACCAGGAACGTCCTGATGGGTTCCTGGCGGCTGGCCGAAGCCGTCCGCACTCGGCACGCGCAGATGCCGTTCGACCTGATCCAGGCTGCCAATTGTGGGTTGCCTGGGTTATTCATCGACGTGCCGGTGCCGCTGGTCATGCGGCTGAGCAGCTATGAGCCCGTTTGGTACAAGGCCTATGGATTCCGCATGAACGTCGATGCGGCCGTTCTCCAGATCCTGGAGCGGACCTGCATGCTCGATTGCGAATCGGTGTACGCGCCGAGCGCATTTCTCGGATCCTCGCTGGCCAAAGAGCTGAAGATGTCGATCGACATCATTCCCTCGCCCGCCTATCAGGAGATTGCTCCGGAACAGTGGGATTCGGCGTGGGCCGAGAAAGTCGCCCCGCAAGGGCAGCCCTATCTTGTGTTTGTCGGTTCCATCTCGCGGATGAAGGGTTGCCATGTCCTCGGGGAGGCCATTCGGGGTGTGCTCGCTGAACGGCCGGAGGTGCACTTCCAATTCGTAGGCCGGGAGATCTCGGTCGACATGGACGCCTTCTTCAACACGGCCAGAGCGTTCGCCAGTCGCGTGCATCTGTTGGGGAGCCAACCCCACGCGCGGGTCTATCCGCTGGTGGCCCGGGCGGTCGGATTGGTCGCCCCTTCGCTGGTCGAGAACCTTCCCAACAGCGTATTGGAGGCGTCGTTGCTGGGGACGCCCGTCGTAGGAACGCATGGCACGAGCATCGAGGAGGTCATCGAAAATGGCGTTTCGGGTTTCCTGGTGCCTCCCGGCGATTCGAGTGCCCTGCGCAGTGCAATCCTCGAAATCCTGAAGCTGCCCGCCGAGTCGCGACGCGCCCTGGGAGAGCGGGCGCGGTCCAACGTTCAGCAACATTTCGGGCCGGAAGCGTGCGTGAGCAAACTGATTGCCCATTACGAGGCCATCTTGGGCAAGACGATCGCCGCTCGCATCCCCAGCGAGCGTCGCCTGGCGTTCGTCCTCAGCGATGTCGAAGCGGTCAGCAACGCCTCGGACGGCGTGGCCGTTCAGTTGGACGCCGTCATGCGATCGCGCACGTGGCGGGTCGCCAGCAAGTTTCATCGTGTCCTGGACCTCATACTGAAATACCGCCCCCGTCACCCGGGCGCGGACTAATTGCAGATAGACCTGCGGAAGACGGATCGTAGGATCGCGGGCGCAACGAGCTCTCGCTGGACAGATTTGGTGTCGGCGCGAGGAGGAGGCTGACAGTCTCGTCTCTGCATCTGTTTCGATCCCCATGAAATGATTTGAACATGCCCGGATTCAAGTCCTCGCACAGCGCTCACCCCCGATTCGATTTCCTTATCGTAGGCGCCGGCTTCTCAGGTCTGGTGTTCGCCGAGCGGGTTTGCAATGTCCTGGGCAAGTCCTGCCTGGTGGTCGATAAGCGACCGCATATTGGCGGCAATTGCTACGACGTAATCGATCCTTCGGGCGTCCTGATCCACAAGTACGGTCCCCACTACTTTCGCACCGACTCGAGACGTGTACTGGACTACTTGAGTGAGTTCACCGAGTGGATTCCGGCGAACTATGTCATCAAGTCGTACACCGATGCAAAGTACTGGAGCTTTCCCATTAGTCTCAACACTTTCGAAGAGCTTGTCGGCCGAAAGGCAACTCCAGAGGAGTTTCAGCAGTGGCTCGACGAACGCAAAGTCCCCATCGCCCAACCGCGAAATTCCGAGGAGATGGTTCTTTCACAGGTCGGCCACGAGCTGTATGAGAAGTTCTTCAAGCGATACACGTTGAAACAATGGAAGCAGCATCCCCGCGAGTTGGACGCTTCCGTCTGCGGTCGGATCCCGGTCCGCACGGACCGCGACGCTCGTTACCTGCGTGAGAAGTTCCAGAGCATGCCCAAAGAGGGATACACGCGACTGTTCGAAACGATGGTCGCCGCCTGCGGGAACCGTTTGCATCTGGAACCGGAGTGCGATTTCGCGCATGTGCCGAATTCTGTCCGCTATGACCGGCTCGTGTACACGGGGCCGATCGATGCGTACTTCGGCGAATGCTATGGTCCGCTCCCGTATCGTTCGCTGCGGTTTGAGCCGGAGCCGTTCACCGGCGAGGATCTTCACCGACTGCGCCGTCCCACCGCGCCGCTCGGCTTCTGGCAGCCCTACGTCCAGGTGAACTACCCGAACAGCGAGGACTTCACCCGAATCGTCGAAATCAAGCACGTCACACAGCAGAAAACGCCCAACACGACAATCGTTCGCGAATACCCCGCCGACTACACGCCGGGTGCTCTGCCCTACTACCCGATTCCGACCAAAGCCAACGAAGAACTCTACCAGAAATATCGGCAACTGGCGGAGGCGGAGAAGAACACGCTCTTCCTCGGCCGACTCGCCATGTATCGATATTACAACATGGATCAAGTTGTTGCGGCGGCCCTGGAGCGCTTCGACAAATGGTGCGGCCAACCCGGCTAGTGCGGCGACTCAGTACCGGGCAAAACCTATGAAGGAAGCTCGTTCCCGGAGTTGATGGCACAGGCGGCGTCGCCAGCGGCCTGGAACGAGCAGAGCGCAGGCCACTCGCCCAACGCGACGGGCGCCCGTCCGTCCGGCAGAGTACGCTGCTTGCCGAGGGCTCCGGTCGTGCTGTCAGCATCTTGCGCGCCCGCCGTGCAACCTGGGACCATCCGGCAATCCGAGAGCATCGCAAACTCCGAAAGCAAGATCGTGCCTGACCGCCAGCCCCCCAAGATATCGATCATCGTGCCGGTCTACAACGTGCAGTCGTACCTTGCCGAATGTCTCGATTCGCTCGCCAACCAAACGCTTGAACACACCGAGATCATCGCCGTTAACGATGGATCGACCGACGATTCTCCAAAGCTCCTCGATGGCTATGCCCAGCGAGATTCCAGGATCAGGATTCTCCACCAGGACAATGCGGGGCTTCCTGCAAGCCGCAATCGCGGGATGTCGCTGGCTCGCGGGGAGTATTTGGCGTTTGTCGACAGCGACGACTATTGCGATCCGACGATGTTCGAAAAGATGTATACGAAAGCGCGACGTCTGGATGCCGACATCGTGACTTGCAGCCTGTATCGGTTCGACGACCGCAAACCGGATCACAAGTGGATTCACAAAGACCTATCGTGGTTTCGCATGCCGGAAGAAGCCTTGCCCATCGATGCCCGGCCAGAGCAGTTCATGGAGCCGGCAGCATGGTGCAAGTTGTTTCGGACAGATTATGTCCGTCGGATCGGATTTCAATACACCGACGGCAGCCTGTGCTGCGAGGACGTCCCCTGTATCACCAAAGCATTTCTGGAGACGGGCCGGATTGGCGTCGTTCCCGAGGCGCTGTACAATTACCGCATTCGCCAGGGGAGTATCACCCATCGGATGTCGTTCCGCTACGTGGAGGACTTCGTCGAAGCCATGCAAATGCAGCGCGACATCCTTCGAAAGTCCGAACATTCCCCAAGCCAATCGACCATGGATCACATTGCGGAATTCAAGATCATGATGGCGAGTTTCGTGCACAGCCGCCTCGCGTTCTCCGACAAGCGGCGTTTCTTCGACAAGGTGCACGAGGCTTTCTTTGAAGAAGACTATGAGTTCCTGCTTCGATCGGGCAGGGCTAGCCGCTACTGGCGCCCCATGGCGATATCCATTCGGAATCGATCCGGGTGGGCCTATTTGAGAGTCAAGCCGCTGCGGGCCCTCGTGCAGGTCGGCCTGACGCTGCTCCGTCGTCAACGATGAGAACGGTTTTGCCCTTGGGGAGGAATCGTTGCGAGACCCATTCCTCCCAGCACACTTGCTCGTAGATGTCCCTCGCGTTGAATACCTTGCAATCGCAGCCGATTCCGGCAATCCTCCAGATCATGTCATGAACCTGCGCATCTACGTCACCTACCACAGACCCGGCCGGATTATCAGCAACCGCGTCATTACGCCCATTCACGGTGGCAAGGCTTGCTCTCAAATGGATCTTGGCATCCCGGGCGATGACCGCAACGATCATATTTCCCACCTCAATCCGCACTACTGCGAATTGACGACTCAATACTGGGTGTGGAAAAACTGCACGGAACTCGATTACGCCGGGTTCATGCACTATCGGCGGCATTTCTCTTGCGGTAATACCAACCGCCAGGTGAGTTCCGTTACCGCATGCGTCAATTATCGCCGCTGGGACCAAGAGTATGAAAGGATAATCGGGCTCACCGACCCAGGGATCCTGGAGGAAATGGTCGACGGTTACGACCTGGTCCTTCCTTGCCCGTTTCCAGTTCAAAACTGGGGTGGCCAAACGGTTGTCGATCAGTTGGGAACGATCCCGCAATTGAACCGCTGGGCTCAATTCAACCGCCACAACGTCGAGCATGCCCTCGGCGTGGTTGAAACATTGGAGCCTGACTACGCCCCCGCGTTGCGCGAGGTGTTCTTCGAGCGGTTCGGCAGCTACTACTTCTTCAATTCATACATCATGCGATGGGAGTTCTTCGACCGGTACAATCGGTGGTTGTTCCCCTTGCTCGAGGCGATCCATCGAAGCATCGATTACTCCCAACTGAATGCAAACGAGAGCCGGTTGCTGGGATTCCTCTCGGAGCGGCTGTTCAACGTCTATCTTCGGCACTACCAGGCCAACGTACGCAAACTGGCGATCAAGCACGTTCCGCTCACGTTGATCGAAGAAGGCGTGTGGTCCAATCTCGGACAGGGAAGGTTCTTCGATGCAGCTAACCTGTTCGCCAGGAAACTGCAAATCGCTTACAAAGAAACGCGAACCTACGGGCCGGTCTTCGTCGCAAAACGCGTATTGCACATTCCAACCGGGCCAATCTGGTCGACTGGATTGCCGAAACGCAAGTCGACCAGCCGCCGGAAACTCGATGACTCAAGTGCTTGACAGGACGGGCCGGTGCCAGTGCGAATAGCCTTGTCGTGGGCTGCAACGTGACTTGTCGCCATCCTCAAAACGGCCTCGCGCCGTGCCTTTCAACGAATCGTCGACTCCTCGTGCGATGGGTTCATCGCCGGGGCGTCGTTCCGCTGTGAGTGTGGATCGTGACTGGCAACATCGATAAACCGTCGGACGTATCGGGCGACGTCGTCGTGGCGTGTGCGGCAGACGACGCCTTTGCCATGCCGATGGCGACAACGATTGCTTCGGTGGTCGGGAATCTTGGGCCTGCGCGAAAGCTGACGGTGTGGCTTCTCGACGGCGGGATCTCGGCCGAGCATCGGCGCCAGATCGAGACCCGTTGGGAGTCGCAGGGACTGACGTCGCACTGGATGCATCCCCAGGCCGAACGGCTGGCGGGCCTGCCCGTTTCCGACCACATCAACCTGTTGACGTACTTCCGCCTCTTGCTTCCCGCGGTGTTACCCGAGGGCGTGGCGAAGGTGATCTACCTCGACTCCGATCTACTTGTGCTGCGCGACCTGGGCGAACTGTGGGATCGACCGTTGGAGGACCGTTTGTGTCTGGCGGCGCCCGACGTGGCCTGCCCGAGCATCGACGCGTCGCAGAACGTCCCGAACTATCGCCGCTGTGCCGAATACATGGCAGCCGTCCGACCGGTTCCCAACTTCGCTCGCCTGGGCATTCCACGGACGGCAAAGTACTTCAACGGCGGCGTGATGGTTATCGATCTCAGGCGGTGGCGCGAGGCCGACCTAGCCAGTCGGTTCCTTCGATGTCTTCACGACAACCGTCACCACGTCAAGTATTGGGATCAATACGCGCTGAATGTGGTCCTGGCGGGATGCTGGGGCGAGTTGGATATGCGGTGGAACCAGGGGGCTCACATCTATCGATACCCCAGTTGGCAAGAGAGCCCCTTCCAACAGGCACAGTACGAGCAAATCCGCTCCGACCCTTACATTGTCCATTTCTCATCGACGGTGAAGCCGTGGCACGCCGGCAGCACACACCCTTACCGCGAGCGGTTTCTCCAGTACGTCGACCAGACCGCGTGGTCCGGCTGGCGGCCTCAGCCCTCCGCTCGCGACTGGCGCCGCGACTTGGCCAATTTGATCCAGCAGAGCATCTTGTTCGCCGGCCGCAAGTACCGGTTCGTGCGAGCGCATTTGGGAATGTGAACGAGAATGCAGAGCTTCGACGTGAGGTTCTTCCGCGTCGGGCTCAGTGATGTGAAAAAGAGTCGGTCCGTGGTCTTTCGGGAACGTTAGACGCAGCATGCGCACCATCCTTGTTACGGGCGGCGCGGGCTTCATCGGCAGTTGCCTGGTCAGGCATCTCGTCGACTGCGGCGACTTCCGGATCATCAATCTGGACAAGCTGACCTACGCCGGCAATCGCGACTCGCTCGCGACGGTACTGGGCAACCCGCAGCACGTGTTCGTCGAAGGCAACATCGCCGATGCACGCCTGGTGGCCCGATTGCTGGCAGAGCACCGACCTTCGGCGGTGGTCAACCTGGCGGCCGAGTCGCACGTGGACCGGTCGATCGACGCGCCGGCGGCATTCGTGCAGACCAACGTGGTGGGGACATGCGTCTTGTTGGACACGGCGCGCGAGTACTGGCGCCATCTGCCGGACGAAGAGCGGCGGCGGTTCCGCTTCGTGCACGTATCGACCGACGAGGTGTACGGATCGCTGAGGCCCGAGGGCAAGTTCACCGAATCGAGCCCCTACGCGCCGCGGTCCCCCTATTCGGCATCGAAGGCGGCTTCGGACCACTTCGTGCGGGCCTACTATCACACCTTCGGGTTGCCCGTGTGCATCACCAACAGTTCGAACAACTACGGGCCGTACCAGTTTCCCGAAAAGATGGTCCCGCTCATGATCCTCAACGCCTTGGAAGGAAGACCTCTGCCCGTATACGGCGACGGCGGGAACGTACGCGATTGGTTGTTCGTGGAGGATCACGTGCGAGCCTTGGCGGCCGTGGTCGACCGCGGACGGCCGGGCGAAACGTACAACATTGGCGGAAACTGCGAGCGAACCAACCTGGAGCTTGTGCGGGCGATTTGCGAAACGGTCGACCGGCTGCGGCCCGACCTGCCGCACGTCCCCACGGCACGGTTGATTACGCACGTGGCCGACCGACCGGGCCACGATCGACGCTATGCCATCGATGCCTCGAAGATCGGCCGCGACCTGCACTGGAAGGCACAAGTGGAGCTGCCAGACGGTTTGCAACAGACCGTGCGCTGGTACCTGGACAGCGGCTCATGGGTCGAACGGGTCACATCGGGCAAATATCGGCGCGAGCGTTTGGGGCTTGCGACAAAAGCCGATGCAGACAGCGGGAAAACGTGAGAAGATAGCCGACATGGCGGATGAAAAGCGCACTCGAAAGGCAATCCTGCTGGCCGGCGGCGCCGGGACACGGTTGTTTCCGGCGACGCGAGCGGTGAGCAAGCAGTTGCTGCCCGTTTACGATAAGCCGATGGTCTATTATCCGCTGTCGGTACTGATGCTGGCCGGGATCCGCGACATCCTGCTGATCTCCACGCCGCAGGACATCGGGTCCTACCAACGGCTGCTGGGCGACGGCAGCCAGTTGGGCGTTTCCATCCGCTACTGCGTTCAGCCACGGCCGGAAGGAGTCGCCCAAGCGTTCATTCTCGCGCGCGAGTTCGTCGGCCACGACCAGGTGGCACTGGTCTTGGGCGACAACATCTTCTATGGGCAGGGCTTCCAGGGAATGCTGATGGATGCCGCCAGCCGAGAGGGCGGCGCCACGGTCTTCGTCCATCGGGTGAACGATCCGGGACGCTACGGCATCATCGAGATGGCCGCCGACGGGACGCCGATCCAAATTGTCGAGAAGCCGGAGAAGCCCGAGTCGAACTACGTCGTCACGGGGCTTTACTTCTACGACAACCAGGTGTTGGATATCGCGGCGGCGGTGCGCCCTTCGGCCAGAGGAGAACTGGAGATCACCGACGTGAACCAGGAGTATCTCCGGCGGAAACAGCTCCGCGTGGAATTCCTGGGGCGGGGGTTTGCATGGTTCGACCCGGGAACCCACGAGTCGCTGCTCGAAGCGGCAAACTTCGTCGAGAGCATCGAGAAGCGTCAGGGATTGAAGATCGCCTGCATTGAAGAGATCGCCTACCGTAAGGGTTTCGTGTCGGCCGAGCAACTCAGACACCTGGCCGCCGGTCAGGACAACCGCCACGGCCGATACCTGCTCGGGCTGCTGGAAACGTCGGAAGTGGATCTCGGGCCGAGGGGGCCGTTTCCCGGCTCGCGCCCGAATGGCTAACCATGGGGCATAATAGGGATAGGATGAAACGGAGCCGGCCAGCCACAGTGTGCCATGGTGAACATGGGGGGCAGATGCCTGAAACCGAAGCTGCAGTTCGAGATACGCGGCGAAACCGGGGCTCGCAAGACGCTGGCAGCGGCGGCGGGATCGCCGGGAGGAGGGGAGTATGACCGCGTCGGATCGGGACCCATCTTCCATGGAACCTCAAGTGACTGAGAAGGCGACCGACCGTGCGCCGGCCGATGCCGAACCGGCGCTGGAGCTTTCGGTGGTCATGCCCTGCTTGAACGAAGAGAAAACGCTGCCGATCTGCATCGGCAAGGCCCTGGCCACGATGGAGAAGCTGGGCGTTCGCGGGGAAGTGTTGATCGTCGACAACGGTTCGACCGATCGCAGCGTCGAGATCGCGAAGGAAGCCGGCGCACGCGTCGTGCACCAGTCGCTGCGCGGCTATGGCAACGCGCTGCGGAAAGGTTTCGATGAAGCCTACGGTCGTTACATCATCATGGGCGATGCCGACGACAGCTACGACTTCACCGATCTGGAACGCTTCCTTGCCCGGCTGCGTGACGGAGCGGACCTCGTGATGGGAAATCGCTTGGCCGGCGAGATCAAGCCCGGCGCGATGCCGTGGCATCATCGCTGGATCGGCAATCCCGGGCTGAGTTGGTTCTTGAACCTGCTTTTCCACACCGGCGTGGGCGATTCACATTGCGGCATGCGGGGATTCACCAAAGAGGCCTATCGCCGCATGGGGCTTCAGATGCCGGGCATGGAGATGGCCAGCGAAATGGTAATCAAAAGCGCCCTGGCCAAGCTGCGGATCGAAGAGATCCCGATTACGCTGTCGCCCGACGGACGCGATCGCCGGCCGCACCTGCGCAGCTTTCGCGACGGGTGGCGGCACCTGCGCTTCATGCTGATGTGCAGCCCGCTGTTTCTGTTCGTGTTGCCGGGCCTGCTCCTGACCACGTTGGGGCTGGGAGCCATCCCGGTCGTCGTTCTGGCCGGCTACGGCGTTTATACGAGCAGCTTCGGGCCAACGTTCATGTACACAACGGCCTTGACGGCGATCGTGGGCTTCCACTTGATCGTATTCGGTATGCTGGCAAAGCTCTACACCCACCAGATCGATCCGATCTTCGCCGACCCGCGTGTGAACCGGTTTCTTTCGCGTTTCTCGGTCGAGCAGGGGTTGCTGCTGGGGCTGGCGATGATCCTCGTGGGGGCGGTCCTGACCGTGCCGGTCTTCGTGCACTGGTTGATGACCGATACGGTTACCGCACACGCTCGGTGGATTCTAGGCGGCACGATCGTCACGCTCGGCCTGGAAACCATCTTCGCCTCGTTCCTGGTAGGCATTCTCGATCTTCCGCGAGAGAACAGCCGCCACAAGTAGATGTCGCCAGCCGTCCCGCTATTGAGAACGAGGACGTCGCCGTGAAGATCGGTCTTGTCTACGATGCCGTCTACCCGTGGATCAAGGGCGGCGGCGAGAAGACCCTGTACGAACTGGCCAGCGCGCTGCGCGACCGCGGCCACGAGGTCCATCTGTTCGGCATGCACTGCTGGGACGGTCCGGCCGACACGGTCATCGACGGGCTCCACTACCACGCATTGTCGCCGAAGTTGCCGCTCTACACGGGTTCGGGGCGACGATCGATGCTCCAGGCCCTGCGGTTCGCCGCTGGCGTGTTCTGGCGTCTGCCTCGATGCGGGCTGAAGCAGTTCGACGTCATCGACATTCATGCGTTTCCGTACCTGTCGGTGCCGCCCTTCTGGTTGGTTCGGAAGCTGACGGCACGGCGTTGCCCGTGGATCGTGACGTGGCTCGAGGTCTGGGGTGCCGACTATTGGCGCCGTTACTTGGGGTCGGCCGGTTTCCTAGGCGCCCTGGCCGAACGCCTGACCGCGCGATTGGGACCGCATCATTTATGCATCTCGCCGACAACCGCGGGCCGGCTGCAGCGTCTTCTTGGTGTTCCTGCGGAGCGAACCACGGTGATACCGCGCGGCTTCCTGCCGTCGAAGTTCCCGCCGATCGCGGCCAAGGAGCTGGGGAGGGTCGTCGTGGCCAATCGACTTCTAGACTACAAGCGTACGGAGCTGATTATCCGGGCGTGGCCGTATGTGTTCGCCGAGATTCCCACGGCCCGCTTGCACGTGATCGGCGATGGGCCGGAACGTTCGGCCTGTGAGCGGCTGGCAGCCGACTCCTCGGCGGGCGAGTCGATTCGTTTCCTCGGGCAAGTCGACCGGCACGAAAGTGTTCTGGAGGAGATCGCTACCGCGTCGCTGCTGCTCCAGCCATCGGCACGGGAGGGCCAGAGCACAGTTGTCCTCGAAGCGATGGCCGCAGGCACGGCCGTCCTCGTGGCAGAGGGCCCGGAGACCGCCGTGGCCGATTTCCTTCCGCAACATGCCGAGCAGCATCTGGCCCTCTTGCCCCTGGAAGCGACGGCCGAGCAGTGGGGGCAACGGATCGTGCAGCTGCTGCGCGATCCCATGTTGCTGGAGCGAATGGCCGAGCGCGGACGCGACCAAGCCCTGGAGCTCGACTGGCACAACTGCATCGCTCCACGCGTCGAGAAGCTCTACCGGGAACTCGCCTAGTCGTAGCCTTGCGAACGCCGCACCGCCCGAGCGATCCCGAAGTCGGGCAACACCGGAACGACCCACCGCGTCCACCCCGACAACATCAGCAGATGCAGCCGGCTAGGGCGGATCTGCCACGCTTGAAAGAGGTGCTGCGCAGCCGTCTTCGGGTCGCGATCGACTTGAAACACGGCGGCCGCCGTGTGGAAGTACGACGCCTGCCTTCGGGTCACTCGCTTGGGAAGGCCCGGAAAATCCAGGTTCTTCTCCAGCACGTTGGCCTGGCGGGAGAGAATGGTGGCGAGCTGGCCGGTTGCCGCCTGGGCGTGCGCCTTGCGGTAGAGGCAGTTGAGCCCCGGCACGTGGGCGAACCGCGTTCCCGCCCGAGCCGCGCGCAGCCAATACTCCAGGTCCTCGACGAATCTGACCTCCGCGGCCGTGTTGAACAGGCCGACCATATCGATCACCCGCCGGTTCATGACCGAAGCGGACGGCAAGATGAGGTTGCGATGGAAGAGCCAGTTCGGAAAGGTCCGTAGATCGCGCGGCGCGCGGCGAAGCTGTTCGGTGGTCGGTCCCAAGAGGCCGATCAACTGGTCGGTCTCATCGTCGAACATGACGGCCGTCGAGTAGGCGATGTCTGCATTGTCGTTGGCGAGCGCTTCGACGGCGCGTTCGAGGTGCGTGTCGAGCCAGATATCGTCGGCGTCCAACAACGCGAGGAACTCGCCTTGGGCCGCGCCGATCGCCGTATTGCGACACGCGGCAGGGCCCTGGTTCTGGTCGTGCCGAAGGTAGGTGACGTGCCGGTCGCCTGCCGCGCTGCGGAATTGATCGACGTATCGCGCGGTCTCGCCGTCGGACGCGTCCTCGACGACGATCAGTTCCCAGCGGTCGTATCGCTGTCGAAGGATCGAGTCCAACGCGACCGGGATGAAGCGATCGGCGTGATACGCCGGCATGATGATGCTAACAAGACCGCGATCCATGACTCCTCATTCCTTCATCGATGATATCGGGAGGCCGGCCGACGGCATGCGTGTCGCTCGAAGACATCGTGGCATGTGAATCTCCTCCGGGGGGCGCCTCAGGCGGAGTGTGGGTGTTCGCGTTCGTCGGAAGGAAGCGGCTTCTGGGCGAACACGACACCCATCGACGGCTTCCGAAGCACGTAATTCTCTATCCAGCAGCACGGCGCCGCAATCAGGCTGACGCCGATTCCAGCGAAACGCATGAGAGCCGCCAACCAGGCTCGCTGGCCGTGCGTTCCCCACGTGGTCGATCCCGGGACGACCGACAAGCTGAACGCCGTTGCACAGATCTGCAGGGAATCGGGCACGATGCTGATGTTCTCGAAGCCGGCCGACCGGCAGGCCCGCCGCACACCGTCCTGCGACGGCAGCGAGATGTGTCGGGGTGCTTCGGTGGCCTGAGACCAGCGCGGTCCGAACCATCGTGCCTGAAGGCCGTCGCTCAAAGGGATGGCGCCCACGAACCATCCGCCCGGCTTGAGTAGCGACAGGCAGTTGCCGAGCAGCTCCTGGACGTCGAGGACATGCTCCATGGCGTAATAGGCGGTGACCAGGTCGAAGTCTCGACCGGCGAAGGCCTGGGGGAGGCCGACGATGTCGCTACAGACGGCCTCGATTCCGTGCGTTCGTTCGAGGTAGCCGACCACTTCCGGCTGAAAGTCGGCGCCGCATACCTCGTAGCCTAGGCGACGGAACGCCAGCAGCCGCAGACCGCGGCCGCATCCGACATCCAAGACCGTGCTCTTCGTGCCGGAGGCGCCTCTCGTGTGGCGAGCAGCCCGTCGCGCATCGGAAGCGTACATGGGCCTGTACAGAAGGCGGTACTCGAGGCGAGACAGCCACCGCTTCAGGCGACTCTCGGAGGCCAGGTCGGGCGCGAAGCTGTAGATGGGCGGATAGAAGGAGAGCAGATCGCCGGGTTCGGGCACCGGCTGCAACATGGCCGACTGGCACTGCGGGCAACGTCGAAAGGCCCATCGTCCGGGCACGTAGCCCAACCGGTCGCCGACGTTCTCCCAGAGCGGCAGCGTCTCGCTGCACCCGCAGTAAAGGCAAGTCGGGTCTTCATCACGCATGGTTTCAACTTTCAACCACGGCCGCACTTTCGGAGCCTGCACTGAATCGGCTCGCTGGGCGCGCTATCGCCAGCCGGCAACGATCGCGGGGCCGGGCATGCCGTCCGCCGCCGGTATGCTTCTGTAAGTCTTGCACAGGTAATCGAGGGCGTCGAATGGTCTGCTCGCGTCTGTCGCTATGGCAACCGACCTTTGTCCCGTGTCGGCGACCGTGGCGGATCGGCCACGCGGTGGCCAAACCTGTTTGAAGTTGACCGTACCAACATGGGCAATCTGGACAAACTCCGGGGTGAGCCGATGGGCAAACGTCGGCGTAAGGCACTGTGAAAAAAGGAGATGGCGTCGTTTGGCCCGTCGCCGCCTCGCGTCCTCTCCGCAAGGGTGTGGCCTCCCTCGCCCTCTACTGTACTGGATCGTGAGGGAGTTGTCCCATGCATGCCCGCTCCGAGCCGCGATTAGCCAAGACAGGCCGCGAGCAATATCCCCCCAGGGTGTGCCTCTGGTCGGCAAGTCGCCCCCTGGCCATACGGTTCAAATGGTGATACTGTAAAAGCAGTGGGGCTACCTCCGCCTCAGTGGGTCCTGCCGCTGTTCGTTTTCTCGTGCGGCAGCACATCTTCGCCCTATTGCCATACTCTGTTCGCTCTGCATGAATCGCCCCGACCGACCTGGAGTCCCGAGGAAACATCCGCGGGAGCAGCAACCGACGACGACTGCCAGCAAAGCCGGGCCTAAGGCGGCCGCGCAGACGCTCGTATGGACCTGGAGCGGCGCGGGTCTGTTGGTCTTGGCGGGCCTCGTCTTCTACTCCAATACGTTCACTTCACCCTTCGTCTTCGACGACAAGGGCTTCTTCAACGTCGAGAAGAGGCTCCAGCACATCTGGCCGCCCTTGGAGACGGTGAAGGGGTCGATCCGGCCGGTCGTCGATTTCACGTTCGCCTTGAATTTTGCCGTCGGCGGCTGGCGTTTCTGGACGTTCCATGCGTTGAATCTGGCCATTCACCTGGCTGCCGCACTGCTTCTGTACGGCCTGATACGGCGCACGCTGAGTCGGGGATCGTTGGGCGAGCGCTACGGCAAGGTCGCGTGGGGACTGGCCCTGACGACGGCGCTTCTGTGGCTGGTCCATCCCCTGCAGACCGAGAGCGTGACCTACGTGTTCCAGCGATTCGAGTCGCTGATGGGGTTGTTCTTTATCGCGACGTTCTACTGTTTCGTGCGCGCGCAGGATTCGCGGTGGCCGGTCTGGTGGTACGCCGGCTCGGTCGCTTCGTTCCTGCTGGCCGTGGGATGCAAGGAGGTATCGATCGCAATACCCCCGCTGTTGGTCTGGTACGACCGGGCATTCCTGGCGCCCAGTTGGCGCGAAATGTTCCGCAAGCGATGGCCGTTCTACGTCTCGTTGGTTGGGGTGCTGGGCGTCCTGGGAGCATTGGTCTTCTACTCCCTGCCCAAGTACGCGGGCGGCGGTATGCTCGTGGTGAAAGGCGTTTCGCCGCTTGGGTACGCGCTAACGCAGCCGGGCGTGATTCTCCACTACCTGAGGCTGACGGTCTGGCCCCAAGGCCAATGCCTGGACTACGGCTGGCCGGTCGCCACGACGGCGTGGCAAATCGTGCCGCCGCTGCTGGTCGTGCTGGCGATGATGGGAGCCACCGTTTGGTGCATTTGGCGGCATCCGGCGCTGGGGTTCCTGGGCGGATGCTTCTTCCTCATTTTGGCGCCGAGCTCCAGCTTCATCCCGATTCGCGATCTGGCCTTCGAGCACCGCATGTACTTGCCCTTGGCGGCCGTGCTGATGGTCCTGGTTCTCGGGGCGTACGAATTGATCCGGCGCGTTCTGACCGTCGGCACCACGACGCCGTTCGAGCGGTTCCTGATTCAGGCGGTGCCGGTGCTTGTGATCACCGTTGTCCTCGGGTCGTTCACCTTGCTTCGCAACCAGGTCTACTCCAGCGAGATTGCGATCTGGCAGGACATCGTGGCCAAGTCACCGAATAACGCCCGGGGATACGGCAACCTGGGCTTGATGTTCATGCTCAAGCACGACTCGAAGACAGCTGAAGCCTTTTTTCGCCACGCCATTGAGCTGAAGCCCGACTACTACGATGCACACTACAACTTGGCCCTGGTGCTTACAAAGAAGAAGAACCGTGAGGAGGCGATCAAGCACTACGAGGTCGCCGTGAAAGGCGACGCATGGTTCATTCCGCTCGCGCATTGCAACCTGGCATCGCTCCTCATGGAGAAGGGCGAAATGGAAGAGGCCAGACGCCATTGCGAAATCGCGCTCAAGATGGAGCCGAAGAATCCGACCATTCAATTCAACTATGCAAATTCAATCGCTGCCAGCGAACCGGATCGAGCGATCAAAGTCTATGAGCAATTGCTGCTGAAGCGGCCGGGCGACCCAGGCGTGACGGCAAATCTGGCCGACACACTCCTCAAGCTCGGACGCCGC
This sequence comes from Thermoguttaceae bacterium, assembly GCA_963674835.2. Classification (GTDB taxonomy): domain Bacteria; phylum Planctomycetota; class Planctomycetia; order Pirellulales; family Thermoguttaceae. Next base: position 3,386,242 of record CAXXKC010000003.1, read on the forward strand.
GGCGATGCCATTCGCGTATATCGCCAAGCCTTGAATGTGTATCCCAATTCGGCCGGGCTGAACTACCGGCTTGCTACCTTGCTGCCCGAGGACGATCCTGAAGCCATCCGGCTCCTCGAGATCGTCGTGTACGAGCAGCCAAGATTCGCCAAAGCACATGTTGCCTTGGGCAATCGCTTGGAGGGACGCGGCCAGTTGCGCGAGGCGGCACAGCAATATCGGATGGCGCTGGCCATCGACCCAAAGGACCCCGTGGCTCGCGCTCGCCTCAAGTCGATCGTGCGAGTTCTGTCCAAACAGGCGTCGCAATAACCCACGGACCACTAGCCCGAGATGGGGGGTGGCTTGGCCTGCTGCCGGCTCTCGGGTCGCGCTGCTAGAATAAGGTGTTCGTCGCAGACGGGCTGGATGTCTGCGGGGCCAAGCAGCGCAGCGGTGGGAGACGCCCGATGTCTGAGATGAGCCGATCGTGGATCGTCTGGGGATGCCTGATGGCGACGCTGCCGCCGCTGGTCGGGTGTCGTCCTGCCGCTCGGACCGAATCGGCATCGGACAAGCCGCTGGATGTTGCCGTCAGCATCGCGCCCCAGGCCTGGCTGGTGCGCAAGATCGGCGGCCCGCACGCAGACGTGCTCACACTCGTCCAACCGGCGGACAATCCGCACAGCTTCCAGCCCACCGATGCCCAGGTCAGTCGCCTGATGCGAGCGGCCGTATACTTCCGCATCGGAATGCCGATGGAAAACGGACCGTGGTTCCGGGCGATCGAAACGTCGGGCAAGATAACGATCGTCGACATGCGGGAAGGGATCACCCTGCGCCCGATGGAGAAACACGCCCATCACGAGGCTGACGAACAGGCCGAGGAGTCGCACCCGGACGCCCATGAACACGAAGGCGCGGATCCGCACATTTGGCTGAGTCCGCCGCTGTTGAAGGTCCAGGCCCGCACGGTCGCCGAAACGCTGAGTCGGGCGGACCCGGATCACAAGGCCGACTACCAGCGCAACCTTGCGGCGGTGCAGCAGGAATTGGATCAACTCGATGCGCATATCCGCGCAGAGCTTGCGACGGTGCAGGAGAAGACATTCGTGGTGTTTCATCCGGCGTGGGGCTACTTCGCCGACGCATACGGCCTCAAGCAGACGGCCGTCGAGATTGAAGGGAAGCAGCCGACCGACGCGGAACTGACGCATCTGCAACGGGAAGTGAAGCAGTTGGGCACCAAGGCGATCTTCGTGCAGCCGCAGATCACGGGGCAGGCGGCCGGCGCGATCGCCGCGGCGGTCGGAGCCCGGCTGGAGACGCTCGATCCGCAGGCGGAAGACGTACCGCAGTGCCTTCTGCACGCGGCGAAGGCGATCGCCGAATCGTATTCCGAACAGAAGCCTGGGTCGAACTGATGGACGCGGAATCACCGGTTGTCGAAATTCGTCACGTTACTTTCAGCTACCCGCCACGAGACGGTGTGCCGGCCGTGCTCGACGACGTGTCGCTGGACGTCCAACCGCACGATTTCCTGGGGGTGATCGGTCCGAACGGCGGGGGAAAGACAACGCTGCTCAGGCTGATGCTGGGACTACTGCAGCCCGACCAGGGGAGCATTCGCGTGTTCGGCCAGGCGCCGCAGCGAGTGCGCCAGCAGATCGGCTACGTTCCGCAGCACTCACGCATCGATCCGACCGTGCCGGCGACCGTGTTGGACGTCGTTCTGACAGGCCGGCTGAGCAGGTCGCCGTGGGGAGCCTGGTTTGGGCGGGCACACATCAAGGCGGCCCAGGAAGCCTTGGCCCAGACCGGCATTGCCGACCTCGCCGACCGGCCCATCGGCAGCCTATCGGGCGGACAGGGGCAGCGAGTGCTCATTGCGCGGGCGTTGGCGGCCGGGGCGCGGTTGTTGCTTCTGGACGAGCCTACCGCCGGAGTGGATCCGCACATGGAGCAGAACGTCACCGACCTGCTGCATCAGCTCAACCAGCGTTTGCCGATCGTGCTCGTGAGCCACGACGTTGCCTTCGTGTCGCGGCACTTGAAGCGAGTGGCCTGTTTGAATCATCGACTCACGGTTCATGCGGCCGATGAGATCGCGGCCGACGTGATTTCCCAGATGTACGACGAGCACGTGCGGGCCGTGCATCACTTGGAGCAATGCCCGCTGTCCGATCCCGGGTGCCAGCGCGGATGCCGGCCGCACGAGCAGGATGGCGGCCCGGGGGCCGGTCAAGGTCCGTCTTCGCCCGATCAGCCATCCGTGAGCGACAACTGATGATCCAGTTCTTTCAGGACATGGGGAGCAATCCGTTCCTGCTGACCGGTCTGTTGGCGGGGTTGCTGGCCAGTTTGGCCTGCGGGTTGATCGGCCCCTACGTGATCACCCGCCGGATCGTCTTCTTGAGCGGGGCGGTGGCGCACATCGCGGTCGGCGGGATTGGGGCCGCCCTGTGGTTGAGCTTCATGTTTCCGGCGTGGTTCGCGTGGTTCCGGCCCATCTACGGGGCGATCGTCATCTCGCTGGCGGCGGCCGTGTTGATCGGCGTCGTCCAGCATCGCATTTCCGAGCGGGCCGACACGCTCATCGGCGCGATGTGGGCGGTGGGCATGGCCACGGGGCTCGTGTTGATCAAGTTCACGCCCGGCTATCAGACTGAGCTGATGAACTACCTGTTCGGCAACATCGCGTATGTCGGCTGGGGGCAGATCTGGCTGATGGTCGCGGTCGATGTAATCATCCTGGTCACGGTGCTGGTGATGCACAAGCGGCTGTTGGCCATCTGCTTGGACGAGCAGCAGGCCCAACTACAGGGAATTCCGGTGTTGGGCACGAACATCGTGCTCCTGTGCCTGGTCGCCTTGACCGTGATTGCGTTGACGCAGGTGGTCGGGCTGATCCTGGTCATCGCGCTGATCACCCTGCCCGCGGCGACCGCCGCCCATCACGTGCGGCGCGTGGCATCGATGATGGGGGTTTCCATCGTGCTGGCGGCCGTCGTGACCACCTTGCCGCGGATGGCCGTCTATGGCACGCCGATCAGTGCCGAGCCGGCCATCGTGTTGGCGGCGGCGGGCGTCTACTTGCTTTCCGTGCTCATTTGGCGGCACCGGAACCGCGCGGGATGAACATTCCGGTCTGCGGGGGTGGCGCCTTCTGCGGTAAATGTCCGGCTTCTGTCGCGCCGCCGTGCTTCGGGCTTGCTTGACACTCCTGCGGCAAGCGATTATTGTGAGGCCGCCGTTCAAGTGGCCTATCGGGGGATGGGACCAACAAGACCCGCTACTGCACGCACAATGCGAGGAGGATACCGTGAATCTGCCCATGGATCTGTACATTCCGTTGAGTTTGATGATGTTTTTGGAGTACGCCATCTGGGGCGCATGGGCTCCTGTCCTCGCCGTGCGGCTGTTGGGGCCGTTGAAGATGAGCGGCAAACAGACCGGTTGGATCTATGCCACGCTGCCCCTAGCATGCATCATCTCGCCACTGATTGGCGGTCAACTGGCGGACCAGTGGTTTCCGACGAACTACATTCTGGGTGTCGCGCACGTGGCAGGGGCCGTGTTGCTCTTTGTGGCCGTGCGGCAGACGCGGTTTGCGCCGCTGTTCGTGACGATGCTTCTCTATTCGTTGTGCTACGCTCTCACGATGCCCCTGGTCAACTCGCTGCTGTACACGCAGTTGAACATAGCGGAAGTGCCTAAGAAGCTGATCGATTCCACGTCGGCTTGGGTCTTCTTGTGGGCTCCAGTTTCCTGGGCTCTGTCGGGATACTTTCTCACCGGATGGCGACAGTTCGTGGGAGAGAGCGAAGGACGTGACTGCCTCATTCTGGCCGCCGTCTTGTCGGCGTTCATGGGGATCGTTTGCCTTACGTACGTGCCCTACACGCCGCCTATGCAATCCGGCGAAGGATTACCGATTATCAAGGCGTTCTCGATGCTCAGTAATCCAAGCTTCTTGGCTTTCCTGCTCATCTCGCTGGTGGTCGCCGGTCTCATGCAGTTCTACTTCCTGGGCACGGCCCAGTTTATGCAGGATATGGGTATCTCCAGCAAGGTGGTCCCCGGAGCAATGGCCTTGGCCCAGGTGGCACAGGCTGTCGCCACGTTCCTGCTCCTTGGGCTGCTTCTGACCGCGATTGGGCACCAGTGGACTCTCGTTGTAGGCGCCGCCTGCTGGTTAGTGCTCTATCTGGTGTATATCGCCACGAAACCTCGCGGATTGATCGTCGCCGCCCAGGCCCTCCATGGCGTGGCTTACGTGCTGTTCATTATCGGCGGATGGGCGTACGCCAACACGCTGGCCACGCCGGAAATTGCCAACTCCGTTCAGGCTCTGGTCATTGCTGCCACGACTGGCGTGGGTTTGTTCCTCTTCACGCAGGCGGCCGGCATCGTGATGGATACCTACTCGGTCGACGGCAAGTTCCAGTGGCGGAAGATCTGGATCGTGCCGGGGACCATCATGGCCGCCGGCGTCGTGGCCTTGGCCGTGTGGGCGGTAGCGCTGTAGAAGCGATCCCGAGCGTACAAGATGGGCGACGACTTGCCGCGGGCCGAACACGCTATCGGTGCGCAACAAGCTGCTCGATGAGCGTGGCCACGTCGCGCGTGGCGTCGGGGCGAGCAAGCGTGTGGATGGCACGCGACATGGCCTCGCACGCGCCGTCTTGGCTCAGCAGCGGGCCGAGCGTGTCGGCCAGCCGGTCGGGCAGATCGGTCGGATGCCGCCGCTCGTCGACGACGATGCAGCCTTCCGACGCCGCGAACCACTGAGCGTTCTTCAGCTGGTGATCGTCGGCCGCGTACGGATACGGGAGTAGGACCGCCGGCACCGACAGGGCCGCCAATTCGGCAAGGGTCGTGCCGCCGGCGCGACATACGGCCAAGTCGGTCTCCGAAATCGCTTGGGCCGTGTCGGGGATGAAAGGAACGACCGTGGCGTCGAGTTGCAGATTGCGATACAGTCGCCGCGTTGCTTCCACATGCCCTTGGCCCGCCTGGTGGACGATCCGCCAGCCGCGCAGGGCCCAACCGAGCGTGGCCAGGGCGCGAGGCACGTGTTCGTTGAGCGTCCGGGCGCCGGAGCTGCCGCCGAGGACCAGGAGTTGCCGGAGAGATTGCCGCTCGGTGGTAGTCGTGGAATGGAACAGATGCGGCGAATGCTTGTCGTGCGCGGAGTGCAACACCGCGCGCTTGGCGGCTGCCTTGTTGCCAGCCGCCCTCACCCCCGGCCCCTCTCCCGCAAGTGGCCGAGGGGTGCTGCGTGAAGACGGTAGGAAGGGGGCACGCAGCGGGTTGCCGGTGACCAGGACCGGGCAGTGCGGGTCCAGATGGGCGATCGTTTCGTCCATCGACGCGCACACGAACGTGGCCGACTTGGCCAGCCAGCGCGTCGTGCGGCCAGGAAACAGGTTCTGTTCCAGCAGGACGAGCGGAACGCCGCGCCGAATGGCGGCGCGGGCCATTACCGCGCTGGCATAGCCGCCCAGCCCGACGACGGCGGCCACCTCGTGCCGGTCGAGGAATCGCCGGGCCGCTCGATAGCCGCGAAAGTTCTCCACCAGGAAGGACCCAATGCGCCACGGTCGCCGGGGTAGCGGGCGGCAGCGCATGGCCAGATATTCATAGCCGGCTTGCTGGACGTGATATTGCTCGAACTCGCGGCCGCTGCCGGCGAACGTGATGCGCGCATCGGGCAGGTCGCGACGCAGTTGTTGGGCAACGGCGATGCCGGGGAACAGATGTCCGCCGGTTCCACCACCGGTAAACACGATGTGAAGCGGGGCGTGGGTAGTCATCGGAGGGCACCGGGCAACGCGGCAGTGGTGTCGGCCACTCGGACGCTGTCGCTCGGAGAAAGGGAGGGGAGGGTGTTGGCGGGGGGAGTATCGTGGATGTTGGCCTTGAGCGTTGCCAGGCCGAGGATGACGCAGAGGGCTGAAGCGATCCAGAACCGCACCACGATTTGCGATTCGGGCCAGCCGCGAAGCTGGAAATGGTGATGTAGCGGTGCACAAAGGAAGACACGCCGCCGACGCCACTTGTAGGAACCTACCTGGATGGCGACGCTGGCAGCCTCGGCAACGAAAACGCCAGCGATAACCACGAGGAGCAACTCCTGGCGGGCGACCACGGCGATCAGCCCCAACAGGCCACCCAAGGGCAACGAGCCCGTATCGCCCATGAACACTTGGGCGGGATGGCAGTTGAACCAGAGGAAACCGAGCACACCACCGATCATGCCGCCGGCCAGAACGGTCATCTCTCCGCTGCCGGGGATGCGAGGCAAGTTCAAATAGGCGGCCCATTCGGCGTGCCCGCTGGCATATGCCAGGATGGCCATTCCGGAGACCGAGAACAGCAAACAGCCGCCGGCCAGGCCGTCCAGGCCGTCGGTCAGATTGACGGCGTTGGACGAGCCGACGATCACCAGCACCGCCAACGGAATGAACCCCAGACCGAGCGAGCAAGAGAGCGTGGTCATGGGGATTCGCAGTTGGAGGCCATCGGGCAGGGTGGACTGATATTGGTAAAGAAGAATCGCGGCAACCGTGGCGACCGCGATCTGGCCGCCCAGTTTCGTTCGCGCCGAGATGCCTTTGGCCGTGCCGCGCAGCTTGGTAAGGTCGTCCATGGCGCCGAGCAGTCCCAGCCCGACGGCCACCAGCAGCGACGTCTGCACGAAGCGATTGCCCAGGTCGGCGAACAGGGTGAGGCCGGCGACAAGACCGGCCACCAGAAAGAGGCCACCCATGGTGGGCGTGGCCGCCTTGGACTGGTGCAGCTCGCGCACGTGGGGCGAATCGCACTTGATCGGCTCGCGGAAGTGGCGTTTGAGCCAGGCGATGAGCCGCCCACCGAGGAGTGTTGCCAGCAGGAAGCTGATCATCGCGGCCAGCGAGGCGCGAAAAGTGATCTTCTCCAGGGCGGCGAGGCGATCGACCCAGCCGTCGGCCAGCGACGTTTCAACGATGCGGAACAACCAGAGAAGCATAGCAGGCCGGGAGGATTCGGATTGCCGGACGGAGGGCTGGGGCCAAGACGCCGATCGCGATGAACTTCGGTTCCCGAGCCCTTCTCGATATCCCTGAGCTGCCGGGACGGTGCGGATACACCGCCCCGGCGCTCAGTCACAAGCTCCACCGAGAAGCACTTGCCGAGGCGGCCGACCCAGAAGCCGCAGGAATCGGCAAGTTTGTTGCTCCGGCCCCAGGAGGGAGGGCCGTGTTGAGTTCCCGCATTCTCAACACGATCGGTGGAACTTCACAACTAGTCGGTACTGAGCGGGACGTGTCTTGTGGACTCCTTTTCCGGTGATAGTCTCAAGCGGTACGGCGCTGCGGATAGCGTTGCATGGCCTCGACAAGTCGTTCCATGGCCATCACGCGCGAACCTTTCACGAGGACCACGTCGCCGGGCAGAATAACCTGCCCGAGGAACGGGAGGGTTTCTTCGGGAGTGCGGCAGGGGATCGCTCGCGTCGCCGGCATTCCCGCGGCACGTGCCCCGGCGACGACGTCGCGAGCGTACTGGCCGCAAGCGATCAGCAGATCGGCTCCGCAGAGGCTGACGATCTCGACGCCGAGTTGGCGATGCAGCCGAATCGACTCGTCGCCCAGTTCGGCCATGTCGCCGCAGACGATGATTCGTCGTCCGGGCGCGTCGAAGTCGCGGAGCAGTTCCAACGCTGCTCGCATGGCCGTGGGACTGGCGTTGTAGGCATCGTTGATGACCGTGGCGCCGCGGGTTTCGATCACCTCGCAACGCATGGGCAGGGACGCAAACTGTTCCAGCGCGGCGGCGACTTCGGGCAGCTCGACACCGAGGATGCGCCCCACGGCCACCGCCATCAGGGCGGAGGTCAGGTGGTGACGTCCCCAGACAGGCACGCAGAAGTCGACGCCATCGATTCGGAAACGCAGCTCACCGCGCCCGCACTGCACGTTGCTCGCCGACAGGTCGCAGAGGTTGCCAGGCCCGACCCACGTGATTGGTGCCCGGGACTTCCGCGCCATGCGGCGGAGCCAGGGGTCGTCGCCGAGGATCGCGTGACCATCCAGCGGCAAGGCGGCCAGCAGTTCGGTCTTGGCCTTGGCGATGGCTCGCTGGCTGCCGAATCCGCCGAGGTGGGCATCGGCGATATTGGTAATGACGCCGATGTTCGGGCGGCTCAGCGCAGCCAGCTCGGCGATTTCGCCCGGGCCGCTGGCGGCCATCTCGAGCACCGCGTACTCGTCGGTGGGGCCGATCTGCAGGATGCTGAGCGGGACGCCGATGTGATTGTTGTAGTTGCGCTGACTGGCCGTGCCGGCCAGACGGCTGCGCAGCACGGTGTGGATCATCTGACGCGTGGTCGTCTTGCCCACGCTGCCGGTGACGGCGATGACCGTACCGGGGAACGATTGCCGGTACGCGGCGGCCCACTCTTGCAGAGCGTGCAACGTGTCGGGCACGAGCACGGACCAACCGGGCTCGGGCGTTTCCACCGGACGGGCGGCAACGACCCCGGAGGCGCCGCGATGGAAGGCTTCGTCGGCGAAGTCGGCCCCGTCGTGTTTGCTTCCGGTAAGGGCCCAAAAGACGTCGCCGACTCCGACAGCCCGGCTGTCGGTTACGATCCGGCCCAACGGCGCGGCAAGCGGGTCCGACGTCGAGCCCGGAGGCGTGGTCAAAGTGCCACCGATCACGCGAAGCAAGTCAGCAACTGTATCCGAGGGAGTCGCCACGATCCGTTACCATCACTCTCTATGGAACAGCCCAGCGGGCCGTGTTGTGGGTTGTTTGGGCAATTGTGCTGTTGAGGGTTAACTGATGTTGGCTGCAGGAACGTGCGTGTACAGCCAGTCTGCGGCCACTTCAGCGTCGTCGAAGGGGTGCCGCTGTTGACCGATGATTTGGCATTTTTCGTGGCCTTTGCCGGCGATCAGCACGCAGTCGCCCGGCTGGGCGGCGGCGAGGGCCTCGGCGATCGCCTGGGCTCGATCCGGAATGACGCGGACCAAATCGGGCGTTTCGCAGCCGGCCAGGATATCGGCAAAGATCGATTCCGGATCCTCCGTGCGCGGATTGTCGTTGGTGAGGAAGACTAAGTCGGCTGCGGCCTCGACGGCGCGCCCCATGAGCGGGCGTTTGGCTCGGTCGCGGTCGCCGCCGGCACCGAACACGCACAGGATCCGGCCGGGCGCGACGTTGCGCAGGGTGGCCAACGATCCGCTCAACGCGTCGGGCGTGTGGGCGAAGTCGACGAAGACGCCGAAGGGTTGGCCGCATTCCAGCCGCTGCAATCTTCCGGCGAGCGAATCGACGGCTTCCAGGCCGCGCACGATCGTCGCCAAATCGATCCCGTACACCAGTCCGACGGCCGCTGCCGTCAGGCAGTTGTACACGTGGTGCAGACCGATCATTCGCGTGCGGACGGGGATCGTATCAATTCCGGCCGTCAAGAGGAAGGTCTGTTCGCTCACAAATTCCTCGACGATCGTGGCCGTGATTTCGGCCGCCGAGCGAACGCCTACGGTCAGCACGGGTCCGTCGTGGTGATGTAGGTAGCCAACGGCCGTGGGGTCGTCGGCATTGAGCACGGCGAAACCTTCGGGCATCAGGTAGTCCAACAGTCTCGACTTGCTGAGCCGGTAGTCCTGGATGGTGTGGTGATAGTCGAGGTGATCGTGGCGCACATTCGTCACGCAGGCGACATCGAAGCCGATTCCAGCAACGCGCGACTGATCCAGGGCGTGGCTGGATACCTCCATGACGGCATGCGAACATCCGTTGCGGACCATGCGTGCCAGGTGGCGTGCCAGTAGGTCCGGCGGCGGTGTCGTCATCGTCGCCTCGTGGAACTCCTCGCCGTCGAAGCAACCCAGCGTGCCGACGATGCCGGACTGGTAGCCGGCGTGGTAGAGGATGCTGGCCATCAGGTAGCTGGTCGTCGTCTTGCCGTTGGTTCCCGTGATGCCGATCACCTTGAGGTGTCGGCTAGGGTTACCGGCCAGGGCCTGGCAGATTCGGCCGTACGCGTCCCGAACGTTGGGGACATAGCACACGGGCACGCCGACATGCTCGACCGGCTGCTCGGCGAGGATCGACGTGCAACCGCGCGCGATCGCGTCATGAACGAATTGGCGGCCGTCGCACGTGGTTCCGGGTACGGCAACGAACAGATCGCCGGGCACGACGTCCTGCGAGCGGCAGGTGCAGGACGTGATGCACAGATCAGAGGCGTTGCCGAGTTCGACGTCGGACAACACGTCCTGCAAGCGGATCGGGTTGACAGGATCGGGACAAGACTGCATCGCCCGGGGCCTCCATGCCTTAGGGCACCCAACAAGTGCTCCATCGTCCGGCAGTCTGGGGCAATCCGCAGACCCAACCGACATCCTTGTCAGCCGGCGCGGGTGAAACTGCCATCGATAAGGCGGCCGGATTGTCCGAATTTTCGGGGTCCTGTCAAGGTGAAAATCGCGATGCAGCGACTGGACAAACGGCCGTCAATCGGGGAACATTCAGAGAATCTGCCCGATAGCTGCGGGCAATCCTGCCGGCTGTAGCGAAGCCGCTCGGCGAAAGGCGCCCCACCCAAAATGGTTACCGAAGACTTCGATCTCGAACATTTGGCCAGGTATCTCCATCTCACGCCCCAGCAAGTGTCGCGGTTGGCCGATCGCGGCAAGGTGCCGGGCAGGAAGGTGGCCGGACAGTGGCGATTCAGCCGGGCCGACATCCACCATTGGCTCGAAGATCGCATCGGCCTCTCCGACGGCGACGAGTTGATCGAGGTGGAGGGGGTCCTTCAGACGGCGCCGGGTCAGGGGCACGAGCAGGAGGTCGTGTTGGCCGAGATGCTCCCCGAAGCGGCCATCGCGATTCCGCTGCATGCCCGGACGCGGAGTTCGGCGCTGACGGCCATGGTCGAGTTGGCATCCCAGACCGGTTGGCTGTGGGATCCGGAGAAGATCCTCGAAGCGGTCCGAGCCCGCGAAGAGATGGCGCCAACGGCGCTGGACAATGGCGTGGCCCTCTTGCACCCGCGCCGCCCGATGGCGAGCATACTGGGCCAGGCGTTTCTCGCTTTGGGAATCACGCAGGCGGGCATTCCGTTCTCGGGCAGTCGTGGCATGCTGACCGACGTGTTCTTCTTGATTTGTTCCGTGAGCGATCATGGACATCTGCGGACGCTGGCACGACTGAGCCGCGTCATCGGCGCGCCGGGATTCTTGGACGCGTTGCGCGCAGCTCCCGATGTGAGGGCGGCGCATGAGCTCATCGCCGAGACGGAGCAAACGCTCGGTTGAAGCCTCCGCGATAGTTAGGATTGGATCCTGTGAACGACATCGTGGCTCTACTGGTCGGCGACGCGCAGCGGACCGAGTTTCGCGAGGCGGTCGACGCATTGCGTTCGTCCTGTTCGATGACCGCGGCAGTGGACGTGACAGCCGCCGAGTCAATGCTGGCCCAGGGGTTGGTGCCCGACTTGATCGTGATCGCCCAGGCTTTCCCCGGTCAGGTGACGACCGAACAAGTCGAGCGGCTGCGCCGCGCGGCGCCGCTGGCGCGGGTGTTGGGGCTGTTGGGAAGTTGGTGCGAAGGCGAGGCGCGGACGGGCAGACCGTGGCCGGGAGTCATCCGTGTGTACTGGCACCAGTGGACGCCGCGGTGCCGGTCCGAGTTGCGGGCGTTGGCCCAGGGCGATGTTCGAGTTGGGGACTGCCAAGCACGGCCAGCGATGAAGAACGGTTTCTGACTTTGGCAGAGCAGACCAAGGAATGCCGGCACGGACTGATCGCCATCTATGCGCGGCAGTACGAGATGCAGGATTGGCTGGTGGCGGCGTGCCGGCGTCGAGGATACGCAACCGCGTGGCTGCATGGCCGCCAACCGGTGCGAGTGGAGGGCGCCAGCGCTCTGGTCTTCGACTTCGAGGGCGAGCTCGACGCCGAACTCGGGCAGCTCGATCGCTGGGCGAGCACATTGGGCCGGGTTCCGACGATCGCGCTGGTGAACTTCCCGCGGATCGGGGACGAAGCTCGACTCCGGACCGGCGGGGTCCGGGCGGTCCTGTCCAAGCCGGTCCTGCTGGACGACCTCTACTGCGAATTGGATCGCCTGACGGGCCGCGACGTGGCCTGATGTGCGAATCGAAGCCCTCTTGCTGAAGAGTGGCATGTGTGCACTCTCAATGGGTTGTGGTTGGGCGCAACATCGGGTAAGTTGTTAGCACCGCCAATTTCAGACGTCCAGGAGAGTGCCCGATGGCCGACAAAGACCCTGCTGCCACCACCGACGCAACCCCACGAGCGTGGTATCGCGAACTCAACGGCTATCACTGGTGGATTCTCTCCGTAGCCACGCTGGGATGGATGTGCGATACGATGTCCCAGCGCATCTTCGTGCTTTCACGAAGCCGGGCACTGGCGGAGCTGTTGGGAGTGTCGTCGGCCGACCCGATCGTGAACAAGTACGGCGGGTACGCCACAGCGGTCCTGCTGATCGGGTGGGCTACCGGCGGCATCATCTTCGGCATCATGGGCGACCGATGGGGCCGCGCCAAGACGATGCTGCTGACGATCGTGATCTACTCCTTCTTCACCGCCATATCGGCCCTGTCGGTCACGTGGTGGGACTTCATGATCTGCCGTTTCCTAACGGGCCTCGGCGTTGGCGGTGAGTTTGCCGCAGGCGTGGCGCTCGTGGCCGAAGTGATGCCCACGCGGGCGAGGCCTCATGCACTGGGGTTGCTCCAGGCTATGTCGGCGATCGGCAACGTCATCGGCTCGCTCATCGGGTTGGTTCTGTTGCCTGTGACGCTTCAACTTGGTTGGGAAGTGTTCGGTGCCCAGGGCTTTGCCGGCTGGCGACTGATGTATGCTGCGGGCCTGATTCCCGCCGTGCTGGTCGTCTTCGTGATGCGGTACGTGAAAGAGCCGGAAACGTGGGTCGCGGCCAAGCAACGCGCAAAGGAATCGCCGAAGCAGGAGCAGTCGGCCAAGCTTGGCAGTTGGCGAGAGCTGTTTGGAGATCGGCGGTGGCGATACGCCGTGCTGGTTGGAGTGACGTTGGGGCTGGCCGGACAGATCGGGCTCTGGGGCGTCGGTTTCTGGTCGCCCGAGTTGCTTCGCAGTCACGTTTTGGCGGACCTCTCTGCGACGCTTCAAGACCGTTACACGTCGATCGCCACAGCGTTGCAGGACGTGGGTGCCTTCCTGGGAATCCTGGCCTTCACGTGGCTTGCCGCACGCTCGGGTCGCCGGGCCGCCTTCGCTGCCTCGTTCGTAGTCGCACTGGGCACGATCATCCTCGTGTTTGGGTTCATGAACTCGGTATCGCAGATCTGGTGGATGATCCCGCTTCTGGGTTTTGCCACATTGTCGGCGTTCGGTGGCTATGCCATCTACTTCCCCGAGCTCTTCCCGACGCGGCTGCGGAGCACGGGTACCGGAATCTGCTACAACGTGGCCCGTTACCTGGCAGCGGTGGGGCCGATCATGTTCGGTGCCCTGAACGTTCTATACGTGGATCTCGGTGTGAAGTACCCGTTCCGCTGGGCTGCCATTACGGTCGGCATGGTCTACGTGATCGGCTTGCTGGTGCTGCCCTTCGCCCCCGAAACCAAGGGCAAGCCGCTGCCGGAATAGGATATTACCGCCGGGGCATTTTGCGGATGGACCAGTCGCGCGCTGGTGTTACGCCAAGGCCGAGCCGACCACCGCCTTCATTTTGGCGAGGCCCGTGCGGGCGACTTCCAAGGGATCTTGCTTCCACAAGTCCTTGTTGAACAGTTCCAGCGATAGCATACCGCGGAACCCAGTTGCGTGAAGGGTGCGCAGGACGGCTTTCAGAGGGCAGATGCCGTCGCCCGGGTAGATGCGATGGCCGTCGGTGATCGTCTCGCGGGGCGGGTCGGCCGGGTAGTCGTTCATGTGAAAGACATGCATGGCCGCGCCGTTGAGCTGGTTGAGACCGACGAAGTCGTTGCCGCCCTTGTAGAGATGGTAGGCATCCAACAGCAGGCAAGCGTCGGGATGAGCTGCCTCGATGACGACGAAGGCCGCTTCGCCCAGGCGACTGAGCGTCTTGGATCCTCCCCAAAGTTCGAGTTGCGCGACGATGCCCATGGTGCGCCCCAGCTCGAGCACGGTGCGGTAGCGTTCGGCCAGCTTTCGCAGGTCGACACCGGCGACGTTGTGCAACCCGGCCGGCGGCGCGGCGATCCGCTTGCATCCGATCCGGGCGAGCAGATCCATCTCCTTGCGCAGTTGCTCCAAGGCCTTGGCGCGATCGGCATCGTCGTCGACCGCCCAATGGGCGAAGCCGATAGCATTTTCGACAGTGAGCCCCAGGTCGGCGATGCGCTTCTTCAGGTCGGGCAGCGAGCCGTTGCCATCGACGTATCGCTGGAGATTGCGAATCCAGATTTCGATCGCCTGGTAGCCGGCCTTTGAGACGATCGACACCTCCTGGTCCAGCGGAAGGTTCTGGCCGAGGATCGTGGCCGTGTTGAAACAGAAACCAAAGGGCTCTTGGGACTGGCTGGCACGGTCGGCTGCCGTGGCCCCAGTGGCGCAGAGGGCCATGGTGCCGAGGCCGACGCCGGCCTGAAGGATGTCGCGGCGAGAGAACTTGTTGCGCATGGAAAATCGAAGCTTTCAGGAGATCAGGGTTTGGAGGGAATCGGTTCGCCGAGCGCGTTCTGCGGATCGCGAATCGACACTTTCTTGGACGGCAGCACGGCGACCAGGTCGGGCAGGTCGTACACCTTCAGAGCGCCGTGGATCACGTTGGCCAGTTGGTTTCTCGCTAACGGTTGTCGCACCACGTCGACCCAACTGACGAGCGACTGTTTCAACAGCAGCGACGCGAACAGTTCCTGTTCCAAGGCGGCCGCATGGAGGGCGGGCGGGCCGCACTCGCCGATGGCAACCAAGTGGACGGGGCGCCGGCTGTCGGCCGACTCGTAACCGGCCAGAAAACGGGCGCAAGCGAGGATCTGCTCGGCCCTCAGCGTAAGGTAGGGGCGATCGAGCATGTATGCCAGGAAGATGTCCTTCCAATTGGGGCCGACATACTGAGCAACCCGGCTCTTGTCGGAGACGCCCAACTCGCCGAGGCCGCAAAGATCGACGGCCAGGACGACGCGCGGCGAGCCGCCTTCGTTCAGTGCGAGTTTCTCGAAGGGGCCGCCCTGTGCCGCGTCGGCCGACTTGCCGTTTCCGTTCACATAGAGCATGGCTTCGGATGCCGGTCTCTGCGGCACGAAGGCCAGTGCCGGCAAGGGAAGGCCGTTCTTCGACGTGAGGATCAGCTTGTCGATCCGGTAGCCCTGGCGATCGATTTGGCCCATTTTCTTCACGGTGATTTCGGGCAGCTTTTCCAATGGGCGGATGCCGGTGATGCGGCGGACCTCGGCCAGGGCCGCTTTGGGATCGGTGTCCTTCCAGAACTTCTTGCGCAGCGGGGCGTACTTGCTTTCGAGCTCGGCGTTGAGGTCGTAGACGTTTCTAGCTCCGTCGATCCGCATCACTTGCCCTTGCGGCGAGCACTGCAACTCTTCGACGGTGGCGATCGGGAAGTCCGGCTCGGTAATCGCATCGTCGATATTCAGCAGCCAGCGGCGCATCCAGCGCACGGCCGCCACGCGCAGTTGAGTCGAGAAACCATGCTTGGCGTCGGTCTCCACCAGGTCGACTCTCTCCGCGAAATCCATGCGGGTGTAGAAACGCTTGGCGCGGCGGAACGTATCCCAGGAACCTTGGATGTCGAAGAAGTCGTGCGTGGCCGTGCACATGAGCGTGGGCTTCGGCGCCCGCATGAGTACGTAATCGGCGTGGCCCATGCCGAAAGCGATCTGGGCGTGGATGTCCTGTTCCGCGTCGGCAGCACCGATCGTTTCCATCAACCGCCGCATGCTGGTCAGGTAGCAACTGGGAGCGGCCACCTTGATCCGGGGATCGAGGGCCATGAGGTAGCTGGTCAGCGTGCCACCGCCGGAGTTGCCCGTGCAGCCGATGCGGTCGGCATCGACCTCGGGCCGGCTCTGCAGATAGTCGATGCTGCGCATGCCGTCCCAAATGCGGTAGGTGGCCGTGTTGCGCCCGACGAGAATGGCACCCACGCCCGCCATGCTGTGGCCCGTGGTCCCGCCAAGGCAAGGCTTGCCCTGTTCGTCGAAAAGATTGAATCGCTCTCCCTGGTCGATCGGGTCGTAGCAGAGGACGGCCAGCCCGTTCTTGGCCAGAAGAATGCACGCTCGCTGATAGGTCTCGCCCGCTTTGCCGGTGGCCGTGTGCCCACAGGGAACGAGCACGCCGGGATAGGGCGGCTTCGTCGCGGGAAGATAGAGAACTGCCGTAACGAAATGCCGGGGCTGGCTTTGGTAGATGACCTTCTCGATCCGATAACCATCGCGCTGGAGTTGGCCGACGACCTTGGGCTCCAACGGCGTCCGCTCAGGCAATTCGCCCAACTGCTGGAAGAAGAAATCGCGCATGCGTTTCTGGTGGGCGAGCAGGTCGTCGGACGTTTTGAGTTCTTCGTAGTTCCGGTCCGAACGGTCGAGAGCCTCCCGCGTCAGACCCATCAGGTACTGGTGCGTTAGGGCTTGAGGGGCGACGCCGTCGACGCCTTTCGGGATCACCTGAAGTTCGTCGGCTTGGGTGCCGGACATGAAGCAGAGCAAGGCGATTGTGAGGAGTGACGTGCGGATCATGAGCGTCTCCCGGAATGTCGTGTGGTGATGGCTCCATGTTCGCAAGAGACGCTTGCCGGCTCAAGGGCGCGGCGCCCGATATGTGGCCGCACCGAGCAGACGCAGGGCCCGATTCACACATCAAGACGGCTGAACCATCGACCCATTCTGGGGGGTGACTGGGCCGGCGCCTTACGCCATCGCGGGCAAATGGAGTATCATTCACATCTTCATGGCGGCCTTGGGCTTTGTGGCTGCCGCGGAGCAAGCCCTGGAGCGGAAAGATCTCGTATGCCCGATCGCAGTTGGACGTTGTTGGACAGTCGCTGCATTGCCGAATACCCGGTTCTCCAACTCCGCGAGGATCGGTACCGTTTCGAGCCGACCGGCGCCGAGTCGTCTTTCGTGGTGTGCGATTCGCTCGACTGGGTCCTTATCCTTGCGGCGACCGACGATGACCACCTCATCCTCGTCCGCCAGTTCCGCCACGGCGTTCAGGGGGTCGTCCTGGAAGTGCCTGGTGGAGTGCTGGATCCGGGCGAGTCGCCGGAAACGGCGGCGGCCAGGGAGTTGCGAGAAGAGACCGGGTTCGTGGCTCGCTCTTTGCACTACGTGGGCCAGATGTTGCCCAATCCGGCCATCAACAGCGCCCATCTGCACGTGGTGATGGCCGAAGGATGCAGCAAAGCCGGCGAACCACAGCCCGACGCCTTCGAACAGATCGAAGTCGTCCTGCGGCCTCTGGCGGACGTGCCCGAGATGATCCGCCGCGGCGAGATCCAGCACGCGCTGGTGATTGCCGCTTTCGCCCTGGCCGACGTCCTCACCAGCGGCGGGCCTGCCAACTGAGCGCAGGGGGCGGGCGTTCGGCCCCGCTGCGACTCAGGGTAACTCGATGTTGCTGAACTCGTAGTTGAGTTCCGCGGAGAGGATCGCGCCGGGCGTCTTGTAGACGAACGTGTACTCGTCCAGCGGCTTCTCCAAGGCGAATAGATACGCCACACCGAAATCGTTCTCGCTCTGGGCGATGCTCTCGAACGTGTCGTAGGGAACCGTCTCGCCGTCGGACGCTTGCAGGTAGGCCTCGTTGCTGAACATCCAGCTCCGATGCGAGGCCAGGGCGCCATGCGCCTGGTCGTAACTGACCAGAATGCGGATTTGCCAAATGCTGTCGTCCTTGCGGGCTTGCTGCAAAGTGACCGTTGCGCTGCCGACGCGTTTCCGAACGTTGTTGGCCTCGGTGAGCCGGTCGAAACGGAAGGTCTCGACCTTGCTGGGCAACAGCGCGTTGATCGTACCGTGTAGCTTTCCGATGCTCTTCACGTCGCGCGACGGGAGTTTCAAGGGAATTTGGAACTGCACCGCCTTCGCCTGAGGTGTGACCGGGACTTCGAGCTCCGCACGTTTCTCCGACACGACGATCGATTTCCCACGCTCGTCGACGGCCTGAATGGCGGCGATCGGCTGCGTCAGGGCGATCGGCGACAGCCGGGGCTCCCAGGCGACTTCGATCGCCAGATCCAATGTGCCGCTCTGGGGAATGCGAAACGTCCGTTTGGCCAACGCGCTGACTACCTCGAAACGAAACGAACCCGAACAACTGGTCAGGTTTGGCTGTGCGACTTCGCCGTTCGGCTGGGGAATAAGAGTGAGCTCCGCCTGGTCGCCGAACGGATAGACTTGCAGCCCGGCGCGGCGCGCCACGTCGTCCAGCGCCTGCCAGAAGGGCGCCTTGTCGAAGTCGACAGTCAGGGGCGGCTCGTTGGGTGCCGGCGGGGCCCGTAGCTGGATGCGGTTGCCGGTTTGGTCCTGGATGGCCGCCAGGATCTTCGAAAGTGGCATTGCCTCGCCTCGCAGCGTCACACGCGTCGGTTCCACGTAGGTTTCAATCAACTGCTTCTGCACCGCATGTCGGATTCGCTCCAGACGCTGCTGCACCTCGGCCGACAACCGATCGGTCGACGTGGGAAGCCACTCAAGCGCCGGCGGGCCCATCTTCGTCAGCTCGTCCTCCGCTTTCTGCCGCTCGGCCAGACGGGGGGAATCCAACTGGCGAACGAGCCGCAGAATCACTTGCTCTTGCGCGCCGGTCTCGCTGGCAGACGACGTTTCGGCCGGGGCTTGTCCAACAACGGCGGCTGCGAGAACCAGCGAGGCCCACATGATGGCATCTCCATGCGATGAGAGGAGCGGCGATCCGGCATCCATTGTAAGACGATCGCCGGGCGAACGCCAAGTAGGGACAGGCATGCTGGCGGACCGGCAGTGGAAGCGAACACGCAGGTCTTTATGCATTTCGGCGTTGTGTGTGGTAAGATGGGGCTGAGACACACCTGCCTTCTAGGGAAGAACGAGCCACGAGCGACTGCGGCCGGCTTGCCACTTCCCATCCTGTTTGCGTACGGCCCCGCCAATCTCCTTCCACTGAATCCCCGCCGGAGAATCGCATGTCTTGCTCGAACGCATCTGGCCCGATCCCGCGCATCGCGCTATTTGTGGGAAGCATCGCTCTTATGACCACTTTCGTCGGCCAACGCGGCCACGGCGCAGAGAAACGAGCATCCGATGATCTGGAGACGATTCGCCAAAGGATGCTCGCCCCATTGCTCGGGCGCGTAGATGCCAAGGCGGTCCGGAAGTGTGCCGAAGCGTTGCAAGCGGACGGGAGTTGGCCCGATATCGACTACCAGGATCGGCTGGGTTCGTACTGGAGGACGACCGAGCATTTGAGCCGGTTGGCACTGCTGGCTCAAGCGTACGCCGCGCCGGCATCGGAGCTTCACGGAGACGCAGATTTGCGGCGAGCCGTTTTTCGGAGCCTCGACTACTGGCTGGACCACGATTTTAGGAATCCGAACTGGTGGTGGAACGACATCGGCGTCCCGAAGATCTTGGAGCGAAGCCTGCTGCTTCTGAACGACGAGCTATCGCCCGAACAACGCAGCAAGGCCGCAGAAATCCTCAAGCGGGCCAAGATCGGCATGACCGGGCAGAACCTCGTTTGGGTGAGCGAAATCACGGCGATTCGCGGTATCCTCGAAAACGATCCCGAACTGGTGGGCAAGGCCTATCGGAAGATCACTGACGAGATCCGGATCAGTTCGGGCGAAGGAGTCCAGGCCGATTTCAGTTTCCATCAGCACGGTCCGTGTCTCTACAGTCACGGGTACGGGGCCGCGTTTGCCACCGACTGCACGCGGATTGCCACGCAGGTGGCAGGAACACGATGGGCCTTCCCGCCGGAGAAGATCGCGATCCTCAGCCGATTGATCCTGGACGGAGACCAGTGGCTGTGCCGGGGCAGCGCTACCGACTTCGGCGCAAGCGGGCGCCAGATCGCCCGGCATGGGCAGGATGCCCGGTACCTCACAAGCGCCGCACGTTCGCTGTTAGCCCTGCCGACGGGGCGCGAGGACGAGGTCCGTGCGTTGGACGCTCGTACATCGGGGCGCCCGGCGCCGGCGCTGGTCGGGAACCGGCATTTCTGGCGATCCGACATGATGGTCCATCATCGGCCCGCCTATTATGCGTCGGCCCGGATGTATTCGAACAGAACGGCCAATACCGATGCACCATGCAACGAGGAGGGCTTGAAGAGTCATCACGTCGCCGACGGCTGCAACGTGTTGATGCGGACGGGACGCGAGTACGCCGACATCTATCCCGTCTGGGACTGGCAGAAGATCCCGGGCACGACCGTCGAACAGAAGCCGGAGCTGACCGGATCGCCGCGAGTGAAGGGCGAGCGGGCGTTCGTAGGTGGCGTATCCGACGGCATGTATGGAATGGCGGCGCTGGACTTCAGCCGCGGGCCGTTGGCCGCTCGCAAGAGCTGGTTCTTCTTCGATGATGAGTACGTTTGCCTGGGTGCAGGAATCACGTGCACGTCCGACAATCCCGTCCTGACGACGATTTACCAGTGCCGGCTGTCCGGCCCCGTGAGGATGGCCGACAGCCAGCGTTCGCGGGAAGTCGCACGGGGTGAGCACTCGCTTGACCAAGCACGATGGGTCTGGCATGACCAGGTCGCTCACCTGCTGCTCCAGCCGGCACGCATCGCGGCCAGCAACGAGAAGCGCACGGGATCGTGGCGGCAGATCAGCCACCGTTACCCCGAGAAGCCGATTTCCGACGACGTTTCCGCACTCTGGATCGACCACGGCAAGCATCCCCAGAAGGCTACGTACGCATATGCGGTCGTGCCCGGCATCGATGCCGACGCCGTGGCGTCCTACGTGGATCGGCTGCCGGTGCGGGTCGTCCGCAACGATCCTTCGGTTCAGGCAGTGCTTCAAGAGAAGCTGGGCATCGCGGGCGTCGCCTTCTACGAGCCGGGCCAAGTGTCGCTGACAGACGATTCGACCGTCCGAGTGGATCGCGCGTGCCTGCTGTTGCTGCGCCCGACGACCGGCGGACTGGAAATCTCGGTATCCAGCCCCGATGGTAAGACGGACGTTGTTGCCGTCGAGCTAAGCGGCAAGTTCCAGGGCGATTCCGTGCAAACGCTCGACGGCCCACCGCGGTCGCGGGTCGTGGTGAAATTGCCCGGCGGTCTGGAGACGGGCAAGAGCGTGACGAAGAAGCTCGCGCGGCCGTAGCGAAGCAATGCCAACCTATTGGGTCCTGCATTGGAACTGGAACGAGGCCGACCATCGGGAGGCCGAAAGATCAGGATTGGGTCGGACCCCTTGTTCCGTTTTCAATACAAGCATCAATAGAGCGCATTCGGCGTAACCGTAGCGTGTATTTCGCTTTCCCCAATCGTAGAAACACGCTGCCGCGAACGCTGCAGTCAAATGCGACACGCACTACCGATCCGAGGCCGACTCCGATGGGCCGAAAGCCTCCATCGCCTGATCGGCGTCGGTATGGATCTCGAGGAGTTTCGTCAGGCCGGTAAGCTTGAACACCTCGAGAACGTTCAGCGACAGGTTGCACAGCTTCAGGCGGACCTCATTCAAGCGGCACTGCTTCTGCAATCGGAGGATCTGGCCGATCATGAGAGAAGAGACAAAGTCGACGCCGGAGAAATCCAGCAGCATTCTCCCGTCCGTCGCGGCCTGGGGGACCAGTTCCTGAAGCTGATTGCCGATCTCCTGAATCAGCCGTTCTCCAGCGATTCTCGCCTCGCCGAACGATACGACGAGTACGCCGTCGGTCTCGCGGGTCAACAGGGATGCCTCCGACATGCGGGTGTTCCTTTCCTTGTCGATGCGGTCGATTCCGACCAGCGCCACTCGAATCCGAACAGATGACACCCACTGTATCGCCCGGTGCCGAGGCTGTCGAGGGTTCTGACCTTGGACCCTCTATAGCGGGCCACCCCCCTGGTCGGGCGTCTTCTGCGACGCCCAGCCTGCTGCCCGCACAGGACTGGCGGATTTTGCAAAGAATCGACATGATTCACAATACGCGGGTCGAGGCCGCCGCGGTGTTTCGACTGGGCCGCAGTATTTCGGGGGGAATTGCCATGGACATCAACCGCTTGCTGCGCGCGGCCGTTCAGTTCGACGCCAGCGATTTGCACCTGCAAGTCGAAAGTCCGCCCATCATCCGCCGGCACGGCACGATGACGTTCATGGACTTGCCGCCCATCACGCCGGAAGAAATCCGCCAATTAGCAACGCAGCTGGCCGGCGAAGCTCGACTGGAGCAGGTCGATGCTAAGCAGAGCGGCGATTTCTCGTACTTCATTCCCGATCTGGCCCGCTTCCGCATCAACATCTTCTACGAGCAGGGCCGCCTGTGCATCGTCGCCCGAACGATCCCCTTGAAGATCAAGGCGTTTGAAGAACTCTGCCTGCCGCCGGCGATTCAGGAAATCGCGGAAGAAGAGCGGGGACTGGTTCTGGTCACCGGCACGACTGGCAGCGGCAAGAGTACGACGCTCGCGGCGATGATCGACTTTCTCAACCGCACGAAGCGATTGCGGATTATCACGATCGAAGATCCCATCGAGTTTGTCCACACCTCTCAGAAGTCGCTGATTGCCCAGCGCGAGATCGGCCGCGATACGCCCGGTTTCGCCGAGTCGCTCCGCGGGGCGCTGCGCCAGGACCCCGACGCGATTCTCGTCGGCGAGCTTCGCGACCTCGAGACCATGCGTACGGCCATGCAGGCAGCCGACACCGGCCACCTCGTCTTCAGCACGGTCCATACGACGAATGCCTCGTTGACCGTCCAGCGGCTGATCGCGCTGTTTCCGCCGGGCGAACGGGAACTGCTGCTGTTGCAGCTCGCCACGAACCTGGCGGCCGTCATTAGCCAGCGGCTCGCCAAGCGCAAGTCGGGCGGACGCGTTCCGGTGGTCGAAATCATGCGCGATACGCCCGTGATCCGAAAAGCCATCCTCGAAAACCGCATTTCGAGCCTCACGCAGGCGATTGCCAACCGCGACAGTGGTATGCAGTTGTTCGATCAGCACCTGGCCGAACTGTACAACCGCGGCGAAATCAGCGGCACCGAGGCGCTGCGACTGGCGTCGAATCCCGAGGCCGTAGCCTTGGCCATGAAGGGCATCAGCATCGGCGACACGCAAGGCGGATTGGTCCGCTGAAGGCCGTTGCGGGCATTTTGGAATGGCCCCCGCCCGGCCCGCGGCACCGGCATGACATGCCAGGACGGACAACGCCATGCTGCGCTGCAAGATCTGGCAGAGATCTAATTGCGGGCAGGCGCCGACAGGCCGCCTCGCAGCAACATTCCCTCCAGGTTGACGCTTCGGTCCCACAGTTCTTCCAAGCTGCTGAGATACCGCAACGTCGTGTCGTAGTACGTCCGCTGCGCCATCAGCAGCGTCAGGTATGGAAGCTCGCCCTGCCGGTACCCGGTGGTGGTCATGTCGAGCGACTTTCGGGCGTTGGGAATGATCGTCCCGGCGTACCTCTCCGACCGGCGATGGGCGTTGAGATACTGTTGGAAGGTCGTGGCAAGTCGGCCGCGCAGTTGCAGCTCGATGCGTTTCAGATCGTTCTGCGCCGAGGTCAGCTCTGCTTGCGCCCGCAGGATGTTGCCCTGGTTGCGGTTGAAGATCATCAGCGGCACCGCGACCCCCACGTCGACCACCGTATAGCCGTTTGCCGTGTCCTGCTTCACCACGGCGCCCATCTCGAAGTTTGGAATGCGCTCGGCGCACTGCTTGGCGAGCTCGCATCGCGCTCGCTCCACGCCCGAACGCGCCTGGGCGATCTCAGGGCTCTCGGTCAGAAGCCGCGATAGTACGTCCTCCCACGTGAGCACGGGCAAGTTGCGTGTCACGTCGCCCACAAGCGAAACGGGCTCCATCTCCGGCCGTCCCAGCACCGCCGTCAGCCGACGCCACGTGGCCACGTAGACATCCTGCGCTTCGCTCAGGCTGAGCTGGGCATCCTCCGTTTCCACCCTGGCCTGCAAAACATCGACCTCGCTGACCTCCTGGGCACGGCGGAGTTGCTCGGTGGCGTTGAGGAGCTGCTGGTCGATGCCGACAAGCTGTCGCTTAACTTCGATGGTCTTCTGCGCCAGTAGGGTCTCGTAGTAACCTGCACGCACGTCATTCATCACCCGCCAACGCTGCGCCTCCCAGGCGTCCCGCGCCTCCTGGATCTCATGGCTGGCCACCGCCCGCTCCAGACGCAGCTTGCCGCTGGTAACGATCTCCTGGGTTACCCCACCGCCCTGGAAACCCGCCGCCCCCTCGTTGCCGACTTCGTCCGCGATATATGCCATCGTCGGATTCGGATAGAGCCCGGCCTGTACATAACCGCCTTGCGCGGCGCGCACTCCCATGGCCGCCTGGATCAAGGACGGGTTCGACTG
This sequence comes from Thermoguttaceae bacterium, assembly GCA_963674835.2. GTDB lineage: Bacteria > Planctomycetota > Planctomycetia > Pirellulales > Thermoguttaceae. Next base: position 3,410,720 of record CAXXKC010000003.1, read on the forward strand.
CAGAGCCATGTTCTGCAAATCGTCCAACGTCAATGACGGTCCGGGATCGCCCGAGCCCGATGCCTGTGGCCGATCGGGCGCCGATGGGGGAAACACGCCTTCGGCAATCGACGCCAGCGAGTTCTGTTGTACCTCGATCGGGTGCCACTCCGCCCCTGGTGACCCGATCACCGCGATCGGCGAGGGGGCTGTTTCAGCCGTGTAGACCTGGCACGGCAGGGCTGAAACCAACGTCGCGGCCAACAACGGCTTCAGAATACGAGAAATGCGCAATTCCATTACCCCCCGTCCCCCAGATGGCAGGGCGAAGCCGCACCAACCTAACGATTGCATCGGTTGCGACGGCAATTCGGCTTGAACCAGTAGTGCCGATTCCGTTGAGCCACTCCCCGGGCCTTGCGCCCCCTTGCTACCGGCCGCCGTCACTTCGGAACCTCGGGTGCCCAGACGCGACGGGCCGGCTCACAGCATCTCCAGCGGGACTGGCTCCGGCGGGCGAGGGAAGACGCGGTCCAGCTCGGCCAAGAATCCACTGCATTGATCACCCGCCCCGATGCCCTCGCCGCGGTTCTCGGTCCGCTTGCCCCCCGGTTTACCCTGCCTTAAACGGACGTTAGAATTGACCGTGGTTGTACCTATCGCGTTAAGAGGAAGCTGTGCCCAGAACCGCTCGACCCTCACCGACAGGCTCCTCGCACTTCCCCAGCACACACAAAAGTAAGCCCTTAAACAAATGCAACTTGCGCCCGTAGCTCAATTGGATAGAGCATCGGTCTTCGGAACCGAGGGTTAGGGGTTCGAATCCCTTCGGGCGTACTCTGCAAGCCCCTCCCGTGCTTCTACTTGAGACTTACCCAGCAGAGTGTGAGTTTGAAGTATGGCTCGATTCTTCGCTGCCGTCGCAGGCGCCCTCATTGGCATTCCTGTTGGCGCTGTGCTTGCCTTCTTCCTCACGTGGGCAGTTTGCGTGCTCTTGAACCCTGTGATGCCTGGGCTGGGCTAGGTTGGGTGGATCTTCTGTTTCGCCACCGTTCCCGCTGGTGCGTTCATCGGTGGACTCGTCTGTGGCTCTTACGGCGTTGTTATCGTCAGAGCCTTATCGGCGAAATCAGATAGGGATCGCCCAACAACGCGTGTTCCCCGCCCCGCGTCGCGAACGCCTTGAGCTTGGCGCACGTATCCCTTCTCCACTTTCGTCCTCGGCATCATCGCCGATCCGATCACCGGGGTAACCCGCACGCGGTCGGCGGCCGTTATCGAGGCCCGCATTCCCAAGGCGCGTCGAGTGGCAGCCGCGCCTCCGGGATGAAACGCGATCATTGGCTGCGCCGGCACCAATAAGGCATTCGAGACACCGCTGCAGACTTCGCAGGCAAGCCGCTGCCGACTGGTCACTCTTGGACTGTTCCTGGCCACGCGCTACGAGAAAACCGATCCAAACTGCCTCGGCCTCCTCTGCCTCGCCGCGATGCTAACCACCGCCTTGAATGTCAACACGACCTGGTCAAGCACGGTCTACGGACGCACTTCGACCGTGCCGAGCCGGTAGCGACGCTGGCCGTCGTCCGCGCCAAGTGGCAGGGCGATGCGCGGGGTGCCGTCGCGCTGGCCGATGGATAGGAATAGATCGTACTTGCCGGGTGCGAAGTCACGGCCATACGTCCGGGAACCATCTCGATAACATTGGGCGATCGCGAATGTCGACGTCAGTGCGTGGACAGGGGCCTTGGCCGGTGCATCGACGGGAAGCTGGCGGACGTCGAACGATTCGTCGACCTGCACGGCGACGATGCCACCTTCGGCATCCTTGAGCGTGATTGCCACGAAACCGCCCGGATAGCACGGTGCCACGCCAGCGTTGACCCATTGGGTACGGACCACCCAAGGCTGGCCTCGTCCGATGCTGCTGGGCCAGCTTGCCTCGCGCAACTGCAAACGGTAACCGAGACGCCGGTTGACACGATCGATCGTTTCGCGATTTTCGGCCAAGAACTCTCGCGGCCACCAGTGGATCGACAGGTAGCTGGCGTGATAGTCCTCGACGGCCTTCATGAGCAGATCGCCGCTCCAGGCATTTCTCTGTTTCGACATGTCGTAGTGTGCCGTTTCCAGAACGATCGGCAACCGCGGCCAGAAGGGCTGGGCCAACTTGGCGTGGAACCAACTCCGTGGAGGCGGCCGGACCATAATGCTGTCGTCGCGCAGCGTAATGCCCAACTTCAGGGCGTGGTCGGTCAACGGTGCGCGCGAGACCCGCTGGGGCCCGATGAAGTCGTCGCCGAGCGCCAGAAGCGTGCGTGGAAAGTGCTTGTGGTATAGATCGATGTGCTTCTGTTTAACCGTGTCGGGATAGTCCTTGCGAGTGCTGGACCCGAGGTGCCCTTCGCCCCATACGCCGTAGGAACCGATGTCGATGAACGCCACGTTGGGGTTGCCGTCGTAGTGTTGGGCCATGGCGGCCAGGAAGTGGTCGAGCTTTTCGAGAAAGATCGGATCGTCGTAGTCGGGTTCCCAGTAGACGCCGCCTTCGTGGGCGCCTTGTCCGGGCGTGAAATCGTAGCCCCGTGCGCCCGCTTTCTGCACCCATTCCGGCGTTGCGTAGCGCATCCAGCTTTCCGAGCACGTGATTCGCAGGGCAACCTTCTTCCCCTTGCTTATCCAACGCTGGGCGGGCGTGTCGACCACCGACCAGTCGAACTCGCCTTCCCGCGGCTCCACGACCGACCACGGCAACCGCAGATACACCGTCGACAGGCCGGGAAAGTCGTCCAGGGTGTCCGAGGCCGCCAGTCGCGAACCGTACTTGTTCAGGAGATCGTCGTAGAAATGCATCACCCAGCCCATGTCCGGATTGACCAAGGCGGCGCCCGTATCGCTCGGCCGAACGGTGGTGGTTGCTTCGTCTCCCCAGGCGGTGGATGCTAGGCAGAGGGCCAACACGCAGGACAATAGAGTCGAGGCAGTTCGCATCGGAATCTCGGCAGGCGGTTCTGGAGGACAATCAACAGCAAGCAGCGAGCGCCTTAGCAGGCGGGAAGGTGGTCGGAACGCGAATCGACCGCATTGGCCAGTGCAACAACAGTCTTCGGGGGCGCTTCACCCAAAGTGCCGCCCGGAAACCGGCCAGGCCGCGGCCGACAATCAGGACATCGGCGAGGAAATGGGGGACGTGCTTCGGGTGAATCGGAGCCAAACAGCCCGGTATGAGCATCAGCATCCCACCATTGTAAACTCCCCGAAGCCGGAAGTGTAGCGGACCGCCCCTCGCGGCTCGCCGTGCTGCGCTAAGCTCGCCGGAAGCTTTCCTGACGCTCGATCGATTAACCCCGGCGGAAGCTGCTCCCGTGTGCCCGTCCACCAACTTCTGCGCCGCATGGTCGGTGGTTGCACACAAGTCAAGTCCAGGCATCGACGTGCTGCGCGACGAATTCGGGAAATCCGAGGGGACGTCGCGCCAGGAGCTGTTCCACGTCTGGAGCTAGCGGCTCACACTTGCCGAGACGGACGAGGCGATACATTTCGAGCAGTCGGGCGATTCGATCTTCCGGCATTCCGATCGACTTCAAGATGCCGGACATCGTGTCGTCGTCCACCGGGATGTACTGCACCGAGCGACCGGTCGCCCGCGCGATGATGGCAGCGATCTCGTGATGGCTGACAGGCCGGCCGCCGGTCAGCGTGTATGCCCGATTCGTGTGCGCCTGCGGGGCGCGCAAAACCGTCGCCGCCACCGCCGCAACGTCTCTGGCATCAATCAGCGAGAGTCCTGCGTCGCCTGCGGGGAGCACGATCCTGCCCGCGTTGCGGATCGAATCGCGCAGGGCTCCGGTCGAATACACTTGCATGAAGAAGTTCGGACGCAAATGGGTGTACGGAATTCCCGTGGCCTCGACGAGCCGCTCGACCTTTCGCAGCGAGAAGTCAGGACGTTCTTCCGTGCCCATTGCCGAAAGATGCACGATGTGCTGAACGCTGGATTCCTCGATCGCCTCGATCAGCGGCCGCACGTGCTGGTCCGCCAGCTCATCGCCCGGACGGGAAATGAGAAACATGCGATCGCAGCCCTCCAGTGACGTAGCAAATGTATCGGGCTGTTCCACGTCGAACTCCACCCATGCAGCGTTCTGATTGGCCGTGAGCCTTGCTCTGCCGGGGTCCCTGCTCGCCGCACGGACGCTCTCTCCCCGTTCTGCCAGAGCCGTAACGAGCCAGCGGCCGACATTCCCGGTCGCTCCCATGACAAACACACTCTGCGCCATACTGGCAACTCCTCGACTCATGAAGGAAACGGCCGCGCGAGCATGGCGTGCAGGCCGCCTTGGTGGTACTGCATATAGGCGATCAACGCCTGCCGCATGTCCTGGGCTCGCTCATACTGCAGGAGAATCTCCGAAGTTGCCCCGACGAAGTGGCGATAGGCCAGCCCAAGGTTGAACTTCTGAAGCTTCGACAGCGTGAACCCGGGATCCACGGAGCGAAAATGCTCGGTCGCCAGCTTCTGAAGATGACGGACGACTCGCTCGGAAAACCCTTCATGCGGGCTTCCATCCGTACCGGCCAACAGGATGATGAGCCGCAGACGATGGTCGATCATGAAGTCGAGCGTCTCGTCCGACAGCAGGTGAAAAGGCGAACCGGAAGGCAGTGTTCTCACGTCGTCCACGCCATCCAGCGCCCGAACCTTCTTGGTCAGAAGCGACAGAATGCTGCGGAGAAAACGATCCGGGAGAATCGCCAGAAACAGGTCGCTCTTGTTCTTGAAGTAGCGATAGATGTTGCCGGTTGCCAGGTCGGCACGGTGCGCGATGGCAGCCATGGTCGTCTTCTCGTAGCCAAAGCGAGCCATTTCTTCGAGAGCCGCGCGGGTAATCCGCTCGCGAACCGGGTCTTTCTTGTACTGGACCACGGGGAACTCCTTACGGCCAAAAGAGAATATAACATTCACTTTTAGCAGGATACACTCGCTCCATGCGTGAGTCAAGTCGTGTGACTCTACGGGGAAATGGCCCGCGGCCAAGCGGGATTGCAGCTTGTACTGGGCAGCCGAGTCCAATCGACGACCGCCTGCGGTCTTGCCACGGTTGGGCGATGCGGGGGCAAGCAGCGGGGTTATGGGTACTTCACTGCCTGCACTCGGAACGTGAAGGCGTCGGCCGGTTTCGCGAACTGGCAGGAGAACTGAACCGCCGACGCGCCGTTCAGGGCGGGCATGAACGCCGGTGCCGACTGCCATTGCCAGTCCATACCGCGGAACAGGAATAGCTGTGAACCGGGCGTATCGCCATCGCCGGCCGGGCCGCACTCCCATACGGCCGACTGAGCGTCGGTCAGCGTCATGCGCAGACTGGGCCGGACCGAGGCCGGTTCGACCGTTACGAGCAATCCGTCGAACTGGTCCAGGCGAACGTCCTGTCCCAGCGCGAGCTTGAGGGTGACCGATCGCTGGTCTGGGGCGGAAGGCAGGGCCCGAATGTGAAGCACGCCCGGCTGCAAACGTTCGCAGGAGACGATCGATTGGCCGGCAGGTGGGGACACAAGTTCCCAGTCAGGTCCGGATTGACCGACCACGTCTTCCAGGCGACAGGGTTTCACTGCGGAAGGCGCGCGTCCGAACCAACTCGTCATGGGCGCCAGGTCGTGCCCGGCGCACCGCCCCTCGACGCGCAGTACTTCCGGTCCGAGAACGGCTGCGGCCGGCGTCAGTTTGAAGCTCACGGATGCGTTGGCCATGGGTGGGACGGTTATGTTGGCCGTCGATCGGTCTGCATTCCATCCCTTGGGCAATCGAAGAGCAATCGTTGCTTCGGCCTTGGAGCTGCCATCGAGGTTCCAGACCTCGACTTGGTAGTCGATGGGATTGCCGGCGTCGACAACGTACCAGTTTTGCCGCTTGGCAATCGGCAGGCTGCAGCGGGGCGCCACGATGACGCGGTTCCCGGCGCCGCGATCGACCACGGCATTGGTGACGGGCGGATCCACCAGCGGCTGCAACGGTGCCAGATCGGCGCCGACGATGTAGACGGGCTCGCCGCTAATGGAAATGCCGGCAGCACTGCTGGCGAACTGGGGTGTGCGGTCGGCACCGAACAGGTCCAGAACACGCACGTTGCTTCCGCGCACGGGGATCACTTGTGGCGCAGGGGACCAGGCAACCACGACTTTGGTGGTTGGTGTGTGGAACAGGCGGGCATCGGCGCCGTTTGGAAGCGATATCCGGCCCTCGTACGTCGCGCGTCCCAGGATGTTGGCTGCCGCCGAGAGTGCCACAAACTGCGGGTACGGGGTGAGGTCCGGACGGAGCAGGCCGAACTGAACGCTGCCTTCGATCCGGTGCGGCAGCATGAAGATGAACATACGCTGGATCGGGGCCGCAAGTGCGAGCGCGGCGACCCTGGGAATATACAAAGCGCCGCGCTGCTGCTCCGCCCGAAAAAGGACTTGTCCATCTCCGCGCCCGTCGTTGAGCCAATGGAGCTGGTTTGTCTCGGTGAGCCAGATCGGCTTTGGCCCAAACATCCGCACGAGTTCGCGCACGGTGGGCTCTTGTCCGTAAGGATTGTGGTAACGGTGCATGTTGATGACATCGAAATAGTCTGCCAGTCCGCACTCGGCCAGGTTGTCCTGGAACGGCAGCTTGCCGTGGGCGGAGAGCGACGCGGGCAAGATGAGGGCACCCGGATCGCCGTCGCGCACGCCCAGCGCGGCCGCCTTGAAGACGGCGGCGTAGGCATCGGCGGTGGTCGGCCAACCGTTGTCCACTTCGTTCCAGGCTTCCCAAGCTTGGATGCGACCGACGAAGTGCTGGCTGGCGACGCGAAAGAACTTGTAGACCGCCGCCAGATCGCGCGGAGGAGGATTGGGAGAGCCGGCGTTGGCCCAATGCGGGCCGAAATCGACCACTTGCGAGACCGAGACGCCCTCGGTGTGCCAGAGCGTCGCGACGGTGTCGTAGTTGTCCCAGGAGATCTTGCCCGGCTCCCGTTCCACGGCGGCCCAGCACAGACGCTCGCGCACCCAGGCGATGCCGGCTTGACGTACCATCTTGGCCGCCTTGGCGTGGAGACCTTGCTCGACGCACCAGGCGAGCGCGGCGTCGACGCCGATGCGACCGTCCTTATCGAGGGGTTGATCGCCACGATCCATCACCACGCCCACCGGCGCCACCGCTTCGCCAGTTGAGTCCTTACAGTGGACCTCGTAGTAGCCCGGCGGCAGTTGCGGCAGGCGAATGGTGCCCGAGGCGTTCGCGGCCGGAACCGACCCGCTTGCGACAGGATTGCCTTTCCAATCCTGAGCCTCCCAGAGGACGTCGCCACTGGCTTGCTGGAAGTCGATCGCGATCGGCTCGCCAGCCGTGAATAGATTGCCCGGGTGGCTCGTTCCAACCGTGGGCGCGGCCAGTGCGGGGCAGGTGGCCACAAACAGCAAAAGTGCGCCGGCGACGCAGACCGGCCATATCACGAAGAGGAAACTCCATCGGTGCAATGCTCTGTTGTGCATCGGTAGGACCAACATGTCTTGTTTGTGGTGGGCTTGGAAGTGGCGCAGGTGGGGTCGATGCCGGGGGAGGGACCGTCTGTTGCCAACGACTTCACGTCGGTTCGCGCCGGTTGCGTTTGCTGTCGGCGAGGGCGGCGAGAATCTGGCTGCCTACGGGTGGACAACCCGGGACGAAAATACCCTTGTCGCGGTGATGCGCGGTGCAGTTGCCGACCAGGAGCGTTCCCTCGGGAAGTTCTCCCTGAACCTTGCCAATGGCCACATGAATGGCAACCTCCGAAGGGAAGTAGTCAAAAAGGTGATCCTTGTAGCGATTCAGAAACAGCAACAGCGTGGACTGGCACGCACTGCACGAGTTCTGGTCGATGACCGTGATGTTTGGGAACTCGATGGTGAGGTTTGCCGGTGGCGCGGCGAACGGCGAGGCCGCATCGCGCCAGTCGTCGGGCCACACGTCGACGCGAGCGAGATCGATCACGCCGTACCCGCGCTCCGCCCCGAACCGAAGATGCGGCACGTCCTCGGCCGCGATGCCCATCAAGTGGCAGGCCACGGCGTCGGCGGCGAAGGCGTCGGTGCCCACGACCACCGCATCCAGCGGCTTGGGCCGGCCGGCGCTGGGGCCCAGCCCTTCCATGCCCACGGTGCCATCGACGATCGCCAACCGAGGCCGCAACACCGACGCCATGTCGGCAATAGCCACGTCCAGCGGCTTGTCCTCGCTGCCGGCCAGCGCAGGCAGCATGTGCAGTTGCACCTTGCTGCGACGCCACAGGCAACCCTTCATGTTCTTCACCGCCAGAGTGACACGAGTGTGCATGTGCATCTTCATCACGGGGATCGATACCACGGCGTCGAATTCCGTCGCTTCGGGGCAGACCTTCAGCGAGCGGATGGCCCGCCCCTGGGGCACGGGCACCTCAACGCTGGGGCGACGGTCCATGTCGATCAGCGGGCAGTCGCGCTGGGTGGCGATGGCCGCCATGCCTGAGACCTCGAAGGCCTCCTGCAAGTCGACGCCCACGATCGGGCTCTCGCCAATGGCAACCTCGGCCCCGGCGTCGCGGAAGGCATCGATCGCCGCCGCGACGACCTCCGGGTGGGTGACCACGCCGGAGCCGATCGCCGCCACTCGTCCCACGTTGGGTTTCAGCAGGACCCGTTTTCCGCGGAACGGCATGAAATCGACGGTCTGCAAAGCCCGGCGACAGTTGTCGTAAGGTCCGCTGCCATGAGCAACCGACACGGACGGACGCGTCGACGGAGTTGGCGGATCGTTCGTCAAACCCATGCGGTTCAGTATGCACACCGAAGCGTTCTCCTGCAACAGGGTTGCACCGTGGCGGGTGGCATGGGATGGGTTTCCTGCTCTTGCTCGCAGCGGGCCCCACCATTGCACTGGACGAACGACGTTTCAGCAGCACGGATAAATGGCCGCGATCGGTTGACTTTGGTCGGTGCTCCAGGGAAGCTGGTATCTATTGAGGGCTGCATTGCCAATGCGCGTCGAGCGGCAACCGGGGCCCCGGATTCCAGCCATCTTGGCTGGTATCCGGGATGAATCGCGATCATTGGCTGCGCCGGCATCAATAGGCCCGGAGATACTCACCGGCCGTTTCGTGACCGCGAAACGCGAACCAACCCAACCCGCAAGGATACCCAAGATGAACAAGACGCCGAAGAACGTCACGCCACGTCGTGAGTTTTTGAAGAGCACCGCCGGGATTGCTGCCGTTTCGGCCCTGGCCGGCATGGCCGTGCCGAACGTGCATGCAGGCGAGGACAACACGATTCGGCTCGCCCTGATCGGCTGCGGCGGCCGGGGCAACGGCGCGGTGGCCAACGCCATGTCGGCCGGCGGACTTGTCATGGGGGATGAGGCCGGCGGCAACGATTCCAAGAACGCCTCGCCGAACGGGCCGGTCAAACTGGTGGCGATGGCCGATCTTCGTCAGGATCGGCTCAATTCGTCGCACGCCGCCTTGAGCAAGCTGCTCGGAGACCAGGTGGATGCGCCTCCCGAACGGCAGTTCCTGGGGTTCGACGCTTACCGCAAGGCGATGGACTGTTTGCGTCCCGGTGACGTCGCCTTGCTGACGACCCACGCGGCCTTCCGCGTGCCGCACCTCGAATATGCCATCGAGAAGGGCGTCAACGTGTTCATGGAGAAGGATTTTGCACCCGATCCGGGCGGCGCCCAGCAGATGCTTCGCTTGGGCGAGGCGGCCGAGAAGAAGAACCTCAAGATTGCCGCCGGACTGATGTGCCGCCATAGCTCGGCGCGGCAAGCCCTCATTCAGAAGATCCGCGACGGGGCCATGGGCGACATCCAGCTCATCCGCGCCTACCGGATGGATTCCGGCTACTCGATGGGGCCGTTCCCGCGCGGCCAGAACGAGTTGCTCTGGCAGCTCAGCCCCGGCCATCCCTATCAGTTCCTCTGGTCTTCCGGCGGCGTGTTCATCGAGTTGATGATCCACCAGATCGACGAGTGCTTCTGGATCAAGGACGCCTTGCCGGTTTCGGCGCACGGCGTCGGCGGACGCAAAGTGAACAGCACCGACTGCAGCCAGAACCTCGACAGCTACGCGATCGAATACACCTTTGCCGACGGCACGAAGGCCCAGGTGACCGGCCGTTACATTCCCAACTGCCACAACGATTTCTCGACGTACCTGCACGGGACGAAGTGTGCCGCACGCTTCTCGGGCAACATTCATGCGCCGTCGTCGCAGATCTACAAGGACCAGCAGATCAGCAACGATAACGTCGCCTGGAAGCCGGAAAAGGAGCGGATCAACCCGTGGCAGGCGGAGTGGAACGTATTCCTGGCCGACATCCGAAACGACCGGCCCCACAACGAGACCCGGCGGGCCGTTCTTTCCAACTTGGGGGCCATCATGGGCCGGGCCGCCGTGCATACGGGCCAGGTCGTTACTTGGGAACAGGCGATGGCCTCGAAGTTCCAGTTCTGCCCCAACGTCGGCTCGCTGACGGTCGACAGCCCGGCGCCGGTGCAGGCCGACAAGGATGGCCGCTACCCGGCCCCTGTCCCGGGCGCGTGGACGGAAATCTGACGCGGGGAACAACGCCGCGTCGGCCGCCGGGTGCGTCGGAGTCTGCGGGACTACTGCGGGCTGGCAGCGCCCGGCGGGTTGCGGCCGAACGTCATGATCGTAATGTCGTCGCTCTGCTCGCGACCTGCCGCGTGGCGGCGGACGTCGGCCAGCAGCAGCGTGCCCAGTTTCTCCGCCTCGGCCGGACCCTTCTTCACCAGTTCGAGCACGCGATCGGTCCCATACAGCTCGTCGTTGATGTTCATCGCCTCCTCGACGCCGTCGGTGGTCATCACGACCATGTCGCCGGGCTGCAGCTTGCGCGAGTCGGCCTCGTAGGGATACTCTTCCATCATGCCGATCGCCGGGCCGGAAAGCTCCTGGTCGAATCGCTCGATCGACCCGTCGGACCGCCGAATGATCGGCGGCGCGTGCCCGGCGTTCGATAGCACGACCTCGTGGTTGCGAGTATCGACGATGCACAGCACATAGGTGACGAAGCGGCCTTCGATCTTGCCATCGCACATGTGATCGTTGATCGCCCTCATCGCTTCGACCACGTCGTGCACGTGCTGGACCGTGCTCTGCACGCAGCTCGACATACGCGACATGATCAGCGCGCCGGGCACGCCTTTGCCCGAAACGTCGCCGAAGGACAGGCAGATCTTCCCCTCCGGCAGCACGAAGCAATCGTACATGTCTCCACCGACGGCGCGGGCCGCGTCGTAAGAGGCATAGAACTGATAGCCTTCGACGGCGGGGAGCTTGGTGGGCAGAAGCTCCCGCTGCACCTCCCGGGCGATTTCCAGCTCGAGGTCCTGCTTCTGCTTCTCGGCGAAGGCCTGCACGAGACGGGCGTTCTCGTAGGCGATCGCCGCCTGACCGGCAACCGTCATCAGGATATCGAGGTCGTCGCGAGTGAACTCGCCGAACTGGTTCTGGCAGTCGATGCTGAGGACTCCCAGGGCCTCACCGTCCAGCCCCAGCAGCGGCACACACATCATCGAGCGAATGTTGAGATCGGCGATCGACTGCGCTTCGGCAAAAGCGTCATCCGTGGCGGCGTCGGCCGAGAGGACGCCGGCCTTCTCCGACAGCACCTTGTTGACGATCGTGCGGCTGAGCCGAACGGTACGGTCCTCGTCGGCTCGCCGATGCCGCATGGCGCGGGGCACCATCTCCCCCGTCTGCGCGTCTTTCAGCAGGATGCAGCCGCGATCGGCGTACTTGAAAATGGCGAACAGACTGTCGAGGATCTTGGGGAGCAGGGACGCCAGATCGAGCGTTCCGGCAAGGTTGTTGCTGATTTCGAGGACCGCCTTGAGCTTGGCTTCCGGATTGACGTCGAGGAATCCAAAACGCCCCCCTCCGGCCACTTCGTCGGTGATGGTGGCAGCAGCTCCCTCGTGAAAGTCCACCCTTCCCGAGTTCAAAGTCCCTTCGGACGACAAGGTAACATCCGCGGACCGGGAAGGCTGGCCGATCCCTGCCGTCGCGTGGGCCGGGTCCAGAAAGCGGGCCTCCGCACCGGCGAACCGGATCGTGTCGTTGTGACTGAGCTTGACGCGTCCCTCGATTCGCTGCTCGCCGAGGAAGGTTCCGTTGCGGCTGCCGACGTCCTCCAAGAAAAACTGGCCGCCTTCGGCATGGATAACGGCGTGCCGTCCGGACACGGTGGGATGATTCACCGAGATGGGACAGTCGGCCAGCCGCCCGATCAGGTTCTGCCCTTCCTTCAACTCGAAGTCGGTTCGCTTGCCCTCGGAAAGAATCGCTAACGTCGCCATACACATCTCCCTCTGCTGGCGGGATGGGACTGTGGACGCCGGGTGCGCCCGTCAGTGTAGACGATTTCTCCGATTTGTTCACCCGGTCGGCAACCCGGCGTGCGGTAACCGATTTCTGGTCCCATCGGGCACCCGCCAAGACGTAGGGTGGGCCGAGCGAAACGAGTCCCGCCAGCGAATCTGCACTAGCCACCAAGAGGCACTAATTGCACAGAGTTTTCTTCTGGTGCGCCCTCATTCCGCCGCGAATGAAGAGCAGAACCCCTAGCTGGTTGTCAACGGCACCACGACCGTAGCCCCAATCGCCCATCGCGACTGTCCCACAGACCGTCAAACCGTTCGGCCACAACCGCTCGTCCTAGTGAGGCTTCGGCTTCCCCGTCTTGCCGACTCTTCGGGCGTTATGCGGCCAGCGCGCACAACTGGCGACGCCCGGATTGCGCCTTGCTTCGCGGGCAGTTCCGACGGGCAGAAGTCGCAGTTGGCGACCGATGTCGTTGCATTTCTGGCAGAACGACGTTCCATGGTGGCGCCACCGGCGATCGTCGCTGTGGCCGACTTCGCGGCCCCACTGGTGCACCATTTCGTGCATAAGCACCTCCGCCACCAGGCGATGGTGCTTCTCGAAGCTACACTCACGGCCGGCAAGGTGCGGATGCGTACCGGTGACCAGCGAGAGCTGCAAGCGAATCTGAGAAAGACTGCCCGGATTCGAGGCGGGGCCACACGCGCCATATCGGCTAGCGTCGCGAAATCGACCCAGGACGATCTGCGGCGCTGTCAGCTCGCCGCCAAAGAACTTGACGTTCCATTTCGCCCAAAGGCGGTACAACCGCCGCAAATGGTGCCGGACCCGCCGCGGCGACTGCTTCAGAGCGATCAGGTGGGCCGACGCAGTGACCAGGCGCGCCAGGCTTTCTTCGGCGACGATCCAGCCTCGGCACTGCGAAGAACCACACTGGCAGCGGATTGCCGCGCGGGCCGGCCAAGCGTAATCGATTGTGACCTGCTCGCCTGGGAGAATCTCGTTCAGGACTTCCAGCCAGAGGATGCCGTCGCAACTCAGCTCGGAGGCATGTTGGTCGGGCGGGATCTCGATCAGCGCACAGTTAGGAGAACAGCTATGGTTGACGTATCGGAAAGGGGAGTCCGGTTCCAAGACCGAGTGGTCCCCCAGTTCCATGCAGTACTCCGATTCGTACTGGGGATCGTCGACGACGGTGCCGAGAATAGGGCCCATTAGCTCATGCGCAGCGAAAGCGCGCAGCGCGAAGACTCCCCGGCCGCAAGGAGACGGTCCGACGCGAACGCCTTCTTCGAAATGCTCCATTGCGTTAGTTTCTGACTGCCAGTCGTCTTGGATCGCGAAGGACAAGAAAGGAAGCGAACCGCGTGCCGCGCAAGACGGCACACGGCGCTTTCTACGAAACGCGCAGTCGCACGTTCTTCATTCGAAAAGGTCCCCTGGCCAACGCCGTCAGAGCTGGCCCAGGGGTGCGGACATCTTACCAGCGAGGACGACCGCCGCCCCGGCGAGGCCGATCGGTCTTCGGTCTGGCCTCGTTGACAGTAATCGATCGGCCGTTGATCTCGGCAAGATTCAGTTCCTTCATGGCGTCGGCAGCTTCCTTGGTGTCGGCCATGTCGACGAAGGCGAAACCGCGCGGACGCCCAGTCTCGCGATCCATCACAATACTCACCTTGGACACGGTTCCAAAGCGTCCAAACGCCTCGAGGAGGTCGTCCTCAGTGGTGGCGTGCGCGAGGTTTCCTACATAGATACTCGTCATGCGAGATCTCCCTGGAGAACTGCTCCGATCAGGCCAGCCGAACGCGCTCGGCACGCGGACCCTTTGGGCCACGGCCCTCTTCATAGGTCACGGCTTGACCCACTTGGAGTGCCTCGATCGTTGTGTCTTCCAGGGCACTATGATGGAAGAACAGCTCGCCCCGTTCTCCACCAATGAACCCGAACCCCTTTTCTGCGATGACCTTCTTGATGGTCCCTTGCGGCATGTCGCCACTCCTTCAAACTAGAAACGGTGTAACCAAGCCGATGGGTCTTCACCCCGAGCCCCTTCTCGCTAAGGAAGAACGCGGCCGAATAGTAGGGGGAGTAAATCAACCGCAATGGGAGCTCGCGGCCTTCAGACGGCCGCTAAGGCGCAAATCGCAGGGTGACTTGGAACGAGAGCACTCGTCAGTGGAATGGGGCTCGCACCTCGCCGCTACATAGACAGATTGTACCAAAATAGTCACCCAAAGGGAATGGCATCGGGGGTGACCATTCGTCGGGGGGCATGCCCGGCAACGAGCCGTCCCACGGCTCGCCTTATGCAAGAAACGGACGAAGCGCCTCATTTGATATTCAACAATCCTCCCGCATGCCGTATCCTCACGTTCTTGACCCGACCCGAGGGGCCCTTTCGGGCACGTCTTCGCGTCGGCCGGACCCAGGAAGTCCCTTGGATGAACGCAATTGCACCATTGGTAGGGGAAAGGGTCGCCTCGATTCCACCAAAGAAGACACTGTCGATCTGCCTGATCAATCCCCGCTTCGAGCCATCGTACTGGGGATTCGAGTATGCGTTGCCCCTGTATCCGGGCAACCGGCGCAGCACCATGATCTCCGGCGCCCTGCCGACATTGGCGGGAATGTGCGGCGATCATCGCGTCGACTTGCTCGATGAGAACGTCGAGGACATCGACTGGGACCGTCTTCGCGGCTACGACATCGTCGGGGTGACCGGGATGACCGTCCAGAAGCAACGGATCCGCCAGATACTCCTCAAGCTGCGCGATCTGAACGTATTCACGGTAGTCGGCGGCCCTTTTGTGTCGGTGCAGGAGGAGTTCTTCGACGGTCTCTGCGATGCGATGTTCGTCGGCGAAGCCGAAACCACTTGGCCGCAATTCCTTGACGACTATGCCTGCGGCAAACCCACCGAAAAACGCTACGAACAGTCTGAGCGAACCGACATGGCTCGCGTAGGTCGCCCGCGCTACGATTTGCTCAAGGTAGACCGCTATGCCTCCGGGGCGCTGCAATATTCGCGCGGATGCCCGTTTGAATGCGAGTTCTGCGACATTGTCGCCATCTACGGCCGGCAGCCTCGCGTGAAGCAGCCTGCGCAACTGGTGGCCGAACTCGATGACATGCGCCAGGCAGGCTTCCATTCGGTATTCATCGTCGACGACAACTTCATTGGCAACAGGAAGAAAGCCAAAGCACTGCTCGAGATGCTCATTCCCTGGATGGAACGACATCGTTACCCGCTCCATCTGACAACCGAGGCCAGCATCGACTTGGCCGACGACCCGGAACTGATGGAACTGATGTACCGGGCGAACTTCCGCAGTGTCTTCATCGGCATCGAGTCGCCGCGGTTGGAATCGCTCCGCGAGGCCAGGAAGTACCAAAACATCCGAGGCGATTCCCTGGAAACCAAGCTGGCGCGGATTCAGAATGCCGGCCTCGATGTCAACGGAGGATTCATCGTCGGTTTTGACGGTGACGATCGCGGTGTCTTCGATGACCAGTACCGGTTCATCCAGAAGAACGGCATCACCTTGGCCATGGTGGGCATGTTGCAGGCCATTCCCCGAACGCCACTTTACACACGCCTTCAGCAGGAAGGACGCCTCGTCGAGGAGGATCCGAACTGCAACTTCATCCCCAAGCAAATGAGCCGCGAACAACTGCGCGACGGCTATTGGGGTCTGGTCAAGCGACTCTATGCGCCCGAGGCGTTCATGGAGCGCTACTTCAAAGTGTACGAGTTCCCCGAATACCTTGAGCGCCGCGCCGCAATCTGTAAGAAAGCCGGTGAAGGGAAACGCCTGCCAACACTCGGATACGGCCTCGTGCTGTTGTGGTCGCTCTTCTGGACCCTTCTGCGGGATGGATCGCTGACGTCGATCGGCAGGATCTATCTGAAGTACTTTCTCATGCAGAACCGCAGGTACCGCCACGACATCATCGGCTTCGCCCAGTTCATGAACCGCTGCGTAACGCACTGGCACTTCTACAAGTTCACCCGCGAGGCCACGTCAGGCCGGTTGCGAACCTACAACAGCGGATGATATGCAGCCTCAGTACCGCCAGGTGACGGCGCCCGGCACGCTGCCCAGCACATTGGGTGTTCTCAGCATTGACTTTCTGAAGTGAATGCTTAGCATTCCACGGGTGATTCCGCGATTGGGAAGCGCGCGCTTCGGCGCCCGTCTGGCGACCACGCTCCGGGCGCACGGGGTTTGCTGCGCGAATCAAATCATCCGAGAAATCGGCCGCAGTCGTTGAGGGGCTTCTACGATGTCCGGGAGCGAGATGCGTGTTGGGGGTGGTGGGAGAGCCGCGAAGGTGTCGGCCGAGACCGCGTCGGATCTGGCGGCGTTTCCGGTCGCGGAACTCGAAAAGCGATTGGGCACTTCGTCGGCCGGTCTGAGCCAGCAAGAAGTGCAGAAGCGTTTGACCGAGGGCGGTTACAATGAGCTGGTCGAACGCGAAGTCAATCCGCTGTGGAAGTTCTTTTCGTATCTCTGGGGCCCGATCCCCTGGATGATCGAAGTTGCCGCTATTCTTTCGGCCATCGTGGGGCACTGGGCCGATTTCAGCATCATCGCCGCCCTGCTCGTCGTCAACGCCGTGGTTGGGTTTTGGGAGGAGTATCAGGCGGGCAACGCCATTGCGGCCCTGAAGAAGAAGCTTGCACTGCGCGCCAGGGTCAGACGCGACGGCATGTGGCAGTCGATCGCCGCCCGCGAGTTGGTTGCCGGCGACGTGGTCCGATTGCGGATTGGCGACATTGTGCCGGCCGACACCAAACTCACCTCGGGCGATCCGCTGGAAGTCGATCAATCGGCGCTGACCGGCGAGTCGCTGCCCGTGGAACGAAAGTCGGGCGAAACGGTCTACTCCGGTTCGATCGTCAGGCAAGGCGAAGTCGACGGATTGGTGTATGCGACTGGGGAGGGCACCTATTTCGGCAAGACCGCGCAACTGGTCCAGACGGCGCACACGGTGAGCCACTTTCAGCAGGCCGTGCTGAAGATCGGCGACTTTTTGATCATCATTGCCATAGCGCTGGTGGTTCTCATCCTGATCGTCGCTCTGTTCCGTGGCGACGCGATCATGCAGACGCTGCAATTCGCGTTGGTGCTCACGGTGGCGGCGGTGCCGGTCGCCCTGCCGACCGTGTTGTCGGTTACGATGGCCGTGGGTGCGCGACTCCTGTCGAAGTATCAGGCCATCGTCAGTCGCATGGCTTCTGTGGAAGAGTTGGCCGGTATGGATGTGCTCTGCTCGGACAAGACGGGCACGCTCACACAGAACTCGCTGACCTTGGGCGAGCCGTTTCTCGCAGGCGGGGCCCAGCACGATGAAATGCTTGTCGCCGCGGCCCTGGCGTCGCGCGCGGAAGATCAGGACCCGATTGACATGGCCGTGCTCGGCGGGCTCGGCGACCGCGCGAGTCTGGCCGAATACGAGGTGGTCCATTTCCAGCCGTTCGATCCCGTCCACAAGCGGACCGAAGCGCAGGTGCGATCGCCGGCGGGCGCCGAGTTCTCGGTCGCAAAAGGCGCCCCGCAGGTCATCCTTGCCCTGGCCGCCAACGCCGACTCGGTGCGCCAACAGGTCGAAGACGCCGTCGACGCGTTCGCGGCGAGGGGTTTTCGCGCCCTGGGCGTGGCGAAGACCGACAACCAGGGAAAGTGGCAGTTTCTCGGCATTCTTCCCTTGTACGACCCGCCGCGCTCCGACTCCAAGGCGACCCTCGACACGGCCAAGGCGATGGGCGTTCGCGTGAAGATGGTTACCGGCGATCAGGTGGCCATCGGCAAGGAAATCGCCAAGCAGGTGGGGCTCGGCCCCAATATTCTCGATGCGAGCGGCTTCGAGGAAACCAAACACCACGAAGGGGGCCAACTTGCCGAGGCGATCGAGACGGCCGACGGCTTCGCCCAGGTCTATCCCGAGCACAAGTATCACATCGTCGAAGTGTTGCAAAAGCGGGGACACGTGGTGGGAATGACCGGCGACGGCGTGAACGACGCGCCCGCGCTGAAGAAGGCCGACGTCGGAATCGCCGTGTCCGGTTCGACGGATGCCGCGCGGTCGGCGGCCGACATGGTACTCTTGAGCCCCGGCCTCTCGGTCATCATTCGTGCGATCCAGGAGAGTCGTGAGATCTTTCAGCGCATGACGAACTACGCGATCTATCGAATCGCCGAAACGATTCGCGTCCTTTTGTTCATGACGCTTTCGATCCTGGTCTTCAACTTCTATCCCGTTACGGCGGTGATGATCGTTCTTCTGGCCCTGCTCAACGACGGGGCCATCCTGACGATCGCCTACGACCGGGTTCACTACTCGGAAAAGCCCGAGGTATGGCACATGCGGATCGTCCTGGGGTTGGCCAGCGTTCTCGGCGTGGCCGGCGTCGTGGCGTCGTTCGGACTGTTCTACCTGGCGGAGCGCGTCTTCAAGCTCGACACGGCCGAGATCCAGTCGCTCATGTATCTCAAACTGTCGGTCGCAGGACAGCTCACGATCTTCCTCACACGGACGCGAGGCCCGTTCTGGTCGATTCGGCCCGCGGCCATCCTGCTCGCGGCCGTCATCTGCGCGCAGACCGTGGCGACGCTGATCGTCGTCTATGGAGTGTTCATGGCCCCCATCGGTTGGTACAAGGCGATGCTGGTGTGGGCCTACGCGTTTGCTTGGTTCCTCGTCAACGACCGCATCAAACTGGCAGCGTACCGGCTCCTGGACCCACGCCGTCCGCCACTGTTGCCCCATGTGCGGAAGGGAATGACGTCGTGACCGGCCGCTGGCTGCCCTCGGGCGTCAGTGAAACTTGAACAGCGACGGCGCACCGTTGCTGCCGTGCACGTGCCGCAGATAGGCGTTGGCAATGTCGAAGCGGCGCACCATCCCCACCACATGCCGATTCTCCAAATCGTCGACGATCGGCAGCGCCTGGAGATCGTTCTCCACGAACAGCTCCAGCGCCTGGTCGAGCTGATCGTTGGGACACAACGGATGCGTGTCGCTGCGCATGAGGTCTTCGACAAGCAATAGCGGCTGCGCATTGGACGCTTGCGAGGCCAAATGGACCTCCTCCAAGTCGACGACGCCCAGCAGACGGTTGTCGTCGTCGACGACGGGAAGCACCGGGTAGGCGGCGTCGTCGAAGCATCGCATCACGACGCTGAGTGAATCGCAGGCATGCAAAAGCGGCACGCGGGGCTGCCGGTTCAAAAACTGACTCACGCGAACGCCGGCGAGGACCTCGCGGACATAGCTTCCCTGGTGGGCCGGGCTGCGCGAGCGGCTGTCCATCTGTGACGAGTAGATGGACCGCTTGTCCGAGAGCATGTACGCCAGGATACACACCCAAAGAGCCGGCAGCAGCAAGTGATATCCGCCGGTCATTTCGCTGACGATGACCAGCGTGGAAAAGGGCGTCTTTGCCGCGGCGGCGAAGAAACCGGCCATGCCGACGATCACGTACGTCGCCGGATGCGGAACGAGCGTTGGCGAAAGCTGATGGAGAAGGAGCCCCAACGCGCCTCCACCGCAGCCGCCGATGACCATCGAGGGACCGAACACGCCGCCCGAACCTCCGCTGCCGATGGTCAGGCCCGTCGTGAGGATCTTGCCGAAAGCGATTGCCAGCAGTACGAGAACGGTGACGGTCGTTTCGTGAGCTACTGCTTCCTGAATGGCGCCGTAACCGAAGGCAAGGACGGCGAGCACCTGCTGTTCCTTGCCGAGGGCGAAGTAGAGCACCACGGCCAGCAGGCCCGTCAGAAACGCTCCGATCGCCGGCTTGAAGTGAGGGCGAATCGGAACCCGATGGAACAAATGCACGCAGCCGTAGAAAGTCCGCGTATAGAGGGCGGCCAACACAACCATGAAGAGCATGAGTAACGTGTACGGCCCCAGTTCGGCCGGGTTGGTGAAGACCAGATCGGGCGTCGCAAACAGCGGCTTCCATCCGGCATAGGTGCCGAATGTGCAGTAGGAAACGACGCTGGCGATCGCCGCGGGCATGATCACTTCCGACTCGAACTCGGGCGAACCGTAAAGAACCTCGGCCGCGAAAAGACCTCCGGCCAACGGCGCGCGGAAGATCGCCGCAATGCCGGCTCCCATCCCGGCCGCCATCAGCGTCCGTCGATCCGAAACACGCAGATGCAGCAAATTGCCCAGCAGCGAACCGAATCCGGCCCCGATTTGCGCAATGGGACCTTCGCGACCCCCGGAGCCGCCGGTGCCGATCGTCAGTGCGCTGGCAACGATCTTGATGATCGGCACGCGCGGCCGGATCTGCCCCTGTTGATGGTGGTACGACTGAATGACGGCATCGGTGCCATGCCCTTCGGCCTCCGGCGCAAACGTGAAGACCAATGCCCCGCTTAACAGGCCGCCGATCGTGGGAACAATCAGCAGAAGCCAAGGGTTGAATGGACCTTGGATCGGCGGTAGCCAGGCCAGCGGCGGCTCGCCGGCAGGATGCGGCAGCGACTCATATCCAACGACCATGCCCATCGCATAGTGTTCCGCCACTTGCGTGCCGACGTAGAAGACGATGGCCCCCAACCCGGCGACGATGCCGACAAGCACGGCCAGCCCCAGAAGTCGCACCTGGGTGCGAAGCCGTTTCTGGGTCAAACGGAGAAATTCGGGAAAAAAGAAAAGAGAGCGAGTAATTGTATTGGTAGATGGCGATGGCCGGTCCATCATCAGCAGTCCTTCATTCCGATCGTATATCACGTGCGTTAGGGGAGGGGGTCACCGGCTTCTGACACGACTGGCTACGGGCTGGGTTCATTCTGCTGGCGCGCGGTGAGAACCTTGGTAACGGCGACATCCAGGTTTCGCAGTTTCGCCCGCAGCGTCACGCGGCTAAGGCCGAGGATCTCGGCCGCCCGCTTCTGCTTGCCTTCGGCGCGCTGCATGGCGCGGGTGACCAGGAGTCGGTCGAACCGTTCCAGAGCCCGCCGGTACAGATCGGGTTCGTCGTCGACAATCGCGGCTTCGACGAATTCCGGCAGGGCCTGCCAGTCGACATGAAGCAGGGCATCGGCCTCATAGTCGTCGTCGCCGTCGCTTCCCTTCTCGCGATGCAGCTCTGCAGGGAGGAACTCGGGGAGAATCGTCTGACCCGCGGAAACAATCAGTGCCTCGCGGATGCTGCTCTGCAACTCGCGGACATTGCCGGGCCAATCGTAGGCCTCCAACAACTCCAACGCTTCGGGCGAAATCGACTGGACCGTCGTGCCGAGCTGGCGGTTGAAGCGAAATAAGAAGTAGTGCGCCAGTTCGGGAATGTCTTCACCGCGCTCGCGCAGCGGCGGAAGGTGCATCGTCACGCCGCGCAGCCGATAGTACAGATCCTTGCGGAACCGCCCGTTCTCCAGCAACGTTTCCAAGTCCTGATTCGTGGCGGCAAGAACACGCACGTCGACCGAGATCGGTTCGCTGCCGCCCAGCCGCTCGAACCGCCCTTCCTGGAGCAAGCGTAGGATTTTCGCCTGCGTGCGCGGACTCATATCGCCTACTTCGTCCAGCAGGAGCGTGCCGCCGTGGCTCTGCTCGAACTTGCCGATGCGGCGGCGATCGGCGCCGGTGAACGCGCCCCGCTCGTGGCCGAACAGTTCGCTCTCCAACAGCGGCTCGGGGATTGCGGCGCAGTTGATCGCTAGAAACGGCGCTCGATTCCGCTGGCTGTGATGATAGATTGCGCGGGCAACCAGCTCCTTGCCGGTGCCGCTTTCGCCGAGGATGAGCACGTTCACATCCTGCGGGGCAACCCGGCCGATCTGCTTGCACACGATCTGCATGGCCGGACCGCTGCCGATGAGCCGATCGGGCTTTCCTTCCGGGCGATCCGCCTCCTCGACGATCGCGGGGACGTGCATGAGATGGCTGATCGCGAACGCCTGCTCGACCACCTGCTGAAGCTGGTCTGCATCCAGCGGCTTGACAAGGTAGTCGTACGCCCCCAGCTTCATGGCCTCGATGGCCGTCTCCGTGCTCCCGTGGCCCGTGACGAAAACAATCAAGCACTTGGGATCGATTCCACGGAGATCGTGGAACAGCTCCAGGCCCGAGCGATCCCCGAGCTTGATGTCCAGCAGGATCACATCGGGCGACTCCTCGGCCGCAAGACGCAACCCTTCCTCGGCGCAATCGGCGCTGAACACTTGCACGCTGCCGGAATCGAAAACCTGTTCGATACTGAATCGGATGCCGGGCTCGTCATCAATGATCAACAGTTTTGGCACCTGCCACCTCCACACTTCTCCCTTCCCTCGATGTCTCTGGCGCGTCGATGTCGGACGAGTCCTGGGCGGGTACATCGACCCGCAGTTGCACGGCGGTGGCCAGCGGTAACTCCATCGTGAACATCGCACCCCGGCCGTCCAGATTGACCGCCGTCAGCGTGCCACCGTGCTGCTGAACGATGCGGCGGCTGATAGCCAACCCCAGACCCGTGCCACGCTGCTTGCTGCTCACGAAAGGCTCGAACAGCCGATCCATGACCGACGCGGGAATACCCGAGCCGGAATCGCACACCCGGATCCGGCACATTCCCTCACGGTCCGTGCAGGGCTCGACCGCCGCCTGAAGGATGCCCCCGCCCGACATGGCGTCGATCCCGTTGAGAAGGAGATTCACCAACACCTGGTGAAGCTGCTCGGGATCGCCGTCGACGACGACGGGCAAATCGGGTAAATCGGCGGTGACGCACACGTCCTGTTGTTTCGCGTGACCGTCGATCAGGTTCAGCGCACGTTGCATCGTGGCACGCAGGTCGTGCGAGACGCGGCGCAATTCCGGCGGCCGAGCGAAGTCGAGAAGCCCCTGAATCGTCTTCTCCATCCGTGTGATCTCTTCCTGAATCACGTGAAGATGCTTGTCGTTCAGCGAGCGATCTGGCCGTCGCTGGGCCGCCCTTTGCACGAGCAGCTTGACCGACGTCAGCGGGTTGCGAAGCTCGTGAGCCACGCCGGCCGCCAGCTCGCCGACCGCTGCCAAACGTTCGGTGCGAATGGCTTCGCGGCGGGCGGCTTGCAGTTGGTCGACAACCTCGCGGATGTGGGACGATATCACTTGGGCCTGATGCTGAAGCGACGGCAGATCGCTGGACGAATCGACGTGCACGCGCCCCACCTCGTGGGCCAACTCACCGACTGCGCCTTCGAGCGTAACGCTGATTTGCGAAACGGTGCGGTGCAGCCCCCGGGCCACCCAAATGCCGAACAGAATGCCGATCGCCGGCCCTGCCACAAGGAAAACCATGCGGATCGGTCGGAACAACGCGACCAGTTGCGTGTTTCGCGCGGTGGAGTCGGCAAGCAGTTGCTCGTTGAGTTCCAGGAGTTGCTTGCACGGTAGCGCCACGTCCTGCGCCAACGACATCGTTCGGCCCACGTGCTCAACGACGACCTGCTTAGCCGTCGGCGCCTTCTCCACAGGCGGGGCCGTATCGAGACGGCGCTGGAGATGGTCGCGATAGGCCGTGAAATGATCGCCGATCGCCTTCACAAGCTGTTGTTCTTCCGGGCTGAAGGCGGTCTGCTCGGCCTCGTGCAGATGCTCCAGGAACGCCGCCTGAAGGTGGGACACCTCCTGGCGCGCCGCTTCATCTGGCGGGCCGGCGGCTTCCATCACAACCGCCTGCAACCGCCACAGCACGTCCTGCATGGCTCCGGCCGCCTGGATCGACGCAACGTTGTCCGACAACACGCGGCGGTGCGCTTCGTACAGACGGCTGATGTACCAGGTCGTGGCCCCGCTCACGATGACCCAAAGCAGAGTCACCAAAGCGACCGGGGCTACCACTCTCTTCCACATGGATCTTCCCTTTGCCCCCGAATGACGGGCGGGCGACGCGAGATGTACTCCCCCCCGTAGCATTGGCCGCACACGCGATGCTTGCCAGAGGGAGCAACCATAGTGCCCACGATCGCCCCATCTCTCCGAACACACCATCTTACATCGAAAGCTGTTTTGTTGGTACCACTTAGGCGGTTTTGTCCGGTAGGAATCGAATGAGTTGTGCCGGATCTGAAGGGAAAGAATCTTTCCCGCGCGGTCAACTTCTGTCCTTCATCTGGACCGAAATACCACATATTGGGGATCGGACGCAGCGGCGTTTTTGGCTCGATAAGCCTCGCGCTGGCAGCGACTTGCACTGTGCTTCAGCGACCGACGCTCGCTTTGGCATGAGCATTGCGATGGGTTGCGACGGCTCCTGATTGCCTATTCGGCGAATTCGTGTCGACGATCGTTCTGGGCCAAATGGGGGGAGTTGTGGGTTCAGGAAGACTGCGGCATTGTGCCGCGTGTTTCGACCCCGACACTCCGCCTCCTGGGACGAAACGCGAGGATCGACGAAACATGGAATCGATCCCAAGGGGGCGGAATTGCGAGCCAACCCGATCTGGGTAGGCCCATCCTGGGAAAGGAGTTCTTGGCATGGCGGGTGATCGTCAGGTGCGAGAGCCAGGCAGCGCTCCACCGGCTGACCGAAACAGCCACCCATGCATGGCGATGGCGATGTCCGGCTCGGGGCGTTGCGAGAGCCCTGACCGGACGGTTCTGCCACAGGCAGCGCGGGAGCACGTTTGTGGGTGCCCCCGCAACCGCCCCGAGAAACGCCCGATGCTGCGCGTGTTGATCGCAGATTCGGACGAATACCTTTTGACATGGTACGGCGATTACTTGATGGAGCACGGTTTTAGCGTAGCGTCGGCCACCAGCGGATTGGATTGTGTTAAGCGGCTGCGCGCGTTTGAACCCGATGTGCTCGTGCTCGAGCCGGACATCGCTTGGGGCGGCGGCGACGGCGTGCTGGCGCTCATGCACGAGCACGGCGACGTACCTCTCGTGCCCGTGATGGTTCTCACTCACGGCTGTCCCAGCGCGATGCTCTATAGCATGGCTCCTTACGGCGTCGACGATTATCAGAAAAAACCGATGACGCCTGAGCGAATGGCGGATCGCATTCGCCTCATCGTCGGCCGAAGGGCCGAGGACCGCGCGTCGAACGAGCAAAACTGACGCACGAGAGAATTGGACGATCGATGGACAGCTCAGCCGCTTCAAGTGCAATGAACTCGACGAAAGCGTTCTCCATATTTGATTGCAGTCTGTCGCGCCGAGCAACGGGCAAGGTCTGCACGAACCTGCGCGAACTGCTCGAGGCGGTTCGCGAAGTGCCGGAGGCCGTCCTCGAACATCACATGATGCGCTGCGCGGTCGAGGATCATTTCGAGTTGTTCGAGTTCCCCAACGATCTGGCACGTTGGTGTTGGGACGCCTTGGGAGACCGCACCCTCGGCGAGCAGCTCGGCCTGATCGATCCCTACCGGCAGGCGTCGATCGAGGCGCTGCGGGCGACATTGATCAACGAGATCGAGAGCCGGCTTTGGCAGTCGGAGCGAGTGCCCTGGTGCCGGCCCGGACTGGAACTGCACCTGGTCGAGTCGCGGCTGATCGCCTACGACACGGGCGAACGCACGCTGACGCCCGTCGCCTTGGCCGAGGCGATCGAGCGAATGTCGTTGCGGTCGCTGTTCTTCCACGTGCACGAAGCACGGCGCCGAACCAAGGGGAGATCGGACGATTTCTCTCTGTGGTTGGCCGAGTGCGGGGTGAGTCCTCTGCTGGTCAAAAAACTGCAGGAAATTGACTTCTACTTCCTCAACCTCGGCCAACTGAGGCGCGAAATACTGGACGTTTTCGAAAAGCATCTCGGGGAGCCGATCGGTACGACGGAAACCACTCCATGAACCTGCTAGACCACTATGAAGAAGCCGTCGGGCACCGGGAGGTGGAACGGCTGCGCCAGTTGGCGGCGCGGCTGGCAGGAAAACGCATCGTTCACGTCAACTCGACGAAGCACGGCGGCGGCGTGGCCGAGATTCTCGGCTGGATGATTCCCATGATGGACGAACTCGGCCTGGATGCCCGCTGGGAAGTGATCGAAGGCTCGCCCGATTTCTATCGGGTCACCAAGTCGTTCCACAACGGCTTGCAGGGGCTGCCCGTTTCGCTCAAACCGGCCGATTTCGAGATGCATCGCGCCGTGAATCGCGACAATGCGCGCCGGCTCAACCTCGAAGCCGACGTCGTCTTCATCCACGATCCCCAGCCGATTCACCTGCCGCAGTTCACGCCGAAGGGTCAGGTGGGCCGCTGGGTATGGCGGTGCCATATCGACGCTTCGCGGCCGAATCGGACGGTCTGGAAATACCTGGAGTCCGCTCTCGACGACTACGATGCCGCGGTCTTCTCCATGCCGGCGTTTGCACGGCCGCTGAAGTGTCCGATGTTCATCATCCCACCGTCGATCGATCCGCTCTCGGAAAAGAACTGCGCGGTTACAGAGGCCGAGCGGATCGAGACGCTGGTTCGTCTAGGCATCGATCCCCAACGGCCGCTCTTGTTGCAGGTGTCGCGGTTCGACCGTTTCAAGGATCCGCTGGGAGTCATCGAAGCGTATCGGCTCGTGAAGCCCTATCACCGCGAGCTGCAACTGGCCCTCGCAGGCGGTCCGGCCGACGACGATCCGGAAGGCGCCGAGGTGCTGAACGAAGTGTTGAACTGTGCGGGAGGGGATGACGATTTGAAAGTGTTGATGTTGCCGGTCGACGCGCACCGGACGATCAACGCCCTGCAGCGGTCGGCAACGGTGGTGTTGCAGAAGTCGCTGCGGGAAGGCTTCGGACTGACCGTAACGGAAGCGTTGTGGAAGGGTAAGGCGGTCATCGGCGGGGCCTGCGGCGGCATCACGCTTCAAGTGCACGACTATCACACGGGGTTCCTGGCGCATTCGCCGGCAGGGGCCGCATACCGGATTCGCTACCTGCTGCGATATGCCGAAAAACGGCTTCGCATGGGCCTGAACGGCCAAGCACTGGTACGCGAGCACTTTTTACTGACGCGACACTTGCGCGACTATCTCGTAACGTTGCTTTGCCTGGACCATCCGGGAAGCGGCGTCCTCGTGGTGTAGCTGCAAAAAAGGAGAAGTGAGTCATGGCTTGGACGAAAGCACGCCTGGAGAACGTCGCCCGAAAGCGCCTCAACGGTGCTAAGCTGATCGTGGTGGCCAATCGGGAACCGTATATTCACCGGTACGATGGCGGTGAGATCCACTGCATGCGCCCGGCGAGCGGAGTGACCACGGCACTCGATCCGGTGATGCGGGCCTGCGGCGGCGTGTGGGTGGGGCACGGTAGCGGTACGGCCGACCGTGCGACGGTCGACTGGAACGATCGAGTCGGGGTTCCGCCCGACGATCCCTCCTATACGCTGCGGCGCGTGTGGCTGAGCAAAGAGGAGGAGCAAGGCTACTACTACGGCTTCTCGAACGGCGCCTTGTGGCCCCTCTGCCACAACGCCTATACGCGGCCCCAGTTCGATTCGTCCGATTGGCGGCAGTACAAGGCGTGCAACCGGAAGTTCGCCGACGCCATTTTGGACGAAGTGGACGACGGTCCCGCCATCGTCTTCGTGCAGGACTACCACTTCGCCCTCCTCCCCCGCATGCTCAAAGACGCCCGCGAGGACCTCGTCGTCATGCAGTTCTGGCACATTCCATGGCCCAACCGCGAAGTGTTCCGAGTGTGCCCGTGGCAGAACGAGATTCTCGACGGACTGTTGGGGAACGATCTGCTGGCCTTCCACATTCAGTATCACTGCAACAATTTCCTCGACACGGTCGATCGTGGCATCGAGGCGCGGGTCGACATGGAACGGTTCGCCGTCACGCGGGGCGGACGCACCACTTACGTGCGGCCGCACCCGATCAGCATCGATCCCGATACGGTCGTGGCGTCGCTGCCGATCAATCCGGAGCGGGAAGAGGCGCGACTGCGCCAACGCCTGGGGCTTCGCGACGAGCAGATCCTCGTGGGGGTCGATCGTGTCGACTACACCAAGGGGATCCCCGAACGATTCGCGGCGGTGGACCGGCTGCTCACGCTTCATCCGGAACTCAAAGGGACGTTCAGCCTCGTGCAGATCGGCGCTCCCAGCCGCGTGCATATACCGTCGTACCGGCGGCTGAACGACGAGCTGGACGCCATGGTCGAAGAGATCAACTGGCGGCATTGCCAGGGCAGTTGGCGGCCGATCGTC
Source organism: Thermoguttaceae bacterium (assembly GCA_963674835.2). GTDB lineage: Bacteria > Planctomycetota > Planctomycetia > Pirellulales > Thermoguttaceae. Next base: position 3,439,222 of record CAXXKC010000003.1, read on the forward strand.
TATCTGAACGAGCATCACACGCCGCAGCAGGTCTACGCGCTGTTTCGCATGGCTGCCGGCTGCGTGGTCAGTTCGTTGCACGACGGCATGAACCTGGTGGCCAAGGAATACGTGGCTGCCCGGGATGACCTGCAGGGCGTGCTCGTGCTGTCGCGGTTCACCGGGGCGGCGCGGCAGTTGACCGACGCCGTCTTGTTCAACCCGTTCGGCGTCGACGAGTTCGCGCGCGCGCTTCACCTCGCCTTGACGATGCCGCCGGAAGAGCAAGAGCACCGCATGCGCCGCTTGCGAAACCAGGTCGACGAGAACAACATCTACCGTTGGGCGGGCAGGTTACTGACCGAGGCCGGCCGGCTGGTCACGGCCAGGCGGCCCGTCGGAGCGTGTGTATGAGCGGCACCCATTTCAGGCTGCTGCGTCGGCTTCTGCCGGTCTATCGGCGCGGCGGCCGGCTGGCGTTGCTCTTCGACTACGACGGCACGTTGACACCCATCGTCGAGCAGCCGCGGCTGGCACGCCTCGATCGGCCGACACAGCGTGTCCTTCAGCGGCTGGCGCGGCAACCCCGCGTGCACGTGGGCGTCGTCAGCAGCCGCGCGCTGGACGACCTCAAGAATATGGTACGCATTCCAAATGTGTGCCTGGCCGGATCGACCGGTTTGGAGATGCAGGTCGACGGCGAGCACGTTGTCCACCAGGACGCCCGCGCCACCGAAGCGCTGGTCGCCCGGGTCCTGGAGCATCTCTGTCGCCCAATCGCCGAATTCCCAGGAGCGTGGCTGGAGAACAAGCGACTGAATATGACCGTTCACTATCGCGCGGTGTCGCCGGATCAGACCGAGCCGCTTGTCGAGCGCGTCCTCGCCGAGCTGGAGCCTTACCGGGAACAGGTTCGTATTGAGCCGGGGCCGAAAGCGCTGGAGGTGACGCCGAATCTTGATTGGAGCAAGGCAGCGGCGGTCGCCTACTGCATGCGGCATTACGGCGTCGAAGCAGCGGGCACACTCTTCGCCGGCGACGGTGCGAACGACGCCCCGGCCCTGGACGCAGTGGCGAAGTGGGGCGGAGTTGCCATCGGCATCGGGCCCGACGCGCCGTCTGTGGCGTCTTATCGGCTGGCGAGCCCCAGAAGCCTCGTGCAGTTCCTGCGCCGATTGCACGAGAGCCTCGGTCCAAGCGGCCGCCGCAGGCCTCGCTCCACCGACCGTCACATGGCCCTCTACGGCCGATTCGGCCGTTTCTCTCCAATGTCGTCCTTCTGACGGCAGATCGCCTTGAGATCAAACATCGCGCCGCTCAAAGCGAACTCGGTCGCCTGCGGCAAACACGCCCTCTTGCGAGGAGAAACCTCATCAATACGGGTTGGCGGGTGCCATCTCCCATGCCTTCACGTGTCGGAAGGTCGCATCGCCGCCGTCGGCGAATAGGGCGATTCCGAGGCTGTCCGGCTGGACCGGGTACACGCGGCGGCCGATGGCCTGGCGGTCGTTGGCGTAGATCTCGACGATCGATTTGTCGATGAATACCCGCAACACGAGCGGCTCGTCCTTGCCCAGCGCAAACGGGGCACGTTCCACGACCATGCGACCCGTGGCGCCGCTTCGCGTGGCATCGAAGACGAGCTCCTTCGCTTCGGCGTCGTAGTAGAGCAGGGTTTCTTCCTTGCCGTCGCCCGACGCCCGAACCTTCACGCCGCAGCGTTTCGCCGTGCCGGGCTCGATCGTGATCGCCAGCTCGCACGAATCGCCGATCACGCCTTCCAGCGCCCGGGGCTTGCCGTCCGCCACGGCCGGATCGCTCCAGGTCTTCTCGCCGCAGCGCAACATTTCCAGCTCTTTGACGGGCCGCATCCGCAGCGTTCCGTCGTCGCCCAGCCAAAGCGAGCGGGGCAGACCGTACACGCCGGACCAGCCGTTCTGCTTGTCGTTCGGAGGATTGTCCAGCAACCACGCCCACATGATCTGGCGTCCTTGGCCGTCGACGAGCGCTTCGGGTGCGAAGTAGGTGTTGTCCACCCACGACATCCGCCCGTGGTTGTCGGGGAAAAAACGGTCGTCTCGATAGTCGCCGACGTAATACTGGCACCCTTTGTTGTGGGCGATGAACAGCAACAGGTGTTTGCCGCTGGCCGGGCCGCCGTCGGGAGTCGACGGCAGCGGCAGGAAGCTCGGACACATGTTGTCTTCGCTGCGGTCGGTCCACTCGGGATTGCGCTGGTAGAAGACGTGGAGATATTTCCACTGCTTCAGATCGTCGGAAGTGAACAGATATAGCCGGTCTCCCTGCTCCTCCAAGGGCGAGTCGGGCTTGCGTCCGATCTTGTTCAACACCAGCAGGTTGCCGGTCAGCAGGTAGTAGTGACCGTCCTTTTTCCAGATGTTCGACGGGTCGGCCGATCCCAGGAAGATGGTCTTGCCGGCCGAATCCTTGGTTTCAGTGACGCCGAACTCGGTCGAGCGGATGACCGGGTTGGCGTCCAGCTTGGTCCAACGGTCGAACGTCCGATCGTGGCTCGTCGCCAGGCCGATTCCCCGGGAGCCGAAAATCATCCAATAAGAAATGTACGCGATGCCGTCGTCGTCGACGAATCCGCCGCCGCTGAAGCAGCCTTCGTCACCGTCGCCGGGAACGATCGCATCGGGATGATTGCGCCAGTGCACCAGGTCGGTGCTGGAGATATGGCCCCAGGAGAAGCCCGAGCCGCTGCGGTTGTACAGATACATGAGATGATAACGGCCGTTGTGGAAGAACGCCCCGTTCGGATCGCCCGGCATGCCGTTGTCTTCCGGCGTGCAGAAATGGTAGCGGGGTCGATAGGGATCGGCCAGAAACCGCTCGCGCAGGGCCCGCGACAAACGCACGACTTCCTCGGGTACCGGCCCATCAGGCGACCATTGCTTGGGTAGCGGAATCCACTCGGCCTTGCCGTCAAGCGGCGTGGGGACCGATGCCATGGCTACCGTAGCTCCCTTGCCGCCGAGGACCAAACAGCCGTGGTCGATGCGAACGTCGCCCATGAGCATGATCTGGTTGAATCGCCCGGTCTTCTCGCGCAGCCCTTCGTCGGCAAAGGACCACCAGGCCCACGGTTTCAGCTCAGGCGAAACCTGACCCGGTTGCAGCGAGGCGATCGTGGCCTCGTCGAGCGGGCGATCATAGATGCGAGCGTCCTGAATGCGTCCGGTAAACGATCGTTCGGGATCGCCCGCATCCATGTGCCGACGCCCGAACATGACGATCGCCTGAGGGCCGAACGACTGCGGCGCTTCGGCCATCGTGTAGTGCGCGTACGGCTTGCCGTTGCGATAGACGGCCATGTCGCGACCGCGATAGACAATGGCCATCTGTACGAACTCGTCTTTGCCCACCGTCTCGGCCGGCCACGGGGCTTGGTTTCGCTCGGTGCGGACGAAGCCGTTGCTGCCGGGCATCCATCGCTTGGGCTCGATCTCCCCGAAGACGATGCCGTCGAAGGCCCCGTCGCCGTTGTCGATGGTCAGAGCCGAACCGCATCGCTGATCGAGCGTGGCCGGCGAGGCCCAGACGACCAGTGTCTTATCGCCCAACGGACCGTCGGCCCGAACGGCATCGCCGTGGGAAAACCATGCGAGAAACACGAATGCCAACATGAGTGGTCGAACGAACGATGTGCACATGACGGCTCGATCCTCTGTGTGACAAGTTGCTGCCGGAAGCCCGAACCCCGCTGGCGCGAGAACGCCGACAGTGTCTATCTTGCCGCTAGTGTGCGTGGTCGGAACGGCGCGGACCATACCTCCGTGTAGGGAGGTAACCTGGTCTGATGTGGGTGGCCGTCGGACGGAGGCCTGGCGGACCGGACTATTCTTCCGGCAGTAGTCGCCATGGCCCATGGGGACTGTGAATCGAGCAAATGCCCATGTAGAATGGCCAACGACCTATTGGGTCCTGCATTGGAATTGGAACGAGGCCGACCATCGGGAGGCCGAAAGATCAGGATTGGGTTGGACCCCTTGTTCCGTTTTCAATACAGGCATCAATAGAGCGCATTCGGCGCATGTGTAGCGTGTGGTTCGCTTTTGAAACCGCAAAAACACGCCGCCACGAACGCTACAGTTGAGTGCGACACGCACTGGTGCGAACATAGGAGAGCCTACGATGAAGCACTTCCGCTGTTGCCCCATTCTCCGCGCTGGTTTGTTGCTTTGCGTGATCGGTTTGATGGCCAGCCCCTCCTCGCAGGCGGCCGAACCGCGGTTCGACGTGCGCGACTTCGGGGCCAACGCCGACGGCAAAACGCTTTGCACGGAGGCGATTCAAAAAGCGATCGACGCTTGCGCGGCCGCCGGGGGTGGCACAGTTCACTTGCCGGCGGGGACGTTCCGCTCGGGAACGATTCGCTTGAAGAGCAACGTCACGCTTCACCTCGAAGCCGGCTGCACGCTTCTGGGAAGCGAGAACCTGAACGACTATCCCGAGAACTTGCCCGCCGTGCGGTCGTACACCGACAACTACACCGCACGCAGCCTCATCGCCGGCGAGGATCTGGAAAACGTCGCCATTTGTGGCCGCGGGACGATCGACGGAAACGGCCGCAAGTTTCGCTGGAAAGAGTACCTGACGCGACCCTATGCCATCCGCCTGGTAAGCTGCCGGGGCGTTCTCATCGACGGCGTCACGCTGCGCAACTCGGCCATGTGGATGCAGCACTACCTGGCCTGCGACCGCGTGCGGATGCACGGCGTTACCGTGTTTAACCACATTACGCACAACAACGACGGCGTAGACATCGACGGCTGCCACGACGTGCACATCTCCGACTGCAACTTCGATTCGGACGACGACGCGATCACGCTCAAAAGCACACTGGATCGGGCGTGCGAGAACGTCACGATCACCAACTGCATCGCCAGCAGCCACTGCAATGCGATCAAGTTCGGCACCGAGTCCAACGGCGGCTTCAAAAACATCGCCATCAGCAATTGCACCGTCTGCTCGCCGCGTTTTTCGAAACCGATCAACGGTAAGCTGCGCGGCCTGGCCGGCATCGCCCTGGAGATCGTCGATGGCGGAGAGCTGGATCGCGTGGTGATCGACAACATCGCCATCACGGGCGTGACCGTACCGATCTTCATGCGTCTGGGCAATCGCGCCCGACCGTTTACCAAGGACGGTCCCAAGCCGGACATCGGTTCCTTCCGCAACGTGACGATCAGCAACGTGATCGCAACAGGCATGGCGAACATCGGATGCGCCATCGCCGGATTGCCCGATCATCCCATCGAGAACGTCTCGCTGAGCAACATCAACCTGACCTTCGAGGGTGGCGGCACCCAGGAGAACGCGTCGCGGGAAATCCCGGAGGTCCCCGACAAGTATCCGGAAAGTGGCATGTTCGGCACCTTGCCCGCGTACGGATTCTACTGCCGGCACGTCAAGGGCATCCGAGCGCAGAACGTGCGCGTGCGGACCAGCCAACCCGACCTGCGTCCGGCCTGGGTCTGCGACGACGTCGAGGGCCTGTGGCTGAACGGTCTGGATGCCGGCTATTCGCCCGACACCGGCCCGATCGTCGCATTGACCCAGGTGCGCGACGCGCTCGTGTGTGGCTGTGTTCTGCCGGAGGCCGCCAAGACGTTTCTACAGGTGCAGGGTGCCGGCAGCCGCCGCATTGCCCTCGTGGGAAATGTTCTCGGCCAGACCAGCGACAGCGTGCAAGCCGCGTCGGACGTGCCGAAAGATGCTGTGACCGTCCAACCATGAGATGGAGACCTCGATGACGCCAAGAGACCGCGTGCGGGCAGCGTTAGCCCACACGCAACCCGACTTCACCCCTTGTGATTATTTCGCGACTCCAGAGATCCACGAAGGCTTGGCCCAGCATTTCAAGCTCGACGGCGCCTCGGTGGCCGGGACGCAGCGCGACAATGCCATCGCCGACCGGCTGGGGACCGATATTCGCTACGTTCGCCCACCTTACATCGGTCCGCCGCTGCCGACCTTCGACGACGGATCGACCACGAACATCTGGGGAATCCGCCGCCGCCCCATGCCCAACGAATACGGCGAGTACGCCGAAGCCGTGGGCACTCCATACGCCGCTTGGGCGACCGTCGAAGAGGCCCAACAGTGGACGTGGCCCGATCCCGACTGGTACGACTACGCCCAGGTGCCCGAGCTGTGCCGGCAGTACCCCGATATGGCCATCGCGACGGGCGATTTCGGCGTGCAGGACTTCATCAATGGCGTGGCGTTCGGCCGGGGTGTCGAGCAGGTGCTGCTGGACATCGCCATGGAAGATCCCGTCTACTTGTTCATTGTCGAGAAGCGGCACCAATTCTATCTTCACCACATCGAACGCATTCTCGATGCGGCCGGCGGGCGGATCGACCTGGTGCTCTGCGGCGACGATTTCGGCAGCCAACGCGGTCCGCTCATCTCGCCCCGAACGTTCGATCGCATCTTCGCACCGAGGAAGAAGGAACTGTTCGACCTGGTGCACTCCTACGGCGCCAAGGTGACGCACCACTGCTGCGGATCGAGCCGGGCACTGATTCCGCGCTTCATCCAGTGCGGCATGGATTCACTGCAAACGATCCAGGCACGCGCCACCGGCATGGACCCGTACGAACTGAAGGCCGCCTTCGCCGGGCAAATCACCTTGCATGGGGCCGTCGACGTCCAGGGCTGGCTCCAGCGAGCGACCGTCGGAGAGATCCATCGCGAGGTCAACCGGCTGATGGATGAAGTCGGCGCCGGCGGCGGCTACATCCTCGCTCCCAGCCACCACATCCAGCCCGACACGCCGCTGGACAACGTGCTGGCCGTGTACGAAACGGTCGCCGAACGCCGCGGGCGGACGATTGGCTAGTGCGAGCTGCCAAACGCCTGCACCGTCAGAAATCAGCCCGCGATACGTAGTAGCAACTGATCGCGAGCATCACCGCGATGAACGCCAGACTGCTGTAAATCGGACCGGCAATGTCGAGCTTCTGGCGTGCCTGACGCAGGTCGCTGGTCGTCGGCCGGTCCGGCACGACGGTCTTCTGATCGGTCAGCACATAGTTGACGACGTTGCCCAACTCGCCCGGCTTGGGGAATACCGTGTAGAAGGGCAGGATGACGTAGCGGTACGTCGCCTGCAGCGCGTCGAGGGCCGGCTGACGGCGGCTGGCGATTTCGAGCGAACCCGGGCGATACTCGGTCAGCCGCGTCGTCCGATCGGCGACCAGCAGCTTATCGTTCCCCTCGAACGACATGGCGGAGATGGCCCCGCCAAGCCTTGTCTGGACGTTCCCTTCGGCATCCAGCAGAGCCAGCTTTCCGTCGTGGAAGAGCACGGCGAACCAGCGGCCGTTGGGCGTTGCTGCCGCCACATAAGGTTCGCTCTTGCCGGCCGGCTGCAATGTCTTCTGCGTCTTGAGGTCGTCGGCGCCGAGCACCAGCACGCGACCATCCTGCTGAGCCACAAGGATGTGCTTGCCGGCCAACGCCAGGGCAGCCACCTCGCCGGCATCTTCGAGCTTGTGCTCGGGTCCGCGAACATAATGGCCCGTCTTGTCGCGGCGCAGATAGAGGACCGTGCCGGAACTGTATACGACCAGGTCTCCCGACTCGGCGTCCATGGCGGCGGAGAACAGATCGCTCAGCTTCAAGGGCGGCTTGGGGCCGAGCGCCTCGTAAGGGCCGCTGCCGCCGGTCGGAATGGTGAATCCGAGTATCTTGGTCTCCTTCGGTCCCGACTCCTCCTGGTCCTGGAGACGGAACACACCCGATGCGGTCACCGTGATGACTTCATCCTGCGGACCGAGAAACAACCACGACGCGCCGGCCGGCGGCGTGGGGCCAACGGTCTGTTTCCAGGAACCGCCGGACCAAACGGCCTCCATGAGGGTTGTCGAAGGGCCGAACAACCCGAAGCGCCGCGGTTGGGAACGATACATGTAAAGCAACCGTTTGTGCACCGGATCGTACACGGGACCAACGAGCACCGGACCGGCGGCGAACGGGCTGGGGCTTCGTTTCTGCGGCTTCATCACGGTTTCCCATGCGCCGGCCCGCCACTCCTGGAAATCGCCCGTTTGATTCACCACCAGGAGACTATCGCCCGCCGGCACGACATTCACGATTTGCGTTGGATTGACAAACAACTGTTCGATGATCCCCTTGGCGGATCCCACGGTGAAGCAGGCCGCCCAGAAAAGGATCGTGATCACGATCGAAACGATCGAGTTCTTCCAAAGCACGGCGGCGAAGGCCGAAACCGAGTAGTAGATGGCGAACAGGAACAGGAACAGAGGGATGCACAGCAGAAGCGAGTTGTTCCACAACCCGAATCGAAAGCCCATGATCGCCCACAGGCCGACGATGAAGTAGCCGCCGTTCAGCAGGATGAACGCGCAGCCGCCGAAGAACTTCACGAGGAAGACCAACGGTCGCGCCACGGGCTTGCTCAACAGCAGGTCGATCGCCCCGGCCTCGAACATCTGTGGAATGATCGGCGCCGTCACCAGGATGGCGACGAACACGCCGATGGCCCCGACGAAGAAATTCATCACCTGGCCGAGAACCTGGCTGATGATGGGCTCGGCAAGCTTGCGGCTGACGGGCAACGGGGAGCCGATGGTATGCCCCCAATAAGAAAAGACCAACTCCTCGTCGGGCACATTGGCGATTTCCGCGGGAAACGCCGCCTTGAGCAACTGCCGGTTCAGCAGGAGCACCTCGGGCTGCGACAGCTTATCGATTCCCTTCTGAACGAGATCCAACGTCTTCTGGTCCAACTCCACACCTGCCCATGAGGCCTTGTCGTAGAGCTTGCGGTCCTGCAGAACCTTGTTCAGCTCTCCCAACAGCCGGAAGACCATATCGCGCGAGAGATCTTCGGGTTTCTCCTTGCGTGTGGCATCGGTGATCGTGCGTCGGAAGTCGTCGCCGGCCAGTTGCCAGATCCGCTTGCCGGGCGAGGCGGCGTCGCTTTGGGCGTCCTGGCTGATGTGGGTCACCAGCGCAGGCCAGTCGCGAACGCTGTCTAGCCGCAACTGCGAAGCCCTCTGTTCTCGCAACGCCAGGGGCACCAGAGCACAGAGCAACAAGGTCGATACGACCAGCAAGATCCACAGCACCCGCGATGCAAATGCTTCGTGAAAGGAATCCTTCAGGATCGTGATGTAAGGTCGGATCATGGGAGAACCGCCGCCGGCAGGGCTCGAGGAATGTCAGGTCGCCGCGGGATTGCGAGGATCCTGATGGTTGGTGACGACGTCGAGGAAGATGTCTTCCAGGCTGTTGCGCAGCCGCGTGATGCTCACGATATCGATCGATTGAGATCGTAACTGGTCGATGCACTGGTTGATCGCTTCTTGATCGGGCGCCTTGAGCGTGAAACGCATCCGCTGTTCCGCGTCACGGTTCCAGGCAAGGATCTCGACCGAGGCGAGCGATTCCCGGATGAGATGTTCGGGCCCCACGACGAGAAACTCGACGTCGGTCTGCTGCCGGGTGCGCATCTCGTCGAGCAATCCGACACGCCGGAGGGACCCTTCGACCAGGATGGCCACGCGGTCGCAGATCAGCTCCACTTCCTGCAGCAGATGGCTGTTGATGAAGATGGTCTTTCCGTCGGCCTTCAACTGGCGCAAAATCGCGCGCATCTCGCTGCGGCCGACCGGATCGACCCCGTCAGTGGGCTCGTCGAGAATGAGCACTTGCGGGTCGTGCAACATCGCTTGGGCCAGGCCGAGCCGCTGCAGCATCCCCTTGGAGTACTTCTTGACCGACATGCGCCCCCATTGGCCGAGGCCGACGCGGTTGAGCAACTCGGGGCGTCGTTGCCGCACCTCGTTCGGACTGAGACCGCTCAAGCCGCCGTAATAGGTGAGAGCCGAATTGCCCGTGAGGTGCCGCGGAATGCGATGGTTCTCCGGGAGGTAGCCGACTTCTCGGCGTCCGAGCCGATCGCCGGCCCGCCGCTCCAGGAGCGAGGCCTGACCGCCCGACTTGTGGACGAGCCCCAGCAGAATCTTGATCAGCGTGGTCTTGCCGGCGCCGTTGGGCCCCAACAGTCCGAAGATAGAGCCTGCCTCGACCGCAAACGACACGCCCCGGAGCGCCCGGACCGGCCGCCGCCGGATCAGACCGTCGCGATAGGTCTTCTCCAGGGCCTCGACTTCAATGGCGACGCGATTCATCGACCTGGTACCTCACCGTGGGAGGTAGGGACGGGTTAGACGCGGAAATACCTTACACCTGCCGGAACGTCAGGGAACCAACATCCACGTAATGCTTCATTCGTTCCGCGACCGAGAATATTAACGTCGGCCCCTCCCTATGTTCTACAGGCCAAGCCACCGCTTCGCCAGGACACGTGGCGGCAGACGCGGGGGGCGTCGGGAGGCACCGGCGGCCCGCTATGGGTGGTCTTTCTGGAAATAGGCGAACAACGCCTCGGCGAGCCCTGCTCCGAACGTTCGCCAGTGACCGCTCGACGGATGGTCCTTCAGCCCGGCAACCCATTTGGCGTTCAGTTCAAGGATACACGCGTCGATCTGGTATCGCTCCAGCAGACCCTCGCCGAACGAGCCCGGGTTGTGAAAACCGCTGCCCGTCGTTCCTTCGGTGAACCACGTGTACCGACGCAGAACCTCTTCCAGCCGGCGCATTCGTGCCTGGTAGGCGGCTGCGTCGCCTTCCGGTCGGCTCACATGGAGTTTTCCCACTTGGTCGTTGTGTAGGTCGATGGCCAGACCCGGCCGACGGCCCGCGGCGATCATCTCTTGAAACCAACTCTCTAGCGCGCAGTTTTCGGGGGCAATCTGCGGATCGGGCGGACGATCCCACTGGCGGTTCAGGTCCTTGCCCATCAGGTTGAAACGCGTACCACCGTGGGCGACTCCGTCCTTGTTCGCCATCGGCATGACCCAAAGGCAATACTGGCGGAGCCAAACCTCAACGTCGGGTTGCAGCAGGCGAGTGATTAGCCCGTCGACCACCCAGTTGCCGCCGGATTCCCAGGGGTGTGCCCTGGCACGTATGAGAACATGATGGGGAGCGTCGGGGCTGCCGATGCGGATCATCTCCAGAGGCCGGCCTTCGACGGTGTGGCCGATCTCACGGATTTCCACTTCCTTCCGACCGGCAATCCTCGCCTTGAGCGCTTCGAGGTCGGCCAACGTGTAGGGTTCCAGCCGGGCGACGTACAGAGAGTCGCCTTCCAAGTGCACCTGAAAGCGAAGCCGGTATCCGTCCAGACACTCGCCGACAACCGGTTTCCATGTCTTCCCATCCGACGATACGTAGGTGACAGGCTGGCCGTTGTGCGGCGAAGCAAGCCGGCCGTTCCACACGTTGGCGAACGGTTGCAGGATCAAGGTCAAGTCGGCTCCCGACCGCCCTTGAAGCTGGAAGTGCCAGTGGCCGTTGGCACGGTTGGGGCTCGATCGCTCCAGGTCATACACCAGGTGGATCTGTACCGCGCCAGCGTCGTCGATCTCCCACCACAAAGGCGAGGCGTTCTCAAAGGCCGTACTAATGAAGGCCAGGTCGGGATGCGTGTTGACGGTCTTGGCTTCTGCCGCCAGCAGCGGCGAAGCGGCCAGTACGACAACGATCAAGCCACACGAGACGCGGCTGGCGGAAGTTGCTATCATGTGGGTCCTCCGTACCACCAGCATATCCTCGTCGCGCACCGCCGGAAAGTAGGGACGGAACGGTTGACTTTCTCTGCCTGCAGGGCTACGCTGACGATCGCAGAATAGTTGCCCGGCCGGGGCCTCGACTAAGGTGACCTGCCAGCAGCTAGCGTGCCGAGAACAGAGTGAGAGTTGGTCGCCAGGAGGAGTGCATGCCGGAGATTCGCGTTCGATGTCCAAGAACCGGCCGTCAGCTTTATGAGGTCGCCGAGGCAACGCCTGAGGAGATCGCCGACGTCTATCGGCGGGCGCGCGCTGCCCAGCAGATCTTGGGCAAAATGTCGGTACGCCAGCGACTTGCCGAGGTGGCCAAGCTCAATCGCTACCTTCTGGACAACCGGCAGCGGATCATTCAGCGAATCGTCGAGGAAACCGGCAAGTGCGTGACCGACGCGCTGGCGATGGAAATGTTCGCAGCCGTCGACATTATCGCCTTCTACCAGAAGCATGCCGCGGCAATCCTCGCGGACCAGCGCGTAGAGACGCCGCTCGTCCTGATCGGCAAGCGGTCCCGGGTGCTGTACGAGCCCTTGGGCGTGGTGCTCGTGATCTCACCGTGGAACTTCCCCTTCCACCTCTCCTTCGTCCCGGCCGTCTCGGCATTGATTGCTGGCAATGCAGTCGTGCTGAAGCCGTCGCAGTATACGCCGCTGCGCGGACTTATCGAGGACATGGTCCGCGAAAGCGGCTTCCTGAAGGACGCCTTTCAGGTGGTCTACGCCACGCGGCGGAGTTCGCAGCCGCTCATCGATCAGCGCCCCGACAAGATCATGTTCACCGGAAGCGTTGCCGCCGGCAGAAAAGTCATGGAGCAGGCGGCCAAGTATCTGATTCCCGTCGAGCTGGAACTCGGTGGGAAGGATCCCATGGTAGTATTCGAGGATGTCGACCTGGATCGCACCGCCGATGGCGCCGTCTGGGGCGCCTTCGTCAATTGCGGTCAGACATGCACGTCGATCGAGCGGATCTACGTGCACGAGTCGATCTACGATCGATTCGTCGATGTGTTGGTGCGGAAGGTGCAACGCTTGCGGACCCCGTCGGGCGGCGACAGCGACGGCGAATTCCAACTTGACATCGGCTGCATGACGACCGATTTCCAAGTGGACGTCGTGGAAAAACAACTGGCCGACGCCGTCAGCCAGGGAGCCAAGATCCTCACCGGTGGCCACCGTCTGCCGGGCACGCGCGTCTTCCTGCCCACCGTGGTCACGAACGTGAATCACTCGATGGCGATCACGCGGGATGAAACCTTCGGCCCGGTCGTAGCTGTCATGCCCTTCAAAACCGAAGACGAAGCCATCCAACTGGCCAACGACTCGCCCTTCGGCCTCAGCGCCAGCGTGTGGAGTCGCAATCTTGATCGGGCCGAACGCGTCGCGCGTTCCATCCGCACCGGCAACGTGTCGATCAACAACGTCTTGGCCACCCAGGGAAATGCGGCTTTGCCTTACGGCGGAATCAAGGACAGCGGGTTCGGACGCTACCGAGGCTCGAACGGCCTGCAGACCTTCTCCAACGTCAAGTCGGTCCTCACCAGCAAGCAAGGCCCTGCGCCTGAGATGTACTGGTATCCCTACGGCGAGAAGAAGTACCGACTGCTGGGAAGGCTGTTAGACGCGCTCTATGGGTCGGGAGTGACGCGATTGCTCAAGGCCGCCATCATCGGGCTGCGGCTGCAACGCGCCGCCAAACGCGAGAGACTCTAAGCAAGCGCCGAATCGATTGCCAACCATCGCAGGGCGTTGGACGGCGGCATCCGGATGCCCTACGTACGCATCATGAACGGCGCCATCTCGGCAACGTGGAATGCTCCCCGACGTAACCTCCGCAACGGGTGTCCGACCTCTCTTCGACGAGAAATCCCAATGATTATGAACTGGCGAATCGTCTCATCGGTATGTGCAGTTCTCGTCCTCTGGCAGTGGCTCGCATCGGGGGCATTGTGGGCCGAGAAGACGCCTGAGGTGACCAAGTCGCTGGTGAGCCAAAGCCAGTTCGACGGCGATCTGCTGACGCCCGGTGCCTGGCACGGCTGGGAAAAAGGCTTCCGGCGGCAGGGTGAACTGTTCGTCTGCGAGAACGGCCCAAGCGACACACCCCAGCGCGGCGCTGTCCAGGTGGTGACCTTGAACCAAACGCGGCCGGAGCCGATCGTGGCAGTCGCCTGGAGCAAGGCCGAGGACGTTTCCGGATCTCCCGACAACGATTATTCGCTGTATCTGGATCTGACCTATACCGACGGTACGACGCTGTGGGGACAAACGGCCGCATTCGATACGGGAACGCACGACTGGCAGCGTCGCCAGGTCATCGTGATGCCGCAGAAGCCGATCCGATCGGTCGCTATGTATATGCTGCTGCGGAAGCACCACGGTAAGGCTTGGTTTCGCGACCCGCGGCTGGGTCCGATCTCTGGCAGCGGAACCGTGTGTTTGTTCGACGGCATACCAGTGATCGCCAAGGGCGCTCCTCGCGAAGGTTTTCACGTGCGCGACGTGGCCGCCGACTCCGATTTCCTACGCTTGGAGGGCCAGGCGCTCGGCCTGAAACTGCAATGCACCACGACCGAGCGCGGCGGTGCCACGTGGTTCGACGTAACGCTCAGCGATACGCTCGGCAAAGACCGCGCCGTGACGCTCGTTTACGCCGTGCCTGTCGAAGCCGCCGGACTGCGCTGGCTGCAAGACGCGCGACATAGCAAAACGATCGCCTCGCCGCACGAGTACGTCCACACATCACAGTTCTGGGCCGGCTCCAACGGCCGATTGTCTTTCTATCCGCTGGGAGCGGTCGCCGACGTATCGCGCGGAACGGCCTTGGCGATCGACATGGCCCAGCCCGCCTTCTTCCGCATAGGCTACAACGCGGGGACGGAGGAGTTGTTTCTCGCCTACGATTTGGGCTTGGCACCGGAGAAGCCGCAGGCGCGGCTTCGGTTCTGCCGCTATGGTTTCGAGCCGGCATGGGGATTCCGCGCGGCGCTGGAACGGCTCTATGCGCTGTTTCCGGACCAGTTTCGCTGCCGGACGCCCCACCAAGGACTGTGGATGCCGTTCGCCAGGATCAGCCAAGTCAAGGGGTGGGAGGATTTCGGGTTCCGCTATAAGGAAGGCGACAATGAAACGAAATGGGACGACGAGCACGGCATTCTGACGTTCCGCTACACGGAGCCGATGACCTGGTGGATGGCCATGCCCAAGGAAATGCCACGCACCGAGGAGGCCGCCCTGGTCGAAGCCCAACGCCTGGCCGGCACCGGTAACGCCGAAGCGAAAGCACTGGCAACCAGCGGCTATCACAACGCCGCCGGGCAAATCCCGGCCCGATTCCTCGACACACCCTGGTGCAACGGCGCCATCTGGAGCATGAACTCGATGCCGGGGATCGCCGGAGAAGTGACCGATTTCAAGCTGAAGTGGAATCCTACACTGCGCGAAAAGCTCTACGGATCGAAGCGAGCGGCCGACCTGGACGGAGAGTACATCGATTCGAGCGAAGGCTACGTGACCGACGTGCTCGATTTTCGCCGCGAACACTTCGCCGCCGCAACAACGCCCCTGTGCTTCTCGCGAGATACCCATCGGCCGGCCATCTTCCGCGGGCTGATTGCCTTCGAATATGTCCGAGGCATTGCCGACGACATCCACGCCATGAACAAGCTGATGATGGGCAACGCGACACCGGGACGGCTTTGCTGGCTCGCACCCCTGCTCGATGTGCTGGGTACCGAAACGAACTGGCACTACTCGGCAAAGTGGCGCCCCATGTCGGATGGCGACCTGCTCTACCGTCGCGCGTTGTGCAAAGGCAAGCCGTACTGCTTCCTTATGAACACGGCCTTCGAGGAGTTCTCCTCCGAGATGGTCGACAAATACATGAAGCGATCATTGGCTTACGGAATGTTCCCCGGATTCTTCAGCCACAATGCCTCACAAGGCCACTACTTCACCCGGCCGGAGCTGTACGACCGAGATCGGCCGTTGTTCAAGAAGTACGTCCCCTTGTGCAAACTCGTGGCCGAGGCTGGCTGGGAGCCATTAACCGAAGCACGCTCGAGCGACGAGAAAGTGTACCTCGAGCGCTTTGGCCAACAGTATCTAACGGTCTTCAACGACAGCCCCGAACGGCGCACGGTGACGATTACCTTCGACGGCAAGACGCCTTCACCGAGCCAGGATCTCGTTTCGGGCAAGACCGTTTCCTGGCACGACGGCAAAACGGTCCTGACGCTCGATGGGGAAGATGTCGCGGTGCTCATACTGAAGTGAAACGCCGCCTCGGACCGCGAGAGGGGCAAGGCCATCGTGGCCTGCGCCCCCGCAGAAGGCCCCGAACGCCCGCTGCAATTCGGCTCTCTCTGCCACTCCTTTGGGTCCACGCCGATCTCCGGTCTTGCGGGGCCGTGGGGGTTGGAACGGCCGGAGTTTGCCGGTTGCGGGCACTTTGCCAGCCCACAGGAGCCGACAGAGAGGAGGGGGGCGTCACACATAGTCGGACGGGTGGCGCATTAGCGCCCGGGAGGCTTGACACCCCGTTTGGCACACGACAAACTAACGATTCTTGGGCAAATGGGTTCCTGCCAATTCCGGGAGTCACATCAGCGAGGTCGGGCGATGCAAATCATCATCAGCGAGACGTACGACGAAGTCAGCAAGGACGCCGCGAAGGTCGTGGCCAGAACCCTTAACTCCAAACCCAACGCCGTGTTGGGGCTGGCGACCGGGTCCACGCCACTGGGGCTCTATAAAGAGCTCATCCGCATGCACAAAGACGAAGGGCTCGACTTCTCGCAGGTGACCACCTTCAATCTCGACGAGTACGTGGGTTTGCCGCGGGGCCACTTCCAGAGCTACCACTACTTCATGCACGAGAACCTCTTCAAGCACATCAACATCCCGCCACAGAACGTCTACATTCCCTCCGGTACGACCGACAACTACGAGGCGTTCTGCGAGTGGTACGAAAGGCGAATCGAGGAGTGCGGCGGGATCGATCTGCAGGTGCTGGGGATCGGCTCGGACGGCCACATCGCCTTCAACGAGCCCTCCAGCTCGCTCGGGTCGCGCACACGTATCAAGACACTCGCCCAACAGACCATCGAGGACAACGCCCGATTCTTCGAACGGCGCGAAGACGTGCCGATTTACGCCATTACGATGGGCGTCGGCACCATCCTCGAAGCGCGTCGGATCGTGCTGCTGGCCAATGGCAAGAACAAGGCCGATGCTATCGCGGGGGCCATCGAAGGACCGGTCACCAGCATGAACACGGCCAGTGCGTTGCAGCTTCACCCCGACGTGATTGCCGTGCTGGATCGCGAGGCGGCCAGTTCATTGGAAATGATCGACTATTACATGTGGATTCAGGCCAAGGCGCCCGGGGCCCCCAAGCCGATCTGACGCCGCCGTCCCGCATATCCTGCCGCCTTGCCTAGCCGCTGAAGGAGTCCGTCGATGCGATTGATCCTGGTGGATCTGCCCCACGAGAAACGGTATCACTTCTACCCGATCGCTCTGTGCCGACCCATTTGGGACTTGCGCTGCGGTATCACCTCGCTGGCCGAGAAACTCATTGCCGCCAGCGGCGCCGGCCGCGTTGCCTGTTTCCTGCCGCCCTACATGGCCGACGCGTACCGCGAAGAGTCGCAGTGGCCGATCAACGACCCCGCGCAACTGGCCGACGACGACTTGCTGGTGGTCGATGCCCGGGTAAAGGCCGCAGCCGTCAAGGCGTTCGCCGCCGGACCCAGCCGGATCGCCTGCGACGCCGACGGGCGCTGCCTGTGTGCTCGGATTGCCAAGGAAGATCTCAAGCGCCTGGACACCAGCTCGATCGAGGCACTGCTCGAATCGGCCAAGACGTCGCTCCCCGCCGCCGGCGAATCGCTCGCCACCTGGAACTACACCTGGGATCTCATTCTCGAGAATCCGGAACAATTGACCGTGGATTTTCGGGCCATAGGCCGCCACGGCATCGAGGGAACCGTCGAGGAACCCAACGCCATTCGCGGAAGCCGGCAAGACGTATTCATCGGTCGCGGCGCCACGGTGCATCCGATGGTGGTGCTCGACGCCGAGCATGGCCCGATCTACATCGATGAAGACGTGCAGATCCATCCCTTCAGCCGGATCGAAGGCCCGTGCTTCATCGGCAAAGGCACGATCATGATGGGCACCAAGTGCCGCGAGGGTATGTCGATCGGCCCCGTCTGCCGCATCGGCGGCGAGGTCGAGGAGTCGATCATTCAAGGCTACTCGAACAAGGCGCACGACGGCTTCCTGGGACACGCCTACGTGGGCCAATGGGTCAACCTCGGGGCGCTGACGACCAATAGCGACCTGAAGAACGATTACTCAGACGTGTCCGTCGCGCTGGACGGCAAGACACCGATCAACACCGGCTCGATCAAGGTCGGCTCGCTGATCGGCGATCACACCAAGACATCCATCGGCACGCTGCTGAACACCGGGGCATGCGTTGGCTCCATGGCGCTGATCGCCGCGACGGGCAAACCGCTGCCGAAGTTCATTCCTTCCTTCGCCTGGTTCCTGGAGGGAGTCGTCACGAAGGGATTCGGCCGAAAGCAGTTGTATGCCACGGCGAACAAGGCGATGGGACGCCGCAAGAAGGACTGGACGCCCGCCCTGGAAAATATGTGGGAAGAAATCTTCCGCCTGACCGCCCCGGTGCGGAACGAGGCCATTAAAAAGGGACGCCGCGCTTTAGCGGCGCAAAGTCGTGTTTGACGGACGTATGCGTCACAATAGGAGATACGAGTCATGGCGAGTGTGCTTGAACGAGTAAAAGCGGTGACAGCCCGCGTCCTGCAGTTGGATCCCGCCGCGGTCCAACCCGAAAACACCTTCACGACGGATCTGGGTGCGGAAAGCGTTCAGTCGGTCGAGTTGGTGGCCATGTTCGAGGAAGAGTTCGGAATCGAAATGGACGAGGACGAGGCGCTCTCCGTCGAGACGGTCGGCGACGCGGCCGACTACATTGCCAAGGTGTGCAAAGAGCAAGGAATCGAGTGCTGAAGCTTGCGAACCAGATGTCGCGGCGTGGGCATGTAATCTCGCCCGGCTGCCGGCGTTTTTCCGTCTGAAGGCAAACTGACGAAAGGTGCGTTCATGTCTGAATCCCGCAAATCCTTCCCCCTGGTCGATCGGACCACGCCGAACTTGCTGGAAGACACGTTTGACTATGACCTGCCGCCGGCAATTCGCTTCGATGGCCCGGTTGTGGAGTATATCGACGGAAATCCGGTCCAGTTCGACCCGCAGTCGCTCAAAACCCGCGACATCTTCATCACCGACACGACCTTCCGCGACGGCCAGCAGGCGCGCCCGCCCTATACGATCGACCAGATGGTGCAAATCTACGATCTGCTGGCCAAGCTCGGCGGCCCAAACGGAGTGATCCGTCAGACGGAGTTCTTCCTCTACACCCATAACGATCGCGAGACACTCGACCGTTGCCGCGAACTGGGGCACCGCTACCCGGAATGCACCGGCTGGATCCGCGCGGTGCCGGGCGACTTCCGCCTCGTCAAAGAGGCCGGACTCGCCGAAAGCGGCATGCTCACGAGCTGCTCCGATTACCACATCTTCCAAAAACTCAAGTTCAAGAGCCGCCAGGCCTGCATGGACAGCTACTGCGAGGTGGTCGACGCGGCCTTCGAGGCCGGGGTTCGCCCCCGTTGCCACTTGGAAGACATTACCCGCGCCGACATCGAAGGCTTCGTCCTTCCCTTCGTCGAGCGGCTGATGCGGATGAGCGAGCAAGTCCCCGAAGAGCGGTCGGTGAAGATCCGGCTCTGCGATACGATGGGATTCGGCGTGAGTTTTCCGGGCGTTGAGCTCCCTCGCAGCATCCCCAAGCTGATCTACAAGCTCAACCAGGAAGTCGGTGTGCCCAGCAGCCGCCTGGAATGGCACGGCCACAACGACTTCCACAAGGTGCTCATCAACGGCGGTACCGCGTGGCTCTACGGCTGCGACGCACTGAACGCCACGCTGTTCGGCTTCGGTGAGCGAACGGGCAATCCGCCGCTGGAAGGCGCCATCTTCGAGTACATTGCCTTGAAGGGTGGCCTGTGCGGTATCCAGACGGAAATGATCTCCGAAGCGGCCGACTACATGCGGTCGATCGGCCTGCCGATCCCCGACAATTATCCGTTCGTCGGCCGAGCGTTCAACACCACGCGAGCCGGCATTCACGCCGGCGGCTTGCGCCAGGACGAACGAATCTACAACATCTTCGACACGACCAAGCTGCTGAACCGGCCCCCGCGCGTCGCGCTGACCGACAAGACGGGAAGCGACGGCGTGGCCCTCTGGGTCAACGAGTTCTTCGGCCTCAAGGGCGCAGACCGTATCAGCAAGATCAAGTGCCACAAGCTCGCCCGCTGGGTCATGGACCAATACGAGGTCCACGGCCGCATGACCAGCATCAGCGATGAAGAGCTCGAGCAGCAGGTCAAGGAGCTGATGCCCGACCATTACCGTCGCTACAAGGGCGGCCAATAGGCGTCGCGATTCGATCGTCCTGGACACGCAAGCTCAAATGAAGCAGAAACGGTCGTGCCGCGCAATCGGCACGCGCGACGATCGCGTGTCGTTGAATCTTGCCATTCCATAGCAGCGCCCCCCGCTGCGCGGCCGACGGACGCGCTTGCCTCACCCAGGGTGCGATGAATAGCGCACAACCATTCCCCGTTCGGCACCTAAGTGGGGTAAATATCTGCACATACGACGTCTCGCAGGCCTTCGGCCATATCGTGCGGAGAGTATGTCATATACTTGTAGTAGACGTTGGAGACCAAGAGGCTTGATGAAGGTTGCATAATCATTGCCCGATACCTGACCGCCCGGCCTTGTTCGCCGGCGTCTGCCGATCGGGCGTGCAAACCTCACTGGCGTGTCGAGAAGGTGTCCCATGCATTGCCGTTGCCCACACTGCTCGCACCGCGTCAAGCAGCTTCGGAACACAGAAGGCCCGCAGTTCTGCCGCAACTGCCACGAGTTGTTTATTGCCCCCGTGGAGAAGAAACTCCCTCCATGGATCCTAGGCGTCCTGGTCGTGCTCACTGCGAACTGGCAAATCATCCTGACGCAGTCGTAGCACGTTGTCCTTATAGTTGCTGCGAACTCATCGCACCGAGCGGGTTCGGACCGAGGCTGCTTCAAAGCGGATTTCCCGTTCCGTAGCCGACGCGCGCCATGTGGAGACGCTTCCAGAGCGCCTTCGGCGTAACCGTGGCGTGTATCTCGCTTTCGAAACCGTAGAGACACGCCGCCGCGAACGCTACGGTTGAGTGCGACACCCACTATCGGAAGCCGTTCGCCAGGCGGGGTGGCCTATAGTCGCCCATGCCCCAGTTGTCGGCCACGGCCTCTTCGTACCATTTCTCATACTCGGGGAACGATTCGCCGAGGACGGTCGATGATACGACCAGACGGTGGCGGACATCAAGCTCGCACGGCTGCACCGATTCACCACTGTCCAAGACGATTCGGCGCACCGGCTCGATGCCCTCCGGGACAAACTGAGCCAAAAGGGCTTGCGCCAGACAGAGCCTTGTTTCCGGGTCGTCTTCAACGCTGAGGAATCTCAAACAGCTTTCCGCGCAGAACTCCGTGTGAATGTTCTCCAGCACGTCGCAGGCGGCGGCTCGGAAGCTCGGGCTTGCATACTGCCATCGCTCGGCGATGGCGCGAACGCTCGTATCGGCGTCAATCCGGATCAAGGCCGTGACGCTCTCGTCGGCCACGCCGATGTCGCCGTCACAGAGACGCTCTACCACGAGCGGAATCGCTGCCTGCAGTCGCATCCTGCCGGCCAGGCGGATGATCCAAGGACGCATCCACGACATGATCGTGCTGTTCTGACCGTGACGCTCTAACAGAGCCAACACGAAAGGCCCGCGAGCCGCCCAATGGCGAGCGAGCGATTCAACAATGCGATCGGCGTACAGCAAATCGCTCTTGGTCAACCGGGTCGCTCGTGACGTCTGCTGGGCGAACGACTGCAGCGCGGCCCAGCCATTGTCCCAATCCCAAAGACTCGTGTCGCACCGCTCCCTGAGCGCTTGCCGCAATTCCGCAGGAAACATCGCAAGCGCGCGAATCACCTCTTGCCGCTCGCACAGAATCTCTACATCCGCGTGGTAGAGGATCAAGGCGATCGCGAAGCGGTAGTTGTCTTGATCGAGGTCGGCCAGATCGTAATCGTGCTCCAGCTCGGACACCAGCCAATCGACCGTGGTGGGCGTCTGATGCAGGTAATCGGCTTTGCGGACGATGCGAAAAGCCTTGTCCCGGCCGAATCGCTCGACGGCCTGTATGACGAGCGGCATGATGCTCGTATCTTGACTGAACGATCCGGCAAAGTACGACAGTGCAGCAACCCGAACCTCCTCCTCGGGGTGCAGTGACGCCACCTTGATGGTAGGTATAGAGCGCTGCATAGTATTACCTAATGGACACCAATATAGTATAGCTTATCCCGCCGGCAAGGGGACATTCTCGGCGCTACACCGTACGGTTTGGTCAGGTCCACCCGTCGGTGCGTGGATGGCCGGCGCACTCAATTCAGCGAGAGTCTCCGCTCGTGCAGATGTCCCCAGACCGGATGGGATGGTTCTTCTGGATGGACGGCACGTCGCTCCACCAGAGCGCTGATCTTGGCCGCGAGAAGTCCGTAGTGGACGGGCTGGAACTCGACGAAGTCGACGCCTCGCCGAATCAGATCCTTCGCCAACCTCGGCTCGAGCACACCGGTGAGGACGACGATAGCCGGTCGATTTGCCGACCTCAGCAAATCCACAACAAGCGAGTGGCCATTCTGATGGGGCATTCGCAACCCGGTAACTAGCACGTCGCAGGGGTTCGACGAAAGCAGCATGCGGGCCTCTCGGCCATCGGCGGCCGACCAGCACGCAAAACCTTCGTGCGCCAACGCGCGCACAGCCAGGTTACGCACGATGGGATCGTGACTGGCCACGAGTGCATGGTAGAGGGCCTTGGTCATGACGGCATTCCGTTCGGCTCTACGAATTCGACCATCTCGTGTACCCGAACTGCATTGCGTCCCGCTTTCTTCGCTTCGTAGAGAGCCTTGTCGGCGCACGCGATCAGCACATCCAGCGAGGTCAGTCCAATCGAATCGGCCACTCCGAAGCTGGCGGTCGTTGTGATCGTTGCCGCGCGCAGGCCGATCCGCAGGCTTTCGATCTCCTGCCGGCAGCGTTCCGCCAGACAACTCGCCGTGGAGGCGGCCGCGTCGGCGACAACCACAGCGAACTCTTCACCGCCGTAGCGAGCGGCCAGGTCCGTCTTCCGGCACTGTTGCGTAATGGTCTTGGCCGTCTCCTGCAGTACGAGATCGCCAGCGCCGTGACCGTACGTGTCGTTGATGTTCTTGAAATGGTCGATGTCGGCCATCACGAACGACAGAGGGGTGCCGTGTCGCTGCATGCGCGCCCACTCGCGCTCCAAGTGCCTCATCAACGCGCGGCGGTTCGCCAAGCCCGTCAACGGATCGACGTGTGCGTGTTCCACGAGAATGTCTTCCAAACGCTTGGTGCGCAGGGCCGCTCGCACGCGAGCGCGGAGTTCGACGCCGTTGAAGGGTTTCGTAACGTAATCGACCGCCCCCAAATCGAGCCCTCTGACAATATCCTCCGTCGACCCGGATCCCGATAGGAAAACGATCGGAGTCAGGGAGCACTCGGGATCGGCTTTCAGCGTGCGGCACACTTCCAGCCCGGAAACATCGGGCATGTCGAGGTCGAGGAGAATCAGGTCGGGTTTCTCTCGCTTGGCGGCTTCCAGACCGGCGAGGCCCCCCTGGGCGCACAAGATCTCGGCCGGCTCGCTCAGCAGGCGCGCTCTTGCTACGGCCAGAGCTTCGGGGCTGTCGTCGACGATCAGAATCTTCACCATGCGTCTCCTTCACGGGGCAGTTCGGGCGTGAGGGATGTCGACGTTGCCGAACCGGGCGGTTTGCTGCGCGCCGCTGGGTATTCCGTTAAGGTTGGGTGCACTCATCGAGACTCACACACACGACTCGATGCACAAACCGCCGTAGATGCCGGTCGACTGCCAGGCGTGGGTATGCAACAAAAGGCTCTTGATGAGAATCTGCATGTCGGCAATGGCGTCCAGCGTCCCCTCAATCAGCGACTTGGCGCTGGGATCGAGCAAATCGCGATGTTGTTCCATTAAGCACTGGCAAGAGCGAGCCACGCAGCAAAGCGGCTTCTCCAGGTCGCGGGCGATGACTCGGTTGAGCACTTCCAGGTCGTCGGCAAATCGCTCTCTGCCTTCAGACTCTCGCGTGCTGATCTCGGCAAGCTCGGCGCGACGCGTGAGCTGATCCCTGTGCTCCAGGGCTTTGCGGATGACAATCCCAAGGTGCGCCTCGTTGCAGGGCTTCGTGAAGAAGTGGTACACGCCCCCCTCGTTCACGGCGCGGAGAACCGTTTCCACCGAGGGATTCTCGGTCAACATCATCCGCATCACCTGCGGAAACGTGCGCGCGACCCAGGCCAACATGTCCGCGCCGGACATTCCCGGCAGACGCTCGTCCACCACGACAACATCGACGTCCGACGCCTTAAGGACCTCGATCGCTTCCTCGGCCGAGCGGGCGGTGTGCAGCAAATACGGCTGGTTGCGAAGCATTCGGCGCAGCGAGTACAACAACTCGGTGTCGTCGTCGACCATTAGCACCGTATGCGTCATGGCGTTGTCTCCACTCAAAACAAACTGGTATCCGTCAGTGCAACCCCCACGCCGGTAGCAATTCGGAGCAGGGTGGTGCAAGACGAACTGGATCACCGTCGACGAATGACTCCCCAGCGCCAGAAAGCCTATCTTACGCGAACCCACATCGCACTTATTAGTGTGCAAACGAACTCCGTCGGGCGGTGATGCGCGAGTCGGTGTCTCAGAGGCCGCGTCGCGCATGCGACAATCTGTGATCGTGTGCGGGAACTGTGCAGGGGCGTCAATGCAGTCACGCGAACGGGTCGATAGGTGAGAAGTGGGGTTCGCGATAGCAGATTCTCAATGGGTGACGACTGTGTGAGAGAATCTTGCCGTGTCGATCCATCGCCAAGTCGGAGCACGCGACACTTCGATTTCAGCGGGATCCGCGGCTCGTCTCGTCGTTGTGTGCGAAGCAGTCACAGGTGAGACGAACAGGTGAGACATATGGTCACACATGAGCTCGCTAAACAACACGAAAACCGAACTCTTGCCGTAGTTTGCGATCTCTGAATTGCTATAATCCGGCCCGCCACAATCGAACTGTTGTTGCGGTTATGGAGGAAACTCAATGGAAGCTTCGCACGTCCTCGTGGTTCACAGCGACCCTGCGTTACGCCGAGTTGCCGCCGGCGCGATCGGACGAAACGGAGTCCGCATATCGTTTGCAGCCAGCGACGATGAAGGACTGTTGCTCCTCGAGCAACAACGCGTACACGTTCTGGTGACGGGATGGGATCTGTATGGTCTGGGAAACGAGTTTGTGCGTCGCGCGGCCACGATTCAGCCGCTCCTCGGCGTCGTACTCATCGGAGATGCAAGTCGCATCGGTCATCTGGCGCAACGGGGATCATCCGGTCCGGTCCAGTACTTGGCAAAGCCGGTTACCGAAGAGTCGTTGCGGTTGGCGATTCAGCGAGCACTGCAGCGTCAGACTCGTCCGGAATCGTCTGCAAGACCTGCGACGGAGGTGGCCCCGACTGCCGATGACCGCCGACCCGATGCAACGGGAAAATGCTCCCCAATCGTTGCTGTGAGCAAAGCAATGCGTGAAATCACCGAAGTCAGCCGCCGGGCGGCATTGACCGATGCTCCCGTGCTGATCCAGGGGGAGCCCGATACTGGGAAAGAAACCATCGCACGAGAGATTCATCGTCAGAGCCGGCGGTCGGCAGGCCCCTTCGTGCGTGTCGCATGTGGAACCCTGCGTGAGACCGATCTGGCGGAACGGCTGTTCGGCTCGGGCGAGAGTAGCCGGGAAGACAAAGGGCACCCGTCACGAACCCTCTTCGAGAAGGCCCATCAAGGCACGCTCTTCCTCGACAACGTCGCGGATCTGCCGCCCTGGGCGCAAGCGATGCTCCTCGAAGGCCTGCAGCAGCGCCGGTGCGTGTGCCCCGGCAGCAATCGAGAAGTGGCCCTAGACGTGCGCGTCATCGCATCGAGCGAGACCGATCTGCACGCAGCCGCTGCCCGGCGCGCCTTCTCATCCAGCCTCTACTATTACCTGAACATCATACAGATTGTGGTCCCCCCCCTGCGCCATCGCCCTCAGGATATTCGGCCGTTGGTCGAGATGTACCTGGCTATGGCGAACGCCATGCGGGCCAATCAGGCCGTCGGCCCTCCCTGCCGGTTTTCCGAGGACGCACTCGCGTGCTTGTCGGAGTACGAGTGGCCGGGGAACATCCTGCAACTTGCAAGCGTGGTGGCGCACACGGTGCTGCTGGCTGACCGCGAAGAGATCGGACGTGCAAGCATTGCCGAGACACTTGGCGAGGTGACTCCCCCAAGCGATTCCGATACAATTGCAGTGCCTCTGGTTGGTGGCCTCAAGGAGATGGAACGTGCCATCATCGAAGCGGTGATCGAGCGTTGCCGCGGAAACAAAGCCGCAGCCGCGCGGGCGCTGAGGCTGCACCGGCGAACGCTCTATCGAATGCTTCAGGACGAACCGGCCGCGAAGAACAACGGAGCCCCGTTGCCGTACATCGAAAGCCCGAGCGTTAGCGACTCGGCAGCCGGTCTCCTATGCTGACTGGGGCGTCACGCCGCATCTGACGAAACGGCGGCTGTGCCCACCAGTCTCACGGCAAGAGAAGTGTAGCGGGTCGCTAAACGTGTCTTTGTCGTCGACCGATAGAAGTTCAGCAAGCCAACGATACTGACTCCACCAGCATGGAGTAAGAATCAGTCTGAAATGCGTGAGGATGTTCGGGTCGTCCTTAACGCCAGGCCCTCCGCAGGTCATGCTCACTGCGGAGGGCCATTGCTTTTCCTTAGCGGGTTCATTCGAACCGCACGGTTGTCGCCGCATCGTGCGACTCAAGAGAATCGAGAGAATTCGCCTATAGTTTAGGTATTTACATTTCGTTATCAAGCGACATATAATCGTCTTGCTTTGGAACGGATTGGAGGCCATCGATGCCTCCGGCAACGGTAGGGGTGACAACTACGTGACACTGGAGGCGTCACGGCGCGGAACCGCGAATTCCGCAGAGGAGTCTTCAGCACCCTATCCTGGCCGTTGCTGACGAAACTCATGCTGTACCGGAGCGGATCGTCTGACATTCGATGGTTCCGCACTTCTGGGCGCACGGGGGGTGTTTGCGCCGGAAACCACCATGTTTCTCGGGGGTTCCCCTTTTCACCACTACCCCGCGTACAGCAGCGCGTTTTGGCTGGACGGGCAGTGTACGTGGGCGCGCTCCTGTCGACAAAAACCAGTTGCCAGAAGCGACTGCATGCTGGCACGAGTGCCGCCCGTATTCACCAGACCTGGGCTGCGGTCGAAAGCGAGCTTGGCATGTGCGCCTGTGGTGGGGCTTCAACACAAGCGACGATTCCGCGGCGTGCTAGCACACAGAGCATAATAAGTAACAACTATATCCTATATGGCTATTTGGATTGCAGGCAGAGAGTGTCATCTCAAGATCGCGGTTGACTACAACGAGGGGCTGATGTCCGGGGCGGATCGCAACGGAGGGACTCGCTATGTCAATGGCAAAGGTCTTGATCGTGGACGATCATCGCAGCGGTGTCGAATCTCTCGGCAATGTGCTCCGCCGACAAGGATCCGAGGTGTCTCTGGCACGCACTGGAGATCAGGGCCTCACGCTCCTGAAGCAAGAGCCCTTTCACGTCTTGTTCTCGCACCTGCGCATGCCCGACACCGATGGCGTTTCGCTGCTGCGAAGCGCATTTCGACTCCGTCCACGTCTATCGGCGGTCGTCGTCAGCGACCGCGGCAATCTCGACTCGTGCTTGAAGGCCATCCGTCTTGGCGCCTGTGATTACGTCGCGAGACCGTTCACAGCCGACGGAATCAAGGACGTTCTGCTCAGGGCGCTCGAAGTGTATCATCGCCGGGTGGGCGCAGACCTTCTGCCGACGGGCACGCCCAAAGTACCAGAATATGGTCAGGCGGAGGAACAAATCGAGGCACTGATTGCCGCCCAATCCGCTTCAATGGGGGATATCAGCCGAGTGGTGGAACGGATCGCCTCGTCCACCGCCGCCGTGTTGATTCGCGGCGAACCAGGCGTGGGCAAGGGGCTTGTGGCCAGGGCAATCCACCGGCAAAGCCGGCGCGCCCACGGGCCATTCGTCCAGGTTGCCTGCGGCGCAATTCGCGAAGCAGAGCTCGACGCCAGACTGTTCGGTCGAGCTCTGCCCAACGGCTCCAACTCACCGCGACAACGCGGCCTGCTGGAGTCTGCCACCGGCGGCAGTTTCTACCTGGCCAACGTCGACCGCCTCCCGTCGTGGGCGCAACTCGCGCTATACGACGCGCTGCAGCGAGGTGCCATCTATCCATCTGCGGATGGCCATCCCGTCACGTTCGACATTCGAACGATTGCCTCGACCGCGTGTGATCTGGAAGGAGCGGTCGGCGAGAATCGTTTCTATGACGAGCTCTACTATCTGTTGAATGTCGTTGTCATCGACGTGCCGCCAATTCGTCAACAAAATGTCAGAATCTGGGTGGAACGGTGCCTCGCGCAGTTGGTGGCCAAGCAAGGCCGGGCTGCCGGAAAGAGGCCGCGCCGGTTCACGCGGGACGCCTGGGAATCGCTGCTGGCCTACGACTGGCCGGGCAATCTGCCCGAGATGACCAACGTGATCGCCCGCGCCGTAGCGATGACCGACAGCGACCAAATCGGCCGGGATGCGATTGTGTTCTCGCCGCGCAAACCATGCCCCCCGCAGGACGCTGCGTTCTCCGTTCCCGTGACCGGGCGACTGCGTGAAATCGAGCGCGTGGTAATCGAGGAGGTGATACATCGCTGCCGGGGGAACAAGGCCGCCGCGGCGCGAGCCCTAGGGCTGCACCGGCGCACGCTGTATCGAATGCTGGAGAGCAAAACCCGCGACGGCTCCATGCGAACCTTGCATTCCTGACGGATCGCGATGAGACGTGTCGTCCTCGTTCCCGCGGTTCATAATCTCGCGGACCTCGCACGGCTCGGTCGCGCCCTCGGTGTGCACCGTGTGGCGATTTGACCCTCGCCAGGCACCTTGCGCACAGGCGTTCTCGTGAAACGGACGATTTGGGCGTCCGCGGTTGACGCGTCATCTGGCCGAAGTATGGTTCATGCGAAGTGCGACTCATCGACGCCGCAAGAATCATTGCTGCCTCCCTGGTGTTTGCGGGGAATCGGCGGCGCGTTCGACAGTCGGCCACCATGTGGTTGGACTGTCGGCCGCCGCCCTCCCTGCGAGCAAATCACCCAGGCGGCTCGCCATGAAGTGTTCGCTTCAGCCGCGCTGCACCAGCAACGAGGAGTGAGCCATGACAACCAAAGGACCAACCGGACGGAAGTCAACCCTGGCCGAAGCCCAGGCCGCGGCGAAGTGCTTTCTGCAGGAGGCATTGCCCGACACACATTATGTCGAAATCGTGAAGGTCGTGCGGCTGCAATCGGACGACGCCATGTGGGAAGTCGGGGCCGTGGTCTGGCAACCCGACGCCACGATTCAGTCACCAGATGATGCCACGCGGCATCCGATGCCGGATCAGAAGCTCCACGTGGTTCGCATGGATGACCAACTGAACGTGACTCGCTACGAGACTCCGGAGACGGCGGGCCAGCAAGCGTGAATGGCCTGTCGACGGGTCATCCGTTCGACCGGCAAACGAGGGCACACCGTCGCACGCATTTCTGCGCCCGTTCCCGTTCGGGACCTCTCATCAGATGAAGACGCCGCCATCAGTCGCCCGTTTCGAGCTAATCGCCGTCAACAGGCGGGGCAAACACGGCCGCGCGGCGATGCATGACATCTGGCCTCCGGCCTTCGCTGCAATGGCTGTTCGAGGCCAACGTCCTGCGAACCCTCAGTCGAACTGCGGGTTCGCCTACGTCGCTCGCTTGACCTGACGGTCGAAGCGGTTCTGCTGAACCAACGATGGAACACGACTGGACGGATTCTATCAGGGATGCCGCCTTTCTTTCGGTCGCCAACGGGTTTCTTCTCTGACGCTATGCCCGTCAGGTCCTTGTTCACGGTCAGACCTCCCCCGACAGATAGCCGTGGGGCGGTTGAGACAGTGAGACAAGTGGACGCGCGCGAACGACAACCTATGTTTGTTCGACGGCATTTCCACCTGTACAGCCAGCGTTATGCGGCCCGACCGTAGTAAAACTCCTTGTTGGGTGGGCGATGCCTGACGGTCGAAAGCACCAGCAGTCTTTCGTTCTCGCCGAGGCAACGAGGCTGCTGGAAACCTTTCATTGTTGATTGTTGCGGTTGCCTTCGAGTTGAAGCCATGGCCATCACACGGTGCCTTCGCGACATGCAAACGCTTGGTATGGCGATCCGGGAAGTTCTTCCCCGCATCGCACACCGTGAGGTGATTGCCATAGGGGGTGAAACACGTCCACAACCCGGACAACCTAGCGCCGGCCGCTCCGGTGCGAGACGGATGTTGGAACGCATCGTCAGGAACTTCCCGATCGATACGACCGATTCTGAGTATTTCTCCGCGCTGGGGGACGTGTGCGGGCACTGAGTTACACGACAGCTTCTGAGGGCCGAGGAAATCGTGCCCCATTGGCTGCACCCGAATCAAGAGAGGCTAGCGACATGTCACTGTCACATCTTTCAATCCGCATGCGGTTGGTCATTCTGGTCTCGGTTTTCGTGGTGGGTCTGGCCAGCTTCGCATTCCTGGCAGGCTCGACGTTGAGCAAGGTGAAGATCAATGGCCCGCTCTACAAGCAGATTGTCGAGGGCAAAGACATCATTGCCGATGTTCTTCCTCCGCCCGAGTATATCGTCGAGACCTATCTCAACGTATTCCAGACGTTCGAAGAGAAGGACCCCGCCGAAGTCAAGCAGCTGATCGATCGCGGCAAGGTGCTCCGAGACGAGTATAACGAACGGCACGAGTACTGGATCAAGGAACTTGCCGACGGCGACATCAAGCGACTGCTGGTCGAAGAGTCGTACGGGCCTGCGGTGCAGTTCTACGATACGCGCGACCATGAGTTCGTGCCTGCGGTTCTGGCCGGAGATACGGAAGGCGCTCGCAAGATACTCGAGCAGAAGCTGAAGCCCTACTACGACGCACACCGAGCCAGGATCGATCAGGTCGTACTCAAGGCCACCCAGCGGAACCAGCACGATGAGCAGTCGGCTGCCGCGTTGATCGGTTGGCGGACGCTCCTCATGCTCATCGCCGGTATCGGGGCGCTTGCGATTGGCATAGTCATTGCGATGCTGACCGCAAGAGGTTATTCCAAGGTGCTTGGTTCCCTGTTCGGCGAGCTGAGGCGTCTGACCGATGCGGCCGTACAAGGAAAGCTGCAAACCCGCGGCAATCCACAGGCCGTTACCTTCGAGTTCCGACCGATCGTCGAGGGCGTGAACGCTACCTTGGATGCCGTGGTTGGACCGTTGACGATGTCAGCCGCATACATGGACCGGATCTCAAAGGGCGATATCCCGCCCGAGATCACCGATGAGTACCACGGCGACTTCAACCGGATCAAGAACAGTCTGAACCAGTGCATCGGCGCGCTGAGCGGTCTGATCGCCGAGATGACACGTATGTCGGACGAGCACAATGCCGGCGATATCGATGCTGTGATCGCCGCCGACAAATTCCAAGGTGCCTACCGCGACATGGCCAAAGGCATCAACGAGATGGTCGAAGGCCACATCACCGTCAACCGGAAGGCAATGGCCTGCATCGCCGAGTTCGGCAAGGGTAATTTCGAGGCTCCGCTGGAGAAGTTCCCCGGCAAGAAGGCCTTCATCAACGATACGATCGAACAGGTCCGCGCGAACCTCAACAATGTCACGGCCGACGCCATCATGCTCGCCGACGCCGCCGATGAAGGCAGGTTGAATGCACGGGCGGACGAGAGTAAGTACGCCGACGCCTGGCAGCGAATCATCCGAGGTATGAACAAGACCTTGGAAGGATTCGCGGTTCCCATGCGCGACATCGGCCAGGTCTTGACCTGCTTGGCGGCCAAGGACTTCTCGCACGGCATCCAGAACGAATACCCGGGCGCGTACGGGGAGCTGTGCACGAACGTGAACCTCGTTGTCGAATCGATCTGCGGTGCCATCGAGCAGATCGCCGAGAGTGCCGATCAGTTCACGGAGGGTTCCCGCATAATCTCCCAAAGCGCGCAAACGCAGGCTTCCGGCGCCCAAGAGCAAAGCTCGAGCGTCCAGCAGATCACCGCGTCGGTCGAGGAGTTGAGCCGGTCGGTCGACGGCGTCAAGATCAACGCCCAGGATGCCGACTCGGTCTCCAAGGAAACCAGCCAGTTGGCCGAAGAAGGCGGGCTGGCCGTGCGAAAGTCGGCCGAAGCCATGGAGCAGATCAAGGCCAGCTCGGACCAGATCGCCGAAATCATCCAGGTGATTTCAGAGATCGCCGGACAGACCAATCTCCTGGCGCTGAATGCTGCCATCGAAGCGGCACGTGCCGGAGAGCATGGCATGGGATTCGCCGTCGTTGCCGACGAGGTCCGCAAACTCGCCGAACGCAGCAACCAGGCGGCCGGCGAGATCACCAAACTCATCAAGGAATCGGCCCTTCGCGTGCACGAAGGAGCCCAGCTCAGCCAAGATACCGAGGAATCCTTCAAGCGAATCCTCGCCGGCGTGCAGAACACAACCGCCAAGATCGGCGAAATCGCCGCCGCCACTGTCCAGCAAGCTTCCAATGCCGAAGAAGTATCGCGGACCATTCAGGGGGTTGCACAGATCACCGAACAGGCCGCCGCGGGCAGCGAAGAAATGGCCTCCTCCAGCGAGGAGTTGGGCGCCCAGGCCCAAGCGTTGCGAGACCTGGTCGGTCAGTTTGCCACAGACAACAAGCACTCCGATCAGGGCCGGGCGGTTGAGGCCGGCGCAGTCTGATTCGGCGGTTCCCAACCACGGCGACCACCTCACGATCGAGCACGGCAGCAAGCCGACGCCCGGCGCCCTTGGCCGTCAGCGCTTGTGCGGCGGTTCCGTGGCTCGGGGACGAAGCTCCCGGCGAACGTCGATCCGCATTCCGGTGTTCCGGCAAGGAGACCCGTCGCGCAGACGGTAATCGCCGGCCGCGGCATCGACGAACAACGGCTGCGACAAATGGCTGTGTTCATCCTGTCGGCGCTCAGCCTGATAACGGCCAAACTCGGCCGCACGGTACGACTGATCGGGGGCTTCCAGCGGCAGTCGCCCCTCCGCCGCGAACACCTTCATGGCATCCGCCCACGTCTTTCCCTTCTGGAGACGCGTGTACTGAATGAGCAGATTGCCGGCGGTCTGCCAGTAGCAGTTGTGATCGAAGACGAACTTCCGCTCGTCGGCCGGAGCAATGATCGCGCTCACCGCTGCACCGTAGCTGGTGCAGAAGAGATTGTGGCGGATATACACGTTGCCCGGCTGCGTACCCGGATCGATCATCCAGATGAACACGTGGTAGCCGACCGGTTGCGGATAAGGGTCCGAGCGGCGCGGCGGAATCTCGCCCTGCATGCTGAACCCGCCCCCTCCGTCGACACACGTATTGTGTTCGAAGTAGACCTCCCGCGAGGGCTCACGGCATTCATAGGCCGCCAACCCGCAGTCGACGAACAGGTTGTCGCGGAAGAAGATCCGCTGGGGGATGTTCCGTGTTTCGCCCCCCTGGTGCGTCACGGCCGAGTCGTAGATGTTGTCGAACACACACCCCTCGACCACAACATCGCTGGCGCCATCCCACAACTCGACCGCATTGCCGAACCGGATGCGATGCCGAAGATCCCACACCGCACCGCCAATGTGACGAAATTCGCAGCCGCGAATGACGACGTTCTGCGCGTGCGACTGTTGATAGCCGTGCACCCCGGCGTTACGAAACGAGAGGTTCTCCAACACGATGTCGTGTTGCCCGTCAACCAGCCTCCGTTGGCCCCAGAGCGCACACTCGATGTCGCCATAGGCGCGACCGGGGTTGGTCGGCGAACAGAGATAGAGCACCCCATTCCGCTGGCGCTGCGATCCGTCGGGCGAGCCATGGGCGCCGATACCCGTGTAGTGCCAGTCGCCGGGCTCCCGCAGCTCATCGACAGACCATCGCAGGATGCCGCAGGACTGGCCGCCGTTGAAAATCAGATTGCACACCTCGCTCGGCAGCGAGCCCGTATAGCGCCAGATCGAAGGACGCTCCTCGACCCATCGGCCTGCATCTCCCGCCGGCACCGACCCCAGGAATGCCGGCCTGTCGCCGTCGCCGTACGCGCCGTAGGTGACTGGCGCCCCCGGGCTGCCGCACCGTGTAACGAGCACGTCGCGAATGACCGAACCGCGCTTGAACAGGACCGTGTCGCCGCCGGTAAACTCACGGGTGGCATAGGTCCTCAGCGGCCGCGCCGGCGCCAGCCCATCGTTGGCGTCATTGCCGGCCGCCGGGTCAACGTAGTAGGTCCTCCCCTTCCCCTCTGCCGCCGCGACACTGCGGCTAAGCGGAAACGTAACCAACCCCAAGACCGTGGCTCCGCTGGATAGCAGCATCTCGCGGCGTTTCATCGAATGTTCCTCAGAGAAATGATCTTCTATGTCTCGTCTCGCCACACGCGCCGCAAACGTTCCCGCCGACGCTGAGTATGGTCTGCAAGCCGACCATGTCGCGACCGGGACGCGCCTCACCTCGGCTTGGCAGGCTTCTCATCCGATGACTGTTCCCCAGAAGCCACATCAACAAACGTCACTTGATTCAACGTCAGACGATCGACACCGCGAATGGCAAAAGCGTTCTTGCCGCCGGGAAGAACCTCGAATCGCACGTTGTTCAGCACGATGTCGCTGACCTTGTCGCCGCTTCGTAGCTGAAAACTCGGATACTCGGGCGAACGGATCGTCATGTTGGAGAAGGTCAGGTTGCGCACGCGGCTGACCTTTGTGTCCGGGGCGAACGTAACCGAGATGGGCGCATTCCGGCAGTCCATCGTGATGTTGCTGAAATGCACGTTCTCCACACCGAACGGAGCAGGTTCCGGCAGCGGCGGCACCCCGGGCCCTTGCGGTGGATCGTTGGGAACGCCCTTCAGCGGCGGCATCACGATGCAAATACCTCCGCGCGATTGTCGAATGACCAGGTTGCTGAACGTGCAGTCCTTGATCTCATAGTCGTGTGTCCAGCCAATGCGGATGGCGCACGCATTGCTCTGCAAAACACAATTGCTCACCACGACCCGTTCGCACGGCTTCAATTCGTTCAACTGATGCTGATACGAACGCAGGATGAGCGAATCATCGCTGCTGCGGACGATGCAATCGCTGACGGCGACATCGCGGCACGAGCCGATGTGGATGCCGTCGCCATTGGGATACCTCGGATCCATATCGATCTTCAATGCGTGCACGTTCACGCGTTCGCAGTCCAGAAGCCACATGCTCCACCCGGACGGATTGTAGATCGAGAATCCTTCTAACGTCACGTCCCTGCAACCGATCAGGAAGATATTGCGGCCGGTAATCAACTGGTCGCTCTTGCGACGGTACAGGCCCTTATCGGTCACTTCGTGGAACAGTTCGGCGCGGCCGTTGATCGTGCCGCGTCCGCAGATCGTGACGTTCTTCAGGCCGGCACCGTAGAACATCGACCGCTTGTTGCGGCGCAAGCTATACTCGACGCGCCATTGCGGGCACGGTTCGAACTCGGGATAGAGACTCGGGTCGGGCCCGCCTTCCAACGAAGCGCCTGCCTCGATTTCCAGCCGGAGATTCGAGCAAAGCTTAAGCGTGTAGGTCATAAACGCCCCGCCTTGCACGCGGACCGTGCCGCCGCCCGCGGCCTTGCAGGCGTCGATGGCCTTTTGAATCGCCGCCGTGTTGTCGGTCTTGCCGTCGGGCACCGCACCGAACTCGGTAACGTTGAAGATGCCGTCCTGGACGGCCCCATGTGCGACGGCAGCCGTCGTCAACAGCACAGCAAGCAGCAACCGGATGCAAGATTTCACGTTGGCGGCTCCTCTCAGTTTAGTGATTCTGGTGGTGCGGGATTGTGAATACCGCAGTTGCGATCGGGAGATTGCCTTTCGCACTGAAACCGTCCGGACAAGACAGATGTCACGTGGCTTTGCTACCTTCTTGCTCCCGACGAGAACGTACCATCTTGGGCGGTTGCCGCGTCGTTGTCACCACCGGTCTGCCCGCATCTGACCTTAGCCAACCTCCGCAGCACAATCAAGCCGGTTGTACCGCTTGGCACGTGTCAGTTCGCTTTTTATCGGGCGTTTCCAGATCCGGCGATCGGCCAACTCAAAGCCGACGACGTGCTCGATTGCTTCTCAGGCGACCTGGCCGGTTTCATCGCCCACTGCGCCGTGAAAGACCTGCTGGCCACCGAGACGATTTCCGCCGAGCTGCGCGACCAGTGGCTTGACACCGCCTTCAACTCCCATGGGCGTCCCAACTGCGTCTTGCCGCTGGAGCGGGAACACGTGGCCGATATCCTCGATCGCTCCATCACGCATCCATTGGATCGCCCACCCGCCGACGATAGAATGTAACTATCATGCGGTGGCCATTATTGTTGATAAGCTCGGCGGTCGCGTTGCTCGTTCTGCTCTGGCACACCGATCCGGCCCAGTGGCGCTTGCCGCTATGCACCTTCTACGCCAGCACGGGCCTCTACTGCCCAGGGTGCGGCGGAGTCCGCGCGACCCACGAACTCCTCCACGGCCACGTCCTCCGTGCCCTCCACGACAACGCCTTCTGGATCGCCTGTCTCCCGATCTTCGCCTACGCCGCACTCTCCGAGCTATCCATCTCGCGGCGCGGTCGGCCGCTGCCAGGCAACCCAAGCCGACAGACCAAATTCTTCGTCGCCCTGGCTATCGTCGGGCTGCTGTTCTGCGTCCTCCGCAACCTCCCCTGGTATCCCTGGACCCTTATTGCACCCCTCACTTAGTGGGATGCCCCGGTTGAAATTGGCCGCGTTTCGCGCCATAGTACAATGTTCACAGGGACCCATGATCTTGTCGCCGTCCACTACGGAGCGTACAGTCTCCTGGACGCGCGCAAACGAGGAACGCTACGGTGCAACGGTTCATGCTCAAGTCCAAGATCCACCGGGCAACGCTTACCGGTACGGAATTGGACTACGAAGGTAGTATCGCGATCGACCGCAACCTGCTCGAAGCCGCCGACATGCTCCCCGGCGAGCAGGTCCATGTCCTGAACGTCAATAACGGCTCCCGCCTCGTTACCTACACCATCGAGGCCGAAGCCGGCTCCGGGACCATGTTGCTCAACGGCCCGGCCGCTCGTTTGGGGGCCACCGGCGACGTGGTCGTTGTCCTTAGCTACTGCGCCGTCGACGATCAGGAAGCACCTCGCCACCGCCCCACCGTTATCTGCGTCGACCGGCACAATCGTATCCTGCCCAGTCAGTAACGCCGAATCCGCGCCCCCCTTAATGAGCCTTTCCAGGAAGTCTTCCGGGGCCAATCGGCGGCATAACCTCGCGCATTCGTCCCGCAGGATTCGATAGAACGGGTTTGCCCCACGGCAATACCGCTATCTATACTGGAATTAGAGCGCGTTCGGTGTAATCGTAGCGTGTATTTCGCTTTCGGAACCGTAGAAACACGCCGCCGCGAACGCTACAGTTAAGTGCGACACGCACTAGTGTGCGTCTGACGATCGTGCAACGTGCGGATCGCTTCCCTCCAACCGTAGAAGCACGCCGCCGCTCGCACCACGGTCCAATCCGACGCGCACCGGATGGCCTCGGGGCTCCTTACCGGAAGGGAAGATGCACCTCATGCGAATCTTTGCCGCCGGGCTGACCGTCTTGCTGCTGCTCCTCCAAGGTGCCGACCGAGCCCGCGCCGACGTCTTTGTGCTCGACAATGGCGGCCGGGTCGTCGGCGAGCTGCTCAATCCCGACGAGTCGCCCCGCAAGACGTACGTCATTCGCACCCCCGCCGGTGCTGAGATCACCCTCGAGCGCTCGCAGATCAAGCAGATCCTCCACCCCCGGCCCGAGGAAATCGAGTACGAGAAGATCCGCCCCCGTTACCCCGACACCGTCCAGGGGCAGTGGGACCTTGCTCAGTGGTGCCTCGAGAATGGCCTCCGCCAGCAACGCAAGGACCACCTCCAGCGCGTCATCGAGCTCGATCCCGACCATGCCGACGCCCGCCGCGCCCTCGGCTACTCCCGCTTCGACGGCAAATGGAAGACCTACGATCAGATCAAGACGGATCAAGGCTTCGTCTTGTACAAAGGCCACTGGCGCCTGCCGCAGGAAGTCCAGCTTCTCCAAGAGAAGGAGAAGATTGAGGTCGCCGAGAAGACCTGGATGCAGAAGCTCGAGCGCCTCCTGTCCAACGCCAGCAACGACCACCAGGCCTACCAGGCCATCGCCGCCATCAACGATCCCTTCGCCGTCAAGGCGCTGGCCAAGGCGATGCACGAAGACCCCCGCGACCAGATACGTCTGCTGCTCGCCGAGGTCCTCGGCCGAATCGGCACCAACCCGGCCCTCCAGGCCCTTGCCGAGTCCGCCATCAAAGACTCCGTCCCAGAAGTCCGACTCACCTGTATCGACCAACTCAAAAAACGCGACAACGCCGCCGCCGTCGACTACTTCGTGGGCTGGCTCAGCGACAAGCGAAACGACAACAAAGGCAATAGCGTTTATATCAATCGCGCCGCCGAAGCCCTCAAAGAAATGGGCAACGCCTCCGCCATCGGTCCCCTCATCGACGCCCTCGTTACCTCGCACAAACGCATCATCCAGCAGGGCGGCTCTGGCCAAATGTCCGCCACTTTCAGCCCCCAGGGCGGAAGCGGCATGACCATGGGCGGCGGTCCCAGGGTCGAACGCTTCCAACTCCAGAACCGCGCCGTGCTCGACGCCCTCATCTCCCTCTCCGGCGATGTCAACTTCGGCTTCGACATCCGCGCCTGGAAAGGCTGGTACGCCGCTCAAAAACGCCAATCGGTCGGAAAACTCCGCCGCGACTGAACGGCGAGCCCCATTCTCGTGTCAACGAAAATGGTACCGTCCTTCTCGGCCCACGTCGAACCCCTGACGCGCCCCCCTATCGGCTGTCCAAAAGGCTCCCCTTGTCATTCAACGGAAGTACATCCACGGAAGGCGACAAGCAGAGCCCCTGCCAGCCCGACCCCTGCGCCGGCACCGCAACGATCGACGCCGCCCAGTCGGTCCCCTCGTGGTGGTCTCGTCCCTGCGGCCCGCGCGATGTCGTTGTGCTCGCCCTCCCGCTGATCATCTCCACCATGTCCTGGACGGTCATGAATTTCATCGACCGCATGTACCTTCTCTGGTACTCCACCGAGGCCATGGCCGCCGCCCTTCCCGCCGGCATCCTCCACTACACCATGATCTGTTTCCCCCTTGGGCTTGCCTCGTACGTCAACACGTTCGTCGCCCAATACGAAGGCGCCGGCCGGCCCGATCGCATCGGCGCTTCCGTTTGGCAGGGCATCTGGATCGGCATCGCCTGTACACCCCTGTTCCTCGCCGTCGTCCCTCTCACGCCCGCACTCTTCCACCCTACCGGTCACAATCCCTCGCTCATGGCCCTGGAAATCACCTACTTCCAGGTGCTCGCCCTCGGCGGCGGCGCCGGCATCATTGCCGCCGCACAAGCCACCTTCTTCACCGGTCGAGGCAAGACCTCCGTCGTCATGCTCGTCGACTGCACCGGCGCGGTCGTCAACATCATCCTCGACTACGCCTGGATCTTCGGCCACTGGGGTTTCCCTGCCGCTGGCATCGAAGGTGCCGCCTGGGCAACCGTCGTCGGACAATGGACCCGCGTCCTCTTCTACTTCCTCCTCATGGAGACGACCCACAATCGCCGCACCTATCATTTCCGCGCCGGCCGACGCCTCCAATTCGACCTGCTCCGCCGACTCCTCCGATTCGGCGGCCCCAACGGACTCCAATACTTCGTCGAAGTCGCCGCCTTCTCGTTCTTCCTCTTGGTTATGGGCCGGCTCGGAGAGCAAGCGCTCGCCGCCACCACCCTCGCCTTCAACATCAACAGCATCGCCTTCGTCCCCATGCTCGGACTCGGGCTGGCCGTTTCCACCATGGTTGGGCAACAGTTGGGACGCGACCGCCCCGATCTCGCCGCCCGCGCAACCTGGACCTCTGTCTGGATCGCCTTCGCCTATACGGGCATCATGGCCCTCTTCTACATCCTGGCGCCCGACCTGCTCATGATGGGCCACGCCGCCGGCACTGCTCCCCAGCAGTTCGCCCCCCTCCGCAACATGACCGTGGTCCTGCTTCGATTCGTCGCCGCCTACTGCCTGTTCGATGCCATGAACATCATCTTCGTCAGCGCCATCAAAGGGGCCGGCGACACTCGCTTCGTCCTCCGCGTCACCCTCCTCATGTCGCCGCTTCCCGTCGCCTTCGTTTGGCTCGGCATCCGCCACTTCGGGCTGGGACTCATCTGGTGCTGGCTCGTCCTCACCATGTGGATCTGCGCCCTCGGCTTGATCTACCTGGGCCGTTTCCTCGAAGGACGCTGGCGCCACATGCGCGTCATCGAACCGCACCTGGCCCCCGAGCTCGATGCGGGAATCGTCATGTCCCAGCTCGCAGAAGGTCTGCGCGTCGACCCACCGACCGTCGGGGGCCTCATCCTCGAACAGCCCCATTCCACCCCGGCCGACGAGGACCAACTCGCCGCGCAGCCCGATCCCTAGACGCCCCCACTACTCACTACTCATCCCCCGGTCGACTCGCGCCGTCCAACCCGGTGCTTCAAAAACTTCGGTCCCGCCAACGGATGCCCTCCCTGCGGCTTGGCAAAGAAACCGGCGATCCGCCCCACGACCGTCTTCTGCTCCTCCGCCGTCAACTCGGGGAAGATCGGCAGCGCCAACACCTCTTCCGCCGCGCGCTCCGTTTCC
Organism: Thermoguttaceae bacterium; assembly: GCA_963674835.2. GTDB lineage: Bacteria > Planctomycetota > Planctomycetia > Pirellulales > Thermoguttaceae. The sequence goes on from CAXXKC010000003.1 coordinate 3,480,053, forward strand.
GGCAAATCCCCCGGCTTGCAGCCCAGATACTGGAAACACTCCTGTTGGTGCAAACCCAACGGGTAATAGATCTCCGTGCCGATCTTGGCCTCCGTCAGGAACTGCCGCAACGCGTCGCGCTTCCCGTCTCGCACGCGGATCACGTACTGGTTCCACACGTGGGTCCGCCCCACGTCGCACACCGGCAGCTTCACGGTGCCATCCAGTCCCGCCTCGACGAACAGCCGATGGTACCGCTCGGCATTCTCCTGGCGCAGCCCACTCCACTCGTCCAGATACCGGTACTTCACATTCAGCACCGCCGCCTGGAACGAGTCCAATCGGCTGTTGATTCCAATCTGCTTGTGATAATAGCGTGGCCGCATCCCGTGCCCGCGCAGCAGCCGCAGCCGGTCGGCCAACTCGTCGCTGTTGGTCGTCAGCATTCCGCCGTCCCCGGCGCCGCCCAGGTTCTTCGTCGGGTAGAAGCTGAAACAGCCGATCTGCCCCATCGATCCCGCCCGCCGATGCTTCCACTCCGCTCCGATCGCCTGCGCGCAGTCCTCCACGATTGCCGCTTTCGCGCCCCGGGCGATCTTCTCCAAGGCTCCCATCTCGGCGCACTGTCCGAACAGATGCACCGGCAAGATCACCTTCGTCGCCGACGTCACCAAACGCTCCACGTGCCGCGGGTCGATATTGAACGTCCTCGGCTCGATGTCCGCAAAGACCGGCCGGGCACCCAGCCGCGTCACCGCGCTGGCCGTAGCGAAAAACGTGAAGCTCGGAAGAATCACCTCGTCGCCCGGCCCAATGTCCAACGCCATCAGTGCCAACAGCAACGCGTCGCTCCCCGACGCGCAGCCGACCGCATGTTTCGCCCCGCAGTAATGCGCCGTCGTCGCCTCCAACTGCTCCACGTCGGGCCCCAGCACAAAGCGGCCGCTCTGCCAAACCGCCGCCAAAGCCGCCACAATCTCCTCGGCCAAAGGCCCGTGCTGACGCCCAAGGTCCAACAGCGGCACCGGCGCCGCCCCCGTCCTCTCACCAGCCACACGGTCCTTCGCAACCTGCGAATCGGCCCCGCAAGCTCCCTGGCATTCGGTCTTCTGGGTCGATCCTGCCTCCATGGACGATCTCCTGGCCTCCATGACATTCCCCAACGAAAAGAGCCCGGCAAACAGCGGTAAACGACACAAGCGGCAAACCTTAGAACTTTTCCAACCCCACGTCAATACAGCTTCCCTTCCCATCCAATTCCCGCCGTAGGGTGGGCCGAGCGCAGCGAGCCACACCACTACCCCCATCTCCCTCTTTCCCTCCGTGGTAACCTCACTCCTCTCCCCACCCCTCAATCCCCCTTCCCCAAAAACGGCCCTTCAAACACATACCTCCCCGACCCAACCCGATACACCAACGCATCCTGCTCACGTCCCACCAGCGCCACCCCCGCCGACTCCCCAGCCGGTCGCCCGCTCTCCGTCACCTTCGCCGGATCCCCCCCAGGCATGTAGACCGTCGCCGTCGTATTCGCAGGAATCTCAATCGCCAGCCTCAAACGCCCCTGCTCGACGCGCCAATCGCTCCCAATCCGTCCGCGCACCGAATCATAGTGCCCCTTCGCCCACGCAAGTTGCCCCGTGATCCGCGGCCGGATCACGATCTTCTTAAACGCCAGCTCGCTTGGGTCACGCCCGATCCCCAGCACGTCCTGATGGAACCACTCCACGATGTGCCCCAGCATGCAGTGATTGTGCGAAACGACCCTCCGTCCATCCCACGCCTCTGTCAGTGAGGTCGCGCCTTGTTCAATCTGACACCCATAGCCGGGCAATGTCGTCCGGTCGACGAGCCGGTGCACCAAATCGCTCCGGTTCCCTTCCACCAACGCCCGCAGCAGATACCGAAACCCGACGTCTCCCGCCGAGATGTAGTCCCGATGCTCGATCTCCGCCACCAGGGTACTCATCACAGCCGCTCGCTCCCCGGCCGCCACCAGCCCCAGGGCCAACGGCATCGCATTCGACGTCTGGCTCCCCGTCGCGTACTGATGTGTCTTCGCATCGAACAGCGTTCGGTTCAACGCCTCGCCGACCGCGTCGGCCAACGCCCGATAGCGCTGTGCGTCGTCCGCCTTCCCCAGCAACGCCGCCACCTCGCCCACGATCCGGCAATCATGCGCATAGATAGCTGTCGCGGTCAGCGTCTTGGGCGTCAGTTGCGACTCTCCCACGCCCCCCCCGCGCACGAAGTCGGCCCAATCGCCCAGCCCATGCGAAAGAATGTGGTCCTTGGCCTTCGTCGACAGATAGTCCACGTACCGCTTCATCGTTTCATATTGCCGATCGAGCGTCTGCCGGTCGCCGTACCACTGGTACAAGTCCCACGGTACGATCACGCTCGCGCTGCCCCACTCCGGTGAATCCACAAACCCGCCGTTGAAGACCGTGTACTCCGGTGCGATGTCCGGTACCAGGCCGTTCTCGCGCTGCGACTCCGACGTGTCCCGCGCCACTTTCCGGTAAAACGCCGCCGTGTCGTAATTCAACATGATCGACGGCGCCATCAAGTGCGCCACTTCCAGCCACCCCAGCTTCTCGCGGTGCGGACAATCCGTCAGCACGCTCTGCAGATTGCTCCCCACCGACCAGTCCACCAGCGCGTGAATCTTGTTGAACAACTCGTTCGAGCAGGCAAATGCCCCCACGCGCTCGACGTCGGCCCGTGTGAACTGCCCGACCAGTTCCAAGACGACCGGCTTCTCCCCGGCCGCCTCGGTCGCCGGTACGGCTCCTTCCACCTGCAGATACCGGAAGCCGTAATACGTGAATCGCGGATGCCACGTCTCCGGCCCGCCGCCCTTCAGCGTGTACGTGTAGTAGTGCGGCCCGCCCGATGCCTTCTGATTGGCCAAGCCCTCCTCCGTGATGATCTCCGCCGGCGTGATTCTCACCTCCGCCCCCGCGGCTCCGCGAACCGTGATTTGCGGCCGCCCCGAAAAGTTCTGCCCCAGGTCGTACACATACACGCCCGGCGTCGGCTGCGACACGCGTACCGGCTTCATCGTCTGCACCACGCGGATCGCCGGCTGCGAGGCCGAGACCAGCTTGCCGCCGGGGCCTTCCACCACGCGCGCCGCCTGCCACGCCGAATCGTCAAACTCCGCCGACGCCCATCCCGGCACCTCGCGCCGCGCGTCGTAGTCCTCGCCGCCGTAAATGCACGAAAACGTAATCGGTCCCGCATGCGTTCGCCACGACCCATCGCTGCCCACGTCCGCCGTCGTGCCGTCGTCAAATTCCAGATGCAGTTGGCAAATCACCTTCGGCGGCCCAAACGATCCGCGAAACTTCACGTATCGTCCACCCGGCACGTGGTACATCCCGTTGCCCAACATCACACCCAGCGCATTGCCTCCCGCGCGGATCTGCCGGCCAATGTCATACGTCGTGTACAGGCAACTCTTCCGATAATTCGTCCATCCCGGATCCATCTCGCGGTTGCCCACCCGCTCTCCGTTCACGTACAACTCGTACTGGCCCAGCCCGCAGATCGACACGGTCGCCCGTCGCACCGGCTTGCTTACCTCGAACGTCTTGCGCACGAGCGGCAGTGACGCCTTCTCCGCCTCGTCCCCGGCGATCCATTTCCCGCTCCAGTCCTTCTCCTCCAGCAGCCCCATCGTCCAAACGGCCGGCTCGCTCCACGCCGACGCTCGATCCTGCTGATCCCATACCCGCACCGTCCACCAGCACTCCATCCACGACCCCAGCGGCTTGCCCGCGTAGACCACCTCAACGCTCTGGTCCGACGCAACTCGGCCGCTGTCCCACAGGTCGCCTTCATCGCCGGCCAACTTCTCCGCCGTGCTCGCCACAAGCACCTGATACGCGGTCTGTCGCAGCCCGCGAGCCGCCCCGTCGCGCGATTCGACCACCCAGCCGAGCCCCGGACGCTCCACGTCCACGCCCCGCGGATTCTGTCGGTACTCGCACCGAAGCCCCGCCGGCACCAAGTCCGCACCCAGCGCCGCCACCTGCGAGCCAACGACTACTACCCCAACCAGCCACGCAAACGCATATCGTTGCACGATCATTCCCTTTCGTTCGGTAAACACACGCCGACCCCTTCCTTGCCCTTCGCCCCTTTCCTCTCCACCCAGCCTACCCGCCGTGCACATCTCCCAGCAACCTCCCACTTGGTTGCCAATCGCGAGGATCCTGGTAGGATGGTCGGCAAACCCATCCCACCGATCAGTCCCGACGGAGAGCCAATCTTTGTCCGTCCGCCTAAACACCGTCCACAACGAAGATTGCGTCGCCGGAATGAAGAAGTTCCGCGACGCCTCGGTCGATCTCGCTTTTGCCGATCCCCCGTTCAACATCGGCTACGAGTACGACGTCTACCACGACAAGCTCGATGCCGATCGCTACCTGGCCTGGTGCCACGATTGGCTCGCCGAGATCGTCCGCCTTCTCAAGCCCGACGGCACGTTCTGGCTGGCCATCGGCGATGAATACGCCGCCGAGCTCAAGGTGCTCATGCAGCGCGAGTTGGGCCTCTCCTGTCGCAGTTGGGTCGTCTGGTATTACACGTTCGGCGTCAACTGCAAGCAGAAGTTCAGCCGTTCCCACGCCCATCTCTTCCACATGGTCAAAGACCCCCAGCAGTTCACCTTCAACGTCGACGCCATTCGCGTCCCCTCGGCCAGGCAACTCGTCTACGGCGACCGCCGCGCCAACCCCACCGGCCGCCTCCCCGACGACACCTGGATCCTCCGCCCGCAGGATCTCCCCGAAGGCTTCCAACCCAACGAAGATACCTGGTACTTCCCGCGCGTCTGCGGCACGTTCAAGCAACGTGCCGGCTGGCACGGCTGTCAGATGCCCGAGCAACTCCTCGGACGAATCATCAACGCCTGCAGCAACTCCGGCGATCTCGTCCTCGACCCCTTCGCCGGCAGCGGCACCACCCTCGCCGTCGCCAAAAAACTCCGCCGCCGCTTCCTCGGTTTCGAGCTCTCCGAGCAGTACGCCACGCAAGTCCTCAGCCGCCTCGAAGGCATCCGCGCCGGCGATCCCCTCGATGGCCCGGCCGACCCGCAGCTCAGCGCCCCCACCACCGCCGAGGGACGCCGCCTAAACCCCAACTCCCAATCCAACGGGTCTCCGCGACGAAAACGCACCGCGTCGAAGTCTCAGCAGTCGCTCCCCGGCCTCTGAACGACTGGCCCAAGGCCCGCGGCAAATCCGTCAACATAACTTATTCGCTAACAAAGCGCTCCATCACACCACCCGACCGAGAACCTAGCGAGTTTCCCGTAACAGTCGAGCAACATCACCCGACCTGCGGTAACTACCACGTGCCGCTCTGTACCAACATCCTTCTCCGGATGCCGGTCAGGCCTGGCAGTTGCCTTGGCAGGTCAATTACCCTTGCCAAGCCGGAGCCCAACGTCATATGAAACTGGCTATTTGCAACGAGACCTTCCAGCAGTGGCCCTTCGATAAGGCCTTCGCCTTCGCCGCCGACTGCGGTTACACGGGCTTGGAAATCGCCCCCTTCACCATCGCCGATTACGCGACCGATATCTCCGCCGAAAAACGGCAGGAAGTCTGCCGCCAGGCCGACGCCGCAGGCCTCCAGATCATTGGCCTCCACTGGCTGCTGGCCAAGACCGAGGGCCTCTACCTCACCAGCCCCGATGCCGACACGCGACGCCGAACGGCCGAGTACCTTTGCGAATTGGCCCGGCTCTGTGCCGACCTCGGCGGCCACCTCATGGTCTTCGGCTCGCCCAAGCAGCGCGACCTGCTCCCCGGCGTCAGCCACCAACAGGCGATGGAGTTCGCCGCCGACGTGTTTTCCCGAGCCATCCCAACCTTCGAGCAAACCGGCATTACCCTGGCCCTCGAGCCCCTCGGCCCCGAAGAAACCAACTTCATGGTCACCACCGCCGAAACCGTCGACCTCGTCGAAAAAATCGGCTCGCCCCAGGTCAGGCTCCACCTCGACTGCAAGGCCATGGTCACCGAGTCCGAGTCCATCCCCGACCTCATCCATAAATACCACTCGCTCCTGGCACACTTCCACGCCAACGACGGCAACCGCCAGGGCCCCGGCTTCGGCAAGCTCGATTTCATGCCCGTCCTCGAAGCCCTCGGGCAAGTCGACTACCAGGGCTGGGTATCCGTCGAGGTCTTCGACTACACCCCCGGCGTCGAGCGGCTCGCCCGCGAAAGCATCCAGTACCTGCAAACCTGCCTGGCTCGACTCGCCGGCAGTTCCGATCCCTGACAAACTCATGCACACACCTCACCCAACCCGGCCAGCCCCTCCCCCCTCTCCCGCCCGCGGGAGAGCGGCCGGGGGTGAGGGCATCTTCCACCCCGCAACCCCCTCCCACGCCAACCCGACTCAAGACCACACAGACATAACCCAAAATAGCCGCCGCCAGCCCAATTTCTTTTCCACACTTATCCGCTCCGCCTCGTCCCCAAACTAAACCCCATCCATAAACTCCCTGCAGTCCGCGACTGCCGCTTTGGCAGCTCCCAGATCCAGGGGATTCAACGCGTGTAATGAAGAGAAAGATTTTCCCTCTCGCACGGCCCAATCCTGGCTTCTCACTCCAATTTGCGATATCCTGGTAACTATCCCTAACCCTCACGCGTCTAATCATTAATGCACCTTTTCACGTCTAGTCGCGAACACTTGTCCGCCTAACTCCGACAATCTGGCATACAAGTTGCGACTACTACAGTCTCATCCGTTCGGCAAGACGCCCCCAACAAGCTATTCATCTGCTTTAGTTTTTCCCGGAAATTTTGGGGCGCCGGTGTATCAGCCTGCTACAATGGAGAGTTCTGTGGAAGAACTCATGCGGGTTAGGTATCCGGCTGAGGCGTTCTCCTGCCGATTCCGCTGAACTCTCTTCCACAGGGATCCGTATCAGATGTCGAGCACAATGGAACAGATCCGGCCATGTGCCTCCAGTGTTGACCCCTTTGCCGAGCAGACCGACGAGGAGCTCCTCCTCACCTATCGCTGCCAAGGTGATCGGGAAATATTCGAGGAACTGGTTCGTCGGTATGAGACCGAGCTGTACAACTACCTCCGCCACTACCTGGGCGACGCCCAAATGGCTGAGGACGCCTTTCAGGCGACCTTCCTCCAGGTCCACCTGAAATGCGATCAGTTCGACGAAAACCGCCGGGTCCGCCCTTGGCTCTATACCGTGGCAACCAATCAGGCGATCGATGCCCAACGCCGTAACCGGCGCCATCGCATGGTCAGCCTGGATCGCCGCTTCGGTGGGAAATCGCATGACGAAGAGTCCGGCACGCTCGGCGGTTTGCTCGACAACGAAGAACCCGGCCCGGTCGACCATTTCGAGTCTTCCGAGCAAGGCGAGTTCGTCCGTCGCGCGATCGACGACTTGCCCGAAGCGCTTCGCCGTGTCGTCCTCCTGGTCTACTACCAGGGGCTGAAATACCGCGAAGCGGCCGACGTGTTGGCCATCCCGGTTGGAACCGTCAAAAGTCGGCTTCATGCCGCGATTAATAGGCTGAACGAGGCGCTTACTCCTACGTACAATGCCGGTTATGAATGATCGCGTGCGGGAACAACTGATCGGCTACCTGCTCGGTGCACTGGAGGACGAAGAGCAGCAGGCCCTCCAAGAACAACTGAAACACGACCAGACGCTCCAGCGCAACCTGGCCGAGATCCAGAAGATCCTCTCCTCGTTGCGCGCACGAAAGGTCGAGTTCCGTCCTCCTCTCGGCTTGACCCGGCGCACCTGCCAGTGGGTCACCGAACAAACGCGACCCAAGGCGCGACCTCGCACCTTGTCGCCCGGGCGCCAGCCCGTCTTCGCCGCCGCCCGCGCTGCGGCCGGCCCCGCGGTCGCCTCCTCGAGTTGGGGTTGGCTCGATCTGGTCGTCGCGGCCAGTATCCTCGTCGCTGGCTTCCTCCTTGTCTTCCCGGCCATCGAGAGTAGCCGCTCCCAGGCACGTATCACCGCCTGCCAGGACAACCTCCGCCAGGTCGGAATGGCCCTGGCCGACTATAGCGATCGCAACGGCGGCTACTTCCCTTACGTACCTCCCAAGGGACCACTCGCCGCCGCAGGCGTCTACGCCCCGATCCTCCTCGATGGTGGCTATCTCACACAGCCAAGCACCGTCGTTTGCCCCGGCTCGCCCACCGCCGACAGGGATCGCGTTACCATTCCTACCCTCTCCCAGCTCCAATCCGCCGAACCCGGCGAAAAGCTCGACCAGCTGCAGAGCACCATGGGCGGCAGCTACGGCTACTCCTTGGGATACGTCTCCGACGGACGTTACTGGCCCACGCGCAACCTCGCCCGTCCCATGTTCGCCGTCATGGCCGACGCACCCAACTACGGGCAGCCCCAGTTCCAAAGCCTCAACCACGGCGGACGAGGCCAAAACGTCCTCTTCGAAGACGGCCACGTCGCCTTCCTCCCCACGCCCAAACCCAACCAGGAAGCCGACGACCTGTTCCTTAACGATACCGGACAGGTGGCTGCCGGTACCCATCAGAACGACTCGGTCGTCAGTGCCAGCGGCGCCACGCCCTTCGAATCCGCGCCGCCCGCCTCTCCGAACCCGCAGTAGAGCGCGTTCGGCGTAACTGTAGCGTGTTTTTCGCTTTCGGAACTGCAGAAACACGCCGCCGCGAACGCTACAGTCAAGTGCGACACGCACTAGCATACGACCTCTGCACCCACCTCTCGTGCGATCGCTCTCGATCGTACTACGCGCACACGGCCCCTCACGCCCCGCGATGCCTTCTCCACACATCGCCTGTTGACTTGCGGCAACATGCCATCTCCCGGGCCCGAGCCAACGCCGGCACCGTAACCAGTTCATAATCAACCGGTTACAACTCCAAGCCCCCGCCCATTCTGCCTTCGGCACCCCGTTTGCATTTCCTCCCGCCTCCAGTGGTTTCTCTCGTGGCGGGAGAGCCTTGGTCCCCTCGGGCTCTCCTGCCACCCGAGTTCCACCCCAATCTCTTCGTTAACTGCGGCCGAACCACGTTCCCCGGCACAACGCGTCCGACCTTCCTTCGATCGACACCTTGCCTCACATCACGCCTCCTATGCATGCTCGCGAACTTGTCGAACTGGCAGCCCTTGTCTCCGTCAACGGCCCGCTGCTGATCCGCCAGAACGTACCCATTCCCAACGCCAGTGTCGAACAATATTGGACCGCCTCCAAGTCCCGCCTCGACCGCTGGGCACGCGCACTCAAGCAACTCAACTCCGCAGCCTCTCCCGCCCCCAGCGCCACCTTCGTCACCAGCCTCCTCGAAGAAATCCTCACCGGCGAGATCCTCACGCGCGTCTGGGCGGCTGTCGCTTGCACCCACGATCGCCTCCTCTGCACCGACCAGCTCGAGCCGATCGCCCGCAGCGTCCTCATCGGACACCTCGAAGCCCGCCATCGTGTCCTCACACTCCTCGTCCGTCAGTCATCGATCGACTCCGAAGAAGCCGTCAAACTCAACCGCCTCCGTCGCAGAACCGAACGCTGGACCGACATGCTCGTCGGCTACCTCATGGGCCTCTTCGATGTCGGCCAATTCGCCATCGATCCCCAACGTGCTCGCGACTTTGCCGAAGACCTCTCCTTCCAAAACCACTTGCCCGGCGGACGCCATGCCTGGCCGCTCCTTCAGGCGTCCCTTCAGGCAGCCTTCCAGCAAGGACTCAGCCCCACCAGCCCCAACCCCGAGCTCAACCGCCAGATCGCCAACAGCATCCTCTCCTGTTTTCCCCCCGAATTGTTCGATGGCTCGGGCATTCCCCGTTCCGCATGGCTCACCCGCATCGCCAACACCACCACCGACGCCGTCGGCATGATCGACCAGTTGCTCGCCCTCGACACCCCAACCTCCACCTCCCACCTCTCTTCCTCCCGCCTCTCCGACCAGCCGCCCCGATTCCGCCAACCCCGCCAAGGCGACTAGTGCCGTTCGCCGTCTCGCCTGCCGTGCGCATCCGCTTGCCCCAACACTCGCCAGCCAGCTCCTCGCCGCAACCGCCAAACCCAGCCCACCTTGCGACGACCTCCAGAAGCCCCGCAGCCATCCTCCTCCTCTCCGCCCCCCCGCTCAATTCCACCATCTCTCACGGAACAACTCGCTTAGCCCGAATAACCCTCATGTCCCCTGCTGCACGAGACCGATAACGCCGCATAGGTGGGATCCTCCCACTGCGTGCGCCCGTGTTTGCGCGATGGTGGAATCATGCTTGTTTTGATCAGCGATCTCCACTTAACCGACGGCTCAAGCAGCGCCACCACTGCGCCCGGTGCCTTCCGACTCTTCGCCCGCCGCCTCCGCGAGCTCGCCGAGATCGCCTCGTGGCGCGCCGATGGCACCTACCGTCCCATCGACCGCATCGACCTCGTCCTTCTTGGCGATATCCTGGATGTCGTCCGTTCCGCTCGTTGGGCCACGCTCGCCACCGTACGACCCTGGACCAATCCGCATACGCCCGACTTCCTCGATCTTCTCACCCGCATTACCAACGACATCCTCGACACCAACGACGAAACCCTCGCCGTGCTCCGCGGCCTCGTCGAGGATTCCACCGTCCACGTCCCCTCCGCGCTCCGTTCCGGCCGGCCCGCCGCCGATGCCCTCCAGCCGGTCCCCGTGCGCATCCATTACATGGTCGGCAATCACGATTGGTTCTTCCACCTGCCCGGCGCACGTTTCGATGCCCTCCGGCAGAAGATCATCCGCCAGTTGGGCCTCTCCAATCGCCCCGACCAGCCCTTCCCCCACGACATCACCGAAGACGACGAACTCCTTCAAACCATGCGCCGCCACAAGGTGGCCGCCCGACACGGCGATCTCTACGACCCCCTCAATTTTGAAGGAGACCGCGATACCAGCAGCCTCGGCGATGCCATCGTCATCGAACTGCTCAACCGCTTCGCCACCGAAATCGAAGGCCAATTGGTCGACGAGCTCCCCGCGTCGACCGTTCTCGGGCTTCGCGAAATCGACAACGTCCGCCCCACCGCCCTCATCCCGGTGTGGATCGACGGCCTCTTGGAGCGAACCTGCGTCTTCCCCTCCACGCGCAAACGCGTCAAGATGGTCTGGGACCGCCTCGTCGACGACTTTCTGGCGATCGACTTCGTCCGCCAGCGCGACACCTGCAGCCCCTTCGATACCGTCGACAAGCTCCAACAGGCCCTCAAGTTCACCCGCCGGCTCTCCGTCGGCTGGGCAAGCTCCATCGCCCAGTGGCTCAACGGCCTCCGTGGAGCCTCCTGCGATTCCTACTACGTCCACGCCCTGGCCGAACAGGACTTCCGCAATCGCCGCGCAAAACACATCGTCTACGGCCACACCCATGTGGCCGAAAACGTTCCGCTCGATGCCAGCTATGCCGAAGGCTTCGTGCTCAACCAAATCTACTTCAACGCCGGAACCTGGCGCCGCGTTCACCGCCAAACGCAACTGGCGCCCGGCCAACACGAGTTCATCGCCTCCGATGTGATGACCTATCTCACCTTCTACCAGGGCGACGAACGCGATGGTCGCCCCTACGAAACCTGGTCCGGTGCGCTCGGATACAACCCCGTCGAGCTTACTATTCATCGCATTGACCCTGGCAGAGCGACCCATGCCAAAGGCCAATCTCTTTCGGCATCAGACGTACACCAGCACGCGCCCCACTTCGCCCCATCTCCGTCTAAATCCGGAGCATCCACCGGCGATCGACTCTGATTCGTTCCGCCGTCGCATGCAGGACGTCGGAGCAAGTCTCCAGGCCGAAGGGGTTCGCGCGGTCGTCCTGGCCCACGGCACCTTCGTCGGCCTCGATAGCCTCGGCGTGCTTAGCGAGTTGGCCCGCGCCTTCCCGCGAGCCGGCGACGCTGTCCGTCCCATCATCAAACGCATTTTCGACCGCCTCACCGGCGACGTCGGCAACTACACCGGCAGCTTCGCCCAACTCTTCGAAACGTCCATCGGCCGCTCCCTCACCCAACCGATCCCCGTCCGGCGATTCCACTGGTCCAGCGAGAACCACCACATCGGCCGCGCCGACGGCGCTGTCCGGCTCATCGCCCAGCTCGCCTCCCTCAAACTCCAGCCCGGCGATCGCGTTCTGCTCTGGGGCCACAGCCATGCCGGCAACGTCTTCGCCCTCATGACCAACCTCCTCGCCGGCCAGCGCCATGCCGTCGAGCGCTTCTTTGCCGCTGCCGAAATCTACTATCGATGGCCTCTGTTCGGTTGGATCGACATTCCATTGTGGGACCGCGTCCGCGACCTCCTCCTCCACTACGACGCCCTCCTCCAGGACGTCCACCTCGATATCGTCACCTTCGGCACCCCCGTCCGCTATGGCTGGGACTCTGGAGGCTACGCCCGACTCCTCCACTTCATCAACCGCCGACCCGTCCCCGGGGCGCCTGAATACCGAGCCACCTTCCCCGTCAAGCTCGACGACGTCCTCAGCGCCACCGAAGGCGACTACGTCCAACAGCTCGGCATCGCCGGCACCAACGTCGTCCCCAGCATCTTCGCCTGGCGCGCCTGGGCCGCCGACCGAAAGCTCAATACCCTCCTCCAGCCCGACTCTCCCATGGGCGGATCCGTCGACCGCTTCCGCGCCGGCACCATCATCCCCGACGAAGGCACCACCCTCCTCGTCGACTACGGCCAGCCGGAAGGCGGCATCAGCCAGCACCTCGCCGGCCACGCCGTCTACACCCGCAAACAATGGCTCCTCTTCCACGCCGAAGAGGTCGCCCGCCGCTTCTACACCACCCGCGCCCGCTGCGCCGCCTAGAGCGCATTCGGCGTAACTGTAGCGTGTTTTTCGCTTTCGGAACCGTAGAAACACGCCGCCGCGAACGCTACAGTCAAGTGCGACTCGCACTAGCGCGGCCCCCCCACCCAGTCCCTCCCCGCGCGCCCTCCGCTTCCGCCGGTCGCTTCGTTTCCTCGTCCTATCGACCGGACTATACTGACGGGCGCCTCGACGCCGCGCGTCCCGCGACCGTCGGCCAGTACCCCGCCCAAGATCGCCACAGCCACTATTCAAAGAAGGCCCCGCCATGCGTCCCCTCGCTCACACAACGTTTGCGTCCCGGATCGCCTCTGTGCTCGTGTCGACGATCCTCACCGTCGCGCCGATCCAACTCGCGCTCGCTCAGAGCGCTCCCGCCAAACAGGCCGCCCCAACGCCCTGCGTCCGCGATCTGCTCTGGGCATGGGGTAATCCCGAGATGGCTAAACCCGGCGAGCACACCGTGGCCAACTTCGCCTCGGCCAGTCCCGCCCAACGCGCCGCACTGCTCGGCACGCCGAACATCATCATGGCCGGCCACGGCATCCCCAACGACGACCAGCAGGCCGACGACCAAACCCGCCAGGTCGCTCGCTCCCCGCGCCTGATATGGGAGATCAGCGCCGACGGTGCCGGCGGACCACCCTTCGTCTACACCCAACGCATCGCCCAGCTAAAGAAACTCATAGCCAAATACCCGCAGATCGAAGGCGTACTCCTCGACGACATGAGCACCGTCGGCATCGACAAAGGTCTCAAGCCCCAGCATGTCGGCCAGGTCCGCACGCTCCTCCACACCCAGTGCCCCGCCGCCAAACTCTGGGGCGTGCTCTACACCATGAGTTTCAACCGCCCCGACATCGACGCCTACGTCCAACAACTCGACGGCATCGTTCTCGCCGTCTGGCACGCCAAAGAGCTCGTCCATCTCGAAGCCGACGTCGCGCATTGCGAAAAACGCTACCCCGGCAAGCCCATCCTACTGGCCCTCTATCTGTACGACTACGGCGATGGACGCCGAATTCCCATGGACCTGCTCAAGCAGCAGTGCCAAACCGCGCTCCAACTCGCCCAGGCCGGCCGCATCCAAGGCATCGTCTTCGTCACCATCGACGACGACGCCCAAGCCGTCCAATGGACCGCCGACTGGATCCAACGCGTCGGCCCCCAAAAAATCGGCCCCACCTCTTCGCTCCCCTCTCCCGCAATCGGGACAGGGGCCGGGGGTGACGGCACGCAGCCCCCGCACCCTCGCCCTCCACTCACCCCCTTCCGCCTCACCTCCCTCGCCGCCAACACCCCATCCACCACCCTCAAACTCGGCGACGCCAGCGGCTGGCAATTCACCAGCGGACCGTGGACCGAAGACGCTGACGGCGTCATCCGCCCGCCCGACAAACGAAACCTCCACAGCCGCGCATTCTGCACCTCGCACAGCTTCAGCGACTTCACCGCCGACTTCCAGGTCAACTGCAACTATCGCGAACTCGGCAGCGGCGGTGCCGGCCTCGTCTTCCGCGCCACCGACGCGACCCACTTCTACGCCGTCTATGTCCCCTGGGGCGGCCAGCAGCTCCGTGCCAAGCACTTTTGGATCTCACTCATCAAGGCCGACGGCGACGGCTACTTGCGCAGCCTCCGCTCCGTCTACGTCCCCGGCGTCCCCAGCGAGACCGATCGCTGGTACAAGATCCGCCTCGAGGCCAAGGGGCCCGACATCGCCGTTTGGGTTGACGGCCGTCGCGCCATGCAGCTCTCCGACCCCACCTACACCAGCGGCGCGGCCGGCCTCATCGGCTACGGCTGGTACTCCTTCCGCAACATCAACATCGCCGGCGCCCCAGGCCCCTCCGTCCCCTGGGCGGCGAACCAGCACGTACCCGTCCACCATTTCCAAGTCGGCCTTGGCAGCGAGGAAATGCCCACCGGCTGTGTCGCACCCAACGGCGACATCCTCCTCGCCGCCGGCAGCAAACTCGTCCGCTCCAAGGACAAGGGCCGCACCTGGAGCCCGCCCGAAACGCTGCCCGAAAAACTCGGCAAGCTGACCGACTACGGCAACACGCTCTTCCGCACCGCCAGCGGTCGCCTACTCGTGCAGCTCTACCGCAGCCGCGCCGAGACCCAAAAACCCCTCCCCGATATCGCCATCGCCGAGTCGCCCGACAACGGCGCCACCTGGTCCGATCCCGTGCCCGCCAAGGTCGCCGACGGCTGGCCCGACATCCCCGCCTCGCTCGTCCCCTACGGCCCGCTCCTCGAAACCCAGGACGGCACACTCCTGCGGTTTCTTCTCGGCAGCGCCAAAGAACCCTCCAAGTTCACCAACGTCGTCACCTGGAGTTCCATCCACTGCAAGGCCTACGCCATCCGCAGCACCGACGGCGGCAAGACCTGGTCGGCCCCCATCGAACTCGACCAACCGGCCTGGAGCGGCGTACCTCGCGGCTCGATCATCGGTTCGCTCGACCTCACCGAGCCCGCCGGCGTGGCCATCGGCAATCAGGTCACCGTCCTCATCCGCCCCATCTACAGCCAAACGATGTGGCAGTGCTGGTCCGACAACGCCGGCGCCTCCTGGGACTCCGCCGCCCGCGCCACCTTCCCCGGCTATGCCGAATCGGCCCTCCGAACCAAGTCGGGCGTCATCTTCGTCGCCCACCGCTACCCGCACTACTCGGTCAATCTCAGCCGCGACAACGGCCTCAACTGGGACGACGGCACCGTCATCGATTACCCGTTCTGGGCAATGGGCTGCACGATCGAGGTCGAACCGGACGTCATCTTATGCACCTACATGAACGCCGAACGCAACATGCCCCTACTCGCCCAACTCATCCGCGTCACCAAAGACGGCATCCAACCACTCTCCCCCTAACCCCACGCCGCACGGTCGCCTTCTGCACACGCCCGGCCAAACGACCGCGCAACCGATTAGCCGCACGTCGCCAGACACGGCGCTCCTACTCGAACTTCAGGGCATACAGGTCCGCGTCCTTCAATTCGACAACGATGTGAACCGGCTTGCCCGCAAGGGACGATACGTCGGTCGTGACGTCGTCCACGCCTTTGCCGCGCTTCCATTCCACCACGCGCTCGATGGAGTCACCGTAGATCCATGGGCAGTCGTCAAGCGAATAGCCCTCCAACGGCTTGCCGTCGGCGCCGACCAGGCCAACGCGGATACCGCCTCGCGCGGAACTGGAGTAGTTCAAAGTCAACTTGCTTCCGCCGAACGTCAGCAGCTTGGTCGTGAGCGTCCCACCGCCCATGGGCGCGGCGATCGACACGAATCCGTCCAACCGGATCGTATAGCGACGAAGCTCGATCGCGCGGCCGTTCTGCTTGCCCGCCTCGCTTGAATAGATGGAGAACTCAGGCGGCGCGTCCGGCGCCAGGGACGACTTCGTCTCGACCAAATTGAGCGCCTGATAGCGGTCCCCGTAGAACCAGGCGTTCTGCGCACGCGGCCCCGGCCGAATAAAGGCCTCTTCCCACACCCGGAACTTCCTGCCGTCGCGGCTGGCCATAAAAAGCCCTTCGGTCACGGCAGTCCCCTCCCGCTTCGACTTCTTCATGCGGAGCTGCCGAAATTCCCACTGGGGCAGATACTTCGTCGAGGGCGTGTGGCCGCGGTCTTCATAACGCGTGGGAAACCCCAGGAAGATGTGCGGCGCGCGCTGATACGGCGTCACCTGGTTCGTGTAAAGCTCTCCGCCCCGGCTGGGAACGTATTCCAGCCAATGGGCGTCGGTCCACTTGTCGAAGAACGTGGGTGAGGTCTCCGTCTTGATGTCGCGACCTTTGCGAAAGGCACGCTGATACGCGCGGTACTCGCCCCGTAACGTATCGAAAAAGGCGATGTTCTGCGAGTCAAACGCGCCATCGGTGATGACCGGTTTGTCCGAGGCGATCTTCCAGTGGACGCCGTCGGCCGAAACCAACGCCTTCAACGGCCCGCCGCCCAGCGCCTTGTAACGCGCCTCAGGCGCGGCCCGCGGATTCGTGTCGAGAAACGGACTGAAGTTGTGCGCGATGTTGCCCCACGTCTTCTCCGAAAAGAGAATATTGTTCTTCTTGGAACCGTCGTATTCGACCATGCCCAGCTCGGGACGCGTCCAGTGGATGCCGTCCGGACTCTCGGCGTAACAGTACACCTGTGGGTGCGTAATGCCGTAGGAGGTCTCCGTGTAGCTCACATTCGCGCCGCGGTAGTACAGCCGGTAGGTCTCACCGTCTTGAATGACCGTCATATAGCCGCAGCCGTTTCCCTCCCACGGCTTGTCCATCGTCAGGACGATTCCTTGCGGCGTCGGATGATGAAGCACCTGCCGCGCGCCCCCCTCCATGCTGCCGATCAAATAGTCGTCCACAAACAGCTCGCGCCGCGTACCAATGCCCAAAGGCTCCGCGCCGAAAGACGGGACGCCCACAAACAGAAGCAATACAAATGGCAGCCATCGTCGGATCATGATAGGTCTCCGAGGGAAGGTAGGTCAGGTGCCGTTCATTGCCCGCTGCAGCGCGCCCCCATCCGCCATGCCGACCATTGAATAACTGGCCACAGCCATCAGCGTTACACTGAACCGCACTATAATCGACCGAACGTCTCACCGCAAATCCGCCAAGCCCCAACGTGCCCTACGCCCACCCGTGTCCAGCAGGACCTTCACCGAAGAGGGCGAATCGCAAGAGGCGCACGGCTGCCACTGCTGGCTTGTCCAGCAGCGCTCGTTTGCGCCGGGTTAGTCGCTTCCATCCACCCATTCTACCGGCAGCCCAACGATGCGAATACGGTCTGCAAAGACGAGAGAATGGGGACGGAGCACGGTTTGTTCGCCGCGGCCGGTTGCCCGCGTTCAGGCTGTTGCAAGGTTCTTGAGCGCCTGAACGATCCCGTCCAAGACTGGGCCTTTCCAAGCCCCCGCCGTTCGCAGCCGATCCAGCTGAGCGATAAGCCAAGGTAGGTTCTGCCACGTTCTCAGGCAAGAGCGATGGAACTCACGGTAGTTGTAAGCGAAGAGAGGGTCGGCAGAATCGGCAGTGAAGTGGGCAAGGCTGTAGTGATCGTCAGGACTGGTGATCGGTTGACCACACAAGCAGCACTTGCGACCAGTCGAAGTTTTGGCCTTCCATTCCTCTAATCGCCGCTGCGCCTCGACTGCAAGAGGATGCTGATCGAAGCACGTCGCGTGAAAGGCGAAATCCCGAATCTCGTAGAGTGGATCGTTCTCGTTGGACACAATCGCCGGAAATGCAACAAGTTGCTCCCCTTCATGCAGAACACGATTACATACCGAACACCGCGTCTTCCCGAGCAGTATCAGCGCCACTGCAGAACCCTCCGAGGACAACCTACTGCCTGCTTAGACGCGCGGGTGCCACGGCTGGCTTGTCCAGCAGTGCTCATTTGCGCCGGGTTGATCGCTTCCATCCACCCATTCCTCCGGCAGCCTGGACGAGAAGCTCACTCCAGGATTCTCTTGTTAAGCTGCCACGCCGTCAAGCGAACCGATGATCGACGCAAGACCAGAGAAGAACCCGCAGCAGAACGGTTCTCCACTCCTGATCGCGCACCCGCCCATTGAACCTCGTTCAAGAACAACACTCCCCCCACACACACCCCGCAACCGCCTTCAAACGCCCCACACCCCTCCCATCACCTCCTCCTCTTTTCCCACCTTCCCCCTTTCCCGTTTTTCCCTTCCCACAGCCCGCCAACGCGCCAATCAACCAACAACCACCCGTCAACAGTCTCAACTCACGCGGATGCTCTCTGCGCCATCTTCCTCTCCAGATTCACGGTGAAGAACACGCCTAAACCTTCGCACTGTCGAAGGTCGTCATCCGCGAGTTGGCGCGGTTGAGCACGTGATACGCCAATCCGGCATCGGTCGCTCGTCTCGGTCGTGCCATGTCGGAAGACTACGCCAACACGCCTCTTCTGCCGACACAACGGTTCATGCGACCTTTTCTCCTGCCACGCCACGTAGAGACGCCAAAACCCATCACACCCGCACAGAAGAGGGCAAACGCGGAGGGCTCGGGGACCGAAGGTATGTCATTAAACACCACTACGTCCAGATACTGGTTGTGCAGAGTGGCCATCCCGCCGGCTTGGATCTCGAACGTGTGCTCTCCTTCGGGCAAACTGATGTACCGAGTCAGATCGAGCGTTCCCAAGGGCTCATCAAGAACGGCGAAACTGCCATATGGGGCGCCGTCGACCATGAGCATGACCCCCGCAGAACTACCTGACACTTCTGCATAACCAGCCAAGTAGTTGATCTGAAACTCCGACCCCGTAGCGGTGACGCTCATCCCGGGAATATTCATCCCGCCGTACGCCTCATAGTCAGCCCCGTGGACTGTGTATTGCGTTACCACGGGGTCTGCTCGGCAGACTGACACCGACATCAATACAACAGCCGCAACACAGCCCACTGTTCTAGTCAGACGATTGCGTCTCATTTTTTCGCCTCAAGGAAAACGAATTACGAGTGCACTGGTCACCATACCGAGGGACAGCAGTCTTCCGGACCCGCGACCTTGATTACCGTCCGATCTCGCTTGTCTCGTCCAGGCGTCGCCGAGTTGCGTATGATCGCCGAAGGAGGGGGTTCCATAGCCTCTTTGGATGTAGTACCAACCACCCGGATTGTAAGCTTGTACTACCTAGAACGCAAGCCTTTTGCACCCATTGTGGCACCCCCTTCCGCGGCAAAGGGAGAACTCCCGGGTCAGAGCGCGGTTAGTCCTTATTGGGAAGCTCCCTTCTGAACTTCGCTCGCGACTTCGTCGACCGTGCGGCGAAGGAATCGAGGGCAGGCCTCGATCCGCGCCGAAAGACATCATGCCACGGTGGGCGGCCATTTGCGGCCTTTATACGCGACCTGGAGCCGTGTCTACGGTGTCGAGAAAGTCGAAGCCAGCCCATTGCCACTGCCCGGCCGCCGCGGCCGTTCGACAAGCAAATCTGTCCCGCTTCGCTTCTCGTGCATACGCCCGCGTTCCGTCGCGTCCATCGCTCGCTACCGCGGCGCGGGCTCCAAACGGAGATCGCCGGAATCTACTTCGAGGCTGAAGATAACCACGTCGATTTCGTCGCCGGGTGAAACCCCCACCGGCGCTTTGGCCTTCGGTATGAAGCCCGTCGCATCATTCTCAAGTCGCACCAAGAGCCCACCATCGTCATAATTGTCGTATTGCACCTTCGCATGTAGGAGCGTGCCAGGGGGTAGACGAGAAAGTTCCCGATACGGGTTCCTTTCTGGATGAACGTGTTTTAGGGACGCAACGGTCGTCCGAAGCTCGTAATTGTAGCGGAGGACACGGACCTCAACCACGTCACCTGGCTTCATCCGCGCGACCGGATTCTGGCCAGCACGCCAAGTGAAGTTGTCGGCGGTCACAAACACATCCTCATCACCGGATCTAAGGAACAAGCCATACGGCTCGATGCGTTCGATCCGCGCACTGATTACAGACCCGATTTCAATCATTCGCGCTCACGAAGTTCACGGATGGACGATGTTGGAATGTTCCGGGGACACCCATAGTCGCCGACGTGTCAAGGGCCCGGAGTTTCGGATTTTCCAGAATAAAAACAGCACCGGAACGGAGAAAGGCTAGCCGGGGATCCAGGGGGCGGCAATGAGCACCCCTGGCCGACGCACGGATGCGCCGGAATCGCCTCGGCAGGATGCCTGCCTTGGGTTGCGTGCTCCCTGCGTTTCGGTTCGTTCCGTCGCTTTCGCGTAACGCGCACATGGTAGACGCCCATTCGTGCCGGCCGAGCTTTCGCCCGTCGCACATCGTACGGTTCACCGGCCGCAGTGCCCAATCAGCATAGCAGCGGATGCGTCTTCCGCTAGTCCCCAGGAACGGGCCACACGCAGCCCGTGTCGGTGCGCGAAACGACTTGGTTTTCTCAAGCGGCTTGGGCGGCGTGTTCACGCTGCCATCGCCGCAACCGCTTCCAGCAGATCTCCGCGAGTTTTCTGGCCGCCGCCACCCACGCGATCTTCGCGCCGGATCGTTTGCGGATGCGGGTGCAAAAGTTCTTCAAGGCTGGGTCTTTGCGAACCGCTTTCCTGGCCGCCTGGACTAGGGCCCACCGCAGCCAGGGCGAGCCTTGCCGCGTGATCGAGCCTTGGTAGCAGTGGCCGATCCTTGTCCGAATCCGGACGTTCTGGTCAATGCTGTGTCAGATGTCACGGCTCGCCCACACTGCCCTGTCCTTGCTCTACCGCCACCGTTCCTTTCTCATGCTTCCTTGCTCTTTCAGTAATCCTTGAACGGTCCGCGCGGTTCGGCAGCATTCATGCGTTGCAGCCAGTCTTCGAAGTGGGCCCGCATTTGAGCGGCCTTGTCGGGCATGGCATCGGCGAGGTCGTGTTTCTCGCCAATGTCCTGCGAGAGATCGAAAAGATGGATTTCGTTCTTGGTCCGGATCCACTTCCAGTGGCCGACGCGAGCCGCTTCTCTGCCTCTGCGTTTCCAGTACATGTCGCGGCGCGGCGTGGGCTTGCCTTCGACCAGGACGGGCATGCAGTCGAATCCGTCGAGGACAACGTCTTTGGGCAGAGCAACGCCTGCCAGGTTCAACACCGTAGGAACGATCTCCAGTGAGGAGAGGAACTGGTGATTGACCGATCCGGCGGCGATGTGTTTTGGATAGCGGACCACGCAGCAAACGCGGATGCCGCCTTCGAATACGTCGCCTTTGTGGCCGCGCAGCGGGGCGTTGTCGGCGATGGAACTTCCGCCGTTGTCGGAGAAGAAGATCACGATCGTGTTCTCCGATAGCTTGAACTTATCCAACAGGTTGAGCACTTTGCCGATGGCGGCATCCATGGCCGTCACTGCGCCAAGGTATTGGGTTTTGCAGAGCGCCTGATTCGGGAGCAACGCGGGCTTGCCGTAGCGCTGCCGTCGGACATACCCTTCGCGGCTGTGCAATTCGGGATACATCTTTCGCCATGATTCGGGCGCCTGCGCGGCGCCTCGTATCTTGGGGTCGAGATTCGAGGCACTGTGCGGAGCATTGAAAGGGAGATAGAGGAAGAACGGCCGGTCCTTGTTTTCTCGGATGAATCGCTCCGCCTCGCGCTGGAAGAGAGTCGTGGTGTACGTGCCCTTGTCCTCGGTGGTCGGCGCGTTGTCGCGATACATCGACGGAACGCCATAGCGCTCGTGGGTATAGTAGTCGATGCCCGTGTTTACGAACCCATAGAACTCGTCCCAGCCTCGCTGAAGGGGCAGGAAACGCCGAAGACAGCCGAGGTCCCACTTGCCAAAGATGCCGCATCGATAGCCCGCCGACCTGAGCGTCTTGGGCAGCAGGACCTCGCGAGTGTCCATGCCGCCGATCCGCTCCCACGTGACCGCGTACTCGTCGGGCGTGTATAGGTGCCCGTAGTCCGGGG
The DNA here is from genome assembly GCA_963674835.2 of Thermoguttaceae bacterium. Classification (GTDB taxonomy): domain Bacteria; phylum Planctomycetota; class Planctomycetia; order Pirellulales; family Thermoguttaceae. Next base: position 3,502,304 of record CAXXKC010000003.1, read on the forward strand.
CTTCGTTGCGGTACATGTCGTAGGTGCCGTTGCGCTGTGGATAGCGGCCGGTGAGAAAGGCACCTCGGCTCGGCGTGCATGCAGGCCACGCCACATAGAAATCTGTCAGCCGGACACCTTCCTTTGCCAGCCGGTCCAGGTTCGGCGTCAGAACGTGCTCGCCCAGAACACCCAGATCGTTGTATCCCTGGTCGTCAGAGACAATGAGGACAATATTCGGCTTCTCGGCTCCCCAGCAGATCGCGCTGAGTAGCATCGTGACGGCCGACAGAAGGAGGATCGGTAGTTTCTTCATGTGCGTAGCGGAGTTAAGCGTCTTCGTTTCGAGTTGGCTGAAGTCAGAGGACCGTTTCACGGTTGGCTGCGTCAGGAATTCGCGTATTCGTGCTGCGCATGGACTGCGGCGACTGGCTAGAGCGCGTTCGGCGCAACTGTAGCATGTTTTTCGCTTTCCCCAACCGCAGAAACACGCCGCCGCCAGCGCTACAGTCAAGTGCGACACGCACTAACGCCGCAGCATGGTTGAACTCTATAAAGCCAGACTTCTGATGTCAAGAAGAACGGTGATCGAGCCGTTTCTTTGTAAATTGTTCCTGATTCTTGTTGAGGTACTTTGGTTCGATACCGTTGTTCCGGCAAAGGCCTACGCGTTCGAGACCTTGATTCAGCGGTGGGCATCGCCGCAACCTCTGCGAGCAAGGATCGGAACGCGGAAGCAGCTAGGTTTTGCGGCCAGGCGCCGAGTAGCGATTGTCGCCCGGACTACCGCTTTCGGGAGTCGTAGGGTTGGCCATTGCCGTCGATTCGGCTCCAGACATCGTCTTTTCCCGGTGATGTCAAGAGGCCGTAGCGATGGGGCCGTCGGTAGGCGTTTCCCCAGATGGAACGCGCGCGGCGGTTGCGAATCGCCTCAAGGTCGAATTCGGCGAAGTAGATTCCCTCTTTCTCTCCGGCCTCGACAACGCATTTGCCCGAGGCGTCGTAGGCCACAGAGTGCCCGTTCTGATCGGGGGCCGGGTAATTGGCCATCGCGACACCGACGACGTTCTCCCAGGCACGAACCTTAAACTGGTCGAGACGCAGTTCGTCAAGCCGGCAGGCGTTGGGCGTGAGGATGATCTCCGCCCCCTCAAGCATGAGAATTCGTGCGCTCTCAGGCTGTTCGCGATCGAAGCAAATCATGGCCCCGACATCGACGGGACCTTTGGCCGTGTCGAGCCGCCCGACGCAGAAACCATCACCAGGAGTCATCGAGGCCTCCATCGGTTTGAAGTCGCTCGTATGGACCTTGGCGTAGGTGAAGAGTTCCCGGCCATTTCGATCGAAGAGTGTGACTGCGTTGCGTGGCGTCGGGTCCCAGGCTTGCAGATACGTGAAAGCGATGGCCATGTTGAGTTCCTTGGCAAGCTCGGCAAATCGCCGGACGTAGGGACTGTCTACGCCACGTGCGCGATCGTAGAACGCCTCCTTGTCACCGGGCAGGTCGGGTTTGAACCGTGTGTACCCGATACTCCACATTTCAGGCAGAAGGGCGATGTCGGCGCCCCGAGCTTTCGCCTTCCGGCAATACTCCTCGGCTTTCGTCGCGTTCGCCCGCAGGTCGTTGCCGTGCGGCTCGAGTTGCAGCAGCGCGACGACGAGCCGGCGGTTACCATCCTCAGCCCTGGTCGGCACAGCAACACACACGATCGCCACGGCCATCGTCAATACAAACTTCATCGGAACCCTCCTAATCAAGCTTTGACCGCATCACCGCATCGGAGGAACCGGAAAGCACGCCGGTCCGCTCGGCCCAGGCGCCCCAGGCGGCCGACAGTTCCTCGACCAGTTCGGGATGCTGCGCCGATAGATCGTCGAGTTCCGTCCGGTCGGCGTGGAGGTCGTACAGTTCCCAGCGGGCGGTGGTGTGCCCCCAGACGAGTTTCCACTGCCCTCGACGAACGGCCCGATTGCCGTAGACGTACCAACAAAGCGCATCGTGCTCGTCGCGCTTCTTCCCGCGAAGGACCGAAACCAAGCTCGTGCCTTCGCAGGGGAGAATGGGTGTGCCGTCGACTTCCTTCGGGTAGGTCGCCCCGGCCAACTCGACTCCGGTCGGCAGGATGTCCACCACGTGGCCGACCTCGTGCGTGATGGCGCCGGGCCGGATCACGCCGGGCCAGCGGGCGATCATCGGTGTGCAGATGCCGCCTTCGTAGGTCCACACCTTGTAGCGGCGAAACGGCGTGTTCTGCGCCCAGCCCCACCCGGGACCGACCGACGAATAACTGTTGATGTCACCGGGCAACTCGAAATTATGGGGGTCGGTGGGTACCTTGCTCTCGGTGTCGGTCGCGCAGCCCCCATTGTCCGACAGGAACATCACCAGCGTTTCGTCCGCGATGCCCAGTTCCTCGAGGGTCTGCAGGATTCGGCCGACGCCCCGATCCAGGCATTCGACCATGGCAGCGTAGACCTCCATGCGGCGATTCTCCCGCGCCAGGTTCTTCACGTCTTCCCAGCGGGGGATGTCCCAGTCGTGCCGCCACTGTCCACGCGACCGATCCACCGGCGAGAGCGTGCATGGTCGCTCGAACAGTCCCATCTCCACCTGCCGTTGGTGGCGCCGCTTGCGGAGTTCATAATAGCCCATACGGTATTGGCCCTTATGCCGGGCAATGTCCTCCGCTCTGGCGTGTAGCGGAAAGTGGGGCGCGGTGTAACAAACGTATTCGAAAAAGGGCTTGCCGCCCGAGACAAACCGGCGGATGTCGGCCACCGCCCGCTCGGTGAAGGCGTCGGTCGTGTAGAAGCCGTCGGCAAACTCGGTGATGCGCCGGCGGTTGTCGTAAAACGGCCGATAACCGGATCCTTCGAAGGACGGATCCCGCATGGCCGGATTGAAATAGTTGCAGCAACCGCCCGTTATGCCATAGAAAGCGTCGAACCCGCGATCCAGCGGCGTGCCCGCCAGTCCCCACTTGCCCACCAGTGCCGTCCCGTAGCCGGCTTGGTGCAGCAACTGTGCGACCGACACCATGTCCTTCCTCAGCGCGCTGTGTCTGGGATGCAAGCCCGTCAGCAGCGCCGCTCGCGTTGCGCTGCAAACGGCGCAGTTGTAGAACTGGGTGAACCGCATGCCCTCGGCCGCAAGACGGTCCAGATTCGGTGTGCATATCTCGCCGCCGTAACAGCCCAAGTCCGAGAAACCCAGATCGTCACATAAGATCAATACGATGTTGGGCCGTAAGGGCGGCTCCGCCGAAACCGATCCCGCCAAAAGGCCCACCAGGACCAACCCCGTCCTCAGCAAACCGCCTCGAAACATCCCAACTCCTCTCAAGAAATCATGTCGCTCTGTTCGCAGTCGAGCCCCAACCTCCCCGGCCGGCAACACGGGCCCGCACGGGCGTCCAAATAACCTCGCTGCCTCCCATTCCGGTCAATTTACCACAAATAATGTCAGGTAGCGACAAATATTTGTATCCCAATAGAAATATTTCAAAGGGCTCGGACAGGTTCCGGCGACACATTCCCTAATTCGCGCGTCCTCTTCTTCCGCGCTTGCCTGGTTCTGGCTTCGTGGGGGTTCCGGGGACATCATACGTAATTACTTCGTTTCGTGCTTCTTCGGGCCGGGTTTTTGGCGGCGGAGAATGCGACCAAGATTCTTCTCCAGACGCTTCTGGAACTTCTCGTCGCCCAACACGCGTCCGGTCCACTCGTGCTTGCAGAACTGCCGAAGTTCCTCGTCACGTACTACGCTGCTCAGAAGCTGCCGCCAGTTGCTCGCCATTGCCAGAAGCGGCGAAGCCGATTGCGACCCAACTCTGGAACCTGTGCCGTGTTGGCGATCTCAGTGTACCTACTTACTGCTCCAACAGTAGATAGTATGCCAACAGTCGTCAGCCGGCGGAAGGACTGGCGAAGTGGCCTGGCAGTTCGGAGTTTCGCGCGACCGGATCTCGCATCCTTTCGGCTTTCCATGAGCATTCTGAAACGTCGCGTGCAGACGCCCAACCTTCATCAACACCGACAACGTGCCGTCGTTGAACATCGTCGTGCGATTGGGTGTCAACACCGTGCCGGTATTGGCGGTCTCGGTTGTATATCCGCTTCGCGACCTGTCGTGGCTCTACGGCAAGCGGCGGCAAGTGGAAACCGATCTGAGACACATCAAGATCACGCTCGGCATGGACGTGCTGCACACCAGAAGCATGGACGGCGTGTGCAAGGAGTTGACGATGTTCGTGCTGGCCTACCACCTCGTTCGGATGGCGATGTCGGAAGCGGCCCACCGTCATCGGATCAGCTTCGTGGATCCCTTGCGGTGACTGTTGAGCGACGCGCATCCGCCTGCCCTGGGGCATTTCGCCGTCAACCCCTGCCGTGCCGGCCGCTTCAAACCTCGGGTGAAGAAACGCAGGCCCAAGCAGTACGATTTCATGAACCAACCGCGAAAGGAACTGCGCAAACAACCAGAGGCCCAACATGTTGCGTCCCAACTTCATGGCATCCGCGACTGTCCCCTCTATTCTCCCGCCGCCGCCTCGCTGTTCGTCACGATCCGCCGAACGAGAATCGTTTTTCGTTTCACGCCCTTGCCATCAGGCGTATTAAAATCACTATACACGATCAGCGCGGTGTGATCGTCGAGCGGCACCATCTCGGTATGGCCGCACGAGTCCCACGCATCGCCGTCGCGCGGCGAATACGTCAGCTTCGTCGGCTCGCTCCATGTCGATCCGGCACGATCACACGTCGCACGCACCGCAAAATAGCCCGGCCCGCCCGACTGGCCATACGACGCCAGCGTCGTGCCATCTTCAAGCGTCATCAACTGCGGCATTTTGCCGAACGCATCAAAACGCGTCGGCTTCGACCATGTCCGCGCATCATCCGTCGATCGCACCAGCAGCAGCGGCCCCACGCCGCAACCGTCCGACGTTCGCATCAGACAAATGATCGACCCATCTGGCATGAATTCATAATCCGGCTCAGTGAACCCATCGCGTTTATCCGCCTGCGGATCGATTTTCACATCGGCGCTGTACGGCACCACGCCCTGCAGTCGCCACGCATGTCCGCCGTCCGTCGATCGCAAAAACACCGGCACATAGCGCACGCGACTGCCCTGCAGCCGCCAATCGCACGTCACCGCCCACAGCGAACCATCCGGCGCCACGCGCATCTTGCCCTGCACCACCGGCAGCACGACCTTGCCTTCGCGCTCGCCCGACAGCCCCGGCACATTCGCTCGCTCGGTCACCACCGTACATAGCCGATCGGGAATCGTCATCGTCGGCGTTTCGCGTTTCCACGATTTGCCGCCCGCCGGCAGTCGCTCAAACACCCACGTTGTCAGCGTCGCCGGCACCGCGTCGACCGGATACACCGCCCACGCATTCCCAAAGCTGCCCGTGAATTCACACGCCGGCTTCGGCAACGTCAGCCCGCGCGCGTTCACCGCACACTGCTGCACCGCGCGCAACCGATCGCCGCTGGGCAACAAGGTGCCCTCCTCGATTTCACTCGCCGGCCTATTCGGCTGCATCTGCCAGGTCCGCCCGCTGTCCGACGATATCGCCCACGCGACCGGCTTGCCATACGACTCCACCGAATCCGGCTCCACGGAAAACCACACTGCCAGCCGACCGCCGCCCAACGGCCGCAAATACGGAAACTGCCAACGACCCCAGCCGGGCCCACTGCGACTCAGCTCCGCCGGCCCTTGCGACACAATCACCGGCTCGCTCATCTGCAGCCGAATCGTTGGCGTGCTCGTCGTCGGCTGAGAACTCGCAGCTCCCGTCGCTCCTTCCGCTGATCCACCGGCCATCGCACACATCATCAAGATTGCACCGAACCGTCGCATCGCCGACTCACTCGAAATCTCGTGATTGCTCATCCGCCAATCGCTTTCGGAAGGACAAAAAAGGACGGGCCCATATACACCTGGCAGCTCCCCCCAGGCTCAGTCCACGGTGAGCTCGAAGAACGGAGTTGGACCCTGCTTCAGACTCGCCGTGTCGAGATGGATCTTGAGCCGACCATCTTCCCAGGCAAGTGGCAAACGTTCTCGACGCGCCCCATTGAGGCCAAGCGCATAAAGGGCCATGTTCTTTCCGTGGGTGTTCTGTAACGTCGCGTCCAGACGCCCAACCTTCATCAACACCGGCAACGTGCCGTCGTTGAACATCTTCGTGCGGTCGGGTGTCACCACCATGCCGGTGTTGACGGCCTCAGTCGTATAGAGCAGGACCATCCGCCGGCTTTCCGCGAGATCCTTCCCGTCCATGGCGCAAACGCCAACCATGGCCGGCGTATCGCTGCCGATCACTTCCAGCCGCCCGACCGGCTCGCCCCGACCACCCTCTAGGGTCACGGCCTCGCTGAAACGCGTGGCCACCTTGAGGAGATTCTCCTTGGCCCGCATGGTGATCTCTCCAGTATCGCTCTGAAAAACTCCTTTGGAAGGCTCGCTGATGTTTGCCTCCGGAAGAAGCCCGCTGCGCCTCATTCGGTCGACCAGGGCATCGAGCGAAGCGCCGGCCTTCTCGTCATCGATGACCTTGCCGGCGTCGGTCCATTTGTCGTCCTGGCGGATTCTTACGCCGCCCGCAGGAGTGAGAATTATGTCTGGTCCAGTAGGCTGGGCGACCCCCTCCGGACGTCGCGCTCCGGGGAACGAGATGGCGAAACCACTCATCAACCCGAGTTTGGTCTGCTCTGTCGAGGCCTGCTTGAACTCACCCAGTACGGACTGCGGCACTTGAAGCTCAACCCGATGGGCCGACGTCTTCACGTCACCGCGCACAAACAGGCAAGTGAAAAGGAATTCACTGGGCCGGGTAATCGGAGAGCCCCCGGGCATGAAGGAACCGAGGCTTTTTACCTCGAACACGACCGGAGTGGAAGCATAAACCATCGCATCGAATCCTTGCAGCGCGGAATACGCGCCATGGACAATCCCCATCTCACGCTGATACTGGTTCCAGAAGCAGTGGTTGTATTCGGTCATACAGAATGGCCGGTCCGCAAATTTCGCACCGATCATGCCACGCAAATGAGGCACGGCGTCGCCCACCGAGCTGTTTTGCGGGCAGATGGCTCCAGCGCCTCCACGCCAATCCCCCCATGGCATTGCAAAAAACTGATTCCTGATCGCCATCGTTGCGTATTCGTATCGTGCTGCGTGGTCTCCCCACCACTGTGACAGGCTATAATGGCCTACCAATCCATCGTATCCGATGCGCTTGAGATTGGACGTGTACCAGGCGATGTTTTCGCGGGCCAGTTCCGTCACGAAAAGGGTAAAGTCCTGATCGCTTGGACTCGATCCGATTCCAGTCCAGTTGAACAACGGCGGCACGAACGAAATGTTCCCAGCCGGCGTCACCACTTGGTCGAAAGAAGTAATGGCGGCGTTTCCCCATGCCTTGGCCAGGGCTTGCGGCGTTTGATACTTGGCTCCGAGCCATTGACGGAATCGCTGGTTCATCGTTTCTTTGATGGCCTCGGACGAAATGTAACGGGCCAGCAGTCCCGATTCCTGTTCATTGTAGGGTTCGATGCAGGCAATGACCGGATCGTCCCTCCACGCCAATCCCGTGTAGGGATTGACATGGTTCATCAGAGTCTCGGCCGCATAGAGCCAGATTCGGCGCATTTCAGGATCCCCCAAAAACATCCGCGCCTTGAAGTCACATTCTCGTCCCTGGACTGCGGGATTGTACTTCAGCGGAGGAGGCACCTCCTGAAAAAGCCCGTAGCCAAGCAAGGTCAGATGCAGGTAGACCCCTTGTTGGCCCATTTGGGCGACCAGGTAATCAACCCTATCGAGTAGTTCCGGACTGATGCTCAGGCTTTTCTTCGGCGACATCAGGTCGATATCGAATATTCGAAAGAGATTGTACCCCTGATTTCTGCTCGAGCTGACAAAGCGGTCCACACCCTCTTTCCAGTTTGGGCCCTCGCCAAACCAGCTATAAGTGTTCACACTCATGGCCGCATCATCCACCACATGGAATATGAATCCTTTCAGTTTGACCGGCTTTTCGGGCTTGCCTTGGACAACCAGTTTCCCGGAGGGCCCGATGACAAGTCGCGGCAACCGTTTGCTCCCTGCCGACGGTCCGTCCACCAACGGCACGGCGGTCGCCGCGCTCAAGTCCAAGGCGCTGCCCGCCTTCACCAGTACGTCAGAGGTGTCGACCACTTTCCATTCCGCGTTCGCTCTGAATGTCATCTTCTCTTCAGCAGTGGCCGCAACCGTAGATGCTGCCACAGCCACGCAACAACTCAGCAGGAACAGAGTTCTAGCGACAGCACAGGCCACACACATCAAACCGATTGGCTTATTCTTCATGACGGTTTCCCATTGTGGATGCCTGTTCACGGACTCCAGAGACATTCTGAGAGATTATCCCGGACGGCACAAATCACAACACTTTCTGAACAGATGAGTCCAGACTGAGCTTCGCCCGACTCCCCGGCCCCGCCAGACGCTACCGTCACTTGTCGGGGCACGGTACAAGCGTATCCGCGGCTCCTACGCCCTGTCAATGCTGCCGCTGTCCACGCTGCAATCACGGGAGCAGTCGGCCTGAACATGGGGCCACACAGAAGCCAGAATGGGGTGAGTGCCGGGGACACCCTACGTAGTTATTTCGTTTCCTGCTTCTTCGGGCCGGGTTTTTGGCGGCGGAGGATGCGACCAAGCTTCTTCTCCAGACGCTTCTGGAACTTCTCGTCGCCCAACACGCGTCCGGTCCGCTCGTGCTGGCGGAACTGCCAAAGCTCATCTTCACGGACCACGCCGCTCAGAAGCTGCCGCCAGTTGCTCGCCATTGCCAGAAGGGGCGAGACCCTGACCAATGGGTCGTCCTTCCCTTTCAGGTGCGCCCGAGCGCTGCTCCAGCGATATCCCCGTGCAGACGCCACCAAGCCCGCACGGACCGGATTCAGCTCCACATACCGCGCCGCTGCCAGCAGATAAGGCTTGTCCATCACGAACGACGCAAAACGCCCTTGCCACAGATGGCCGCGCCAATCCTCCCGCGAATTGACCCGCCGCGTGTAGCACCGATGGGCTTCCCCGATCGCGCGGCACAGCCCCTCGGCCGTCTTCGGCACGGCGATCAGGTGCACATGATTGGGCATCAGGCAATAGGCCCAAATCTGCACCCGCTGCTCGGCGCACCAGTAGGCCATCAGTTCTCGATAGGCGAGGTAATCCTCGTCGCAGAAGAAGGTCGTCTGGCGACGATTCCCTCGCTGCGTGATGAGGTGCGGCATGCCTGGAACCACGACACGTGCTAGTCGAGCCATGCCGCGAACGTAGCAGAATCACGCAATTCCATCAAGAGTTCTATATGGTGTCCCCAGAAGTCAAGAACGACCGTAACCGCCGGACAGTTCACTCAAGCACCATTTCGTCGATCAATTCGCCGTTTTCCTCATAAGCACGGTACAGGATTCGGTCGCCCTGCACATCGATCTTCTGGTACCAGGGGCCGCCGGTCGTGACCCGCCTGACATAATCCGGGACGGGGATTTCCCGATCGATCTTGCGCCCCGCCGTTCCCAGCGAAGTGACATAGACGGTACCTTCGCCCAGCGAACGAGCGATGTGGCCGTTCTTCATCGGCGCCGTGCGAAGATAGTAGTGGACGTGCCCGTGCAGCATCATGTCAAGGTGATGCTTGGCGAAGACAGTTTCCCACCGCAAACGTATGGGATCGTACTCATCATCATCGTCGCCCACCGCGTATAGGGGAAAATGGTAGACCCCGATGCGGTGCCGTGCATCGCTGTCGGCCAGTTGCTGTTCCATCCATTCCGCCTGGATTTCCGGCGACGTATCCACGTCGAGCATCAAGAACAGCGTGTTGCCGTAGCGAAAACTGTAGTTGTACTCGGGCGGAACGCCTTTCGGGCCGTTGTGAGGGAATTCGGCCAGAGCCAAAGGCAGCCAGCCGCCCAGTCCGTTCGGCTCGTCGTGATTGCCCAGCGCCCAGGCCACGGGCTTGCGGTCGAAGATGCCCTTGGCGTACTCGAAAACGAGGTCCCAGTCGTTGCGGAAAAGGCCAACGTGCGTAAGGTCGCCGGCGATGACGTAGAAGGCCACGTCGGGATGACGCGCCTCGATGGTGCGGAGTAGTTGGCCTTTGTTGTGCCAGCAATGGATGTCGCCCAGGAAGACGAACGAAAAAGGCGTCTGCCTTTCGGGGCCCGTCGTGAATGTGGTCCGTTCGGTCCAGCATTGGTTTTCCGGACAGCCCACGCGGTAGGTGTATGTGGTCGCCGGCCTCAGGCCGCGCAGCACCGCGGTATAGCGGTAGCTATAGCGGTCGTTCATCAAGAGTCGGTCTTCGATCAGAGCGGAGCTGGCCGCGACCTCACGTTCCGGTTGGCCTTCAGAACCGGCTTCTCGGTAGCGCACCACGGCTTTCTTGACGTCGGTATTCGTGCGCCACTGAATCGTCTGAGTCGTGCGGGGATCTTCGCTCCAGGTGAGAATGACGTGGTCCGGCTTCGACGACGATGGGAAAGGTGCCTCCCGGAAACCACCCACCAAGTGCGATTCCCAAGCCCGACCGCGGCAGGTCGTCAACAGTTTCTGGCCGACGAGCCTCTCGGGCACTTTCGCGATGTGCAGATCCTGCCAGTCGCGCAGGTACCAGGCACCCGGCTTCATTTCCTGCACGGTCGTGCTAGGAGGATCGATGTTGGTGATCTCCAGCGGGCGGTCCGGCTGCTGGGGCGCCACGCACAGGAAGTAGACGTCGAGGTGCCGTTCAAACCCGGAGATCCCCAATTCGACGCGTCCCGCATCGAAGCTCTTCTGCCACACCTCAAACGTCCGCAAATCGCTCTTAACGATGTCGACTGTCTTTTCAAATCCCGCCTCTTTGATCCAAAAGGGGATTTCCGATTGCTTGACGCTACGCATCAACGACACGACCACGGGCACGTTAACTTCGAACGTCCAGTACTTGCTGGCCAGGATCTCGCGCTCTTGATCCGTGATGAGTTGCAGAACTCGCTGCTGGCTGAGCGATTTCAGCGCGTCGCGGTCCAGCGTGGCGTAGAAGCGAGTTACGATGCCGTCCATCGTCTCCTTCAGCGGCGATTGCGCAGACGCGGCAGCGCCGAGGCTCAGCACCAGTCCCAGCAGGATTCCGAGGCGGAGTAAACGGAAGCGGTCTTGTGTCACGAGAATGCCCCATTCGATTCGGTCTTGGCATCGCACGCTAACCATTCTATCGCCGAGCCACCGCCGTGGCTATGTTCTACGGGCCGGCTGTTGCCTGCTTCTAATCACGGACGGCTTCACGCACCCTGTCGGTCGTCGCAGACGTAGCTGGTCACCACGCCCTCGAACGACACCTCGTAGTCCAACCGGCCCTGCTCGCGGTAGAACTTCTGCTCGACGAAGTCGGTCGCAATGCCGGTCGTCTCCACACCGATCGGCAGCGTCCGGGTCAGTTCGCGGCCCCGGTCGTCGTAACTGAACCGGGTTTCGTGCCCGTTGGGATCGATGATCGAGACCTGATCGCCCTGCTCGTCATAGGCGCACTGGTAGACCCGCGCGTCGTTCTGCTCGCACAGCCCCTCGGCCGTCTTCGGCACAGCGATCAGGTGCACATGATTGGGCATCAGGCAATAGGCCCAAATCTGCACCCGCTGCTCGGCGCACCAGTGGGCCATCAGTTCTCGATAGGCGAGGTAGTCCTCGTCGCAGAAGAAGGTCGTCTGGCGACGATTCCCTCGCTGCGTGATGAGGTGCGGCATGCCCGGAACCACGACACGTGCTAGTCGAGCCATGCCGCGAACCTAGCAGAATTACGCAATTCCGTCAGGAGTTATGTATGGTGACTCCCGAACTAAGAAGCGTCGGGCTTGCGCAGAATCGCCGTGAGCGCGCCGAAATGGTCGTCGTGCTGATGGGTGATGAACCAGGTGTGGACTCGTCCGCCCAGGCGACGCAGAAAATCCCGCAAATACGCGGCGTCCGCTTCCCAGCTGCCGTCGATCACCAGCACATGTCCTCCGGGCGTCTGAAGAACATGGCACATCATGACCTCCCGATCGCTCCGACCGGGAAGTTGCCACAGACGCAGCTTTCCGGCCACCGGCTTGGCGGACGGTTGGGCTGTGGCAAACTGGAAGCCAAAGAGGCTGGCATCGCGCAGTTCGATCCGCATCCGAACGCGCCGGTCGGCAAACGGTTGGAGATCGCTGCACTGCTTCCACTGCACGACGGTGTCGAGATGATCGCCCGTGATCGGCGTGCACTCGTTCACACCGCAACCAGGGAGCGGCTTTCCTTGCTCATCGAGCAAACCCACGCGAACGCAGCCGCCTGGGCGAACCTTGACATTCAGCTTGAGGGTGTCTCCGGCAAACTGGAGCGGTGGCGTAATGAACCATCCGCCGTCCTTGCCGCCGTCGACGGAAACAAACCGGTCGCGCCGCAACACCAGGCGGCTGAAAGCACGCGGCTGTTTGCACTGGACCAGGTTCTCCAGTTCGGTCTGTTGGTGACACAGGGGCGAGCCGGAGTAGTACATCCACGTCTCGTCGCCCGCATCGATCACGCCCTGGCCAATGTAGAGGGTCTTGCTGTCCTGCGCGCCGGCATCGCCCAGCGAAACGAACGGCTTGTCCTGCTCGGGATAGGTCCAGTGGACGCCGTCGCGGCTGACCGCCATGCGGATGTCGAGCGTGTCGGGCTTGTGCTGCCAAAGGCTCGGAAACATCAGGTACACATTTGCGGCACCGTGATATTTCACGACGGCCGAATTGTACAGATTGCTGTTTGGCGGGTCGTTGGCGTTTGTCGCGAGCATCGGCTCGAGAACAGGGAAACGGCTGAAGTCGCTGCTCTCGGCGTGTCCCACGTTCGGTGCAACGCGGCCGTACAGCATATACTTGCTTCGCACCGGGTCCCAGAAGCAGGAGTACTGACTATCCGCGAAATAGTCGCAGATGGGCTTCGGAAGACGGGTCCATTTCAGGCCGTCGGGCGAGACCATGCCGGAAATGCGGTGCGGTGGCGTCGAGCCTTTCCACTGCCCCTGAGAGACGGCCTTGTAGCGAGATTCGGGCGGAGCCGCCGGGTCGAGGAAGACGCCCGTTCCATGCACGCGCGACCGATGATCGCCTGTGCCGATCTGGCGAAAGAGAATGTTGTTGTTCTTGTTGCCCTGGTACGCGAACAGGCCGAGTTGGGGCTTGGTCCAGTGGATGCCGTCGCACGACTCGGCATAGCAGAACGACGTGTCGTCGGGCGTTGGCCAGCCGGGAACGTCGTAGCATTCGTACCACATGCGGTACTTGGCTTCTTTGTCGATCACGCCTCGATCCTTGAGGACGGTGAACCAGTTGAGCGTGGCCGATTCCCAGGGTTTGTCGGCTTGCAGGTTCTTCTCGCCCGTCTTCTTGGGCGGATGGAGCCGCAGGGCGACGTTGCTCGTCTGGTCGAAGAACGCCCGGTCGATGAACAACTGCCGCTCGGTGCCGACCTGGTAGAGCGCCGACGTATCGGCCGCGGCCGCCATTGTCCACGCCGCGGCCGTTAGCAGTAGAGCCCCGTAGATTGCATGATGCTTCATGGTGAAACTCCAACGGAGGCAAAACGCGATGGCAGGATTGCCCGACGGCGAGCGTGGGTGCGCATGGCGGGGGTGCCGCGGGTGGGTCCGTTGGTTGGCGACTCACAACCGCGGCACCCCAGGCTTCGGCAGCCTGACACCGAGGTCCGTCCCTGTTTGGGCCCATTATAATCGCTTCGCACCCGATCAGCCAGCACCGGATGCCAGGGCCGGCTTGCGTAGCAGCGATAACCGTGTTCCGGGAACACCGTACGTAGTTATTTCGTTTCCTGCTTCTTCGGGCCGGGTTTCTGGCGGCGGAGAATGCGACCAAGCTTCTTCTCCAGACGCTTCTGGAACTTCTCGTCGCCCAACACGCGCCCGGTCCGCTCGTGCTGGCGGAACTGCCGAAGTTCCTCGTCACCTACCACGCCGCTCAGAAGCTGCCGCCAGTTGCTCGCCATTGCCAGAAGCGGCGAGACCCTGACCAATGGGTCGTCCTTCCCTTTCAGGTGCGCCCGAGCGCTGCTCCAGCGATACCCGCGTGCAGACGCCGCTAAGCCCGCACGGACCGGATTCCGCTCCACATACCGCGCCGCTGCCAGCAGATAAGGCTTGTCCATAACGAACGACGCAAAACGCCCTTGCCACAGATGGCCGCGCCAATCCTCCCGGAAGTTGACCCGCCGTGTGTAGCGCCGATGCGCTTCCCCGATCGCGCGGCACAGCCCCTCGGCCGTCTTCGGCACCGCGATCAGGTGCACATGATTGGGCATCAGGCAATAGGCCCAAATCTGCATCCGCTGCTCGTCGCACCACTGGGCCATCAGTTCTCGATAGGCGAGGTAATCCTCGTCGCAGAAGAAGGTCGTCTGGCGACGATTCCCTCGCTGCGTGATGAGGTGCGGCATGCCCGGAACCACGACACGTGCTAGTCGAGCCATGCCGCGAACCTAGCAGAATCACGCAATCCCGTCACGAGTTATATAGTGTCCCCGGAACTCCCGCTTCATCGCCTCGTCGGCTCTCTTGGGGAGTGCCTTCGCCTTCTCCAGGACTTTCTCCTTCGTCGGCTCCAGAACGCAGTCCAACCGCCGCAGGACCGTCAGGGGCAGGGTGACCTTCCCATACTCCGACTGCTTGTAATCCCCACGCAACAGGTCGGCGACTGACCAGATGAAACTGACCTTCTCTCGGAATTGATGGATGGACATCCCTGCATCCCGGATCGAAAGAAACCCCGTGACGGAATCGCCGGGAAACGAACACTCGTATGACGCGCCCTGAAGGGCAAAAAGCACCGCCAATATACCCCCTATCCAGACGGTATTCAACACCATACGGTTCCGAATCCGTGTCCACGCTGGAACTTGTGCCGGTCGGGCGAAGGCGAGGGGCTTCGGAACGGATTTCCAGGTTTCCGAGAATCCAGAATGCCTGGAAAGCGGATCAAGGGCGCATTTGCGACGTTGAACGGGCGTTCCCAGACCTATACTTTCGCATACTCCATACTCCCTCCTGAAAGCGAGGTATAGCCGTGAGTACCGCCACTTGCGATGCCCTTATTCCCGGTGACGTTCCCTCTTCCCCGACGACCACCTATTTCGCTCCAGCAGGTCGGGATACCGCAGAGGAAGTCCACCGGAAGGGTTCGGCTTTCAAGGGCATCCCACTTCTCAGCGAATCGCTGAATGCGATGCCGAGCATGGTGATGGTGCTGAACAGCAACCGCCAGATCGTCGCCGCCAACGATACGATGTTGTCCGTTCTGAACACAAGCCTGGGCGAGGTCACTGAAAAACGTCCTGGTGAAGCGGTCGGTTGCATCCGAGCAAAGGAAGGACCAGACGGCTGCGGGACGGCTCGCTATTGCGCCGCTTGCGGCGCGGTCAACGCAATCCTTGATGCGCAGAAGCAACGTAAGAAGGTGGTGCGAGAGTGCCGAATCCTCGTGCAGACCCCTTCGGGCATTGCCCCGATGGACTTACGGGTCGTGGCTTCGCCCATCTCGGTCGCCGAGGATCATTTCGTTGTGACTGCCGTGGACGACATCAGTCAGTCCAAACGGCTTCACGTTCTCCAACGGACCTTCTTCCATGACGTTCTGAACACGGCTGGCTGTATTCAAGGGTATGCCCAGTATCTTCAGGAAGATGCCTCCGGCGATCCGGAGGTGTGCGGGCGTCTCGCCACTTTGTCCGACCAGTTGATCGAATCGATCCGTGCCCAGCGCGATCTTGTCATTGCGGAATCGGGTGAACTCGACACGAAACCTGTGCCGATTCGCGTGCGGTCGGTCTTGGAGGAGGTCATGACGCAGTATGCCGCACACCCTGTTGCTGAGGGGCGTGATATTGACTGCCGTGATGACTGGGACGGTACGGTGATCGCCGACCGGCAGCTTCTCTTCCGAGTGCTCGGAAACATGGTCAAGAACGCTCTGGAGGCAACCAGTCCTGGAGGGATCGTTACCATCGGCTGTAAGGACGGAGGAAGCCGCGCCGAGTTCTGGGTTCACAATCCCGACGTTATGCCCGACGAAGTGCAACTTCAGGTCTTCCAGAGGTCCTTTTCGACAAAGGGTGAGCAAGGACGTGGAATTGGCACCTACAGCATGAAACTGCTCGGCGAGAGATACTTGGGAGGCAAGGTCGATTTCGTAAGCAAGTCCCCAGAAGGGACGACCTTCATGTTCTTGCTGCCCAAGACGCCGGTTTCGGTCCAGTAGGGAAGGTTCCAGGGACGGCGTACGGAATTATTTCGTTTCCTGTTTCTTCGGGCCGGGTTTCTGTCGCTTCAAAAGAGTTCTTTGCGGTCAGAACGCCGTTAGTCGTTAGTGGGAAGCTCCCTTCCGAACTTCGCTCGTGAGTTCGTCGGCCGAGCGGCGAACGGATGGAGCGGGGGCCTCTACCCGGGTAACGAAAAGGGCACGGCAATCTTCGTTCGCACGGAACCCCGACAATCCGGCAAACGTCCCCACCGCCGCCAGTCCCTTCAAGTCCCCTTCCATTCGAGCCAAACCTACGCACTCCGGCCCCCTCAGCTTCTTTTCCCACCTTCCCCCTTTCCCATTTTTCCCTTCCCACGGCCTCCCCACCCCGCCAAAGTTACGGGGACACTATACGTAATTATTTCGTTGCGTGCTTCTTCGGGCCGGGTTTCTGTCGCTTCAAGGGAGTCTTTTTCGGTCAGAGCGCCGTTAGTCGTTAGCGGGAAGCTCCCTTCTGAACTTCGTTCGTGAGTTCGTCGGCCGTGCGGCGAAGGGATGGAGGGGAGGCCTCTACCCGGGGAACGAAAACGGCACGGCAATCTTCATTTGCGCAGAACCCCGACAATCCGGCAAACGTCCCCACCGCCACCAGTCCCTTCAATCCCCCCTTCCATTCGAGCCAAACCTACGCACTCCTGTCCCCTCAGCTTCTTTTCCCACCTTCCCCCTTTCCCATTTTTCCCTTCCCATGACCTTCCCACCCCGCCAACCGCCCCGCAACCATCAACCCTCCCGAAACTCCACCTCGATCAACGTCACATCGTCGTCTAACCGGATCGCGTTCGAATACAGAAGCAGCCGTTCCTCCAAGACGCTCATCGGCAACTTCGACGCCGGATACCCCAAGTCCTTGAGGATGCCAATCAGCCCCGAAACGCCCAGCATCTCGCCCTCCGCGTTATGGATCTCCGCGGCTCCGTCGCTGTACAGCACCAGCCGGTCGCCGGGCGAGAACTCGGCGCGTCCTTCGTCGTACGGAGCCCCTTCCATCACTCCCAAAGGCACTCCCGAACACTCCAGTTCCTCATACGTCCCATCCGCCCGCACCGCCAGCAAGGGCGGGCCACCCGCCGAGCAGAACCGCAGCGTCCGCGCCTCCGCATCGATCACACCGCAGATCGCCGTCGCAAACGACTCCCCCTTGACGATCCGACACAACTCGTTGTTGATCGTCTCGGCAAACCGCACCGGCTCGGCCATCGCCTCCTGGTGCCGCGCCGACAGCGCGCTCAAATGCATCGTGTGCAGCGCTGCGGCAACCCCGTGCCCCATCACGTCTGCCAGGAAGAAACCGTACCGGTCCGCGTCCAGCTTCCGCAACGCCAGATAGTCCCCGCCCACGATATCGTGGGGCGCGTAGTGCGTCGCAAATCGCACCCGCTCGTCGTTGGGCAAGTCGTACGCCAGCGACAACGACTGAATCCGCTTGGCCCGCTGCAGGTCCGCCAGCACCGACGATACGTCGCGAAACATCTCCACGCCGCCGATCACTTCCCCCGACGGATCCCGAATCGGAGCCACGCTCACGTGCATCGGAATCCGCTGCCCGTCCTTCCCCTTGGCAAACACGATCAGCGGCACTTCACTCGTCGCTCCCGTGATCATCGACCGATGCAACGGGCAGAACTCCTTGCCGCAAAGCTGATGCCCGTCCTTGTCCACATGACAAAGCACCTCGTCCAAACAGCGCCGCCCCAACACGTCCTGCGAAGTCCACCCCGTGATCCGCTCCGCCGACGCGCTCCAATAAACGATCGTCCGCTCCCGATCGCACACATAGACGCCGTCACTCAACGAATCCAGGATCACACTCGAAAGAGTCAACAGACTCGACATGATTCCGCCTCCCCAAGAACCCCCACCCCAGGCCAATCACCAGCGACCAGTCAACAACCCATATTCTGCCCCCAACATCCAAAACCCACCAGCCACTAGCCACCAACCACTACCCACTGTGCACTCAAGGTATCGGCGTACCCTCACTGCAATTGCACCGACCCGCCTATGCACGTGCACACAGGGTATTCAGCACTTACGCCAATCCCCGACAATCCCACGTCCACCGAACCACCACCCAGCCAACCACTTCTCCACCCCAAGCGACCCAACCTCGTCTCCGTAACCCCATTTCCACACTTTTTGCGCAACCGCAACCTCCGCCCATCGCCCTCAACCCCTTGCCCCAAAACCACTTCAAATAATGCCAACCACCCCTGTTTCCACTTCACCCCACCCCAGACGAAATCCCCTTCCATCCACACGCCACACCCCAACCCATTACCTCCAAACAACTTGCCGCCCACTCCATGGCCCCAACCCTGAATCCCTTCCCACCTCATCGCTATGAAATTCATCCCCTGTCATGGAAACCCGCGCCAGCCAAAGCGCAGAAGAATCGCCCCATGCCCGCCGTCTCCCCAACGGCCTTGGCGAAACTAGCTCGCGTACACGCCCACCGTCCGCGCAGTGTCGTACAGTGCCAGAACGTTCTCCGGCGGCACCTCAGCTTGCACGTTGTGAACCGAAGCAAACACATAGCCGCCGCCAGGCGCCAGTGTGCTCACGTGCTGCCGGACCTCTTCGGCCACTTCCTCCGGCGAACCGAAAGCCAGCGTCCCCTGGCAATCGCACGATCCGCCCCAGAAAACCAGCCGGTCGCCGAATTCTTGCTTCAGCTTCACAGGGTCCATGCCTTTGGCCGTGGTCTGCACCGGATTGAGAATGTCCACGCCCATCTCGATCAGCGTCGGCAAGAAGTCGAAGATGGCCCCGTCATTGTGCATGAACACCTTCATCTCCGTGCGTCGATGAACCCACTCCAAACCGCGCTGGTAATACGGCATGATCTGCCGGCGAAACATGGCCGGCGATAAGAACGGCGCATTCTGCGTACCCAGATCATCATTGAACTGAAGCACCTGCACTCGGTCCCCAACGGCCTCGCTGAAACGTCGCAGGTTCTCCAGCCAAGCGTCGACCAGTCGCTCGTACAACGCCTCCACGTATTCCGGGTCAGTCGCCAGTGTGATCATCCACCCCTGGAAATCTCCCGTGCCCAGCCCAAAGAACAACTCGTAAGGAGGCCCCATCGCGGCCACCAGGGCGAGGTCACTCTGCTGGTACCACGCCTCGGCCTGCGCATGCAAATGGTCGCACTCCTCCAGCGACAACAGCGGCACGTCCAAGGTCGCCGGATCGGCATGCGCTGCGCCGGGATACGTGTCCAGCCGATCGAAGTAGTATCCCCCCCGCGGCATCCGTGCCATCGGACGCCCGTCCGGGTGACGAAGCAGCAGATCGCCGTTAGCCTCAACCTCTGGTTGGAAGCCCCCAGGCACCTCGACCGGCGTCCCGTCAAATAAATCCCATGGCTTCCACCGCTCGTTGGGAATCCCAAACGCCACAACCGGGCGTTGCAACCCCACCACGTCAGCCCCCAGCCGCTCCAGAACCGGCCGCTCGATCTCGGCCAGCATCTGGTACACGTCATACACGCGGGTCGGCGTGCGCAACCCCAGCCGCTCCTTCAGCCTGTGATACGTCGACGCCGCGATCCCCGACTGCCTCGTGCCGCCCACGTCAATCGGTACTCGGTCAGCTTCCCGGTGTTCCAACGCGCAGATTACGCGCTCCCGTGAGTTCATCTGCCAAGCACCTCGCTCGTAGCCCGGATGAAATCGGGGTTGGTCCCACAGCAACCACCCACGAAACTCGCCCCTGCCTGCACGAGTGGGAGCACGAACTGGGCAAACTGCTCTGGCGTCTGGGCGTATGTCACCAGACCGTTGACCATCTCCGGCAAGCCCGCGTTCGCCTTGATCCAGATGGGCCGATCCGTCGCGACATGCAGGCGGCGGCAAATCTCCACAAAGCCTTCAATACCCCGGCCGCAATTCGAGCCGATCACGTCTGCGCCCGCATCGGTCAGTTCTTCTGCCGCCTGCTCCGGCGTCTGTCCCATCATCGTGCGATCATGATCCTTGCCCGAATCGAACGTCATGCACACCACCACAGGCAGACCCGTTTGTTTAGCCGCCATGACCGCCAGCCGCGCCTCCGCGACATCCGACATCGTCTCGATGACAATCCCGTCGGCGCCTCCCTCGGCGATGGCCGACGCCTGCTCGGCAAACACCTCTTGCACCTGTGCTGCGGAGACCTCGCCCATCATCAGCATGACGCCGCTGGGCCCCATCGACGCAAATACCTTGGCCTTTCCCGCCGTCGCGCGGCGCGATATTTCCACCCCGGCCCGATTGATCGCCGCCACTTGCTTCGCCAAGCCGTGCTTCGCCAGCGAAATCCGGCTCCCGCCGAAAGTGTTCGTCAGAATAATCCGGCTCCCCGCCTCCACGTACGCGCGGGCGACACCTTCCACTTGGTCGGGATGCGACAGATTCCACGCGTCGGGACACTCGCCTACGCCCAATCCCTGCCGCTGCAATTCGGTACCCCAGGCTCCATCGGTGAGGACTGTCCCGAGGGCAACCAGGTGTTCAATCAGCACGTGCATAACTCCTCCTGTGACACCTCAGAACAGGCCAACCACCTGCTCATCATCGTCAATGTCGATCATCTCCGCGGCCGGCACTTTCGGCAAGCCAGGCATCGTCATGATATCGCCCGTCAGCACGACGACGAATCCGGCTCCGGCAGAGACTCTCACGTCCCGCAAAGGTACGTCGAACCGCTTCGGCCGTCCCTTCAGTCCCGGATCCGTCGAAAGCGAATACTGCGTCTTGGCCATACAAATGGGCAATTCGCCAAAACCGCTGTCCTGCAACATCTGGAACTTCTCTCGGAGTTTCTTGTCGGCCAGAACGTCGGTTGCTCCGTAGATCTCCCGGCAGATGATCCCCACCTTCTGCCACAAGGTGCATGTGTCAGGATAGAGGAGGCTGAAATCGGTCTTCGTGTTCTCGACCACTTCGACCACCGCCCGAGCGAGCTCGTCTGCGCCTGCGCCCCCCCGAGCCCAGTGATCAGCCCGGACGATCTTCACCGACAGGTAGGAACACTTGTCCCGTATGAACTCGATCTCCTCATCGGTGTCGGAAACGAACGAGTTGACGGCCACGACCACCGGTAATCCGAACCGGTGTATGTTCTCGATATGCTTCTTCAGGTTCTCCACCCCCTTGTCGAGCGCCTCGACGTTCGGCCGGCCCAAGTCCTCCAGCGCAACTCCGCCATGGAGCTTCAGCGCACGCACGGTTGCCACAATCACCACGGCGTCAGGCCTGATGCCTGCCTTGCGGCATTTGATATTCATGAATTTCTCGGCTCCCAAGTCGGCGCCGAAACCTGCCTCAGTGACCGTATACTCCGACAGTCGCATCGCCAGTTTGGTAGCGATGACGCTATTGCAGCCGTGGGCAATGTTTGCGAACGGCCCCCCGTGAACAAAGGCAGGGTTGTTTTCCAGCGTCTGCACGAGATTTGGTTTCATGGCATCTTTCAACAGAACCGCCATTGCCCCGTGGGCCTTAAGGTCCGCCGCGGTGATCGGCTTCCGGTCGCGCGTATAGGCAACAATCATCCGTCCCAGCCGCTCACGGAGCTCGCCGAGTGACTCCGACAGGCAAAAAACCGCCATCACTTCCGAAGCGACCGTGATATCGAACCCAGTCTCGTGTGGCACTGCGTTATTCACCCCACCCAAGCCCACGATGATGTTCCGCAGCGCCCGGTCGTTCATGTCCATTACGCGGTTCCATACGATCCGCCGCGGATCGATCCCCAGTTTGTTGCTCTGATGGATGTGGTTGTCCACGATGGCTGCCAAGAGGTTGTGTGCCAGCCCGATGGCATGGATATCACCGGTGAAATGAAGATTGATGTCCTCCATGGGCACCACTTGCGAGTAACCACCACCAGCTGCGCCTCCCTTCATCCCGAAGCACGGCCCCATCGACGGTTCTCGTAGACAAACCGTTGTCTGTTTACCAAGACGGTTCAAGGCGTCCGTCAGTCCAATGCTCGTCGTTGTTTTCCCTTCACCGGCCGGAGTAGGCGTGATTGCCGTCACCAATACCAGCTTTCCCGTCGGCCGATCCGCCAGGCCGCGGCAGAAGTCCATCGCAACTTTTGCCTTGTACTTGCCGTAATACTCCAGATCATCCTCATGGATACCCAGACGGGAAGCAATCTCGCCGATAGGCAGCATGCGGCTGGCGCGAGCAATCTCGATGTCGGGTGGAAGCGTCCGGGTAGTCTCTGGAGTCATCACTAGGGATCCGGTTCAGAAGGAGTTGGAGGCAAACAGGGGGTGCAACCCCGTCAGGTCGTCAGTTCTGCGTTCAGCCAATTGCATACCGCGTGAGGGGAAACGCGGTGCGGAAACAGAACGTCTGCAGATTCCCCGGCCACTGCGGCTACGAATAGAAATCTCTCACTCGCATGATCGCCTCGAAGCCATCGGCTTTGAGAACGTCGTCCAAACAGAGCATTGCGGGGTGATCGGCGGAAAGCAAGTCGTACTTCCGTTTGACCGAACCGATGATCGTGTCCAACCCCAGGGGTATGGCCCGCGTCAAGAATGCGCTTTCAAGCGGGCCCTTCAGCGGTGACCCGTCCGCCCGCTTCGATGGCAGCATTACTGTGAAGTTGCTCAAACCGACCGACATGTGTACTCCGGCCAAGTCAGCATCGCGATGGATCAACTCTATTGCGCCTACGAGCCGTTTCAGATTTCCCTCTGCATCGCTGGCAATAGGTGCAATGCCGGGATCGATGATGAAGTCGTCGTTTCCGAAGCCGAACCCATTTTGGCGTGCTTGTTCGACCAGAGCCCTCGCGGCGGCGTGTGTCTGCTCAGCTGTCCGGCATGGCCCCGACTGACCGTTCTCAACTCGCTCCGAGGCCAGGAGTATGGGCTTGAACGGTTGGATGCGAACTAGCTCGAACATATCGGCCCGAAGCGCCGAGATGGAGTTGAGGATTGGCTTGGCGCCACCAACTCGGCTGGGGTCATAGGCTTCCAGGCCTGCGCGGGCGATATCGATGTCCGGAGTGTCGATCGAGAGTGGTTTCGCCGTCACCTGCTGGATCTTGCGGACCAGGTCGGCCATGAACTCGGGTGGGCGGGGGCCAACATTCACGTCGATATACGACGCCCCGCCCTCGTCCTGCGTCCGAGCCAGCGCCAATAGTCCGTCGATGTCGTCGCTTTCGAACAGTTTGTGGGTCGATGGTACGGAATCGTTGATCGATTCGCCAATGATGGTCAGACCAGGAATGGGCATGTTAAAGTCCCTCAGTTGTACTCGTGTTCTTCTCGTCCTTCGGAGCACTATGGTCGCGGTCAAGGTACGTGTTCGCCCAGGAAGACGTATGCTTCAGATTGGCATCGTAAATCACCGCAGGGCCAGCGAACATCTCCTGCGACTGACCGTAGTACTTCAGGCGCTCGTACACCCTTGCCCAGAAGCAGTCTCGGTCGTCTAGCTCGCAACGCCCGGAGCACGAGCCGCCACACGGTCCGTTGCGCGATCCCTTGGCGCATGCGGCTAGCGGACAGAGGTAACCGCAGTCGGGCAGGCTGCAATCCCCGCAATCTTGACATCCGTATCCCAGGTACTTCGCTTCACGCTCTACCCAATACGACAATCGGCTGAGGATTCCGGGCTTCTTCTCCCATCGCGAGAAGACTCGCCGCATCAAACGGTACAGCCCTTTGCCTCTCTCAAACGCCAAACGGTGTACCGTTCGGGACAGGCGATAGCCAAGCGTTACCTCCTTGGGTTTCGGCGGCTTGTTTAGGGACTGGAGATAGGCTGCGTTGATACGGGTCACGTCACCGAGACCTGTTTCCGGATTGGTCTCGAACAGAAAGAACTCATCGGGCTGACTGTACTGAATCTCCTTGAAGAAGTCCCGCCAATCGTCGGGGCGAAAGCCCTCCGCCAGATCGATGATCTCACCGAAAGTATCGGCTTTGGCAATACCGCCCAAGTACCCCGCAGCAAATCCCAACCCTTTGAAAACGGCCAGTTGCTTGGCCGCCAGTTCACGGAAGAATGCGCGTCCTTTGTCGGGACCGGCGGCGTACTTCTCGACAGTGTCCAGTAGTTTGTCACTCACAACGCACCCTGCGAGCTTCCCACTGTGGAACAGTCGAGCCACAGCCCGGTTGAGCAGGTATACGTTGCCCACGATCGGCACCGAAATCCCGCGAGACTGGAGCATCAACTGCACTTCCTGGAATTTCCGCATGTCGTAGCCGAGTTGAGGGATCACCCATTGGGCGCCGACGTGAATCTTGCGGACCAATTTGAAGTACTGCGGCATCAACTCGCGTTCGTGGCGTTTGAAGGGGGAAACGACGCAGCCGAGAAAGAAGTTGGTTTTGGGCAGGCTGTCGAAGCCGCCGCGGCGCCCGGGAACCTTCAGGCCTTGGTTCATCGACCGCAAGAGCGACAGCAGCCCCACGGAATCCAAATCGAATACGGGTTCAGCTAACCCACCGAACCCACCGGTGGGGTAGTCGCCCGTGATCGCAAGCAGGTTTTCAAATCCCTCTGCCGCATAGCGCCATGCAGCGGCCTCCAAGCCGTTGCGGTTGGCGTCTTTGCACGTCAGATGCAGAACGATCTGCCCGCGTCGCTCGGGAAACTTGCCGGCGAGCCAGTCAGGCGGCAGCATGGGAGCGCCGCCAGGATTGTCGGTAATCGAGATCCAGCCGATTCGCGGATCCGCAAGCAGATCGCGAGCGAGTTCGGACGGAGGGTCAGGGGCCTGGGGCAATGGAAAGCCCCGCGTCGTGACCAACTCGGCCCCGTAGTAGAACGCAGAGCGATCTCCGGAGAGCATGTCCCGGAGTGTTATTCCGTCTTCAGAAGCGGTCACAGCAACAGCAACCTAATCAAATCGCGACAAATATCATGGGATTCCCATGGCCCAGTTTACGGTTTGCCTCGGATGCACTTCCAGACACTACCGGCAACACACACGTGATCACGTCCCACGCAATGCCCTCGCGGGACGCCAGCGGTATCCAAGACATGCTGCAAGGTCCGACAGACTGTTAGGCCACTCCTGCCAGTTTGCGAGCCAAACTGACCGCTGCACTAGCGTTGTCACTGTACCCATCAGCGCCGATCTCATCGGCGTACTGCTGGGTAATCGGGGCTCCGCCAATCATCACCCGGGTCTTGTCTCGCAACCCCGCATACTGTAGCGCCTCAACAACCTTGCGCATCTGTGTCATCGTGGTGGTAAGCAAGGCTGACATGGCCACAATGGAACCATCCTTCTCTTGGGCCGCCTGAACGAACTTGTCTGCAGGCACGTCAACGCCCAAGTCGATCACTTCGAAACCACCACCTTCGAGCATCGAGGCCACCAGATTTTTGCCAATATCATGCAGGTCACCCTGCACAGTGCCGATCACAACACGTCCAGCCGACTTGGCTCCCGCCGCCGAAAGCCTTGGCGTCAGCAGTGTGAGCGAAGTCTTCATGGCTCGGGCAGCAATGAGCAACTCAGGAACGAAGTACTCGTTGCACTCGAATCGCTTGCCGACTTCATCCATCGCCGGAATCATGTACTTGCCCAGCAGTTCAGAAGGATCGACGTTGGCCTCCAAGGCCGCCAGGGTCACTTCTTCCGCCTTTTTGGCGTTGCCAGTCAAAATCGCATCATAGAGTTCAGCAGGGTCAGCCATGAGTTGCTCCCGGTAAAACGCGTGACATACCGCAACCAGAGCTCTCAGTGTACCGATGTACGAGAGCCGATTCCAGCCCCGACGGGTGGAGAAAGGGGACTCGTACAGGGTCGGCCCCAGTGGTTCCGCAGCCTTCCTCGCCGCGGCAGGGGGGGCACGCTCTTCTAGCGCGTGCCGAACCTGACCAGCTCTGATAAAGCTAGCACCGACGTCCTGGCGCCGCGCGAAAAAGGTGGCTGAAACCTCTCCAATTCGCGATTAGAGTGCAGCCCCCGCCGGGCATCGGTATGGCCGCTGTCCTCCTTCCCTATGTTGCCGAAAACGTAGTCACGTGAACTTTGAGTTATGAGCCAGGTCGTGCGCACTCTCTGATGTAGGCACAATCAGTGGCCCCTCATTGGCAACCAAATCGCCGTGATGGTCGTCTGCGTCGGGCAAGGGTCGGTGGGCCTCTGCCTTAAGGCGACTGACGACCGCCCCATTGTACGTACGAAGGCCGCGGAAAGGGGGACCGACGGTCTCCGCAACGCTCGCTGTGCGATGCCCTGCCAGAACGAGTGTTGGCCGAGTCGAGGCTGTCTGGTATCGCATCCGCCTTCTTCCACTGCCAGCCCGTTATGCTCAAGGCACAGGCCCTGAGGCATTCTGTCGTGTACGCGGAACGAGGCGGAAGGACCGCATGCTGCGCAGGTCGATTTGTTGCAGGTCGTCCAGAGAACCGTGTTCAGCGACGTATTGTCCAAGTCGTCTAATCTTGTCAGCCGGCGAGAGTTCATCGGCCAGCACATGCTCGGGCGATCGACCCCAAAGAACATGGGTGTTTCGCCGCGTGTAGAGCTCATATGTGCGCGCATCGCCGATGGTCTCCTTGGAGTCGGCCACGACGACAATACGATCCAAACCAAGTTTCGACCATTCCTCTCCGAAGGATGCCGCAATTTGTGCGGCGCCCAGAACGCACGGATCTCCCCAATAGGTCCCCTCCATGCCCATGGGCAGTGTACTGATGCCAACCAAACGAGGGTACTGGCTCAGTTCAACGGGCGAAGAATCGTCTTTGGGCAACACAACGCCTTCGACATCGACCGGCAAAAGCTGCACCGTGCCGCCGGTATCAACCTCAACGACGCAGACCGGCCGACGGTACACCAGATCGACTGTAACGTAGGCCGGATAGTGTTTTCTCACTTGGAGGACTCTAGCCACCCAAGGATGGAGGGAGAAGGCCCTGGCAACGCGATCTGCCAGATCCTTGTTCATGATCGAGAGCGGGCCGTCGAGGCTGGCATCGCTGAACACCTTCTCTCGAATATCACCGTGAATCCACGGGGGAGAGGGGGGAATTTCGACCTTTTGGAGAGTCAGCCAGTATTCTTGTGAAGCGAGTACATGGTGCTGCACTCCCCGCCAGACAACATACCAACCGCCGAAGAACACTATCGCGATCGCCAACGCCAAGGCAATAGCTGCTGTTGGGGAAGTGGTTCTCGGTGAAGCCTTCGCGGCACACATGGGCGATCTCCGAGGCAAAGCCGGTGGGGTGTGGTCACCAGATTTCCAGTTCCAACTCGAGCTCAACGCCCAAACGATCGTGCACTTGAGCACGGATCATGTCGGTTAACCGAAGGACATCATTACTAGTGCACTCCGGTTCGGCGATGATGAAGTTGGCGTGTCGGTCGCTCACGACGGCGCCGCCGATGCGCGTACCTTTCAGCCCGGCCTGTTCGATCAACTCGCCGGCGCTCACGCCGCGAGGATTCTTGAAAACGCAGCCAGCGCACTGGTGCCCCATGGGCTGGTTCGCTTTGCGGACGATCCACTGTTTTCGCAAACGCTTGTCCAGTTCGCGGGGATCGTCCTCCTCCAGTTCCAGCTTGGCGTTGAGGATGGCCAGTTCGTCGAGACTACTGTGGCGATAGGAGAAGACGAGGTCTTCGCGATGTCGGGTGAAGATATCACCGTTGTGGCTAATGACGGTAGCCTCGACGGTCCATTGGCCAATATCGCCCCCATGGGTGCCCGCATTGCCGTGCAGTGCTCCCCCCAGTGTACCTGGAATGGCCACGAGGACTTCCAGACCTGCGAGTCCTTCGCGAACGGCAGTGGTCACGACACGTCCGAGGCGGGCGCCCGCGCCAGCGGTGAGAGTCTGGTGGTCAACCTGGATCTCACAGAAGGAGGGCTCTGAAAGGCGAAACACCATGCCCGGCACCCCCTCGTCGCGTACCAGGATGTTGGACCCTCGGCCCAGGAGACGGATGGGGACGTCTTCCTGACGGCACCGTTTGATAAGGGCCACCAATTCGTCTTTGGTGCGTGGTTCGGCGAAGTACTCGGCTGGGCCACCCAACTGAAACCAGGTGTGCATCGCCAGCGGTTCAGCCTGTCGCGCAATCTTCTCGAAGCCAGTTAAGAATGCCATCGCAAATCTTCCGAATGTCGCCTGCACCCATAGTGATCAGAACGTCACCCGGCCGTAGCCGGGACTTAAGAAACTGCAGGATGTGGTGGTTGGTGTGGACGTCGGCCACACATCGCCCACGGGTTCGTACGCGGTGGGCGAGATCTGCGGCGGTAATTTCCCCAGAGATTGGGGGAGGTTCGCGGGAACGGAAGATTTCGGCCACCACGACATTGTCGGCATTTTCCAGACTTGTCGCCAGTTCGTCCAGTAACCAAGTGGTGCGTGAAATCTGGTGGGGTTGGAAGACACACCATACCTGCCGCCCAGGATAGGTTTGGCGCACCGTTTCCAGGGTGGCCGTCAGCTCGGTTGGATGGTGGCCGTAATCGTCTAGGAGGGTAATTCCATGGTGCGTTCCGAGGCATTCCAGGCGGCGGTGCAATCCTGAGAAGCTTGCCAGTCCAGCAGCGATTTCTTCGGGACCGAGGCCGTTTTCCCACGCCAGCGCGGATGCAGCCGTGGCATTGAGCATCTGATGCCGGCCGGGAACTTGCAGGGCCGTCTCAAGGAGCGGCCGGCCTCGTCGCCACAGCTGGAATGAATAGCAGCCGCGCTGGCGGTAGCCCATTCGGACAGACCAGTCCGCTTGAGGATCAGTGCCGAAAGTCTGCACTCGGCATGGGGGGCGGGCCGCGACTGGGCAGTCGCTTCGAAGGAGGAGGAAGCCATGACTGGGGATCTGGGCGGCGAATTGAGCAAAGGCTCGGGCCAGATGAGTCGGGGTGGGATAGCAGTCAAAATGGTCCGGCTCGACGTTGAGGATCGCGGCATGTTGCGGGTGGAGGTGGAGAAAATTGGCTCGGTATTCGCATGCTTCGGCGACGATCAGGGGACCGAAGCCAGCGCGGCCACCCGTTGGACTACCCAATCGGGCGGCGCCGCAGACCACGGTGGGGTCCCGACCAGCGAGGATAAGCAGGTGGGCGAGCATGGCCGTGGTGGTGGATTTGCCGTGGGTCCCCGCAACGGCAATACCCTTCCTTTCCGCCATGAGACGCCCAAGCATTTGGAAGTAGCTGCAGGTGGGGATTCCCAATTCGGTGGCGCGGAGCCGCTCGGGATTATCGGGGGTGATAGCATCGCTGTAAATGACGAGTTGGGCGTCCGGGGGGACGTTTTCTGGGGCGTGGAAAGGCTGGACGGCAAGTCCAATGGCTACCAGCGATTCTGAGGCGCCGCGCGCCGTGTCTGAGCCAGTGAGGGTGGAGCCGCCAGCCAGAAGGACCTCCGCAAGCGCGCGCATTCCAGAACCGGCAGCGCCGATCAGGTGGACGCGCTGCAAGGAGCAGGTGGGGAGCGGAGGAGACGAGTTGGTTCCGGCAACCTCTGGAATCCGTTGCAGTTGGAGCGTCACGGGCGGCACAATCCGTTTGGGAGAAACCCTTGCTCTGTTGTAGGCGATCATACGGGCGAAGAGGGAATTGTGTCAACCGAAGGCGGTTCTGGCGGCGGGCGGCGGCTTCGGCCAAACAGTCAGCAGGATCAGGTAGCCCCTGGTTGGTCGATGGTAGGAAAAGTGGGATGAATCGCCGAGGTTGATTTCTCGGTATAGAATCAGTTTTCGGGGCACATTTTGCCGGGCTGAGGTGTCTAGTGACCGGTTGGGAGGAGGTTTTGCATGGACAATCATACGGTGGTCCTGATACCGGGGGACGGGATTGGCCCTGAGGTGACGGTGGCGGTGCAGAAAGTGCTAGAGGCGGCGGAGGCGCCGGTTACCTGGGTGGAGCACCAGGCTGGCCAAGTGGCGTTGGAGGATGGAGGGGAGTTGCTGCCTGGGCAAGCGATTGAGGCCATACGGCGGTGGGGCGTAGCGTTGAAAGGCCCGTGTACGACTCCGGTTGGCGGGGGGTTCACGTCGGTCAACGTGCAGCTTCGCAGGGAACTGAAGCTGTATGCCGCGGTGCGGCCGGTTCGCAACTTGCGAGGGGTGCCCACTCAGTTTGAGGGCGTGGATCTGGTGATCGTGCGAGAGAACACCGAGGGGCTGTATAGCGGTGTTGAGAACCAGGTGACCGACGGGGTGGTGATGAGCATGAAGGTGGCCACGGAACTGGCCTGCACGCGGATTGCCCGGTGGGCGTTTCGCTACTGTGAGCGGAGGAATCGCCGGAAGGTGACCGTATTTCACAAGGCGAACATCATGAAGATGACAGATGGTCTGTTCCTGCGTTGTGCCCGACGTGTGCACGAGTCGGAGTATCCGGAACTCGAATACCAGGAGTTGATCATCGACGCGGGGTGCATGAGGTTGGTGCAGGATCCGACGCAGTTCGACGTTTTGTTATTGGAAAACCTGTATGGCGACGTGGTGAGCGATCTGTGTGCGGGGTTGGTGGGAGGATTGGGAGTTGTGCCGGGAGCTAATCTGGGCGAGGATTTGGCGGTTTTCGAGGCGGTTCACGGGTCGGCACCGGATATTGCCGGACGCGGATTGGCCAACCCGTTGGCGTTGCTGATGTCGGCGGTGATGATGCTTCATCATCTGGCTGAGACTCGGGGGGACGTTCGTTGCCAGAAAGCGGCGGAGCGGGTTAAGTCGGCGTACAACCGGGCGCTGGCGGATGGGGTGAAGACGCGGGATCTTGGTGGAACGTTGGATACCAAGGCGTTTACGGCAGGAGTGATTGATCGGATTGAGTAGGGAGTCGTGGGTAGAGTGGGCGGATGAGTTTCCGGGGTGGGTGGTGAATTTCATAGCGATGGGCTTGGGCGGGATTTGGAGTTGGGTCGAGGGGGCGTGTGGTAAGTTGTTTGGAGGTAATGGGTTGGGGTGTGGCGTGTGGATGGAAGGGGATGTTGTCTGGGGTGGGGTGAAGTGGAAACAGGGGTGGCTGGCATTATTCGAAGTGGTTTTGGGGCAAGGGGTTGAGGGCGATGGGCGGAGGTTGCGGTTTCGCAAAAAGTGTGGAAATGGGGTTACGGAGACGAGGCTGGGTCGCTTGGGGTGGAGAAGTGGTTGGTTGGGTGGTGGTTCGGTGGACGTGGGATTGTCGGGGATTGGCGTAAGTGCTGAATACCCTGTGTGCACGTGCATAGGCGGGTCGGTGCAATTGCAGTGAGGGTACGCCGATACCTTGAGTGCACACGGGGAGCGTGGTTGGCGGCTAGTGGCCGGTGTGGAATGCGCTCTAGCGTCTTTCGGGAGCCGGCACAGGCTCGAGCGGTTCGGCGACGGACCCGATCAGCGGTATCTCACCGACGGCTACCAGCAGGTCGGCGTAGCTTTGCGTGGCGGCCCAGAGCGCGTCCAGCCGGCCGTCTTCTGATTGCAGCAGACGCTGGCGGACCTGGAGCAACTTGATGATGTCGGTTTCTCCCGCGGCAAAGAGGTGCTCCATGCGGGTTGTTTCGGTGCGAATGGGCTCGGTCATTGCGAGTACGCGCTGCACGTATTCCTGGGCATTGTGCCAGGTCACCAAGGTTGCGCGAACCTGGGTGATCGTCTGCCGCTTGAGTTGTTCCAGTGCCACGCAATCGCGCCGATATTCGGCCTCGCGCTGGCGGACCAACGTGTTGCCGGCATTGAGAATCGGAACGGGTGAGCTGGCCGAAAGGCCGTAGAAGGTGACCCCTGTCTCATCCTTTTCGTAGACGGGCCCGAGAGAAAAGATGGGAATCCGGTCGGCGCTTGCCAGGCAGACGGCCGTTCGCGAGCCGGATGCAGCGGCCTGCGCGGCCAGGATCTCCGGTCGGGTCGTCACCGCCATTCGAACCAGCGCTTCGTCGCCGTCGGGACCTATCATGTCGGGCAGAGTCAGCATGCCGGAGGGCTCGGCCGACGCTGCAAGGTCGGGAATGCCGAGCTGGCTGCGAAGATCGGACAAGGCCGCCACGTAGTCGTGCTCCGCCGTTGCCGCTTGCTGTCGCGACGTCTGGCTTTCCACGCGAGCCAGCACCAAATCGGCGGGGGACGCCAGCGTGGCCTCGACCTGCCGTTGGAGCGTGTCGAGTAGCCGTTGGTTGAAGTCGACCAATCGTCGGGCAACTTGCAGCTTGTCGCGGCGGTAGAGAGCTATCTGGTGAAGCCGGTAGGTCTTTATCAGAGCGGCGAGCTCCGCCTGGAGAATCGTGAAGCGCGTTTGGCAATAGCTGGCGCGAGCGATCGAGGTTCGCAACCTAGTGCGGTGGCCGAGCTCGATCGGCTGGTTCCAGGCGACGGTGATCTGTGTCTGAAGCCGCTCCACGCCGTCACCCGGCACCCGCTCGAACGTCCAGGGACGCACGTCGAGCGAGACGGTAGGATTGAGGCTTGTCGGAAAGCGCCGGGCCACGGCCAGAGCCTCTGCCGAAACGTTGAGGCTCTGCCGCAGGGCGACCAGGTCGGGATTCCGCGCCAGCGTGAGCTCCAATGCCGCGCGGAGATCGAGCGATGCGCCGGGGGGGGATTGGGCCATGGCAGGCGGTGGATCGGCGTCTGGCCAAGGGGCAGGCTGCGGGGCGGAGCCGGCCGACCGGGTTGCGGGCATGGGCGCAGGCGCTTGGGCGATGGCCGGCCCGAGCAGACCAAGCGTGAGAAGGAGTCCGAGCGCAGCCCGAAGCAGGTCCATCGCGTCCATGCGGCCGATACGAGAACAGATCAGAGCCTGAAATCCGGCAAAGGCGGCAAACTCACCGCCATTGATAGAGTATCGGCACTGTGAATGATGCGTTCTCCCCGTTTTTGCCCTGAGAGGTGAGAACGATTCGCTTGCCAGCGGCGGAGCGCAATCGCCAAGAGAGACTGGGCAGTCCAGGTGGACTTTACCGTTTGTGAGCGGCGGGACCGGTCTTGTCACCGCCTTCAACCACACGCACAGGGCACCCACCCGGCAGATCATACCCCCCTTCGGTGATGACCATATCGCCGGGTGACAACCCTTCGATGACTTGGGTCTGCTGCTTTGTCTGAACGCCCAGTTTCACCGCGATTTCGAGCGCCCTTCCGTCGCGAATGACGGAGACGACGGGTGTGCCGGAGCGATCAGCAATGGCAGTGGCCGGCACGACCAGCGCATCGGCGATTTCGGGCAGCCAGAGGCGCCCTTGGCACGCCAGACCGGGACGAAGCAACCCTTCTTCATTGGCGACCTCGGCCAGGGCATCCACGTCGCCGGTTGTCGGGTCGGCTTGGCCGCTGATGCGGGCGATCTTGCCCGGAAACGTCTTCTCCGGCAACGACGTGAGCCGCACGTCGACGGCCGCGGCTGGTTTCACTTTGGCCAAGTAGGCGGAGGGAATACGAATCTGCACGAAGACCTTCGACAGATCAACGACGGTCGCCAGCGTGGCGGTGCGGTCGACGTACATCCCTTTCCGTGCGGCCAGCTGCGTGATGATGCCGTCGATGGGGCTGGTGACGTTGCACAGCTCGACGTTGAGCCGGGCGGCCGCCAAATCGGCCTTGGCAGCCGCCAAGCGGGCCTCGGCTTCGGCGATTTCCTCGGGCCGGGTGCCCGCTTCGAGGAGTTTGAGTCTGGCCACCGCCGCTGCTTCGTCTGCTTCGGCCGCTTGGAGAGACGATTGGACTTTTTGCAGTTCGAGCAGCGGGATTTCGTTGCGGTCTCGCAGCGGCTTGAGGGCTTCCACCTGGCTGCGCAATGCGTCGGCGGCCACCTTGGCTTTTCGAGCATCGTTTCGGGCCACCTCGATTTCCTCGGGTCGCGGCCCGTGCTTCAACCGCTCCAAGACGGCTGATGCCTCTTCCACCGATGCGGTGGCTTTGGCCTGATCCGCTTCTAGCAGCCGCGAATCCAAGTGCACCAATTCATCGCCGGCGTGCACCCGATTTCCTTCCACGACCACGACCTTCTGAATCCAACCGGCGATCTGCGGCGAGACCGAAGTGGTCTTTTCGGGAATGGAGACCAGAGTTCCAACCAAATCGATCGACGGTTTCAGCGTGGTTCGCTCGACCTTGACCGCCTGTACGGGCACGGGGTCCGCGGGCAGTTTGTCTTCCGCGCTTTCCTCCGAGTTCGGCTTCGCGCAGCCCGCGATAGTTAGAAGAACCATCAGGCAAGAGAGGACCGAATACCGTGCATCACGCATGAACATGGGTCGTTCCCTGTTTGTCGTCGTCCGAAGAATGTTGGCTGGCCTGGACCGGAACACGACGTTTTTCCACTCGGAGCACTCGCACCAGAACATAGTAGAACACGGGCGTCGCCACTAACGACAAGACCAACGAGATCAATAGGGCGCCGATCACGGCGATGGCCAGCGGACGCAGCATGTCGGCTCCCGCCCCCACGCCATAGGCGAGCGGCAAGAGGCCCAGGAACGCGGCCAGCGAGGTCATCAACACGGGCCGCAGCCGGCGCCGCCCGGACTGCACTAGAGACTCCAGCAAGCTGTAACCGCGGTCCTGTAGATGCTCGACGAAATCGAGCATGAGGATGCCGTTCTTGGCGACGATACCGACGCCGATGATTGATCCGAGAAAAGACACGATGTTCAGGGAGGTCCCAGTCACTTTCAGGGCGAGGACCACACCGAACAGCGCAAGCACAGCACCCAGGACGATTGCCAGCGGCTGGATGATCGAGCGGAATTCGATCAACAGGACCGTGAACACGAGCACGATGGCCATCAGGAGCACAAAGGCCAGGTTCCGGAACGATTCCTGCTGTTGCTGGTATAGTCCGCCGAACTCCAGCGTTGCGCCGGATGGAAGTTGAAGTGTCTTGTTCAGTTGTTCCCGGATATTACGGATACCGGTGCCCAGGTCCATGCCAGAAAAACGTGCCGAAACGGCCACAAGCTGTCGCAAATCCTCGCGTTGCATCTCGAGAATCCCTGACTGGTACTGGAGGTCGACCACATCGTTGAGCGTCACCACGGTACCCGAGGGGGAGCGGATCGGCGTTTGGCGAATGTGCAGTTCCCGGTCGTGCGTTTTTGCGTCGCAGAGAACCCGAATGCCGACGGTGCGGTCGCCCTGCAGCAGATAGGACGACACGTTACCCAAGAAGCTCGTTTGCAGGGTGTTGCCGATATCCGCGGCGGTGAGTCCCACACGGGCGGCGGCTTCGGGGCGAACCGCGAAGCGCATCGATGGTCCAGCGACGACCAGGCCTGGATCGACATCGACCACGCCGGGGATTTTTTCGATGGTCTCAGCGACCTGCGTGGCCTCCTTCTTCAGCAGCTCGGTATCGGTCGAGAAGATCTTGATTTCACATGGGCTGGGAGACCAGGTCAGGTCGCCGACCAGGTCACTCAAGACGCCGGGAAACTCGGTGTGCAGGGCTGGCTCTGCCGTGTGGATCTTCTCGCGCAACTCGTCGATCACCTCCTCGGTACTGCGCCGGCGATCCGGCCGTAATTTGACCAGAAAGTCACCCGTGTTCGGCTCAGCGATCGCCAAAGCCAGGCGGGCGCCGGTGCGCCGGGAGAAGCTTTCGACCTCCGGCGTGCTGAGCAGGATTTTTTCGACGTGCTGGAGCATCCGATTGGTTTCGGAGAGGCTGGTTCCCGGCCGCGAGTAGTAGTCGAGAACGAAGGCCCCTTCTTCCAGTTTGGGGAGGAAATCGGTCTCCAGTCGGTCATAGAGCATGATGCCCATGACGACGATCAGTGCCATGCACGGCAGGGTCGCCCACCAGTAGCGCAGGGCGCGGCGCACGACCCACTCGTAGAGGGCGATGATCAACCGCAGGACAGGTCCGCCCTGCGCCAGTTCATTCTGCGCGGGCGTGCCGCGAGGGCGCATCGACAGCGCCGCCAGCACCGGGGTGAATGTAACCGCCAGTGCTAACGACGTAAGCAAGGCGGAAACCATGGTCAGGGCCAGGGCGCGGAAGAAGACGCCCGGAACGCCGTCGAGGAAGGCAAGGGGAATGAAGACCACGACCGGTGTAAGGGTGCTTCCCACCAGCGGCAGGCTCACTTCGCGCATTGCCAGGCGGACGGCCTCGGAGGAGGTGTGGCCGGCAAGCACTTTCGTGTGGATCGCCTCGACGACGACGATCGCATCGTCGATGACGAGGCCGATGGCCGACGCGATGCCGCCCAGGGTCATCAGGTTGAAGCTCATGTGAAAGAGCCGCATCGCCACGAGCGTTATCAGCACCGTTACCGGGATCACCATTGCGGCAACGAAGGTGCCCGACAAACTTCGCAGAAACAGGTACAGCACCACGATTGAGAGGAGGAGGCCGATGATGATACTTTCCCAGACGCTCCGCACGCCCTCCCGTACGAACAGGGACTGATCGTAGAAGAAAGCAAGTTTCATATCGGGCGGGAGTTCCCGATGGATGCGGCCCAATTCCTTCTGGAGGGCGTCGGCGATCGAGACGGTGTTGCTATCGGGTTGGCCGTAGATATTCATCAACACGGCGTCGGTGCCGTCGGCAGTCACAATATTGAATTGTGGCGCGTAGCCGCGCCGCACGGTAGCGACATCGCCGACGTGGATCGGCGACTTGCCCGACCAAGCCACGACGACCTTCTCGATGTCGGCTGGGTCGCGAAGGCGATTGTCGACCACAGCAAGGTAGAGCTGGCGGTTCTCCTCGTGCATTCCTGCCGACGTGAAGTTGTTGGTCTCGGCCAAGGCCTTGCTGACTTGTTCCACCGTCAGATGGTAGGATTCCAGTTTGAGGGGATCGACCACCACATGGTACTCGGGCTCGCGTCCACCCACGATATTCACGCGGGCAACACCCTTGATGCGCAGCAGCCGTGGTCTGAGATCGTAGCGGGCCGTCTCCCACAATTCGCTGATGTTCCGCGTCTTGCTCGTAAGGCTGATACCGATGATCGGGAAAGCCGAGAAGGTGAGCCGGTGCACGGCGAATTCGGCCGTGGGCGGCAAGGCGCTGCGGATCTGCGCGAGCCGCCCGAGCACGTACAGCTCTGCCTGCACCATATCGGTCGACCAGTCGAAGAACACGTTCACGTCGGCCGAGCCGCGGCCTGTCGTGGAGCGGATGGTGGACGTTCCGGGAATGTCCTTCATCGCCTCTTCGACCGGCCGCGTGATCGTGGCCATCATCTCGTCGGCCGGCATCGTGCCGTTATCGATCAAGATCACCACGCGAGGGAAATCTGTCTGGGGGAAGACGGAGGCGGGCATCATGTACGCGGAATAGCCGCCGGCCAGACACAAAGCGCCGACCAGAAACACAATGGCCTTCCGATACCGCAGGACGAAGGAGTCGGATGGCAGGCTAGGCGAAACCGAGTTAAGAGACGGAAGGCTCATGAGGGAGAACGGGCCTGCACGAAATAAAACGACCCGTGGCCGGCAGCTTCGCGGAAACCGCTAAGTGCCATCAAAGTACTATGCTAACATGAGCGACTGACGGCTGTCAAACGGAAGCTGGCTGGCACAAAGAAGTTACGACCCGCGGGGCAGCATGTCGCACGTGTACATCGTTGATGGGAAAGCCTCCGCAGTCGATTCCGAGTTGCGAATGCGTGGAGGCGTCTCCAGCTTGTTTGATGCCAGACGCTGCGTCCCGACTGCGTGGAACCCAGCAGTTATTGCAGTTCCGCACGAGAATCATCTACTGGGAACGGTACCAGCTTCGCCATCGTGGTTCTCTACAGAGCAGCTTCGCCGCTGTTTCAATTCCCGATGCCACGGGGCCTCAGCGGTGGGTCGTTGTTGGCGAATGGCAGGGAGAGGGGTCGTGTTGAGGTCCTTACTGGGCACAGCCGGGGGCGGTTGGGCTGCGTGGTGGTCGAGGGGAGTTGGGAGAGTGGGCGGCGAGGTGCGGGTTCGTGAAATGCGATTTGGTGGGTTTTGGAT
This sequence comes from Thermoguttaceae bacterium, assembly GCA_963674835.2. GTDB lineage: Bacteria > Planctomycetota > Planctomycetia > Pirellulales > Thermoguttaceae. Next base: position 3,540,521 of record CAXXKC010000003.1, read on the forward strand.
CGACAATGGGTAGGGCGGGCCCGTCTGTTCCTGTTTACCGGGCGCGCGGTGGTTGGGCTTCGTGCGGTTCCTGCGCAAAGCTCATTGGTGATTCGGATCGGCGTAGGTGACGAGCAGATCGAGGGCGTCGAGGACCATTGGGGTCGGGGGAGTGCGGTTGGTTTGGGGTTGCAGGACGATCGTGTTGTAGTCGGCCGTGACGAGTTTGGGGTCGGTCGGTATGTGGAACCAGGTGTCGGACGGCGTTGGGGTCAGCGGGTTGACGGGTTGTGGAACTGTGAGGGGATGGCCGTTGAAGGTGAGTTGGAAGGCATCGCCTTGGGCCATGCCGGCTACTCGCAGTCGGAGCAGGGCGGAGGCTTGCTTGCCGGGCGGAGCGTTGGCGAGGATATCTTCGCCGACGGGGAGTTTGGCCGTGGCGGGCTGATCAGGCACGAGCGTAATGGGGAGCCGATTGGGCCCTACCATGACAAGCTTGAACGTGCCGAGGACGCTTTCTTGGGCCGGATTGTCGATGGCGTAGATCTTGTCGCGGCCTTTGAGCGTTTCGACGGAGCCGAGTTGGCTGAATCGCTCGTCGGGCTCGGAGGGGAACAGGTTGAAGAGGTAGATGCCGTCGGCTCCCCAATGCCAACGGTTCATGGCGGCCGCCCACCAGGCTCGATTGTCGTATCGGTACCGGTCGTAAGGCTTGGGCGGAACCAGTAGCGCATAGGCGGGAACCTGGTATTGGTGGGCCAGATCGACCATGTCTTTGAGCGACGAGGCGACCGCCATTTGGATGTAGTCCTGGCCGGCGATGAGGATGTCGATGAGGTCTTGCTCGAGATAGGCGCGGATGTCGAGGCCGATATCGAGGCAGCTCTGCACGCTGAGCGGTGCGCGGACGAGGACGAGGATGGGGCGGCCGCGACGGAGGGATTGCTGCTCGGTCACGGCGCGGATTTTGCGCACCATGTCGGTCATCATGGCGACGTGTTGCGGCTGGACCGGTTTGCCTTCGAGATTGGGGCGGAAGAAGAGCGGGTGGCGGATGAAGTCGAGCTCGATGCCGTCGACGTCGTAGCGCTGGCAGATGTCTTCGACCATCCGGACGATGTCGTCGCGGACTTCGGGGTTTTCGTAGTCGGAGAGGGTCCACCAGGCGCGGGGATCGGTGAGCGGGTACTTCTTCCAGTCGGCGGCCACGCCCATGATGCAGGCGGGATTGTCGCGCTTCTTCCGCGAGCGTGCCCAGGGGGCGAAGGAGCACTCGGGGTTGTTCATGCGATAGCTCCAGAACACCTCCATGTGGTTCTTGTGTCCGTAGTCGATGACTGCGGAGAGCGGATCGGTGCCGAGTTTGTTCATGGCGACGAGGGTGTCGCGCATTTGCTTGACGTATGGGTCGTCGCCTTCTTCGACCCAAGCGCCGAGGGCTTCGCCGACTTTGGGCTGATGTGCCCAGAAGACGCCGCCTCCGCCGGTGCAATAGGAGATTGCGTCGACCTGGGTGCCGACCACCTGGCGGACACGACAGGCGAGCCAGTCTTCGGCGGTGGTACCGGGCGTGCCGTGGCAGCCGTCGTCGTTGTAGATGATTCGCCGGTGGCGATGGGCGGCCTGTTTGCGGAGTTCCTTGAGTTGGCTTGCTTGGAGCGGGGGTCGGGTGAGGCTGGGCGATGCATGATCGCTTTGGCCGGAGGATTCGGCGGCGGGGAGTTGGGCGAGGCCAAGCAACGCGAAGAGAACGCTGCAAAGGGCCCAGTGCGAGGAGCGGACGAGGACGTGGTGGGGCATTGGGGTTGTTGGTGTTGGGGGGCGTTGTTGGAGGGTTTGTGGTGGGACTCGCTGCGCTCGGCCCACACTACGAGTCGGTTGCAATGTGTTTAGTTTGGTTGGTCGGGTTGGTGGAATCAAGTGGCGGGGCGGGAGAGGGGAGTTGCGGCGGGGTCGGTGTGTGGAGTAGGTTGGGATGGAGCGTGCGTTGGAGATGGGGTCGTTTCTCGCTTGTTTCGGTCAGAATATCAGAATAGTGGATAACGGGTTGGATGGCTATGAAGACAACACTTTGTTGTGCGGTGTTTGTTGCGGTCGTGCAACTCGTTCAGACTGTGGTGCAGGGGGCGCCGGTTGATGGCGGGAAGTTGCCAGGCCGGCCGGTTAAGGTTGCGGCGATCGCTATCGGGTGCGGCGGCCCACACGACGCGAAGTTGAAGCTGGCCTTGCAGCATCTAGAGGTGGCTGGCAAGCAGAAGGTGGATATTGCGTGTTTGCCTGAGGAGTTTGCCGGGGCTGCGCCCGAGCCGATTCCAGGGCCGACGACCACGGCTGTCGCCGAGTTGGCCAAGAAGTATCGGATGTATGTCGTGTGTCCGATCTGCGAGAAGGCGGCCGACGGACGGAAGTTCAACACGGCAGTGCTTCTGGATCGAGAAGGGAAAGTGGCGGGATACTATCGCAAGGTGTTCGTCTATTGGTCGGAGAAGGGATGCAGTCTGAGCGACGAGGGGGTCAAGGTGTTCGATACGGATTTCGGGCGAATCGGCATTTTGACTTGTTTCGACGCGAACTTCGAGGAGGTGTGGCGCGATGCGGGGAACCAAGGGGCGGAGATCGTCTTGTGGCCCAGCGCGTACGGCGGAGGGATTCCGTTGAATGGATACGCGATGATCCACAACTACTACATCGTGGCGGTGGGCTGGGGGAACATCATCGACAGGATGGGCAAGGACATTGCCGACGTGGAGAAGCCGATGCCGAAGCAGTTCATCACGGCGCTGGACCTGGACCTGACGATCGCGCACCACAACTTCAACCGGGAGAAGGTGGCCAAGTTGCTGGAGGAGCACAAGGGGGAGGTTGAGCGCGTGCCTGGCGTGGGAAATATGGAGAGCTGGTACATGCTCCGGGCGACTGCTCCGGGGGTTCGCGTGCGCGAGCTGTGCAAGCAGTATGGCATCGAGACGCTTCACGAGTACCGAGCGCGGAGCCGCGAGCAGCTCAACGCGTTGCGAAAGGCGGGGAAGCCGGTGGAGTGAGTGCGCGGGGAGTGGATTTATATTGAGGATGGACTTGTGATGGGTGATCGGAGTTGGCTTGCGGGAATCAGTGTGGTTGGGATGCGGTTCCAGTGAGTTTGAAGTGATACTGGCCGGAGCCGATTTCGAGAGTTATGTCGCCGGGGGTTTCGCTGGCATTGGATACTCCGGGGACGCCGGCGAGGAATGCGTTGTCTCGCCACACGGGTGTGCCGCCCTCCTCCAGCACGAGGTTCTTGAGGGCGAGTTTGGGAACGGAGATTTTGGCCTGGGCGTTGACCGGGATGGTCACGTCGAGGGTGATGCCATCGTCGGTGCGATTCCAGGCCGACGATAGTATTCCGCGGACGGTTTTGACGGAGGCGCTTGCGTTTTGGAGGTCGCCGACGACGTGGGGCCGAATGGTGATGTGGCGATATCCGGAGGGCGTGTAGTGCGTCGCGTGGAAGGCCGGTCCACGGATGCCGGCGAGGTCCTCGTAGAAGAGCTTCTCGATCGAGCAGAACATGATCATGCTTTCATGACGTTCGCGGGTCGAGTGTGGCCAGGATCGTCCCCATGATTCCCAGATGGTCGTGGCGCCCTGTTTGACCATGTATCCCCAGCCGGGATACGTTGTTGCGGTGGCGAGCTTGTAGAGGAGGCCGGTGTGGCCGTGATCGGCGAAGGTGTCGATCATGCAGGTAACGCCGATGTCGCCGGCGTGGAAGCGACCGTGGTATTTGTCGGTGATGTCGTTCACCACGTTCTCGATGACAGCCTGATCGGCGGTTTCGGGAACGAGGCCGATGGCCAGTGGGACGAGGTTGGATGTTTGCGTGCCACTGGCGTACTGGTTCCGCTTGCGGTCGAACCACTTGTCGTTGAAGGCTTCGCGGATTCTCCGGGCCAGTTCCGCATAGTGTCGGGCGTCGTCGGCTTTGTGGAGCACGTGGGCGGCTCGGGCCATGACGGAGACATCGAGATAGTAGTAAGCGGTCCAGATCAGAGGTGGAGGAGTTTCCTTGGAGATGTACTCTTCTTTTCCGGGGGACTCGCCGGGCGCCATGTGGTCGCCGTACGTTCCCTTAACCATGAGATCGTCGGGAGCGAGCGAGGCAAGATAGTCCACCCATTTCTTCATGGCATCGTAATGCTCGGTCAAGATACGGTCGTCGGCGAAGCACTGGTGGCAGTACCAGACGAGGACGGGGTAGATGCCACCGAAGGCCGTATCGAGCTGAGACACGCTGTAACAAGGCACGATCGCCGAGATCGCCCCTTTTTGGTCCTGGGTGTCGCGGACGTCGCGGAGCCACTTCGTCCAGAACAGCGGCATGTGCTTGCGAGCGCTGAGAACTGAGTAGACGCCGGAGAGATAGACATAGGAGATGGGCTCGCGGTAGATGCAATCCATGGGCATGCCGAAGAGGGCGTTTCGAAGGGTCCGAGCGGCGTTGCGGTGGACCTGGTTGAGCAGGTCGTTGGAGCAATGGAAGTCGCCAGCGAGGTCTTCGGCAGTGTGGACTACGATGCCTTGGAGGTCGTCGGGAGTGGGCGAGCCGGGGTAGCCTGCGATTTGGACGTAGCGGACCGGATGGAAGGCGAAGGTGGGCGAGTAGACTTCGCCTTGCGGATCGCCTTTGAGCGTGTATTCGTCGGTCGATTTGAGGCCGGGGTAGCAGAAGATGCGCTCGTCGAGAAGCCCGGTGTCGCTGAGGATCCGTTCGGAGTACTTGATGGTGACCTTGGCGCCGGCAGGACCTTTGACGCGGAGGCGAGCCCAGCCGGCGAAGACCTGGCCCAGGTCGTAGACGTAGATGCCGGGTTTGGGATTGGTGAGTTTGACGGGGTTGATGGTTTCGAGGGCCTTGATGGGAGGCATCAACTGTGCGGTGAGTTGGCCTCCGGGCGGTTTCTTGGCGACGGCGTGTGCCCAGCCGGAGTCGTCGTAGGCGGTCGTGTGCCAGCCGGGTTTTTCGAGACGGGCGTCGTAGATCTCGCCGCCGTAGATGTCGTTGCGGAGGATGGGGCCGGTGGAGGCTTTCCAGGTTTCGTCGGAGGCGACGGTCATGGCGGTGCCGTCGGCGAACTCGACGTTGATCTGGAGGAGCAAGCGCGGGGAGTCGCCCCACTTGCCGTATTCGGTGAAGTGTTTGTGGTTGCTGTACCAGCCGTTGCCAAGCACGACACCGACGGCATTTGAGCCTTGCGTCAACTGGCGGGTGACGTCGTGGACGACGTAGAGAACGTGTCGAGCGTAATCGGTGATGGCCGGATCGAGGAGACGATCGCCGATCTTGCGACCGTTGAGATACAGTTCGGACCAGCCGATTCCGGAGATGTACGCCCGGGCGCGCCGGATGGGCTTGGAAATCGGGAAGCACTTGCGGAGCAGGGGGGCGGGGGCGTTGCCGGGTTCGTTGGGAGCTGTCTTGCTATCGATGCCGATCCAGTTGGCCTTCCAGTCATCGGGTTTGAGCAGGCCCATCTCGAACCAGGCCGGTTGGCTCCACGGGCTGACGCGGCCGCTGGAGTCCCAACAGCGGACTTTCCAGTAGCAGCGTTGGGCGCTGGTTAGGGGGCTGCCTTGGTAGGTGACATTGACGGACTGGTCGGAGGCCTGTTTGCCGCTATCCCACTGGTCGCCGATGTCGGCGGCGAGCTTGTCTTGGCTGGTGGCAACGAGGATGTGATATGCGGACTGGAGTTGGCCACGTTGGCTGGACTGGAGCACCCAGGTGAATCTCGGCTGAGGCGTTTCGACACCTAAGGGGTTGGCGGCATATTCGCAGGCGGTTTCGCCGACGGTCAGGAAGGTTTGATCGGCGGCGACGGGCTGCATAGGAGGCAAGGCCGCGAGCAGGAGCAGGGGGGCGATGGTGCGCGTGGGGCGCATGAGAATGGTGCCTCAATGATGGGCGTGTGGGGTGTTCGCGTGGAGAACTCCGGGAAGCGAGATTGAATACGGCTGAAGGTGTTGCGCCGTCGGGGCTCGGTCGATAAAGGTGATCGAAGACCAGGGATTCGTGGTCCTGGTCATTGGAAGGCGCTCATGAGCAGCTCTAACGGCGTAACGGCGGAAGGTCACTCACGGAACTGGAAGGCGTAGAGTTTGCAGTCGCGGAGGTGGAAGCGGAGGCGAACGGGTTTGCCGGCCAACGGGCTAACGTCGTCGCCGTTGCGCCAGCGGACGGGCATGCGGACCGAGTTGCCGTTGATGGCGATCGCGTCGGCGCGGGCAAAGCCAGCCAGGGGCTTGCCGTCGGCGTCCAATACTTCCGCCTCGGCAGAGCCGCCGCCGCTGGTGTCGAGGTTCAGTTCCAGGCGTTTGCCGGAGAATCGCAGCGGTGGAGTGGTCAGCTCGCCGCCGGTGTAGTCGGCGTCGGCCGAAACGAAGCCGTCGAGGCGGAGGACGGCACGTCCGATTCCGGTGCGGTGTTGTCCGCCGGCCAATGGATCGATATTCGAATCGTGGTCTCGGTTGTCGCCGAAGTAATAGATCCAGAGCTCGTCACCCATGCGGACCGGGTTGGGTGCTACCCAGACGAATCGCGAGTCGAAGGCGCCTTCGGGGCCGATCGCCATGAACGGCTTTCGCTGTCCGACGCGTTGGAATTGCTTGCCGTCGCGGCTGACGAGAAGCCGCACGTCGAATGCCGAAGGTCCCAGGCCCTTTCTTGATGCCGACGCAGCCAACGATCGCGATTCATCCCGGATACCAGCCGAAACGGCTGGAATCCGGGGCCCCGGTTGCCGCTCAACATGCATTGGCAATGCATCCCTCAATTGGCCTGGCCGATCCTGCCAGTGCCAGAACGCTTGGGCGAGCATGATATAGGTGTCTTCGTAGGGGAAAACGGCGGCGCCGTAGTAGTCGACCGGGGGCTGCCCGGTGGACGTGGTGTGGGTAGCCAGATCGATCTTGTCGGCTTCCAAGGCGACGGATTTGTTGTCCCATCCTTTCAGATCGTCCGATTCGAGGCGGCGGACGGTTCGGTAGCTTCGCTCGCGCGGCTGGAGTCGCACCCAGCGGCGGGTGAAGAGGACGTAGCGGCCGATCTTGGCATCCCGGAAGATGATGCTTTGCGTATCCCATCCGCCGGAGCCCGGATTGAGCAGTTCGAACGGGTTCCAGTGGAGCCCGTCGGGCGAGCTGTGCATTTGGAACTGCCCGGTCGGGTAGGCCTTGGCCTGGGTCTTGTAGCGGTGTTCGGGGGGCGCCTTTGGATCGATCCACACGGAACAGCCGCCGATGGGGCCGGGGAGCACGACGTTGTTGGCCTTGGAACCAGCGACTTCGTGGAGGTTGAGGATCGGCTTGGTGAAGTGCAAGCCGTCGTCGGACTCGGCGTAGCACACCCGCCAATCGTGATCGTAAGGCCCCGGCCCAGTCATGTGCAGAAGCCCGTACCAAAGGCGCACCTTGCCGCCATCCTTGAGCACACTGGGATAGGCGCTGAAGTGCGAGTCCTTTTCCCATGGCTGGTCGGGCACGATGAGCGGGTGGCCGTCGCGGCGTGGAGAATTCATATTGAGGCTGACACCGCGGCTGGAATCGACGAGGCTGCTGTCGATGAAGCACTGCTTGGTGTGGCCGATGTCGCGCACGGACGGCGACGGGGCAGCCGATTGGGCCGTCGTGGGCAGGAAAAGAAGGACACCGGCCAGGAGGAGGTTTGCGGGGCACTTCATGGTCGGACTCCCGGGGTGAGAACAATGGTGCCGGAGGCTACCATTGGGCCAACGGCTTGATCTCGGGCGGTTGCGTGGTATCGGCGTTGTCGGTCAGCGGCTGGAAGAGGACCGCGAGGCGGAGATTGCTGACGCCGGGCAGATGAACAGTGAGTTTCTGGACGCCCTTATTGTCGGCCTGCTTGGCGGGATGCGGCGAGTCGGGCAGAGGCTCGGCGGGCCGAACCTCGAACTTGGCGTCGGCCGGGGCGAGCAGCCGTGCCGTTAGCTTCTTGTCTTTGCGGGTCAGCGTAACGGTGCGCCCATCGTCGGAAAGGGTCGCTTGGGCGCGAGTGTGCATGAACCACCAGACGGTGACGGGCTGGGCGGCTTCGATTTCGTCCTGGAGGAGGACGGCGCGCCGGTCGAGCATCGCCAGGCCGCGCTCGACGCGTTTGGCATGGCTTGCGTAGGCGGACGTGAGATCGGCGATGGCGATCGTGCGGTTGGGGCCGGACTGGAAGCGAGCGATTTTTGCATCCGCCTGGGGCTCCTGGTCGGGAGTTGCGCCGGGGTTAATCAACAGGGTGTTGTGCCCTTCGGCGCGGAGGCGGTAGTATTCGTATCGATTGCGTCCGAAGTAGCCAGGGAGGTTGTAGTTATCGCTGCCGAGGTCCGTCGCCCAGCGCTGGCCGAGGGCGTCGAGCACGAAGGTGCCGAGATCGAGATGGTTGTGGTTGACTCGGTTCGAGCCGGCCTGCATGCCGACGAAGAGGGCTTGCGGGTCGTTCCATGCGCTGCGCATGGTGACGGCTTCGACGTGTCGGTAGTACTTGTCGGTAGGCAAGCCTGCCTGGACCGGGTCGACGGTGGGTTTCTGGTACCAGATGATGGCGCGTGCGCTGGGGCGGACGTGGTGGACGGCAAACCAATCGCATACGGGCAAATCGAACCGGCGGGCCAGCCAGAAGAGGCACATGGGTCTTTTTACAGACGATCCGCTGTCGGCGAAGTTGAACGTTTGGTTGATGGGGCTGGTCATGTAGATGGGAAAGAGTCCGGTTTGGGAGAAACCGGGCATCTCGGCCAGGCCGAACTCGGAGCCGAGGGCCGACTGGAGCGCGGCGAGCATGAGGACGTTGTAGGAGGTGGCATAGGACCAGTAGCCGGGTCCCTCGGCCCAGGCGCCGTCGGGGGCGTAGCTGGCCATCGCCCGCGGGATGCTCTTGATCGCATTGTGGACGATTTGTCCGGCGAGTTCCGGCTGTTCGTCACCGATGGCGAGGGCGCCGACGGTGAGGCCGCCGTTGCAGACCTGATTCCAATTGTGCACGGACTTGGACCAACCTCCACGATGGTAGACGGCGAGGCCAGGCTTGAGCCCCATTTCGACGATGGCGTTGCGGATGGTGGCGCGTTGCGAATCGGTCCACGTATCGAAGAGCCAGTCGTAGGCGATGGCCAGGGCGTGGGTCATTTCGGCCGTGTCGAGGAAGTGGCGAGGATTGAAGTCGGGGAAGGCGGCGACGGTGTCGATTTCCTTCCAGAGGCGATCGAGATGGCGGCGGTCGCCGTGCAAACGGTAGGCGAGGGCAAGCGTGTAGACATGGGCCATAACGCTACGGCTGGTGCTCAAGAGGCGAATTCCGTCGGGCAAGACGTGGCGGGGCAGAGGCTCATCGAGCAGCGAGTTGGCCTCGTCGACAATCGCCTTGTCCCACGCCGTCAGCACGGGGTCGTCGGCGATGCGCTTGCGTAGTTGGTCGAAGCCGGCGTTGTCGATGAGCAACCGGGGGTGGCCGGGCTTGAGCTGTTTGATCAGTTCTTCTGCGGATGGAGGATCGACGGCCGCGGCCTTGGGTGCGGCATTGTCGGCGGCGGTCGCCGTATGGGTCGGGAATTGGCTGAGCGTGAGCGTGAGGAGAATGGTGAGCGTGACTGGGAGGATATGGCGGGGGGCTTGCGGCATCGCGGGTTCTCCGGGGAGGGCGGAAAGCGTGGAGATGGTAGGTGAAAATGCAGTTTCTCCACTGTAGAGGGAACACCGGGGGAATGCAAGGTTTCGGCTAGCGGGTGGTTCGATCGTGTTGGGCGTGCGTCGGAGAGTTGTGCGATTCGGGGGATCTATTGATGCCTGTATTGAAAACGGAACAAGGGGTCCGAACCAATCCTGATCTTTCGGCCTCCCGATGGTCGGCCTCGTTCCAGTTCCAATGCAGGACCCAATAGTTGCGGTGGCGCCGGCTTCCCGTGGATGCGCGGTTTGGTGCGTCAGGGGCGCGGGGCAGCCGGGGCTTGACTGGGGAGTGATAGGGGTTAATCTGGGCATTGAATGAAGTGCCTGCAGGTTGCTTGGTATGAGGGGGCGGTCGAGGATAGAGGCGTGCGGGAGATTCTTGAGTCGAACGCCCACTGGCGATCCATGGAGACGCCGGCATGAACACATCCTGTTGATGCCGGCGCAGCCAATGATCGTGATTCATTCCGGATACCGGCCGAACGGGCCGGAATCCGGGGTCCCGATTGCCGCTCGACGCGTATTGGCAATGCAGGCCTCAATACTTAACCCCTATTCACCGCGCGTTGAGTACCCCGGATGGACAATTCCAGGCATCTTGTCAGGGTCGGGACGTTTTTGTGCGTGCTGTCGACGATCGGCTACACGGCGTACAACTTGTGTTTGCGCGACGTGTCGGAGCAGTGCGATCCGGCGTGGGTCAACTGTGTTCAGGCGTCGGTGAGCGTGGTGGTGCTCGGCGTGTGGCTGGCGTGGCTGGCGATTCGGAAGCGGCCGGTGTTGCCGCCGTGGAAAGAGCTGCTCGCGCTGGTTGCCCTCGGGGTGGTGACGCAACTGGGCGGCGTGTTGCTTGTCTGGGCGATGAGCATCGTGGGCGTGGCGGTGACGGTGACGCTTCAGACGGGCGGCATGCTGGCCATCAGCGCCGTTCTGGGCCTGATCGTGCTGAACGAGAAGGTTTCTCGTCAGCAAGTGATCGCCATTTGTCTGATTACGCTATCGGTGGTGCTCTTGAGCGTAGGGGCGGAACCGGCGGGCGAGACGACGGTCGCCCGGGGACCGCTGATGATTCTGCTGGGCGTGACGGCGGGGGTCTTGGCGGGTTTGGCTTTCGCCGTGCTGACGGTCGGCGTACGGAAGGTCGTGACGGGGAACACATCGGCCGCGGTGGTTGTGTTCGTAATCAGCCTGATGGGGGTCGTTGCGTTGGGTCCCTGGTGCGTGTATCAGCAGGGCGTGGCGGCGCTGGCACAGACGGAGCCCCGCGATTTCGGCGTGATGCTGGCGGCGGGGGCTCTGAACCTGGTTGCCTTCTTCCTCGTCACGAAGAGCTTGCAGTTGATCTCGGTGGTCCGCGTCAACGTGCTGAACAACGGTCTGACGACCGGACTGACCGCGGCAGCAGGCATTATGCTGCTGTCGGAACCGTGGAACCGCACGCTGCTTCTGGGGATTGCTCTGTGCATTGCGGGCATCGGGGTGATCAGTTTCGCCGAGCCGACGGCGACGTTGGAGGAAACACCCGTGGAAGCGCCGTAGAGCGGGCATCGGATGCTGGGTGGTCGCAGGAAAGCGGCTTGAAGTCGGGTTGGTGGGGCTCGCTGCGCTCGGCCCACCCTACGGTTTGGTGACGGAAGGGTGGATTCGTGGCATCGGTGTTTCGGATTGTTGCTGAGGGATCGTTGACGGCGGGGGAGGACGCGGCGATTCGGGGGGCGTTGTGCGTTTGTTTCCCGCCGGACCGTGAAGTGTTTGCCCGGACGCGATCGTGGCATGGCACGTATCCGACGTGGTCGGTGGTGGTGACGGAAGGGGAGAAGGTCATCGCGCATGCCGGCGTGGTGGAGCGGGAGATCGCGGCCGGTGAGGAGCGGGTTGCGGTGGCCGGCATTCAGAACGTGCTGGTGATGCCGGAGCACCGTGGGAAGCAGCTGTTTCGGCGGATGATGACGGTGGCGATGGACGAGGCGCTGGGCCGAGACCTCGACCTGGGCCTCTTGTTCTGCACGCCGGAGATCGGGCGCCTGTATACGAAGCTGGACTGGCGTCAGGCGACGGGGCGACGGGTTGTGTGCCTGGGCGAGAGCGGTGCCCTCGAGACGATTCCGGCGAAGAACGTGACGATGTTCTATCCGCTGCGGCGGGCTGAGCTGCCGCCGGGCGATCTGGATCTGCTGGGCGCCGACTGGTGATTCGGCCGGGGCCGACGACGCGCCGGTCAGGAGGCGTCGGGGGCGGAGAGAATCACCACGGCGTAGACGTCGACATCGGGCAGCTTGATCGACGACGGGCTCTTGGAGTCCGCTTGGAGCGCCTGTTGTGGGGCCTCGGGGCGCAAGCATTGCACTTGGCGCGGGCGCGACCAGGCCGGACCGAGTGCAAGTTGCAAGCCGGCGGCAGGCGCGGGGGCATAGTTGACGAGGTGCACGGCAAGGCGGCGGTCGGGAAGTTCGTAGGCGGCGATGGCAACGGAGTCGCTTCCCTGGAGGCGGACGGTGAAGCGGTCGGCGGCGGCCTGGTGAATGGCCGCCGTGAGGCGTTTCCAGTCCTTGGGGAGGGCTACCATGTGCGTGGAGGTCCCTTGGACGCCCGCCTTGGCCCAGGCGGCGTCGGCGCGGACGGTGCGTTCGGCGGGGAGGTCGGCCCAAGGGTCGGCATTGCGGATGCGGCCGTTTTCGTTTCGGGTGCCGTTGGGGCCGATGAGGACGAGGGCGGCACCGCGTTTGACGCGCTCGCGCACGGCGGCGCACTCGTCGTCGCTAAGCAGCGCGTGGCAGGCCAGAACGAGGACGGAGAAGCCATCGAGGCGGCTGAGGTCGTCGCCGAAGACGATTTCCCAGGGAAAGCCGCCGCGGATAAGCGACTCTTCGGCGCCTAGGAGGTATCGGAAGGTGTTGCTGGCGTCGAAGGTGAGCGAGGAGAAGCTGTGGAGGACGGCGACGTCGCGGACGGGTCGCGCGGCGGCGAGGTGCTGTTGCTGTTGGCGGACGAAGTCGAGGTACTGGCCGAGGGTGGCGCGGAGATCGTCGCGGTCGATCTGCATGCGATCGCCGGGCCCGACGGAGCGGAGTGCCCAGTTGGTGCCGGGCACGGCGCCGAAGGCGGCCGATTGGGCGACTTGCAGGGCGACCTCGCGAGGTTCTTGGGGCAGTCCGAGGCCGGTTTCGGAGCCACGGCGCCAGGTGGTCGATACGATGCGATAGCCGACGGCGGCCGCTTCCTTACAGGCGCGGATCTGGGAATAGAGGACGTCGCGTTCGAGGCCGGGGAAATTCCGGTTTTCGGCGAACATCAGGGTCATGGTCTGTTCGGTCGTCGGCGGCCACACACTGATGCGGTAGGGTTCGTCGAACGCTCGCGGATGGCCGGGGTTGTTCAGTAGGATGACGTCGGGGCGGATGCTCCGCGCATGGTCGGTCAGCTCGCGGAGGTAGCGGCCGAGGCTGTCGCAGCGGTAGCGGACCCAGTCCTGGACGAGCGGATCATCGATGGTGCCCGGCGACGGCTTGCGCGTGGGCGGCTGCCGCACGTGGTCGAAGGTGGCCAGTCCGTAGCGGTCGCGAGGCGAGGGATAGTGTTGGGTGAGCCAGTCGCGGAACGCCTGCTGACAGCGCGGGCAGTAGCAGGGCTGCGCATAGTCGTTGTCGAACTGGAAGCCGTCGAGGCCGACGTCCTTCAGGCCGACGGTGATGGCGCGTTTCATGTAATCGCGGAACTGGCGGCACTCGATGCAGGGTGCCCAACGAAAGTAGGCGGCCCCCCAGGTTTTCGGTTGGCCGTTTTCGTCGCGCTGGATCCAATGTTCGGCCTGCGGCTGTTCGTCGAGGAAGCTCTCGTAGTACAAGGAGCGAGACTGGCAATAGCCGAGGACTTTGACGCCGTGGCGATGGGCGAGGCGGACGAGGGAGGCGGTTCGCTGCTGCTGGGGGTACTCGTGCTTGAGGCCGAAGCCCTTGAAGAAGTGGGTGACGGCGAGGTTGATTCCCAGGTCGGCCATGGTACGGACAAGGTCTTCGGAGTGGAGGCGGTCGTACCAGGCGAGGAAGCCGGGGGCGTCGACGTCGATTGCGCCGACCACGCCGCCCGTGCGGCGATAGTGATCGGGCGGTTCCCATCCCCACCAAGACCAATAGAGCGGTTCTACGGTGGCGGGGCCGACGGGCGACGCGGCGGCGTTGGCGAGGGCCTCGGCGGCATGGAGGGAGCGGACGGCGGCTTGCTTGGCGGAGAGGAGGGCAATGGTGGTGGAGGCGAGGAACTGGCGACGTCGCATGGCAAACCTCTTACGGAATCGTGTGTCGAGAATGTGCGGGGCAGGCCCTTCTGTGGCTGATGATCGGGTTGTGTGCCTTTGGGGTGAGCGGTTTGTCAGGCATTCCAATTGGAGCATTCCCAGAGGTAGCCGGCCCGGTCGAGGTGATGGGTGTTTTGCATGGGCCGGGCTCGTGGGGATCGTTGATGGGCGGCGCCGCAGTGTATTTTAGTCGGGCGGCGAGCGGCCCGCCATTCGCAAAAAGGGCCTTCACATGCGCAGAATGCCCCTTGAGCGCAGGGATGTTTGTGTCAGGATTGGAGGGAAGTTGTGGTTGGTGGGACTCGCTTCGCTCGGCTCACCCTATGGCTACGGCGCTGGTGGTTTGTGTATGGGGTGTGGTCAGTTGTCGAAGCGGAAGGCGTAGAGCTTTGCGGATTTGAGGTGGAAGCGGAGGCGCACGAGTTCGCCTTGGGTGAAGAGGCTGACTGCGGGACCTTTGGCCCAACTGATTGGGGCGTCGGTTTGATCGCCGGTGACGGGCAGGCACTCGCCCTGGGTGCGCGATTGGACGGTCTGGCCTTTGGCGTCGAGGACTTCGACGCGGAGCTGGCCGCCTTGGGCATCGCAATTGACGCGCAGGATGCCGCCGGGGACTTGGAGCAGGGGCGTTTCGTAGGTTCCGTCGTCGGTGGCGTCGATGGAGACGATTCGGCCGACGGGCATGCGGGCGAGGCCGATTTGCTGCGAGCGGCCCGGGACTCGGGAGCCATGCGGGCTGTTGTCGCCTGAGTAGTAGAGCCACCACAGGCCGTCCTTCTCGACGAACGACGAGGCGGCGAAGAGCAGGTAGGAGTCGAAGGCGCCGGGGGGACCGAGGGGGAGCGCGGAGGTGCCGCGGAAGGGACGATCCCAGTGGATCGTGTCGTTGCTGAACGCCAGGGCGAGGTCGATCTTCTTCTGCAAGGGATGGTATTGGCCCATCAGGGCGATGTAGAGGTCGCGAACTCGTGGATGGGCACGGTGTAGAACTGCATGTACGGGTCGAACTTGAAATCGGCCTGGTCGGCTTCGACGGCGACGGTGGGTTGGCCCCAGTGGTGGCCGTCGGCACTGTCGAAGCGCACGAAGACGCGGAGCACGTTCTCTTTGGGTTCGTTGGGGACGGGACGGGGGCAAGGTCGGCGGACCGTTTGGTGGATGGCCACGTTCTTTGCCAGGCCGGGGAGCCAGTGGGTCATGCCGGCATCGCCGCAGACGCCGCCGAGGACTTTGTCGGGGTAGTGGTAGGGGAGATTGGGCTGCTTCTGTTGGCGGGTCCAGCGGATGCCGTCGGGGGAGAAGAAGCGATAGACGCCGTAGTCAGCGGGTTGGCCGTTTTCGCCCGGCCGGCATTGTTTGCCCCACATGATCCAGCGCTTGGCGGGGTCTTTTGCGTCGAGGTCTTTGAAGACGGTGACGGCCGGGTTGCCGAGGGTGACGATGTTGTTCTGGCGGCTGCCTTGGAACTGGTAGATTCCGAGTTGGGGCTTGTTCCAGTGGATGCCGTCGTCGCTGGTTGCGTAGCAAACGCAGTTGACGTCGAAGTCGTTGCCGGACCAGGCGGCGTACCACATCTTGAAGCAATTGTCTTGCTCGTCGTAGACGACGGTGCCACCGAGCTGGATGAATCCGCGTTTTTCGGCCGTTTTGCCCTCCCAGGGATGTTCGGGCACGACGATCGGCTCGGCCGAGTATCGCTGGAAGGGATGCATGGTCATCGTGGCATCGTGGAGTGTTCCTTTGAGACGCGGGTCGGCCACGAGGTAGAGCTGGTTGGGCTTGACGGTCAGCGGCGCGTCGGCGGCGAGGGCCGCGTGTTGGACGAGGGGCGCCGAGAGGGCGAGGGTTGTGAGGATGTGCAGGACGATGTGTTTTGCGGGTGGGATCGACATGGGACGGGGTCCTCGGAAGGAGAGGCATTCATTGGGAGGCTTGGAGGTAGTGGGCCAGCTTGTCGGCGATGTGGGAGTAGGCCAAGCGTTGGGATTCGTGGGTGACGCCGCCGATATGAGGCGAGATGACGAGGTTCTGGTGGGCATTGGCGTAAGCGATCAGGGGATGGCGGTCGAGGTCGTCGCGCCACTCGCCGTCGATGACGTCGAGGCCGGCTGCGAGGAGGAGGCCGCTCTGGAGAGCTGATAGGAGTGCGTCTTCGTCGACGATGGCGCCGCGGCTGGTATTGATGAGCACGGCACCGGGTTTCATTCGGGCAAAGGCCGCCTGATCGATGAGGTTGCGGTTCTCACTGGTCAGGTGGACGTGGACGGAGAGGACATCGGATTGCTGGAGCAGGCGGTCGAAGTCAACGAGCTGGACGCCGGGGGCGGGATCGACGGGGCGCACATCGCAGGCCAAGACGCGCATGCGGAAGGCTTTGGCGTATTCGGCCACCATGCGGCCGAGGCGACCGTAGCCGAGAATGCCGAAGGTCTTGCCGGAGAGCTGGTGTCCGCGGAATTCGTCGCGTGCCCAGTGGCCTTGCTGGGCGGCCTGGAAGGCCCAAGGGAGGTGGCGTACGACGGCCAAGAGCAGGCACCAGGCCATCTCGGCGGTGGCGGTGATCTGGTCGAGGAACTCGATGTCGTCTTTGAGCGAGAGGAGGGCGATTCCTCGCTCGTGCATCGTTTGGAGGTCGAGATGGTCCAGACCGGTCGACGGGGTGGCAATGACGCGCAGGCGGGTAGCCTGGTCGAGCACGGTCCGATCGACGCGAACGGGCAGCGCGGCGAAATAGGCATCGAACGGGGCGATTCGGTCGCGGAGCAGTTGCTGGTCGGCAGGCAGCGAGACGACCTCAGCGGTTTGCCGAAGGGAGTCCAGGACTTCGGGAAACGGGGAGACGTCGGCCATATTGAGAACGCGCCAAGTCATCGGACGTGCCTTCATGCGGTGTCGGCGGCGGGTTGGCTGAGTTGGTCGAGCTGGTGGAGGATCGAGGGATCGAGGGGCGAGTTGGCGGCTTCGAGCGCCTGGTCGAGGTGGCCTGGGTGGCGGGCGCCGACGAGGACGGCGGTGGGGCCGGGCTGGTGCAGGACCCAGCCGAGGGCCAAGCGGACCATGGATTGGCCGGTACGCTCGGCGAGTTGGCGGAGGTCGTCGACGATTTGGAATCGGCAGGGGTTGAAGTAGATGCGCTGGTGGCCCGGCTTGATGTTGAAGCGGGTTCCCTGAGGGGCCGGTTCGTCGGGTCGATACTTGCCGGTGAGGAAGCCGGCGCCCAGGGGGCTGTAGGTGATCACTCCGATTTGTTGGGTGGAACAGAAGGGGAGCAGGTCGCGCTCGATTTGGCGGTTGGCAAGATTGTACATCGGCTGGACCGATTCGAGGCGGTGCCAGTTGTGCTGGTGGGAGCGCGCGAGGGCCTGGCGGAGCTGGTCGGTGGGCCAATTGCTGCATCCGACATGGCGGACCTTGCCGGCTTGGACAAGGTTGTGGAAGGTTTCGAGGATGGGCTCCAGGGGCGACTCGGGGTCCCAATCGTGCGCTTGAAGCAGATCGATTCGCTGGAGTGCCAGGCGGCGCAGGCTGCCGTCGACGGAGTGGATGATGTTCTGGGGGGTCAATCGGCCGGAGACCTTTGAGGCGACCATCACCGGGATTTCCGGGCGCCGGTGCTGGAGCCAACGGCCGATCAGTTCTTCGGAGGCGCCGTCGCCGTAGACGGCCGCGGTGTCGAGGAGGTTGATGCCGTGCTCGACGGCTCGATCGAGGATGGCGAAGGATGTGTGGGCGTCGATCTCGCGACCGAACGTGACGCAGCCCAGCGCGATCGAACTGACTTGAAGGCCGGTTTTTCCGAGCGGTCGATACTGCAAGGTTCAGGTTCCCCGGCGCGCCGACGGTCGGCAATTGCTTAGACGGGATGTCTCAGCCACATGGCCGTGAGCTTGATCATCGCGATGAGCAACACGGCAATTACGGCGACAATGATGGTTCCCCAGACGGTCGCCCGGCTGGGACGCAACGGGCCGAGCTTGGGAATCGGAGCAGAACGATCCGGGGGCGGCTCTTCGAAGGAGCCGGTTCCGGGTATTTCCATGAGTCCGGCGTCGTGAAGGATTTGTTCCTGTCCGATGGGTGTGCGGAGCAGGAGGAAGAAACGGCTCGTGCGGCCGGGGTCCTCGCGGGGCGTCGCCAGGCTGACGACCACGCCAGCGATCGTGCCGAGTGCCAGGTAGAGCAAGATGGTCTTAGGGAGTCCGTGGTCGCCGGTCCAGCCGAGGATGTATTGGCTGTAGAGCATGGCGCCCAGGGCGACGACGAAGCTGGATAGGGCACCGTAGCGATTAGCGCGGGGCCAGAGGACGGCGAGGAAGAAGGCGATTCCCATGAGTGGGACCGTCTTGAACATGAACCGCATGGCGGCGGGGACGTCGGTGAACGAGTAGCAGAGTGGGAGGACGATAAAGGCGAAGGCGATCGACGCGGCGCGGGCCGTGCGGACGAGGGCGCGCTCGTCGCTCTGCGGAAAGAGCTTTTTGTGGATGCTGTTGGTGTAGATGCCGGCGAACATGACGAGCAGGGCGCTGGAGGTATCCATGATCGATGCCAAGACGCAGGCGAGCATCAGTCCGGCGAATCCGGAGGGGAGGAGTTCGCGGCAGGTTGCGCCGAAGGCGTGGTCGGCATCCATCTCGGCGGCACCGAACATGGCGAGGGCCATGAGGCCGGTGAGTGCCCAGGGGAGGGTGAGGAAGCGTTTGAGGATGAGGCCGCCGATGAAGCCGACGCGACTATCCATTTCGGTCTTGGCCGAGCCGACGTTGGCCATGATGTGGGGCTGGACCACCATGGACAAGAGCGTATTGACGGACATCATGACGATCCAGAAGGTCGTCATGCCTTTTTGGAGGATGAGGTCGAAGGCGTGCGGCGAGTTGGCAACGGCGCCTTGAAAGCCCTGGAGTCCACCGATGTGCCACCAGAAGAACGGCAGGAGGAGCACCGACATGACGATGGTGAGGGTGCCTTGGAGGAATTCGTTCCAGACGGTGGCGATCAGTCCGCCGAGGGTGGCGTAGGAGAAGGAGACGGCGGCCACGACGAGGATGCTCACTTGCCAGGAGATTTCGCCGCCGGTGAGCGCTTCGACGAGCTTGGCGGCGCCGTACAGGGCGAGGCTGGTGTAGCCGACGGTGATGAACATGGCGAAGAGGGCATAGAGAAACATGAAGCCGCTGCCGAAGCGGCGTTCGAAGAAGTCGGCGGTGGTCATCACCCGAGCGCGGCGGAAGATCGGGGAGACGAGCCAGTAGATGGGGAGTGTGAAGATCATCACGCCCTGGTACCAGATACCGGCCAGGGATCGGGTTTTGCAGCATTGGGCGGCGACGCCGACGGCGGACTCGGCGTTGGTGCCGGCACCGAAGGTGAACATGATGGTGAGCAGCTTGCCGAAGCGGCGGCCGCCCATCATGAAGTCTTCGCGGCTTTTGACGAGGCGTGACGCGACGACGCCGACGGCGAGGACGATGAGGAAGTACCCCAGCAGGACGCTCAGGTCGGGGATGGTCAGGCCGTAGTACATGTTCCACTCATTCGGGCAAGCGGGGCGCGACGAGGATGCGCGTGCCGGCGGGTCGCTCGGGGTGACGAATGCGTTGGAGCAGTTGATCGACGGCATGTTGGCCGATCAGATCGAAGTTGAGGTCGATGCTGGCGGGGCGCGGCGAGAGGTTTCGGAGCCAGAGGTCCTGGTTGTCGCAGGAGACGATGGTGCAGTCTTTGCCGGGCCGGATGGCGCGATCGCGGAGCAGGGGGTAGAGCCGGGCGGTTTGCTCGTCGCTGGGGACGAACAGACCGGTGGGGCGGCGGGAGGATTTTCGCCATCGGTCGACCAGAGCGGCCTGGCGGCTGACGCAGCCTTCGCCCCAGGGGCCTTGGCGATCGTCTTTTGAGTCGACGTCGGCGACGAAGAGGCTGACATCGAGCTGGCGAGCTTTGGCGGCGGCGGCGAAACTGTCACCACGATCGGCGAAGCCGGGGTGCTTGGGCTGGTCGTTGAGGAAGGCGACGCGGCGATGCCGTTGGTCGGCGAGGTAGTCGGCAGCGAGGGAGCCGATTTCGCGGTTGTCGGGGAGGACGTGGTCGGCCCAGCGGTGGCGGCGGGCATGGCTGCTGAGGACCCAGATGGCCGGCAGAGAGCGATATGACTTGGGGAGCGAGTCTTGGGTTTCGCCGACCAGGAAGAGGCCGTCGACTTTTCGTTTGGTGATGATGGGCGGCAGGTCGTGGAAGTCGGCGGCGTAGGTGAGCACCATGTTCAGGCCGTGTTGGCGCAAGAGGCGCTCCATGGTGGCGACGGCCGTGTCGACGCCAGGCCGTTCGATGAAGCCGCGGGAGATACCGACGAGAAGCAGGCCGATGTTGCCGGTACGGATGCCTGCGGGGGCGGGCTTGCGCCCGCGGCGGCGGTCGGGCGGTGGCGGCCGGTAGCCGAGTTGGCGCATGGCCTTGCGGATGCGTTGGGCGGTTTCTTCGGCGACGCCGCCGCGATCGTTGATGAGTCGCGAGACGGTGCCGTGGGCGACGCCGGCCAGTCGTGCCACTTCGGTGATGGACATGGGGTCGATTCTAGACGGGCGGGGTGTAATGTCAATAGACAAAATGCGGTTTGTACCGAGTATTGTTTATGCACAAAACCGGGAGTATACTTGGGGTCGGCCGCCAGCGGCAGGGGGAGGAGAACCGGAGCCGGGTAGCGCGTTAGTGTGTTGAGACAAGGAGGACTGCGGGGTGGATTCGGACGGAGGAGGAGTTGGCAGGGCGGCTGTGGCGCTGGATGAGCGGGGTTCGTCGCGAGAGAGAATCGGTATTTTGGTAGTTGTTCCTCGATTCGATAGGCAGCAGTTCGATGAGCATGACTAATCGCGAGCGTCTTTTGGCCGTTCTGGAGGGTCGTACGCCCGATCGGATTCCGTGGATTCCTCGACTGAAGCTGTGGTACGAGGCGCATCGCCGTGCGGGAACGCTGCCGGCGGAATATGGCGATTGGAGTCTGCGCGAGGTGGAACAGGACGTGTTCGGCGGGACGGCCGCGCGGGACGGGGTGATTTTTCGGAGCGAGATGCGCGGGGTGGAGGTGCGCGAGCGAGCGGAGGGGATGGAAACGCTTACCGAGTATGTCACGCCTGTAGGGACGGTCACGACGCGGCGGCGCGGGACGGAGGAACTGCGGCGACAGGGGATTCAGGATACGCAAGTGGAGTTCATGCTGAAGCGGCCTGAAGACTATGGGGTCGCGGCGTATCTGCTGGAGCACACTCGCTACATGCCTGTGTTCGAGGAGTTCGACCGGTACGATCGCGAGGTGGGCGACGACGGGTATCCGATGGTCCACTGCGGGGACTGCCCATTCCATCGGTGGATGCAGGGACTGGCGGGGTATGAGCAGGCGTTTTACCACCTGAACGATTTTCCGGAGGTGGTGGAGCGGTTCCTGGCGACGCTGACGGACCACTTGAAGGCGTCGGTTTGGCCGTTGATGATCGACTCGCCAGCGCGGCTCTTGGTACACGGGCATCATTTGTCGAGCCACATGACGCCGCCGCCGCTGTTTGAGCGGTACATTCTGCCGTATTATCAGGAGCTTTCGCCGCAGTTACGGGGGCGGGGGAAGGTGTTGGCGCTGCACGCGGACAGCGACACGCGGAAGCTTCATGGGCTGATCGAGCAGGCGGGTTTCGGCATGGCAGAGTGTTTTGCCACGGCGCCGATGGTTCCGACGACGCTGGCCGAAGCGCGGGCGGCGTGGGGCGATCGGGTGATCATCTGGGGTGGCGTGCCTTCGAGTCTCCTCGAGCCGCCTTATACGGATGAGCAACTGGAGCAGGCTATGGACGAGTTGTTCCGTACGATTGCGCCGGGCAAGGCGTTTATCCTGGGCATTGCGGACAATGCGATGCCGGGTTCGGATATTGGCCGGATTCGGCGGATCACGGAGATCGTTCGGGAGCGCGGGGCGTATCCGGTGGGATGAGGTGTGGGTGTTGGTTGGGGAGTGGGGCGTTCTTGATTCGGCACAGCCGGGGGCGGCTGTGCTACATGGCGGGAGAGGGAAGGTGGGTTAGGGGTTGGTGGGCTTGTGGGGGATCGTGGTCTGTTTGAGGACAGCAGGATAGGTTTCGCCGTCGGCGGTGCCTGCGCCTTGGTTGCGATAGCCGAATGTGAGGCTGTCACCGATGCAGACGATGGTTTCGTTGCCGTGGAGGCGCGGGCCGATGATGTCCAGGAAGGTCTTGGCCAACAGGCGGTTGCCTGAGGCGTTGAGGTGGACGCCGTCGTCGCTGAGGAATTGGGGCTGTGGGGTGCGGTCGGCGACTGTGGCGAAATCGGCCATGTCGACTTTGAGCTCGGTGAGAAGTTTCTTGAGGGCCGCGTTGTAGCGGTCCATTTTGCCATTGACGGTTTCCGGGGCGAATTTTTCGCGCGGATGATGCGTGTAGACCTTGTCTTCGACGACATGGTGTATGGTGCAAACGATGGGCGTAATGCCCGCCTTGCGCGACTGTTGGATCATCCAACGTACGTTCTCGATGTACTCGTCCAAGGGCGTGAAGAAGTGGTCGTTGATGACATCGTTCATTCCGATGTAGATGAGGACGTAGTCGGGCTTGGGGGTGGATTTGAGCACATCGGCTTCGAATCGATCACGCGTGATGGGGCTGTTCTGGCCGCAGCGTCCTTTGTTCAAGACGGTCAGGGCTTGGGATGAGGAGGCGACCATGGGCAGGCAGAGCAAGGCGAGGATAAAGGGGAGGAGGATTGGGTGGGAGTTGGGCATGGGAGGCTCGTTGGTGGGAGGTTATGTGTAGTTGGTGGGTTGTTGGCCGCTGATGAATTGGCGCCAGCCGTCGAGGTGTTCTTTGGGGAGGCCGTTGTCGCGTTGGAAGACGGTCTCGACTTTGACGGTGCTGCCGGCGACGGCAACGCGGACTTTGAGGCGGCCGTCGGGTTGGTAGTGGAAGAGGACGTCGATGGGTGAACGTGCGGGGAGCTGGGGCGGCAGGCGGCGGACGCTGCAGCGGCCGACGAGCGTGCAGGCGTCGGGCGAGGGGTTTTCGCCTTCGACGACTTCGACGAGGATCGATCGCTGGTTCTGTTTTTGAGTGTGGAAAGTGCGGCGAGCGGTAACGGGGAGGGGCGTGTTGCGGGGGATGAGGATGCCGGACCGCTTGCGGCGGGTGAGCGGGTCGGTGCCCACGACGCCGAGGCTGTGGGCGTTGACGTTTTTGATGGTTAGCGCCGGGGGCTTTCCCTGGCTTTGGGCAAGCAGGACGCCGGCATGCAGGGCGGCGCCGTGAGCGACGGCTTCGTCGGCGGAGACCGAGGCGTCGGGTTCTTTGCCTGAGAGTTGGCGGAGCATGTCGCGGACCATGGGCATGCGCGTCGAGCCGCCGACGAGGAGCACACGGTCGATCTTGTCCCAGGAGGCGCCGGCCGCCTTGAGGACTTGGGTGGTCGTGAAGCGGGTGCGGTCGAGGAGGTCTTGGGTGGCTTCTTCGAACTGCTGGCGGGTGATCGTCGCGCGGGTGGAGAATCCGCGGTAGTCGCAGGGGATGGAGACCTTGGTGCGCGCGGAGAGGGTTCGCTTGGCATCCTCGCATTCGCGCCAGAGTTTGCCGGCGGCGACGGGGTCTTCGCGGGGGTCGGCAAAATGTTCGGCGATGAAGGCCTCGGCGACCAGATCGACCAGTCGGCGGTCCCAATCGTAGCCGCCGAGTTGGACATCGCCATCGATGGCGCGGGCGATGTACTCGTTACCGCGGATTTCCATGACGGTCACGTCGAAAGTGCCGCCGCCGAGGTCGTAGACGAGGATTCGCTGCGGCTTCTGCGGCGCGTTGTGACGGAGGAAGCCTTCCTGGTAGCCGAAGGCGACGGCAGCGGCGGTCGGTTCGTTGATGATATCGAGGACTTCGAGGCCCGCCATGTAGCCGGCATCCTGGGTGGCCTTGCGGCGGACTTCGTCGAAGTAGGCGGGGACGGTGATGACGACCTTCTGGAAGGGGCCGATTTGGACGGCGGCGTCGCGGTAGAGCTTGGCGAGGATCCAGGCTTCGATGACTTCGGGAGGATACTGTTTGCCATCGAAGGCTTTGTGGAAGACTTGGTGTCCGACCTCGCGCTTGGAGCATTCGGCGACGTGATCGGCCTCGCTGGCCAAGGCTTTGAGGGCCTCGCGTCCTACGACGACGTCGTCCCCGTCGAAGAGGACCGTACTGGGAGTGAGGTGATCGCCTTCGGCATTGACGACCGTGACGGGATTGCCGGCCTCGTCCAGGCGAGCCAGGACGGAGAAGGTCGTGCCGAGGTCGATGCCGATGGCGGGTTCGGATTCGGAGGTCATACAGGCGATGTCCTTGGGTGGACTGCCGTTGGGAGCGATTGTTGGCTCAGATTATCATTCGTCGATGAGGATCTTCCTTCAACCCTCGGTTTGATGGGACCAACCATGAAGAGCATCGGCCGTCGACGGGCCGTTTCATCGGAACCATCGCAGGAAATCGCTTTGGGGAAACAGCCAGGAGATGATCACGTACCCGAGGACGAGTCCAATGACGGTCGAGAGGATGTAGCCTAGGATGTCGACGATCCCGAGGGAATGCTTGCTCGGAGGCTGGGTGGGCGATGGCGGTTGGGGGGCGGCTTCGTCTTCGGGGCGGTCGACGGGGGCTAGCGGGGGCGGCTGGACAGTGTCGGGCTGGGCAGGGCTTGGCTGGGCGGGGCCTGGTTGATCGGGGGCTTGGGACAGTGGGAGCAATTCGGCATCGGCTTCCTGGCCGGGGGAGTCGCTGTCGAGCATCGATTCGAAGACGTCGAAGCCGGCGAGGGAAGATACGGCTTGTTGCCAGCGCGACATGCTTTCGTCGGAGAGGCCGACCTCGCGCTGCAACTGGAGGCTGAGGTGGCGGTCGGTTCCGGGGACGGCCGTGTGGACGCTGAGGCGGCCGTTGGTGGCGTATTGGAACGTGACGTCGATGGGCCAGCCCTGGGGAAGGCTGGGCGGAAGCTCGCGGAGGGATGTGCGGCCGATCGTGGAACACTCGTCGGGAACGGTGCTCTCGCCTTCGAGGATGCGGATGACGATCGAGCGTTGCCCTTGCTGCTTGGTGGTGAAGCGTTCGGTGACGGTTGCCGGCAAGGGGGTATTGCGCGGCATGAGGACGACGTTCGTCTTGCGGAGGGTTTGGGGTTCGACCGCTTCGATGCCGAGGCTGTGGGCGTTGACATTGACGACTTCGAACACCGGTTTGGGGCCGCCGGTTTGCTGGCTCTGCTTCTGAAGGAGGTAGTGGGCGTAGAGCGCGGCACCCCGGGCAACCGCTTCGTCGGGATTGACGGTGTGGTCGGGTGTTTTGCCGGTGAGCTCGGTGAGCATGCGCTGGACCATGGGCATGCGCGTGGCACCGCCGACGAGGAGGATGCGCGAGACGTCGGACCAATCGATCTGTGCGGTGGCGACGAGTTGGCGGGTGGTGTAGGCCGTGCGTTCCAACAGGTCGGCCGTGCGTTGCTCGAACAGTTCGCGCGTGAGCGGGATATCGGCGGAGAAGCCGCTGTACTCGAAGTGGACGACGGCACGGTTGCGGGCGGAGAGCGTGTGCTTGGCGTTGAGGACTTCCTGATAGAGGCGGTGGAAGGCGCTGAGGTCCCTGCGTGGATCGAGGTCGTGGATCTCGTGGAACTGTTCGGCGACGCAGTCGACCAGGCGGAGGTCCCAATCGTGGCCGCCGAGTTGGACATCGCCGTCGGTGGCCAGGGCGCGGATTTCGCCGGGGGCGATGCGGAGGAGCGTGGCATCGAAGGTGCCGCCGCCGAGGTCGTAGACGAGGACGGTCATGGCTTCGGTGGCTGTGCCCTGGGGAGAAAGAAAGCCCAGGGCTTCGGCGAAGGAGAGGGCGGCGGCCGTCGGTTCGTTGACGATGTCGAGTAGGGAGAGGCCTGCCATTTCGCCGGCGTCGGCGGTGGCCTTGCGGCGAGGCTCGTCGAAGTAGGCGGGGACGGTGATGACGACGCGGGTATCGGGACCGAGGGTGTTGGTGATGGAGCTTCGCAGTTTGCGAAGGATGCAGGACTGGATGACTTCGGGCGGGAGGTGTTCGCCGCGGACGGGGTGGCTGTAGACGGGCGCGCCCATGTCGCGTTTGACCCATTCGGCGACGCGGTCGGGGTGGACGCCGAGGGCGCTGCGGGCCTCTTTGCCGACGATGACCTCGGCGTCGTCGAAGAGTACGACGCTGGGCGTGAGGAGGTCGCCTTCGGCGTTGGGGATGATCTCGGAGCGCCCTTGCGGGTTGACCCAGGCCGTGACCGAAAAGGTCGTTCCGAGGTCGATTCCTACGGCTTTGGGTTGCGGCATGGTCGGGCGACGGGAGACGAGGCTGGCGGGGGAGGGGCGCGGGGGCGTTGTCGGGCGTCCTCCCTGGCGCAACGGTGTTACCTCACTGTAACACTAGTATACGCATGGCTCAAGCCAGGGAAGGGGTGGTGGCCCCCATGTATAGTGCATTGCGAGTGATTGACAGGGGCTAGGGGCTGTGTTCATATTGAACATGTTTGAACAGTAGTGCACATTGCGGAGGGTGGAAAGGGACGGGCTTGTTTTCGCTGGCGCGAAGATTGGGACCGTCCCTTGGCTTGGAAGGTAGGAGAGAAAGATGAGTGCGGGCGAGTTTTCGAGCGTTCGGTGGGCGGCGGTGGATCCAGGTGCGTGCCCGAGGATCGTTTGTCGGCCGCCGGGGCCTCGGTCGCAGGAGTATCACCGTCGTTGCACGCGGCACTTCAAGGGGCTTAGCGGCCAGGTCAAGCTGTTCCCGGTGGCTTTTGAGTCGGGCCGGGGATGCGAACTGGTCGACGTGGACGGGAATCGGTATCTGGATTTCTCGTCGGGCATCTACGTGGCCACGCTGGGACACTGCCATCCGAAGGTGAGCGAGGCGGTGGCCAAGTATGCGCACCAGTTGATGAACGCGCACGACTTCACCACGCCGATCAAGACTCGATTGGTGGAGAAGCTGGCGGACGTGTTGCCGGGCGGTCTGAACGCGTTTCAGTTTTATGATGCGGGCACGGCGGCGGTGGAGGCGGGGTTGCGAGTGCTGCGCGCGGCGACGGGGCGCAACGAGATGATTTCGTGCTTTCAGGACTTTCATGGCAAGACGTACGGGGCGGTTTCGCTGGCGCAGATTCGGTCGCAGATCTATGGGCGGGTGCGGGCGCCGGGATCGCACCTGGTGCCACGGCCGGATCCGTATCGGCCGCTGTGGACGAAGGCGGACGGCTCGCTCGACACGGACCAGTACCTTGCGTTTTACGACGAGTATGTGCAGAAGGCGACGGTGGGCGACGTGGCCGGCTTCGTGCTGGAGCCGATCCAGGGTTGGGCCGGATCGATCATGCCGCCGGACGATTTCTTCCCGAAGTTGCGGCGGTGGTGCGACGAGAGGAAGGTGCTGTTGATGGCGGACGAGGTGCTGACCGGCTGGGGACGCACGGGCCGGTGGCTGGCGACGGAGCACTGGGACGTGGTGCCGGACGTCGTGACGATCGGCAAGGGTTTTGGCAACGGATTTCCGGTGACATGCGTGGCGGTTCGCGAACCGTACCAGGAGAGCTTTGAGAAGATTTCGGCGTCGAGCAGCTATGGGGGCAATCCGATGGCGTGCGCAGCGGCGCTGGCGTCGACGGAGGTGATCGAGGAGGAGAACCTGCTGGAGCACGCGAGGTGGCTTGGCGAGGTGGCCCAGCGTCGCATGGAGACGATGAAGCGGGAACACGCGATCGTGGGCGACGTGCGAGCGAAGGGATGCCTGATGGGGATCGAGTTGGTCAAGGATCGGCAGACGAAGGAGCCGTTCGACGAGGCGGGCGAGTTGGTGTATCGGAAGGCGTTTTCGAAGGGGTTGGCGTGGATTCCGGCGGGGCACATTCTGCGGATGAGTCCGCCGATCGTGATGGATGAGGGGGCGCTGCTGAAGGGGCTGGACATGATCGACGAAGCCATTGGGGAAACGGAGAAAGACCTGGGGTGCGGCTGATGGAAGCGGGGGCGGGGCGCGGGAGGCAACGGCGGGAGATCGCGGAATGAGCCAGCTTGCACGACGAGAGCAGATTTGCCGGATGCTGGAAGGGCGGGGTGAGTGCTCGGTGGAGGAGTTGGTCGAGGTGCTGGGCGTGAGCGGTATGACGGTGCGCCGGGATTTGCAGGCGTTGGCGCGGGAAGGGAAGGTGATTCGCACGCATGGCGGGGCGGCTTTGGAGGCGCGGATCAGCTTTCAGTTTGATTTTCTGCGGCGAGCGAAGGAACATGAGGAGGCGAAGACGGCGATTGGCGGCGCCGCGGCGGCTTTGGTCGGCGACGGTGAGTCGGTGTTGCTGGATTCGGGCACGACGACGTTGGCGCTGGCGAGGCAGTTGAGGGGCAAGAAGGGTTTGACGGTCATTACGACATCGTTGCCCATCGCCAGCGAGCTTCAGTATGAGGGGGAGATTGGCGTGTTGCTGTTGGGCGGGTATCTTCGCGCGGAGGCGGCTGACCTGACCGGCGCGTTGACGGAGGCCAACCTGGAAACGCTGCAGGCGGACGTGGCTTTCGTAGGGGCGGATGGCGTGGACCGTCGCGGGAACGTGTACAACCGATCGGCGGAGGTTGCCCGGATGTTAAGGAAGATGACGGCCGCGGCGGAGCGGGTGTTCGTTGTTGCCGATCATTCGAAATTGGGGAAGACGGCGTTGTGGCGGTTCGGGCGGCTTCAGGATTGGGCGGGGTTGGTGAGTGATGCGGGAGCGGACCGGCGGGTGCTGGGATCGCTGGAGAGGTTGGGGGTTCGGGTTGTGAGGGCGGCAACTGAGATATGACTATGGAAGAACTTGATAAGGCGATGGGGATTGCGATGAAGGGGGCGGCCGCGGAGGGGGCGCTAGAGGCGTTTCGGCGGCAGGTCGGGGAGTGGGGAATCGCGATGCCGCCGGTGATGCCGCTGGTGTTGGATTTTGGGTTGGGCGATTTCGCGAGGATCGGGTTGATCGAGTGCTGGATCGCCAATGAGGTCGAGGCGGGGTACTGCGGCAAGTATCTGTTCGTCTTCGATGGGCAGACATGCCCAAGGCATCGGCATCGGCGGAAGCACGAGACGTTCTTCGTGGTGAAGGGGCGTGTGGCGATGGAGTGTGGAGAGACGCGGCGGGAGATGGGCGAGGGGGAAGTGTTGGCGGTGGCTGCGAGAGTGGAGCATCAGTTTACGGGGATCGGGCCGGCGCTGCTTCTGGAGTTGAGCATGCCGTGCGAAGTGGAGGACAACTATTTCGCGAATGCCGACATTCCGATCGGCGGCAACTGGCGGGGAAGAGGGCAGGGATGAGTCTCCGGGCTGGAGCGTCGGTGGTGGACATCAGCCCGGCGGGGCCCGTGGCGCTGTTCGGCTATCCGCACGTGGAGCGGATCGCGACAGGGGTGCACGATCCGCTGTTGGCATCGGCGCTCTGTTTGGACGACGGGCGGCAACGGGCGATGCTGATCGCGTTGGACTTGCTGATGCTCGACCCGCCGCGGGCGAGATCGATCCGGCGGGCGGTGGCGGAGCGGACGGGCGTGCCGGAACGGTGCGTGCTGATGAGTTGTTCGCATACGCACTCGGGCCCGGTGACGGCGCGGCTGGTTGCCTGGAGTGGAGATGCGGCTGTTCCGGCGCCGGATGCGGCGTATCTGGACATGCTGGCGGATCGCGTGGTGGCAGCCGCGGAGCAAGCGGCGGCGAATGTGGGGCCGGCAGAGATCGCTTGGACCACGGCCGATGCGCGCGGCGTGGGCGGCAATCGGTTATCGAGTGAAGGAGCGACCGATCCGGAGGTGGGCATTCTGGGCGTACGCGAGACGGATGGCGGGCGGCTGCGGGCGGTTGTCGTGATTTACGGAATGCATCCGACCGTTTTGCATGAGGACTCGACGCTCGTGTCGGCCGATTTTCCACATTACGCGCGGGAGGTGCTGCGGGAACGGTTCGGGGCGACGTTGCCGGTGCTGTATCACACGGGTCCGTGTGGAGATCAGAGTCCTCGCCGATTCGTCGCGGGACAGACGTTTGAGGAGGCGGAGCGGCTGGGACGGAAGTTGGGGGAGTCGGTGGCGAGGAGTATGGAGCGGCTGGATCGGAGCCGTTTTTCGAGTGATTGCCGTTTGGGCGGCGTCGTTGGCGAGATGGCGTTGCCGCGGCGGAGGTTCTTGGAAGTCGCAGAGGCGGAGCGGCTATTGGATCATCACCGGGCCGAGTTTCGCCGGCTGAAGGAGGCGGGAGCGGAGGCAGCGAAGGTTCGCGGGGCGGAGTGCGCCGTGTTCGGGGCGGAGGGGACGGTGCAGCTTGCGCACTTGCAGGAGCGAGGAGACTTGCAGCGGGCGTTGGAGGAGGACGCGCCGGTGGAGGTGCAAGTGGTGCAGGTGGGCGAGGTGTCGCTGATTGGCTTGCCGGGAGAGTGGTTTGTCGAGTATGGCTTGGAGCTGAAGCGACGGTGGCCGAACCGGGCGTTTGTGGTGAGCCTGGTTAACGGGCACGTGCAGGGATATGTTGCGACGGCAGAGGCGGTGGCCGAGGAGAGTTACGAGGCGTTGACGGCGGTGTTCGATGGGCCGGAGGCGGGAAGGCGGATGATCGAGACGGTGATGGGGATGGCGGATGGGGTGCGGTGAGTGTGATGTTTTGCGCACTCTCACCCCCGGTCCCACTCCCGCTTGCGAGTGAGGGGAGGTGCGCGGGCAAGGGCTTATGGTGCGGGTGCGTCGATGAGGCGCAGGTCGGGGCCGGCGAGGTGTGACCAGCAGCGGATGGTTTCGCCCATGTGGCCGTAGGCGGCCATCCAGTGGTGACCGATGCCTTCGTCGTGGATCCACTCGATGAGGCGATCGACCGGAGCGGCGAAGCGAACCCGCAGGGGATTGCCGGGGAAGACCATCGTGGTCGGGACAGCTTCGCCTTCCAAGAGGGCGGCCTGGTAACCGGCACCGCGCGGAACGAGGTTGAGGAGGGTCACGGGTCCGGGGCGCGCGGGGAAGAGGGCGCAAGCGCCTTGGCCCATGAGGCGGACGGAGGCAAGGCGGATGTCTTCGGGATGGTGGGCGAGGTTGAGGGATCCGGAGCCGCAGTGGGTGAAGACGACGCTGCCGTCTTCCATGGGGTCGAGCCAGTCGGTATTGTGCGTGGGCTGGCCGGTCAAGAGGGTGAGCATGAGTTGGCCGACGGCGCCATTGACGTCGCCTTCGCAACCGAGAGGGATGCCTCGTTCGGCAAGGAGGGAAGCAGCGAGGCAGACGCGGCCCATGAGGTGCGGGTAGCAGCCGATCGTAAGGGCATCGAGGCGATAACGATCGATGAGCTCGGTGACGGCGGCGAAGACTTGCATGGTGTCGATGCCGTCGCGCTGGGAGACTTCGCAGGCGGCGGCGCGGTCGACGAGTTGCTGCCAGCGGGTCTGGGCTTCGTCTTCAGGCATCTCTTGTGCGCGGGCCAGCAGTTGGGGCAGATCGAGGGGGACGATTCGCGGCCCGAGGGAACGCTTGAGGGCCCATTCGCTGGCGGCCACTTCGGTCATGCCGGCGACGCGGTGTCCGCCGAGGCCGATCCGCGCGCGGCGGAGGCGGTAGGCGAGGGCGGCCGCCTGGAGAAAGGTGGACGCACGGCGTTTCGGCTGGGGTGCATCGAGGGGACCGAAGACGGCTTGCAGCGGCCGGCCGAGCTCTTTGAGGCAGCAGGTCAATTGCTGGACGCCGCAGAGGGCGCCGGTCTCCATGCCGGGCAGGGACCAGAGGAGAGCGGGCGCGGGGCATTCTTCGAGAAGATCGACAACGAGGTAGTCTTCGAACCAACTGGTGGCCACGCAGGCGACGGCGTGGACGTGGGATTCGGTGAACTGGCGGCCGGCGGCGGTCGATTTTTCGGGGTCGTCGACGACGCCTGCCTGGACGACTTCGCACCCGAGCTTTTCCAGCAGCTCGGCCAACTGGCGGGCGGCCTGAGGGGCGCGATCGGCGCCGACTTCGAGGGGGCTACAGAGAGCGGAGACGCCGACCCGCGGAGTGAGCGTCCAGTCGCGAGGAACGTCGTTCATGGGATGCGCCCTTTTTATTTACCGAAGAAGCAGTAGGCTGGTGGGCTCACGAAAACAATGCGAATACCGGGCTCCCGTTGGTCGCCCTGGTGTCACTACTTATGCGACGGTCAACAAGCGATCAGGTTTTCTCCTGCCACGCGCGAATCATCTCCTGGACGCCTTCCCACGGGGTGTCGGGGAAGAGGGCGTCGGTGGCCGAGAGGATAAAGCGGTTTGTGGGGCCGAGGACGTCGATGGCGTGCTGGACCTCGCTGCGGATGGCCTGTTTGTCGCCGGAGGCCAAGCGGATGGCGTTCGTGCCGCCGACGATGGTCATGCGTCCGGCGAGGAGATCGCGGGCCGTTTCGGCGGTGACCTTGTCTAACAGGGGATCGACGTAGTAGAGGAGGTCGACACCAGCATCGGCCAGGCGCGGGCCGAGGGCGGCCACGCCGGTGGTGAGAACATAGCCGAACTTCTTGCCGTAGCGGTGGGCCACGGCGGCCATTTCGGCGACGTGCGGATAGACGTACTTGTCGAAGAGTTTTGGGGACCAGAAGTCGGTGGAGGAGTACCAGCCTCGCTGGCAGACGAGGTCGACGCCATCGGTCGATGCGGCCAGCTCGGTCCGTGCGTAGTCGGTTTCGGCGATGAGATCGATGAGGCGGGCGAAGTCGTCGGGGGCGTCCATGGCCATCATTACGGCGCCCTCGGTTCCGGTGAGCCAGACGGCGGCATCCATGCCAAAGGCGCTCCACGCCTGGACGAGGAGTCCACGCTCTTGAGCAAAGGGGCGCATCTGGGAGATGCGGTCGGCAAACCACCACCGCTGGGATTCGTCGGGCGCCATGAAGAGGTGGCGCACGAGCGAGACTTCGGCAGGAGTGGTGACGGCGTGCTTGGTCGCGCGCGCGACGTTGTAGTCTTCGAGGAGTGCGACGAGGTCCGGCTGGACGGGCCAACCAGGGGCTTCGGGACCGGTTCGCTTGGCCGCGTGTTCGAGGGATCCGGCGGGCGTCGTGTAGCGGCGAAACATGACGGGATAACGGGGATCACCACCGGTGGCGCCGGGGGGAAGGAGCTTGTCTTCGAAGGTGACGGCGGGATCGTGGCTCCAAGGGACGGAGACTTCGAGCATGTCGTCGACACCGATCGAGAGCCAAGCCTCGGCGCGGCGGAACTCGTCTTCGAGCTTCCAGGGGTAGGGCAGGGTGTGAATGTGCTCGAGGCGGTTGGTGTACCAGTAGGGGACGGGGCGTCCATCGGTTTGCCAGCCGAGACCGGGCGGAGCAGGGAAGCCGAAGCACCAGAACAGGATGGGAACGCGGTCGGCTGGGCGACCTTCCAACGCGGCCAGGATTCGCTCTTTGGAGTTCATGGGACGGTCTTTGCAGAAGGTGTTCTTGCGGGGAGTTCGTCGGGCCGGTCCATGGTGGTCGGAAGGCGGTACGTTTGACCTTACGCGCTGACCGCCTCGCGGATGGCCGCCGCGGCCTGGGATTCCTGTTCTTCGGTGAGGCACGAGGGGATAGGCACGAGCACGGAGCGAGCGAAGATGGCGTCGCTTTGCGGGCAGGCACCATGGTGGTAGTCGAAGACGCTCTGGGCATTTTCGGCGAGCGACCAGGGGTTGCCCGCCGGCGACAGGGGCGTTTTGTGGATGAGTGTTTGGATATTGGAGTAGACGTGCATTCCGTAGTCGGCGATGCGAATGGCGCTGTGCACGCCCGCCTGGCGCAGCCGCTCGGCGGCGCGGACGGCCTTGGCGTCGTCGTCGAGGAAAAGGATGAGGAAGGGGCCGGCGTCGCCATCGGGGTCGTTGAGCGGGCGGAGTTGAACGCCCGGGATGCCCGCGAGCATGGCGCGGATGCGGTGGTGGGACGCCTGCATGTGGGCGACGATGCGAGGGAGTTTGCGGAACTGGACCGAAGCGACGGCGCCGCAGAGTTCGGACATGCGGCGGCCTTGTGCCCAGGCGAGGACTTCGGGCTCGGGGTCGAAGGGCTGGCCGTCGCGCCACATGAGGCTCATGTCGTGAGCGGAGAAGGCGCGGCGATAGAGGGTTTCATCGTTGGTGATGATGAGGCCGCCTTCGCCGGCGGTTGCGTTCTTGTTGATCTGGAAGCTGAAGATGCCCGCGGAGCCGAAGGTGCCGAGTTTTCGACCGTGGTAGGTGCCGCCGTTGGACTGGGCGACGTCTTCGAGGACGGGGATGCCATGGCGATCGGCGACGGCCATGACGGCGTCCATATTGCACGGGCTTCCGGCCATGTGAACCGGAACGATGAGCCGGGTGCGTGGGGAGATCTTCTTTTCGAGGTCGGCGGGGTCGATGGTGAGGCTCTCGTCGACTTCGCAGAGCACGGGGATGGCATTGGCCTGCACGACGGCAGCAACCGTGGCCACCCACATGAACGCCGGCACGATGACTTCCTGGCCGGGACCGACCTGGAGCGCGGCCATGGCGGTGGTCAGAGCGCCGCTGCCGCTGTTGACGGCGAGGGCGAAGCGGGTGCCGTAGAACTCGCGGGCGGCGGCTTCGAGGGCATCGACGTACTTGGGCTTGTTGACGCCGTAGTAGCGGAACATGGAGCGGGAGCGGAGGACGTCGAGGACGGCTTGCTCTTCTTCTTCGCCCAGCCAGTGGACGCCGGGGAACTCCCAAGGCCATTTGATTTGCATAGAGCGCGTCTCCTCGTGGGCTAGTAGCTTGCCGGATAGTAGACCGTAACCAAGCGGACCGGCTCCTCGGCGGCGTAGCCGCGGTGGACGCATCCGCGGGGAATGTAGAAGGCGTCGCCGGGTCGCAGCGTGGGGTGTTTTTCTTTGCCTTGGATTTCGAGGACCAGGGCGCCGGAGAGGATGTATCCGGCTACATCGCACTTGAGTTTTTCGAAGGGCGGGCGGCGCTTGCTGATCGCGATTTGTTCGTCGAACATTTCGACGGCGATGCCGCGGCGTTTGGGGAAGAGGATGGTGTAGCTGCGGTGCTCGTCGCTGATCGTGCGCATGCGTTGGCGGAGGAAGATCGGGCCGGGGTCTTCTTTGGGGCCTTCGGAGAAGAAGGTTGCCAGATCGGTTCCGAGTGCGCTGAGGATCTTCTGTAGCGTGGTGATGCTGGGCGACGACTTGCCACGTTCGATGCAGGAGATGATGCCGGGCGTGACTTTGGCCGAGACGGCCAGTTGTCGGATGGACAGTCCACAGCGTTTGCGCAGAAGTTGTACGCGATGGCCGACGTCGTCGTTGAGCATAGGGGCCCCCTATTGAACAATTGTCTTATTTATCATACATTCGTTCGTGTGTCAACGATCCCACGGGTAGGAGCCCTCATGGAGACGTGCGGGGAAACAGATGACTTCCTTGATGGGACTGCTGGTAGTGGGGCTCGCCGGGGCATTGAACGGGACGTACGCCCTGCCGCTGAAGCGAACCACGCGATGGGCGTGGGAGAACACGTGGCTGGTGTACTCTGTGGTTGGCATGGTCGTGATGTCGTGGGCGGTGGCCGCATGGACGGTGCCGCAACTGCCGGCGGTCTATGCGGCCGTGGGCACGCGGGTGCTGGTGCTGGTGTTTGTTTTTGGGATGCTGTGGGGTGTGGCCAACTTTCTGTTCGGCCAAGGGATCGATCTGCTGGGGATCAGCCTTGCCTTTCCGATCACGATCGGGTTGAGCCTTGCGCTGGGATCGCTGGTGACGATGGCGATCAAGGATCCGGCGGCGATCGTGTCGCCGGGCGGACTGGCCACGTTGCTGGGGATCGCGGTGATCGTGGGCGGCGTAACGATTTGCGCCGTCGCCGGGGTGCTTCGCGATCGGCAATCGGGCGAGGCGATCGCGGTAGAGGATGCACCGTCGGGGCGGCGCTCGAGGCAGCGTTTGGTCTTTGGGTTGGCCATCGTTATTGCGTCGGGACTGTTTGACCCGATGCTCAACTTCGCCTTTCAGTTTGGGAGTCCCATCGAAGTTGCCGCGGCCAAGCAGGGCGCGGATCCGTTGGCGGCGACGGACGCGCTTTGGGTGTGGCCGCTGCTGGGGAGCTTCGTGGTGAATGCCATCTACTGCTCGGTTCTTTTGACACGGAACGGAACGTGGTCGCGATTTCGGGAACCGGGGACTCTCAGTTACTGGGTTCTCGGGGCGCTGATGGGCGTGATATGGATGGGTTCGATCACGCTGTACGGTCGGGGAGCCTCGATGATGGGGACGTTCGGCAAGTCGCTGGGGTGGGCGGCGTTTTACTGCGCAATCATTCTCTTCTCGGGGCTCTGGGGTATTCTGTGCGGCGAGTGGCAGAGCGCCAAGGGGCGGCCGTTGCGGATGATGCTAGGCGGGTTGGCGGTATTGCTGGGTGCGCTGGTCATCTTGGGTTATGGGAATTACCTGTTCGAGAATGTGGGCGGTTCGTAGACCGACTCTTGACACTGTCGCAGCCGATGATGGCGATTAACGGCGGATAGTGGCCGAAACGGCGCTGGCGGCCACGCTTGCTCTTCTGTGGACGTGTTCAGCAGGCGCCACAAGGAACGAACGGAAAACAGGGGTTCTCGCCGTTCGATGCAGGCACTCTTGGTTGGAGGAGTCGTCCCAGACGCTTCTCGCTCCAGCTTAGTGCCGCTGTTTCTCCGAGCGGTGCGGAAGCCTGTTTGGACTTGTGCTGATCGGCGTCTTGCATGGCCTTCCCGATTTCGACTGCCGCATTGCCAGTGGGTTGTCATGGATTCCATGTTTCAGGCGGGAGGAATGATCGAAGTTCATGCACCGATAACGCGGCGCAGCGCACAGGTCCATGCACAACTCTGAAGTTCTCGGTTGTGCTGGGACTTTGGCAGTGGGAAAGACTTGGTGTCGTTGGCGAGTTACTTTCCCACCCTACGGTGGGCTATCGCTATCTGGCACGGACTCGGTCACGGAATGGCCCCTGCGCCCGCTCCCCATAGGGGAGGGGAGGCAAGATTTGCCGGTTTTCTAGACTGCCTGATGGGAGTCCGTCTGCGCGAGGCAACCCCCTTGTTAGAATGTGTTGCGGTATCCTGTGGCCGTCAAGGTGATTGTCTGGCAGCCAATCCAGCGACTTGACCGGTTTCCAGAGGTCCCGGCAAACATTGAATCGACGAACTGACATGCCTTCGGCCTTTGCGGATCACAGACCAAGGACAACCCCGCGGGGAATGACGAGACAATTGCGCTTCGCGTTTGTTGGTGCCATGCTCGCCGTGGGACTGGCCGGAACAGCCTTGGCACGAGGTGAGGCTCCGGGCAGGAAGAAGCAGGTCGTCGTTCTGTACAGCTACAGGACATTGATGCCCGTCAACGCCGACTGGGACCGAGGGATTCGTCGGGCAATCGCAGAGGAATTGGCTCAAGGCGTCGAGTTGAACATCGAATACCTCGATCTTCCTCGCTACGGGGACGCTGAGTACGTCCGCGAGTGGGTTGTTCTGCTGCAGAGGAAATATGCTGACAGGCAAGTC
Organism: Thermoguttaceae bacterium; assembly: GCA_963674835.2. Taxonomy (GTDB): domain Bacteria; phylum Planctomycetota; class Planctomycetia; order Pirellulales; family Thermoguttaceae. Next base: position 3,578,063 of record CAXXKC010000003.1, read on the forward strand.
GATTTGGTGATTACCGTCGACCGCCCCGCTCTTGAGTTGACCCTGGCGCATCGGGCCGTTCTGTTTCCCAACGTTCCGATCGTCTTTTGTAGCGTCGGAGTCGAGTTGGCGAAGCAAGCTTGCGCCGAGCCAGACGTGACCGGTGTTGCGTTTCGTTTGGACATTGATGGAACGGTTCACGTGGCCCTGGACATCTATCCCAAAGCCCAGCATCTGCTTGTGATCTGTGGCGGGTCGAACTCGGACAAGGGCGTTCATGATCTTACGCGATCCGTTATCGCCCAATACAAGAAAGCGCTGCGGGTGGACTACCTGGTCGGGCTTCCGCTGCCAGCACTGCTGGACCGGATGGCCGGTGTTGATCCGCGTTCCGTCGTGCTGATGCTGGTCTACGACAAGGACGCGTCCGGCAACAACTACGTGACTCGGGAAGTGGTGGAGAAAGTGAGTGAGGTGTGCCCCGCGCCCCTGTTCGGTCTTTGGGACACGCTGCTGGGACATGGAATTGTGGGCGGAAGTCTAGTAGAGGTTGAAATGCAAGGGGAACTGGCCGGCCGGATGGCAGCCCGCGTGCTTCAGGGGGAACGACCATCGGATATTCCATTCGCCGGCCTGGATACGGATAAGCTCATGTTCGACGCGCGCCAGTTGCGTCGATGGGGCATCCGCGAAGACATACTGCCAGAGGGCTCGACTCTGCGGTATCGGGAGGCAACATTCTGGGAGCAGTACGGCCTCTACTTCGTTGCAGGGCTGTTGGTCTTGGCTCTGCAGAGCGTCGTCATCGCTGGGCTGGTTGTCAATCGTGTACGGCGGCGACATGCGGAGCGGGCGTTGGCGGAGCGGCTGCGGTTCGAGTCGCTCCTGTCGGACTTGTCGTCGCGATTCGTCGCTTTGCCGACCGACGAAATAGGCCCCGAAATCAAGCGAGCATTGGGACAGATTGTCGAGTTCCTCGATTTGGACAGAGGCTCGCTGTTTCGTGTTTCGACGGATGGAAGTGAGCTTGAGGCCACCTACTCGTGGGTGGTAGAAGACTCCGAACATGTTCCCGCTAGAATTCGACTGACCGAGATTCCCTGGCTCTGGAAGAACATGCTCCAAGGCGATTCGGTCTGCTTCACGACCATCGCCGATTTGCCTGATGAGGCGCAGTGTGAAAGGGAGCTTTTGCGGCAAGTCGGCTTGAAATCGGCAATCGCACTTCCGTTGCACGTTTCGGGAAGCACTATCGGAATGATCGCGTTCGGACGCCTTCACGAAGAGCGCGGCTGGGACAATGCGACGGTGCGGGGACTCAGTCTCATTGGAGAGGTGTTCGCCAATACACTGGGCCACGCGCAGGCGGTTGAGGCGCTCCGCAAGAGCCGAACCGAGGCACGCCACCTGGCCGGCAGATTGCTTACGGCCCAGGAGGACGAGAGCAAACGTTTGGCGCGAGAGCTGCACGACGACCTCTCGCAGCGTCTGGCGGCTACCGCGATCGAAGCCGGGAAACTGGAACAGCAACCTGCGGCGTCGAGCGAGTCGCGGGCAAGGTTGTGCGGCTTGAGGGACTCCCTTGTCACGATAGCTGACGATGTGCACCGGATTTCCCGGCAGATTCACCCAGCGATTCTTGACGATCTCGGCCTGGAAGACGCGTTGCGGTCGGAATGTAATGGATTCGGGGAGCGGCATGGCTACGCGGTTCAGTTCCGCTGTGGCGACCTGCAGGAGGAACTTCCAAAGGACAAGGCTCTCTGTCTCTACCGGATCGTGCAGGAGGCGTTGAGGAACGTGGCGAAGCACGCCATGGCGGACAGTGCGCAGGTCGTCCTTAATGCAGATTCCGAGTTCGCTTACCTTGAAGTGCGTGATTCGGGGCGTGGGTTTGATCCCAGCGAGGTCCAAGGCAAGCCGGGGCTGGGATTGGCGAGTATGGAGGAGCGTGTGCGGCTTGTGGGAGGTGAACTGACGCTTTGTTCCGAGCCGGGAAAAGGCACGTCGATAGCGGTTCGCATCCCGTTGCCGGAGGAAGACGCATGAATCGCCCTCGCATCCTCATGGCTGATGACCACCGCATTGTCGCCGAAGGGTTGCGAAGCCTTCTGGAACCCGATTTCGAACTGATCGAGATCGTCGAGGACGGCGTGCAGATGGTCGAGGCGGCCAAGCGCCTCTCGCCCGACGTCATTCTGGCCGATATCACGATGCCCCGGCTGAACGGTTTGGAGGCACTAAAGCAGCTTCAAAGAACGAATTGCAGAGCAAAGGTCATCTTCTTGACCATGCACAAGGACGCCACCTATGCGGCCCGGGCCTTGCGCGCAGGTGCCTCGGGATTCGTGCTGAAGCACTCGGCCAGCTCCGAACTGGTTAAGGCGATTCAGGAGTCCCTGATGGGGCGGACCTACGTGACTCCCGCGGTGGCGGAGAGTCTTAAAGAGCGATCCGCGTTGCGACCGCGAAGTGAGGCAGAGGGCGTGTCTGACTTGACCCCTCGGCAGCGAGAGGTCCTTCAGTTGTTCGCGGAAGGTCGGTCGGCCAAGGAAGTCGCCAATTCGCTTCACATTTCCGCACGGACTGCGGAAAACCACAAGGCCCGGATCATGAAGCTGCTCGGGCTGTCGACGACGGCGGACCTGGTGCAGTACGCCTTACGGCACCAAATAATCGGGCCCGAGTGATTCGGCTTCGGCACGGGAAGTCCCTTCCATCGCTTATGAGTTAGTCTTCCCCCAACCTGCCGATGGACATCCCTGCGCGTTCTCTTGCGCGATTTGAGTAGTTTTACTCATGGACTCTCTGGGGTGCCGGGCCCCACAATGGGTTGATGCTGGGGAAGTCTCTGACCCGGCTGCCGGCTCGTCCACGTCACGTCTTTTTCTGGACAGCCGGTCGGGTTCGGAGGGATTTGGAGAGGTTCGCTTCGGCGCTGGCGGTATGCGATGCGCGATGATGGACTGGAAACCCCATGAGACACGGGACCGTGCTCCTTGCAGATAGTCATAGCGCGATGCTCCAAGGCGTGTGGAGCCTCCTGGAAGAGAGGTTCGAGTCGGTCGTCATGGTAGCTGACGAGAATTCGCTCCTGCAAACGGCAGAGAAGCTACAACCTGATCTGGCAGTAGTGGATGTGTCGTTTCCCGTGAGTGGCCCAAAGAACGCCCTGGCCGTCCTGCGGGAGCGGTTTCCGGGTATTCAACTCGTCGCACTGAGCATCCACGATGACCCCGTGGCAGTGAAACGAGTCCTGTCTTATGGCGCGTCCGCCTATGTGCTGAAACGTTCGGCGACGACGGACTTGGTCCCCGCATTGCAGGAGGTGTCTGCCGGGCGCGTGTATGTTTCGCCCGCCGCGAAGCCGCGTCTGGACGACCCGGCCAGCAAATAGCGATGTCTTGTCGTTTATGCCTATTGGCGGCAGAGTTGACTGTACCTGAGAGTGTCGAACCCGGCGCCTTGCGTCAAGCCAAGGAGTCGCACCGAAAACGTTGACGGACAGAACACGTAAAGGACGTTTCGCGAAAATGATGTTGTAGAAGTAGCTACTGTGGCTTTCTGTCACCTTTTTAGTGAAAGGGGTATCCACCATGAAGAGAGTGCCAATTGCAGCCCTCGCGGTCCTTGTGACCCTGGGAGCTCTGAGCCACAGTATGGCTCAGGAGAAACCCAACATCGTCGTCATTTTCGGTGACGACATCGGCATCACCGATGTCAGCGCCTATTCTCTCGGCCTGATGGGCTTCAAGACGCCCAACATCGACAGGCTTGCCCGGGAAGGGATGATGTTCACGGACTATTATGCCGAGCAGAGCTGCACTGCCGGGCGTTCGACCTTTATCACCGGCCAGTGCGTTGCCCGCACGGGGCTGTCCAAGGTCGGCATGCCGGGCGCCCCACAGGGTCTGCAGGATCAGACCATTTGCCTGGCACAGGTTCTCAAGAACTTTGGCTATGCCACAGGGCAGTTCGGCAAGAACCATCTCGGAGACCGGAACGAGATGTTGCCAACCAACCATGGCTTTGATGAGTTCTACGGCAACCTCTATCATCTCAACGCTGAAGAAGAACCGGAGTTGCCGGATTATCCCAAGAATCCGGAGTTCAGGAAGAAATACGGTCCCCGGGGCGTACTGAATTGCACTGCCGACGGCAAGATCGAAGACACTGGACCGCTGACCAAAAAGCGGATGGAGACCATTGACGACGACATTCAGGCCCGTTCGCAGGATTTCATCGAACGTCAGGTCAAGGCAAAGAAGCCGTTCTTCGTGTGGGTGAACTACACGCACATGCACTTGCGTACCCACACCAAACCGTCCAGCCTTGGCCAGGCAGGTCCGTTTCAGGGGCCGTATCATGACACCATGATCGACCATGACAAGAACGTGGGCGCTGTCCTGGATACCCTCGACAAACTGGGTGTTGCCGATAACACCATTGTCATCTACACCACGGACAATGGTCCGCACATGAACACCTGGCCCGACGCCGCGATGACCCCTTTCCGCAGCGAAAAGGACACCGGATGGGAAGGCGCTTTCCGGGTTCCGTGCATAGTGCGCTGGCCGGGTCATATCAAACCGGGACAGGTCTCCAACGAGATCATCTCCGGCCTGGACTGGTTCCCCACCCTGGTGGCGGCTGTCGGCGATTCTGATATCAAGGACAAGCTGCAGAAGGGCTACAGTGCCATGGGGAAGAACTTCAAGAACTACCTGGACGGGTACAACCAGCTTCCCTACCTGACCGGCCAGGAGAAGACAAGCCGACGTAAGGAGCTTTGGTACTTCTCCGATGACCTCGACCTGCTGGCCATGCGCTACGGAAACTGGAAGCTGCACTTCCAGGTCCAGGATGTCCCCGGAACCCTGGCGATCTGGCAGCATGAATTCCGCGACATGCGCATGCCACTGTTCATCAACCTAAGGACGGATCCTTTCGAGCGGGCGCCCATCACCTCCAACACCTACTGGGACTGGGTGATCGACCACGTTTTCCTCATCTACCCGCTCCATGATGAGCTTGGAGCATTTATGGAGACATTCAAGGAATATCCACCGGCGCAAATGCCCGGCAGCTTCACGGTTGGCGGTGTCAAGAAGGCGCTTCTGCAACTGGAATCGGCAGGTGCGGGTAGCAAATAGCCTGAAACGAAGAACCGGAGAGGTTCTTGGTCGCACCAGAACAGGATTCTCCGCGAACTTTGTTACGTTTCGCGGAGAATCCTGACTGGGGGCGCTGATTGGCCGGGGAGCAGCATAACGCTTCTTGCGCCGTCTTCGTCTCTCAATGGGCAGTACCATGGCAAATCGCGCCGTAGAAGACACGCACGCAGACAAGCCGGCCCGGTTCTCAGCCAGCCCCACAGGCCGGACCGACACGGCGAAACGGGGTGCCGCGAAGCGGCAAGCTCGTCGCGAAGCCCGTGAATTCACAGGCACGGGTGTGGCTTGGCCAGCATGTCTGCTCTTTGCTTCGGGCTGCGCTTCTCTGGTGTATCAGGTTTTGTGGGTCAAACAGTTGTCGGTTATCGTGGGAGTGGACGTTCATGCGGTAACGATTGCGGTGAGCGCCTTCTTTGCCGGTCTGGCGCTTGGCAGTTATTGGTTTGGCAGAAGTGCCGATAGGCTTGCTCGGCCGCTTCGGTTCTACGCCCTCGTGGAAGTTGGAATCGGGATTTTCGGTGTATCGGCGACATGGCTGCTCAGCCAGTCTGCGCCGTGGTTCGTGTGGTTGGAAGTCTACGCAGGCCCGGTTGCCTGGGGACTTCCATTCCTGCTTGTTGGCCTGCCCGCGGTGCTGATGGGCGGCACGGTTCCGATCATGATGCGTGTCGTGGCACCTCGCGCGGCGTGCGTGGCCACTACCGGCGGACGCCTCTACGCGGCTAACACCACGGGTGCGATTCTGGGGGCATTGCTCGCCCCTTTCTTGTTGATTCCCGTCTTTGGTGTTCGCGGATCGGCGTTTGCCGCTGCGTCGATCAATATGGCTGTGGCATTCGGCGCGCTGCTCGTTGCGCGTTCTCGTGATGCACGCGGTTATGCCGAGTCGGATTCCGTCGGGCCCACTGCTTTGCCGGGCAACCGCCTCGCCTTGGGATTGTATGCCGTCGTTGGTGGTCTGGCGTTGGGGTATGAAGTGATCTGGTCGCAGGCAATCGTGCAATGGACGAGCACGCGTAGTTTCGCGTTTGCGATTGTGCTGGCGACCTACCTGACTGGGCTTGTTCTCGGAAGCACCTGGTACTCGCGACGCGCGGACCGCACGGCTGATCCATGGGGGAGTTTCGGCGTGCTCATCGCCGCCGTGGGGCTTTCCGGTCTGCTGGGAGTTCTTCTTGCGGGCAACTGGCTGTCGTCCCTTCAGACCCAAACAGGGATATGGGTGTTCAACACAACGGGACAGGTATCTCTGGCGATGGCGGCCCGGTTTGTGGTGGCTGCTGGCTGGATCGTTCTGGTTCCTACGTTCCTGCTGGGCGCAGCATTTCCGGCTGCGCTTCGATTGACTGCCGAGGCCACAAGTTCTGGCCGGGATACCGGAAGGGTGCTCGCACTGAATACGGTCGGCGGGATTGCCGGCACGGTGCTGGCCGGGTTCGTGCTGGTTCCCACGCTCGGTCTGGAGCGAAGTCTGGCACTAATGTCTGCTGCAGCCGCGGCTGTTGGGATCGTGGCGGTGTCGAAAGGGACGTCGGTTTCGCGACGATTGCGTTGGGGCACCGTTGCTTGTGCGGGTTTGGCCATCGTCGCAGGAATCGGTCTTGGGCCGGATCATCTCGCCCGTCTGCTGGCAGAAGCCCACGGCGGTCAGTTGCTCTTTCACCAGGCGAGCGCCGCAGGGACGGTGGTGATTCTCGAACAGGGTTCGGGGGAGGACCGTTTCCGGCGCCTGTATATCCAAGGCGTTTCGAATTCCGGCGATGCGATGACTTCCTTGCGCTACATGCGTTTGCAGGCCTTGCTGCCTTTGATCATTCATCGCGGTGAACCACGCGATGCCTTGGTCATCGGCTTGGGCACTGGCATAACCGCCGGCAGTCTGCTGCGTTATCCACGATTGGAAGGACGCGTGTGCGCGGAATTGTTGCCCGCGGTCGTACAGGGCGCGTCTTACTTTCATGGGAACTACGGAGTCGGCACGAATAGGGAGGTCGAAGTCCGGGTGCGCGATGGCCGGCGTGAGTTGTTGCGGAATACGGAACGCTACGATCTGATTACGCTTGAGCCGCCGCCACCCTCCGCTGCAGGCGTGGCCAATCTCTACTCCACCGATTTCTACCAACTGGCCTCGCAGCGTTTGAAGCCGAATGGGCTTCTTGCTCAGTGGTTACCGTTGCCGACGCAGACGGACGCGGACACGCGTTCGCTCGTCCGCAGTTTTCTGGATGTCTTTCCGCACGCCACTCTGTGGACGACGGAATTACATGAGATGATGTTGATCGGTTCGCTCGAACCGATGGAGCTGGATGCCGAGCGAATCGCCGCGCGGTTCAACCAGCCGGAAGTGGCGGCGACGTTGCGTGAAGTGGGAGTCGATTCGCCTGCCGCCTTGTTGGCCACCTGGGTGACGGACCGGGACGGATTGATGTGCTACGCGTCAGACGCCCTGCCCACGACCGACGACCGGCCTCGCGTCGAGTACGGTGCGTGGGTGCGGCCAGGTCGATTCATTCCGACGTTAGAGGCATTGAATGACCTGCGTATCGCCCCACCGCTGGTCAATGGGGGTGCAATCCCAGAGGAAGAAATTGCCGTCGAGCGCGAGAAGCTTCTGGTTGCCTACGAGGCCGGAATCTATGCTTATCGGCGCGATTTGTCTCGATTGCAGCAACGAGCCAGGTGGCTGGCCGCCAGAGCTCCTGACAACCCGTACTACCATTGGTTCATCAACAGTCTGAAAGCCAAAACACCATGAATACTCGCGATCAAGTACTCGATTTGAAGAAACACATTGAGGCGGCCATTATCGGTCAGGAAACGGTTGTCGAACGTTTGCTCATCGCGTTGATCGCCGACGGGCACGTGTTGATGGAAGGTCTGCCGGGGACGGCGAAGACCCGATCCATCAAGACGCTGTCCGGTCTGATTGAAAGCAAATTCAGTCGTGTGCAGTTCACGCCCGACCTGCTCCCATCCGACGTGACCGGCTCAGACATCTATCGCGAACAGACGGCGACGTTCGAGTTCCAGCCCGGTCCGGTTTTCGGCAATCTGGTCCTCGCGGACGAAATCAACCGCGCTCCGGCCAAAGTGCAATCGGCGCTGCTGGAGGCGATGGAAGAACGGCAAGTGACGGTTGCCAACGAGACTCATAAGCTGCCGAATCTGTTCCTCGTGTTGGCCACGCAAAACCCGATCGAGCAGGAAGGAACGTACCCGCTTCCAGAAGCCCAGATGGACCGATTCATGTTGTATGTTCGGGTGGACTATCCCGCAGGTGCGAACGAATTGTCGATCCTGCGGTTGGTTCGCAAGGAAAAAGCAGGCAAAGCCGAAGCACCGCCATCTCCCGTCGCGCAAGACGTGATCTTCGAGGCGCGGAAGCAGGTGTACGAGATTCACGTCGCGGAAGCCGCTGAGAAGTATATTGTCGACCTCGTACTGGCGACGCGACACCCGGAGAAGCTCGAAGGTAACTTGGCGAAGTGGATACGAATAGGCGCCAGCCCACGCGGAACGATCGCCCTGGATGCCGCGGCCCGCGCTCACGCCTGGCTTAACGACCAGGAATTCGTCTCACCGGACAACATTCGGGCTGTGGCTCCGGCCTGCCTGGCTCATCGTGTGCACCTGACGTACGAAGCGGAAGCCGCCGGCGTCTCGCGTTCCGATGTCATTGAAGAACTCTTGAAGACGGTCGTTCCGGTATGAGTGCCCGCATCTCGATCACTTTGGAAGATCTGGTTCTGTTAAAGGCCGACGCGCGGGGGTTCTCGTTTCTGCCGAAGCAACCGGTTTCGTCCCTGCTGTCAGGCCGTCATGCTTCGCGGTTGCGAGGACGAGGGCTGATCTTCGAAGAACTGCGACAGTATCACGAGGGGGACGATATACGCATGATCGACTGGAAGGCAACCGCTCGCCTTCGGTCGACCCAAGTGAGAGTCTACCACGAGGAACGCGAGCGTCCGGTTCTCTTCGTGGTCGACCAGCGTTCTTCGATGTTCTTCGGCAGCCGAAGGGCGATGAAGTCGGTCGTGGCTGCGGAGATCGCGGCCCTGGGAGCCTGGCGTGCGCTCCACTCGGGCGATCGGGTGGGGGGAATCGTGTTCAACGAGGGTGAAGTCGTAGAAGTCCGTCCGCACCGCAGCCAGACTCGGGTTTTGAATCTCCTCCACGATATCGTCCGGCAGAACCAGTTACTGGCGTCAGAGAATCCGGCGACCGGTGGCAAGACACTGAATGACGCCTTAAGAAACGCTCTGCACGTGGCCAACCACGACCATCTCGTCGTGCTGATTGGCGATCTGGACGGCGCGGATTCTGAAACGCAACGGTTGTCCACATTGATCGCAGCCCGTAACGACATGCTGGTGGTAGCGGTCTACGATCCACTCGGTGCTTCCCTGGTAGGGTCTCCCGGAATGGTCGCTACCGACCGCGGTCAGTCGTGGGAAATACCAGCGCGCGATTCGTTCGCGGACAAGTTCCAACAAACATTTCAGCGGCGGCTCGACGAGTGGAACGATATCTTCAGGAATTTGAAGATTCCCGTCATGCCGATTTCGACTTCTGTATCTCCTGTCGAGCAGATTCGCATCCTCTTCGGCCATCGACCCAGTGCAAAATGAATGACCCCGCGACAAATCTTGATCGGATGCACGACATTGTCGTTCCGGAATCGATTCCGTGGTGGCCTCCCGCTCCCGGTTGGTATGTGGTGTTTGCCGTTCTGTTGTGCTTAGCAGTATTCCTCGCTTATCGGGTCTGGAGACGATGGCGTGCCAGCGCTTACCGCCGAGAGGCGTTGCGGGAACTTGAAAACACTAACGGAGTGTTTGCGATCTCTGAGTTGCTGCGCCGTACGGCTCTGGTGGCAGCGCCGCGGCCGGTGGTCGCGGCTCAGGTTGGATCTTGCTGGCCCCAGTGGCTCGAAGATAGAGCGTCTGTTGCCATGTCGGAACGAGTCCGAGAGCAACTGAAACTCGGGCCCTACGACCCCTCCGATTCCGCCGGAGATACCGGCGAGCTCAAGCAGTACGCACGGAAGTGGATCAAACGACATCCATATCGCTCTCCATCGGAGAAGCCATCCGCAAGCCATCCTCGATAACGACGTCACCATGTTTGCCTTTTCCTATATCTGGGTGTTCGCGTTTCTGCCAGTCCCGTGGCTGATCTGGAGGTTCCTGCCACCGCGGGAAATCGGTCACGTTTCCGTGCGAGTTCCGTTCGGGGAGCGGCTGAAGGATGCGTTACAAAGCCAGGGAATTGCTCAGGAAGTCACGAGACGATCTCGGAGACTTCTGGTTCCGGTGATCATATGGCTGTTGGTGCTGAGCGCACTGGCGCGACCCCAATGGATCGAACCGCCGGTCGTGAAAGAACTTCCCACTCGCGACCTGCTGCTACTCGTGGACCTGTCGAGTTCGATGGATCAGCAGGATTTTGTGAACCAAGCCGGGAAGAAAGTCACACGGCTGGAGGCCGTCAAAGAAGTCCTCGGTGACTTTCTGGTACGACGAAAGGGAGACCGCGTCGGACTCGTCGTTTTCGGCAGCGCTCCTTACCTGCAGGCTCCGTTTTCAACCGATCTGTCTCTTTGTCGGGAGCTGCTGGATGAGTGCGACGTGGGAATGGCGGGACCAAAGACCGCACTGGGCGATGCCATTGGACTGGGGGTGAACCTGTTTGATGACAGCAACGCTCCTGCGAAGACGATCATCGCGCTGACCGACGGCAATGACACGGCAAGCCAGGTGCCTCCCACCGATGCCGCGAGAGTCGCTGCACAACGTGGCATCACGATCTTTACGGTCGCTATTGGGGATCCTACAACCGTGGGTGAGGACAAACTCGACGAACAGGCGCTGAAGGATATCGCCCAGACTGCCCACGGGTCGTATTTCTTCGCGGCCGACCGCAAGCAACTCCAAGGCATCTACGACAGACTCGACCGCATCGAAACTCGCAAAGTGAAGACTGTGAGTCACCGTCCGCGGCGAGAGCTGTCCTACCTCTGCCTGCTGGGGGCTTTGTTCCTTTCGCTGTTTCAGAAGGCAGTTGTGGTGCTGCGGCACCATCACGATGAACCGAAGATGAAGCAACGTTCTGAAGTTCACGTCAACCCGGTGACCGGTCAACTGGAGATAGTCGCCTGATGGAATTGATCGCCAACTTTCATTTCATCCGCCCTGCCTGGTTGCTCGTGGCACCTGTAGCGATTGTCATTTGGTGGTTCTGGCGACGCAGTTCTGAACCATTGCGAGGCTGGCGCAAGCAAGTCGATCCGGATCTGCTGAGAGCGATGACCGTCAAGGAAAGAGGATACCGCGATCTCGCCACGTATGGCGTGGCGGCCGCGTGGCTGATTGCCGTCGTCGCGATCGCAGGACCGACGTGGAGACAGGAACCGAACCCCTTTGCCGCCGATGCTGCTCCCCTGATGGTGCTGTTAAAAGCCGATGAGAGTATGGCTCCACCCGGCATGTCGCCCTCATTTCTCGAACGCGCTCAGTTGAAGATTGCCGACTTGGCAAAAGCCAGGAAAGGCCAACCACTCGGCTTGATTGCCTATGCGGGATCGGCTCATCTGGTGCTTCCTCCCACGCAAGACACCTCGATCGTGGCGGAAATGGCAGGTAATGTGAGCCCCAGCATCATGCCGAAGCCAGGTGATCGGCTCGACCTGGCAATCCGGAAAGCAGGTGAAATCCTTGCCGGCAAGGATTCGGGAGGAACGCTCCTCGTGATTGCCGATTCCGTGCAGGCAGATCCTCAGTCTGTTCGCAAGGCACATGAGGGAGGGGGGTCTTACCCGATTCAGTTTTTGGCACTGCAGAAGAATGACTCGCTGGATTCCGTTGCACGACTGGTCGATGCGAGCGTCGAACCGCTGACCCCGGACGATCGGGACATCGTTTCTATCGCACGGGCGGCGGATCGCAAGGCCGTCGTCGGGATAGCCGGAAAGAGTCAACGTTGGGAAGAAGCCGGCTATTGGTTGGTCCCCCTGCTGACGATCATAGTCGCTTTGTCGTTTCGCCGTGAGAAGAGATCTCAAACGGGAGGCACCGGATGAGAGCGACACTTCTGATCGCCTTCGGATTCTCGTGGGCCGCGCTGTGGTGGACTGCCGACCAACAGGGGCAGAGACTGTTTGAGCGCAAAGAATATGAGCAGGCAGCGGAGGCATTCACGAATCCACAGTGGCAAGGAGCGGCCTGGTATCGTGCGGGGGATTACAAGAAGGCGGCACAGGCGTTTGCGCTCGCTTCGACGCCGGAATCGCTATTCAATGAAGGCAATGCGTGGATGCTACAAGGCAAATACCAGTTCGCGATCGATCGGTACGACAAAGCCTTGAAGCTGCGCCCCAAATGGAAGGAGGCGCAGGATAATCGGGACCTGGCAGCCGCGCGCGCAAAGCTGCTGAACGATCAGGGTGGCGATGCGGGAGACCAGAGGCTTGGGGCTGACAAGATCGTCTTCGACAAGAAGAAGCCTGGAGGACAGGATACTGACGTGGCTGGTGAAAAAGCAGCCTCCGATGCTGTGATTCAATCGATGTGGCTCCGGCGCGTGCAGACGAACCCGGCGGATTTTTTGAAGTCCAAGTTTGCCTACCAGCTCTCGATGGAGTCGGAAGGAGCGAAGCAATGAATTCGTGTCGTTCGACGACTCTCGTATTGCTTCTCTTAATGAGTTTTGCGCGGCCCGCTGAATCTGCCGGCTTCAAGCCGGCCACTGTTCGTGTAAAGGATCAAACCTACTGGGTTGGACAGCGGGTTCCGCTGTTTGTGGAATTGCGAGCAGAGGGATCGTTTTCCGGGGCAGCCAGCTTCTCGCTGCCCAAGATCCCGCGTGTCGTCATCCTTAAGATCGGCGATCCGGTCATCTCCTCTGAGGAGGTCGACGGTGAATCGGTGTTTGTGCAGACTCACGAGTTCGCACTCTTCTCGCAACAAAGCGGGACCGTTGACGTGCCCGCATTCGCGGTGCGATTCAGTCATCACCATGGCTTCACCGGGCCGGTCAAGGATGAGGCGGTACAGATCCCCGCATCAAGCATCAAGATCAAGAGACCGGCCGGAAGCGACGAAAACGCATACCTGGTGACAACATCCTCGCTGAAGATCTCGGAAACCTGGGAACCGCAACCCGGCTCGACTCAACCAGGAGCCATCTTTCATCGGACGATCAGGCAGGAGGCGGACGGAGTTTCGGGAATGGCACTTGCTCCACCACCCGAGTCCGCCCCGGCTGGCATTCGAGTATATTTGGATTCTCCCGAGGTGAGCGATGACACGGAACGTGGAGCATTTCAGGGCCAGCGCATCGACAAGATCACCTACGCGATGCAATCACCCGGCACCTGGAACTTGCCGGCGATCAAGTACGTGTGGTGGGATCCGGAGAAACAACAATTCGGCTCGAAGACGTTGCCTGCCGTAACCTTCACGGTGCCGGCACCACCCGCTTCGAAAACGGTTGAAACGGACGGCGAGCAATCGTACCGCTGGGGCATTTGGCTTCTCCCGGGTTTCGTTCTGATAGCACTCGTTATTTGGCAACGCCATCGGGTCATTCACTGCGTGCGGCCGGTTTGGCGATCGTGGAATCCACCAGAACGCATTGCCTCGCGAAGACTGCTTCAAGCCTGTCGCCGAAACGATCCGAAAGCCGCCGAAGCCGCCTGGCTGGAATGGGAGAATTGGCAGGCGGCAGACTTTCAACTGACGCAATCCTTGCGGGCTGCGGTCATTGACCTTCAGAGTTCACTGTTCGGCCGACAGAGTCCAGGTTCTTGGTGCGGCACAGAGTTGGCACGCGCTTTGCGAGAGCAGCTTGCAACCGATTCGTCATCCACTCCGTCCCGATCGGCCAAGCTTCCCGAACTCAATCCGACAAGTATTATGTCGTAACGTCCGGCAGCCGTGTCCGAGAGCCACCCTTATGCCTCGCTGTCCTCGCAACAAGGGTGGAATTCTCCCCGGGGCCGACGACCAGCTTTGTCTCCTGGTTTTCCCTTCACCGCCAGCTCGTTCTCAGATGCGGCTGGAGGGACTAGTGCGTGTCGCACTTATTGAAGGTCGCCGAAGTAGTAGGCTGGTGGGCTCACGAAAACACTACGAATACTGGGCTCCCGTTGGTCGCCCCGGTGTCGGTAACCGTTCACGGATTTTGAAGAATTGGTATTGCGCCGTTGGGGGGCATGGGTTATGAAGGAGGGATGGCTCGCCTCTTTACTGAAGACGAAGTTCGCAAGTTGATCGCCGCGGCGGTCGCCGAGGCGGTTGCGCCTCTGCAAGCACGAATCGCCCAACTGGAGGCAGAAGTCGCGCGTTTGAGGAAGAACTCGGGGAACAGTTCCAAGCCACCGTCCAGCGATATAGTGAAACCGTCCAAGCCGGATGCGGCCAAGCGACGAAAGAAGCGGTCGATCGGCGGTCAGCCGGGACACGCCAAGCACGAACGAAAACCGTTCGCTCCGGACGAAGTGGACCGGATTGTTCAGTGCGAGTTGCCTCGGGAAGAGGCACGAGGGCTGCGGCCGCTCGCGCGATGGCACGTCGTTCAGCAGGTGGAACTGGTGGAGAAGCCGTTTGTGATCACCGAGTATCGAGCCCGTCGGTATCGTGATCCGCGCACCGGCCGGATCGTCATCGCGTCGTTGCCGCCGGAGGTTGCCGCGGCAGGCTTGGTCGGTCCGCGGCTCTCGGCAGCGATTGCGTTCCAGAAGGCCGCTTGCCACATGTCTTACACGACGATCCACAGCTTCTGGCGCGACCTGGCCGGGCTGGACCTCAGTCGCGGGCAGTTGGCGAAGGTCGTGCAGAAAGTCTCCGCCGCGATCCGCGGGCCCTATGAAGAACTCCGCGACCGCCTGGCTGGGCAAGACCGTCTGGGCATCGACGAATCGGGGCACAAGGACGCAGGTCGGCGTCATTGGACTTGGTGTTTTCGCGCCCCGCGTTTCACCGTCTTCCACATCGATCGTTCCCGGGGCAGCGAAGTGCTGCGGACGGTGCTGGGCGAGACGTTCGGCGGTGTGATTGGCTGCGACTACTTTTCGGCCTACCGCAAGTACATGGCCGACAGTGGGGCAACCGTCCAGTTCTGCATGGCCCACCTGATCCGCGACATCCGCTTCCTGGCCGAGCAGCCCAATAAGAGCGCTGCCCGTTGGGCCGAGAAGCTTCTGGGTTGGCTGCGGAAGCTCTTTCATACGTTGCACCGCAAAGCCCAATGGCCGCTGGAGAAGTTTGCCTTGCGGATGGAGGCCATTCGCCGCGGTTTTCTCCAACAGGTGCGCCATCCGCCGACGTGGAACGAAGCGCGGACTCTGGCTGCTCGCTTTCGAGGTCGGAAGGCGGAACATTACTTCAGCTTCCTCACCGAGCCGGGCGTGGAGCCGACGAACAACCTGACCGAGCAGGCAATCCGTCATGTGGTGATCGACCGGCGAGTGACCCAAGGCACGCGAGGCGGCCCGGGAATGCGCTGGTGCGAACGGGCATGGTCTGCGCTGGCCACTTGTGCCCAACAAGGCCGCCGCGCATTCCAATTCCTTCACACCGCACTCCTCGCCCACCTCACCGCCCAACCCGCCCCGTCCCTGCTGGCGTAAAGCCGTGAACGGCTACCGGTGTCGCTACTTGTGCGACGGTCAATAACTGTAGCGTTCGCGGCGGCGTGTTTCTTCGGTTGGGGAAAGCGAAAAACACGCTACGATTACGCCGAATGCGCTCTAGAATATGTGGTTGTCTGACGACGGCGCTTCTGGTGAGGGCTCTGACCCCGGATCTCACTGCTATGTACCCCAGCGATACAATCTTAGGCATGGCTCATTTGAAAGGCTCGTTCGCTCGGCACTTGCGCCGATTCCTGCTGGCTGTTGCAGCCGCTTGGCTGGCCGGCAGCGCGCAAGCGGCCACGCAGGTTGCCATCGTCCAGGGCCGCTGGCAACTCAACGGCAAGGTCACGTATCCTGGCACGCCGGCCGAGGGGCTGTTGATGAACGTGCGCATGGTCAATGCCACGTTCGAAGACCGCAACAGGCCGGATTTCAACGCGGACGCGAACACTAACGAGTTCATCGCCCGGATCCCCGAGTACGCTGCCTATGGGGTGCGGGCCTTCACGCTCTGCCTGCAAGGCGGCATGCCCGGTTATGAGGGGGCGCTCAACTCGGCCTTCCACCCGGACGGATCATTGCGGGAGGAGTACCTCCGTCGCGTGCGGCGTGTGATCGAGGCCTGCGACCGCAACGGTGTGGTGATTATTCTGGGTTGCTACTACCAGAGACAGTCGAAAGTGCTCCGCGACGAAGCGGCTGTCCGCGCCGGAGTGGTCCATGTGGCCCGATGGATTCAGTCTAGCGGGTTTGAGAACGTTCTGCTGGAAGTCGCCAATGAGTATCCACACAGAGGCTTCGTTCATTCCATCCTCCGCGATCCCAAAGGCGAGGTGGAGTTGATCCGGCTTGCCAAGCAAACCGCGCCGGGCTTGTTGGTCTCCACCAGCGGCGTCGGAGACGGTAAGCTGCACAAGGAGGTCGCTGAGGCCAGCGATTTCATACTGATCCATTTCAATGGCTTGAAGCTTAGGGACATTCCCCCACTCATCGAGGCCTTGAAGGGTTTCCACAAGCCGATCGTCTGCAATGAGGATGATCGGCCGGTCGCGGATTTCCCTGCGGTCGTGACGGCCGCCGTGGCCAACGGAGCATCGTACGGCTTGATGCTCGAAGACCTCAACCAGAAGTTTCCTTTCGCTTTCAATGGCCCCGCTGACGCCCCCGAGGTGTATGCCGTGTACCGGAAGCTCACGTCAGCAGCGAAGGCATCTCGGCCGACGCTCGACACAAACCGGGCTCGGGCGGCCAACTGATCGCCTTCGTGCCCAGCCTCGACCTGGTTGTAGCCCGGCTAACCGGTAGCTCGGGCGAAGAGCAGGAACTCCCGCACCCGGCGCACGAGGTACGGCTGGTGCTTATCCAGCGCCAAGTTCTTGTTTTGGAGGAACTTGGCATAGCCGCCGAGCACCTCGAACAAATGACCATCGCGCTCGGCCGTATCTCGGTTTCCTGTTTATCCTGATCGCGATAACGCTGGCATATCCGTGGTTATCCGTCCGGTGTCAAGCTGCGACTATCCGCTGTCGGAGGGGTTTATGCCGCAAACCACTTGGCGAGGCCCACACATCGTGGTAGCGTAACTTGTGCTAGCCCGGCAAAAGGGGATTTCTGTAGAAAGACAAGTTGTGCCAGAGACAAGACCCATGCTGCCAGAAGACCAGAGATGGGAGTGGGTGCATGACCTTGACGAGGAGATGCTCCAGGGTGGGGCGGCCGCATCGGACTTCTGTTTTGAGCTGATGCGCAACGCGGATCTCGCCTTCGCCGCAGGAGCATTCGTGGCATGCTTGGTCACGACCTCGGCGACGATCGAGACTTGGCTGCGCGAAGAGAGATGTGACGACGCTAAGTGTGGCTTGTACCAGCTAATCGAAGGCAGCGATCTTGACAGCGACACCAAGGCCGCCCTGCATCAATTGAGGCGGAACCGAAATGCGTGGGTTCATGTAGCAGATCCGTGGGCGGACAACGACATTGATGCCGAGTACAGTAGAGGGCACCCGGAATTGGAGGCTCAATGCAAAGCCGCATTGCGCTTGACAAGACTGGTTGTCTACTCCAATCCATGGATCTGATGCACAATAAGATGCGTAGATGGTTACAAATCAACCGCGCGGATGCGACTGATTTGAGCGTCATGCGCGACATTCGGTCAAAGAGCAATGAGTGACATTCTACAGCTCCTCTCAAAACCATGGATAGGCAGTGCTTTGGGGATCGTGGGTATCCTCGCAGCAATTGTCTTCTACACACGTTCCCGGAGAATCTCCCGTCTCTCATTCCAAAAGGATGAGGTTGCAATCATAGGTGGGTCTGGGGCAGCATTCCCTGAGGAAGTCCAAATCACTTTTGGGGACGCTCGAGTGGATCGGGTAACTGCCACTCGTTACGTGGTGTGGAATTCCGGAAACACCACGCTGAGCGGGACTCAGATTGTGGACGCTGATCCGCTCCGTTTAGAACTTGAATCAAGCAATAAGGTTCTGAAGGCCGAGATTCTCCGCGCGTCACGTTCTGTGAATGCGGTGACACTGAGGGCGCACGACACTCGAGTCAGCACTGTAGATATCGGCTTTGACTACTTGGACCCAAATGATGGTTTCACGCTTGAGGTCATCCATTCAGGACCAAAGTTCGACCTCCATTTGTGCGGCACGCTCCGCGGATTGCCAGACGGTGTGACCAATTGTGGTAGATCCGCGTGGTATTTCGATCGAAGGCTTCGTCAGATGCCGTTTCCGTTCGGAATGTCGATGAAATTGGTGATCTGGACATCACTTGTGTTTGGCTGTCTCGTGACGGTCATAGGGTTAATGACTCCTTTGCTGCTTCACTGGTTTCCGTCATTGGCGGAAAGGAGGGCCTCAGAACCGGCAAGCATGCGATGGCCAATTTTATTCGCTGGCGTTACGTACATTATACTGCCTGTACTACTATTGTGGCTTAAACGACGGCGCTATCCTGCGTGCTTGGAACCAAGCCTGGACGAAGGAAATACCGAACAAGACGATCGACCTAACGTGGATTCCGCTAGCGCTTCATCCTCGTAGGTCATTTTTTGCGTTCGCTTGACCCGCACGCCAGACGATGGCTGGACTTCACAGTGAGATCGCAACTCTCCTCGACCCACAGGCGGTTGGGTGGTCATTTCGCACGATTCGTGTCTCCACATGAGTAGGGATGTTCGTCATGAAAACACGCATGAACCTCTTGCTTTCCGTTTTGTTTCTGTCGATCTTTCTCCCCGCTGGAACTCTGTCGGCCGGCGAGTTTCAGTCCATTTTTGACGGTGAATCGCTGAAGGGTTGGAAGGCGCTCAACATGAGCTACTGGACGGTGCGGGACGGCGCTATAACCGGAGAATCGACACCAGACAATCCATGCACTTTAAATCAGTTCCTGGTGTGGCAGGGTGGCGACGTCAGCGATTTCGAACTGAAGCTCAAATTCCGCGTAACAGGGAACGGCTGTAACTCAGGGGTTCAGTTTCGCAGCAAAATGAAACCAAACGGATTGGCGGTCGGTTATCAGGCGGACATTTTTCAGAGTGGGCCCTATCTGGGCGGCGTCTGCGATGAGTTGCATTCGAGGAAAGGCCCCGAATTGCTCACCGCTAATGGAAAGAAGACGGTGATTGATGCGTCCGGCAAGCGCACCGCCACCGACCTCAACGTAGAAGCGACCATGAGACCGCAGGGCGAATGGAATGATTATCACATTACCGCCAAAGGCCAGCACATTATTCTCCGCATCAACGGCCGGGTATGCTCCGAACTGATCGACCAGGAGGAAGGGCACTATGACCTGAAAGGTATTTTGGGATTGCAGTTGCGATCAGGTGAGCCGATGACGGTGCAGTTCAAGGATATCTTCCTCAGGCAGCTCTGACGGGCGCAAGGTTGTGCGAGCGCTGTGTGTCAGGCCAAACCATCGGATAACCAACCGTTGCACGCGGAGCCGCGGGTCGCGCGGCAACTGAAATCAATGTCGTTTGCCGCGGTCCGGTGAACGGTTCTCGTCATTTCGGCGACGCGTTCCGACGCCATTTCCACAGGCTGTCGGATTGTCGTTTCCTACCTCGGTCGTGAACGCCTCCGCACGATCAATATGGGAGTCGGATCCTCCGGTCGCGATCTTGTCGCCCACCTCGGCAACTTGTGAACGTGACACCGGTCGGTTGGCAAGTGTAGGTACCAGTGCGCCGTCAGGCCTGCATTGGTGAGTGGCAACCGCGGCGTGCCTGAACAGATATGCATATCGTATGTGTTTTTGCGAGGCGATCGGCCTTGCTTCATTGCCCTCTGGTAGAAGAGGCGTCTAGAATAACGGGCATCTCAAGGGACCGGCCAAGGCAGAAACCGCAAACGTTGGCTCGAGGTATTGGCTGCACCGCACACTTGCATATAGGACGAGGGTGAAGATGCGGAGACTCAGTGGTCTTCACGTTACTGCGAACGATTTCACGCCTGCCTCTGTTCGCGATCGCCCGAGAGTGGAGCGTGTGTTTGGCGCCGTCGGGTTGTTTGCGGTCTTGATGCTGTCGTTGTCGGCCAGGGTGGGTTTTGCGGAAGCTCCGCGGCTGTTGTTCGACCGATCCGACCTCGATTCACTTCGGCAGCGCATCGCCCGGCCGCAACTGGCGCCAGTTTGGAAAGGGATCCTGGCCGATGCGGAAGCATACTGCACCCCGGCCTCCTCCCGCTATGCCGATCCCGACGATTCGTACGGGTTGCCGGAGAAGGCGGATCGCGACAGGCAGAGCCGTCGCGACGCCGTACTCGTGCACATGATCGGGCGCAAGCTGACCGAGCGCATGGAAGCGATCGGCTTCGCGTATCAAGTCACAGGGCGGCAGGCGTTGGGCCGACACGGTGCGGCGCTGCTAGCGGCGACCGCCGAACAATACCCTGCCGCCAATCCTATCGTTGCCAAGGGATTTGCCGGCGGACGGGGCGACATCATGCGGGGTTTGGCCGTCGGCTACGACCTGCTGGGTGACTGCCTCGACGACGACCAACGGCGGACCGTAGCGGCTGCCGGCGCTGCATACCTCGATTTGTTCGTCCGGGAGTTCAATGATCCGAAACGGTGGTGGTACAAGGTGCACAATTACAACGGCGTCAACGGCGGGGCGGCCGGCTGCCTGGCGTTGGCGCTACGCGACGACTATCCGGACCGCGTCGACGCCTGGCTCGCCGAGTGCATCAAGGTCGTCCGGCGATGGCTAGCAGCCGGATTCGACGAAGACGGCGCCTATGTGGAGGGCGTGGGGTACTCGGGTTACGGGCTCTCGAACGTCGTGCTGTTCGCCGAAGCCTTGCGCTGCAGCGGCAAGGGCGACCTTTTCGACCATCCGACATTCCGCAGACTACCGGAGTTTTACGCCCTCTCGCTGCTGCCCGGGGAGAATGTCTACGACGCACGGAACGACTCGGGCTACCGCGGCATGAACGTCTCGTTCTTGAAATTGGCCGAGGCATGCCACAGCGGGTTGTACAAGTGGCTTTGGGAACGGACGGGAGCAGACACCACCTTCCTGCGGATTGTCTGGGACAACGACGTGGCGGCGATCGATCCGGTTGCGGCAAACGTTCCCACAGCCAAGCAGTTCCGCGGCCGCGGGCTCTGCGTGTGGCGGACCGGGTGGGAGAAGCGCGACGTGATGTTCTCGATCGAGGCCGGCCCTTTTTATCGCGTCACACACAATCAGGCCGACAAAGGCCATTTCACACTCTACGGGCTGGGCTACCGCTGGGCCACCGATCCGGGGTACGCCAATGAGCATACGCCGAACGACCGCGGGCAGAGCCTCGGCCACAGCTTGGTGTTGGTCGACGGCGTCGGGCAAGCGCTGTCTGGCGCCGGGTGGGGCACTAATGGCGTGATCGTCCACTACGCGAACAATGATCGCTACGGCTACGCGCTGGCCGACTGCACCGAGGCCTACAATCGCAATAACCAGGGAATGCCTGGCGCAGTGGTGGAGCATGCTCGGCGGCACGCGATCTTCGTCTACCCGCAAGGCGCCGCGCCGGCCTATGCCGTCGTGATGGACGACATTCGCAAAGATGATCAGCCTCACGAGTTCAAATGGCAGATGATGCTTGCCGACGGCATGGCGGCAACGCTGGACGCCGGGCGGGCGGTGTTCGACCCGGCGTCGGCCTCGGCTGGAGGTTACGTGGACACTCCGGCTGACTCGCTTTCACGTGGAGCCCATTCGGCCAACCGCTCTGGGGCCTGCGCACTGGACTTCAGGATCGATGAGCCCGGCGAGTTTGTTTTGTGGGGGCGGGTACGGACGTTGGCAGAAACGCCGGGGCAGGGCGACTCGTTTTTCATACGCATGGACGACGGCAGCCGCGTTGCCTGGCACATGCCGAGGACGCGGAAGTGGACTTGGGGCAAGATCGGCTCGGGTATCGAGCACGCGCCGGTCGGCTACAAGCTGGACGTGGGAGAGCACCGGCTCCTCGTCGAGATGCGGGAGCCGGGCGCCCAGATAGACTGCCTTGCGCTGGCACGCGACGATCAGTCTGTTCCTTCGCTTTCCGACGCCGACCCCGGGTCGCTCATACTGGAAGCAGAGAAGGGCCGGCTCACTGGCCTGATGCGGGGTGTGCCGTCGCAACACTCCGAGGCGCGACTGGTGCTGCGGATTCATGCCGACGCGGAGCTGTCGCTTACCACGGACACATTCCGGCCGATCGATCGTCACGGCCCTGCGGCGTACCCTCGCTTTCGGGCCACGACGCGCGCCGTGAACCCGCGGTACATCACGGTTCTGCTGCCCTTGCCGTCGGAAGTGCAAGAACCCGAGGTGACCTTTTCATCCAGCGAAGGCAAGCGAATTGCGAAGGTCCGGTGGCCCGGAAACACGGACACGTTCGTGTGGTCGACCGATGACGGTCATGTAGAAGTCGTAGAGCGGCCGTGAGCAACACTCAGGCAGCGGCACGCCGGCCGGGGGCGGTGGGCGCTGACCTGCCTTTCCTCGCTTCCGCTTGGCATTATCCGGCGGACCGGGCCGTCGCAACTGGCGGGGGACCGGCCCATTGGGTCCACTCAGCGGCTTGCCACGCGAGTCCCTTGGTCGGATACTGTTTCTTGGAAGGGATCGTCGTGGTCGGATCCGACCACTTCAAGGACAACCAGGACGAGCATCAACGCGTCGTTATGAGCGTCGCCTGATTGAGGACGTTCGTGGTTGGAACTCAGAACGTAAAGGACCGTAACGATGAAGACATTCGCCGGCCTACTGCTGACCGTTGTCACGGGGGCACTTGCATTCTCGACCGCGCGTGCGGCGGAGCCGTTGCCCGAGGGAGGTGTGTTCGCCAAGTCCAATCTCGTGGCGTGGTGCATCGTGCCGTTCGACGCCGCGAAACGAAGCCCGCAACAACGGGCCGAAATGCTGCAACGGCTGGGAATCCGCAGGTTCGCCTACGATTGGCGGCAGGAGCATGTTTCTTCGTTCGAGCAAGAGATCGTTGAAATCAAGAACCACTCGATCGAGTACTTCGCCTTCTGGGGTTTCCATCCGGACATTGTTCCGCTGCTGCGCAAGCACGACGTGAAGCCGCAGTTCTGGACAACCGTGTCCAATCCGGCCGGTGCGGATCGAGACGCGAAGATCGAAACCGCCGTCGGGCGGCTCAAGGGATTGGTCGACACGACACGCGAGCTGGGCTGCAAACTGGGGCTCTATAACCATGGCGGCTGGGGCGGCGAGCCTGCGAACATGGTCGCCGTCGTCAAACGACTGCGGCAGGAAGGCAAGAATGATCACGTGGGAATCGTCTACAACTTTCACCACGGCCATGGCCACATCAACGACTTTGCTGACGTCCTCTCGGCGATGCAGCCCTATCTGCTGTGCCTGAACCTCAACGGCATGAATGACAATGCCCAGCCGTTGATTCTGCCGATCGGATCGGGCCAGCACGAGCAGGCTATGATGCAATGCATCAAGCGATCCGGCTACGCAGGCCCGATCGGCATCTTGGGGCACCGCCAGGACATGGACGCAGAAGTAAGCCTGAGACAGAACCTCGAAGGTCTGAAGGAGGTTCTCAATCGCATGGGCGACTACGCGGCATTGAAGACCTACGACTGAATGGCATCGATGTCAGGACTGTCGCATCGGAACGACCTGCGGCGAGAGGGACAAGATGGTGTGCGCCAGAACGACTGGCATCACGCCCCGACAGCGGAACCGACGCCGGTGGCCGGCTGTCGTTGAGTCCGACCGGCGCTTACGGCCGGATACAAGTGCCTTGGCCCGTGCTGGCGGCGATGGCGGGGGGATTCCGGAGTCATGTCTTGACCCCACAGCGACCCCAGGGCGACGGCCTGAGCGGCCGCGGCGACGACCAGGACAATGCGCAACATTCGCATGGACTTGCTGCGAAAGCGAATCGACAAGGACATAACCAGGTCTCTTTCGCGAAGATTTCCCGGCGACGACCGCCGCGGGCCCTTGTCAAGATCCTATCACCGGCCACGGGGTGCGCGAGAATTCTTCCTGGTCGGAGGAAATTGAAGCCAATCGCCACCAAGCCCAGGAAACGCAGTCACCCATCTCTCGCAGAATCACCCCCCGCCCGCCGCGTCCCGCACATCTTGGCCAAAGCCCTTCGAATGCGTCGGCGGCGACCGACGCGCCTTGGCAACACGGGCATCGATACCTCGGTCGATGTGACCGACGCAGGTTGGTTTCGGCACCACCGTTCCGAGAAAACGGTCCTTTTCCGGCGTGTCTCAAGACCGCCGACACTTTGACGGGTTGTTGAGATAATCCGCAATGGAACGTTCAGGTGGCATCCCCAATGCCCGGCTTGAACGAAGCATGTGGTTTTCGTCGTAGGGTGTCCGACGGCAACTCGCCAAAGCAGTCCTTGTAAGCACGGGAAAAGTCGCCGAAGTGCCAGAAGCCCCAGCGGAGCGCTTCGGCCGTCACCGTCGTCGAGGCGAGCGTCGCCGTTCGTAGCGCGTGACGTACCCGGTGTAGCCGGAGCCGGGTCAGATAAGCGACCGGGGTCATTCCCATGACCTCCCTGAAGGCGTACTGCAAGGTCCGCTCGCTCACCTCCGCTGCCTCGCACAGGTCGGTCACGTACAGACGTTCGGCGGTGTGCGACAAGGCGTAATCTTCGGCGATCTGCACGACCCGATTGTGGGCCTGCCGCGTCAGGTCTTCAGCCACAGACACGATGTGACCGGCCGATCCGAGGGTTGCCAGCAGGGTTTCGAGCAGATCAATCTGCGCGGCGGTCTGCATTTGTGGCACGTCGAACACCTCGGGTTGTCTGGCGGCTACGTCGGCTAGGCGTCGTCCGAAGCCGTACAGTTCATGGGCGGCGGCAGGACTCGGCTGTAGCAACTCGACGCCTTTGGGAATGCGGAATTCGTCTTCCCGATGCCGGCCCCGAAGGTGTAACGAGAGGTCGTCGGGCGGCAGGAAGAAAGAAACGCTCTCGTATCCACCCGCGACGACAAACTCCACCTCCACTCCCGACGTGCTTGCCAAGATGCGGTCAGGCCCGACCGGCAGCCCGTTCAGCGTACCCATAGCCCGGGGGCCAAACGCGACAAACGCCACGAAACCGTCCTGTACCCTCGTGCGTGTGCGGAGTGGCAGGTTGGTCGAGTGGAACATCAGGACGCTTGGGCCCTGGCGAATGATGATCCGCCGGGCCCGAAGGGGCCTCGACTCCAGTTGGACCGCGTCCATCTCGCTCACCTCGATGGTCTCCCCGACTGCCGTTGGCTCGCTGATCTCGACAACCGTGACGGCCGACGAGCGGTTGGGGGGGATCGGTTCGGTGGGCCGCGGCGAGATTTTCACGGTTTGCGGAATTTCGATAGTCAGCGGCGTACGGCAGTTGGGACAATTACCAGAATACCCCCGTCAGATGGAGGCAGCAAGCTGCGAGTCACGGCAATGCTACATCTGCGAACTGCCGGAAGGGCAAACCGAACATCCTGCTGATCGTGGCCGACGACATGGGCTAACCACCCGCGCAAACTGAAGGCAGAGAGGGACACGACATGACGAGACCCAAACCAGCTACTCTCCGAAAGCTTCTTTTTTCGGCGGGCGTCGCAGCAATGATCGCTGCGGGATACTCGTTCGACGCAAGGGCGGACAGCAAACCCGCGCCCCTGCCCGTGCCGGCATTTGCGGGCGGGACGAAGGCGATCACCCGGACTCCCGTCGTTGGGACGCCGCGACGGCAGTACGTCGAGGTGTTTATCCCCGGTCAAGAGACGCTCGCGGACGGCGAGATGCGAGTGACGGTGCTCGGAAGCGGCAATCCTTGGGTGACTCGCGCCCAAGCCGCCGGCAGCATCCTCGTCGAAATCGGCAATGCCGAGCGCGACCTCCTAGTGTTCGACCTCGGGAGCGGCTCGCTGGCAAACTATGCGAGTCTGAAGCTGCCGGTGAACAAGCTCAACAAGGTGTTCCTGTCTCACCTGCACGCCGATCACACGAGCGACCTGCTCACGCTGGTGGGCAGCTACGCGAAGGTTGGCCGGGCCGATGGCCCGATCTACTTGTGGGGGCCTAGGGGGACCAAGCCTCGCCTGGGCACAAGGCACTTTGCCGAAGCATTGGAGGAAGCGCTGGCGTGGGACACCGAAGCCGGGCGCGGCCCGATCAACCCGGACAGCATGAAGATCGTGGTGTCCGAGTTCGATTTCAGCAAGACCCAGGTGGTCTATGAGAAGAATGGCGTGAAGGTGACGGCGTTTCCCGTCGTCCATGCCTTGAGCGGTGCCGTCGGCTATCGCGTTGATTTTGCCGGTCTGTCATTCGTCTTTTCAGGCGACGCACGTCCATCCTGGCCGCTCGTGCGTGCCTGCAAAGGCGGCGTTGACCTGCTCATCCATGAGTGTTTCCCGCCCGCGGCGACGCTCGCGGCCGAGTCGGGGCTGTCGATCGAGAGAGCGACGATCGCCCTGAATGCCGCTCACACTTCGCCGAAGGCCGCCGGCAAGGTTTTCAGACTCGTGAAGCCGCGCATGGCCGGCCTCTGGCATACGCTTCTGTCGCCCCAAGTAATCCCCCTGGTCTTTTCGGAGCTTGGCGCAGTGTATGACGGCCCTGTCGTCCAGACCCAAGACCTGACGGTGTTCAACATCACGAAGGAGGCCGTGGTCGCGCGCCAGGCGAAGGTATCGGACCAGTTGCCTCCCGTTCCCGGTGTGCCGCGTGTTCCCTACACGCCGGTCCAGCCGACGCCTCCCGCCTGGTGGGCGGAGGCGATCATACCGGTCGACTGAGTCCTGGCATCCGACTCATGCAACGTCATAAGGAACCTGACCCATGGAAATGAAACAAGTCAGCGACAACTGCTTTGCGGTCCTGATCGATAAGAACCGCGTGTGTGACGCCAACTCCGGACTGATCAATGTGGGCGGCGGCGTTGTCGTCGACACGCAGTCGGACCTGGCCCATGCACGGCAGATGATCGAGATGTTCAGCAAGGTGTGGCCCGCCATGCCGCGGCGCGTCATCAACACCCACGAAGACGCCGACCACGTTTGGGGGAATCAGCTCTTCGAGGGCGCGGAGATTATCGCCCACCGATCCGTGCCTGAGCGGATGAAGCATGTCGCCGAGCCGAAGGAGAGCCAGAAGATGCTGCACGGCGTCGGTCATCTCCTCACGCGACTGGTTCTCAAGGCACTTCACCCCGGCATCGTGGCCGCGGGGCAGCAACTGCTGGAGGACTATAACTTTGACGGGATCGAGCTGGTGCTGCCGACGACCTTGTTCGATACGCGTTACGAGCTCAACCTCGACGGCACGGAGGTCCACTTGATCTATGTCGGGCCGTGCCATCAAGTCGGGGACACGATCATTCACGTACCCAAAGAGCGCGTGGTGTTCGCCGGCGACGTGCTGTTCCGGCAGTGTACGCCGATGGGCTGGACGGGCTCCTACGAAAAATGGTTCCAGTGCCTCGACCTGATGATCGAACTCGACCCGGAAGTCATCGTTCCCGGCCACGGCCCGCTCTGCGGGATCGAAGGGGCGATGGAGATGAAAGCGTACCTCCAGTACGTCCGTGACGAGTCGAAGAAGTGCTTCGACAACAGTCTCCCGTCGCTGGAGGCCGCGAAGCGAATCGAGTTCGGCCCCTACGGCGAGTGGCGTGCCCCGGCACGGTTGTACATGAACGTTGAACGGGCGTATCGCGAGTTCCGCAACGAACCGCCTGACGCGCCTTGGGATACGGCAGGGACTTTCGACGCCATCTACCAGGTGGCCAAGGCGAAGGGGATCGAAGTCGAATACTGACACCGCTTGACGAACTCAAGCCACCATAGACCAAGAGGATAACGGCAATGCAATTCCCCATGATCCATGCGGACGAACGGGGCGAGACGCACTTCGGCGTCCAGGACCTATCGGACCGTGAGCTTGCCGTGGGCCCGGCGCCGAACCCTGCGGGGCAGATGAGCGATGTCGGAGCGGTCACGACCATGTGCGTAATCTCGTTCCCCGCCGGGACCTTCGCGCCCGCCCACAACGCCCCCCAGCCCTACGTCGTCATCGTCCTGTCGGGCGAGGGCGAAGTGGTGACCAGCGACGGCCAGTCGCGGCGATTCCATCCCGGCGACGTGCTCTTCTGCAACGACCTCACCGGCAAGGGGCACGTGACTCGGGCGGTCACTGATTTGGTCCTCGCGTTCGTCAATCGGGCCAAGTCCTGAGACAGCTGTAGGCAGGCAGAATCCGACAACCAACGAGAAAGAACACTATGACGCCCCGCATCAAGACACTGGTTGATTCCTCCAAGGGCCTTAAGTTCACCGAGAGTCCCCGTTGGCACAACGGCAAGTTGTGGTTCATCGACATCCACGACAAGCGGATCAAGACAGTGGACTTCACCGGTTTTGTCGCAACGGTGCTGGAACTGCCGTTCATCCCGAACGCCTTTGGGCGCACTCCCGAGGGAACGGTGGTGGTTGGCGATGCATTTCAGCGCCGGATTTACCGTGCGGTAGGAACTGCCCTGCAACAAGTGGCCGACATCAGCAACTTGACCACGTGCTGCTTGAGCGACGGCATCGTGGACGCCCAAGGCCGTCTGTACGTAGGGGACATCGGCTACAACTTCCTGGACCCGGCGGCCAAGCCCGTCGAAACCTGCGTGATCGTCCTCGTCGGCCCTGATGGTCGAGCATCCATGGTTGCCGATAAGCTGTTCTTTCCGAACGGCATGGTCATCACCCCCGACGGAAAAACGCTCATTGTCGGCGAGACGCTCGGCTGTCGCCTGACCGCCTTCGACATCCAGGAAGATGGCTCCCTCAGCAACCGCCGGGTCTGGGCGCAGTTGCCCTCGTCCGTCGGCCCCGACGGCATCTGCCTCGATGCCGAGGGGGGCGTGTGGTGCGCCAATCCCGAAGGCGAGGACAGTGTGGTGCGGGTCCACGAGGGCGGGGAGATCACGGACCGGATCAAGGTCGACACCCACGCATATGCGGTGATGTTGGGTGGCCCGGAGCGGAGGCACCTCTTCATTTGTGCATCGGGCTCCCACGATCCGGCAGAAATTCACCAGAACCCCAGCGCGAGCTTCCAGATTGTCGAGGTGGTTGTCCCGGGTGCAGGAATACCGTGACACGGCGAGTGCTTCGACGCCGCCTTCCAGGTGGCCAAGGCAGAAGGGATCGAAGTTGAGTATTGACTCATTCAGAAACCGTAAGGGAATGACGCCATGAAGCTGATCCGATTCACCATCGCCGGCTCGCCGAATCCGTGTTTCGGCGTCGTCGTCCGGGACCAGGCGGTTTCGTTCGCCATGCTGCAAAACAAGACGGGGAAGTCGTGCTCCTGCTTGGCCGATAGCCGATCCTACCTTGCCAGTCTTCCCGATAGCGAGCACAATGCCAAGGAACTGCTCGCCTGGGGCGAACGGCACCTCGAAGAACTCGGTGCTGACCAGCGCTTCCCGCTCAGCGCCGTCCGCCTGCTGGAGCCGGTGGAGGTGGCCGCGCTGTTCGACTTCGGTCTGACACCGCGACATCTCAAGAACTCCGGCGAAACGATCGGGGAGTATGAAAAGGACAACCCGCAGACAGCGCCGTTGTTGCAGGCGTTCGCCAAAGCCGTCATGGCCCCGAAAGCCAAGCCCCCCGCGGGTCAGCCCGAGCCGCTGTCGTACTACAAGGGCAACATGAACACCATCGTCGGCAACGGGGAAACCGTCCCCTGGCCAGCATACACGTCGCGGCTGGACGTTGAGCCTGAACTGGCCGTCGTGTACGGGAACGAAAAGCAGGCGGTGGCGGGCTTCTGCATCTTCAACGACATCTCGGCCCGCGACGTTCAGGCCACGGAGTTCGTCGGCGGGTTCTGCCTGACCAAGGACATGGCGAAGGGCAACCAGCTAGGACCATACCTGGTCACGCCCGATGAAGTTGGCGATCCGTACAACCTGAAGGTGACGGTTGTGGTCAATGGGCACGTCAAGTACCAGGGATCGACATCCGAAATCAGCCACAAGGCTGAAGACGTGTTCGCTTGGTTGCGGTTCGTCGCTCCCATCAAGCCCGGCTCGGTGATGGGCTTCGGCACCATTCCCGACTGTACCGGCTGTGATCACGACGACTTCATCGACCCTGGTGCGGAGATCGAGATCACTATCGAGCGAATCGGGACACTCCGCTGCCGTTTCGCGGTACCGATGGGCAAGCTGCTACCGAGCCGTTGGCCCGTGCGCGAGGCGTTGCAGAAGTACCACGGGTAGTCCCCATCCTTTCTCGACCATCGCACCGGAGGTAACTGGCTATGCAGCCGGAAGAATCTCGATACGCCCGTGGGCTTGGCAGTATACGAGCCATTTTCGGACCGGGGATTGAATCCGCGTTGAAGGGCCTCGCCGCAACCAGTCCCGATCTGGTGCGTTGCCTCGTTGAATTCCCGTTCGGCGACATCTACCCCCGCCCCGGCCTGGACTTGAAGACGAGGGAGATGCTCACGGTCGCAGCCCTTGCGGTCCTCGGCTACCCGCAGGCGGAGTTGAAGGACCATATCCGGGGTGCGTTGAACGTCGGCTGCACCCGTGACGAAGTTTTAGAGGTCATCCTGCAAATGGCCGTGTACGCCGGTTTCCCTGCCGCACTGGAAGCCGTCAAGACGGCGGCGTCTGTGTTCGGCGACAAGCAGCAGTCAGCCGAACGGCCTGTCCGGACAATCAACATATCGATCTTCTCCATAGTGCTGACGGGAGCCATCTAGTGACGGGGCCCAGAGGGCCTTTTGAGTCCCGAAACACGTTGCTTTGATCGAACCGTGTTGGAAAACCCACGATTCTCGAAACGCGATGCACGAGGTGGCATTTCTATCGCGCTCGGTCACTGACCAAAGCGCTCATCGACGGACACGACCGAGAAAGCCGGCGATGTCGGAAAACGTGTCCCATCAACCACGAACGGTCTTCGAGTTGCCATCCACGGGCGGTTTCATTGCCAGGTAGCGATACAGGGTCGACTTCGACATTTTCAGGGTGGCGCAAATGTCGTCGAGACTGATGGTCTTGTCTTGATACAGCTTCTTGGCGAGAACGACCTTGGGTTCGGTCGCCCGCGTTGGAGGGCGGCCTCCCTTGCGGCCTCTGGCCCGCGCAGCTGCCAAGCCTGCTTTGGTTCGCTCCTGAATGAGGCGGCGTTCAAACTGGGCGAGCGCCGAGACGATGTTGAAAATCAATTCACCCGATGCGCTGGTGGTGTCAATGGCACCTTCGTTGAGCGATCGGAAGCCGACCCCTCGGCCACGCAGATCTTCAACGAGCGAGATGAGATGACGCATGGAGCGGCCAAGTCGATCCAGCCGCCAGACCACAAGAATGTCACCGCCTTGCAGTGCGTCTAGGCACTTGGCCAACCCGGGCCGGTCACTCCGAGCACCGGAAAGTTTGTCCATGAAGATGAGGTACTTGGCGATTCCGTGCTTTTCCAGGGCGTCGACCTGCAGGCTCAGGTCTTGGTCGTCCGTGCTGACGCGAGCGTAGCCGAGAAGACGGCCGCTGTCGGGAAAGGGGACCACCATAGCGCTGCCAATCTGAGATGCGTGTCAACATAGGTAAGACATGGCATCCCGGCAGGAGGTTCGCTCGTAGGGCGATTCATCCCGAGTCTTCCCGAGAACAGGGTCGTTTTCAAATACGTCCCGAGATACGTATGAGGAAATGAAATAGCAGCGCCGTGATGGATGTGGTCGCATACACGCAACCTCGCCTCGACTACTGGACATCCCTCCTGTAGAGAGTCTCCGTGAATCCGAGACTTAGGTCCCGATATATCACCTGGGCCGCGTTCCGGCCAGGCGCCATGGTCACGCCCGGGCCCGGGTGGCTGCCGGACCCGCACAGGTAGACGTTTGCAATTGGCGATTTGTAGTTCCCCATCTCCGGTATCGGGCGCATGGACCCGACTTGATAGGGCACGAAGGCGCCATGGCTGTTCGTTCCTTGCAGCGCGCTCGGCAACATCCTGTCGATATCCTGAGGGCTGTGGACAACCCGCTTCACGATTCTCTCCCGGAGATCGGGGATGTAGTCCCTGGTTGCCAACTCGATGACACGATCAGCCAAAGGTTCTTTCACTTCGTTCCAGATCGTTTCGCTGATCCGGCCGGCGGCATCACCTTTGATTGCGTAGGGAACAGGCTGGACTACAAGCTTCATCAATCCCGCTCCAGGCGGCACGCGGCCCCGATCGGCGGCCATGTCGTTGCAGATGAGGGCAAACGGTTCTTCCGGCAGGAGACCGCTGCGGGCTTCATAGAAGATGCGGGAGAAGTATTCCAGGGAAGGCGGGCTGGGGTGCACATAGACGGATTGCCCGACCACCGGTCCCGCCTTGTAGCTGGGAGGCTTGTCAAGAGCAAGATAGACGACCATTACGGATTCACCCAGTTCGTATCGCCGGATCTTCCCGGCGATGCTCGCCCCTACTTGGCTCTCCCCAAGCAGGTTGAGCACGAGGTGCCGCGGATGGACGCTGGAGGCAATCAGCCTTCCGCTCCGGATCTCCTCGCCGTCAAGAAGCTCAACGGCAACGGCCTTTCCGTTCTCTACGAGGATTCTCTTCACGTGTGCGTTGACCCGGATCTGGCCGCCATGTGCTTCGAGGAAGCGGGCCAGTGCCAGGGGAAGTTGCCGCATGCCCCCTTTCACGACGTTGTTGCCAAAGTGCTGGATCACCATTGAGAAAAGCCAGGCCGCGCTCCCGCCTCCGACATCGTCGGGAGAAACCCCTACATGCGCGCCCCAGGCGGCCGCCAGGCACTTGGTTTCTTCCGCCTCGAAAGATTCGCTGCACCATGATCGGAGATTCTGCATCTCGAACCGGTACTCGTCCGGGCCGCCCGCGAGATTCCGTAGGGCCGCCTGATCTGCAAGAGACGGCGGTGGGCTGTTGAACGAGGCGCAAATAGCATCCTTCCTTTCCAGGAACGCGTGGAAGAGACGGCGCCAGGTTTCGGCGTCCTTCTCGGAGTGGCGGCCGATGTCCTGGCACGTCCGGTCGAGGTCGCAGTGGACGGTAACCGAGCGGCCGTCGGGAAAGGCGTGTGACCAGCAGGGTTCAGGATGAAGCAGTTCGAGACCGTATTGAGCCAGCTGAAGTTCCTCCAGAACCGGTGAGAAATTCGCGAACTGAATGCATAGTGCGTGCGTGTCCGAATGGAACCCAGGCAGGGTCACCTCTTCCGTGTTGGTCATTCCACCGATGGAATGATACTGCTCCAGAACGAGGACCTTCAGGCCGGCCTTCGCCAGATAGCAGGCACAGGTCAGGCCGTTATGCCCGCTGCCGATCACGACGGCATCGTAATTGGCTGGCATTCTCGTCCTCCTCATCGGATCACTAGCGGGGTGCCATGCAACGAGCGACTCAAATCGCAATACTCCGGACGTACTCCGGCGGACGTCTCACTTGTGTCGCTTGTTCAAATGCATAAGCGTAGCTGATAAGTTTCCCTTCCTGGTAGGCACCGGCGAAGAAGGACAGGCCCACCGGCAGCCCATGAACATAGCCGGCCGGAACGGAAATGTGCGGGTAGCCCGCCACGGCGGGAGCTGTTGAACAGCCACCGCGAAGGATGTTGTCACCGACAACCGGATCGATCACAAATGGGGGCGAACCCTCGGTGGGAGCAATGATCGCATCGAGCTGGTGGTCGCTGAGTGCCTTGTCGATTCCCTCAGTACGGCCAAGTCGGCGGAGTTCAGCCTTAAGCTCGAGACAAGCCTCGTCGGTCAATTCGCCCTTCGTCTGAGCCATCTGAAGAAATTCCTGGCGGAAGTACGGCATGACCTCAGCGGCATGGTCTTCATTGAATCGGATCAGATCCGCCAGACTCCTGACCTTTGCCCGCGGGTGTTCGGCGAGATAACGATTCAAAGTTGTCTTGAGACCGTAACGGAACAGTTCGAGTTCCAATTCTCCGAAGAACGGCAATGAACTGGCCC
The DNA here is from genome assembly GCA_963674835.2 of Thermoguttaceae bacterium. Taxonomy (GTDB): domain Bacteria; phylum Planctomycetota; class Planctomycetia; order Pirellulales; family Thermoguttaceae. Next base: position 3,612,343 of record CAXXKC010000003.1, read on the forward strand.
GAACAGGATCTACGATCACCGCCCCGAGGGCCTTCAACTGGCAGATGGCATCTTCGATCACCGCGTCCGTTCCTTCGTGCTGTCCAAAACACTCCCGGGCGATGCCCAGTCGAGCCCCACTCAGGGCTGTTGCATCGAGGAAACTGCGATAGTCGTGCGCCTTTCGACCGACACTTTCCTTCGTCGCTGTGTCTTGAGGATCGTAACCTGCCAGCACAGTCAGGATAGTAGCTACGTCGGCCACGCAGCGCCCCATCGGGCCAGCCGTATCCTGAGGTGGTGTAACCCCAATGATACCCGCACGACTCACCAGCCCTACGGTTGGCTTGAGGCCAACGATGCTGTTGCTCGATGCGGGACGGACGATGGAACCGTCGACTTCCGCACCGATTGCAGCGACGCAGAGGTTGGCCGCCACAGCCACGGCCGAGCCGGAGCTGGATCCGAGAGGGCTGCGATCGAGGACATAGGGATTGCGAACCTGCCCACCGCGGCTGCTCCAGCCGCTGCAGGCGCGCGTGGACCGCATGTAGCCCCACTCGCTCATATTGGACTTAGCCAACAATACCGCGCCCGCTTCACGAAGTTGTGCGACAACCGCGGCATCGCGCGGGGCACAGTTTCCGACGAGCGCCAAGGAGCCGGCCGTTGTCATCATCCGGTCCGCCGTGTCGAAGCTGTCCTTAACGACAATCGGCACGCCATGCAGTGGCCCGCGCGGGCCGGATTTGAGGCGCTCTTCATCGAGGGCGGCGGCGATGTCGAGGGCATCGGGGTTGCATTCGATAAAGCTCCGCAACGTCGGGCCGGCCGCGTCGCACTCGCTGGCCCGACGCAGGAACTGCTCGCAAAGCACCGCCGATGTCCATTCCCCCGTGTCAAACGCGAGTTGCCACTCGGCGATTGACCGCTCCGGCAATTCCATCTTAGCAGGTCCGAGCATGAGTCCTCACACACCGAACAATACGAGGCTAGAACGAATACTCCGGAGAGAATCAGTCGATCGTGAATGAAATCCCGAAGCAGCATTTTTCGCCGTCCAACTCGCCCAACCACTTGCAGACGTTCAGCGTCGCCCCGCCGCGGCTGGACTTGTCAACGTATTCGTGCTGGAAACTTGGTTCTCCTGTCTTAAAGACGCGATTGTCATCGGCCTGCAAGGCATCGGCGTTATCCGCCCAAACCAAGTCCCCGTCGGTCTTGCCGACGACGTCCTCGTTAGCAAGTTGGTTTATCGTGCGATTTCCCCAGACGTACCTGCCGCTATCGTTCTTCACCCAAAACAGAAAAGGCACGTCGCGAAATACCTCAAGAGCTGCGCTCTGCATGGCGAGAGTCTCCATGTGTCATGAATCGATCAACACAACCGGCGAATCGTCCACCTCGCATCGTTGCAGACGCCAGCGCAGTAGTTCCCCTCGCCGTGGCGAGCCGGATCAGCGGCTCGTCCGCAGTCCAGTGGCTTCCGCATCGTTCGCGGAAACCTCTCACGGATGGCGATACTTGGGAACTGCCTTGTGGAACCCTTCGACAGTCGGCAGACGAAGCCGCTGCTATGGGCACTCGTGCAAAGTCCTGCACGAAAATAGTACGGTATTCTATGTCGCGGCATACAAGGAGACAAGTTCGCAGGAATTCCGGTCTCGGTCCTCCGCATGCCCTGGAAATCTGGGGCATGTGGCTGGCCGTCTCAGCCCGTATCTGTGGGGGCAGATGCGAACGCGAGAAAAGGCATGGAGATTTCGACCCGCGCAACCCCGACCAGAGTTCCCCAGCAGACTTATCGCGGTTATTCTGGCCGCAGTCCGAGCTTTGGGTGATAGTCTGACATGTCCGTGAAACACGATGACTTGCTACGGCAACGGCAGGAATATTGACGCCGCTGTCCCGGCACGTTCCTCGTTGTTACCGTGCGTTCCGACTTGCGGCTTGGTCACCGCTACGGTCCTGGGCCTTGCGGCATCTAGCCGTCGAGCGTCCAGCCGGGGCGGTACTGGCGTCGCAACAGTCCGTTCGCCTCGGAGTTGTTCGTGACGCGGCCGGCGACACCGTCGTAGTCGAGCTTCTTGCCGGCGCGGTAGGCGACCAGACCCAGCAGCAACTGTTCAATCATATTGCCGCTGTACTCGAAGTCGCAGGCCGTCTTGAGGCTGGTGTCCTTGCAGGCGTTAATCCACTGTTTCTGGAAGTGGCCCAGAGGCGGCAGTACTGTCTCTTGCGTGCGCGGCCTGTAGTAGGTCAGGTCGGCATTGTCGTCAAGCGGCAGCAGCAGCCGCGAACCAAAGTCGGCGATAAGATGACCCTTCGTACCATGGAACATAGCGCCGTGGCCGATCTTATTCAGATCGACGCAGGGCTTCGGCGAAAGCGGCATGGCCCCACCCTGGTACCAGCTTACGCGGATCGGCCCACGCCAGTCGTTGGCCGGGTGTTCGAAATGCGACTCGCACTCCACCGGCGTGACGTCGGGATTGAACTTCTCGCCCTTCGCTTCTGCAGAGGTCGGCAACGTGGCGTCGACGGCGTTCCACAGCAAGTCCATCGTGTGGCTGCCCATGTCGCCGATCTGACCGGCGCCGAAATCCCAGTACATATTCCACGAAAGGCAGTTCGCGCCGGGCCCTCCGGAAAAATAGCCGGGGTTATAGGGGTGTGCCGGCGACGGGCCGAGCCAGAGATCAAAGTGGAAACCCTCCGGCGGCCGGCCCTCGGCGGGCAGGTAGCCGGCGCGGCGGATCTGCCGGTTGCCCCACGCGCAGGCCGCCTTCAGCTCACCGATGGCGCCGTCGCGGATCAGCTCTCGTACGCGGTTGAAGTTTGGTTGCGCGTGCCGCTGCATGCCGACTTGCGTTGCAAGGTTGTCTTTCTTCTTCAGCCAGTTCGCGCGCACGACGCGTGCTTCCTCAACGCTGATTGCAAGCGGCTTCTCCATATAGACGTGCAAGTCGCGATTGAGCGCCCAATTAGCAATGAAGGCGTGGGTATGGTCGGCCGTGCAGCATAGCACGGCATCGATGTCTTTTTGCTCGATGCACTTGCGCCAGTCAACGTAGGTCTTGGCCTTGGGAAATCGTTTCAGAGCCTCCGGAAACCGCGTCTCATTCACGTCGCAAAGTGCGACTACGTTTTCTTCCGCCAGCACATCGTAATGGGCCAGGCCGCGGCCCCAGACGCCGATGAGCGCTACATTCAGCTTGTTGCCGGGAGCGTTCTTGCCAGCCCGCGCACCGCTTGGCAGGATGAGGAGTCCGGTCGCAGCCGCGGCGGTCTTCAGGAATCGGCGACGATGCATGGTTGGTTCTCCGGTGTCCTAGGATTTCCCATTCGCAAGCTGCTCGGATGCGTTCCGGGCAGCAACAGTCCCCATATGTTAACGAAGTGGCTCGCGACCTTCCAGTTGGTGTGCCTCTTCCCCGTCCAGAAGTCAGTCCCTCGGGCAATCCTGATACTCGACGGCTTCTCTGCAGCGGTTAACGAGTTTGTCGCAAAGAAACTTGCTTTTCTGGCAACACGCGTCCGCTCTTGCCGGAACGGCAATTCCTCCGTCCCGCCACTCGGAGATCGGCATGTCGGAAAGCAAAGTGCCGGAAAGCCGTCACCTGTGTGGTTTCTGGGACGCAGCCGGGCGTGCCATCTACCCAACCATCAACTGCTTGGCCAGTAGTCGGTCAGTCTGTGAACCAGTGTTCTGCGCGCCTCGGTCCGACACGCCGAATGCAGTTTGTCTGGAGCGGCTGCACGCCTCGGTGGCGCACCCCGCCGCGCCCAGACATCGAGGGACGGTGACTTCGGTGGGGGCGATCGAAGTAGGTTAGGCCGATAGCGAAATGGAAGTCGGTACACCGGACCGATGCGCCTTAGCGGCTCCGCTGATCTTCTATCAGATCCCCAGAAGAGGGTAATTCTCCGGAGAGTTGGCGAAAGGGAATAGATCCCAACCCCAGATCACGACTTTTGGGAGGAGCTTCCGCCGTGGGATTCCAGGTGGCAAGGCACTTGAAAGCAGCCCCTCTATTGATCTTTGCACGGCGAATCAACCGAGGCCGACCAACGCTCGGCCGGCAAGTGGGACAAATAGGATGACTGGCCGGGTCATTATCCAGGCAAGCATCAATAGTTCTTCCGAAAGCCAAAGCTCCAGAGTCCAAGCAGTCCCCGCCGTCCATGCAGTGAGAAGCCAATGGACGCTAGATGACTTTCCAGTTCCGTTCGGCTGAAGAGAGCTTCCCTGGGGTGGTTCCAGTGAAAGACCGCGTCCCAGACTAGGATGGTGCGAGCCATCGGCTCCTCAACGAACAACATGCCTCCCGGTCTCAACACTCGGCAGCACTCCCGCACCACCTCACGCCACGCGGGAATATGGTGAAGTATGCCAAAGATCACCACGACATCCTTGCTCGCGTCGGCAATGGGCGACAAGTCGGCAGCGTCCATGACCAAGAACTCGGATCTGGGTAGATTCCGTTGCTTTGCCAACGCGATCATTTCGGGCATCAGGTCGATACCCAAGTAACTCCTGGGCTCAAGCTGCATCAGGAGCACGGCTCCATAGCCGGATCCGCAGCCGACCTCCAGGATGTCCCGGTTCTTGCCGTCGAGGCCCAGCCACCGGAAGACGGGATACTCCAGTCTTCGCTGAAAGAAGCGGCGGATGCCGGTGTTCATTCCGCGAAATTCGCTATCCGTCAGTCGCATCGTTCGGGTCTCGTGGAATCAGATGATGAGGTTTCTCAGCCGACCAGGGGTCGGTCTGTTTTCGGGGCGAATCAACGTCGACCGGCACATCCATGCTCCGCAATTTGGCCCGAAGCGTAACGTGGCTCAGTCCAAGGATCTTCCCCGCCTGGCTGCGGTTTCCCGCCGCGTGCTGCATTGCCTCGTGGATGATCAGCCGATCGAACTGCTCCCGGGCACGGCGGTAGACGTCGCCCTCTCCACGGGCGATCCAGTTCTTGATCGTTTGCGGCAGGGTCTGCCAGTCAGAGTCCGGAAACGTGGCAGCTTCCAGGTCCGCGTCTTCTTCCGGAGGCTCGTATTGCTGGACATCGGTCGTCAGAAAGTCCGGGAGGATCGTCGGCCCGGCCGCCGTGATGACTGCCTGGCGGATCACGTTCTGCAATTCCCGCACATTGCCGGGCCACGGGTAGGCTTGCAGCAACTCCAGGGCCTCCGGCGAGATGGACTGGAGCGATGTGCCGAGCTGACGGTTGTAGCGGAACAGGAAGTAGTGTGCCAACTCCGCGACATCCTCGCGACGGTCTCGTAATGGTGGCAGCGAGATTGTCACGCCGCTGAGCCGATAGTAGAGATCCTTGCGGAATCGTCCCTGGTTGATCAATGCGTCGAGATCCTGATTCGTCGCGGCGATGATACGTACGTCGACTGAGATGCCGTCATTTCCGCCCACGCGCTCGAAACGCCCTTCCTGGAGGAGCCGCAGGATTTTTGCCTGGGTGTGTTGGGCCATGTCGCCGACTTCATCCAGAAACAGCGTTCCACCGTGGCACTGCTCGAACTTCCCGATGCGGCGACGGTCCGCCCCAGTGAATGCGCCCTGCTCATGGCCGAACAGTTCGCTCTCCAGAAGCGATTCAGGAATGGCCGCGCAGTTGATTGCCAGGAAAGGGGCGTGGCTGCGCCGGCTGTGATGGTAAAGAGCCCTGGCCACAAGCTCTTTGCCGGTGCCGCTTTCACCGAGGACCAGTACGTTGACGTCTTGGGGGGCGACACGGCCAATCTGCTTGCAGGCCACCTGCATGGCCGTACCGGCTCCGATCAGCCGGTCGGGCTTGTCCTCGCGGCGATCCCCTTCGTCGATGATCGCAGGGACGTGCACAAGTTGGCTGATGGCCAGCGCCTGATTGACGACCTGCTTCAACTGATTTGCATCCAGTGGCTTGGTGAGGTAGTCATAGGCCCCTAGCTTCATCGCCTCGATGGCGGTGTCGGCTGTCCCAAAGCCGGTGATGAAGATGACCAAACATCGCGGGTCAATGCGTCGCAACTCGTGGAACAGGTCGAGCCCGGAGGCCACTCCGAGCTTGATGTCCAGAAGAATGACGTCGGGCGAGTGCTCTGCTGTCAGGTGCAGTCCTTCCTCTGCCGACTCGGCGCCAAGCACGGTGACCTCCGTGCGGCTAAAGACCGCCTTGATGCTGAGCCGGATGCTCGATTCGTCATCGATGACCAGAAGCAAGGACATCGATTCCCTCCTGATCGGGTATGGTTTCGTGGCCGGCCAATGGCAACTCGACCGTGAACACGGCCCCGCGCGGTTGCCGGTTGGTCGCGGTAAGCCGTCCGCTATGTTGTTGGACGATGCGCCGGCTGATGGCCAAGCCCAGGCCCGTGCCGCGCTCTTTACTGGTCACAAACGGTTCGAAGATGCGGTGCATGACGCTTTCGGGGATGCCGGTCCCGGAATCACAGAACGTGACCCTGCCGAGAGGACTAGGCCTATCGACGCTTTGTACTGCTATCGAGACTTCACCTCCCTCCGGCATAGCCTCGACGCTGTTGAGCAACAAGTTGACGAATACCTGGTGGAGTTGTTCCGGATCGGCTTCCACCTCGACAGGGCCTCCCGGATACTGTCGATGCACCTCGACGCCCTGTTGCCGGGCGTGCCCCTCCACGAGGTTGAGAGCGCGATCCAGCGTGCCGCAAAGATCGAGGCGAACCCGCTGCATTTGGGGAGGGCGGGCGAAGTCCAAGAGCCCCTGGATCGTGTTCTCCATCCGCGTGACCTGTTCGAGCACGACATGGACGTGTTCATGTGTCATCATGGGCTCCGTCGGGTCGTCCGCCGCGGTTTGCATGAGGAGCTTGATCGAGGTCAGCGGGTTTCGGAGTTCATGGGCAACACCTGCGGCCATTTCACCCACAGCCGCCAGGCGATCGGCAAGCATGGTTTCATGGCGGGCTTGTTGAAGCTCGCCAACGACTTGTCTTATCCGCGACGAGACTCGTTGGACCTGCTCTTGCAGAGCTGGCAGGTCGTCCGAAGCCAGCAGGTCGACACGGCCCACGTCGCGATCCAAGCCGCCTTCGGCATCCTTCAGGCTGATACTAAGCCTGGCGATCGATCGCTGGAGGCGGTGGGCAATCCAAAGCCCTGAGATTATCCCAATTGTAGGGCCGACGATCCACAACATAAACATCATGCGGCCGAAGGCAATGCGCAATCGGCTGCGCTGCGCGGTCGATTCCGCGATGAGTCCCTCTTGGATTCTCAGCAAGCTCTTGCAGGACTCAGTGATCTCATGTGCCTGACGCGACAATTCGACCGACGGCACTCCGGCATTCTTCCCTCGGGAATCGAAATCGAGACGGGCGTGGATGCGCTGGCGATACTCCGCGAATTGCTGCCGAATCGCATCAACCAACGCGCGCCCCTCTGTGGTCACGCTGCCGGCGGCGGCATCGGCCAGATGCCCCTCAAAGGCTCGCTCCAGTTCGGCGACTTCGAATCGCGTATGGCTGTCGGCTCGTTCGGCGATCTCGATCGTCGTAGCTTGCAGTCGCCACAAGACATCCTGCATCGCATCGGCCGCTTGGACCGCCGTGAAGTTTTCGGCCAGTTCCTGTGAATGGGAGTGGTACACCCAGTCAAGGTAGTAGATGGTTGCCCCGCCGACAGCAAGCCACAACAGGCTGACCACCGCCGTTGGGGTGACGAGTCTTCGCCATAGCATGTTGGTCCCACCTTGGTAACGTGAAACTTACCATCCGCAGAGAGCGCTGAGACGCCGGAAGCCACGGTTGTGAAGCAATGTGGTCCAACCGAACTCGGATCCGCAATCGCGATGCCAATGGGAAGTGCACGCGTGCGGCTCACGACATCTTACCGTAACCCCATTCTAAGAAACGGCTTGTGTTAGGTCTATCTCAGCCGGGCGGCGCGGCTGGTTGAAACAGTCTTTCATGGAGCAAGAAAGGATCTTTCACATCACAACGAACGCCGGAATCGGACGACGGCCACAAGCTAATGGTCCAGCTTTGCCGGAACGCCTTATCCGAAGGGCAGTTGCGTAGCGAATCGTTGTGCGATCTCTCAGCCGGCACGGCGGTTGCTTCCAGCGCTGGCTATGCTGGCCGTTGGACGCTGTGTTCTTCGAAAGGAGTCGCTCCGTGAAACGTAGCCCTTGCAGGGACCAAGCCGTTCGTATCTCGCACGCCGGTTCCGTGGTGCTTGCCGCATTATTCGTCGTGGTCGTGGCGGGCGGAGCCCATCGGGGCAGGCTGTTTGGCCCTACACGAGGCGACACTCACAACCGTGAATCAGAACAGACCTACTATCAACCGCGCGAGTTGCAGAGACAGCGTCCCACGGAACACGCGCTCCCGGCTGCCGAACCCAAGCCCGCGTCCGAGGTCGCAAAAGCCTCGCCGACCGATGCCGAAAGACCTCTGCCTCCGTCAGGCCTCGACAACAAGCCACTCGCCCCTTCGGCGGTTGGCGATACCTTAGCTGCCGGCAAAGTAGCTCTAATGGTGGAGGAGATTGCCGGGGCCATTCGTGCAAGGCAACTGAATTTGGAGTTCTCCCGTTGGGAGGCCTACATGGTCGGCCGCGTGGACGCCAGCGCGGGCAAGACCTCGGGCTCAGAGCTTATGGGCAACTGCCGCCTGAAGTGCTACGACCGGTTTATGCGCAACCCAACCGCCGCGCCGGTTGAGGCGGAACGTTTCACACGCGAACTGCATCGGGCCGTCGTAGGCGGAGACGACGGACTGGCAGACCTGTTCCGAGTCGCTCGCGAGAGGCTCGATTTGCCCGCACGTGCCCTTCCGCCGAGGCCCAAAATGCAGTCGCACGTCCAGGCTCTTGAGGTTCTGCAAGAGGTACTGGCGAGCGCAAATGCGGATTACTCGTCGGCGCTAACCCCTTTGACGAAGTCCGAGATTCAGGAACTGGCAGACCGGTCTGCTTCGGTGTTTCTCGGCAGGAACGATGTCGGGCACACGATCGACGATCGTGTTTCCGGTCGTCGATTGTGCGACCTAATGGAAAAGATGGACCGCGGGGCGATGCTGGCATCGGCCGAAGATCTGGTTCCCTTAATGACCGAGGATTTCCGTCAGCAACTTGCCGGAATTCCCGAAGAAGGAGACGTCAACGTGCCCGGCGTGTCGGGACGTGTGTTGAAGAAGATCACCACCCAATCTGGCACCCTCCTGATTGGCGGACGAGGGAAGAACGTCTATCGTCTCGATGATGTGCCTGACGTGGCTGCGGTGATCGACCTTGGTGGTGATGACGAGTACATCGAAGGAACGGTGTCCAACCAGAGGCCCCTATTGGTCATCATCGATCTGAAGGGCAGTGACACGTATCGTGGTACACAGCCTGGGATTCAAGGCGGAGCCATTCTGGGCGTGTCGTTGTTGCTCGATTGGGATGGCAATGACACGTACGAAGCTCGTGACATGGCCCAAGCCTCAGCGATTGCGGGCATTGGCATTCTCGTCGATCATGCCGGCAACGACACCTACAAGGCTTTCCGTCGTGCGCAGGGGCAGGCCCTGGGCGGCCTGGGCATCCTGGTCGACCGCGACGGCGACGACTGCTACCGCGCGGCGATGTGGGGGCAAGGGTTCGGTGGACCGCTGGGTTTCGGACTGTTGGACGACCTGGCTGGCAAGGACGACTACTTTCTGGGTGGAGTCTATCCTGATTCCTATAAAGAGACTCCGGGATTGGAAGGGTGGGGACAAGGCGTTGGTGCGGGGATCCGCCAGGTGGCCAACGGTGGCATCGGCGTGATGCTGGACGGCTCCGGCGACGACACTTACGAGTTCGACTATCTGTCCCACGGCGGCGGTTACTGGTTCGGGCTGGGGTTCTGTCGGGACTTCGCCGGCAACGACAAGCACCTTGGGTCGACCGAACAGTCGTATGACGGCACCACCCGCACGCAACCGCAGTACCAACGGTTCGGCAACGGCTGGGGCTGCCACTATGCCCTGGGCTTCCTCTTGGACGATGCTGGGGACGATCTCTATCGCGGCTGGATTATGGGCATCGGCTTCGGCTGGGACTGTTCCCTGGGGATACTGGCCGACTTCGCCGGCAACGATCGCTACGAAGCCAATGGTTCCTCTCTCCAAGGCAACGGGGCCCAAGGCAGCACGGGCGTCCTGTTCGACTACGACGGCAATGACGTGTACACAGGGAATAGCCAGGGCTACGCCGCACCCAGCGTTTCCTATCATCCGTTGCCTGCCTGCGGCGGGAACTTCAGCTTCCTCATTGATTACGGCGGAAGTGACGAGTACGGCTGCAAGGCCAGCAACGCCGCCATCACGCAGCGGGGCTGGGCAGGGGGATATCTAATCGACCGCCCTCGCAGCGACGAAACGACCGAAAACGCCGATGCAAAGCCCCAGCCGACTGCCTCCACGACCGAAAGCGACGCAGTATCTGGGAGTGACACGAGTTCATAGACAAGCCCATTCATCGTGAGCCTCGAACACGGCTTCTGAAGTCGACACATCGGGTCCCAAGCCAAGGGTGAGTAGGATGTTGGTGGTAACGCGAAAAGTCGGGGAGCAGATCATCATGCCGGAATGCCAGATCACCGTGAGCGTTCTCGAAGCCACGACCGGCCGGGTTCGCCTGGGCATCTCAGCCCCGCCCAACCTGGCCGTGCATCGGAGCGAGGTGTGCGAGAAGATTCGGGCCGTGGCAGCCCTCGATGCCGAAGAGATCATGAAATCGCTTCGCGTACTGATTGCCGATCGGGATGCATTTCTTCTGGCCATGTATGGCGAACATCTCGGGCGGTACGGCGCGGAGGTTGCCACTGCGACGACGGGCCTGGCGTGCCTTGAGCGCTTGCGCGACTTCGCACCGGACGTACTCGTACTGGATCCCGCGATCCTGTGGGGAGGCGGGGACGGCGTGTTGGCCGCGATGCATGAGGAGCCGCAGATCAGGCCCGCGTCGGTGCTGCTCATCACGCATGGAGGAAACCGGAGTCTCCTCTATCGGTTATCGTCGTATCGGGTCGACGACTATCAGATCAAGCCAGTTACACCGGGGCAGTTGACGCAGCGCATCTGCGCACTACGCATGCTCGCAAGTCCGAATCCTGCACTGAGCACCGGCACAACATAGTCGGGGCTGGGTGGTGGCAGGGCGGTGTCGTGCGTAGCGTACCGCGTCGGCGAGGCTTGGTCTGCTTGCTGCCACCCACTCCCCTATCCATCGGATATGGCGATTGACACGAAAGGAACAAACCCATGAGGTGCCTCATCTGCGACGTTGAGATGCGAATCACCGAGCGCGAAGGCGTGGAGATCGACTACTGTCCGCGGTGCCGCGGCGTCTGGTTGGACCGGGGCGAATTGGAGAAGATCATGGCTCTTGCCGAATCGCTAGACTCGCGGGATCGGCACGACCGCGACGACGATCATCATGAGGACGCCAAACGGCGACGGGAAGAGCCGCGCCACAATGACAAGTACCGTCGCGATGATAAGTACCGCGACGAGAGCGACGGCAGATACCGAGAGCGTCGGAAGGAAGGTTTCTTCGGCAACCTGTTCGACATCTTCGGTGATTGACTGCCCGGCGGGTTGGCAAGAGGAGTTGACAGCGAATCCCAACATGGCTATTGCACTGGACATTGCGAACGCCTCCGGACTTGCGCAGGACTGTGCGGCCGAACGGCTGCGCGAAGACGGCTACAACGAACTCCCCTCCAGCCGGCGGCGCACCGTTCTGGCGATCGCCCTGGAAGTCGTCCGCGAACCGATGTTCCTTCTGTTGGTCGCGTGCGGCACGCTCTACCTGCTCACGGGCGAACTGACCGACGCGTTGATGCTCCTTGGGTTCGTCTTCGTGGTTATGGGAATTACCATCGTCCAGGAGCGGCGAACCGAACGGGCCCTCGAAGCACTTAAGGACTTGTCCAGCCCGAGGGCCTTGGTCATTCGCGACGGACGGCAGATGCGCATCCCTGGGCGCGACGTCGTTCGCGGCGACATCGTGCTCGTTTCCGAGGGAGACCGCATCCCAGCGGACGCGATGCTCCTGCAAGGGCTCAACCTTACCGTTGACGAGTCGCTGCTTACCGGCGAATCGGTACCGGTGCGCAAGAGCCCCGCTGCTGGGCCCGCGGAAATAGGGCCGCCAGGCGGCGACGACCTGCCGTCCCTCTTCTCGGGCACACTCGTCACCGCCGGCCAGGGCATGGCTGAGGTTCAACGGACCGGAATGCGGACAGAACTTGGCAAGATCGGAAAGGCCATCCAAAACATCGGTTCAGAACAGACGCTCTTGCAGAAGGAGACCGGAACGCTCGTTCGGTATTTGGCCGTCGTCGGGTTGATCCTCTGCGCCATCGTCGTTGTGGCCTTCGCTCTGACCCGAGGCGGCTCGGCTGCCGCCTGGAAGGAGGGCTTGTTGGCAGGCATCACGATGGCCATGGCCACTCTGCCCGAGGAACTCCCCGTCGTGCTCACGATCTTTCTGGCGTTGGGCGCGTGGCGCATTTCGCGTCACAGGGTACTCACCCGCCGCATGCCGGCAATTGAAACGCTCGGGGCGGCGACTGTCCTCTGCGTCGACAAGACTGGCACGCTGACTCTCAATCAGATGTCGGTCGAGCGTCTCGTGAACAATGGTGGCTCGTTTGAGGTCCCAGGACACGCAGACCGTACGCTGCCGGAACCGTTTCACCGGCTCGTGGAATTCGCCGTGCTCGCCAGCAAACAGGATCCCTTCGATCCCATGGAGAAAGCCATCCGACAGTTGGGCGAGCAGCACCTGAGGGGCACCGAGCACCTTCACGCAACGTGGACGCTGGTTCGCGAGTACCCCCTGTCGCCGGAACTGCTGGCGCTGTCGCACGTATGGCAATCGCCCGACGGTGCGGACTACGTGGTTGCCGCCAAGGGAGCGCCGGAGGCAATCGCTGACATGTGTCATCTCGATGCCGCGCGCTTTGAGGAGCTTTCTCGACAGGTGGCAACGATGGCCGGCGGCGGGCTGCGAGTTCTGGCCGTGGCCGAAGGCCGCGTCAAACCGGCAAACCTGCCTTCCGGCCAACATGACGTTCACTTCGCTCTGTTAGGACTGGTGGGCCTCGCGGACCCGGTTCGTCCGGAGGTTCCAAAAGCCATTGCGGAGTGCTACACGGCCGGTGTGCGAGTAATTATGATCACCGGCGACTATCCCGCCACCGCCCAGAGCATCGGCCGGCAAGTCGGCTTGCGATGCCCGGAGGCCACGATCACCGGTTCGGAACTCAACGAGATGAGCGACGACGACCTCGCGCGGCGGATTCGAGACGTGAATATCTTTGCGAGGGTGGTGCCCGAGCAGAAGCTGCGGATCGTCAACGCTCTGAAGGCCAACCGGGAGGTTGTTGCCATGACAGGCGACGGAGTGAACGACGCCCCGGCCCTCAAGGCGGCCCACATCGGCGTCGCCATGGGCGGCCGAGGCACGGATGTGGCCCGGGAAGCGTCGGCCCTGGTCCTCACCCAGGACGACTTCGAGTCCATCGTCCAGGCCGTCAAGATGGGGCGGCGGATCTTCGACAACATCAAGAAGGCTGTCTCCTACATCTTCGCGGTCCACGTGCCGATCGCTGGCTTGTCGATGGTCCCGGTGTTCTTCGCAGACTGGCCGCTACTGCTGCTGCCGATCCACGTGGTCTTTCTCGAACTGATCATCGACCCGGCCTGTTCCGTGATCTTCGAAGCCGAGAACGCCGAACCCAACACAATGAACCGCCCTCCGCGCAATCCCAAGGAAAGTCTCCTTAGCCTCAGGTCGATCGGCCTGAGCATCCTCCAGGGTGTGAGTGTTCTTGTGGTTCTCCTGGCTGTCTTCTGGACGGCCGGATTCCTCGGACATGCTGCGAACGACACACGTCGGGCCTTGGTGTTCACGACACTGGTCGTGGCGAACCTCGCCCTGATTCTCACGAATCGTTCTTGGTCCCGCACTATTCTATCGATGTTCAGAGAGCCGAACGCGGCGTTGTGGTGGGTGGTCGGAGGAGCTGTGCTCATGCTGATCATCGTGTTGAACGTACCGTTCGTTCGCGAGTTGTTCCATTTCAATGAACTGCACACGGTTGACGTAGCACTTTGTATGGCTGGCGGTATGGTCAGTATTCTCTGGTTCGAGATGCTCAAGGTGCTCCGAGTCAGGCTGGCGTGAATCCTCAAGGAGTTGAAAGATGCAGATTCCTCACAATAACACATGGAACCGTTCCGGATGGGTGATTCTCACCAGTGGAGTGGTCATCACGGCAACTGTTATCGCGCTGCAACAGATCGGCGGGCGGCAGTCTAGTCAGGCTCAATCTCCACTGCCGACGGCCCATGCTCCTCAAGAGCCTGTGGCACCGACCGATCCCGAACTGCTGAAAGCAGAAGGGCTCTCCAGGGCCTTTCGGGCCGCCGCACAGAAGGTCTTGCCTGCGGTCGTCGTGATCAAAGCGGGTGCATCGCCGGAATGCCCTCGCTGTGGGCGCGCTCACGAACCGGATGCCGAAGACGGCGAATCATCGGCCAACACTGGCCAACAGAAGACGCTCGCCCTCCTCGGCTCAGGGTTCATCGTTGCCCCCTCGGGAATTGTCTTGACGAACAAGCACGTTGTGAGAACAGGCCGCCGCCTGGTTGTGCAGACCGCTGACGGCAAGCAGTTGCCTGTGAAGGAAGCCAAGACCGACAAACAACATGACGTGGCTGTATTGAAGATCGAGGCGGAAACAGAGCTGCCATTCGTTTCCTTGGGCGACTCGGACAAGGCAGAAATTGGCGATTGGGTCCTTACGATCGGCTGCCCGCTCGAACTGGAGCAAACCGTCAGTGCCGGCATCATCAGCGCCAAGAACCGTTCGTTTTGTTCCAAGCACCAGACGAGATACCTGCAAACCGATGCCGTCATTAATCCCGGGAGTTCCGGAGGCCCCCTCGTGGCGCTCAATGGCACAGTCATCGGCATCACGACTTCGATTGCCTCCGAGGACGGAGGTTACCAAGGGATTGGGTTTGCTGTACCGGCGAGCATCGTGAGACCTGTGCTCACCAGGTTGACTGAATCAATGGGCAAGGAGTCTCCATTGGACAAGTCCGGCTCACTGTGACGTCCTGCTCACTCCCGCGCGCGAGTCATGGAGGAGATCCTGTGAAACGGAGCATCCACTCATCATCCGTCTGGCCATTAGGCCCAGTACCATCCATTCTTTACGGAGAAGACAACATGAACGCCAATGTGCCTGAATCGAAATCCTATTACGTTTGGGACCCGCCTACTCGATGGTTTCATTGGATCAACGCGATCAGCGTCATCGCGCTGGTGGTCGTCGGTTATCTCATTCCTGGTTCCGTGAACTTGCTTTGCGTGTGAGCGGGTGAATGGCCTTGTTTTTCAGAGGATTTCGGCGATGATCGTGGGCAACAGCAGTTCACCCGTAAGGTGAGGCAGTGAGGCCCATGGAATTCATCATCAAACAGACCGACGAGGTCCTCGTTTCGCACTCGGGGTTGGCCCTGGCCGGAGCCCTGCTGGGACAGGCGTTGCTTCGAAAGCGGCTTAACGACATCTGCCTGGGAGAGCGAAAGCGTCCCGAGGTGCCGCATGGCGATGTGCTGGTGGCGATGATCGGTCTTTTGTGTTTGGGCAAGAGCGACTACGCCGACATCGAAGCGTATCGCCAAGAAGCATTCTTCCGGCGAGCGATGGGCCTGACCAAGCTTCCTTCTGAGGAAACGCTCCGGCAACGGATGGACGCTCTGGGGACGACCCCGATTGGGACGTTGCATGAGGAGTCGGCTCGGATGGTCGCCCGGCACGCCCCGGTCCTGACGCCCTGCCAGGACGACTGGATTGCCTTGGACGTCGACGTATCGCCGTTGGACAACAGCGGCACGAAGAAGGAGGGAGTGGCGTGGACGTACAAGAATCTGGATGGCTACGCTCCGAACTTCGCCTACTTGGGCCAGGAGGGCTACCTGATTCACTGCGAGTTGCGCCCCGGCAACCAGCATGTGCAAGAGGGTACACCCGACTTCCTGGACCAAGCCGTTGACTTGGCCAGGCTGATCACGCAGGGCAAGCTTCTGGTGCGGATGGATGCCGGCAACGACGACGGCGAAAACCTCCGTCGCCTGCGGAAAAAGAAGTACGTGGACTGGATCATCAAGCGCAATCTGCGGAAGGAGTCGGAGGCAGACTGGCTGGAGGAGGCTCAGGCGTATGGCACGTGTGAAGAGCCTCGGGTGGGCAAGGAGATCTGGACGGGCGAGACCTGGAAGGAACGGGACGGGAAGCCGTACCGTGTGGTGTTCGAGGTGATCCAGCGGACGATCACTGCCGAGGGTCAGCGCTTGTTGGTTCCGGAGATCGAGATCTCGACCTGGTGGACCAGTCTGAAGCTTGCCCCCAAGAAGGTTATCGCCCTGTATCACGAGCACAGCACCAGCGAGCAGTTCCACTCCGAACTGAAATCGGACCTGGACCTGGAGCGTTTACCAAGCGGGAAGTTCGCCACCAACGCCTTGATGCTGTCGTTGGGGCTGGTGGCCTACAACGTGTTGCGGCTGTGCGGTCAGACGGCATTGGCCGAAAACAAGTCCTTGCCGCCGGAAGGGAAGATGTCACTTCCCAAGCCGGTCTCTCGGCGTCGGTTGCGAAGTGTGATCCAAGACCTGATGTACTTCGCCGCCCGACTGACTCGGCACTCGAACCGATGGGGCCTGTCGCTGTGGCGAGGCAATCCGTGGAGATCGGTCTGGCAGTGCGTCTACACCCGCTTCTGCCAGCCAAGAGCACCAACCACCGGTTGATCTATCCCAAGAACAAGCCATCGAAGCTCACGGATTCAGGTCATTCTCAATGGCCGCACCCTGGAGATCCCTCGAACGGGCAGCCTGAAACTCAAGGTCATCCACACCTGGATCGGCTACGTCTTCGTCATCAACCTATTGGTCCGCCTTGTCTGGGCCTTCGTGGGAAATCGGTACGCCCAGTGGCGGTCGATCCTGCCGGGCGGGCGCGGTTACCTTTCGGCCCTGTGGTCGTATGTGACGGCATTCTTCTCGCGGCATCCTCAGCAATACTTGGGGCACAACCCGATCGGCCGGCTGAGCGTTACGACGATGCTCTTACTGCTGGTCGCCTTGGCCGTCAGCGGCATTGTCCTGGCCGGAACCGACCTCTTCTACCCACCCCTGGGTTCCTGGGTTGCGCGGTGGGTGGCTGCCCCAGGAGTCGACCCGACGACGCTCGTGCCAGGGGCATCCAATTTGATCGACAAGACGGCCTACGACGCCATGCGAGCCTTTCGCAAGCCCTTCATCGTCGCTCACCTCTATACCTACTACGCCCTGCTGGTCGTGGGCGTGCTGCATATTGTCGGCATCGTTTTCACGGAGATCCGCGACAAAAGTACGATGATTTCTGCCGTCTTCACGGGCCGCAAGATCCTCGCCGGCCGCCCGGTCGACGAAGAACTGGCCAGCGGTACTTGACAAGGCTGGGTCGTTCACTCGTTGCTCACTCCAGGTGAAAGTGCATCCCGCGTTGTTCCGGCACCTACAGTAATCCCCGTCTCCAAGGATGTATTCGGGCCTGGGCAACAGCCTGGGCCGATAACGGTCAGTGTTCTACAAGTGAAATGGAGGTCCTTATGAAACGACCGAGTGCGCGAGTTGTTGTTCTGGTCAGTGTCCTCATGGTGGGCCTGATGGTTACTGCCATCCAAGCGGCATCACCAGCCAAGACCACGACGATCACGATCAAGATGGAGAACGCAAACTGCGCCAGCCGTATTACGGCCAGTATTCGCGAGGTGCCCGACGTGGGCGAGGCACGGGCCGACGTTGAGAAACGAATCGTGACCGTGACGCCGGCCGGCCTTCGCTTGCCTTCGCCTCGTGCCCTGTGGGAGGCCGTTGAAAAGACGAAGCATGCGGTCGTCCAGCTTCACGGGCCTCAAGGCAAGTTCACCTCGAAGCCGGAAACCTGACGGAACGGCGATCCATCTCACCCCGCGTCGCCGCTGCCGTTCGGCACTGGGGCTGGACGGCAGCGCGGCGCGAACTTTGCAGGGCCAGTCGGGGACAGCGTCCAAGGCTCGCGCCCGGACCAATCGCTCCAGCCTGCTTGAGATGCCACTCGTCCATGCCACAGTTCAGGGAAACGATGCCACATTTCGCATTGTCTCCGATGATCGGGCTGGACTAGCCTTACCGCGCCAAGAGTCCCCATAGTCCAGGATATCCTGGCCTGCACTCCTGTTGTTGTCACCCTGCGCGCCTCGTCGGCGCGCACGCCCGAGGACGCCATGGTCTTCAGTTCGCACCTGTTTCTGTTCTACTTCCTGCCCGCCTCGCTGGTGCTGTACTATGTCAGCCCGCGATGGCTCAAACACTTGACACTCGCGGCGGTCAGCTACGTCTTCTACGGCTGGGCGAATCCACTGTTCGTTGTGCTGATGTTCGTCTCGACACTCATCGACTATCTATGCGGATTGGCGATGGTGGGTCAGTTCCGGCCCTCGGCGTGGCGTGAGCCGATCCCCATGCTGCCGCCAAACCGCCCTCGGACCGCCTACCGGCGTTGGGTACTTGCAACCTCCCTGATTTCGAACCTCTCGCTACTAGGGTTTCTTAAGTATGCCAACTTCCTCACGTTCAATTACACGGCCCTCGTGGAGTCGCTCGGCCTGACCGGCATGGGCATTGAAAACGTGCTCAAGGTGACACTGCCGTTGGGCATCAGCTTCTACACGTTCCAGTCGATGAGCTATGCGATCGACGTCTATCGCGGCGACGCGCTGGCGATCCGCAATCCGATCGACTATTGGTGCTACGTGGCAATGTTTCCACAGCTTGTAGCCGGACCGATCATCCGCTTCCAGGACGTGGCCGATCAACTTCGCGAGCGGACGCACACGATCGAGAAGTTCGCCCGCGGCGTCGCCTTCCTCGGCCTGGGGCTCGGCAAGAAGATCCTGCTAGCCAATCCGTGCGGCAAGGTGGCCGATATGGCGTTCGACGCCGGCTCGATCGGCTGCCTCGACTCGTGGGTCGGTGTTGTCGCTTACGCCTTTCAGATCTACTTCGACTTCAGTGCCTACAGCGACATGGCGATCGGCTTGGGGCTGATGCTCGGCTTCATGTTCGCCAAGAACTTCGACTCGCCCTACCTCAGCCAGTCGATCACCGAGTTCTGGCGGCGTTGGCACCTGAGCCTTTCGACCTGGCTCCGCGACAACCTCTATTACCCGCTCGGCGGCAATCGCAAGGGTCCCGTGCGGACATACATCAACCTGGCGTTGGTGATGCTCCTCGGCGGGCTATGGCATGGGGCCGCGTGGAATTTCATGATTTGGGGCGCGATCCACGGACTGATGCTGATCATCGAGCGGCTCGGCGGAAAGAACGCGTTGTATGAAGGGCTGCCGGCGTTCGCCAAGATGGCGATCACGTTCGTAATCGTCTGCTTCACGTGGGTCTTCTTCCGCGCCGCCGATCTGCCCGCGGCTGTGGAATACTGCCGCAGCATGTTGGGACTGGCGACGCCGCAATCGGGTGCGGGGTTAATCGGCGGGCTGATCTATCAGCCGTACTACGTGGTTTCAATGCTGCTGGCGGCGATCGTCGTCTGGTTCTGCCCGCAAACCTGGGACTTCACCCGCAAGATCACTCGGAGGAAGGCCCTATGGATCACGGCCGTCTTCTGGCTGGCGATCGCGGCCATGACCACGCAAGAGTTTAATCCATTCATTTACTTCATTTTCTGATGGCGGCTTTGCCGCCGTAGACCAATGACCGAACGACCCAAACCCCAGACCCGCGAACAGCAAGCCAAGCTCGAAATCGGCCACACCGAAATCGGCCTTGGCGTGAAGTGGACGCTCTTCGTGGTCGGGCTGTTCACGCTGTTCGCGGTTCCGACCATGCAGACGTATCGCGAGATGCGCCAGCACACGGAGGGCCGGCGCGAAAATCCCTGGCCGCAGTGCTGCGACATCTTCGACGCCTTGCCTCGGGCCGCGGCGGCCTACCGCGAGCATGACGGCGGCTGGATCTCGAAGACGTGTCGAGCCAACGCGGTGCTCTTGCGGGCCATCGACAAGTATGAGAAGGACCTGAAGTCCGAGTCGTTCCTGACGCAGTTCATCTTGCCTCCGACCCAAAAGATCCTGGTCTGTGCCGGCAGTGGCAACGAGAAGGGCTACGTCGGTCGCCAGCGCTGGTTGTTCTATCGGCCAGGCATCGACTATTGCACCGGTCCTGGATTCTTGAACCCGCGGCACATGGCCCGCCGGGCCAATAGCGGCACCGAATGGCAGCCGGCGCCAAAGCCGGACTCGCGCGCGGCGATCCTCCAGTTTCACCGGCAGCTTGCCGAGCGGAACATCCGACTGGTGCTCATGCCAACGCCCGACAAGGCCACGATCCACCCTGAAAAGTTCTCCTCGCGCTATGAAGGCCGGCGGATGCGCGTTCACAATCCGTCGTACCGACAGTTCCTCAATGAGCTTGAGGCCGAGGGCGTGCTGGTCTGCGACGTGACCGATGCGCTGGCCCAGTATCGCGATGGTTCCGGCAACGCGGTCTATCTGGCCACCGACACCCACTGGCGACCCGAGGCGATGGAGTTGGCCGCGGCGGAACTGGCCGGGCTCATCGAAGAGAAGATCGCCTTGGGCACGACTGCTGTCAATCACAGTTGCCGTCAGACGTCCCAGGACGTCAAGAACCTCGGCGACATCGCGATGATGCTCAAGTTGCGGCAGAACCAGGACGTTTTCGGCGAGGAAGTCGTAACGATCCGCCCGGTGACCGACGTCGCGGGCCAGCCGTGGCGGCCAGATTCGGCCGCTGAAGTCCTCGTGCTCGGCGATAGCTTCGCCAACATCTACTCGCTGGAGATGATGAACTGGGGTTCTGCGGCCGGATTGGCCGAGCAATTGAGCGTCGTGCTGAATCGCCCTGTGGATACGCTGCTGCGGAACGACGACGGGGCGTATGCCACGCGCGAGATACTCGGCCGCGAGTTGGCCCAAGGCGAAGACCGCCTGGCCGGCAAGAAAGTCGTCGTCTGGCAGTTCGCCGCGCGCGAGCTGGCCGTCGGCGACTGGAAGCTTCTCGACATGACTCTCAGGCCGCCATGCACACCGACCGACAGTCCGTTGCCGGCAGGCCGTGAGTTGATCGTCAGCGGGACGATCACCGCGAAGTCTTCGGCCCCGCGTGCAGGCCAAATCCCCTATGCTCACCACATCTTCACAGTTGATCTGACCGACTTGCAGATCCACAGCGGGACGCTCACTGAGCCGAAGATCGCGGTGTATCTCTTCAGCATGAGAAACCACCAAAATACGCCGGTCTTCGCCCGGCCGGTCGGCAAACGTGTGACACTGAAGCTTCAGCCGTGGAGACCCGATTTCTTCCGCCGATACGGGCGGATCAATCGCTCGGAGACTGACGATATTGAACTCGAACGCCCCTGGTGGGGAGAGGTTATCGAATGAAGAACTGGACGATTTGGTGTGCTGTGGGGGTTGCTGTCACGTTGGCTGCCGGTTGTGGAACCCGGCCGCCCTCAGAGCAACAGGACGCAGGGAAAGTCTCAGGTACGCCAACTCAGAAGACAATCGCGTTGGGCAGCAGTGCGAAGCTGGAGATGGTATTACTGAGTGTCGCAGAAGTAGTGAGTCCATTAGAGCAGGAGTTTTGTGTGTTCGAGGAAACGGGGCAAGAGATTCTGATTGCGGCGGAGAGACGACAGGGAATGGGTGGTTTGTTGGCGGAGATGGTGGGCGTCGGTGGGCGCGAAGTTGGCTTGGCACCCGTGTTTGACGTAGCTCCACACGCCTTCCACCGGATTCAACTCGGGACAGTAGGACGGCAAGGGTTCGAAGCGGAACCAAGACGGATGCTTGATCGCGAAATACTTGGCCGTCTTGAAATGGGCAGGGAGATTGTCCCAGACGAGCACAAGCCGACGCCGAAAACGACGGTGCAGGCTACGCAGGAACGCGATCAGAAGCGACGTGTCGATGTTGCGGCCGTGCAACTGAAAAAAGAAGTCCATTCGTCGGCGAAGAGGCGAAATCGAAAAGGCTCCGATCGCCGAGAGTCGATCACGCCGGGCCGATTCGACCAAGATGGGCGTCCGCCCCGATGGTGCCCAGGTTCGACGGACGGTCGGCTGAAGCAGGAAGCCGGATTCGTCCAAAAACACTATCGGCCGACGCCAACGGGCCGCCCCTTTTTTATCCGCGGCCACTCGACGTTTCGCCAACGCTCCAGTGCGTCGGGGTCTTGTTGTCGTGCTCGACGCTGCGGTTTTTGCAGTGTTAGGGTCAGTTGCCGGAGGATCTTCAGCACATGATGGGGATGGTAGTCGACGTTGAATCTTTGGCGAATGACTTGAGCGACGCGTTTCCCGGTCCACAGATCGGACGAAAATCCGGCAGCCAGGGCGCCCTTGAGAAGGATGCGTGTGAGCGTTTTCAATCGTGCCTTGGGCAACTTGGGTGGTCGCCCGGTGGGCGACTTGGTCCGCAGGCCTTCGAGGCCTTGGCATTGGACAATCGCTTTCCATCGCCCAACCGACGAGGTCGCTACATTCAAAGCGCAAGCCACGTCGATGCTCTTGCTGCCGGCCAGAAGAAGCCGGCCGGCTGCGACACGCCGAGCTTCTTGCTCCGCCTTGGTTCCAAGTGTTCGTCCCATGCATACCCATACGAACCGACCTGTAAATCAGTTCACTACTTCTGCGACCGTCAATAGTTCCAGCGGGGTCTTTCGTCATGGGGGACAACAGCGGCCTCGATGACGAGAAGCCGGTCCACAAGGTGACGATCAGCAAGCCGTTCTATCTTGGGCGGCGCGAGATAACGGTTGCTCAGTTCCGCCGATTTGTCGAGGAGACAGGCTACACGACGGATGCAGAAAAGGGGACTGGTTTTCAGGGGGCCTTTGGCTGGAACCGCGACGCAATGGAATTCAAGATGAACGAGAAGTACTCCTGGAGAAACACGGGATTTCCACAGTCCGATACCCATCCGGTGGTGAACGTGAGCTGGAATGATGCGATGGAGTTCTGCAAATGGTTGAGTCGTAAGGAGGGCAAGACTTGCCGTCTGCCCACTGAGGCGGAGTGGGAGTATGCGTGCCGAGCAGGCACGACAACAAGCTACGGCCACGGCAACGACCCCGAAGGATCAGCGAAAGTAGGGAACGTGGCGGACGCCGCATTCGAGGCGCAATTCCCCGAGTTGAAGGGCGTGATCAAGACCAATGATGGCTATGCCTATACATCGCCTGTTGGGAGCTTCTTGCCGAACCCATTTGGTTTGTGCGACATGCACGGAAACGTTTGGGAGTGGTGTGCCGACTGGTACGATGTGGAATACTATGCCAAGTCGCCAACGAACGATCCAGGGGGACCTGCAACGGGCGAGGAGCGCGTGTACCGTGGCGGCGGCTGGTTCAACTGCGCTAGGGGTTGCCGATCCGCAGGCCGCAGCGGGAGCGTCCCCGAGAACCGCAACCTGACTCTGGGCTTCCGCGTCTCAATGGCCGCCGAGTAACGGAGCGCCGAGCAGCGATTGAGCCTGAACTCAATGGTCCGTCTTGCGAGACTGAGGGGCGCGAGAAATCAATGGGAAGAATTGTGCACTCCCGAGAGAAACGCCACGTGGAGGAGACAGTGTATGAGACGGACTGACGCCGAATTCCTGGGAGCCAGTACTGGCGTCGGCGGCCTCTTTCAACGGCAGCTATGGTTCCGCAGGCTCCGGTGGCTTGTCAGGCCAAGATCAGGGCAACCCACACGGGATGCGGCAATGCGCTGCAGAATTTGCACACCTGTAGTTGCGTCCGCGCCGCATCATTGCAGCACTCGGTACCTGATTTCGGACTTTGCACGGTGCCGCGGTTCTCACACAAAAGCTGCGCCCGTACTGGCTGGCTCACTATGGAGTTGCCCATTATCCGAATGGCGACTGGGGGCCCTATGCCCCCGCGTCGGTCAAGTCGCCGGACCTGCCGGGCGAATGAACCAAGTTCTCTTGGGGGCAGCGCGAGAGAACGGTATACTGCTAGCCCGCTTCCCATAACCAAGGAGAACTCGTCATGCGACCAGGCAACCGCCGCCAATTCCTATGGGCGGCCATCGGTATGGGAGGTTCGCTCGGTTGGGCGATGCTCTTGAGCGGGCGCAACGGCAGCGATCCCAGATCGGCTGCCAAGATCCCGGCCGGCTCCGATACTCACGCGGTGCGTAAGACCACCTGGGCCATGGGCGCCGACGTGTCGATCACCGTGCTGGCCAATAAGGCGGAAGCTGCCGAACGGGCCATCGATTCGGCTCTGGCGGAACTGCAGGTGATTGACCGGCTTATGAGCCTCTATCGGTCGGACAGCCAGCTCTGCCAGTTGAACCGTCAGGGCGTGGTCCGCAAACCACATCCCTATCTGGTGGACATCTTGCGGCAGTCCGTAGCGATGTCGCAACGGACCCGTGGTGCGTTCGACGTCACAGTCCAGCCCCTCTGGGCGCTGTATGCCGAGGCGGCCAGGTCTGGCGATCTGCCGACGCCAGCCGCCATTGAGGCGACGCGCAACCGCGTGGACTGGCGGCGTGTTCAGATCTCTGACAGTGAGATCCGATTGACGGCTCCCGATATGGCGGTAACCCTTAACGGCATCGCCCAAGGCTTTGCGGCTGACCGCGTCGTGGAGGCCTTGCGACGTCAGGGTATTCGGCATGCCTTGGTAGATACCGGTGAGATCGCAGCCTTGGGCCACAAGGATCGCGAAAAACCGTGGATGGCCGGCATCCAGCATCCTCGTTGCCAGGACGCCTATCTGACACTGGCTTGCCTGAGAGGCCGCTGCCTCTCGACCTCTGGAGATTACGCCACCACGTTCAGTCCCGATCGCACCTATCATCACTTGCTCGATCCTCGCACGGGAAAGTCCCCCCAGCCGCTGGCCAGTGTTTCAGTCGTTGCATCGTCTGCGTTGCAGGCGGACGCGATGTCGACAGCCGTGTTCCTTCTCGGCCCCGAGCAGGGCCTGGAACTCGTCCGTGCGACTGGCGGTGCCGATGCGCTGCTGGTGCTTAAGGACGGCAGAACGTTGAGTACCGCGGGATTCCCCGAAGGTAATCTCCAGGACGAATCGATTCCGCAGGAGGAGCAAGCCACATGAGACCATTCTTCTTCCTAAGCCCGTTGCCCTTCCTGATCCTTCTCGTGCTGACTGTACCCTTGGCGCGGGCAGACGTTGTGGAACTCGTCGACGGCAACAAGATCGAAGGCCAAGTGATTGCCAAGGATTCCGAATCGATCACCGTCCAAATGACCGTCAACGGGCGAACGTTCACGCGCCGATGGACTCTCGACAAGGTCCGCGCAGTGACGGCCGGCGATCGCACGGAAGCGTCCCCGAACGGACCGGCAATCACACCGGCTCCACCTCACGCCAATCAAGAACGCAGCCGCGAAGAGGTGAAGGCACTGATCGATGGCCAGGGGCGCAAGAAACCCGACTGGTGGGACTCCGTGGCGCTGAACTACCCGCGCACCCTCGATCTGACATGGTCAGATCCACCGGCTCGTCAGTGGGACAATCAGCGTTACGTCGGTCAGTACATTTGGGACATTATCAATCCCAACCCTGGCAAATGGCGTGATGGCATCCGCCTAGTGCATCACCTGCTCGGCTTGCACAAGGACAATCCGGGATTGCGTCGGCGCGCCATGAACGAACTTGGGCGGATGTACTTCGATTTCTACCACGACTACGCTCGTGCGGCTTTCTGGTGGCAGAACGCCGAGATCGATGACCAGGATTCCTACCGTACGGGCGTCCAACTGGCCGAGTGCTATTGGCGTCTCGGCAGTAAGCCGATGGCCCTGGAGTTGCTCGACAAGCTGCCGCCCCAGTTCTCGATGATCAAAGCGTGGGCGCAGATGGGAGAGTTGGAGCGGGCCCTGTCTCTCGCAGAGGCCAACGCGAGCGGCCCCTCCGCCGATGTGGCACTCATCTACGCCGGTGACGCCTGCCGCGTCGCTGGTAAGGACCAACAGGCACTGGAGTACTACCAAAAAGTGCTCCAGTTGCAGCCCTCCGGCCGCGCCCGCAATCGCATCCTGGCTAACCAACAGCGTGCCAAGGCCAGCAGTGAGGCGGTCCGCCTGTTTGCCAGCCTCGATCTGAAACGCATCCCCGACGGCACCTACCGGGGAAGCAGTCTGGGGTATCAGGATCAGCTTTGGGTGGAGGTCACCGTCCGAAGCTCACGGATCGAGTCGGTCAACGTGATTCAGCATCAGGAGAAGCAGTTCTTCAATGCCATGACGGAAACGCCGCAAAAGATCATTGCCAAGCAAAGCGTCCAGGGTATCGACGCCACCAGCGGTGCCACCCTGACCTCGCAGGCCATCATCCAGGCGACGGCGAAGGCGTTGGCCAGTGGCGTGAAGTAGGACGCGCTCATGGCATTGCGATTGCACTGGTTCCTCCCCTCGCGACCGAAGATGTCCGGCAATGCTCGGCCACCCCGGCCGCCCAGCCGGGCTCGGCGACTGCTCGAACGCCTCGGGCCGACTTGGGCCGCTTCTCCGGTGCGTCGGAGCGTCCAAGTCGTATGCCTGGTCCTCTTTCTGTTGTTGTTTTTCTACATCTGCTGGCCGTACAGCGCTCAGCCATCGGCCCGGTCGGCTGGATGGGCGCCCGTGAACGTCGATACGGTTACGGGTGAAGTAGACGTTTCCACAGAGGTTCTTCCCTCGGAGCCTGCGGTATCAGGTGACGTATGGTATGTCGTCGACGACAGCAGGCAGCCCCCGAAGCTACTGGGAGCCTTTCGCGTCGTCCGTTCTTCGGGCAGCCAGTGGACGCTCGCTCCGACCAACCCGATGGGGCCCGACGCGTTAAGCCAGTTGTCAACGAGTTTTGGGCCCTGGTCACTTCATGCGAATCCTCCCGACCGTTGGCCTTCCCACTATGCCGACGACCTGTCGGCCAAGCAGAGAATACCCGCCGCCACCTTTCTTGCGTTCGATCCGCTGGTCAGCCTCTCCACAGCGTTGGCTACCCGCAGGTGGGTCTGGTCGCTAGGCTGGGCCGCCGTAGTGCTCTTGGTGTGCCTGGTGATTCCTCGCGGATTCTGCGGGTATGTTTGCCCGTTGGGCACATTAATTGATCTGTTCGACTGGGCGGTGGGCCGGCGAGTTAGCCGGTTTCGTGTGGCACGCGCGGACTGGTGGTCGCGAGTGAAGTACGTGTTGCTGGCCGCGGTGCTGGCCGGATCACTCGGCGGGGTGCTGCTGACAGGATTCGTGGCAGCTATCCCGGTCCTCACGCGAGGCATGGCCTTCCTCTTGGCTCCCCTGCAAACCGGACTGCTGCGAGGTTGGCAGGAGGTGCCACCACTAGAGCCTGGCCAGTACGTGTCGATCGGTCTGTTCTTCGGGGTGTTCGCCCTCGGCCTGCTAGGACCACGGTTCTGGTGCCGCTTTCTATGTCCCACTGGTGCGGTCTTCTCGCTTGGCAATCTGTTGCGACTACACGAGCGTCAGGTGTCCCCTGCATGCGCTGGTTGCAGTCGTTGCGTTGCCGCGTGCCCGTTTGACGCCGTCCAGCCAGACTTTACCACGCAAAGCGCTGACTGTGCTTTCTGCCAGACCTGCGGCGGTCTTTGTCCCGCAAACGCGATCACCTTTCGACCGCGGTGGCCAGTCGACGCACAGGATGCCTCCGGTACGGGGTCGTCCCATTCCACTGCTTCTCAGGGCCGATCGGCCGCCAGATCGTCGTTGAGGCATCCAGCACTCGACCGGCGAGGCTTCTTGGCTGCCGGAATCGGTGCAGCGGCAGGATGGCTCGGCAGTGTCGGGATGGATTCCGCGGACGCGGTTGAGGTCGGTAATTCGCAAAGCAGCAAATCACCTCTTCGCCCGCCCGGGAGCATCCCTGAGGACGACTTCGTGCGACAGTGCGTACGCTGTGGCGAATGCCTGCGGGTTTGCCCCAACGGAGTCCTAAGACCTCTGGGACTTGAATACGGCCTAACGGGGCTATGGACCCCGCGGGTCGCTGCTGACCGTTCTGGGTGCCAAGCCAGTTGTAACCGCTGCGGCCAGGTTTGTCCGACGGGTGCGATTCGCGCCTTGCCGCTCGAGGAGAAGCGATTCGTTCGGATAGGACGAGCGGTGGTCGACCCAACGTTGTGCCTGCCTTATGTCGGCCGATCTGAATGCCAGTGGTGTGTTCAGGAATGTGCGAGGACCGGCCACAAGGCCCTTGAGTTCGTTCGCATCGGCACCGAAACGGACGCCGCCGGGACGCCGATTGCCGACACGGGCTTTCTCGCACCGGTCGTACAACCGGAGAAGTGCGTCGGCTGTGGAATGTGCGAGGCCATTTGCCACGCCATGAACGTGCGGCGAAACCCGTTGCTGACGGAATCGGCTATCCACGTCGAGGGCGGTGAGGGAAAGGAAGATCGACTTCGCACTGGTTCGTATCGAGCCCTTCGTGAGGCAGAAGAGGCGGCAGGGAATACATCCCGGCCCGATCCGACTGGGGACACGTATCTCCCGGATTTTCTCAAGTGAATGTCCCTGCCGCCATTTACGCGGCCCGAGCCCGCGTACTCGTCAACCCGAAGATCTCCGCTACCGCTCAGTGAAGCACCGAGGATTCTCTGCGAATGAGAAGCCGAGCGGTCGCGAGTTTCATTCACATGGACGGCACAGTCTGAACGTTGAGGAAGACCGCCGATTCAAACGGCGGGCATTGACCGACGAAGAGGCTCAGCGACTGATTGACGCGGCATTCCACATCACGCGCGATTTTCGCCGTCTCAGCGGTAGGGACCGTTCGGCGATGTACACGCTCGCCCAGCGGACCGGCTTGCGCCGAAAGGAACTCCGGAGCCTAACGCCAAGCTCCGTGCGACCGAAAGCGAGGCCTATAATCCGCCGCTGCCAACGCAATGCCAATGCCAAAGAAAGGGGGTAAATGCCCCTTTCGACCAGTTGCACTCATGCCTCGTATGCGGTAGGGTGTGGCGGGCGGTGGGGGTTGTCAACACTTTCATCAACACCCCCACCTCAGAAGCCCCAAGAAGCAGCGAAGGGGCTCCGGAGTGATTTTCCGGAACCCCTTTTGCTACGGGATCTTATAGAGGCGGAGGGCAAGGGATTCGAACCCTCAACCGGTTTCCCGGCACCTGATTTCGAGTCTGTAGGAAATCGCGAAATACCCGAGAAAAACGGGCCTTCTGCGTTTGGGGCAGCAGTTGGGGCAGCAGCAGAACCTGAAAAGGCTGCAATTGACCGCGACTTGGCGGCTCTCATCGACGCATGGCCCACGCTCCCCGATCCGGTCAAGGTGGGCATCGTGGCGATGGTCAACGCGGCTCGCGGGACAATAAGGTGAAAATCACTCCAGTGACGAGCGGTAACGGTAACACAAATCAGTCTTGCTGGGAAGAAACCGTATTTGTGTCACCGCGGGTATCCTTCTGGGAACAACTGGCGAGATGGCATGGCTACACTCCGGGCCTAACAGCCTGTTGAAAATCTCGGGTTAATCGGTATCATGCGGCGGTTCTGGGGGTGTGGAACACCTTGGGTCGCGCAAAAGGGAATCGAACATGGCTTTGGGTCGTGGGCCGGAACAGCGGCAGGAGGAATTCTGGGTCGCCTGGCGGGACGTGCCGCGATCGGCGGGCCATCCGTTCTATCAGCGGTTGCAACAACTTCTCCGCAAGGCGGACTTCGACGAGTTCGTCGAGGATCTCTGCGAACCCTACTACGCCGAAGGCGGTCGCCGGTCGATCCCGCCGGGCCGCTACTTCCGCATGCTGTTCGTCGGATATTTTGAAGGGATCGACTCGCAGCGAGGCATCGCCTGGCGCTGTTCTGACAGCCTTTCGCTGCGGGAGTTCCTGGGCTTGGAGCCCACGGAAGCCGTGCCGGACCATTCCAGCCTCACGCGCATTCGGCAACGACTGCCCGAGTCGGTCCACGAGCAGGTATTTGTGTATATCCTGGAGATCGCCTCGCGGAAGAACCTCCTGCGGGGCAAGTCCGTGGCGGTGGACTCCACGACGCTGGAAGCCAACGCGGCGATGAAGTCGATCGTCCGCAGAGACACCGGCGAGGACTGGAAGCAATACTTGCGGCGATTGGCCGAGGAAGCGGGCATCGAGAACCCGACCGACGAGGACTTGCGGCGTTTCGACAAAGATCGCAACAAGAAAGGAGACAAGAAGGTCTCCAACGACCAGTGGCAATCGCCCGCAGATCCCGATAGCCGCATCGCCAAGATGAAGGACGGTCGCACGCACTTGGCCTACAAAGCCGAACACGTGGTGGATCTGGAGAGCGAATTCGTGTTGGCTGCGACGGTCTACACGGCCGATCAGGGAGATTCGCAGACGTTGATTCCCAGCGTGCTTGAGGCTCAAGATCATCTGGACGAAGCCGACGGGAAGAGAGACATCCACAACGCGGTTACCGACAAAGGCTACTACTCGACCGAGAACTTGGTGGCGCTGGGGCGGGATCATCACATTCGCGCATACATTCCGGAGCCGAAATTCAAGAGCCATCGCTGCTGGACGGCCCAGCCGGCCGAGTATCGCCGGGCGGCCTATGCGAATCGAAAGCGCACCCGAGGCAAGCGAGGCCGACGTTTGGGCCGACTGCGGAGTGAGCGTGTGGAACGGAGCTTCGCGCACGTGTGCGACACCGGCGGAGCGAGGCGAACCTGGCTGCGAGGCCTGGTGAACGTAAGCAAACGGTACCTGATCCAGGTGGCGGCGCGGAACCTGGGCCTGTTGGTGCGCAAGCTGTTCGGCATGGGCAAGCCGCGGTGCCTTCAAGGGCTTTGCGGTCTTTTGTGCGCTGTGCATCTTGCCTTGATTGACCTCCGAAAACGCTTTGCGGCCTCGGGCGCGCTGGCGTGGTGTCCCCACCCGATTCACCGCCAGATGGTCGAACGCCGTGTTACTAACTCGATCTGCGACCGAACTGTGAGCTTTTCAACGGGCTGCTAATGTCGTCTTCAATGGGGCCGGGGTGCAAGGGCGGCCAGCCAATCGCATACCTGGGCCGGGCGATGGTGAACGGATCGACCAGGGTGGGGCAGTCCGGGGATCATCCACTACCGACTAGGCCGACCACGAACGGCTTGACGCAATCCTCGGTGACACAATTGGATGACTAGCCAAAGATCGGGCGATTCTGAAGCGGGCCTACACCCCATCGCACGCGCCGTCGAAATCGGGCTATCTCGTCTGAAGACGCCCGATCTCCGTAGGATTTCTCCTGAGAAGGTGGTTCCCTTCGGCCGTTGCCACCGATATCTCACTCCTACGCGTAAGAGAATGTCTGCCGTTGCCGTTGTGAGGTCGCCGAGGGGCCCCACGGGGGTCGCCACGTTTGAGCCAGACCCCCGGGGTCATCATCGCGCGGTACCGTAGCTATCCGGCGATCTGCGCGCGAGCGTCTTTTTCCACTGTCAAGATAGGCAAGGCGGGACTGCGATGATCGAACCGAAGTCGAGCTGACGGAACGACTGCGGCGTGAAACCCGCTGGAGCTTATGGGTTTGGGCGCAGCGACTTCGCGACGGCATCCCCGACGCTGTCCGAGAAGAGGGACGGGGGCCGACTCTAGCTGAGTTGGCAGAGCCGAAGTTCTTGCCGGTCTCGTTGACGGCATCTCCGGTCGAGATCAAGTTGCCCAACGGGGGCACCGTGAGATTGCCCCTTGGCGTCGGGGAGGCGGTATTGGTGAAAGTTGTCGAAGCCGTCGGAGCCATACGTCCCAGGCCGTCATCATGATCAATCTCCCTCTTTCCGATGTTCGCATCTTTCTCTGCACGACGCCGATCAAGATGCAGTCCAGCTTCGACACCTTAATGGGCCTGACCCAGACGGTGTTCGACCAAGATCCCTTGTCGGGCCACCTGTTCTTGTTCTTCAACCGCGATCGGAACCGGGTCAAGATCCTGTTCTGGGACCAGGACGGCTTGTGCATTTGGTACAAACGCTTGGAGGCGGGCACGTTTCAATTTCCTGCAGCTACCCACGAGGAGCAAGGGATCGAGATGGACTATGTACAACTGACCGAGTCGAACACGGGCGTGAGCATTACCGACGTTTACGTGGACAAGGGCTACCGAGGGCACAATTACCAAGGCGGCGCGACCGTTCATCTTGCCGGTTCGAGCCATCGCGGCCTGAGTCGGACACACCGAAAGCGGCGTCGGCGGCGCAGCGCGGTCGAACCGCTCATCGGGCACATGAAATCCGACGATCGCCTGGGCCGCTGCTTCCTGAGAGGCCTGCTCGGCGACGAAATCAACGCACTGCTGGCCGCCGCTGGGCAGAATCTCCGCAAGTTGCTGCGGAGGTTCGTTTTTGCGCTGCTTTTCCGGCTCTCACGGCTCGCCGGAGCGGCGATCGACGCCGGTTGTCCCTCGAATCCGGCGCCGATTGCAGCCTGAGCGACCCCAGCCCGCCCCATCGCCACTCTCCCCAATCGCAGCCTCCCCCGCCAATGCCCTTTTTCAGGAACGACTAAATAGCACCGTAGGGCTATTGTAAACAAATCATCCTTTGGTAGGGTGGCCATACTGAGTTATTGGCCGATGCCACCCGAAGTGGGGTCAAACGGCATATCGCTGCTGCAAACGCGTCAGCAGATGTGGCGACTAGAAGGCCCTGACAAAACCACCCCGGATTCGCGCGCCGTCGCGAAATCCGGCACCGCCAAG
Source organism: Thermoguttaceae bacterium (assembly GCA_963674835.2). Taxonomy (GTDB): domain Bacteria; phylum Planctomycetota; class Planctomycetia; order Pirellulales; family Thermoguttaceae. The sequence continues at coordinate 3,645,129 of CAXXKC010000003.1, forward strand.
CCCGTTTTGTTAGGGCTCCTAATAAGGCGTCAGGCACAATCCCACTCCGAGAGCATCCTTGAATCCGGAGGGCCCATCATGAGCCGCAAGTCCGCGACCGCTGGAAGGAAGAGGCATCGATGTTTACGTTCTCGCTCGCGGCAATCGGCCTGGTTGGGCGGCGCCACTTTGCCAACCGCGACTCGCGCACGCTCGCTTCGCGTGGAGGAGTTGGAAGACCGCAGGCTGCTAAGCAGCGTGATCTTCTCGGAAACCCTTGACAGCGACCCCGGCTGGACATGTCAGGGCCAATGGGCCTTTGGTGATCCTGCCGGGCTGGGTGGAACGTACTATGGTAATCCTGATCCAGGTACAGGGTATACCGGCAGCAACGTGTATGGCGTCAATCTCAGCGGGAATTATAGCACCTCGAGTGGCGGCCCCTATTACCTGACGACCGCTGCAATCAACTGCAGCGGCTATGAGGACGTTAATCTCAAGTTCTGGCGATGGCTCAACACCGACCGCCCCGGCCTTGTGCCGGCGACTGTCCAGGTCTCGAACAGCGGATACGCCTGGAAGTCCGTCTACAGCAATACCAGTTCGGTGACAGATAATGCCTGGAGCCAGGTTACCTATGATATCAGCACGGTCGCCGACGGACAGTCGACCGTTTATGTGCGGTGGGGCTACCGAGTTTTTCCCAGTGCTTACGCGTACTCAGGCTGGAACATTGACGACGTCTCACTTGAGGGTACCGACATCTGGCCGCCGACCGTCGACAGCTATACTCCGGCAGACAATGCCACGGGCGTGGCAATCAGCTCGAACCTGGTGATCGATTTCAGCGAGAACGTCCAGAAGGGAACCACGGGGAGCATCCTCATCAAGAAGACGTCCGACGACTCCACGGTCGAGACGATCGCCGTGACCGACGCCCGGGTGACGATCTCCGGCGACGCAGCGACGATCAACCCCACCTCAGATTTATCGGCGGGCACCGGCTACTACGTGCAGGTCACCAGCGGAGCCTTTGAAGATCTCGCTGGGAACGACTGGACGGGAGTCAGCGGCACCACAACCTGGAACTTCAGCACCAGCGGTGTTGCGAACACGGATTGCGGTGATGCGCCCGATACGGCAATTGGTACAGGTGCCGGCAACTACAATACGCTTTCGTCCGACAATGGTCCGAGTCACGTGATTGTGGCCGGGCTGTATATGGGAGCCTCCGTGGATGATGACGACGGAACGCTGCAAAATGCGGCGGCTGATGCCGACGATGTCAATCACGCCCTGCCGGACGATGAGGACGGGTTGAACTATCCCCTGGGCGATCTGACGTTGACCATTGGTGCGCAGCCAGCGGTCAATGTGATTGTGACGAACCTGACTGGGAGCACCGCCACTCTTTTCGGCTGGATCGATTACAACAACAATGGCCTCTTTGACAACGTAACTGAACGAGCGCAGGCACCGGTGGCCAACGGCACGACCGGCGAGATTGTGACGCTTACCTTCCCTACCGTGCCCGAGGGATTCACGGGCACGACGTATGCCCGGTTTCGTTTAAGCACCGACGCCGCCGCGGCCAACGCGACGGGCGCCGCCTTGAATGGCGAGGTAGAGGACTATGTCGTGACAATCACCACACCTGCCAGCGGCAGCGTTGCCGGCACGATGAAGATCGCAAGCGACATAGGCGGCGGACCGACGCTGAGCAGCTACAGCTATTTCGGCAGTTCTGTCTCCACTGTGGGCGACCTGGACTCCGATGGCGTGACCGATCTGGTTGTCGGGGCTGAGGGCGTTGCTGATTGGCGAGGCGCCTTATACGTGCTCTTAATGAACGTGGACGGCACGGTCAAGAGTTTGCAGGAGATAGGCACTGGTCTGAGCGGCGAACCGATCTTGTCTAGCAACGATTGGTTTGGCAGTTCTGTCACCTCGTTGGGCGATCTGAACGGAGATGGCGTGACCGATCTGGTGGTTGGGGCTGACGGCGATACCACCGGAGGTAGCTATGCGAGTCATCGCGGTGCCGTGTATGTGCTGATGATGAATTCCGACGGCACGGTCATGTCTTCCCAGAAGATAGCCAGTGGCACAGGCGGTGGACCGATATTGGCCGATTACGACTACTTCGGTAGTTCTGTCACCGCGTTGGGCGACCTGGACTCCGATGGCGTGACCGATCTGGCGGTTGGGGCTGAAGAGGATGCTACCGCCGGGCCCAGACGCGGTGCAGTTTACGTATTGTTCATGAACCCCGACGGCACGGCCAAAAGTCTACAGAAGATTGCCAGTGGCGTAGGTGGCGGGCCGACGCTGAGCAACTACAGCTATTTCGGCAGTTCTGTCTCCGCGATGGGCGACCTGGACGGTGACGGCATCACTGATCTGGCTGTTGGAGCCCGGGGTGATGGAACTGGGGGTTCTCTACACGTGCTGTTCCTGAACGCGAACGGCACGGTCAAGAGTTCGCAAAAGATAGCCAGCGGAATGAACGGCGCACCGACGCTCGCCAGTGGGGACTTGTTCGGCACCTCCATTACTTCCCCGGGTGACCTTGACGGCGACGGCATCACCGATCTGGTTGTTGGGGCTCGGGGAGATGATTCTGACCGTGGCGCACTACACGTGCTGCTGATGAACTCCGATGGCACCGTCAAGAGCACTCAGAAGATAGCCAGTGGAATTAGCGGCGGACCAACGCTGAACAACCGTGACGACTTCGGCAGTTCCGTCACGTCGTTGGGCGATCTCAACGGAGATGGTTTGACCGATCTGGCTGTCGGGGCTCGGGGAGATGATTATGACTGTGGCGCACTACACGTGCTGTTCTTGGCCTCGTTCTTCGACTTCGGCGACGCACCCGATACAGCGGCCAGTTCGGGTACTGGCAATTACAACACACTCTCGACCGACAATGGGCCCCGGCACACCATCGTAGCGGGATTGTACATGGGAGCTTCCGTGGACGGCGACAGTGGAACGCTTCAAAACGCGGCTGCCAGTGCAGACGATAACAGCGGCACTGATGACGAGGACGGATTAAGTGATCCGGCGTCCGATCTGACGGTCACGGTCGGTGCGCAGCCCACCGTCGATGTGACCATAACCAACACGACTGGCGCTACCGCAACGCTCTTCGGTTGGATCGACTACAACAACGATGGCCTGTTCGACAACGCGACCGAACGCGCACAAGCCGCGGTTGCCACCGGCACCGAGGGCGGGACGGTGACACTTACCTTCCCGACCGTGCCCACAGGATTCCTGGGCACGACCTATGCCCGCTTCCGCCTGAGTACCGACGCAGCCGCAGCCGACGCTACCGGTGCGGCTTCAGACGGTGAGGTTGAAGATTATGTCGCCACAATCATCGAGTTGGCTCCGCCGATGTTGGCCGCCGAACCAGCCACGACGCTGGGCACGGAGAACACGATTGCTTGGTCAGGCGTTGCGGACGCGGACGCGTACTATGTCGAATGCGATAATGACTTCGACTTCACGTCAGTCGAAGCAACTAGTGGGTGGATTGCCGCAACAGAGTACACATTCACCGGACTGACTCCTCAAGAGACGTATTACTATCGCGTCAAAGCCCGTCTAGTCACCGCGCCTGGTACGACCGACTCGTGGATGCAAACAAACCAGTCGCAATTCGAAGCAGTGGAAAACGACTTAGCGAACGTCGATACGATTTCGAGTCCGGGGGATGTTCGCTTGGCGATCGGCCCCAGTGTCCTTTTCCGAGATGGCTTTGAAGACGGGAACTACGACGGGTGGGAGGATGGCGAAGATAGCGTCGAACGAGGTGTCACGGACATGGTGGCGGCCGAAGGGAATTACAGTTTCGTAATCAGTGGTGGTAACAATAGCCATTTTGAAGGTGTTTCCCATACACTCTCGAGTCTCATGCCTGATCGAATTGATTTCTCCGTGTTTTCTGTTGACTCGAGTGCTGCGGACGGGTATTTCGTGGTCGGGGTCGGCCCGCAGGTCTCCCAAACTGCTGTGTTCTTTTATTTGGGTTCCGACGGTAAGATGCATCTTAACAATGGTACCGTAGCGCCCATTTACAATGCCTTTCAGTGGTATGATATCTCCTTCATTTTCGACTGGGGCACAAAGACCTTTGACTGGTACGTGAATGACACCTTGATAGAGGATGATTTACCTTTCCGGAGTACAAGTGTTAATTGGCTTGACTACGTCTACTTGTACAATTTCAACTACTCGGCGGCGTGCTGGGATGGCATCACGTTCTCCGGTGCAGGATACTTGACCGCCGGCGCCATCGCCTCAGAAACGCTTTCACCAGATCCATTTTCTAACTGGAATGCGCTCACATTCAGCGCGACGGCGCCGGCCGGTACGTCGCTTACGGTTGACTTGCTCGACGGCTCAGGTGCATTGCTTGCAGAAGATGTCGGTTCGGGCGCCGATCTCGGGGCACTCGGAATCACCGACACCTCGATAAGACTGCTGGCAAACCTCTCGACGACCAATCCGGGCGTTACGCCTGCGCTGCACGACTGGTCGGTAAGCTGGCAAGCGACGGCACCTACCTACCTTGAGAGTGACTGGTCGGACTTTGAGTTTTCCACTCAGATTGCCCCCTCCACTGCACCCGATGCTGTGGACCTCGTGGCGACCAGCGATACAGGTGTGGACAGCTCGGATGATCTCACACGGCTGGACAATAGCACAAGCGAGACCCGGCTGGAATTCAGTGTCGCAGGCACCGTGACCGGCGCAACCGTTACCGTCTACGCTGACGGAACTGCGATCGGCAGCGCCGTAGCGAGCGGCACCACGACGACCGTGACCACCGATGGTACCTATCGCTTGTCAGACGGACTCCACAGCTTTACCGCCCGCCAGGTTGAGCCGGGAAAGGCTCTGTCGGACCAGAGCGCCGCTCTTGCGGTTACGATTGACACCCAAGCGCCCTTCGTCCCCAACTATGCCGGGGAACTCGATTTCGGTTTCGGCGGCGGTGGTATTGTCATTACAGACGTGAGCGGGAGCTATCCGGCTTATGCAAAGGCCGTGGCGATTCAGGAGGACGGACGGACTATCGTGGCCGGCTACGCCGAAGGAGGATTCGGAAGTTCTTACGATTTCCTGATCGTTCGCTACAACGCGGATGGTACACTCGATTCCAGTTTTGGCTCGGGCGGAAAGGTGATTACGGATTTCGGAGGGGACAGTGACGAGGCCCACGCGGTTATCGTTCAACCGGATGGCAAGATTGTCGCGGCCGGGTACGTGCATCTCCCGGGGTACGACCACAAGTTCGCTCTCGTCCGGTACGAGGCAGACGGGACGCTGGACACGGAGTTCGGCGATAACGGTGTGGCGGGTATAGACATCGAGTTGGGTGGTTGCTTCTCGGCCTTGGCTGTTCAGGCCGACGGCAAGCTTCTCGCAGCAGGATACACCACCCGTTCTATCACTCCGGTCTGGAACGACGATTTCGTTCTCGTACGATATAACACCGATGGTAGCCTCGATACCGACTTCGGTATTGACGGCATCGTGATGACCGATTTCTACGGGCTGAGTGACAAGGCAAGCGCACTAGCTATTCAGGCAGATGGGTGCATCATTGTCGCCGGGCATGCGAACAACAACTCGTCAGAGTTCGCCTTCGCACGGTACAATCCTGACGGAAACCTCGATAGTAGCTTCGGCGACAACGGAAGGAGAGCATTCTCGGTTGCTCACGGCTCTGCCGCTGTGAGTGATCTGGCGATCCAGCAGGACGGCAAGATTGTCGCGGTGGGAGATGCGTATTTTGGCAGTCCATACTCGTGGGCTCAGGACTTTGTCGTCGCCCGATTAACGAGTGACGGATCACTTGATTCGACTTTGGATGGCGACTACCCAATCATCGGGCCGGGGTTCGTTCATGCGGACTTCGGGGCAATGGAATACGCTCGCGGTGTTGCCATTCAGTCCGACGGGCGAATCGTCGTCGCCGGATATACGGTTTGGTCGGGCACGGCCCGTCTTGCGATGGCTCGGTATAACACAGATGGAAGCCTGGACACCAGTTTTTCTGACGATGGAATGCTGTCTACACCCATCGGCACGGAGGACGTCGAGACCAGCGCCATGGTACAGCTGCCCGATGGACGCCTCCTGGTCGTCGGAAGCTATGGTAACACGGACTTCGTCGTGGCGCGCTATGCCGGCCGAGAAGCCGCGCCGGACCTTATGGATTCCAGCGACAGTGGCCAAAGCGATCAGGATAACGTCACTACCGACATCACACCTTCCTTCTCCCTTCAGTTGTTTGAGGCACCGTATTTCCGCTTCTATTACGACGGCTCCAAGATTAGCGGTGACTTTGAGACTGGCACAAGCTACACGCTGCCACCTCAAGCCGATGGTACCCATGATTACACGTTCTTTGCAGTCGACGCCGCAGGCAACCAATCGACCGAGAGTGTTGCCTTGAGTGTTACCATCGACACCGCGGCGCCGGTAGTAACAGTCACCAGCCTGACCGCCAACGACTCGACGCCCGTGTTGACAGGTACGGTAAGCGACGGGCTGTTTCAAGTGGTGGTAAATGGCAAGACCTACACATCGGGTGATGGGAATCTGTCAGTCACTGGGACGGACTGGACACTCCAGCTCCCGCTGGAGGATGTCTTGGATGAGGGAACGTACGAAGTCGCGGCGTCGGCCACGGACTTGGCGGGCAACACAGGAACGGATAGCACGGCGGACGAGTTGGTGATCGATATCACCGCCCCGCTCTCGACGATTCGCTTCCCGGGTCACGGCGAGTCGTACAGCGTGACCAGTTGGGAAGACGCGATCAGCGGCGAAGCGTCTGATGATAGGTCGGGCCTGGACAGAGTTGAGATCAGCATCCAGCAAGGGGCGGGCAACTTTTGGGACGGAGATGGCTTTTACAGTGCGAACGAGTACCTCCTGACGGCCGCCGGCACCACATCTTGGTCGCTGGCGTTTGCCAGGGGCAACTTCCCGGCTGATGGAGACTACACAGTATATGTCCAGGCGACCGACATGGCGGGTAACGTGCAGGACTCCACCGTGATGTTCATGTTCGACAACACGGTGGAGATTCACGGGGCGAAGTGGAACGACTTAGACGCGGACGGGGTGTGGGACGCGGGGGAACCGGCCCTGGCGGACTGGATCATCTACCTGGACGCCAACGGCAACGGTCAAGTCGATGTCGGTGAGCGCTGGGCGAGAACCGATGCGGACGGCACCTACCGTCTCACCGACCTGGCTGCCGGCGATTACACGGTAGCCGAGGTCGTTCCGGACGGCTGGGTGCAGTCCTATCCGTCGTCGGGTGCGGTTCCCGGAACGCATCAGGTGTCCCTCAGTGAAGGGCAGATTGTCGAGGACGTTGATTTCGGCAACTGGCAGGCGGCGGAGATCCACGGAGCGAAGTGGAATGATTTAGACGCGGACGGGGTGTGGGATGCGGGTGAGCCGGGCCTGGCGGGCTGGACCATCTACCTCGACCAGAATGGCAACGGCGAACTCGACGACGGCGAACCGAGCACCGAAACGTTGGCGGATGACCCGGCGACCACCGAGATCGACGAGACGGGGATGTACGCATTCATCGACCTGTTCCAGGGCGACTATATCGTGCGAGAGGTGCTTCAGGAAGGCTGGGATCAATCCTCTCCTGCTGGCGGTGCGTACGTCCTGACGCTGGCGCCTGGCGACATTCTGCTGGAGCAGGACTTCGGCAACTACCAGCTTGCCAGCATCAGCGGCCACAAGTGGAACGACGCGGACGTGGACGGGGTTTGGGACGTGGGCGAGCTGCCACTTCCAGGCCGGACCATCTATGTCGACCTGGACAATGACGGCCAGTGGGACGATCCCGAGGAGCCGTCTGCCGTGACAGGAAGCGATGGCAGCTACACGATCGCCGGCGTGGAGCCTGGCGAATACACCATCCGCGCGGTAACGGATTCTGGCTGGTTTTCGAGCTTGCCGATTGTGGGGCCGGGCGCTGAGTTCCGCGTCAACACGACCGCGGCCGGCGACCAACAACGGCCCACAATCGCTATGGCGCCCGACGGCAGCAGCGTGATCGCCTGGCAAGGTATCATGGATGTTGCCCATAACGAGATACTTCTGCAGAGATACAGCGCCGATGGCACGCCCGTGGGCGACGAGATTCGGCACACGCCGTCGACGGGCACACCTTACGACAACCCCGCCATGGCGATGGACACGGAAGGCAACGTCAGTATTGCCTACCGGTACGGCGTGTCAGCTTACGAGTGGATTGCGATCGGTCGCTACTGGGCTGACGGCACGGAGCGCGGCGGGCTTACGGCCACGAATGTGCGAGGGGACTATTCGAGCCCGTCGGTGGCGGTCAGTCGAGACGGGAAGCTCGCTGCGGTGTGGCGGAACTCCTCGAGTGAGGTCTATGCAAGGATTTGGGACGTGGACGACACAACCTTGGCCGGACCTTTCCAAGTGGATAGCTCGGGCGCATATGCCACCGTGGCGTGGGGTCGTGACGACCAGTTCATCGTGGCGTGGCAGCAGGGTGAGGAGATCTACGCCCGCATCTACGAGGTGGACGGCACGCCTGTTGGCGACGCCTTCCGCGTGAACACGTACACCAGCGGAGTGCAAGCTGCACCCTCGATTGCCAGCGATGGGATCGGGAACTTCGTGGTCAGTTGGTACAGCAACGAGCAGGACGGCGAAGGGGGCGGTATTTTCGCTCGACTGTATCGTGCGGATGGAACTCCTGCTGGGGAGGAGTTCCAGGTCAACACGCACTGGGAGGGGGCTCAAATCGCCCCGTCGGTTTCGATGCAGCCGGACGGTCATTTCGTGATTGCGTGGCAGAGTCGATACCAGGATGGCGACGGATACGGCATCTACGCGCAGGCCTTCCGTCCGGACGGAGCACCCTTGGGTCGGGAGATGCAGGTCAATACGTACACCCTTGGCGATCAGTCTGATCCGAGCGTTACGGTGAGCATGTCGGAGGAGTACGGTCTGGGCGATTTCATCGTCACCTGGCAAAGCGACGATCAGGATGGCGACGGCACGGGGATTTATGCCAGGCGCTTCTCGCCGGCAACTCCCTACTACGCCCTGGTGCTTGACTCCGGCGAGGTGGCCCAAGATATCGACTTCGGCAGCTTCCAAGGTTTCCAGCCCGCGGAGATTCACGGAGCGAAGTGGAATGACTTAAATGCGGACGGGGTGTGGGATGCGGGGGAGCCGGGCTTGGCGGACTGGATCATTTACCTGGACGCCAACGGCAACGGTCAAGTCGATGTCGGTGAACGCTGGGCGAGAACCGATGCAGACGGCACCTACCGTCTCACCGACCTGGCGGCCGGCGATTACACGGTAGCCGAGGTCATTCCGGACGGCTGGGTGCAGTCCTATCCGTCGTCAAGTGGGGTTCCCGGAACGCATCAGGTGTCCCTCAGTGAAGGTCAGATCGTCGAGAACATTAATTTCGGCAACTGGCAGGCGGCGGAGATCCACGGAGCGAAGTGGAATGATTTAGACGCGGACGGGGTGTGGGATGCGGGTGAGCCGGGCCTGGCGGGCTGGACCATCTACCTCGACCAGAATGGCAACGGCGAACTCGACGACGGCGAACCGAGCACCGAAACGTTGGCGGATGACCCGGCGACCACCGAGATCGACGAGACGGGGATGTACGCATTCATCGACCTGTTCCAGGGCGACTATATCGTGCGAGAGGTGCTTCAGGAAGGCTGGGATCAATCCTCTCCTGCTGGCGGTGCGTACGTCCTGACGCTGGCGCCTGGCGACATTCTGCTGGAGCAGGACTTCGGCAACTACCAGCTTGCCAGCATCAGCGGCCACAAGTGGAACGATGCGGACGTGGACGGGGTTTGGGACGTGGGCGAGCTGCCACTTCCAGGCCGGACCATCTATGTCGACCTGGACAATGACGGCCAGTGGGACGATCCCGAGGAGCCGTCTGCCGTGACAGGAAGCGATGGCAGCTACACGATCGCCGGCGTGGAGCCTGGCGAATACACCATCCGCGCGGTAACGGATTCTGGCTGGTTTTCGAGCTTGCCGATTGTGGGGCCGGGCGCTGAGTTCCGCGTCAACACGACCGCGGCCGGCGACCAACAACGGCCCACAATCGCTATGGCGCCCGACGGCAGCAGCGTGATCGCCTGGCAAGGTATCATGGATGTTGCCCATAACGAGATACTTCTGCAGAGATACAGCGCCGATGGCACGCCCGTGGGCGACGAGATTCGGCACACGCCGTCGACGGGCACACCTTACGACAACCCCGCCATGGCGATGGACACGGAAGGCAACGTCAGTATTGCCTACCGGTACGGCGTGTCAGCTTACGAGTGGATTGCGATCGGTCGCTACTGGGCTGACGGCACGGAGCGCGGCGGGCTTACGGCCACGAATGTGCGAGGGGACTATTCGAGCCCGTCGGTGGCGGTCAGTCGAGACGGGAAGCTCGCTGCGGTGTGGCGGAACTCCTCGAGTGAGGTCTATGCAAGGATTTGGGACGTGGACGACACAACCTTGGCCGGACCTTTCCAAGTGGATAGCTCGGGCGCATATGCCACCGTGGCGTGGGGTCGTGACGACCAGTTCATCGTGGCGTGGCAGCAGGGTGAGGAGATCTACGCCCGCATCTACGAGGTGGACGGCACGCCTGTTGGCGACGCCTTCCGCGTGAACACGTACACCAGCGGAGTGCAAGCTGCACCCTCGATTGCCAGCGATGGGATCGGGAACTTCGTGGTCAGTTGGTACAGCAACGAGCAGGACGGCGAAGGGGGCGGTATTTTCGCTCGACTGTATCGTGCGGATGGAACTCCTGCTGGGGAGGAGTTCCAGGTCAACACGCACTGGGAGGGGGCTCAAATCGCCCCGTCGGTTTCGATGCAGCCGGACGGTCATTTCGTGATTGCGTGGCAGAGTCGATACCAGGATGGCGACGGATACGGCATCTACGCGCAGGCCTTCCGTCCGGACGGAGCACCCTTGGGTCGGGAGATGCAGGTCAATACGTACACCCTTGGCGATCAGTCTGATCCGAGCGTTACGGTGAGCATGTCGGAGGAGTACGGTCTGGGCGATTTCATCGTCACCTGGCAAAGCGACGATCAGGATGGCGACGGCACGGGGATTTATGCCAGGCGCTTCTCGCCGGCAACTCCCTACTACGCCCTGGTGCTTGACTCCGGCGAGGTGGCCCAAGATATCGACTTCGGCAGCTTCCAAGGTTTCCAGCCCGCGGAGATTCACGGAGCGAAGTGGAATGACTTAAATGCGGACGGGGTGTGGGATGCGGGGGAGCCGGGCTTGGCGGACTGGATCATTTACCTGGACGCCAACGGCAACGGTCAAGTCGATGTCGGTGAACGCTGGGCGAGAACCGATGCAGACGGCACCTACCGTCTCACCGACCTGGCGGCCGGCGATTACACGGTAGCCGAGGTCATTCCGGACGGCTGGGTGCAGTCCTATCCGTCGTCAAGTGGGGTTCCCGGAACGCATCAGGTGTCCCTCAGTGAAGGTCAGATCGTCGAGAACATTAATTTCGGCAACTGGCAGGCGGCGGAGATCCACGGAGCGAAGTGGAATGATTTAGACGCGGACGGGGTGTGGGATGCGGGTGAGCCGGGCCTGGCGGGCTGGACCATCTACCTCGACCAGAATGGCAACGGCGAACTCGACGACGGCGAACCGAGCACCGAAACGTTGGCGGATGACCCGGCGACCACCGAGATCGACGAGACGGGGATGTACGCATTCATCGACCTGTTCCAGGGCGACTATATCGTGCGAGAGGTGCTTCAGGAAGGCTGGGATCAATCCTCTCCTGCTGGCGGTGCGTACGTCCTGACGCTGGCGCCTGGCGACATTCTGCTGGAGCAGGACTTCGGCAACTACCAGCTTGCCAGCATCAGCGGCCACAAGTGGAACGATGCGGACGTGGACGGGGTTTGGGATGCCGGCGAACCTCCCCTTGAAGGCCAGACCATCTATGTCGACCTGGACAATGACGGCCAGTGGGACGATCCCGATGAGCCGTCTGCCGTGACTGCCAGCGATGGCAGCTACACGATCGGCGACGTGAAGCCCGGCGAGTACACCATCCGCGCGGTAACGGATTCTGGCTGGTTTTCGAGCTTGCCGATTGTGGGGCCGGGCGCTGAGTTCCGCGTCAACACGACCGCGGCCGGCGACCAACAACGGCCCACAATCGCTATGGCGCCCGACGGCAGCAGCGTGATCGCCTGGCAAGGTATCATGGATGTTGCCCATAACGAGATACTTCTGCAGAGATACAGCGCCGATGGCACGCCCGTGGGCGACGAGATTCGGCACACGCCGTCGACGGGCACACCTTACGACAACCCCGCCATGGCGATGGACACGGAAGGCAACGTCAGTATTGCCTACCGGTACGGCGTGTCAGCTTACGAGTGGATTGCGATCGGTCGCTACTGGGCTGACGGCACGGAGCGCGGCGGGCTTACGGCCACGAATGTGCGAGGGGACTATTCGAGCCCGTCGGTGGCGGTCAGTCGAGACGGGAAGCTCGCTGCGGTGTGGCGGAACTCCTCGAGTGAGGTCTATGCAAGGATTTGGGACGTGGACGACACAACCTTGGCCGGACCTTTCCAAGTGGATAGCTCGGGCGCATATGCCACCGTGGCGTGGGGTCGTGACGACCAGTTCATCGTGGCGTGGCAGCAGGGTGAGGAGATCTACGCCCGCATCTACGAGGTGGACGGCACGCCTGTTGGCGACGCCTTCCGCGTGAACACGTACACCAGCGGAGTGCAAGCTGCACCCTCGATTGCCAGCGATGGGATCGGGAACTTCGTGGTCAGTTGGTACAGCAACGAGCAGGACGGCGAAGGGGGCGGTATTTTCGCTCGACTGTATCGTGCGGATGGAACTCCTGCTGGGGAGGAGTTCCAGGTCAACACGCACTGGGAGGGGGCTCAAATCGCCCCGTCGGTTTCGATGCAGCCGGACGGTCATTTCGTGATTGCGTGGCAGAGTCGATACCAGGATGGCGACGGATACGGCATCTACGCGCAGGCCTTCCGTCCGGACGGAGCACCCTTGGGTCGGGAGATGCAGGTCAATACGTACACCCTTGGCGATCAGTCTGATCCGAGCGTTACGGTGAGCATGTCGGAGGAGTACGGTCTGGGCGATTTCATCGTCACCTGGCAAAGCGACGATCAGGATGGCGACGGCACGGGGATTTATGCCAGGCGCTTCTCGCCGGCAACTCCCTACTACGCCCTGGTGCTTGACTCCGGCGAGGTGGCCCAAGATATCGACTTCGGCAGCTTCCAAGGTTTCCAGCCCGCGGAGATTCACGGAGCGAAGTGGAATGACTTAAATGCGGACGGGGTGTGGGATGCGGGGGAGCCGGGCTTGGCGGACTGGATCATTTACCTGGACGCCAACGGCAACGGTCAAGTCGATGTCGGTGAACGCTGGGCGAGAACCGATGCAGACGGCACCTACCGTCTCACCGACCTGGCGGCCGGCGATTACACGGTAGCCGAGGTCATTCCGGACGGCTGGGTGCAGTCCTATCCGTCGTCAAGTGGGGTTCCCGGAACGCATCAGGTGTCCCTCAGTGAAGGTCAGATCGTCGAGAACATTAATTTCGGCAACTGGCAGGCGGCGGAGATCCACGGAGCGAAGTGGAATGATTTAGACGCGGACGGGGTGTGGGATGCGGGTGAGCCGGGCCTGGCGGGCTGGACCATCTACCTCGACCAGAATGGCAACGGCGAACTCGACGACGGCGAACCGAGCACCGAAACGTTGGCGGATGACCCGGCGACCACCGAGATCGACGAGACGGGGATGTACGCATTCATCGACCTGTTCCAGGGCGACTATATCGTGCGAGAGGTGCTTCAGGAAGGCTGGGATCAATCCTCTCCTGCTGGCGGTGCGTACGTCCTGACGCTGGCGCCTGGCGACATTCTGCTGGAGCAGGACTTCGGCAACTACCAGCTTGCCAGCATCAGCGGCCACAAGTGGAACGATGCGGACGTGGACGGGGTTTGGGATGCCGGCGAACCTCCCCTTGAAGGCCAGACCATCTATGTCGACCTGGACAATGACGGCCAGTGGGACGATCCCGATGAGCCGTCTGCCGTGACTGCCAGCGATGGCAGCTACACGATCGGCGACGTGAAGCCCGGCGAGTACACCATCCGCGCGGTAACGGATTCTGGCTGGTTTTCGAGCTTGCCGATTGTGGGGCCGGGCGCTGAGTTCCGCGTCAACACGACCGCGGCCGGCGACCAACAACGGCCCACAATCGCTATGGCGCCCGACGGCAGCAGCGTGATCGCCTGGCAAGGTATCATGGATGTTGCCCATAACGAGATACTTCTGCAGAGATACAGCGCCGATGGCACGCCCGTGGGCGACGAGATTCGGCACACGCCGTCGACGGGCACACCTTACGACAACCCCGCCATGGCGATGGACACGGAAGGCAACGTCAGTATTGCCTACCGGTACGGCGTGTCAGCTTACGAGTGGATTGCGATCGGTCGCTACTGGGCTGACGGCACGGAGCGCGGCGGGCTTACGGCCACGAATGTGCGAGGGGACTATTCGAGCCCGTCGGTGGCGGTCAGTCGAGACGGGAAGCTCGCTGCGGTGTGGCGGAACTCCTCGAGTGAGGTCTATGCAAGGATTTGGGACGTGGACGACACAACCTTGGCCGGACCTTTCCAAGTGGATAGCTCGGGCGCATATGCCACCGTGGCGTGGGGTCGTGACGACCAGTTCATCGTGGCGTGGCAGCAGGGTGAGGAGATCTACGCCCGCATCTACGAGGTGGACGGCACGCCTGTTGGCGACGCCTTCCGCGTGAACACGTACACCAGCGGAGTGCAAGCTGCACCCTCGATTGCCAGCGATGGGATCGGGAACTTCGTGGTCAGTTGGTACAGCAACGAGCAGGACGGCGAAGGGGGCGGTATTTTCGCTCGACTGTATCGTGCGGATGGAACTCCTGCTGGGGAGGAGTTCCAGGTCAACACGCACTGGGAGGGGGCTCAAATCGCCCCGTCGGTTTCGATGCAGCCGGACGGTCATTTCGTGATTGCGTGGCAGAGTCGATACCAGGATGGCGACGGATACGGCATCTACGCGCAGGCCTTCCGTCCGGACGGGGCACCCTTGGGTCGGGAGATGCAAGTCAATACGTACACCCTTGGCGATCAGTCTGATCCGAGCGTTACCGTGAGCATGTCGGAGGAGTACGGTCTGGGCGATTTCATCGTCACCTGGCAAAGCGACGATCAAGACGGCGACGGCACGGGGATTTATGCCAGGCGATTCTCGCCGGCAACTCCCTACTACGCCCTGGTGCTTGACTCCGGCGAGATGGCCCAAGATATCGACTTCGGCAGCTTCCAGCGCGTCACGCTGTCAGGAATGTTGTTCGAGGACCTCAACAGCAATGGGGCCAAGGATGAGGGTGAGCCCGGCCTTGCGGACCGAACGATTGTGCTCGATCTCGATAGCAACGAATCTGTCAATATGACAACGCAGACTCTGAGCGACGGAACTTATTCCTTCAGTAATGTAGGCCCGGGCACACACCGTCTGCTTGCAGTGCAACAGACTGGCTGGATGCAGACAACGCCAGATCCAGCCGCCATTACGGTTGTGAGCGGTCAGGACATCGCGGGGATCAACTTCGGGAACGTCGAAAATGTTCCACCTACGGATATCAGCCTCTCCTTGAATAGCCTCGCTGAGAACCAGCCGGCCGGCGCCCTGGTAGGGAGGCTTACCACAACGGACCTCACGGTTGGCGACAGCCATGTCTACGCTTTGGTCAATACGGCGAGCTACCCCGACAATGAGTTCTTCACAATTGATGCTTCCGGAAACCTGCTCACGACGACTTCCTTCGATTACGAAGCGAGGCCGTTTTGTTCGATCTGTGTACAGACCACCGACACGGGCGGACTGTCCTTCGAGAAGTCTCTTCACATCGCCGTAAGGGACCTAAACGAACGCCCAGTCCTGGATTTCAACGACTACGTTCCGATTGACTCCCACGGAGCGGGCCAGGACAGTCCTGGAGGGTACGCGGTGGAGGACGGCGGGGCAACGCTGCAACTTACCGGCAACCACTGGAAGAAGATCGACTACTCTTACACGATCACGGCGAACACGATTCTGGAGTTCGACTTCTGGAGCTCGGTGCAGGGGGAGATTCAGGGGATCGGTTTCGATACGGACGATGTCGCCAGTTCGGAGACCGTTTTCCAACTCTATGGGACGCAGACGTGGGGCCTGCAGGACCACAACGACTACGTGGGCCCAGGCGTGAAGCATTACGTGATTCCGGTGGGGCAGTTCTTCACGGGCGACATGTCGCGTCTGGTGTTCGTGAACGACGATGATGCCGGCGACGCGGGGGTGAGCTACTTCAGCAACGTCAAGGTGTACGAAATGGATCTGGTCGTGCAGGTGCAGGACGAGCTGCAGGCCTACGCGCTGAAGGGCTACAGCGTACAGGACGAGCTGACCACAGACTCGTACGTCGGCGACGATTCCCGGTCGCTGCGGTTTGTGGGCAACGCATGGAAGAAGGTGGAGTTGAGCTACACGGTGACCGCGGCCACGATTTTGGAGTTTGACTACCAGAGTAGCACGGAGGGCGAAATTCAGGGGATCGGGTTCGATACGGACGAGTCGCTCAGCCCAGGGATGTTCTTCCAGTTGTACGGGACGCAAACGTGGGGGCTGCAGGCGTATCGGGATTACGCGGGTTCGCCGGGAGCGGTGAAGCACTATGTGATATCCGTGGGCGAGTTTTTCACGGGCAGCATGACTCGGTTGGTGTTTGGCGGCGACGACGATGCCGCGGCGTCGGCGGAGAACGTATTCAGCAATCTGCGGGTGTACGAGCCAGAACTGAACGTGGAGGTACGTGGGACAATGCAGCCGTTGGTGGTCACTGGCTACAGCGTGCAGGACGTACAAACAAAGGAATTGTCGACGAGTGATGATTTTCAGTCACTGCGGTTTATAGGGAACACCTGGAAGAAGGTCGCGTTGGGTGACGCATACACCGTGACGGCGAATACGATACTGGAGTTTGACTTCCAATCGAGCGATCAAGGCGAGATCCAAGGCATTGGTTTCGACAATGACGCGATCCTCAGTCCGGAGTGGTTCTTCCAGGTCTATGGGACGCAGACATGGGGCTTGCAAGCGAATCGGGATTATGCTTCTGCCGCCGGATCGGTGAAGCACTACGTGATTCCGATAGGGAACTTCTTCCAGGGCCCGATGTCATACCTGATCCTCGCGGCCGACGACGATGCCAGCGCTGCGGCAGAGGTCGTCTTTAGCGACCTGCGAATCTACGAGCCGAAGCTGGAAGTGGAGGTGCAGGGGGTGGTCGAGTCGTACTTGGTCAACGGTTATGGTGACCAGGACGTGCTCACACGGGAGCCGTCGTTTGGGGACCCGGCGCCCGGGAACGATGGCTTCGAGTCGCTCCAGTTTGCGGGCAACGCCTGGAAGAAGGTTGTCTTGGACTCCACCTACACGGTCACCGCCAACACGATCCTGGAGTTCGACTTCCAGAGCACGGCCCAGGGCGAGATCCAGGGTATCGGATTCGACAACGACCAGACGCTCAGCGCCGAAACGTTCTTCCAACTCTACGGAACGCAGACCTGGGGCAAGCAGGCGTACCGCAACTACGCCGCATCGGCCGGCGAAGTGGTCCACTACGTGATCCCCGTGGGTCAGTACTTCCAGGGCGATTTGCCCTACCTGGTGCTCTCCTGTGACGACGACGCGGATGCCTCCGGGGAAGTGACCTTCAGTAACCTGCGCATCTATGAGCCGAAGCTGACGGTCGAGGTGCAAAGTGTCTCTGAATCGCTGGGAATCACCAGCTATGCCGATCAGGACGTCCTCGTACAGCGGCTGTCGATGGAAGACGCCACGCCCGGTACCGACGGTTTCCAAACGCTCCAATTTGCGGGCAATACCTGGAAGAAAGTCGCCTTGGACTCGGCATACATGGTCACAGCCAACACGATCCTGGAGTTCGACTTCCAGAGCAGCGTCCAGGGCGAGATTCAGGGGATCGGCTTCGACAATGACGAGGTGCTCAGCGACCAGACGTTCTTCCAACTCTATGGCACGCAGAAGTGGGGCCTGCAGGCGTACCGCAACTACGCCTCCTCGGCGGGCGAGACGGTGCACTACGCGATCCCGGTGGGAGAGTTCTTCAGCGGCGCGATGTCCTATCTGATCTTCGCTGGCGACGACGACGCGCATGCCTTAGCGGAGAATTGGTTCAGCAATATCCGCCTGTACGAGGGAGAGAGTGAAGCGCCCCTGATGGTAAGTGCTGGGTTGTTAGCGGACCAGGCGAGCGTTACGAATGAGAACACGACCCTTGACAGTCGCCTTGCCAGCGATCAGGCCTCGCCGAGCGACCAGTCAGCGGTCTCGATAGATCCGCTCCTGCTGGACAGCCTGCTGAGTCGAGACAGCAGGACGTCGCTCAAGTCGATGGCCGCGCGCCGCTCGCTTGGCCCGTGGGAAGTGGAACCGACGGAACCGGAATCGTCTGCTCGATCGGCCGTCGGTGTCCTAGGGGACTCCGGAAATCGGTTCCAGGATGAGGAACTCTGGAAATGGTCCGGGCCAAACGTCCGACAGCAGGTGCAAGACCGTGCGTTGGCCGAGTTGTTCGATTCATCCAGCCGCCCAGACCAGGACGACGACCCATTGCCGAACTCCGACGCGATTGGTCATGAACGACTGGCAGAGCTACTTCCGAAGTGGGAGCAAAAGCGGTAAGCCATCGACGGCACCGCTGGGTACACCTCGCCAGCAATGTGCGCACAAAGGCCGTTTCGGTCTGTTCTGTAACGCGAACCGGCACACGTTCATCACGAACCTATGCCGCTCGGGCATCTCTCCAAAGACCGCCCAGGCCCTCGCCTGACACTCCACTATCGCTCTGACGATGGACGTGTACACGCATGTGGCGATCCAGGATCAGGCATCGGCCGTGGAGTGCCTCCCACCGCCTCCGTCGGCCGACGAGGACCGAGTTGTGGCAGAGAAATGCCGGGCCACGGGGACCGACGGCAAATCAGTGGGGCCCTCAACCCGTGCTTACCCAATTGCCTATGGACGTAGCGAGGAGCAGACAAGCACCGCCAGTGCACCCCCGTCCAGGAAGTTATTGCATCCCCCTTGGCACAGAAACGACTGTCTGATAGTAGGTTCTGCGGGTCAGGCGAGGGCACAACCCCCTCCCTGCGGCGGTCAATCCAGGAGATGCATGGACATCCTCGTAAAAGAGGGGGGTAGAGCTGACTACACGGTCGCTGGAAGCCGGCCGCACAAGCGAAATCGCCCGATGTTTGAGAGTTTCGGGGAGGGTGGGGCTGAGCAGATACTGGCATTCAAGCATATCTCACTCGCGGCTATGCGTAATGCGATACTATATATCGTAAGACTGACGCAGTGTGGACTGCATGTAGGGCGACCGATCCTTGGCCGGCTGGTGGCTACTGCCTCGCACGGGTCCGCTGCGGTGAGTACACTGACAAGCGCCGAGTGTTCGTCGGGGTCGCGCCTTCACAAGGCAAATCGGCCCCAGGGCAATCGCCTTCCCTGACTGTCGATTCAAACAGATGGCCCAGGACAAGGGAGCTATGGTAGACGACGAGGAGACTAATGAATCAAAGCATAGTGGCAACGAGGCGAAGAAGTTTGTGGCCGGTTGGAGATCGGCGGGGAAAGGGGGCCCACATAGGCATCGAATTGGGACCCACCTGGGTTTGGACGGGATAGGCAGCCCGCAAGACCCTTCCCAGGTCTTGCGCGGCTGCGGAAGTGCATCCCCCGCTATGAGTACCGTTTGATTTTCCGTTTTGTTGCGCGCGACGCGACTTCAGTTTTTCGCCGGTCCGGCGGCCTTGGCTCGCTTTCCTTTCATCGACTCGCGGAAGCGGTAGCTTTCGCCGTTCATCTCAAAGATGTGACTGCGGTGCGTCAGGCGATCCAGCAGCGCCGCTGTCATCCGCTCGCCTTGGAAGATCTGGTGCCATTCACTGAATGGCAGGTTGCTGGTCACCAGGATGCTGCCACGTTCGTAGCGATCGGCGAAGACCTGAAAGAGCAGTTCCGCCCCGGAGCGACTGAAGGAGAGATACCCCAGCTCGTCACAGATCAACAGGTCGGCCTTGTCCAGCTGGCCCAAGAGACGCTCCAATTGGTATTGCTTCTGGGCGGCCTCCAGCCGGTTGACCAGTGCGGCGGCCGTGAAGAACCGAACGCGGCGTCCTTGCCGGCAGGCGGCCAGGCCCAAGGCGGTCGCCAGGTGGGTCTTGCCGGCTCCGGCACTGCCGATCAGGCAGACATTCTCCTTCTGGTCCACCCAGTCTCCGCGGGCCAGCTCCAGGAGTTTCTGTTTCGGCGGAGCGGCCGAGGCCGAGAAGTCAAACGTATCGAAGTCCTTCTCCACGGGGAAGCCGGCCTGCTTGATGCGGGCCTTCAAGGCGTTGCTTTGCCGTGCAGCGACCTCCAGTTCCGTCAGCCGCAACAGGTACTGCTCATAGTTCTGGTTCGTCTCGCCCGCCTCCCGTGCCAGGGGCTCAAACTCCGCCAGCATGCTCGGCAGTCGCAACTGCTTCAGGTTCGCCCTCAACAGAAGCAATGGGGATAGGTTCGCACACATCGAAAGCACCTCCTTGCGAAAGTAGTTGATCGAACCGGCTCAAGTTGGGCCGGGGCACCTGCACACACATCAGGCCCCGGGGCAATTCCTCCTCGACCGCCTTCTGCGGTCCAGAAGCATCGTCCACACGCATACGCAGATGCTCTACGCGTTGGAGAATCAGATCGACCGCGACCGCCCCACGGGCCAGGGTCAACTCGATCGCCTCGGCAATCCGCGCGACCGGATGGGTGGCCAGCAGCTGCAGGACGCGGATGTACCGCCGCGAGGCTGCCGAGGAGCCGTGACGTTGGGCCAACTGCTGTCGGAGATCCTCGAACACCCTGGGGAGTCTCCAGTCGCGAAAGACGGGGGCATGGTCCAGGCAGGCCGGCTTCCGGGAAAGGGTCGCCAGGTAATGCCGAGGATCGAGCACCTGTTCGCCCTTGCCATAGGATCGCTCGTGGCCGGCCAGACGTTGACCCTCGGCCACCACCTCCACTCGATCCACGTAGCCCTTGACGGTGACCATTTGAAAGGCCCAGTGGCGCGGCACGCTGTAGCGGTTGCCATCGAACAGCACCGTCTGATACTTGTCCACCTGCCGGGGCTCCGAAAGGCAAGGATCAAAGCCGCGCTGGGGCAACTCCATCGCGGCCTGCCGCTCTCGCTCGAACCGCTGGCCGATCGTCTCGGTCTGACCGCTGGCCACGCGTTGGCGATCCCGCAGGCAACAGCGTCGCAGGTGGGCATTCAACTCCGCCAGATCGGCCATCTTGGGGACCGGAGTAGCCCAGCGCCGCTGGAGATTCCGCACCCGATTCTCCACGAACGACTTCTCGTTGCCCCGCGCCGGCATGCAGCACCAAGGCTGGAATCGGTAGTGGCTGGCCAGGGCCAGATAGCGGGTGTTGAACTCGCGCTGGCGGCCCCGCAAGATCGTCGTGGCGATGGTGGTCGGGTTGTCCCACCACAGTTCCCGGGGCACCGCACCGAAGAAGCTGAGGGCTTCGACCATTCCGTACAGGACCGCCTCGGTCCGTTCCGTCGGCACCGCCACGGCGAAGGGGCAATAGGAGTAGGCCCACGTGACCAACAGCACGGCCACTTGCCGACGCCCCTGGGGAAAGTCCACCCAGATGTGCCCGAAGTCGCACTCCGCTCGCTGCCCTGGGGCATGTTCCAGCGGAATGAACGTCTCCCGCCGCTGCCGACGCCGCCGGGCCACATAGCGACGAACCTGGTCATAGCCGCCGCGGTACTCCTGCTCCGCAACCAGCCGCCGGTAAATCTCGGCCGCCGTATGCCGCTGTTTCCGTGGGGCTTCCTCGTCCTCGGCAAGAATCTGATCGATGATCGGCTTCACCCGATCCAGCTTCGGGGCCACGGCGGGCTGCCGACGGGTGTACCCCTTGGGCTCGGGCTCTTGGAGCACCTCGCGGATCTTCCGCCGCGAATGATGAAATCGCCGGGCGATCTCCCGAATGCTCATCCCGTCGCGATGAGCCCAGCGAATCTTGGCGTAGTCTTCCACCGTAAGCATCCTTGCCTCCCTGCTGGTGTCGCAATCTCCAACACCAGCATAAGGAGGCGGTTACGGTGGGTCCCTTTTCGACGCCGATTTCCGCACGGGGGGTGGGTCCCCTTTCCCCGCCGATCTCCAGCCGGTGTGCGATTGCTCTTCTCGCCGTATTTCTTGTTGCGCTGATCCTTTCGCATAATATTGGTGTTGCTCTGTGGTTTCCGACGTTCTTCTCGGTTGTTGCCCTCGTCGGGCACGCCGAAGAGAAGTGGGGGTTTTTCGAGCGAGTATTGATCCTTGGAGTGATTCCGCTCTCCTCTCTATTGTTCATGGCTGGAATAGCTATGAGCTTGCCGGGTAGCGGGGCGAAGGGACTGACGATCTGTACGTCGGTTGCTTCGCTGTGGCAACTTTGCTTGGCTGCGTTGGGCTGGCACTACTTCACCCGAAAGAAGCCTTGAAGAGCACCCCAGCCCGAATGATGTTTCCGCCCTCGGCACGTCTCGCGGACGTTTGCGACGGCGGGACTCGCGTGCGCGTTAAGCGAACCACAGGAGCTTCAGGAAGACCCCGAACGCGAATTCACGTTCCCTCGCGTTAGGAGCCTCTTCTTTCACTTCTCGTATCCGGCGGGTAGCCGTATACTGACTGCATTGGGACGGCCGACGGGTGATAGCTACACCCCGGCCAAGCGGTCCCTGGCGCGATGGGTGCTTCTCGCCTTTCGTGCCGTCGCGCCGGGGACCGGCCCGAGCAGACGAAAGGCGAGGTCTATGGAATCCGCTGTTGACGATCCGCGAGAATTGGCCCGACATGTTGCTGGGCTGATTCGTGAAGCCGGAATCGAAGTTTTTCGGCAGGCCGTCCGGCAGGTGGAACGAGAACGCCTAAGTGTCGATGAGGAGAGGGAGCGCCGAGAGGAAGCGAGACGCGAGGCGCTCATGAAGAACGGAGTCTTGTACCGTGACGGGGCGCTTCCAAATCAGCCGGGACGTGAATGGTTCTTTCACCTGGAGACCCTCAGGGGTTCGATCAAACTTCCGCCCGAGATCGCATTGCTGCCGAAGCCGCCAAAGCGCCCGAGCGCCCCGGCGTGCTTGAGGGACGGCAAATCGCGCGAAGACTGGAGCGACGCGGACAAGGACGAGGTGGACACGTACCAAAAGGCGAAGGCGAAGCATGGCGAGGAAATGACGGCGTTCTGGCTCGAGTGGCACCGGGCTATCGTTCCGGTCTTCGAACACGTGAAGCAGCGGGGGTTTCCGAACGACGAGAACGGTGATTATCGGTATGAGTTCGATGTGTGCTGCTCGCTTCCCGACGAACTGAACCCGGCCGAGGACCCACCGCACAAAAGACTTCTGCCGGTTCCGCAGCGAGAGCTGACGAATGTCGAGAAGATGGCAATATTGGCAGCAATATATGATGCCCACTGGCGCGGAAGCGAGAAGATTGCACCGTGGGGAGTATCTGACGATGGAGAGGGGCCAGACCCGTGGCCATCGGAAGCCGAGCGGGATGAGCGGAGAGCAGCGCTCGGGTACTACTTTCTGTTCCGCGAGGCTGAACAGCTTGACACCGCTGATCTGCCTGTTGTGCGGAGTTGGCTAGAGGAACTAAGACTGCCCTTGCAGTCAGAATACACGATCCGTGTTCCATCCGCTGTGCGTTCGCCGAATCTCCAAGCTGATGACGTCCCACCATCGCCTAAGCCTCCAAGCGACAAGGCTTGGCAGGCTTGGCGGCTGGGTAATTTGCTGGGCATAAGTAAACAAACCGAGATTGCCACGACATTGGTTCAGCACGGCACCCCGGCAACTCAAGGGCAGGTTTCAAAGTGGTTGCGAGAGGTTGAAGACTTCCTGAAAGCCGGCGGGATCGCGCCCAAGATGGATGGGTTACCGAGCGACGATACGTTGGCAGGGAAACCGGGTTCATACGACCCCAGCATCCTGGACATGGGACAACGTCAGGGTGGCGAAGCCCACCGTCCCCACCAGCAACGGTTGCGCCGCGACCCGGATTCCACCGACAAATAGCTCTCGTTCAGCCGATTTTGCGGCTGGAGTATGCAAGCTCTAAGTGTTGGTTTAGCCATACTATGCGCGCGGTATGCGCGCCTCGCCTTGAATATGCGCCCGGAGAAAAGGGGACTAGGACCTTTTTTCACTGGAGCGTACATGATGAGCGAGTTGTTGACAGCGGACGAACTGGCTGGCCGGTTACGTGTGAAGGCCAGCACGATCAGAAGATGGATGCGGGCAGGTTGGCTGCCAGCAGTCCGCGTCTCTCCAAAGGTGGTCCGGTTCGATCTGGTCGAAGTTGACCACGCACTCCGAGAGCGTGCCGCCAGGCAGCAGGGGGTGGACCATGGGAAGTAACACCCCTGCAACCGAAATGATCGTCGCCGAGCTGTTGACCACGGGCGACGTGGCAAAGCTGCTGTCGTGTGGCGAGCGGACTATCTGGCGATGGTCGCGATCTGGCGTAATGCCGCCACCGGTGAAACTGAATCCGGGCCGGCAAGGAGCTGTGCGATTCCGTCGTGCGGACATCATGGAGTGGATCGCAGCGGGGTGCCCTCGGGTCGATAGGAGGGCAGGCCGATGAGACTTGGCGTGAATGCGGTGAAGCAACTGGCGGCCGGGCGATGGCCGGAGATTCTTGCTTGGGTTGGCATCCCGCGCGAGTTCCTGCATTTCGACAAGCGCGAGGGACCATGTCCAAAGTGCGGGGGCGATACTCGATTCCGGGGACTGGACGAAAGCGAGGGCGCCTTGTTCTGTTCTCATTGCTTCTGCGAACGGAACGGAGACGGCATCGCGGCCGTAATGTGGTGGACGGGAAAGTCGTTTGCGGAAGTGTGCGCCATGCTGGCCGACTATCTGGGGGTACAAGGGATGGACGGCCACGCGAACCGCCGCGCCGGCAGCAATCCCAAGCCTCAAATCTTCGCCACACCCCAAGGACTCGTGAAACATCTTATCGGTCTTCTCGAACGGAAATACGGCCGCGGCGTGCGGATGGCCGGCAGGTGGCAGTACGAAACCTTCTGGGTATTGCGATTCGACCTACCGACACCGGTCGGCGAGAAGCAGAAGAAGGAGTTCAGGCCGGTTCACCAGGTTCCCCTTGGTACCTCGGGAGACATGGGTTGGCAGGCCGGATATCCGCCAGGATTACGGCCGTTGTACCATCGTTCGGATATCACCGGATCAACCGATATGTCTCTTGCAACGGTTCATGGCGGAGAAAAGGCTGTTGACGCCGCGGTGACCTTGGGGCTGCTGGCCACAACCAACGCTGGTGGCGAGAAAGCGATCGACAAGACAGACTGGAGCCCTCTGCTTCGTTTCACAGTTGTTGCGATTGTTGTCGACAACGATGTGACAGGCGAGACATTTGGCCAGAAGCTCGCCGGGAAGCTAAAGGTGATGAATCCGGATCTCGTGATCAAGATCATCAAACTAGCAGCGTTGCCGCCGAAGGGCGACATCGTCGAATGGGTCGCGAACGGCGGAACCCGCGAGAAGTTCCTGGAGATCGCGGCCGTCACAACTCAGTGGGAGCCAGCACCAACGAACGAGCAACAGCCTCCGTCCTATGTGCCGTTTCCCACCGATGTCTTACCGGCGATCGTGCGAGACTTCGTCCGGCAAGGCGCTACGGCCCTTGGGTGCGATGAGAGCTTCATCGCTCTACCGTTACTGTCGGCCTTGGCTTCCGCGGTGGGCAACACACGGCGAATCCAGCTGAAGCGCAGTTGGTGTGAGCCGTGCATCGTTTGGGCGGTCATCGTCGGGGACTCGGGGACGATGAAGTCTCCGGCCTTTGACTTGGCGATGGAGCCCTTACGGCGGCGGCAATCGGCGGCCTTTCACGAATGGGAAGAGGCCATGGCCACCTACCGCACCGATAAGGCTACCTACGAAGCAGACCTTGCCGAATGGAAGAGAAAGGGCCGTAAGAACGGAGAACCTCCCCCCGAAGAGCCGGAAGAGCCCATGGCGGTTCGCTACGTGTGCGAAGATACGACTGTCGAGGCCCTGGCAGTGCTCTTGCAGAATCAGTCCCGAGGCCTCCTCTTGGCGCGTGATGAATTGGCCGGCTGGGTGAACGGGTTCGATGCGTACAAAAGCTGCCGCGGCACCGACGTGGCCCATTGGCTGTCGATGCACCGCGCCGGCCCGATGACGGTGGACCGCAAGAGCGGGAAGAAGCTGATTTATGTTTCCCGCGCTTCCGTGTCGATTACCGGCGGGGTCCAGCCCAAAGCCCTTGGGGCAGCTTTGATCGGCAGATATCAAGCCGGCGACATTAACGAGGCCATGGACAAGCCGAACAAGGAGCACTTCGACAACGGCTTGGCAGCCCGACTGCTCTTCGCCATGCCACCAAGACTGCCCAAGAAGTGGACCGAGGCGGACCTCCCGCAGAAAACAGAATCGGCGATGGAAACCCTCTTCGGCCGGCTGTTGGAACTCGACTTCTTATTGGACGAAGAGGGGAAGCTACAGCCGATCGACGTGGACCTTTCGGCTGGCGGCAAGGCGGCTTGGGTGCAGTTCTACAATGAGCACGCGCAGGAACAGGCGAACCTGACCGGGGATCTTGCCGCGGCCTGGAGCAAACTGGAGGGTTACGCAGCGAGATTCGCTTTGCTGGTCCACCTGATTCGTGTCGCGTCGGAGGATGCGGCGTTGATCGACGCCAACCAAGTGGATGCGAAAAGCGTCGCGGCTGGCGTGACCCTGGCCCGCTGGTTCGGCGATGAGGCGGCCCGGGTGTACGCCATCATCGGCGGTGACGTCGAATCTCCCGAGGCTCGCGAGCAACGGGAGTTGATTCGGATTATCCGAGACCACGGGGGGGAGATCACTGTCCGTGGCCTGATGAAGGCGAGTCGACACTATCGCTCCAGCGCGGAGGAGGCAGAAGCGGCATTAGGCCGGCTTGTCGTCAGCGAGGCGGCCAATGTGTGGACGGATGACCACGCTGGCGGTCGAGGCCGACCGGTGCTCGTTTTCACGCTCATTGAGAGCGGTGACGGTAACACAAATAGCGAAGACCCCGAGAAAACTGGAATTGTGTTACCGTTACCAGACAACGGCGAGCTGAAAACGCAATCCGGGGACAGCTCGGATGGGGAGGCAGAATGGACGGGTTAGCCCTGCTTTCCGAAGCAACCGCGGCGGGCCTGACAGTGCAGATCGACGGGGACCGACTGGTCATCCGAGGGCCGCGGTCTGCGGACGCAATCGCCCGGGCGCTTTTGAAACACAAGATGGAAGTCATGGCCATCCTGCGTTTCGGCAGTTGGGTGCCGCGTCCCGACACGCGCAGCCGGCTGGGATGGCAGAGCCCCGACGCCCCGGTCCCGTGGCCGGCATGGGAAGACCTTCCCGAACCTCCCGAGAGTGCACCAGCGGAGGCTACGGCCCGCGCGTGCTGGTGGTGTGGCCGGCGGGAATGGTGGCGATCCAAGGCGTGGCCGGACGTAGTGCGGTGCGGTTGGTGTTCGCCTCCAGCCCCTGGTGTGCCCGTGGACTGGCTGAACCGTTCAAAAGCCTGCGCGCCCGGGTGACCCATTTTGCAGGAGGCCGACTGTTGCGTTCCGGCGGAATCGGTCGATACCTGATGCCTTTCAGGACGGCGTCGCTCCGACGGCCTTTACGGTGGTCCGGCGGGATGTGAAGATAGGCAACTCCCAATGGGGAGGAGTGGCGAAGCGGCGGCAAATGGCCTGCGAGCCCTAAGCCCCCCAAAAATCTCTCTTGTATGTCCTTTGACATATATGCCGATTGGCATATAATGACGGAAATACGGGAGCACAATCATGGGAATCGTCGAGCAACTCAAGGATGCGATTCGAGCGCACGGAACGGCGTACCGGACCGGTAAGGAGAGCGGGGTGGAGATTACGGCAATCCAGCGGTTCTTAAACGGTGAGCGCGATCTCCGATTGGCATCGGCCGAGAAGATCTGCGAGGCGCTGGGCTTAGAGCTACGTCCGGTGCCCAAGCCCCGAGCGAAGAAAGGCGGGTGACGCAATGGCGACAGTTTTCAAGCGGACCCGACGAAAGCCAATTCCCCGAGGCGCAGAACTCATCGACTACCGCGGCAAACGGTACGCGGTGTGGGTTTCCCGCGGCGGCCGAAAGCGGAAGGCCCCACTGACCGGCGACGGGCAGGCAGTGCTGATCGAAGACGACAACTATACCGTGGAATGGTGGTCGTGGAACGGCAAGCGGCGGAGACTGTGCGGCGGCCCCGATAGAGATGCAGCTGAGGCCCTTGGCAGGGCCAAGGACACCGAGGAGATGGAGCGACGGCGAGGGCTGGTTGATCCACGGCAAGAGCGACTTGTCCAGGAGAGCCGGCGGCCTCTCGACGGGCCCCTGACTGACTACGAGGCAAAGCTCCGTGCAGCGAACTGCGATCCCAAGCACGTTGCCACCACCCTCGCCTACATCAGAACGATTGCTGAGGCGGCGGGGTTCAGCACCGCCGGTGATATCTCGGCCGATGGGGTCAACGCCTACGCGGCCGACCTGGGCAAGAAGCGATCGGTCCGGACTGTCCAGGCCCACCTGACGGCGATCAAAGGCTTCTCCAAATGGCTGTCCGAGCACGGGAAACTGGCGCACGACCCCCTGGCTTCCGTTAAACGGCCAGATCCCAAGAGCGCCCGGAAGCGAGAACGTCGGATGCTGCTGCCGGAGGAATGGGACTGGCTGCGCGTAGTCACGCTGGCTGAGGGTGTGGAGCGATTCGGCATGGAATCGCGGGAGCGAGTGTTACTCTACGCCACAGCGATCCAGACGGGCCTGCGGTCGGGCGAACTGCGGAGTCTCACTCGCGGGCGCCTGTATCTTGACGCGGAGCCGCCGTTCATCACCTGTAAGGCCGGCTCCACCAAGAACAAGAAGGATTGCCGGCAGTACATCCACGAGGCTCTGGCGACTGAGTTGTTGGATAACGTTGGCCGGAAGTCCCCTGGCGCTCCGGTGTTCGCCATGCCCCACAAGTTCGATGTGGCGGCGATGCTGCGGGCAGATCTGGACGCTGCCCGTCGGGCGTGGCTCACGGTGGTCGACAGCGACCCCCAGGAACGTGTACGACGCGAGCAGAGCGACTTCCTGGCCGCGGTGAAGCACGAGGGTGAGACCCTCGACTTCCACGCCCTGAGGCACACCTGCGGGGCCTGGCTGGCGATGAGCGGGGCACATCCCAAGGCCGTCCAGGCGGTCATGCGACACTCAACCATTACCCTCACAATGGACACCTATGGGCACCTCTTTCCTGGGCAGGAAGCGGAGACGGTAGCCCGACTGCCCGAGATGCTTGGAGACGGTCCCCTGGCCCTGCGGGCGACCGGGAGTTGCGACGAACAACCCGACGAGTCGGCGAACGGGGCAGCAGTTGGGGCAGCAGTTGGGGCAGCAGTTGGGGCAGCAGTAAATCGGCGAAACATGCTCGACATGGCGGGAACTGGCGAAGCGACTCCATCCGATAGCACAGCCCGGGGCGAGCAAGACGAGGATTCGCAAGTCATTCCGTTGTCAATACATAAGAAAAGCCGGCGAGTCATGGCGACTGCCGGCTTGAAAGCGGAGGGCAAGGGATTCGAACCCTCAACCGGTTGCCCGGCACCTGATTTCGAGTCAGGCTGCTAACCATTCGCGTACCCTCCTGAGTGCCGCAAGCCCTACTTAGAAAACGACTTGCGTCACAATCCCCGGTCGTTCAGGCACTGCGGTCTGTGCACACCTCGGGCCGTCTGACCGGTGCGGTAACAACCCATTCTAGCACAAAACCACCTGCCGCAAAGGCGTCCAGGCTGTTCTTCCAAAACGTTCCAGTCAAACGTTTTGCACAATCTCCGATCATCCGGGGTATCGATCCGGCACACCGACCGGCACGAACCACTCGCACCCAATGAGGGCGTCTACCGCGATCTCCGGCACGACCTCGACAGTCTGTCGCGACTCCCGACGATCTGCCCGAGATGTTCGCACTGGCCCCGACACGTCGGCGCGTCCTGCTCGAGGACCCGACCATTTGACAGACGGCCGGAATGGAATGCCGATTGCACGTTACGCCCCTAGTGTGTGGCTCTGTGGCACAGGGGCTCGGTTTGAGGCGAAGTGGACGTCCACGGCGCGTTTTGTGCGTACGCGGGCGCGGGGCGGATCCGATTGCCGCCGGCCTTCGTGCGGGTATGGGTAGCGTAACGCCAAATGGAGAGAAACCATGATCTCCGGACGTGTCACCGACATGTGCCTTTCTTGCCATCTGGGTTGTTGGTCCGATGAAGCCTTCTTCCAAGTGTGAACAAGGCTTGCGCGGGCGAGAGCCGTCGCCACGCGAAAGCGTGGGACGCGAAGGGCTTGTGTCCTGGGGCTTCTTCGGGTTGGTGTGTTTGCAGTTCCTCACCGTGTTGAACGACAACACCTACCGCTGGCTGGTCACACCTATCGGTTATCATCTCCTCGGGCCGCAGTATGAAAGCCTGATCCTCACATTGGGCATCATCTGTTTTGCCGTGCCCTACGTTGTGCTGGTGGCGCCGGCCGGATACCTGGCAGACCGGTTCAGGAAACGGCGGGTGATCGCCGCATGCATGCTCCTCCAAGCCGGGATTCTCGTCTTCGGCATGGGATCGATTCTGATCACCAATGCCACCCTGGTGTTCACTATTTTGGCCGTGATGGGTGCGCAAGGCGCGCTGCTGGCACCCGCCATGCTGGGAGCCATCCCCGAAACGATCGACGAGGAGCACATTTCCGCAGCCAACGGCGTGCTGGGAATGGCCAGTGTGCTGGCGGCTGTGGTCGGCACAGTGCTGGGAAACAGCCTGTACGTCGTCACGGGGCCGTTGGGACGAACCGACTGGTGGATCTCCGGCAGCACCATGATTGGAATCGCTCTGTTAGGTTGGGCGGCCTGCCTCCTTATCGCAAAACGTCCCGCCGCGGACCGGAAACGCCCGTTCCCCACGCGCCTGCTGGGTCAGACCATCCGCGACCTGAAGACCCTCGTGGCCCACCACGATCTGTTCGCCGTCGCCTTGGCTAGTGCGTTCCTCTGGTTCCTGGCAGCCCTGGCCCAGGTGAACGTGTACCTGATGGGCACGGTTACCCTCGACATCACTCAGGTGCAGGTCGGGCCGCTGCTGGCGGTGCTTGCCGCGGGAGTGGCCGTCGGCAGCGTGCTGGCCGGCTTCTGGTCCGGTCACGCCGTCGATCCCGGATTGACTCCCATTGGCGCGACGGTCATCGTGCTCTCCTGCATCATGATGTTCCTCGCGCCCGAAGTCGCAGCGCCCGAAAGCGAGTTCGCCTACACGTGGAGTTGCGGCGGACTGTTCCTCATGGGGATGGGCGCGGGCATTTACGATGTGCCGCTTCGGTCTTACCTGCAAGACTTCAGTCCCCTGGAGACTCGCGGCCAGATCCTCGCCGCCGGCAACGACCTTATCTTCGCGGCGATGCTTGTCGCCGCCGGTCTTTTCTGGGTACTCACGTCGTGGCTGGGAATGACGGCGCCCGACATCTTCCTCATCGCCGGCGTCGCCACTGCCATAGCGACCATCGGCATCCTCTACTTCGTCCGCCGCCAAACCACAGAAGCCTTGATGCGGCCACTACACGGCCTGCGGAATCTGCTGGACGGCCATCAAGGCTAAGTCGAACCGGCCGCCCCTACGACTTGTCCGTTTCGCCCGCCTCTTCCGATTCGGTAGGCGGCTCGCCACCGCTGCCATCCAGTTCCATCAATCGCACATCCGTATCGGCCATCAATTGTTCGTACACTTCGCGATCGAAGAGCCCCTGATGGAAGGCTTCGATGATTCTGCGTTTCTCGGCTAGCAAGACCTGCCGCCTGGCCAGCATCGCCTCCTCTTCCTCAAAGTGTTGATACTCCAGGCGCAGGTGCAGAAGTTCTTCTTCCGAGTTCTGAACGCGGTTTTCGTAGTCTTTGCGAAGATGGGCAATCGCCGTCGAATCACGGAACCGCAGTGGCGACATGTGGTCTAGCTCGGCCAATCCGGCGCGAGCCGCTTCGAGCCGGCCCCGCGCCGACTCGTAGGCATGCCGGTCTTCCTTCCCGCGAGAGATTCCCAGCCAACGCAACACGGGCGCCATGCTCAGCCCCTGGACGAGCAGCGACATGAGCACCACCCCGAACGTGATGTTCACGATCAGATCGCGATGCACGAAGTCGCGAGGAAGACTCAATGCCAACACCATGGGCAGAGCTCCCCGCAAGCCGCCCCACGTCAGCACGACGCCCCACGAGAGCGGAAATCGTTCCTTCGTCGCCCGCATCACCAGGGAGACCACCAGAATGGTCACGCCCCGGCCCAACGTGACCACAAGGTACGCGATCACGATGATCGGCCACGACGCCCAAAGCGAATGCAGATTCACCTCCATGCCGATCAGCAGGAAGACGATGGAGTTCAGGGCGAACGCCACGTATTCCCAGAAAGACTCGACCGCCACGCGCGTCGACGCCGACATGCCCGTACGGGCCGCGTAGTTGCCGCAGAGCATACCGGCCGCAACGGTCGCGATCACGCCCGAGTAGTGGAAATGCTCGGCCGCCGTAAATGCCCCGTAGGCGGCGACGGTCGTCAGCGTGATCTCGATCATCGGGTCGTCGACCTGCCGGATCAACTGCGAAGTGACGTAACCGACGGCAATGCCGATCAGGCCGCCGATGCCGACGATTTCCACGAACTGCCATGCCAGCCCGCCGACCGATACGGCCCCTCCGGCCACGATTGTCAGGCTGAGTGCGAAGAAGACGATTCCCGTCCCGTCGTTGAGCAGGCTCTCGCCTTCCAGGAGCACGGAAAGGCGCTTCGGCGCGCCGACTCGCCGGAAAATGGCCGTCACGGCGATCGGGTCCGTGGCTGCAATGAGTGCCCCGAAGACCAGTGCGTAGCGCCAATCGAAGCCCTGGGCAAACCCGAAACCATTGACGACGGGGCTGAGGATGATGGCAATCAAGGCCGTCGCGGCAATCACGCCCGGCACGGCCAGCGACGCGATCGCCATG
Organism: Thermoguttaceae bacterium; assembly: GCA_963674835.2. GTDB lineage: Bacteria > Planctomycetota > Planctomycetia > Pirellulales > Thermoguttaceae. The sequence goes on from CAXXKC010000003.1 coordinate 3,678,467, forward strand.
CGGTTCTGCCAGAAATCGCTGAAATCGAGATGAAACGCCGCTTCAAAGAGGAGGCCCGGCAAGAAGACCGCGAACAGCAGCTCTTTTCCCAGATGCGGCGCGGCGAACACGTGAAGCGAACCCAGCAACAGCCCCGCGAGAACCAACCCAACCGTGTACGGCACGCGCAGGTGACGCACGACGATGGCTACCACCGTAGCCACGACGAAAAGCAGCAGAAATGCCAGTTCCGTATCCATGCCGCAATCTCGTTAGCCGATCGTCGCGTCCTTGTCTCTCTCCGTCTGCCGATAGTTTTCCTCTCGCCGACCGGCCTTCGCGCCGTCGCACCACAAAAAACGGGGCGTAAGCCGAATGTCGGCCTACGCCCCGGGCGCTGGCGATTTTGCCGCCTCGCCGACCGTCCGATCAGGTCTTCGATCCCTGCGGACTGGCCGCGGGCGGACTCGGCGGTGGGGTCCCCGCTCCGGTGCCGTTATTGCCGGCCGGCAATTCAGGCTTCACGTCGGCCGGGCTGGGGCTTGCTGGTGTTGGCTGAGCCGGCGCGGGCGTCTGCGGTGCTCCCGTGGCCGGATAGTCGCTGTCCTGGACCGGTTCCGGCCGCAACGGAGCGGCAGGAGCCGGTGTTGCGCACGTGGCCGGCACACTCGGAACCACGCTGCATGTCTCCACCGGCACTCGCGTGCATACCACGCGCGGCACGCAGTAGCTGTACGTCACCGGGACGCGCTTCTCGACAATGCGAGGAACGCGAACCGTCTCCTGCACCGCGGTCATCCGGCAAACCTGCACCGGAATCTGCTCCACTTTCTCTTCGTATACCATCCGGCAGGTCGTCACGGGCACCCTGCGAACCACTTCTTCGGTCACCATGCGGCAAACCTGCACGGGCACCTTTCGCTCAACCACTTCGCGCACGGGGCGCATCACCGTGTAGGGGACCCGCCGCACCTGCTGCTCGGCAACCATGCGGCACACCTGGGTCGGTACAGTTTCGCACACCTGCTCGGGCTGATAGCTCGTCACCTGCACCGGAATCTGCCGGGCAACCACGCGCGATACGTAGGTTGTCTGCGGCACTTGCACCGCGACCACGTTCGGCTGCCACACCTGCTGCGTTTCCATGCGATAGTTCTGATTTTGAACCCAGTACAGACCGGGCCGTTGCACCACGACCGCTCCCGTGACCGGATCCGTCACCGCGGTGCCGGACTGCCACGACAACCGGTGCTTGAACAGTGTGAACGACGGCCTCAGAACCGACTGAGTCGCGTAGCAACCCTGATCCACATATTGCGTGGTGCAGGTGGTTACCGGATCCAGCACGGTCTGACACTCATTGCGGTACACTGTCTGAGTCACCGGACGCATGACGGTCCGCGTGACCTGCCGCTGCTCGGTCTCATACACCGGCCGCATGACCGTATAGTGCTCCTCGCGCTCGGCCGTTTCCTGCACGTAGCGAGTCTGCTCGTAGCTACAGTCGCGAATCTGGGTTTCCCACACCGGCCGCTGGACCGTGTAGCGCTCTTCGCGTTCCGCCGTCTCGGTCACAGGCCGCGCCACCGTGTATCGGCGTTCCTGAACCGACGTCTCCCACACCGGCCGATAGCTGGTTACCTGCTGCTCTTCGCAGACGGTTTCCTGTTCGATCCGATACGCGGTCACCTGCTGCTGGTCGTATACGGTCTGGTAGACCAGCCGATAGGTTTGGACCTCCTGGCTCACCGGCACCACGCAACAGTCCGACGCCCCCGCCGGAACGGCTATCAGGCTCGTGGCCAGAACGACAAGCGGAATACCCAGGCGCGTATTCATCTTCATTTCACCTCGCCGGCCGTTATGCCGGCAAAACGTCGTTGCTACCGAATTTCCTTCACTCGCGGTCACAATCATCGCGCACAGCGCCGCCGCGGCAAACCGCGCACGATTTCCTCCAGTAGTCTTGCGGATGATTTGCATTTCGGCAAACGGAAAAGTTTACCACCCACGTCTTGCTCAGCCGTTAACCGAATTCGTGCAAGCAGTTACGCTCCGGGAAATTCTTTGAAGGTTTCAAGGCGTTCGTCCGAGCACTGTTTCCAAACACCTGCCACAATTCCAAACACTTCAAGCATTTGTGACACAACTTTACCCAATCGATACGACCGGACCTGCCTGCCCGGGACACTCTCGCGCGTTCAGTACCGCCTCTGGTTACGCAATCTGGTAGAACGTTTGTTCAGAATGCATTCCGCCCCGACCTCAATCTGTGTTCAATAGACAAAGGTGGCCCCATCACTCACCGTGCACGAGCCGCACGGCCCTTGCTGTGTGGGCCGCCACAAACGCAGAACCCTGCTATCACTGCTATCACAACCAACGATCGCTATCCCATATTCCTGTCGCCCACAGAACGCACGTTCCATGCAATACCTCGATTTGACGCTTGCCACTGCCGCAGAGAACCTCGCCCTGGACGAAGCGCTGTTGGATGAAGCAGAGCAGAGCGATGGCTCTGGCGAGACGCTCCGCATTTGGGAATCGCGAGAACCGATGGTCGTCCTGGGACGATCCTCTCGCGTGGCCGAGGAAGTGCACCTCGATACCTGCCGGCGATTAGGCATTCCCGTGCTTCGCCGCACCAGCGGTGGCGCCACGGTGGTCACCGGGCCGGGCTGCCTGATGTACGCGGTCGTACTCAGCTATCGGTTGCGCCCCGCGCTGCGCGTGATCGACCACGCTCATTGTTTCGTCATGTCGATGATGGCCCAAGCGCTCGCCCGGCTCGAACCGCGAGTGCAGCCGCAGGGAATCAGCGATTTGGCCGTGGGCGGAAGAAAGGTCTCAGGCAACAGCGTTCGTTGCAAGCGCGGCCACCTACTGTACCACGGAACGCTGCTGTATCGGTTTCCACTGGAACTGATCGAGCAGTGCCTGAAGATGCCGCCTCGCCAGCCCGACTATCGATGCGGCCGGAACCACGAAGCCTTCGTGGCCAATTTGCCCGCCGACAGAGCGGCCCTCAGCCAGGCGCTCATCCAACAGTGGCAGGCCAGCGAGCGCCGCGACGATTGGCCGCAGTCGCTTGTGACCCATCTTGTCGCCCAGCGATACACGAGCGAGCAGTGGAATCAGTAGCTGCCTACCGCTGCAGCGTCCCCGTGTCGCGACTGGCCTTTTCCAGGTGCTTTCCGTCCTCGCCATCCCGGCCCATCCGACGGTTCATGCTCGCCAGATTGCCATAGGGGATTTCCAGCGACGCCTTCTCCAGCACGCCCTCGCCCACGGCCTTTTCCATCAGCTTGACGCCGCGTTGCGTCAGTGTCACGGCCCGGTCTTTCTGGCCGTTCTCCCAATACGAGACGCCCATGCTGACATACGTCTCGCCCAGGCGCCCCGCTTCGGCGGAGTTCACCTGGCCTGCCAGCTTGTCGAACGCCGGCAGCGCCTTTTCGAACCACGCAATCGCCGCCGCGTGATCGCGAGTCATGGCTCGGATGGCCCCAAGTCGGAAGTACAGCCGTCCGAGCATGTAGCGGCTTTCCGGGCTATCGGGCCGCGCGAGCAGGGCTTTCTCCAAGTAGTCGCTGGCCTGTTCGCCGTATTTCAACGCGAGGTCGTTCGCATTGCGCAACTGGTAGCTCTGCACCGCGTCGTACAACGCCATGCCGATGTTCCATTCATATTGCGCCTTTTGCGCCTCGTTGGACGCAGCCATCAGCTCTTGTCCGATGCGGGTGGTCTTCTCGACCCATGGCGTCGGGTCGACCCGCCCTTGAACGCCCAGCACTGCGGCCAACGCCCGGGTGGCAACGCGCAAGCGATACTCGGGCGATCCTCCCTCATGCTCGATGAGGTCCTCGGCAAAACTCTCGGCACGACTCAGCCATCGCGGCAGCGAGACTTCCTTCTGGTTCCAGTTGCCCCATGCGATGTCGTGTGCCGCCCCGAGGTGCGCGTCGATGAGCACCTCCTTGGCGGCCAGCCGGATCGCCGGATACTGATCTTTCGCGAGCGGATCGGCAATCTGGATAGCTTCCGTATGGCTTCGGAGTGCCTTTTGATAGTCGGGCTTCACTCCCGACCCGTAGAGATCGCCGAGCATGCACAACGCGCGAGCCTTCAAGTGCGGTCGCGACTCGCCGTGCTGAACGGCCTTTGTGACAACGTCGATCGCTTCGTCGAAACGCTGCATCGATCCCAGGACTTGGCCCTGGGTAATCAGGTAGCGTGGGTTATCCGGCTCGAGGCGGACCGCTTCGTTGCCGGCCGCCAAGGCCTCGACGAGGTCCCCGACGCCCGCCAGCACGCGGCAACGCAGCCAATGCGCACGCGCGTTCTGCGGCGCCAAACGCAGTGCCTCGTTCAAGTCGTGCAGCGACAACTCGGGCTGCGTGTCCAAACGCGTCTCCGCCCGAAGAATGAACGGCTCGGCGCCGACCGGCTCCAAGATGATCTGAGTCACCATCATGGTCGCCTTGCCCGGCTTGTCGCTTTCCTGAAAGGCAAACAACACGCCGCGCTCGGGGAAGGCCTCTCCCAGGATCTCGCCCAACTCATTGGAGATCAGAACCGGCTGAATTGCGCCCAATTGCAGTTGCGGGGCGATCTTGTCGGCTGGAAATGCCTGGTCCAGCCGGACGATGATCGAGGCGACCTTGTCCTCGCGTAAGGCCACCTCCACACGATCGAAGGGCGCGACATGATATAGATGAAAGAGCACGTCCTTTTGTTGGCTCACTTCCGCCGGCGCACCCCACGCCTTCTGGACATCGGCCAGCGTGCTCTCACCCGGTGAAACGCCGTTGAAACCGGCTGTCCGCACATCGACGTGCGTTCCCGGCTGTGGATCGGGTGTTGGCTTGAGGGGTTCCTTCTCCGGATCGATTGCCGCGTCCGGCCCGGCAGTCTTCGACGGCGTCTCGTGATTTGCTGACGGAGACGGCGGTGCCGTGTTCTCAGGCGTCACTCCGCTATCGGCCGACGGCCCCAGAACCGCCTGGGAGAACGCTTCCGCGTTGCCGGCCCTGATATGGAGACGGCTGGGCGTGCTCTCCGGCGCTGCGTCTGCTGCCGCGCATGCTTGACCCAGTCCCATCGAGATCGCTGCGGCCAGCCACATCCACCGCAATTGAGAGAATTGGGGGCAACCCATCGCGCGTTCCTCCTGAACCTCGCTGACTCCCGGCGCCGTGCCGCTCGGCATGTCCACGGTACTCGTCCGGCGTTCACCGTCGCCCAACGCTTCCACCTCAATCCTTGAGATGCTCCCATCGGCCGGCCGACGAGAGCCCGCTGCTTCGATGCCGCTCGCACAGGGCGGCCCGACCAGACGACCCCCACGGCTTGGCCATGGACGGCGTAGTGTACAGATAGATGGGAAATCGCGTCCAGACAGGATTTGGCATTTTTAACGCTTTTTGGAAGCAAAATCCCTGGCCGCTCTCCGGTCACACACACGCCTCCCCCTGCCGAGCCCTGCTCCAGCAATCGGTCAAAGCCGTCGGGCCACGGCCCCACCATCTGCCCACGTTCCCCAGGGCACCCCGTCCGCAGGACACAATACCCATCTGAAGTGCAGATGGACCAATTATTTACGTCATGCCGCCCGGATCTATCCAGACGAGCAACCCCGACAAGCGTTGCCGACACGCCGCCCACCTTCTGGTACCCGACTCGGCCGAGTGGATACAATGGGGCGTTCCAAGATATTTTGCAACGAAGGAGAACTCCATGAAGTGGCATCTTCCCATAATGGCCGGCCTAATGGCGATGGCTTTCCTCGCATATGAATCGGCTTCGGCCCAAGCGCCCAAAGCCGACAATCCGCCCCCCGCCGCGAGCGCCTCAGCCGCGAAGCGTCCCGCGGGAACGGGGCTCGCCATGCTGCAACTGTTGGGAATGGAGCCCCTGCGCCAGCAACTCCAGCTCACCGAACAACAGCAGGACGGTGTCACGAAGCTGATCGACCAGTACCATCAGTACCAGGAGCAGTTACTCGTGCAACTGCAGTCGGTCCCGCAGGAGCAGCAGCATGAGAAGCTTGCCCAGTTCCAGCAGCAGTTGGCTCAGCGAGGCGAACAGCTAGGCGAGCAGCTCGATCAGGTGCTCACTCCACAGCAGCGCGACCTGCTGGAACAGATTCGCTTTCAGGTCACCGTGTACGGCACGATGATGTCCAACCGCGCCGTCGCCGAGCAACTGAACCTGTCCGATCAACAGAAGCAACAACTCCAGCAGGTGTACCAACAGGTTCAGAACGAAATGTGGAAGGTCCAGCAGCAGGCCGCCAAGCAGGTCTTGGCCATCCTCACGCCCGAACAGCAGCAACAGATCAGGGACCTGCAAGCCCGCCCTGCCGCCCCGCCGCAATGATGAACGTTGGCTGTGCGTAACGGTCCCACCGAAACCCGTCGCCTGCCGCTTCCCTCATTTCCGACCGAGGCGGCCGGCGACGTCTCGTTGCGGCGGCCACACGATCGGTGGGCCGACTGCCGCAATCGTCGATCGGGCCTCGTTCGGTCAGAGCTTGTCAGTCGAACGACGCTTCAGCCGAATTCAACGGCTGCAAGGGCAAATCGACGGTGATGATCGTCCCCTGTCCCGGAGTGCTGGTGACGACGGCCTCTCCTCCCATCAGCCGGCTCCGCTCGCGGATGCTCTCCAAGCCAAAACGGCCCGGATCGACCGCGCGAGGATCGAACCCCACTCCCCAATCCTCGACTTCGATGCGAAGCCGGTCTCCCGTCTGAACCAGGCTTACCCGCACGCGTTCACTCTGGCTGTGCAGTTGGGCGTTCCTCAGTGCTTCCTGGACGATCCGGAAGATCGCCGTTTCCAGGTCCGGCGCCAGACGATCAAACTGCACCGAGTGCGTGTATTCGACCTCCTGCTTGCCGACGACCTCATTCTCCGCAACCAGGCTTTCGATGGCCGCTACAGGGCCCAGGTCGTCGAGAATCGGAGGGCGAAGACCCGTCATCAGCCGGCGAGAATAGTCGATGATCTCCGTCAACAGCTCTCGCACCCGCTCCAGCGATTTGGCCGTTTCCTCCTGACGGTCCGGCCGCAGCCGGCTGCCGCGCATCGCATCGAGGTTCATCAAGGCACCGGCCAACGGCTGCGTAAAACTGTCATGAATGTCGCAAGCGATCAGCTTCTGATGGCGCTCGTGAATCTCCAGTAGTTGCCGAAGCACGTGCTGCTCTTCCTTCAACGCCTCTTCCGCCCGCCTCCGCTCTGCGTTCTCCGCCTCCAACGCGGCGGTACGCTGGGCGACCAACTCCTCAAGCGAACTATGAAAGCCTCGCAACTTCGTCGCCAGCGAGTTGAAGCTTGACGCCAGTACGCCGATTTCATCGTTCCCCTTGGCCGGTACCGACGCGATTGTCCCGTTCGACTGGTGCGCCCACCGCTCGAAATGCTCGGCCAGTACGGCCAGACGCTTGCCCACCAGAAAACGGAAGACCAGGAAGATCGAGCCGAACAGCAAGATCAGCCATGCCACCATGACCATCAACTGCGTATTGGTCTCCGAAGCGATCGCCGCGTCGACTTTGTTCAACGGTACAGCGATGGTATCCAAGCCAATCACTTCGCCCGGACGTCGATTGAATCCGGCGGTCGGACCGTACCGCGCAACCAACTGTGCCGGGGCGTCTTCCGGACGACCGTGACACCTCAGGCATTCCTTCGCCACGCGCATCGGGCTCAGTTGTGCAAGGTACTCCTTCCCGTCCAGCTGAATCTCGCCCGTCCAGCACGAAACCCCCGGGTGCTCCTCGAAATAGTGAATCATTTCCAGCTCTTCGCGCCCCGCCTGATTCACCGGGTTCCGCGGATGGGCCGAAGAGAACTTGATCACGTACTCCGGCAACTTCTCGTGCACTTTCTCGAAGATCGACCGCGAGATATACGAACTCGACATGACCTCGGGCACGAACTCGTCGGGGCCCACCCGCTTGGTCATCTCCGGCCGAATCTTCTCGCGCACATAGTCGCGAATCGCCAGATCGAACTCCAACGCCAATTTGCTCTCGCTGGCAACGAACGATTCCATGTGCTGCCGAGTGACCGACCAGGTTCGATAGAGCATGAACCCGGAAAAGGCCAGCGCAAAGAATCCCACCACCAGACAAAAGCGCGTACTGATGCGCCGCATGCTCGCAAGCTCCTCCCCCAAGCTTCGCCACCGTGTTGCCGGCTGATCTCACGCCGGCCGTAGATCGCGCGCCCGCGCGCGCTCCGCTCCCGACCTATTATGGCGCGCACGTACTACCTGGCGTTACTGTAGCAAGAGACATAAACCTCATGATACCCCAGAAATTCAATTAAGTGTTTCTCAGGCGGAGTCGTTCCACCCGTTTAGTGTAGATATCGCTCGCAGGTCAGCGCGTTGTTGACACGGTCCGGCCGCCCCTCGGTTGGGAGGAAGTGTCTGCTCAATTCCGTCGTGTGTGTTCCAGATTATTGCACTTCGAGTTTCTACACAGGCGAGTCGACCAACACCCGCCATCGGCCGAGATTCTTGTAGAAAACAAGCAACCGTGCAAAACGTTCAAAACGGCGACAACAACCTGTAGAGGCACGCGAGCGATCGGACCTTCAGTCGGCCTTTCAGTGCGTTCGTAATCCCCTGCCCTGACCTACGTGCTTCTGTCGCAGATGGCCTCGATACGTTTATACGGACTGTTGGCGACGACTGCAGAACGAGCATTCGGTGCACGTCAATCTTTCGCACCGCTCAGGTGAACCTTCCGATCATCCAGGCGTGCTATTCCGCGATATGCAACGGCCTTTCTGACGGAGTATTCGAGCTACTACAACAGAAGGTCCAGTTCAGCGAACCGTTCTAACCGTTCAGTGGAGAGGAGCTGAAGAGACCACCATGATGAACGCGCAGCCCTAGGAGTGCTCGCCTTCGTATGGACGTGTGACGGCCCCAGTGCGAAACGGCACCCGTCTGCGGGGATCGTGTACCCATTGAATGAGGCTGCTGCTGAGGTCGTCCGGCCGCACATGTGCACGTGAGCCCGCTTTCTGATAGACTCCCAAGGTAGGTCATGCATGTCCCCCGCATTTCGCGAGAGCGGGCCGTATCCGGCGAGATTAGAAAACGCAAAGGGAGGCTTCTATGAGATCCCATCTTCCGATCTCCTTGTGGCTCATACCGATCGTTTTCGGCCCGGTGATCGGATCTGCCGCTGCTGCCGATCAGCGCCCCAACATCCTTTACATCATGAGCGACGATCACGCGGCCCAGGCGATCGGCTGCTACGGTAGCGTAATCAACCAGACGCCCAACCTCGATCGCTTGGCCCGTGAAGGCATTCGATTCACCAATTGCTTCTGCACCAACTCGATCTGCGGCCCCAGCCGGGCCGTAATCCTCACGGGCAAGTACAGCCACCTCAACGGTTTCGCCCGCAATGGCCAGACGTTCGACGGCAGCCAACAGACGGTCGCCAAGCTTCTCCAAAAGGCCGGCTATCAGACGGCCATGGTCGGGAAGTGGCACCTGGGAAGCGACCCGACCGGGTTCGACTACTGGCACATCCTCCTCGGCCAAGGCCCGTACTACAACCCGAAGATGAAGACGCCTAAGGGCATCGTCAAACACACGGGCTACACGACCGACATCATCGCCGACGTCGTGCTCGACTTCCTTCAGAAGGGTCGCGACAAAGACAAGCCCTTCTTCCTCATGTACCACAACAAGGCGCCGCACCGGAACTGGATGCCGCCTCCCGAACTGCTCCACGCATACGAAGGCCACACCTTCCCCGAGCCAGCCACTCTGTTCGACGACTACTCCGGGCGCGGCACGGCCGCGCACAAGGCCGAGATGCGCATCTCGGAAAGCATGAACGACAACGACGTCAAGCTGACGGAGCCCAAAGGCCTCACGCCCGAGCAGTTCAAAGCGTGGAACGATGCCTATCAGCCCCGAAACGACGCCTTCCACAAAGCCAACCTCGAGGGCAAGGACCTGGTTCGCTGGAAGTACCAGCGATACATGGCCGACTACGTGCGCTGCATCGATTCGGTCGATAAGAACGTGGGTCGCCTTCTGGACTACCTCGACCGCTCAGGCCTGGCCAAGAACACCATCGTCATCTATACCTCTGACCAGGGTTTCTACCTTGGCGAGCACGGCTGGTTCGACAAACGCTTCATGTACGAGCAGTCGCTGCGAATGCCCTTGTTGATCCGCTGGCCCGGCCATATCCGGCCCGGTACCACGAGCGATCGCATCGTCCTCAACCTCGATTTCGCCGAGACCTTCCTCGATTGTGCCGGCGCGGCCGTTGCTACCGACATGCAGGGCCGCAGCTTCCGGCCCATCCTCGAAGGCCGCGCTCCGGACGACTGGCGCACGGCCATGTACTATCGCTACTACGAGTATCCGGCCGTCCACATGGTCGCGAAACACTACGGTGTGCGCACCGACCGGTACAAGCTGATCTTCTTCCACGAGTTGGGCGAGTGGGAGTTGTACGACCTCCAGAAGGATCCCTCCGAGATGACCAGCGTCTACAGCGACCCGGCCTATACGGATGTTGTCCGCCAGCTCACCGCTGAGCTGAAGCAGCTTAAGACCGAGTACCGGGACGACGATCTCGTCGCCGTTCGCCCTTGATTGCCTGCGTTGGCCCGGGATGAGGTCGGGATTCGTTCGCAGCTGGATCTTTGCCGGCGACCAACGGCAGCGGGCCCATATCTGCCGCGAGACCAACTGCCCCGCATCCGCTCCGCGATCCGCCCGCTGGACGGAAGAGCTTGCAACAGAACGACTTCTGCCGAGACGCAACGACGGCCACCTCAAAACCGTTGACAACCGTCAAACCGCCGACGGAGAATTGACAAGCTTGCTCCGCTTCGCCCGCGGTCGGGCGGTGGCTTGCGATGCGCACGGCCCCGGAGTCATGTCTTCTGCTCCGCACGACAAGGAACCCAGTTCATGCAAATTCGTCGCCGACAATTCCTCGGAAGCGCCGTGGCCGGCACCGCTGGTGTTCTGGTCACCGGCACGGCCCCCGAAACGGCCCCGGCTGCCGCGATCCACTCCAACGACCCCGACGCTATCGTCCGGCTCGGCCCGAATCTGAAGGTCAGCCGGATGGGCATCGGTACCGGCATGCGGGGCTGGAACCAGCAGTCGAATCTCACTCGCCGTGGCCGGCAACATACGCTGGACACGCTGTGTTACGCCTACGACCACGGCGTCCGCGTGTTCGACATGGCCGACCTATACGGGATCCACTCGTATATTCCCGAGGCCCTTCAGGGCAAACCCCGCGACAGCTACACACTCGTCAGCAAGATCTGGTTCCACCCCAACGGACTGAACACCGAAGATCGCCCCGACGCCGACGTGATGGTTCGCAAGTTCCTCAAGGAGCTCAAGACCGATTACATCGACGTCGTGCAGATTCACTGCATGAGCAAGCCCGATTGGCCCAAGGAAATGCGCAAGCAGATGGACCTTTTGGCCGACATGAAGCAAAAGGGCCTCATTCGCGCGCATGGCATTTCGTGCCATTCGATTCCCGCCATGGAAGCGGCCGTCGAGGAACCTTGGCTCGATGTCATTCACGCCCGCATCAACCCCTTCGGCGCGAAGATGGACGGCCCGCCCGACAAGGTCGTTCCCTTGCTCAAGAAGCTCCACGCCGCCGGCAAGGGCATCCTGGCGATCAAGGTCTTCGGCGAAGGTACCTTTGCCAACGACGCGGAGAAACGCGAGAAGTCGGTCGATTTCATTCTCGGCCTCGGCTGCATCAGCACCCTGATTGTTGGCTTCGAGGAACCCTCGGAGATCGACCAGTTCAAAGCCAACGTCACCCGCGGCCTGAAGACCCTCACCTAACCCCCACTAAGACAATAAACCAGACCGTTCCCCAACACCAATCCCCATGAACAAACCCCGCAGGAAGGGACCTTCGATGACTGGCCAACCTCGTTCGTTTGTCGCCGAAAAGAAGACCGGTCACTCCCGTCGGCAGTTTCTCGGCGGCACGCTGGCTGCGTTGGCGGCAGGCCCGCTCCTGGATACGGCGACCGCCGCGGACCAACCGGCCACCCAGTCGGCGCTCTGGTTCGGAACCGCCACGGCCGACATCACACCGCCGCCGCCAGTCCCGCTCACGGGATTCACGACCGTCCGCGTTACCCGCACCATCCAAACGCCGCTCACGGCGAGCGTCCTCGCCCTCGAATCGCGACAGGGCGATCGTATTGTCGACCAAGCCATCCTCGTCTCCTGCGATCTGTGTGTCATCCGAGCGGGAATCCAGGAAGGGTTTCGCGAGTACGTTGCGTCGCGGCTGCCGGGCTTCGACGTCAAGAAGCTCTTCCTCACTGCCACCCACACCCATTCCGCTCCGGTTCTCCTTCAGGACCAATACGACGAGAAAGACTACGGCGATGCCACGCAGCCGAAGGACTACGTGCCGATGCTCTATCAGCGCATGGCCGATGCCGTCGTCAAGGCCTGGGAAAGCCGGGCCGCCGGCGCGGTCGCGTGGGGATTGGGGTACGCCGTCGTCGGCCGCAATCGCCGCGTCGTCTATGCCGACGGCCACGCCCAAATGCTAGGCAAAGCGACCGATCCCCAGTTCCGCCACATCGAAGGCTACGAAGACCACGCCGTCGACGTGCTCTGCTTCTACGACGACAAGAAACAACTCAAGGCGGCCGTCCTCGCCTTGGCCTGCCCGGCTCAAATGAGCCAGGGTGAGAGAGTCGTCAGCGCCGATTTCTGGCACTACGCCCGCGAACTCATGCGCCAACGCTACGGCAAAGACCTGGACGTCATTTGCTTCTGTGCGCCGGCAGGCGACCAGTGTCCCCACTTGTCCTATCGGAAGAAGGGCGAGACCCGCATGGACAAGCTCCACGGAGTCACCCGCACCCAGGAGCTGGGCCGCCGCATCGCCAATGCCTTCTTCGACGTCGCCGAGCAGATCACCGACGACATCCGCACCGACGTACCCTTCACGCACCTCGTCGAACGAGTGGATCTGCCGTCACGAGTCATCACCGACGCGGAATTCGCCACGGCTCAGAAGGTCTGCGCCGGCATCGACGCCAAGAAGGAACGTCAAGGTTCCGACACGTGGGTCCGCAACCTCTACGGGGGAATCTGCGACCGATACCTGGCCCAGCAAAAAGGCGAGCAGTTCAATGCCATCGAGTTGCATGCCATCCGGTTGGGCGACGTGGCCATCGCCACTAATCCCTTCGAGCTGTTTGTGGACTACGGCGTGCGAATCGAGGCCCGCAGCCCCGCCGTCCAGACCATGCTCATCCAGTTGGCCAGTCCGTTAGGCAAGGCCTACTACTTGCCCACCGCTCGCGCGGTCGCGGCCGGAGAGCTCGACGAGAAGCCTTTCACCAACTACAGCGCGACGCCGCTGGTCAGCATCGTGGGGCCTGAAGGCGGGGACGTGCTGGTGGACCGCACCGTCGACGCAATCAACTCGCTTTGGAAACGCCCGGCGAAATAGTCCGCAGGGATGCTAACGATGTAGCGATGCCCATGCGCCGGTCGCGCGGTTCCTACCGTTCCGTTACGGGATCTTCCCATGGACCCAACTCAACTCGCGATGTCCCGCTTCGCCGAGGGCTGCAACTGCGCCCAATCCGTCGTGTCGGCCTACGCCGGCAGCCTCGGCCTTGACGATGAAACAGCACTGAAGATCGCCGCAGGCTTCGGCGGCGGCATGGGACGCATGGCCGAGACCTGCGGCGTCGTCACCGGAGCCTTCATGGTTCTTGGGCTGAAATACGCCACCGCCGCATCCGACCCCGAGACCAAAGACCGCGTCTACTCGCAAGTCAAGGAGTTCGCCGACCGCTTCCGGGCAAGGGCCGGGTCGATTGTGTGCAGAGACCTGCTCGGCTGCGACATCAGCTCGCCCGAAGGGCGCCTTCGCGCCCGGGAAGAGAACCTGCACCAAACCCTCTGTTCGAAGTTCGTGCAGGATGCATGTACGATTCTGAACGAGATGTTGGCGCCGTGAAGGGCTACTCGTTGTCGGCCCGGCACTTCAAGTAGTACTTCTGCACGTAGGCCACGCACGGCCGCCCGTTGGCTGCCATCTCCCAACATCGGGCTTCCTTCGACTTGGCTTTCTCCAGCGCGTCCTTGGTTCGACGCACACCTCCCTCTCGCACGTCCTGCTCGATGTCGGCCCGCGTCAGACCGAAGCACGCGCAAATCGGCGCTTCCGGATCCTTAGGATACGCCGGGCGCTGCAGATCCGTCGCCAGAACCAGTCGCTCCAAGCCGTCGAAGTAAGCGACCGGGCACTCTGCCGATGGGCAGAAGTTGACCGGTTCCGCAAGGTGTCCACGCTGTTGCTCCGTCAGATAGGCCGCCAACGCCTTGCTTCCCACCGGCTCGCCCTTGCTGCCGCATCGAGGGCAATAGTCGGCCGTCCGATCAGGTTCGCGCACAAAGGCCTTATTCATACCAGTACTCGAAATCCGCCGGCGGTGATGGCGCCATCGCTAGGCGACACCTCCACCCCATATCCCACAACCATCCACAGGTCAGGCTTCAGCGTATCACAAAAAAGAGCACTCGGCCCACTAGGAACGGACCTGAAGCTGGTCGCACTCTGCCGCCAGGCTCGGCTCCAGTATTGGGATCTGCTCTTGGAGATATCCTAGGTGATCGCGGACCGCGTTGCAAAACGCGCTATAGACCTTTGCGAATCGAGCATCCGTGGCGTTCACCACGTTCATGAACAGGCCGTTGATCTGCGACGACTCCATGCGAATCACCAGCCGCAGAGAATCGGCCAACGAATCGCGACCATCCAGCCTTCTCTCGGCCTCCGCCAGGAGTCCCTCGGTGTCGGCCGCGCTCCGTTGCCACGCATCCAAGTTCTGCTGCCTCCATCGGCCTCTCGATGCGGCCACCCGGCACAGTTCCAGTAGCTCGGCATGGACTTCCTCCTGATCGGCCAGCTGATTGAAGAAGTCTCGCACATCGCCCACGCGCGAATAGCGGACGGCCAGCGATCGATAGATCCACATGGCCCGCTGCTCCAACGCGACGCACCGCCCAATGAACTCAGGAACGGGCATCGTGGTCCGCTGGAACACCTTGGCCGTATTCAGCAGAGAGAGAAACGTCCGGTCTTGCCAAGTAAAGACAGCCCGGAAGAAAACGACCCAGCCGAAGCACTCGATCGTCACGAGCGGATGAGACAGAACCTCTAACCTACGGATCGCGCCGACCATACGGCACCTCCCGAAGGCTCGATCAAGCGTGGAATTCAGCCTTGCCCTTAATTTAGGCCGAACTGCTGTTGAAGTCAAATGGACCCGCCATCGGGGCATCGCTCAGACCGAACAGCGGAAAGCGGTTGAGCGCTGCTTTCTCGGGCATAGGGTTGTCCACTGGCCGTGAGAAAGCCTTGCGGCCGATTGATCGAACCATCAACCGGGGGTATCTTTGATGGTCGGATGGGTCGGCTTCTCCTTTCATACTACGGCCTCCCTCTCGTCGGTCAACGATCAGAGCCATGGACTACACTCAGATCTCCCCCCGCCTCTTCGTCGGCTCGTGCCCCACAGGCAAGGCGGACATCGACCGGCTGAAAGAGGCGGGAATGACCGCCGTGGTGAACTTGCAAACCCGCAGCGATCTGGCCTATCTGCAGATCGATTGGCCCAGGCTCGAGACACTGTACCGCACCGCCGGCATCGAAATTCGCCGCGTGCCAATCGAGGACTTCAACCGCGACGCCCTTCGGCAGAACCTCTCAAAGGGCGTCGAGGCGGTCGACGATCTCATGCAGAACGGTCACACCGTCTACGTCCATTGCAGTGCCGGCGTGAACCGATCCCCCAGTGTAATCATCGCCTACCTGCACTGGATCGAAGGATGGGGCCTCGACGAAGCCGCGCACCACGTGATGAGCCGCCGATTCTGCGACCCCTACCTCGAGTCGATCGCCCTGGCAACGGCCGATCGAGCGAAGGAGGCATAAAGCTCCCCTCGCCCGCTTGCGGGACGGGGGCTGGGGGCATGCGGCGTTCCCTTGCAGCCGGTTCCTACCACGATTGCCTCCCGATCTCCCACGCGGTAGCACCCCGCAAAGGAACCCCGTCACTTCCCCTCCCACTCCTCGAAGAACCGCTGCAGATATTCCTCCATGAACCGATGTCTCTGCTCGGCTACAGCCCGCCCTGTCGCCGTGTTCATGCGATCCTTCAGCAGCAGCAGCTTCTCATAGAAGTGATTCACGGTCGTGCCCTCGTCGGCCAGGTACGACTCCGGCGTATCGTGCACTGTGGGCTTGATCCCCGGATCGAACATCAGCCTCCCTTTGGCGCCGCCGTAGGCAAAGGCCCGCCCGATCCCGACCGCTCCGATCGCGTCGAGCCGATCGGCGTCCTGAACGACCTTGCCCTCCAACGAGAGCGCCGTCTCCTCGACGCCCGCTCCTTTGAACGAAATGCTCGCGATGATCCGGCAAACGTGCTCGGTGACAGCCGCCTCGACGCCGAGCGAGTCGAGCCATTCCCTCGCCGCCTTGGGGCCCGCCGTCAAATCGCCTCCGTGCGCCTTCCAGTCGGCCAGGTCGTGCAAGAGGGCCGCCAGTTGCGCAACAACCGGATCGGCCCCTTCGGCCTCCGAAATCCTCGTCGCCATCCTCCAGACGCGATACACGTGCCACCAATCGTGCCCGCTCCCGTCGCCCGCGAGCTTGGTTTTCACGTGGTCTGCCGTGCGATGGATCAGGTCCGATGCCAACATGCTTCTCACCGAATCGGTCTCATGCGTTTCCCATCCCGGTCCGCCGCCCGACCGTTGCCGATCTCGACGAAAACCGTATGATACGAATTGTCGCGTACCCTTTCGCATCGGTCAATCAGCACACTTGAGAACCCAACGATGACAGACGAACGCATGGTCTCGCACGATGTCTTCTTCACGCTCAAAGATCAATCCCCCGAGGCCAAAGCCGACTTGGTTGCCGCCTGCAACAAATACCTGTCGGACCATCCGGGCGCAATTTGGTTCGCTGCCGGAACCCGGGTGGAGGACCACCAGCGCACCGTCAACGACCTTGACTTCGACGTGGCCCTCCACGTCGTCTTCAAAGACAAAGCCGCCCACGATGCTTACCAGGAAGCCGATCGCCACCAGGCATTCATCGACGAGACCAAGAACAACTGGGCGAAGGTCCGCGTGTTCGACTCATACGTCGACGTCGCCTCGCCGGAGCCTGCCCAGCAGTGACCCGGGCGACCCACCGTCCGGGCGGAACGTCTCGGTCACAGAACACTGCCCAGCACACCGGCGACGATCGCACAACCGAAGCCGACCACCAAACCACCGCGAATGATCTTCCACGCAACGACGATGCTCGGCCACAGGCGATGTCGCTTGCCCTGCTCGATCATCACTGCCGACGGAATGACCAGGATTCCCGCCGCCACGGCCGACAGCCCGCCGATGATTAGCCCCGGACCGTAGAGCCGGGTCTTGTCGGTAATCTTTCGAATGCGATTCACCCTCCCGTACTTGAATGTTCCCGGGGTCAATGTCCAACCGTGGGCCGTAGAGTCGACCCCGACCACGGTCGATACCCCACCGAACCCAAGCAGAACAACCGACAGCAAACCGCCGATCAACACGAGCTTGATGTAGTTCATGTCGGTACTCCCTTGCGAAACATGGCATCGCGAATGATCGCGCCGAGGGCCATCATCACAATCCCGCAGAAAGCGGCACCGAACAGCGGATCGCCCACTTCCATGACTTCATGCAGCGCCTGGCAGAAGAACATGACAAATAGCCCCAACGCCAACTTGTCCCATCGTCGCGAAGTGGCAGTCGGCAAGTCGGTCTGACGGTTGGCGCGATCGTAGAAGTACGAGCACATGGATGCGCCGACCATCAGCAGTATCAAGCATCCGTAGAGACGCGTTTCGCCCGGCGCAGGGCCTCGCGACACCAACTGAACGGTCCGTCCCGCCGCCAAACCGATCATCGCCCAGGCAGCAATCCAACCCATCATCGGACGCGGCCCGCCGTCGCCCGAAGCCCTGCCGGCCGCCGCCAGCGAGTAGCCCACCCATGCGCCAACAAGGGCCAACACAAGAGTGGCCGTTCCGATGCCCAACCACGAAATGCACCCCATCGCCAAAGCGGTTACCCCCACGATCACGATCATCGTTCGTATCGTGAACTGTACGGTCCGCCTCTTCGGCGTCTTGGACATGGTCAACTCGCACGGCAGGGGCCAGGAACTTCGCCAACCGTTCCGCCCGTCATTCTAACGCCTTGGGTCAACCGCGGGCAGGACCACGATCAGGAACGTGGCCACCGGCCCAAGCAGCAGCGAGAACAGCCACCACAGTAGACCGCTCCTCCCTTTCGACTGCGCCAGCCCGGCGTTGATCAGCGTCAAAGTTCCCCACCCCACGAAGAACTGTGCCGGCTCGTGCATGTCCCCCTCCCCAGTGAGATCAACGCAAACCATCAACTCCCACTGCTATTCGCCAGCCACCCCGGAGCATTGGCCCCCCGCCCGGTCACGCGCGATCGATCGGAAAGGCTATCACGTCGTCGAGCCGTTGTGCACCTGCAGCCAGCATCACCACGCGGTCGAAGCCCAGCGCGACACCGCTGCATGGCGGCAGTCCCGCCTCCATCGCGGCCAACAGGCGACTTTGCTCGGGCAGCCGCGGCTTGCCGTCGGCCTCGCGGAGAGCGTTGGTCTCCACGTTGCGCCGCCGCAGTGTCTCCGGATCGAGTAGTTCGTGATATCCGTTGGCCAGCTCGATGCCCGATACATACAACTCAAAACGCTCTGCCACCGGGGGTCGCTCGTCACGCAGCTGCGCCAGCGCGGCTTGGCTCGCCGGGTAGTCGTACAGAATGACGGGCCGCTGATGACCCAGGTTAGGCTGCACCAGTTCGACCAGCAGCAGATCGAGCCAGCCATCGCGGTCGTTCGGCATTAAACTGGCCGGTGCTGCGATGCCGGCCGCACGCACCGCCGAAACCAACTCGGCCGTGTCGGCCGTGTGAGGATCGATTCCTGCGAAACGGCCAAACGCCTCGCCGTAAGACACGGACTCGGCAGGCCCGCGTTCCAACAGCACCTCGGCCAGGTCGCTCAGCCGCTTCATCCCGTCCGCCAATCCGTCGCCGACGCCGTACCACTCGACCATGGTGAACTCGGGATTGTGCAGCGGGCCGCGCTCGCCGCACCGGAAGACCCGGGCAATCTGGTAGATCGACGGTGCTCCGGCCGCCAGCAGCCGCTTCATGCCGAATTCCGGCGAAGTCTGCAGCCACAGCCGCTTGCGAGCACCCCCGGGCAGATCGACCTCGAGCCCGAACGGGTCCAAGTGGCGGTCAACGACCGTATCGGCCGACAGAATCGGCGTTTCGACCTCGAGGAACCCCTGCCGGTCGAAGAACTCGCGCACACGGGCGCGAAGCTCTGCCCTGAGATGAAGATGCTCCCAGCTGGCGGTCGGTGTGAAGCGGCTTGCGGCGTCGCCGGGGCACATGGCAGTCTTCCAGGGGCAAACCGTCAACGGAAGCCGACTTGGCGGTGCGCTACTCCTTCACCCGTTCGATGTAATCGCCGGTCCGCGTATCGACCTTGATGAGTTCGCCCGTCTCGACGAAGTTCGGAACGACCAGCTCGGCGCCCGTCTCGACCTTCGCCGGCTTCGTAACGTTGGTGGCCGTGTTTCCGCGCACGGCCGGTTCGGTATACTCGATCCGCAACACCACGTGGTTGGGCGGCGTAACCCCGATCGGCGAGTTGTTGAACAACAACATGCTGCAAATCATGGCCTCTTTCAGATACTTCCACGCCTCGTCGACCTGCTGGGAGCTCAACTCGTACTGCTCGAACGATTCGTTGTCCATGAAGACGAACTGGTCGCCCTGGCGGTAGAGGAACTGGGCCTGGATCTCTTCGATGTCGGCCGCCTCGATCGTATCGCCGCTCTTATATGTGCGGTCGAGCACTGTGTTGCGGATCAAGTTGCGCAGCTTGCACTTGTACAACGCCTGGCCCTTGCCGGGCTTGACGAAGTTGCACTCGATCATCAAATACGGGTCGCCGTCCAGTTGGACTTTCAGTCCTTTTCGAAATTCGCTCGTGTTGTAAGTGCCCACAGTGATTCCCTTGTGTGCCTGGTTATTGCTTCCTGAGCGGAAGATGTTGTGGTACGATTCGACTGGTATGTCAAGCCTGACTTCAGCTTATCCAACGAGTGCTGCTGGCCGGTATCCGGCATCTCCGTGTTATGCCGATTGGCAGTCGGCCGTCGCCGACTCCGTCCGCGAGCCGGCCGAACTCTGCCAGCTCTTGGAACTGCCCCCCTTGCTCGTCGCAGCGGCGGAACGGGTGGCGGATGCTTTTCCGCTCTTGGTTCCTCGGACCTACCTGAGCCGTATTCGGATCGCCGACCCCCGGGATCCGTTGCTGCTGCAGGTCTTGCCTAGCGCCGAAGAACTGGCCCAATCTGCCCAGTTCTGCGCCGACCCACTTCTTGAGGCGGATGCCACCCGAGAAGGTATGGTGCTGGGAAAGTACCCAAACCGACTCTTAATCCTATCAACCGGCCTTTGCGCCGTCCATTGCCGCTTCTGTTTCCGTCGCCATTTCCCGTACAGGGAAGACGTTGGGCGTTGGCAACGCTGGAAGGCCACCCTGGCGCACATCGCCGCCCAACCCTCCGTAACCGAGGTGCTGTTGAGTGGCGGAGATCCCCTCTCGCTGGGTGATGACTCGCTGCGGAACATGATCGAGGACCTCGAGCACGTCCCACACCTCCGGCGTCTGCGAATCCACTCCCGGTTTCCCGTCATGATTCCGCAGCGCATCACGGGGGAGTTGCTTGACCTGCTTCGGGGGAGTCGCCTCACCGCGGTCATGGTGTTCCATCTGAATCATCCGGCCGAGATCGACGAGCCGCTCGCGGCGGCGATCGGGCGGCTGGTCGACGCTGGCGTTCCCGTCCTGCAACAGGGGGTGCTGCTGCGGGGCGTCAACGATCAGGTGGAGATCCTTGCCGCGTTGTACGAGCGACTGATCGATTTGCGCGTCATGCCCTACTACCTTCATCAACTCGACCGCGTGGCGGGCGCGGCGCATTTTGAGGTCGCTGAGCCGACCGGCGTCTGGTTGATCCAGCAACTCCGCCAACGCCTTCCCGGTTATGCGGTGCCGCGTTACGTGCGGGAAACGGCCAATTCGCCCAGCAAGACGGTCCTCGCCTGATCCCTGGGCAGCGCAAGATGCGATTTCGTCGCTACAACCGCTAATTTCCTGGCAATCTGCAAGAACTGGGCAATAGTTCGCGGTTTCGCCCGCCTGACCGTCAAGAGCGGATCGATCGTTTTACGATGAATGGGGCAGAGACGGGAGATGGGGAATCTGCCGTCTAGGCGTAACGGCCGTTGGATGTATCGACTGGGGTGATATTCTGACGGACGTCAACGCCGACTGGAAACAGAACATTGGGGTCGGTCGCTGCCCGCGGCTACCAAGCGGGGCTTGGTGATTTCGCTTCCCCCGTAGGCCTCTGGGTGGCCGATGGAAGCCGCAGTGGCGAGGAGCGCCGAGATGCATGTTCTGTACCGCGCCGTCTGAAGCCGTCCAGCGGGCAACGTGCAGCCGGGAAATGGGGCCCGCGCTGCACGGGCCCGGCGGCTCACCGGCAAAAGCGGCAATTTCCCCCCGACAGTGCTAGCTAGCAAGCCAGGCCTGGCCCTCTTACAAGGCCTCCCTAGTCCGCGATAGCTTCTTCCTACGCTGTCTTTGCTTGAAATTCGCCGATCCCCAAATTAGGATGACTCCTGGGACCCACTTTCTTCGTTTGCCAGGAGTTAGTACTTATGTGCCGGAGTCTAGTCCTATTGCTGGGTGTGACAGTTGCCATGGCCCCGGCCCCCTCGATGGCCCAGAATGCCATTTTGGGACAAATGTACGGCTGTGGAGTCCATGCGTTCTTCTCGCAGGACTACCAGGAAGCGTACAAGCAATTCTCTTCGGCGATCGACAATGGCAGCAAAGATCCGCGAGCCTATTACTTTCGCGGATTGGCGCTTCTGAACCTGGGCCGCGACACGGAAGCGGAGATGGACTTCCGCACGGGTGCCGACCTGGAAGCGACCGACGTCAACAACATCTATAACGTTGGCCGGTCGATGGAACGCGTTCAAGGAACGGGCCGGTTGCTGTTGGAGCAGTTCCGCGCCAGTGCTCGCATGGCGGCCTGGCAGCGAGCGGAGACAATGCGTCGCGCGCGCTATGAGGAGATTCAGCAGCGCGAAACCCGCGTGCTGCGACAGCAAGCCGACGCGGCTGGATCTGCCGGTGCGGCCGCTCCGGCGCCGGCCGTGCGGTCGCCGTTTGATACGGGGCCGGCAAGCCCGGCAGCGAAGACGGCTGCTCAGCCGGCCGCCGAGGCAGCCGCGCCCGCCGCCGCGCCCGCCGCCGCGCCTGCGGCCGGAACTCCTGCACCCGCCGCGACACCTGTTCGTGCGCACGTCGAAGAGCCGGCCGTCGAATCCCCGATCCCGTCGGCATCGACGTCGTCCGCTACAACACCGGCCCCCGCCGCCGCAGCGCCGGCGAAAGCGCCAGCGAAAGCTGCGGCCGCTCCCGCGGCAAAAGAGCCGGCCAAACAACCGGCGGCAGCGAAGCCTGCGGCACCGGCGGCGAATGCCGACAACCCGTTCGACGTGCCTCCGGCGCCGGCAGCGACAGAGCCCGCCAAAGAAGCCGCGCCTGCGACGAATGCCGACAATCCATTTGACGCGGCCCCCGCGCCGGCAGCGAAAGAGCCGGCCAAGGAAGCGGCGCCGAAGAGTACAACGAAGAGTGCGCCGGCCGCTGCCCCGTCGGAGCCGCTGACGCCGCCGACACCGCCAGCGGCGATGGCCGATCCGTTTGGGACGCCTGCTCCCGGCAAGACCGCCGAGCCGGCCGTTGCGGCTCCGGCAGCCCCTGCTGCCGAGGCGAAGCCAGACGATCCGTTTGCCCCGCCGCCCGCCGGAGACCAGGCGCCCGCAGCGAAGGCGTCCGACTCGAAGACGGCTGCCCCGGCGCGGCCTGCTGGGGCACAACCGGCAGAGGCAAAGGCTGCCGAATCGTCCGCACCGCCGGCCAAACCGGCCGAGAAGGCGCCGGC